>NZ_JAHBAW010000001.1:357500-2522500 GCF_018390395.1 Pseudomonas sp. RC4D1
GTCAAGTCATCATGGCCCTTACGGCCTGGGCTACACACGTGCTACAATGGTCGGTACAAAGGGTTGCCAAGCCGCGAGGTGGAGCTAATCCCATAAAACCGATCGTAGTCCGGATCGCAGTCTGCAACTCGACTGCGTGAAGTCGGAATCGCTAGTAATCGCGAATCAGAATGTCGCGGTGAATACGTTCCCGGGCCTTGTACACACCGCCCGTCACACCATGGGAGTGGGTTGCACCAGAAGTAGCTAGTCTAACCTTCGGGAGGACGGTTACCACGGTGTGATTCATGACTGGGGTGAAGTCGTAACAAGGTAGCCGTAGGGGAACCTGCGGCTGGATCACCTCCTTAATCGACGACATCAGCTGCTTCATAAGCTCCCACACGAATTGCTTGATTCATTGAAGAAGACGATAGAAGCAGCTTTAAGCTCCAAGCTGATAGCTCCAAGCTAACAGTTACAAGCTCGAAATTGGGTCTGTAGCTCAGTTGGTTAGAGCGCACCCCTGATAAGGGTGAGGTCGGCAGTTCGAATCTGCCCAGACCCACCAATTTTGTTATGGGGCCATAGCTCAGCTGGGAGAGCGCCTGCCTTGCACGCAGGAGGTCAGCGGTTCGATCCCGCTTGGCTCCACCATAAACTGCTTCTGAAAGCTTAGAAATGAGCATTCTGCTTGAATGTTGATTTCTAGTCTTTTGATTAGATCGTTCTTTAAAAATTTGGGTATGTGATAGAAAGATAGACTGAACGTTACTTTCACTGGTAACGGATCAGGCTAAGGTAAAATTTGTGAGTTAAATTGCAAATTTTCGGCGAATGTCGTCTTCATAGTATAACCAGATTGCTTGGGGTTATATGGTCAAGTGAAGAAGCGCATACGGTGGATGCCTTGGCAGTCAGAGGCGATGAAAGACGTGGTAGCCTGCGATAAGCTTCGGGGAGTCGGCAAACAGACTTTGATCCGGAGATCTCTGAATGGGGGAACCCAGCCATCATAAGATGGTTATCTTGTACTGAATACATAGGTGCAAGAGGCGAACCAGGGGAACTGAAACATCTAAGTACCCTGAGGAAAAGAAATCAACCGAGATTCCCTTAGTAGTGGCGAGCGAACGGGGACTAGCCCTTAAGTGGCTTTGAGATTAGCGGAACGCTCTGGAAAGTGCGGCCATAGTGGGTGATAGCCCTGTACGCGAAAATCTCTTAATCATGAAATCGAGTAGGACGGGGCACGAGAAACCTTGTCTGAATATGGGGGGACCATCCTCCAAGGCTAAATACTACTGACTGACCGATAGTGAACTAGTACCGTGAGGGAAAGGCGAAAAGAACCCCGGAGAGGGGAGTGAAATAGATCCTGAAACCGTATGCGTACAAGCAGTGGGAGCAGACTTTGTTCTGTGACTGCGTACCTTTTGTATAATGGGTCAGCGACTTATTTTCAGTGGCGAGCTTAACCGAATAGGGGAGGCGTAGCGAAAGCGAGTCTTAATAGGGCGTCTAGTCGCTGGGAATAGACCCGAAACCGGGCGATCTATCCATGGGCAGGTTGAAGGTTAGGTAACACTGACTGGAGGACCGAACCGACTACCGTTGAAAAGTTAGCGGATGACCTGTGGATCGGAGTGAAAGGCTAATCAAGCTCGGAGATAGCTGGTTCTCCTCGAAAGCTATTTAGGTAGCGCCTCATGTATCACTGTAGGGGGTAGAGCACTGTTTCGGCTAGGGGGTCATCCCGACTTACCAAACCGATGCAAACTCCGAATACCTACAAGTGCCGAGCATGGGAGACACACGGCGGGTGCTAACGTCCGTCGTGAAAAGGGAAACAACCCAGACCGTCAGCTAAGGTCCCAAAGTTATGGTTAAGTGGGAAACGATGTGGGAAGGCTTAGACAGCTAGGAGGTTGGCTTAGAAGCAGCCACCCTTTAAAGAAAGCGTAATAGCTCACTAGTCGAGTCGGCCTGCGCGGAAGATGTAACGGGGCTCAAACCATACACCGAAGCTACGGGTATCACGTAAGTGATGCGGTAGAGGAGCGTTCTGTAAGCCTGTGAAGGTGAGTTGAGAAGCTTGCTGGAGGTATCAGAAGTGCGAATGCTGACATGAGTAACGACAATGGGTGTGAAAAACACCCACGCCGAAAGACCAAGGTTTCCTGCGCAACGTTAATCGACGCAGGGTTAGTCGGTCCCTAAGGCGAGGCTGAAAAGCGTAGTCGATGGAAAACAGGTTAATATTCCTGTACTTCTAGTTATTGCGATGGAGGGACGGAGAAGGCTAGGCCAGCTTGGCGTTGGTTGTCCAAGTTTAAGGTGGTAGGCTGGAATCTTAGGTAAATCCGGGGTTCTAAGGCCGAGAGCTGATGACGAGTTACCTTTTAGGTGACGAAGTGGTTGATGCCATGCTTCCAAGAAAAGCTTCTAAGCTTCAGATAACTAGGAACCGTACCCCAAACCGACACAGGTGGTTGGGTAGAGAATACCAAGGCGCTTGAGAGAACTCGGGTGAAGGAACTAGGCAAAATGGCACCGTAACTTCGGGAGAAGGTGCGCCGGTGAGGGTGAAGGACTTGCTCCGTAAGCTCATGCCGGTCGAAGATACCAGGCCGCTGCGACTGTTTATTAAAAACACAGCACTCTGCAAACACGAAAGTGGACGTATAGGGTGTGACGCCTGCCCGGTGCCGGAAGGTTAATTGATGGGGTTAGCTAACGCGAAGCTCTTGATCGAAGCCCCGGTAAACGGCGGCCGTAACTATAACGGTCCTAAGGTAGCGAAATTCCTTGTCGGGTAAGTTCCGACCTGCACGAATGGCGTAACGATGGCGGCGCTGTCTCCACCCGAGACTCAGTGAAATTGAAATCGCTGTGAAGATGCAGTGTATCCGCGGCTAGACGGAAAGACCCCGTGAACCTTTACTATAGCTTTGCACTGGACTTTGAATTTGCTTGTGTAGGATAGGTGGGAGGCTTTGAAGCGTGAACGCCAGTTTGCGTGGAGCCATCCTTGAAATACCACCCTGGCAACTTTGAGGTTCTAACTCAGGTCCGTTATCCGGATCGAGGACAGTGTATGGTGGGTAGTTTGACTGGGGCGGTCTCCTCCTAAAGAGTAACGGAGGAGTACGAAGGTGCGCTCAGACCGGTCGGAAATCGGTCGTAGAGTATAAAGGCAAAAGCGCGCTTGACTGCGAGACAGACACGTCGAGCAGGTACGAAAGTAGGTCTTAGTGATCCGGTGGTTCTGTATGGAAGGGCCATCGCTCAACGGATAAAAGGTACTCCGGGGATAACAGGCTGATACCGCCCAAGAGTTCATATCGACGGCGGTGTTTGGCACCTCGATGTCGGCTCATCACATCCTGGGGCTGAAGCCGGTCCCAAGGGTATGGCTGTTCGCCATTTAAAGTGGTACGCGAGCTGGGTTTAGAACGTCGTGAGACAGTTCGGTCCCTATCTGCCGTGGACGTTTGAGATTTGAGAGGGGCTGCTCCTAGTACGAGAGGACCGGAGTGGACGAACCTCTGGTGTTCCGGTTGTCACGCCAGTGGCATTGCCGGGTAGCTATGTTCGGAAAAGATAACCGCTGAAAGCATCTAAGCGGGAAACTTGCCTCAAGATGAGATCTCACTGGGATCTTGAATCCCCTAAAGGGCCGTCGAAGACTACGACGTTGATAGGTTGGGTGTGTAAGCGCTGTGAGGCGTTGAGCTAACCAATACTAATTGCCCGTGAGGCTTGACCATATAACACCCAAGCAATTTGCGAACTCGAAAGAGACCAGATTGCGGTGTGTGAAGACGAAACAAACCGAAAGTTTGCACAACACACAAATCTATTACATACCCATTCGCTGGCACGTTGCATCAGCAACGGACTGGCTACCGAATTTCTTGACGACCATAGAGCGTTGGAACCACCTGATCCCATCCCGAACTCAGAAGTGAAACGATGCATCGCCGATGGTAGTGTGGGGTTTCCCCATGTGAGAGTAGGTCATCGTCAAGATTAAATTCCGAAACCCCAATTGCGAAAGCAATTGGGGTTTTGTCTTTATGTAGAAGTTACTGATTTTGCTGACACGTTCGACTCTAGAGTCCAACGGATCGGCCACAGAATTTCTTGACGACCATAGAGCGTTGGAACCACCTGATCCCATCCCGAACTCAGAAGTGAAACGATGCATCGCCGATGGTAGTGTGGGGTTTCCCCATGTGAGAGTAGGTCATCGTCAAGATTAAATTCCAAAACCCCTGTTTGCTGATGCAGACAGGGGTTTTGTTTTTGCGCTCGATAAAGTCTGGGTAATCAAGTCACAAGGCCCTGCGGAGTACCTGTAGCTGCCTTGAACAGACGGCTATTACCAGCGTTCGACTCTATCCTTAACGCCGGGCTCTACGCCGCTTGCCGCTCCTGCGGGCAATCAACTTACACCACCAGATATAAATGCCATCAGCCACAGCCCACAATTGCCGGGCAAGACCAGGGTTGTAGTGGAGCTCAAGCAGAAACGGCACCAGGTTCTCTCTGTAAGCCGCAGGCTCCCCTCAAAGCGCTTGAGCACTGACCGGATCTAGATGCTGTCGGTCATCTGAAAATGCGCGGCGGACGCTCTGGAATGCCGTTCGGCGGGAATCTGCAAGTTCAGACAAGTAATTCAGATAAATCTCTAAGGGTTCGGGGATTCTTGCCGAAAGACTGATAAGACATGTGTGCACCAAAGTAGAGCGGCCGGAGAATGTCGCCTGCACTGTTACATGGAATGTTGCTATACGGACGCATCCCCACTTTCGGCATAAGAAGTCCCATGAAATGAATCTCAAGTTCAGCCATAAAATCCTTTTGGCCGCCTCCGGCGTAGTGGTTCTGGCTTTTGCGTTGTTCACTTTGTACAACGACTACTTGCAGCGAAACACTATCCGACAGAACCTCGAGTCCTCCATCCAGCAGGCCGGTGAGCTCACCTCCAGCAGCGTGCAGAACTGGATGAGCGGGCGAATCCTGGTGCTCGAGAACCTGGCGCAGAACGTTGCCCACCAAGGTCACAACGCAGACTTCCCGGGCCTGGTGGATCAGCCAGCCTTCACCTCGAATTTCCAGTTCACCTATGTCGGCCAAGCCAATGGCACCTTCACCCAGCGTCCTGATGCGAAGATGCCCGACGGCTACGATCCGCGTCAGCGGCCCTGGTACAAACAGGCCGTAACCGCCGATAAAACCATGCTGACCCCGCCCTACATGGCGGCTGTCGGCGGTCTGGTGGTCACCATCGCTATGCCGGTGAAGAAGCAGGGAGAATTACTCGGTGTGGTCGGTGGCGACCTGAGCCTGGAAACCCTGGTGAAGATCATCAACTCGGTGGACTTCGGCGGCCTGGGCCATGCCTTCCTGGTCAGCGCCGACGGTCAGGTGATCGTCAGCCCGGACAAAGACCAGGTGATGAAGAACCTCAAGGACATCTATCCAGGCGCCAATGTACGGATCGCCAGCGGCAACCAGGAAGTGGTCCTGAACAAACAGGAACGCATCCTTTCCTTCACCCCGGTGACCGGTCTGCCGAATGCCGAATGGTACATCGGTCTGTCCATCGACAAGGAAAAGGCCTACGCACCACTGAGCCAGTTCCGTACTTCTGCCTTGATCGCCATGTTTATCGCTGTGGCGGTGATTGCGGTATTGCTGACTCTGCTGATCCAGGTGCTGATGCGCCCGCTGATCACCATGGGCCGGGCGATGCAGGACATTGCTCAGGGCGAAGGCGACCTGACCCGGCGTCTGGTCGTGGAAAGCAAGGACGAGTTCGGCGAGTTGGGCAGTTCGTTCAACCAGTTCGTGGAACGGATTCACGCCTCGATTTCCGAAGTGTCCTCGGCTACTCGCCAGGTGCATGATTTGTCGCAACGGGTAATGGCATCGTCCAACGCGTCGATCATCGGTTCCGACGAGCAGAGCGCCCGCACCAACAGCGTGGCCGCAGCGATCAACGAACTGGGTGCTGCCACCCAGGAAATCGCCCGCAACGCCGCCGATGCCTCGCAACACGCCAGTGGCGCCAGCGAGCAGGCCGACGACGGTCGCCAAGTGGTGGAGCAGACCATCCAGGCGATGACCGAGCTGTCGCAGAAGATCAGCCTGTCCTGCACCCAGATCGAGACCCTGAATGCCAGCACCGACAACATCGGGCACATTCTTGATGTGATCAAGGGCATCTCCCAGCAGACCAATCTGTTGGCCCTCAACGCCGCCATCGAAGCGGCCCGTGCCGGTGAAGCCGGCCGTGGTTTCGCCGTGGTGGCCGATGAGGTGCGTAACCTGGCCCACCGTACCCAAGAGTCGGCGGAAGAGATCCACAAGATGATCACCTCCCTGCAGGTCGGGTCCCGCGAGGCGGTCTCGACCATGAATGCCAGCCAGGCGTCCAGCGAAGAGAGCGTCGAAGTGGCCAACCAGGCCGGTGCACGGTTGATCAGCGTGACTCAGCGGATCGGCGAGATCGATGGCATGAACCAGTCGGTGGCTGCGGCAACCGAGGAACAGACCGCGGTGGTGGAGACTCTCAACGTCGACATCAACCAGATCAACCTGCTGAACCAGCAGGGCGTTGCCAACCTCAACGAAACCCTGAAGGACTGTGATGCACTGTCGCAGCAGGCCAGCCGCCTGAAGCAACTGGTGGACAGCTTCAAGATCTGAGGCCGTCAGGGACCGCCCCTAAAGCCCGCTCCTGCATCACAGCAGAGCGGGCTTTTTCATGGGCGGCGTTCAGGTCAGGTGTTCCCCCAGCAGCCCCAGGTGCGTGTTGATCACTTGCAACAGGCGCTGGCGCTGAGACTTGATGAAGAAATGGTTGCCGGCCACTTCAATCAGTTCGAATTCGCGCCCAGTGAACTCTCGCCAGTTGAGCATATGGTTGGCTGTCGCCAGCGGGTCCTCACTGCCATAGAAAGCCGTCAGCGGTATGTCGAGGCAGCCGCTGGAGGTGTCGTACCAGGTTTCGAAGAGTTTCAGGCCGTTGCGCAGCAAGCGTTCGTAGGATTGCAGGTCGTTTTGCCCCCGGGGCATCTCCAGGGGGCTGGCGCCGAGAGTCAGGATCGCTTCGCGGAATGCCGCGATGGGCAATGAGTGCAGCAAAGGCCGGCGGGGCAGGCTGTCAGGGCTGCGGCAGCCAGAGACGAACAGGTGGCGGGTCTGCTGTGGAAACCGCTCCTGGGCGTACTTGCAGGTTTCGTACGCCAACAGTGCCCCCAGGCCGTGGCCGAACAGCGCATGGGGCTTGTCGAGCCAGGGATTGAGGGCGGCGAACGTGTTTTCCAGCAGGCTCGGCCAGTTGTCACAGGGCGCTTCGTCGCGGCGTGGGCCGTGCCCCGGAAGGTTGATCACCACCAGCTCGATGTGATCGGCCAGGCTGTTGGACCACACCCGCAGTTGCTCCGCTGCCGCCCCGGCCTGGGGAAAGCAGATCAGGCGTATGCGGGTGGCGTGCCCTGAGTTGATCACCAGCGTCCATTGTCGGGTGTCGGTGTACACAGCTTTTCCTTAAGCAAGGTGGCCCGTGGGCGGGATCTCGTTGCGGACAAGAGGCCGTTGGAGGGGGACGTCCCAGTCCGCGAATGGTTTCTAACATAGTGGCTGGCGCGGCTGAATGCACGTGGCGACGGGTGAAATTCATGGGCTGTCGCCGGCAACGCAAAGGCCACTTGAAGCTATTCTCTGAGTGTTGAATGCAGGCCCTTCCCTGTTGGCCGGTGATTGTAAGGTGCCATTGTTTTTTGTCGGGCCAGCCTTCACCATCAGCCGATTTACGACAGCTCCCATGGACTCATTGCATTGGCGGCACGTTTAGCTCTTTTTCGGACCTTGCGCTGGTTCTGCTCGGCACTGCTGCTGGCTGGCGCGCTGCTGGGCAGTCTGCACGCCGACTGGGATTTTTCCCTGATCAGCCGCCGTGCCACGGCGCTCTACGGTCCCCTGGGCGAAGGTCAGCAACGTATCGATGCCTGGCAGCACCTGCTGGCCACGCAGAAGCAGGTGCCCGAGCGCGAGCAGTTGAAAGTGGTCAACCTGTTCTTCAATAAGAACATGCGCTACATGGAAGATATCGATCTGTGGCGTCAGGTGGACTACTGGGAGACGCCGATCGAGGCGCTATGGAAGGGCGCCGGTGACTGCGAGGACTATGCGATTGCCAAGTACTTCAGCCTGCGGCGTCTCGGGGTGTCCAGTGACAAACTGCGCATCACCTACGTCAAGGCCTTGCGCCAGAACCGCGCGCACATGGTCCTGACCTACTATTCCACGGCGGACGCCATGCCGCTGGTGCTCGATAGCCTGGAGGACTCGATCCGCCCGGCCAGCGAGCGAACCGACCTGCTGCCGGTGTATTCCTTCAATGCCGAAGGGTTATGGCTGCCGGGCGCCAAAGGCAACAAGCGGGTCGGTGATACCAAGCGCCTGTCCCGTTGGCAGGACGTGTTGAAAAAAATGCAGGCCGAAGGTTTCCCGGTCGAGACGACTAACTAGGAGCACGAGCTCAGATGTCTTTGTTCAAACAACTGTTGATCGCAATCTGTGTGTTCCTGGTGGTCGCCTTCAGCGGCAGCTTCATGGTCAGCCTGGAAAGTTCACGCACCCAGTATGTCAATCAGCTGCGCTCCCATGCCCAGGACGCGGCCACGGCCCTGGCCTTGTCGCTGACACCGAATATCGACGATCCGGCGATGGTCGAACTGATGGTCAGTTCGATCTTCGACAGCGGCTACTACGCCAGCATCCGGGTGGTGGACCTGGCCACCGACAAGACCATCGTCGAGCGCAACGGCATCCCGGAAGTCAGCAATGTGCCCCAGTGGTTCGTCAAGCTCATCGGCCTTGAGCCTGCCGGCGGCGATGCTATCGTCAGTCGCGGCTGGGAGCAGGCGGCGCGGGTCGAGGTGCTCAGCCATCCGATGTTCGCCGTGGCCAAGCTTTGGCAGAGCGCCCTGGGCAGCCTGGGCTGGCTGTTGATCTGTGGTGCGGTGAGCGCGGTGCTCGGTGCCCTGTTGCTGCGGCGCCAGCTCAAGCCGCTTGACTACATGGTCCAGCAGTCCCATGCCATTGCCCGCCGCGAGTTCCTCAGCCTGCCGCAACTGCCCCGAACCCCGGAACTGCGCCGGGTAGTGCAGGCGATGAACCAGATGGTCGAGAAGCTCAAGGCGCTGTTCCAGGAGCAGGCCGAGCGCAGTGAAAAACTGCGCATCGAGTCTTACCAGGACAGCCTGACCGGGCTGGCCAACCGGCGTTATTTCGAAATGCAGCTGCATGCCCGGGTGAGCAACCCGGAGCAGGCCAGTTCCGGTTACCTGCTGCTGTTGCGGGTCAAGGACCTGGCTGGCCTGAACCAGCGTCTGGGGGGCCAGCGCACCGACCAACTGCTGCAAGCGGTGGGAGAGCAATTGCTGCGCGAGTGCAACAAGTACCCCGAAACCCAGAACCTGGTGACCCGGGTCCGCGGTGGCGAATTCGCCGTACTGGCGCCCGGCCTGGTGCGTGAGGAAGCCATCCAGCTGGCCCAAAGCTTGGACAGCGCTCTGGGCAACCTGCATGCCACCGGCGCCACCGACGTTGCGGCAGTAGCCACCATCGGTCTGGCGGCCTTTGCTCACGGAGATTCGCCACAAGCGGTGCTCAGCCTCGGCGATCAGGCCCTGGCCCAGGCCGAAGCCCAGGGCGAGACCAACTGGGCCTGCCTGGACCAGGGGGGCGGCGCTCAAGTCGGGGATGATCACCATGCCTGGCACCGGCTGCTGGACCGGGCGCTGTCGGAGCAGCGCTTCAAGCTGTATTTCCAGCCGGTGGTGGCGGCCCAGGACACCACGCTGGTGCTGCACTACAAGGTGTTGTCGCGGTTGCTGGACGAGCAGGGCCAGACCATCCCGGCCGGGCGCTTCCTGCCCTGGTTGGAGCGCTTTGGCTGGACGTCACGCCTGGATCTGCTGATGTTGGAACAGGTGTTGAAGCAGATGGTCGGACATGACCACTGCCTGGCGTTGAACCTGTCTGCAGCCACCCTGGAAGATCCTCAGGCCCTGAACCGGGTATTCGAGATTCTGCGCCAGCACTCTGACCTGGGACCGCGCCTGACCCTGGAAATCGGTGAGGAACAGCTGCCTGAGCAGATTCAGCTGGAACAGTTGACCCGGCGCCTGCGGGAACTGGGCTTCTCCCTCAGCCTGCAACGCTTTGGCGGGCGCTTCAGCATGATCGGCAACCTGGCGCGCTTGGGCCTGGCCTATCTGAAGATTGACGGCAGCTACATCCGCGACATCGATCAGGAAAGCGACAAACGCCTGTTTATCGAAGCTATCCAGCGGGCTGCCCACAGCATCGACCTGCCGCTGATTGCCGAGCGGGTCGAGACCCAGGGCGAGCTGCAGGTGATTCGCGAGATGGGGCTGTATGGCGTGCAGGGGCAACTGTTCGGCGAGCCAGCACCTTGGGCTTGAACGTGCATTCGCCGGCAAGCCGGCTCCTGTAGGCGAGGGGCTTTCAGATCAAACCGGTTTCATCATCATTGATCAGCCGGCTGAGTCCACCCAGGGCCTCACGGGCCTGGGTGCGATCCATCAGCTTGGCCTGAGCCGCCGCCGGCAGGTCGGTGACGCGAATCACGCCCTTGCTGGTCAGGACCTGAATCAGGTCGTCCAGCACCCGGATCATTTCCAGGTCACTCTGCTTGAGCTGCTTGAGACTGACTTCCACCGCCTCGTTGGCGTACCAGGTCTGGATCTCGTGGTGATCGGCGGGCAGCGTCTCGGTAGCCTCGGCGTAAGCGGCGGCTTCCACGCGAATCAGCTGACCTTGCGCATCGCGTTGCACGTAGAACATGGCAAATCCCTCAGGCTTTTTTAGGCATCCGGCTGTCAGCAGCATAGGCCAGCGCAGCATTCAGAGCGCGAGTATGCGGTGCGCCGCGACAATCGTCACGGCGCAGGCTGTTGGCCAGGACCCGGCAACCACCCGCCAGGGGTGGCTGCCAGGAGCCGATCAGCTGTTGTTGTGATCGATCTTGATGGTCGGGTCGCTACCGGCGATCAACGAGTTGATATTGGCATTGGACCAGTTGTTGCCTTCCAGCTTGATCGTCACGTCGGCGTTGGCCAGGCCCCCGGCGGCGTTGAGCTTGCCTTCGGAACTGACCTGCAGAGTCGAGACCCCGTCCACGGTAGTGATCTTGAGGAAGTTGTCGATGGTGCTGGCGCTCTCGCCCTGCAGCAGATCCCGCAGGTCGATACGGTCACCTTCACTGGCCTTGAAATCCTTGATCACATCGTTGCCGGTATCGCCGGCCTTCCAGACGAAGGTATCGGCCCCCGAACCACCGATCAGGATGTCATTGCCCTGGCCGCCGATCAGGGTGTCTTTGCCGGTGCCCCCCAGCAGGATGTCATTACCCTTGCCGCCGTCCAGCGTGTCGTTGCCGCCCTGGCCGAAGAGAATGTCATTGCCGGCGCCGCCCAGCAGGGTGTCGTTGCCGTCATGGCTCCCAGAAACATCGAACTCTTTGTAGTGCTCGGTGATGTACTGGTGCACGTTGCTGGTGGTGACCTTGCTCACATCGACCCCGTTCTGCTGGGCCACGTAGGCCTGCATGGCCTGGTAACCCTCGCCGGCGATGCTGTTGAAGCTCACCAGGTCGCCGAACAGGATGTCGTTGCCGTCGCCGCCGCTGACCTTGTCGGCCCCCGGCATGGTGGCTTCGGTGTGACCGATGATCGAATTGGCCAGGTCGTTCGGGTCGATGTTGGTCTGCGGCTTGCCATCGCTGTCGTATGGCTTGAGGTCGTTGAGGCTGACACCGCTGTTGATACCGATGGCTTCGACGTTCGACAGCCCGCTGAGCAAGGCAAAGCCGCTGCTGGAGTTGGTGGAGGTGTAGTAATCGGTGCTGCTGCCGGTACCGGCCAGGTTCGACAGCTCGTAGGTGCCGTCGCCCTGGGCGCGCAGGGTGCCCAAGGTTGCAGTATTCCAAGAGCCTTGGCCCCACCAATTGGTGCTGTAGGTCTGAAGCTTGACCGTACCGTCGCTGCTCACACTGAGAATGTGATCGCTGTCGATGGTTTTGCTGAAGGTATCCCCCAGCTTGTAATTGCTGGTGGTCACCACGGCATCGAGGCGCACGTTGCCGTACAGCGTCGGGTTGGTCTGCTCGCCGCTCTGATAGTAGGTCGGCTGGCCGTCAGTGATGAAGTACGTCAGGTTCTTGGCATTGGTATTGCCGGTGGCCTGGCTGCTCTGGAAGAAGTTGGCCGTGGTCTTGAACACGTCTTCATAGTTGGTGCCGCCGCCAGAGGTCATCGAATCCAGCACGGCCTTGAGTTGGGCCAGGGCATTCGGATCGTTGAGGTTCACCGCTACCGACTTGTTGACCTGGGAATCGAAGTCGGCCAGGAAGATGTTCACGGTGCCCGAGCCAGCGCTGCCGATGCTGTTCTTCAGGGTATTGAACACCGAGGTCAGTGAGTTCTTGGCCGCGGTGATCGAGGCGCTGCTCATACTGCCCGAGGAGTCCACCATGAAGGCGATGTTGTAGTTGGTGCCCGGCACCACGGTCAGGCCGCCGATGTCGGCGACCACGATGTCGTTGCCATCGGTACCGGTGACGGTGTCGTCGCCGGCGGTGGCGACCACAGCGTTGTAGTTTGCCGGGTAGACCTTGACCGGGATCTGCGCCGAAGTGCTGGCAGAACCGCCCAGGGACTCGGTGGAGGTCGAGGTCACGTTGAGGTTGAAGGTGCCGTTGTAGTACGGCGGCGGGGTGACCGTCAGGTTGCCCAGGTTCCAGCCGGTGACGTTGGCTTCGCCGGAGGTCGCGGTGGCGGTGAAGGTATGCCCGGCGCCATCGCTGAGGACGGAGCCTGCAGGAATGCCGCTGATCTTCACGCTCAGGGTTTCCGAACCGTCGGTATCGGTCAGGCCGGTGCTGATCTTCGACAGATGCACGCTGCCGCCTTCGCCGCCTTCGTTGAGCTTGTAGCCGTCGTAGTAACCCTCGCCGTTGGTGCCGTGCAGGTCGGACACCGAAACTCCGGCGTTGGTCAGGTCGGTGACGCCGGTGTACAGCGGCACGCCGGCGTTGCTCAGGTCTACCGGGGCTCCGCCGTTGACCGACAGGTTGACGTCGTAGCTGCCCGGGCCACTCTGGTTGTGGTGGTAGATATCGATGGTGTAGTAGCCGCTGGTGGTCGGGGTGAAGGTACCGTTGAGGTTACCGCCCGCGCCCCAGGTGGTGCTGGCCACGTTCTTGCCGCCGATGGTCACCAGCAGGCTGTCGTCGCCGGTGCCGGAGAAGGTGTAGGCCTTGCCGGCTTCCAGGTAGATCAGGCCGGAGGTCTTCGATGCGGTGCCCGGGGTGATGTTGCCGTCGGACTGGACGTTGGTCGCCAGGCTGCTGCTGTTAGGCGTACCGGCAGCATCAATCACCGATTTCAGGGTGCTGGCGGACGCGCCGTTGCCGTCGGTGCCCAGGCCGCTGAGGCCGGTCCAGACTTCCTTGAGCAGGCCCACCGAGTTGACGTTGTTGCCCGCCACGCTCAGGGTCGGGGCATCGGCCACTGGGGTGATGTCGACCGTGACCGTACCGGTGCTGCCCAGGGCCTGGCCATCGGTTGGCTGGAACTTGATCTGGGCGTAATCGGCCTGTTGGTTGCCTACGCCGCTGCCGCCGTAGCCATTGGTGCCGGATTCATTGGCGTCCGGGGTGAAGCGCAGTTTGCCGGCATCGATATCGGCCTTGCTGAAGGTCTGGTTGTTGGCCACGTCCTTCCAGGTCGAACCGTCCAGGTACTGCAGTTTGCCTTCACCCGGCAGTTGGGTGATTTTCACTCCAAGGTTGGCAGCCGGGCTGTCGACGTCGCTGACGCCGAAGTTGGACCAGGTCAGGGCCAGCGGGCTGTCTTCGCTGCCGGTCACGGCGCCGCCGGTGGCGGTTGGGGCGTCGTTTACCGCCACCACATTGACCGTGGTGGTGGCGACGTTGGAGTAGTTGCCGCCGTCGGTCACGGTCACGGTGATGGTCCGTGGCGTGGTGCTCGGGTCTTCACTGTTGTTGGTGAAGGTGATGTTCTTGATCTGTTGCATGTAGTCGGCCAGCGTCGCGTTGCCCGACAGGGTCAGGGTGATCGAGCCGTCCTTGCTGTTGGCATTGATGTTGATGCCGTTGACGCTGTTGCCCAGGTTCAGCGAGTCCCCCGGCTGACGGTTGGTCAGCACGATGGTGGCGCCGGTCAGCATCGTGCTGTCCGGGTCGGTGATGCTCAGGTCGGTGTCGGCGATCGACACGCCAGGGCCCGTGGTGCCTTCGGTGAAAGTGACCTTGTAGTCGGCACCGGTGGCGCCGCTGGAGTTGTTGGCGTCCAGGTCGATGACTGGTGGCGCATCGTTGTCGATGATCGAGGTGGTGACGCTGTTGTTACTGCCCACCACCAGGTTCTCGAAGTTACCGCCGCTGGCCGAATCGATCTTGACCGTGAAGTTCTCGGTGCCTTCAGTGATCTTGTTGTCAATGGTGGCGACGTTGAAGTTGGCGCTGCTGGCGCCGGCCGGAATCTTCACGGTGTACACGCCGCTGAAGTCCGAACCGTCAGTGGCGGTGCCGCTGTAGCTGATCTTCAGGGTGACTTCGGTCTGCGCCGGATGCGTCAGGCTCACGGTGTAGCTGGCGGTCTGGCCTTCAGTGACCGAAGTGCTGCCGGTGATGCCCACCGAAGTGGTATCCGCGGTGTCGGTCACGTTGGTCACCGCTGGTGTGGTGTCCTGCACCAGCTTCTCGAAGTTGCCTCCGGTGGCGCTGGTGATCGAGGCATTGACCTTGCCGGCGTCGATATAGACGTCGTCAGCCGGCGCCGCAACGGTGACGGTACCGGTGGTTTTGCCGGCGGCGATGTTGATCACCGCGCCGTTGCTCAGAGTGACGGTCACCGGAGTACCGGCTGCGTTGGTCAGGGTCGCGGTGTAGATGATCGAACCGCCTTCAGCCACGGTGCCAGTGGCGCTGAGGCTGACACTGGTGGTGTCGACGGAGTCGGTCACGGTGGTGCTGACCGGGGTCTTGTCGGCCACGAGATTTTCGTAGTTGCCGCCGCTGACGTTGGTGATGGAGTTGGTCAGCGGAGTGTGGCCGACCAGTACATCGTTAGGCGCGCTGATGCTCACCGAACCGGTGGTCTCGCCGACCGGGATGGTGATCTTCTCGCCGTTGGCCAGGTTCACGGTGACGGGCGAACCGGTCACAGGAGCGCTAACGGTGGCGGTATAAGTGACGTTGCCGCCTTCGGCAGCCGAAGGCGTGGCCTTGAGCGTGACGGTGGAGTTGTCGATGGTGTCAGTCACATCGGTTACGGCTGGCGTGGTGTTTGGCACCAGCTTCTCGAAGTTGCCACCTTCGGCCTTGGTGATAGTGGCCTCAACCTTGCCAGCGTCCTTGTAAACGTCATCGGTTGGCGCCGCGACGGTGGCGGTGCCAGTGGTGGCGCCGGCAGCGATGGTGATTACTGCACCATTACTCAAGGTCACGGTAACCGGAGTGCCTGCAGCATTGCTCAGGGTCGCGGTGTAAACGATGGACCCGCCTTCGGCCACGGAGTCAGTAGCACTCAGGCTCAGTGTGGTGGTGTCTGGTGTATCAGTAACCGAGGTTTCAGCTGGCTTGTCGCTGATCTCCAACTTCTCGTAGTTACCGCCGTCAGCCTTGGTGATGGTGGTGCTCAGGGAGCTGCCGCCAGCCAGAGCATCGTTAGGCGCGGTGAAGTTCACGGTGCCGGAGGATTCACCGACCGGAATGGTGATGGTCTGACCGTTGGACAGGGTCACCACGACCGGCGAACCGGTCACCGGAGCGGTAACCGACGCGGTGTAAACCACGGTTCCACCTTCGGCGACGCTCGGGGTCGCGGTCAGGCTGACAGTCGACGTATCGATAGTGTCAGTGACATCAGTCACAGCTGGCGCTGGGTTGGTGACCAGGTTCTCGAAGTTGCCGCCATCCGCTTTGGTGATGGTGACTTCAACCTTACCAGCGTCTTTGTAGACGTCATCGGCTGGGGCCGCGACAGTCGCGGTGCCAGTTGTGGTACCAGCGGCGATGGTGATCACCGCACCGTTGCTCAGGGTCACGGTGACCGGAGTACCAGCAGGGTTGGTCAGCGTAGCGGTGTAAACGATGGAGCCACCTTCTGCTACCGAGTCAGTAGCACTCAGGCTCAGAGTGGTGGTGTCTGGTGTATCAGTAACCGAGGTTTCAGCTGGCTTGTCGCTGACTTCCAGTTTTTCGTAGTTGCCACCGTCCGCTTTGGTGATGGTGGTGCTCAGAGAGCTACCGCCAGCCAGGGCGTCATTCGGCGCGGTGAAGTTCACCGAACCTTGGCTTTCGCCAACTGGGATGGTGATGGTCTGACCGTTGGACAGGGTCACTACTACTGGTGAGCCAGTCACTGGCGCGGTGACCGAAGCGGTGTACACCACAGTGCCGCCTTCGGCGACGCTTGGCGTAGCAGTCAGCGAAACGGTGCTGGTGTCGATGGTATCGGTGACATCAGTCACGGCAGGTGCTGGGTTGGTGACCAGGTTCTCGAAGTTACCGCCATCCGCTTTGGTGATGGTGGCTTCGACTTTACCGGCATCCTTGTAGACGTCGTCGGCTGGTGCCGCGACAGTCGCGGTGCCAGTTGTGGTACCAGCGGCGATGGTGATCACCGCACCGTTGCTCAGGGTCACGGTGACCGGAGTACCAGCAGGGTTGGTCAGCGTAGCGGTGTAAACGATGGAGCCACCTTCTGCTACCGAGTCAGTAGCACTCAGGCTCAGAGTGGTGGTGTCTGGTGTATCAGTAACCGAGGTTTCAGCTGGCTTGTCGCTGACTTCCAGTTTTTCGTAGTTGCCACCGTCCGCTTTGGTGATGGTGGTGCTCAGAGAGCTACCGCCAGCCAGGGCGTCATTCGGCGCGGTGAAGTTCACCGAACCTTGGCTTTCGCCAACTGGGATGGTGATGGTCTGACCGTTGGACAGGGTCACTACTACTGGTGAGCCAGTCACTGGCGCGGTGACCGAAGCGGTGTACACCACAGTGCCGCCTTCGGCGACGCTTGGCGTAGCAGTCAGCGAAACGGTGCTGGTGTCGATGGTATCGGTGACATCAGTCACGGCAGGTGCTGGGTTGGTGACCAGGTTCTCGAAGTTACCGCCGTCGGCTTTGGTGATGGTGGCTTCGACTTTGCCGGCATCCTTGTAGACGTCGTCGGCAGGCGCCGCAACAGTGGCGGTGCCGGAAGTGGCGCCAGCGGCAATGGTGATCACCGCGCCATTGCTCAGGGTCACAGTGACCGGAGTACCAGCAGCGTTGGTCAGGGTCGCGGTGTAAACGATGGACCCGCCTTCGGCCACGGAGTCGGTGGCACTCAGGCTCAGAGTCGTGGTGTCTGGTGTATCAGTAACCGAGGTTTCAGCCGGTTTGTCGCTGACCTCCAGCTTCTCGTAGTTACCACCGTCCGCTTTGGTGATGGTGGTGCTCAGAGAGCTACCGCCAGCCAGGGCGTCATTCGGCGCGGTGAAGTTCACCGAACCTTGGCTTTCGCCAACTGGGATGGTGATGGTTTGACCGTTGGACAAGGTCACCACAACTGGCGAACCGGTCACTGGCGCAGACACAGACGCGGTGTAAACGACGATGCCGCCCTCGGCGACGCTCGGAGTCGCCGTCAGGGAAACGGTGCTGGTATCGATAGTGTCAGTTACATCGGTGACCGCAGGCGCTGGATTGGTGACCAGGTTCTCGAAGTTACCGCCGTCCGCTTTGGTGATGGTGGCTTCGACTTTGCCGGCGTCTTTGTACACGTCATCGGCCGGCGCTGCGACGGTGGTGGTGCCGGAAGTGGCACCGGCAGCAATGGTGATCACCGCGCCGTTGCTCAGGGTCACAGTGACCGGAGTCCCTGCAGCGTTGGTCAGGGTCGCGGTGTAAACGATGGATCCGCCTTCTGCTACCGAGTCAGTAGCACTCAGGCTCAGAGTAGTGGTGTCCGGGGTATCGGTAACCGAGGTTTCAGCTGGCTTGTCGTTGATCTCCAGCTTCTCGTAGTTACCACCGTCGGCTTTGGTGATGGTGGTGCTCAGAGAGCTACCGCCCGCCAGGGCATCGTTCGGCGCGGTGAAGTTCACGGTGCCGGAGGATTCACCGACTGGAATAGTGATGGTCTGACCGTTGGACAAGGTCACCACAACCGGCGAGCCAGTCACCGGAGCAGTCACCGAAGCGGTGTACACCACAGTGCCGCCTTCAGCGACGCTTGGCGTAGCGGTCAGCGAAACGGTGCTGGTGTCGATGGTGTCGGTGACATCGGTGACGGCTGGCGCTGGGTTGGTCTCCAGGTTTTCGAAGTTGCCACCGTCTGCTTTGGTGATAGTGACTTCGACCTTACCGGCATCCTTGTAAACATCATCCGCAGGAGCGGCAACGGTTGCAGTCCCCGAAGTAGCGCCAGCGGCGATGGTGATGACGGCACCATTGGAGAGTGTGACGGTGACCGGAGTGCCAGCGGCGTTGGTCAGTGTTGCGGTGTAAACGATCGAGCCACCTTCGGCCACAGAATCGGTGGCCGTCAGGCTCAGGGTAGTGGTATCTGGCGTATCGGTAACCGAGGTTTCAGCAGGTTTGTCGCTGATCTCCAGCTTCTCGTAGTTGCCGCCGTCAGCTTTGGTGATGGTGGTGCTCAAGGAGCTGCCGCCAGCCAGGGCATCGTTCGGTGCAGTGAAGTTCACCGAACCTTGGCTTTCACCGACCGGGATGGTGATGGTCTGACCGTTGGACAGGGTCACTACTACTGGCGAGCCAGTCACTGGCGCTGTGACCGACGCGGTGTACACCACAGTGCCGCCTTCAGCGACGCTTGGCGTAGCAGTCAGCGAAACGGTGCTGGTGTCGATGGTATCGGTGACATCAGTCACAGCCGGAGCTGGGTTGGTGACTAGGTTCTCGAAGTTACCGCCGTCCGCTTTAGTGATGGTGGCTTCAACCTTGCCCGCATCTTTGTAGACGTCATCGGCTGGGGCCGCAACGGTTGCAGTCCCCGAAGTGGCACCGGCAGCAATGGTGATCACCGCGCCATTGCTCAGGGTCACAGTGACCGGAGTGCCAGCGGCGTTGGTCAGTGTTGCGGTGTAAACGATCGAGCCACCTTCGGCCACAGAATCGGTGGCCGTCAGGCTCAGGGTAGTGGTATCTGGCGTATCGGTAACCGAGGTTTCAGCAGGTTTATCGCTGATCTCCAGCTTCTCGTAGTTGCCGCCGTCAGCCTTGGTAATGGTGGTGCTCAGGGAGCTGCCGCCTGCCAGTGCGTCGTTGGGTGCGGTGAAGTTCACGGTGCCGGACGATTCGCCAACCGGAATAGTGATGGTCTGTCCGTTGGACAGAGTTACCACAACCGGCGAGCCGGTAACCGGAGCCGTAACCGAAGCGGTGTACACCACAGTGCCGCCTTCGGTGACGCTTGGTGTAGCGGTCAGGCTGACAGTCGACGTATCGATAGTGTCAGTGACATCAGTCACGGCAGGCGCTGGATTGGTGACCAGGTTTTCGAAGTTGCCACCGTCCGCTTTGGTGATGGTGGCTTCGACTTTGCCGGCGTCTTTGTAAACGTCGTCGGCTGGTGCTGCGACGGTGGCGGTGCCGGAAGTGGCACCGGCAGCAATGGTGATCACCGCGCCATTGCTCAAGGTTACGGTGACCGGCGTACCAGCCGCATTACTCAGTGTCGCGGTATAGACAATGGAGCCGCCTTCAGCCACGGAGTCGGTGGCCGAGAGGCTCAGCGTCGTGGTGTCCGGGGTATCAGTGACTGTAGTTTCAGCTGGCTTATCGCTGACCTCCAGCTTCTCGTAGTTACCACCGTCCGCTTTGGTGATGGTGGTGCTCAGAGAGCTACCGCCAGCCAGGGCATCGTTCGGCGCGGTGAAGTTCACCGTGGCGGAAGACTCGCCCACTGGAATAGTGATGGTCTGACCGTTGGACAGAGTCACCACAACCGGCGAGCCGGTCACCGGAGCCGTAACCGACGCGGTGTACACCACTGTGCCGCCTTCGGCGACGCTTGGGGTAGCAGTCAGGCTGACGGTGGAAGTGTCGATGGTGTCGGTGACATCAGTCACAGCCGGAGCTGGGTTGGTGACCAGGTTCTCGAAGTTGCCGCCGTCAGCTTTGGTGATGGTGGCTTCGACTTTGCCGGCATCCTTGTAAACATCGTCTGCAGGAGCGGCAACGGTGGCAGTCCCCGAAGTGGCGCCTGCCGCGATGGTGATGACGGCACCGTTGGAGAGTGTGACCGTGACCGGAGTGCCAGCGGCATTGGTCAGGGTCGCGGTGTAGACGATGGAGCCGCCTTCGGCCACCGAGTCGGTGGCGGTGAGGCTCAAAGTCGTTGTATCCGGGGTATCGGTCACGCTGGTCTCAGCCGGTTTATCGCTGATCTCCAGTTTTTCGTAGTTGCCGCCATCGGCCTTGGTGATGGTGGTGCTTAGGGAGCTGCCACCGGCCAGAGCGTCGTTGGGGGCGGTGAAATTAACAGAGGCCTGGCTTTCGCCGACCGGGATGGTGATGGTCTGGCCGTTGGACAGGGTCACTACAACCGGAGAGCCGGTCACCGGCGCCGAAACCGACGCGGTGTACACCACGGTGCCGCCTTCGGCGACGCTTGGGGTAGCGGTCAGGCTGATGGTCGAGGTGTCGATGGTGTCAGTGACATCGGTCACCGCTGGAGCCGGGTTGGTCTCCAGGTTCTCGAAGTTGCCGCCGTCAGCCTTGCTGATGGTGACTTCAACCTTGCCGGCGTCCTTATAGACGTCGTCGGCAGGCGCCGCGACAGTGGCGGTGCCAGTCGTGGCGCCAGCGGCGATGGTGATCACCGCGCCGTTGCTCAGGGTTACGGTCACCGGGGTGCCAGCGGCATTGGTCAGTGTTGCGGTGTAAACGATGGAACCGCCTTCGGCCACGGAGTCGGTGGCCGAGAGGCTCAGGGTGGTGGTGTCCGGGGTGTCGGTTACTGTGGTTTCAGCGGGCTTGTCGCTGATCTCCAGCTTCTCGAAGTTGCCGCCGTCAGCCTTGGTGATGGTGGTGCTCAGGGAGCTGCCGCCAGCCAGGGCATCGTTGGGTGCGGTGAAGTTCACGGTGGCGGACGATTCGCCCACCGGGATGGTAATGGTCTGTCCGTTGGACAGGGTCACTACAACTGGCGAGCCGGTCACCGGCGCCGACACAGACGCGGTGTACACCACGGTACCGCCTTCGGCCACGCTTGAAGTCGCCGTCAGGTTCACCGTCGAGGTATCGATGGTGTCGGTGACATCGGTGACGGCTGGCGCTGGGTTGGTTTCCAGGTTCTCGAAGTTGCCGCCGTCAGCTTTGGTGATGGTGACTTCGACCTTGCCGGCGTCTTTGTACACGTCGTCAGCCGGTGCGGCGACGGTGGCTGTACCCGAGGTAGCGCCAGCGGCAATGGTGATGACTGCACCGTTGGACAGGGTCACGGTGACCGGAGTGCCTGCAGCATTGGTCAGGGTAGCGGTGTAGACAATGGAGCCGCCCTCGGCCACGGAGTCGGTGGCCGACAGGCTCAGGGTGGTGGTGTCCGGCGTATCGGTAACACTGGTCTCAGCGGGTTTGTCGTTGATGTCCAGCTTTTCGTAGTTGCCACCGTCCGCTTTGGTGATGGTGGTACTCAGGGAGCTACCGCCAGCCAGGGCGTCATTCGGTGCAGTGAAGTTCGCGCTGCCGGAAGATTCGCCAACCGGAATGGTAATGGTCTGGCCGTTGGATAGGGTGACCACAACCGGCGAGCCGGTAACCGGAGCGGTGACCGATGCGGTATACACCACGGTGCCGCCTTCAGCGACGCTTGGCGTAGCAGTCAGTGAAACGGTACTGGTGTCGATGGTATCGGTGACATCAGTCACCGCTGGAGCTGGGTTGGTGACCAGGTTTTCGAAGTTACCACCGTCAGCTTTGGTGATGGTTGCTTCGACTTTGCCGGCGTCTTTGTACACGTCGTCAGCCGGAGCGGCGACTGTGGCGGTGCCTGAAGTGGCGCCTGCGGCAATGGTGATCACCGCGCCGTTGCTCAGGGTCACGGTGACTGGTGTGCCAGCGGCGTTGGTCAGGGTCGCGGTGTAAACGATGGACCCGCCTTCGGCCACGGAGCCGGTGGCGGTGAGGCTCAACGTCGTGGTGTCCGGGGTATCAGTGACTGAAGTTTCAGCCGGCTTATCGCTGACCTCCAGCTTCTCGTAGTTACCACCGTCCGCTTTGGTGATGGTGGTGCTCAAGGAGCTGCCGCCCGCCAGAGCGTCGTTGGGTGCGGTGAAGTTCACCGAGCCTTGGCTTTCGCCAACTGGGATAGTGATGGTCTGACCGTTGGACAGGGTGACGACGACTGGTGAGCCTGTAACCGGAGCCGAAACCGACGCGGTGTAAACCACGGTTCCACCTTCGGCGACGCTCGGGGTCGCGGTCAGGCTGACAGTCGACGTATCGATAGTGTCAGTGACGTCGGTGACGGCCGGAGCTGGGTTGGTGACCAGATTCTCGAAGTTGCCACCGTCAGCTTTGGTGATGGTGGCTTCAACCTTGCCAGCGTCTTTGTAGACGTCATCGGCTGGGGCTGCGACGGTGGCGGTGCCAGTGGTGGCGCCTGCGGCGATGGTGATCACCGCGCCATTGCTCAGGGTCACAGTGACTGGCGTGCCAGCCGCGTTGGTCAGGGTCGCGGTGTAAACGATGGACCCGCCTTCGGCCACGGAGCCGGTGGCGGTGAGGCTCAACGTCGTTGTATCCGGGGTATCGGTAATGCTGGTCTCAGCCGGCTTGTCGCTGACTTCCAGTTTTTCGTAGTTACCGCCGTCAGCCTTGGTGATGGTGGTGCTCAAGGAGCTGCCGCCAGCCAGGGCATCGTTCGGTGCAGTGAAGTTCACCGAACCTTGGCTTTCGCCAACCGGGATGGTGATGGTCTGACCGTTGGACAGGGTCACCACGACCGGCGAACCGGTCACCGGAGCGGTAACCGACGCGGTGTAAACCACGGTTCCACCTTCGGCGACGCTCGGGGTCGCGGTCAGGCTGACAGTCGACGTATCGATAGTGTCAGTGACATCAGTCACGGCTGGCGCTGGGTTGGTGACCAGGTTTTCGAAGTTGCCGCCATCCGCTTTGGTGATGGTGACTTCGACTTTGCCGGCATCCTTGTAGACGTCATCGGCCGGTGCCGCCACGGTGGCGGTGCCAGTTGTGGCGCCTGCGGCAATGGTGATCACCGCGCCGTTGCTCAGGGTCACGGTGACGGGAGTGCCAGCAGCATTGGTCAAGGTGGCGGTGTAAACAATCGAGCCGCCCTCAGCCACGGTATCGGTAGCGGTCACGCTAAGGGTGGTGGTATCCGGGGTATCGGTAACCGAGGTCTCAGCGGGCTTATCGCTGATTTCCAGCTTTTCGTAGTTACCACCGTCAGCTTTGGTGATGGTGGTGCTAAGGGAGCTGCCGCCTGCCAGTGCATCGTTTGGCGCGGTGAAGTTCACGGTGCCAGAGGATTCGCCCACCGGAATGGTGATGGTCTGGCCATTGGACAGCGTTACTACGACCGGGGAGCCAGTTACTGGGGCGGACACCGAGGCTGTGTACACCACGATGCCGCCTTCGGCGACGCTTGGGGTCGCGGTTAACGAAACGGTGCTGGTATCGATAGTGTCAGTGACATCAGTCACGGCTGGAGCTGGATTGGTGACCAAGTTTTCGAAGTTGCCGCCATCCGCTTTGGTGATGGTGACTTCGACTTTACCGGCATCCTTGTAGACGTCATCGGCCGGTGCCGCCACGGTGGCGGTGCCAGTTGTGGCGCCTGCGGCAATGGTGATCACCGCGCCGTTGCTCAGGGTCACGGTGACCGGAGTGCCGGCAGCGTTGGTCAGGGTCGCGGTGTAAACAATCGAACCGCCTTCTGCCACGGTATCGGTGGCAGTCACGCTGAGTGTGGTGGTGTCCGGTGTGTCGGTGACCGAGGTTTCAGCTGGCTTGTCATTGATCTCCAGCTTCTCGTAGTTACCACCGTCAGCTTTGGTGATGGTGGTGCTCAGGGAACTGCCGCCTGCCAGTGCATCGTTAGGCGCGGTGAAGTTCACGGTGCCGGACGATTCGCCAACCGGAATAGTGATGGTCTGTCCGTTGGACAGAGTCACCACAACCGGCGAGCCGGTAACCGGAGCCGTAACCGAAGCGGTGTAAACCACGGTGCCGCCTTCAGCGACACTTGGTGTAGCGGTTAACGAAACGGTGCTGGTATCGACAGTGTCAGTTACATCGGTGACCGCTGGCGCTGGGTTGGTAACCAGATTCTCGAAGTTGCCGCCGTCGGCTTTGGTGATGGTGACTTCAACCTTGCCAGCGTCTTTGTACACGTCATCGGCCGGGGCCGCGACGGTGGCGGTGCCAGTGGTGGCGCCTGCGGCAATGGTGATGACTGCACCGTTGGACAGGGTCACGGTGACTGGTGTGCCAGCAGCATTGGTCAGCGTGGCGGTGTAAACAATCGAGCCACCCTCAGCCACGGTATCGGTAGCGGTTACGCTCAGAGTCGTGGTGTCTGGTGTATCAGTGACCGAGGTTTCAGCTGGCTTGTCATTGATCTCCAGCTTCTCGTAGTTACCACCGTCCGCTTTGGTGATGGTGGTGCTCAGAGAACTACCGCCAGCCAGGGCGTCATTCGGCGCGGTGAAATTCACGCTGCCGGAGGATTCGCCCACTGGAATAGTGATGGTCTGACCGTTAGACAGAGTCACCACAACTGGCGAGCCCGTTACTGGCGCGGTGACCGATGCGGTGTAAACCACGGTGCCGCCTTCGGCGACGCTCGGGGTGGCGGTCAGGCTGACAGTCGACGTATCGATAGTGTCAGTGACATCAGTCACTGCCGGAGCCGGGTTGGTTTCCAGGTTCTCGAAGTTGCCGCCATCGGTCTTGGTGATGGTGACCTCGACCTTGCCCGCGTCCTTATAGACGTCATCAGCCGGTGCGGCCACGGTGGCGGTGCCAGTGGTGGCGCCAGCGGCGATGGTGATCACTGCACCGTTGCTCAGGGTCACGGTGACCGGAGTCCCTGCAGCGTTGGTCAGTGTAGCGGTGTAAACGATGGATCCGCCTTCTGCTACCGAGTCAGTAGCACTCAGGCTCAGAGTAGTGGTGTCCGGGGTATCGGTAACCGAGGTTTCAGCTGGCTTGTCGTTGATCTCCAGCTTCTCGTAGTTACCACCGTCAGCTTTGGTGATGGTGGTGCTCAGAGAGCTACCGCCTGCCAGTGCATCGTTAGGCGCGGTGAAGTTCACGGTGCCGGACGATTCGCCAACCGGAATAGTGATGGTCTGTCCGTTGGACAGAGTCACCACAACCGGCGAGCCGGTAACCGGAGCCGTAACCGAAGCGGTGTACACCACAGTTCCACCTTCGGCGACGCTCGGAGTGGCGGTCAGGCTGACGGTGGAAGTGTCGATAGTGTCAGTGACATCAGTCACGGCAGGCGCTGGATTGGTGACCAGGTTTTCGAAGTTGCCGCCATCGGTCTTGGTGATGGTGACTTCGACCTTGCCCGCGTCCTTATAGACGTCATCAGCCGGTGCGGCCACGGTGGCGGTGCCAGTGGTGGCGCCAGCGGCGATGGTGATCACTGCACCGTTGCTCAGGGTCACGGTGACCGGAGTCCCAGCAGGATTGGTCAGTGTCGCGGTGTAGACGATGGAGCCGCCTTCGGCCACGGTGCCGGTGGCCGACAGGCTCAGGCCGGTATCGTCAATGGTGTCAGTGACTGTGGTCACGGCCTTGTCGGTGCTGGGCACCAGGCTCTCGAAGTTGCCGCCCTCGGCCTTGGTGATGCCGACCTCGATGGTGCTGCCGTTTTTGTAGACATCGTTGACCGGGGCCGCGACGTCGATCGAACCGCTGGACTTGCCCGCTTCGATGGTGATGACCGAACCGTTGGACAGGGTAATGGTCACCGGCGTTTGCGCCGGGTTGGTCAGGGTGGCGGTGTAGGTGATCTGTCCGCCTTCGGTGACGTTGGCATCGGCTGTCAGGGTGACGGTGGTGGTGTCGATAGTGTCGGTGATCTGGGTCACAGCCGGGGTTGGATTGACGGTCACCAGCAGGCCACCGCCGCCAGCGGTGCCGGTCACGCTCACGCTGATCTGGCCGGGGTCGATGTAGACGTTGTCTTGGGGCGCCAGAGGGACCTGCACGCTGCCAGTGGTTTGGCCCGCACTGATCACGATGACCGCACCATTGGACAGGGTGACGGTCAGGTCGGTCAGCGGTGCCTGGGTCAGAGTGGCGGTATACACCAGCACACCACCGGCTTCGGTGATGGTCGGGGTGGCGCCCAGGGTCAGGGTCGCCGGACGCAGCGAATCACTGCCACTGCCGTTGCCATTGGCCAGGCCATTATTGTTGGTCAGCCCGCCAATGGTGTTGTCCTGGGCCGAAGTGGCCAGCCCCAGGCCGGCCGTCGGGAAGCCGATGGTCGGGTCCACCCGGCCAGCGGTTTCCTCAAGCTGGACGAAGCTATGGCCGCCCCCGGCGGCACCGCCCGTACCTGCTGCGGACGGGCCGGCAGCGGTGGCTTCCAGGTCGGTGGTCGGGTCGACACCCGCGGCAATGGCCTGCTGCAGTTCAGCCACCGATGGCGCGGCTTGCGCACTGGCCTGGGCCAGGTCGGTGCTGGAGTCCGGTGCGGCACCGCTCCATTGAGTGTCGCGGCCAAGGTCGAGGGTACGCCCGTCGGTCAACTCCAGGGTAACGGCACCCGCCGGGCCGGTATCCACCTGGTCACCCACGAACAGGCGGTCGCCTTCGATGAGTACGCGCCGGATTCCTTCCGGGGAAACTACGAAAACCTGACCGACAATGCTTTTGACGATGGCAACAACACTGCTCATTGGGGACTCTCCGGTGTACCGCTCAGTTGACATCCATGTACCGGCTTGGGCGCGGGCCGCAACTCAGTCTGGAGGTACATTGCTGTGTAATTGGGAACGGGTATTTGACAGTATAGCCGTCAATATTTTGGCTAGATTTTTTCGGGATTAACTTTATGCCAAACTATTGACCTTCTGGGTGCCATCCTAAACAATCGCCGAATTAATGTCACATTGATATTCGTGCAGTAACCTGACTTGAAGTATGTGAACCAGTTCTTAGTTTGAACTTTCCGACGGACGGTCGTTGTGGTTGCAATCATTCGATGTGGCACCACGTTATGACGTGTTTCTGGACATGCTGTCCGAGGGAAATTCTTACCATGCGTTTTCACCTGTTCAAGGCCCTGCCGTTCGCCTTAGCTGCCAGTTTCGTGCAGGCACAAACACTCCCCGAAGCCATGCAGAAAGCACTGGATGTGCACCCGGAAATTCAAGCCGGGGTAAACAGCCGTCTAGCCGCCGACTATCAACTTAAAGCCGCCAAGGGTGGCTATTTGCCGCGTGTCGATATGCTCGCTGGCTACGGTCGCGAAGGGACCGATAACCCTAGTACTCGTGCGGGTACTGGCAGCAATCACTGGGAAACCCTGAACCGTAGCGAGTCAAGTTTACGTCTCCAACAGATGGTTTTTGACGGTTTTGCCACGTCCAGCGAAGTGGGGCGTCAACAAGCCACCGTCAACTCTCGGGCTTATTCCCTGCTGGGTACTTCCGAGCGCACCGCGCTGACCGTGGCCCAGGTGTACCTGGATGTGTTGACCCGTCGTCAATTCGTGCAACTGGCAGAAGACAATCTGCGTAATCACGAACGCATCTACGACCAGATCAAACTGCGCACCCAGCGTGGCGTGGGCAGTGGCGCCGACCTTGACCAGGCCGAAGCGCGCATGGCCCAGGCCCGCAACAACCTGATCACCGAGCAGACCAACCTGGCCGACGCCCAGACCAACTACCTGAGTGCGGTAGGGCAGATGCCGGATCAACTGGAACGCCCTGCCAGTTTTATGGCGATGCTGCCGGCCAACCTCGATGAGGCCCGCCGTCAGATGCTGGAAAACAGCCCGATCCTGCGCTCCGCCGAGTCCGACATTGTCGCTGCCGAGAAGCAGTACGACGCCGCCAAATCGGCGTTCTACCCACGTTTCGATGCTGAGCTGGGACGCACCGCCGACAACGACCTCGACGGTCAGAACGGCCACAACAATGAATGGCAGGCCATGCTGCGCATGCGCTTCAACCTGTTCGCCGGCGGCAGCAACAAGGCCGATCTGGAGTCCAAGGCCTACCAGTCCAACCAGGCGCTGGATATCCGCAACAACGCCCTGCGGGTACTGAACGAAGAACTGGGCCTGGCCTGGAACGCCTTGAACAATGCCAATGCCCAGGTGCCGATCGCCCAGCAATATGTTGATCGCAGCATGGCGGTGCGCACCGCCTACCAGAAGCAGTTCAGTCTGGGCGAACGTACCCTGCTGGACTTGCTCGACAGCGAAAACGAACTGTTCACCGCCTCCCGGCGTTTGGCCGAGATCCAGAACATTCAGTTATTTACTCAGTATCGAATCAAGGCGACCATGGGCGAGTTGCTCAAGAGCCAGGGAGTGGTCGCACCTATGGCTTCGGTCGTGCAGAACGATGCGAAGCCCAAGGTCCAGCTGCCTGGGATGAATTGAGCTACTTTCATCCTATTGCCAGCCAAGAGTGTCCAGCGTGGAACCAGAAGTCAGTCGTGTGCAACTCAGTCATGATCCGCGCGGCATGCATGACGACCCCTTGCTGGATGGGCTGCTGACCCTTTGCTTCCTGCATCAGAAGCCCGCCAGTGCGGCCATGCTGACCACGGGGCTGCCATTGCCGTCACAGCGCTTGAGCGCCGAGCTGCTGCCCCGTGCGGCGGCCCGGGCCGGGCTGCAGGGGCGCGTTTTGCGTCGCAAGCTCGAGCAGATTCCGACCATCGCGATGCCCGCCCTGCTATTGCTCAAGGACGGCCGCAGCGCCGTGCTTCTGGGCTGGCAGGGTGAGGACCAGGCACGGCTGCTGCTCAGCGAAAGCGACGGCGGTGAAGTCTGCGTCAATCGCCAGCTACTGGCCGACGACTACAGCGGCCAGGTGTTCTTTGCCCAGCCCCAGCACAAGTTCGACGTCAATCACGGATCGCTGATTCCCCGGGCCCGCTCCTGGTTCCGCGACACCCTCAAGCGTTCGCGCTGGTTGTATGCCGACGCCATCGCCGCGAGCCTGCTGATCAACATCATCGCCATGGCCGCGCCGCTGTTCGTGATGAATGTCTACGACCGGGTAGTCCCCAACCAGACCACCTCGACCCTGTGGGTGCTGTCCATTGGCATCATGGGCGCCTACATTTTCGACCTGATCCTCAAGAGTCTGCGCAGCCTGTGCCTGGACCTGGCGGGGAAAAAGACCGACCTGATCATTTCCGCCACGCTGTTCGAGCGCATCGTCGGCATGGCCATGAAGTACCGCCCGGCTCGGGTCGGCAGCTTCGCCCAGAACATCCATGAGTTTCAGAGCCTGCGGGATTTTCTCGCGTCCCTGACCCTCACCAGCCTCATTGACCTGCCGTTCACCCTGCTGATTTTCCTGGTGATCGCCATCTTGGGCGGGCACCTGGTGTGGATTCCGGTGCTGGCGTTCCCCATCGCCCTGGGTATCGGCTACGCCTTGCAGAAGCCCCTGGTGGCGACCATGGAGAAAACCATGGCCCTGGGTGCCGAGCGTCAGTCGAGCCTGATCGAAACCCTGGCCGGGCTGGACGCGGTCAAGGTCAACAACGCCGAAAGCGAGCGTCAGTATCAATGGGAGCAGACCATTGGCACCCTCAGCCGCCTGGAACTGCGGGTGAAGATGCTCTCCAGCCTGGCGATGAACATCACCTTGCTGATCCAGCAACTGGCCGGGGTGATCATGATCATCTTCGGCGTGTACCAGATCATCGACGGCAACCTCAGCATGGGCGGGCTGATCGCTTGCTACATGCTCAGCGGCCGGGCCCTGAGCCCGCTGGCTTCGCTGTCCGGCTTGCTGACCCGCTACCAGCAGGCCCGCGTCACCATGACCTCGGTGGACCAGATGATGGAGCTGCCCCAGGAGCGCAATTTCGACGAGCGTCCCCTGAGCCGCAGCGTGCTGCAGGGCGCCATCGAATGCCGGCTGTTGAATTTCACCTACCCGGGGCAGCAGAACCCGGCGCTGAAGAACATCAATCTGGTGATCAAGCCAGGCGAGAAGGTCGGCATCATCGGCCGCAGCGGCTCGGGCAAAAGCTCCCTGGCCAAGCTGCTGGTAGGGCTTTACCAGCCCGATTCCGGTGCCTTGCTGGTGGACGGCGTGGACATCCGCCAGATCGATGTCAGCGAGTTGCGCCATAACATTGGCTACGTGCCTCAGGACATCCAGTTGCTGGCCGGCACCCTGCGGGACAACCTGACCTCCGGTGCCCGCTACGTTGAAGACGAGCTGGTGCTGCAAGCCGCCGAACTGGCGGGGGTTCACGAATTTGCCCGGCTGCACCCGCAAGGCTATGAATTGCAGGTGGGCGAGCGTGGACAGAACCTGTCCGGTGGCCAGCGTCAGAACGTCGCCCTGGCCCGTGCCCTGTTGCTCAACCCGCAGATCCTGTTGCTCGACGAGCCCACCAGCGCCATGGACAACACCGGTGAAGAACGCCTGAAGCAGCGCCTGGAGTCAGTGGTGCAGAACAAGACCGTGGTCCTGGTTACTCACCGGGCGTCGCTGTTGTCGCTGGTGGATCGGTTGTTGGTGGTGGACCGTGGACAGATCCTGGCCGATGGCCCGAAAGCGGTGGTGATGGAAGCGTTGAAGAAGGGGCAGATCAGTGTTGCTTAAGTCGGGATTCAAGGACTCGATCCGCCGCTATTTCAAAGGCACCGATTCTCTTCAGGGGCAGCCGCTGCCTGAGGTCAACAAGGCCCTGATCGAAGATGCGCCTCGGGTCATTCGCCTGACCATCTGGGGCATCATCGCGTTCTTCCTGTTCCTGGTGCTGTGGGCCAACTTCGCGGTCATCGACGAAGTGACCAAGGGCGAGGGCAAGGCCATTCCGTCGTCCAAGGTGCAGAAGATCCAGAACCTGGAAGGCGGCATTGTCTCCGAGTTGTACGTCAAGGAAGGCCAGGTGGTGGAGGCCGGAGCGCCGCTGATCCGCCTGGATGACACGCGCTTCCAGTCCAACGTCGGTGAGACCGAGACTGTGCGCCTGTCCATGTTGCTGCGGGTCGAGCGCCTGAGCGCCGAGGTCGATGACCGGGCGCTGAATTTCCCCGAGGACGTGCTCAAGGAAGTCCCCGGCCAGGCCGCCAGCGAAAAGTCCCTCTATGAAAGTCGTCGCCAGCAACTGCATGACGAAATCGGCGGCCTCCAGGAACAGCTGATCCAGAAGCAACAGGAGCTGCGCGAGTTCACCTCCAAGCAGGCTCAGTACCGTCAGCAGCTGGGCTTGCAACGCCAGGAAATTGCCATGTCCGAGCCTTTGGTGGCCCAAGGCGCGGTATCACCGGTGGAAGTGCTGCGGCTCAAGCGTGCCGAAGTGGAAACCCGCGGCCAGCTGGACGCCACCACCCTGGCGATTCCCCGTGCCGAATCGGCGATCAAGGAAGTGCAGCGCAAGATCGATGAAACCCGCGGCAAGTTCCGCAGCGAGGCCCTGACCCAGCTCAACGAGGCGCGCACCGAACTGAACAAGGCCAGCGCCACCGGCAAGGCCCTGGAGGACCGGGTCAGCCGGACCCTGGTCACCTCGCCGGTGCGCGGTATCGTCAAGCAACTGATGGTCAACACCATCGGTGGCGTGATCCAGCCGGGCAGCGACATGGTGGAGATCGTGCCCCTGGACGACACCCTGTTGGTGGAAGCCAAGATCCGTCCCCAGGACATCGCGTTCCTGCACCCGGGGCAGGAAGCGATCGTCAAGTTCAGCGCCTATGACTACACCATCTACGGCGGCCTCAAGGCCCGCCTGGAGCAGATCGGTGCCGACACCATCACCGACGAAGACAAGAAAACCACCTATTACATGATCAAGCTGCGCACCGACCGCAGCCACCTGGGCACCGATGAAAAACCGCTGCTGATCATCCCTGGGATGGTCGCCTCGGTGGACATCATCACCGGCAAGAAGAGCATCCTCAGCTACCTGCTCAAGCCGATCATCCGCGCCCGCGCTGAAGCCCTGCACGAGCGCTGATCCGTGAAAAAAACGACCTTGCCAGCCTTGTAGGGGCTGGCTGCCAGCCAAGGGGCCCGTGAGAGCGCCTTCGCCGGCAAGCCGGCTCCTACAGTTCGTCTCATCGAGCCGTCGACAGCGCAGAGGCCCCAGGTATCGCGCCGCTCGAATCAATATATCGTTATTCGCTAACGGTATTTAAATTCACTTTCTTATATCTATAAAGTCGACTCCCTGCGTACCTGCCGACCAATCGGCGCGCCGCACGAAATGAACCCACACGGGATCTCCGTGAGTTTCTGATCGACGCGCGCGCCCTGGGCGCGCCTGCGCGGGAGTTTTAAGTCATGTCTGCATCAGCCAGTGCCGCGCCTATCGCTGCACAAGCCTTCGAAATCCGTCCCTTCAGCGGCGCCGTGGGCGCCGAGATTATCGGCCTGGACCTGTCCCGGCCGGTCAATGACCAGGACTTCGCCCGCATCCACCGCGTCCATCTGGATCACCACGTGGTGGTGTTTCGCGACCAGCGCATCAGCCCCCAACAACAGATCGCCTTCAGCCGCCGCTTCGGCGTGCTGCAGATCCATGTGCTCAAGCAGTTCCTGCTGTCCGGGCACCCGGAAATCCTCATCGTTTCCAACATCATCGAGAACGGCCAGTCCATTGGCCTGGGGGATGCCGGCAAGTTCTGGCACTCGGACCTGTCCTACAAGGAACTGCCGAGCCTGGGCTCGATGCTGCACGCCCAGGAATTGCCGGCCGAAGGTGGCGACACCCTGTTCGCCGACATGCACAAAGCCTGGGACACCCTGCCCGAGGCCCTGCGCAAGGCGGTGCAGGGCCGCAGCGCCGCCCACTCCTACACGGCGCGCTACAGCGAGACCAAGTTCGAGGGCAACTGGCGCCCGACCCTGACCCCGGAGCAACTGGCCCAGGTCGCCGAGGTGGTGCACCCCATCGTCCGCACCCACCCGGAAAGCGGCCGCAAGGCGCTGTTCGTCAGTGAAGGTTTCACCACCCGCATCGTCGGCCTGCCGGAAGACGAAAGCGCCCAATTGCTGGCCGAGCTGTACGCCCACAGCGTGCTGCCGGAAAACATCTACCGCCATCAATGGCAGCCCCACGATCTGGTGTTCTGGGACAACCGCTCGCTGATCCACCTGGCCGCCGGTTGCCCGAGCCATCTGCGCCGCAAGCTGTATCGCACCACCATCCAGGGCGACGCCCCTTACTGATCGCCAGGCACGGCAGGAGAATCATCATGTCCTTATCCATTCCCTTCATTCCCCGCCTCGGCAAACTGGCCACGGCCATCGGCCTGGGTTTCAGTCTGCTGGCCGGCAGCCTGGTCGCCCCTACGGCGGCCCATGCCGAAGGCGAGATCCGCATCGCCGAACAGTTCGGCATCGTCTATTTGCTGCTCAACGTAGTGCGTGACCAGAACCTGATCGAAAAGCACGGCAAGCAAGAGGGCATCGACATCAAGGTCGACTGGACCCAGCTGTCCGGCGGCGCAGCGGTCAACGACGCGTTGCTGTCGGGCTCCATCGACATTGCCGGAGCCGGCGTCGGCCCGCTGTTGACCATCTGGGACCGCACCCACGGCCGGCAGAACGTCAAGGCCGTGGCGTCCCTGGGCAACTTCCCCTACTACCTGGTGAGCAACAATCCCCAGGTCAAGACCATCGCCGACTTCACCGAGAAGGACCGCATCGCGGTGCCGGCGGTGGGCGTCTCGGTGCAGTCGCGCTTCCTGCAATACGCCGCGGCCAAGCAATGGGGCGACCAGGAATTCAATCGCCTGGATAAGTACACCATCGCCGTGCCGCACCCGGACGCCACCGCCGCGCTGATTGCCGGCGGCACCGAGCTGACCGGGCACTTCTCCAACCCGCCGTTCCAGGATCAGGCCCTGGAGAACCCCAATGTCCACGTGGTGCTCAACACCTACGACCTGCTGGGCCCGAACTCGCCAACGGTGCTGTTCGCCACTGAAAAATTCCGCAACGACAACCCCAAGACCTACAAGGCCTTCGTCGAAGCCCTGGCTGAAGCTGCCGAGTTCGCCCAGAACGACAAGGGCGCGGCCGCCGACACTTACATCCGTGTGACCAAGGCCAAGATCGACCGCGCTGCGCTGCTGAAGATCATCGACAACCCGCAGTTCGAATTCAGCGTGACGCCGAAAAACACCTACCCGCTGGCGGAGTTCCTGCACCGGGTCGGCGCCATCAAGAACAAGCCGCAGTCGTGGAAGGACTACTTCTTCCAGGACGCCAAACCGCTGCAAGGGAGCTGATGGCCATGAACGCCCCCTTGCCAGGCCACACGGCCAGCAACCTCACCGCCATCGCCGAGACGCTGTTGGCGGTGGATCAAGTCAGCCTGGAATACCGCACCCCGCAGCGCGTGGTGCGGGCCACCCACCGGGTGAGTTTCGAGGTTGATCCAGCCGATCGTTTTGTCCTGCTGGGGCCTTCGGGCTGCGGCAAGTCGACCCTGCTCAAGGCGGTGGCCGGGTTCATCCAGCCTTGCGAGGGCGAGATTCGCCTGCAGGGGCGGCGAGTCAGTCAGCCTGGGCCGGATCGCATCGTGGTGTTCCAGGAGTTCGACCAGCTGCCGCCCTGGAAAACCGTGAAGCAGAACGTGATGTTTCCCCTGCTGGCGTCGAAAGCCCTCGGCCGCCGCGAGGCCGAAGAGCGCGCCCTGCACTATCTGGCCAAGGTCGGCCTGGCGGCTTTCGCCGATGCCTATCCACACACCTTGTCCGGTGGCATGAAGGCTCGGGTGGCGATTGCCCGGGCCTTGGCCATGCAGCCGAAGATCCTGCTGATGGACGAGCCCTTCGCGGCCCTCGACGCACTGACCCGGCGCAAGATGCAGGAGGAGTTGCTGCTGCTCTGGGAGGAAGTGCGCTTCACCTTGCTGTTCGTCACTCACTCCATCGAGGAGGCGCTGGTGGTGGGCAATCGCATCCTTTTGCTGTCGCCGCATCCGGGGCGGGTGCGGGCGGAAGTCCACAGCCACCAGTACGACCTGCAAAGCCTGGGCGGCGTGGCTTTCCAGCAGACGGCGCAGCGTATTCATCGCTTGCTGTTCGATGAAGGCCAGGGGCCTGACACCGAAACCGAGCTGGATTTCGCCGATATCCGTATCGCCTATTGAGCCGTCAGGCCACCGTTGAACGAGGAACGCCCGATGAGCCAGTCATCCCCCGTGCGCGAAGAATACGAAGTTGTCCTGCAACCCTTGCTGCAAGTCCCGCTGGAACGAGAGCTGCCCCTGGGCCAGCGACTCTGGCAACAGGGCTGGCTGCGCAAGGGCCTGATCCTGATCCTTTTGGCGCTGCTGTGGGAAGCCGTGGCCCGCTACCAGAACAATGACCTGCTGCTGCCCAGCTTTGTGCAGACCGCCAGCGCTCTTTACCAGGGCCTGCTCAGCGGCGAATTGCTGGGCAAGGTGGGCATTTCCCTGGTGGTGCTGCTCAAGGGCTACCTGATCGGTATCGTCCTGGCGTTCGCCCTGACCACCCTGGCGGTCTCGACCCAGTTTGGCCGTGACCTGCTGAGTACCTTGACCTCGATGTTCAACCCGTTGCCGGCCATTGCCCTGCTGCCCCTGGCGCTGCTGTGGTTCGGCCTGGGACAGAACAGCCTGATTTTCGTGCTGGTGCATTCGGTGCTCTGGGCCCTGGCCCTGAACACTTACGCCGGGTTTCTCGGCGTCTCGGAAACCCTGCGCATGGCCGGGCGCAACTACGGCCTCAAGGGCCTGCGCCTGGTGCTGTTCATCCTGATCCCGGCGGCGCTGCCGTCGATCCTGGCCGGGCTGAAGATCGGCTGGGCCTTCGCCTGGCGCACCCTGATCGCTGCTGAGTTGGTGTTTGGCGCTACCAGCGGCAAGGGCGGCCTGGGCTGGTACATCTTCCAGAACCGCAACGAGCTGTACACCGACAAGGTCTTTGCCGGGCTGGCGGTGGTGATCCTCATCGGCCTGTTGGTGGAGAACCTGATCTTCGACACCCTGGAGCGCATCACGGTGAAACGTTGGGGCATGCAACGCTGAGCTACCTCGTCCGCCAGACCCCTCGACTGTAGGAGCTGGCTTGCCAGCGAAGGCGTCCTCAGGGCGATGCAAGGTTTGAAGGCCCATTCGCCGGCAAGCCGGCTGCTACGCGGGCAGTGGGTTCGTGGGTAAGGATTGATCTCTCTCATTTTCCTCGGCGCCAAGCCTGCTAGCATTGCGTCTGGATCATCCCTGATCAGTCATGAGTGCTCAGCATGCAACTCCCGGATATGAACCTTCTGGTCGCCCTCGATGCCCTGCTGGACGAGGGCAGCGTAGTCGGCGCCGCACGACGCATGAACCTCAGCCCAGCGGCGATGAGCCGGACCCTGACGCGGATTCGCGAAGCCCTGGGCGACCCGGTGCTGGTGCGTGCCGGGCGTGGCCTGGTGCCCACCCCCAAGGCCCTGGAGCTGCGCAGCCAGGTGCGTGATCTGGTGGAGCAGGCGGCGCTGCTGTTTCGCTCGGCGGACCAGGTCGACCTGTTGTCGTTGCGGCGGCGCTTCAATGTACGCGCCAACGACTTTTTCGTCGGTGTCTATGGCGGTCGCCTCATCGACACCCTGGAGCGTCAGGCGCCTTTGTGCGAGCTGCGCTTCGTGCCGGAAGGCGATGGCGATGACGAGGCCCTGCGGGAGGGGCGCATCGACCTGCGGATCAGCAACACCCGGCCCCTGACCCCGGAAGTGAAGGTGCAGAACCTGTTCACCACGGCCTTTGTCGGCCTGGTGCGTGAAGGCCATCCATTGTTGGACGAAGACATCACCGCCGAGCGTTTTGCCGCGTTTCCCCATATCAGCATGTCGCGTCGAGGCATTGCCCGTGGGCCGATCGATACGGCGCTGGCGGAGCTGGGCCTGGAGCGTCGAGTGCCGCTGATTGCCCCGGGCTTTCACGCCGCCATGTTCATGCTGCCGGATTCGGACCTGATCCTGCCGGTACCCCAGGAAACATTGCTCAGCGTCTCGCGCCTGGGCCTGCGTCTGCGCTCCTTTGTCCTGCCGATTTCCCTGCCGACCCTGGTCCTGACCCAGGCCTGGCACCCGCGCTACGACAAGGACCCGGCGCACAAATGGTTCCGCGAAACCCTGCGCAGCTCCTGCCAGGCCACCTGGCAAGAAGCCCAGCCGGCCTCTTCGTAGGAGCCGGCTTGCCGGCGAAAGCGGTCTTGATGGCCCCTTCGCTGGCAAGCCAGTTCCTACGGTCAATAGGGTTAATTGTTGCGTTTGGTGCACTTATAAAGTGTCGATAAGTCAGTTTTCGTCAGTGCTGGCTGTTCATAAACTGCTCTGGTTTTCTTGTCTGGAGCAGTATTTCCATGAGTTCTCTCGCTGTCGCTGCGCCCGCTTCGGTTGAAGCCGCCAGCAAGCCGGCAGCCATTGCCCCACCGGTCTTCGGACCGCGAATCATCATCGGCCTGGTGGGTGTGCTGCTGGTGGTGCTGGTTTCCGGTCTCAACGACATGGTGACCAAGATCGCCCTGGCGGATATCCGCGGCGCGTTGTTCATCGGATTCGACGAAGGCACCTGGCTGGTGGCGTGCTACTCCGCCACCTCGGTGGCGGCCATGGCTTTCGCGCCCTGGTGCTCGGTGACCTTTTCCCTGCGGCGTTTCACCCTCTGCGCCATTGCGCTGTTCACCCTGCTGGCGGTGCTGTGCCCCTTCGCCCCCAACTACCAGAGCCTGTTGCTGCTGCGCACTCTGCAAGGCCTGGCCGGAGGCGCGCTGCCGCCGATGCTGATGACCGTGGCCCTGCGCTTCCTGCCGGCCAACGTCAAGCTCTACGGCTTGGCCGGCTATGCCCTGACCGCCACCTTCGGCCCCAGCCTGGGCACGCCCCTGGCGGCACTGTGGACCGAGTACGTGGGCTGGCGCTGGGCCTTCTGGCAGGTGGTGGCGCCCTGTCTGCTGGCCATGGCGGCGGTGGCTTACGGCCTGCCTCAGGACCCGTTGCGTCTGGAGCGTTGCAAGCAGTTCAACTGGCGTGGGCTGCTGTTGGGCTTCCCGGCGATCTGCATGCTGGTGATCGGCATCCTTCAGGGCAATCGCCTGGACTGGTTCGAGTCGCCGCTGATCAGTGTGCTGCTGGTCGGCGGGCTGGTGTTGCTGGTGCTGTTCATGATCAACGAATGGTCGCAGCCGATTCCCTTCTTCAAGCTGCAGATGCTCGGCATCCGCAACCTGTCCTTCGCCCTGCTGACCCTGGCCGGGGTGCTGGTGGTATTGACCGCAGTGATCATCATCCCGTCGGCCTACCTGGCTCAGGTCCAGGGCTATCGACCGTTGCAGACCGCACCGGTGATGCTGGTGATGGCCTTGCCGCAACTGCTGGCTCTGCCCCTGGTGGCGGCCCTGTGCAACCTGCGCTGGGTCGACTGCCGCTGGGTGCTGGGGATCGGCCTGGGCATGCTGGTGCTGTCTTGCCTGGGGGGCACGCACCTGACCTCGGCCTGGATTCGTGACGATTTCTATGGGCTGCAACTGCTGCAGATCTTCGGCCAGCCGATGGCGGTGCTGCCGTTGTTGATGCTGTCCACCGGCAGCATCACGCCGGTGGAGGGGCCCTTCGCTTCGGCCTGGTTCAACACCGTGAAAGGCCTGGCGGCGGTGATCGCCACCGGGGTGCTGGATGTGCTCACCACCCACCGTTTGCATTTCCACTCGACGATGCTGGTGGACAGCCTGGGCAATTCGCCCCTGGTGGACGACCGGGTGCCCGGGCTGGCCCAGCGCCTGCACCAGCAAGCCTTGGTGCTGACCTCCGCCGATCTGTATTTCTGCATGGCAGGGGTGGCCGCTGCGCTGATCCTGCTGATTTTCTGGCTGCCGACGCGGATCTATCCACCGCGGGCGCCCACTTGAACGAGAAGGTTTTTATGACGATCCAGAGCAAAGACAAAATCGCCGTCGCCGTGGCGACGGTAGCGGCCCTTGGCGTACTGGCCTACCTGGTGATGCCGGGCCTGTTCGGCCGCTCCAGCGAGCAGAGCACCAACGATGCTTTCATCGCCGCCGACTACACCCTGGTGGCGCCGCGGGTGGCCGGGTTCATCAAGGAAGTGCTGGTGGAGGACAACCAGCAGGTCAAGGCCGGGCAACTGCTGGCGCTGATCGATGACCGTGACCTGCGGGCCGCGGCCCAGGCGGCGGATGCCGAAACCCTGGTGGCCCAGGCCCAGTTGCAGAACGCCCGGGCCACCCTGGACCGGCAGAGTTCGGTGATTGCCCAGGCCCAGGCGGCCTTGAGCGCGGCCCAGGCCGAGCGTGCCTTTGCCGAGCATGAGCTGAACCGCTACAACCACCTGGCCGGGGTCGGCGCCGGTACGGTGCAGAACGCCCAGCAAGCCAGGACCCGCATCGACCAGGCCAGTGCCCGCGTGGCCACCGCCACCGCGGCCCTGGCGGCGGAACGCAAGCAGGTGGAAATCCTCACCGCCCAGCGCGACGCCGCCGAAGGCAGCCTGAAGCGGGCCCAGGCAGCCCTGGAAATGGCCAGCTACGAGCTGTCCTACACGCGCATCGTCGCCCCGGTGGACGGCATGGTCGGCGAGCGCGCGGTACGGGTTGGCGCCTATGTCACTCCCGGCAGCAAGATCCTCGCCGTGGTGCCCTTGCAGCAGGCCTATGTGCTGGCCAACTTCCAGGAAACCCAGCTCACCGCCATGCACGCCGGGCAGGCGGTCGAAGTCCGGGTCGACAGCCTGGGCGGCGAAACCCTGCATGGCCGCGTCGAGAGTCTGGCCCCGGCCACCGGCGTGACCTTCGCCGCAGTCAAGCCGGACAACGCCACCGGCAACTTCACCAAGGTGGTGCAGCGCATTCCGGTGAAGATTCTCCTGGACCCCAACCAGCCCATGGCCGAGCGCCTGCGGGTCGGCATGTCGGTGGAAGCCAGCGTGGACACCCACAGCTCCACCACCCGTGCCCGCGAGGTGACCCAGCGATGAGTATCGAGCGGCAGATCCAAGAGAGTTCGTTGCCAAGGCACCTTTCGTGGCGCCCTGCATTGCTGGTGCTGAGCCTGCTGGCGTTGGGGGCCTGCAGCGTCGGTCCGGATTTCCAGCGGCCCCAGGCGACTCAGGTCCAGGCCTGGTCGGCCCCTGTACAGGCCGCCGCCAGCCAGGCGGTGGACAGTGCCATGCAGGAGCGCTGGTGGGAGGTGTTCAACGATCCACAACTGTCGGCCCTGAGTCGCTGCGCCCTGAGCGACAACCTCGACTTGCAACTGGCCAGCAGTCGCTTGCAGCAGAGCCGGGCGGCGCGCCAGGTGATCACCGCCGAGCGCTACCCGAGCACGGCGGCCAATGGCGGCTACGGGCGCAAGCGCAACAGTGGCGAAGGCTTGAGCGACCCCTCGGGGAACAACGGCAAGTCAGCCTTCAATCTCTGGGAAGCGGGTTTTTCCGCCGCCTGGGAGCTGGATTTGTGGGGCCGGGTCCGGCGCGAGACCGAGGCCGCCGACGCGACCCTGGAAGTGGCGGAGAACGACCGGCGCGGGGTGCTGCTGTCGGTGCTGGCGGAGGTCGCTCAGGACTACATCCAACTGCGTGGCGTGCAGAGCACCCGAGCCGTTACCGAGCAGAACCTCGAGGTTGCCCGGCGCAGTCTGAAACTCTCGCAACTGCGGCTGGCCGATGGCGTGGCCACTGACCTGGATGTGGCCGAAGCGGCGGCCCAGGTCGCGACCATCGAGGCCCGGCTGCCGGAGTTGCAGCAGCGTCAGGCGCAGTTGATCAACGCCCTGAGCCTGCTGCTGGGCGAGCCGCCCCAGGCCCTGCACCAGGTGTTGGCCAGTGACGCGCCGGTGCCCCAACCCCCGAGCCAAGTGGCCATCGGCCTGCCGTCGCAGTTGGCCGAACGCCGCCCCGATATCCGCCAGGCCGAGGCACGGCTGCATGCCGCGACGGCCAGCATCGGCGTGGCCAAGGGGGATTTCTATCCGCGCATTACCTTGTCCGGCAACTTCGGTTCCCAGGCCCTGCAATTGGCAGATTTTGGTTCCTGGAGCTCCCGCCAGTTCGGCATCGGCCCGCAGTTCAGCCTGCCGCTGTTCGACGGGGGTCGTTTGCGCGGCATGCTCCAGTTGCGCGAGGCCCAGCAGCAGGAAGCGGCCCTGGCCTATCAGCAGACCGTGCTGCGGGCCTGGCACGAAATCGACGACCAGTTGACCCGCTACAACGCCAGCCAGCTGCGCCGCGACAGCCTGGCCGAAGCGGTGCGGCAAAATCAGATCGCCTTGCGTACCGCGCAGCAGCAATACGTCGAAGGAGTGGTGGATTTCGTCAACGTCCTGACCGTGCAGGGCGCCTTGCTGGCCACCCAGGAGCAACTGGTGGAAAGCTCAGCGGGGGTGTCCCTGTCCATGGTCGGTTTGTACAAGGCGCTGGGGGGAGGCTGGGAGTCGGTGTATCCGCTGCACGCCGCCAGTCAGGGGCACTGAAAGCCTTTTTGCCTGGATTGAGAAAAAAGTGTAATGATAATTGCTCTCAATCATGTGTGCAGTTTCATTCATGGAAGCAACCACTGACGGTAACGCCCAGCTCCATCGTCTGTATCGAGATCATCACGGTTGGCTGCAGAGCTGGTTGCGCAAGCGCCTGGGCGATCGCGAGCATGCGGCGGACGTGGCGCAGGACACTTTCCTGCGCCTGTTGCTGTCGGGGCGCTTTCCCGGGCACCAGGAAAGCCGCAGTTACCTGGCGCAGATCGCGCGCAATCTGGTGATCGACCAGTGGCGCCGGTTGCGCATCGAGCGCGCCTACCTGGAAAGCATCGCCCACCTGCCGGAACCCCAGACGCCTTCCCTGGAAAGCCGCGCACTGATCCTCGAAACCCTGATGCAGATCGACGCCATGCTCGATCGCATGCCGGACAAGGTGCGCCAGGCCTTTGTCATGTCGCAGTTCGAAGGGCTGGGTTATGCCCAGATTGCCGAGCGCCTGGAGGTTTCCGTCAGCTCGGTGCAGAAGTACATGATCCGTGCGATCCAGGCTTGCTATCAGGTGCTTTACGAAGAATGAAGGCGCATCAGGCACCCATTGCTCCCGCCATCGTCGAGCAGGCCAGTGAATGGCTGATGCTGCATTGGGGTGGTGAGCTCGATGCGCAGCAGCGCGAGGCGTTCGTGGCCTGGCAACAGGCCGACTCCGAACACCAGCGGGCCTGGCAGCGCTTGCAGCAACTGCAACAAACCCTGGGCGGGGTGCCGGAGCACAGTGCCCATGTGCTGCTGGCGCAGGCCCCGGACCCGCAACGACGTGCGGCGCTGAAACTGTTGGGCTTGCTGTTGGTGGCCGGGGGCAGCGGTTACCTGGTCCAGGACAGTCAGCCTTGGCGGGCGGCCTTTGCCGGGCAGCGTACGGCCACCGGAGAAATTCGCCACCTGACCCTGAGCGACGGCAGTCGCCTGGACCTCAACAGCGCCAGCGCCGTCGACCTGCTGTTCAGTGCCAGTGAGCGGCGCATCCGTCTGATCCAGGGCGAGCTCCTGCTCACCAGCGGGCATGATGCCTCGCGGCCGCTGATCGTCGAAACCGCCGCCGGAGATATCCAGGCCCTGGGCACGCGCTTTGCCGTGCGCGAGCTGGACGGCGGCACCCGGGTCGATCTCTACGAAGGTGCGCTGCGGGTCAGTCCCCGGCATGCCCCGGCCCTGCAACTCAAGGCCGGCGAGCGCCTGTGGTTCAGCGCCGGGCGGGTTTCGGCGCGGCAAGTGGCCGAGGTCAATGCCAGCAGCTGGAGCCAGGGCCGGCTGATTGCCGAACGCCAGCCCCTGGGGCAGTTCGTCACCGAGCTGGCGCGCTATCGCCCGGGGTTGTTGCGTTGTGACGAGCAGGTGGCCGGCCTGTTGCTCACCGGAGTCTTCCCCCTGGCGGACAGCGATGCGGTTCTCGCGGCCCTGGAACGTTCGTTGCCGGTGCGGGCGCACGCGGTGACCCGCTACTGGGTGACCCTCAAGCCGCGGGACTGATTGCAAATAATTCTTCTGCGCGATTGTCGATTCTGCCGAGCTGTCCGGGATACCCCATGAAAGCCGATCAAGACGCATTCTCATGGGGAGTTCAGGAATGCCTTACCAGACCACAGCATCCATTTTGACCCTGGGCACCGCTGCCCGCCGCCGCGCCTTTGTCGCGCTGCTGGCCATGGCCCCGGTGTTGCCGGGCCTGGCCCAGGCCGACAGCGGCAGCCAGAGCCAGGCGCGGGACTACCAGATTGCCGCCGGCAATCTCGACCAGGTCCTGAATCGTTTCGCCAGTGCCGCGGGGATTCTCCTGTCGGTGGATGCGAGCATGACGGCCGGCAAGCACAGTGCCGGTCTACAAGGGCGTTACGAGGTCGCACAGGGCCTGCAGACGTTGCTCGCTGGCAGTGGTTTGCAGGCGGTGCAGACCGGGGCCAGCTGGGGCCTGCAACCTTTGGCCGAGAACGGCGCGCTGCAGCTGGCGCCGACCCGGATCGGCGCCACGCAGATGACCGAGGATGCCTGGGGCGCGGTGCCGGGAATCGTCGCCAAGCGCAGCGCCACCGGGAGCAAGACCGACTCGGCGCTGGTGGAGATTCCGCAGACCATCAACGTGATCGGCGCCAAGGAAATCAAGGCCCGCGGCGCCCAAAGCGTGACCGAAGCGCTGCTCTATACCCCGGGCATGACCGGCGGTGGCTTTTCCGACCGGGTGAAGATTTTCGACGAACCCACCTCCCGCGGTTTTTCCCCGACGCCGATGTACCTCGATGGCCTGCATTTGCCCTACGGCGGCGGCAGTACCGGCGGTGCCCTGCAGATCGAGCCCTATGCCCTGGAGCGCATCGAAGTGCTCAAGGGCCCGGCCTCGGTGCTCTACGGGCAGAACCAGCCGGGCGGCATCGTCAACATGGTCAGCAAGCGGCCCACCGAAACCCCCTTGCATCAGCTGGTACTGGAAGCCGGCAGCTATGACCACAAGAGCGTCGCCCTGGACCTGGGCGGCCCGCTGGATGAGCAGGGGCAGTTCCTCTATCGCCTGACCGGGCTGGCCAGCGACAGCCAGGACGCCGTCGATTACGTCCAGCGTCAGCGCCAGTTCATCGCCCCGAGCCTGACCTGGCGGCCCGATGACGACACCCAGCTGACGCTGTTCGCCCAGTATCAGAAGGACAATGACGTACCCGAGGCCCAGGGCCTGCCCAGCGTGGGCACGGTGTTCGCCAACCCCAATGGCAAGATCGACCGCGACCTGTTCCTCGGCGAGCCCGGGGTCAATGCCTACGACCGCGACCAGTTCGTCCTCGGCTACGAGTTCTCCCATCGCCTGAACGATGTCTGGACCCTGAAGCAGAACGCCCGCTACGCCGACGTCGATGACCGCTACCGCGCGCCGCTGCACGGCTACAAGTTCGTCAGCAATCCCAAGACCGGCCTCAACGACCAGCGCTACATGACCCGCTACGGGGTGGACTGGAAGCAGCACAACAAGGTTTACGGCGTGGATAGCATCGCCCAGGCCGAGTTCGACACCGGGCCCTTCAGCCATACCTTGGTGATGGGACTGGACTACTACCACTCCAACTCCAAGTTTCATGGCAAGTACGACTACAACCCGCCGATCCTCGACATGTTCACCCCCACTTACGGCCAGTCGCTGAATTTCGGCAATCCTTACCAGTGGGACAACACCATCATCCAGACCGGCCTGTATGTGCAGGACCAGATCAAGTACGAGAAGTGGGTGCTGGTGCTGGGCGGTCGCAACGACTGGGCGGAAACCGATAACAAGACGCCGCTCAACGGTGGTCATACCAACGCCAAGAGCCAGTCCTTCACCGGGCGCGGCGGGCTGGTGTACCTGTTCGACAATGGCCTGGCGCCCTTTGTCAGCTATTCGGAATCCTTCCTGCCCTTGAGTGGCACCAGCGTCGGGGGCAGCGCTTTCGAGCCGTCCAGCGGCAAGCAGTACGAAGTGGGGATGAAATACCAGCCGCCGGGCCAGGAGAGTTTCGTCCAGGTGTCGGCCTACCAGCTGGATCAGGAGAACATCCTGACCTCCGACCTGGCCAACCCCGGGTTCAGCATCCAGAGTGGCGCGGTGCGTTCCCGTGGCATCGAGCTGGAAGCCAAGGCCAGCCTCAGCGAATCGCTGGACGTGATTGCCTCGGCGTCACGCAACGACGTCAAGTACACCAAGGACAACGACGGGCGCGAAGGGCGTCACCCGGCCGGCATGCCGCCGCTGACCGCCTCGCTGTGGCTCAACTACACGATCCTTGGCGACACGCCGCTGGCGGGCCTGGGCGCAGGCGTCGGCACCCGCTACGTCAAGGGCAGCTATGGCACCGATTACGACGGCGCCTTCCAGATCCCGTCCTACACCGTGTACGACGCCAGCCTGAGCTACGACCTGGAAAAATCGCCGCTGCAATGGAAGGGCGTGAAGCTGGCGCTGAACGTGAAGAACCTCACCGACAAGACCTACGTCGCCAAGTGCACCAGCATCTGGGACTGCTACTACGGTGAGGGGCGGACCATGGTGTCGAGTTTGACCTATGACTGGTAAGGGTCCATCAGGCTGATGAGCTGGAGCGTTGTGCGCTTTTGGCTTTTGCCGGCGCAGGCTTGCCAGCAAAGGTGTCCGCCAGACCGCCTTGCTCTCAAGGATTCTGCAAAAACACCACATAGCCCCTGAACCAGGGGCTATCGCGCAGCGCCTGGGGCTCCTGCCAGTCACCGCCCTGGATCAGGCCAACCTTGTAGGGCAGGCCCATGCGGTCCAGGCGCGGCAGGTAGCTGGCGTAGTTGGGGATGCTGCGGCGGCCCTGGTAGGTCTGCACCACCACTTCGTCCACCACGCCCTTGAGCTGGCTGATGGCTTGCGGGTCGGCGTTGCTGCCCCAGTCCATCAGGCCGGTGATGCTCAGGCGGTAGTGCGCCGGCAGGCGCTGGCGCAGGTCGCGCAGGAAGCTCGCATAGCGTTCGAGGTCGCGGGTGCTGCTGTCGAAATCGATCTGGATGCCCATCACCGGCGTGCCCGTGGCTTGCCAGCGCTGCACCTGGCCAAGCAACTGGCGATACAGCGACTCCGGCCAGGCCAGGGTGTGGGCGCGGTAGACCACCCAGACCTGTTCCTGGGGCAGCTGCGACACCGGCAGGCCCTGGGCGATGAGCTCGACACCGCGTCCGGGATGGCGCCGCGAGCGACTGATCTGCCCCTGGAGGATGTACAGGGTCTTGGCCTGGGCCAGCACTGGCTGGGTCTTGACTCCGCTCCACAGCCAGAAGGCGTCGTATTGCGCCGCGTCTACGGTGGCGCCTGCTGGTGCTGCCCAGTACAGGCACAGTGACAGCAGGCAGCCGGCCAGGCGTTTTGGATTCACCAGTAGTAACGCAGCGACTGGCCCCATTGGGTGTCCCCCAACTTGCCCTTGAGCTGGCGGAACCAGGCCTTGCGCACGGCCGGCTCGACGCCGGCGCCGCCACAACGGTTGTTGCCGGAGGATGCGTAGCAGTAGATGGCCCGGTACAGGGCGTAGGCGCGTTCGTCACGGCTGGCCTTGGGGTTGTTGATTACCACTTGATAGCCGTCGAGTCGCGAGAACGGCTTGCCGGGGAAGGTGTCCTGGGTGCCGCCCAGGGACTGGGCGTTCGGTGGCGTGTCCAGGGGCATCTGATCGAAGTTGTTCAGGCGCATGAACTCGCCGAGGCAGAGCAGCCCGGCCGGCGCTTTCGGGTCACGCTCAAGGAGCGCGGCAGTCTCCACCAGGCTCGGGCAACGGTAGTCCGGCTGTTGCTCTTCAGGCTGGGGACCATTCCAGTGGAAGTTGCGCAGTGGAGGCGTATCGAGGTAGATGTAGCCCAGGCTGGCGCCAAGGCTATCGTCGGGCAGGCTGGGCGGCAGTTGCTCGTAGTCTTTGCCGAAGGCCGCGTACTGGCCGCGGGTCAGGTCCTTGTACAGCAGGATAAAGCGCGCGGCGTTGCGCTCCGCTGGTGAGTCGGCCTGTTGGGCCTGCTGGCGCAGCAGTTTGGGCGAGGCCACCTGGCGCAGGAGAATGGCGCGCACCTGGGCGGTCTTGATCGGCGAGTCGGCGGCGAACACCTTGGCCAGTTGCCCGCTGCGCTCGTAGGTGTAGGCCAGGGCCAGTTCCAGCTGTTCGCGTTGCAGCGGTTGCTGGGCCAGGGGCAGCAGTTGCAGCCACAGCGCCTCGGCGCCTTTCCAGTCCTGTTGGGCCTGCAGGGCCAGGCCGCGCAGGGTCTGCTGGCTGAAGCTCAGGTAGTCCAGTTGCGATGGCAGTTGGCTGGGCAATTGTTTGAGCGCCGCCGCCGGTTGCTGTTCGACATACAGGCTGAAAGCGGCCTGGAGGTAGTCGAACAGCGCCGGCTGGCTGGCGAACAGGGCCTTCTGCTGTTGCAGGGCGTCCCGGGTCAGAGGCGCCGATGGCGCGTCGCGCATGCGCATCAGGTCCTTGACCGCCAGCAGCAGCGGAGCCTCGAAGTTGTCTTCGGGCAGGCTCAGCAGTTTGTAGTCGACTTCTTCCACCAGGTCTTCCAGAGGCATGTTGCGCGGGGTGCCGGGAGCCTGGGTCAGTTGCTCGGCGTAGTCATCGGCCAGGGCCTGGGTGTCGCCCTTCAGCCAGTGCACACGGCGGATCAGGCCTTTGGCAGATACGGCGTAACGGCCCTGTGGATAAGTCTTCAGGTAGTCCTCGAAACCGGCGCCGGCCTGTTGCAGGACGGGTTTGTCCACATGCTCCAGATTGACCATGCTCCATTCATCGAAGGCGTTCTGCTGGGCCAGGTTGAGCAGGGTGCGCGGGCTCATGTAGGCCGCGCTTTCGGCCAGCCAGGGCTGGGGATTGTCCTTGAGCGCGGCAAAACCGTTGCCGGCTTCGCTGAAGCGGCCGCTGTAGAAGTCGGCGGCGGCCTGCAGGTAGCGGGCGAACGCCTTGGCCGCCGCCGAGTTCAGGTTGCCCGGCAGCAGCTTGCTCATTTCGCTGGCGTTCCAGTCGCAGCTGGCCAGCAGTTGCACCCGGGCCTCGGCCAGGGCCTGGCGTTCTTCCGGGCTCAGCTGCGCCTGGTTGAGCTGCTCGACAAACGCCAGGGCACTGGCGTCCGAGTTGCTGCGACAGCGGCTGCCTTCTCCGGAGAGAAAGCCGTCGCCGGCGGTTTTCTGGTTGGCGCGACGCAGGCCCACGGCCTGCAGCAGGCTGTCGAGCTGCTCGGTGGCGGGCGAGGGGCCGGGTTTGGGTGGGTTGCCAGTGGCGGGGTCGAGCTCGGGCTGCGCCGGGTGCAGGCGATAGTGCATGAAGGGCACGGGACCGTAGCCCATGCCTAGTTCATCCTGAATCAGGGGCCGGGGCGTCAGGGGCAGGCTGCCCTGGTCGGCCAGCAGCAGCCGCAGGTTGACCCGGCTGTCGTTGCCCGGGCTGAGAAAGGGCAGGTTGCTGCAACTGTCCAACTGGTTGGCATAGAGCTTCCAGGTCGGTGAGCAGATGTCGTCCGAGCTGGCCTGGGCCAGGGCGGCAAATAAGGTGCCCAGGGCCAGGGTCAATGATGGAAGAAGACCGATACGCATGAATTGTCCTTAATTCGCAAAGCCGCGAGGGAGCACCTTGAAGATGGGCGAATCATACAGAAGGCCAGGAGGCACACCTATGCAGCCAGCGAAGATTCCGATGTTTTGCAACGGCTGTCGGGCCTGTCTGGGCTTTGCGGTTTTCCAGGCAAAAGAAGATGCTGTGCCGGTCATTGCAGCCACGTCTTGCGGGTGAGGGGAGCTGGGAATGGAATTTCGCAAAGCGCCGGATCTGGTCGGGCGTTTGTCGCCGCAGACGATGATGCAGCAGGGCGCTGGGCTGCAGCGGCTGGCCCGGCGGGTGCTGGAATACGGGTTGCTGCCGATCTTGCTGCTGGCCGCCGGCATCCGCTTCTATGACCTGACGGCGGCTGCCATCTGGGGCGACGAGGGTTCCAGTCTGTTGCTCAGCCAGTATTCCCTGATAGAGATCTGGCGGCATGCCGCTCGCGATGTCCACCCGCCGCTGTATTTCATGCTGCTGCATGGCTGGATCGCACTGTTTGGCGACGGCATTTTGTCGGTGCGAATGTTCAGCGCCGTGCCGGGGATTGTCACGGTGGGGTTGGGTGTCTGGCTGGTGGCGCTGCTGGCAGGCCGACGAGCGGCGATTCTCGCCGGGGTGCTCCTGGCGTTGCTGCCCACCGCCGTGCGCTACAGCCAGGAAGTGCGCATGTATGCCCTGCTGGGCATGTTGCTGCTGGGGGCAAGCCTGGCCCTGGCGTACTGGGTACGCCAGCCTCGGCGCCGGCGCTACCTGCTGATCTACAGCCTGTTGTTGGCGCTGGCGTTCTACACCCATTACTTCACGGTGCTCTGTGTTCTGGCCCATTGGCTGTACCTGGCGCTATCGGGCGCCCGGGGCGAGGACGGTCGGCGGTTGCTTGGTCGGCCGGTCTGGTGGCTGGCCAATGCCCTGGTGGTGCTGTTGTACCTGCCCTGGGTTCCCGAGCTGCTGGAGCTGCTGCGGCACCTGGACGAGTTGAAGGTCGGTGGCGATGTGGGCTGGGAACCTGCGGTGACCTGGTCGTCCCTGCCGGCCATGGTCTGGCAGCTGTTGCTCCAGGACGAAGGCGATAGCCTGCCCTGGCCGCTGTTCGTGGGGTTGCCGCTGCTGATGCTGCTGGTCTGCCTGGTGCCCGCGTGGCGTGACGGCTCGCGGCCCCGGCTGGGTGGGCTGCTGGTCAGTTTTACCCTGGTGCCGCTGTTGCTGGTGTTTGCGGTGTCGTTCATTTCCCCGGTGTTCATCGAACGCTACCTGACGGCCTATGCCCTGGGCCTGCCGTTGATCGTGGCAATGGTCATCGACCGCTGGCTGCGCACCGCGCGACTGCTGGCCCTGGCCCTGTTGCTGGTCTTCGTGGGGATCGAAGCCCAGGGGCTGCGAAACAACACCGATGTCGACGTCAACGACCAGATCAGCGTGATGGTGGATTACGTCAACACCCACTACGCCCCGGGCGACCGCATCGTCATCAGCGACATGCTCTGGTACTTGAGCTACGTCTACTACAACCGCACCGATGCTCAGCCGTTGCTGTACACGCCGCCGTTGTCAGGGGGCGCCTCCGGCAGGCCGAACGCCTATGGTTTCGGCACCCTGATCGACCAACCGGATGAGGTCTACCTGGATCAACTGGGCTCGTTGCCGGTGGGCAGCGGTCGGGTCTGGCTGGTGGGTACCGACGATCAACCCGAGGAGTTCGCGCCCTTGCCGGCCGGCTGGCACACAGTCACCGAGTTCGCCGCAGGCAGCACCCGGGCCCGACTGTTTGTCATGTGCGCCTCTGTGGCAGCGCTATGCAGCTCGCGCTGAGTGCGTTGAATGCCGTTCGGAAGTTGCGCGGTGCGGCAACCCTGGCCCGACCTAGACTCATTTGAGGGAACGTCAACCTGCCGCCTCGAACCGGTTTCGGGGCACCGAGGTGCATCATGCGTATGGCAAGAACCGTGCAACGCAGCCTGGAGCTGGCGCATTGCGAATTTGACCTGATAACTCACCCTCACTCGGCCAGCAGCCTGGAGACCGCACGTGTGGCGGGGGTTCCCGCGCAGCGGCTGGCCAAGTCGGTGATTCTCGACGATCACCACGGTCACTACCTGATGGCGGTATTGCCCGCCAGCCGTCATCTGGATTTGAGCAAGGTCCGCGGCAGCGGTGAATGGCAGATCACCCGGGAAAGCACCCTGGCCCATCTGTTCAACGACTGCGAGCGCGGTGCGGTGCCGGCTCTTGGCGAATCCTACGGCCTGGATGTCGTCATCGACCCCTGCCTGACCCGGCAGAAAGACATCTATCTGGAGGCCGGCAATCACCACAACCTGGTGCACATGAGCATGGCTGAGTACCTGAAAATGGTGCCCCACGCCCAGGTTTGCGAAGTGTCTCACTGATCAGGAGTCAGACCATGGAATCACCGACCCACAATCTGCCGGCGCTGTTCAAGCAACTGGGGCTGGCCGATGACCCGGTGAGCATCGATCGATTCATCGCTACCCATTCCCCGCTGAAACCGGAGTTGCACCTGGCGGATGCGTTCTTCTGGAGCAAGAGCCAGGCGGATTTCCTGCGCACGGAACTGCTCGACGATGCGGACTGGGCGGAGGTGGTGGATCAGTTGGATGTGCTGTTGCGCAGGGGGCGAGGGGGCTAGCTCAGCGGTGGCCATTGGCGAGAAGTGTGTACCAGGGTCAGTATCCAGATCCTGTCTTGGTCGATCTGATAGACCAAGCGATAGCTGGGGTGGGGAATCAGCTCGCGGGTTCCGACCACCAGCCCCACAGATCCGATATGTGGATTGAGGATCAGGTGTTCGACGCAGTCGCTAAAGCGCCTGTCCATCTCAACGGCCGCCCTTGGGTTGAGGGCGTACAGGTAATCCCAGATGTCCGAGCGGTCCTTCACGGCTTCTGGAACCCAGGCGATGTTCATTCGAGCCTCGATGCCTTGGCGCGTCTGGCAGCGAACTCGGCTTCTATGTCTTCATGGCTGTGCCCGCGTTGAGCTTCCACCGAGGCTCGGGCGAGCTTAATTTTCTGCTGCAAAAATGCCTCGTACTCCCGGGATTCGTGCTGCTTCTGGACGAAATCGCGCATCATTTCGCGAATGATCTGCGAGGCCGGACGGTGGCAGGCTTGTGCTTCCGCCATGAACTGATCCCGCAGTTCAGTTTCGAGTTTCATGGTAAAGACGGCGTGCTTTGGCATGAGCGTTCTCCGCAAAAAGTCATGAAAAAGTATATACCTTTTCAGTATCTGCTCTGGCTGGAAGCGGATCAGCAGGATGCTTGGGCTGGGTAATTGTTACAAAACTTGACTGGATTTATCCGTGGATGCCATATTGATAGTTAGCAAACTAACAGTGTGCGAACCATCTAGTGTCCAACTCCCTTGAATCACTCCACATGAACATCAGCAGTGGCATGGTGGTCGCGTCCCGGCATTGGCGGCGTATCTGCCAGACCACCCTGGTCAACTTTGGCATCTCCGAAGCCTGTGCGGTGCCCCTGTTGATGATCGGGCGCCTGGGCGAGGGCGTGCGTCAGGTCACGGTGGCCCAGGCCGCGGGGATGGAAAGCCCGTCGCTGGTGCGCCTGCTGGATCAACTGTGCAGCGCCGGCTACGTGTGCCGCAGTGAAGACCCCAACGATCGCCGGGCCAAATGCCTGAGCCTGACCGACAGCGGCCGCGAGCTGGTGCACGCCGTAGAGAGCGAGTTGGTGCGCCTGCGCCATGAAGTCCTCGAAGGCATCAGTAGCAGCGACCTGGAAGCGGCACTGCGGGTGATTCGCGCCTTCGAGTCCGCCAGCCATGTACCGGTGCTGCCATCTTGAAAGGCTTTTTCACCGGCATGCCCCCCGCGCGGGACTGGTTCTACGGTGTACGCACCTTCGCCGCCTCAATGATCGCGCTGTACATCGCCATGCTGATGCAGATGCCGCGTCCCTATTGGGCCATGGCCACGGTGTACATCGTCTCCAGCCCCTTTGTCGGCCCCACCAGTTCCAAGGCGCTGTATCGGGCGGTCGGTACCTTTCTTGGCGCGGCGGCTGCGGTGCTGCTGGTGCCGATGTTCGTGCAGAGCCCCTATCTGCTGGTGCTGATCATCGCCCTGTGGACCGGGATCTTGCTGTTCCTGTCCATGCATTTGCGCACTGCCAACAACTACGCCCTGATGCTGGCCGGCTACACTTTGCCGCTGATTGCCCTGCCGGTGGTGGACAACCCCCTGGCGGTGTGGGATGTGGCCGAGGCACGAACCGAGGAAATCTTCCTCGGCATCATTTGCGCTGCGGTCATCGGCAGCCTGTTCTGGCCCCGGCGGCTGGCCCCGGTGTTCGTCGATTCCACCAGCAAGTGGTTCGCCGATGCCGCGCGCTACAGCCAGCGCTTCCTGGCCCGCAACGTCCAGCCTGAAGAAGTCAGCGCTTTGCGCACGTCGATGGTGGGCACCTTCAACACCCTGGAGTTGATGATCGGCCAGTTGCCCCACGAAGGCGCCCGGCCGCAGACGGTGCGCAACACCAAGGAACTGCGCGGGCGGATGATCAACCTGCTGCCGGTGGTGGATGCTCTGGATGACGCCTTGTACGCCCTGGAGCGGCGTACCCCGGAGCTGGTGGCGCAGTTCGCCCCCTTGCTGGCCAAGGCCGATGAATGGCTGCAAGGCACCGCCCGGGACGCTTCGGTGGAGCGCTGGCAAGCCCTGCGCGATGAGCTTGAAGCCCTGCAGCCGAGCGCCGAAGCCCTGGATGACCGGCACCAGTTGCTGCTGTCCAACGCCCTGTACCGCCTCGGCGAGTGGATCGACTTGTGGCAGGACTGCCGCAGCCTGCAGCACGCCATCCAGAGCGAAAGCCAGGACACTTGGCGCGCGGTCTACCGGCATTGGCGCCTGGGCCGGCTGACGCCCTTTCTCGACCGCGGGCTGATGCTGTATTCGGCGGGCTCGACGGTGCTCGCAATCATCGTCGCCTCGGTGCTGTGGATACTCCTGGGCTGGACCGACGGCGGCAGCGCGGTGATCCTCGCGGCGGTGGCCTGCAGCTTCTTTGCCTCCATGGACGACCCGGCCCCGCAGATCTACCGGTTCTTTTTCTGGACTGCGATGTCGGTGCTGTTCGCCAGCCTCTACCTGTTCCTGATCCTGCCCAACCTGCATGACTTCCCCATGCTGGTGCTGGCCTTTGCCGTGCCCTTCATCTGCGTCGGCACCCTGACGGTACAACCGCGGTTCTACCTGGGCATGCTCCTGACCATCGTCAACACCTCGTCCTTCATCAGCATCCAGGGCGCCTACGACGCGGACTTCCTGAGTTTTGCCAACGCCAACCTGGCCGGGCCCATGGGCCTGCTGTTTGCCTTTGTCTGGACCCTGATCGCCCGGCCGTTCGGTTCGGAGCTGGCGGCCAAGCGCCTGACCCGCTTCAGCTGGCGCGACATCGTCAGCCTCTCCGAGCCGGCAACCCTGGCCGAGCACCGGCACATGGGCGCGCAGATGCTCGACCGGCTGATGCAGCACCTGCCGCGCCTGGCCATGACCGGCCAGGACACCGGTGCCGCCCTGCGGGAGTTGCGCGTGGCGCTCAATGTCCTGGACCTGCAGGCCTACGCGCCACGGGTGCAAGGACAGGCCCAGACCCTGCTGCGCCGGGTGGTGGCCGAGGTCGGCGAATACTTCAAGGCCTGCCTCAAGGCCGGTGAGCGCCTGCCCGCACCCAGTGCGTTGCTGATGACCCTGGATCGCACTCGGCGAGCGCTCAACAGCCAGGGCCTGCAAGGCGACGACGAAACCCGCCTGCACCTGCTGCACGCCCTCAGTGGCCTGCGCCTGGCGCTGCTGCCGGGGGTGGAATTCGTCGCCACCGGCGAGCTTGAACAACCCCTTCCCCATGGCATTGATGGAGCGCCCTTGTGATCGGTGATCTGGATATCAGCGGGGTGTTTCTGCCCACGCTGCTGGTGCTGATGGGCATCACCTATGGCTTGTACCTGTTGGTGCACGGGGTGCTGACGCGCTTGCACTTTTATCGTCTGGTCTGGCACCGGGCGCTGTTCAACGTGGGTCTCTACGCGCTGCTGCTGGGCGCGGTGGACTCTCTCAGTCGATACCTGATGACATGAAAAAACCTTTATTGACCATTGGCCGTGTGGTCCTGACGTTACTGGTGGTGACCTTCGCGGTCGTGGTGGTCTGGCGCATGGTGATGTACTACATGTTCGCGCCCTGGACCCGGGATGGGCATATTCGTGCCGACATCGTGCAGATCGCCCCGGACGTGTCCGGGCTGATCCAGCAGGTGGAAGTGCGCGACAACCAGCTGGTCAAGCGCGGCCAGGTGTTGTTCAGCATCGATCAGGACCGTTTCAAGCTGGCCCTGCGCCAGGCCAAGGCCGCCCTGGCCGACCGTCAGGAAACCCTGGCCCAGGCCCAGCGCGAGGCCAAGCGCAACCGTGGCCTGGGCAATCTGGTGCCGCGCGAGCAACTGGAAGAGAGCCAGTCCCGCGAGGCCCGTGCCCAGTCGGCCCTGGCCGAGGCCCAGGTGGCGGTGGACAGCGCCCAGCTCAACCTCGACCGTTCGGTGGTACGCAGCCCGGTGGACGGCTACGTCAACGACCGCGCACCGCGGACTCAGGAATTCGTTACCGCCGGGCGCCCGGTGCTGTCGGTGGTGGACAGCAATTCCTTTCATATCGATGGCTATTTCGAAGAGACCAAGCTCGACGGCATTCATGTTGGTCAGGCGGTGGACATCCGTGTGATCGGCGACCGCGCGCGGCTGCGCGGGCATGTGGAAAGCATCGTCGCCGGGATCGAGGACCGTGACCGCAGCAGCGGTTCCAACCTGCTGCCCAACGTCAACCCGGCCTTCAGCTGGGTGCGGTTGGCCCAGCGGATTCCGGTGCGCATCGCCTTTGACGAGGTGCCGGCGGACTTCCGCATGATCGCCGGGCGCACTGCCACGGTGTCGATCCTCGACGATCAGGCCAAGCGGGAGCCCGGCCAATGAACAGCGGCGCACGTTTGGCCCTGGCCGGACTCGGCCTGCTGCTCTCGGCCTGTCAGATGGTCGGGCCGGATTACCGCCTGCCCAAGGACGCGGCGCTGCAACGCCAGGACCTGCAGGGCCAATTGACCGCCCAGGGCGCCAATGTGGTGTCGGCGCCGGTGCCCGCCGACTGGTGGCGCCTGTACCAGGACCCGCGTCTGGACCAGTTGGTGCAGCAGGCCCTGGCCTCCAACACCGACTTGCGCGTGGCCGCCGCCAACCTGGCCCGGGCCCGGGCTCAGGTGGATGAGGCCCAGGCCGCCGGTGGCTGGAGCGGTGGGGTCAAGGCCGGGGTCGAGCGTTTGCAGGAGTCTGGCGAGGCCTTCCTGCTGCCGGAAAAAGTGCCGGTGGCCAACGTCGGCAACCTGTCCATCAGCACCTCTTACCAGTTCGACCTGTTCGGTACCCTGCAACGCGGCATCGAAGCGGCCCAGGCCAATGCCGATGCCACCCAGGCGGCGGCCGATACCGCGCGCATCACCCTGGTGGCGGACGTGGTGCGCGCCTATACCCAGGTCTGCGCGGCCAACGAAGAGCGGGAAATCGCCGAACACTCCCTGCGCCTGCAAGCCCAGAGCACCGAACTGACCCAGCGCCTGCGCGATGCCGGGCGCGGCGACGAAACCCAGGTCACCCGCTCCCAGACCCAGTTCAAATCCCTGCGCGCCGAGTTGCCGCGCTATGAAGCCGCGCGCCAGTCGGGGCTGTTTCGCCTGTCGATGCTGCTGGCCAAACCGCTGGATCAACTGCCCGCCGGCACCGGCACGTGCGCCGAGTTACCGCACATCGCCCAACTGTTGCCGGTGGGCGATGGCGCGGCGCTGCTCAAGCGTCGTCCCGATGTACGGCAGGCCGAGCGCCAACTGGCCGCCGCCACCGCGCGCATCGGCGTGGCCACCGGGGCCCTGTACCCGGACATCAGCATTGGCGCGACGGTCGGCACCGTGGGCATCCTCGACAACCTCGGCAAGCCCTCCACCAACCGCTGGGGCTTTGGTCCGCTGATCAGCTGGACGGTGCCGGCCAACGGCGCCCGTGAGCGCATTCATGAGGCCGAAGCGGCGAGCCAGGGCGCCCTGGCCCATTTCGACGGAGTCGTGCTCAACGCCATTCGTGAAACCCAGACCGGCCTGGCCCAGTACAGCGCCCAGCTGCAACGCCGCGAGGCCCTGGCGGATGCCGAGCAGTCGGCGCAACTGGCGGCGGACCAGACTCACCGTTTCTTCCAGGCCGGGCGCGCTTCCTTCCTCGCCGACCTGCAAGCCACCCGTACCTACACCGATATGCGCGCGCAGCTGGCGGCGGCCAATACCCAGGTGGCGATGAGCCAGATCGATCTGTTCCTGGCCCTGGGCGGCGGTTGGGAAAGCGGACGAACGCAAGGCTCGCAACCCGCGAAACCCTGAGGCCGTTGCTATGCTTTGATCTGTTGGAAACGTCCTGCGTGCAATGGACTTTCCAGCCGATCAAAGCATGTGATGGTCATGGGGATTCCAATAATGAAAAACCCTTATGCTCCGGGCTTCTGGTGTGCGCTCTGTGCACTGGTGCTGCTGTCTGCCACCTACTTCTACGGCATCATGCTGGCCCACCAGATCGACAAGGCCATGGTGTTCCTCGACAGCGCCAGCGCGCTGATCGCGGTGTTGGCCATCGGTGTGGTGGCCTGGGCCTCGTGGCAAAGTCAGAAAATCAAGAAAAGACAGCTCGAACAGAGCAAGACCCTGGTGATGATCTGGGACACCAAGGTGGCTCTGCGCCGGGTTGAGACCGTGTTCGACCGTTACTTCTGGGGCAGCTACTGGCAGCCGGGGCGGACCTTCGCCGAAGTCATGGGCGAACTCACCGGCACCCCTCTGGAAAAGAGCCTGGAAGCCCTGAAAAAGCAGTGCATGCTGCTCGACAAACAGGCCGATGACGGCCATCACTGGCTGAGCAATGCCCGGGAACTGTCGGATGTCGCCACCGCCATGGCCCGGGAGCGATACCAGCTGGATTTCTGTGATCCCCGTGGCGAATCCCGTGGCAACAGCCCGGTGATCGATCGGGATTTCGAAGTACTGGTCTACACCTGGAGCGCCCGCCTGAAGAGCTTCGACCATCAACTCGATGCCCTGGAAGTCGAATATTCCTGAAATCCCTTCCCCCGGCCCTGCGGCAACCGCTACAGGGCCCGCTCCCCCGCGTTCCACGGTTTTTCACATTCAAAGATTGGGCTCGCGCTAGCCGCCAGTGGTAATCTGCGCCGGTTTTGCGCGGAGTCGAGCCGCAACCCGTCATGGGTTCAGGGAAGACGAGCACACCTTCAAACAACGGATATTGATCGGGTCAGACATGAATAAATCAGCAGGCGTACTGTTAGGAATCGTCGTCGCGGTAGGTGTCATCAGTGCCGGCGGCGCCTGGTACACCGGCACCAAGCTGGAAGGGGTTCTGCAGCAGCAGGTGGTTGAAAGCAACAAGGAGCTGCAAGCGGCGCTGATCGGCTACGACGCCACCGCTACCCTGGAACTGGTGTCCCTGGAGCGTGGCGTGTTCAGCAGCGACGCCCGCTACCGCCTCAAGACCGAGGGCGAGGTGTTCAACGGTGGGCTGGAACTGATGATCGCCGACCACATCGAACACGGCCCGCTGCCTTTCTCGCGCCTGATCCGTCTCAAGTGGCTGCCCGTCATGGCGTCCAGTCATTACCAACTGGAAAATAATGCCCAGACCGACAAGTGGTTTGCCGCCACCAAGGGCGCTGCACCGTTCAAGGGCGTGGTCAATGTTGGCTATGACCTGTCCGCCGAGGGCACTGTGGATTTCGCTCCGATGGAGCTGGCCCTGGATGAGCTGAACAACCTCAAGTTCTCCGGCCTGAACGCCACCTTCAGCGTCAGCGAAAACCGCCAGAAAGCCAAGGTCGACGGCTACATGGATAGCCTGAGCCTGTTCCTCAGCTCGCCAGAAAAAGCACCGCTCAAACTGGAAATCAACGGCCTGACCCTGGCCAGCAACCTGCAAAAGAGCAGCTTCGACTACTACCTGGGGCAGAACACCCTGGAGCTCACCAGCACCAAGGCCACCTTCGGTGACAAGCAGTCGGTGCTGACCCTGAAGAACTTCGAACAGAAGACCTCCAGCGAAGAAACCGGCAGCACAGTAGCGGGCCGCGCGGATTACCGAGTGGGCGAAATCGCCTTCGACGGCAAGACCGTGGGTTCGGCCGAGATGCTCTGGAGCATGAAGAACCTCGACAGCCAGGGCATGCTCGATCTGCTCCAGATCTACCAGACCGTGCTGCAGCCGTATCAGCAGGCGGCCAACGAGGCGACTGCCGAGGGTGAGCCGGCACCGGAACTGCAAATGAGCGACGCCCAGCAGGTCAAGGTGCGTGCCGCGGTAAACAAGGTCCTGGAAGCCAAACCACAGATCGCCCTGGAAAGCCTGGCATTCAAGACCGCTGGTGGTGAAAGTCGCTTCAGCCTGAGCCTGGACCTGGCCAAGCCGCAGAGCCTGGAACTGCCGCCGGCTGAGCTGGGCAAGCAACTGATCAGCCAGCTGGACGCCAAGCTGTCGCTGTCCAAGCCGATGCTGGCTGACGTCGCCGCCTTGCAGGCCCAGGCCGAAGGCCAGACCGACGCCAAGCAGATCGCCGAGCAAAGCGCCGCCACCGCGGAAATGCTCAGCGCCATGGCCCTGGCCACTCAGTTGGCCAAGCTGGAAGGCAATGCGGTGGTGTCGTCGCTGCACTACGCCAATAACGAAGTGAATTTCAACGGCCAGAAGATGACCGTCGAGCAGTTCGTGGGTTTTGTCATGAGCAAAATGGGCGGTGCTGGCACCCTGCAGTAAGCCCTAAGTGGGGGCGTCTCTGGCGCCCTCCGACCGCGAAGCCCAACGCCCGGCGCTGTTCAACAGCCCGGGCGTTTTGCTGTCCGGAGAGTGGTCGTCATGCAGTGTTTGCGCCTCAGTCCTGAGGAGGTAGGGCAGGCGTCGCTGATGGTTGAGCTGGCGCCAAGGGCGACTCATCTGTACTCGCGGGGAGTGGGATATTCCTGTTCTTGCGGAATCAGACTGTGGGCGCCGTCCAAATTACCTAGCTGAATAAGCCGATGAATCTCGTGAGCCAGGGGGGTGACATCAGTGATGCGTTTTATCCACTGGTTCACATACAACTGCACGGCCTCCTTGCTTAGGCCGATCTGGATCGCGCGGTGTTCCTGGGGCCGCAGGTACAGGTCACGCTCCGGGTCCCATTGAATGCGCACCGGTGACTGGTCTTTCAACTTCAACCACTCTTCTTTGCTCATGGACTCGTCTGCATGGCTCAGGCAGCCGTTGGCCAGGGCCCATTCAAAGCCTTCGCGGCTGATGTCGATGGCCAGGATGCGGGTCTGTCCGGCGTCTTTGTAGCCCCAGCCGGCGCGGTACATCATCCACAGGAAAGACGGCTTTATCCAGGTCATGCGCTCCATCTTGAAGGGCGGGGAGACGAAGGTGCCGTGGGCCAGGGCGGCATCGGCAATGCTGTCGGAGTAGGCCTGGTAGACGCGAATGGTGTCGGCGTCGTAGAGCGCGCGGATCTGGCGCTGGGGGAGTTCTGTTGCGGGTTTATGCATGGCATTTCCTTATGAAAAGCGGGCGGCCGGGAAGCCGCCCGGGGGTGTTTAGAGTTCGGCCTGCGGCCGCAGGCGCCGTGATGTCACATCCAGCAGATCACAGCCATCGCGCAGCAGGATGCTGCACACCAGGGTCAGTTCCTGCAAAACCACCGGTTCACTGCGCAGGCTCTCGGCGGCGAAGTTCTCCAGCAGTTGGGTCGCGGCGCGGATGCGAAAGGCTGCGGCGTCGTGCAGCACGTCGATGGGCGCCTGGGTGTCGATCAGCAGGGAAGGAATCAGACAGTCGTGGCCGGTTATCGGCATGTAGCGGTTCATGATCAGTTCTCTCTATTCCGTTAGTTGAGCGGCTGTCCACTTACCGTCGCCAAACAATAGGTGGCAGTTGTGCGCAGGTTGGCGAGCCGGCAATAGAGAAAACCGACAGACCCGAAGGTCTCCCACGCACAACCGCCATAGAGCAATCATGCGGGCGCAAAAAAACCTGCAAGCAGGTTGTTTGCATTCTCTATATGTCGGGTCGCCAAACCCGAGTCGCCATCTGGGCGACGGCCGGACTATAAGCCGCCGGCTTCCAGCGGTGCAAGGCAAGTGTGGCGGTGTCTTTTCCGAGAACGCTGTAGGGCTTTTTCCGTACACATCCATCCCGCTTACGACTGTATTTCCAGGTGTTTACCCAGGGCGTTTTTGGCGAACGCTCGGCTAGCCTGTATGTACATTTGTAAATACGAAATTGCTCATGTACTTTGAATGGGACGAGGCCAAGAACCACGCCAACCTGCTCAAGCACGGCATCGATTTCAACGATGCCGTGCTGATGTTCCAGCGTCCGGTGCTGTCCTTGCGCGATGAGCGCCTGGACTACGGCGAAGAACGCTGGGTCAGCCTCGGTTGGATCAGGACCCTGGTGGGCGTGGTGGTCCATACCGAGCGGCGGGGTCATGCGGTGCGCATTATCTCGGCGCGAAAAGCCACTAAACGGGAGGCTAAATATTATGTCCAACGGATCGAAAACTGACGGATCGAAAACGGATTGGGAGCGCCTGGCGAAAGCCGATGACCAGAGCATCGATACTTCAGATATTCCCGAGCTGGATGACGATTTCTTTCGCCGCGCCGAGGTGCACCTGCCGGGCAAGAAGGCCGTGACCATTCGCCTGGACGCCGATGTGCTGGAGTGGTTCAAGGGCCAGGGCGCGGGTTATCAGACGCGGATCAACCAATTGCTGCGTCAGTACATGCAGGCCCATCGAGGCTGAGGGCCTGCCGCGTCATGTCGGGCGCAGTGTCTGGCCGGCCGTGAACTGTGCTCGCGATCGCGGTTGGACTCTGAAATATTCATTTACAACTACCCCTGTCCTCAAGCTCAATCTCCCCGCGCCCTGCACGAAGGAGCGCGCTCTTTTGTGCAGGCTATAGTCCTCTGGCCCCCTGATCTCATCTGCAAAAGGTGCTTTCGTATGTCTCGCTTTGCCTCCCGCAATACTTGGCTGGCCGCTGGTGCCGTGCTGCTGTGCCTGCAGTTTCCCGTGCAGGCCCAGGAGCGTTTTACCCTGAACATCCCTGGGGTCTCGGATGACCGGCTGTTCACCACCGGCAATGCCAGTGATGCCAAGGGCTGTGGCGGGCACAACAACTCCCCGGCCCTGAACTGGACCGCAGGCCCCACCGGCACCTTGAGCTACGCCATCGTCATGCACGACCCGGACGGCGCCAAGGGCCAGGGTGTGGATCACTGGGTGCATTACGGCATCAAGTCCAGCACTCGGCAGATTCCCGCCGGAGCTGGCACCAAGCCGACTCTGGAAGGTGTGGGCGGCCTCAACAGCCGCAACGGTACTTCCTACATGGGCCCATGCCCGCCGGTGGGTGACAGCGCGCACCACTACATCATCCAGATCTACGCCCTGGATCTGGCGCCGGATGCCCTCCCTGCCGGGCTGACCCGGGCTCAGTTGCTGGAGAAGATCAACGGCCACGTGTTGCGCAATAGCAGTGTGGTGCGCCGTTACGCTCGCTGAGTGAATTTTTTTCCAGGGCTTAACCCGAATGGCTCAGGGGCTTCGTCTGAAGGGGGGAATGGATCATTTCTTCCCGAGGTCAGCCCCCATGTCCCTTCCCGTGCATTTCGTTCGTCCGGTCGCCCAGGGTTTCGCCGCCGGTCTGTTGCTGGCGGTTGCCGGCTGTGGTGTGTCGTCCAAGCCCGAATCCGCCGCCGGGTCGTCAACCCAGGGAGCATTGCCGGCTGCGCCTGAAGCGCAGTACGAGGCGCAACACGCCGATGCCGCCATGACCAAGCGCGTGGCGCATCCCATGAGGTTGTCGGCACCGATGCCGGCGCCCATCGCCGCCCGTGATTCGATCATGGCCGGTTACCGCGACGAGGCCCGTGAGCAGTACCAGAAGTTGCCGGACAACCCGATCCACAGCGTTGCCCAAGCACCGGTCTCTACCTTCAGCGCCGACGTCGATACCGGTGCTTATGCCAATGTCCGCCGCTTGCTCAACCAGGGCAGCCTGCCGCCGGAAGGCGCGGTGCGCCTGGAGGAGCTGGTCAACTATTTCCCCTACGATTACGCCCTGCCCAGCGACGGCTCGCCCTTCGGCGTGACCACCGAGCTGGCGCCCTCTCCGTGGAACTCCCACACTCGTTTGCTGCGCATCGGCATCAAGGCATCGGATCGTGCGGTGGCAGAGTTGGCCCCGGCCAACCTGGTGTTTTTGGTGGACGTCTCCGGCTCCATGGACCGCCGCGAAGGCCTGCCCCTGGTGAAAAGCACCCTCAAGCTGCTGGTGGATCAACTGCGGGATCAGGATCGGGTGTCGCTGGTGGTCTACGCCGGCGAATCGCGAGTGGTGCTGGAGCCTACATCCGGACGCGACAAGGCGAAGATTCGCAGCGCCATCGACCAGCTCACCGCCGGTGGTTCCACGGCGGGCGCCTCGGGCATCCAGCTGGCCTATCAGATGGCCCAGCATGGTTTTATCCACAAGGGCATCAACCGCATCCTGTTGGCCACCGACGGTGACTTCAACGTCGGCATCAGCGACTTCGACAGCCTCAAGGCCATGGCCGCCGAGAAGCGCAAGAGCGGTGTCTCCCTGACCACCCTGGGGTTCGGTGTGGATAACTACAACGAGCACCTGATGGAGCAACTGGCCGATGCCGGTGACGGCAACTACGCCTACATCGATAACCTGCGCGAAGCGCGCAAGGTGCTGGTGGACCAGCTCAGTTCCACCCTGGCGGTGGTGGCCAAGGACGTGAAGCTGCAAGTGGAATTCAACCCGGCCCAAGTCAGCGAATACCGTCTGCTGGGTTATGAGAACCGTGCCCTCAAGCGTGAAGATTTCAGCAACGACAAAGTGGACGCAGGGGAAATCGGCGCTGGGCATACGGTGACCGCGTTGTATGAAATCGTCCCGGCGGGCGAGAAGGGCTGGCTGGAGCCCCTGCGTTATGCACAGGCCAAGGCGCCGCAGCAGAGTGGCAAGAATGGTGAACTGGCGATGCTGCGGGTGCGCTACAAGGCGCCGGAAGGTGGCAGTAGCCGCTTGATCGAACGGCCGATCAGCGCGCAGCAGCCGGCTAAACTGGCTGAGGCCAGCCCCGACCTGCGCTTCGCCGCTGCGGTGGCGGCGTTCTCCCAGCAACTCAAGGACGGCCGCTACACCGGCAACTTCAGCCTGACCGACACCGCCAAGCTGGCCCGGGGCGCCAAGGGCGAAGATCCTTACGGACTGCGCGGCGAGTTCGTACAACTGGTGGAGCTGGCGCAAAGTCTGCAAACTCAGGCGCCGAAAACCCAGACGGAAAATGCTGCCCAGGCCGAGGCTCAGCCCGTGGACGTGAGCCAAGTGCAGAGCCGTCTTGAATAGACCCATTACGAGCAGTGAACAGGAGTTCATCCGCCCTATGTCTGCTCCCCAAGTGTCCACCGATGCCAGCAGCGATGAAGCGCTGCTGGCGCGTTATCGCGCCGGAGATCCTGCGGCCTTCGAGCTGCTCTACCAGCGCCATCGCCAGGGTCTGTATCGCTTTGTCCTGGGCCTGTGCGGCAAGGCCGAGCTGGCGCAAGAGGTCTACCAGGACACCTGGCTCAGCCTGATCCGTAGCGCTAGCCAGCCCCAGGGGCGGGCCAGCTTTCGTACTTGGCTGTATCAGATTGCTCGCAACCGGCTGATCGATCACTGGCGCAAGCACGGTCAGCACAACCCGCTGCACGACAGCTATGACGAACAACTGCATGGCGAAGCCGACCAGGCTCCCGGTCCCGAACAGCAACTGAGCCTGTGCCGCGACCAGCAGCGTATCGAAGCCGCCTTGCAAGACTTGCCCGAAGACCAGCGCGAAGTGTTCCTGCTGCGGGCCCACGGCGACCTGGAACTGCCAGAAATCGCCAGCCTGACCCAGGCGCCGCTGGAAACGGTGAAAAGCCGTTTCCGTTATGCGCTGAAAAAACTGCGTCGGCTCCTGGCCGAGGAGGTACTCACATGACTGACGCCCGACAGACCCCGTCCCCTGAAGAGCAGATGCTGGCGCACATCCGCCAACACAGCACCCAGGAACCACCGGCCCATCTGGATGCCCTGATCCTGGCCACTGCGCGCCGCGAAGCCCCGGCGCCCAAGCCGAGCCTTTGGCAGCGCTGGATGCAGGCCTGCCAGCGGCCGCGCTATCAACTGGCCTTTGCCAGCCTGTTTGGTGTGGCCCTGGTCATTGGCTTGCTGCGGCCTTCCCCGGAGCACTATCCACAAGAACAGGCCTTTGTCCCTGCGCCCGCTCCAGCCCCAGCTGCGCCCATGGCACGCCAGGCGGCGCCACGTTCCGCCGAGCTGGCCGGGGCCTTGAGCGTCCCTGAGCCCGCAGCCCCTTCGCCCATCGCTCCGGCGGCCCCTGTCGGCAGTGTTGCCGCGGCGCCGGAGATGGAAGCGTCCGCTGATGCAGCGCCACCTGCGCTGGCCAAGCCCAGGGCCGAGTCGAGCAAGCTGGCCAAGCGCATGTCGGCCCCGGTCGAGCCCCGGACGATCAAACGGCTGGATGAGCAACTTCAGGCGGTCTTGCGCCTGTGGGAAGACGGCCAGAGCCGTGCGGCGGCCGAGCTACTGCTCCAGTTGCATGAACAGTATCCACAGGAGGATCTGGACGCGCGCCTGCAAGCCTTGCGTCGTCAATAAGGTGCGGGGGTTGGCTGTCGCCAGGGAAAGCGCGCACTATCTGCGCAGTTTCCAGAAAGTGAGAGGCCGGTCATGGCACCCCGCATCGACCGTATAGCGGCAATGTTGAACTGCCCGATCAAGGGCGCGGATATCCGTCAGGCCATCAAGGAGAGTCGCAAGGACTTTGGCCTGGAAGAGGCTGAAGAGGGCGTCGATCCCGAGGCGCAGGACGAAGCCGAACAAGCGCAGCAGGACGCTGAAGCCGCCGAGGATGAATAATTCCGGCGGCCGCCGGGTTCAGCTGTAAGGCAAGGCGGGCAGGTCGATGAACTCGGCGCAGGCACCGTCCGCGGTCATGCGCCGGGCCCGTTCCGGCAGCAGCCGGGCGTGATTTTCCACCTGCCAGCGATACCAGCTCAAACGCTGCACGATGCGCCGCCGGCAGGGCTCCGGCAGCTGTGCCAGCAGATCGACGCTCTCGGGCGCCCAGCGGGTCCGGGTCGAGTAATAGCCGAACAGGTTTTCCCGCAGGCCGAAGCAATCCTCGATGGTTTCCCCAACGCTGTAGACGTAAAGCTCGAAGGCGCTGCTCAGTTGCTGTGCGCCATCGGCGTGGTCCCGCAGGTAAGCGAAGATCCCCGGCCAGTTGATGCAGTACAGGTGCTCGTCCCAATCGCCGTCCCGGGTCAGGTACTGGCCCTGGCCGCGAAAGAACTGGGGTATTTCCTGACGCTCCAGGGCTATTTCAAAGTTGCTTTTCATCGCGTATTCCTTCGACGTCGGTGATGTTCACGGACAGCGCCACGCATTCGATCACGCAGTCAAAACCGACTTCCAGGCGCAGGTGATAACCGGGGTTGAGGCGGGTGAGCTGGGTACGCATGCGCCCGTCGAAGCGCGTACCGCTGAGCGCCAGTTCGCTGATGCCCTGGACCTTGAGTATCAAGCTGCAATGGGTTGGGGCCTGGCTCGCCGGCCAGGTGGAAGGCACGGACAGCTGTCCCAGATCGCCATACAGCTGCAGGCTCAGTTGCTCGCCTTGAAACACCGGGCCCGGGGTATTGAAGTCATAGGGCGTAGCCGCCTCATTGAAGACCGCTCTCCAGGTTTCGCTGTTGTCGATGTTGAACAGCCAGTCGCGGGTGCCCCGATCCCGCTGCGCAATCGCCCTGCATTCCTGCAGAGAAGGCAACCGTGCGCGGCTCAGGTCCTCGTGCCACAGCTCCCGGGCCGCGACCAGCAGGCGCTGGAAGAAGTCCCGGCTGTCGTCGAGCACCGCCGGCCAAGTGCTGGGCCATTGCGCGTATTCGTCGTCATCTTCAGCAGGCTCCCAGATGTTGTCGAAGTCAGAGTCCGGATCGTCCAGTGCGGCTTGCAGAACCTCTACCAGCCGTTGCCGATGACGGAAGTTCTGCTGGGGGTAGTCGCGCCTCAGAGCGTAGTGGCGGATCAGGTATTCGCGGTCCTGGGAATCGTTGGGGTTATAGCGGCTCAGTTCGGCATCCAGTGCTGGGGGCATGTCATAGCCCATGAAACAGCTGACCCAATCACGTAGGTCTGGCTCGAAGGGATGGTTGAGCAGGGGATGGCGCAGCATCGGGACCTCCTGTCCGGGGGGGCTGGGAATGTAGCAAGTCGCGCTCCACCGGGACAGCCTCCAGTCGCGAGCCGTCGTTCTGGATCAGGGAGTGGATGAGGCTGCTGCCAGCAACGCCGGCTTTCGGAAACAAAAAAGCCCCAGGCCATCAGACCTGGGGCTTTCTCGTTGAAGCTGGTGCACCCGGCGGGATTCGAACCCACGACCCCTGCCTTCGGAGGGCAGTACTCTATCCAGCTGAGCTACGGATGCAGTGCGGGCGACATCATACCTATGTCGACTCGAAGCGTCCACGCCGGCTTGCATCCCTTTTCCACCGCCCGGCGCAATCCCCGGAAACCCGGGCCGTAGTGGCAGTTTTTCCCGCTGCATCGGCCGTTCGGCCCAGCGCAACCTGCAGCCCTATCCGTGCAGTCACGGGGCACAGGGAGGTGCGGGAGATGAACTGTTTGATGCAAGAGGGCCTGTCGACAGCGTTGGCGGATCATCTGTTCGAGGCCAGTTGGAAGGCGGTGCTGCCCGGGTTGCAGCGCCGCGCCCGGCAGTTGGCGCGGGGTAACGCCGATGGCGCTCAGGAGTGGCTGGCGGCCACGGCGATCAAGGCGCTGCTGTTCTTTCGCCGTTCGCCGGAGCGGATTCGCGATCCCCAGGGTTTTCTGTTCCTGGTGCTCGATCATGTGTTTGTCGACAGCTGTCGGCGGCGGGCGCGGGAGCAGCGTCTGTTCGTGGATTTCGCCGATTTCGAGGACGACCCGCTGCAGCAGTTGGAGGCGCCGCAGATGTCGGTGCTGGAGCAGGTGGAACTGCTGGAAACCCTGGCCCTGCTCAGTCGGCGGGTGGCGCAATTGCCCTTTAAAAAACGCCGCTTGTTTGAACTGAAGTTTGTCGACGATCTGCCCTATCCGAACATCGCCGCCGAGCTGGGAATGAACCAGCCCCTGGCGCGCAAGCATGTGCAATTGTTGCGCGAGGCCCTGCGTTGAGGGCGTGGCAGGATTCACAGCGGGCGCGCCGGGACGTTCTTGTTCAGTGAGCCTGTTTTCGACGCTGTAGCCGGTGCCGCCGCCTTCTGCGGTGGGCCATTCCATCTAAGGAGAGATGTATGCCCGATCCAATGGTCAACTCGCAGATCACCGATGCCGTGACCCAGACCAACGTCAAGGTGGTGGCCGAAGCTCCGGCCCAGGCCATCGCCTCGTTGTATCAGGTGGCCAGCCACTCGGCGGGCCTGTCGTTGCAGAACGCGGTCAACAGCCAGCAGGCGCTGAACCAGATCTCCAACGCGGTGGTGTCCAAGGCCGTGGCGTTGATCATGGCGATCGGTGAATAGGGCTGATCGCCCGGGAGAATCGTCATGGCATGGTTCAAGAAGAAAACCCCACCCGCGGCCGCGGCCGATGACACCGCGAGCGCGGCGGCCGGCCCCAGTCCGGGTGCGGAAACGGCCGAGCCTCAGGCGGCGCCCAGCGAGCCCACGTCGACCGGCACCGATGCGGCGGCCGAGTCTGCGCCATCACCGCCGTCCGCCGCCGCGCGGCCTTCGGTGATGGAGACGATGAACGCCCATTTGCTCAAGCAGGCCGGCAGCCCCAGCACCGACAGCACTGATGCGCTCAACAGCCAGATCGTCCAGGCGGTGCAGTTCACCAATGCCCAGACTTTCAGCTATGCCCCGGCGCAGATCGCCGCGGCGCCGGACATGATGATCAGCCAGGCCGCCGGCTTGGTGGCGCAGTCGGCGGCGGGGTATTTCGACGGGGTCAGCAAGCTGGCCCTGGCGGCCCAGGCGGTGCTGCTCAAGCAGATGACCGAGAACATCGTCAAAGAGAACGTCAAGGGCGCCGCCGAGGATGCCCTGGGCGTGCTGGCCACCGACCTGATGGTCGGCGCGGCCGCTGCCGTGGCGGCTGCGGCGGGTGCGATGGAAGCGGAGGCGGCAGGCATGGCCATCGACAAGATCGACGCCAGCATCGCCAAGTACAGCGCCACTCTGGCCAATCGATCGTCGTCTTCCTGAGTCCGACCCTCGGGCGCGCAAGGCGCCCGGGGCCGTCGTGCAAGAGGCGCCGGCGTTCGCCGGCCGCTCTGTTCACCCCCAGGCGTTGAAGTTCGACGGACCCGGTGCCCAGCCCTTCAACGCCATTCATCAACAAGGAGCATGCAATGGCGAATGAAGAGCAAACCCCGATGGCGACGATACTTCTCTTTGCCGAGAAGTATCTGAATCGTCCATTGACCCAGGTCGAGCGCCAGGTACTGGAGGCGTTTGTCCAGGACAAGCCGCTGGACATGTCCAAGTCCGCGCAACAGAGCGTTGATCAGGCGCGGCAGCGGGCCGTCGAGCTGATAGAGGCCGATGAGCAGCGCACGCGCAAGATCATCGAGCAGTTGTCGGGTGTCGGCGTCGATAGGGCCGATCCCCAGGCGCGCGAACTGGTGCTGCGTCAACTGCAGGCGGTGGCCGAGAGTCAGGCCGCGGCCGCCACTGCTGCGCCGACTGCCGTATCGGAACCGGCAGCAGCACCAAGTTCGGACAAGACCGCGGCCGCAACACCCACTCCCGCCCTGGCCCCTGCCGACGATCCAGCCCTCAAGGCGATGATCAGCGCCCTGGTGCAGCAGGAGGTGAAAGTCGCCGTCGAGGCGCGCATGGCCGAGTTGTCGCAGAAGGTCGAGGACACCCTCAAGCAGGTGCTCGCCGCTGCCGGGCAATAAGCCCCCCCTGAAATAAGCCGACGGTCCCAGGCCTGGCGGTTCACAGCAAAACGGCTGCCACGTTCACTCAAAGACACGGAATGCTCCGTGTACTAACAAAGGAAGTTGAGCCATGCCACTTGTAAACGAACAAATCACCGATGCCGTCACCCAGACCAACGTCAAAGTCGTCGCCGAAGCGCCGGCCATGGCGATGGGCACCATCTACCAATCCATGGCCCAGGCCACTGCGATCCTGTTCCAGAACTCGGTCTCGGCGCAGCAGCAGCAAAATACCCTGGCCCAGGCCGCGACCAACCAGGGCGTGATGCAGATCTACAGCGTCGACACCACCGCCGGCGCCGCCGCCACCGAGAAGGTTGCCCAGGGCGGGGTCTCCGACAACCTCACCAGCCTGCTGACAGTACTCAAGTCCTTCCAGAGCTGAGTGGCTGAAAGGCTGATCCCCCGTTGAACCTTCCTGCTGAAAAAATGGAGTTTTTATGAGCACAGTCAGTCCGCAAATCACCGATGCCGTGACCCAGACCAACGTCAAGGTCGTTGCCGAAGCACCGGCCATGGCGATGGGCACCGTCTACCAGTCCATGGGCCAGTCCGTGGCCATCCTGTTCCAGAACTCGGTGTCGGCCCAGCAGCAGCAAAACACCCTGGCCCAGGCGGCCACCAACCAGGGCGTGATGCAGATCTACAGCGTCGACACCACCGCCGGAGCGGCAGCCACCGAGAAAGTCGCCCAGGGCGGCGTGGCCGACAACCTCACCAGCCTGTTGACGGTGCTCAAGTCGTTCAGTAGCTGATCCTTTCCCTGGCGTCACGCCAACGCCCCCGCGGTCTGCAGGCCCCGGGGGCGTTGTCTTTTCGGCGGTGGCGAGTGACGTTGATCTGAAATTTTTAACCTGAAGGACGTTTACGTTCTTTTTTTCGAACAGCCTATTGTCCTTTACCCCTGTTGACCCTAGGATTCGTTTGAGATTTCAAACGCTCTTGCCTGGGTGCCCAAGCGCACGTCTATCCTTGTGTGCGACATTTTCGTGCTTTTACCCAGTGAACGATTTTCCTGACGGCAGCTTTGTCCAGGGCTTGCAGACGCGCCAGCGCGGTCCATGCCTGACACGGCGCCTTTTTTACAATCACAATTCGCCCCGCGTATGCGCGGTGCTGTTAAGGAAGCCGACATGCAGCTCAAAGACGCCCAGTTGTTCCGCCAACAAGCCTTCATCGATGGAGCTTGGGTCGACGCGGACAACGGCCAGACGATCAAGGTCAACAACCCCGCTACCGGTGAAATCCTCGGTACCGTACCCAAGATGGGCGCCGCCGAAACCCGCCGCGCCATCGAAGCCGCCGACAAGGCGCTGCCAGCCTGGCGTGCCCTGACCGCCAAGGAGCGCGCCACCAAGCTGCGCCGCTGGTATGAACTGCTGATCGAAAACCAGGACGACCTGGGTCGCCTGATGACCCTGGAGCAGGGCAAGCCGCTGGCCGAAGCCAAGGGCGAAATCGCTTACGCCGCCTCCTTCATCGAGTGGTTCGCCGAAGAAGCCAAGCGCATCTACGGTGACGTGATCCCTGGCCACCAGCCGGACAAGCGCCTGATCGTGATCAAGCAGCCGATCGGCGTGACCGCCGCCATCACCCCGTGGAACTTCCCGGCCGCGATGATCACCCGTAAAGCCGGCCCAGCCCTGGCCGCCGGTTGCACCATGGTCATCAAGCCTGCTTCGCAAACCCCGTTCTCGGCCCTGGCCCTGGTGGAACTGGCGCACCGCGCCGGCATTCCCAAAGGCGTGCTGAGCGTGGTCACCGGCAGTGCCGGCGACATCGGCGGCGAGCTGACCAGCAACCCGATCGTGCGCAAGCTGTCGTTCACCGGCTCCACCGAAATCGGTCGCCAGCTGATGGCCGAATGCGCCAAGGACATCAAGAAAGTGTCCCTGGAACTGGGCGGCAACGCGCCGTTCATCGTGTTCGACGACGCCGACCTGGATAAGGCCGTCGAAGGCGCGATCATCTCCAAATACCGCAACAACGGTCAGACCTGCGTCTGCGCCAACCGCCTGTACATCCAGGATTCGGTGTACGACGCCTTCGCCGAGAAGCTGAAAGTCGCGGTGGCCAAGCTGAAGATCGGCAACGGTCTGGAAGAAGGCACCACCACCGGCCCGCTGATCGACGAAAAAGCCGTGGCCAAGGTCCAGGAACACATCGCCGACGCCCTGAAAAAAGGCGCGACCCTGCTGGCCGGTGGCAAGTCCATGGAAGGCAACTTCTTCGAGCCGACCATCCTGGTCAACGTGCCGAAAGACGCGGCCGTGGCCAAGGAAGAAACCTTCGGCCCGCTGGCGCCGCTGTTCCGCTTCAAAGACGAAGCCGAAGTCATCGCCATGTCCAACGACACCGAGTTCGGCCTGGCGTCGTACTTCTATGCCCGCGACCTGGGGCGTGTGTTCCGTGTCGCCGAGGCCCTGGAATACGGCATGGTCGGGGTCAACACCGGCCTGATCTCCAACGAAGTGGCGCCGTTCGGCGGCATCAAGGCTTCGGGCCTGGGCCGTGAAGGCTCCAAGTACGGAATCGAGGATTACCTGGAAATCAAATACCTCTGCCTGGGTATCTGATCCGGTTTCAAGCGCCGGGGGCACGAGAGCGCTGACCCCTGGCGCCGCTTTAAAAACGCACGTTTTCAAGGTGGCCCGGGACCGCTCCGGCAGTCGATCATCGCATGCTGTCGCAGGCGCTTCCCCGCCCCGCAACCCTTGAATCACACCGCTGTAGCAGCGGTGAATGAGGACACTATGAGCAAGACCAACGCATCCTTGATGAAACGCCGTGAAGCCGCTGTACCACGCGGTGTTGGCCAGATTCACCCGATCTTCGCCGACAGCGCGAAGAACGCCACCGTCACCGACGTTGAAGGCCGCGAGTTCATCGACTTCGCCGGCGGTATCGCGGTACTGAACACCGGTCACGTGCACCCGAAAATCATCGCCGCAGTGACCGAGCAACTGAACAAGCTGACCCACACGTGCTTCCAGGTCCTGGCCTACGAGCCTTACGTGGAACTGTGCGAGAAAATCAACGCCAAGGTTCCGGGTGACTTCGCCAAGAAAACCCTGCTGGTGACCACCGGTTCCGAAGCCGTGGAAAACGCCGTGAAGATCGCCCGTGCCGCCACTGGCCGTGCCGGCGTGATCGCCTTCACTGGCGCCTACCATGGCCGCACCATGATGACCCTGGGCCTGACCGGTAAAGTCGTGCCTTACTCGGCCGGCATGGGCCTGATGCCAGGCGGTATCTTCCGCGCGCTGTACCCCAACGAACTGCACGGGGTGAGCATCGACGACTCCATCGCCAGCATCGAGCGCATCTTCAAGAACGACGCTGAGCCACGTGATATCGCTGCCATCATCATCGAACCGGTGCAGGGCGAAGGCGGTTTCTACGTTGCGCCTAAAGAGTTCATGAAGCGCCTGCGCGCCCTGTGCGACCAGCACGGCATCCTGCTGATCGCCGACGAAGTGCAGACCGGCGCTGGCCGTACCGGCACCTTCTTCGCCATGGAACAGATGGGCGTTGCCGCCGACCTGACCACCTTCGCCAAATCCATCGCTGGCGGCTTCCCGCTGGCCGGTGTCTGCGGCAAGGCCGAATACATGGACGCCATCGCTCCAGGCGGCCTGGGCGGCACCTACGCCGGTAGCCCGATCGCCTGTGCCGCCGCTCTGGCGGTGATGGAAGTGTTCGAAGAAGAGCACCTGCTGGATCGCTGCAAGGCGGTGGGCGAGCGTCTGGTGACCGGCCTCAAGGCCATCCAGGCCAAGTACCCGGTGATCGGCGAAGTGCGCGCCCTGGGCGCGATGATCGCAGTGGAACTGTTCGAGAACGGCGACAGCCACAAGCCGAACGCCGCTGCTGTGGCTCAGGTCGTGGCCAAGGCTCGCGACAAGGGGCTGATCCTGCTGTCCTGCGGCACCTACGGCAACGTGTTGCGGGTTCTGGTTCCGCTGACCTCGCCGGACGAGCAACTGGATAAAGGCCTGGCCATCATCGAAGAGTGTTTCGCTGAACTCTGAGTGGTTGCTGCTGTGACCTGATCGACAAAAAAACCCGCTTCGGCGGGTTTTTTTCATCCCCAGGCGGTCCATAGGGGATTTGCGCTGTATGGAAGCCCGTGCATTGACTAAGGTGCAAAGGATTGCCTAGGGAGCGTGCTGCATGACCGCTGTTGATTTACCCGCTGTACCTCGTGTGCTGATTGCCGAGGCCGATCCCTGGTCTCGTGATTTGCTCAAGCAAGTGCTGCTCAACGTGCGCTGTGACGCGCGTCTGGATCTGTGTGCCGACGGTCAGGAAGCCCTGGAACTGTTGAGCGCCAAACCTTATGACCTGATCATTGCCGACTGGGAGTTGCCGGGCATCGACGGTCTCGCCTTGCTGCGCTCCGTGCGCCAGCGCAAGCGCAACCCGTTGCAGCCTTTCATTCTGCTCAGCGTGCGCAGCGACAGTGCCAGCGTGCGCGAGGCCTTGCCTCTGGCACCCACGGCCTACCTGACCAAACCCTTGAACATGGAAAGCCTGACCCAGCGCCTGCAGGGGCTGCTGCTGGATGCTGGCCAGGAGGTTGCCTGCGAGGTGCCGACCCTGGCCCCGGGCATGACCCTGTGGACCTTTCTTGAACGCCGTCGCGAGATCGCCGATGGCGCACCGCTGCTGACCGATGTGCAATTGGCGGTCAAGCGCAGCCTCAACCCCGACGGGCTGGACCTCAAGCTGCTGGAGGAGGAGATCCGCACCGATCCCCAGATCACTGCCGTGCTGATCTGCGCCGCCAACAGTGCCGCGCAACATAACGGAGAAGGCGTACAGACCCTGTCCCAGGCCCTGCACCGGCTGGGTACCGGGCAGAGCATGAACCTGATTCTGGGCCTGGCCCTCAAGCGCAGCGCGCGCCTGAGCGATCCGGCCCTGGCTGACTATGCCGAGCGCTACTGGGAGCTGTCGTTGCACACGGCGGAATATGGTCGGACCCTGGCCCGCCTGCTGGACCTGGATCAGGAGCGTTGCTATTGCGCGGGCCTGCTGCACCGGTTGGGCGACCTGGCATTGCTGCGTTGTCTGCAAGAGTGGAAGCAGGCCGGTGGCGAACTGGATGAGCAGGAAGAAATCGGTGATGCCCTGGAGCGTTTCGGTGCCGCCTATGGTTCGGCGCTGCGCACTCGCTGGCGCATGCCCCTGGAGCTGCGTGAACTGATCGCCTCGATCTACCAGTTGGGCGGAGGGGTCTATTCCCGCGAAGCCCTGGTGATGAACCTGGCGGCGCAACTGGCGCGGCTGACCGAACATGAAGGGGTGGAGGAGGTGGCCCGCAGCAAGACGGCGCGCCTGCTGAAAGTCGGCTTGCCGGAGCTTTCCCGCCTGCGCAAGGGCTGATCCTCTTTAGCCGCCGGCTCGCCGGCGAAGACATTCGCCACCGCGCTGTGGGCCTTTAGGGCCTGTTCGCTGGCAAGCCAGCTCCCACGGATGGGGCGCGCGTGGTTATCCGCTGACGATGCGGTTCTTGCCCTGGCGCTTGGCTTGGTACATCGCCGCATCGGCCCGGGCGAACAGGCTGTCGAGGCTTTCATCTTCGCGGCGTCGGCTGCTCAGGCCCTGGCTGATGGTGATGTTGAAGGTCTGGCCCTGGCAACTGAAGGTCTGCCGCTGAATCTCGCGCTGCAGGCGTTCGGCAACCTGATGGGCCATGTCCGCGCTGCAGCCGGGAAACACCGCCGCGAACTCTTCACCGCCGATGCGCCCGAACAGGTCTCCCCGACGCAGTGCAGCCCGTCCGCTCTCGGCAATGCGCTGCAGAACGATGTCGCCTTCGGGATGGCCGTAGGTGTCGTTGATCACCTTGAAGTCATCGATGTCCAGCAACAGAAAGACCAGGGGTAAACCTTGCCGGCGTGCCTGTTCGAACTCGCGATGGGCACATTCGAAGAAGTGTCGGCGGTTGCTGCTTTGGGTCAGCACGTCGGTGGTGGCCAGGCGTTGCAGCTCGGCTTCCAGCTGCTTCTTTTCGGTGATGTCTTCGGCAATGCCCACCACGATCAGCCGCTGCCCGGGTTCGGTGTTGCGGTTGATGAAGCATTTGTCGCTGAGCCAGCGCACCTGCCCCTGGGCATCGATGATGCGGTACTCGCGATCTTCCACCGCGCCCCTGTCCAGGACCTGGGCCAGGCTGCGCTCGGCGTATTCCAGGTCGTCGGGGTAGATGCTGTCGCGCCACTGGTTGAAGTCCGCCAGCAGCAGGCCTGCCGGGCGACCGAAGATCCGTTCATAGGCCGGGCTGACGTACAGCACCTGGCGGTTGTCCCAATCGAAGGCCCAGAGCACTGCATTGACGCTGACCAGCAGGGCGCTGAACAGCTGCTCGCGCTCGGTCAGGCGGGCGACTTCGCCCTGTGCATGCATCAGGGCCATCAGGGTTTGCGCGGCTTCGGGCCACTGGGGAAGCGAAGATGGAGTGTGTGAATTCTTATTGACCATCGGCACAGATCTCAAAGGGCGTGCCGCGCCAAGTTCGACAGCAGCCACAACCAAGCCCGCCTGGGTGGCGAAGTGTTCAGTGAGATAGAGGATCGGACGCTAAGTTCCCAGCCATTGCGGCGATACCTGGCGCGCCCGCCGGACGGTCGCAGTCGCCCCTCGCCGGCTTGTGGCGAGGGGCTTTGGCTCAGGCTGCGGTAGGACGTAGGGAGTAGGTTTTCAGCTGATTGGCGAAGTCCCGCAGGGACTGGATACCGCTGGCCTCGGCCTCGTGCACCCAGTCCTTGATCGCCGCCAGCATGTCGTGGCCGTTGGCGCTGGTCTTGACCCAGATCTGCTGCAGGGCCAGGCGCTTTTCGTAGATCACCTTCAACGCCTGGCTGTGTTCCAGCATGGTCTGGATGCGCAGGTGGTGGCGGTCTTCCAGCAGGCTGGTTTCCCGGGACAGCAGGCGCTTGGCGCGGTGGAACTGGTGGCGCACCGAGTGATCGACCTTGGCCAGCTCCTGCTTCACCAGCGGGCCGATCACCAGCTTGCGGTACTGGGCCATGATCTGGAACCGGTTGTTGAGGATGGCCATGGCAGTGTCCATGTCCAGGTGGCCCTTGCCTTCGACCCGGTGGGCGATGGGCGCTACGCGCTGGACCTTGGCCAGGCGCAGGAAGCTGAAGACCTTGATCCAGGCCCAGCCCATGTCGAACTCCCACTTCTTCACCGAGAGCTTGGCCGAGTTGGGGTAGGTGTGGTGGTTGTTGTGCAGCTCTTCACCGCCGACGATGATGCCCCAGGGCACCAGGTTGGTGGCGGCGTCGCGGCATTCGAAGTTGCGGTAGCCGACGGCGTGGCCCAGGCCGTTGATCACGCCGGCGGCCCAGAATGGAATCCACATCATCTGGATCGCCCAGATGGTGATGCCGATGGTGCCGAACAGCAGCAGGTCGATGACCGCCATCAGCGCGATACCGCCCAGCTTGTAGCGGCTGTAGAGGTTGCGCTCGATCCAGTCCTCCGGGCAGTTCTTGCCGTAGATGCGCAGGGTTTCCGGGTTCTTGGCCTCTTCGCGATACAGCTCGGCGCCCTTGCGCAGCACCGTGGACAGGCCCTTGATCACCGGGCTGTGAGGGTCGTCGACGGTCTCGCACTTGGCGTGGTGCTTGCGGTGGATGGCGGTCCACTCGCGGGTGTTCTGCGCCGTGGTCAGCCACAGCCAGAAGCGGAAGAAGTGTTTCAGGCCGGCGTTGAGTTCCAGGGAACGGTGCGCGGAATAGCGATGCAGATAGATCGTGACCGCAACGATGGTCACGTGGGTCATCAACAGAGTGACTGCCACCAGTTGCCAGGCGGACAAGCCAAGTAAACCTTCGTACCACATAGGCGATAAGGCCCTCGATAAAGAAAAAAACAGCCCAGGCATTATCACTAAGCCCGCTGAGAAAACCAGTCGCCCTTTCAGATAAGAGTGGCGGCATGTTTCTTCCTCTATAATCCCGAACTTTTCGTGTGGAAATAGACGGACTTATGTCGGTTTCTTATCGCAATGGCTTGCGTGCCGCGCTGCTCTATCTGCTGCTGTCCCTGATCTGGTTGCAGTTCAGTGGTTATTTACTGAGCAGTTTCTTCGATGAATTTGCCGATCAGGCCTACTGGCACGAGGTCAGTGGCTACGCCTGGGCACTGGTCAGCGCGGTGCTGATCTTCTTTGCCCGGGCCCGCCTGTTGCGAGTCATGGGCGCCGACCGCTGGTTGCGCCATCAGCAGAAGGATCGCGAGCGCCTGCGCCAGGCGGCGGCAGTGTTCGACTGCACCCGCGAGGGCGTGCTGGTCAGCGATACCCAGGGCCAGATCGTCCACGTCAATCGCGCCTTCATCGAGATCACCGGCTACCAGCGTGAAGAGGTGCTGGGTCGCCAGCCGAGCCTGTTCAAGTCCGGCCACCACTCGCCGGACTTCTACAAGGCGATGTTCGACTCGCTGCAGAAAACCGGCGAATGGAGCGGCGAAATCTGGAATCGACGCAAGAGCGGCGAGATCTACCCGCAATGGCAGAGCATCCGCGCGATCCGCGATGAGCAGGGCGAGCTCACCCACTATGTCGCGGTGTTCTCCGACATCAGTGCAATCAAGGATTCCGAGCACGAACTGGCCCACCTGGCCCACCACGACCCCTTGACCGACCTGCCCAACCGCCTGCTGTTCACCGATCGTGCCGAACAGGCCCTGGCCTCGGCGCAGATCCACAAGCGCGGCTGCGCCATGCTGATGATCGACCTGGATCATTTCAAGATGATCAACGACAGCCTCGGTCACAACGTCGGCGACCAGTTGCTCAAGGCCGTGGGCGAGCGCCTGGGAGGCATGTTCGGCCCGGGCATGACCCTGGCGCGTCTGGGAGGCGACGAGTTCGCAGTGCTGGCCGAAAGCTGCCCGCAACTGGTGCAGGCCGCCGCCCTGGCGCAGCGCATCATCGACGGCCTCAAGGAGCCCTTCCAGCTGGGTGAGCAGCAGGTGGTGATCAACGCCAGCATCGGCATCAGTCTGTTCCCCAGTGACGCCCTGAGCGCCAGTCAGCTGCTGCGCAACGCCGATGCGGCGCTGTTCAAGGCCAAGAGCGCCGGGCGCAACGGCTATGCCCTGTACACCGAGGAACTCACCGCCCATGCCCAGCAACGGGTGGAGATTGCCTTCGAACTGCGCCGGGCCCTGGAGCAGCAGGAGCTGCGGGTCTACTACCAGCCGGTGCACGATCTCAAGAACAGTCGCCTGATCGGCGTCGAGGCCCTGGTGCGCTGGGAGCATCCGCAACGCGGCCTGGTGTCCCCGGCGGAGTTCATTCCGATTGCCGAACGCACCGGGATGATTGCCGAGATCGACGCCTGGGTCATGCAGCAGGCCTGCCGGCAGATGTGCCAGTGGCAGGCTGAAGGTGTGGTGCTGTCGTTTGTCGCGGTGAACGTATCGACCCGTCTGTTTGCGCGCAGCGAGCTCTATCAGCAGGTGGCCCAGGTGCTGCACGACACCGGCCTGGACCCGGCCTACCTGGAACTGGAAGTCACCGAAAGCGCGGTCATGGACGATCCCGAGGTGGCGCTGGAGCAGATGCACCGTCTGCGTGAACTGGGCATTCGCCTGGCCATCGATGACTTCGGTACCGGCTACTCGTCCTTGCTGCGCCTCAAGCGCCTGCCGGTACAGAAGCTCAAGATCGACCAGGGTTTTGTCGCCGGCCTGCCGTTCGATGAAGACGATGCGGCGATCTCTCGGGTGATCATCGCCCTGGCCCAGAGCATGGGCATGCAGGTTCACGCCGAGGGTATCGAGCAAGCGGAGCAGGCGCGGTTCCTGCTCGAACACGACTGTGACCTGGGCCAGGGCTACTGGTTCGGCCGGCCGGTGCCGGCGGAGCAGCTCGACTGGAGCAATGCCCCCGCCATCCGCTGATACTCCTGTAGCCGCTGCCGCAGGCTGCGAACGAGCTGGGCGGCACTCCGACGCAGCGGTCGCGGCGATGTCAGGACGCCAAGGGTTCGTCTATAGATCGCCAGGCAAGGCCCTGCGGGCCTTGTCGCAGCCTCGCGAAAGCTCGGCAGCGGCTACAGGATCGAATGCGCCATGGCCAGGGGAATTCCCAGGTTCTGCCCGGCCGGGCGCCCCGACAAAACGGCCTTCCACCAACCCTTGTAGCCGCTGCTGAGCCTGCGAAGCTGCGAACGACCGCAACGCGGGCGCAAATGTTGTAGACCGCTGAAGGCCTGATGGCCTTGTCGCAGCCTCGCGGGCTCGGCAGCGGCTACAGGGGGCTAAGCTGCTGTCAGGTCGAATAGTTTTTCTGGTTATATAAACATTCTTAAACAGTATTTTTAAGAATATCCGCGCCTATCTACTATTGCTCCCACGCCGCAAGCAGTGCCGCCACTGCCAGGCACCTTTCACTCAGGAGCAGCACCATGAGCGCATCTCTACGTAGCGTTGACGGTCAGGACGAAGCAACCATCTTGCGGGAAATTCAAAGCGCCCTGCGCGACCTGCGCTTTGGCGCGGTGGAAATCACCGTGCACAACGCCCAGGTCGTGCAGATCGAACGCAAGGAAAAATTCCGCCTGCAACAGCCCGGCAACAAACCCAGCTGACTGCAGCGCAGTCGAAGACCGCATCACCCTCTCGTGATCGAGAGGCCCGACTGGATAACCGGAGGGCGTCATCCATGACCCCCAGTCTGAACCCCAGCATTCGCCCACGAATGCGGGCCTGATTCGCCATAAGAAAAATGCCAGCACTTTAAAAAATTTCGGGAGCTCCATCATGTCGTCGATTCGCCGTTATGCCCTGGCCGCCCTCGCCAGCGCCGTTTTTGCCGGTTCCGCCGTTGCCAAGGATTACGAGCTGCTCAACGTGTCCTACGACCCGACCCGCGAGCTGTACCAGGACTACAACGCCGAGTTCACAAACTTCTGGAAGCAATCGCATCCCGGCGACAACGTGAAGATCCAGCAATCCCACGGTGGTTCCGGCAAACAGGGCCGGGCGGTGATCGACGGCCTGCGCGCCGACGTGGTGACCCTGGCCCTGGCCGGTGACATCGACGAAATCGCCAAGCTCGGCAAGACCCTGCCGGCGGACTGGCAGAAACGCCTGCCCGACGCCAGCACCCCCTACACCTCGACCATCGTGTTCCTGGTGCGCAAGGGCAACCCCAAAGGCATCAAGGACTGGGGCGACCTGATCAAGAAAGACGTCTCGGTGATCACCCCGAACCCGAAAACCTCCGGCGGTGCGCGCTGGAACTTCCTTGCCGCCTGGGCCTATGGCCTGAAAACCGGGGGCAGCGAAGCCAAGGCTCAGGAATACGTCAAAGAGCTGTTCAAGCACGTGCCTGTGCTGGACACCGGCGCTCGCGGCTCGACCATCACCTTCGTCAACAACGGTCAGGGCGACGTGTTGCTGGCCTGGGAAAACGAAGCCTTCCTGGCCCTCAAGGAAGACGGCGGCGCCGACAAGTTCGACATCGTCGTGCCTTCGCTGTCGATCCTCGCCGAGCCACCCGTGGCGGTGGTGGACAAGAACGCCGAGAAGAAAGGCAACACCGAGATCGCCGAGGCCTACCTCAAGCACCTGTACAGCCCGGCCGGCCAGGAAATTGCCGCGAAGAACTTCTACCGCCCGCGGGACAAGGATGTCGCCGCCAAATATGCCCAGCAGTTCCCCAAACTGGACCTGGTGACTATCGACAAGGACTTCGGCGGCTGGAAGACTGCCCAACCGAAATTCTTCAACGACGGTGGTGTGTTCGACCAGATCTACACGGCCCAGTAAACCTGTTGTAGGAGCTGGCTTGCCAGCGAAGGCGCCCTCAAGGGCCACACCAGGCTGCAGGCCCCTTCGCCGGCAAGCCGGCTCCTACCAGGTAGAGCCCGCATTCAGTTGCGGGCTTTGCGTATCCGTTCCGTTAACCAAGGACTTTTATGTCGCGTCGTATCTCCCCCGTCATACCCGGCTTCGGGCTGACGCTGGGCTACACCTTGGTGTACCTCAGCCTGATTGTGCTCATCCCCCTGGCGGCGATGTTCGTGCATGCCGCGCAACTCACCTGGGAACAGTTCTGGGCGATTATTTCGGCGCCAAGGGTGCTCGCCGCGCTCAAGCTGAGCTTCGGTACCGCGCTGTATGCGGCCATGATCAACGGCGTCATCGGCACCCTGCTGGCCTGGGTCCTGGTGCGCTACAGCTTCCCCGGGCGCAAGGTCATCGATGCCATGATCGACCTGCCGTTTGCCCTGCCCACTGCCGTGGCCGGCATTGCCCTGACCGCGCTCTACGCACCCACCGGCCTGGTGGGACAGTTCGCCACCGACCTGGGCTTCAAGATTGCCTACACGCCCCTGGGCATCACCCTGGCGCTGACCTTCGTCACCCTGCCATTTGTGGTGCGCACGGTGCAGCCGGTGCTGGCGGACATTCCCCGTGAAGTGGAAGAGGCCGCCGCCTGCCTGGGCGCCAAACCCTGGCAGGTGTTCCGCCATATCCTGGTGCCGGCCTTGCTGCCGGCCTGGCTCACCGGCTTTGCCCTGGCCTTCGCCCGGGGCGTTGGCGAGTACGGCTCGGTGATCTTCATCGCCGGCAACATGCCGATGAAGACCGAAATCCTGCCCCTGCTGATCATGGTCAAGCTCGACCAGTACGATTACACCGGCGCCACTTCCATCGGCGTGCTGATGCTGGTGGTTTCCTTCATCCTGTTGCTGCTGATCAACCTGCTGCAGCGGCGCATCGAACGTCCATAAGGAGGCGCGACTCATGTCTCAATCGTCTATCGCCGCCTCGTCGGCCAACGCCGCCCGCCGTGGCAGCGCCACCTCGCGGCGGGTGCTGATTGGCCTCGGCTGGCTGATCTTTGCCCTGTTTTTGCTGCTGCCGTTGTTCATCGTGGTGTCCCAGGGCCTGAAGCTGGGCATCGGTGCGTTCTTTGAAGCGATCTTCGAGCCCGATGCCTTGTCGGCGCTGAAACTCACGGTGATCGCGGTGCTGATCTCGGTGCCCCTGAACCTGGTGTTCGGGGTCAGCGCCGCCTGGTGCGTGAGCAAGTACTCGTTCCGTGGCAAGAGCATCCTGGTGACCCTGATCGACCTGCCGTTCTCGGTGTCGCCGGTGATCGCCGGCCTGGTCTATGTGCTGATGTTCGGCGCCCAGGGCCTGTTCGGCCCGTGGCTTTCGGATCACGACATCCAGATCGTCTTCGCCTTGCCCGGCATCGTCCTGGCCACCATCTTCGTCACCGTGCCCTTCGTCGCCCGGGAACTGATCCCGCTGATGCAGGAGCAGGGCACCCAGGAAGAGGAAGCCGCCAGGTTGCTGGGGGCCAATGGCTGGCAGATGTTCTGGCACGTCACCGTGCCCAATATCAAATGGGGCCTGATCTACGGCGTGGTGCTCTGTACCGCCCGGGCCATGGGCGAATTCGGCGCGGTGTCGGTGGTGTCCGGGCACATTCGCGGGGTCACCAACACCCTGCCGCTGCACGTGGAAATCCTCTACAACGAGTACAACCACGTGGCCGCCTTTGCCGTCGCCAGCCTGCTGCTGATCCTTGCGTTGTTCATCCTGCTGCTCAAGCAGTGGAGCGAATCCCGAATCAACCGCCTGCGCGCCAGCGCCGCGGAGGAATAAGTCATGTCGATCGAAGTCCGTAACGTCAGCAAGAACTTCAACGCCTTCAAGGCCCTGAACAGCATCAACCTGGATATCCACAGCGGCGAGCTGGTGGCTCTGCTGGGCCCGTCCGGCTGCGGCAAGACCACCCTGCTGCGCATCATCGCCGGCCTGGAAACGCCGGATGACGGCAGCATCGTGTTCCACGGCGAGGACGTTTCCGGCCACGACGTGCGCGATCGCAACGTCGGTTTCGTGTTCCAGCACTACGCCCTGTTCCGCCACATGAGCGTGTTCGACAACGTCGCCTTCGGCCTGCGCATGAAGCCCAAGAACCAGCGCCCCAGCGAGAGCAAGATTGCCGAGAAGGTCCATGAGCTGCTGAACATGGTGCAACTGGACTGGCTCGCCGACCGTTACCCGGAGCAACTGTCCGGCGGCCAGCGCCAGCGTATCGCCCTGGCCCGCGCCCTGGCGGTGGAGCCCAAGGTGCTGCTGCTGGACGAACCCTTCGGCGCCCTCGATGCCAAGGTGCGCAAGGAGCTGCGACGCTGGCTGGCGCGGCTGCACGAAGACATCAACCTGACTTCGGTGTTCGTTACCCACGACCAGGAAGAAGCCATGGAAGTAGCGGACCGCATCGTGGTGATGAACAAGGGCGTGATCGAACAGATCGGCTCCCCGGGGGACGTCTACGAGAACCCGGCCAGCGACTTCGTCTACCACTTCCTGGGTGACTCCAACCGCCTGCACCTGGGGGAGGACAACCATGTGCTGTTCCGTCCCCACGAAGTGTCGCTGTCGCGTTCGGAACTGGAAGACCATCACGCCGCCGAAGTGCGTGACATCCGTCCCCTGGGCGCCACCACCCGGGTCACCCTCAAGGTCGAAGGCCAGAGCGAACTGATCGAAGCCGAAGTCGTGAAAGACCACGACAGCCTGATCGGCCTGGCCCGTGGCGAGACGCTGTTCTTCAAGCCCAAGGTCTGGCAGAAACACTCCAGCCTCTGACCCCACCGACATCACGCCCGCTGTAGGAGCTGGCTTGCCAGCGAAAGCGTCCTCCAGGTTTGCACCTGGCTCGAAGGCCCTTCGCCGGCAAGCCGGCTCCTACGCAGAGGATGTCGCGTATCGACGGTGGGTGATGGCGTTCGCTATTGCTGCTAGCTCGATTCGATCTATGGCCCGTGCCCTGGGCGCAAGTTTCCTTATCTACGCTGGAAACTGTGCCAGGAGGGCGCAATTGAAGAGTCCTTGAAGGACCAGCGTTCTGTCTCCTGGCCAGCCTGATGCCAAGGAGACAAGCATGAAAAAGGAAGTCCATCGGCCCGGTCCGAGGTTCGGTTGTGCACTCTGCGGTGCACTGCTCAGCCCTCTGGCCCTGGCGCTCGCGCCCCCAGACCTGTCCTCGCGCATACCCTACGACGTTGCAGTGACCGCCCCCCCGGAACCGACCCTGGAAAGCCTGCAGCGCGATTTTGACGTGCTGTCCTGGCAGACCTTCATCGCCCTCAACTGGCCAGCCCAGGCCGACGGCAGTCCCGGCGTTGGGCCCATCGGCAAGGAGGACGGTCCCACCGTCTGGGAAGGCTGGAAAGAGAGCTATCAGATCTTCCGGGCCAAGGGTGAGAAGCCTTTGGCCTGGGAGGCTCCGGCGATTCTTCCCAAACCCTGTGAGGGGCTCAAATCCGGGCGCCTGCTGCAACAGATGGGCAAGGTCGCGGGTGTCCTCGACGAGTTTATCCAGCCGTTCCAGAGCGGCCCGCTGGTGGACCAGAGCGGCACCTACACCCGCAACGAAATCGTGGTCAACCGGCCGATGTTCAACGATATCGTCGACAAGGGCTTGTACAGCGTCCAGGGCCAGCAGGCGTATTTCGCCGCCAGCCCGAACAACCGCGTGGCCTTCAGTTGCAGCTCCAATCCCCACCAGAAGCACGGCGCAATCATGGTCAAGGCCTCGTGGAAGGTGCTGGACGGCAACGACCAGCGCAGCCGCTTCCATACGGTGGACGCCCTGGTCTATACCCCCGGCAACAGCGATCCGACCCGCGGGCCCATCGTGGAGGAGTCGTGCAAGGCCGAGGCGGTGGGCCTGGTGGGCCTGCACATCGTGCACAAGACCGCGCTGGCCCCGCAGTGGGTCTGGTCGACCTTCGAACACGTGGACAATGTGCCGGAAAAAACCACCCCGCCGGAGCAGCGCAAAGGCCCGTACCTGTTCTACAACGCCGCCAGCCCGGCCAAGGTCAACGAGCCGCCGCCCCGGCCCTGGAACCCGGCGGTCAAGGCCACGCCATCGCAGATCGTCCGCGATGTTCCGCTGACCGAGGCCGCCAAGGCGCTGAACAGCACCTACCAGGCGCTGTTGCGCACGGCTAACCCGCAGAGTGTCTGGGCCAACTACCAGATGATCGACACCCAATGGCCCGCCGATCCGGCCCCTGACTGCGAGACGCCGTCGCCGACCAATCCCTTGGGCAGCCCGGCCCCGACCTTCCTCGCCAACGCCACCCTGGAAACCTATATCCAGGGCACGGTGCCCCAGGCGTCCTCCAGTTGCATGGATTGCCACAACAACGCGACCACCCGGGTCACCCAGAACCCCCGCACCACCTTCGCCGACTTCACCTATCTGTTGGAGCGTGCCCAATCCACTGGCGCCGCAGGGAGCAAACCATGAGCACCGAGCGTGAGAACTTTGTCGGCCTGTCCTCGGCGTTGCTGGGGATCGGCAAGGCCTTGCTGGCGCCGTCGATCGACCCCATCGACCTGCCCAGCCAGTTTCTGGCCTATATCCGCCCGAAGCTGACCGAGGCCCAACTCAATGACCTGCTGAGCCAGTACGCCAGCCTGGTGGCTGACCAGCAGAGCCCGGAACAGATCGCCCGGGCGCTGCTGATGAGCAACGGCAAGCCGGCGGCCACACCTGCGGCCAAGGCCTGTCGTTCGATCATGAAAATGTGGCTGCTGGGGGTCTGGTACCAGCCTTATGACGCCAGCAGCTTCAAGGCCGGGCAGCAGTGGGTCGTGTCCGACCTGGCGTACCAGCAAAGCTGGGCCTGGAAGGCCGCCCAGGCTCATCCCATGGGCTACAGCCAGTTTCATTTCGGCTACTGGAACGAGACGCCGCCGAGCCTGGAGGCCTTTACCGGTGTGCCCGCCAAGGGGCAGCAAGGAGCTTCGTCATGAGCACAGAACAAGCGGATGTGGTGATAGTCGGCGCCGGCCTGGCAGGCAGCATCATCGCCTATCAACTGGGTCTGGCCGGGGTCAAGGTGCTGGTGCTGGAGTCCGGGCCGAGCATTCCGGCCAATCGCACGCAATACATGGAGCGCTTCTACAACGCCACCCTGAAGACTCCGGAGTCGCCCTATCCTCCGGCCAGCAACCTGCAGCCGCAGCTTTATCCGGAACTGCAGCCGGACCAGCAGAACGCGCCGCGCCCAACCATTGCCGACCTGATCAACGGCTGGCAGAACCCGCAGACCAGCTACCTGGTGCAGAAAGGCCCGCTGGCCTTCACCAGCACCTATGAGCGGGTGGGCGGCGGCACCACCTGGCACTGGGTCGCCACCTGCCTGCGCATGCTGCCCAATGACTTTCACCTCAAGTCGCTGTACGGCGTCGGGGTCGACTGGCCCATCGGCTACCAGGATCTGCAAAGCGCCTACTGCCGCGCCGAGGCGGAGATCGGCGTGGCGGCGGATGTGGGTGACCAGGACTACCTGGGCATGACCTTTCCCGAGGATTATCAATTCCCCATGCACAGCATTCCGCTGTCCCTGGTGGACGAGCGTTTCATCAAGGCGCTCAAGGGCCATTCGTTTGCCGGCATGCCACTGTTCGTGAGTCCGACGCCGGCCGGGCGCAACTCCGAGCCTTATGCCGGGCGCCGGGTCTGTGCGGGCAATACCAACTGCACGCCGATCTGCCCGATCCAGGCCAAGTACGACGCCACGGTGACTCTGAACAAGGCGCTGGAGACCGGCAATGTCCGGGTGCTGTACAAGAGCGTGGCGAGCAAGGTCCGGGTCGATGGCAAGTCCAGCATCAGCGGCATCGAGTTCATCCAGTACCAGTTGGGGGACGGCCCGCCCACCGCCAATGGCGTGGCCCTGGGGCAGCACTATGTGATCGCCGCCCACGCCATCGAGACCCCCAAGCTGTTGCTCAACTCAGCCTGTCCCGAGGCACCCAATGGCGTGGCCAACAGCAGTCTCCAGGTCGGGCGCAGCCTGTCGGACCACCCGATCTACCTGGCCTGGGGGCTGATGCCGCCGGGGCAGACGGTGTTCCCTTATCGTGGGCCGGTGTCCACGGCGGGCATCGAGAGCCTGCGCGATGGGGCCTTTCGCAGCCACCGGGCGGCCTGGCGCATCGAGATCGGCAATGAGGGCCTGAACTGGCCGATCGGCGATCCCTACACCACGGTGTGCGACCTGATCGACGGCCAGAACAACAGCCACACCAACCCGTTGCCCGGAGACAAGCATGATCCCCAGGCGTTGTTTGGAGCGGACCTGATCCGTGCCCTCAACGACCGCCTGATCCGCCAGTTCCGAATTGCCTTCCTGGTGGAACAGGTGGAGAAGGATCCGGATCACGCCGACTGCTACATAGTCCCCTCTACCGAGTACAAGGACCGCCTGGGCATCCCCCGTCCGGAGATTCACTACAACCTGTCGGACTACACCAAGGAGGGCTTCAAACAGGCCCGGCAGGCCGCCACCTACATCATCACCGAGCTGCTGGGGGCCACCGAACTCACGGACCTCAAGCCGGACCCCAAGACCAACCCCGGGTTCTTCGTCTACGACGGCGAGCCCTACAGCTTCCAGGGCGCCGGGCACCTGATGGGGACTTACCGCATGGGGGACAACCCCAGGGACTCGGTGGTGGACAAGCATCAGCGCAGTTGGGATCACCGCAATCTGTTCCTGGTGGGAGACGGGGTGTTTCCCAGCAGCGGCACGTCCAATCCGAGCCTGACCATTGCCGCGTTGTCGTTCCAGGCCGCCGATGTGCTCGCCAATGAGCTCAAGGCCAGCACCGTGACGGTCCAGGCCAATCAGCCCTGGCAAGGCACCGGGGTGCAACTCAATGGGATCAGTGCGCAATTGGTGCGCTACGTCAGCGGGCGCTGGTCTGCCAGTCCGGCGGGGGGCATGGTGGACGGCCGGGGCAATCCGGTCTACATCGCCAAGTCCGGCTATACCTTGCCGGGGGCCAGCGAGGGCGCGCTGATCGGCCGCGTCGGGAGCGCTGGCACGCCCTTTCTGATCGGCGATCTGGCGCAGATCCCGGCGGGCCAGCAAGGAGAGTTGCAGCTGTGCATCAATGACGACCTGGACGGGCGTTACGGTGTCGGCCTGAAGGACAACCAGGGCGCACTGACGGTGCGAGTGGAGTTTGGCGGCTTGTGACCCATCCTGGCCGGGCGTGCAGGCGGCACGCCCGGCCAGGGACTTCAGATCATGGCTTTTTTCTGGCGCAGGGCCACGGGCCCCGAACGCTGTTCGATGGCCTGTTTCAAGTCATGGCGCAGCCCCAGCAGGAACGCCAGTTCGGCCACCACGAACAGCGGGCCGACGATCAAGCCCGACAGATCATCGACAAAGGCCGGCTTGCGGCCTTCGTAGTAATGGCCGATGAACTGGATCACCCAACCGATCACGAACAGGCCCAGGCCACTGCTCAGCCACAGCCCGGTGCTTTGCGCTGCCAGCGCTTGCCCGGCCCAGACCGACAGCCCCATCAGCACACTCATCAACACGCCCAGGCGCAACTCCAGGCGCAGGTAGAACACCGCTGAGGCCAGGGCCAGCAGCACGGCCGGCGACAGCACGATGCCCGCCAGCGGCCAGGCGGGACGGGACAGCAGCACCGCCACCGCCAGAACGATCATGGGAATGCCGATAAAGTGGCTGGCGATATTGCGCGGGTCGCGGTGGTAGGCGGCGTATTGACTCAGATGATCAACGAGGCTTTTCATTGTTGTTCCTCCGTTAGGGTGGCCCGATCATGCCCGGCCGCCGATCACGGCACTGTCAGCTAGGCGACAATCACGCCGATGCCTTGAGGAAAAAACCTGTTCATGGACATGCAGCAGTGGCGTGACTGCCTGATGACCGGCCAGTGGTTCAGCCACCTGCCGGATTCCTTACAGAATAGTTTGCTCGGCGGTGCCCGCCTGCGCCGCTTGGCGCCGGGGCAATGCCTGTTCCTGCGTGGCGATCCGCCCTGCGGCTTGTACGCGGTGCTGGAAGGGACGGTGCGGGTGGGAGCCGTCAGCGAGCAGGGCAAGGAAGCCTTGCTCAGCCTGATGCAAGCGCCGCACTGGTTTGGCGAGATCTGCCTGTTCGACGGCCAGCCGCGTACCCACGATGCCTACGCCGAGGGTGCCTGCACCCTGCTTCAGGTGCCGCAGGCGAATCTGCTGCAACTGCTGGAGCAACAGCCGCAGTACTGGCGCCAGTTCGCGCTGTTGATGAGCCACAAACTGCGCCTGGCCTTCATCAATCTGGAACAACTGAGCCTGATGCCGGCGCCGGCTCGTGTGGCCAGTCGCCTACTGGCGATGGCCGGCGGCTACGGCGAAGTCAGCCAAAGTCGCAGCCTGCTGCAACTGCCCCAGGAGCAACTGGCGCTGATGCTCTCGCTGTCGCGCCAGACCACCAACCAGATCCTCAAGGACCTGCAGCACCAGGGCATCCTGCGCCTGAGCTACGGCGAGATCGAAATCCTCGACACCGAGCGCCTGCGCGCCCTCGCAGGCCTGTAGGCGCTGGCTTGCCAGCGAAGGAGCCCGCAAGACCGCCTTCGCCGGCAAGCCGGCTCCTACAAAATCCCGCGCGACCTCTCTGCCGACCGTAGGAGCTGGCTTGCCAGCGAAGAGGCCCGCAAGACCGCCCTCGTCAGCAGCCAGCTCCTACGAACCGCGATAAGTCGAGAAGCCATAAGGGCTGAGCAACAACGGAATGTGGTAGTGCTGCTCGGTCTGCTTGACCTCGAAGATCACCGGAATCTCCGGAAAGAAGGTGTCGCGCTTGGCCTGCTTGAAGTATTCGCCGGTCTTGAACACCACCCGGTATTCACCCGCCGTCAGCGCCTGACCAGCGGGAAACAGCTCGCTGATCCGCCCCTGCTCGTTGGTCACGCCGCTGGACAGGGCTTTCCAGTCCTGGCCCACATGCTGCTCCAGGGTCACCTTGACCCCCGGCGAGGGCAGGCCGTTCTCCAGGTTCAGCACGTGCACGCTCAAGGGATTGCCCGCCGCCAGGGCCAGGCTCGACAGACCGCAGAGGCCGATGGCCGCCAGGCTATTACGCAAAATATTCATGTCCCACTCCTTTCTCGATTGAACAAACAACAGACTCTGTAGCCGCTGCCGAGCCCGCGAGGCTGCGCATTAGCGCAACGCGGGCGCGGCACTCCAGTTCACTGACGTCCGGCCTCGGCCGCCAACCCCACCCGCTGTGCCGCCTGTAACGCGCACGCTTCGTCCTGCGCCGCGCCGCCCGCACCGGCAATGCCCATCGCGCCCACCAGCTGGTTGCCGGCAAACAAGGGAATGCCGCCGCCGAGCAACAGCAGCTCCGGCAAGGTATTGAGGTTGGCCGCCTCGGGGTTGTTGCGCGCCCGCTCGGCGAACAGCCGGGTAGGGGTCTTGGTGGACAGCGCGGTATACGCCTTGCGCTGGCTGGCGACGGTGTTGTGCGGGCCGACGCCATCAGCGCGCAGGGTCACCAAAAGGTTGCCGCCACGGTCCAGCACCGACACCACAGCGGTGCACTGGGCCAGGCTGGCGTCCGCCAACTGACGGGCGGTGGCCAGGTCCAGCTCTGCGTGACGCGGAAGTTCCGGGGCCGCCAGGGCAGTGCCGGCAAGGCCCAGACCAACGCTTAGAACGAGGGTTTTGCAGATCATGGGAAGGCTCCTGAAAGACAGGTCGCCACCTTACCCAGCGGTGCTCGTCAGAACCTCGTCAGTTGGATTACAAGTTTGTAATGGGCAATCGCGCGCGGGGCGCCTAGCCTGTGCCGATCATTTCCGAGGTGCACCATGCGTTTGCTGGTAGTTGAAGACGAAGCCAAGACCGCGAATTTCCTGGCCAAGGGGCTGGGAGAGTCCGGATTCGCTGTGGACGTGGCCCTGAACGGCCTGGACGGGCGCTATTTCATCGAGCAGCAGGAATACGACCTGATCATCCTCGACGTGATGCTCCCCGGTCTCAACGGCTGGCAGTTGCTGCAGTTGATCCGCCAGCGCGGTGCCACCCCGGTGCTGTTCCTCACCGCCAAGGACGCCATCGAAGACCGGGTCCGTGGCCTGGAGCTGGGCGCCGACGACTACCTGCTCAAGCCCTTTGCCTTCGCCGAACTGCTGGCCCGGGTCCGCACCCTGCTGCGTCGCGGGCCGCTGCGTGAAGCCGAATCCTTCAGCATCGCCGACCTGGAGATCGACGTGCTGCGCCGTCGGGTCAGCCGTGGCGGCCAGCGCATTGCCCTGACCAACAAGGAGTTCGCCCTGCTGCACCTGTTGGCCAGCCGCCAGGGTGAAGTGTTGTCGCGGACCCTGATTGCCTCCCAAGTGTGGAACCTGAATTTCGACAGCGACACCAACATGGTGGAGGTGGCGGTGCGCCGGCTGCGGGCCAAGGTCGACGATCCCTACATGCCCAAGCTGATCCACACCGTGCGTGGCGTCGGCTACCAGCTGGAAGCCCCGGATGAAGCGCTCTAGTTCCATCGCCTGGCGGCTGGCCCTGGCCTTCGCCGCGGTCTGCGCCCTGGTGCTCAGCGTGATCGGGGTGTTCCTCTACCGCTCCCTGGCCGAGGAAATCGCCTACCGCGATGACCTCGCCCTGTTGGGACGTCTGGAACAGGTGCGCGCCCTGCTGCAGGACAGCGACAGCCTGGACGCCCTGCAAGCCCGGCCCCGGCTGTACCAGAACATGCTGGGCAACCAGGAAAGCCTGCTGCTGGTGCTGCGGGCCGATGGCTCGACGGTGATCGGCATCAACCCCCGGCAACAGCGCTTGCCCGAGTTGCTGCCGATTGCCCGTGAGCAGCGCCCGCAACGCCGCGACATCCTCCTCTGGCCGGGCAGCGACCAGGTTCCGGTGGCGCTGCTGGCGGGACAGGCCAGCGGCCCCAAGGGCGAGGCCCTGACGGTGATTGCCGGGAAGGTGCTCAGCGAGCGCGAGCAGATGCTCGCCAGCTACCGCCTGCGCCTGTACCTGGCGGTAGGCCTGGGGGCCTTGCTGGCCTTCGCCCTGGGCTTGCTGTTATTGCGTCGGGGCTTGCAGCCGCTGCGCCAGCTCAGCGAGTCGGTGCGCGAGATCGATCTGCGCAGCCTCGACCGACGCCTGCACACCACCGGCATCCCGGCCGAATTCCACGAGCCGGTGCAAGCCTTGAACGCCATGCTGGCGCGCCTGGAGGAGAGCTTTCAGCGCTTGTCGCAGTTCTCCGCCGACCTGGCCCATGAAATCCGCACGCCGTTGCACAACCTGTTGGGCAGCAACGGCCTGGCCCTGAACCAGCCCCGCAGCGCCGCGGAGTACCAGGAAGTGCTGGCCTCCAACATGGAGGAGTTCGAGCGCCTGGGACGCATGGCCGAGAACCTGCTGTTCCTGGCCCGGGCCGAGCAGGCCGATGCGGCGCTGGACCGCCAGCTGCTGTCACTCTCGGGCGTCGGCGCGCAGTTGTGCGACTACTTCGAAGCCCTGGCCGATGACCGGCAAATTCGTCTGGAGAACGGTTTTTACGGCGAGCTGCTGGCCGACCAGCAACTGCTGCAACGGGCCCTGGGCAACCTCCTGGCCAACGCCGTGCGCCACGCCGACGCGGGTTCGCTGATCCGCCTGCGACGCCGCGACGAAGCCGGCTGGTGCTGGCTGCAGGTGCACAACCAGGGGCCGGCGATTGCCCCTGAGCATCTGCCCCGGTTGTTCGATCGCTTCTACCGGGTTGACCCCTCCCGCGCCGAACCGGGGGATTCCGGCGGCCTGGGCCTGGCCATCGTGCGCTCGATCATGCTGCTGCATGGCGGTCAGGTGCGGGTCGCGAGCGAGGGGCAGGCCACGGTGTTCGAACTGGGTTTTGCGGTTCTTTAACGGTGACCGGATCAACGGGTCAGGCTGCGCGCCACACCGGTTTTCCAGGCCTCGCTCATGGCCTCGGCCATGCCCTTGAAGGCGGGATGCGTCGCGCTATAGACCTGCATCTCGCCCATCGCCTGTGCCATGCCGTGCTCGACCTGTTGCAACAGTTCATGGCTGCGGCCTTCGCTGAGGTTGCAGGCCGTGCGGGCGAAGCGCAGCAGCGCCTGGCGTTTGGGCCAGGCCTTGGAGCCTCCCAGCAATAGCGCCAGGCTGTCCGCCTTGATGTAGACCGACGTGGTCACCAGATCAAAGGCCGGTGCCAGGCTGACGGGGGCTTCCACATCCGTGTCGGGGTACAGCACGCCGAAGTTCTTCAGATGGGCATCGCCATTTCTCAGTCCGGCCGACAACGCCACGATCTTGAAGAATGACTCCAGGGCCCGGTTCAGAAGGTGTGGGGAGACAAAGGCCTTGATCTGTTTCGCCGCGCCTTCGTAGGAACCGTCGTACTTGGCTTTTGCCGGCCAGGCGTTGAGCACGCAGAAATCCTCGAAACCCAGGTAGCCCTGGGCGCTCAGGTCGAAACGTTTGACCACCAGGAACTGGCCATTCTGGCTGAGTTCGATCTCCGGCACTGGCAGGCCGGCATGCAGCGCCGCACGCATGCAGAAGAATTCGTTGGCGGCCAGGTGGGGGTATTGATCGGCGCGAAAAGCCTTCACCAAATGAGTAGCGCCGCGATGGGTCAGGCGTTCGACGCTGTTGGTGCTGTCGCGGATCAGGACTTTGGGCTGTACCCCGGAAACCCCTGAATACTGGCCATAGGTCGCCAATAGATCCTCGAACAGTCCCTCGGCACCGTCATGCACCAACAGGTCCTCCAGGCTGGTTTCCGGCAGGGGCGCCTGGGGTGATTGCGTTGTGCTGATGGCCACCCGACCCAGTTGGTGCGGCCCCACGATCGATAGCAGAGCGAAGTCGTCGAAACCGCGCACCGCCTTGCTGAAACGGCGCAGCAGTTCATCACGCAGCGAACCTTCCGGCAGGTGCATATCGAACACCGGTAGCAGGCCTCGATCCCAGCCATAGCTCGCCAGGCGTGGCGGCATGGTCAGCGAGACCGCGTCGCGGGGCGAGGTGTTGTCGCTGTAGGTGAAAACCGAGTCCGCCTGCGCCTGGCCACGGCCGAGAGTGCCCACCGCCATGCCGGCCACACGGATGTGCAGCTGCTGTTGCTCAGTCATGGAAATGCGCCTGTTTCAGGCTGTCCAGGGTCGGGCGTTGCCGGGGGCGGGGCACGGCGCTGAGCTCGTAGCCAAAACCATTGAGAATGGCTTCGACCTTGCGCAAGCCGATTTCGGTAATGGTGTTGTTTTCAATCCCCGAGATAGTGGCGCGGCTCATGCCGTATTGTGCTGCCAGTGCCTGCTGCGAGAGCTTGCGCTCTTTGCGCAGGGTCCGGATCAGTTGTCCAAGGCTTTCCATGGGATTTATTCCGCATTGTATGCAATGCATTTTTACTGAAAAATTATTTAATGCATCCTATTTGATGCATTGTGCAGTGTAGATCGGCAGGGTCTTTTTCGCGGGATTTTTTACTGGTGGAGGTTGCACCCGTCGCTGCACCTGTAGGAACCGGCTGGCCGGCGCAGGGGCTCAACGCAAACCGTCGCGAAACTGCCCCGGGGTCATCCCGGTCCAGCGTTTGAACGCCCGGCTGAAGCTGCTGGCATCGGCAAAGCCCAGCAGGTAGCTGATTTCGCTCAGGGAGCATTCCAGGTCCCGCAGGTGCAGCAGGGCGAGGTTCTCCCGGCATTCGTTGAGTAGGGTGTCGAAGCGCGTGCCTTCATCCGCCAGGTGCCGTTGCAGGCTGCGCAGGCTCAGGTGCAGGGCCTGGGCGACTCGTTCCGCGGAGGGTTCGCCTTCCGGCAATTGGGCTTCGATCACGCCGCGCACCTTGCGCTCCCAGGTCAGCGGCCGCAGTTGCAACAGGGTGCGCTTGAGCACCGCTTCGTTGTGCTCGGCCAGTTCCGGGTTGGCATCGTCCAGGTGGCTGTCGAAATCGTGCAGGCCGAATTCCAGGCAGTCATCGGCCGCAGCAAAGTGCACCGGGCAGCGGAACACCTTGTGCCACTGGCTCGGGTCCGCCGGGGCCGGGCGCCGCAAATGCACGGCCAGCGGCGCGTAGTCGCGGCCCAGGCGGTTGCGGCAGGTGCGCACGTAGATCGCGGCAAACGCGTCGATGGCCTCGATGGCCGGCTGCGGCGCGCCTTCGGGCACCTTGAGGAAGAACCGGTAGCGGTCCGGCTCGCGGGTCAGGGCCAGTTCCAGGGCATCGCTGACCACCTGGTGATAACGCACGATGCGCTCGAACACTTCCCGCAGACTGCCGCTGGCCACCAGGGCGTAGCCCAGGGCATGAAAGGTGGTGGGGCTGACAAAGCGCGACACCCGCAGGCCAATGGCCGGGTCGCCGCTGGCCTGCACGGCGAGATGCCACAGGCGGGTGGTGGCCGACAGTGGGTAGCGGGCGTTGGGGTCATCCATCAATTGCGGATCGAGCCCGGCTGCGCGGCACAGAGCGTCGCTGTCGAGGTCGAGGGCGTCCAGTTGCTTGCGCAAGGCGCGGGTCCAGCTGGCAAGGGAAGTGGCTTCGGTCATGCGATTGGCGCGTCCGGTCAACAGGTTGGCGTTTACGGCTAGGGCCCGGAGCCGGGGCTCGGGGCAGGATGCACACATCACTGACCAGAGGATGGAATCATGCAGGGTATTTCTGCAAGCCCCGAGCGGATGAACGCACAACAGCGAGCGGCGCACATTCGCCAGGTGGTCCTGGCCCGGGGCGATGAACTGCGCCGGCGCTTTCCCTTGCTGCGGCACCAGGACGCCCTGGGCGCGGGGATTTTGCTATTTGCCCTGTCCGGGATGCTGGGGTCAGCGGCGCTCTATGTCGGTGGCTACCTGGCCGGGTGTGCCTGCCAGCAGCGCAATGCCTTTTTCGCCTTGCTGCCCCACAGCCTGATACTGGCGCATAACGCCCGTGCTTGAGGGGGCAGACCTGCTTTCTGGCTAAATGTCCAAGGATCGACAACGTCAAGCCAAGGTCACGCGGCGCCGGGAACAGCCCGAAGCCCGCTTAGGGGCAACGACAGGGAGATGGTATGAAAAGTGCGGTAAGGCGATTGATCGCCGTTGCCTTGATGAGTGTGGGCAGCGTGTCGCTGGCCGACTCGGTGGCGCAGGTCAGCTCCTTGGCCTGTGCCTCAGAAGTAGAAGTACAGGCCGGTATCCCGTTCCAGGGCCAGTCGATTCAGGGCGATCAGCCTGTGGATAAGTTCATCCTCGGGCGTCGCGGCCTGCATCAGGATCGACAGGGCCGTGGCCAGGGCGGCCTGGCCCTGGATCGAGGCGTCTTCGTAGTCGTCGATCAGGCTGCCCAGGGCGCGGTTCAGGCTCGGTAGCAGGTCGCTGCGCGACAGCACCGCCCACTGCTCCGGGGACAGGGCCAGTTCCTCCAGGTCGCCCGGCAGGCACTGGTCCAGGTCCAGGCGTTGCTGGGCCTCTTGGCTGGTGGGCACGACTATCCATTTGCCTGGCGTGTTCATGGTTGCCACAGCTCGACAAAGGCCTTGAAGTCGGCCGCCACCGGGTAGCGCCTGGCGCTCTCGGGATCGAAGACTTCCACCGCCACCCGCGGGCTGTTGAAGTCCAGGCAAATCAGCAGGCCACCGGCATCCCGGGCAATCGGCAGGCAACCGGCGGCGAGCCCTGGCACGCGGCCGGGGCTGGCGTACCAGAGCAGGCTCCAGGGTTGGTTGTCCAGGCCGAATTCGAAGAACTCGCTGATGCAGGCGTAGTCGTTGCCATAGGGGAAGGTGCCGATCCCCGGCGTGGCGGCCGCGGCGTATTGCACCAGCTCCAGGTACAGCGCCGGGAACTCGACGCCGAGGCGTTGCTGCACCTGGGCGATCAGCTGTTCGTCCACCGCCGATCCGGGTTCTATTTCCCAGGCATTCCAGTCCAGGGGCATGTTCGACCTGCGCCTTGTCGTTGAGGGGGCTGCGCCCGCGCGAGGGGGATCGGGCGGGCGGCGAGGGGCGATTGTAGGCGTGTCGCCCGGTGCGCGGTAGGCGCTTAGTTGCAGCTGTGACCTTCGGGCAGGGTGACGGTGTATTTGCGCTGCACCCGGTTTTTGAAGTCCAGGTTGTTCAGGCTTTCCTGCACCAGGAAGTCCTCGACCTTGGCGTCCTGGCAGTCCTCGTTATAGGACGAGGCCCGCAGCAGGAACACGGTGCGCCGGCTCTGCTCGTCCTTGGCCTTGATGTTGAAGGTGCTGAGGGTGGTGTAGCCGGTGCGCTCCGAGGAACCCACCGGGCCCCAGGTGGTGGTCGGGGTGCTGTTGCAGACCAGGTTCTTGTCCTTCTTGGTGCTCTGCTTGCACACCGTCTTGGTGCTGCTGGGCACCTGGCCGTAGTCGGTGGCGGTGTAGCGGTAGCTGGTCTTTTCGCTGCCCACGTCGAGGGTGAAGTTCATGCGAAACGGTGGGGGGTTCTTGGGCAGCGATGTCTCGGTGTAGACCTGCTTGAAGCCCATGCCGTGCAGGGCCGCGACCATATCGCGCAGGTAGTAGCTGGCATTGAGGCCGTGGGCATCGTTGGCGCCGTTGACGGTCACCAGCACCGGGGCCTGGGGATCGAAGTAGTAGTCCGGAGCCGGGGTAGCGGCGATGGCCACTTCGAGTTTGTTGGCGCAGCCGGTCAAAAGACAGGCGAGTAAAAGCAGCGGGCAGAGCAGGTAGCGAGTCATGAATAAGCCAATGTGCAACGTGAGGAGTGGTAAGGCTTTAACGAACGGGACTCGGGTCAAACAAACGCGGGGGGTTACGCGGGCTCGGTGGCCTGGTATTCCAGAAGGTCACCGGGCTGGCAGTCGAGTGCAGCGCAGAGTTTGTCCAGGGTCTCGATTTTCATCCCCTTGACCTTGCCATTTTTCAGCAACGACAGATTCGCCTCGGTAATGCCCAGGATGGCGGCCAGCTCTTTGGAGCGAATCTTGTTTTTAGCCATGACAACGTCAAGCCGAACGATAATGGTCATCTCATTGTTCTATATGTAGTGACTGTGCTCATCACTGAGGACTTTGGCGTCGCGCATGATAATGGAAAACGAGCAGAGCAAGATTCCTTTGACCACCTCATAGGCCGCGTAGGACGAGAAGCCCGCGGAGATCTGCAGAATGCGCTGGCCGGGCGGCAGGTCGATGGACAGGGCCAGGCCTTGCAGGGTTTCCATCATCGGGAAGGTGGCCGGGGCGACGATCCACAGCATGCCCACGCGCCAGAGGATGCGGATGTTGCGATCGCTCCAGGTTTCGCCGCGCGACAGGCGCAGGAAGAACACCCCGGTCAGGTACAGGGCGAAGCTCGACAGCAGCAAGGGCAGGAAGTCGAGGATCACCAGCAGGGTGAAGCTCAGCGAAGAGAGTTTGAAATCGGCTTCCAGCAGACGCGGCGAGTGGTCGGCGAAGACGCTGAGCAGGGCACCCAGGACCTGGTCCTTGTTGTAGATCCACATTCCGGCATTGCCACCGACCTCGACCACACCCATGACCCAGGCCAGGATCGCGGCCAGCAGGCCGACCCGTCGTAAGCGGTATTGGGCTGAGCCATTTATTTGGGGGTTCATGCGTCATTCCTTGCAAAACGTTGGGGGTGGCGAATTATTGATAAATAATTATCTGATTACAATAATTTATTTCTCTTTTAATGCCTTGGGTTCATAGCCAGGAATGATGATGTGGAGAGGGAGCTGGCTCCCGCTCGGGCGCGTAGCGGCCGTAAAATCTGAGGTTGCGCGGGAGTGAGTGCCTATGCCGTATCGAAGCCTCACCCCTGCAGTAACGGATGTGCGCGCAACCCCACTGCAACAGCACCCCGTGGCTTTGATTTTTTAGGATGTTAGGTATACGTTACATTCAATTAATTTTGTTGCGTATACAGAACATGGACTATTTTCTGATCACCGCGCGCCTTGGCGAGCAGGTTCGCCAGCGCCGCCTGCATCGTGGCCTGACCCAAGCCAGCCTGGCCGCCTTGGCCGGTGTGACCCGGCAAAAGGTCATCGCCATCGAGCGGGGCGACTTGTCGGTGGGCATGGCGGCCTATGCGCGGGTGCTGGGAGCCCTGGACTGTGAATTCACTCTGGTGCCTGCCGCGATGCCCACCTTGGACGAGATCCAGGGAGTGTTCGACTGATGGCCACGGTGCTGCAGGTAGCCACCCCGGCCGGTGAGAGCGGGAAAATCCACCGTGGCGCTGGCGATTATCTGTTTCGCTACCGCGATGATGCCCGGGCACAGGCGGCGATTCTCTTGAGCCTTTGACGGTGGCGAGAGAGCTTGCTCCCGCTCGGGCGCGTAGCTGCCGTGAAACCTGAGGTTGCGGTCTTATGGGTGTGCATATCCGTTGCTGCGGTCACGGCCACTTATGGTTTCGCTCTTACAGCGAGTCACTTTGAAGAGCCCAAAGTAACCAAAGGCTCCTGCCCCTACACTCGGTGCCTCGCCTAGGCTCGGCATGCCCGAACTCCGGCATTGATCCGTGGGCCGCCGCAATGGGCCATCCCTGGCCCAGTGCGGCTAACCCGGCGTCCTGCCGGGTTACCCACGGCTCAATGCCTGCGTTCGGCCATCGTGTCTAAGGGGGCAGGCAGATCAAAATCCAGAGCAAGATCAAAATCTGACGGCGGCCTACCGGCCGGCCATCTCTATCGTCCTCCACGTTCCCTGTAGCCGCTGCCGAGCCTGCGAGGCTGCGAAAAGGACCGCAGGGCCTTGCTTGGCGATCTCACGCCGAGCCTCTAATGCCTACCGGATCGCCGCAAGTCTCCAAGAGCCACGCGGTGTCGCGCGAATCAGTCGCGCTGCGGCTCCAGCAAGTCAAACGACAGGACTCTGATCTGCATGTCGGCGCTATAGACGAATCCAACCCGAGCACTGGGATGCAGAGGCTCCGGCAGGCGGTAGCTCTCCCAGGCATTGAGCATGCATTGCCCATCGGCTGATGGCCTGCGCTCCCCCGAGCGCAGGGGCGTGCCCAGCAGCTCGCGAATATCGGCGTGGGTCATGCTGCGTGAGAACGGGGCGGGCAGTTCGCCGCTGTAGAACGAGCGCCCCTGTTCAAGAGGCATGAGCTCGATCAGTACCTTTTCCAGGACCAGGCTGTCTTCCCAGAAATCCAGCATCAGGCCGGGCTCGACGACCACGGTCAGCCATTCGAATTCGTCGTAGAGCTTGCCCGTCGGGTGCTCGATGCTTTCGCCTTGGGCGACCAGCTCTTCGTAGGTGAGGCCCATGCCTTGTATCAGGCGGCGGATCTTTGCGGCGTCCATGGGTGCTTCGTGTCCTTGATTGAGTACGTGCTGATTGTCGCGAAGGGATTCTACGTGGCGCCGGGGCCGATGGAAGGGAATGGCAATACTTCGGCGATTGTTCCGCCAGGACCTCCTGCCTATAGTCCGGCCTGTCACCGACGCATCGGTGACCGATCTTAGCCGGTCGAAAAAACACAATAATGGACGCACTTCCTGCCTCTATAATGCCCCGCGCCTTGTCGCTTGGCGTTTGTTATGGCGGCTGTGCGCGGGACACCTTCGGGTGTGCCGGGTATTCCATTATTGGCCCGGCCGGCTAACCCGCGTACAGCTGCCACCCCTCTTGTTTAGCCGCAACGGGTGATGGCTCCACACAATAATGGAGATGTACCCATGTCTGAGTTCACGCCGCTACAAAGCAATCTCACCCCCACCCCGGTGCTCTACCTCAACCCTGCCGCCCCTCCAGCCGATCTCTATGGCTGCGCTGTGCAGCGGATCAAGGCCACTCGCGATCTGCTGCACAGTCTCAACTGCCTGAGCATCAAGGGTGTTGCCGATCAAGACCTGAGCCATGTGGCCAATGCCGCCCACCTGCTGCTGCAGGACGGCTGCGATGTGCTGGATGCATTGCAGTGGCGGATCGAGGGCTGATCCGTTCCTTGAAGCCTGTCCGCCTGCGAGCGCTCGCAGGCGGCATCGATTGACGGTCGCGGTCAGGTCGCTGGCGCGACAGTGCCTATAGCGACCCTGGCCTGATAACTGGCCGGGCTGAAGATTCGCGTCAACAGCAGCATCGCCAGGACGCCGACGATCAGCACCCACCATGCGCTGACAAAGCTGCCGGTGACTTGCCGCAGCCAGCCGCTCAGCCACGGCGAGACGGCGTTGATCAGAAAGCCCAAGCCCTGGACAAAAGCCGCCAGTTGCCCGGCTTCCCGGGGATCGCGGCGGTGATCCAGGGTCAGGATCAGGCTCAGGGCAAAGCACGCTCCGAGGCCGAAGCCGATCAGCGCTACCCACAGGTGCGGGCTCTGCAAGGGCCACAACACCAGCCCGAGAAACCCTGCGGCCTGGGCCGTGAGGCTGATGCCCAGCAGTGGGCGGCGGTCGCTGCTGCGCTGGGCCAGGGCGGGCATCAGCAGGGCGGCGGTGACTTGGAAAATCGTCATGAAGGCCAGCAGCGAGCCGCTCTGGGTGGCGCTCCAACCCAGCTGCAGGTAGTAGGCCGGCAGCCACGCCACCATGCTCATGTAGCCGCAGTTCACCAAGCCGAAATACAACGCCAGCAGCCAGGCGCGGCGGTTGCTCCAGAGCCCGGCCCTGGGCACCGGGAGGCCGTTGCGGCGGCCGGCGCCCAGGGGCAGGCACAGCCACAGCAGCAGGGCGGCCATGGCTGGCAGCACCCAGATGCCCAACCCCATTTGCCAGTGGGCGAAGTGGCTGGCCACCTGCGGGCTGAGCAGGGCGGCGATGCCACCACCGCCCATCAGCGAGGCCGAGTAGACGCCCATGGCCAGGGCCACGCGCTGTTGAAACTGGCGCTTGATCAGCGCCGGCACCAGGGCCTGGATCAAGGCCACTCCGGCGCCGCCGAGCAGGGCGGTGGCGAGCAAGGCCGCGGCCTGGCCGAAGAACAGCCGCACCAGGCAGGCCAGCAGCACCAGCAGCAAACCCAGGGACACGCCGCGGCGTTCGCCGAGACGGGCTTCGATCCGTACCCCGAGCAAGGCCACCAGGCCCATGCAGATCACCGGCAGGCTGGTGAGCCAGGCGCTGCTCTGGAAGCTCATGCCGGTGGCGCCGCGAATCTCGTTGAGCAACGGGCTGACCGAGCTGAGGATCGGTCGCAAGTTCAGGCCCAGGCACACCAGCAGGGCCCAGCCGGCGAAGGTCTTGAAGGCCGATTCAGTTTGCGGCATGGCGCGCCTGCCAATCCTGGTATAGGGCGGTCATGGCCGCCTGGGGCAGGTGCAGCAGCGGCAAGCGCTGTGCTTCCAGGGGCTGGCTCAGCTCTTGGTAGATGGCCGCGGTGGACAGGCCGAATGGCTGCGCCTGTTCATTGCTGGCGGCGAACACCGCGCGGGATACGCCGCACAGGTACATGGCGGCCAGGCACATGGGGCAGGGCTGGCCGCTGGCGTAGATCACGCAGTCGTCCAGGCGCGGGCCCAGTTGCTGGCTGGCGGCGCGGATGGCGAGCATTTCGGCGTGGGCGGTGGGGTCCTGGCTGAGGTGGATTTCATTCACCGCCTCGGCCAGTACCCGGCCGTTGCGCACCAGCAGCGCGCCGAACGGACGGCCGCCCTGTTCGACATTGCGCCGGGCCAGTGCCACGGCCTGTTGCAGGTAGTGCTGATCGTCGTGCATGGAGGGCTCCTTCAAAGGGGGCTGGGGTTACGCCGCGCCGGCATCGCGCAGCAGCTTGGCAATGGCGCTCTGGCCACGGCGCTCGGCCTGTTGCAGCGGGCTGATACCGGCACGATCCGGCAGGTTCAGGTCGGCGCCGGCGGCAATCAGCTGGGCGACGATCTGCTGGTGCGCCGGGCCGCCGTCGGACAGCACGATGGCTTCCATCAGGCAGGTCCAGCCCAGGTGGTTGACGTGGTTCAGGTCGACGCCGGCTTCGATCAGCAGACGCACGGTTTCCACATGGCCGCGCTCGCAGGCTGGGATCAGGGCGGTGCCGCCGTAGCGGTTGGTGCTCTTGAGGTCGGCGCCGTGGGCCAGGGTCAGCTTGAGGATTTCGTTGTGGCCGCTGGCGCCGGCCAGCAGGTAGGGGCTGTCCTGGATCAGGTTCTTGCGGTTGACGTCGGCCCCGGCTTCGATCAGCGCGCGGGCGATGTCGATGCGGTTGTCGCGGGTGGCCAGCAGCAGTGGGCTGCTGCCGTCCAGGCCACGATCATCGAGGGCTACGCCTTGCTGGATCAGCTGCTGTACCTGCTGTAACCGACCCTTGCGTACTGCATCCAGCAGCGAGTTGTCGCTGGCCAGGACCACCCCCGCCGTTAACAGACTTATGGCCATCAGGCCGCGTTTGAAGGACCGCTTGAGTGGCATGGGAACCTCCCGTTCCTGCTGGTGAAAGGGGAGTATGGTGAAGCCCTTGGGTATTCTGAAATTAAATATAATCATGCCAATCAGTGGCTATCAGAATGGTGATGAGTAATGTTCGATCCCGTGTTGCTGCGCAGTTTCGTGGCGGTTGCCGACTGCCAGAACTTCACCCGCGCGGCCGAGCGCCTGCACTTGACCCAGTCCACCGTGAGCCAGCAGGTGCGGCGCCTGGAGGAGAGCCTGGGCTGCCAGTTGCTTGACCGCGATCAGCGCCGGGTGGTGGCCACGGTGGAGGGCGAGCGCCTGCTGGCCTATGCCCGGCGCATCCTGGCTCTGCATGAGGAGGCCAGCGACGTCTTGATCAACCAGCGCGGCGAGGAAGTGCTGCGCCTGGGGGTGCCGGAAGACTTTGCCGCCGAGCGCCTGATGCCGATGCTCTCGCGCTTTGGCCGCGACTATCCGGCGGTGCGTCTGGAGGTCACCAGTGGTCTGGGACCAGAGTTGCTGCGCCAGTTCCGCCGTGGCGAGTTCGACCTGCTGCTGGTCAAGCAGATGGGCCACAGCGACGACTGCGTGGAATCCTGGCCCGAGCCGCTGTGCTGGGTCGATAGCGTTCGCCAGCCCGCCTTTGGCCGCGATCCGCTGCCGCTGGTGGCGTTCCCGGTGGGCGGTTTGTATCGCCAGGAAATGCTCCACCACCTGGAAGTCGGCGGCTGGCCTTGGCGCATCGCCTATTCCAGCGCCAGCCTGGCCAGCGTCTGTTCGGCAGTGGCGGCGGGCCTGGGCATCAGCCTGTTGCCGGTGCGGGTGCTGGGCAAGGGCCATCGGATGCTCGACGCCGCCAGCGGCTTGCCGGATATCCAGGGCGTGCGCCTGGCGCTGTATGCCGGCAGTGGCCTAAGTCGGGCCGGCAAGGCATTACAAGAGCAGTTGCGAGCAGTGGCCAGTGTCAAGCCGCAAGTTGAAAACACCGGGAAGTTATAAGTGCTTTTGTTTCGGTCATAACTTATAGAGAGCCGATTGCAGGCTATAGCTATTTAATTAGTTATTGCGCAAGTTTGTTTTGGACAGAGTTATAAACGCCGACCATGCTGGGTTTGTGAGTTCCAGGAGGAACTTGCTTCATTGGACGAAACATTCAACTGCATAAGGAAACCCGCATTATGTCGAGCATCAATGGCACCTATGTAAACTCCAATGCTGACGCCCGTCTGGTCGTGACCGACGGCAACGACTCCAACGGTTCGTTCAGCGGTGAGTTGACCCAGGCCGGGGTCAAGTACAGCGTCGCCGGGCATTACCACTTCCAGAACAGTACCGGGCAGCCGACCATCATCAATGTAGCCGGCTACAACGATGGCTACGGCTACCAGGCCTGGGCGTTGTTTTCACCCGATCACAACTATTCCCGGTTGCGTGCCTCCGGTGCCCGCAGCAACTTCAGCGGCGATGTGGTCGGCCTGAGCGGCGAGTTCGTCAAGCAATAACAAGTTCGATAATAAACAGCCGCTGAATACGCGCTGCCTTATATAAGGCGGCGTGCCGGTTCAGCGGCTTTGTCGTGTCCGCTTGTAAAGTTAATTAAGTACATGGGCGCTGAAGTTGGTTTCGAGTGCAATGGGGTTCTATTGTTTTTCTGCACTAACAGGCCTGTTTCGATGCTTTGCAGGAATATTTTCAATGCCTGCAAGGCATGGCGTTTTTCCCTCTTGGCTACAGCCCTTGAATCACGTGGCCTGAGCTGTTCCGGGTGAATTCAATATTCCGTTCCGATCTATCTATAACTTGAAAGATTACTTTAAGAGATAAGCGTGGGGCACTGATCATTGACCCCGCGGCACCGTTGCGTGGGGGGTGTTCAAACGCCGGTGCCGGGTTTTTCAAAAGATCGTAGGGAGTGAATCCATGGGCAATGTCCAGACCGCCGCCAGTGCACACGAGGTGCTGTGGCGCCAGGCACCGAGCGGCGAGTTGGTCGACCTCGGCCGGCCTCACCGCTTGCCGCTGGGCCAACTGCGTCTGCAACGGACGCCCAAGGGGGTATTGCGTCGTCGTGAGGCGATTCTCCTGGGCGTCGCGGCCCTGGTATTGCACGGTGCAGTGATCTACTGGCTGAGCCAGAAACCGACCCCAGTGCTGCCCATCGTGCCGCCGGAAATTCCGCCCATGACCATCGAATTCTCGCACCAGGCGCCGCCCGTGTTGGAACCGCCTCCACCGCAGCCGGTACAACCGGTGGTGGAGCCGCCACCGCCGGTGGAGGACGAGCTGGCGGTCAAGCCGCCACCGCCCAAGCCGGTGCCTAAACCCAAGCCCAAGCCCGTGCCCAAACCCGAGCCGAAGCCTGCGCCCAAGCCGGTGCAGCAGACGCCGGCACCGCCGCAGCCGGCCGCCCCGGTAGCCGCTCCGGCGCCACCCGCGCCGCCGGCCCCGGCCCCCGTCACGCCGGCTTCGGCCAGCGCCGCGTACCTGAAGAACCCGGCGCCGGAATACCCGTCCCTGGCTCAGCGCCGGGGCTGGGAAGGCACGGTGCTGCTGCGGGTGCATGTGCTGGCCAGCGGCAAGCCGGGGGAGATCCAGATTCAGAAAAGCAGCGGTCGCCAGCAACTCGACGATGCGGCCCTGGCCGCGGTCAAGCGCTGGAGTTTCGTTCCGGCCAAACAGGGCGACGTGGCCCAGGACGGCTGGGTCAGCGTACCCATCGACTTCAAGATTCATTGAGCCGCAAGGCCAATCAACCAACACGCGCTAAACGCTTACACAGAGGGAACACATCATGACGTTACTGGCATCTCCACTGGAATCCATCGAAAGCGCGGTGATCTGGCTGTTGGTGGTCTTCTCCGTCGCCACCTGGGGCCTGGCCCTGGTCAAGGGCGTGCAGTTCGCCCGCCTCAAGTCCCAGGATCGCAAGTTCCACAATCAGTTCTGGGCAGCGTCCAGCCTCGACTCCGCTGCCCCGTTGAGTGAAACCCAGCCCGGCGCGGCGGCCCGGGTGGCCCAGGCCGGCTATGCGGCGATCCAGGTCGGCGACGCGCCCCATGCAGCGGACCTGAGCCAGGCAATCAACCACCAGGACCGCCTTGAACGTGCCCTGCGCCAGCAGATCGTGCGTGAGCGCCGCTCCCTGGAAAGCGGCCTGGCGGTGGTCGCCAGTATCGGTAGCACCTCGCCCTTTATCGGCCTGTTCGGCACCGTGTGGGGGATCATGGAAGCCTTGAAAGGCATCAGCGCGGCGGGCTCGGCGAGCCTGGAAACCGTGGCCGGTCCCATCGGCGCCGCCCTGGTGGCCACCGGCGTGGGGATCGCCGTCGCAGTGCCGGCGGTGCTGGTCTACAACTACTTCCTGCGGCGCCTGAAGCTCACCGCAGCGGACCTGGACGACTTCGCCCACGACTTCTACAGCCTGGCGCAGAAGAACTCGTTCCGCGTGCTGATCCACCCGAGCGTGCACAAGGCTGCGGCCCAGGGCAGCCTGCAAAAAGTGCAGGAGGCGTCCTGATATGGCCTTCTCTACCCAAGACAGCGATGAGGTGCTGAGCGAGATCAACGTCACGCCATTGGTGGACGTGATGCTGGTACTGCTGGTGGTGTTCATCGTCACCGCGCCGCTGCTGACCAACGCCATCCCGATCAACCTGCCCAAGACCGAGGCCGTGGCCCCGGTGGAACAGAAAGACCCGCTGGTGGTGAGCATCGACGGCGCCGGCAAACTCTTTATCAACAAGGACGAGATCCAGCCGGACCTGCTGGAAACCAACTTGCAAGCGGCCAAGGCCAAGGACCCGCAAGTGCGGGTCCAGCTGCAGGCCGACGATGGCGTCAACTACGGGGAAGTGGCCCGGGCCATGGCGTCCATCGAGCGTGCGGGCATCACCAAGCTGTCGGTGATTACCGCGCGCTGACACCGAGCAACAAAGCCACGACTTTTCAGGCCGTCTCCTTGGCAGGGTGCGGCCTTTTTTTTGCCAGACACTTTTAGCGTATTCCTGGGCGTGCCTGAGACCTCATGGTTTGCCAGCGATGCGTGTTCTGTCCCTGGTCAGCGTCAGGCTCAGTACCACCGCACTGAGGATGATGCCGCCGACGATGGCCAGCGACCAATGGACCGGCATATGGAACCAGGGCGCGGCCAGCATTTTGCTTCCGATAAACACCAGCACTATGGCCAGTCCGTACTTGAGCAGATGGAACCGCTCAGCCATGTCCGCGAGCAGGAAGTACAAGGCGCGCAGGCCCATGATGGCGAATATGTTGGAGGTGAACACGATGAAAGGATCGGTGGTCACGGCGAAAATCGCCGGGATGCTATCGACCGCAAAAATCAGGTCGCTGGCCTCGATCAACACCAGCACCAGGAACATCGGCGTTGCCCAGAGCAGGCCATTGTGGATGACAAAAAAACGCTCGCCGTGAAACTCCTGGGTGACGCGCAAGTGCTTGCGCATCCAGCGCAGTATCGGGTTTTTGTCGAGGTCGGGTTGTTGCTCGGCAAAGATCAGCATCTTGATGCCCGTGACGACCAGCAGGACTCCGAAGACGTAGAGCAGCCAGGCGAACTCCTGTACCAGCCAGACGCCGGCGAGAATCATTGCTGCACGCATGACGATGGCACCGAGTACGCCGTACAGCAGCACGCGCCGCTGCAATGGCGGCGGTACGGCGAAATAGCTGAAGATCATCACGAAGACGAACATGTTGTCGATCGACAGTGACTGTTCGATCAGGTAGCCGGTGAGGAACTCAAGGGTTTTGCGCTGGGCGATTTGCGCACCCAGCGTATCGTTCAGATACCACCAGAGCAGACCGGCGAAGACCAATGCCAGGCTGGCCCAGGCTATGACCCAGGCCAGCGCCTCCCGGGCCGAAACCCGATGGGCCTTGCGCCCACCGAAGACAAACAGGTCAAGCGCCAGTACGGCGATGACGAAGACGATGAAAGCAGCCCACATCCAAGGTTCACCGATGTTCATCGCGGCCACGCCTCAAATGAGTTGAGGTTTATCCCCCATGACAGTCTTGGAATGACGCACCCAGGGGCGGATGGTTCTCATCCTAGCCAGCCGGTTTGATCAAGAAAAAGTCGTATATTTTTGGCCGATAGTTCGATGCCGACGAATTGTTTGCGCGCAGGCAAAAGGATTGAAGGAGGCAGGCCTTATATTCTTTTGGGGTATTAATAAATAGCTTCTTATTCCTTAACGAATATAAATCCCCTCCCTATACTCGTCCGGGAACAGACACGCAGCAGGAGAGTTCCCCATGCGCAACGAATCCATTCGCTACTTGATTGTGCCGGGCTGGCAAGGATCGCCAGAAGATCATTGGCAAACCCATTGGCAGAACAGCCTGCCCAACAGTGCGCGGGTGGAGCAGGCCGATTGGCTGACGCCGCGCCGTGAAGACTGGGTGGCGGCCCTGGCCGAAGCCATCGCCATCGACGACACCCCGGTGATCCTGATTGCCCACAGCCTGGGTTGCATCACCGTGGCCCACTGGGCGGCGCGCGCGCCCGCGGCAGCGCTGCGCCAGGTGCGCGGTGCGCTGCTGGTGGCGCCGGCGGATGTCGAGCGTGCGGCCTGTGCGCCGGCCCTGCGCAATTTCGCGCCGATTCCCCGGGACCTGCTGCCGTTCCCCAGCCAGGTGGTGAGTTCGGACAACGACAGCGCCGTCAGCGCGCCGCGTGCCCTGGAACTGGCCCGTGACTGGGGCGCCGAAGCCGGGATTCTGGCGGGAGCCGGGCATATCAACGTCAAGTCCGGCCACCAGCGCTGGGAGCAGGGATTCGCCTATCTCTATCGCCTGCAGAACCGCATGGAACAACACGCCCTGCGTCGTGCCTGACCGTATTTTCCCTGTTTAAACGCCCCCGTCCTCAGGCGGTTTTGGGCGGGAGTCTGCCATGAGTCCTCACACCCCTTTCGGCCAGCCGCTGCTGACCTTTCCCGATGCGGAAAAAAGCCCCTTGAGCATCCGCGCCAAGGCGCTGGTGTTCGTCGATCCACGTTCGCGACAACTGCGTGAAGAGCTGGAGCAACTGGCGCCCCGTGCGATCTCGGTGCTGATCCGTGGTGAAACCGGCACCGGCAAGGAGCTGCTGGCCCGACACATCCACCGTGCCAGCGATCGTGGCGGGCTGTTCGTCTCGGTCAACTGCGGCGCCATCAGCCCCACCTACGCCGACGCCGAACTATTCGGCTACGCCGCCGGCAGCTTCAGCGGCTCCGCCAGCAGCCGGGCCGGCTGGTTCGGTTCGGCCAATGGCGGGACCCTGTACCTGGACGAGATCGGCGACTTGCCGCTGCCGATTCAGACCAAGCTGCTGGCAGCCCTGGAGAACCACGAAGTGACCCGGGTCGGCGCCCAGCAACCGAGCCCGGTGGATGTGCGCCTGGTGGCGGCCACCAGCATCGACCTGGCCCAGGCGGTGGCGGCGGGCAAGTTTCATGAGCGCCTGTACCGCTACCTCAGCGAGGGCCAGTTGGAGCTGCCGGCGCTGCGCGAGCGGGTCGGGGATATCGAGTCCCTGGCCGAGTATTTCCTGGGGATCTACAGCCAGCGCCTGGACCTGCCGGTGCCGCTGATCAGCGAAGCCGCGCAACAGGCCCTGGAGCGCCACAGCTGGCCGGGCAATACCCGGGAGCTGGAGAACGTCATTCACTTTGCCCTGCTGGTTAGCAGTGGCGAGGAAATTCTTCCCGAGCACCTCAACCTGCCGCCGACGCGCTCGCCGCTGGAGCAGATCGAGCTGCTGCTGCGGCAGATCGCCGAGAGCGATTCAGACGCGGATCGCCAGGCCCTCAAGCGCCTGCTGGCGGCTACAGGGCGCGGTGGTGGGGCGGGATGTATGAACAAAATGGAATATGAACGTGAATAAAAGATATTGTTCGGGAATAAAAAATCTCGGTATTGTCCGCTTCACGCCAGCAGTGGCACATCACTGGCACCCAGATAAGCACCTCATTTGAAGCCGTCGTCGATCCCGACACCTAAGGACCTTGCATGAAAAAAGTTCTGTTGTTCACCGCACTGGCGGCAGCCCTGAGCGCCGGTATTGCCCAGGCCGGCGAGAAGCTGGTGGTTGCCGCGACCCCGGTGCCCCACGCCGAGATTCTCGAGCTGATCAAGCCCACCCTGGCCAAGGAAGGCGTGGACCTGGAAATCAAGGTTTTCACCGACTACGTGCAACCCAACGTACAGGTCGATCAGAAGCGTCTGGACGCCAACTACTTCCAGACCCTGCCGTACCTGAAGAACTTCAACGAAGGCAAGGGCACTCACCTGGAAACCGTGATCGGTGTGCACGTCGAACCCTTCGGCGGCTACTCGAAGAAGGTCAAGTCCCTGGCCGAGCTGAAAGATGGCGCCACCATTGCCATCCCCAACGAAGGCAGCAACAGCGGCCGTGCCCTGATCCTGCTGCACAAGGCCGGTCTGATCGAGCTCAAGGACCCGAAGAACGCTGTGTCCACGCCGAAGGACATCGCCAAGAACCCGCACAACTTCAAGTTCAAGGAGCTTGAGTCGGCCATGCTGCCACGGGTTCTGGATCAGGTTGACCTGGACATGATCAACACCAACTACGCCCTGGAAGCGGGCCTGAACCCGGCCAAGGATGCGCTGGTCATCGAAGGCGCCGATTCGCCTTACGTGAACTACCTGGTGGCGCGTCCGGACAACAAGGACAGCGCGGCGATCCAGAAGCTGGCCAAGGCCCTGACCAGCCCAGAGGTCAAAGCCTTCATCGAGAAGAAATACAGCGGCGCGGTCCTGCCGGCGTTCTGATGAACTAGGCTACTGAAGCGACAAACCCCTTCAAGGTTTGAACGCCGACGGCTATCACAGCGTCGGCGTTTTTTATTGCGTCGGCAAAAGCCGCAGGAGCCGGCCGGGCGGTGTTCCGCTTGCCGGCGAAGAGGTCCTCAGGCCGGGTACAAACCTGAAGGGCGCCTTCGCTGGCAAGCCAGCTCCTACACAAGCCAGCGCTTACACAAGTGGAGCGCTTTTGGCGGTGGCTTGGGTGGCGCGGCGCAACGCCGTCAGCCACTTCATCAGTTCATGGGGGGGCAGGGGTTGCGGGGGCTTTGTATCGGCCATGGTGGTCGTCCTTGAGGGGTGTAGCGTCCAGTGGAGGTGCGGGCGCGAAAGCTCCGTTCGACCCGGTTGAAAAGGTAGTAGCCCGGCGCCAGCCCGGCAAATCCGCGGGTTAGGTTTTTGGGTGATATCAATATGCTCTAACGGTATTTAAATTCTGCTTTTTATAGCTATAAAGTCGCGGCAGCCGGGCGGTTACCCACTGCCCCACGGACTGCACCACCGTCGCTGTACCCCAGCGGCGTTCAGGATGATTCATGACCCTCGATTACGCTTTTATCCTCAGCACCCTGCCGGCCTTTCTCAAAGCCGTGGGAGTGACCCTGCAGGTCGGCCTGATCGCCATCGGCACCTCGCTGCTGGTAGCCCTGATCAACGCCACTGTCCTGGTGTTTCGCACCCCTTACCTGCACCGCCTGATCGGCCTGTACGTGGAACTGGCGCGCAACACACCGCTGTTGATCCAGCTGTTCTTCGTCTACTTCGCCTTGCCGGCCCTGGGGATCAAGGTCTCGGGTTTTGCCGCGGCGATCATCACCATGACCTTTCTCGGTGGCGCCTACCTCACCGAAGTGCTGCGCGCCGGGGTGGAAGCCGTGCCCCAGGCGCAGCTGGAATCGGGGCGCTCCATTGGCCTGTCGCAGTGGCAGTTGCTGCGCTACGTGATCCTGCCCCAGGCCGGGATCCTCAGCCTGCCGTCGCTGTTCGCCAATTTCATTTTCCTGCTCAAGGAAACCACCGTGGTTTCGGCGGTGGCGGTGCCGGAGATTCTCTACACCACCAAGAGCTACATCGCCCTGTACTACAAGACCTACGAAATGCTCGCGGTGCTGACGCTGATCTGCGTGCTGTTGTTCTTGCCGCTGTCGCTGTTGCTCAGCCGTCTGGAAAGGAGGTTGCAACATGGCCAGTTCGGGTCTTGAGTTGTTGCTGGTGTCCTTGCCGCAACTGGCCCGGGGCGCTGCGCAGACTTTGTCGATTTCGCTTTTGAGCATTGCCTTCAGCACCCTGGGCGGGGTGCTCTACGGCGTGCTGCGCAGCCTGCAACGCAAGGTGCTGGATGTACCGTTGCGAATCTACCTGGAGCTGTTCCGGGCGATCCCGGTGCTGGTCTGGTTGTACCTGCTGTTCTTCGGCTTTCCGATCTTCTTCGGCCTCAGCATTCCCAGTTTCACCTGCGCGGTGCTGGTGCTGTCGCTGTGGGGCGCCAGCGAAGTCGGCGAGGTGGTGCGCGGGGCCCTGCAATCCCTGCCCCGGGGCCAGCGTGAAGCGGGCCTGTCCATCGGTCTTTCCGCTACTCAGTTGTACGGCTACGTCTTGCTGCCCCAGGCGCTGAAGCGCATGACCCCGCCGACCATCAACGTCTACACGCGGATCATCAAGACCAGCTCCCTGGCGGTGCTGATCGGCGTGGTGGACGTGATCAAGGTCGGCCAGCAGATCATCGAGCGCACCTACGAGTCGGTGTTGATCTACGGCGTGTTGTTCCTGTTTTTCTTCTTTATCTGCTACCCGCTGTCGGCCGCTTCCCGCGTGCTGGAGCGGCGCTGGACGCAAGCATGAGCGCATTGATCGAGTTCCAGGGTTTCAACAAGTTCTTTGGCCCGCAGCAGGTGCTCAAGGAGGTCGACCTCAGCGTGGCGGCAGGGGAGGTGATCGTCATCCTCGGCCCCAGCGGCTGCGGCAAGAGCACCTTGCTGCGCTGCCTCAACGGCCTGGAAAGCGCCCACAGCGGCCATCTGCGTTTCGCCGGGCGCGAGCTGCTCAGCCCCGACACCGACTGGCGTCAGGTGCGCCAGCAGATCGGCATGGTGTTCCAGAGCTATCACCTGTTCCCGCACATGAACGTGCTGGACAACCTCCTCCTCGGGCCGCTCAAGGTGCAAAAGCGCGAGCCCCGCGAAGCCCGGGCCCAGGCCGAAGCGCTGCTGGAGCGGGTGGGCCTGCTGGACAAGCGCGAGGCCTTTCCCCGGCAGCTGTCCGGCGGCCAGCAGCAACGCATCGCCATCGTCCGCTCGTTGTGCATGAACCCCCAGGTGATGCTGTTCGATGAGGTCACCGCGGCCCTTGATCCGGAGATGGTCAAGGAAGTGCTGCAGGTGATCCAGGGCCTGGCCCGGGACGGCATGACCCTGTTGATCGTCACCCATGAAATGGCCTTCGCCCGGGCCGTGGCCGACCGCATCGTGTTCATGGATGGCGGGCGCATCGTGGAACAGAACACCCCCGAGGCTTTCTTCACCAACCCGCAGAGCGCACGCGCGCAGCAGTTCCTGGAGAAGTTCTCGTTCGTTGAAGCACTGCCCAAGAAAGCCCCTAAAAAGGAACTGGAGCTCTTATGAAAACTGCCAAGTCTTCGCTGTTGTTACTGCCGCTGTTCGGTCTGGCCCTGCTGGCCGGCTGCGACAAATCCAATGATGCACCCAAGCCTGCGGCCACCGCTGCCAGCGCCGCGCCGGCGGCCGGTTACCTGGACAAGATCAAGGCCCGGGACAAGCTGATCGTCGGGGTGTTCACCGACAAGCCGCCGTTCGGTTTCGTCGATGAGACCGGGCGCTATGTGGGCTTCGATACCGACATCGGCCGCCAGTTCGCCAAGGACCTGTTGGGGGACGAGAACAAGGTGGAGTTCGTCGCCGTGGAACCGGCCAGCCGCATTCCCTTCCTGCAGAGCGACAAGGTCGACCTGATCCTGGCCAACATGACCGTGACCCCGGAGCGCAAGCAAGCGGTGGAATTCACCAACCCCAACCTCAAGGTGGCGGTGCAGGCCCTGGTACCCGAAGGCAGCCCGGTGAAGAGCCTGGATGACCTGGCAAGCCGCACCACCATCGTCACCACCGGCACCACCGCAGACATCTGGCTGACCCAGAACCACCCGGACTGGAAACTGCTCAAGTTCGAGAAAAACACCGAGTCCCTGCAAGCCCTGGCCAATGGCCGTGGTGACGCCTACGCCCAGGACAACCTGATCCTGTTCAGCTGGTCCAAGCAGAACCCGGGCTACCGCGTATTGCCCCAGACCCTGGGCGAGCAGGCACCGATTGCCCCGGCGGTGAAGAAGGGCAACATCGAACTGCGGGACTGGGTGAATGCCGAACTGGCCAAGCTGGGCGAAGAAAAATACCTGCTCAAGCTGTATGACCAGTACGTGCGCAAGGAGCTGAGCGATGACACCCCGCCTGAGAGCGTGATTGTCGAAGGCGGCAAATGGCAGGGCTGAGGCGTACTGTCGGCTGCTGAATCCACTGTGTAGCCGCTGCCGAAGGCTGCGAACGGCTCCGAAGGAGACGCCGCGCTTGAGGGCCTCGGAAGGTCCTGCGGACCTTATCGCAGCCTTCGGCAGCGGCTACAGGGTGTGGGAGGCGCGATTTTCAGTCGGGCCAGTACCAGGCCGGTTCGTCGAGCATGCGCTGGCCGACGATGCCGGTCTGGCCCAGCTCTTTCTCCAGCACGATGCAGTTGCATTCGGGGTCTTCCTGCAAGGCCGCGATCAGGCGCCGGGCGTGGGACACCACCCACACCTGGCACTGCTCTGAAGCCCTGATGATCAAGCGCGCCAGGGCCGGCAACAGGTCCGGGTGCAGGCTGGTCTCCGGTTCGTTGAGCACCATCAGGCTTGGCGGCCGCGGGGTCAGTAAGGCCGCTACCAGCAACAGGTAGCGCAAGGTGCCGTCCGACAGTTCCGCCGCCGATAGCGGTCGCAACAAGCCTTCCTGGTGGAGCTGCACGCCGAACAACCCCCCGGGAACGGCATCGATTTCCAGCCGCGAATCCGGGAAGGCATCGGCGATGCTCTCGTATAGTGCCTGCTGATCGCCCACCTCGATGATGGTCTGCAACGCCGCGGCCAGGTCCCGGCCATCGTGGTGCAGCACCGGGGTGCGGGTGCCCAGCTGCGGTCGGCGCGCGGGTGCCTGGCTGTCGGTACGCAAGTGGTCATAAAAACGCCAGCCACGAATCTGCTCGCGCAGATGCAGGACCTCGGGCGATGAGCTCAGGTTGCCCACCCGGTCGAACAGGCTGTCGCCGCTGCTCGTATGCTGCGCCAGCACCTCCCATTGACGCCCCGCGCGGGCTCGTACCATCGGTCCCTGGCGGTCTACCAGCGCGCTTGCCGAGCGATACAGGGGCCCGCCCCAGATGCTCTCGCGCTTGATCCACGGGTCGAGAGTGAAGCGCGAGGCAATCGGCAAGCTGTGCCCGGGCAACATGAAATGACCGCTGGAGTCCGGCAGCCCAAGGCTGATCGCATAACCGAAGTCCTCACCGGCAAAGCCCAGTTGCAGGCGTCTGGCGGCCTTGCGCGGTCCACCCTGGATCGCGACCTCACCCTGGCTCATGCGCCGGCTGATCTGTTCCGGCCCGGCCCAGAAGGTCGATTCCAACCCGCCTTCCTTGGCCAGGGCATTGACCACGCCGCCCTGGGCGGTCTCTGCCAGCAGGCGCAGGGCCCGGTACAGATTGGACTTGCCGCTGCCATTGGCGCCGGTGATCAGGTTCAGTCGGCCGAGGGGCATCACCAGTTTGTTGATGGAGCGGTAATTGGCCACCGCCAGGGTCTTGAGCATGCCGGGTCTCCTGTTGCGTGGTGCGCAGTGTGCCTGATTTGTAGAGCGGGAGCTTGCTCGCCGCCGCTCCTGAAACCGCTGCTGTGTTTGCCCGGACAGGGTGCGCTGCAAGGCTGGCGACTACGGCGCCCAGGGGCGTCGGTCGGCCGAGCGGGAGCTGGCGCCTTCGCTACGAAAGCCCTGTTTATGAGACCTGCGTGCAAGGGTTGAACCCTGTTCTAAGCTCACAGTCGTAACGTCACTGGCGCGACGATCAAGCACAAGGAGCCTGCATGGCTGGTCTCAAATCGAGGTGGATAGTGGGGCTGAGTCTGCTGGCGCTGCTCGGCGGCTGCGGAGCGGAAAAGCCGACCGGGAAGGAACGCCCGCGGGTGCGTATCCAGCAAGTGCAGAGCAGCGATTTTGCCCCGTCGGTGACCCTCACCGGTGACGTCCAGGCCCGGGTGCAGACCGAGTTGTCGTTCCGCGTCGGCGGCAAGATCATCCAGCGTCTGGTGGATGTCGGCGACCGGGTTTCCGCCCAGCAAGTACTGGCCCGGCTCGATCCCAAGGACTTGCAGACCAACGTCGATTCCGCCGCTGCCGCAGTGTTTGCCGAACAGGCGCGGGTCAAGCAGGCCAGCGCAGCCTTCGTTCGCCAGCAGAAACTCTTGCCCAAGGGCTACACCAGCCAGAGCGAATACGATTCGGCCCAGGCCGCCCTGCGCAGCAGCCAGAGCGCCTTGAGCGCGGCCCAGGCGCAGTTGGCCAATGCCCGCGAGCAGTTGAGCTACACCGAACTGGTGGCTGAGGCGCCGGGGGTGATCACCGCGCGTCAGGCCGAAGTGGGCCAGGTGGTACAGGCCACCATGCCGATCTTCAGCCTGGCCCGGGACGGCGAGCGCGACGCGGTGTTCAACGTCTACGAATCGCTGCTGATGCAGCCGCCGGGCCAGGAAACCATCCACGTCAGCCTGCTGGACAACCCCAAGGTGACCACCACCGGCAAAGTCCGCGAGGTGACCCCGGTGGTCTCGGCCCAGAGCGGTACGGTGCAGGTCAAGGTGGTGCTCGATTCGCTGCCGGCGGGCATGGACCTGGGCTCGGTGGTCAGTGCCACCGCCCGGGCCCACGGCAAGGCCACGGTGGTGCTGCCTTGGTCGGCCTTGACCAAGAACCTCAGCGAACCGGCGGTGTGGCTGGTGGGCGAGGACGGCAAGACCGTGCTGCACAGCGTCAAGGTCGGGCGTTACCTGACCGGCCAGGTGATCATCAGCGACGGCCTCAAGGGCGGCGAGAACGTGGTGGTGGCCGGGGGGCAGTTGTTGCACCCGGGGATGTTGGTCGAGATTGCCGGGCCGACCAAGGAACAGGGAGCACAACCATGAAGCGCCTGCTGCCGTTGTTATGGGCCAGCCTCTTGCTGCTGGGCTGCTCCAAGGAAGAGCCGGCGCCGGAGCCGGTGCGTCCGGTGCTGTCGATCCAGGTGGCGCCGCAATCGGAGGAAAGCCTCGGGCGCTTTGCCGGCAACATCCAGGCCCGTTTTGAAACCAACCTGGGCTTCCGGGTGCCGGGGCGGATTGCCAGCCGCAATGTGGATGTCGGTGCCGAAGTGGGGCCCGGGGACTTGCTGGCGACCCTCGATCCCACCGACCAACAGAACCAGCTGCGGGCCGCCCAGGGTGACCTGGCCAAGGTCGAGGCGCAGTGGATCAACGCCCAGGCCAACGCCCGGCGCCAGCAGGAGCTGTTCGACCGTGGCGTCGGCGCCCAGGCGCAATTGGACATTGCCCAGACCGACTTGAAGACCACCGGCGCTTCCCTGGCTCAGGCCAAGGCGGCCGTGCGCCAGGCCCAGGACCAGCTCAACTACAGCCAACTGCGCAGCGATCACGGCGGCGTGGTCACCGCCTGGAATGCCGAAGCCGGGCAGGTGGTGACCGCCGGCCAGCAGGTGGTGACCCTGGCCCGGCCGCAGATCAAGGAAGCGGTGATCGACCTGCCGGCAACCCTGGTGGATCAACTGCCGGCGGACGTGGAGTTCAAGGTCGCGGCCCAGCTCGACCCGAGCATCAGCACCACGGCCACCGTGCGCGAGATCGAGCCCCAGGCCCAGAGCGCGACCCGTACCCGTCGCGCCCGCCTGACCCTCAAGGACACTCCCGAGGCCTTTCGCCTGGGCACCGCCATCAGCGTGACCCTGAGCTCGGCCATCGAGCCGCGCACCGAGTTGCCCCTGACGGCCCTGCAAGAGGTGGATGGCCAGACCCGGATCTGGGTCATCGACCCGCAGAGCCAGACCGTCGCCCCCCGGGAGATCAAAGTGCTCAGCCGCGACAGCGATTCGGCGCTGATCAGCCAGGGGGTCAAGCCCGGCGAGCGCATCGTCAGCGCCGGGGTCAACAGCCTCAAGCCGGGGCAGAAAGTCAAAGTCGATGAGGGCCGCGCACAATGACGCCTGACAGCAAAGGGAGCTTCAACCTGTCCGAGTGGGCGATCAAGCATCAGTCCTTCGTCTGGTACCTGATGTTTGTTGCGCTGCTGATGGGGGTGTTTTCCTACCTGAACCTGGGGCGCGAGGAAGACCCGTCCTTCACCATCAAGACCATGGTCATCCAGACTCGCTGGCCCGGCGCGACCCAGGAAGAAACCCTGAAGCAGGTCACCGACCGCATCGAGAAAAAACTCGAAGAGCTGGACTCGCTCGACTACGTGAAAAGCTACACCCGCCCCGGCGAATCGACGGTGTTCGTCAACCTGCGCGACACCACCAGTGCCAAGGACATTCCCGAGATCTGGTATCAGGTGCGCAAGAAGATCAACGACATCCGCGGCGATTTCCCCCAGGGCTTGCAGGGCCCGGGTTTCAACGATGAGTTCGGCGATGTGTTCGGTTCGATCTACGCCTTCACCGCCGACGGCCTGAGCATGCGCCAACTGCGTGACTACGTGGAGCAGGTGCGCGCCGAGATCCGCGAAGTGCCGAACCTGGGGAAGGTGGAGATGGTCGGTGAGCAGGACGAAGTCATCTACCTGAACTTCTCCACGCGCAAGCTGGCGGCCCTGGGCATCGACCAGCGCCAGGTCCTGCAAAGTCTGCAAGCGCAGAACGCGGTGACCCCGGCCGGGGTGATCGAGGCCGGGCCGGAGCGGATCTCGGTGCGCACCTCGGGGCAGTTCGCCTCGGAGAAGGACCTGGCCACGGTCAACCTGCGCCTCAACGACCGCTTCTATCGCCTGGCCGACATCGCCGACATCAGTCGCGGCTACGTCGACCCTGCCACACCGCTGTTCCGTTTCAATGGCCAGCCGGCCATCGGCTTGGCCATTGCCATGAAGAAGGGCGGCAACATCCAGGACTTCGGCAAGGCCCTGCATGCGCGCATGAATGAGCTGACCGCCGATCTGCCAATCGGTATCGGCGTGCACAAGGTCTCGGATCAGGCCGAGGTGGTGCAGGAGGCGGTGGGCGGTTTCACCAGCGCCTTGTTCGAGGCGGTGATCATCGTCCTGGTGGTGAGCTTCATCAGCCTTGGGATGCGCGCCGGGCTGGTGGTGGCCTGCTCGATTCCGCTGGTGCTGGCCATGGTCTTCGTGTTCATGGAGTACAGCGGCATCACCATGCAGCGGATCTCCCTGGGGGCCTTGATCATCGCCCTGGGGCTGCTGGTGGACGACGCCATGATCACCGTGGAAATGATGGTCACGCGCCTGGAGAAGGGCGAGAGCAAGGAGCAGGCGGCGACCTTTGCCTACACCTCCACCGCCTTCCCGATGCTCACCGGGACCCTGGTGACCGTGGCCGGCTTCGTGCCTATCGGCCTCAACGCCAGCTCCGCTGGTGAGTACACCTTCACCCTGTTCGCGGTGATCGCCGTGGCCATGCTGGTGTCGTGGATCGTCGCGGTGCTGTTTGCCCCGGTGATCGGCATCCACATCCTCAGCACCAACGTCAAACCCCACTCCGAGGAGCCGGGGCGCGTCGGTCGCGCCTTCAATGGCGGCCTGCTGTGGGCCATGCGCAACCGCTGGTGGGCGATTGGCATCACCGTGCTGCTGTTTGCCGCGTCGGTGTTCGGCATGCGTTTTGTGCAGAACCAGTTCTTTCCGTCTTCCGACCGGCCGGAGATCCTGGTGGACCTCAACCTGCCGCAGAACGCCTCGATCGACGAGACCCGCATGGCCGTGGATCGGTTGGAAGCGACCCTCAAGGACGACCCGGACATCGAGCGCTGGAGCACTTACATCGGCGAAGGCGCGATCCGTTTCTACCTGCCCCTGGACCAGCAACTGCAGAATCCGTACTACGCCCAGCTGGTGATCGTCAGCAAGGGCCTGGAGCAGCGCACGGCCCTGACCGAGCGTTTGCGCAAGCGCCTGCGCGAAGACTTCGTCGGCATCGGCAGCTATGTGCAGGCCCTGGAAATGGGTCCGCCGGTAGGGCGGCCGATCCAGTACCGGGTCAGCGGCAAGGACATCGACCAGGTGCGCAAGCACGCCATCGACCTGGCCACCGAACTGGACAAGAACCCGCACATCGGCGAGATCATCTACGACTGGAACGAGCCCGGCAAAGTGCTGCGCATCGACATCGCCCAGGACAAGGCGCGGCAACTGGGGCTGTCCTCGGAAGATGTGGCGCGACTGATGAACAGCATCGTCAGCGGTTCCACCGTGACCCAGGTGCATGACGACATCTACCTGATCAACGTGGTCGGCCGTGCCGACGACAGTGAGCGCGACTCACCGGAAACCCTGCAGAACCTGCAGATCGTCACCCCCAATGGCACCTCGATTCCGCTGCTGGCCTTCGCCACGGTGGGCTACGAACTGGAGCAGCCGCTGGTGTGGCGCCGCGACCGCAAACCCACCATCACCATCAAGGCGGCGGTGCGCGACGCGATCCAGCCCACCGACCTGGTCAAGCAATTGCAGCCGGACATCGACCAGTTTGCCGCGCAGTTGCCTGCCGGCTACTCGGTGGCCACCGGCGGCACCGTGGAGGAAAGCAGCAAGGCCCAGGGTCCGATTGCCAAGGTGGTGCCGCTGATGCTGTTCCTCATGGCGACCTTCCTGATGATCCAGTTGCACAGCGTGCAGAAGCTGTTCCTGGTGGCCAGCGTCGCGCCCCTGGGGCTGATTGGCGTGGTCCTGGCCCTGGTGCCCACCGGCACGCCCATGGGCTTTGTGGCGATCCTCGGGATTCTCGCGCTGATCGGCATCATCATTCGCAACTCGGTGATCCTGGTGACCCAGATCGACGAATACGAGCGCGAGGGTTATCACCCCTGGGACGCGGTGCTGGAAGCCACCCACCATCGGCGTCGACCTATCCTGCTGACCGCCGCAGCGGCCAGCCTGGGGATGATCCCGATTGCCCGGGAAGTGTTCTGGGGGCCGATGGCCTACGCCATGATTGGCGGCATCATCGTTGCCACCTTGCTGACCTTGCTGTTCCTCCCGGCGCTGTACGTGGCCTGGTACAAAATCAAGGAGCCCAGCCAAGACACTGACCGCACTCGCCCCACGGCCTCTTAGGAGCTGGCTTGCCAGCGAGGGGGCCCGGGAGGCGAGCGCTTGATCCGGAAACGCCTTCGCCGGCAAGCCGGCGCCTACGGGGGAGTGTGGCGGGGGGCTCAGGCCTTGCGCCAGACGCTGGCCAGCCAGGGTTGCTGTTCCCGGGGCAGGCCGGCGGGGCGGTAGTAATGCTCCAGCTCGACAAAGCCTGCCTCAGTCAGCAACGCCTGCCAGCTTGCGAGGTCGTGGTAGGCGCCATAGCGCGGGCCGTTCCAGCCCTCCTGGTTGTCGCCGCGTGGGTTGGAGCTGAACAGCACGCCGCCGTCCTTGAGGCTCGCATGCAGTTGCTTGAGCACCCGTGGCAGTTCCTGGCGGGGAATGTGGAACAGCACTGCGTTGGCGAAGATGCCGTCGAAGCGGGCCTCCGGCAGATCAAGCTTGAGAAAGTCTTGCTGCCAGACTTCGCAGCCGCTGTCGTCGCGGGCCATCTGGGCAAAGCGCTCGCAGCCGTCGAGGCCGATGGCGATATGGCCGAGGCGGGTAAAGGTTTGCAAGTCGCGCCCCGGACCGCAGCCAAAATCCAGCACGCTGAAGGGCGCCGGGCCCTGGATGTGCCGCAGCAGCGCGTCGATGTTCTGGCTGACGTCGTGGTCGCGGGTGCCTTCACGAAAGTCTTCGGCCACCTGCTGGTAGTGGCCGAGGGTGGTGGCGGTGATGCTGTCTAGGTCGTCTGGAGCAAGTTTCATGGCGGGCTGCATGGCGTGAAGAGGAATGGCCCGAATATACCCCATGCACCCTGTAGCCGCTGCCGAAGGCTGCGAACGGCTCCGCAGGAGACGCCGCTCTTGAGGGCCTTGGAAGGTCCTGCGGACCTTGTCGCAGCCTGCGGCAGCGGCTACACGGGGTGCCACTAGCGCTTGTTCAGCACCCGCGCCAAACGGTCGCCGCCCAGCTGGATCGCCGCCACCAGGATCACCAGCAGCACGATCACCGTGAGCATGATCTGGCTGTCGAAACGCTGGTAACCGTAGCGGTAGGCAATGTCCCCCAGCCCGCCCGCGCCAATCGCCCCGGCCATGGCCGAGGAGTTGATCATGGTCACCAGGGTGATGGTGAAACCGCCGACGATGCCCGGCAGCGCTTCAGGCAGCAGCACGTGCCAGACAATGTGCCAGCGTCGGCAACCCATGGCCTGGGCGGCTTCGATCAGGCCGTGATCGACCTCCCGCAGGCTCACTTCGGCAATGCGCGCAAAGAACGGCGTGGCGGCGATGGTCAGCGGCACCACCGCCGCCCACACGCCGTAGGTGGTGCCGACGATCAGCCGGGTAAAGGGGATCAGCGCCACCATCAGGATCAGGAACGGAATCGAGCGAAACAGGTTCACAAAGGCCCCCAGGGCCCGGTTCAGGTTCGGCGCTTCATAGATCCCGCCCTTGCCGCTGGTGACCAGGATCACCGCCAGGGGAATCCCCGCCAGCAGGGCGATCAGCGAGGACACGCCGACCATCAGCAGAGTGTCGAGAATGCCCTGCAACAAGCGATCAAACCACATAGCCCAGTACCTCAACTTGTTGTGCCCAGTGCCCCGCGCGCTGGCGCAGTTCCTCGGCGCTCAGGGACGAGCCCTGGACCGCCAGCAGCAGTTGCCCCAGGGCGTGGCCCTGGATGCGTTCCACGCCGCCTTGCAGCAGGCGCACGCGACCGCCCAGGGCACCGAACAGCGCCGCCAGGTCCGGCTCTTCATGCTTGACGCCGGTGAAACGCAGGCTCAGTACCAGCGCCGCGTCGGCCGCCGTCGGCTGGCTGTGCAGACGGCTTTGCAGCTCTGGCGGCAGGCCGTGCTGCAAGGGCGCCAGCAGGGTCTTGCTGACCTCGTGTTGCGGATGGCCGAAGACTTCCCAGACCGGTCCCTGTTCGACGATGCGTCCATGTTCCAGCACCACCACCCGGTCGCAGATCTCGCGAATCACCGCCATCTCGTGGGTGATGAGGATGATGGTCAGGCCCAGGCGCTGATTGATCTCTTTCAGCAGGCCGAGGATCGACTGGGTGGTTTCCGGGTCCAGGGCCGAAGTGGCTTCGTCGCACAGCAGGATCTCGGGATCGTGGACCAGGGCCCGGGCGATCCCCACCCGTTGTTTCTGGCCGCCGGACAGCTGCGCCGGGTAGGCCTGGTGCTTGTCCTTGAGGCCCACCAGCTCCAGCAGCTCGCGGACCTTGCGCTCGCGTTCGGCCTTGGGCACCCCGGCCACCTTCAGCGGCAGCTCGACGTTGTGCCATACGGTCTTGGCCGACATCAGGTTGAAGTGCTGGAAGATCATGCCGATGCGTCGGCGCAGGGCCACCAGGCGGTCTTCGTCGAAGTCGCCGATGTCCACCTGATCGATCAGCACCCGGCCGCTGCTGGGTTGCTCCAGGCGGTTGATGGTGCGGATCAGTGATGACTTGCCGGCGCCGCTGCGGCCGATGATGCCGAACACCTCACCGCGCTGGATCGAAAGGTCGATGCCGTGCAGGGCCTGCACCGGGCCCTGCTGGCCCTGGTAGGTCTTGCCCAGGCCGATAAAGCGCACCTGGGCGCGGTTCAGTTCGGGGTGCAGCTCGGTCTGCTCGGCACGCTGGGGCGCCGGTTCCGGCAGCTTGCGCTGTAGCGTCGCGACACTCATTTCAACCTTCCCAGCCGGCTTGGTAGAGCTTGCCATGGGCTTTATCCAGGGCAGCCCGAACGGCTGGCGAGTGCTGGTAGATATCGACGAACTTGATCAGCCGCGGGTCGTTCTTGCTCTTGGGCTGGATCACGAACTGAATCACGTACTCCTTGTGGTCCAGGCCGTCGAACAGCAGCGCCGAACCGGCATCGAAGGTCTTGGCCAGACGGATGTAGGCCGGATAGCCCTGGACCAGATCGGCGTCGTCATAGGCGCGCACCAGTTGCACGGCTTCGACCTGGAGGATCTTGATCTTCTTTGGATTGCTGACGATGTCTTCTTCGGTGGCCTTGTAGCCCACGCCCGGCTTGAGGGTGATCAGCCCGGCCTTGGCCAGCAGTTGCAGGCCACGGCCGCTGTTGATCGGGTCGTTGGCGATGGCCACGCTGGCGCCTTGTGGCAGTTCGTCGAAGCTTGTGTATTTTTTCGAGTACAGGCCGACGTTGTTGATGATCCCCGGTGCGAAGGGCACCAGATCGAAACCGGCGGCGGCCTTGGCGTTTTCCAGGAACGGAATGTGCTGGAAGTAGTTCACGTCGATATCGCCGGCGGCGAGACTAACGTTGGGCGCGATCCAGTCGGTGAACTCCACCAGCTCGACTTTCAGGCCCTGCTTGCCGGCTTCGGCAACGGCCGCCTCCAGGGGAATGGCAAAGGCGGCGGTGGTGCCGACCTTGAGCGGTGCGTCGGCGGCGAAGACGGCGCTGCTGAACAGGCCGAGGGCGAGGGCCAGGGCTTTGACCGGGTGGCGCAGGAGCGTGGTTTTCATGATGGTTACTTCCAGTCAATCCGAATGAGGAGGTTGAACAATTGCGTTTGGGTGTGGCGAAGACCGCTGTCTGTGGCGAGGGAGCAAGCGCCCTCGCCACAAGAGTTCCAGCCACGGCGGCTCGGCAGAGCCACCTCGTCTCAGCGGCGGTAGGCCGCGCCGGTGTGTCGTTGCGGCAGTTTGCGGCCTTCGTGGAACAGTTTTTCCCGCAGGGTGCCGTCGTCGTAGGCGGTCTTGTAGGAGCCACGGCGTTGCAGCTCGGGGATCACCAGATCGATGAAGTCGACGTAGCTTTCCGGGGTGACGATGCGGGTCAGGTTGAAGCCGTCCAGGCCGGTTTCGGCGATCCAGGATTCCAGCTCGTCGGCCACCTGCTGCGGTGAGCCGACCACGGTGAAGTAGCGGCCGCCCAGGGCGTGCTGCTCCAGCAGCTTGCGCCGGGTCCAGTCGTTGTTTTGCAGGTGCTTGGTGGCCGACTGGATGGCGTTGCTCTTCACGTACTGGATGGGCTCGTCGATCTCGTACTGGGAAAAATCGATCCCAGTGGACGCGGAAAAATGCGCCACTCCGGCTTCGGCGCTGGCGTAACGGCGGTACTCGGCATGTTTGTTCCAGGCCAGTTCCTCGGTCTCGCCGACGATCACATTGAGGCCCATGAACACCTTGATGTCCTCGGGATTGCGCCCGGCGGCCACGGCGCTGGCGCGGACCTTGTCCACCTGGGCCTTGGTCGCGGCCTTGTTCTGCCCACTGATGAACACGCACTCGGCGTGGCGCCCGGCGAACAGCAGGCCGCGATCCGAGCTGCCGGCCTGGAACAGCACCGGGGTGCGCTGCGGTGATGGCTCGCACAGGTGATAACCGCTGACCTGATAGAACTCGCCCTGGTGCTCGACCTTGTGCACTTTGTCCGGCTGGGCATAGATGCGCTGCTCGCGGTCGTTGAGGACCGCGTCGTCTTCCCAACTGCCTTCCCAGAGTTTGTACAGCACCTCCAGGTACTCGTCGGCCTGGTCGTAGCGACGGTCGTGCTCGATCTGCTCCTTCAGGCCCATGGCCTGGGCGGCGCTGTCCAGGTAGCCGGTGACGATGTTCCAGCCGACCCGGCCACGGCTCAGGTGGTCAAGGGTGGAAAGGCGCCGGGCGAACAGGTAGGGCGCCTCGTAGGTGAGGTTGGCGGTGAGGCCGAAGCCCAGGTTCTTGGTCACTGCCGCCATGGCCGAAACCAGCAGCAGCGGGTCGTTGACCGGCAGCTGGATCGACTCCTTGAGGGGCACGTCCACCGAGTTCTGGTAGACGTCGTAGACCCCGACGATGTCGGCGATGAACAGCCCGTCGAACAGTCCGCGCTCCAGCAATTGAGCCAATTCGGTCCAGTATTCGAGGGTCTTGTACTGGGTCGAATGGTCCCGTGGATGGGTCCACAGGCCGTGGTTGATGTGTCCCACGCAGTTCATGTTGAAGGCGTTGAGCAGGATCTTTTTCTTGGCGGTTTCAGGCGCGGCCATCAAATGGTCCCCCGCAGTGGCGGGTTCTGCTGGTTGAGGTAGTAGTTGCCCACCGCGTGGTACTTCCAGCGCACCGGGTCGTGCAGGGTGTGCACCCGTGCGTTGCGCCAGTGGCGGTCCAGGCCGTGCTCGGCCAGGGTCGCCTGGCTGCCCGCCAGTTCGAACAGGGTGCTGCCGGCGGCCAGGGAGATTTCCGTGCTCAGGGCGCGGACCTCGGCCACGGCGATGGAGGCGGCGGCCACGGTGTCGGCATTGGTCTCGGCCTGGGCCCGGTCGAGGAATTCCCCTGCGCGCTCCAGCAGCGCCTCGGTGGCGTGCAGGCGGATGCTCAGGTGGCCGAAGCTCTTGAGGGTCAGCGGGTCTTGCGTGGCTTTATCGTTGCCGGAGTCGATCCACGGCCGGGTCTTGGTCCGCACGAAGCGCAGGGCGTCTTCATAGGCGGCGCGGGCGATGCCGGTGTCGATGGCGGCGTGGAGGATCTGCGCCAGGGGACCGACCGGGGTCGGGCGTTCGAAGGCGCTCTGGAACGGCACCACATCGGCTTCGTCCACCGCGACGTTTTCAAAAAGCACTGAGCCGCTGCCGGTGGTGCGCTGGCCGAAGCCGCTCCAGTCGTCGATCACGCTCAGGCCCTGGGCCTCGGCGGGGACGAAGGCCAGTTGCTGCACGCCATGTTCATCCACCACCGAGGTGGGAATGCGCTGGGCGTAGATGGCGCCCGTGGCGTAGAACTTGCGCCCGTCGATGCGGTAGCCCTGGCCGCTGCTGTCGCGGCTCAGGCGGGTGGTGCGGTCGTGGGCGGTCTTGGTGCCCAGCTCGGCCAGGGCATTACCGAAACGGCGGCCGGCCAGGACTTCGGCGTACAACCGCTGCTTCTGCGGCTCGCTGCCGTTCACCCGCAGCACTTCCAGGGCGTAGAAATGGTTCTGCGGGATCTGCCCCAGGGAGGCGTCGGCCTCGGCGATCAGGGCGATGACCTTGGCCAGGGTGACGTTGGACACCCCAGCGCCGCCGTATTCCTTGGGCACGCTGATGCCCCACAGGCCGGAGCGGGTGAAGGCTTCCAGCTCGGGATGGGGCAGGCGCCGTTCACGGTCGCGCAGGGCGCTGTCGCGTTTGAAATCTTCCGCCAGGTCGCTGGCGACAATCAGGGCTTGTTCGTCGCTGGTGATGACCGCGACGTGTTGAGCAAGAGACATGTGTTTCTCCAGAGATCTGGTCAAAAGCGTTCTGGGCGGTTAAATCCAGGAATGCCGGGCCGGCAGCGTGCCGTTCAGGTGGTAGGCGCCGACGGCGTGGTACTTCCAGCGCACCGGGTCGTGCAGGGTGTGCACCCGGGCATTGCGCCAGTGACGATCGAGGTTGAATTCGGCGAGGGTGGCGCGGCTGCCGGCCAGCTCGAAGAGCTTTTCGCTGGCCAGCAGCGAGATCTCGGTGGTCAGCACCTTGGCTTCGGCCACGGCGATGGAGGCGCGGGCGGCGGACTCGGCGGTGATCGGCGCCGCGCTGACCTGATCCAGCACCTGGCCGGCCTTGCGCAGCAGAGCCTCGGCGGCGTGCAGTTCGATCTGCAGCTTGCCGATCTCGGCGATCACATACAGGTCGTCGCTGGCCCGCTCGACGTTGGCGTCGATCCACGGGCGGGCCCGTTCACGGACAAAGGCGATGGCGTCGGCCAAGGCTTCCCGGGCGATGCCGGCGTCGATGGCGGCCTGGATCAGTTGCGACACCGCGCCCTGGATATTCGGCGATTCGTTGATCCGCCAGTTGTCCAGCACCAGCTCGGACTCGACCCGCACATCGTTGAGCAGGATGGTGCCGCTGGCGGTGGTGCGTTGGCCGAAGCCGGACCAGTCGTCGACGATGCGCAAGCCTGGGGTGCCGCGGCGGACGAAGGCCAGCACCTGGCGGCCTTCCTCGTTGAGTGCCTTGACCGCTACCCAGTGGGCGAACAGGGCGCCGGTGGAGTAGAACTTCTGGCCGTTGATGACATGGCCGTCGGCGTCTTTGGTGATCCGCGCCTTGAGTTCCAGGGTGTTCTTGGTGCCGCGTTCCGGGCCGGCATTGCCGATGCGCCAGCCTTCCAGGACGCTCTGCAGCAGCTGTTTCTTCTGCCGCTCGCTGCCGCAGCCGAGAATCAGGCCGAGGATGCCGAACTGGTTCTGCGGGATCTGCCCCAGGGCCGGGTCGGCCGCAGAAATGATCGCGAAGACTTCGGCCAGGGTGACGAAGGACACCTGTGGCCCGCCGTAGGCGCGGGGGATGGAAATACTGCCCAGGCCGCTGCGGGTGAATTGTTCGATCTGCGCCCAGGGCAGCTTGCGCTGGCGGTCGCGTTGAGCGGCCTGCTGGCGGGCCGCGTCGGCCAGTTCATGGGCGGCTTGCAGGGCTTCGGCGTCGTTGCGCAGAACCCGTGCGGGCAACAAAAGGGGGGCAATATCCAGATCGCTCTGGACCTGTGCTTCAACCAGACTGGACATCAGCGCCACTCCTTGGCTGCACGCAATGCCCTGGCGATCTGCACTGGGGTGATTGTGTTCCGAACCATACCTACCTCACATCTTTTGGATAGGCCGCGTCATGCGGCGAAATCAGAATCAAGAATGTCCGGTGGTCCGGTGCATATACCCTAAGCGCGTATAAAAATTAAATAAACTAACTTTTAGGAATATGGATAGAAGGGTTGAATCCTGGCAGCGGTGCGCTTCTGTAGCCGCTGCCGAGCCTGCGAGGCTGCGAACGACCGCAGCGCGGGCGCAGGTTCTGAAGACCGCTGAAGGCCTGGCGGCCTTGTCGCAGCCTCGCAAGCTCGGCAGCGGCTACAGGGGGAGGTTTTGGGCGGGCAGTTTGGGTGCCTCAGGTCGAGGTGCCGAGAAACTTGCTGAGAAACTGTCGGGTGCGTTCTTGCTGAGGGTTGGCGAACAGCGCCTTGGCTTCGCCTTGTTCGACGATCACGCCCTTGTCGAAGAAGATCACCCGGTTGGCCACGTCCCGGGCGAAGCCCATTTCGTGGGTGACGATGACCATGGTGCGCTTCTCTTCGGCCAGGCTGCGGATGGTAGCGAGGACTTCGCCCACCAGTTCCGGGTCCAGGGCCGAGGTCGGTTCGTCGAACAGGATCACCCGGGGTTCCATGGCCAGGGCCCGGGCAATCGCCACGCGTTGCTGCTGGCCACCGGACAGGCGCCTGGGGTAGCTGTCTTCCTTGCCCGCCAGGCCGACCTTGGCCAGCAGCGCGCGACCCAGGGCGACGGCTTGCTCCCGTGGGGTCTTCTTCACCACCAGCGGGCCTTCGATGACGTTCTCCAGGGCGGTGCGGTGGGGGAACAGGTTGAAGTTCTGGAACACGAAACCCACTTGCTGGCGCAGCTGGCGTATCCGGCTTTGTTGCTGGCTCAGCGGGATGCCGCTGTCGATGGCGATGTCGCCGATGCGGATGCGGCCGCTGGTCGGTTCTTCAAGAAAGTTCAGGCAGCGCAGGAAGGTGGTCTTGCCCGAACCGCTGGGGCCGATGATGGCAATCACTTCGCCTTCCTTGACCTGCAGGTCGATGCCATTGAGTACGGTCTGGCCTTTGAACTGCTTGGTCAGTTTTTCCACCACGATCATGGTTTCAAGACTCCTGGTCGTGCCGATTGACCCGCTGTTCCAGACGGTTCTGCAGGTGCGCGAGCACGCTGGCGAGAATCCAGTAGATCAGCGCGGCGGCAAGATACATGGTGAAAATTTCGAAGGTGCGGGCGGTGATCAGCTGCGCCTGGCGGAACAGTTCCGGCACCTGGATGGTGGCGGCCAGGGCCGTGTCCTTGACCAGGGAGATGAAGCTGTTGCCCAGCGGCGGCAGGGCGGTGCGCATGGCTTGCGGCAGGATCGCCCGGCGCAGGGTCTGGGCCCGGGTCATGCCGATGCTGGCGGCGGCTTCCCATTGACCGCGTTCGATGGAGCCGATGGCGGCCCTGAGGATTTCACAGGCGTAGGCCGCCATGTTCAGGGAAAAGCCGATCAGCGCGGCGGGCAACGGGTCCAGTTCCAGCCCCAGTTGCGGCAGGCCGTAATAGATCACGAACAGTTGCACCAGCAGCGGCGTGCCGCGAAAGAACGACACGTAGACCCGGGCAATCCAGCTCACCAGCTTGAAGCGCGACAGCCGCATCAAGGCCAGGCCAAAGCCCAGCAGCAGTCCGAAGAACATGCCGCCGAGGCTGAGGATGACCGTGTAATACGCGCCCTTGAGGAGAAATGGCGCTGAATCCAGCGCCAGTTGCAGACCTGCTTCCATTATTGGGTGACGTCAGCGTTGAAGTATTTCTCCGAGAGTTTTTTCAGCGTGCCATCGGCCCTCAGTTCCTCGATGGCCTTGTTCACCGCGGCCAGCAGCTCGGGTTCGCCTTTGCGCAGGGCCACACCGGCTTCCTGGCGGGAGAAGGGTTCGCCGGAGACCACCAGGGTGTCCTTGGTTTTCTTGATCAGCTCGAAGGCGGCCAGACGGTCCACCAGGATGGCGTCGATACGGCCTACGCGCAGGTCCTGGTACTTGGTCGGGTCATCGTCGTAGGTCTTGATGATGGCGGTCGGGACGTTGTCCTTGAGCCATTGCTCGTAGTTGGTGCCCAGGCCCACGCCGACCTTGTGGCCACCCAGGTCGGCAGCGGTCTTGAACTTGCCGTCATCCTTTTTCTGGGTCAGGGCCTGGATCCCGGAGACGGTGTAGGGGGTGGAGAAATCGTATTTTTTCTTGCGCTCTTCAGAGATGGTCACCTGGTTGATCACCGCGTCCAGGCGCTTGGATTCCAGGGCCGCGAGGATGCCGTCCCACTTGGTTGGTTGCAGCTTGACCTTGACCCCGAGCTTGTTCGCCAGGGCTTCGGAGAACTCCACTTCGAAGCCGGCCAGCTTGCCGTTTTCGTCGACGAAGCTGAAAGGTGGATACGTGCCTTCCAGGCCAACGTTGATCACTCCCGCATCCTTGATTTTCTGCAGTTGCTCGCCGGCAACCGCTTGTCCCATCAGTCCGGCACCGAGGGCCAGGCCCAGTGTGCCGATCAGCAGATTGCGACGCAGTACGGAAAAATTCATGACAAGCCCCTGTGAGTTTTCTTATGCACGATGCGGGTGGGAGATGCAGGCCAATCGGTGAGCCGAGCGTGACGCTTTATCCTGCCTTAATGCAGCGTATGCGTCTTTGGGCAAATCAGCCTGCGGCGCGACTATAAAGCGGCGTTTATAGTTTTAAAAATAATATAAATTCACTTTGTTATTCTTTTTTGTTTGGTTGTCCACGAGCAATCTCCTCCCTCGTAGGAACTGGCTTGCCAGCGAAGGCGCCGTCGAGGACGGCGCAAGGCTTACGGGCCTCTTCGCCGGCAAGCCGGCTCCTACACAAAACTTCACTTCCTACGCGAAGGCGCCGGGGTAGGCGAACAGGGCCGGGGCGCCACCGGTGTGCAGGAAGATGATCGGGCCATCGTTGAAACGCTGGCGACCGACGCCGTCCAGCAGGCCGGCCATGGCCTTGCCGGTGTACACCGGGTCGAGCAACAGGCCTTCCTGGCTGGCCAGCAACTTGACCGCGGCCAGGGTGCCGGCATTGGGTTCGCCGTAGCGAGGGGCGAAGTATTCGTCCCACAGTTGCACGTTGAACGCCTCCGGCAGGTTCACCCCCAGCAGTTCGGCGGTGCGTTCGGCCAGGCCCTGGACCTTGGGCCGCTGATCCTCGTCGCTGCGCGAGACGGTCACGCCGATCACCGGCAACTGTGGCAGCACTTCGCTCAAGGCCAGGGCCAGGCCGCTGTGGGTGCCGGCGCTGCCGGAGGCCAGCACCACCGCGGCGAATTCCAGGCCGCTGTCTTCGATCTGCTGCGCCAGCTCCAGGCCGGCCCGCACGTAACCCAGGGCACCCAGGGCATTGGAGCCGCCGATGGGCACCAGGTAGGGGGTCTTGCCGTTGCTGCGCAGGCGCGCGGCCAGGGCGTGCAACTGTTCATCGGCTTGGTCGAGGTTCTCCACCAACTCGACCTTGGCGTCGAATAGATCCAGCAGCAGGCGGTTGCCGTTGCCCAGGTAGTTGGGGTCTTCGGTGCCGATGGGGTTTTCCAGCAGGGCCACGCAACCCAGCCCCAGCTTGGCGGCCAGGGCCGCGGTCTGGCGCACGTGGTTGGACTGGATGGCCCCGGCGGTGATCAGGGTGTCGGCGCCCTGGGCCAGGGCGTCGGCGGCCAGGTATTCGAGCTTGCGCAGCTTGTTGCCGCCCATGGCCAGAGGCGTGGTGTCGTCGCGTTTGACGTAGATATCGCGCCCGATCCAGGCCGACAGGCGTTCGAGTTTTTCCAGGGCGGTGGTAGACCCGAGCAGGTCCAGACGATTAAAGCGGGCAAGCTGTTGTTTGATCATGAGTCCGCACGGAACAGGGAAGGTGCAGGGACTATAGGCAGCGATATTTGCCCGGGCAACCGTCAATCGCTTATGCGAAAAAGTGCTGTGAGCCGAACAATTAGTTCTTAAACCTCGCCCTGGTGGGGCGTAAAGTGATCGCCGTTTGCGCGGCCCGATTGTCCGGCCGCCCGAGTAAGGAGTCTTATCGTGAGCGAGCGTTCCAGCCATTGGCAATTGCAGACCATCGTTGGCCAACTGCGTGATGCCCGTGATCAGTGGCGTAGCCGCAACGGTCGGGTCAGTGGTGAACAGGGCGGGCGCGAACTGCCGTCGCGAGCGGCCATGGCAGAGATCCTTGAAGCCCTGTGCGGTGCGCTGTTCCCCATGCGCCTGGGGCCGGTGGATTTGCGCGAAGAGAGTGAAGACTTTTACGTCGGCCACACCCTGGACGCGGCGCTCAATGCCTTGCTGGCCCAGGCGCGTCTTGAACTGCGTTATGTGGCCCGGCAGAACGGTGAGGCGGACGCCGAGGTCAACGCCAAGGCGATTCGCCTGATCCAGGACTTCGCCCTGGCCCTGCCCGGCCTGCGGGTGTTACTGGACACCGACGTGCTGGCCGCCTACCACGGTGATCCGGCGGCCCGTAGCGTGGATGAAGTGCTGCTGTGCTACCCCGGCATCCTGGCGGTGATCCACCACCGCCTGGCGCACCATCTGTACCGAGCAGGTTTGCCGCTGCTGGCGCGGATCAGTTCGGAAATTGCCCACTCGGCCACCGGCATCGACATTCACCCCGGGGCGCAGATCGGCCGCAGCTTCTTCATCGATCACGGCACGGGTGTAGTGATCGGCGAGACCGCGATCATCGGCGAGCGGGTGCGCATCTACCAGGCGGTGACCCTGGGGGCCAAGCGCTTCCCGGCAGACGAAGACGGCCAGTTGCAGAAGGGCCACCCGCGTCACCCGATCGTTGAGGACGACGTGGTGATCTATGCCGGCGCGACCATCCTGGGGCGCATCACCATCGGCAAGGGCTCGACCATTGGCGGCAACGTCTGGCTGACCCGCAGCGTGCCGGCCGGTTGCAACCTGACCCAGGCCAACCTGCAGCACGATGACGGCTCGCAAAAGTAGGACAGGCCTTCTGTAGCCGCTGCCGAAGGCTGTGAACGAGCCGCAGGCTCGCCGGCGATTCCACCACCGCCGAGGCCCCTGCGGTGCCTAGCGCAGCCTGCGGCAGCGGCTACAGAGGCGTCCATGCCTCCCGCTGCACCAGCTTCTTGTAGCCGCTGCCGAGCCTGCGAGGCTGGGAAAAGGTCCGCAGGACCTTGCTTGTCGATGAGCCGCCGAATTTCAGCGGCTTCAATCTCGCCGCGCCGGTGTGCCGCCCAAACCCTGCGCAGCCTGCGGCAGCGGCACCGCGTGCGGGCAGCGTTTTTCTGCTGAACGATTGCGTCCGACATACGTCATACCCTTCCCTGAGCTAGCGTACTGAACAGTACCGCTGAGCCCTGCGATTAGTCCTCGACCGCCTATCCATGTTTAACTTGAACGCTCGTTCAAGTTAAACCGGTGGTTCGCTGCCCGCTCACAACAGGAGGCTTGCCTTTGCTGAGTCCGTACATTTCAGCCGTGTTTCATCCCTTCGAGGTGCACCCTTCATGAGTGCGCCATCCAGCTCCGCGAATACTCTGATTCGCATGAACCCTCCGGTGTTCTACTTCGCCGCGAGCTTTATCCTGATCTTCGGCGTGGTGGTGATTTCCATGCCCGAGCAGGCCGGCGCCTGGCTCCTGGCGGCGCAAAACTGGGCGGCCAACACGGTCGGCTGGTACTACATGCTGGCGATGACCCTGTACCTGGTCTTCGTGGTGGTCACCGCCTTGTCCGGCTACGGCAAGATCAAGCTCGGTGCCGACCACGACGAACCCGAGTTCAGTTACCTGTCCTGGGCCGGCATGCTGTTCGCCGCCGGGATCAGCATCACCCTGTTCTTCTTCTGCGTCTCCGAGCCCCTGACCCACATGCTGCAACCGCCCCAGGGTGAGGCCGGCACTGCCGAGGCGGCGCGTCAGGGCATGCAGTTGCTGTTCCTGCACTGGGGCCTGCACGGCTGGGGGGTGTTCGCCTTCGTCGGCATGGCCCTGGCCTACTTTGCCTACCGGCATAACCTGCCGCTGGCCCTGCGTTCGGCGCTGTATCCGCTGATCGGCAAGCGCATCAACGGCCCCATCGGCTATGCGGTGGACGGCTTCGGCATCATCGCTACGGTGTTCGGCCTGGGTGCCGACATGGGCTTTGGTGTGCTGCACCTGAACTCCGGCCTCGACTACCTGTTCGGCATCGCTCACACCCAGTGGATTCAGGTCGGCCTGATCACCTTGATGATGGGCGCGGCGATCATTGTTGCGGTGTCGGGAGTCGACAAGGGCGTGCGGGTGATGTCCGACATCAACATGCTGCTGGCGGTGGCGCTGCTGCTGTTCGTGCTGTTCGCCGGCCCAACCCAGCACCTGCTCAACACCCTGATCCAGAACCTGGGGGACTACCTGGGCGCCTTGCCGACCAAGAGTTTCGACGTTTACGCCTACAACAAGCCCAGCGACTGGCTGGGCGGTTGGACGGTGTTCTACTGGGCCTGGTGGATTGCCTGGTCGCCCTTCGTGGGGCTGTTCATCGCACGGATTTCCCGGGGCCGGACCATTCGTGAGTTCGTCTTTGGCGTGCTGCTGATTCCCCTGGGCTTCACCCTGGCGTGGATGTCGATCTTCGGTAACAGCGCCATCGACCAGGTGCTCAACCACGGCATGAGCGCCCTGGGCCTGTCGGCCATCGACAACCCGTCGATGACCCTCTACCTGCTGCTGGAAACCTACCCCTGGAGCAAGACCGTGATCGCGGTCACGGTGTTCATCAGCTTCGTGTTCTTCGTCACCTCGGCGGACTCCGGCACCGTGGTGCTCTCGACCCTGTCGGCCAAGGGCGGCAACGCCGATGAAGACGGGCCGAAATGGCTGCGGGTGTTCTGGGGCGCGATGACCGCGCTGGTCACCAGCGCGTTGCTGTTCGCTGGCAGCATCGACTCGCTGAAGTCGGCGGTGGTGCTGACCTCACTGCCGTTTTCGCTGATTCTGCTGTTGATGATGTGGGGGCTGCACAAGGCGTTCTACCTGGAATCGCAGCGGCGCATCGCCCAGCTGCATTCCCTGGCCCCGGTGGCGCCTTCGCGGCGCGGCAAGGGCGGCTGGCGCCAGCGCCTGAGCCAGGCGGTGCACTTCCCGTCACGGGACGAGGTGTATCGCTTCCTTGACCAGACGGTGCGCCCGGCCATTGAAGAGGTGACCGCGGTATTCGTCGAGAAAGGCCTGAACGTGGTGACCCAGCCCGACCCGGCCAACGACAGCGTGAGCCTGGAAATCGGCCATGGCGACCAGCATCCGTTCATCTATCAGGTGCAGATGCGTGGGTACTTCACCCCGTCCTTCGCCCGTGGTGGCATGGGCCCCAAAGAGCTGCGCAACCGCCGTTACTACCGGGCCGAGGTGCATCTGGCCGAGGGCAGTCAGGATTACGATCTGATGGGTTACACCAAGGAGCAGATCATCAACGACATCCTCGACCAGTACGAACGCCACATGCAGTTCCTGCATCTGGTGCGCTGAGCCAGACGCTCAGGCCCTGGTGAACAGCAAGTAGAGCACCAGGGCCAGCACTGGCACGGCAAACACCAGGCTGCCGACCATCAGTTCCGATCTCAGGGGCTGATGGGCGGTGACCATCCCCACCGCGCCGTTGATCACCGTCAACGCCAGCCACAACCCAGTAAATCCATAGCCCAAGGTCTGTCGGGCAAAGCCCAGTCGTTCGCCGATAAACAGCACCAGCGCCAGCAGGATCAGGCCGAAGGTGATGATGATGGTGGTGTGCATGATGGGCATCTCCTTGCAGGAGCGGCCAGGCGGCGTACCGCTTGCCGGTGAATGGATTTACGGGCTTGTGTTTCGAGCATAGGCGTCAAACCCGCCCGCCATTGGCCTGCAGAATCTGTCCGTTGACCCAGGCCGCCGCCGGGCTTGCCAGGAAGCTGATGATGTTGGCGATATCCTCCGGCTGGCCGAGGCGCTCCAGGGGCGGCATCTTGGCGAAACTCGCTATTTGTTCCTCGCTCTAGCCCTTTACGAACAGCTCGCTAGCCACCGGCCCTGGCGCTACGGCATTGACCGTGATCTGGCGTCCGCGCAGTTCCTTGGCGAACACCTGGGCCAGGGATTCCACCGCGGCCTTGCTGGCGATTTACGGCGCATAGCCCGGCAGGTTGAGGCCCGCGGTGCTGCTGGAAAAGTTGGCGATGCGGCCGCCCTCGCTGATTGCCCCCGACGGGTGGCGAATCTGCAACAGGTGACCTGCGCCAGCCCGAGCTATTTGGCGCATCACGGTGAGCCGCGCAGCCTGGACGAGCTCGGAGCGCTTCGACCGGCTCCTACGGCGGGCTTTGGGGTTGTCCCTTTTGCAGCATGAGCATGGAGTCATCCGTGCTCATTTCCCCCCGCCATAACAAGTTCGGGACCTGTCTTATGGCTGTCGGTCAGCACCTTGCTGCCTGGCGTCATGCGTATATGCCGGCCCAGGCAAGACTGGATTTTGCGGTCTATAAAGAACTGGCGCAGATCGCCGGAGCCATGTCGCTTCGATGCGCTGTTTGTCGCCGACAGCCTGGCAAGCGCCACAGACTCCATTGCCGAGCGCATGGCCCGCTCCACCTTCTTCGAACCCTTGGTTGTGCGCTGGGCCTCGGCGGCCGTGATCGAGCGAACGGGGCGTATTGCCACTAGTGCTAAGAACTATAACGTACCGTGCTATGTAGTACGTATAGTGGCCTGAAGGTTCTTCTTTCAGGGGGCGGAAGGGGTTGATCGGGTGAACTCCGACAATGCCGTCGTAGCGCGAATTTCGGTCGTGAGCAACATGTCGCACCTTATCGTCGGGCACGGAAGTTCTATCAGTCAGTGACCGGGCTTTGCGGCAATTGGCAGGGCGATGCCTGTGTCCGGGATAAGATGAGTGGTCAGTACGATAACCCGCAGTTACCGCATTTACTGGGCAGTTTCGCGGCAATCTTCCCAATCAAAGGGCCGTTGAATGTGACGCGGCCATCCCAGGGTTATCCCCTGATTGTCCAGCTCGGGTCTTCGAGAGCGGGCGCGATCTGGCGGTGCAAACCGCTGAGGTGGTGTTCACTGTGCGGTCCTCCCTGGCCTGCGCCCAGGACTTTTGCGTCGACCTGAAAGGGTGTCTCGGGTAGTACGAATTTAGTATGTAATCCATGAAAATCATGCCTGGCACATTCGTTTTCATGGCTGACCGCAGCGTCGTGCCCGGGAAAAATTTGAGTCCTTCCGGCAGTGGGTATCGCATCGTCCGGCAGGGTTGCAGGATTTTGCGGCGCAGGAGATTCCGGAACTGCAGTGGCGCGGATTGTTCAGAGCAGAGTATGAAGGGCCGTAGCCACGGTGGTGTGCCGGTGAGTAAGGCCGGCAATGTGTGTGCCGAGGTTAACCCTTCCAGATTGACCCCAACCCAAAGAGGATTCGATGACTTATCTAGCTGCCGAAAATCGCTACGACTCCATTCCCTATCGCCGTGTCGGACGCAGTGGCCTGGTGCTGCCGGCGCTGTCCCTGGGGCTTTGGCACAACTTTGGCGACAGCACGCCCATCGATACCCAACGCGCCTTGCTGCGCACGGCTTTCGACCTGGGCATCAATCACTTCGACCTGGCCAACAACTATGGCCCGCCCTATGGCAGTGCCGAGATCAATTTCGGCCGGCTGCTGCGGGAAGACTTCAAGGCCTATCGCGATGAGTTGATCATCTCCAGCAAGGCCGGTTGGGACATGTGGCCAGGGCCTTACGGCCAGGGCGGAGGCTCGCGCAAATATGTGCTGGCCAGCCTGGACCAGAGCCTGCAGCGCCTGGGCCTGGACTATGTGGATATCTTTTATTCCCATCGTTTCGACCCGGATACCCCGCTGGAGGAAACCGCCAGCGCCCTGGCCAGCGCGGTGCAGCAGGGCAAGGCGCTGTACATCGGCATTTCTTCCTACTCCGGGGTGAAAACCCGGGAAATCGCCGCGCTGCTCAAGGAGTGGAAGGTGCCGTTGCTGATCCATCAGCCGGCCTACAACATGCTCAACCGCTGGGTGGAGAAGGACTTGCTGGATACCACCGACGAGCTTGGGGTCGGGGTCATCGCCTTTACGCCGCTGGCCCAGGGGCTGCTTACCGACAAATACCTCAATGGCATTCCCGAGGATGCGCGAGTCAATCGTCCGGGCGGTGGTTCGTTGCAGGCCGCTCATTTGTCCGAGGCCAATATCGCCCATGTGCGGGCCCTCAACGAGATCGCCAGGAATCGCGGCCAGAGCCTGGCGCAGTTGGCCCTGGCGTGGACCCTGCGCGACCCGCGGGTGACGTCGGCGCTGATTGGCGCGAGCCGACCGGAGCAGATCATCGAGAATGTCGGGGCGTTGCAGAACTTGAGTTTTACCGTAGAGGAGCTGGCGGAAATCGATCATTTCGCCAAAGAGGGGCGGATCAATCTGTGGGAAAGGCCATCGACGGCAGAGTAGGTCCTTCAGGCTCTGCACTGAGCAAACAGCCCCCAGCAGAGTTATCTGTCGGGGGCTGTCTGGGCGCCTGGAGCGGGGCGCTGGGCGAAGCTGTTGCCGGCCCTGTCAGTGCGCCGGGGCGGCTGTGTTGGTGCTGACTTTCAGCGAGGTCTGGGTGCTGGCCACTGCGCGTTCCTGGGAGTCTCCCAGATCGACTTTGGCGGTCACCGACAGACCCGGCCGCAGGCGCTCGAGGCCCGGTTGGTCGGCGTTGAAGCGAATGCGCACCGGCACCCGCTGCACGATCTTGGTGAAGTTGCCGGTTCCCGGTTCAAAGGGCAGCAGGGCGAAGGTCGAACCTGAACCCGGCGCCAGGCTTTCCACGGTGCCGACGATACTCACGCCCGGCAAGGCATCGACCTTGATACGGGTGGATTGGCCTGGGTACATGTGCTGAGTCTGGGTTTCCTTGAAGTTGGCCAATACATAAAGGTCATGCAGCGGCACCAGGGTCAGCAGGCGTGAGCCCGGTTGCACATAGTCCCCCACTTGAATCTGCCGATTGCCCACGGTGCCATCCATCGGCGCATAGACAGTGGTGTGTCGCAGGTCCTGTTGCGCCAGCTCCAGTCGGGCTTTCGCCGTCACCACCTTGGCCTTGGCCATTTGCAGCTGCGCCTGCAAGCGTTCGCGTTGGGCTGAAGTGACAGCAAGGTCGTTTTCCGCCACTTGCAGCATGGCTTGGGCATAGGCGAGACCTTGCTCTGCCGAGATCGCCTGAGTGCTGTATTTCTCGACTTCGTTGCGCGCCACAGCACCGGTAGTGACCAGGGTGTCGAAACGGTTACGTTCCGCCCCTGCGCGCTTGGACTCGGCCTGGTTGGTGCGGATTGAGGTGCGCGCCGCCAGCACCCGAGCGTTGGCCAGGCGCTGTTCGGCATCCTGGATCGTCAGGGCTGCTTCAGCCAGGGCGACCTGGGCTTGATTGTCGGCGAGATCGCCTTCGGCCAGGGCGACTCGGCTATCGAACTCTTCGCTGTTGATGCGCACCAGGGGTTGTCCGGCAGTGACGGTCTGGTGGTCCTTGACCAGGACTTCGGTCACCAGGCCATGAACCCGTGGTGCGACGGAGGTGGCATCGGCGGCGATGTAGGCGTCGTCGGTGGCTTCAGTTGAAGGCGCCATCAGCACCCAGGCCACTCCGACCGCCACCAAGGTCATGGCAATGGCACCCGCGATCAGAGGCCGTTTGGAGCGCTTGCGCGGCTTTTCCGTCTCTTGCGTGGCTTGCAGGATGGCGTTCTGAGTCTGGGTGCTCTGCTCCATGTTGAAGCTCCATGCTGTTTTGAATTACGATCATAATATTCATATGGCGGTCGCAATACTACAGGGAAGTACCTACCGTGACGACAAGCGTATCCGACCTCCCTGACGCGGGCGCCCAGCCTGGTCAACAGTCCACTCGACGCAAGTTTCTGGTCTTCACCATCATGGCCTTTGGCATGTTCATGGCGTTGATCGATATCCAGATCGTGGCGGCATCCCTGAACGATGTGCAGGCCGGACTCAGTGCCGGCCCTGATGAAGTGAGTTGGGTGCAGACCGCCTATCTGATCGCCGAACTGATCATGATTCCCTTCTCGGCATTCCTCGCCCAGGCGATTTCCACCCGCTGGCTGTTCTCTGTCAGTGCGGCATTTTTTACCTTGTTCAGCATTGGCTGCGGGATGGCCTGGAACATCGAGTCGATGATTGTATTGCGGGCCCTGCAAGGCTTCGCCGGCGGGGCCATGGTGCCTACGGTGTTTGCCGTGGGTTTCGTGCTATTCGAGGGCAAGCAGCGGGCGATGGTCCCGGCCATCCTCGGCATGACAGCGGTGCTGGCGCCGACGCTGGGCCCTACGGTGGGCGGGCTGGTGACCTTCTACCTGGACTGGCGCTGGATCTTCTTTATCAACGTGCTGCCGGGGCTGCTGATCTGCGTTGGTGCGGCGCTGCTGATCGATGTGGATCGCCCCGATCTGTCGATGTTGCGGCGGATCGACTGGCTGCACTTCGTGGCCATGGCCCTGGCACTGGGCTGCTTCGAGTACGTGCTGGAAGAGGGGCCGCGCAAGGACTGGTTCAGCGATAGCGGGATTGTCATTGCCGCCTGGGTTTCCATTGTCTCCTTTGGTTTGTTTATCGAGCGTTCGCTGTATTCGAATAACCCGATTGTGTCGTTGGTGCCCTTTCGCGATCGGACCTTTTCCATCGCCTGCCTGCTGAACCTGGTGATTGGCTTTGGCCTGTATTCCTCGACTTATCTGGTCCCGGTGTTTCTCGGACGAGTGCGGGGTTTCGACAGCCTGGAAATCGGCACCACCGTTTTCGTCGTGGGAATCGGGCAACTGGTGAGTACGATCATTGCCGCCCGGGCTTCGGAGAAGGTTGATCGACGCTTGATCATTTCGGTGGGCTTTCTGGGCCTGGCGCTGAGCTTGTGGCTGACCTCCCGGGTCACGTCCAACTGGGGATTCGATGAGCTGCTGGTTCCTCAAGTTGCCCGCGGCCTGTTCCTGATGCTCTGCATCGTTCCCAGTGTGAACATGGCCTTGAGTTCATTCCAGGGCGTGGAATTGCGTCAGGCCTCCGGCCTGTTCAACCTGATGCGCAACCTGGGGGGCGCCATTGGCATTGCAACGGTCAACACCTGGCTGCAGGACGACGCCCGAACCCAGGGGCTGCGTCTGTCGGAATCCTTGGGTGCCAAGGCGGTTGCGGCCCAGGAACTGATGGGGCAGTTGGCCCTGAAGATCGCCGCCGATACGCCTGACTTCAGCCACGCATTCCTCATGGCCCAGGGCATTCTCGGCAGATTGGTGGGGCGTGAAGCCTTGACCCTGGCGTTTGGCGATGTATTCCGCCTGATGGCGATGATGTTCGTGGTGGCGCTGCTGCTGGTGCCACTGTGCAAGGTTCCCCCGGCTGCGCCAGGCACGGCCGAGGATGACAAGTGATGGCTCCAGTGCGCGCTGATCAGATGATCGGCGGGCCGGACCTGGCCTTGCGCAACTGGCTCGGCGTGCAGCCCATGTTTTTCCACATCAATCGACGTAGTGCCGTCGCGTCGGAATAGCCTACTTTGAAGGCAACTTCTTCAATGCTCATGTTGGTAGTTTCCAATAAGCTTTGAACATGTTGCAGGCGAACTTTCTGAATGAAGGCCATGGGCGGCTTACCCGTGGCGCTACGGATTCTGCGCGATAAGGTCTTCTCGGTGATGCGCAAGTGCTCGGCAATGGTGCTCAATGGAGGAACGTTGGGCAGGCAGTCCTCGATGAACTTTTCCAGCATCAGCACTTCGCGATTTTCTGTTTGTAAGTTGGATAGGGCCATGTAGTGATATTGCGCAGGCCGACCATCTATCAGCAGATAGCGCATGGTCAGCTCGGCAATTTGATTACCCATCTTATTGCGCAGTACATAAAGCATCAGATCCATTTGCGACATGCCTGCGCCAGCAGTAATCATATTTCCGTCATGAATAAGCATGCGCTTTGTGTCGAGTATCGCCTCGGGATAACGCTGCTTGAAGGTCTCGTACAGTTGCCAGTGGGTGGTGACGGTGCGGCCCTCGAGAATCCCTGCCTCCCCCAGGACGAAAACCGCCGAGCAGGACGCCGCAGTCTGTCGCCCGCGCAGGTGGTGTTCTTGCACCAGCTTGCTCAGCTTGCGGATGTCGTTGTGCCCGAGCCGGGCAATGAGCTCGGTGGACTGACTGAGGCCCGGCTGCCGCTTTTCCCGGCGACAGCCAAAGAAATCGAGCTCCTGGGTGTTTTCCAGCCCCAGCCCCGGGATGACCAGCATGCTGCCTTCAATGGTCTGGGCGCTGTCCAGTGGCAGTGCATCCAGGCGCATGCCATTGCGCATTCGTACGGATTCACTGCTGCCGATGATCTTCCAGGTAATGGTGGGGCGTCCCATGACTTCGGCGATCTGGTTGGCAGTACGCAGCACATCCAAGGTGATCGCCACACTTGACCCCATGGCTCCTTCCAGCGCGATCAACGTGAGCACATCCATGTCCATTTTCTCCCTGTAAGTGTCCATTTGTGCATTAGCAAAATATACAAGCTGGTGGCAGACTTCTCAACGCGTCCAAATCTAACTTTCTCTGCCCACGCTATTCCCAGTGGGACATATAAGAAAATAGGCATTCATTAAGTGAATGCTTCGCCCTGTCAATAAAATGACATCTTGTCTACTGCCTAGTAAGAGCTCCCCTCGTTAGGGGTGTTTGTTCGGTTCCTTAGTGCTGAAAATAATAAACGACCATTAGGTCAATATATGGCTCTCCATTTAAAAAGGATTTTGAATGAACTACGCCGTGCCTCGTGATTATCTAAATGATGTTAATCAGACCTTCTCAGCGCACTTAGCAGTTGATGATTTGTCGCTGGCCGGCACCCTGGGAATCGAATGTTTAAGTTCGGTTACCGAAGTACTGGCTTATCGCGCCTGGCTTCAACCTGATGCAACCGCCTTTATCCACTTGCTCGATGGCGAGCAAGAGGAGGCGGCCATCAGCTACGCCGAACTGTGGCAGCGTAGTCAACGATTGGCCGCGGCGCTGCAGATTTTCGAGCCCCGGGGAAAACGGGTGCTGATGCTGTTCGAGACCGGTATCGACTACATCGTTTCTCTGTTCGGTCTGTTCCTGGCCGGTGCGGTGGCGATTCCCGCTTTCCCGCCAGTGGGGACCCGAGGCCTGGAGCGCCTGGCGTTGATCTGCGCCGACGCCCATCCGCAAATCGTGCTGACCAGCTCGCGTTTCATGCGCTCCCAGGAACGGGTCAACGCCTTGTTGCAGGATGATGTACCCGCGCCGCAATGGGTCGATCCGCAAGAGCTGGCCACGGAGAATGCACCCTGGCAGGCGCAGGCTGTGACCCCCGGTCAATTGGCCCTGCTGCAATACACCTCGGGTTCTACCTCCGCGCCCAAGGGCGTGATGCTGACCCACGCCAACCTCTACAGCAATTGCCGCAGCGCCAGCCAGTGGATGGGCAAGGCCCAGGATCGCGTGGGTTGCAGCTGGCTGCCGCCCTATCACGACATGGGCCTGATGGGCGGCATATTGCAGCCGATCTACGACGCCTTTCCGACCGTGCTCATCAGCCCCGGGCATTTTGTCCAGCGGCCATTGCGCTGGCTGGATGCGGTGTCCAGGTATGGCGCCGACGTCACCATCGCGCCGAACTTCGCCTTTGATCTGTGTGTTGAAAACATCACCGATGACGAGCTGGCAGCCCTCGACCTGAGCAAGCTCAAGGCCATCTACTGTGGGGCCGAACCGGTCCGGCAAAACACCCTGGCGCGCTTCTCCGAGCGCTTCGCTGCCGCCGGCTTCAACCCTGCGGCCCTGGGCCCCTGCTATGGCCTGGCCGAGGCGACGGTGCTGGTCTCGGGCAAACCCCATGACCAACCGGCATTCAACACCCAGGTGGATCGGGACCAGCTCGCCATCGGAACCTTGGCCATTGTCGACGCCGAAGATGGATTCGCCTTGCCATTGGTCAGCAGCGGGCGGGTGGCCCCGGGCTTGCGCCTGGCGATTGTCGATCCCGTCAGCCTGCAGCCGGTCGCCGACGGCCAGATCGGCGAGATCTGGGTCCAGGGCGATAACGTGGGTGCTGGTTACTGGGGCAAGGAGGCGCTGAGCGAGCAAGTGTTCCGCGCCCAGTTGCCGGGCGTCGACGGACATTTCATGCGCACTGGCGACCTGGGGGCTTTGTATCGGGATGAGCTGTTCGTCACCGGCCGCCTCAAGGATCTGATCATCATTGCCGGTCGCAACCTGTATCCCCAGGACCTGGAACTGGCGGTCGAGAGCGCGGACCCGCGCATCCGCAGCAATGGTTGCGTGGCGGTGGGCGTGGATAACGGCCAGCAGGAGCAGTTGGCGATCGTGGTCGAGATCAAGCGCAGCGAAAAACTCGACGAAGCCCAGCAGGAACAACTGCGCCAGCTGATCACCAGCACCCTGGTCAGCCAGTTTGGCGTGTCCCCGGCGCGTATTCATCTGGCGCCCATGGGCGGCATCCCGCTGACCACCAGCGGCAAGGTCCAGCGCCAGGCCACCCGGCAGGCCCTGCTCAACGACAGCCTGGCACGCTACGGCGCCGGACGTTCGGCCGCTGCGGCCTCGGCACAACCTCTTAAAACCCCTACGGATGCTCTGTCATGACGGCCATGAATCCTCATATCGACCGTACCGGTCATCGCGAGCGTCAACTGGCCTGGCTGACCGTCGGTGTGCCGGCGGTGGGCACCGTGGTTGCACTGGTCCTGGCCTGGCAGCAGGGCATTGGCTGGCTGGAGTTTGGTGCACTGGCCAGCATGTACCTGCTGACCGCCCTGGGGGTGGAAGTGGGGATGCACCGCTTCTTTTCCCACCATGCGTTCAAGGCCGGCCCGGTGGTCACTGCGTTTTTCGGTATCGCCGGTTCGATGGCAGCCCAGGGCCCGATCCTGTTCTGGGCGGCCACCCACCGCCAGCATCACGCCTTCACCGACAAGGAAGGCGACCCGCACTCGCCGCGTCCGCTCAAGGAAGGCTTTGTCGGCAATATCCAAGGTTGGTGGCACGCCCACCTGGGCTGGCTGTTCAGCCTGAGAAAGCAGAACTGGAGCCAGTTCGTTCCCGACCTGATTCGCGACCGGCTGATCATGCAGATCAACCAGCGCTACTACCTGTGGATCATCCTCGGCCTGCTGCTTCCGACCCTGGTGTGCGGGTTGATTACCCGCAGTTGGGAAGGCGCCCTGAGTGGCCTGCTGTGGGGCGGCTTTGTGCGGATCTTCCTGGTGGACCACGCCACCTGGTGCATCAACTCCTTCGCCCATCGGGTCGGTGGCCGTGACCACCCGACCCGGGACACCAGCCGCAACGTGTTCTGGCTGGCGATTCCAACGGTCGGTGGCGGCTGGCACAACAACCACCACGCCTTTCCGGCGCTGGCCCACGCCGGGCTCAAGCCCTGGCAGCTGGATATCGGTGGCTGGTTCATCGAGTTGCTGGCCTTGTGCGGCCTGGCTTGGGACGTGAAGCGTCCTGGTGCGCCGGTTGCTGCAGAACCTACAGAAAGCTGATTGCCGGTCCTTACCTCACAGGAAGCTATTCATGGACGAGATCCTCACAACCACGGCGACTCCAGAGATCAGCGGTGTCGCGCAGCTGAGTCCGGCAGCCGCCAGAACCAAGGCCCGCATTGCGCTGGCGGTGATGCTGGTGCCCCTGTTCGGTGCCTTCGAGGCGATCCGCTTGTGGGTCACCGGTCAGGTGCACGCCCTGGACTTCATCCTCTTCGGGGTGTTCTACGCGATCCAGATGTTCGGCGTCTCCATGGGCTATCACCGCTACCTGGCCCATCGCGCGTTCAAGACCTCGCGTCTGATGAGCAGCCTGATGCTGATCGCCGGCTCCATGGCGGCCCAGGGGCCGATCCTGTTCTGGGTCACCACCCATCGCCGGCATCACACCTACAGCGACCAGCACGGTGATCCGCATTCGCCCAACCTCATGGGCCAGAGCCGCCTGGAGCGCGCCAAGGGCCTGTGGCATGCGCACATGCCGTGGATGCTGGCGCCGGACATGTCGAGCTGGAACTTCTTTGCCCCCGACATCCTGCGTGACCGTCGGCTGTTCTTCTACAACCAGACCTACCTGTTCTGGGTCGCCCTGGGCGTGGTGTTGCCGGGGATCATCGGCGGCCTGGTCACCCAGAGCTGGTCCGGTGCCTGGAGCGGCCTGATCTTCGGCGGCCTGGCGCGGATCTTCGTGGCCAACCAGGCGGCCTGGTGCGTGGGTTCCATCTGCCACCGCTATGGCGCCCGGCCGTTCGTGACCCACGACCAGAGCACCAACAACTGGATTGTCGCGTTCCTCACCTTTGGCGAGGGGCTGCAAAACAATCACCACGCATTCCCTGCCTGGTACCGGCATGGCGTGCATTGGTGGGAGCCCGACTTGTCGGGCTGGACACTGGCGTTAATGGGCAAGCTGAGACTGGTCTCAGACCTGCGTTCACCGTCCCAGGCAATGATCGACAAAGTCCGTAAGCGTCAGGCCGCATCCTGAACAACGGGATCGTCTGATCTGTAAACCACCCTACTCATCAAGGAAGATCCTATGTCCAACTTCATTTCCAATTTGCTGAGCACTCTGAGCTTCTCGGAGAAAAAACAGGCGGCGGTCGAACTCAACGAAGAGAGCATCAAGCATTGGCTGGTGCAGAAGATGGGCACGCTGCTGAAGATCGATCCGTCCCAGGTCGATACCGCCCGCAGCTTCGAGTCCTACGGCCTCGACTCGCTGGTGGCGGTGAAGGTGGCGGGCGACCTGGAGAAGTTCATGGAGCAGCGCCTGTCCCCGGCCTTGCTGTTCGAATACTCCAGCATCGATGACTTGTCCAAATACCTGGCCAACGAACTGACCACATCCGAAGTTTGACTTCGCAGGAGCTTGGCCATGGCCATTGCACAGATGCCTTCGCAAAAAAACGATAAATTCAATGACCTGCTTCGACGCTCACAGGAGATCGAAGGCCTGCGCCTGACGGACGCAATCCCCAAGCACCTGTATCAGCCACGGGTCTGGCGCGGGATGCTCAGCTTCGTCGTCAGCTACATGCTCTACATCGGCGCGATAGTGGCGGTCGCCCACGTGCACTGGATGTTCTACCTGCCGCTGTGGCTGGTGGCCGGCTTGGGCGGCTGGGGCCTGTTCTGTGTGGCCCACGATTGCGGGCACAACTCGTTCTCGCGCAATCGCAGCTTCAACCACATTCTCGGGCATATCGCCTTGCTGCCGTTGCTCTACCCGTTCCACGGCTGGCGCCATATGCACAACATGCACCACGCCAACACCAACAACCTGGAAATGGACGTCGACTGGCGCCCGGTACTGCGCGTGCAGTACGACGCCATGCCCTGGTGGGACAAGCTGGTCTACAGCAGCACCCGCACCTGGCTGTTCTGGCTGGGCACGGTCAACTACCAGCGCCACTCGGGCTTCCGTCCGTCCATGTTCCACAAGCTCGAAGCGCGCAACGAAGTGCGTCGTTCGATCCTGTTCATGGTGGTGGCTGCGCTGATCTACCTGCCGACCCTGGTGTACTTCACCGGCTTCACCGGGCTGTTCCTGTACTTCGTTGCCCCGTGGCTGGCGACCCATGCCTGGTTCAGCCTGACCACCATGATGCACCACATCAGCGATGAGACTCCGTTCCTGACCAAGGAGCACTGGAGCTTCAACAGCAGCCGACTGCTGCTGACCACTGACTACATGTACCCCAAGTGGCTGCTGTTCCTGACCCACTACATTTCGGTGCACACCGCGCACCACGTGGCGCCGATCATTCCCCACTACAACCTGCCCGAAGCCCAGGCAGCGTTGAAGAGCGCCTTCCCAGGGATGGTCAGGGAAAAACCCATGACCGTGCAGGATGTCTGGCACGTGGCGCGCAACTGTCACCTGTACGACCCGGTCAATGGCTTCTATGAGTCCTTTGACCGGCCGGCCCAGGCCGCCGAGGGGCAGAGCACGCCAGGCGCCAAGGCGGCCAACAGTCCTCTGACCCTGAAGCAGCAGCTGCTGCGCAGCTACATGGGCATTCTGGGGTCGCTCTCGGTGGACAGCGCCGGTGCCAAGGCCACGGATCTGTTCGGCTACACCCGGGAGTACATCAAGCAACCCGACAAGGAAATGAGCCCCCTGGGCGCCCAGCGTTTCCATATCAAGGGCATCGCCGGCGTTCCTCACGGCTATCAATGGGGCACGGGCGACCAGACCATCCTCCTGGTCCATGGCTGGGGCGCAGACAGTCGCAGCCTGTACTCCTTCACTCGCGTCCTGCAGCGCCAAGGCTTCAAGGTCGCGACCTTCGATGCACCGGCCCACGGCATCTCGCCGGGCTCCTTGAGCACCATGACCGAGTTCAAGGACGCGGTGAAAGCGGCCATCGTCGCCCTAGGTGACGTGGTGGGAATCGTCGCCCACTCCCTGGGCGGTATCGCCGCCACCGGGGCCCTGGCGGAGCTGGCCGAGACCCACCGGATCAAGGCCCTGTGCCTGCTGGGCTCGCCGGCCAACCTGCCGGTGGTGATCCAGCGCTGGGCCAACGGTTACCTCAAGCTCAAGCCGGCGGTGGTCCAGGCCATGCACCGTGAACTGTGGAAGCGTAACGGCGTGCCGGTCCAGCACTGGGACATCCCGGCCCTGGGCAACGGCCTGCAGTTGCCGACCCTGGTGCTGCACGACCTCAACGACCCGATCGTGCCGTTCTGCGAAGCGCAGCAGATCACCACGCTGATGCCTTGGGCGAAGCTGGAGCCAGTGTCCGGGCTCGGCCATGTGCGCATTCTCTCCGATGCCGCGGTGCTGGAGCAGGTGGCGCAGTTCCTTGTACAGAACATCAAGGTGGCCGAAGTGGCTCAGGCCAGCGCATGAGCACAACGCACAACCTTTTGACGATGGTTAACCACCCATGACGACCTATGCTGAAAGCGCCGTGACCGAGTCCGGCCTGTGGATGTGCCTGATCTGCGGCTGGATCTACGATCAACGGCTGGGCGATCCCGATTCGGGGGTGCCTCCGGGCACTGCCTGGGATGACATTGCCGAAGACTGGACCTGTCCGGAATGCGGCGTGAGCAAGTTGGATTTCAACATGGTGAAGCTGTAATCCAGCGCTGAACCCTGTAGTCGATGAGGAAGCAAGATGGCGACCCAAGAGCAAGCGTCGGCACCCGCCAAGGGCCGGCGTAGCAGCTTCAAGAAAATGCTCTTCAAGGGCATTTACAACGGGGTTCTGGGGCTGCTGCGTTGCAGCTTCTGGATGGAGTCGCGGCTGCTTCCTCGGCGTGCTGCAACGCGTGCGCTGAAGCTGTTCACCACGCCACAACGGCTGCGCCAGCATTTTCCGCTGACGCTGCCCAGCGCCACGGTGCAGGACCTGGAAACCGAGGAAGGGCGGCTGCGTTGTTTCCGCTGGACCCCGCAGCAGGTCCGGCGCCGGGTGGTGCTGGTGCATGGCTGGAGTGGCGCCAGTACCCAGTGGCAGTACCTGATTCCGCTGTTGCTGGAGGAGGGCTGTGAAGTGCTGTCCTTCGACTGCATCGGCCATGGCGGCAGCGGCGGTCGGCAAGCCTCGCTGCCGACCTTCGTCAGCATGCTGGATCAGGTGCAACAACAGCTGGGGCCGTTCGACACGGTGATCGGGCACTCCCTGGGCGGGGCTGCCGCCGGGTATGCCTTGAGCACCCCGGTCGGCAAGGGCTTCGAGCGGGCGGTGCTGGTGGCTGCGCCGGCCGACATCGAAAACGTCGTTCGGCGTTTTGCGGCATTTCTGTGGATCAACGATGACGTCAGACAACGCATGCAACTTCTGGTTGAGCAACGCTATCAGAAGGACATGCGCAGCCTGGCGGTCAGTCGTTATGGCCACCAGGTGGATATCCCGGTGCTGCTGGTGCATGACCAGCAGGATCAGGAAGTCCCGGCAGATGACCTGCAATCCTTCGCTGAAGGCTTGCGTCACCGGCAAGTCCTGCAAACCCGCGGGCTTGGCCACCTGAAAATTCTCAAGGACAGGGCGACCATGGGAGCTGTGGTCGAGTTTGTCTGTGCAAAGGACGGCAATCTATGAGTGAACAATACGATGTGATCGTGATCGGCGCGGGTCCTGGTGGCTATGTCGCGGCGATCCGGGCGGCGCAGTTGGGACTGAAGACGGTCTGTATCGAGCGCTACAAGGGCAAGGACGGCAAGACCGCTCTGGGCGGCACCTGCCTCAATGTGGGCTGCATTCCTTCCAAGGCATTGCTGGACAGCTCTCATCACTATTACGAGGCGCGCAACGGTTTTGAAGTGCACGGCATTGGCATCCGCAATCCGCAGATGGATGTGCCGGCCATGCTGGCGCGCAAGGACAACGTGGTGCGCAATTTCAACGGCGGCATCGCCTCGCTGTTCAAGGCCAATGGCGTGGCCCTGCTGGAAGGTCACGGCAAGTTGCTGGCCAACAAGGAAGTGGAAGTCACCGCGGCCGACGGCAGCACCCAGCGCATCAGTGCCCCCAGCATCATCCTCGCCCCCGGCTCCCGCCCCATCGACATCGCCGCCGCACCGCTGACCGACAAGGTGATCGTCGACTCCACCGGAGCCCTGGAATTCACCCGCGTGCCCAAGCGCCTCGGGGTGATCGGCGCCGGCGTCATCGGCCTGGAACTGGGCTCGGTCTGGGCCCGCCTGGGCGCCGAAGTGACGGTACTCGAAGCCCTCGACAGCTTCCTGCCGGCAGTGGACGTGCAGATCGCCAAGGAGGCGCAGAAGATCTTTGGCAAGCAAGGCCTGGATATCCGCCTGGGGGCCCGGGTGACGGCATCCGAAGTGCAAGGCGACAGCGTCAAGGTCAGCCTCAGCGAGGGCGGCGAGGACAAGCAGCAGACCTTCGACCGCCTGATCGTCGCCGTGGGTCGTCGGCCCCTGACCACCGATCTGCTGGCCGCCGACAGCGGTGTGCAGTTGGACGAGCGCGGCTTTATTCATGTCGATGGCCAGTGCCTGACCAGCGTGCCTGGGGTGTTCGCCATTGGCGACGTGGTGCGCGGCCCGATGCTGGCGCATAAGGCGTCGGAGGAGGGGGTGATGGTGGCCGAGAGCCTTGCCGGGCATCACCATCCGCTCAATTACGAGCTGATCCCGTCAGTGATCTACACCCACCCGGAAATCGCCTGGGTTGGCCAGACCGAACAGGCCCTCAAGGCCCAGGGCATCGAACTGAACATCGGCACCTTCCCATTCTCCGCCAGCAGCCGGGCCATGGCGGCCAACGACACCGCCGGGTTGGTCAAGGTCATTGCCGATGCCGGCACCGACCGGGTACTTGGGGTGCATGTGATCGGCCCGGGCGCTGCGGAACTGGTCCAGGAAGGCGCGATCGGCATGGAGTTCGGCACCAGCGCTGAAGACCTGGGGATGATGGTGTTCTCCCACCCGACCCTGTCCGAAGCCCTGCATGAAGCCGCCTTGTCGGTGAATGGCCAGGCGATTCATATCGGCAATCGCAAGAAGAAAGCTCCCTCCAGCGTCAAATAGCCCGCTGTCCCCGGCTTCGCTCATTCAGCGGGGCCGGGGCCTGCTGCATCTCCCCGCGTTTCAGCGAAAGAACGGCACATCCCCCAGAATGGTCGCGCGCTGCATCACCCGGCGCTGTGGACGGTAGTCGTCCACGGCATAGTGCTGGGTCACGCGGTTGTCCCAGAACGCCACGTCGTTTTCCTGCCAGCGCCAGCGGATGGTGAACTCCGGGCGGGTGGCGTGGGCAAACAGCAGCTTGAGGATGGCCGCGCTTTCGCTCTCGGAGAGTTCGTTGATCTTGGTGGTGAAGCCGTCGTTGACGAACAGCGACTGGCGCCCGCTCACCGGATGGGTACGGATCACCGGGTGCGACAGCGGCGGGTTCTTGCGCCGTGCTTCCTCCCAGCGCGCCAGGTCTTCGGGGGTGTTGCCGAAGCGTTCCAGAGGGAAGGACTTGATGAACTCGTGGGTGGCGGTCAGGCCCTGCAGCAGGTTCTTCAGCGGCTCGGACAAGGCTTCGTAGGCGGCGATGCCGCTGGCCCACAACGTGTCGCCGCCGAACGGCGGCAGCAGCTTGGCGCTGAGCACCGCGCCCAGGGCCGGGGTTGGCAGGAAGGTCACGTCGGTGTGCCAGATGGCGTTGTCGCGCACGTCGGTTTCAGCGGTGTCGAGGATCAGTATTTCCGGCTGTTCCGGCACATTGGGGTAGATCGGGTGAATGTGCAGGTCACCGAAGTGGGCGGCGAAGCGCGCTTGCTGCTGCGGGGTGATCGGCTGGTCGCGGAAGAACAGCACTTGATGCCTGAGCAGCGCCTGCTCGATGGCGTCGCGCTGTTCGACGCTGAGCGGTTGGCTGATATCGACGCCACTGATCTGGGCGCCGAGGGCGGAGCTTAAAGGGGTGATGGTCAGGCTCATGGTCGTTCTCTTGTTCGGCGCCCATTTGTTGGCGTGGTCGGATTCGGTTTATCTGCATCAAACTAAAAAACGGTTGCGCTGGCGGTGTCGTGACCCTGTAGCCGCTGTCGAGCCTTGGCGAGGCTGCGAACGGCGGCGCAGTAGATGCAAACCCATGCAACGAGGCCTTCCTCATCGATTGCTGCGAGCGCTACGCGCTCGGTCGCAGCCTCGCGAGGGCTCGGCAGCGGCTACAGGTGAACCGCGTGCGGGGCAGGCGGCGCACGCAGGTCAGTGGGATTGGCCGTGCCAGGGCACCAGCTTGCGTTGCAGGGCGCGCAGGCCCATTTCCATGGCGAAGGCGATCAGGGCAATCACCAGTATCCCCAGCAGCACCACATCGGTGACCAGGAACTGCGCCGCGGATTGCACCATGAAGCCCAGGCCGCTGGTGGCGGCAATCAGCTCCGCCGCCACCAGGGTCGACCAGCCCACGCCCAGGCCGATGCGCACGCCGGTGAGAATGTCCGGCAGGGCGCTGGGCAGGATCACGTGGCGAATCAGTTGCGCCCGGGTCGCGCCCAGGGACTGGGCGGCGCGCAGCTTGGCCGGGTCGACGGTGCGCACGCCGGTGGCGGTGGCGATGGCAATCGGGGCGAAGATCGCCAGATAAATCAGCAGCACCTTGGACAGCTCGCCAATGCCGCACCAGATGACGATCAGCGGCAGATAGGCCAGTGGCGGAATCGGCCGGTAGAACTCGATCAAAGGGTCGAGCACGCCCCGGGCGATGCGGTTGGCGCCAATGGCGATGCCCACCGGAATCGCCGTCAGCACGGCAAAGCCCAGGGCCAGGCCGATGCGCTGCAGGCTGGCTGCCAGGTGCTGCCAGAGGGTGGAATCCATGTAGCCGCTGGTGGCCAGCAACCAGCCCTTTTGCAATACGGCGGCAGGGGGCGGCAGGAACAGCGGTTCGATCAGGCCGCTGGCAGTGACCACCCACCACAGGGCCAGCAGGGCGATCAGAGTCAGCACGCTGATCCAGCGGGTGCTCAGGCTACGACGCACCGGCAGGGGCGCTTTCGGGTTGGCATCACGGGTCGTGGTGGCGGGAATCTCGTAGCTGCTCATGGGCGCTCCTGCTGCTGGGTGGCGCTGCGTTGGGAGAACACCCGGGACAGCACGTGCTCGCGGGTTTCGATGAACAACGGGTCGGACTTGATCGCCCGCGCCGACTCGCCGGCGGCGTAGCGCTGGCCGAAGTCCAGGTTCAGGCGCTCGACGATCTGCCCCGGGTTGGGTGCCAGGAGGATCAGGTCGGTGGCCAGGAACACCGCTTCCTCGATGTCGTGGGTGATCAGGAACACCGGCTTGGCGGTGCGCCGCCAGACTTGCAGCAACAGCGCCTGCATCTGCTCGCGGGTGAAGGCATCCAGGGCGCCGAAGGGTTCATCCATCAGCAGCACGCGCGGGTCGGCGGCCAGGGCGCGGGCCAGGCCCACGCGCTGTTTCTGTCCACCGGAGAGTTGCCAGATGCGGCGCTTGTCGAAGCCGGCCAGGTCCACCAGGGCGAGCATCTCCCGCGCCCGGGCTTCGCGTTGATCCCGGGCGATGCCGGCCAGTTCCAGGCCGAAGGCGACGTTGCCCAGCACGTCCTGCCAGGGCAGCAGGGCGTCGTCCTGGAACACCACGCCACGCTCGGCGCTGGGGCCCTTGACCGGCACACCGTCGAGGCTGATGCGCCCGGCGCTGGGATCGACGAAGCCGGCAATCAGGTTCAGCAGCGAGGTCTTGCCGCTGCCGGAAGGCCCCAGGGCGACCAGCAGTTGCTGTGGCCCCAGGGTCAGGGAAATATCCGCCAGCACCGGTTCGGCGGCGCCGGGGTACTGTGCGCTGATGCGCTCCAGTTGTAGCAAGGCCATGACGGCTATCTCCTGTCCGGTCGCGGGTTATTCAGGGATGAACTTGGCGCTGACGTAGGGGGCGTAGTCCGGCAGTACCGCCTCGACCTTGCCTTGCTCCTTGAGGAACACCGCGGTGTCGGTGATGGCCTTGGTGGTCGGGGCGCCGAGGCTGAGCACCTGGTCGGCGGCCAGTGGGTAGACGTTGCCTTGCAGCAGCAGCGGGATATCGCTGGCCTTGGCCCCGGAGAGCTTGACCAGCTTGTCGACGTTGCCCTGGTTGGCCAGCCAGGCTTGTGGGTCCTTGCGGTACTGGGCGTAGGCCTCCAGGGTCACCTTGGCGAAGGCCGTGACGATTTGTGGGTGCTTCTCGGCAAAATCCTTGCGCACGATCCAGGCGTCGAAAGTCGGCGCGCCGAACTTGGCCAGCTCACCGGAGGTGATCAGCACCTTGCCGTTTTCCTTGGCCACGCCCAGGGCCGGGTCCCAGACGTAGGTGGCGTCGATATCGCCGCGCTTCCAGGCGGCGATGATTGCCGGTGGCGCGAGGTTGAGGATCTGCACTTTCGAGGGGTCGATGTTCCAGTGCTTCAGCGCCGCCAGCAGGCTGTAGTGGCCGGTGGAAACGAAGGGCACGGCGACTTTTTTACCGATCAGGTCCTGAGGGCTGTTGATCGCGGAACCGTCGCGGGCCACCAGGGCTTCAGCGGCGCCGATCTGGGTGGCGATGAGGAAGGTTTGCACCGGCACCTTGCGGGTGATGGCGGCGGTCAGCGGGCTGGAGCCCAGGTAGCCGATCTGCACATCGCCGGAAGCGATGGCGGCGATGACGTCGGCGCCGTTGTCGAATTTGCGCCAGTTGATCTTGGCCTGGGTGGCTTTTTCATAGCTGCCGTCGGCTTGCGCGACCTTGGCCGGGTCGACAGTGGTCTGGTAGGCGACGGTGACGTCGGCCGCCTGGGCAAAGAAACTCGCAGCGGCCAGGGACGCGGCCGCCAGGAGGCGAAGGGGGAAATGCAGTTTCATGGGGTGCTCCTCATAGGCGGCCGGTGATCGGCGTGGGAGGAGACTAAATGATCTAAGAATGCAGAAATAAATAACTTATTTGCATTAGCTTATGAGGTGAAATTCGTGGCCGTAGCCAGACAAGTGTTACGGCGAGGGCGCCGGCTCTCGCCGGGCTGCAACGCGGCCCCCAGCTCAGGCCACGCGCTTATGCAGGAATACCCGGTCGCCAGGTTTGGCAGGGGCTGCGCCGCGGACGGCCGGCCGACCTAGCGGGAGCAGGCGCCCTCGCCATGGCCCTAGTTGCTGATGGCCAGGATGCTGGCCTGGTAGGCGCCGACGAACACGTCGAAATCACCCACTTCGTTTTGCTCAAGCTCGGTCTGCTGCTCCAGGGATTTGCGCGCCGCGTCTTCGAAGGCGGCTTGCTCTTCCTTGCTCAGGGCCTGGCTGCGGAAGTGCTCGGCATGCACCTGGCTCTGGCGCAGGGAGAACTGGCTGAAGCTCTCCTTGTGCTCGCTCATGGCCGCCAGCACCTGGGCCGATGGGGTCAGGGACGAATCCTTGACCTTGGCCAGCTGGGCGTCCAGGGCCTTGCTGTGCACGTTGCTGCCGTGGCTCTGGTCGAGCAGGGCAGCCAGTGGCGCGATCTGCTCCAGCAGTTCGGCGGCCCATTCCTTCATCTCCACCGGCTGGCCCTGGCGTTGCAGTTGCAGGCCCGGACGCCGGCCTTCCTTGACCACGGCGAGGAAGTTGGAGGTGGCGTTGCCGCACTCGTTGTTCTCGAACAGCGGGCTGTCGTTGAGCGCGCAGTACAGCAGGAAGGCGTCGAGGAAGCGCGCTTCCTGCAGGTCGATGCCCAGGGGCAGGAACGGGTTGATGTCCAGGCAACGCACTTCGACGTACTGGATGCCCCGGGCCATCAGCGCCTGGATCGGCCGCTCACCGGTGTAGGTCACGCGTTTGGGGCGGATGTTGGAGTAGTACTCGTTTTCGATCTGCAGGATGTTGGTGTTCAGTTGCACCCACTCGCCATCCTTGTGGGTGCCGACCGCCACGTAAGGCGCGTAGGGCGTGGCCACGGCCTTGCGCAGGCTGTCGGTGTAGCTGTTCAGATCGTTGTAGCAAGGGGTCAGGCCGGCCTGGGCCTGGCTCTGGTAGCCCAGGTCGCTCATGCGCAGGCTGGTGGCATAGGGCAGGTACAGGGTCTCGGCGTCCAGCTGTTCCAGCTGGTGCGAGCGGCCGCGCAGGAAGCCCGCGTCCAGGGCCGGCGAAGCTCCGAACAGGTACATCAACAGCCAGCTGTAGCGACGGAAATTGCGGATCAGCGCGATATAGGCCGAAGACTGGTAGTCCCGGTCGCTGCCGACGAAGCCTTCGGCTTGCTTGAGCAGCGGCCACAGCTGTTCCGGCAGGGAAAAGTTGTAGTGGATCCCGGCAATGCACTGCATGGTCTTGCCGTAGCGCAGGGCCAGTCCCTTGCGGTACACGTACTTGAGCTGGCCGATGTTGGAGGTGCCGTAGTAGGCGATCGGGATGTCTTCCTCGGCCGGCAACGGGCACGGCATCGATGGACTCCACAGGTACTCGTTGCCGAGCTTGCTGTAGGCGAAACGATGAATCTTGTCGAGGCTGGCCAGGGTGTCCGCCGGGTCCGTGAGGGCCGGGGTGATGAACTCCAGCAGCGACTCGGAATAGTCGGTGGTGATCTGTTCGTTGGTCAGCGCGGAACCCAGTTCTTCCGGGTGCGGGGTCTGTGCCAGGCGGCCTTCGCCGGTAACACGCAGGCATTCACGTTCGATACCGTGCAGGCACTGCTCGAGCAGGGAGAGGTTAGCGCGCTCGCCGAGCAGAGCCAGGCGGCGGTTGAGAAGTTCGCTCAAGTTGGATTCCTTCACGCGTCAGTCGCCCCAATATGGGGGTGGGCAGGACGGTCTACAAGGGTGAAGTTAAAACTGGCGTTTTCGCCTGGTTTTTGAGTCAAGCCGACTCGCTTGAAAACGCCAATCCTTCATCCCTGAATCTGGCTTTAGCGCAGGCAAAAAACTCCGACGCCGCTTTCGCAGCGCCGAAATTAACCCAAATTCATGACAGGGAGCTATAGGACGGCGAAGGTGCCTTGTGCTTTTGCGACCAGTTTGTCGCCCTGGATCACGTCCGCTTCCACCACCAGGGTGCGGCGGCCGGGGTGGATCACCTTGGCCCGGCACAGCACTTCACCCTCGGCCACGGCGCGGATGTAGTTGATCTTGCACTCGATGGTGGCGCTCTGCTGGTCAAAGCCGTGGGTGCTGGAACAGGCCAGCCCCATGGCAATGTCCACCAGGCTGAAGATCGCCCCGCCGTGCAGCTTTTGCCCGCGATTGCGCAGCTGCGGGGTCAGCTCCAGGGCGACGTCCGCCTCGCCGGTTTCCAGGCGTTGCAGACGGCAGCCGAGCAATTGGCTGAAGGCGCTTTCGGTCAGGCCGGCAGGGATCTGCATCAGCGTTTCTTCAACTGCTTGGCGTTGGCGAACAGCGAGGCCATGGCGTTGTTGCTCGGAGCGGCCGCGGTGGTTTCCTTGCGTGGTGCGTTGCCCTGGGAGGAGCGCGGCGCCGAGCCTGGACGGGAACCGCGAGCGCCGTCGATCTTCTCGCCCGGGGTGTCGCTCATGCGCATCGACAGGCCCACGCGTTTACGCGGAATGTCGACTTCCATGACTTTCACTTTCACCACGTCGCCGGCCTTCACCGCCTCACGCGGGTCCTTGATGAACTTCTCCGACAGCGCCGAGATGTGCACCAGGCCGTCCTGGTGCACGCCGATGTCGACGAAGGCACCGAAGTTGGTGACGTTGGTCACTACGCCTTCGAGGATCATCCCCAGTTGCAGGTCCTTGAGGTCTTCCACGCCATCCTGGAACTCGGCGGTCTTGAACTCCGGGCGCGGGTCGCGGCCGGGCTTGTCCAGTTCCTGGAGGATGTCGGTGACGGTGGGCAGGCCGAAGGTTTCGTCGGTGAATTTCTTCGGGTCCAGGCGCTTGAGGAAGCCGCTATCGCCGATCAGCGAACGAATGTCGCGGCCGGTGTCGGCGGCGATGCGCTGCACCAGCGGGTAGGCCTCCGGGTGCACCGCCGAGGCGTCCAGCGGGTTGTCGCCGTTCATGACGCGCAGGAAGCCGGCGGCCTGCTCGAAGGTTTTCTCACCCAGGCGCGCGACCTTTTTCAGCGCGGCTCGAGTCTTGAAGGCACCGTGTTCGTCGCGGTGGCTGACGATGTTCTGCGCCAGGGTCGCATTCAGGCCGGAGATCCGCGCTAGCAGGGCCACGGAAGCGGTGTTGACGTCGACGCCGACGGCGTTCACGCAGTCCTCGACCACGGCGTCCAGGCCGCGGGCCAGTTTCAGCTGCGACACGTCGTGCTGGTACTGGCCGACACCGATGGATTTCGGATCGATCTTCACCAGTTCCGCCAGTGGGTCCTGCAGGCGGCGGGCGATGGATACGGCGCCACGGATCGACACGTCCAGGTCCGGGAACTCCTTGGCCGCCAGCTCCGAGGCCGAGTACACCGATGCACCGGCTTCGGACACCATGACCTTGGTCATCTTCATGGCCGGGTATTTTTTGATCAGTTCGGCGGCCAGCTTGTCGGTCTCGCGGCTGGCGGTGCCGTTGCCGATGGCGATCAGGTCCACCGAGTGCTTGGCGCACAGCGCGGCCAGGATGCCCAGGGTCTGGTCCCACTTGTTGTGCGGCACGTGCGGGTAGACGGTGGCGTGATCCAGCAGCTTGCCGGTGGCATCCACCACCGCCACTTTGCAGCCGGTGCGCAGGCCCGGGTCCAGGCCCAGGGTGGCGCGCGGGCCGGCCGGAGCGGCCAGCAGCAGGTCGTGCAGGTTGTGGGCGAAGACGTTGATCGCCTCGGTTTCCGCGTTGTCGCGCAACTCGCCCAGCAGGTCGGTTTCCAGGTGGGTGTAGAGCTTGACCTTCCAGGTCCAGCGCACCACTTCACCCAGCCATTTGTCGGCGGGACGGTTCTGGTTCTGGATGCCCACGTGCTGGCCGATCATGCCTTCGCAGGGGTGCATGGTGCCCGGCAGCTCGTCACCGACTTTCAGCGCGGAGCTGAGAATGCCTTCGTTGCGGCCACGGAAAATCGCCAGGGCGCGGTGCGACGGCATGCTTTTCAGCGGTTCGTCGTGTTCGAAGTAGTCGCGGAACTTGGCGCCTTCCTCTTCCTTGCCGGCGACCACGCGGGCGCTGAGGGTGGCTTCCTGCTTGAGGAAGTTGCGCAGCTTGTCCAGCAAACCCGCGTCTTCGGCGAAGCGCTCCATGAGGATGTACTTGGCGCCTTCCAGGGCGGCCTTGACGTCGGCCACGCCTTTGTCGGCGTCGACGAAGCGAGCGGCTTCGGCTTCCGGAGTCAGGCTTGGGTCGTTGAACAGGCCATCCGCCAGTTCGCCGAGGCCGGCTTCCAGGGCGATCTGGCCCTTGGTGCGGCGCTTCTGCTTATAAGGCAGGTACAGGTCTTCGAGGCGGGTCTTGGTGTCGGCCAGCTTGATGTCGCGAGCCAGCTCCGGGGTCAGCTTGCCCTGCTCTTCGATGCTGGCGAGGATGCTGATCCGCCGTTCGTCGAGTTCTCGCAGGTAGCGCAGGCGCTCTTCCAGATGACGCAGTTGAGTGTCATCGAGGCTGCCGGTGACCTCTTTCCGGTAACGGGCGATGAAGGGCACGGTGGAGCCTTCATCCAATAGAGCGACGGCCGCTTCGACCTGTTGTGGGCGTACGCCGAGTTCCTCGGCAATGCGGCTGTTGATGCTGTCCATAAAACCACCTGACAAATGTGTGAAAGCAGGCCCGCGGGCACGAAAATAAGGCCCGGCGAGTCTGGTTGAGCGGCCTGGCCCGCGCCGCCACCTGGATCAAAAGGCTGGCTGTTGACCCGTGAAATCGAAAAAATACTGCCGGCCCAGGCAAATAAAAAAACTGGCCGCAGGCGTACTGATCAGATATTGCCCAACACAAAAGGCGGCGCATTATACCCAGCGTTACGGTCTTCGGGGTGATGGCCAGCCTCAGGCCGACAGCGGGTTTGCTGGCGATAGAGGAAAAATCTGCTAACAATGCACACGGTGCGTATAACGGCAGCTACGCCATAATGCGCACCGAGATTAGAGGAGCATCCAATGAGCAGCACTGCACAAACTGCTGAAGGCGAAAAAATTCTTATTGTTGACGACGATCCGGGGCTGAGCAGCCTGCTGGAGCGTTTTTTCGTCAGCAAGGGCTACCGTGCCCGCGCGGTACCGAACACCGAGCAAATGGACCGTCTGTTGGGTCGCGAAGTGTTCAACCTGGTGGTCCTCGACCTGATGCTGCCCGGCGAAGACGGCCTAACCGCCTGCCGCCGACTGCGCAGTGCCAACAACCAGATTCCGATCATCATGCTCACCGCCAAGGGCGATGAGCTGAGCCGCATCAAGGGCCTGGAGCTGGGTGCCGACGATTACCTGGCCAAGCCGTTCAACCCTGACGAACTGATGGCCCGGGTCAAGGCCGTGCTGCGTCGTCAGTCGGCTCCGGTGCCGGGCGCGCCGGGCAGCGAAGACGAAAGCGTGACCTTCGGTGACTACGAACTGTCCCTGGCCACTCGCGAACTCAAGCGTGGCGATGAAGTGCACATGCTCACCACCGGTGAGTTCGCGGTACTCAAGGCCCTGGTGATGAACGCCCGCCAGCCGCTGACCCGCGACAAGCTGATGAACCTGGCCCGTGGCCGCGAGTGGGATGCCCTGGAGCGTTCCATCGACGTGCAGATCTCCCGCCTGCGGCGGATGATCGAGCCCGATCCTTCCAAACCGCGCTATATCCAGACCGTCTGGGGCGTGGGTTATGTCTTCGTGCCGGATGGCACCGCGACCAAGTGATAGGTGATTTGTAGGAGCGAACGCCCGGGCCGGTAACGACCCGGGCGTTCGCATTCTGCCACTCCGCGAGCGCGAGCCGCTCCTGCAAAGTGTGTATTGGCTGTTATGAAAACCCCGCTGTGGTTCCCCCAGAGTTTCTTCTCCCGCACCCTGTGGCTGGTGCTGATCGTGGTGCTGTTTTCCAAGGCATTGACCCTGGTTTATCTGTTGATGAACGAGGACGTGCTGGTGGACCGGCAGTACAGCCACGGCGTGGCCCTGACCCTGCGCGCCTACTGGGCCGCCGACGAATCCAACCGCGATCAGATCGCCGAGGCCGCAGGGCTGATCAAGGTGGTGGGCAGCGGCGTGCCGGCCGGCGAGCAGCATTGGCCCTACAGTGAGATTTATCAGCGCCAGATGCAGGCCGAGTTGGGTGCCGACACCGAAGTGCGCCTGCGCATGCATGCACCTCCGGCGCTTTGGGTCAGGGCCCCGAGCCTGGGGGATGGCTGGCTCAAGGTGCCGCTGTATCCGCATCCGCTGCGGGGGCAGAAGATCTGGAGCGTGCTGGGCTGGTTCCTGGCCATCGGCCTGTTATCCACCGCCTCGGCGTGGATCTTCGTCAGCCAGCTCAACCAACCGCTCAAGCGCCTCGTCTACGCCGCTCGGCAACTGGGTCAGGGGCGCAGCGTGCGCCTGCCGATCAGCGATACGCCGAGCGAGATGACCGAGGTGTACCGCGCCTTCAACCAGATGGCCGAGGATGTGGAGCAGGCGGGGCGTGAACGGGAGCTGATGTTGGCGGGGGTGTCCCACGACCTGCGCACGCCGCTGACCCGCTTGCGCCTGTCGCTGGAGTTGATGGGTGCGCACACCGACCTGACCGACGACATGGTGCGGGATATCGAGGACATGGACGCCATTCTCGATCAGTTCCTGGCCTTCATCCGCGACGGCCGCGACGAGTCGGTGGAAGAGGTGGACTTGAGCGATCTGGTGCGTGAGGTGGCCGCGCCCTACAACCAGAACCAGGAGCGGGTGCACCTGCGCCTGGAGCCGATCCAGCCATTCCCGCTGCGTCGGGTATCGATGAAGCGTCTGCTCAACAACCTGATTGGCAACGCCTTGAATCACGCGGGAACGGATGTCGAAGTGGCGGCCTATGTGTCCGGTGACACCAATGCGCCGTATGTGGTGCTGAGTGTGATGGACCGCGGCGCGGGGATCGATCCGTCCGAACTGGAGGCGATCTTCAACCCCTTCACCCGTGGCGACCGTGCCCGGGGTGGCAAGGGCACCGGCCTGGGCCTGGCCATCGTCAAGCGGATTGCCGCCATGCACGGCGGCAACGTCGAACTGCGCAACCGTCCCGATGGCGGCCTCGAAGCGCGAGTGCGCTTGCCTTTGGGCTTGTTGCTGCCACGCGATGCGGATTGAACACCTGTAGCCGCTGCCGCAGGCTGCGATAAGGGCCGAAGGCCCTTGCGCGGCCCGCAAGCGCGACTGCTGCGCAGCCGGTCACAGCCTGCGGCAGTGGCTACAGGGGCCGCCGATCGAGCGTACCCCTTAGCCTTTACCCTTGGTCCGGGTCATGTTCGGCCCGCCATTTTTCTCGATGTGTTCGATGATGATCCCTGCCACATTCTTGCCGGTGGTGGTCTCGATGCCTTCCAGGCCTGGCGAGGAATTGACTTCCATCACCAGCGGCCCGTGATTGGAGCGCAGGATATCCACCCCCGCCACGCTCAGGCCCATGACCTTGGCCGCCCGTAGTGCGGTCATGCGTTCTTCCGGGGTGATCTTGATCAGGCTGGCGCTGCCGCCGCGATGCAGGTTGGAGCGGAACTCCCCCGGCTTGGCCTGGCGCTTCATCGCCGCGATCACCTTGTCCCCCACCACGAAGCAGCGAATGTCGGCGCCGCCGGCTTCCTTGATGTATTCCTGAACCATGATGTTCTGCTTCAGGCCCATGAAGGCCTCGATCACCGATTCCGCTGCGGTGGCGGTTTCACAGAGCACCACGCCGATGCCCTGGGTGCCTTCCAGTACCTTGATCACCAGGGGCGCGCCGTTGACCATTTCGATCAGGTCGGGAATGTCGTCCGGCGAGTGGGCAAAGCCGGTCACCGGCAGGCCGATGCCACGCCGCGACAGCAACTGCAGCGAGCGCAGCTTGTCCCGGGAGCGGGCGATGGCCACCGACTCGTTGAGCGGGAAGACTCCCATCATTTCGAACTGGCGCAGCACCGCGCAGCCATAGAAGGTCACCGAGGCACCGATCCGCGGGATCACTGCATCGAAGCCTTCCAGGGGCTTGCCGCGGTAGTGGATCTGCGGTTTGTGACTGGCGATGTTCATGTAGGCGCGCAGGGTGTCGACCACTACCATTTCATGGCCACGCTCGGTGCCGGCTTCGACCAGACGACGAGTGGAATACAGACGCGGGTTACGCGACAGCACAGCGATCTTCATGCAACACCTGTGGCAGAGGTAGTGGATACCGGGAACACCGGTTTGTCTTGTACGTATTTGATGCCCGGATTGACCACCAACTGGCCGTCGATCAGCGCCTTGGAACCCAGCAGCAGGCGATAGCGCATGGCCTTGCGGCAGGCGAGGGTGAATTCCACCCGCCACACGCGATCGCCCAGGGCCAGGGTGGTGCTGATCACATAGCGCACCTGAGCCTGGCCGTTGGAGCTTTTAATGGTTTTCATCGCCACCAGCGGCGCTTCGCAACGCCGGTGACGCAATTGCACCACACTGCCCAAGTGGGCATTGAAACGCACCCACTGTTCACCGTCGCGCTCGAAGGGCTCGATCTCGGTGGCATGCAGGCTGGAGGTACTGGCTCCGGTATCGATCTTGGCGCGCAGGCCGGCCACTCCCAGATCAGGAAGCGCCACCCACTCGCGCAGACCGACAACGGTCAAATGGTCAAAAGTCTTCAAATAGGGGAAATCCGCAATTAGCTTTTCCAGGCCGCGACCGGAACCTCGGCCAGGGCTTTGAATGCAGGTTTGGCGAACCAGTAACCCTGCATCAGATAAATTCCACAGTCGCTGAGAAAGTCCCGTTCACCAGCGCTTTCAATGCCTTCGGCAATGACTGTAACGCCCAACTCCGCACAGATTGTGACAATCCCGCGAACGATCGCCTGGCGTACGCGATCCTGGTCGACATCGCGAATCAGCGCCATGTCGAGCTTGATCAGGTCGGGTTGGAAATTCGCCAGCAAGTTCAGCCCCGAGTACCCCGCGCCGAAGTCATCGATGGCGGTCTTGAAGCCGAATTCGCGGTATTCACGCAGAATATGGGTCAAATGGCGACTGTTATCTACGTGCTGGCTTTCCAGGGTTTCGAAAATCAGCCGGTCCAGGGGAAAGTGCTGGGCGCGGGCGGCTTCCAGGGTCGTGCGGATGCACAGTTCCGGGCGGTACACGGCGTTGGGCATGAAGTTGATCGACAGGTGGCTTTGCATCCCCATCTGCGCGGCCGTGGTGATGGCCAGGGTCCGGCAGCGCTGGTCGAAGCGATAGCGGTTGCTGTCGTCGACCTGGTCCAGCACGGTGTGGGCGCCTTCGCCATTGACCCCGCGCACCAGGGCTTCATGGGCAAAGATCGAGCGGTCGCGCAGATCGACTATGGGTTGATAGGCGAAGGAAAAATCGAAGCCCAGTGGCGGGCTTTTTTGGCAGCCTTCGCAGCGGTTGTCCGGCGAGGTCAGGGAAGTGGGGAAATCAGTCACGGGGACTCCTCGCGTGTCAGGACGCAACCTGGGTTATTTTAGGTGAGTGGCAGGATTTATGAGAGCCCGTAGGCGGGCCGTACAGTTGCGACATTTTTCAGCAAGAGGAATTCCAGTGGCGCACAAGCAGGAAGAAGAGGACAAGGTTCGTCTGGATAAATGGCTGTGGGCGGCGCGCTTCTACAAGACCCGCGCCCTGGCCAAGGCGGCTATTGAAAGCGGCAAGGTGCATCACCGTGGCGAGCGCTGCAAGCCGGGCAAGGAGCCGCGGGTAGGCGACGAGTATCAGATTCGCGCCGGCTTCGACGAGCGCACCGTGGTGGTCCAGGCGCTTTCCATCGTCCGTCGTGGCGCGCCCGAAGCGCAGACGCTCTACACGGAAACCGAAGCCAGCATCGCCAAGCGTGAAACCGCAGCGGCCCAGCGCAAGGCTGGCGCCCTGGGGGTCAGCACCGACGGCAAACCGAGCAAGAAGCAGCGCCGTGATCTGTTCAAGTTCCACGGCAGCAGCCACGAGTGAAAGCGTAGGAGCCGGCTTGCCGGCGAAGGCGTCCTCAAGGGTCCATTCGCCGGCAAGCCGGCTCCTACAGGTCTGATCAGCGCAGCAGGCTGCTGGAGCGGACCACACTCATGCGCGAGAGCACCGGCATCCGGGTCATCAGCTTGAATAGCGGGTGTGTCAGGCGCAGCAGGAAGTTCGACATCCGCGCCGCATACGGCGTGTAGTAGCCCCAGCCCAGGGCCAGCACTGCCAGCAGCACGCCGCCGATGTAGTCGTCCTGGCCCCAGTGTGCGCCCGCCACCAGGCGCGGCATCATGAACAGCAGGGTCAGGCCCCAGACGATCAGGAACTGGCCGACGCTGCGGCTGAACATGCCCATGAACAGGCCCCAGATCAGTAGCACCGAAGCGTGGTCGCCGGGGAAGCTCTGGCTGGATCGGTCCTTGAGTTCCCAGGTCTTTTCCCTGCCGGGGAAGTAGTCGCTCATGTGCACGGCGCCTTCGAGCACCATGGACGGGCTGTTGTGTTGCCAGTTCATCAGCGCCACTAGCTTGGAAAACAGTGCGCGAATCACCACCATAAGAATCAGGATCGACAGGAAGCCGAAAAACGCCCGGCGCACGTCCACCGCCTTGAACACCCAATCACCGCGAATCAGCAGGCCGAGCATGATCAGGCCCACCACGATATCGAAGGGGCGCAGGCTGGCCACGGCCCAGATGTGCAGCCAGGTGGGGTTTGTTGCAAGGGGAGTGTTGAGGTGACGGAACAGCCACTCGTCGAACATCAGGCAGTACATCTGCCCGGTTGGCCACAACCAGAATCCCAGCAGGGCCAAAGGGAGTAAATTGCACAGAACCAGCTTGCCGAGGTTCCACCTTGCTTGGAACAAACCCGGATTGTTCATAAAATATCTCCAATCACCGCAAAAACTGCACCTTCATGGTGCAAAACCGCAATTTTCGGTGCTTGTAACCTTTTTGTCATCATTCAGATACCCAGACCTATGACTGATTTGCCGGATACCGACTTCACTCAACGCTTCATCTTTGATGAGAGCGACGCCCGCGGCGAGCTGGTGGCGCTGGAGCGCAGTTACGCTGAAGTCCTCGCCAAACATTCCTATCCCGAGCCGGTGGCACAACTGCTCGGCGAGCTGATGGCGGCGGCATCGTTGCTGGTTGGCACCTTGAAGTTCGATGGCTTGCTGATTCTCCAGGCCCGCTCCGAAGGCCCGGTGCCGTTGCTGATGATCGAGTGCTCCAGCAACCGCGAGATCCGCGGCCTGGCCCGCTACGACGCGTCGCAGATCGCTCCTGACGCGACCCTTGCCGACATGATGCCCAACGGCGTCCTCGCCCTGACCGTGGACCCGACCCAGGGCCAGCGTTACCAGGGCATCGTCGACCTGGACGGCGCCACCCTGGCCGAATGCTTCACCAACTACTTCGTCATGTCGCAGCAGACCGGCACCCGTTTCTGGCTCTACGCCGACGGCCGCAATGCCCGCGGCCTGCTCCTGCAACAACTGCCTGCCGACCGCCTGCGCGATCCGGAAGAACGCGAAGCCAATTGGCAGCACCTCACCGCCCTGGCCAGCACTTTGACCGCCGATGAACTGCTGAGTCTGGACAACGAAACCGTGCTGCACCGCCTGTACCACGAAGAAGCCGTGCGCCTGTTCGACGTGCAACCGCTGCGCTTCCGCTGCAGCTGCTCCCGCGAGCGTTCGGGCAACGCGCTGGTCAGCCTGGGGCTCGAAGATGCTCAGGAACTGGTGGTGGAACATGGCGGCAGCATCGAGATCGATTGCCAGTTCTGCAACGAGCGTTATCTGTTCGATGCCGCCGATATCACGCAATTGTTTGCCGGTGCGGGCGTCGACACGCCGTCAGATACTCGTCACTAAAACGGTTCAGCGCAGGTAAATCACCTGGCAAACGCCGGAATTACGCCGTACTGACGGGAGGACCCTACTATTTTTGGGCTTTTCTGGCATAATCCGGCGCACTTTTTTCGCGGTAGTAGTGCGCGAGTTTCTACTACAAAACGTTTGGAGCACTCGGCCACTGGCCGACGGGGAACCTCATGACGCAAGCCAATAACGCCGTGTACACCGATCTGAGTGTGGATGATCTGGTCAAAGAAGCCCTGAACCGCGGTGAGGGCGAACTGGCCGATACCGGCGCTCTGGTGGTTCGCACCGGTCATCGTACCGGCCGTTCGCCAGTGGACCGTTTCATCGTTGAAGAGCCCACCACCCAGGACGCTATCGCCTGGGGCCCGATCAACCGCAAGTTCCCGGCGGCCAAGTTCGACGCCCTGTGGGACCGCGTTGAAGCCTACCTGGGCGAGCGCGAGCGTTTTGTTTCCCACGTGCATGTAGGTTCCGATCCGGCGCACTACCTGCCAGTGAAAATGACCACCGAGACTGCCTGGCACAACCTGTTCGGCCGTTGCCTGTTCATCAACCCCGAGCAGTACAACGCCGGTGGCAAGGACGAGTGGCAGATCCTCAACGCGCCAAACTTCGTTTGCGAGCCTGAGCGCGACGGCACCAACTCCGACGGCACCGTGATCCTCAACTTCGCGGCCAAGAAAGTGCTGATCGCCGGCATGCGCTACGCCGGTGAAATGAAGAAAGCCCTGTTCTCCGTGCAGAACTTCCTGCTGCCAGCTGCCGACGTACTGCCGATGCACTGCGCCGCCAACATGGGCGAAGACGGCGACGTGACCCTGTTCTTCGGTCTGTCGGGCACCGGCAAGACCACCCTGTCGGCCGACGAAAGCCGTTACCTGATCGGTGACGACGAACACGGCTGGGGCGTGGGCGTGGTGTTCAACATCGAAGGCGGTTGCTATGCCAAGTGCATCGACCTGTCGGAAAAGAACGAGCCGGTGATCTGGAAAGCCATCCAGCACGGCGCCGTACTGGAAAACGTGGTGATCGACCCGGTCACCAAGAAAGCCGACTACGCCGACGACAGCCTGACTCAGAACAGCCGCGCTGCTTACCCGCGCGAGCTGATCGAAAAACGCGCACCGAAGAACCTCGGTGGCGAGCCTAACGCCGTGATCTTCCTGACCTGCGACCTGACCGGCGTACTGCCACCGGTGTCGATCCTCAGCGAAGAACAAGCCGCCTACCACTTCCTGTCTGGCTACACCGCGCTGGTGGGCTCGACTGAAATGGGTTCGGGCTCGGGCATCAAGTCGACCTTCTCCACCTGCTTCGGCGCCCCGTTCTTCCCGCGTCCGGCGGGCGAATACGCCGAGCTGCTGATCAAGCGCATCCGCGGCTTCGGCTCCAAGGTCTACCTGGTCAACACCGGCTGGACCGGCGGTGGCTACGGCGTGGGCAAACGCTTCAACATCCCCACCACCCGTGGCGTGATTGCAGCGATCCAGAGCGGCGCGCTGATCGGTGCCGAGACCGAACACCTGGACATCATCAACCTGGACGTGCCAAAAGCCGTACCGGGCGTCGAAACCGGCCTGCTCAACCCACGCAACACCTGGGCTGACAAAGCGGCCTACGACGAAGCCGCCAAGGCTCTGGCCGGCCTGTTCATCGAGAACTTCAAGAAGTTCGACGTGAGCGACGCGATCAAGGCTGCCGGTCCTAAGCTGTAAGCTTCGACCTGCCATGAAAAAGCCGCCCTTCGGGGCGGCTTTTTTGTACCTGCTATTTGAGATCGGAGCGGCTCAGGGCATGCGCAAGTGGGCGTGTTCCAACAGATCACAGCCGTCCTGCACCAACAGATAAAGCGCGTTGACGACGTGGGTGGTGTCTTTGCTGTCCGCCTGATCAAAGCTCAGGCAGGTGAGGGTTTCCAGTAAGTCGGAGGCCGCCCGTAGGCGCTGTCTTGCGCAGCTATGCAGGTCCAGGGCATCGGCCTGAGTATCGATTACTAGGGCCGCAGTGTTGGTGAAATTGCTCTTGAGCGGTTGATAGCGGGTTCGATCAAGGTTCATTGCGTTCATGGTATGGGTCGCTTTAGGTCGTAAACAGATGCACCCGTGAGGAGTGGTGCGTTTTGCTGTTCTCGGGTGACCAAACCCGCTCGCTGAAATTTTCAGCGATGTCCGAACTATAGGCTCGATCGCTCAGGGGGCTCCATCAGCCCAATTCGACGCACTCTGTAGGGCAGGTCTTTTATGGGCTGCGAATAGCCGTTCGCTTCACGTCTTCAGGTGCAACACCAACGCCCCGAGCAACACCAGCACCACGCCGGTCACTTGCACCGCCGTCAGCCGTTCCTTGAAGAACACATAGCCCAGCACCGCAGCGATGCCGCCGGACAGGGTGCTGATCACCGTCACCACCGACACCGAGCCGCTCATGGCGCCCCAGGAAAAGGCGAAGAAGGCGCCCAGGTTCATCAGGCTGGTGGAGGCCAGCAGGCCGCAGTTCTTCAGCGGCGGGATCTTCAGCCCGTCCACGACTTTGAGCACCATCAGCAGCATCACGCCGCTGCCCACCGCGTAGCCCAGCCAGAGCATGCTGATCGGCCCCAGTTGCGGCAGGGTGTAGCGGCCCTGTAGCCAGAAGCTGGTGCCGTACAGAACGGCCGAGAGCAGGGCGAAGAAGATCGAGCGGCCGGCGGCGGTGCTGTGGGGCAGTTTGCTGTCCGAGTGCAGGCTGGAGAGGATGACGCCGATCACGCACAACAGGATGCACATGAGTTGCAGCAGGCTGATCTGTTCGCCGCTGGCCCAGGACAGCAGGGTGGTGACCACGCCGTAGGAGGTCACCAGTGGGGCGACGATGGAGGCTTTGCCCAGGGCGAACGCCTTGCCCAGGGCCAGGGCGCCGGAGACGGTAAAGGCTGCGGCGACCACGCCCATCAGCCAGACTTGCGCGGGCGCGGCCAGGGCCTTGTAGAGGATGGCGGGAAAGATCACCAGCAGCAGGCTCATCAGGATGAACCCCAGGCTCTGGCTGAAGAACACTGCCCGTTTCACGCCCACGGCGCGGACGTTGAGCCCCACGAGAAAATCGGTGCCGCCCCAGAGCAGGGCGGCGAGCAAGCCCATCAATACGTCCACTGACTGTCCTTGTCGATTGACGGCTTGGCGGAGTCCAACGGCCGTGCTGTTTACTGCTGTGCGAGTCGAAACGCCGGGGCCATGCGTTCTTGTTCACGCCGGGACAGCCCCAGGGCCTGGGCCAGGGTGGGCCATTGGCGAACCACGCTCTGGCAGTGTTCGATGATGCCTTCTGCCTCTGCACGACCGAGGCGGAAATATGCCGCTACTTCCCTTGCCAGATCAAGGTCCAGCGCATTGTCGGCTTCGCTGATGTTGAGTTTCAGCCCGTTGGCGTGGGCGCAGGGGTTCATGTCGTAGGCCGGGGACAGGCGCCAGCCGCGTCCGGGTTCGAGCATGAAGCCATGGTTGCGCAGGTGGTCGTCGCTGTTGGACACCAGCAGGTTGAAGACCATGCGCGACCACAGTTCACGCAGGTCGGTACGGGTTTGCGCGCCGTGGGCGATCAGTACTTCGGCCAGTTCCAGGTAGCTGGCGCCGGTGGAGGCGTCGTCGCCGTCGCTGCGATCGGTGAGGGTCATGGCCGAGGCAAAGTGCAGCCGGCCGCCCGCTTCGGTGCGGTCGAAGCGCTTGACCATGAAACAGTGCTGGTCGCTGGCGAAGCGTTGCGCCATGGCCTCGGGAACCCGCAAGCCGCAGTGGCTGGCCAGGGCGTTGAGCAGCATCTCCCAGGCGCCGACGTCATGTTCGTCGCGGACGCTGGGAAACTTGGCGATCCACAGGTGGCCCTTGTCGTCGGCGACGCTGGCTTTGGGGCGGGCACCGCCCAGTGATCCCCCCGGTGCTATCAGCATGCGTAACCATTGGCCGCCGTCGGCGGCGCTGTTGTGCGGATCATTTTCCAGGGCGCGGCTGGCCTGTTCCAGGGCCCGCAGTTCGACGAAGGGTGGCGCCGCGAGGCCGTTGCGATCATCCAGGAACGGGCCTTGGTCATCGAGGCGGTAGCGTAGGGCGCCGACGCGATACAGATCGTGCACGCCCAGCAGCAGGTCGGCGTCCTGCAGGCGGGTGCCGGCAGGCGCCAGGCCTTCGCGGATGTCCCGTTCCAGCCGGCGTTGCATCAGCAGATGGCCCCAGCGATCGGGGCTTGAGTCGGCAAACACGCCAAAGCGGTTTTGCTGCTGGCCGCTGAATTGCCGGCCGGCGAATCGCCCGATGCGCGGGTCCAGGGCAATGCGGGTCAGCTCGGGATCGAGCAGCGCGGCAGGGTCATATTCGAACTCGAAGACGCTGGCAGCGCGGACGGTCCCGACATGCAGCCAGCCCAGTCGCCTTGGCCCGCCCAAAGACTCCCAATCGGCATAGACGGCGATCAGGGTCATGGCTCATCCATCCTTGGCGCGGGCTTTTTCGCGGGCTGCAGCAGGCTGCTCAGCGACTGGGTATTGATCGGGAAGTCCGCCGAGGGCGGCGCAGGGAGGATCGGTTCGGCCGCGGCTTCATGCAGGGTCAGGCCGGCAGCAGGCGCCTTGGCCGAACGCAGGCTGGGGGGCCGGCGCGCTTTGCCTGGCGCGTTGTTGTCTCCCGGCAAGAGCCGGGCATCTTGCAACTGGCGGCCCAGTTCATCGCGGGCTGCCAGTTGCTCCAGATCTCTTTCCAGCCCCAGCACCTGCATCACCGACAGGTAGGCCCCCATGGTCACGCCGGACCCGCCCGATTCCAGGGAGCGCAGTGTGGTCAGTGACATGCCCGCGCGTTCGGCCACTTGCTTGGCGGTCAGCTTGCGCCGCAGCCGAGCCAGTTTCAGGCGTTCGCCAAAGGCATCCAGCAGCTTGCTTGTGGCGGGCAGGAGTGGGGCGGTCTTCTTAGCCATGTGCCATTATTCCGGGGTTTTCTAACTAAAACTGCCAGAATATTAGCACTTAATTGCGGGTGCGCCAGTTCGTTCCCGGGCGGGTCAGGGCGCTGCCGCGGATGTTGTTCGAGGTTGGATTTGACCCTGCCGGGGTTAGAGCGCTTCCAGTACCTGGGTATCCCAGCGCTGTTGCCTGATCGCCTGGTACAGCATGCCGATGGTCAGCGGCACCTTGTCGCCCCGGCCCTTGGCCCGGCGTTTCTGAAATGGGTCGAGGCCTTCTGGCTGGAAGTAGCGATAGCTGTCGAAGTCGACAAAATCGATCACGAACTGCTCTTCCAGGGCCTGCAGCAAATGCCGGGCATCGGCGCCGTCGCAGCCCAGGTCGAGGTTGATGGCGGTGCTCAGGCGCAGGGTCTTGCGCTCTGGCAGGCCGATTTCTTCATGCAGCAACTGCAGCAGTTGGCGCATGGTGGCGTCGTCGGGAAAGCCGGGGGCCAGGTGCATGATCGGAGTTCACTTGCGGCGTTTGAGAAGGTGGAGTGTACGGTGATTCTCCGGCTGAGTTGCAAGTCACCAAGTGGTTGCGCCAGCGGGCCATTTCGAGAGATTGGCACTGTTTTTTTGCCCGGTATTTCCCTGGTTGGACCGAGCATTGGCGGGCAAAACTGTGTATGGTTCGCCGCTGGCTGGTGGGCCGGGGCAGAGGCCCGGTCACCCTTATTTACAGGGATTTTGTTATGGCTTTTTTTCGCCTCGCGGCGCTGTTGTGGCTAGGGATGCTGGCGAGCTCGGTACAGGCTCAGGCGCTGTCGATCCAGGTGCTGGATGCGCTGGCCAAGGGCGCGCCGCTGGCCGATGCCCAGGTGCAGGTGCAACAGGGCGCGACTCAGGTTGCAGGCAGCACCGATGCCCAGGGCCGGGTCACCCTGACGGCCCAGGTGGCCGATTCGCCGGCCAGTGAGCTGCTGATCCGTAAAGCCGGCTACGCCGACCTGCGGGTCAAGTGCCCGTGCCAGGGGTTGAATTACGCCCTGAGTCCGCTGCTGGACAACCCGGAAAGCCTGCGAATAGTGCTGAGCTGGAGCGCGCCGGGGGAGGACCTCGATGCCCATCTGAGTTATCCCCACAAGCTGTTGTACTTCGCCACCGGCAAGGGGCCCGGAGCTCGCCTGGAATCGGACAGCAGCGACAGCAGCCGCCCGGAAACCATCACCATCGACGAGCGTGTGCCGGGCGACGCCTACGTCTTTGCCGTGCACGACTTCACCAACAGCACCAGCTACGAAGCGTTGCGCCTGGGCCGCAGCCAGGCGCGGGTCTTTGTCTATAAAGGCCCTGCGCTGATCCGCAGCTACCGCGTGCCGCAGAACCGCAAGGGCAATCTGTGGGTGGTGTTTCGCCTGACCGCCGATGGCCGCCTGCAGGATATCGATCGGCTGCTGCTAGGCAGCGAGGAGCCGGAATCGGTCATGAGCGCGCTCGACCCGCTGCTGGAAAATGCCAAGTCCATCGATGAAGTGGTGGGCGCGGACTTCGGGCCGGTGGATGCCAAGAGCCTCAACCTTAAGGGCGAGGAGTCCTACCGCAAGGGTGATTTCGGCGGGGCGCGGATCCTCTACAGCGAAGCCATCGAGCTCGACCCGGGCTTTGCCCAGGCCTACAGCAACCTGGCCCTGGCCAATCGCAAGAACAGCCGCCCCGACGACGCCATAGCCGCGGACCGCAAGGCCATCGCCCTGGCCAGTGGCCCGGCCGCATCGACCATTCGCGCCAGTGCCTACTACGACATGGCGCGCATCTATGAAGACGCCGGGCAGTTGGCCATGGCGCTTGAGCACTACCACAAAGCCCGGGAACAAAAGGCCAACCCGGTGTATGACAAGGCCATTGAGCGGCTGCAAAACCGCTGATCACACAGGCAGAAGTTATCTCCACAACGCGCCGACAGTGGCGCGTTGTGCATTTATGGAGGTTGGTATGCGAATTGGTGTTCTCCCCTGGCTGCTGGCGCTGTGTCTGTCCAGCGGCGTGGCCCGGGCGGCCGGGCCGCAGGTGTTCGCCACCATCGACCGCAGTGGCTGGCCGAATGCCCTGACCAGCACGGCGGAATTCGACACTGCCTCACGGGGCGAGATTCTGATGTTCGGCAAAGCGCTGCTGGCCAGCGAAGCCTTGGACGAACAAGCCTTGAAGCAGCGGCTAGGAGTCAGGCAACTGGATCTGAAGTCAGTGAATCAGGTGCGCCAGCGCTTCTGGGAGTTGCTGTTGAACAACTACCGCTTGGCCAGCCGGGACTGTGAAGGTACGCCGTTCTGCCTCCCTGTACGCAATCTCGGTGAGCTGCGGCAACTGGTGGCCAGTTTTACCGGGGAGAGTAAATCCACTTATGGGGCGTGGGCCGAGGCCAGCACCCGGTTTCATCAGCTGTACCTGAACGAGCAACTGCGCCTGGCGGCGCTGTTCCCCATCGTCAGCAGCGAGATCCAGCGCATGGGGCCGACGGAACGCCTGGGGGACGAGCTGGCGGACCGGGAGTTTCTGCTGACCTTCGATGACGGGCCGAGCCTGCGGGGTGGGCATACCGATCAACTGATCGATGTGCTGCGATCCAAGGATCTGCATAGCCTGTTCTTTGTTCTGGGGGACTCGTTTCAGGCGCGCCTGAGTCAATCTTCGGCAGGGCAGATGCGCCAGTTGTACGATGGCCAGTGTGTGGGCGTACACGGTTGGGAACACAAATCCCACGCCTCGTGGAGCGAGTGGCAGCATTCGGTGATCCACAGCGCAAACCTGGCCAACCGCACTCTGGCGGATGAATACCAGCCGCTGTTTCGTCCGCCCTATGGGCAGCGACGCGCTGACAGTGCCGACTTCTTCAAGGCCCAGGGGCTGCAACTGATGCTGTGGAACATCGACTCCCAGGACTGGAGCAAAAAGGTCAGCGCCGCAGCCGCAGCCCAGCGGGTGCAGACCCTGATGCTGCTCTGGCGGCGCGGCATCATCCTGTTCCATGACACCCACGCCAAGGCCGCCCAGGCGGTGCCGGCACTGCTTGAGGCCAATCGGCACAATGGTGTGCGATGGCTGGACTGCCGAACCTTGCGCTAGGCCCAGGCTCCCTATCGTCGGTAAGCCGACTCCTGGGTAGGAGCCGGCTTACCGGTGAAAGTGCTCCCGCCCGGTATCATCCGGTATCTGTTTTCCCGCGACCTTTTCTCGAACCGCCGACCTGTGCCACTAGTCTTCAAGGACAGGTCAGCGGTCAAAGGAGTGACCCTTATGCACAGCACCCTCGAACAGGTCTTCGGTTATCCACAGTTTCGTCCGGGTCAGGAGGCCGCTGTCAGTGCGGTGCTGGCTGGGCGCTCGGCGGCGGCGATCTTTCCCACCGGCTCCGGCAAGTCCCTGTGCTACCAATTGCCGGCCTTGCTGCTGCCGCACCTGACTCTGGTGGTCTCGCCGCTGCTGGCGTTGATGCAGGATCAGTTGGCCTTTCTCCAGCGTCATGGCATTGCCGCCGCCAGCATTGATTCGGCCCAGAGCCGCGATGCAGCCAATGACGTCATGGCCCGGGCCCGCTCCGGTGAACTGAAGATCCTGATGATCTCGGTGGAGCGTTTGAAGAACGAGCGCTTCCGCAATTTCTTGCAGCAGGTGCCCATCTCCCTGCTGGTGGTGGACGAGGCTCACTGCATCTCCGAATGGGGCCACAACTTCCGTCCCGACTACCTGAAACTGCCGGACTACCAGCGCCAGTTCAACATTCCCCAGGCCCTGCTGCTGACGGCCACGGCGACGCCCAAGGTGATCGCCGACATGCAGGCCAAGTTCGCCATTGATGCTGCCGACGTGGTGACCACCGGCTTCTACCGGCCCAACCTCAACCTGCTGGTGGAGCCGGTGCGCGGCGCGGACAAGCGCCGGCGCCTGGTGCAGTGGATGGGTGAACGGGCCGGGCAGCCAAGCATTGTCTACGTGACCCTGCAAAAGACCGCCGAACAGATCGCCGAGCACTTGAGCCGCCAGGGTATCGCCGCCGAGGCCTACCACGCCGGTCTGCCCCACGAGCAGCGCGAGTCGATCCAGCGCCGGTTCATGGAAGGGCGCAGTAACTGCATCGTCGCCACCATCGCCTTCGGCATGGGCATCGACAAGAGCGACATCCGCAACGTGGTGCACTTCGATCTGCCCAAGTCCATCGAGAACTACAGCCAGGAGATCGGCCGCGCCGGGCGCGACGGCCAGCCTTCGGACTGCCTGGTGCTGGCCAACCGCGACAGCCTCAACGTGCTGGAGAATTTCGTTTACGGCGACACCCCGGAGCTGAGCGGCATCCGTTGCGTGCTGGATGAGTTGCAGGCGTCGGCGCCGGAAGGGCAGTGGGAGTTCCTGCTCGGGCCCCTGGCGGACCAGAGCAACATCCGCCAGTTGCCGCTCAAGACCCTGTTGGTGCAGTTGGAACTGCGGGGCCTGATCGCCCCACGCTATGCCTACTTCGCCGAGTACCGCTTCAAGTTGCTGCTGGAACCCGAGGCCTTGCTGGCGCGTTTCGAAGGCGAGCGCCGGGACTTTGTCCAGGCCATCATCAACACCTCCAGCCGGGCCAGGACCTGGGCCACGGTGAATTTCGACGCGCTCTACGAGCAGTACCAGGCGCCGCGCAACCGGGTGGTCAAGGCCCTGGATTATTTCCAGGAGAAGGGTTGGGTGGAGCTGGAAAGCAAGCAGATGACCGAGGTCTACAGCCTGCTGCAAACCGACTTCGATGCCGCTGCCTTGAGCACGGATCTGCATGCTTATTTCACCCGGCACGAGGGCAGCGAAATAGCGCGGATTCACGCCATGCTCGACCTGTTCGCCACCGAGCAGTGCCTTGGGCAACGCCTGGCGCAGTATTTTGGTGACGATCAGGCGCCTCAGCGTTGTGGGCATTGCTCGGTCTGTCACGGCCAGGTGGCACGACTGCCGGAGCCACCCGCGTTGCCCGCACTTGTGGATAAAAACTTCAACGGGTTGTGCGGCGATTTTATCCACAGGCATCAGCAGCACACCGGCGATGTGCCGGGCGCAGAGCGGCTGACGCGCTTTCTCTGCGGCATCAGCGTGCCTTTGTTCACCAAGCTCAAGGCCCGCAGCATTCCCGGGTTCGCGGCACTGGAGGACTATCCATACGCTGCCGTGCGTGAGTGGTGCGAGGCTCATCTGGTCGCCTGACAAGTCACCGGCGCAATGGACGCAAAAGGGTTTGCCCAGGCTTGGCTGTCTGCGGTGAAATGCCGGGCGATCAACCGATCGCCCGGCCTTCAATCCAAGGGAGAGAGCCCCGATGTCCGAGCCTATGCCGCAACGTGGCGACTATCGCCACTTCCAGCCGATCATCACCCGCTGGCACGACAACGACGTCTACGGCCATGTGAATAACGTCACCTACTACAGCTTCTTCGACACGGCGGTGAACACCTACCTGATCGAACAGGGCGGCCTGGATATCCATGATGGCGAGGTGGTGGGATTCGTGGTCAGCTCGGCCTGCGACTACTTTGCGTCCATCGCCTTTCCCGAACGTATCGAGATCGGCCTGCGGGTCGGCAAGCTGGGCAACAGTTCGGTGCAGTACGAGCTGGCGGTGTTCAAGGCGGGAGAGGCGGATGCCTGTGCGGCTGGCCGTTTCGTCCATGTATTCGTCGATCGGCGGTCGAACCAGCCGGTGCCGATTCCGCCCGCATTGCGAGCGGCTCTGGAGCGCCTGCTGCTGGCGTGAACTTCGATACTCGATCTCAACCCCGGCACTGGCACTTGTAGCCGCTGCCGAAGGCTGCGATCGGCTCCGCAGGAGACGCCAAACCTGAATCCACGGGGCAACTGACCCGCCGCAGCGCCTGGCTTGGCGAGGCCTGCGGCCACGTGCGCAGCCTGCGGCAGCGGCTACAGGGCGGGGGGTCAGTCGCGATAGTGACGGTGCTTGCGATGCCCGTAGGCATGGCCACGGCCACGGTGGCCGTCGCGGTAGTAGCGGCGGTCATCGCGACCACGGTAGTCGCGATCTTCCCGGGCGCTTTCGTTGCCCATGTAATTGCCCAGTGCACCGCCGGCGCCACCGCCTGCCGCGGCGCCGATCAGGCTGCCGGTATTGCCGCCCATGCTGCGGCCTACCACGTTGCCGCCGGCTGCGCCCAGGGCGCCACCAATGGCTGCCTGGCCACGGCTGCGTTTGTCCGCACCCACCGCGCTACCGCCGGCACCGCCCAGGGCCGCACCAATGGCCGAACCGGTGTTGCCGCCGATCTGCTGACCGACCACCGAGCCTAGAACCCCACCCAATGCGCCGCCCACACCGGCTTCAACGGTGCCACCGGCAGAGGCAACGCCGCTGACCAGGCCAAGGGACAACAAGAGAATCGAGGAGAACTTCATACAGGAGCCTCAAAGGGATGACGGCGCGATCCTGAGGCCGGGCCACGCCGCTTACAAACGAAATCCGACGAATAGCACGAGTTGTACACAATCTCGTAACTTACTGTTTTTATTGTGGAACTTAAGTGAATTTCGCCGGTCTTTAGCTACTTCGGAATGGCCGCTTTGTTAACAAAGCGGCCTTTTTTGTGCCTGCGGTTCGAGGCTGCGCAGCGGCTTTCGCCGGCAAGCCGGCTCCTACGATTCACGCGCTAACTGTAGGAGCTGGCTTGCCAGCGCAGAGGCCCTCAACTCATGAATCAGGCCGAGCGAGCCATGATCAGGCCGTTGTCGCTGGCCGCCTCAAGGCGGATGGCGATGAACTTGGACGTCGGGGTGTGGCTGCCGTCGCCGGTGCTTTCCAGGGGCACCAGCGGGTTCACTTCCGGGTAGTAGGCTGCAGCCTGGCCGGCCGGGATGTCGAAGGCCAGCAAGGTGAAGCCCTTGACCCGACGCTCGCGGCCGTCATCCCACAGGGAAACGATGTCGGCTTTCTGCCCCGGCTTGAAGCCCAGGCGGATGATGTCCGCTTCGTTGGCGAACAGCACGTCGCGCTGGCCCTTGACCCCGCGGTAGCGGTCATCGAGGCCGTAGATGGTGGTGTTGTACTGATCGTGGGAACGCATGGACTGCAGGATCAGGTCCGGCAGTTGGCCGGTGGCCCGGGTGCGTTCGTGGATCAGGTCCTTGGGCAGCAGGTTGGCGCGGAAATTGGCCCGGCCCGAAGGGGTGTTCCACTGGCGCGAACCGGCGCTGTTGCCCAGGTAGAAACCGCCCGGGTGCTTGAGTCGTTCATTGAAGTCCTTGAAGCCGGGAATGGTATCGGCGATCAGGTCGCGGATACGCCCGTAATCCGCCGCCAGCCAGTTCCAGTCCACCGGCTGGCTGCCCAGGGTCGCGGCAGCCATGCCCGCAACGATCCACGGCTCGGAGCGCATCTGCGACGACAGTGGCTGCAATTGGCCGTTGGAGGCGTGGACCATGCTGAAGGAGTCTTCCACGGTCACCGCTTGCGGGCCGCCGGCCTGCAGGTCGATGTCGGTGCGACCCAGGCACGGCAGGATCAGCGCGTCCTTGCCGTGGGCCAGGTGGCTGCGGTTGAGCTTGGTGCTGATCTGCACGGTGAGGTCGCAATTGCTCAGGGCCTGGAAGGTCCGCGGGCTGTCCGGGGTGGCCTGGGCAAAGTTGCCGCCCAGGCCGATGAACACCTTGGAGCGGCCTTCGAGCATGGCGTGGATCGCCTCGACCACGTTGTGGCCGTTGTCGCGCGGCACTTTGAACTGGAAGCGCCGCTCCAGTGCATCGAGGAAGGCCACCGGCGGGCGCTCGTTGATGCCCATGGTGCGGTCGCCCTGCACGTTGCTGTGGCCACGCACCGGGCATAGCCCGGCGCCGGGCTTGCCGACGTTGCCCCGCAGCAGCATCAGGTTGGCGATTTCCTGGATGGTCGGCACCGAGTGGCGGTGCTGGGTGATGCCCATGGCCCAGCACATGATCACGTTCTTGCCCTTGGCGTACATGCGCGCTGCCTGCTCGATTTCCACCAGGGTCAGGCCGGACTGCTCGACGATCTGCTCCCAAGGGGTGTCGTCGAGGGTGCCCAGGTAATCGAGGACGTTGGCGGTGTGGGCATTGAGGAAGTCGTGGTCGAACACCGATTCTGCGCCGGCTTTCTGCGCATCGCGTTCCCATTGCAGGAGGAACTTGGCCATGCCGCGCAGCAGCGCCATGTCGCCGCCCAGGGCCGGGCGGAAGTAGGCGGTGTTGGTCGGGCGATTGCCGTTGGTGAGCATTTCGAGCGGGTTCTGCGGATGCTGGAAGCGTTCCAAGCCACGCTCTTTCAGCGGGTTGATGCACACCACTTGGGCGCCGCGTTTCACCGCTTCGCGCAGCGGTTCGAGCATCCGCGGGTGGTTGGTGCCGGGGTTCTGGCCCCAGACGAAAATCGCGTCCGCGTGTTCGAAATCGTCGAAGGTCACGGTGCCTTTGCCGACCCCGACGCTTTGCGCCAGGGCTACGCCGCTGGCCTCGTGGCACATGTTCGAACAGTCGGGGAAGTTGTTGGTGCCGTAGGCGCGTACGAACAGTTGATACAGGTACGCCGCTTCGTTGCTGGCCCGGCCCGAGGTGTAGAACTCGGCCATGTCCGGGCTGGGCAAGTTGCGCAGGTGCTTGGCGATCAGGCTGAAGGCGTTTTCCCAGCTGATGGGTTGGTAGCGGTCGGTCTCGGCGTTGTAGCGCATCGGCTCGGTCAGCCGGCCCTGGTACTCCAGCCAGTAATCACTTTGTTCCAGCAGGGAGGTGACGCTGTGCTTGGCGAAGAAGGCCGCGTCTACCCGGCGCTTGGTGGCTTCCCAGTTCACCGCCTTGGCGCCGTTCTCGCAGAATTTGACCATGCCGCTTTCCGGCGAATCGCCCCAGGCGCAGCCCGGGCAGTCGAAGCCGCCGTTCTGGTTGGTCTTGAGCATCATGCGGATGTTCTTCAGGGCGTTGTCGCTGGTCAGCCAGGCCTGGGCCACGCTGATCAGGGCACCCCAGCCACCGGCCGGGCCCTTGTAAGGCTTGTAGCGGGTAACGGGTGTCTGATCGGCTTGGTTGTGTGTACTCACAGGGGTTCTCCATCGCGGGGCTGTGGACCCGCGGCGCACGGTTCTGCGGCAGGTGGACAAGGTTGAGGCGGTGATGACGCGGCCATTGCCCGGCCTGGCGGGTGTCTGCGCTGGCGGGCGCTCAAGGCGTCTGTGGGTCTGGCTGGCGCCGAGCGCGAGGGCGGGAGTTGCCGGGGCTGGCATTGAATGAGGGACCAGCGGCCATCGGGTCCCAAGACTAAGCGCGGCATTGTGTCGCGTCTAATTGCTAGTACTGATCTATTGATAGATGGCGTCGATCAAGAAGGGCTGAAGGATTCCTGGTAGAGGGTAAAGCAGGCTTGCGCCAGGGCTGAGCGCGGCGCGCTGCGGCGCATGATCAGGCCCAGGCGGGCCAGGGTCTGGGCGTCGGCGATGGGATGCAGGCGCAAGTGTTCGGTGACGATCTCCAGGCCGCTGTCCAGGGGCATCACTGCGCAGCACAGGCCGCCGTGGACCATGCGCAGTAATTGATGGACGGCGTCGGTCTGCAGTACCGGTTGCGGCTGCAGCCCGCGAATGTGGAAGTGGTGGTCGATGGACTGGCGAAAGTGCATGCCGCTGGTGAGCAGGCCCAGGGGCAACTCGATCAGCGCCTCCCAGCTCAGGGGCTGTTCGCCGAAGCTGAAATACCGCTGGTCATAGAGCAGGCCCATGTGGGTCGGGTCCAGGGTCAGGAAGTCGAAGTGCTCGCTGTCCAGGCGATCCAGGTAGGACACGCCCAGGTCCAGACGATTGCTCGCCAACTGTTCGAGGATCTGCTCCGAGCTCAGTGACGAGAGTTCGAAGCGCAGGTTCGGGTGTTCGGCATGCAGGCGCTGCATCAACGGCAGAGGGTCGAAGCTCGACAGCGGCACCACCCCCAGGCGCAGGGTGCCCACCAGATTGCCCCGGCACGCGGCGGCCTCTGCCAGCAAGCCGTCATAGGCGGTCATGACGCTCCGGGCCCAGGCCAGCACCCGTTCGCCAGGAGCGGTAAAGCCTTCGAAGCGCTGGCCACGGTTGACCAGGGGCAGGTCGAGTTCTTCCTCGAGGCTGCGCAGGCGCATGGACAGGGTTGGCTGGGTGATATGGCAGCGCGCGGCGGCCTGGCCGAAGTGGCGGGTTTCGTCGAGGGCGATGAGGAATTTCAGCTGCTTGAGGTCCATCTTCGCTCCGGAGCGGCAAAAGGCCGGGATTCTACCGTGGTGGCTGGGCCTTGGGTCATTGGTCGCCCGGGAACCTCATTGTTCCAGGCTGGTCTAGTCTTTCGCGTCTGGATCTATCAACCAAGGAGTGTGCGACATGAGCATTTTCAGCTTTGTGAAAGAAGCCGGTGAAAAACTGATCGACCTGCTGACCCCGGGCAATGCCAATGCCAGCGAGCAGCTCAAGGAGCACATCGAAAAGGTCGGCCTGGGCAATCCCAATGTCCATGCCACGGTGGAAGGCGACAAGGTGATCGTCAGCGGTGAAGTGGCGAGCCAGGAAGAGAAGGAAAAAATCCTTCTGGCCCTGGGCAACATCGCCGGTGTCAGCAGTGTCGAGGACCAGATTACGGTGACCGGTCCCGTGGTGGTTTCTGCGGTGTTCGTCACCGTGAAGAAGGGCGATACCCTGAGCGCCATCGCCAAGGTGCAATACGGTGACGCCAACAAGTACAACAAGATCTTCGAGGCCAACAAGCCGCTGCTGTCCCACCCGGACAAGATCTACCCGGGCCAGGTGTTGCGCATCCCTGAATGATCGACCCTCTTCGCCGGCGATGCCGCTCCCAGTGCCGGAGCGGGATCGCCCGCGAAGGCTTTCACAGCCCTTCGATCAGTTCCCGGTAATCTCCCACCGCCGCGAACTCCGCCGTATCCTTCGGCCCTTTGCGGCTGTCTGGCTGGCTCACCGCGAGCAACTGCGCTACGCCGAAATCCCGCGCGCTGCGCAGAATCGGCAGGGTGTCGTCGATAAACAGGCTGCGGGCCGGATCGAACTGAATATCGGCCTGCAGTGCATCCCAGAACTGTGGATTCTCCTTGGGGAACCCGTAGTCGTGGGAACTGATCAGGCGCTCGAAGTAAGGCGCCAGCTCGATCCGTTCCAGCTTCAATGACAAGGAATCACGATGAGCGTTGGTGATCAGGATCACCCGCTTGCCGGCCTTTTTTATCGCCGCGAGAAAGGTGTCGGCATCCGGTCGCAGGGCGATCAGGTGAGCCGTCTCCAGTTTCAGTTCACGCACCGAGAGTTTGAGCTCGGTACTCCAGAAATCCAGGCAATACCACTGCAACTGGCCGGCGTTGCGTTCGAACAGCGGTTGCAGTTCCAGCTCGGCCATGGTCCGGCTGACCCCGTGCAATTCGGCGTAACGCTGGGGCAAGTGTTCCATCCAGAAGTGGTTGTCGTAGTGCAGGTCCAGCAGGGTGCCGTCCATATCCAGCAGGACGGTATCGATATCGCACCAGGGCAGCAGGGCCATTGAACACTTCTCCAGCGGTAAGAAAACAGTCTGTATAGTAACCCGCTATCGCCAAGGAGCCCGCTATGCGCCAGAAACCCACTGTACTCGCCCGCGAGATCGTCGCCACCAGTCGTCTGTTCTGTGTCGAAGAGGTGCAGTTGCGGTTTTCCAATGGCGTCGAGCGCACCTATGAGCGCCTGGTGGGCAAAGGGGCGGGTTATGGCGCGGTGATGATCGTGGCCATGCTCGATGCCGAGCATGCGGTGCTGGTGGAGGAGTATTGCGGCGGCACCGACGCCTACGAGCTGTCACTGCCCAAGGGCCTGATCGAGCCGGGTGAAGATGTGCTGGCGGCGGCCGAGCGTGAACTCAAGGAGGAAGCCGGGTTTGGCGCGCGGCAACTGGAGCATCTGACCGAGCTGTCGCTGTCCCCGGGCTACATGAGCCAGAAGATCCAGGTGGTATTGGCCACCGATTTGTATGAAGAGCGCCTGGAGGGCGATGAGCCGGAGCCGATGCGGGTCGACAAGGTCAACCTGCGCGAGCTGGCCAGCCTGGCGCAGAATCCTCAATTCAGCGAAGGCCGGGCCCTGGCCGCGCTGTACCTGACCCGCGACCTGCTGAGCCTGCGCGGAGCCTTTCCAGCATGAGCATGAACACGATGAATTTTCCCCATCCTTTATTGGCGCCGGTGGCCGAGCTGGCCTTGCGCGCTGGCGAGGCGATCCTGCCGTTCTGGCGCGCCGACGTGGCGGTCAACCACAAGGCTGACGAGTCGCCGGTGACCGCCGCCGACCTTGCGGCCCATCACTTGATCGTGGCTGGCCTGACGGCGTTGGACCCGAGCATCCCGGTGCTGTCCGAAGAAGATGCCGACATTCCCCAGGCCACTCGGGCCGGTTGGCAGCGCTGGTGGCTGGTGGACCCGCTGGATGGCACCAAGGAGTTCATTTCCGGCAGTGAAGAGTTCACCGTCAACATCGCCCTGATCGAACAGGGGCGTGTGGTGTTTGGCGTGGTGTCGATGCCCACCAATGGCCGTTGTTATCTCGGTGGTGCTGGCCTTGGCGCCTGGCGTGTGGATCAGGGGCAGGCGCCGCAAGCGATCCAGGTGCGTGAACAGCCAGGTGTTGGCGAGGCCTTTACCGTGGTGGCCAGTCGGCGCCATTCGAGCCCGGAGCAGGAGCGCTTGTTGGGTGGCTTGAGTGCTGCCCTGGGTGAATTGCAATTGGCCAATATCGGCAGTTCGCTGAAGTTCTGCCTGCTGGCCGAAGGCGCGGCGGACTGCTATCCGCGCCTGGCGCCGACTTCCCAATGGGACACCGCGGCGGCCCAGGGTGTACTCGAAGGGGCGGGTGGCGAAGTGCTGGATCTTGCCGGTGCGCCGTTCTGCTATCCACCGCGGGAGTCATTGCTCAACGGCTTCTTCCTGGCGCTGCCGGCCAAGGCTCCGTGGCGCGGCAAACTGCTGGAGCTGGCCTGCGCCTGATCGCCCCACGGCGACTTGCCTCTGCCACCTTTTGTGTAGGAGCCGGCTTGCCGGCGAAGGGGCCCTTGAGCCCTGTGCAAGCATTTCCGGCCTCTTCGCTGGCAAGCCAGCTCCTACAGATTTGAGCAGGTTGCGAAACGGGTCAGCGGTGCAGGACGTACTGACCGGCAAAGCGTACGGCGTCGTCTTCGCTGCCGACGTTGACCACACGGCTGTGCAAGGTCAGGCGGGCACGACCGTGGCGCTGGTACATCGCAAGGAACTTCTTCCAGAGCTTGTCATCAGGCGCGGTGCAGATCGCCACGGCATCGCCGGTGACCGGTAGCGGGTAACTGATCTGCCCTTCCTGGATGACGATATGCCCGTCATCTATCCCTTCTTCCTTGAGCCGCAAATGCAGCCAGCCCCAACCGGCCAGCACCGCACCGCAGTACAGGCTGCCGCCGAACATGGTGCTCTTGTGGTTGACGTTGGCGTCCAGCGGCAGTTGCAGGCGCAGTTGCTGCGCCTGCCAGTCGAGCACCTTCAGGCCCATGTCCCGGGTCAGGGGAATGTCGTGGTGAAGGATGGATTCCAGGTAGCGACTGTCGCGGTTCATGCACGGGCCTCAAGGGACGAAGGGTTGACGGTGCGGCTCATTCGGATTCATCGCTGGAGTGGCTGGCGCCGCCGTCGGCGAAGCTCAAGCCGTGTTTGCGCAGCTTGTCGTGCAGGGTCTTGCGTGGAATGCCCAGGGCTTGGGCAAGGCTGCGCATCGAACTGTGGGGTTGCGTCAGTTCGGCGGCGATCAGGCTCTTTTCGAAGTGTTCCACCTGCTCGCTCAGACCGCCGGCAATCAACGTCGGGGAGGCGATGGCAGCCTGCTCCGGCTCGTTGTTGTCCAGGGCCAGTTCCAGACCCAGGGCGAAGCGCTCAGCAGCGTTCTGCAGTTCCCGCACGTTGCCCGGCCAGCTATGGCGCAACAGCAGGGCACGATGCCCGGGTTGCAGTTCCTGGGGTGGCAGGCCGTGGCGGGTACTGGCCTCGTCGGCAAAGTGCTGGAACAGCATCAGTATGTCCTCGCCTCGCTCGCGCAGGGGTGGAATGCGCAACGGGGCCACGTTCAGGCGGTAGTAAAGGTCGGCGCGGAAGCGGCCCTGGTCCGCGGCCTGGCGCAGGTCTTCCTTGGTCGCGGCGATGATGCGGATGTCCAGGGGGATCAGCTGGTTGCCCCCCAGGCGTTCCACCACCCGCTCCTGCAGCAGGCGCAGCAGCTTGACCTGGACATCCAGGCTCATGCTTTCGATTTCGTCGAGGAACAGGGTGCCGCCGTTGGCGAATTCGAACTTGCCGATGCGGCGTTTCTGCGCGCCGGTGAAGGCTCCCGGTTCGTGGCCGAACAGTTCGCTTTCCACCACCGACTCGGCCAGAGCGCCCGCATTGATGGCCACAAATGGCCCGTTGCGCCGCCCCGAGAGGTCGTGCAGGGCGCGGGCTACCACTTCTTTGCCGGCGCCGGTTTCACCTAGGATCAGCACATCGGCGCGTGTCGCTGCCAGGGCGCCGATCTGCTGGCGCAGACGCAGCATCGGCGCTGACTGACCCACCAGCCGCGCGCTCAGTTCCTGGCGGTCGCTGAGGGCCAGGCGCAGGCTGCGGTTGTCCAGCACCAGGCGCCGCCAGTCCAGGGCGCGGCGCACACTATCGAGCAGGGCATCGCTGGCGAAGGGCTTTTCCAGAAAGTCATAGGCACCGGCGCGCATCGCCTGCACGGCCAGGGGCACATCGCCGTGACCGGTGATCAGCAGCACCGGCAGCTCGGGGTCCTGGGTATGCAATTGGTTGAGCAGTTCCAGGCCATCCATGCCGGGCATGCGGATGTCGCTGACCACCACCCCCGGCCAGTCCCGCTCCAGGCGCGGGGCCAGGCCCTGGGCCTCGGCCAGGGACAGCACCTTGAGCCCGGCCAGGTCCAGGGTCTGGCTCAGGGCTTGACGCAGGTGCGGATCGTCGTCGATCAACACCACTTGCAGCTGAGGGTCGAGGCTGTCGGGACGGGTCATCGGTCACTTTCCAGGTCGTGTCGTGGCCAGCATCGCTGGGCCGGGCGTGGTGGCTAACGAGTTGTCGCTGCGCTTCATACCCCGCGATCCTCGGAGGGCTGCAGGCTGACGCCGGGGGCCCCGGCGCGCAGGCGCAGGGTGATCAGGGCGCCGCCTTCACGGTGGTTGGCGAACGACAGTTCACCGCCAAAGGCGCGCATCAGGGTGTCGCAGATCGCTAGGCCCAGGCCCAGTCCCTGGGTCCGTGTCTTGGTGGTGTAGAACGGCTCGCCGGCGCGGCCTAGCGCCTCCATGCAGAAGCCCGGGCCGTTGTCGCGGATGTACAGATTGACGCCTGTGGCGGTGGACTCGGCACTCAGCCAGAGTTTGCGCGGCGGGCCCTTTTCGGTCAGGGCGTCGAGGGCGTTGGCCAGCAGGTTGCCGAGGACCTGGCGCAGGCGGGTTTCCCCGGCCTCGACCCACAGGGTAGCGGCTGGCAGGTCGCGGATCAGCTCCACTTCCATGGCCCGGCGACGCTTGGCCAGCAGGGCCAGGGCATCGTCCAGGGCCGGTTGCAGGGCGACACTTTCCGGGGCGTGGTGATCGCGCCGGGCGAAGGCTCGCAGGTGGGCGATGATCGAGGCCATGCGCCCGGTCAGTTCGCTGATCAGCTTGAGGTTGCCCCGGGCGTCATCGGTGCGTTGGTGGTCCAGCAGCACTTCGGCGTTTTCCGCGTAGCTGCGGATGGCCGCCAGGGGCTGGTTGAGTTCATGGCTGATGCTCGCCGACATGGTGCCCAGGGCCGAGAGCTTGCCGGCCTGGACCAGATTGTCCTGGGCGCGCACCAGTTCCTGTTGGGCGGTTTCGCGTTCCAGCACTTCCTGTTTCAAGCGCCGGTTGAGGCTCTCCAGATCGCTGGTGCGCTCGGCTACGCGCCTTTCCAGCTCACGCCGGGCCTTGGCTTCGAAGGCGATCCGCTCCAGGTAGTGGCGGCGGCGCTGCATCATCAGACCGAGCAGCAGCATCAGCACCAGCAGCGCAGCGGCGCCGACCGCCACCACGGTGCGCACCGGGCGATCGATCAGGGTGCGCGGGGCGAGGATGCTGACGCTCCAGCGGGTTTCCTCGATCTGCTGGGTCTGGGTCAGCCAGGCATCGGGATTGAGGTTCAGTGGACGCGGGTCCCGGGTTGGGTAGGGCTGGATGGCGACGATGGCCTGGCGTTCCTCGTCGCTCAGTGGCCGGGTCGCACGAAAGCGCCATTCAGGACGCGAGGTGAGGATCACCACACCATTGTGGTCGGTCAGCAGCAATTGTTCCGGGGTTTTGCCCCACAGGCTTTCGGTATGGTCCAAGTCCACCTTGACCACCAGCACGCCCAGCATCCGTTCGCCGTCGCGCACTGCAGCGGCGAAGAAGTAGCCACGCTTGGCCGAGGTGGTGCCCAGGCCGAAGAACCGTCCCAGGCGTCCGGCCATGGCTTCGCTGAAATAGGGGCGGAAGGCGAAATTGCGCCCGACGAAACTGTCGTGCTTGTCCCAGTTGGAGGCCGCCAGGGTCTTACCGTTGGTGTCCATCAGGTACATGACTTCGGCGCCGGTCTGGGCGCTGATGTTTTTCAGCAGGCGGTTGGCGTTGCCCTGGGTCACGCCGTCGTCCGGGGCCCCCAGCACCGCCCGCAGCGCCGGCAGGTCGCCGAGGATCTGCGGCAGCACTTCGTAGCGGTGCAGGGTGCCCAGCAGGTTGGCCACGTAGAGGTCGAGGGTCTGGCGATTCTGGCTGGTCAGCTCGTTGCGATAGTAGCGCTCGGCCAAGTGCTCCAGCGGCCACAGCAACGGCGCCAGGCACAGGGCCAGCAGGGCCAGGCTGCGCCAGCGGGGACGACGGGGAAGAGGTGCGGTCATGGAAAGGGCGCCTGTGGATACAGGCGCATTATGCCTAGCCCTGCTCGGCAAGACACTCGCGCAGTGCGCTGCGCCAGTCCGGCTGGGTCACGCCCCATTCCCGAGCCAGGCGGCTGCAGTCCAGGCGTGAGTTCAGCGGCCGGGGAGCCGGGGTCGGGTAAGCACTGGAGGGGATGGCTTCGAGCACCGCACAAGGCTTGTCCAGGGCCAGCAACTGCTCGCCGATGGCCTGGGCGAAACCGAACCAGGAGGTCTCGCCGTGGGCGGTGAGGTGATAGGTGCCCCAGGCGCCGTGATTCCCGGACTGCCAGCGCTCGATCAGGGCGCGCGTGCTGTTGGCGATGGTGCCGGCCCAGGTGGGCGCGCCGATCTGGTCGGCCACTACCCGCAGCTCGGGTCGTTCCTGCAGCAGGCGCTGCATGGTCAGCAGGAAGTTCTTGCCATGGCTGGAATAGACCCAGCTGGTGCGCAGGATCAGGTGCTGGCCCTGTACCTGATTGATGGCCTGTTCGCCCGCCAGCTTGCTCTGGCCGTAGACCCCCAACGGATTGGGCTCGTCCTCCTCTAAGTAGGGCGTGTCCTTGCGGCCATCGAACACGTAGTCGGTGGAGTAGTGAATCAGTGGCACACCCAGTGCCCGGGCTTCCTCGGCGAAGATCCCGGGGGCCGTGGCGTTGATCGCAAAGGCCAGCTCCGGCTCGCTTTCGGCCTGATCGACGGCGGTGTGGGCGGCGGCGTTGATGATCAGATGCGGAGCAATGGCGCGGACCTGCTGGCGAATCTGTTTCGGGTGGCTCAGGTCCAGTTGGTCTCGACCAAGGACCACCAGTTCGCCCAGGTCGCCGAGCCGCTGCTGCAGCTCGCGGGAAACCTGGCCGTGCTGGCCGCTGATGAGGATTTTCAGGGGAGTGCTCATGGGAACAGATCGGCTTCTTTCAGACTTTTGCCATTCTGGTCCTTGGCGGAGAGTGTTGGCGGCTCCTGCAACTGCCAATCGATTGCCAGGGTCGGGTCGTCCCAGCGAATGCAGCGCTCAGCGGATGGCGTGTAGTAATCGGTGGTTTTATAGAGGAACTCGGCGAAGTCGCTGAGCACTACAAAACCATGGGCAAAACCTTCGGGTATCCACAGTTGACGATTGTTTTCGGCGGACAGGCGCACGCTAGCCCAGCGGCCAAAGTTGGGCGAACCACGGCGAATGTCCACGGCCACATCCAGCACCTCACCGGCAATGACCCGCACGAGTTTCCCTTGGCTATGTTCGATCTGGTAGTGCAAACCGCGCAGGACGTTCCTGGCCGAGCGTGAATGGTTGTCCTGGACAAACGGCTGGTTCAGGCCGGTGGCGTCGGCGAAGGCCTTGGCATTGAAACTCTCGTAGAAAAACCCACGCTCGTCGCCGAACACCTTGGGCTCGATGATCAGCACGCCGGGCAGGTCGGTGGGGATGATCTTCATTGCGTCTCCCCGGCCAGGGTGAAGAGGTACTGGCCATAACCGGTCTTGCCAAAGTAGGCGGCGCGCTCCAGCAGATGCTCACGGCTGATCCATTGGTTCTGGTAGGCGATTTCCTCCAGACAGGCGACCTTCAAACCCTGACGGTGCTCGATGGTCTGCACGTACTGCGAGGCCTCCAGCAGGCTATCGTGGGTGCCGGTGTCGAGCCAGGCAAAGCCCCGGCCAAAGCGCTCCACATGCAGATCACCACGCTTGAGGTAGGCGTTGTTGACGTCGGTGATCTCCAGTTCGCCACGGGGCGACGGCTTGACTGCCTTGGCGATCTGCACCACGTCGTTGTCATAGAAATACAGACCCGTGACGGCGTAGCTGGATTTTGGATTCTTGGGTTTCTCTTCGATGGACAGGGCGCGGCCTTCGCTGTCGAAGTCGATGACCCCGAAGCGCTCCGGGTCCTTGACCCAGTAACCGAACACCGTAGCGCCGGAATTGCGCTTGGAGGCAGCGCACAGTTGTTCGCCGAAGTACTGTCCGTGGAAGATGTTGTCGCCCAGGATCAGGCACACCGGGTCATTGCCGATGAACTCTTCGCCGATCAGGAACGCCTGGGCCAGGCCATCCGGTGAAGGTTGTTCGGCATAGCTGAAGCGTACGCCGAACTGGCTGCCGTCACCCAGCAGGTTGCGGTACTGCGGCAAGTCCTGGGGGGTGGAGATGATCAGGATGTCCTGGATGCCGGCCAGCATCAGTACCGAGATCGGGTAATAGATCATCGGCTTGTCGTAGATCGGCAGCAGTTGCTTGGAGACACCGAGGGTGATGGGGTGCAGACGGGTGCCGGAGCCGCCCGCCAGAACAATGCCTTTAATCATGCAATCAGATCCTTGATGTCGGTGGAACCCAGGCGTTCGCCCTGGTAGCTGCCGTCCTGTACTCGACGGCACCACTCGAGGTTTTCCAGGTACCACTGCACAGTCTTGCGCAGTCCGCTGGTGAAGGTTTCTTCTGGCACCCAGCCCAGTTCCCGCTCGATCTTGCCGGCATCGATGGCGTAGCGCAGGTCGTGGCCCGGGCGGTCCTGGACGAAGGTGATCAGGTCGGCGTAGTGGGCAACGCCCTGGGGTTTTTGCGGGGCCAGCTCTTCCAGCAGGCTGCAGATGCCGCGTACCACGTCGATGTTCTTCTGCTCGTTATGGCCGCCGATGTTGTAAGTCTCGCCGACCACACCCTCGGTCACCACCTTGTACAGCGCGCGAGCGTGATCCTCGACGTACAGCCAGTCGCGGACTTGCTGGCCATTGCCATAGACCGGCAGCGGCTTGCCTGCGAGGGCGTTGAGAATCACCAGAGGGATCAACTTCTCGGGAAAGTGGAACGGGCCATAGTTGTTGGAGCAGTTGGTGATCAGCACCGGCAAGCCGTAGGTACGCTGCCAGGCGCGGACCAGATGGTCGGACGCGGCCTTGCTGGCGGAGTAGGGCGAACTGGGGGCGTAGGGCGTGGTTTCAGTGAACAGGTCGTCGACGCCATGCAGGTCGCCATAGACCTCGTCGGTGGAAATATGGTGGAAGCGCAAAGCGGCCTTTTCCGCTTCGGGCAGTTTCTGCCAGTAAGCGCGGGTTGCCTCCAGCAGGCTGTAGGTGCCGACGATATTGGTCTGGATGAAGTCGGACGGCCCGTCGATGGAGCGGTCGACATGGGACTCGGCCGCCAGGTGCATGATCGCGTGCGGCTGGAAGCGTGCGAGCACCGCACTGACGGTGGCCTGGTCGACGATATCGGCCTTGACGAACTCATAGCGGCTGTCGCTGGCGATGCTGTGCAGCGATTCCAGGTTGCCTGCGTAGGTCAGTTTGTCGAGGTTCAGCACTTCGTGTTCTGTGTGCTGGATCAGATGGCGGACCAGAGCCGAGCCGATGAATCCGGCTCCGCCGGTGACGAGAATGCGCATGTTGGAGGGCCTGTGTCCTTGAAAACGATCATTTACTGCAAAAAATGCAGCATAGCTTGTCGCTATGACGCCTGAGGTGCAATAGGCGCCATCAGTCGATTTCACCGCGAACGGTCGGAAATTTCGCAAAGTGCAGGGTTGAGGCGGGGACGGTGCTTGTCTGTTTCCCGTTCTTTGGGCTTGCGTAACGCCTTGGGCAATGGCGATATAAGCGGCTTATAACAATTCCAGGGATCGTTGTATGTTGCTCGCCACCTTGATCCACCGCGCCAGTCTGCCCAGCCCACAGGTCACTGCACAGCAAGCGCTGGAGCTGCTGGAAACCCATTACGGTCTGCAAGGCACCTTGCAGTCTCTGGGCAGCCAGCAGGACCTCAACTATCGCCTCGACAGTCCCCGGGGCCGCTTTGTCCTGAAGATCTGCCGCGGCGACTACTCGGCCCTGGAGTTGCAAGCGCAGCACGCGGGCCTCAAGCACCTGCAGCAATACCCCGATCTGCGAGTGCCCAGGGTGATTCCGGCCAAAAACGGTGCGGACCTGCTGTCCCTGGAGATTGCCGGGCAAGCGCTGCACGTGCGGTTGCTCGACTATATAGAGGGTCGCTCCCTGACCCACCTGCCGCACCTGGGGAACGAGCTGGTGGCGGGCCTGGGCCGGCTCTGCGGGCAGATGGACCTGGCTTTGGAAGGTTTCCAGCATCCGGGGCTCGAACGCACCCTGCAATGGGATGCCCGGCATGCCCAGGCGCTGATCGGGCATTTGTTGCCAGTCATCCAGGACCCGCAGCAACGGGCCTTGATCGCTGACACCGCGCAGCGCGCCGAACGTCGGCTGCAGCTCTTGCAGGAGCAATTGCCGGTGCAGGCGATCCACATGGACATCACCGACGACAACGTGGTCTGGCAGCGGGATGCCGCGCGCCGTTGGCAGTTGCAGGGGGTGATCGATTTCGGCGACCTGATCCGTACCTGGCGCATCACCGATCTGTCGGTGACGTGCGCCGCACTGCTGCATCACGCCGAGGGCGATCCGCTGCGCATCCTGCCGGCGATCCAGGCCTATCACCAGGTCAACCCGCTGCAACGGGCCGAGCTGCTGGCGCTCTGGCCATTGATCGTGGCCCGCGCCGCGGTGCTGGTGCTCAGTGGCGAGCAGCAGGTCAGCATCGATCCGGGCAACGCCTACAGCCGCGCCAATTTGCACCACGAGTGGGAGATTTTCCGGGTCGCCAGCTCCGTGTCTTTCGAGTTCATGGAAGCGGCCATTCTCAGCGCTGTCGGGGAGTCGCTGCCGGCCATTGGCAGTGACGGCTTCGTCCCGCTGCTGCCGAGCCTGGTAGGGCGCGAGTTCGCCCTGATCGACCTGGGCGTGCTCAGCCCGCACTTCGAAGCCGGCAATTGGGAGCAGCCGGGGATCGATGATCGCCTGTTGGCCGAAGCCGCTGTTGCCCATGGCCTGGCCGCCAGTCGCTATGGCCAGTACCGCTTGTCGCGGACCTGCCCCGACAGCGCCCTGGAGCCGCAAACCTGCCCGTTGCATGTGCAGTTGCAAGTGCCGGCAGGCACGCCGGTAGAAGCACCGTTCGCCGGTGTGCTGCACCGTGCCGAGAACGGCCTGCTGCGCCTGGATGGCCCGGCGTTGAGCGTGCGCTTGTGGGGCGTCGAGCCGTCGTTGCACCCGGGGGCGGCCCTGGTCAAGGGGCAGGTGCTGGGGGCCGTGGTAGCCGACGGTCGGCTCAAGGTACAGCTGTGTCGAGCGGCCGAGCTGGATCCGCCGCTGTTCTGTACCCCTTCCCGGGCGCCTGCCTGGCAGGCTCTGTGCCCTTCTCCGGCCGCGCTGCTGGGGCTGGCCTGTGATGCCGAGCCGGAGCTGGACCCGCAGACCCTGCTGGAGCGTCGCGATGCCAGCTTTGCCCGCTCGCAAAAGCACTACTACGTCGACCCGCCGCGGATCGAGCGCGGCTGGCGCAATCACCTGATCGACATGCAAGGGCGGTCCTATCTGGACATGCTCAACAACGTCGCGGTGCTCGGCCACGGTCACCCACGCATGGCCGCCGAGGCGGCGCGCCAATGGTCGCTGCTCAATACCAACTCGCGTTTTCACTATGCTGCGATCGCCGAGTTCTCCGAGCGCCTGCTGGCCCTGGCGCCGGACTCCATGGATCGGGTGTTTCTGGTCAACAGCGGCACCGAAGCCAACGATCTGGCGATTCGCCTGGCCTGGGCCTACAGCGGCGGGCGCGACATGCTCAGCGTGCTGGAGGCCTATCACGGCTGGTCGGTGGCGGCCGACGCGGTGTCGACCTCCATCGCCGATAATCCCCAGGCCCTCACCAGCCGTCCCGACTGGGTGCACCCGGTGACGGCGCCCAACACCTATCGCGGCGAGTTCCGTGGCCAGGACAGCACACCGCAGTACCTGCGCAGCGTCGACCAGCAGTTGCACAAGCTGGATGAGCAGAATCGCCAGTTGGCCGGGTTTATCTGTGAGCCCGTGTACGGCAATGCCGGGGGCATCTCGCTGCCGCCGGGTTATCTGCAGGAAGTCTACGAACGGGTTCGGGCCCGGGGTGGCGTGTGCATCGCCGATGAGGTCCAGGTGGGCTATGGCCGCATGGGCAAGTTCTTCTGGGGCTTTGAAGAGCAGGGCGTGGTGCCGGACATCATCACCATGGCCAAGGGCATGGGCAACGGTCAGCCCCTTGGGGCGGTGATCACCCGTCGCGAGATTGCCGAGGCGCTGGAGGCCGAGGGCTACTTCTTCTCTTCATCCGGTGGCAGCCCGGTCAGTTGCCGCATCGGCATCGCCGTGCTGGATGTGATGCAGGAGGAGGGCCTCTGGGAGAACGCCCGGGTGGTGGGTGAACATTTCAGGCAACGCCTGGAGGCGCTCAAGGATCTGCATCCCCTGGTGGGTGCGGTGCATGGCTCCGGTTTCTACCTGGGGCTGGAGCTGATCCGCAATCACCAGACCCTGGAACCGGCCACCGAGGAGACCACCCTGCTGTGTGATCGCCTGCGGGAACTGGGGATCTTCATGCAGCCCACCGGCGATCACTTGAACATCCTCAAGATCAAGCCGCCGATGGTCACCAGCCGGCAGAGCGTGGATTTCTTCGTCGACATGCTGGACAAGGTGCTGGGCGAAGATCTGTAAGGGCTCGTCGTTCGCTTGCGTTCATCTCCATTCGCCGGCAAGCCGGCTCCTACACCTTTCTGTGGGGGCCGGCTTGCCGGCGAATGTGTTTATGATTATTCGATTGTTATCGGTATTTTGTCGGATTTTTTTCGCGGTTAAGAATTCTTCGGCTTCTAAAGTCGATATTTATCGGATATAAAGTGGCCGTCGTCAGGCGCGACCTTGTCGTGCCCCGTCCTTTTCCTATCCGTTGTCATCGACCGCGTCCATTGCCCGGGAGTTGTTCCATGAGCCGAATCGTTACCGTCGCCGCTACCCAGATGGCTTGTTCCTGGGACCTTGAGGCCAATCTGGAAACCGCCGAAAAACTGGTCCGTGAAGCCGCCGCCAAAGGTGCGCAGATCATCCTGATCCAGGAATTGTTCGAGGCCCCGTATTTTTGCCAGAAGCCCAACCCGGACTACCTGCAACTGGCCACCACGGTCGATAGCAACGTCGCCATCGCGCACTTCCAGAAAGTTGCCAGGGAGTTGCAAGTGGTGCTGCCCATCAGCTTCTACGAGCTGGCGGGGCGTGCGCGATTCAACAGCATCGCGATCATCGATGCCGATGGCAGCAACCTGGGGATTTATCGGAAAAGCCATATCCCGGACGGTCCCGGCTACCACGAGAAGTACTACTTCAACCCGGGCGATACCGGCTTCAAGGTGTGGAACACCCGCTACGCGAAGATCGGCGTGGGCATCTGCTGGGACCAGTGGTTCCCCGAGTGCGCCCGCAGCATGGCGTTGCAAGGCGCGGAAATCCTCTTCTACCCGACCGCCATCGGCAGCGAGCCCCATGACCAGAGCATTTCCTCCCGCGACCACTGGCAGCGAGTGCAACAGGGGCATGCCGGGGCCAACCTGATGCCGTTGATCGCCAGCAACCGCATCGGCAACGAAGAGCAGGACGGTTACGACATCACCTTCTACGGTTCGTCCTTTATCGCCAATCAGTTCGGCGAGAAGGTTCAGGAGCTCAACCAAACCGAAGAAGGTATCCTTGTGCACAGCTTCGACCTCGACGAGCTCGAGCACATCCGCAGCGCCTGGGGCAGTTTCCGTGACCGTCGTCCGAACCTCTATGGCGCGCTGAAAACCCTCGACGGTTCCCTGGAGTCCTGAACACTATGAGCACTTTGCACAGCACGCCGCGCGCCGACGGTTTCTACATGCCGGCCGAATGGGCGACCCAGACCCAAACCTGGATGATCTGGCCCGAGCGTCCGGACAACTGGCGCCTGGGCGGCAAGCCGGCCCAGGCCGCCCACGCGGCGGTGGCCAAGGCCATTGCCCGCTTCGAACCGGTGACCGTGGCCGTCTCCGCGGGCCAGTATGAAAACGCCCGGGCGCGGCTGGACGTACCCAACATCCGCGTCGTGGAGATGTCCAGCGATGACGCCTGGGTCCGCGACACCGGTCCGACTTTCGTCATCAACCACAGCGGCGAAGTGCGTGGTGTGCACTGGGGCTTCAACGCCTGGGGCGGCTTCGAAGGCGGCCTCTATGCGCCGTGGAACCGTGACGAGCAGGTGGCCAGCAAGGTGCTGGAGATCGAGCGTTGCCAGGAGTACCGCACCGAAGGCTTCGTGCTCGAGGGCGGTTCGATTCACGTCGACGGCGAAGGCACGCTGATCACCACCGAGGAATGCTTGCTCAATCACAACCGCAACCCGCATCTGTCCCGTGAGCAGATCGAGGCGGTATTGCGCGAGCACCTGGCGGTGGAGCAGATCGTCTGGCTGCCGGATGGCCTGTACAACGACGAAACCGACGGCCATGTGGATAACTTCTGCTGCTACGTGCGCCCGGGCGAAGTGCTGCTGGCCTGGACCGACGATCCCCAGGACCCGAACTACCCCCGCTGCCGAGCGGCCATGCAGGTGCTGGAAAACACCCGCGACGCCAAGGGCCGCACTTTCAAGGTGCACAAGATGCCGATTCCCGGTCCCTTGTATGCCACCGAAGAGGAATGCGCCGGTGTCGATGCCGTGCAAGGCAGCCAGGAGCGTAATCCCTCCGTGCGCCTGGCGGGTTCCTACGTGAACTTCCTGATCGTCAACGGCGGGATCATTGCGCCGAGTTTTGACGACCCGATGGATGCCCCGGCCAAGGCCATCCTCCAGGAATTGTTTCCCGAGCATGAAGTGGTGATGGTGCCGGGGCGCGAACTGTTACTGGGTGGCGGCAATATCCATTGCCTTACCCAACAGCAGCCCGCGCCGCAGCGAATTTGAGTGCCGTTGTAACAGATGGTGTTGCCTGTTTGACGGCGTCGGACCGATTCCGCACCTGGTGCTTTTCAGCAAGCCCGCAGCCCAGATGGGTTGCGGGCTTTTTCATGGCCGTACGTCGAGCCACCTGGCACTTTGGCATAGCTCTTGTATCTGCTTCGTGGTGATTCTGAGACAGGTGGAACTTTTGTTGTTCTGTCATAAACCTTGGATAAGTTAGGCCGCTCAGATACCAGGAGAGAGCGCTGGAATGAATATGGTCAGCGAGCGGGCACCCCATCCCTTGGCAATGAATAACGAGTCGCTGCAGGTTCTGGCGCAATGGTTGAAGTCCAATGGAACGCGTCAGATCAGGGAACCTGATCCGCGCCGGATCATCGTTGAGCGTTACCCCGCTGGATTGCTCAGCGAGGCGGAACTGCAGGCACTGTGGGATGTGGTGAAAGGATAGAAAACGACGGATTGTAAAAAGCGCTGCCGGGATGGCAGCGCTTTTTTTTGGCCGGTCGTTTAGAAGCGGTAGTTGCCAGTGACCACTAGGCTACGGGGCTCCCCCGGCTGGATCTGGAAGGCACTGGTGGCGGAGCTGTAGTACTCGCGGTCAGCGATGTTGTTCAGCGCCGCGCGCACGTCCCAGTCCTTGTGCCGGTAGCCGGCCAGGGCGTCCCAACGGCCGTAGCCCGGCAGCACCACGGTGTTGGCGCCATCGGCGTAGCGGTCGCCCACCAGGGTCAGGCCGGTCTCGGCGTACCAGCCCAGTTCCGGTTTCCAGGTGATGAACAGGCTGCCGTTGCGCTTGGCCACGTTGTTCACGCGCTTGTCTTCGAAACCGTTGTTGTCCTTGACCACCACCGCGTCCTGCAGGCCGATGCCGCCGCGCAGGTACCAGTTGCCGACGAGCTTGCCGTTGGCAGTCAACTCGATACCCCGGGAGCGTTGCAGGCCGGTGAGCAAGGTGATACTGGGGTCCCGCAGATCGCGGGTGCGACGGTTGTAGAGCTCCAGCTCATACACCGCCAGGGTGGTGCTCAGGCGCTCGCCCAGCCAGTCGCTCTTGACCCCGACTTCCTTCTGCCGCGTCAGCTCCGGACTCAGGTCGTTGCCGTTGCCGGTGGCATTCGGGGTGATACCGATCAGGCCGCCGCCCACCGGCGAGAACGACTTGCTCCACGAGGCATAGAACGAGTGGTGCTCCAGCGGCGTCCAGACTACCCCCAGGCGCGGGCTGACGCTGTGGCTGTCACGGCTGTCGGAGACGCCGTTCTTGCGATTGGTGGTCTCGACATCGAAGTTGTCGTAGCGCAGGCCGGCGAGCAATTGCCATTGATCGTTCAGGCGCAGTTGGTCCTGCACGTAGAGCGCCCGGCTTTCGACCTCGGTGTGGTTGTTGCTCCAGACTTGCATGCGTCCGGTATGGCTCTGGTATGGGTTGGGGTTGTACAGGTCGACGGCGGGCACGTCCTGGCTGCCGGGGCCTGTGGTGGCAGGGTTGTAGAGGATCGGGTCGCGGCGCTGGCTGCCGATCTCGATGCCGGTGAGCAGGCGGTGTTCCAGGCCAAAGGTGTCGAAGCGGCCTTCGAGTTCGGTGTTGTTGTAGATGTTGCGCGTCTTCAGATCCTGCTGCCAGCGCTGGCGCTGCACTTTGCCGGTGTTGGCGTTGTAGCCGGTCTGGTAGGTGTTGTCGAAGTCGCTGTCGAGCTTGAACACGGCCAGGGTGTGGCGCAGTTGCCAGCTGTCGTTGAGCTCGTAGGTCAGCTTGGAGCGCAAGGACTGGGATTTGTCGTCGATGTAGTCGCGGTGGTCGCCGTAGGTGGTTTCCCGACCGACGTTCGCCGGGCGTCCGTTGAGGCTGGTGATGCCGCGGTCCGGGGTGCGGTTGTAGCGGCTGTATTCGTACTGCACCAGCCAATTCAGCTCCGGGGTCAGTTGCCAGCTCATGGACGGTGCGAACAGCTGGCGATTGCCACTGACGCCGTCGCGGAAACTGTTCTGGTCCTGATTGCCCAGGTTCAGGCGCAGGCTGAGGTTCTCCGTCGGATCGGCACTGAGGTCGGCGTACAGGCTGCGCAGGTCCTGGCTACCGCCCTGGACTTCGACGCTGGAGCGGCGGCCGAACTCCGGCAGTTTGCTCACCCGGTTGACGATGCCACCCTGGCTGCCACGGCCGTAGAGCACGGCCGCCGGGCCCTTGAGCACTTCGATGCGCTCGATGTTGTGCAGGTCGCGCACGTACTGGCTGTCGTCGCGGATGCCGTCCAGGTAGAAGTCGTTGCTGGCATCGAAACCCCGAATCCGCAGGCTGTCGAAGCGGGTGTCGGAGCCGCTGCTGACGTTGGGAATGCCGCTCAGGGCGCTGCCCAGATCGTTGTGGCCGTAGTCCAGGACGTTGGCGGTCTTGATCGTGTCGATGGCCTGGGGCACATAGCGCGCGGCGGTGGCGGTGCGGGTCGCGGTGCTGACTTCCTTGACCCGGGGATCGTCGGGGTCGGCCTCGGCTTCGGCGCTGATGGAGGTCGTTGGCAGGGTGGTGCTGGCAGCACAGGCAAAACCGGCGGTCAGCAGGGTGCAGAGTCCCAGTGACAGGGGCGTAAGGCGGAAATGGGCAGGCATCTGAAGCGCATCCGAAAGGAAGGTGAGTCAAGGGGTGCGAATGATAATGCGTGCTATTTACTTATGTTAATTATTCGCTAAAAGTTCCTTTGCACTATTGTTTCTAATTATGTCGGCGCCGTATCTGCCCGCATACACAGGCTAAACAGACTGATTCGACCGGATACAGCAACAGACTAAAAGCCATTTCGAGGTTTTTCCCCTGGCGTGCGAGGCATAGTCTGCGGGCCATCGAATGCTCAAGATCCTGTTGGAGTCCCTTATGTCCTCGGCCACCCTTCACTACATTTATGACCCGCTGTGCGGTTGGTGCTATGGCGCCAAGCCACTGGTCCAGGCTGCCCAGGCAGTGGTGCCGGTGGTGGCCCATGCCGGTGGCATGATGACCGGTCGCAACCGCCAGCCGGTGTCGCCGCAGTTGCGTGATTACGTCATGCCCCATGACCGACGCATTGCCGAGTACACAGGGCAACCTTTTGGCGAGGCCTATTTCGAGGGTCTATTGCGTGACCACACGGCAGTGTTCGACTCGGCACCGCCGATCGCCGCTGTATTGGCCGCCGAGGCCCTGGGCGGTCGTGGACTGGAATTGCTGGGGCGCCTGCAGACGGCTCATTACCTGGAGGGCCGGCGGATTGCCGATCGCGACGTCCTGCTGGAACTGGCGCAGACCCTGGGGTTTGCTCCACAACCGTTCGCCGTCGCCTACGATCAGGCGGTGGCCCTTGAGCTGGACGAGCATATAAAGAGCAGCCGGGCGCTGCTGGCCAAAGTTGGTGGCCAGGGTTTCCCAACCCTGGCGCTGGAGCGGGACGGTCGCTATCAGTTGCTCGACATCAGCCCCTGGCTGGGCAAGCCCGAGGCCTTTGTGCAGTGGTTGAAGGCTTCCCAGGGGGCCAGTAATAACCCTCAACATGGCGCGGTCCAGGCCTGTGGCCTGGACGGTTGTGCGCTTTGATCTCACCTGACCTGCGTGGAGTCACCCATGGATAACCTAGCGTTGATCAAAAGCACCTATGAAGGTGCCAACTCCCAGGAAAATGCGCGCAACACCGCTGCGGCCCTGGCCCCGGATGCGCGTTGGACCGAAGCGGCGGGCTTTCCCTATGCCGGCACCTACGTCGGTTTCGAGGCGGTGCTGGAGCATGTTTTCAAGCGCCTGGGCTCGGAATGGCAGGACTTCACCTTCAAGGTGGAAAACTATGTGGCCCAGGGCGACAAGGTGTTCGCCTATGGCAACTACCAAGGCATCTACAAGGCCTCGGGCAAGCCGATCGATGTGCGAGTGGCCCATTTGTGGACCCTCAAAAACGGCAAAGTCACCCACTTCGAACAATTCGTCGACAGCCATAGCGTGCAGCTGGCAATGCTCTAGCCCGCAGTTCTTAGAATATTTTCAGCTATTCAAAGACGATTCACGAAATTGACACGTTGTTCAGGGCGCAGATAGGATTCGCCCCCAACGCCTGTGGCCAAGAGCCATATTTAAGAATAATAAAAGGCCCGCCGCGATCACCCGCGGTCGGGCTTTTTTGTTTCGACGGTAGAAGAGCGTTCAAACGCCATAGCCGAAAGAGCTCACAGCGCGTCATCAAACCGTAATAAGGAAAATAAAATGTCGAAACAGCGGATCTGCTTGATTGCACTGGGGATTTTGAGCGCTACACAGGCCATGGCCGACGGCCAGGCCGATGCCAAGGGCTTCGTCGAAGACAGCAGCCTGAAAGTGCTGCTGCGCAACGCCTACATCAACCGTGACTACAAAGACCGTAACAAGGACAAGGCCGAGTGGGGCCAGGCTGCCATCGGCACCTTCTCCTCGGGTTTCACCCAGGGCACCGTGGGCGTGGGCGTTGACGCCTTCGGCCTGTACGCACTGCGCCTGGACGGCGGCAAGGGCCGCAGCGGCGCTAGCGGTATCGACTTCTTCAAGCAAGGCGACAGCGGCAACGCCGCCGATGACCTGAGCAAGTTCGGTGCGGCGGTCAAGTTCCGTCTGTCCAACACTGTGCTGACCTACGGTGACCAGATGCCGGCCCTGCCGGTACTCAACTACGACAGCTCGCGTCTGCTGCCGGAAAGCTACACCGGCACCCTGATCACCTCCAAGGAGATCAAGGGCCTGGAGCTGAACGCCGGTCACTTCACCGCCGAATCGCGCAAGAGCGCCGAAGGCCGTGATAGCGGTGGTCTGAAGTCGATCAACGTACTGGGCGGTAGCTACCAGTTCACCGAACAGTTCAAGGGCGCGCTGTACGCTTCTGACGTCGAAGACGTGCTGAAGAAACAATACGTGAACCTGAACTACGTGTTCCCACTGGCCACCGATCAGTCCCTGACCCTGGACTTCAACGGTTACCGCACCAAGCTGGACAAATCCTTCGCCAAGGACCTCAACGCCGGCGGCCAGGACAACAAGATCTGGAGCCTGGCGGCGACCTTCGCCACTGGCCCGCACTCGTTCACCGTCGCCCATCAGCGCAGCACCGGCGACAGCCACCTGGGCTACGCCTATGGCGGTTATCAGAAGTCCGGCTATGTGGGTGATGGCGGCAACACCATCTACCTGGCCAACTCCTACTGGTCCGACTTCAACGCGGAAGACGAACGCAGCTGGCAACTGGGCTACGGTCTGGACTTCGGCGCTTTCGGCGTACCGGGCCTGACCTACAACGTGGCCTACGTACGTGGCGACAACATCACCACCGTCAACAGCACGGGTGGCAGCGAGCGAGAAATCTTCAACCAGCTCAAGTACGTGGTGCAGAGCGGCCCGGCCAAGGACCTGAGCGTCAAAGTGCGCAGCTCGGTTCTGCGTGTGTCGCAGAAGTCGTATGAGTACAACAAAGGTGGCAACGAACTGCGTGTGTTCGTCGACTACCCGATCAACGTGTTCTGATGAGCGTTTGATCACCACCTGACTCTGGGTGGTTGTCGTGCAAAAAAGCCCCGACTGGTTCGGGGCTTTTTCATGTTCGGTTATCGCTTGCGGGGTTTTGCCAGAGAGGGCAGGTGGATGTTTTCGTACCACTGTCTTTTCAAGGCGTCGCCTTCGCGCTTGTAGGCAAACATTTCTTGCCAATGTTCACTGGCGAGCTGGAGCATTTTCCCTGGAATGTGTTCCGTCAGGTAGGTGAAGTAGCGCAGGTGGTGAGGGGCCAGAACCTTCATGAGCTTGTTGAGCTGTATGGTTTCCGCGTTTTCGCCAGTGTCTTTCAAGGCTTCATTCAAGATGAAGGTCGGGATCACCATGATGTAGGTGCCGGTAGCGCCCGTGAAGTCCGGAATACCGTCGTCGAGTTGGTAGAGGATATAAACGTAGAGGTCTGCCCAGCGTCGTTTGAGCTGATTACTGCTTAATTCCTTGCCATTGCGGGTCTGCATCCAGGCTGCCTTGGGAGACACCGGCAGCGCGGTTTTCAGTTTGTTGGCATAGGCCATGTGACGAAGAGGTCGCTCTGTCTTGTCGACGAGCTTGGTTTTGACCTCCACCGCCCAGCCGTTCCAGGTGGTTCGGCAGAACCAGTCTTTGTCTTCGTTCAGGGGATCAGTGGTGACCTTGCACGAATCCAGGAGCGGTTGCGGATAGCCAAAGTAAATATCCGCCACATCGCTTTCGCCATTGTCTTCGCTGACCGGGTCGAACAGCTTGTTGTGCAGGTAACCGTAAGGCCTACGGTTGGTCTCTGGCTTAAAGTCAGGGCTATGGGCCGGCGGATTGTTGCGCTCGAAGTCCTTGATCGCCGAAATGATGAATGACTCATACACCCGCCCGATCCAGCTGGGGTTGTTCTTGAGGATTTTCAGTAGTCTTTCTGACAGTTCCATCTGCGGGTGGTCCTTGGGGGCAGGGAGGTCTGGCCATGAATGGCCTGGTCACGGGGCACCGGGATTTTCGGCGAGTGGTTGGTCGATATCAATCTTGCTACAGTCCGCGGCTCCTTCCTGTCACGGATGATTTCGATGTTCCGTACCCTGTTATCCGGCCTGTGCCTGCTGAGCGTCGCCAGCATCGCCCACGGCCAGCCAGCGACTGCATCCGAGCAGTTGCTCAGCCAGTTCTCACGCTGCGATGCGCAGTTTTTCCAGAGCCTGAACACCGCCCAACTGCCGGCCGCGACCTTGACCGTGGCCAAGTACGGCGCGGTGAGTGCGCCCAAGGTCCTGAACCCCTTGCAGGAAGGCGGACGCTACCAGGCGTTCGAACAGCCGCTGCTGGTCAACGGCGTGCGCTTGGTGGGCTACTACAACGAAGCCCAGTCGCTGAAGTCGGTGGGTAACCTGCTGTTCTGGGGGTTTATTGCCGAGGGTGAGCCCCGTGAAGTGGCCGCAGCGCTCAAACCTCTGCTGGTGGACAACCACCGCCTGAAGGCAGACCGCAGCGCCATGGTCCGGGTGGAGATCCGTCGGGTGGGCGACCCTATCGACAGCTGGCGCACCGAAGGTCTGGTCGGCGGCGGCGTGGCCACGCCGTTCGGTTTCGTCGAGCGGGTATTGAGCATCGACAAAGGCATCGCCAGCGCGCCGATCTCAGGTCGCACCACGATCTTCTGCAGCCTGCAGGGCACGGTTACCGCGCCACTGCTGCAGGTCTATCGCCCTGACCTCAACGCTCACCTGCTGGATTGAAAAACATGCCTTCATTGTCTGTACGCGGGTCGATCCTGCTTGTGTGTGCCCTTGCCGTCACTGGCTGTGCCAGCCTGCAGAGCCAGGACCAGATCAACTACGCCCATTGCCGCCTGGTGGGCCAGGCCTCCAAGGCCGAGAAGTTCGATGTGGTGCTGCAAGAGGCCGACCTGTGCCTGTCGAAAAACCAACTGTCCAAGCCGATGCAGAGCCTGGTGTACTGGTTGCAGTCCGACGCCTACGCCAGCTTCAAGCGTTACCCGGAAGCCATCAGCGCCAAGGAAAAATCCATCGAGCTGGGGCCCAAACCCGATGCCCGTGCGGTGCTGGACCTGAGCCGTCTTTATCGTGAATCGGGCAACCCGCAAAAGGCCCTGGAACTGGTGCAGTCCAACCTCGACGCCAACCTGGGCGAGGCGGGCAAGGGCACCGGCTTCAACATGCCGACCTACTACCACCTGGGCCAGACCCTCTACGACCTGGGCCAATACCGTGAGGCGGCTGAAGCCTACAGCGCCGGCCTGCAAAAGCAGCCGGACTACGCCTGGGCCTTCTACCATCGTGGTTTGGCCTACGAAAAACTGGGCCTGACAGACGATGCCCGCGCCGACTTTACCCAGTTCGCCAAGCGGGTGGACCAGAAGTACGTCGAACCGCAGCACCAGGCCAAGCTGGCCGAATACAAGATCAGCCTGCCTTGAGCAAAGCCTTGCCGGCGCAATGAAAAAGGCTCGCCGTATGGCGAGCCTTTTTGTTCAGCAACCTTGCCCGTCAGTCATCCGGATTGATCGCGAACTTCAGCTGATCGCCTTCCAGGTACACCACCGCCTCGCGGCCATGGATATCCACAGGACGGGCTGAAATCGCCTCATGCTCCGGGACGATCTTGGACAGCACCTTGTGCTGCACGTCGACCCGCCAGATACAGGCCCGCGGACCTTCGTTATCGAAGTACATCACCGGGCGGGTTTCGCTCCAGGTGGGATTGACGATGCTCCAGCCGGCCTCGACGTCGTTGTGCTCGGTGACGTTCTCGGAGTAGGTGTTGTTGCTCTGCCGGTCGTAGTCCAGGGACAGGCTGTAGTTCTCCTGATTCAGATCCTGGCCGACCCGCGCCCGGGCATGGCGCAAGGTGTTGGAGAGCGACTGGAACACCTGCTGGCTGGCTTCGGGAGCACTGCGCGAGCCCAGGCGATAGCTCATGCCTTGCTGCAGTTCGCCGCCGCTGCGCTGGCGGTAGTAAAACTCCCCGTCGACGATGCCGGCGAAGCGCTGGCCCTGATCGTTGGACCCCGGAGAGGCCCAGCCGACAAAGCCGATATCCCGGGCAATGGGATGCAGGCCGGGCTGGTCATCGGCATATTCGTAGAGGGTGCCGACATAGCCTTCCCGCCCCCTCTGGTACTGACCGACGAACAGCACCACATGCAGCACGCCATCCAGCACCTGGGCGTCGACGATCTGCTGATCGCCCTGGGCAGGAGCGGCGGTGAACTTGGCCAGGGTGAAACGCTGCCAGTCATCAGGGTCCTGCAGGCGGTACTGACGGGTGGGGTCCATTGGCAGCAGCTCGCCTTTGCCGGGAGCCGGAGGGATCGGCAACAGCGTGAGCATTTTCACCTGGGCCCGATAGGCCGACTCCAGGCAGTCGCTGTCGATGCAGGTGTCGCGCACTTCCCGCAGCCACTGGGTTTGCAACAAGCGAAACACCTGCAGGTGCTTGAGCTCCTTATAGCGGCGGTTCAACTCATCGTCCTTGGCGGACAGGGTAGGCGTATCGCAGACGGTTTTCTCCACCCGGGTAGAGGCCTTGGCGCAGTCGAAACCGGCGGCCTGCAACTGGGGCATGAATACAGCCAGGGCCAGGCCCGTGGCGGCAAGCGACAGCAGAGGAAACTTCATCAAAACATCCTTGTAGGCAAACGAGCTTGCATCAGGGGGAAGGGAAGGTCTGCAGATAGGCCAGCAGATTATCGATTTTTTCTTCATCGCTCAGCCCCCAGAAAATCATCCGCGTACCGGGCACCACGGCTTTTGGGTCTTCCAGGTACTGGATGAGCTTGTCCCGGGTCCAGACGATGCCCGACGACTTCATGGCCGTTGAATATTGATAGTCCGTGGCACTGCCTGCCGGCCGGTCGATGATGCCGTTGAGCTGCGGCCCGAACGAACTGCGCACCGAAGGCCCGATATTGTGGCAGCCGCTGCACAAGCGCTTGAACAGCTTGCCACCGGCTTCGGCATCGCCGGCCAGGGCCGGAGCGCTGAACAGCAGGGAGTGGAGCAACAGGGTCAGGATCGATAGGGAAATGGGCTTCATGGGCGGCCTGTGTACAACGGGGATCGGCGGGTATTGGAGCATGAAGTGCGGTGATTTGGGGATGTTGCGGTGATCCAATTCATTGGTTTCGGTAACAGTGCTTCAGCTCGATTTCGATACGTGCTGTTGGTCAGCCACGGCTCTGCCTTAGCGATGCGAGGCGAAATTTTATGAGTGATCGAAGGCGCAGGAGGGCAGTGGCTTTATGTGTCGGCAAAATCTGCGTTTCTGGTGAATGAGCAGACAACGTTCACAAGAAAGCAGGCTTTTGAGTGCATGACGAGACGCTCAAGAAAAATGTGCAGGCCAGGAAGCGAAAGCGTAGGTGTGGACAATTTGTGGACGCTCTCACGACATGACGTGAGGCTTTTCGGAAGCACGAAAACAACAAAGCCCCTGCATTTCTGCAGGGGCTTTGTTTTGTATGGTGCCGGCACCAGGAGTCGAACCCGGGACCTACTGATTACAAGTCAGTTGCTCTACCAACTGAGCTATACCGGCGTGTTAGGGCGACGATTATAGCGATTGGCGGGGTTCTGTAAACCCCTGAAATCTGACTATTTTTGCGTGGGCCTATGCGGGCTCTATACCTAGCGTTCCCAGGCACTCTGGGGCTCGAGCGCGAGGAGGCTTTGAATCATCGGCGGATAGCCGATGATTCAGTGCAGACGGCCCCCACTCGGCCGATAGCCTGCTCAGCCGCTCATACCGCTTCAGACAAAGGAAAGATCAGTCATAAAACCTGGAAATATTCCCTTGCTGGCGCTGCTGTCGTTGCTCGGCGCCTGTAGCGTCAAGCCGGTGGAGCCTTATTCGGAGCCGCCCCTGGGTGTGCCGACGGCGCAGTTGCGGGTGATCACCAATGGCGAGGTGCGCGGTGAGGCCTATGCCGGTTGCCAGGGTGACAGCAAGCGCTTGGCCAAGGCCGGGCGCTTCGGCAGCGATCAACAGGCGAACATCAACTATCCGCAGTGTCCACTGCCGCCAAGGCAGATCGACATGCTGCCGCGTTTCGCGCCGAAGCTGCCGTCCTACGTGGGGGCAACCCTGCCGCTGGCGGTCCCGTCCAGGCCTCCAGCGGATCGGCGTTGCCCCGGTCAGTGAGTGTCCCTGGCCGGGGGTTAGCCGGCCAGGGAGCTTTTGCCTAGGCCTCCCAGCCCGCGTCACGTACTGCTTGCTGGACCAACGGATGCAGTTCGGCGCCTTGCTGCTCGGTCTGCCAGGCCAGCAGTTCCTTGCGCATGGCCGGGGTCCAGAACATCTGCATGTGATTGCGCACGCTGAGCACCGCCTGCGCCTGATCCGGCTCGTTGGCAAAATACGCGGCGATCTGGTTGGCCATCTTGATCAGGTTGGCGGTACTCATCGACGCACCTCCGCCTTGCCGCCCCGCGACCGGCCGCGCTTGTCCAGCAGACTCTGCTGTTCTTCACTGAAGGCCTGGTAGCGCTTCTGCCATTCGGAAGGGTGGTAGACGCGGCTGACTTCCACCGCCGTGACCTTGTACTCCGGACAGTTGGTGGCCCAGTCGGAGTTGTCGGTAGTGATCACGTTGGCCCCCGATTCGGGGAAGTGGAAGGTGGTGTAGACCACCCCCGGCGCTACCCGCTCGGTAACCCGGGCCCGCAGCACGGTCTGCCCGGCGCGGCTGCCGATGCCCACCCAGTCGCCTTCATTGATGCCCCGGCTCTCGGCGTCGGTGGGGTGGATTTCCAGGCGGTCCTCGGCGTGCCAGGCGACGTTGTCGGTGCGCCGGGTCTGGGCGCCGACGTTGTACTGGCTGAGGATGCGGCCGGTGGTCAGCAGCAGCGGGTAGCGGCCGTTGACCTTTTCGTCGGTGGGCACGTAGCCGGTGAGCATGAAACGGCCCTTGCCGCGCACGAACTCGTCGATGTGCATGGTTGGCGTACCGTCCGGCGCGGCGTCGTTGCACGGCCATTGCAGACTGCCGTGGCGGTCCAGGCTGGCGTAGCTGACACCGGTGAAGGTCGGGGTCAGGCGGGCGATCTCATCCATGATTTCCGAGGGATGGTTGTAGTGCATCGGGTAACCCAGGGCCGCGGCCAGGGCCAGGGTGCCTTCCCAGTCGGCCTTGCCGCCCAGGGGCTCCATGACCTTGCGCACCCGGGAGATGCGCCGTTCGGCGTTGGTGAAGGTGCCGTCCTTTTCCAGGAACGAGGAGCCCGGCAGGAACACGTGGGCGAACTTGGCGGTTTCGTTGAGGAAGATGTCCTGCACCACCACGCATTCCATGGCCGACAGGGCCGCGGTCACGTGCTGGGTGTTGGGGTCGCTCTGGGCGATGTCCTCGCCCTGGCAGTACAGGCCCTTGAAGCTGCCGCCCAGGGCCGCTTCGAACATGTTGGGAATGCGCAGCCCGGGGTCGGCTTGCAGGGTGACGTTCCAGGCCTGCTCGAACTCCTGGCGCACCGCCTGGTTGGAGATGTGCCGGTAGCCCGGTAGCTCGTGGGGGAAGGAGCCCATGTCGCATGAACCCTGGACGTTGTTCTGCCCCCGCAGCGGGTTCACCCCGACCCCTTCGCGGCCGATGTTGCCGGTGGCCATGGCCAGGTTGGCGATGCCCATCACCGCGGTGCTGCCCTGGCTGTGTTCGGTGACGCCTAGGCCGTAGTAGATCGCCGCGTTGCCACCGGTGGCGTACAGACGCGCGGCGGCGCGAATGTCGGCGGCGGGCACGCCACAGATCGCGCTGAGCACTTCCGGCGAGTTGTCGGCGCGGCTGACGAAGGCGCTCCATTGGGCGAAGGCTTGCGGCTCGCAGCGGCTGTCGACGAACGCCTGATTGACCAGGCCCTCGGTGACGATGACATGGGCCAGGGCATTGAGCATGGCCACGTTGGTGCCCGGGCGCAGGGCCAGGTGCAGTTCGGCGCGGGCGTGCACCGCGTCCACCAGGTCGATGCGCCGTGGGTCGATGACGATCAGCTTGGCCCCTTCACGCAGGCGCCGTTTGAGTTGGGAACCGAACACCGGGTGGGCGTCGCTGGGGTTGGCACCCATCACCAGGATCACGTCGGCCTGCATCACCGAGTCGAAGCTCTGGGTCCCGGCGGATTCCCCCAGGGTCTGCTTGAGGCCGTAGCCGGTGGGCGAGTGGCAGACCCGGGCGCAGGTGTCGACGTTGTTGTTGCCAAAGGCCGCCCGCACCAGCTTCTGTACCAGGTAGGTTTCTTCGTTGGTGCAGCGGCTGGAGGTGATGCCGCCGATGGAGTCGCGGCCGTACTTGAACTGGATGCGCCGCAGCTCGCTGGCGGCGTAGGTCACCGCTTCGTCCCAGCTGACTTCCTGCCACGGGTCGTTGATGTGCTTGCGGATCATCGGCTTGGTGATGCGATCCGGGTGGGTGGCGTAGCCCCAGGCGAAGCGGCCCTTGACGCAGGAATGGCCGTGGTTGGCCTGGCCGTTCTTGTCCGGAACCATGCGCACCAGCTGCTCGCCCTTCATCTCGGCGCGGAACGAGCAGCCGACCCCGCAATAGGCGCAGGTGGTGATCACTGCCCGCTCCGGCTGGCCCATTTCCACCACGCTTTTTTCCATCAGGGTCGCCGTCGGGCAGGCCTGCACGCAGGCGCCGCAGGACACGCATTCGGAGTCCAGGAAGTTGTCGCCACCGGCCGCCGCGACCCGGGATTCGAAACCGCGGCCGCTGATGGTCAGGGCGAAGGTGCCCTGGGTTTCCTCGCAGGCGCGCACGCAGCGGTTGCAGACGATGCACTTGCTGGGGTCGTAGTCGAAGTAGGGGTTGGAGCTGTCTTTCTGGTCGTCCAGGTGGTTGGCGCCGTCATAGCCGTAGCGCACTTCCCGCAGGCCCACCTGGCCGGCCACGGTCTGCAGTTCGCAGTTGCCATTGGCCGAGCAGGTCAGGCAGTCCAGCGGGTGGTCGGAGATGTACAGCTCCATCACGTTGCGCCGCAGAGTCGCCAGTTTCGGCGTTTGCGTATGCACCACCATGCCTTCGCTGACCGGGGTGGTGCAGGAGGCCGGGTAGCCGCGCATGCCGTCGATCTCCACCAGGCACATGCGGCACGAGCCGAAGGCTTCCAGGCTGTCGGTGGCGCAGAGTTTGGGAATGGTGGTGCCCATCAGCGCCGCGGCGCGCATCACCGAGGTGCCCTGGGGCACGCTGATGCTGCGGCCGTCGATGTTCAGGCTGACTTGCACCTGGCTGTCGCGGGCCGGGGTGCCGAAGTCCACGGCGTTGAGGTCGATGTCTGTGGCAGGGTCGAAAATACTGATCATTGGTCGGCCTCCGAGGGCTGCAGACCGAAGTCGGCGGGAAAGTGCTTCAGGGCGCTGGCCACCGGGTAGGAGGTCATCCCGCCCAGGGCGCACAGCGAACCGTATTGCAGGGTGTCGCACAGGTCTTTGAGGATCAGCGCCTGCTCGTCGCGGCGGCCTTGATCGGGGGCTGCCAGCAGGCGGTCGATGACCTCCACGCCGCGGGTCGAGCCGATGCGGCACGGGGTGCATTTGCCGCAGGATTCCTCAGCGCAGAATTGCAGGGCGAAGCGCGCCATGTGGGCCATGTCCAGGCTGTCATCGGCCACCACCACGCCGCCGTGGCCGAGCATCGCGCCCATGGCGGCGAAGGCTTCGTAATCCAGCGGTGTATCGAACTGCGCCGGTGGCACCCAGGCGCCCAGCGGGCCGCCGACTTGCGCAGCCTTCAGCGGCTGGCCGCTGGCGGTGCCGCCGCCGTAGCCTTCCACCAGTTCGCGCAGGGTCAGGCCGAAGGCCCGTTCCACCAGGCCGCCGTGACGCACATTGCCCGCCAGTTGGAAGGGCATGGTGCCCAGGGAGCGGCCCATGCCGTAGTCGCGATAGAACGCCGCGCCCTTTTCCAGGATCAGCGGCACCGAGGCCAGGGTCAGCACGTTGTGCACCAGGGTCGGCTGGCCGAACAGGCCTTGCAGCGCCGGGATCGGTGGCTTGGCGCGAACGATGCCGCGCTTGCCTTCCAGGGAGTCCAGCAGGGCGGTTTCCTCGCCGCAGATATAGGCCCCGGCGCCGACCCGTACCTCCATGTCGAACGCCTGGCCGCTACCGCCGGCATTGGCCCCGAGGTACCCGGCATCCCGGGCGATGTCCAGGGCCTCGCGCAGGGTCGCCACCGCCTGGGGATATTCCGAGCGCACGTAGATGTAGCCGTAGCTGGCGCCGACCGCGATACCGGCAATGGCCATGCCTTCGATCAGCAGGAATGGGTCGCCTTCCATCAGCATGCGGTCGGCGAAGGTGCCGGAGTCGCCTTCGTCGGCGTTGCACACCACGTACTTTTGCTGCTGCGGCGTGTCGCGCACGGTGCGCCATTTGATCCCGGCGGGGAAAGCCGCGCCGCCGCGGCCGCGCAGGCCGGAGTCGAGCACCGCGGCCACGGTCTGCTCACCGCCCAGGGCGATGGCGCGGCTCAGGCCCTCGAAGCCGCCGTGGGCCCGATAGTCCGCCAGGGACAGCGGCCGGGTGATACCGGCGCGGGCGAACAGCAGGCGTTGCTGGCTCTTCAGGTAGGGCAGGTCTTCGACTCGGCCCAGGGCCAGGGGATGGCTGGTGGGGGCGTCTTGCAGGGCTTTCAGCAGTGAGGGCACGTCGGCGACGCTCACCGGGCCGAAGCCCAGGCGTCCGTCCGGGGTATCGACTTCCAGCAATGGTTCCAGCCAGTACAGGCCTCGGGAGCTGGTGCGTTGCAGTTGCAGCGGCAGTTGGTGCTGCTCGGCCTGGGCGGCGATGGCGTCGGCCACCGCGTCGGCGCCCACGGCCCGGGCCAGGGAATCACAGGGCAGATAGAGGCTCGGCATCACGCGTCCTCCCGGCAACTGTCCAGCAGCGTGTCCAGGTGTTCGGCGCTGACTCGGGCATGCAACTGTCCATCCAGCTCCAGGGCCGGCGAGCAGGCACAGGCTCCCAGGCAGTACACCGGCCGCAGGCTGATGGAACCGTCGGCGCTGCTGCCGTGGTCATCCAGTTGCAGGCGTGCGCGCAGTTGCGCCGCCAGTTGCTCGGCGCCGCGGCTCTGGCAGGACTCGGCACGGCACAGGCGCAGGATGTGCCGCGCCGGTGGCGCGGTACGAAAATCATGGTAGAAGCTGATCACCCCGCGCACTTCCGCCTGGCTCTGATTGAGCGCATGGGCGATGTCGGGGACGGCCAGATCGGGGATGTAGCCGAGCTCTTCCTGAATCTGATGGAGAATCGGCAACAGCGCACCCGGGGAGCCTTTGTGACGCTCCAGCAGGGTGTGGATCAACGGCAGATGCAGTGTTTCATCAGGCATACAGCAATTCCTCACGGTCACGGACGAACCTGGTGGTTGTCGGCTGTCCGAAAGTGTCGGCTGCGGCGCTGGTTGCCACGTCACGGTAGCGCGGCGTTTCAGGCCGTTGGCCATGCACCCTGAATGGGTATCTTGTTGTACCCGGTGCGGTCGTTGCCGCACCTGTTCAGGGCATAAAGGGCAGCTTGACACGCTGCCTCTGATTGAACCGCACGAAAGCGACCCGTTCGGTTCCGAATACGACCACCCATCGAGTCTAGAAGAGCCCGGGCAAGCCGTTGGAGCGAGCTGCGCACTATCGGATAAAACGCGGGGGGCGAGGCATGACGTCGGTCAGCTAGAAGGCGATTAGTCACGAGCGCGAAAGAAGGGGGGGCGAGCGAGCTCCCTCGCCACAGGGGCCTGTCAGGTGCGGGCGCGGCGCTGGGCGGCGTACTGCAAGGCCAGGCGGCCCATGAGCACCAGCAGGGTCAGGCCGATCAGCAGCACCGAGATCGCCGCCACGCTGGGGTCGACGTTGTCCCGCAGGCCGCTCCAGATCCGCCGCGGCAGGGTGTTGACGTCGACGCTGGTGATGAACAGGGTCACCGCCACCTCCTCCCAGGACAGGGCAAAGCTCAGCAGCGCGGTGGAGAAGATCCCCAGCTTGAGGTTGGGCAGCATCACCAGGAAGGTGGTCTGCATCAGGCTCGCTCCCAGGTTGCGCGAGGCCAGCTCGATGCGCCGGTCCACCTGGCTCAGGGCCACCAGCATGGTCACCACGCCGTAGGGCACCACCATCACCACGTGGGCGATCACCACCCCGGGCAGGGTGTCGTAGCCCCAGCCCGGGGCGATGCGCCCCAGGTTGGTTTCCATGAAATACAGCACCAGCGCCGAGATCACCGGCGGAATGGCCATGGGCAGCAGCACCAGACCGATCAGCAAGGTCGCCAGGCGCGAGCGCAGGTACCAGATGCCGAGGCTGAAGCTCACCGCCAGCACGGTGGCGATCAGGCTGGTGGCGCTGGCAATGGCCAGGCTCTGGCCGATGCTCGACAACCAGTCGGGGTTGCTCAGCAGCGCCTCGTAGTGGCGCAGCGACCAATTGCCGTCCGGCATCGACAGGTAGCGCTTGGCGGTGAACGACACCGGGATCACCGTCAGCAGCGGGAACAGCATGAAGGCCATGGCGATCACGGCGATCAAGCGGGTACTCAGGGCAGTGCGATGTGTATTCATAGTGACCTCAACCCACCAGTCGATTGACACGGGTGATGCGCAGCAGCAGCCAGATCAGCGCGCTGACCAGGGTCAGCAACACCAGGCTCAGGGCCGCGCCCAGGCCCCAGTTGCTGGTCTGGAACATCTGCAGGAACACGTACTCGGCGATCATCACCGTCTGCCCGCCGCCCAGCAGCACCGGGGTGATGAAGAAGCCCAGGCAGAACACGAAGACCATGATGAAGGCCCCCAGCAGCCCTGGCAGAGTCTGGGGCAGCAGCACTTGCCAGAAGGTCCGCAGCGCGCCGGCCCCCAGTCCACGGGAGGCCAGCAGCACCCGTTGATCCAGCTGGCGCATGCTCGACAGCAGCGGGAACAGCGCATAGGGGATCATGAAGTGCAGCATGCCGATCACCACCCCCAGCTCGTTGCGGGTCAGCTGCAACGGATGATCGATCCAGCCCAGGGACAGCAGGCTGTCGTTGACCACGCCATTGCTGCGCAGGGCGATCAGCCAGCCGAAGGCCCGCACCAGCACCGAGATCCAGAACGGGATGAACACGCAGATCTCCACCATGCGCTGCCAGAACGGCGGGCTGAACACCCAGCAATAGGCCAGCAGGTAGCCGATCACCAGGGCCAGAAGGCTCACGGTCAGGCACAGGCGCAAGGTGCGCAGGAGCATGTCGTGGATCGCCGGGTCCGTGGCAATGCGCTGGTATTGCTCGATCCCGGGCTCGGGCAGGGTGAAGCTCCAGCTCACCACGCCGAAGAACGGCAGCAGGTAGAACACCACCAGCAGCAACGGCAGGGGAAACAGCAGCAGGCTGCGTTCCAGGCGTGCGGTTCGGGTTGCACTCATGGTCGACGGCTCACTTGGACAGGTGGGTCAGGTACTGCTCCAGGGTGCTGGAGTAGTGGTCGGCGTACCACTGGGTGTTGAGGAAGATCTGCTTCTTCATGTTGGCTTCGGAGGCGCAGTTGATCTCCCGCTGTTCGGCGCTCATCAACTGCTGGGTGGCGGCGTTGGACGGGCCGTTGCCCAGGGCTTCGAACAGCTTCAACTGGCCGGTGGGCTGCAAGGCGTGCTGGATGAATTGCATGGCCGGTGTGGCGCCTGCCGGGTTGTCCTTGAGCACGCCCCAACTGCTGGCGTTGAGGAAAGCATGGTCGAAGCCCCACTGGATGCGGCCCTCGCTGTCCTCGTGGAGCAGGGTGGCGCGGGTGTGCCAGATGGCGCCCATGGAGGCTTCGCCTTCGATCATCAGCTGCTGGCTTTCGGCGCCCGAGCCCCAGAACGACAGGACGTGGGGCTTGAGCTCATCGATCTTGCGCAAGGCCCGAGGCACGTCCAGCGGGTACAGCTGGTCAGCGGCCACGCCGTCGGCCAGCAGCGCGGCTTCGAGCATGCCGTTCATCCACTTGTAGAGGGTGCGCTTGCCGGGGAATTGCTCCACGTTCCAGAAATCGGCCCAGTTCTTGGGGCCGTTGTTGCCGTATTTCTGGCTGTCCCAGGCGATCACGTAGCTGAACAGGTAGCCGGCGACGCCGTGTTCGTGGGACAGCTCCGGGGCCACCAGATCCCGTTGCACCACGCTGTAGTCCAGGGGCTGGAGGACCTTGTCGCGGCCCAGGGTCATGGCGCTGTAGCTGTCCACATCCACCACGTCCCAGCTCGGCCGGCCGCTGGCCAGCTGTGAGCGGATCGCCCCTTCGGTGGGGCCGGCGCCGTCGATGCGCACCGGGATGCCGGTGCTCTGGGTGAAGCTATCAGTCCAGGCGCTGCGGAAGGCGTTGAGCGCGTCGCCGCCCCAGTTGACCACCACCAGCGGTTTGTCCGCCGCCCAACTGATGCCACTGCGCAGCGCCAGGGGCACCGCGGCCAGCAGGCCCATGGCCTGGAGGAAGGTGCGGCGGCTGACCTGCCCGCCACGGGCTTTTTCGATGAGGATTTCGATGCAGTCGCGTTGATGGTGCTGGCTCATGGGGCAAGTCCTCGCGAGGCCGATGCGCCAGGCGCCGGCCGATAGTGTTATTGGCTTTCTACGCAAACGCTCGACAGCGAGCGTGGTCGGCTCAGGCTTCCAGCAGGAAGCTGTGGCGCACCGGCCAGCTCAGCCACACCGGGGTGCCACTGGGCAATCGGGCGCCGGGGTGATCGCCGGGCACCGAGAGGTTGACCGGTGCCAGTTCCGGGCTGATGTTCAGCGCCAGGTGGGTGCTGGAGCCCTGGTAGACCCGCTCGCCAAGGCAGGCGGGCAGCACGTTGTGTTCGCCGGCTTGCGGGCGCTCGGTATGCAGGGTCATGTGTTCCGGACGCACCGCCAGCAACTGCGGCTGGTTGCTGATGTCCCCGGTCGTGGTGGCGTGCAGCGGGCTGTCGCCAAAGCGCCCGCTGGCCTGGCCGCCGTTGCGGGAAAGGCCCTGTAGCGGGAACAGGTTCATCTTGCCGAGGAACTCGGCGACGAAGCGGTTTTTCGGCCGGTCGTAGATGGTTTCCGGGGTGTCGATCTGCGCCAGTCGTCCCTGGTTGAAGATGGCGATTCGGGTCGACAGGGCCAGGGCTTCACCCTGGTCGTGGGTGACGAAGACGAAGCTGGTGCCGACCTGGCGGTGAATGCGCTGCAGCTCGGTCTGCAGTTGCTCGCGCAGGTTCTTGTCCAGGGCCGACAGCGGCTCGTCCAGCAGCAACATGTCCGGTTCGAACACCAGGGCCCGGGCAATGGCCACGCGCTGTTGCTGACCACCGGAAAGCTCGGAAGGCTTCTTGTGCAGGTGAGCCCCCAGGCCCACCACCTCGAGGATGTGCTTGACCCGGCGCTGGCGCTCCTCGGCCTTCACCCCACGAATGCGCAGCGGGTAGGCGACGTTGTCGGCCACGCTCATGTGCGGGAACAGGGCGTAGCCCTGGAACACCATGCCGTAGTTGCGTTTTTCCGCCGGGCGCCGGCTGATGTCGACGCCACGCTCCAGCAGCTTGCCGGCGCTGGGGCTGAGGAAGCCCGCGAGGATCATCAACAGGGTGGTCTTGCCTGAGCCGGAGGGGCCCAGCAGGGTGAGGAATTCGCCTTGGCGAACGTCCAGATCGATGCCGTCCAGGGCAGTGAAGTTGCCGTAATACTGGCTGATTCCTTGGGCGCTGAGTTGAGTCGAGGGGCTGCTGGACACTACAGAGATCTCCCGGAAACCCACCTGCACGATTGAGTTTTTATTGTGTGTGCAGCAGGTGGTGAACTCATTATTGTGAAAAGCAACGCCACATCAATGGAATAATTTTTGCCTCATTGGTGAGTGAAATTTCCCATTCGACCCGGCCTTCACGGCTCGCTCAGCGGGTTGTCGCTGATGCTTTGGGCACTGACCAGCAGTTGGTTTTTCAGCCAGTCGCTGAACGCCTGGACCGCCGGCCGTTCGGCCTTGGCCGGATCGATCACCAGGAAATAACCGCGCAGGGCGCTGATGCTGATGTCGAACGGGCGCACCAGCAGCCCCCGGGCCAGGGCGTCGCCGCTGAGCAGGTTGTCGCCGATGGCCACGCCCTGGGCGGCGATGCAGGCGGACTGCGCGCAATGGGCGTCGGAGAAGGTAATGCCACGGTCGGGGTTGACCTGACTGGCACCGGCGGCCGCCAGCCAGACCCGCCAGTCGCTGCTGTCGCTCATGTGGATCAACGGAAAGTCCTTGAGGTCCTGCGGGCTCTTCAAACCGCCGATGGCGTTGATCAGGCGCGGACTGCACACCGGTGAAAAGCGCAGGGTGACGATCTGCTCCACCAGCAGCCCCGGCCAGTCGCCGATGCCATAGGCGATGAACAGGTCGGCCTCGGCGTCGCTGGTGTCGTCCTGGGCACGAGGGCTGACCACTTGCAGCTGCACCTGGGGGTATTGGCGCAGGAAGCCGTTGATGTGGTTGCACAGCCAGAAACTGGCAAAGCCCGGGTTGCAGCTGATGCGCAATTTGCCCGACACCGCCTGGCCGTCGAAGCGCCTTCCGGCGTCCTGGATGTCCGCGAGGATGCGCCGCACTTCCCGGGCGTAGCACTCGCCCTGGTAGGTCAGGCCGATGCCGCGCCCGACCCGTTCGGTGAGGGCAAAACCCAGGCTCTGTTCCAGGCTGATGATCTGGTGGCTGATGGCGCTGCGGGTCAGGCTCAGTTGCTGGGCGGCGGCGGTCACGCTACCGAGCCGGGCCACGGCGTCGAGGGCGCGCAGGGCAGTGATCGAGGGATAGCGCATGCAAACTCCGGGTCAAGGAAACCTGTCTTCGAAGGGGCCCGGCCGGTACCTGGGTGCTGCCCAGGCAGGACCCCGAGGAGGGGCCGGCCGCGTCGCAGTATGGGCCGCGCCGGCGCCGAACTGGTCAATTTTCTTTGACATTGCTGGCGAAAAAATTCGATTGATGTCGCAGCCGCTTCACCAATACTGGACCTCGATCCGGGCCGCAACCGACCGGACCATCCCTATAACAACAAGAGGTCCTGCAGGTCTTGCACGGGTGCCGAGGCGTCCGGGCAGCGGCCGGCCGGAACCTGGATAACCAGGAGTGCCGCGCATGTCCCGCTACAAAGCATTCGCTCTCGATTGGGTTGAGCGCCACCGCCAGCAACTGTCGGACTGGCACCAGATCATCTGGCATTACGCCGAGCCGGCGTTCCGTGAATACAAGTCCTGTGCCTGGTATGTGCAGCTGCTGGAAGCCGAGGGCTTCACCGTCGAGCGCGGCAGCGGCGGCATGCCCACGGCCTTCTGCGCCACCTTCACCCAGGGCCAGGGCCCGCTGCTGGCCACCTACGGCGAATACGATGCGGTGCCCGGCAACTGCCAGGCGGCCACCACCCGCAAGCAGCCGCGCGATGGCCTGTCGCGCTTTGCGCCGGGGCACACCGACCCGCATTCGGCCCTGGGCATCAGCGCCCTCGGCGGGGCCCTGGCGGCCAAGGCGACCATGGTGGAATTCGGCCTGCAGGGCAGCATCAGGTTCTTCGGCGAGCCGGCGGAAAAACTCCGCGCCTCCAAGCCGGTCCACGCCGCCAAGGGCTACTACGACGACCTCGACGCGGCCATTAGCTTCCACCCCACCTACATGCTGCCGCTGAACAACACCACCACCTGGGACACGCACTGCGGCATTGCCTACGCCTACATCTACAGCTTCACCTGCGAGGACCCGCAGAACTGGATCGCCGCCGATCGTTACAGCCCGATTCCGCAGAATCATCTGGCGGCCCGAGCGCCGGGGGCCAACGACGCCCTGGTGCATTTCTACACCCTCAACGAAAGTCTGCGTCGCTCGACCCTGCCGTTCACCGGCCTGTGGAGCTACAACGAGGCGATTCTCACCGCCGGCCAGGCCACCGCCGACAACCTGCCGCCGCACCTGTCGCAGATCCAGTACCTGCTGCGTTGCGACTCCATCGAGCAGGCCGAAACCATCTCCCAGGTCATGGACAACAACGCTGCGGCGGCGGCCATGGCCACCGGCTGTCGCTGGAAAAAGACCTGGGTCTGCAAGTCCCGGGGCGGCCTGCCCAACCACGTCATGGCCCAGGCCACCTACGACAACCTGGCGGCAGTAGGGGCCCCGCAGTGGGACGAAGAAGCGCGGGAAATCGCTCGCGAGATCCAGCGCAACCTCGGCCTTGAAGCCATGGACAAGCCCTTCCTGCCGGCCACCGAAGCCTTGATCGAGCCCCAGGAATGCGAACGCCAGATGCGCCTGCAAATGCCGGCCTGGCAGAACTACCTGACCTCCGACGACTACCCGGAATACACCTGGCACTGCCCGACCGTGCGCCTGCTGGTGGCCCGGCCGATGCTCAGCGCGCCGCCGGGCACGGTCTATCCGGACTGGGTGTCCAACGCTTTGGGCGGCATTCGCCAGACCATCGACCCGATGATCGAGGTCGCCGCCAAGACCATCGCCGCGACCCTGGTGGACCTGCTGACCGACGAGGCCCTGTTGAGCGCGGCCAAGGCCGAGTTTGTCGAGCGTACCGGCGGCGGCATCGGCGGCAGCCGCTGGCAGGCGCCGCTGCTGCCCGAGGACTTCAAGGTGCCCCATGATTTCCGTTGGCCGGAGTACATCAGCACCGCCCGGGGCGAAGAGTGGTGGATTCCAGCGCGGGCCGACGAGTAGGGGCAGCCGCTATCAGGCCCTTGCCTGAGGTCGCTCCAAGGCACTTGGGCGAGGGGCGTTATGCCCGTTCGCTCAGGTGTTTATGCACAACGGATGGGTTGCCAGGGCCGGGAACTGTCGAATTTGTGGAGCCGTTCTCATCTTTATGCAACTGGCTGTTTTTTCGGGCTTTTATTTTATGAACAAAAAATGACCAGTCTGCGAAAGTCCTCCAGCGCCATGCAATCCAAGGCTTTGCCAGAATTCCATCAACAGACTTATCCACAGGTCGCGACAGCCTGTCGCACGGCTCCACAGCCTGCTCATCGAACCTGCGACGCAGGCTCAGCCGAGCAGGCTGTGGTCATGCTGCCGGTGGGTGGCCAGGCTGCGACCTACTCGGCCTTTGTGGCCGGGATGGACAGTTCATGACGAAACAGGTTGTTGGGGTCGATGGCGGCTTTCAAGTTGGACAGTCTGTTGATGAGTTCGCTATTCCAGCCGTAGTACAAGTTCAACCAGTCGGGGTCTACCGCGCCGGTGGCGGTGTACTTCATGTCCACATCGGGGTAGTTGATGTAGCAGCCATCGTAGGCAGGGCGCTTTGGCTTGCCGCCGTGCACGGCGGTGAAGATGTTGCGAATCCAGGCGATTTGCACCGCGTCGTCGGCAGCGTGGGTCCAGTACGTCTGGTACTGGGCTTTGAGCAGTGAGCTTCTTTGCGGAACCGCGGTGGTGCCCATGCCCTTTTTGTTGATGGCCCCGCCGTAGGAATCGATCTGCACCAGCGACTGGCTGAAGCGTTTGTCTGGCGTAGCTTCGGTCAAGTGCGTCAGCAAAGCCTTGCAGGCCTGATCGGAGAATTGTTCGACCTGATAGTCAGACTTGTATTTGCCCCGCTGATTGTTGCCCGAGCCGTTGATCATTTGAGTGACGTACAGCCAATCCATTGCCGTGTGTTCAGCCACCGCCCCTTTGAATTTCCTGCCGGCGAGCGGGTGCCTGAGCGGGGCAATGTTGGGGGCGATGAAGCCGTCATGCAGGGTTGGCGTGATGCCCGCCGCGGCATTCATCTTGCTGATGAAGTCGTTGAGCGGGATATCGTTGGCGCCGCCGACCCGGCCATTAGGGCCGGTGTACTGGATCGCCAGCACCACATGGTCGGAGGTATCCACATGGTTGAGTTTCAGCAGGGTGAACAAGCCGCCGTTGCCTACGCCTTCCACCAGGCTGGTCGCGTTGGCGTCGTTATCCGAGAACCATTGCCAATAGGCCCGCAGGAAGTTCGAGAAGTTGGGAATCAGCTCTTTCCACGGGTAGGCCAGGGGAATCCAGTAGGCTTGTTGCGGGGCTTGGGGGAGTTGGTCGAAGTAGTAGCCGATGATGATGCCGAAGTTGCCACCGCCGGCCCCGCAACAGGCGGTGAACAATGCCTTGTCGTTGTTCGAGGGACTGTCCGCGCGAACATGCCGGAACTCCAGTTGCCTTGAGTTTTCCACAGGCACAAGCATGTCGACGCCGGTGACCCAGTCCACGGTCAAGCCCTGAAGGCGCGATAACAAACCGTAACCGCCGCCGCTGATGTGCCCGCCCAAACCGACCGAATAACATGAGCCGCCAGGAAGGGTGCGCCCGGCCTGCTTGTACAGCGACAGGTAGCCGTCCCAGTTCTGATTGCCGGTCAATGCCATGAAACGATACTTCTTGTTCTGGCTATCCCAGGGAGAAGTGATGGTTTGGCTCTCGTCGTACTTCAGGCCTTTCATTTCACCGATGTCGATAATCGCCAGGTTTTGTGTCTCGCCGCTCAACTTGTTGGAAACAAAGCCCTCGTAGCAGTGGCCGCCACTGCGCACCGTAATGCGATAGCCATCATGCAGTGCTGTATTGGCTGCCGTCAGAACTTCATCAGGTGTTGTACACACATAAATTCGGTTCGCGCCCTGTTCGATACTGGGTGGCCAACGCAAGTTGAAACCCTTTTGCAGGGTTTCGTAGGTGTGTGCCTGAGGGTCGATGATGTTCATGGTTAACTCCCTGTCAGTGATGGTGAACTTGGTGACTTCCTGTCGAAACATGACCGCTTGAGTTGCGCCAGAGCTGTGGCTTGAGTGCGGCATATGCCCTGCACGCCTTAGAGACTAGTAGGCGTCATGAGCTTGGTTTTTTTCTTTTGTGAAGTTGCGGACATCCCCCGGCTTGATCGGCGACTTTCAATGGGTTGTGGGTTTCCCATGGGGTGTCCGATGTCCGTTTTTCAAGGCCACTGGCCGCAGGGGGGCTGCACGACGAGCATCGGCTAGAGCCGGTGCAGCGGCAGGTTATGGGCGTTCTGCCAGCAGGAGCAGATTGCGGGGGGTCAAGGGGGCCTCGCAGAAGGTGCCGAGGCGCACGGCATAGCCCTGTTCTTGCAGGAACAGTCCGCGATCCAGGGCCAGCCACAATTCCAGCGGGCGGCGGAACAGGCCGCGCAGCAGTTCCAGATTGCGCACCTGGGCCAGGCGCTGCCAGCCGGCGGCTTCGAGCGCGGCCCAATCCTGGCAATCGACTGTGGATAAGTCCTTGAGGGCGGCCAGGTCGCGGCAGTAGTCGGCGAAGGGTTTGTCCAGCCAGTGGCTGGGCAGCGAGGGTGTCGGCAGGTATTCGTCGAGGCCCCGCACTTGCCGTTGCAGCAGGTCGAAGGCCAGGCGCCGGGCCATGGAGGTGTCGCGCTGACGCCGGACCCGGGCGCCGGCGGTGACGGTTTCGCTCATGGGCAGGGCCAGGTCCTCCAGGGACAGTTCCAGGCGCGAGGCCTGGGCCGCTGTGGATAAGCCCCGGTAGTGGCTGGCGCGGGTGCGGTTGTAGCAGCACGGGGCAATGGCCAGCTGTGGACAACCCTGCTGGCTGGCCAGCTGGATCAAGCGCACATGCAGATCGCCGCACGCATGCAGGGCCACCGGACTGTGCTCGGCGCAGAGGTGCTGGGCTGTGTCATCGGCCAGCACGTCCTGTTGCACATGGCGGGCGGGCAAACCGTGGTGCCGGCTCAGTTGCTCGCCACTGTCGATCAGCGCCGGGTCGTATTCCAGGCAGGTCAGTTGCTGCCCGGGTTGCAGCAGGCGCCTGCCGAGGTGGCCCTTGCCGGAGCACCAGTCGAGCCAGTGAGTCGGAGCGCGGTCGAATTGCAGGCAGGCGGCGAAGGCTTCGATCTGCTGCCATTTGCGCCCGGGCACGTCGACATTGAGGCGCGGGTGAGGCGCGGGCAGTGCCTTTATGGGGAGTTCGCCCAGCGCGCCGAGTGCTCGGGCCTGCTCCGCCAGTGGGGCAAAGGGCGCCGGTGCCTGGAGTTGCTGCGGCTGGTTGTGGGCGGCTTCGGCGTCTTCCAGGGAGCGTTGGCGTAGCCACTGGGCGAGTTCGGGATGAGCGGTTTCCCACGGCAGTTGCAGATGGTGGAACGGGCGCGGGCGCCAGAGCGCCTGGTGTTCAAGCAGGAAGCCGTCCAGGGCCTGGAAGCGATCGAGCAGCGCGGGGCCTTGGAGGATCGAGGGCATGGGCGGTGGGTCCGGGCAGGCCCGCTCCCTGGTGGGAGCGGGGGAAGGTCAGCGTCCCTGGCAGGCGTCGACTCGCAGCCAGCGTTCCAGCAGCTTGAAGCCGCGTACCAGGACGTAGGCCATCACCAGGTAGAACAGCCCGGCGGCGAAGAAGATCTCCACCGGCAGGTAGGTGCGGGCAATGATGGTGCGTGCCATGCCGGTCAGTTCCAGCAGGGTTACGGTGCTGGCCAGGGCACTGGCCTTGAGCATCAGGATCACTTCGTTGCTGTAGGCCGGCAGGCCGATGCGCGCAGCGCGCGGCAGGATGATGTAGAACAGCGTCTTGGGTCGGGACATGCCCAGGGCCCGCGCGGCCTCGATTTCACCCGGCGGGATGGCCTGGATCGCACCGCGCAGGATCTCGGCGATGTAGGCCGCAGTGTGCAGGGTCATGGTCACAGTGGCGCACCAGAACGGATCGCGCAGATAAGGCCACAGTGCGCTTTCACGTACCGCATCGAACTGCGCCAGCCCGTAGTACACCAGGAACAGCTGCACCAGCAGCGGTGTGCCGCGGAAGAAGAAAATGTAGGCGTAGGGCAGGGCGCGCACGTACCACAGCCGTGATGAGCGGGCGATGCCCAGGGGGATCGCCAGCAGCAGGCCGGCGATGACCGCGATGGCCACCAGCTCCAGGGTCAGGGTTGCACCCTGAGCCAGCTTTGGCAGCCATTTGATGATCACTTCCCAGTTCATTGGGCGCTCCTTGCGAAGCCGCGAGCGGCGCGTTTTTCCAGGAAGTGCATGCCGGTCATGGCCAGCACGGTCAGGCCCAGGTACATGAAGGCGGCGACCATATAGAAGGTGAACGGCTGCTTGGAAACGGTCACGGCAATCTGCGAGTGACGCATGATTTCTTCCAGGCCGATCACCGACACCAGGGCGGTGTCCTTCATCAGGATCATGAACAGGTTGCCCAGGCCCGGCAGGGCGATGCGCCACATCTGCGGCATGATCAGCCGGGTGAAGATCCGCCATTTCGACAGGCCCAGGGCCATGCCGGCCTCGCGGTGGCCCTTGGGAATGGCCAGGATCGCGCCGCGGAACACTTCAGTGGCGTAGGCGCCGAAGCACAGGCCAAGGGCGATCACCCCGGCGGCGAAGGCATTGAGTTCAAGGTCGGGGTTGCCGAAGAACTCGCCCAGGGCACGCATCAGGTTGACCGTACCGAAGTAGATGAGCAGGACCCAGAGCAGCTCGGGAACGCCGCGCACCAGGGTCGAATAAGCGCCGCCAAGCCATTGCAACGGCTTGTACGGAGAAGTCTTGGCCAAGGCGCCGAGCAGACCGAGCACCAGTCCCAGGCATAACGCCGAGAGGGCCAGCTTGACGGTCATCAGCGCACCGGCGGCGAGCGCCGGGCCGAATCCGTAGAGATCGATATTCATGGGGTCTGGATGGCTTTGCTAAGGACCGGCGCCCAGGGGGCAGGCGCCGGTCAGGCAAGTCAGTATCAATAGATGCTGAACGGGAAGTACTTGTCGTTGATCTTCTTGTAAGTGCCGTCGGCCACGATTTCTTTCAGGGCGGCGTTCAGCTTCTCGCGCAGTGGATCTTTCTTGCGCACGGCAATCCCGATCTTGTCGCTTTCTTCAACCGGGTCGCCCTTGAACTCGTAAGGCTTGCCGGCTTCGCTTTTCAGCCACTCGTAGTTGACGTACTTGTCGGCCAGGATCGCGTCCAGGCGGCCGGAGGTCAGGTCCAGGTAGGCGTTTTCCTGGGTGTCGTAGAGCTTGATGGTGATGTCGTCACCCAGGTTGTCTTCCAGCCAGGTGCCGGCCAGGGTCGCCCGTTGCGCGCCGATGATCTTGCCCTTGAGCGAGGCCTTGTCGGTCTTGAAGTCGGTCTTGGCCTTGGGCGCGATGAACTGCAGCTTGTTGGAGTAGTACGGGTCGGTGAAGTCCACCGCCTGCTTGCGCTCGTCGGTGATCGACAGCGAGGAGATCAGGAAGTCGAACTTCTTCGCGTTCAGGGCCGGAATGATGCCGTCCCAGTCGGAAGTGACCACGGTGCATTCGACTTTCATCTTGGCGCACAGGGCGTCGCCGATGTCCTTGTCGAAGCCGACCACTTGGCCGCTGGCATCCTTGTTGTTGAACGGTGGGTAGGCGGCCTCGATGCCCATTTTCAGGGTCTCGGCGGCAGCGCTGGCGCTGAAAGCCAGAGTGACGGCAGCGGCCAGGAGGATCTTCTTATAGCTCTGCATGCGTGTAGCTCCGTTAGCGGTTGCTGGACATGAATTGTTTGCAGCGTGCCGAAAGCGGGTTCTCGAAGACCTGCTGTGGCGATCCCTGCTCTTCGATCAGGCCCTGGTGAAGGAATACCACTTCACTGGAGACCTGGCGGGCAAAGCTCATTTCATGGGTGACCAGCAGCATGGTACGGCCTTCGTCGGCCAGGGCGCGGATCACGTTGAGGACTTCCTGGACCATTTCCGGGTCCAGGGCCGAGGTCGGCTCGTCGAACAGGATGACTTTGGGTTGCATCGCCAGGGTGCGGGCGATGGCGGCGCGTTGCTGCTGGCCGCCAGACAGCTGGGCCGGGTAGGCGTGGCGTTTGTCGGCGATACCGACCTTGGCCAGCAGCGCTTCGGCCACTTCGATGGCCTCGGCCTTGCTCTGGCCCAGCACCCGGCGCGGTGCCTCGATGATGTTGTCGAGCACGCTCATGTGCGGCCAGAGATTGAAATTCTGGAAGACGAACCCGATTTCGCTGCGCAGGCGGTTGATCTGCTTGCCGTCGGCGGCCACCAGCTCGCCGTTTTTCGCGGCCTTGAGCTTGAGCTCTTCGCCGGCCACCAGGATCTGGCCCTGGTGCGGGTTTTCCAGCAGGTTGATGCAACGCAGGAAAGTGGACTTGCCGGAGCCGGAGGAACCCAGGATCGATATCACGTCACCGTCGCGTGCGGTCAGCGAGATACCTTTGAGTACCTCCTGAGTGCCGTAGCGTTTGTGCAAGTTGCGGATTTCAAGCGCGGGCGTGGCCTCAGCCATGTGCGGTCCTCATAGAGTTCATTGTGCTCCTGCTGTTGGCGGCCTTCCTGGCGAGGCGCCAAGCTAGCATAGGGTTCCAAGCGCAGCCAACAGCGCTACCGGAGGTAAACAGAGGGTATGTGGCAGGTTGTCGCATCAGCACAGAAGACTGTCGCCCCATCAACAACCGAACGCCCGTTTGAACCCTGAATTCGCCTGAAATCCGGTAGGTGTCGCGTAAAAAAAGGCGCGATGGTGCCAGCTTTGGCCGGGTGTTGGAAGGGTTAACGGGCCAAAGGTCATGGATCTGCTTCCTAATTGTGCATCACGCACTTTGGGGGTGTGTTTCTGGTGCGCTGTTTCGTCCTACAAAGTGAGTCGCCCGGTAACGAAGTGGCGAAATACCATTGTTCTCAATGACTTGGGATTTCCATCGGTCGGCTCGCCAACCCCTGTTGTCCGGGACTCTGTAACATTTTGGCGCAATTCTTGCGTACGAAATAAAGAACGCCCTGTTGAATTCTTTTTACGAGAACGAATGCAGACCGGGTGGAGTGACTCTTTTTTCGTTGCAAAGGTGCTTTTCATGAGCGGTACGCAACTCTCCAATGACCTCGAACAGGGGCTCAAACCACGGCATGTGACCATGCTGTCGATCGCCGGCGTTATCGGCGCGGGCCTCTTCGTCGGCTCCGGCCACGCCATTGCCGAGGCCGGTCCGGCCGTGCTGCTGGCTTACGCCGCCGCCGGCACCCTGGTGGTGCTGGTGATGCGCATGCTGGCGGAAATGGCCGTCGCCTCGCCGGACACCGGGTCGTTCTCGACCTACGCCGATCGCGCCATTGGCCACTGGGCCGGTTTCACCATCGGTTGGCTGTACTGGTGGTTCTGGGTGCTGGTGATCCCGCTGGAAGCCAACGCCGCTGCAACCATCCTGCATGCCTGGTTCCCCAACGTGGCGATCTGGGTCTTTACCCTGGTGATCACCCTGCTGCTGACCGCCACCAACCTGTTCAGCGTGAAGAACTACGGTGAATTCGAGTTCTGGTTCGCCCTGATCAAGGTGGTGGCCATCATCGGTTTCGTGATCCTCGGCCTCGCCGCCATCTGTGGCTTGCTGCCCAACAGCCAGGTCAGCGGCGTCTCGCACCTGGTGGACACCCAGGGCTTCATGCCCAATGGCATGGGCGCGGTGTTGGCCGCCATGCTGACCACCATGTTCTCCTTCATGGGTACCGAGATCGTCACCATCGCTGCGGCGGAATCCCACAACCCGGGCAAACAGATTTCCAAGGCCACCAATTCGGTGATCTGGCGGATTGGTCTGTTCTATCTGGTGTCGATCTTCATCGTCGTGGCCCTGGTGCCGTGGAACGACCCAAGCCTGGCCCAGGTTGGTTCCTACCAGACCGTGCTCGATCGCATGGGCATTCCCAACGCCAAGCTGATCGTCGATCTGGTGGTGCTGGTGGCGGTGACCAGTTGCCTGAACTCGGCGCTCTACACCGCCTCGCGCATGCTCTTCTCCCTGGGCAAGCGGGGCGATGCTCCAGCCGTCGCCAAGCGCACCAATGCCAGTGGCACGCCATATTGGGCGGTGATCCTGTCCACCGCTGCGGCCTTCCTTGCGGTGTTCGCCAACTATGTAGCGCCGGCTGCGGTGTTCGAGTTCCTCCTGGCCAGTTCCGGCGCCATCGCCTTGCTGGTGTACCTGGTGATTGCTGTATCGCAACTGCGCATGCGCCAGAAACGCATGGCCGCCGGCGAGAAGATCGCCTTTCGCATGTGGCTGTTCCCCGGCCTGACCTACGCGGTGATCGTGTTCATCGTCGCGATCCTGGGCATCATGCTGTTCCAGGAAGAGCATCGGGTGGAGATCCTCGCCACTGGCCTGCTCAGTGTCATCGTCATCGCTGCGGGCCTGTTGGTGGCCCGTCGGCGCAAGGCCGAGCGCAGTGGGGCTCTGGCGCTGAACTGACGGTTTGATTCACTGCTTGTGGAAAAAGGCTGCGCTCAGAGATGACCGCGGCCTTTTTCATGTCCGGATGCAAGGTGGCACGTCTGCTTGTGGCGGGCTGATGCTCAGTCGCGGTCTGGCGTCGGGGCGCTTTACGCTCGCAGGTCGCCTGCTGATAATCCACCGCTCGGTCAGCTTGGGATGCAGCGATGAAGGGCTTGGACATGGATTTTGCCGAGTGGGAAAAGCTCGACCTTGAATGGCATCAGGGGTTTGCCTTTATGGAGGGGGCGCTGCTGGTGGAGGAGCGGGCCCGGGACGTGTACCTCATGCTGCAGCGTGAAGGGCGGGCGCCGGCTGAGCAGGCTTCTCAGGCCGCGGCCGAGCAATACCCGGTTTCCCCCCTGGTAGAGGGCGAACCGCTCTGGCGCCATCGTGTTCATCGGCACCTGCTGCGTGATGCCCGGGCCGATTACTATGCCTTGCCCCGTTACTTCGAACGTTACGGCTACCACCCGTTGCAGGCGTTGCCGATGCGTGTGTGTCGCGGGTTGCGAAGCCTGGGCCATGACCATTGGAGCGATCACCAGCGGGCCTACTTCTGTCACGACTATGGGCTGGCGCTGATCGAGGACGCACACCCCGAGCGTCTGGCGCTGCTGCACCCGGTGCCGGAGGACTGGCCTTCATCTGCGGTGCTGTTCAGTGACGGCGCCAAGGTCTTCCTGGGCGCACGGGCGATCGCCAGCGCCGAGGACCGGGTGCGTGGCACCAACCATCCGGCTTATCAGGTGATCAATGATCAGGTCTGCCGGGGCGGCGTGCCGCTGCACCAGAAGGACGGCTCGCCGTTGCCGATTGCCAATCCGGACGGTTTTCACATGCTGGCCCGGCGCTGGGGCACCGACGGGCATTCGGTGATCGTTCAGGCGCAGCAGGGCTCCAGCATTGCCTACGAGTATTTCTACCGCATCGACAAGGCCGATCTGGCGACGTTTTGTGTGCTCAATGAGCGCTACGCCAAGGACGCCCAACGGGCCTACTTCCTGACCGGGAAAACCCTGCGTTATGTCGGCGACTTTCGCTTGCTGAACCGCGTTGAGTCGGTGTTCGATGCTGCGGGGCGAGTCTTGAGTCGCAGTGAAACGCCGGACCCGTACGTGGCCGTGGACGACCAGTTTGTCTACTGCAATGGCACCCGCTTGCGCGGGGCCCATGCTCCGAGTTTTCGCCACCTGGGGTTTCATTACTACGCCGACGAGCAGCGCGCCTATCTGTTCAACAAGCCGCTGGACGTGGATGTGCAGAGTTTTGTGGTGGCCCGGCTGGAGCGCGGTGAGTACAACCATTCACCGGTACTGGTGGGCGACAAGCACGGCCCTCTCGGTTCGGCTGGGGTGATTGATGACGGGATGCTGCAGGAGTGGGCCGCGTTCTTCGAGGCTCACCCGCAGTTGCAGGGCTACTGGTGGCACCGTTTGCAAAAGCCCTGTGAGCCAGCGGCGACAATGCCCGTCCTGCGCTCCATCGGCTTGGGGTTTGAGCTGGGGCACCAGGTGCACTTTCATGGTCGCGCTATCAATGGTCTGGATGCCGGCAGTTTCAAGCTGCTGGACACACACCTGTGCGGTGATGCCAACGGCTTGTACCTGATCCCCTTTCATCGTGCCGAGACCCAGGTGCCGGAGCGATTTTCTTCAGCCTCCGTCGACCAGTACCGTGCCCTGGGTGGGCCCTACCTGACCGATGGCCAGACGGTTTTTTGCCACAGGGTCTTTTATCAGGCGCCTGAGCCGCTGGGTAAGGCGGATCTGGCCAGCTTCGAGTCTTGTGGGCATGGCTGGGCCAGGGATAAGGGCGCGGTGTACTACTACAGCGAAAGAAAAAGGAACCTCGACCCGGCCCACACGCGCTTCATGGGCAGCTACGCCTTCAGCGCGACGCAGATGTTTTCTGCCGGCAAGGCGCTGGAGGTGGAGTTCAGCCCGGAAGAAGTGAGGGTTCCTCATCCGGATTTCTTGCAGTTGGGCACGCGCAAGCTGTTCTGTGGCCGGCGCCCAGTGAGTGCCAAGCGCATCGACCTGGCCAGCCTGGAGTTTCTCGCGGACCGCTATGCACGGGACAAACAGCGTTTTTACCAGTACGACGGCTACGCGACGCTCAGCGAAATCAGCGCTGAGCAGTATTGCCAGGCAACGACGAAGGACCTGGCCGAGGACCCTGAACATTTGGCTGTTTGAACGGTAAAAAGGCTGCTGTCAGCATTGACGGCGGATTTTTTATCGGATCTGTGACTTGTTACATGGCGTTTCATGGACAGCCCGCTGGCGAAATAGTAGCCTGCGCGCTCTTCGATAAGAGCTCTTGCGTGCCAGCGTGAGAGGAGCTAGGGAATAGCGCTGTATTGCAAGGGATTGAATGCTTGTCGGGGCTCTGAATCCGCCTTTCGTCTCTCTCCCCTGATCCATTTGCGTCGGCCCATGCTCCTGATTGTCCGCACTTGCCCCTGGCATGGCTGACGGTCCCGGCTCGAAGAACGAGCATTCAGGGTTCAATGGTGATCGCCCGGCCATTGCTCTCTTAAAGAAAGGGCGGCAAGGAGACGCGCATGGCGTTCACTAAAATCATCTTCAAAAACCCGAACACCGGAGCCATCAAGGAAGCGCCAGTTGGTTTCTCCTGGACCGTGTTCTTCTTCGGCTTCATCCCGGCACTGTTCCGCGCCGACTGGAAATGGGCCGCCATCATGTTCCTGCTGGCCATGTTCACTTTCGGCCTGAGCAACCTGGTGTTCATGTTCATGTACAACAAGCTGTATGTACGCGACCTGATCGGCTCGGGCTTCAAGGCCCAGTCCATCGCCAGCGGCGACCTGAACTTCGCCAGCTCGCGCATCGGCATGGAAATCCCTCGGCTGGAAGCGGCCTGAGCATCACGCCAGGCGGTTTAGCTGAAACGGAAAAGGGCGCATTCATTGCTGAATGCGCCCTTTTTCATGCCCGAATGAAACTCAGCCTTCGGTGCTGAACAGTGCCTGGGATGCGGCCATGTAGTCGGCCTGGAAGGCCTCGGACTCGATCCAGGCCAGGGCCGTGGCCTCGTCGGCCTCGGTGGACCAGTTACGGTATTCGATCAGGGCCGCCAAGATGAAATCCGTGGCGCCCTGTTCGCCCTCCTGCTCGTAGACCAGCTCCAGCAGCGGGTCCGAGAGGAACACCGTGCACAGCGCTTGCTGGCTGGTTTTCTCAGCGTCACGCATTTTCACGAACAGCTCGGTCAGGTCTACCGATTCGAAGTCGATGCGGCTGTCGTTGGGGTCCAGTTCCAGCTCCGAGGTGGGGGCTGTGCGCTTGGCGCGGTTTTGCTTGGCCTTGGCCTTTGCCCGGGCGGCACGTTTGTGTTGTTTGTCGATCGATGCCATGGGCGTCTTACCTTGTTGCACAAAGGGGGCGGCGCTCGCGGATATCAGGCGAGCGGCCAGTCAGGCGGGAGAGGATGCCAGCAAATCACCGCGCTGGCACCCGCCATGGTCTCTTGGCGGGCACCGCCGATCCTGTATGAGCCGCGGGCTATTGCAGCGGTGCGCCTTTGCCGAAGGTTTTTTGCAGTCTTTTCCCACTGCTTGGGAATCTGATTTCATTTGCCGGGAAAGTCCATGCACCATGGCTGCAAGAGGCCGCTATGCACTACCACACGCCCACTGACCGTCTGCTGCAAATACTCGTGGCCCTGGGGCAATCCCCGGAGGCCATGTCCGCCAAGGAGCTGTCGCTGAGCTTGCAGCAGCCCTTGAGCAGTACCTATCGCCATCTCAAGACCCTGTTGCGTTGGGGGCTGGCCCAGGACAATGGCCAGGGCCGCTACCTGCCCGGGCCTGCTTGCCTGCAACTGGCGAAGAAGTTCGACCGCGAAGGCCTGCTGGTGACCCTGGCCAAACCGGAGCTCAACCGCCTGGCCGAGCTCAGCCAGGAAAGCGTCGCGCTGATGGTGCCCAGCAACGGGCAGGCGATCTGTATTGAACTGGTGGACAGCCCGCAGCCCCTGCGCTGCTGCTACCAGAAGGGCCTGGCGCAGCCGCTGCTGCTGGGCGCCTCGGCCAAGGTGTTGCTGGCCTACATGGAGCCTGAGCTGTGCTTGTCGATCCTGCGCCAGCGGGGCGTCGAGGAAGCGGATGTGGCCACGTACCTGGAAAGCTACGCGACGATTCGCGCAGCCGGGCATGCCGTGAGCCTGAGCGAGATCGACCACGGCATCTGGGGTGTCAGCGCGCCCTTGCTCGATAGCCGTGACCGCCTGCAAGGCGCCATCAGCCTCATGGCTCCGGCGTTCCGCGCCGAACAGCGCAGTGAGCGGCTGATCCGCTGGACCTGCGAAGCCGCTCAGCGTCTGAGTGCTCGACTGGATTGAATTGACTGGAGCAAGACCATGATCACTACCGCCCCCATGCACCTCTGGCAGGGTCGTATCGACCTGGCCGAAGGCCTGGCCGCCCGGCGCTGGCACCAGTGGGTACAACCCTGGAGTGAACAGCAGTCGGCGGGTGTTGCCTTGCTCGGGTTGGCCTGTGACGAAGGGGTCAAGCGCAACCAGGGGCGTACCGGTGCCAGCCAGGGCCCGGCGGCCTTGCGCGCGGCCCTGGCCAATCTGGCCTGGCACGGCCAAGGCCCGCTGTATGACGCCGGGGACGTGGCCTGTAACGGCCACCATCTGGAAAGCGCCCAGCAGCTCTACGCCAATCGCCTCGGCCAGTTGCTCGAACAGGGGCACTTGGCCCTGGGCCTGGGTGGTGGTCATGAAATCGCCTTTGCCAGCTTCAGTGGCCTGGCCGATTACCTGCGCCGCCAACAGCCCTGTCCGCGGATCGGCATCCTCAATTTCGATGCTCACTTCGACCTGCGTCATGCACCGCAAAGCAGTTCCGGCACGCCGTTCCGGCAGATCGCCGAGTATTGCCGACAGGCCGGCATGCCCTTCGAGTATTGCTGCCTGGGGGTCAGCGAGTTGAGCAATACCCAGGCGCTGTTCGAACAAGCCCGGGAGCTCAATGTGCGCTACCTGCTGGACCGGCAGATGCAGGGCTGGAACCTGCCGGCAATCGAGGCCTGCCTCGACGCTTTTCTCGATGGTATCGACGTGCTGTACATGACCATTTGCCTGGATGTGCTGCCAGCCAGCCAGGCTCCCGGCGTCAGTGCACCCTCGGCCCACGGAGTGGACGTGCAAGTGGTCGAGCACCTGGTACGCCGCGCTCGGGCCAGCGGCAAATTGCGCGTAGCCGACATTGCCGAACTCAATCCCGGGCTCGACCAGGACCAGCGCACCGCCCGCGTGGCCGCGCGCCTATTGGCCAGCCTGATTCACTGAGGGGCACGCCCCTCGCCGCGCAACACCACAATGACAAGAAGAGATGTTTGCCATGCCGACTTTTGAATTGGACGCGCTGACCACCCTGGCGCTGGCCCTGATCCTGCTGGGGGTGGGAGCCCAGCTGAAGAAACGCAGCCGCTGGCTGACCCAGCTCTGTGTCCCGGCGCCGGTGATCGGCGGTTTCGGCTTTGCCCTGATCGTCTGGCTGCTGCGCGACCAGCAACTGCTGGCGATCAAGCTCGACACCGCGATCCAGACGCCCCTGATGGTGGCGTTCTTCACCACCGTGGGTCTGGGGGGCAGCCTCGGCCTGTTGCGTCGTGGCGGCAAGATCCTGTTCGTCTACCTGGGGGCTTGCTGGTCCCTGGCGCTGCTGCAGAACCTGGTGGGTGTCGGTGCGGCCAAGGCGCTGGGCATCGATCCGCTGCTGGGCATCATGGCCGGTGCGGTGTCCCTGGAGGGCGGCTTTGGCGCGGCGGCGGCCTTTGGTCCCATCGCGGAAAACCTCGGGGCGGTGGGCGCCACCACGGCGGCCCTGGCTTCGGCCACCTTCGGCATGGTTGCCGGTGGCCTGCTGGGCAGCCCGCTGGCGCGCTGGCTGATCGAGCGCAACCGCCTGCAGATCCAGGCCGATCAGGTCAGCACTTTGCAGCACCTGGAAAGCGCCGCCCAGGGCTCGGTGGCGCCTCTGGATGCGCCGACCTTGCTGCGCCTGCTGACCTGCGTCCTGCTGATCATGGTGCTGGGCTTCTGGATCGGCAGCGCATTGAACGAACACCTGGGCATTGTGCTGCCGAGCTACGTGGGGGCGATGTTCGTGGCGATCATCCTGCGCAACCTCAATGACCGGGCGCGAATCATCGACATCCCCGACAGCGCAGTGAACACCCTGGGCGACGTATGCCTGGGGGTGTTCCTGACCATGGCCATGATGAGCCTGAAGTTCTGGGAGCTGGAACAGCTCGGCCTGCCGCTGCTGGTGATCCTGGTGGTGCAGGTGCTGGTGATGGTGCTGCTGTGTGTGTTCCTGCTGTTTCGCCTGTTCGGCGGCAACTACGACGCCGCGGTGCTGTGTGCCGGCTTCATGGGGCACGGCCTGGGCGCTACGCCCAATGCGGTGGCCAACATGGGCGCGATCTGTGATCACTACAAGGTCTTTTCCTTCAAGGCCTTCATCATCGTGCCGCTGTGCGGTGCGGTGTTGATCGACATCGTGGCGATCCCGCTGATCACCTGGTTCATCAACGCCTTTGCCTGATCAGCGCTCCAGCATCAGCTGTTGCCCGGGGCTGTTCGGGGCCAGGCTGGCGTGCTGCAGCCAGTGCAGCAGCAGCGGCCAGAGCCGGCTTTCGAAGCGGCTGTGGAAGAAGGCGAAATGGCCGATCTCGGCCTCGCCGATGTCCTCGGGGTGAAGGCGCAGATGTGTACGTGGGCTGTTGCTGAAGTAGCCCAGTAGCCGCTCGATGGCCGTCACGGTGCCAAAGGGGTCGTCGCTGACACTGATGGCGAGGATCGGGGCGCTGACCTGGGCGAAGGGCTGCCCACTACGCTTTGCGGCCAGCCTGCGGCCGCTGGGGCGGCCTTCGTAGCGTGGGTGCGGGGTGGCCCAGTCGCGGACCACCCCAGAAGGTGTGTCCTCCATCCAGCCCAGGCGCTTGCCGGGGAAGTAGCCGTAGAGGCCCGTCAGCAGGGGCATCAACACATGCCATTTGCCCAGCATGCGCCAGCGCAGCCGGGGCTCGTAGTCACGCCAGTAGGCGAATTGCGCGCCCATGGTGGCCACGCGACGGATCACCCCGGCGGAGGCGGCCAGGCCCACGGCGCAGCCGCCGAAGCTGTGGCCCACCACATCGATCGGCTGTCCGGGAAACTCGCGCTGGGCCCGTTGCAGCATGGCTTCGAAATCCAGTGCGCCCCAATCCGACCAGGATGCCTTGAACCCCTTGAGCGAGCCCCGACGCGACTCGCCGATGCCGCGATAGTCATAGGTCATCACGTCGAAGCCGTTGGCGAACAGGTAGTCGGCGAAACGAAAGTAGTAGCGGCAGCGCACCGAGGTCGCGGCGTTGATGATTACCACCGGCCGTGCCGGATCAGCTAATGGGTGGCGCCAAGTGAAGCCGCCAAGGAGAACGCCATCCGCCGCCGGTTCGCTGAAGGTTGCGCTGGGGCCTGGATCTGCACCTGAATCTGGACCGGCAGCGGCGGGGCGGGTGGCAGGTAGTTCGGGGGAGGACAGCAGGGACATGGGCGGTTGTTCCTGGGCGGCTGGTGTGGAGTGGGCAAGCCATCTCGCTCAGCGACGAAGTTGTTGTGCGTTCATTAATACCCGGCCCATCCGGGGTGCGGCAACTGCCAGCGCGTCCGCTAGTTGGGGGATGCCTGGTTGCCGGCGACTTTACTCCCGTGCCGGCCCGTGAGAATAATCCGAGCCCCGGCCACGGCCGGGCACCTGACCCCGATGGAGCGTTGAGCATGGAAGTGAAGCAGCAAATGGCCCCGGAACAATGCCAGGGCATGGAAGATATCCGCCGGGAAATCGACACCCTGGATCGGGCGGTAATCGCGCTGCTGGGTGCGCGTTTCAAGTACGTGCTGGCCGCGTCGAAGTTCAAGACCTCGGCGGCCACGGTGCGGGCCGAAGAGCGCTTCAAGGCGATGCTCGCCACCCGCCGCGAATGGGCCGAGGCCGAAGGCCTGAGCGCGGATGCCATCGAGAAGCTGTACAGCGATCTGGTGCAGCATTTTATCGCCGAGGAGATGAAGCATTGGCAGGCGGCGCAGGCGCTTGCCTGAAGTTGCTTGCCGACGTTCGGCGTTGATCGGACTCTGCGGCAGAGGGCAGGCCCTCTGCGTTGATCGGCGTCGCCGCCGGTAGACTGGCGGCCTTTTCTCGAACGATCAGGAACGACAACCATGCAACTTCGCTCATGGACAGGGCTGGCGCTGGCAGCGCTTTTGGCTGCGACCGTGCAGGCACAGGCGAGCGAGCCTTCCTCGGTGTATCTGCGTTGCAGTATGACGCCCGAGCAATACGCCCAAGCCATGGCTGCGCCGCCACGCCCGGCGATTTCCTACAGCGATTGGCAGAGGTGGTTCGACAGCAAGGACATGTACGGCTCGGCCCGGGTCGATGCCGAGTGGTTGCAGGATTCCGGTGCGCGCAGCCTGCAGGAAGTGGTGCAAATGTGGACGGGCACTGGCGGCTCCTCCCAATACGATCCGCAGACCGGTCGCTGGCAGTTCGCCCTGCTGGAGTTCACCGACAACTATGGCGAGATGATCCAACTGCTGGCGCCGCTGCGCAGCGTCGCCCCTTACTGCCAGCCCGGCTCCGACAGTTTCCTGCTGATCTACTCCTACATTTGGGGCGATGGCGACAACGCCTACCTGGCCCTCAACAAGCAGCGCAGTCAATTTGCCGTCAAACCCACCCAGGCACAACGCGTCGAGGCCGATGCGGCGCTCAAGGTGTTGATGGATGCCGGTTCGCAGTGAAGTGGTTGGGCGGCTGAAGTGCTGCAGCGCCCTCTTTGGGGTTGGTTTGAGCGCGGGCGGGCCGGTTACTTTCAGTCACCAGGTGAGGGCTTGCGCTGATCGGACCTGCTCTTTACTCTGCGCCGGTCGCTGCCAAATCAGCGGCCGGGCGTAGGAACCCGATCATAAGATGCGTACCAGCACCCAGCGCTCTGGGTGCTGTTTGCTGCCTATGCGTTATGGCGGCTGTACGCGGGCACGCTTCGGCGTGGCCGGATCTTGTGACCGGTTCCTACCCCCGCGTGCAGCTGCCACCTGGCCGGTAGGAAGTTGGGTGGTAGCTCCTCATACACAAGGAGTTTCACCAATGAACGGATATATCCCTCTTCACCACACGCCAGCGGACAACCCCGTCCTGCTGATCAATCCCCATGCGCCCCTGGTCGATCTCCTGGCCTGCGCCGATCAGCGCATACGTGCCCTTCACAAACTGATGAACAGCCTATCCTGCATGACCGCGCAAACGGCTGACGCCAGCGACTTGTTCCAGATCGCCGACATCGCCTCGCTGCTGCTCGGTGATGGCGTGGCCCTGCTCGATGTGGCCCAGGGGCAGGCGATGGAGCGGGCGGATAAGGCCTTCTGATCGGCGGATGCAGGTAATGCGTAAAGGCGGCCAGGATCGATAGAGTTCTGGCTGCCTTCAAACTGGCCTGAGAGCATCTGAGGCGCTTATGAACTTCTGGGAAGCGTTTGGTCAGTTTGCGCCAGTAGGCGTTCTTCGATCCTGGCTCGCTCGCGGTCCAGTTCATCGCGCAGTTGCTCTTCGCTGGGCAGTATCAGCTTGTACTTGCTGGCAAACAGTTGTTCATGCCCGTGCAGCACGGAATAACGAACCACGGATTCGTCCTTTTGTGTGCACAGAATGATGCCCACTGTAGGTCCGTCGTCCGCCCCGCGCTTGAGTTCATCGTAAAGGCGCACGTACATATCCATCTGGCCAATATCCTGATGGCTGAGTTCGCCACGCTTGAGATCGAAGACCACGAAACATTTGAGCAGGTAGTTGTAGAACACCAGATCGAGGTAGAAGTCTTTGCTCTCGGTGCTGATGCGCTGTTGGCGAGCAACAAAGGCGAAGCCCTTGCCCAGTTCAAGCAGGAAGGCTTGCAACTGATTGATCAGCGCCTGCTCCAGATCGTTCTCCAGCAGGCTGGCGGCGTTGGGTACCCCAAGAAACTCCAGCAGTACCGGATCGCGGACAAACTCTCTGGGAGTCTTGCCCAGGGCTTGAATCTTGATGGCCGCCTCTTGCTCGACGGGTGCGCGATCCTGGCTACTCAGGAGGCGTTCGTAATAGAGCGTGCCGATCTGGCGTTCCAGGGCTCGGGTTGACCAGCCCTGTGTCGCGGCTTCATGCATGTACCACTGGCGAGCGTGCTGGCTTTCGACCCTTAGCAGCAAGCGATAGTGGGTCCAGCTCAATTCGCGACGCAGTGCGTCGCATTTTTCGAAGCTCAGGAAAAATCCCCGCATATGCCGCAAGTTGGTAGCGTCGAAGCCTTTGCCAAACTCTGCGCTCAGTACTTTTGCCAGCTCTGGCAGCAGTCGCTTTCCATAGGCTGCCCGCTCGGCACCCCCTTGCTCGAACTCTACGATATGCCGGCCAATCTGCCAGCAGGTTTGTACCTGTAACGTATCGACAGCGCGTAGTGCCTGTCGGCGCGATTGACGGATCAGCTCGCCGAGGCTGTCGATCAGCGGAAGAAGGTGGATGTCGGGATTGTTCCCCGTAATTGCCTGACTCATATGAACCTCCACGGAGGGCAGCCTGACGGATGGGCAAACTGAGGAGAGTGCCAGCAAGTCACGACTTGAGTTGGGTCATGGGGTATCGGGGTATTTCTGTCGGGGTGCAGTGCGCAATAGAAGCCTGGCAGCAAGCCGCAATTATTCGTTCAAGATTTATTTTGCTTCTGGCTGATGTTGATCTGCTCGCTGGCGTCATGGCGCTTCAAGCGGTGCCGGTATGAACCCTTGCTCTCGAAGCGCCTTGATCATTCCTCTGATGAGGTAGCTGTTGGAGAAACCGATGGTGTACTGCCGGGCGTTGGTGCTGATGGGTAACAGCATCCCCTGGTCCACCAGTTTCTTTATTTGATAGGTCCTTTGCCCGGCAGTCAGCTTGGGTAGCGCCTGAGCGATGTCGCTCGATTTAACAACACCTGACTTGATCGCTGTGGTCAGTACCGTTTCCTCCGCTGCAGTGATCCATTGTCGATCCCGAGCAAAGGTAATGGCGGGAGCCAGGATGTGCCGGGTCAGGTAGCGATAGTCGGTGAGGCGGTTGACCTTTTCCAGATCGTCCCTAATGCCCTCTAGAGCATAGGTACACCAGGTCTCCAGCCCGGCCTTGGTTCCTTGGTCCGCGGTGGCGAGCATGGCGTAGTAACGTTCCCGATCGTTGAAGAAAACAGCGGTAGGGTTGAGTACGCGGCCACCCGTATCGACGTTGAAGCCATATTTCATCAGCTGTGCGTAAGTCAGGAGGCGCACCACGCGACCATTGCCGTTGCCAAAGGGGTGAATCCAGCCAAACCGGTGATGGGTCAAGGCCACTTTCATCAAGTCGTATTTGGGCAGGTCCTCCCGATTGACGAACTCCACCAGCTCTTGCATGTAGCTGGGCACCATCAGGGCATCAGGAGGTAGGTGGGCGGCCTGAGCGATCTGCACTGCGCCCTGGCGATAAGCTCCAGGCGTCTTATCGCCCTCTCGCTCCAGGTCCTGGACGGTCATCGCGTGCAGCTCTCTGATGGTGAGCTCGGTAATCGGTGTTCCCGGGCCAATGGTTTGCTCGATGTAGTCCAAGGCTTTTTCGATCTTCGCCACTTCGCGTAGCTGATCGGTGTCCTCGGCTGTGCCTTCAACCTTGCTCTCGATGTAGTCGGCAAGTGTTGTGTGGTTGCCTTCGATGCGCGCCGAACCCAGGCTTTCCAGGATGTGGAAGATCGTTTTCAGCTGATAGAAGATCGCAGGAGGCGTATCGCCTTCCAATCGCAAGCGCCGAAGGTGCTCAAGCTCGCTGAGCACGTCCACCAGATTGGAGTCGAAGGACGGGTTTAGCAGCTCAAGATCGTGATGGAAGAATGCAGGCATTGTGCAAACATCTCGAAAGCCGAAAAAATTATCTATGATTTTTTTGCTGTAAGCCTTGTTCTATAGGGGTTTTGGTCGAATATCAAAAGATGATTATCTCAAGATGGTTTTTCATTTAAGTGGATGTTTGAGAAAAGCTGAGGCGAGATGCGCTGTATTGGCGGCGTGATGGTCGCGCAGTGGCTTGGTTGTGCAGAAAAGAAAGCGGGGGGATCGCGCGGGGAGCGGGAAGGGTCAAATTCCAGGCAACAAAAAACCCGCACTAGGCGGGTTTCTTGGTTGCTTTCACGTGATGTAAACACCACCTGAAAGCTGAAGGTGGTGCCCAGAGACGGAATCGAACCGCCGACACGGGGATTTTCAATCCCCTGCTCTACCGACTGAGCTATCTGGGCAACGGGGCGCATTAAACGGGTTTTTCAGGGGGGCGTCAAGCAAGTTTTGAAAAAAAGTTTAATTATTACCGCCGCTTACGTTCCGCCCCCGATTTTCCGTGGGTTTACTCCGCCGGCGGCACGTAGCCTTCGGCCTTGGCGTATTCCTCGCCGGAGAAAAATTTATCCATCTCGCCCTGCAGATATTTGCGGTCTTCAGCATTCATCATGTTCAGGCGTTTTTCGTTGATCAGCAGGGTCTGGTGTTTCTGCCAGTCAGCCCAGGCCTTGGCCGAGACGTGTTCGAAAATATCCTGGCCTTTGGCGCCCGGGTACGGGGGGCGTTCCAGGCCCGGCAATTCTTCCTGGTACTTGCGGCACATTACGGTGCGGGTCATGACGACTCTCCTGCATTCAAGACTTCGGCCGCGCGCTTGAGCAGTGTTTTCACCGGGGCGGCAAGGCCCAGGCGCGGCGGGGTGGCGAGGTTATACCAGAGCCAGTCGGCCTCGGCGACGTGCAGCGCCGACTCTTCGACCCGGATCAGCCAGGGCTCGATGGCCAGCTGGAAGTGACTGAAGGTGTGGACCAGGCCGGGCATCTGCTGTTGCTGGCCCAGCTCCAGGGAGTGCTGCGATGCCAGGTGCGGGATGTCGTCCAGGCCATCCAGTTCCGGCAGGCTCCACAAGCCGCCCCAGAGGCCGCTGGAGGGGCGCCGATAAAGCAGGATGGCGCCTTCGCGGTTGGCCAGTAATGGCATCAGGGTGCGCTTCTGCGGCACCTCCTTGCGCGGCTTGGGAGTCGGGTAGCGGGTTTCCAGGCCGAGCATGTGGGCTTCGCAGCCGCGCTCCAGGGGGCACAGCAGGCAGCTGGGCTTGCTCCGGGTGCAGAGGGTCGCCCCCAGGTCCATCATCGCCTGGGTGTAGTGGTTGACCCGGCTGTGGGGCGTGAAGCGTTCCGCAGTGGCCCACAGCTGTTTCGCCACCTTGGGTTCGCCCGGGTATCCCTCCTGGGCGGTGAAGCGGGCCAGCACTCGCTTGACGTTGCCGTCGAGGATCGGCGCCCGCAGGCCCATGCTGATGCTGGCGATGGCGCCGGCGGTGGACAGGCCGATGCCCGGCAGCTCGGTGAGTTTTTCCACATCCCGGGGAAACTCGCCGCCGTACTCGGCCATGACGATCTTCGCGGTCTTTTGCAGGTTGCGCGCCCGGGTGTAGTAGCCCAGGCCGGTCCACAGGTGCAGCACTTCGTCTTCCGGGGCTTCGGCCAGGGCCTGCACCGTGGGCAGCGAGGCCATGAAGCGGTCGAAGTAGTTGAGTACGGTGCTGACCTGGGTCTGTTGCAGCATGATCTCCGACACCCACACCCGATACGGGTTGATGTCCTGCTGCCAGGGCAGGTCATGACGACCATGGCGGTCGTACCAGTCCAGCACCGCCGGTGCAAAGGCCTCGGCTCTCATCGCTTGAACAGCCCCTTGAGTGCGTTTTTCAGTTCCGGGCTGACCTTGTCACCCAGTTTTTCGTCGATCTTCTGTTGCAGGCGGTCACCGGCCAGCTTGGCGGCTACCTGGCCCAGGCCGTCCTTGTCCAAACGACAGGCCTTGGCCCCCAGCTCCAGTGGGCCGCGGCAGCGCAGGGGCAGTTCAACGCCGGCGAAGCGTTGGCCGACCTGGCAGGCCGGGTCCGGGTTATCGCTGAGGTCACCCTCGACGACGATGCCGACCCGGTAGTCCATGCCCAGCACCCGCAGGTCGATATCACCATTGCCGTTGACGGTCATGCCGGGGATGCGCACTTTCAGGTCCGGGTTGCTGGCCACGCCGTTGCGAAACGTCAGGTTGCCCTTGAGCTCCTGGAACGGTGTGTCCTTGCCCCGTGGCGTACTGCTGAGGTTCTTGCGGTTGAGCACCGCGATGCCCTGGCACAGCTGCTGTTCGATGTTGGCGTTGAGCAGCACGCCGTTGTTGATGACGAAGCTGGCAGTACCGTTGAGGTTGTCGATCAGCGCCTTCTGGCTGTTGCCGCTGCCGCTGAGGTTGCTGTTCAGGGTCACCAGACCTTTGACCGGAGGATTCTGGCCCTGGCTTTCGAGGATGCGTTCCACCGGCACGCGGTTGATCTTGGTCTGCAGGCTCAACTGCGGTGTGCTCTGGCGCACATCGAGATTGCCGCTGGCCTCGAAACTGCCGTTGTACAGCTCACCGCGCAGGCTGGACAGTTTGAGCAGGCCGCCCTGGCCGTTGGCCTTGAGCGCGGCATTCTGAATCGGCAGCTTGTCCAGGATCAGTTGGCCGAAGCTCAGGTCGGCGTCGACGTCGAGCTTGTTCAGGCGTTCCACCGGTAGCAGCTTGTCGGTGCTCCAGGCGCCCTTGGTCGGCGAGTTGGGCAGCGGCGTGGTGCCGGCGCCAGCCATGGCATCGGCTTCGCTGCTTTGCACTTCGGCCTTGCGCGCCGTGGCGGCACTATTGGCTTCGGCCGACTTGGGCGGCAGGTAGCGGTCGACGTTGAAGGTGTCGGCCTTGAGTTGGGCGCGCAGGGATTGCTTGGCGAAATCCTCGATCGCCAGGCGTCCGCTGAAGGTGCTGTCGTCGAGCTTCAGGTTCAGGTCTTCCAGGGCCAGGCTGCTGGGCGTGCCTTGCAGGCGGCTGACCAGCTCGACCTTGCTCAGACTGCCTTCGGCCATGGCCGGCAGGGTCTGGCCGATGCTGTCGACGAATTTCGCCAGGTCGAACTGGGCAATGGAGAGCCCGCCGCTGATCTGCGGGGTCTTGTCCAGATCATTGACCTTGAGTTCGCCCAGGGCGCGCAACTGGTTGAGGGATATTTTCAAACCGGTCCACTGGCCGACGTTGGCGGCCTTGTCCAGCAACAGCTGGCCCTGGGCGGCGAAGGTCACGGTCTTGCCTTGCAGCGGATCGCCGGTGGCCTCGCCGGACAGGCGCATGTCTTCGAACTGGTAGCGCTGCAGGGCGCGATCGAAGCGCAGCTCGCCATTGAGCTCGGTGCGTACCCGCACGGCAGGCTGGTTGCTGGCCAGGAATGCGGTGAGCTTGACCGGGGTGTTGCTGGCTTCGTGAATTGGCCCGGTGCTCAGTTGGATGCTTTCGGCGGTGAACTGCTTGCCGGTCTGTTCATCGTTGTACTCAACCCGGGCGTTGTTCACGGTCAAGCTGTCGATGTCCAGGCGGATGGGCTGCGAAGGCTTGTCTGTGCCGACGTTGGGCTGGCCCGCTTCGCCGGTGCTGGTGGCCGGGGTTTGGGCCTGCTTGTCGGTAGGGGCGGCCTTGCCGATGTCCTGCCAGTTACCGTGGCCATCCTTGTCGCGGTTCAGGCGCAGGTTGAGGCCTTCGACCCGCACATCGCTCATCTGCACTTCACGGCGCAGCAGCGGCAGTACCCGGACCGACAGGCCAAGCATCTGCAGGTCGGCGAAAGGTTGGGTCGGGTTGGCCAGGGTGGCTACGCCGGCGTCGTGCAGTTCCAGGCCGAGCCAGGGGAACAGGCTCCAGCCGATGTCGCCATTGAGCGTCAGCTCGATGTGGGCCTTGTCGCGGGCAATCTGGCGAATCTCTTCTTTGTAGTCGTTGGGATCAAACAGGTGGGTCAGGGCGAAGCCCAGAGCCACGATGATCAGCAACAGCCCGAGAATTACCAGACCCAGGATTTTGCCGAACGCTTTCATGGGCGAGTCCTTGTGTGTCGAATTCAAAATTTAGCCAGGGAGTATAACGCTCTGAACCTGGCGACTGGTCACCCATTGCTGTTAGAGGTTTTTCGTTGTAACGGCCATTTTTTTGCCAGAGGCCTGGCCTGCGGGCGAAGCAGTCGCGGGAAAAAAGGTGATGCCAGTTTGGGTATTTAGTTTGTCGCAAATGGTAACCTCTCGCGGTTCGTCCGTCCTTCTGCGACTGAATGTCGCGCCTGCCCAAAGGGAGCTTTACTCATAAAACGACCGCGCCTGCGTGCCAAGGTCGTCGCAGGGGAGTGGCCGATGAACAATTCTAATAATTGGGGGAAACATCCATGAGCTCTAGCACTGCGGTGGCCAGCCCGGCCGCTCAGCCAGCGTTCTTGTCCAAAGAGCGCATCATTGCCAAGCCCGGTTTCAACCGCTGGCTGGTCCCACCGGCCGCTCTGGCTATTCACCTGTGCATCGGCATGGCCTACGGCTTCTCGGTGTTCTGGCTGCCACTGTCCAAGGCGCTGGGCATCAGCGCGCCAGTGGCGTGCGCGCCGGGCATGGGCTTTATCGAGCAGGTCTTTTCGTCCCAGTGTGACTGGCCGATTTCCATGCTCGGCTGGATCTACACCCTGTTCTTCATCTTCCTGGGCTGCTCGGCAGCGATCTGGGGTGGCTGGCTGGAACATGCCGGGCCGCGCAAGGCCGGTGTGGTATCGGCGCTGTGCTGGTGCGGCGGCCTGCTGATCTCGGCGCTGGGGGTCTATACCCACCAGATCTGGCTGATGTGGATCGGCTCCGGGGTCATCGGCGGTATCGGCCTGGGCCTGGGCTACATCTCCCCGGTGTCGACCCTGATCAAGTGGTTCCCGGACAAGCGCGGCATGGCCACCGGCATGGCGATCATGGGCTTTGGCGGTGGCGCCATGGTCGGCGCACCTCTGGCCGCAGCCCTGATGAGCCATTTCGCCACGCCCACCAGCGTCGGCGTGTGGCAGAGCTTTTTGGTGATGGCCGCCATCTACTTCGTGTTCATGATCGGTGGCGCCCTGGCCTACCGGGTTCCGCCTACCGGCTGGAAGCCTGAGGGCTGGACCGCTCCGGCGAAAAAAGCCGCCAATGCGATGATCACTCACCGTCACGTGCACGTGAACGTGGCCTGGAAGACCCCGCAGTTCCGCCTGGTGTGGCTGGTGCTGTGCCTCAACGTATCGGCCGGTATCGGCATCCTCGGCATGGCCTCGCCGCTGTTGCAGGAAGTGTTCGCCGGCAAGCTGCTGGGCAACGATCTGAGCTTCAGCCAGCTGGACGCCGGGCAACTGGCGCAGATCGCCGCGATTGCCGCCGGCTTTACCGGTCTGTTGAGCTTGTTCAACATCGGCGGGCGGTTCTTCTGGGCGTCGTTCTCCGACTACCTGGGTCGCAAGAACACCTACTTCGTGTTCTTCGCCCTGGGCTTTGCCCTGTACGCGCTGATTCCGAACCTCGGCCATCTGGGCAATATCGCTCTGTTCGTGGCGGCGTTCTGCATCATCCTGTCGATGTACGGCGGCGGTTTCGCCACAGTGCCGGCCTACCTGGCAGACCTGTTCGGCACCCAGATGGTAGGCGCGATCCACGGTCGCCTGCTGACCGCCTGGGCGGCGGCCGGAGTGCTGGGGCCAGTGCTGGTGAACTACCTGCGTGAGTATCAGTTGAGCATCGGCGTTGAACGCGCCGCGGCGTATGACATCACGCTGTACATCCTGGCCGGTCTGCTGGTGCTGGGTTTCCTGTGCAACCTGCTGGTGCGCCCGGTGGCCGACAAGTACTTCATGACCGACGAGCAACTGGCGGCCGAGCAGGCCCTGGGCCATGACAAGGGCGCTGACAGCAGTGTCGTGCTGGAGTGGAAAGCTTCGTCCGCCAGTCTGCCGCTGGCGATCGCTGCCTGGCTGGTGGTGGGCATTCCCCTGGCCTGGGGGGTGTGGGTGACCTTGCAGAAGACGGCGGTGCTGTTCCATTGATGGCTTCGCCGGCAAGCCCGCTCCTGCTCAGGAGCCGGCTTGCCGGTGCACAAGGTGCCTCGGTCTTGTAGGCCTGGCACCTTCACCAGCAAGTCAGTTTCTACAGTTGTCATGACAGGTACAGCCCCGTAGCCATTGGCTGGCGCCCGTCAGGATATTGTCCAGCGTGTTTCTGTTTGGCCGCCGTCGGGCCTATACTATTCGCCTTTTTCGCCCAATGATTTTGCGGAGCTGGTGATGGCCGAACGTAAGGCATCTGTCGAGCGCGACACTCTGGAAACCCAGATCAAAGCCTCGATCAACCTGGATGGCACCGGAAAGGCCCGATTCGATATCGGCGTGCCCTTCCTTGAGCACATGCTGGACCAGATCGCCCGGCACGGGCTGATCGACCTGGACATCGAAAGCAAGGGCGACCTGCATATCGACGACCACCACACCGTGGAGGATGTCGGTATCACCCTCGGCCAGGCGTTCAGCAAGGCCATCGGCGACAAGAAGGGCATCCGTCGCTACGGTCACGCCTATGTGCCGCTGGATGAAGCCCTGTCCCGCGTGGTGATCGACTTCTCCGGCCGTCCCGGCCTGCAGATGCACGTACCCTTCACCCGCGCCACTGTCGGTGGTTTCGACGTTGACCTGTTCCAGGAATTCTTCCAGGGCTTCGTCAACCATGCCAACGTGACCCTGCACATCGATACGCTGCGCGGCACCAACACACACCACCAGATCGAGACCGTGTTCAAGGCCTTCGGCCGCGCGCTGCGCATGGCGGTGGAGCTGGACGAGCGCATGGCCGGCCAGATGCCGTCCACCAAGGGCGTGCTGTAATGCAGACCGTCGCCGTTATCGACTACGGCATGGGCAACCTGCACTCGGTGGCCAAGGCCCTGGAGCACGTGGGCGCCGGCAAGGTGCTGATCACCAGCGATGCCAACGTGATTCGCGAAGCCGACCGGGTGGTGTTTCCCGGCGTGGGCGCCATTCGCGATTGCATGGCCGAGATCCGTCGCCTGGGCTTCGACACCCTGGTGCGCGAAGTCAGCCAGGATCGTCCTTTCCTCGGAATCTGCGTGGGCATGCAAGCCTTGCTCGACCACAGCGAAGAGAACGAGGGCGTTGACTGCATCGGCCTGTTTCCCGGCCAGGTGAAGTTCTTCGGCAAGGGCCTGATCGAGGACGGCGAGCACCTGAAGGTGCCGCACATGGGCTGGAACGAAGTGCAGCAGGCGGTGGACCATCCGCTGTGGCACAACATTGCGGACCGGGCGCGCTTCTACTTCGTGCACAGCTACTACATCCATGCCGGCAATGCCCGGCAGGTGGTAGGCAGCGGTCACTATGGCGTGGACTTCGCAGCAGCGCTGGCCGAAGGCTCGCGTTTCGCTGTGCAGTTCCACCCGGAAAAGAGCCATACCCACGGCCTGCAGTTGCTGCAGAACTTCGCTGCCTGGGACGGTCGCTGGTAAATGGCGATCAAGAAATCCAAGCCGCCGATACTGCGCCTCACTGCCGAACAGGAAAGTGAGGCGACGCACAAGATCAAGCGCTTCATGGAGGAGCGCTTCGAGCTCGACCTGGGCTCGTTCGAGGCGGCGGAGATTCTTGAACTCTTTACTCGCGAAATTGCTCCGCACTATTACAACAGGGCGATTTTCGATGTGCAGACGCACCTCAAGGAGAGGTTCGAGAGCATCGAAAGCGATCTGTGGGCGCTCGAGAAAAATTGATTTTCGAGTGAAGCTGAACAATCGAATTTGAAGGTTTGCCAGATGCTGATTATTCCCGCTATCGATCTTAAAGACGGTGCCTGTGTACGTCTGCGCCAGGGCCGCATGGAAGATTCCACGGTGTTCTCCGACGACCCGGTGAGCATGGCTGCCAAGTGGGTTGAAGGCGGTTGCCGTCGTCTGCATCTGGTGGACCTGAACGGTGCCTTCGAAGGTCAGCCGGTGAACGGCGAGGTGGTTACCGCGATCGCCAAGCGTTACCCGAACCTGCCGATCCAGATCGGTGGCGGCATCCGCTCCCTGGAAACCATCGAACACTATGTGAAGGCTGGCGTGAGCTACGTGATCATCGGCACCAAGGCGGTCAAGGAGCCGGAGTTCGTGGCAGAAGCCTGCCGCGCTTTCCCGGGCAAGGTCATCGTTGGCCTGGACGCCAAGGACGGTTTCGTCGCCACCGACGGCTGGGCTGAAGTCAGCAGCGTGCAAGTGATCGACCTGGCCAAGCGCTTCGAAGCCGACGGCGTGTCCGCCATCGTTTATACCGACATCGCCAAAGACGGCATGATGCAGGGCTGCAACGTGCCGTTCACCGCGGCCCTGGCGGCGGCCACCAAGATCCCGGTGATCGCTTCCGGCGGTATCCACAACCTGGGCGACATCAAGGCCCTGCTGGATGCCAAGGCTCCGGGAATCATCGGCGCCATTACTGGTCGCGCGATCTATGAAGGCACCCTCGATGTCGCAGAAGCCCAGGCTTTCTGCGATTCGTACCAAGGCTGAGGACTCGCCATGGCACTGGCCAAACGCATCATCCCTTGCCTGGACGTGGATAACGGCCGGGTGGTCAAGGGCGTCAAGTTCGAGAACATCCGTGACGCTGGTGATCCGGTGGAAATCGCTCGTCGCTACGACGAGCAGGGCGCCGACGAGATCACCTTCCTCGACATCACCGCCAGCGTCGATGGGCGCGATACCACCCTGCATACCGTCGAGCGCATGGCCAGCCAGGTGTTCATCCCGCTGACCGTGGGCGGTGGCGTGCGCACCGTGCAGGACATCCGCAACCTGCTCAATGCCGGCGCGGACAAGGTCTCGATCAACACCGCGGCGGTGTTCAACCCCGAGTTCGTCGGCGAAGCGGCGCAGCATTTCGGCTCCCAGTGCATCGTGGTCGCCATCGATGCGAAGAAGGTCTCCGGTCCGGGCGAAACCCCGCGCTGGGAAATCTTCACCCATGGCGGACGCAAGCCCACCGGGCTGGATGCGGTGGAGTGGGCGAAGAAGATGGAAGGCCTGGGTGCTGGCGAAATCCTCCTGACCAGCATGGATCAGGACGGCATGAAAAACGGCTTCGACCTGGGCGTGACCCGGGCCATCAGCGATGCGCTGGGGATTCCGGTGATCGCTTCCGGCGGCGTTGGCAACCTCCAGCATCTGGCCGACGGCATCATCGAAGGCCACGCCAGTGCGGTGCTGGCGGCGAGCATCTTCCACTTCGGCGAATACACGGTTCCCGAGGCCAAGGCCTACATGGCTCAGCGCGGGATTGTTGTGCGATAGCCACTGGACAGCATGGCGTGCTCGCGGCACTCTTGGGCACGCCATGGATTCTGGTATCCCGTCATGTTCAAACGTCTTCTTGTGGTTGTCGCCAGCGCTTCTCTGCTCCTTGGCAGCTTGGCCCGCGCCGCTGAAACCGCCGACACCTCCCTGGTGCTGCTGACGGAAAACTTCCCCCCCTACAACATGGCCAAGAACGGCAAGAACTTCGCTCAAGGCGAGAATATCGACGGTATTGCCGTGGATATCGTCCGCGAAATGTTTAAGCGTGCCGGGGTCAACTACAGCCTGACCCTGCGCTTCCCTTGGGAACGCATCTACAAGATGGCTCTGGAGCAACCCGGCTATGGCGTGTTCGTCATGGCGCGCCTGCCGGACCGCGAACGGCTGTTCAAGTGGGTCGGCCCCATCGGCCCGGATGACTGGATCATGCTGGCCAAGGCCGGCAGCAAGATCACCCTCGAATCCCTGGAGCAGGCGCGCAAATACAAGATCGGCGCCTACAAGGGCGATGCCATTGCCGAGACGCTGACCAAGCAGGGCCTGGCACCCCAAGTGGTGCTGCGCGACCAGGACAATGCCAAGAAGCTGGTGGCGGGGCAGATCGACCTCTGGGCCACCGGCGACCCGGCCGGACGTTACCTGGCCAAGCAGGCAGGCATCACCGGTCTTAAGACCGTGCTGCGCTTCAATAGCGCCGAGCTGTACCTGGCCCTGAACAAGGACGTGCCTGACGAGGTAGTGGACAAGCTTCAGGCTGCTCTGGAGCAGATGCGCAAAGAGGGGATGGTGGAGGAGATCATGGGGCGCTATCTCTAGATCAGCGGCAAGTTGCAAGCGGCAAGCTACAAATAACAGCAGGTCGGCGGCGCGTTGGCTTGCAGCTTGAGGCTTGCCGTTGCCCTATCTGTACTTGCCGTTCTTGCCATGCCCGGCCATGGCTTCGTTGCTGCGCAGGCTGATCATCGACTTGATATCGATCCATTCGATGCCCTGGGCCTTGAGCTTGGGCAGTTCGCGTTCGAGCACGGCCAGGGTCTGGGGATAAGGGTGGCCGATCATCACCGCCGAACCCTGTTTGCGCGCCAGCTTGATCGCCGTCTGCAATTGCTGGGCAATTGCCGTCTCGGTGCGCTCGTCATCCAGGAACACATCCCGGGAAACACTGGCCAGACCGATCTTCTGCGCTTGTGCGGCGGCGACTGTCTGGGCGCTGGTGCGGCTGTCGACGAAGAATTTGTGGCGGCGCTGCAAGTCGGCCATCAGCCAGGCCATGGCCTGGGGCTGGGCGGTCATGCGGCTGCCCATATGGTTGTTGATGCCACTGGTGTAGGGCACGGCCTGGAAGGCGGCGTCCAGGCGTTTTTGCAGCTCTTCGATGGGCAGCTCGGGGTGCCAGGCGAAGGGGCCGGTGGCCGGGTCCATGGGCATGTGCAGGATGACGATCTTGCCGGCGCGATGGGCCTCACGGGCGAATTCGGCAGCGTGGGGCGTGTCGGGCATGATCGCCGTGGTGACCGGGCCGGGCAGGGCCAGTACGCGGCGGTCACGGGGCAGGTTCTGGCCGAGGTCGTCGATGATCAGGCTCAGGTAGGCCTTGGGCGCAGCTGGTACTGCGGGTTCGGTAGCGCGGGCCTGGGAAAGGGGGGCCAGGCACAGCAGGGCGAACAGCGGAGCCCAGAGCGAGCGGAACAGCGTGTGGCGGTGGGAAATCATGAGGGTCGGGGTCGGGCCTTATAGGGAAATGGGCGCCCTGGCAGGCGCTTCGCTGGCAAGCCAGCTCCTACGCAAACCGGCTCCTGTAGGAGCCGGTTTACCGGCGAAGGGTTCAATCACTTGCCGCGAGTGATGCTCAGCCCTTTGAGCAGGCTCAGGGCCTGGGCCAGCTGGTAGTCGTCATCCTGCGGCATCGGCTTGGCCTTGCTCGACGAGCCGCTCGGCTTGTCGGCACCACCGTTGCCGTTGCCCAGGTGGCCCTGCAGGTCAGCTTCCTTGAAGTACTCGCCGTCCTGGGCCTCGCTGGTGATCTTGGCGCGGCGTACTTCGATGTCCGGAACGATGCCCTGGGCCTGGATCGAGCGGCCGTTGGGGGTGAAGTACAGGGCGGTGGTGATCTTCAGCGCGCGGTCGTTGTTCAGCGGCAGCACGGTCTGCACCGAGCCTTTACCGAAGCTGGTGGTGCCCATCAGCACCGCGCGTTTCTGGTCCTGCAAGGCGCCGGCGACGATTTCCGATGCCGAGGCGCTGCCGCCGTTGATCAGCACCACCATCGGCACGGCTTCGCTTTCGTCCTTGCCGGTGGCGGAGAAGCGCAGCTCGGAGTTGGCGATGCGGCCTTTGGTGTAGACGATCAGGCCCTTGGTGATGAAGTGGTCGACCACTTCCACCGCGGCCTGCAGCACGCCGCCCGGGTTGTTGCGCAGGTCGAGGATGATGCCGTTGAGCTTCTTGCCGTTGTCCTTGCGCAGCTTGGCCAGGGCCTTGGAGACTTCCTCGCCGGTCTTGACCTGGAACTGGGTGATGCGGATGTAGCCGTAGCCCGACTCCAGCAGCTGGCTCTTCACGCTCTTCACCTGGATGGTGGCGCGGGCCAGGGTCACGTCGAACGGCGTGCCGCCGTCGCGCACCAGGGTCAGGGTGATTTTCTGGCCGATCTTGCCGCGCATCTTGTCCACGGCTTCGGTCATGGTCTGGCCACGGGTCGGCTGGCCGTTGATCTTGACGATCAGGTCGCCGGCCTGGATGCCGGCCTTGGACGCTGGAGTGTCGTCGATGGGCGAGACCACTTTGATAAAGCCGTCTTCGGCGCCGACTTCGATGCCCAGGCCGCCGAACTCGCCGCTGGTGCTTTCCTGCAGTTCGGCGAAGTCTTCCGGCCCCAGGTAGGCCGAGTGCGGGTCGAGGTTGCTGAGCATGCCCTTGATGGCATTCTCCAGCAGGGTCTTGTCATCCACGGGTTCGACATAGGCCGCCTTGATCCGGTCCATGACCTCGGCAAAGGTGCGCAGTTCTTCCAGCGGCAAAGGTGCCTTGGTGGTCGCGGCGGTCGCTGATTGAGCGGTTTCGGCGGCAAACGCCAGAGGCGCTCCGATCACCAGGGCGATCGTCAGGGCCAGCGAGGTAAGGCGGGACAAATGCAGCATGTCGAACGAACTCCTAATTTAGATGCAGCGCTTATCCTTGCGCGTGGCACCACTGTGCCGGGTCGCTGGGGCGGCCCTGCTGACGAATTGCAAAGTACAGCGCAGGAGTGTCCTGTCCGCCACTATTGCCCACTGTGGAGATGGACTCTCCGGCCTTGACCACATCACCGGCTTCTTTGAGCAGTGTCTGGTTATGTCCGTAGAGACTCAGGTAACCGTTGCCATGATCGAGGATCACCAGCAGCCCGGCGCCGCGCAGCCAGTCGGCGAACACTACCCGGCCACCGTGCACGGCGTGCACCTGGCTGCCGGCGGCGGCGCTGATCATCACCCCGTCCCACTTGGAACGGGAGTCGTCGCCACGGGTTTCACCAAAGCGTGCCAGCAGTCGACCATCAACTGGCCATGGAAGTTTTCCCCGGGCTGCAGCAAATGCACCGCCGAAGGAAGGGCCGGCGCTGGAAACCAAGGCGCCCGGGCTTGATCTGACGGGCTTGCGCGGGGCATCGCTGGCGTCGGCCTGGGCCTCACGTAAACGCTTTTTTTCGGCTTCCTGCTGGGCGATCAGCGCTTTCTGACGCGCCTCTTCTGCCTCGCGAGCCTGGCGAGCCAGGGTTTCTTCAATGGTTTTCAGGACTTTGGCCAGGTCGGCCTGGTCCTGTTCGCGGGCCTTGAGCTTGTCGTCCCGGGCCTTCACGTCGTTGTTCAGCTTGGCCAGGGCCAGCTGGCGCTCCTTGCGCACTTTGTCGAGTTCTTCACGCTGAGTGTCGAGGCTGCTCTTCTGCACCAGCAACTGGGCCTGTTGCAGGGAAATGTCCTTTTCCACATTGGCCAGCTGACGCAGGGTCTCGTTGAAATTCTTCAGCTGCTCCAGGCGCGCCTGGCTCAGGTAGTCGTAATAGGTCAGGGTGCGGGCGAATTTTTCCGGATTCTGCTGGTTGAGCAGCAGCTTGAGGTATTCCTGGCGCCCGTTCTGGTAGGCCGCGCGGGCCTGGATGGCGATCAGTCGTTGCTGTTCAGTGCGCGCGCTCTGGAGTTTTTTTTTCTCCTCATCGAGTCGCTGCAGCTCGGATTCGCTTTTCTTCAGCTCTTTCTGCAGGGCTTCGACCTGCTTCTCCAGCTTGCCCATCTCGGTCTCGGTGCCGCGCAGTTCTTTCTGCACACCGGACTTTTCTTCCTGCAGCTTGCCCAGCAGCTTTTTCAGCTCGGCAATGTCCTGACGCGTGGCGTCCAACTGTTGTTGGGTTTGCGCGCGCTCATCGGCAAAAGCCGGTTGGAGCAGGCAGATCAGAGCAAGGGCAATCAGGGCGCGAAGCATAGAGGCGGGCGACACCAGGGAAAGGGACGGTCTAGTATGCCCGCCCATCGCTGCAAAAAAAACGCCTCAAAGCCAACTGCTTTGCGGCGTTCGTCATAAAAAGCCGTTTCCGGGCGGTTATTGGGCCATTTGCTATCAGGGTGCAGGTGGTTATTGCCGCAAACCTCGATCAAGCAAGGCCCGTTCGCTGGCGTGGCTGGCGGCTGATCGCCGTTGGCAATCAGCCGTGGGTGAGCGCCTGGCTGGGTTGCCGTGCTGATTGCGCGTCGATTTCCGGCGCCGATTGCGGTGTGAAAGCCTGGCCGTCTTGTCGGGTTCGCAACACCACGATGCCCGGGATGTTCTGCACGTATTCCATGAAGGGTGAATCCATGACCTCGCGTTGCATCTTCTTGGACGATGCATTGCGCAGCACGGGGCCGTTGGCGGTGTTGATGAAGAGCCCGGTATGGGTGACGTCCAGGCCCGCAAGATGGGTGTAGATGCCGATGTAGTCGCCAGTCTGCAGGCGGCTGAGCACCTGCTCGTCAATCGACGTGCTGGGTATGTAGGTAATGTCGCGGTCGACCAGGGGCAGGCCTGGCAGGTACAGGTCCCCGTTGGCCTTTTGGTTGAGGTGTTTGGTCACGGTCACCGCATCTGCGCTCAACTGCGCAGTCAGGTCTTCGGTCAGCGGTTGCCCGGCATGCGCCCAGTCCGTGAAGAAGTGCCGGCGGTCTGCATAGTGCACGCCGTCGCCGGTATAGCGGGTCTGGATGAGGTTCTTGATGAAGCTGTCCTGGTCGGTGGATTTTCGCAGGGCCTCGACGTAATCCAGGTAGGTGAAGCAATCCAGGCCCCTGAAGTCGACGACCAGCTTCTCTGCCAGGGTCGCCGAGCCCTGCAACATGTTCGCTGCGTAAGGCGTGTGCATGAACGCCCGTGAAATCTGCTCGCTCAGTTGGCCCGTGCTTTGCGCCCCGGCCTGTTGGCGAACCTTGAGCAGGGCGTTCAGTTTCTCGGCGGTGTAGCTGTCCATTTCTACCGAGGGGCGCTGATCTTCGAACGCAGCCACTTCAGCTGTGTGTTTGTGTTCAACAGGAGCGGGGCTGGCGCAACCTGCGAGAACGGAGGCTAAAAAAAATACAGCGGTCTTGTTCATTCGGTTTCTCCAGATGCTGCACAATCGTAACTGATAATTATTACTATTTGTGCGGCAGTGCTGCGGGTGGTGCTGCCTGGGTGCGCTCATCAGCTGGAGAGGCTGCGAGGCAAAGGCTGCTGCTGATACGCAAACGCCCGATACGGCGTATCGGGCGTTTGTGCAGGAAACAGCCAGCTTCAGTTTCAGGCGTCCAGCAGTATCGACTTGCCGGTCATCTCTTCAGGCTGCGCCAGGCCCAGCAGTTTGAGCATGGTGGGCGCCACGTCCGCCAGGACCCCGCCTTCACGGACTTTCAGCGCACGCTTGCCCACATAGATGAAAGGCACCGGCTCGGTGGTGTGAGCGGTGTGGGCCTGACCGGTGGACTCGTCGGACATTTGCTCAACGTTGCCGTGGTCGGCGGTGATCAGGGCTTCGCCGCCGACCTTTTCCAGGGCGTCGACGATGCGCCCGACACATAGGTCCAGGCATTCCACGGCTTTCACCGCAGCTGCGAACACACCGCTGTGGCCGACCATGTCGCCGTTGGCGTAGTTGACGATGATCACGTCGTAGCGCTGGTGCTCGATGGCATCGACGATCTTGTCGGTGACTTCAGGAGCGCTCATCTCTGGCTGCAGGTCGTAGGTGGCGACTTTCGGCGACGGAATCAGGATGCGTTCTTCACCCGGGAACGGTTCTTCACGGCCGCCGGAGAAGAAGAAGGTCACGTGAGCGTACTTTTCGGTTTCGGCGATGCGCAGCTGGGTCTTGCCGTTTTTCGCCAGATAGTCGCCCAGCACGTTTTCCAGGCTGCCTGGAGCGAAGGCCGCCGGCGCGGGGATGCTGGCGGCATACTGGGTGAGCATGACGAAGCCGGCCAGTTTTGGCTGGCGTGCGCGTGCGAAGTCCTTGAAGTCGTCCTCGACGAAGACTCGGGTCAGCTCGCGGGCACGGTCGGCGCGGAAGTTCATGAACACCACGGCGTCGCCGTCTTCGACCTTGACCGGCTCGCCGATGGTGGTGGCCTTGAGGAATTCGTCGCTCTCTTCACGGGCATAGGCGGCTTGCAGGCCTTGCTGGGCGGTGGCGGCGTTGAACTGGCCCTGGCCGTCGACGATCAGGTTGTAGGCCTGGGCCACACGGTCCCAGCGATTGTCGCGGTCCATGGCGAAGTAACGGCCGATCAGGCTGGCGATGCGGCCCTTGCCCAGGGTCTTGAAGGTCTCGTCCAGCAGTTCGATGGACGACTGGGCGCTTTTTGGCGGCGTGTCGCGACCATCGAGGAAGGCGTGCAGGTAGATCTTTTCGGCGCCGCGCTTGAAGGCCAGTTCGGCCATGGCGATCAGGTGGTCCTGGTGGCTGTGCACGCCGCCGTCCGACAGCAGGCCGAGGATGTGCACGGCCTTGTCGGCGGCCACGGCCTTGTCCACGGCCGCGCAAATGGTCGGATTCTCGAAGAACTCACCGTCACGGATGGCCTTGGTCACCCGGGTGAAGTCCTGATACACCACGCGACCTGCGCCCAGGTTCATGTGGCCGACTTCGGAGTTGCCCATCTGTCCGTCCGGCAGGCCGACGTCCATGCCCGAACCGGAGATCAGGCCGTTGGGCATGCTGGCGCACAAGCGGTCCAGGACTGGCTTCTTGGCCGCATAGACGGCATTGGATTCGTGGCTCTCGCTGTGACCGAAGCCATCCAGAATCATCAGGACCAAAGGTTTAGGCGTGGTAGTCATGGCGTCCACTCGTGGCTGGATAGGGAAGTGTTGAAAAAGGAGGTGTGGAAAAACGGAGTGGCAGTTTAAAGCGAAGTTCCAATGGCGTCACCGCCGGGCGGGGTTTGGCCGACCTTGAGGGCTGTGTATACTGGCCGACATTTTAACGCCCTGGAACCTCCTTAGATGGTTGCTCACCTGATTCAATTCGCCACTGAACACTACTTGCTCGTCGGCGCCTTCGCCATCCTGCTGGCTCTGTTGATCGCTCATGAATTGAGCCGCGGTGGCCGCAGCCTCAGCACCCGTGAACTGACTGCGCTGGTCAACAGCGAGCAGGGCGTAGTGATCGATATCCGTCCGTCCAAGGACTTCGCCGCCGGCCACATCGTCGGCGCGCTGAACATTCCCCAGGACAAGCTGGCCGCCCGCGTCGGCGAGCTGGAGAAGCACAAGGCCAAGACCATCATCCTGGTGGATGCCCAAGGCCAGCACGCCGGCACCCACGCCCGTGAGCTGCTGAAGTCCGGTTTCACCGCGGCCAAACTGTCTGGCGGTGTGTCCAGCTGGAAAGCCGACAACCTGCCATTGGTGAAGTAATGCCCAAGGTCATCGTCTACTCCAGTGATTACTGCCCTTATTGCTCGCGGGCCAAGCATCTGCTCGGGAGCAAAGGCGTAGCCTTCGAAGAGATCAAGGTCGATGGCAAGCCGCAGGTGCGCGCCGATATGGCTCAGAAGGCCGGACGCACGTCCGTACCGCAGATCTGGATCGGTGCCACCCATGTAGGTGGTTGTGATGATTTGTTTGCCCTGGAGCGCGCCGGCAAGCTCGACGCGCTGCTGGCGGCCTGAAATTCCTAACCCTATAGACCCCAAGATCAAGAAGGATCTGAGATGACTGACCAACAGAACACTGCTGCTGCCGAAGACGAAAGCGCACCGCAATTCTCCCTGCAGCGCATCTATGTGCGTGACCTGTCCTTCGAAGCGCCGAAAAGCCCGGCCATCTTCCGTCAGCAGTGGGAGCCAAGCGTCGGCCTGGACCTGAACACCCGCCAGAAAGCCCTGGAAGCCGACTTCCACGAAGTGGTGCTGACCCTGTCCGTGACCGTGAAGAACGGCGACGAAGTGGCCTTCATCGCTGAAGTGCAACAAGCCGGCATCTTCCTGATCAAGAACCTGGACGAGGCTTCCATGAGCCACACCCTGGGTGCCTTCTGCCCGAACATCCTGTTCCCTTACGCTCGCGAAGCGCTGGACAGCCTGGTAACCCGTGGTTCGTTCCCGGCGCTGATGCTGGCTCCGGTGAACTTCGACGCGCTGTACGCCCAGGAACTGCAACGCCTGCAGTCCGCCGGCGAAAACACCGTTCAGTAAGTACGGGTTGCGGTACGAAAAAAGCGCCTGTAATGGCGCTTTTTTCATGCTCGGGCGTCAGCTGTCCCAACCCTGTAGCCGCTGCCGCAGGCTGCGATCGACCACGAAGTGGGCGCCGTGATCGCGTATGCAAGAAGGCCCTTCGGGCCTTGTCGCAGCCTGCGGCAGCGGCTACAGAGAAGGGTTACTTGAAGCCCAGTTGCCGCCAGCCTTCATAGACGGCCACGGCTACGGTGTTGGACAGGTTCAGGCTGCGGCAGCCTTCGCGCATGGGCAGGCGCAGGCGTTGTTCGCCGGGCAGGGCGTCCAGTACGTCCGCCGGCAGGCCACGGCTTTCCGGGCCGAACAGGAAGGCGTCGCCCTCCTTGAAGCTGGCGTCATGGAAGGGCCGCGAGCCCTTGGTGGTGAAGGCGAACAGGCGCGGATGGCCGAGGCTTTCCAGGCAACTGGCGAGGTCGGCATGGCGTTGCAAGGTGGCGTATTCGTGATAGTCGAGGCCGGCGCGGCGCAGGCGCTTGTCGTCCATTTCGAAACCCAGCGGCTCGATCAAATGCAGGTGGCAGCCGCTGTTGGCGCATAGCCTGATAACGTTGCCGGTATTCGGCGGTATTTCTGGTTGAAAGAGGATGACGTGAAACATGCACGGCTCCGAAGAGAAAGACAGGCTGCATTCTACGCCTGAAGAAGACCCGCGACCGAAGCTAATGCCGAAGGTATTCGGCTCCCTGGCGATTGTCGGGGTGATGGTGGGGCTGATGATTGGCCGCCTGACCCAGCCCGATCCTGTGGAGTTGCAGCAGGTCGAGGTGGCCGCTGATGGCCTGGTGCTGTGGTTCAACCATGAGCCCAAGGTTCACGGCGAACATATCGACGGCGCCGTGGCGTTGCTGTTCGACGCCCAGGGGCGCGGGCAGAACGGTCAGCTACAGGTCAATCAGAAGAATGTGAACTGGCGGGTGCGCCTGGCGGACCGGGGCTTGCTGCTGAACCTGGTGGCCGCCCGGCCGCTGCGGGGCGATTGGGCGGGTAGCGAGGTGGAGGGGCGCTGGCGCCTGGCGATCCACCTGCGGGAGGAATAAAAGAGGGAAACCCCGGCCTGCCTGTACCAAGGCCCCCAAAAGTGGGAGGGGCTGATCGCCTTGGGGGCGATGAGTCCCGGTGTAAAGAAGGGGATTCCCGGCCTGCCTGTACCAGGGTCCCCGAAAGGGTTGTGGGCGCGTCGCTCAAAGCGTGATGAGCCCGGTGTTAAAGAGGGAAGCCCCAGCCTGCCTGTACCGAGGTTCCCGAAACCTTGGGCTCGTCGCGATGCGCGTGATGAGCCTGGTGTTAAAGAGGGAATTCCCGGCCTGCCTGTACCGAGGTTCCCAAAAACGTGGCCCGTCGCTGTGAGCGTGATGGGCCGGGTATTAAAGAGGGGAATCCCCGGCCTGCCTGTACCAAGGTCCCCTAAACTGGGTAGTGATGGGGTTATTGCAGGGGGCGTGCCAACTCTGGCTAGTGCTGCATGAATTGCCTGGACAGAAAGCCGAAAGCCCCGGAATCCGGGGCTTTTGCGTTTTCGAAGGGATAATTTTCAGATTTGAAGGCCAGGCCTTGAATGACGATGCTGTGCTCGATTGCGGTTCATCGCGCCTTCGGGCAGTGCATGCACCCCATCCTGGTGCACGCACATCCTCGTTGTTGGGGGGAGGGCTTCAGCCTTCTTCGCTTTCGTCCTCGTCGCCACCGTCCACCTTCATCCCCAACTCCTTGATCTTGCGGGTCAGGGTGTTGCGGCCCCAGCCCAGCAGCACTGCGGCGTCGCGGCGGCGGCCGGCGGTGTGCTTGAGGGCGGTCTCGATCATGATCCGTTCGAAACTCGGCACCGCGCTGTCCAAAAGGCTTGACTGGCCGCGGGCCAGGGCCTGATCGGCCCACTGGCGCAGGGCCTGTTCCCAGTTGGTTACCGGCGCCGAATCCTGGGGCAGGCTCAACAGCTCCGGCGGCAGGTCGCTGATGTGCACCTCGCGCCCCGACGCCATGACGGTGATCCAGCGGCAGGTGTTCTCCAACTGGCGCACGTTGCCCGGCCAGGGCAGGTTCTTCAGGTATTCCTCGGTTTCGTTCTTCAGCAGCTTGGGTTCTACCGCCAGCTCCTGGGCGGCACGGCTGAGGAAGTGCTTGGCCAGGGTCGGGATGTCTTCGCGACGGTCCGACAGGCGCGGGATATGGATGCGGATCACGTTGAGGCGGTGGAACAGGTCCTCACGAAACTTGCCGGCGTGCACCAGGGTTTCCAGGTTCTGGTGGGTGGCGGCGATGATCCGTACATCGACCTTGACTGGAGTATGTCCACCGACCCGGTAGAACTCGCCATCGGCCAGAACCCGCAGCAGACGAGTCTGGGTATCGGCCGGCATGTCGCCGATTTCGTCGAGGAACAGGGTGCCGCCATCGGCTTGCTCGAAACGTCCACGGCGCAGGTTGGCAGCGCCGGTGAAGGCGCCTTTTTCATGGCCGAACAGCTCGGACTCCATCAGGTCCTTAGGGATAGCCGCCATGTTCAGGGCGATGAACGGCGAAGCCGCCCGCGGGCTGTGGCGATGCAGGGCGTGGGCCACCAGTTCCTTGCCGGTGCCGGACTCGCCGTTGATCAACACCGTGATGTTGGAGTGACTCAGGCGCCCGATGGCGCGGAACACCTCCTGCATCGCCGGCGCTTCGCCGATGATCTCCGGGGTGCGGGCCAGGGTCGGGGCCACTTCCAGGCCCTGCTGCTCCTGAGCATGCTGGTTGGCACGCTTGACCAGGGACACCGCCTCATCCACATCGAATGGCTTGGGCAGGTACTCGAAGGCCCCGCCCTGGTAGGAGGCGACAGCGCTGTCCAGGTCCGAATGCGCGGTCATGATGATCACCGGCAGGCGCGGGTGCAGCTCGCGAATCCGCGCTAGCAGGTCGAGGCCGCTGGCACCGGGCATACGGATGTCGGAGATGATCACGTCTGGCTGCTGGCGTGCCAGGCGACTCATCACCCCGTCGGCGCTGTCGAAGCTCTGGGTGGTCATGCCTTCTTGTTGCAAGGCTTTCTCCAGGACCCAACGGATAGAACGGTCGTCATCGACGATCCACACGGTTTCACTACGGCTCATGTCGATGGGCTCCTTGTTCCAGAGGCAGAAAGATCGAGAAGGTGGTGTGGCCGGGATGGCTGTCACATTCGATCAGGCCCTGGTGCTGGCTGATGATGTTCTGAGTAATGGCTAGACCCAGCCCGGTACCGTCCGGGCGGCCGCTGACCATGGGGAAGAAGAGGGTGTCCTGCAGCTCGGCAGGGATGCCCGGGCCGTTGTCGATGATCTCGATCTTGGTCACCAGGCGATGGCGCACATGGCCGATGGTGAACTGGCGCATGGTGCGGCTGCGCAGGGTGATGCGCCCCAGGCGCATTTCGTTCTGGCTGCTGATGGCTTGCATGGCGTTGCGCACGATGTTGAGCACCGCCTGGATCATCTGCTCGCGGTCGATCAAAACGTCGGGAATGCTCGGGTCGTAATCGCGTACCAGGGTGATGCAGCCCTGGCTTTCGGCTTCCACCAGGCTGCTGACCCGCTCCAGCACTTCATGGATGTTGGTCAGAGCCAGGGACGGCAGCTTGTTCGAGCCCAGCATGCGGTCCACCAGGTTTCGCAGGCGGTCGGCCTCTTCGATGATGACGTTGGTGTAGTCCTTGAGGCTTTCCTCGGGCAGCTCCCGGGCCAGCAATTGTGCGGCGCCGCGAATCCCTCCCAAGGGGTTCTTGATCTCGTGGGCCAGGCCGCGCACCAGCATCTTGCTGGTTTCCTGCTTGGACAGCTGGGCCTCTTCCTTGGTGATGCGCAGCAACCGGTCGCGGGGGTGGACCTCCAGCAGCAGCAAGGTATCGCCATTGCTGAGGATCGGCGTTACCGCGTAGTCGACGGTCAGGGTCTGGCCGGTCAGGGCGGTGAGCATGGCTTCGCGCTTGGTGAAGGGGTGCGCCTGTTCCACCGCCTGGCGCAGGGAGCTCAGGGCCTCGGCGGATTCGGTGAACAGCTCGCTGATGAATTGCCCATGGCTGCGCTGGCCGCTGATGGCCAGGAGCATCTCCGCCGCCGGGTTCATGTACTCAAGGCGCAGGTCGGCGTTGAGCAGGATGGTGGCGGTGGTCAGGTTGTCCAGAAGCAGACGGTGCAGTGGGTCGCTGATGGTCATGGGTAAGTGGTGACCTCTTTTGAAGCAAGACAATCCGGGGCCGGTCCCGAATTGCGCGCGCGGGTAAGGCGCTGATGTGGAGAAAATGCAAAAACCAAACCAAGGCTCCGAAAAGAAGCGTCCAAGCCCTGAAACAGCCGTTTGAAGCTCGATTGCGTGGCGCTTTGCCAGCCCCGGCGGGTATTTTCGAACCAAAATGGGCTGTAAATGGTCTCCGGGTGCAACTTGTTGCACCAATATAGTGCATGAATCTGCATGGTGCTTGCGCGGTGCTCGACGGTGTGGGAATCAACGCCCGTTTTTCAGCGGCCGCTGTCAGGGCGCGGGTTTAAAGTGCTCGAACCTAATGCTTCAAGGTTTAGGATGCGGCCATGGAAAACGCCCCTCTGCTGTTCCAGCTCCCCGATGACGACACCCTGTACCAGGCCCTTCTGGATCGCGACCCGGCCTATGAAGGCTTTGCCTTTGTCGGGGTGAAAAGTACCGGTGTGTTCTGTCGCTTGACCTGTGCCGCGCGCAAGCCCAAGCGTGAGAACACGGTGTTCTTCAGCTCCATCAAGGGCTGCGTCGAAGCGGGATTCCGCGCCTGTCTGCGTTGTCGCCCCCTGGAGCGGGCCGGAGTGCAGGAGCCCTGGGTGCAGACCCTGCTGGATCAGTTGCAAAGCGATCCCGAACGCCGCTGGTACGAAGACGACCTGAGCCGCCAGGGGTTGGACCCGTCCACCGTGCGTCGCGCGTTCAAGCGCTACTTTGGGGTGACCTTCCTGGAAATGGCCCGCCTGCGACGCATGGGCCAAGGCATGCAGCAGCTGTCCTGCGGAGAGTCGGTGATCGAGGCGCAGATCAGCGCCGGCTTTGATTCCGACAGTGGCTTTCGCCGTGCCTTTGCCCGCCTGGCCGGCCAGCCGCCGTCGAACCTGCGGGGGCGCGAGTTGCTCAAGGTGGACTGGTTGCAGACTCCTATCGGCGTGATGCTGGCGGTGGCCGACGCCCAGGTCCTGCATCTGCTGGAGTTTTTCGATCGCCCGGCCCTGGCCAATGAGCTGCAAAACCTGCAAAAGAGCAGCGGCTCCAGCATAGGGTTTGGACGTTTCGCCCCTATCGATCAAATCGAGGCCGAGCTGCAGCGTTATTTCGCCGGAGAAGCCGACGGTTTCCACACTCCCCTGGCGATGAACGCCTCGCCCTTTACCCGAACGGTATGGCAGGCCTTGCGCGCCATCCCTCTGGGCAGTACCTGCAGTTATGCCGAAGTGGCGAGCCGGATCGGCTCGCCGTCAGCGGTGCGTGCCGTGGCCCGGGCCAACGGCGCCAATCAGATCGCCATCGTCATCGCCTGTCACCGGGTCATAGGTAGCGATGGCGCGCTGACCGGCTACGGCGGCGGACTGTGGCGCAAGCGCTGGCTGCTGGAGCACGAGCGCCGCATGGGCACTGCGCAGGTTCACTCCGCGAGCGGGCTGTAGCGGGGCGGTTGAAGTGAGCTCAGCGGCGATGGGCCCGCAGTAGGGTGAAGGTGATCGGCGCGCTCTGCTGCAGGACCCGCTCGCCGTCGAGGACCTGCACTGCCAGGCGATGTTGGCCACGGTCGATATTCACCAGCGGCAACTCAGGACCCCGGCTCGGGGTTCCATACGCCTGATCGTCCAGCAGCAGACGCAGGCGATGCTGCGGCTGCAAGTCCGGCACCAGCGCCACCTGCACCGTGAAGCTGCCGTTATTGGCCCGCAGCGCGCCGTGCGCTGGCACGCCCTGCAACTGCAGTTGGGCGTAAGGTTCTGCACTGGCGGGCAGCGCCGTTATCCACAGCAGGCAAAAAGCAGCGACGCGCATCACGGTGATTCCAGCCCTTTACAGGTTCGCGGTTGAAAGGCTCAGCATAGGGCGACGCGAGGCTGGGCGCGGGCGTGGTTAACCTTTGAACACACATAACTCAGCGGTGGCGCGGACCATTGCCAGTTGGCGCAACGGGTCGCGACTGGCGGCCTGATTGGCCTGGGCCAGCCATTGCGGGCATTGGCGATCGCCGGCATGGGGGCTGAAGTCGGCCAGTTGCTGCAACAGGCGTTTTTGTAACTGATCAAGTTGTGGACGGATCTGTCCGGCCAGGTCCTGGCGCGGGGTGTCTGGCGCCCGACCTTGCAGGTGCCAGCTGGACAGCTTGGCGTACTGCACCAGTTTGTTGGCTTCGATCTGGGCGGCGAAGAACTGCCCAACCCTTTCCTCGCTCAGGTGATAGGTGGCGGCCTGGGCCGTGGCGCCGGCAATTACCTGCTGTTCCCTAGGCCGGTCCTCCACCGCCTTGTGGCTGTCCCATTTGCTCAGGGCCACCTGATCGGCAATGGCCAGGCGTTCGCCGATGCTGCCGAGCAACGGGGCGAGAGCGGCGGGGGCTTCGGTGGCGCAGGCGGCTGTGGTGAGCAGGCTGCAGGTCAGGGCGAGGCACAAGTTGAGGCGCGAAGTCATGGGCGGGCTCGGCAGATAAGAGAAGGGCGGCGCCCATGATGCACGCAACCACCCCGGGCAGGGCAAATGTGCGGGCATAAAAAAGGCCTCCCGAAGGAGGCCTCTTGATCACGCGGCTTGCGCCGACGCTACCGGATCAGCAGCTGTAGTACAGCTCGTATTCCAGTGGGTGTACGAAGGTACGGACCTTGATCTCTTCTTCGCTTTTCAGGGCGATGTAAGCGTCGATGAAGTCGTCGCTGAAAACGCCGCCTTTGGTCAGGAACGCACGACCTTTGTCCAGCTCTTCCAGGGCTTCCTTCAGGCTGCCGCAAACTTGTGGGATCTCTTTGGCCTCTTCAGGCGGCAGGTCGTACAGGTTTTTGTCAGCGGCGTCGCCAGGGTGGATCTTGTTCTGGATACCGTCCAGGCCGGCCATCAGCAGAGCAGCGAAGGCCAGGTATGGGTTGGCAGCCGGGTCCGGGAAACGGGCTTCGATACGGCGGGCTTTAGGGCTCGACACGTAAGGAATACGGATCGAAGCGGAACGGTTGCGTGCCGAGTAGGCCAGCATGACCGGGGCTTCGAAGCCTGGAACCAGACGCTTGTAGGAGTTGGTGGCCGGGTTGGTGAAGCCGTTCAGGGCCTTACCGTGCTTGATGATGCCGCCGATGAAGTACAGGGCGGTATCGGACAGGCCGGCATAGCCTTCGCCAGCGAAGGTGTTCTTGCCGTCTTTCCAGATCGACATGTGCACGTGCATGCCCGAGCCGTTGTCACCGTACAGTGGCTTAGGCATGAAGGTGGCGGTGCGACCGTAGGCGTCGGCCACGTTGTGCACGACGTATTTCAGGGTCTGGGTTTCGTCGGCCTTCTTCACCAGGGTGTTGAACTTGACGCCGATTTCGTTCTGGCCGGCAGTCGCCACTTCGTGGTGGTGAACTTCAACGGTCAGGCCCATTTCTTCCAGTGCGTTGCACATGGAGGTACGGATTTCGTGGTCGTGGTCGAACGGTGGAACCGGGAAGTAGCCGCCTTTGACGCCTGGACGGTGTCCCTTGTTGCCGCCTTCGATGTCCTGGTCGGACATCCAGGAACCTTGTTCGGAGTAGATCTTGAACATGGAACCGGAGATGTCGGACTTGAATTTCACTTGGTCGAAGATGAAGAACTCTGGCTCTGGACCGGCGAATACGGTGTCGCCGATGCCGGTGGCTTTCAGGTGCTCTTCGGCGCGCTTGGCGATGGCGCGTGGGTCGCGGTCGTAACCTTGCATGCTCGAAGGTTCGATGATGTCGCAGACCAGGATCAGGGTCGGTTCTTCGGTGAACGGGTCCAGCACGGCGGTTTCGTCGTCCGGCATCAGGATCATGTCGGAGGCTTCGATGCCTTTCCAGCCAGCGATGGAGGAACCGTCGAACATCTTGCCGGATTCGAAGAAGTCTTCATCCAGCGCATCACGGGCCGGCATGGTCACGTGATGTTGAGTGCCCTTGGTGTCAGTGAAGCGCAGATCAATCCATTTGACGTCATGATCTTTGATGAGTTGAACCGACTTCGACATAGTGTCCTCCGGGTGGCTTCGGGCTTGGTGTTGGAGTGCCCTTAGAATGTGGGTGATGCCGGCGCGAATACTCTGCCATGGCAACCTGCCTCACAAGGGAGCAAATTGCATGCCAGTGCCCCGAGATGGGTTTTCTGCCCCAAAATCACGCTTTCTGCGGCGGATTTGGCCTAATGCCGGCATTTGGCGCACTGCAATGTAGCGTCTTCTTTGATAAATGACCCGTTTTGGTGCACCTAAAACCTTCTGCACATTAATTGGTTAAACCTTGAGCAATTTCCGCTATAATCCGCGCCCCCCTTTTTCGGCTGGCCCAGCGCGCGCAGTTTTCATGAAACTAATCGTTAAAGTTTTCCCGGAAATCACCATCAAGAGCCGCCCGGTACGGATGCGTTTCATCCGTCAGTTGGCCAAGAACATCCGTGCCGTGCTCCGCGATCTGGACCCGGCCGTGGTGGTCAATGGTGTGTGGGACAACCTCGAGCTGGAAACCGCCCTCAGCGAGCCCAAGGCCCTGAAGGAGCTGACCGAGCGCCTGAGTTGCATGCCCGGCATCGCGCATTTCCTGCAGGTTGACGAGTACCCGCTGGGCGACTTCGACGACATCGTTGCCAAGTGCAAGCAGCACTTCGGCGAGGCCTTGCCCGGGAAGATTTTCTCGGTGCGCTGCAAGCGTGCCGGCAAGCATGAATTCAGCTCCATGGACGTGGAAAAGTACGTTGGCAGCCAGCTGCGTCGGCAGTGCGGTGCCGCCGGCATTTCCCTCAAAGAGCCGGAAATCGAAGTGCGGATGGAAATTCGCGACCAACGGTTGTTCGTGATCCACAGCCAGCACAACAGTATCGGTGGCTACCCGCTGGGCGCCCTGGAACAGACCCTGGTGCTGATGTCCGGCGGCTTCGACTCCACGGTCGCCGCTTATCAGGTCATGCGCCGTGGCCTGATGAGCCACTTCTGCTTCTTCAATCTGGGCGGCCGTGCCCACGAACTGGGCGTGATGGAAGTCGCGCACTATATATGGAAGAAGTACGGCAGCTCCCAGCGGGTGCTGTTCGTCAGCGTGCCGTTCGAGGAAGTGCTCGGGGAAATTCTCGGCAAAGTCGACAACAGTCATATGGGCGTCATTTTGAAGCGTATGATGTTGCGTGCCGCCTCAAGCATCGCCGACCGTCTGCACATCGATGCACTGGTGACTGGCGAGGCGATTTCCCAGGTGTCCAGCCAGACGTTGCCCAACCTGTCGGTGATCGACTGCGTGACCGAGAAGCTGGTGCTGCGCCCGCTGATCGCCAGCCACAAGCAGGACATCATCGACCTGGCCGAAGAGATCGGCACCGCCGACTTCGCCAAGCACATGCCGGAGTACTGCGGGGTCATCTCGGTGAACCCCAAGACCCATGCCAAGCGCCATCGCGTCGAGCATGAAGAGAAAGAATTCGATATGGCGGTGCTCGAGCGTGCGATCGAGCGGGCCAAGCTGGTGCCGATCGATCGGGTGATCGACGAGTTGGGCCAGGATTTGCAGATTGAAGAAGTCAGTGAGGCGCTGGCCGGTCAGATCGTCATCGACATCCGTCACCCGGATGCCCAGGAAGACGACCCGCTGGAGCTTGCTGGCATCGAAGTACAAGCGCTGCCGTTCTATGCATTGAACGCCCGCTTCAAGGAACTGGACCCTACGCGCCAGTACCTGCTGTATTGCGACAAAGGCGTCATGAGTCGCCTGCATGCTCACCATCTGCTCAGTGAGGGACATGCCAATGTGCGCGTTTATAGACCGAGCTAAGTGCCCGGGGATGTTCGCCTGTGGCTTGCGTCACCGGCCCCCCGACGCCGCCGTCCAGCTGTAACGGCCAGGCCTGACTCTATTGTTAATCGCTGCCAGCATTTGTCAGCACACCGAATCCTCTGATCGAGATACACAAGTGATCGAAAATCTACGCAACATCGCCATCATTGCCCACGTTGACCATGGTAAGACCACCCTGGTAGACAAACTCCTGCGTCAATCCGGCACCCTGGAGCGCAACGAGCTCAACGACGAGCGCGTGATGGACTCCAACGACCAGGAAAAAGAACGCGGTATTACCATCCTGGCGAAAAACACCGCCATCAACTGGAACGGCTACCACATCAACATCGTGGACACCCCGGGCCACGCCGACTTCGGCGGCGAAGTTGAGCGCGTAATGTCCATGGTCGACTCCGTGCTGCTGCTGGTCGACGCTCAAGACGGCCCGATGCCGCAAACCCGTTTCGTGACCAAGAAGGCGTTCGAAGCCGGCCTGCGTCCAATCGTGGTAATCAACAAGGTTGACCGTCCGGGCGCGCGTCCTGACTGGGTTCTGGACCAGATCTTCGATCTGTTCGACAACCTGGGTGCCACCGAAGAACAGCTGGACTTCAAAGTCGTCTACGCCTCGGCCCTGAACGGCATTGCCGGTCTGGACCACACCGAAATGGCTGAAGACATGACCCCGCTGTACCAGTCGATCGTCGACAACGTGCCAGCGCCAAGCGTTGACCGTGACGGTCCGTTCCAGATGCAGGTTTCCGCTCTGGACTACAACAGCTTCCTGGGTGTGATCGGCGTTGGCCGTATCGCTCGCGGTCGCGTCAAGCCCAACACCCCGGTTGTGGCCATCGACGTCAACGGCAAGCGCCGTAACGGTCGTATCCTCAAGCTGATGGGTCACCACGGCCTGCACCGTGTAGACGTTGAAGAAGCCGCTGCTGGCGACATCGTCTGCATCAGCGGTTTCGACGAGCTGTTCATCTCTGACACCCTGTGCGATCCGACTGTTGTCGAAGCGATGAAGCCACTGAGCGTCGACGAGCCAACCGTTTCCATGACCTTCCAGGTCAACGACTCGCCATTCTGCGGTAAAGAAGGCAAGTTCGTGACCAGCCGTAACATCAAGGAACGTCTGGACAAAGAGCTGCTGTACAACGTTGCTCTGCGCGTTGAAGAAGGCGACTCGGCTGACAAGTTCAAGGTCTCCGGCCGTGGTGAGCTGCACCTGTCGGTACTGATCGAAACCATGCGTCGCGAAGGCTTCGAGATGGGCGTTGGCCGTCCTGAAGTGATCATCCGTGAAGTGGATGGCGTGAAGCAGGAACCGTTCGAAAACGTCACCATCGACATCCCTGAAGAATCCCAGGGCAAGGTCATGGAAGAGATGGGCCTGCGTAAGGGCGACCTGAGCAACATGGTTCCGGATGGCAAGGGCCGTGTACGCCTGGAATACAACATTCCAGCCCGTGGTCTGATCGGTTTCCGTAACCAGTTCCTGACCCTGACCAACGGTGCAGGCATCCTGACCTCGATCTTCGATCGCTACGCTCCGATGAAGTCCGGCCACATGTCCGGCCGTCAGAACGGCGTACTGGTATCGGTAGAAACCGGCAAGGCCCTGACCTACTCCCTGGAAACCCTGCAGGCGCGCGGCAAGCTGTTCGTCGAGCACGGCCAGGAAATCTACAACGGTCAGATCGTTGGTCTGAACAGCCGTGACAACGACCTGGGTGTGAACCCAACCAAGGGCAAGAAGCTCGACAACATGCGTGCTTCGGGTAAAGACGAAACCATCGCCCTGGTTCCACCTGTTCGCTTCACCCTGGAACAGGCTCTGGAATTCATCCAGGACGACGAGCTGTGTGAAGTGACTCCTAAGTCCATCCGTCTTCGCAAGAAGATCCTGGACGAAGGCGAGCGTACCCGCGCTGCCAAGAAAGCCAAGAACTGAGTCTTTAGTTCCGGCTGAATGAAAACGCCCCCGGTCGCGAGACCGGGGGCGTTTTTTTATGCCTGGAGAAAACCTGTAGCCGCTGCCGAGCCTGCGAGGCTGCGACCGGGCGCGCAGCGGCCGTCAACCCAGGCGGCGCGTGGTGCCTGAGCTACCGCGCTGGCCGTCTTGCGGCTGCCTTGCAGCCGTACGCAGCCTCGCGCTGCTCGGCAGCGGCTACAGCAGCGTTAGCTGCGGTGGGAGGTGGGCAGCCTAGCAACCTGAAGGGCAGGGGATCAGAAACGTTCCAGGGTTCGACTGCTGGTATTGGTCGGGCGCTCCTGGGGCTTGGGCTTGTAGGCGCAGTAGCCCGGGCGCGGGCCGATCTTCGGGTGGTTGCGGCAGGTGTCCGGGCGCTTGTCATAAATGGTGCACAGGCGGCTTTTACGATCCAGATACAGGCAGTCGTTGTTGCTCATGCGCTGCAAGGTGAAGATTTCCGACTTCTGGTTGTAGCGCTCGACGATGCCTTCTTTCTGCAGGCGCTTGGCAATGTTCTTCGCCGGTTCGCCGCGCTCGAATTCGTCGACGATACCAATGCGGATCAGGTCCTTGATCTTCACTTCCACCGGCAGGGTGCAGCAGCTGGACATGCAGGAACCGCACATGGGCGCGGTGTATTTGGCCCAGGTATCGAGACGGTCGATTTCCGCGGCGGCGATCAGATTGGACTTCATCAAGGTGGTGCTTCCGGCATGTTCCAGGGCGCGCGATCATACCGGGACTGGTGGATTTTTGAACGACTTTAGGTCGGATTTTTCTTGTGTTCCTTGCGATTAGTCCCTGGCGGCACGGCATCTGCATCTTTTTCCCCGCAGGCGCGCAAGGCTCTCTCGTGAGTCGAGCCATTTGAGACAGCGCCGAACCAGAGCCTTCGCTCCGTGTCAGACCGACTAGGCTCAGACCATTCCATGCTCACTGTGTATCTCGTCAGAGGTCGTATCGATGACTCAGGAATCCCTTGTTCGTGACGCTGAGGTGGCCGCCTTTCGCGAAGCCGTCTTGACCAAACTCACCTACGCGGTTGGCAAAGACCCGGATCACGCCTTCGACCACGACTGGTTCGAGGCCATTGCCCTGGCGGCGCGGGACCATATGGTCGATCACTGGATGGATCACACGCGACAGATGTACCGCAAGGGTCAGAAGCGGGTGTATTACCTGTCCCTGGAGTTCCTGATCGGTCGCTTGCTGTTTGACAGCCTGAGCAATCTTGGTCTGCTGGACGTGGCCCGCGAGGCCCTCACCGATCTGGGGGTGGACCTGGAACGCATCCGCCTGCTGGAGCCCGATGCGGCACTGGGCAATGGTGGCTTGGGGCGCCTGGCGGCGTGTTTCATGGAGAGCATGTCGACCCTGGGCCTGGCCGGTCACGGCTACGGTATCCGTTACGAGCACGGCCTGTTCCGCCAGGCGATTGTCGACGGCTGGCAGCAGGAGCAGACCGAACACTGGCTGGATTTCGGCAACCCCTGGGAGTTCGAGCGCCCCGAGGTGATCTACTCCATCGGCTTTGGCGGCAGCGTCGACAGCGTGACCGACGAAGCGGGCAACATTCGCCAGGTCTGGCGGCCGGTGGAAACCGTCAGGGCGGTGGCCTATGACACCCCAGTGGTGGGCTGGCGTGGGGCCAGCGTCAACACCTTGCGTCTGTGGCGGGCCAGGGCCATGGAGGATTTGCACCTGGAGCGTTTCAACGCCGGTGACCACCTGGGGGCGGTGGCGGAAGTGGCCCGGGCCGAGAGCATCTCCCGGGTGCTGTACCCGGCCGACAGCACCGAGGCGGGCCAGGAACTGCGTCTGCGCCAGGAGTACTTTTTCGTCTCGGCGTCGTTGCAGGATTTGCTGCGGCGCCACAAGAACATGCACGACTCGGTGCTCAGCCTCGGCGAGCACGCGGCCATCCAGCTCAATGACACCCACCCGTCGATCGCCGTGGCCGAGCTGATGCGCCAATTGGTGGACCTGCACGGCATCGCCTGGGATGCGGCGTGGCAGGTCACCGTGCAAACCCTGTCCTACACCAACCACACCCTGTTGCCCGAGGCCCTGGAAACATGGCCGGTGGGCCTGATGGAGCGCATGCTGCCGCGGCACATGCAGATCATCTATTTGATCAACGCCCAGCACATCGACTCGTTGCGGGCCAAGGGCATGCACGATTTCGACGTGCTGCGGGCGGTGTCGCTGATCGAGGAAGACAACGGTCGCCGGGTGCGCATGGGCAACCTGGCGTTCCTCGGCTCCCACAGCGTCAATGGTGTGTCCGGCCTGCATACCCAGCTGATGCGCAGCACGGTGTTCTCCGAGCTGCACAAGCTGTACCCGGAGCGGATCAACAACAAGACCAACGGCATCACCTTCCGCCGCTGGCTGTATCAGGCCAACCCGCAACTGACCGAAATGCTGGTGGACGTCCTGGGCCCCGAGCTGCTGGACAATCCCGAGGCGCTGCTACTGGGGCTGGAACCCTTCGCCGAGAAAGCCGCCTTTCGCAAGCAGTTCGCCGAACAGCGGCTGCACAGCAAGCGTGCTTTGGCGGCGATCATCCATGAGCGCCTGGGCATCGCGGTCAACCCGGCGGCGCTGTTTGATGTGCAGGTCAAGCGTATTCACGAGTACAAGCGCCAGTTGCTCAACCTGCTGCATACCGTGGCGCTGTACCAGGCGATCCGCGCCGAGCCGGAAACCGATTGGGTGCCCCGGGTGAAGATCTTTGCCGGCAAGGCGGCCGCCAGTTATCACCAGGCCAAGCTGATCATCAAACTGACCAACGACATCGCCCGTACGGTGAACAGCGACCCGACTGTACGTGGCTTGCTCAAAGTGGTGTTCCTGCCCAACTACAACGTCAGCCTGGCGGAAAGCATCATTCCCGCCGCCGACCTGTCGGAGCAGATCTCCACCGCCGGCTTCGAGGCTTCGGGCACCAGCAACATGAAGTTCGGCCTCAACGGCGCCCTGACCATCGGCACCCTGGATGGTGCCAACGTCGAAATGTGCGAGCAGGTGGGCGCCGAACACATGTTCATCTTCGGTCTCAGCGCCCAGCAGGTGGAGGCGCGCAAGCGCAATGGCGAATTCAGCGCGGTGCCGGATATCGCCGCCTCCCATCGGCTCAGCGATGTGCTGCAGGCGATTCGTGGCGGGGTGTTCTCCCCGGATGATCCGTCGCGTTACACCGGGCTGATCGATTCGCTGATCGACTACGACCGGTTCCTGGTCTGCGCCGATTTCGATGCCTACTGGAGTGCCCAGGCTCGGGTCGAGGAGCGTTGGCACGACGCCAAGGAATGGTGGCGTTCGGCGGTGCTCAACACGGCGCGCATGGGCTGGTTTTCCTCGGACCGGACCATCCGTGAATACGCCACGCAGATCTGGAAGGCGCTGGAGTGAGGCGTTTGGGAGAATTCTCAAACTGTGCATAAGGCCCAACGTTTGTTGGGTCGGGTCGATATACTGAGCGCCGATTTTATCTCCCGGATGGTGTCTTTCGGGCCACGCTCGGCTTCCAATCGGGGACAGACCTTCGCCGGCAAGCCGGCGCCTACAATCTCCGTAGGGGCCGGCTTGCCGGTGAACGCGTCAACACAGCTGTACCTGTCCTTTAGTGGACCGCTTAGGGATATCGACACATGCAATGGATGTTCATGCTGTTGGGGTTGGTGCTGGGGTGGATCGTTGATGAGTCCATCAGTGATGCCCTGATCGGTGCCCTGCTGGGCCTGGCTGTCGGCCTGGCCATTCGCTTCGGCGCCCTGCATCGCCAGGTTGTCGACCAGCACCGCGAGCTGGAACAGGCGAAAAAGGCCCTGGCCACCCTGGGCCAGCGTCTTGCGCTGTTGGAAAGCAACGCTAGCCCCGCCGCCGAACCTGCGGCCGACCCCCTGGTCAATGCCCCGCTTGCCGAGGCTCGCGCAGGCACGAGCGCCGCGGCGGAACGCGAAGACCTGCCTGAATTCATTCTTGATGAAGTCCAGCCTGTGGAGCCGGCTGCCCCCGAGCTGGTCTGGGAACTGCCCGCTGCGGTGCGTCCTGCCGCGGCAATCCAAGCCAGCCAGCCGCTGCCGGAGTCGGTCTGGCAACCCGGGCCCCAGGTGTCGTCCCGGGAGCCACAGCCAGCTGCCGCCCCTGTCGACCTGCAACCGAACCTGATCGAACGCGCCATCAGCGGTGCACGCAACTGGCTGTTTGGCGGCAACACCGTGCTGCGGGTCGGCGTGGTGCTGTTGTTCCTCGGCCTGGCCTTCCTCCTGCGCTATGCCACCGAAGGCATGGTGGTGCCCATCGAATTGCGTTATGCCGGAGTGGCGGCCAGCTCCCTGGGCCTCTTGGGGCTGGGTTGGTGGCTGCGGCGACGCAACAGCAACTACGCGCTGATGCTCCAGGGCACCGGCATCGCCGTGCTCTACCTGACGGTGTTCGCGGCCATGCGTCTGCATCCGTTGCTCGACCCTTCTGCGGCTTTGGGCCTGCTGGTGGCCGTGACCGTGTTTTCGGCGATCCTGGCCATTACCCAGGATGCCCTGGGTCTGGCGGCGGCCGCCGCCCTGGGCGGTTTTGCCGCGCCCATCCTGACGTCCACCGGCGCCGGCAGCCATGTGGCGCTGTTCAGCTACTTCGCCCTGCTCAATGCCGGCATCCTCGGCATTGCCTGGTTCAAGGCCTGGCGCCTGCTGAACCTGATCGGCTTTGTCGGCACGTTCGGCATCGGTTTCGCCTGGGGCCTGCGTTCCTATGCCCCGGAGCTGCTGTGGAGTACCGAGCCGTTCCTGATCCTGTTCTTCCTCATGTACCTGGCCATTGGCCTGCTGTTTACCCGGCGCAAGCTGCTGGAAATGACCGATGCTCCGGCGGACGCCGATCGTCAGGCGCTGCTGCACTGGTCCGCACGCAAGGGTGACTACGTCGATGGCAGCCTGCTCTTCGGCCCGCCGTTGGTGGCTTTCGGCTTGCAACTGGCGCTGGTCCGGCATCTGGAGTTCGCGGCGTCTTTCAGTGCCCTGGCCCTGGGCTTGATCTACATGGTCCTGGCGCGGGTGCTGATGGGCGGTCGCGCCCTGTTGCTGGGGGAAACCTGCCTGGCTCTGGGGGGGATTTTCGCCAGCCTGGCCATTCCGTTGGGTCTGGATGCGCGCTGGACGTCCGCGGCCTGGGCCGTGGAGGGCGCGGGGATCTTCTGGCTCGGCCTGCGTCAGCAGCGGCCATTGGCCCGGGCCTTCGCCTTGCTGTTGCAGGTGGGCTCGGCCCTGGCTTTCCTCAGCGAATTGAGTCCCGGGAACACCAGCCTGCTGGCCGGTGCGCCTTTGGGGGCATTGCTGCTCGGTGGCGCGTTGCTGTTCAGCTTCGACCAACTGCGACGGGCCGATAAGTCCTTGCCTTCGACCTGGGAGCAGGGCATTGCGCCGCTCTTGGGGGTGCTTGGGCTGGGTTTCCTGTATCTGCTGGCGCCCTTGTTCTTCTTCACCCAGGGCACGGCCATCAGTTGGGCCCTGGCCGGGCTGGTGACCTTGTGGGTCGGCCTGCGCCTGCAATCGCGGGCCTTCCTGTTCACGGCATTTGGCGTCCAGTTGCTCGGCGGGGCCTTGTTCCTGATGCGCCTGCAAGGGGCGGACGGCGACGCCAGCGCGGTCTTCAGCGCCGGCTGGAGCGGCCTGATGAGCGCCTCGCTGATTGGGCTGGCGCTGATTGGCGGCATGCTCCTGGCCGCCCGCAATGACATGGTGCGCAACGACCCGCGCTTGTTGCGGGGGCTGTCGGTGGTGCTGCTGGCGGGCTTGATGATGATCAACCTGGCGGTGCTGTTTGTGCTGCCTTGGCGTACCGCCAGTGGGGTCTGGGCCGCCAGCGGGCTGTTGATCATCTGGCTCAGCCTGTACTTGCAGCAGCGGGCCAGTTTTGTCTTTGGCCTGGTGCTCCAGGTGATTGGCGGCAGCACCTTCCTGCTGGCCGGTTCGGACTGGTATTTCGTGGCGGTGGCGGACGCTGCGCGGCCCCTGGCCAATGGCGACTTCTGGACGCCGATGGTCCTGGCCCTGGCGGCGCTGGTAGGGGCCTGGCGCTTGCAGCGGGGCCATCATGGCTCGGCGTTCGATGCCTTGAGCCTGGGGCGCCTGTCCGACCTGTTGTTGGCCTGGGGGGCTTGCTGGTGGGCCTTTACCTGGCTCAAGGAGGTACTGCGCTTCGCCCCGGCCCATTGGCAGGCGAGCCTGTTGCTGCTGATCACCGCCGCCAGCGTGCTGCTCTGTGCGCTGCTGACGGTGCGCCTGCAGTGGAAGTCCCTGGGGCTGGTGTGCAGCCTGCTGATACCGGCGGGCGCCCTGGTGCTGCTGGCGGCTTGGGCACCGCGTTATCACCCGGCGGCGGATCTGGGCTGGCTGGCCTGGACCCTGCTGTTCGCCGTGCACTTCTTCAGTCTGCGGCGCCTGGCGGCATGGCTGCCGACGCGGGTCCTGAGCATCGCCCATGTGCTGGGTTGCTGGCTGCTGCTGGGGGTGTTGGCGCTGGAACTGCGCTACGCCTTGCTGCTGTTGTCCGAGCAGTACAACGCCTGGCGCTGGCTGGGCTGGGCGATCCTGCCGAGCCTGTACCTGGTGGCCATGGCCACGCCGCGCCATTGGCCGTGGCCGGTTGCCGCGCATTCCAGGGAGTACCGCCTGTATGCCGCGCTGCCCCTGGCGGTGTTGATGCTGGGCTGGTTCTGGCTGGCCAATACCTTCAGCGACGGCCGTGCCGAGCCGTTGCCTTACTTGCCGCTGCTCAATCCCCTGGAGCTGGGGCTGCTGTTTGCCCTGTTCGGGGTCTATGTGTGGTCCCACAGTGCGGTGCAGGTGCTGGCGCTTCGGAGCGATTACGCCGAGCGCGGCGCCCAGTTGGTGGCGGGGGTTTCCCTGTTCGCCTTCTTCACCGTGCTGGTCATGCGCGCGGCTCATCATTGGAGCGGTGTGCCGTTCCAGGCGGATGCGTTGCTTGAGTCGATGATGGTCCAGGCCGGGCTGTCCATCGTCTGGACCCTGATTGCCCTGGGCTTGATGATTGGCGGGCATGTGCGCCATCGCCGCGAAGTCTGGCTGATCGGCGCGGCGTTGATCGCGGTGGTGGTGGCCAAGCTGTTCCTGGTGGAGTTGAGCAACCGTGGCGGGCTGGCGCGGATCGTCTCTTTCATCGGGGTTGGTGTGTTGTTGCTGGTGGTGGGGTATTTCGCCCCCTTGCCGCCCAAGCGGGTCGAGGCCGAGCCTGAAGCCGGCAAGCCCTTGAATGAAGGAGTGTCGTCTTGAGTCAGAAGTTGAACCTGGGCTGGTGGGGGGCTGCGGGCCTGTGTGTGGCACTGTCCGCCGTGGCCCAGGACAAGCCCGGGGACTTCAAGTCCCAGGTGCCCTTGACCCTGAGCGGCGAAGGCCCCTGGTACCGCCTGGAGCTGCCGCTCGCCGTGCAGCTCCAGGCCAGCCAGACCGATCTGCGGGATATGCGCGTGTTCAACGCTGCCGGCGAGCCCCAGGCCTATGCCGTGGCCCGTCAGCAGGCGCAGACTCGCGAGCAGCGCAGCCTTGCTGATGTGAAGTGGTTCCCGCTGTACAACTCGGCGCAAGCTGGCGACAGCATCCCCAGTGTGCGGGTGCAGTCCAACGCCAATGGCACGCTGGTGGAAGTGCAGCCGGCCACTGAGTTGGAGGCGGGTGAAGAAGTCCTGCGAGGCTGGTTGCTGGATGCCAGCGCCATCAAGGCGCCGCTGCAACAACTGGTGCTGGACTGGACCAGTGAGCGCGACGGTTTCCAGCGTTTCAGCATCGAGGCCAGTGACGATCTGCAGCACTGGCAATCCTGGGGAGAAGGCCAGGTGGCACGGCTGTCGTTTGCCGACGAGCGGGTCGAGCAGCATGAGGTGGCTTTGCCCGGGCAGTCGGCACGTTACCTGCGCTTGCTGTGGAACACCCCGCAGGCGGCGCCGGTGCTCACTTCCGCGCAGTTGCAGAGCAGCACCACCAGCAGCCTGCCGTCGCCGCTGCTGTGGTCGCAACCGCTGGGCGGCACGGCCGCCAAGGCCGGTGAGTACAGTTGGCAGTTGCCCAAGGGGCTGAATGTCGAGCGCGTGCGGGTCGAGCTCAAACAGGCCAATAGCCTGGCGCCCGCAACATTGTACGGACGCCGTGAGAGCAGCCTGCCCTGGCAGCCCCTGAGCAATGGCCTGCTGTACCGCCTGACCCAGAACGGCCAGGACGTGCAGCAGAACGAACTGCAATTGCCGGGGCAGACCGTGCAGCAGCTCAAATTGACAGTGGATGAGCGTGGCGGCGGCCTGGGCGCCGAGGCGCCGACCCTGCAATTTGCCGTGCGCGGCACGCAACTGGTGTTCCTGGCTCGTGGCGCCGGGCCCTATACCCTGGCACTGGGCAACCCGACCGCAACAGCGGCCAACCTGCCGTTGGCCACCCTGATTCCTGACTACAGTCCGCAGCGTCTCAAGGAACTGGGCCAGGCCAAGGTCGAGGGCGCGGCGCAACTGACGACGTCCACTGCGACGTCGCCGGACGTCGCCGTGGCCAGCGGGCCTGACTGGAAAAAAATCGGCCTGTGGGCGGTGCTGCTCCTGGGGGTACTGGCATTGGCCGGCATGGCCTTCAGTCTGCTGCGCAAGCCGGCGGTCAAATCCTGAGCGGTTGCGGGGATGGCAGAGGGCGCTGTGGCCAGTCATGCCTGGGGTTTTGTGGCTACGCTGAAACCGGTGCCTGAACTCTATCTGCCGGTTCCCTGTCTGAGAGGAGGAAATGCGCCCCGACTCGCGTTAAACTGCGCGGGTTTTTAGTCCCCCCATTCCTCCGGAGCCTTCCATGTCCCGCGTTACCCTGAGTCGCTATTTGATTGAGCAGACCCGCAGCAACAACACTCCTGCCGATCTGCGCTTCCTGATCGAAGTGGTGGCGCGTGCTTGCAAGGAGATCAGCCACGCTGTGTCCAAAGGCGCCCTGGGTGGTGTTCTGGGCAGCATGGGCACGGAAAACGTGCAGGGCGAAGTGCAGAAGAAGCTCGACGTGATCTCCAACGAGATCCTCCTGGAAGCCAACGAATGGGGCGGTCACCTGGCCGGCATGGCGTCCGAGGAAATGGACAATGCCTACCAGATCCCGGGCAAATACCCGAAAGGCGCCTACCTGCTGGTATTCGACCCGCTGGACGGTTCGTCGAACATCGATATCAACGCGCCTGTTGGCACCATCTTCTCGGTGCTGCGTTGCCCGAATGAGTACCTGAGCCAGAACGAAGCCTTGAACGAAAAGGCCTTCCTGCAGCCGGGCACCCAGCAGGTTGCTGCCGGTTACGCCATCTACGGCCCGCAGACCATGCTGATCCTGACCCTGGGTCATGGCGTCAAGGGCTTCACCCTGGACCGTGAAATGGGCAGCTTCGTGCTGACCCACGAAGACATCAAGATCCCGGAATCCACCCAGGAATTCGCCATCAACATGTCCAACGAGCGTCATTGGGAAGCCCCGGTCAAGCGCTACGTGAGTGAGCTGCTGGCCGGCGACACCGGGCCACTGAAAAAGAACTACAACATGCGCTGGGTCGCGGCCATGGTCGCCGACGTGCACCGTATCCTGACCCGTGGCGGCTTGTTCATGTACCCACGCGACAGCCGCGAGCCGGAGAAGCCGGGCAAACTGCGGCTGATGTACGAAGCCAATCCGATGTCCTTCCTCATCGAACAGGCTGGCGGTTCTTCTACCGACGGTCGCCAGCGCATCCTCGACATTCAGCCTGAAGGCCTGCACCAGCGTGTTGCCGTATTCCTTGGTTCCAAGGAAGAAGTGGCTCGTGTGACGGGCTACCACAAGGAATAAGACATGGCCCAGTCCTGGCAGCCTCTGCTTGATTGGTGGTTCGGTTCAGCCGAAAAGCCGGCAGAGGTGGTCGCTGCCAAGGGCAGGCTGTGGTTTGGCAAACGCGACAGCCAGGACCTCGAAGCGTGCCAGCGCTTTGGTGGTCTGGTGGAGCAGGCTCTGGCTGGCGGATTGACCGAGTGGACGCAAAGTCCCCAAGGTTGGCTGGCCCTGGTGCTGTTGCTCGATCAGTTGCCGCGGATGATCTATCGCGATACGCCCAAGGCGTTCTCCGGCGATACCCGTGCCCAGGCACTGGTGGCGCAAGGCATTGCCGCGGACCTCGACCGGCGCTTGCCGGCCATGCAACGCAGCTTCATCTACCTGGTGTTCGAGCATTGCGAGCACCTGGCGGTGCAGAACGAAGGGGTTTCCCGCTTTGCTGCCCTGCACGACGAACAACCGGAGGAAGATCGCCCGGTGTTTGCTGATCAGCTGGACTACGCCGAACGGCACCAGAAAATCATTGCCCGCTTCGGGCGCTTTCCCCATCGCAACGCCATCCTCGGTCGTGAGTCCACTGCCGAGGAGCTGGCTTTCCTGCGCGAGCCTGGTTCGCGTTTCTGACGGCCGGCAAGCATTACTTGCCCGCTCGCAATAGGCGCTTCATCAGCAATGACGGCAGGTCTTTGCGTGTATCGGCAATGATGTGGATAAAGACGGTGTTCTCCCGCACTTCGTAGATCACCCGGTTCATACCGCAAAGTACCTGACGATAGTGGCGCAGATTGAGCTGCTGAATTTCGTCAGGTACCACGCCAGCGTAGGGCGAGGTCGCCAGTTGAGCCACGGTGGATTTCAAGTGCTGGAAGGTGCTGTGCCAGGCTTGGGGAGAGAATCGACTGATCAGGTATTGTCTGAGCTCTTTCAGGTCGCGTTCTGCCGAATGCAGAATGACCACCTTGAATCTCATTGCAGGTCGTCCCGCTCCAGGTCGGCAAACACCTGCTCTGCATCACGGAACTGACCGGCTTCAATCTCCCGGTTGCCCAAGGCCAGAAGTTTCAACATGGCCAGGGTCGCTTCCTGTTCCTCAAAGCTCTGTACATCCATAACCACCAGCTTGGCTTCGCCATTCTGGGTAATAACCAGAGGCTCGCGGCTTTCCGTCAGTTGCTTGACGATCTCGGCGGTGTGGCTTTTCAGGTAACTGATGGGCTTGATCTGGGATGAAAGCTTCATGGGGCGGGCTCGACTGTAAAGGCAGGCCTGAGTTTAGTCTTAATCCAGTTCTGTTGGGGGCGTGCAGACCAGCGACTGTATTGCCGAATGTCCGCAATCGAATGATTTCACCGGCAAGCCGGTTCCTACGAATACTGGTAGGAGGCGGCTTGCCGGCGAAGCTGCTCCTCAGATACGGAAGCTGCCCACCAGGTGCTGCAGGCGCTTGGCCTGTTGTTCCAGGTCGGCGCAGGCGCGCAGGGTGGCTTGCAGGTTTTCCACCCCTTCCTGATTCAGGGTGTTGATTTCGGTGATGTCGACGTTGATCGATTCCACCACCGCGGTCTGCTCCTCGGTGGCGGTGGCCACCGACTGGTTCATGCCGTCGATTTCGCCGATGCGCTGGGTCACGCTGCCCAGGCGTTCGCCGGCCTGGTTGGCGATGCCGACGCTGCTTTCGCTCTCACGCTGACTCTCGGTCATGGTGCCCACCGCTTCACGGGCGCCCACTTGCAGCTCCTCGATCATTTTCTGCACTTGCTGCGCCGAATCCTGGGTGCGGTGGGCGAGGTTACGCACCTCGTCCGCTACCACCGCGAAACCGCGTCCGGCCTCACCGGCGCGAGCCGCTTCGATGGCGGCGTTGAGGGCCAGCAGGTTGGTCTGCTGAGAAATGCTGGTGATGACTTCGAGGATCTGCCCGATGTTCACCGTGTTGCTGTTGAGGGTCTCGATGTTGTCGCAGGAGCTGCTGATCTTTGCCGACAGCTGATGCATGGCGGCGATGGTCTGATCCACCACTTGCTGGCCGTCTTGCGCCAGGCTGCGGGCCTCGCTGGAGTGCTGCGAGGCGAGGGCGGCGTTCTGGGCGATTTCCTGGGCGGCGGCGCCCAGTTGGTTGATGGCCGCGGCCACGCTGCTGGTGCGCGAAGCCTGTTGGTCGGAGTTGAACATCGACGAGTTGGAGGCGGCGACTACGCGCAGGGCCACTTCGTTGACCTGGCCGGTGGCCGAGGACACTTCGCGGATCGAACTGTGGATGCGTTCGACGAAACGGTTGAACGACACCCCCAGGGTGCCGAATTCGTCGTGGCCATGGATCACCAGGCGTTTGGTCAGGTCGCCTTCGCCTTCGGCGATGTCGTGCATGGCCCGGCCCATCACGTGCAGCGGTTGCATCAGGATGCGGATCAGCATGCCCAGCAGGCTGATGATGATCACCACCGCGATCAGCATGGCGATGATCGCCGAGGTGCGAAATTCACTGAGCACGGCAAAGGCGGTGTCCTTGTCCAGGACCAGGGCCACGTACCAGTCGGCCGAGGGCACGCCGTTGACGTGGGTGAAGGAGATGAACTGGGTCTTGCCGTTCAGCTGCACTTCTTTCAGGCCGGGGCTGATGCTCGGGGCACCCGCGGGATAGGCTTCGGCGAGGCTCTTGAGCACCAGTTTGCTGTCGGGGTGGATGAGGATCTTGCCGTCGGCGCTGACGATGAAGGCCTGGCCATGACCGCCGAAGTTCAGCGAGTTGATGATGGCGCTGATGCTCGACAGGTCAATATCGGCGCCGGCCACGCCGATCATCTGGTTCTGATGCTGCACCGGGGTGGCCACGGTGATCACCAGTTTGCCGGATGAAGCGGCGATGTAGGGTTCGGTGACGATGGTCCGTTGCGCGCCGGTGGCCGCCTTGTACCAGCCGCGGGCGCGGGGGTCGTAGTCGGCGGCGCGATTGCCGGCCGGCACCGAAAACATCACGCCGTCCTGGCCGCCGAAGTAGCTGAGCTGGAAGTTGCTGGTATAGGCGGGCAGGCCGACGCTGCGTTTCAGGCTCTCGGCGCCGTTGCCATCCACGGCGATCTGCTGGGCCAGAGACTGCAGGAGCTGGATGCGGCTTTCCAGCCAGGTCTGGATATTGCTGGTGGTCAGGCTGCCCAGTTCCTGCATGGTGGACTCGGTGCTGCTGCGCAGGGCCTCACGCTGTCGGTAGTCATTGAACAGAATAAAACAGGCGAACGCGACGGCCACCACAAGGGCGGCGGCAAGCAGGATCTTGTGGCTGAATTTCATATTGCTGGTCATTAAGTGAACTACCGCGATGGGCTGGTCAACGAGGGGCGTCAATTTGCCACAGTGGAGGGCTTTGCGCTGCAGTTATGTCGACTGGCTATTACTGAAGATGAGGCCTCGTGGAGAAAAACCGACGAACAGCAGGGCAAGGCGAAAAGGTGTTTGATTTACCGGGAAAATGCCCGGAGCACCGGGCAAGAAATACCCGGCCGAGCGGGGAACCAGAAGGGGGTTTTCTCTTCTAAGCTTCTGGTTGGCTGACAGGCCTTCCCCCTTTCGTCCAGGAGTTCACCATGTCCCTGCGTTCTCTCGCTCTGTTGTCGTTCTGCGTGCTGCTGGCTGCGTGCAGCAAGGTCAATCAGGAAAACTATTCCAAGCTCTCGGCGGGCATGCCCAAGGCCGAGGTTGAACAACTCCTGGGCAAGCCGACTGACTGTTCGGGCGCGCTGGGCATGTCCAGCTGCACCTGGGGCGACAAGAACAGCTTTATCAGCGTGCAGTATGCCGGTGACAAGGTTCTGATGTTTTCCGGGCAAGGCCTGAAGTAAAAAACCGGGGCTTCGGGCCCACGGGAGAAAAATAATGATGCGTTTTGTTTTCACTCTTCTGGTCGGCCTGCTCTTGGCCGGCTGCGCCACGTCCCGGGACGATTCGCTGGCGCCCAAGACCGTCAACCACGTCGATCTCAAGCGTTACCAGGGGACCTGGTACGAGCTGGCGCGGTTGCCGATGTATTTCCAGCGTAACTGTGCGCAATCCGAGGCCCGCTACACCCTGTTGCCGGAGGGTAACGTGGCGGTGCTCAACCGCTGCCTGACCCCGGAGTGGAAGTGGGAGGAGGCTCGTGGCACGGCAACGCCTCAGGTGCCGGGCAAGACCGACAAGCTGTGGGTCGAGTTCGATAACTGGTTCTCGCGGCTGCTGCCGGGGGCGACCAAGGGCGACTACTGGGTGCTGTATGTCAGCGATGACTACAAGACCGCGATTGTCGGCAATCCCAACCGCCGTTACCTGTGGTTGCTGTCGCGGACCAAGGAGGTCAATGAGACGGTGCGTGAAGAGTTGCTGAGCAAGGCGCGTCAGCAGGGCTACGACACCACGCGGTTGATCTGGCGGGTGTCAGACTCGGCCATGGCCAAGACCTCGAAATAGATTCATCCCCTGTAGCAGCCGGCTGGCCGGCGAAGGCGTTCGTGAGAATGCTTTCGCCAGCACGTCGGCTCCTACGAACTTGGGGTCAGTTGAGCAGCTCGCGCAGGACTTGGGTGAAGGCCCGGCTACTGTCTTCTTCGGCGGCGTGACGTCCGTTACGCACCACCCACTGACCACCCACCATCACATCCCGGACCTGGCGGTCGCCGCCGGCAAACAGCCAACGGTTGAGAATCCCGTCGCCATCCGCGGTGGCCAGGTAAGGATCGTTGCCATCCAGCACCAGCCAGTCGGCGCGCTTGCCCACGGCCAATGCACCTATGGGTTGCCCCAGCGCCTGAGCGCCGCCAGCGAGCGCGGCATCGTACAAAGTGCGGCCGACCATGGGCTGGTCCGCGCGGTACAGGCGGTTGCGACGCTGGTCCCGCAGGCGTTGGCCGTACTCCAGCCAGCGCAGTTCTTCTACCACGCTCAAAGACACGTGGCTGTCGGAGCCGATGCCCAGGCGTCCGCCCTGGGCGAGGAAGTCCACCGCCGGGAAGATACCGTCGCCCAGGTTGGCCTCGGTGGTCAGGCACAGGCCGGCAATGGCCCGGCTTTCGGCCATGAGGCTGACTTCTTCCGGATTGGCGTGAGTGGCGTGGACCAGGCACCAGCGTTGATCCACCGCGACGTTTTCATACAACCATTGCAGTGGGCGGCGTCCGCTCCAGGCCAGGCAGTCGTCGACTTCCTTCTGCTGTTCGGCGATGTGGATGTGTACGGGACATTGGCGGTCGCTGGCGGCCAGGACTTCGCTGATCTGCTGTGGCGTGACCGCGCGCAACGAGTGAAAGCACAGGCCCAACTGCTGGTTGGCCTGTTGCGCCAGCAGGGGCTGCAAGTGCTGTTGCAGTTGGAGGTAGTTTTCCGTGCTGTTGATAAAGCGGCGTTGGCCGTCATTGGGGGCCTGGCCGCCGAATCCCGAATGGCTGTACAGCACGGGCAGCAAGGTCAGGCCGATGCCGCTGCTGGCGGCCGCCTGGCTGATGCGTCGGGACAGCTCGGCAGGGTCGGCGTAGGGCTGGCCGTCGGTGTCGTGATGCACATAGTGGAATTCCGCCACTGAGGTGTAGCCGGCCTTGAGCATCTCGATGTACAGCTGGCGGGCGATGATCTCCAACTGTTCAGGACTGATCTTGCCCACCAGGCGGTACATCAGGTCGCGCCAGGTCCAGAAGCTGTCGTTGGGGTTGCCGGCCACTTCCGCCAGCCCGGCCATGGCTCGCTGGAACGCGTGGGAATGCAGGTTGGGCATGCCGGGTAGCAGCGGGCCCTTGAGCTGTTCTGCACCTTCTGCACTGGCGTTGGCCTGGATGTGAGTCAGCAGGCCGTCGGCACTGACTTCAAGACGTACATGGTTGGCCCATCCATCATGCAGCAGCGCGCGTTCGGCGAAGAAGGCGGACATGGTTCAAGCACCCCATCGTGTGTTATTTGTATATACATATACAGACGTTTGCCTGCTCGGTAAACTCCGGCAAGCTAGTCACCTTTTTTGCTCAACAAGGATTTCCCGTGCCGACTCCGCCTGCCAAATCGCCGCTGGCTGCCCATCTGGGCGATAGTCCGGCGCCCTTGTATGCCCGCGTCAAACAGATGATCACCCAGCAGATCGAGAGCGGAAACTGGCCGCCGCATTACCGCGTTCCCTCGGAAAGCGAGCTGGTCAATCAGCTGGGCTTCAGCCGCATGACCATCAACCGCGCACTGCGGGAAATGACCGCTGAGGGCATGCTGGTGCGCATGCAGGGCGTGGGGACCTTCGTCGCCGAACCCAAGAGCCAATCGGCCTTGTTCGAAGTGCACAACATTGCCGACGAGATCGCCTCCCGCGGTCATCGCCACACCTGCAGGGTCGTCACCCTGGGCGAAGAGGCTGCCGGTTCCGAGCGCGCCCTGGCCCTGGACATGCGCGAAGGGCAGCGAGTCTTCCACTCGCTGATCGTGCATTTTGAGAACGACATCCCGGTGCAGATCGAGGATCGCTTCGTCAACGCCCTGGTGGCGCCGGAGTACCTCAAGCAGGACTTCACCCTGCAAACCCCTTACGCCTATCTGTCCCAGGTCGCCCCCCTGACCGAGGGCGAGCATGTGGTGGAGGCGATTCTCGCCGAGCCCGAAGAGTGCGAGCTGCTGCAGATCGAGCGTGGCGAGCCGTGCCTGTTGATTCGGCGTCGCACCTGGTCCGGGCGCCAGCCGGTGACCGCCGCCCGGTTGATCCACCCCGGTTCCCGTCATCGTCTGGAAGGGCGCTTTCATAAATGATCCAGTCCACTCTGTTACGTGCCGCCGACTACCCGCGCATGCCATGGAAAAACGGCGGCGGCAGCACCGAAGAAATCACTCGTGACGCCGGCACTGGCCTGGAAGGTTTTGGCTGGCGCCTGTCGATTGCCGATATCGGCGAATCCGGCGGCTTTTCCAGCTTTGCCGGTTATCAGCGAATCATCACCGTGCTGCAGGGTGCGGGCATGCAACTGACGGTCGATGGCGAAGAGGTACGGCCCTTGCTGCCCCTGGACCCCTTTGCCTTCAGCGGTGCCAGCCAGGTGAATTGCACCCTGCTGGAGGGCGCGATCCGCGATTTCAACCTGATCTATTGCCCTGAGCGTTACGTCGCCCGCTTGCAGTGGTTCGATGGTCAGCAACGCTTCTTCACCCAGGCGCACACCGTGCTGGTGTTCAGTGTCGCCGAGCAGACCTGGGTGGACACGGGCAGCATCCCGGTGCAGGCATTGGGGCGTTATGACTGCCTGCGCCTGGATGACAATGCCGGGGTTATGGAAATCGCCACCGATGGACGCTGCTGCGTCATCGAACTCACCGCCATCTGATCATTGTGGCTGGGTGCAGGCCGGGATACGGCCTGCTACCGGCTTCTATTCGTTCCCTCGCTGCGCCGGAACCCCAGCCCGCACCTGCCGTGCAGAACGGGCACACATCTCCCTGCAATTGCTGTTTCTCTCGCGCACCAGTTTGTTACCGAACGCCCCAGCACAGCGCAAAACCGGGTTTTGGTAACAGCTTCGCTGCGGCCAAAAAACTCTTCTGGAAAATTCTCGCCCTGTTGAAAGCCTTGTCCAGCAAGGCTTGCGGTTTGCTCTCAAGGTTTTTCAGGTACGTCTCAAGCGAGTTGGCCGCTTGATTGCATATGCTTGTATGTACAAGTAAATATGTGTGCGTAAGAGTCGATGGAATCCTCTTCGCACCTTGGACTCATCGCCGAGGAGTTTTTCCGTGACTGACAGCAAACCCACCCAATTCCGCAACGTCGAAATCCGCGCTGCACGTGGCAACAAGCTGACCGCCAAGAGCTGGCTGACCGAAGCGCCGCTGCGCATGCTGATGAACAACCTCGACCCGGAAGTTGCAGAGAATCCCAAGGAACTGGTGGTCTACGGTGGCATTGGCCGCGCCGCGCGCAACTGGGAGTGTTACGACAAGATCGTCGAAGCCCTGACCCAGCTGAATGACGACGAGACCTTGCTGGTGCAGTCCGGCAAACCGGTGGGCGTGTTCAAGACCCACAGCAACGCGCCGCGGGTGCTGATCGCCAACTCCAACCTGGTGCCGCACTGGGCCAGTTGGGAGCACTTCAATGAACTGGACGCCAAGGGCCTGGCCATGTACGGCCAGATGACCGCCGGCAGCTGGATCTACATCGGTAGCCAGGGCATCGTCCAGGGCACTTATGAAACCTTCGTTGAAGCCGGTCGCCAGCATTACGACTCCAACCTCAAGGGTCGCTGGGTCCTGACCGCCGGTCTGGGTGGCATGGGCGGCGCGCAACCGCTGGCCGCGACCCTGGCCGGGGCGTGCTCGCTGAACATCGAGTGCCAGCAGACCAGCATCGACTTCCGCCTCAAGACCCGCTACGTCGACGAGCAGGCCACCGACCTGGACGACGCCCTGGCACGCATCAAGAAGTACACCGCCGAAGGCCGCGCGATCTCCATCGCCCTGTGTGGCAACGCTGCAGAAATCCTGCCGGAGCTGGTGCGCCGTGGCGTGCGTCCGGACATGGTCACCGACCAGACCAGCGCCCACGACCCGCTCAACGGCTACCTGCCTAAAGGCTGGACCTGGGAGCAGTACCGCGACCGCGCCAAGACCGAGCCGGCTGCCGTGATCAAGGCCGCCAAGCAGTCCATGGCCGAGCACGTCAAAGCCATGCTGGCCTTCCAGAAGATGGGTGTCCCGACCTTCGACTACGGCAACAACATCCGCCAGATGGCCCAGGAAGAGGGCGTGGAAAATGCGTTCGACTTCCCAGGTTTCGTCCCGGCCTACATCCGTCCGCTGTTCTGCCGTGGTGTCGGTCCATTCCGTTGGGCGGCGCTGTCCGGTGATCCGCAGGACATCTACAAGACCGACGCCAAGGTCAAGGAACTGATCCCTGACGATGCCCACCTGCACAACTGGCTGGACATGGCGCGCGAGCGCATCAGCTTCCAGGGCCTGCCGGCGCGGATCTGCTGGGTCGGCCTGGGCCAGCGTGCCAAGCTCGGCCTGGCGTTCAACGAGATGGTGCGCAGCGGCGAGCTGTCGGCGCCGATCGTCATCGGTCGCGACCACCTGGATTCCGGCTCGGTGGCCAGCCCGAACCGTGAAACCGAATCCATGCAGGACGGCTCCGACGCCGTGTCCGACTGGCCGCTGCTCAACGCCCTGTTGAACACTGCCAGTGGTGCGACCTGGGTTTCCCTGCACCACGGTGGCGGTGTCGGCATGGGCTTCTCCCAGCATTCGGGGATGGTCATCGTCTGCGACGGCACCGATGAAGCGGCCGAGCGGATTGCCCGGGTGCTGCACAACGATCCGGCCACCGGGGTCATGCGTCACGCCGACGCCGGCTACCAGATCGCCATCGACTGCGCCAAGGAACAGGGCCTGAACCTGCCGATGATCACCGGTAAGTAACCGCAGCATCGGCTCACCCCACTCTCCCTGTAGGAGCCAGCTTGCTGGCGAAGCAAGCACCACGGTGCATCAGCTGCACCGCCTCGCGAGCAAGCTCGCTCCTACAGTGGAAATCGTCTGCAGTGCCCATAGAGGTTTGACGTCCATGGCCTTAGCGAATGATCGTGCAAGCAGCAAGCCGTTGATCGAAAGGCGTTCGATCGACTACATCCCGGAAGCGGAAAGACACGGTCGTCTCTTGAGCCAGTTCACTCTGTGGCTGGGTGCCAACCTGCAGATCACGGCCATCGTCACCGGCGCTCTGGCGGTGGTGTTGGGCGGTGATGTGTTCTGGTCGTTGATCGGGCTGTTGATCGGGCAACTGCTGGGCGGCGCAGTGATGGCGCTGCATGCGGCGCAAGGACCGAAGCTCGGCCTGCCGCAGATGATTTCCAGCCGGGTGCAGTTCGGGGTCTATGGCGCGGCCATCCCGATGGTGCTGGTGTGCCTGATGTACCTGGGTTTCACCGCAACCGGCACGGTGCTTTCCGGGCAGGCGCTGGGCCAGATGTTCGGTGTCAGTGACAGCATCGGCATCCTGATTTTCGCCAGCGTCATTGTGCTGGTCACGGTGCTTGGCTATCGGGTGATTCACTACATCGGCCGGGTTGCCAGCGTGATCGGCGTGATCGCCTTTTTCTACCTGTTCAGCCGGCTGCTGAGCCAGACCGACGTCAGCGCCTTGCTGGCGATTCGGCACTTCAGCTGGAGCAGCTTCCTCCTGGCGGTGTCGTTGGCCGCATCCTGGCAGATCGCTTTCGGGCCTTATGTCGCCGACTATTCGCGCTACCTGCCGAGCAAGACGTCGCCATTGAAAACCTTCCTCGCCGCCGGTGCCGGTTCGGTGATCGGTGCCCAGGTGGCGATGGTGCTCGGGGTGTTCGCCGCGGCCCTGTCCAAGGGCCAGTTCGCCGGTCGTGAGGTGGCCTACATTGTCGGCTTGGGCGGCACTGGCGCCATAGCGGCGTTGCTCTATTTCAGCATTGCCTTCGGCAAGGTGACCATCTCGACGCTGAACTCCTACGGCAGCTTCATGTGCATCGCCACCATCATCAGCGGCTTTCGCGGCGAGCTGAAAGTGACGCGCTTGCAGCGGTTGATCTTCGTGTTGCTGATCGTCGGTGCCGCGACCCTGATCGCGCTGCTGGGCCAGCACTCGTTCCTCGGCGCATTCAAGTCTTTCATCCTGTTCCTGCTGGCGTTCTTCACGCCCTGGAGCGCGATCAACCTGGTGGATTTCTACTGCATCACCAAAGAGCGCTATGACATCCCGGCGCTGTCCAACCCGGACGGCCGCTACGGGCGCTGGAATGCCATGGGCATCACTATTTATGTGTTCGGCGTGCTGATCCAGATGCCGTTCATTTCCACCCACTTCTATACCGGCCCCCTGGTGGCGAGTCTGGGCGATACCGATATCTCCTGGATCATCGGCCTGGTGGTGCCCGCGGCGTTGTACTACGTCTGCGCGAAGAAGTGGCATGGCGCGGTGCCCGAGCACCTGATCCTGCCGGTAGAGCAGGACGCGCCCAACGAACAAAAGCTGAGTCAGGCCCGTCGCGCTGCTGCGGTGTGAGTCTTGACGGGACGTGGACAGGGCTGGATGCCTCTTAACTGCCGTAAGCCAACTCATGATTAGGAGCGTCACACAATGAAAATGCATAAGACCCTGCTGACCACGTTGCTGTCCATGGGCTTGCTGGCCGCTTCCGGCGCCCAGGCGGCCGGCTGGTGCGAGTCGGGCAAACCGGTGAAGTTCGCCGGCCTGAATTGGGAAAGCGGCATGTTGCTGACTGACGTCCTGCAGTTCGTCCTGGAGAAGGGCTATGACTGCAAGACCGATAGCCTGCCGGGCAACTCCATCACCATGGAGAACGCCCTGGGCAGCAATGACATCCAGGTCTTCGCCGAAGAGTGGGTGGGCCGCAGCGAGGTGTGGAACAAGGCCGAGAAGGCCGGCAAGGTGGTGGGCGTCGGCGCGCCGGTGGTGGGAGCCGTCGAAGGTTGGTACGTGCCGCGCTATGTGATCGAGGGCGACGCCAAGCGCAAGCTCGAAGCCAAGGCGCCAAACCTGAAAAACATCGCCGACCTGGGCCAGTACGCCAGCGTGTTCAAAGACCCGGAAGAACCGAGCAAGGGCCGCTTCTACAACTGCCCGGCCGGTTGGACCTGTGAGCTGGACAACAGCGAGATGCTCAAGAGCTACGGCCTGGAAAGCAGCTACACCAACTTCCGCCCGGGTACCGGCCCGGCCCTGGATGCGGCGGTGTTGTCGAGCTACAAGCGTGGCGAACCGATTCTCTTCTACTACTGGTCGCCGACCCCGCTCATGGGCCAGGTGGATCTGGTCAAGCTGGAGGAGAAACCCGGCGTCGACAAGAGCGTGAGCATCAAGGTCGGCCTGTCCAAGACCTTCCATGACGAAGCTCCTGAACTGGTGGCGGTACTGGCCAAGGCCAACCTGCCCATCGATCTGCTTAACCAGAATCTGGCGCGCATGACTCGCGAACGCATCGAGTCGCCGAAACTGGCGAAACTCTTCCTCAAGGAACATCCTGAAGTCTGGCACCCATGGGTCAGCGACGACGCTGCCAGGAAAATCGACGCGGCCTTGTAGGTCGGGCTTTTCCGAGGGTTCACAAGAGCCGTCGGAGGCTGGACCACAACCTCCTTTGATCGAGAGTTTCTTATGTTTCCAGAAAGTTTCACCTTTTCCATCGCCGACTGGGTCAACGGCTGGGTCGACTCCCTGGTGACCAATTACGGTGATGTGTTCCGGCACATTTCCGACACCTTGTTGTGGGCCATCGTCAACCTTGAAGGCCTGCTGCGCATGGCGCCCTGGTGGCTGATGCTGGCGATTGTCGGCGGCATTGCCTGGCACTCCACCCGCAAGCTGCTGACCACGGCGGTGATTGTCGGCCTGCTGTTCCTGGTGGGCGCCGTCGGCCTGTGGGACAAGCTGATGCAGACCCTGGCGCTGATGCTGGTGGCGACCGTGATCTCGGTGCTGATCGGCATTCCCCTGGGGATTCTCTCGGCTCGCAGCAACCGCTTGCGTTCGGTATTGATGCCGCTGCTGGACATCATGCAGACCATGCCCAGCTTCGTGTACCTGATCCCGGTGCTGATGCTGTTCGGCCTGGGCAAGGTGCCGGCGATTTTCGCCACGGTGATCTATGCCGCACCGCCGCTGATTCGTCTCACCGACCTGGGCATCCGCCAGGTGGACGGTGAAGTGATGGAGGCGATCAACGCCTTCGGCGCCAACCGCTGGCAACAGCTGTTCGGCGTGCAACTGCCTCTGGCCCTGCCAAGCATCATGGCGGGGATCAACCAGACCACCATGATGGCCCTGTCGATGGTGGTGATCGCCTCGATGATCGGGGCCCGCGGCCTGGGCGAGGATGTGCTGGTGGGAATCCAGACCCTCAACGTCGGGCGCGGCCTGGAAGCGGGGTTGGCGATCGTGATTCTGGCGGTGGTGATCGACCGCATTACCCAGGCCTACGGTCGTCCACGTCATGAGGTGAGCAAATGAGCAGTGCTGCCGTGAGCAAGATCGAAGTCAGGAACGTCTTCAAGATATTCGGCAACCGCCCCTCTGATGCCCTGGCGATGATCCGCCAGGGCCAGAGCAAGGATCAGGTACTGGCCCAGACCGGCTGCGTGGTGGGGGTCAATGATCTGTCCCTGAGCATCGGCACCGGTGAGATCTTCGTCATCATGGGCCTGTCCGGTTCCGGCAAGTCGACCCTGGTGCGCCACTTCAACCGTCTGATCGATCCCACCAGCGGGGCGATCCTGGTGGATGGCGAAGACATCCTGCAATACGACATGGAAGCCCTGCGCCAATTTCGCCGGCACAAGATCAGCATGGTGTTCCAGAGCTTCGGCCTGCTGCCCCACCGCAATGTTCAGGACAACGTCGCCTACGGCCTCAAGGTGCGTGGCGAGAGCAAGTCGCTGTGCGCCGAGCGGGCCCTGCACTGGATCAACACCGTGGGCCTCAAGGGTTACGAGAAGAAGTACCCGCACCAGCTGTCCGGCGGCATGCGCCAACGGGTCGGCCTGGCCCGGGCCCTGGCCGCGGACACCGACATCATCCTCATGGATGAAGCCTTCAGCGCCCTGGACCCGTTGATCCGCGCCGAGATGCAGGACCAGCTGCTGGAGCTGCAGAAGACCCTGCACAAGACCATCGTCTTTATCACCCACGACCTGGACGAGGCGGTACGCATCGGCAACCGCATCGCGATCCTCAAGGACGGCCGCCTGATCCAGGTGGGTACGCCGAAGGAGATCCTGCATTCGCCGGCGGATGAGTACGTCGATCGTTTCGTCCAGCGCCGTGCCGCCACCGTGTAGGAGCCGGCTTGCCGGCCAAAGGTCCGGCAAAGCGGCAGACAACCCAAGGTTTGCAAGAAGAGGTCCCCGATGTCCCAGGCTGAAAAAATCGTTATCGCCGACGCCCCTATGGCTTGGCAGGATGTTGTCGCTGTCGCCCGTCATGGCGCGCAGCTGGCGCTTTCGGCCCAGGCCTGGGCGCGTATCGACAATGCCCAGGCCATCGTCCGCCAGGTGGTGGACAGTGGCGAACGGGCCTATGGCATCAGCACGGGCCTTGGCGCCTTGTGCAACGTGGTGCTGGCCGGTGAGCAACTCAGCCAGCTGTCGCGCAACACCTTGCTCAGCCATGCCTGCGGTGTCGGGCCGGCGCTGGCCGATGAGCAGACCCGGGCGATCCTTTGTGCCGCCATCATCAACTACAGCCATGGTAAATCCGGCATCCACCGGCAAGTGGTCGAGGCGCTGCTGACCCTGCTCAATCGCGGCATCACTCCACAGGTGCCGTCCCAGGGGTCGGTGGGTTATCTGACCCATATGGCCCACATTGGCATCGCCTTGCTTGGCGTCGGTCAGGTCAGCTATCGCGGTCGTGTTGTCAGCGCCGAACAGGCCCTGGCCGAAGAGGGGCTGCAGCCGGTGCAACTGGGGGCCAAGGATGGCCTGTGCCTGGTCAACGGCACGCCGTGCATGACGGGCCTGAGTTGCCTGGCCCTGGCCGATGCCAGTCGCCTGTTGCAGTGGGCCGACGTGATCGGCGCCATGAGCTTCGAAGCCCAGCGGGGCCAGATCGACGCCTTCGATGCCCAGATCATTGCCCTCAAGGCGCACCCCGGCATGCAGGTGGTGGGCAGCAACCTGCGGGCCTTGCTCGATGGCAGTGAAGTCATCGCCGCTAGCCGCGGCATCCGCACCCAGGACGCCTTGAGTATCCGCTCCATTCCCCAGGTACATGGTGCAGCCCGGGATCAACTGGCCCATGCGGTCAAACAGGTGGAAACCGAGCTCAATGGCGCGACCGACAATCCGTTGCTGCTGGGCACCCCGGACCACTACCGGGTGGTGTCCCAGGCCAATCCCCATGGCCAGTCGGTGGCCCTGGCGGCGGATCTGCTGGCCATCGCCATGGCCGAGATCGGCTCCATTGCCGAACGTCGCCTGGACCGCTTGATCAACCCCCATGTCAGCGGCTTGCCGGCGTTCCTGGTGAGCGAGCCCGGGGTCAACTCCGGAATGATGATCGTGCAATACGTAGCGGCTTCGCTGTGTGCGCAGAACCGTCAATTGGCCCAGCCGGCGGTGCTGGACAACTACGTGACTTCGGGCCTGCAGGAGGACCACCTGAGCCTGGGCACCAATGCCGCCCTGAAGCTGCATCAGGTGCTGGAGAACTGCACCCAGATCCTGGCCATCGAATACCTGCTGGCGGCCCAGGCCTTCGAGTTTCTCAAGGAGCAGCGTTTCGGCACCGGCACCGGTATCGCCTGGTGCCTGCTGCGCGAGCGGGTCCCGGCCTATGACCAGGACCGCTGGCTGGCGCCGGACATTGCCAGCGCTGCGGCCCTGCTCAAGGACCCGGAGCTGCTGCACAAACGCTTTTCCAAGGTGCAATGAACCGTTTTTTCCATCACCAGCGTGCCAAGGCGTCACTCGCGCAAAACCGCGAATGACGACGGATAACGGAAGCTTCCGGAGCGACTGGTAGTTATTACAAAACTCTCAAAAGGAGCATGAATGTGACTGCGCTAAACCTGATTCCCGGCCAACTGACCCTGGCCCAACTGCGGGCCATCTATCAGCAGCCGCTGACCCTGACCCTGGACGACAGCGCCTCGGCGCAGATCGACGCCAGCGTCGCTTGTGTCGAGCAGATTCTCGCCGAGAACCGCACCGCCTACGGGATCAACACCGGTTTTGGCCTGCTGGCTTCGACCCGCATCGCCAGCGCCGACCTGGAAAACCTCCAGCGCTCCCTGGTGCTGTCCCATGCCGCTGGCGTGGGCGAGCCCATCAGCGACGATCTGGTGCGCCTGATCATGGTGCTCAAGGTCAACAGCCTGAGCCGCGGTTTCTCCGGCATCCGCCGTCAGGTGATCGATGCCCTGATCGCCCTGATCAACGCCGAGGTCTATCCGCATATCCCGCTCAAGGGCTCGGTGGGCGCTTCCGGCGACCTGGCGCCTTTGGCCCACATGTCCCTGGTGCTGTTGGGTGAGGGCAAGGCGCGCTACAAGGGCCAGTGGCTGGAAGCGACCGCGGCCCTGGAAGTTGCCGGCCTCAAGCCGCTGACCCTGGCCGCGAAGGAAGGCCTGGCGCTGCTCAACGGCACCCAGGTGTCCACCGCGTTCGCCTTGCGCGGGCTGTTCGAAGGTGAAGACCTGTTTGCCGGTGCTCTGGTGTGCGGCGGCCTGACGGTGGAAGCGGTGCTGGGTTCGCGCTCGCCGTTCGACCCACGGATTCACGCCGCTCGCGGTCAGCGCGGGCAGATTGACACCGCTGCCGCTTATCGCGCCTTGCTGGGGGACAGCACCGAGGTGTCCGCCTCGCACCAGAACTGCGACAAGGTCCAGGACCCGTACTCCCTGCGTTGCCAGCCGCAAGTGATGGGCGCCTGCTTGACTCAGTTCCGCCAGGCGGCCGAAGTGCTGGTGGTCGAAGCCAACGCGGTGTCCGATAACCCACTGGTGTTCGCTGCCGAAGGCGATGTGATTTCCGGTGGCAACTTCCACGCCGAACCCGTGGCCATGGCGGCCGACAACATGGCCCTGGCCATCGCCGAGATCGCGTCCCTGAGCGAGCGCCGTATCTCGCTGATGATGGACAAGCACATGTCCCAGCTGCCGCCGTTCCTGGTGGCCAATGGTGGGGTCAACTCCGGCTTCATGATCGCCCAGGTGACCGCTGCGGCCCTGGCCAGCGAGAACAAGGCCCTGGCCCACCCGCACTCGGTGGACAGCATTCCCACTTCCGCCAACCAGGAAGACCACGTTTCCATGGCGCCGGCCGCCGGCAAGCGCCTGTGGGAAATGGCCGAGAACACCCGCGGTGTGCTGGCCGTGGAATGGCTGGCGGCCTGTCAGGGCCTGGACTTGCGCGAAGGCCTGAAAACCTCGCCGACCCTGGAAAAAGCCCGCGCCACCCTGCGCGAGAAGGTGGCGTACTACGAGAAGGACCGTTTCTTTGCACCGGATATCAACGCGGCCAGCGAGTTGTTGGCTTCGCGGTGCCTGAATGGGCTGCTGCCAGCCCAGTTGTTGCCGAGCCTGTAATGCACGCCGGGCCGCCAGATCACTCCGCGCTCGGCCGAGAGCGGTGGCCCGATTGGGTTCGCTTCACCTGCAAGACGGGCGCGGAGCGTCCGCTTCTGCCGCCCCGCGCTCCGGCGCGGGGCGCACTTGTCCGATAACAATAAAAGGGACGATGACATGCAATCGCAAGAAACAGGATTACGTCGGGGGCTGACGGCCCGCCACATTCGCTTCATGGCCCTGGGGTCGGCCATTGGCACCGGATTGTTCTATGGCTCGGCCTCCGCCATCCAGATGGCCGGCCCGGCGGTGCTGCTGGCCTACTTGATTGGTGGTGCAGCGGTGTTCATGGTGATGCGCGCCCTGGGGGAGATGGCCGTACACAACCCGGTGTCCGGCTCCTTCGGGCAGTACGCCAGCCAGTACCTGGGGCCCTTGCCGGGCTTTATCCTGGGCTGGACCTACGCGTTCGAGATGCTGATTGTCTGTCTGGCGGACGTCACCGCCTTTGGCATCTATATGGGCTTCTGGTTTCCCGAGGTGGCGCGCTGGATCTGGGTGCTGGGCATCGTCCTGCTCATCGGCGGGTTGAACCTGTGCAGCGTCAAGGTTTTCGGCGAGATGGAGTTCTGGCTGTCGCTGCTCAAGGTCGGGGCGATTATCGCCATGATCCTCGGTGGTTTCGGCATCATGCTGTTCGGTATCGGCAGCGCGGCCACCGAGCAGGCCACTGGCGCCAGCAACCTCTGGGCCCATGGCGGTTTCATGCCCAATGGCATCAGCGGGGTGATCGCTTCCTTTGCGGTGGTGATGTTCGCCTTTGGCGGCATCGAGATCATCGGTGTCACCGCCGGCGAGGCCAAGGACCCGCAGCGGGTCATCCCCAAGGCGATCAACGCGGTGCCGCTGCGCATCCTGCTGTTCTATGTGCTGACCCTGTTCGTGCTGATGTCGATTTTCCCCTGGCCGCAGATTGGCACCCAGGGCAGCCCCTTCGTGCAGATCTTCGACAGCCTGGGCATCAGCTCGGCGGCCACCATCCTTAATATCGTGGTGATTTCGGCGGCGGTGTCGGCGATCAACAGCGATATCTTTGGTGCTGGGCGCATGATGTACGGCCTGGCCCAGCAAGGGCAGGCGCCCAAGGGCTTTGCCCAGATTTCCAAGGCCGGCGTGCCGTGGATGACCGTGGTGGTGATGGCCGTGACGCTGTTGGGTGGGGTGGTGCTGAACTACCTGATCCCGGAAAACATCTTCCTGCTGATCGCTTCCCTGGCCACCTTCGCCACGGTTTGGGTGTGGCTGATGATTCTGTTGACCCATGTGGCCATGCGCCGCTCCATGACCGCCGAGCAAGTGGCCCGGTTGCAGTTCAAGGTGCCGTTCTGGCCTTGGGCGCCGGCAGCGGCGATTGCCTTCATGCTGTTCATCTTCGGCGTGTTGGGCTATTTCCCGAAAACTCAAGCGGCGCTGATGGTGGGCGTGGTGTGGATCATTCTGCTGGTGGTGGCCTATATGCTGTGGGTCAAGCCGGCGGCGGGGCAGGCTCAGCAGATCCGCGTCGACTCTTCTTTACCTACTGATCATTAACGGAGGCCCTGGATGAAAACTCTTTGGCAACACTGCAACGTCGCCAGCATGGCCCAAGGCACCTACTCGATCATCGAGGACGCGGCCATCGTGACGTCAGGGGCGCACATCGAGTGGATCGGCCGGCGCCAGCAGGCGCCGGTCGCCGATGACCACCAGGTCCAGGACTTGGCGGGCGCCTGGGTGACTCCGGGCCTGATCGATTGCCACACCCATACGGTGTTCGGCGGCAACCGCAGTGGCGAGTTCGAGCAGCGCCTGCAGGGCGTGAGCTATGCCGAGATCGCCGCAGCCGGTGGCGGTATCGCCAGCACCGTGCGGGCGACCCGCGCGGCCACTGAAGAGGAGCTGTTCGTCAGCGCCCGCAAGCGTCTGCTGAGCCTGTTGCGCGACGGTGTCACCAGCGTCGAAATCAAGTCCGGCTACGGCCTGGACCTGGCCAGCGAGCGCAAGATGCTGCGGGTGATCCGCCGTCTTGGCGAGGAGTTGCCGGTCAGTGTGCGCAGCACCTGCCTGGCGGCTCACGCTCTGCCGCCGGAATATGCCGAGCGCAGCGACGACTACATCGAGCATATCTGCAGCGAGATGCTCCCGGCCCTGGCGGCCGAAGGGCTGGTGGATGCGGTGGATGCCTTCTGTGAGTACCTGGCGTTCTCCCCGGCGCAGGTGGAGCGGGTATTCATTGCCGCGCAGAAGCTCGGCCTACCGGTGAAACTGCATGCCGAACAATTGTCGTCCCTGCATGGCTCGAGCCTGGCAGCGCGCTACCGGGCGCTGTCTGCCGATCACCTGGAGTTCATGACCGAGGACGATGCCATGGCCATGGCGGCTTCGGGAACCGTGGCGGTGCTGTTGCCGGGGGCTTTCTATTTCCTCCGGGAAACCCAGTTGCCGCCGATGGAAGCCCTGCGCAAGCACGGGGTGAAGATTGCCGTGGCCAGCGACCTCAATCCCGGGACTTCGCCGGCGTTGTCGCTGCGCCTGATGCTGAACATGGCCTGCACCTGTTTGCGGTTGACGCCGGAAGAGGCGTTGGCCGGGGTCACCCTGCACGCGGCCCAGGCCCTGGGCATGGAGCAGACCCATGGTTCACTGGAGGTGGGTAAGGTGGCGGACTTTGTCGCCTGGCAGATCGATCGTCCCGCCGACCTGGCCTACTGGCTGGGCGGCGACCTGGAAAAACGCGTCGTGCGACACGGCGTTGAAGTGACTGTTTAGGAGACAGGTTGTGGATAAGGTTCTGACATTCAAACAAGGCCGGGTGCCCCTGCTGATCAGCATGCCCCACGCCGGTACGCGCTTGACCCCGGCAGTGATGGCCGGGCTGGTTCCACAGGCGCAAAGCCTGCCGGACACCGACTGGCATATTCCGCGGCTGTATCAGTTCGCCGAGGAGCTGGGAGCCAGCACCCTGGCGGCCGAATACTCGCGTTTCGTCATCGACCTGAACCGGCCGTCTGACGACAAGCCGCTGTACGTCGGTGCTACCACCGGCTTGTACCCGGCGACGCTGTTCGATGGCGAGCCGTTGTTCGTTGAAGGGCAGGCGCCGTCCAAAGAAGAGCGGCAACAGTACCTGGAGCAGGTCTGGGGGCCCTATCACCGCACCCTGCAGGAGGAGCTGGCGCGGCTCAAGGCCGAGTTCGGCTATGCCTTGCTGTTCGATGCCCACTCCATTCGTTCGCTGATCCCTCATCTGTTCGAGGGCAAGCTGCCGGACTTCAACCTCGGCACCTTCAACGGCGCCAGCTGCGATCCGCAACTGGCCGGCCGTCTGGAGAGCATCTGCGCCGCCCACGGCGATTACACTCATGTGCTCAATGGTCGTTTCAAGGGCGGTCATATCACCCGGCATTACGGCAACCCGGCCGAGCACATTCATGCGGTGCAACTGGAACTGGCGCAGAGCGCCTATATGGAGGAGTTCGAGCCATTCCGCTATCGCGAGGACCTGGCGGCCCCGACCCAGGTGGTGCTCAAGGCATTGCTGCAGGGGCTGCTGGCCTGGGGGCAGGAGCGTTACCGCTGACATTGCTTGCGCCTGCAAGCTGGCTCCTATCGCGGATGCACGCCTTTATGTAGGGGCGAGCTTGCTCGCCAAGCGCGCTGCGCAACTCGTTGCAATCCCTTGAACAACCCTGTTTTCTTCAAGGACATGCTGATTGCGTAATTCGGGTTTATGATGCCAAACGGCAGCATAAATGAAGTCCCCAGCAGGGATGAACCCGACCTCCACGGAGCGCGTAATGCAGACTTTGTACCCGCAGATCAAACCCTATGCCCGGCACGATCTGGCCGTCGACAAGCCCCATGTGCTGTATGTCGACGAAAGTGGTTCACCGGAAGGTTTGCCGGTGGTGTTCATTCACGGTGGCCCGGGGGCGGGCTGTGATGGGGCGAGTCGCTGCTATTTCGACCCGAACCTGTACCGCATCGTCACCTTCGACCAGCGCGGTTGCGGGCGTTCCACCCCCCACGCGAGCCTGGAGAACAACACCACCTGGGACCTGGTGGCGGACCTGGAGCGGATTCGCCAGCACCTGGGCATCGACAAATGGGTGCTGTTCGGTGGCTCCTGGGGGTCGACCCTGGCCCTGGCCTATGCCCAGGCCCACCCGGATCGGGTGCTGGGCCTGATCGTGCGGGGCGTCTTCCTGGCCCGTCCCCAGGAAATCCAGTGGTACTACCAGTGTGGCGCCAGCCGCCTGTTTCCAGATTACTGGCAGGACTACGTGGCACCGATTCCCCTGGAGGAGCGTCATGACCTGGTCAGCGCCTTCCACAAGCGCCTGACCGGCAATGACCAGATCGCCCAGATGCATGCCGCCAAGGCCTGGTCGGGTTGGGAAGGGCGCACCGCGACCCTGCGTCCGAACCCGCTGGTGGTGGATCGCTTCTCCGAGCCACAGCGGGCGCTGTCGATTGCCCGGATCGAATGCCATTACTTCATCAACAACGCGTTCCTCGAACCGGACCAGTTGATCCGCGACATGGGCAAGATTGCCCATCTGCCCGGGGTCATCATCCACGGTCGCTACGACGTGATCTGCCCCCTGGACAACGCCTGGGAGCTGCATCAGGCCTGGCCCAACAGCGAGCTGCAGGTGATACGCGACGCCGGTCACGCCGCCTCGGAACCGGGCATTACCGACGCTCTGGTACGCGCCACTGATCAGATGGCGCGCCGCCTGCTTGACCTGCCGCCCGAAGAAGCATGAAGGGCCTGTTGCAGCGCGTGCGCGGCGCGCGGGTGGAAGTGGCCGGGGAAATAGTCGGTGCGGTGGACCAGGGCTTGCTGGTGCTGGTGGCGGTAGAGCCCGAGGACACTCGGGCCAGCGCCGACAAACTCCTGCACAAGCTGCTTAACTATCGGGTGTTCAGCGATGCTGAGGGCAAGATGAACCTGTCCCTGGCGGATGTGCAGGGCGGGCTGCTGCTGGTGTCGCAGTTCACCTTGGCGGCAGACACCAAGAGCGGGTTGCGCCCAAGCTTTTCCACGGCTGCACCACCGGCCCTTGGCGAAGAGCTTTTTGATTACCTGATAGCGAAGGCGCAACAGTTGCATGGCAAAGTGGCATCAGGGTGTTTTGGCGCGGACATGCAGGTGCATCTGGTCAACGATGGCCCGGTAACCTTCCTGTTACAGACCTGAAAACGCCTGAAACAGCTTTTTCCGCCGATTTGAGCCGGAAACTGCTGTTTTTCACGATAAATACTTTGTTACCCCTGATGCGTTGTAACGCGGGCTACTAGATAATCGCGCGCTACGGGGATCAGCGTTCGTTGGTCCATTTTGACTTTAGTAGAGACTTGTCCACGGCCGTTTGGGGAATCATTTAGCCCCATCGGAGTCGGAACAATGCTCGCCAACCTGGCATATAGATAGCTGGCCGTTGGTTCTTTGATCTGTTTTCGGCGAGGGTTGCTCGTGATTGTTAGTCCCTGTAATGCACCAAACTTGTTTGCCAAACGGTTACGAAACGCACTGGTGACGGGCTCTGCGCTGGTCTGCCTGTTCGGCGCCGGTCAACTCATGGCATTCAACCTGGATGATGTGTCGGCCAAGGCCAAAGACTTGGCCGGGCAGAAGTATGAGGCCCCGCGCAGTAACCTGCCGAACGAGTTCCGTGAGATGAAGTTCGCGGACTACCAGAAAATCCGCTTCCTCAGCGAAAAAGCCGAATGGGCCAATCAGAAGACCCCGTTCAAGCTGTCGTTCTATCACCAGGGCATGCACTTCGACACGCCGGTGAAGATCAACGAGATCAGCGCCAACACTGTTTCCGAGATCAAGTACGACCCGAGTCGCTTCGATTTCGGCGACGTCAAGTTTGATCCCAAGGCCACCGAAAAGCTCGGCTATGCCGGTTTCCGTGTGCTGTACCCGATCAACAAGGCTGACAAGCAAGACGAAATCATGACCATGCTGGGCGCGAGCTACTTCCGCGTCATTGGCAAAGGCCACACTTATGGCCTGTCCGCTCGTGGTCTGGCGATCGACACCGCCCTGCCGTCCGGCGAAGAGTTTCCGCGTTTCAGCGAGTTCTGGATCCAGCAGCCCAAGCCAACCGACAAGCACCTGGTGATCTACGCCCTGCTGGACTCGCCACGGGCCACTGGCGCCTACCGCCTGACCCTGCGTCCGGGCGCCGACACCGTCGTCGACGTCAAGGCTCGGGTGTTCCTGCGTGACAAGGTGGGCAAGCTGGGCCTGGCCCCGCTGACCAGCATGTACCTGTTCGGCGCCAACCAGCCGTCGAAAGTCCTCAACTACCGCCGCGAGCTGCACGATTCCAGCGGCCTGTCGATCCATGCCGGCAACGGCGAGTGGATCTGGCGTCCTCTGAACAACCCGAAACACTTGGCCGTGAGCAACTTCTCGGTAGAGAACCCGCGTGGTTTCGGCCTGCTGCAGCGTGGCCGCGACTTCAGCCACTATGAAGACCTCGACGACCGCTACGACAAGCGCCCAAGCGCCTGGATCGAGCCCAAGGGCGACTGGGGCAAAGGCACCGTCGACCTGGTAGAGATCCCGACTGCGGACGAAACCAACGACAACATCGTGGCCTTCTGGAGCCCGGAAAAGCAGCCTGAACCGGGCCAGCCGCTGGACTTCGCCTACCGTATGCACTGGACCATCGACGAAGCCGCCCTGCATTCGCCTGACAGCGCCTGGGTGCAGCAGACCCTGCGCTCCACCGGTGACGTCAAGCAATCCAACCTGATTCGTCAACCCGATGGCAGCGTTGCCTACCTGGTGGACTTCCAGGGCCCATCCCTGGCGGCATTGCCGGAAAACGCCGAAGTGCGCAGCCAGGTCAGTGTTGGCGACAACGCCGAGCTGGTGGAAAACAGCGTTCGCTACAACCCGGAAACCAAAGGCTGGCGCCTGACTCTGCGGATGAAGATCAAGGATGCGAGCAAGGCCACCGAGATGCGGGCCGCGCTGGTGCGCAACATCCCGGTAGCCGAGCCGGCCAAGGCCTCGACGCCAAACTCCAACTCCTCCGTTGCCAAGGCCGACAAGATCGCCGCCAAGCAACAGGAGAAGAAGGAGAAGGAAGCCGCTGCGGCAGCGGCCAAGCAGGCTGACGCCAAGCCGGCCAAAGACGCCAAGAACGCCAAGGACCACAAAGACGCCAAGCAGCCTGCTGCCGAGGCGGCCCCAGCCACACCGGAACCGGTTAAAACTGAACAAGTCCTGACCGAGACCTGGAGCTATCAGTTGCCTGCCGATGAGTAACTCTCAACTACAGCCAGAGACTCTTGCCGAGTACCTGGCGCACTTGCCGATGTCGGATGCGCAGCGCGCGGAGCTCGCGGGCTGCCAGTCCTTCAGCGAACTGCACCAACGTCTGTCGTCAACGACCTTCGACGCTCCAACCGATGCCGCCCAGGTATCGGTGGGCCAGCGTCTGTCCCTGAGCACCGCCGCGGAACTCGAAGAAGCGGAGATGCTTGCGGTCGACGCCGAAGGTCGGGTCTGCCTCAAGGCCACGCCGCCGATCCGCCGCACCAAGGTGGTACCGGAGCCGTGGCGCACCAATATTCTGGTGCGCGGCTGGCGGCGCCTGACCGGGCGCACCAACCCGCCGGCGCCGAAGAAGGATGAGCGTGTGCTGCCGGCTGCCCGCTGGCGCACCGTGGGTTCGATCCGCCGCTACATCCTGCTGGTGCTGATGCTCGGCCAGACCATCGTCGCCGGCTGGTACATGAAAGGCATCATGCCGTATCAGGGCTGGTCCTTCGTCGACCTGGAAGAGGTGATGCACCAGCCGCTGATGCAGACCGCGCAGCAAGTGCTGCCCTATGCTCTGCAGACCAGCATCCTGATCCTCTTCGGCATCCTGTTCTGCTGGGTGTCGGCGGGTTTCTGGACTGCGTTGATGGGCTTCCTGGAGCTGTTGACCGGTCACGACAAGTACCGCATTTCCGGGGCCAGCGCCGGCAACGAGCCGATTCCCAAGGACGCGCGTACCGCACTGGTGATGCCGATCTGCAACGAAGACGTGCCGCGGGTGTTTGCCGGCCTGCGCGCCACCTTCGAGTCGGTGGCGGCTACTGGCGATCTGGATCGCTTCGACTTCTTCGTCTTGAGCGACAGCAACGACAGTGATATCTGCGTCGCCGAGCAGCAGGCCTGGCTGGATGTCTGCCGGGAAGCCAAGGGCTTCGGCAAGATCTTCTATCGCCGCCGCCGTCGTCGCGTGAAGCGCAAGAGCGGCAACCTCGACGACTTCTGCCGTCGCTGGGGCGGCGACTACAAGTACATGGTGGTGCTCGACGCCGACAGCGTGATGAGCGGCGAATGCCTGACCAGCCTGGTGCGCCTGATGGAAGCCACGCCGGACGCGGGGATCATCCAGACCGCGCCACGGGCCTCGGGCATGGACACGCTGTATGCGCGCATGCAGCAGTTCGCCACCCGGGTCTATGGTCCGCTGTTCACTGCCGGCCTGCACTTCTGGCAGTTGGGCGAGTCGCACTACTGGGGCCACAACGCGATCATCCGCATGAAGCCGTTCATCGAGCACTGCGCCCTGGCGCCATTGCCCGGTAAAGGTGCCTTCGCCGGTGCGATCCTGTCCCACGACTTCGTTGAAGCCGCGCTGATGCGCCGTGCCGGCTGGGGCGTGTGGATTGCCTACGATCTGCCTGGCAGTTACGAAGAGCTGCCGCCTAACCTGCTGGACGAACTCAAGCGTGACCGGCGCTGGTGCCACGGCAACCTGATGAACTTCCGCCTGTTCCTGGTCAAGGGCATGCACCCGGTGCACCGCGCGGTGTTCCTCACCGGGGTGATGTCCTACCTGTCGGCGCCGTTGTGGTTCTTCTTCCTGGTGCTGTCCACGGCTCTGCTGGCGGTCAATACCCTGATGGAGCCGCAGTACTTCCTTGAACCGCGGCAGCTGTATCCGCTGTGGCCGCAGTGGCACCCGGACAAAGCCATCGCGCTGTTCTCCACGACTATCGTGCTGCTGTTCTTGCCCAAGCTGTTGAGCATCATCCTGATCTGGGCCAAGGGTGCGAAAGAGTTCGGCGGCAAGTTCAAGGTGACCCTGTCGATGCTTCTGGAGATGCTGTTCTCCATGCTGCTGGCGCCGGTGCGGATGATTTTCCACACCCGTTTCGTCCTGGCCGCGTTCCTCGGTTGGGCCGCGACCTGGAACTCGCCACAACGTGACGACGACTCCACGCCATGGAGCGAAGCCGTGCGCCGCCACGGTCCGCAGACCCTGCTGGGCTTCTGCTGGGCCTTGCTGGTGATCTGGCTGAACCCCAGCTTCCTCTGGTGGCTGGTGCCGATTGTCGGTTCGCTGATGCTGTCGATCCCGGTGTCGGTGATCTCCAGTCGTGTCGGTCTGGGCCTGAAGTCCCGTGACGAGAGCCTGTTCCTGATTCCCGAGGAATACGCTCCGCCCCAGGCGCTGCTGGCCACTGACCAGTACACCCACGAGAACCGCTGGCATGCGCTCAACGACGGCTTTATCCGCGCCGTTGTCGACCCGCAGCAGAACGCTCTGGCCTGTGCTCTGGCCACCTCCCGTCACACCCAGGCCGAGCCGATCGAGTGGCTGCGCCAGGAGCGGGTGCGCCATGCCCTGAAAGTCGGCCCGGCGGCCTTGAACAACAGCGAGCGCCTGGCGCTGTTGAGCGATCCGGTGGCCCTGGGACGCTTGCACCAGCAAGTCTGGAGCGAGGACCACAGCGATTGGCTGGATGCCTGGCGCCAGTCGGTTGATGCTGATCCCCATGCGCCGCTGCTGCCGTTGCAGCCGCTGATGGCGGCGCCGCAACCGGCCTGAAGCCAACGCCCTTGAGCCTCCACTCAAGGGCGTTTTGCTTTGCGCGGCCAATAGCCCCGTATCCCCCCTTTGTAACAACAAAAATCCTTGTGCAAACGGCCGAGTGCGTTAGCATCGCTCCCGCAAATTTCTGTGCGTGATCGACAATGGCTTGATATCCGAAGATTTTCATTCCAGGCCCGCCGCGTGCAGACACCACAATAAAATGGCTTCAGGGGACTTGAGATGAAGAAGTATCTTTCGCTGCTGCTGGCAGGCGCCGCCGCCATGCTGGCGGTCACTACCGCCCAGGCCGGCGCCATCGATGACGCGGTCAAGAGCGGTACGCTGAAGGTCGGCATGGACCCGACCTACATGCCGTTCGAGATGACCAACAAGCGTGGCGAAATCATCGGCTTCGAAGTCGACCTGCTCAAGGCCATGGCCAAGTCCATGGGAGTCAAGCTGGAGTTGGTTTCCACTGGCTACGACGGCATTATCCCGGCCCTGCTCACCGACAAGTTCGACATGATCGGCAGCGGCATGACCCTGACCCAGGAACGCAACCTGCGCCTGAACTTCAGCGAGCCCTTCATCGTGGTCGGTCAGACCCTGCTGATTCGCAAAGACCTGGAAGGCACCATCAAGTCCTACAAGGATCTGAACAGCGCCGACTACCGCATCACCTCCAAGCTGGGCACCACTGGGGAAATGGTCGCCAAGAAGCTGATCGCCAAGGCCAAGTACCACGGCTACGACAACGAGCAGGAAGCGGTGCTGGACGTGGTCAACGGCAAGGCCGACGCCTTTATCTACGACGCCCCGTACAACGTGGTGGCGGTGAACAAGGTGGGCAACGGCAAGCTGACGTTCCTCGACAAGCCGTTCACCTACGAGCCTCTGGCCTTTGGCCTGAAGAAGGGTGACTACGACAGCATCAACTTTATCAACAACTTCCTGCACCAGATCCGCGAAGACGGCACCTACGATCGCATCCATGACAAGTGGTTCAAGAGCACCGAGTGGCTCAAGGACATGGAGTAACGCTGCTTGGGCGGTGCGGGTCGTTTCAGTGACCGCGCACCGTTCTCCTTCGCCGGCCAGCCGGCTCCTACGGGGGCATGTGTAGGCGCCGGCTGGCCGGCGAAAGCGTCTGATTTCGCAATACCCACTCCGGAACCTGCACAGCAATGAAACAGAAAAAAGCCCAATGGCCCTGGCACGTATTGACCGTGCTGGTGCTGATCGGCCTGGCCGGCGCCCTCTACTACGCCACCTCGCTGATGTCCTACGAATGGCGCTGGAATCGTGTCCCCCAATACTTCGTTTACCAGGCCGAAGAATCCCAGCGGGCGGCGGAGATCTCCACCGTCGCTGAGGTTGTGCGCCAGGGCGGCAAGGCTCAAGTCACCCTGCGCGGTGACTCGGGTGCCGAGCAGCATCTGAGTGTCGACGAAGGCAGCCTGCAGGTGGCTAGCGGCGATGACGTGGCCGAAGGCGACGTGATTGGCGTGACCCGGCATTGGGCGGCGGGCCCCCTGTTGTGGGGCTTGTGGACCACCTTGTGGCTGTCGGTGGTGTCTGGCGTATTGGGCCTGCTCATCGGCCTTGGCACCGGCCTGTGCCGGCTGTCCAGCAACCCGACCCTGCGCGACCTGTCGACGATTTATGTCGAGCTGGTGCGGGGGACGCCGCTGCTGGTGCAGATCTTCATTTTCTATTTCTTCATCGGCACGGTGCTCAACCTGTCCCGAGAGTTCGCCGGGATCGCCGCGCTGTCGCTGTTTACCGGGGCTTATGTGGCGGAAATCGTCCGTGCCGGGGTGCAGTCCATCACCCGCGGGCAGAACGAAGCGGCCCGCTCCCTGGGGCTCAGCGCCGGCCAGTCGATGCGTCACGTGGTACTGCCTCAGGCGTTCAAGCGAGTGCTGCCGCCCCTGGCCGGGCAGTTCATCAGCCTGGTCAAGGACACTTCGCTGGTGTCGGTGATCGCCATTACCGAGCTGCTCAAGAGCGGCCGGGAAGTCATTACCACCTCGTTCTCGCCGTTCGAGATCCTGTTCTGTGTGGCGGGCCTGTATTTGTTGATCAACCTGCCGCTGTCGAAGATGGCCAGTCGGCTTGAGCGGAGGCTCGCGCAAAGTGATTGAAGTCCGCGATCTGGTAAAAGTCTTCGACACCCGCGGCCAGGTGGTGCGTGCGGTGGATAACGTCACCACCCAGGTGGCCAAGGGCGAAGTGCTGGTGGTGATCGGTCCGTCCGGTTCCGGCAAGTCGACCTTCCTGCGTTGCCTCAATGGCCTGGAAGAGTTCGACTCGGGTTCGGTGAGCATCGACGGCCTGCAACTGGCCGATCCCAAGACCGATGTGAACGCCTATCGCCGGGAAGTCGGCATGGTGTTCCAGCATTTCAACCTGTTCCCCCACATGACCGTGCTGGAAAACCTCTGCCTGGCGCAGAAGGTGGTGCGCAAGCGGGGCAAGCAGGAGCGCGAGGCCAAGGCCCTGGCGTTGCTGGAGAAAGTCGGTATCGCACAGAAGGCCCACGAGTTTCCTTCGCGGCTTTCCGGCGGCCAGCAGCAGCGGGTGGCGATTGCCCGGGCCCTGGCGATGGAGCCCAAGGTCATGCTGTTCGATGAGCCGACCTCGGCCCTGGACCCGGAAATGGTCGGCGAGGTGTTGGATGTGATGAAAACCCTGGCCCTGGAAGGCATGACCATGGTTTGCGTCACTCACGAGATGGGTTTTGCCCGGGAAGTGGCGGATCGGGTGCTGTTTTTCGATCACGGCAAGCTGCTGGAAGATGCGGCGCCGGAGGTGTTCTTCGCTGCGCCGAAAGACCCTCGGGCCCAGGCTTTCCTGCGTCAGGTGCTGTGAGGCTTTCGCTGGCAAGGTGGTTCCTACGGGGGATGTAGGAGCCACTTTGCCGGCGAAGCGGGTCAGACCCGGAAGCGCCCCACCAGGCTTTGCAGGTGAATTCCCAACCGCGCCAGCTCGGCGCTGGAGGCCGCGGTTTCTTCGCTGGCCGATGAAGTCTGTTCAGACACATCACGCACATTCAACACGCTGCGGTTGATCTCTTCCGCTACCGCGCTCTGCTGCTCGGCTGCCGCGGCGATCTGCTGGTTCATCGCCTGGATGGCCGACACGGTGCGGGTGATGTTCTCCAGCGACCCCCCGGCCCGGCGGGTCAGTTCAACGCTGCTGTCGGTGAGACTGCGGCTGGTGTCCAGGGTGCTGGCCACTTGCTGGGTGCCGCTTTGCAGGCCGACGATCAGCTCGGCAATCTCTTCGGTGGATTGCTGGGTGCGCTGGGCAAGACTGCGTACTTCGTCGGCAACCACGGCGAAACCACGTCCGGCTTCACCGGCCCGGGCCGCTTCGATGGCGGCGTTGAGGGCCAGCAGGTTGGTCTGCTGGGCCACCGACTTGATGACATCCAGTACGCTGCCGATCTTGTCACTTTCCTGCTTGAGGTGGCCCATGGCTTCGGTGGAGTGGCCTACCTCGCTGGCCAGGCGCTCGATCTGGGCTATGGCCTCGTTCACCACGCGATCACCCTCGCGGGCCTGCTGATCGGCGGCTACAGCGGCCTCTGAGGCTTCTTCGGCATTGCGCGCGACTTCCTGCACCGTGGCGGCCATTTCGTTCATGGCCGTGGCCACCTGATCGGTTTCCACCTTCTGGCTGTTGACCCCGGCGCTGGTCTGCTCGGTGACGGCCGATAACTGTTCGGCGGCGCTGGCGATCTGGGTCACGCCGTCGCTGATGCCTCCGATCAGTTCCCGCAAGCCGAGGGTCATGCGTTGCATGGCTTTCTGCAGTTGGCCAAGTTCATCGTGGCGATCCACTGCCAGGTTCTGGCTGAGATCGCCGGCCGCCACACGTTCGGCGGCCTTGAGGGTCTGTTGCAGCGGCTGGATGATCTGTCGAGTGATGGCCCACGAGGCAATCAGGCCAAACACCAACGCCAGTACCGTGGCAATCAGCAGGGTGCTCTTGGCCTGGCTGGCATCGCTGTCACGCTTGGCGGTCTGTACGCTGGTCAGTTGGTTGCTCAGTGTCATCAGCCGGTCGCCCTGGGCAGCCATGCGCAGGAGGGCCGCGGCACTGGCCTCTTCGGCGTCGCTGAAGTTGCTGACGGCCGCTCGGTAGGCTTTAAGCGAGTCACTGGCCTGCTGCAGGTTGGCAATGTGCTGCTCCGGCAGGCGGGTCGGCAGGCTGGTGAGGTTGTTCAGCGCGTTATCGATGGCATCCAGAGCCGGCTGTTTGGCTGCCGGCTTGGCGCTATAGGTGTAGCCACGCACCTGGAAGCGTGCCTGCTGGATCAGTTTGGAGAGGTCGATGACGCTGTTGAACTGAGCCACGCTGTCGCCTTGCAGCAGCGACTTCTCGACCTCGGTCACACGGGCCACGGCATTGTCGGCACTGGCGCCGAGCTGGGCCCGGGCGGCCTCGCGGCTGGTAGTGGCGCGGGTCATGTCGGCAAAGGCTTTCTGGTACTCGGCCACGGCGCTCAGTTGCTGGTCCAGCATGGCAATGCTTTCAGGTTGCTGCAGTTGCTCACGGGCAGCCCGCAGACCTTCGTCGAGTTGTTTGAGTATGTCGTTGACGGCGGCCGGGCCTTGGTCGCCATGGTGCATCTCGTAGTTGAGACGGGCGATGCGCAGGTCTTTGGTCATGCCATAGAGCGTGGAGATGTTGCCCAGTTTGTCGCCACGGTCGATCACTCGGCCCAGGCCGGTCCAGCCAGTGGCGGTGATCAACAGGGTCAGAAGCAGTACCAGGCCGAAGCCGATACCGAGTTTGCGGCTGACGCTTACATTTCCCAGGTTCCTGGCTAGCCAACGGTACATGCTGCGAACTCCCTTTTAGCAAGATGGGCTTAACCATAGGCTATCGGCGGGAGCGGTGGATTCTGTAGGTAGATGGCTAATTGATATTGCGGGTGAAAGCTCCGGCTGGCACGGAGCCTTTGCTCAAAACAGGCGTGAGAGGAGTGCTGTGACGGCGGTTTCGACCCGCAGGATGCGTTCACCCAGTTGCACCGGTTGCAGGCCGGCCTTGGCCAACAGATCGATCTCGTAGGGGATCCAGCCACCTTCGGGGCCGATGGCCAGGGTGACCGGTTCATCCAGGCCGCGGGGGCAGGGCGGGTACTGGCCGGGGTGTCCCACCAGGCCCAGGGTGCCTGCGCTGAGGGCCGGCAGGCGATCCTCAACGAAAGGCTTGAAGCGTTTTTCGATGACCACTTCAGGTAGCACGCTGTCGCGAGCCTGCTCCAGGCCGAGAATCAGCTGTTCACGAATGGCACCGGGTTCCAGGAATGGGGTTTGCCAGAAGCTCTTTTCCACCCGGTAGCTGTTGACCAGCACCAGCCGTGGCACGCCCATGGCGGCGACGGTCTGCAGCACTCGACGAAGCATCTTCGGGCGTGGCAGGGCCAGCACCATGGTCAGCGGCAGCTTGGCCGGGGGGGGCTGGTCCAGGGTGATTTGCAGCTCGGCTTCGGTGGCTTCCAGGCGCAGCACCTGGGCTGAACCCATCAGCCCGCCGATACGCCCGACCCGCAGGCTGTCGCCCACCGTTACCCGATGCACTTCCTGCATATGGGTCAGGCGCCGGTCGCGCAGCACCACCAGGTCGGCCGCGATGAAGTCGGCCTCTTCCAGAAGCAGCAGGTTCACGCTTGGGTCGCTGGCGGCTGGTCGTTGTGATCGTCAGCCGGGGCATCGTCCGGGTGGTCGCCGCGCTTGCTGATCAGCCCGCCAAACAGCACGCCAACTTCGAACAGCAGCCACATGGGCACGGCCAGCAGGGTCTGGGAGAAGATATCCGGCGGGGTGAGAATCATGCCCACCACAAAGCAGCCAATGATCACGTAAGGCCGGATCTTCCTCAGGTAGGCCACGTTGACCACGCCGATCCACACCAGCAGCACCACCGCTACCGGGATTTCGAAAGCCACGCCGAAGGCGAAGAACAGGGTCATGACGAAATCGAGGTAGCTGGTGATGTCGGTCATCATCTCCACGCCGGCCGGAGTGGCAGCAGCGAAGAACTTGAAGATCAGCGGAAACACCAGGAAGTAGGCGAAGGCCATGCCGATGTAGAACAGCAGGATGCTCGACACCAACAGCGGTACGGCGATGCGCTTCTCATGCTTGTACAGCCCGGGTGCGATAAAGCCCCAGATCTGATGCAGGATCACCGGGATCGCCAGGAACAGCGAGACCATCATGGTCAGTTTCAGCGGGGTGAGAAACGGCGAGGCGACATCGGTGGCGATCATCGTCGCACCCACCGGCAGGTACTGGCGCAGTGGCGTGGAGACGATGGTGTAGATCTGCTGGGTGAAGGCGAACAACCCGGCGAAGATGATGAAGATCGCCGCTACGCAGCGCAGCAGGCGGGTACGCAGCTCGGTGAGGTGCGACACCAGCGGCATGTGTTGGTCGTTCTCTGGGATATCGCTCATGGGGCTCGCGGCGGCAAAGTGGGGTCGTGGGGGGCCGTGGTGGCGGGTGTCGCCACCGGGGCCGCAGGCTCGGCAATCGGAGTCGTTGGCAGCGGCGCTTCGGTCACAGGGGCCGTTTCAGCTACCGGCGTGGAGCTTGGCGAGTGAATCGTCTGCTCGGCAATCGGTTCGACCGGAGTCGGTTGCTGCTGGGTCGGGGCGAGGATCTTCCGCGCTTCCTGCTCTAGGGACAGAATATGCTCGTTGTGCAGTTGCCGGCGGATTTCGTCGGCCCCGATTTCACGTTCAACTTCCTGTTTTATCGCGTTGAAGCTGCGCTTCAGGCGCCCGACCCACAGGCCGGCGGTACGCGCCGCGCCAGGCAGGCGCTCGGGGCCGAGCACCAGCAGGGCCACCAGGCCCACCAGCAGCAGTTCAGAGAAGCTGATACCAAACATTAGTCAGTGCTCACGAGTCTTTGCGGGTCGGCTCTTCGACTTTCTGGGCCTGCACGTCGATGGTGTGTGGCTGGTTCAGCGGCGCGCTTTGCTGTGGCTGAACCGGTGGCACGGGCTGTGCCGCTGGCGGTACTACGGGCTCGGCGGGCTTTTCGTCGTCGTTCATGGCCTTGCGGAAGCCCTTGATCGATTCGCCGACGTCGGTGCCCAGGTTCTTGAGCTTCTTGGTACCGAATACCAGTACCACGACCACCAGGATGACGATCCAGTGTTTCCAGTCAAAAATGCCCATGCTGCGTTTCCTCTTAGAAAGTTGTTCAGGCGGACGGGCGCGAGGCTTTCTCGGCGTGTCCGGACAGACCGAAGCGGCGGTCCAGCTCATCGAGCACGGCCTGGGGATGCTGCCCCAGCTGCGCCAGCATGACCAGTGTGTGGAACCACAGGTCCGCGGTTTCATAGATCACATCGCTGCAGTCACCGCTGATGGCGGCGTCCTTGGCGGCGATGATGGTTTCCACCGATTCTTCACCGACTTTTTCCAGAATCTTGTTCAGCCCCTTGTGATACAGGCTGGCCACATAGGAGCTGTCGGCTGCGGCGTCTTTACGCTCTTCCAGCACTTGGGCCAGACGGGTGAGGGTATCGCTCATGTCAGTGTCCTGCAGAATAAATCGCGTGCGGGTCCTTGAGGACCGGTTCGACGGTTTTCCACTCGCCGTCTTCGTAGACGCGGTAGAAACAGCTGTGGCGGCCGGTGTGACAGGCAATGTCGCCGATCTGCTCGACCATCAGGATGATCACGTCAGCGTCGCAGTCCAGGCGCATTTCATGCAGCTTCTGCACGTGCCCGGACTCTTCGCCCTTGCGCCATAGCTTGCCACGGGAACGTGACCAATAGATGGCGCGGTTCTCGGCAGCGGTCAGGCTCAGGGCCTCGCGGTTCATCCAGGCCATCATCAGCACGCGCCCGGTCTTGTGATCCTGGGCGATGGCCGGCACCAGGCCGTCCGCATCCCACTTGATCTGGTCCAGCCAATCTTTCATTTTCGACTCCGACAACCGGGCTCAACCCGCTGGTGACGCCTCGGCGATTTCGACAGTTTGCCAGCAGGTCGCGCCACTGGCTATCGGCGAACGATCAGATACAAACCCACCGCAATCATGATGCCGGCAGGCCAGTGGCCCAGCTCCTGCAGCGGACCGCCGGCGGCCAGAACGGCGCCGCCACCCAGATGGGCGGTGCCCAGCAGGCGCAGGAACCAGTCGTCCTTGCGCTTGTGCCAGGGCGCCGGAGGGTTGGCGGCGTGGGGCTGCGACATGCGTTCCAGCAGGTCGCGGGTCATGTTGGCCAGGTGGGGGAGCTGTTCGATCTGGTTGTGGATATTGCCGAACACGGCTTTCGGGCTGACCCGTTCGCGCATCCAGCGTTCGAGGAAAGGTTGCGCGGTGTTCCACAGGTCCAGGTCCGGGTACAGCTGGCGGCCCAGGCCTTCAATGTTGAGCAGGGTCTTCTGCAGCAGCACCAGCTGCGGCTGCACTTCCATGTTGAAGCGCCGGGCGGTCTGGAACAGGCGCATCAGTACCTGGCCAAAGGAAATGTCCTTCAACGGCTTTTCGAAGATCGGCTCGCACACGGTGCGAATCGCCGCCTCGAATTCGTTGAGCTTGGTTTCCGCCGGGACCCAGCCGGAATCAATATGCAACTGGGCCACGCGGCGGTAGTCGCGCTTGAAGAAGGCGAACAGGTTGCGCGCCAGGTAGTCCTGGTCTTCCGGGGTCAGGCTGCCAACGATGCCGCAGTCGATGGCGATGTACTGCGGGCTCCAGGGCTGCACGGTGCTGACGAAGATGTTGCCCGGGTGCATGTCGGCGTGGAAGAAACTGTCGCGGAACACCTGGGTGAAGAAGATCTCCACACCACGCTCGGCGAGCATTTTCATGTCGGTGCGCTGGTCGGCCAGGGTTGCCAGATCGGTCACCTGAATGCCGTAGATGCGCTCCATCACCAGCACTTTCGGCCGGCACCAGTCCCAGTAGACCTGGGGCACATACAGCAGCGGCGAGCCTTCGAAGTTGCGCTTGAGCTGGCTGGCGTTGGCCGCCTCGCGCAGCAGGTCGAGCTCGTCGTAGATGGTTTTCTCGTAGTCGCTGACCACGTCCACCGGGTGCAGCAGGCGCGCGTCGGCCGAAAGCTTTTCCGCGGCGCGGGCGAGAATGAATAGCCACGCCAGGTCTTGGGCGATGATTGGCTTGAGCCCGGGGCGGATCACCTTGACCACCACTTCTTCACCGGTCTTGAGCTTGGCGGCGTGGACCTGGGCCACCGAGGCCGAGGCCAGCGGCTCGATATCGAAGCGGCTGAACACGTCGCTGATCTTCTTGCCCAGTTGCTCTTCGATCAGGGCCACGGATTTCTGCGAATCGAACGGAGGCACCCGGTCCTGCAGCAGCATCAGTTCGTCGGCGATGTCTTCCGGCAGCAGGTCGCGGCGGGTGGAGAGGATCTGCCCGAACTTGATGAAGATCGGCCCCAGGTCCTGCAGCGCCAGGCGCAGCCGGGCACCGCGGCTCAGTTCCAGCGGCTTGCGCGGGAACCAGCGCCAGGGCAGGGCGAAGCGCAGGGCCAGGAGAAACCAGGGCAGGGGCAGGGCAAACAGCAGGTCATCGAGGCGGTAACGGATCACGACGCGCTGGATGCGCAACAGACGGCGGACGGCAAGCAGCTTCATGCGTTATCGCTTGGGTCAAGGGAGCGGGAAAGGCGCTCGAAGCGCGCCTCAAGACGTTCCAGGTCGAGTTTGGCCTGATCCAGCTCACGAAAGCGTGCTTCGGCTTCGCGCTGACCCACCAGGGTGCGCGATTCTTCGGCGAGGAATTCGGCGAGGTTCTGATTCAGGCTGGCAAATCCTTGCTGATACCAGCGGGCGCGGCTGCGCACATGGCCACTGAACAGTTGGGTGGCCACGGGGCCCAGCCACCGGGACAGTTCGTATTCCCAGTCCAGCTCCAGGTCCTGGAGGATGGCCGCCAGGTCCAGCAGCACGCCGCTGTCGCCTTCCAGCTCTACTTCGGGGCTGTGCAGGATCGCGGTCTTGTCCTTGCTCAGTGCCAGGCGCATCAGGCTTGAAGCCGGTGCGCGGAGGGTGCAGTCAGGGTCCGCAGCCCACTGGGAGGCCAGCATCAGGCCTTCGTCGCTAGGCAGGATGAACAGCTGCAATGCCGGGTTGCGGCAATCCACTGCGATCACCTTGCCATTGAGGTGCTGCAGGCGCGGCAGGGCCGTACTGTCCAGACGCAACACCCGATTGATGCCGGTCTCGACGCTGGCGAGCAGGCCGCTGAGCAACATCAGGGCTTGATGCCGCGGTGCAGGGCGACGATGCCTGCGGTCATGTTGTGATAGGTCACGCGGTCGAAACCGGCCTCGACCATCATCGACTTCAGGGTTTCTTGGTTGGGGTGCATGCGGATCGATTCGGCCAGGTAGCGATAGCTCTCCGAGTCGTTGGTGATCAGCTTGCCGGCCAGGGGCATGAAGGCGAACGAATAGGCGTCGTAGACTTTGGACATCAGCGCGTTGGTCGGCTTGGAGAACTCCAGAACCAACAGTCGGCCGCCGGGCTTGAGCACTCGCAGCATGGAGCGCAGGGCGTCTTCTTTATGGGTGACGTTGCGCAGGCCGAAGGCGATGGTCACGCAGTCGAAATGATTGTCCGGGAAGGGCAGTTTTTCCGCATCGGCCTGGACGAATTCGACGTTGCCGGCCACACCCAGGTCCAGCAGGCGGTCGCGACCGACCTTGAGCATGGACTCGTTGATGTCGGCCAATACCACTTGGCCAGTAGGGCCTACCAGGTGGGAGAAGCGCTTGGTCAGGTCGCCAGTGCCGCCAGCGATGTCCAGTACGCGATTGCCGGCGCGTACGCCCGACAGCTCGATGGTGAAGCGTTTCCACAAACGGTGCATGCCGCCGGACAGTACGTCATTCATCAGGTCGTACTTGGCCGCTACCGAGTGGAACACTTCTGCGACTTTTTCCGCCTTCTGGCTTTCAGGAACGTTCTTGAAGCCGAAGTGCGTGGTGGGTTCGGCATCGCTGCCTTTGCGCTGATCAGTCATATCGCTGTCACCAAAAGAGAATGCGCGACATTCTAATGCCGGTGGCGGTCTTTGTCTTGGCAAGGCTGAATGTAAGATAGCGATCCGCCGGGACGTTTTGACGCACTCAGGGTCAAGATGCTTCAGGCAAGTCCCGAAACAGCAGGAGTCCTTCAATGGCCCGTATTAGTGTTGAACGTGCCCATGGCCTGGGTAAGCAGGTGGCCCGTGAAAAGGCCGACAAACTGGCGCAGAAACTCGCCGATCAGTATGGCCTGGAGCCGCAATGGGCAGGGGATACCCTGAATCTCAAGCGCTCAGGCGTCAAAGGCGCGGTGCATGTGGGCGAAGAATCGATCCGTATCGATGTGGAACTGGGGCTGTTGATGTCCGCCATGAGCGGCACCATCAAGTCGGAAATCGAAAAGGCCCTGGACAAGGCCCTGACCTGAGTCCACCCGCAGGAGCCGGCTTGTCGGCGCATCGCAGGCACTGCAACGGTGCCAGGCAAAGCGCATCGCCGGCCAGCAGGCTCCTACATGATTTGATGACATTCGTTAGGGTGCCGATTCTAATTTTTCTCTTTAGGTTGTGCCTCAGGTCCTCTTTCCGAGGGCAGTTCCTCAAACCTTCTGCGCGTGAGGTGCACCATGGCCAAAGTAATTCTGAAGAAAAAAGTTGATGTTCAATCAACAGCTCTGAGCGAAGTCAAAACCTATGCCCGCAAGATCTGGCTGGCAGGCCTGGGTGCCTACGCCAAAGTTGGCCAGGAGGGCAGCGACTACTTCCAGGAGTTGATCAAGGCTGGTCAATCCGTTGAAAAGAAAGGCAAAAAAGTTGTCACTGAACAACTTGAAGCTGCCAACAGTCAGATTGATAGCGTTAAAGGGGATGTCAGCACTCTTAAAGGCAAAGTCGAAGTGCAACTGGATAAAGTCGAGAAGGCTTTTGACACGCGCGTCGCCAGTGCCTTGAATCGTATCGGCATTCCGTCTAAACATGACGTTGAGACACTCTCTGCTAAGCTCGATGAGCTGACGGCGTTGCTCGAACGTGTCGCGCGTAAACATTAAGGAGAACGGGATGGCTGGTAAAAAGAATACTGAAAAAGAAGGCAGCTCGTGGATCGGGAAAGTCGAAGAGTACTCCCGTAAAATTTGGCTTGCTGGTTTAGGCGTGTACTCGAAAATCGACTCTGACGGCAGCAAGCTTTTCGAGACACTGGTCAAGGACGGTGAGAAAGCCGAGAAACTGACCAAGAGCGTAGTTGGCAAGAAAGTGGATGCTGCCAAAGACTCCGCAAGTTCCGCCAAGTCGCGCATCAGCGACGTCAAGGACCGCGCCCTGGGCAAGTGGGATGAACTGGAAGGCGCTTTCGACAAGCGTTTGAACAGTGCCATCTCGCGTCTGGGCGTACCGAGCCGCAATGAGGTCAAGGCGCTGCACGACAAGGTCGATACCCTGACCAAGCAGATCGAGAAACTCACAGGTGCCAAGGTCGCGCCGGTTGCGGCCAAAACCGCTGCCGCCAAACCGGCGGCAAAACCTGCTGCCAAACCACTGGCCAAGCCTGCCGCCAAACCGGCAGTCAAGGCCGCCGCAAAACCTGCCGCCAAGCCAGCAGCGAAAACAGCGGCCGCCAAACCGGCAACCAAACCCGCCGCCAAGCCCGTTGCCGCCAAGCCAGCGGCCAAACCCGCTGCCAAGCCAGCGGTGAAAGCCGCCGCCAAACCCGCTGCGAAGCCGGCCGTGGCGAAAAAGCCTGTAGCCAAGAAGCCTGTAGCAGCCAAGCCCGCTGCAGCAGCCAAGCCTGCAACTGCGGCACCAGTGGCCTCGGCCAACTCGGCGAATTCCGCCGCAGCACCTGCCCCGGCTGTAACTCCGACTGCAGCGCCAACTCCAGTGACGCCAAGCAGCCAGTCCTGATTACATCAGGCACACAAAAAACGCCCGGCCTGCGAAGGTCGGGCGTTTTTTATTGGGGAGCCATCGGCTACCCCTGTTCATCCAGGTAACGCAGGGCCATCTGTTCCGTGGCCAGTTTTGCCGGTGGCAGCAGGTGCGGCGCCACCAGCATCATGATCTGGTAGACCACCAGGCGTACTTCGCCTTCGCGATCGAGAATCCGTTGGTAATCCAGTGAGAACAGCAAGGTCATGGTGATCTGTTCCACCAGCTGGCCCAGGGCTTGGGTGCCGCTGACCAGTTGGCCTAGGGCCTTGAGCCGAGCCAGCAGGGAAGCCAGGGTGCGCTTGAGGGCGTTGAGCAGATTGCGAATGCCTTTGGCCAGTTTCGGCAGGCGTCCCGCAAGGTTGGAGAGGTCCTGGAACAGAAAGCGATAGTGGGCCAGGCGCTCGACAATCAAGTGTAGGAACAACCAATAGTCTTCCGGCGCCAGTTGGGCATCGGACGGAGGGTCCAGCAGCGGTGTCAGCTCGTTCTGGAAACGCTCGAACAAGCCGAGCACCAGAGGTTCCTTGCCATGGAAGTGGTAGTAGAGGTTGCCGGGACTGATCCCCATTTCATTGGCCACCTCCATGGTGGAGACATTGGGCTCGCCCTTCTGGTTGAACAGTTGCAGGGCACATTCGAGTATCCGGTCGCGGGTCTTCATCCTGACTTCTTGTCGGTCCATTGAGGGGTACGACTCCAGCGGCGGAGTCGTGGTGCAAAGTGTCTTCAGCGCACGCGCACGTAGGTGCCTGGAGCAGCCTCCATCGGTGGGTAGTTCTGGTTGCCCAGGGTGGTCAGGGTTTCCCGCTGCGCTCCGGAGTGTTCCTGAACCCAGGTCAACCATTGGCTCCACCAACTACCGTCGACGTGTTTGGCGTCGTAGTACCAGGCTCGAGGGTCGCTGCTGAGCTTGTGGTTCTCCACGTAGTTGGCCTTGGGGTTGCTTGGTGGGTTGAGGATGCTCTGCACGTGCCCGCTGTTGGACAGTACAAAGCGTTTCTCGCCTCCCAGCAGCAGGGTCGAGCGGTACACCGCGTCCCAGGGCGTGATGTGGTCGTTGATCCCGGCCACGCTGAAGCTGTCCACCGTGACCTTCTGCAAGTCGATCGGTGTGCCGCAGACTTCCAGTCCACCCTCGTGGCTCAGCGGGTTGTGCTTGAAGAAGTCCAGCAGATCGCCGTGCAAGGCGGCGGGCAAGCGGGTGCTGTCGTTGTTCCAGTACAGGATGTCGAAGACCGGCGGCTCCTTGCCCAGCAGGTAGTTGTTGACCCAGTAGTTCCAGATCAGGTCGTTGGGGCGCATCCAGGCAAACACCTTGGCCATGTCGCGGCCGTCCAGCACCCCTTGCTGGTAGGAGCGACGCTTGGCTGCCTCCAGGGTTTTCTCATCGGCAAACAAGGTGGCCGGGCTGTCCAGCTGGCTGTCCAGCAGACTCACCAGGTAGGTGGCGCTGGCGACCCGGCGCAGTTGCCGCTTGGCCTGCAGGTGGCCTTGCAGGGCGGCGATGGTCAGGCCGCCGGCGCAGGCGCCCACCAGATTGACTTCCCGACTGCCGGTAATGGCGCGAGCGACATTCAGTGCCTCTTCGGCCGCTTCCACATAGCTCGACAGGCCCCATTCGCGATGGCGCACGTCCGGGTTGCGCCAGCTGATCATGAACACCTGCAGGCCGTTCTTCAGCGCGTACTGAACGAAGCTGTTGGCCGGGCTGAGGTCGAAAATGTAGTACTTGTTGATCTGTGGCGGCACGATCAGCACTGGCTTGGCGTACTGTTTTTCGCTCATGGGGCTGTACTGGATCAGTTCCAGCAATTCATTGCGAAACACCACCGAACCCGGGGTTACGGCCAGGTTCCGGCCGACTTCGAAGGCGTGTTTGGTCACCTGGCTGGGCAATCCGTTGTTGTGCAGCAGGTCATCCACCAGGTTGCTGATGCCGCGCACTACGCTGTTGCCACCGGTGTTGAAAATCTCCTTGAGGGCCAACGGGTTGAGCAGGGTGTTGGAGGGCGCCACGGCATCATTGAGCAGGGAAAAGGCAAAGTGTGCCCGGGCCCGGTCGTCCTCGCTCATTGTGCTCTCGTCGATCCAGTTCCGGACTTGCTTCTGCCAGCTCAGGTAAGCCTGCAGACCCCGTTTGTAAAAAGGGTTGAGGGTCCAGGCCGGGTCGGCGAAACGGTTGTCCTTGGGGTTGGGTTTGTGCAGGGTTTCCCCCAGCAGCACGCGTCCCAGCTGGCCGCCCAGCGCTAAGGTATGACGGGCGCTGTGCAACGGATTACGTAGACTGTGGGCCGCGAGGCTGCGCAACGTGGAAAGCAGATCCCGGCCGCGCAGACCGGTGATCGCACTCTGTGCGTTGATATAGGCTGCGGGGGAGGGCAGCGAGCCCTGCGCAGGTTTGTCTTGCATGAGTCAACACTCCTTCGTCAAACCACTAACAAGCAGACCAATCCAAGACAGACAACATAGTCGGTCCTGGCCCTTCTTGCGCGCGACGATCCTGTCGACAGGTATCTTTTACTTCACGGGACGCAAAGGTTGGGGATGCGGATGCATCACTGCCCTTTGTCGTTCCTCCTGGAGGAACTTCATGATGATGGGGGCAACGGCCTCGGCCCGGGTGATCAGGAACAGGTGGCCGTCATCGATGATGTGCAGCTGGGCGTTGGGAATTCGCCAGGCCAGCATACGCATGTTGACCAAGGGGATCAGCGGATCGTCATCACCGGCCAGCACCAGGGTCGGCTGGCGGATCTTGTGCAGCCAGTGAATGCTGGTCCAGCCCAGGCCGGCGAACAGCTGCCAGTAATAGCCCAGCTTGCCGGCCGAGCGCACCTTGGCCGCGTGTTCAGCGGCCAGGTTCGGGTCGCGGCGGAAGGAGCCGCCGTAGATCAGCGGGGCGATGCGCATTACGTGGGAGGGCTGCACGTAGCGCCGCGGGCTGGCCATCATCCACAGCACTTTGGGCTTGCCGGGGACCATGAAAGCGCCGGCGGCGGTGGCTGCCAGCACCAGCTTCTTGCAGCGCTCCGGGTAGTCGTAGGCGAATTGCTGGGCCAGGGCCCCGCCCCATGAAACGCCCACCGCGTTGACCTGGCCATAGTCCAGGTAATCGAGCATGCGTGCGGTCAGCTTGGCCAGGCCCGGGAAACGATAAGGCCGGCTTGGGGTCGAGGAGCCGCCAACCCCCGGGACGTCGAAGGCAATGACCTCCAGGTCCGGGTCCAGGGCTTGGACGAAGGGGAACACCAGCTCCAGGTTGGCGCCGATACCGTTGAAGATCAGCAGCGGCGTCAAGTGAGGCTTGCCGGGGCGTACCGCAGTGCGGATGGTCTGGCCGTCCAGATCAACGGTACGGAAGATGAAAGAGTGTGGCATGCCGTAGCCCTGTGAATTGAACCATTGGAGGAGCCTTCCCGGGCGTCCTCCGGATTTCCTGAGGCCAGGCCTCGTACCAAGAATAGGGCTTGGCGGCACCTCCTGGCGCCGCGTCGTTTACTACCTGGGCTCAACGTTCGTGGACGTAGGTCCCCGGTGCAGCCTCGGCGGCTGGGTATTTCTTGTTGCCCAGAACACTGGGTGCCGCTTTCAGTTCGCCCGAGCGCTCGGCTTGCCAGGCTTGCCAGTGCAACCACCAGGAGTCGGTGTGCTTGACCGAGTTTTCCTGCCACTGATCGGGACAGGCAGGGATATCGCTGCTGGTCATGTAACGCGCTTTCGGGTTGCCTGGCGGATTGAGGATGCTCTGGATATGACCGCTGCTGGACAGCACGAACTCCACATTGCCGCCGAACAGTTGCGCCGACTTGTAGCAGGACTTCCACGGGGTGATGTGATCGTTGGTGCCGGCCAGGGAGAAAATGTCGGCCGTGACCTGCTTCAGGTCGATCGGCGTCCCGCACACTTCCAGTGCATTGGGGCGGATCAGCGGATTGTTCTTGAACATCTCGATCAGGTCGCCGTGGAACGCGGCAGGCAGGCGGGTGGTGTCGTTGTTCCAGAACAGGATGTCGAACACCGGCGGCTCATTGCCCAGCAGGTAGTTGTTGACCCAGTAGTTCCAGATCAGATCGTTGGGGCGCATCCAGGCGAACACTTTGGCCATGTCCCGGCCTTCGAGGACGCCGGCCTGATAGGAGTGGCGCTTGGCCGCTTCCAGAGTCTGCTCGTCGACGAACAGGGCTACCTGGGTATCCAGGGTGGTATCGAGCACGCTGACCAGCAGGGTCAGGGCATTGACCTTCTTCTCCCCCAGCGCTGCATAGTGGCCCAGCAAGGCCGTGCAGGTGATGCCGCCGGAGCAGGCACCGAGCATGTTCACGTCTTTGCTGCCGGTGATCGCGGTCACCACGTCGACGGCCTCTTTCAGGGCCTCGATATAGGTGGACAGGCCCCATTCCCGCTGTGCCTTGGTGGGGTTGCGCCAGCTGACGATGAAGGTCTGCACATTGTTGCGCAGGCAGAACCGCGCCAGGCTCTTGTCCGGGCTGAGGTCGAAGACATAGAACTTGTTGATCTGCGGCGGCACCACCAGCAGTGGGCGTTCATGCACCTGCTCGGTGATCGGCCGGTACTGGATCAGTTCCAGGACATCGTTGCGAAACACCACAGCCCCTTCGCTGGTGCCCAGGTTCTTGCCGACTTCGAAGGCGTCCATATTCACCTGGCTGGGCATGCCGCCGTTGTGCACCAGGTCCTTGGCCAGGTGGGACAGGCCGTCGAGCAGGCTCTTGCCGCCGGTTTCGAAGAAGCGTTTGACTGCGGCAGGGTTGGCCGCGCTGTTGGTCGGGGCCATGGCCTCGGTCATCAGGTTGATCACGAAGTGGCCGCGGCTGATGTCCTGTTCCGACAGGCTGCTGTCGCCGATCCAGTCATGGAGCTCTTTGCGCCATGCCAGATAGGTTTGCAGGTAGCGTTTGTACAGCGGGTTCTGGCTCCAGGCCGGATCGTTGAAGCGACGGTCGTCGCTCTCCGGTTGCAGCGTCGACTTGCCGAACATCACGTTCTTCAGTTCGAGGCCGAAATGCGCAACGTGCTTGACGCTGTGGATGGGTTGTTTGATGGCCTGGGCAAGCACCATTCGAGCAGAGGTAAGCAGATCCTTTCTACGCAAGCCGATGACCGGATTGAGCCCCAGGGTGTTTTCCGAGGCTTGGCGTTTCAGGTCATCGTTATTCTTGTTACTCATCTACGACGCTCCATTGTCCTGAGACGAGTACCGGACCTGCTGTGCAGTCACACAGCACGATGCCAGGTACTACTGCTCGGGTGACCGTTAATTGCGCACCGCTGCCTTACAGGCTCGCAAAACTCTGCAGGGAACTTGCCAGCTCCATTGGTTACCCGAGTTTAATTTTTTTCGCAAGCAGGCCATTCATTGGCCATACAGCCCAGCATTCAAACAGATGGAATTAGAAAATGCCCTCTAAACAGTCGGAGGCTTGAGTTAGAGCATCAGCTTGATGACGGACTGATTCGGATCGCGGGTTTTTCCGGCGGCTTTGAGCTCCGCCAGATAATCGTTCCACAGATCGTCCTGGCGCAGCGCCAACTGATACAGGTATTCCCAGGTGAACAATCCGCTGTCATGGCCATCATCGAAGGCCAATTTCAGTGCGTACTGGCCAGCCGGTTCAACCTTGCTCAGGCCCACGCCTAGCTTGCCGAACTGGAGGATGGGTTTGCCGTGGCCCTGGACCTCGGCGGAGGGGGAGTGCACCCGCAGGAATTCTGCAGGCAGCTGATAGACCTCGTCTGGCCCATAGGTCAGGGTCAGGGTTTTCGAGGCTTTATGCAGGTTGATGCCGGTGGGGAGTTTGCTCATGACCTGTAGTCCTTCCGGTAGGAGCCGGCCTGTCGGCGATCGGGTTTGGCCCTATCGCCGACAGGCCGGCTCCTACGTGGGTAGTGAAGGCTTACAGGATATAACGGGACAGGTCTTCGTTCTGCGCCAATTCGCCCAGGTGGCTGTTGACGTAGGCAGCATCGATACGGATCGGCTCTTCGTTATGGGCGCTGGCCAGGTCACCGGCGCTGAACGATACCTCTTCCAGCAGGCGCTCGAGCAGGGTGTGCAGGCGACGGGCACCGATGTTCTCGGTCTTCTCGTTGACCTGCCAGGCAATCTCCGCCAGACGCTTGATGCCGTCGGGCAGGAACTCGATATTCAGGCCCTCGGTCTTCAACAGCTCCCGGTACTGCTCGGTCAGCGAAGCATGGGGCTCGCTGAGGATGCGCTCGAAGTCTTCCGGCGACAGTGCCTTGAGCTCCACACGGATCGGCAGGCGGCCTTGCAGCTCTGGCACCAGATCGCTGGGCTTGCTCAGGTGGAAGGCGCCGGAGGCAATGAACAGGATGTGGTCGGTCTTGACCATGCCCAGCTTGGTGTTGACGGTGCAGCCCTCGATCAGCGGCAGCAGGTCGCGCTGTACGCCTTCGCGGGACACGTCGACGCCGCCGGAATTGCCGCGCTTGGCCACCTTGTCGATCTCGTCGATGAACACGATGCCATGTTGCTCGACGGCCTCCAGGGCCTTGGCTTTGAGTTCCTCATCGTTGACCAGGCGGCTGGCTTCTTCGTCGCGCACCAGCTTCAGCGCTTCCTTGACCTTGAGCTTGCGGCTCTTGCGCTTGCCCTTGCCCATGTTGGCGAACAGGCTTTGCAGCTGGTTGGTCATTTCTTCCATGCCTGGTGGCGCAGAGATGTCGACACCACTGATTTCCGCTACTTCGATCTCGATTTCCTTGTCGTCCAGTTGGCCTTCGCGCAGGCGCTTGCGGAACAGCTGGCGGGTGTTGGAGTCCTGGGCTGGCGCTTCATCGCCGCCAAAACCCGTGCGTGCCGGTGGCAGCAGGGCATCGAGGATGCGTTCTTCGGCGGCGTCTTCGGCGCGGTGGCGAACCCGGATCATCTCCTGTTCGCGGAACATCTTGATCGCCGCGTCGGCCAGGTCACGAATGATCGATTCAACGTCGCGGCCGACATAGCCGACCTCGGTGAATTTAGTGGCTTCGACCTTGATAAAGGGGGCATTGGCCAGTTTGGCCAGGCGCCGGGCGATTTCGGTCTTGCCGACACCGGTCGGGCCGATCATCAGGATGTTCTTGGGGGTTACTTCAACGCGCAGCTCGGCCGGTAGCTGCATGCGGCGCCAGCGGTTACGCAGAGCGATAGCGACGGCGCGCTTGGCATCGTCCTGGCCGATGATATGGCGGTTGAGTTCGTGGACGATTTCGCGGGGTGTCATGGACATAGTAATTGGCGGTCCTCAAGCAAGAATGAATGCCGTGGCGCGAGCGCCGTAACAGGCTTATTCCGCGAGATCCTGCTCCTCGATGGTTTGAGTGTGGTTGGTGAATACACAGATGTCGCCGGCGATACCCAGGGCGGTCTCGACGATTTCACGGGCCGACAGGTCGGTCTTCTTCAGCAAGGCGCTGGCTGCGGCCTGGGCGTAGGCGCCGCCGGAACCCATGGCGATCAGGCCGTCTTCGGGCTCAACCACGTCGCCGTTGCCGGTGATGATCAAGGAAGCGTCCTTGTTGGCGACAGCCAGCATGGCTTCCAGGCGGCTCAGGGAGCGATCGGTGCGCCATTCCTTGGCCAGTTCAACAGCGGCTCGCACCAAGTGACCCTGATGTTTCTCCAGCTGGCCTTCGAAACGTTCGAACAGGGTGAAGGCGTCAGCGGTGGCCCCGGCAAAACCGGCGATCACCTGGCCGTGGTACAGGCGACGGACTTTTTTCGCGTTGCCTTTCATCACGGTGTTGCCGAGAGATACCTGGCCGTCGCCGCCCATGACGACTTTGCCGTGGCGGCGGACTGAAACGATGGTGGTCAAGGGGAAGTCTCCACACAGCGGGGCGAAAGTGCCCTGATGGAAACTCATATGGGGGTGGCTGAGCGTTTTTCAACTGGAGGCTGTAGCGGGGGACCGGCGGTCTTTGTTGCAAGCTGCAAGCGCTTCGCGGGCAAGCCCGCTCCTACGGCGCGTTGTGCAGGAGTGGGCTTGTTCGCGATCAATCGTGTAGCCGTCGGCTTAGCGGCTCTGGCGCTGTTGTAACAACAGGTTGCTGAAGCCGGCACCGGCCAGTTGTTTCTGGGCCACGGTCAGTTGTTCACGGTTGCTGAACGGCCCCACCAATACCCGGTACCAGGTTTCGTCCTTCACCGTGCCGGATTCCACCGCCACCGATTGGCCCAGCAGGATGATCTGCGCCCGTACCTTGTCGGCATCGGCCTGCTTGCGGAACGAGCCGGCCTGGAGGAAGAACTTGGTCACCGGCGCCGCCTTGGCCACCGGTGGCGCTGGCGGTGGGGTGATGCCGGCCAGGGCCGCCTGGGCCCGGGCGGTGTCGATCTTCGCCGCTTCCGCCGGGGTCACCGGGGTGGTGGGCACCGGTGGCACTTGCGGCGTCGGCAGGGTTTTCTCCGGCACGGCCTCGGGCGGCACTATCACTTCCGATTCCGGCAGCAGGGTATAGAAGTCGTACTTGGGCTTCACCGGTTGCTGCGGGCTCGGCGGGGTCTTGTTGGCCTCGGCGATCTTGCTGGCTTTCTGCTGTTCGATCTTCTCGCGCTTGACGCTGTCGCCGCCCTTGCCTGGTTCGAGCTTCATCAGGAATACGATGAAGGCGCCAATGGTCAGGCCGATGGCCAGCCACAACCAGCCCGGAATCGGCTTCTTGGCCGGGGCCTGGTAACGGCTGGCGCCACGCTTGGGTGCAGGTTTTTTCTTGGCAGCCAACTTACATTTGCTCCAGGACTTTGAGGCCCAGCAGTTCCAGACCTTGCTTGAGGGTGCGACGGGTCAGTTCGGTGAGGCGCAGGCGGCTGTGCATCTGCGTCGGCGTCTCGGCCGCCAGGATCGGGCAGTTCTCGTAGAAGCTGGAGAACAGCCCGGCCACGTCGTACAGGTAGGTGCAGAGGATGTGCGGCGTGCCCTTGTCGGCGACGTTGTTGAGGATCTCGCCGAACTGCGCCAGCTTGGCCGCCAGCTCCAGTTCCTGGGCCGCGTGCAGTTCGATCTGGCCACCGACTTCGCTGAAGTCCTTGCCCAGCTTGCGGAACACACCGGCGGCGCGGGTGTAGGCGTACAACAGGTAAGGGGCGGTGTTGCCTTCGAAGTTGAGCATCAGGTCGAAGTTGAAGCTGTAGTCGCTGGTGCGGTGCTTGGACAGGTCGGCGTATTTCACCGAGTCGATGCCCACTACCTTGGCGATGCTGCGCAGGTCGGCTTCCGGCAGTTGCGGGTTTTTCTCTTTGACCAGGGCGTAGGCGCGTTCTTCGGCTTCGGTCAGCAGGTCGATGAGTTTTACGGTGCCGCCGTCGCGGGTCTTGAACGGACGGCCGTCAGCGCCGTTCATGGTGCCGAAGCCCATGTGTTCCATCTCCATCGGATGGGTCACGAAGCCGGCCTTGCGGGCGACGGCGAACACTTGCTGGAAGTGCAGGGCCTGGCGCTGGTCGACGAAGTACAGGGCGCGATCGGCCTTGAGCTTGCCGCTGCGGTAGCGCACGGCGGCCAGGTCGGTGGTGGCGTACAGGTAGCCGCCGTCGGCCTTGACGATGATCACTGGCAGCGGTTCGCCTTCGGCGTTCTTGAACTCGTCGAGGAACACGCACTGGGCGCCGTTGCTCTCCACCAGCATGCCCTTGGCCTTGAGGTCGTTGACCACATTGATCAGGTCGTCGTTATAGGCGCTTTCGCCCATGACGTCGGCCATGGTCAGCTTGACGTTCAGCAGCTCATAGATCTTCTGGCAGTGGGACAGGGAGATGTCCTTGAACTTGGTCCACAGCTCAAGGCAGTCCGGATCGCCGGCTTGCAGCTTGACCACCAGGCTGCGGGCACGATCGGCAAAGGCTTCGGATTCGTCAAAGCGTTGCTTGGCGGCGCGGTAGAAGTTCTCCAGGTCGGACAGCTCGTCGCTGGTGATCGGGTTCTCTTCCAGGTAGGCCATCAGCATGCCGAACTGGGTGCCCCAGTCGCCGACGTGGTTCTGGCGGATCACTGTGTCGCCGAGGAACTCCAGGACCCGTGCCACGCCGTCGCCGATGATGGTGGAGCGCAGATGGCCGACGTGCATCTCTTTGGCCAGGTTTGGCGCCGACATGTCGACCACGGTGCGTTGTGCCGGGCCGGTCTTGCGCACGCCCAGGTGTTCGTCGCCGAGGGCGGCGTCCAGGCGCGCAGCCAGGGCTTGGGTGTTCTGGAAGAAGTTGATGAAGCCCGGGCCGGCGATTTCTGCCTTGCTCAGGTCTTCATGGGCCGGCAATGCGGCAATGATTTTTTCCGCCAGGTCGCGAGGCTTCATGCCGGCGGGCTTAGCCAGCATCATGGCGATATTGCTGGCGAAGTCACCGTGGGTCTTGTCGCGAGTGTTTTCGACCTGGATCGCCGGCGTCAGGCCTTCTGGCAACACACCTTCGGTGACGAGTTGGGTGATGGCTTGCTGGATGAGCTGGCGAATGGTGTCTTTCATGGTCTTCTCGTTCGACCGCTGGCGCGGCGGCGCTTCGGTGCGCGGGTGGAAAAACTGGGCATTATCCGTTGCTGAAGCGGGCTTGCCAACTATAGAGGGCTGCTGAGGGATCGGTGGTGGCTACTGGGTCCCGTCCGCGGGCGAGCCTGCTCTTGTGGGTTGGCTGCCATCTATCGTGGGAGCCGGCCTGCTCGCAAAGGCGCGATGTTGATCAATACAAATCCACCGGGTCCACATCCAGCGACCAGCGCACCTGGCGCCCGCTGGGCATTTGCTCCAGCACCAGCAGCCAGCTGCTGAGTAGCCGGTGCAGCGGTGCCCGGGCGTTGGCCTGCAGCAGCAATTGTGCACGGTAACGTCCGGCGCGCCGCTCCATCGGCGCCGGCACCGGGCCCAACAGTTCGATGCCGCCCAGGTTCTGTTCCGTCAGCAAGCGCTCGGCTTCGCCGCAGGCTTCGTCCAGAAAACCTTCGGCCTGGCCTGGCTTGTGGGCTTCGGCCCGCAGCAGCGCCAGATGGGCGAAGGGTGGCAGGCCGGCGGCGCGGCGCTCGCTCAGGGCCTGCTCGGCAAAGGCGAAGTAGCCCTGTTCGGTCAGTTGCACCAGTAGCGGGTGGTCGGCGAGGTGAGTCTGGATGATCACCTTGCCCGGTTCTTCGGCGCGTCCCGCGCGCCCGGCCACCTGGACGATCAGTTGCGCCATGCGCTCGCTGGCACGGAAGTCGCCGGAGAACAGGCCGCCGTCGGCATCGAGGATCGATACCAGGGTGACCCGGGGGAAGTGGTGCCCCTTGGCCAGCATCTGGGTGCCCACCAGGATGCACGGATGACCTTTCTGGATGGTGGCGAACAGTTGGTTCATCGCATCCTTGCGTGAGGTGCTGTCGCGGTCCACCCGTAGTACCGGGTAGTCGGGGAAGAGTATTCCCAGGCGTTCTTCCGCCCGCTCGGTCCCGGCACCCACGGGGCGCAGGTCGACCTTGCCGCATTGCGGACAGTGCCGGGGCACGCGCTCGACGTGGCCACAATGGTGGCAGCGCAACTCGCCTGAGCGCTGGTGCACGGTCATCCGGGCATCGCAGCGCTGACATTCAGACATCCAGCCGCAGTCATGGCAGAGCAGGGTCGGAGCGAAGCCCCGGCGGTTGAGAAACACCAGCACTTGCTGCCCGGCGGCCAGGGTCTGACCGATGGCTTGTTGCATGGGGCCTGAAATACCGCTGTCCAAGGGGCGACTCTTCACATCCAGGCGCAGGAAGCGTGGCTGTTTGGCGCCACCGGCCCGCTCGTTCAGGCGCAGCAGGCCATAGCGACCGGTGTAGGCGTTGTGCAGGCTTTCCAGGGATGGGGTGGCCGAGCCCAGGACAATCGGGATGTTTTCCTGGCGTGCCCGCACCAGCGCCAGGTCCCGGGCGTGGTAGCGCAGGCCTTCCTGCTGTTTATAGGAGCCATCGTGCTCCTCGTCGATGATGATCAACCCGGGATTCTTCATCGGGGTGAACAGGGCCGAGCGGGTGCCGATGATGATATCGGCTTCGCCATCCCGGGCCGCGAGCCAGGCGTCCAAGCGTTCCCGATCATTGACCGCCGAGTGCAGCAGGGCGATGCGTGCGTTAAAACGTTGCTCGAAGCGCGCCAGGGTTTGCGGCCCCAGGTTGATCTCCGGGATCAGCACCAGCGCCTGCTTGCCGGCTTCCAGGGTCTCGCGGATCAGTTGCAGGTAGACCTCGGTCTTGCCGCTGCCGGTGACGCCAGCCAGGAGAAAGGCGTGATAACTGTCGAACCCGGCGCGGATAGCCTCGTAGGCGGCTCGCTGCTCGCTGTTGAGCGGCAACTCGGGCTGGGCCAGCCAGTGTTCGTGGCGCACGCCCGGAGCGTGCTTGCGTACTTCCACCTGCACCAGGTCCTTGGCCAGAAGCAGATCCAGGCTGTCCTTGCTCAGCATCAGCTTGCTCAGCAATGCATGGGGCACGCCATGGGGATGCTGGGCCAGGGTTGCCAGGGCTTCACGCTGGCGCGGGGCACGGGCGATGCGTGGGTCATCAAGGCGGGCGCCAGGGGCAATCGACCAGAAACGCTCCTGGCGGGCCTCGGCCAGCTCTCCCTGGCGCAGTAGCACCGGCAGCGCCCAGCTCAGGGTGTCGCCCAGGCTGTGCTGATAATACTGGGCGGTCCACAGGCACAGCTTGAACAGGGCGGGTGGCAGTGGCGGGGTGGGGTCCAGCAAGGCCAGCGCCGGCTTGAGTTTCTCGGCCGGGACTTCGCTGTGATCCGCCACTTCCACCAGAATGCCGATCATTTCCCGACGGCCGAACGGCACCCGCAGGCGCATGCCCGGATGCAGCTGGGCGCGCAGCACGCCGGCGGGTGCACGGTAGTCGAACAAGCGGCGCAGGGGCGAAGGCAGGGCGAGGCGCAGAATGGCGTCGGGCACGCGGGAAAATCTCGTTGAGCGGACAGTAAATAAGCCCCGGAGCCTAACAGAGGCGCTCTGGAGTGTCCTGCACAAGCGTGTACGGCTCCGGTTCCTGCGACCTTTGAGCTGTGCCGGGACGGCCGTCGTCGCTTACGGAACGGCAAACCGGGTGCTGTCAAGGCTGCTCGGGGTTTTTCTGATGGAGTGCAGTCAGGATCTCTTGCGCGATTGACGGGGTCTGGTAGAATTCGCGCCCTAATTCGTGCGGTATTCAACAATAGTGTTGGGTGGCGGCACGCTAGCCTGAGGAATACACCATGAAAGCCGATATCCATCCAGTATACGAAGCCATTACCGCCACTTGCAGCTGCGGTAACGTCATCGAAACTCGCTCCACCCTGGCCAAGCCTCTGAGCCTGGACGTGTGCAACGAGTGCCACCCGTTCTACACCGGTAAGCAAAAGACTCTGGACGTTGGCGGTCGTGTCGACAAGTTCAAGTCGCGCTTCGGTGCTTTCGGCGCAACGAAAAAGGCCTGAGGCTGATCGTTCTGGAAAGCCGTTACCGACTTTCCTCGCTGATGAAAAAGGCGTCCCTAGTGGGCGCCTTTTTTGTGTCTGCGATTTGGCTGACCACCGCCGAGGCGTTTTGCCCGGTACCGAAGGGACTGATTCCTGCAACCGTGCAGCGGGTGGTGGATGGCGACACGCTGCGCCTCAAGGATGGCCGCAGCGTACGCATGATCGGCCTCAATGCGCCGGAGCTGGCCGCTAAAGGGCGGTCGGCCGAGCCTTTCGCGGTGGCGGCGCGGCAACGCTTGCAGCAATTGGTGACGCAGAGTGGTGGTCGAGTCGGTTTGTTGCCCGGGCGTGAGCGGCGTGATCGCTATGGCCGGACGCTGGCTCATGTCTATGGTGCCAATGGCATCAACTTTGAGGCGCGCTTGATCGCTGAAGGGCTGGCCTACCAGATTGCACTGGCGCCGAACGTCGCCCTGGTGGCTTGTCAGCAAGCCGCTGAAAAACATGCGCGCCGAGCCGGGCTGGGGCTCTGGCGGCGTTCACCTGTACTGAAAGCGGAGCAGATTCGCGGTTCGGGTTTTGTTGTGCTTGAAGGGCGTGTGAGCAAGGTGCAGCGCAATCGCGGGGGTGTTTGGATCACATTGCGGGGCGCGGTTGTATTGCGCATTGCACCCAATGTCCTGGAGCGTTTTGATCGTCGCTGGCTCAAGGGGCTTTCGGGGCAGCGAATCGAGGCTCGCGGCTGGGTGGTGGAGCGCTCGCGTCGAGAGGGTTCCACATCGGGTGGGGCGCGCTGGATGTTGTCAGTGACCGACACTTCTATGGTCAGACGTCTCTGATAAAGAAAAATTGTAGACATTTTTTAATTGGATTGTGAACAGTTGAAAGCCTTGTGCACCGTGGCTCTTGGCCCAAAGTCGTACGCTACAGGCCTTGACAGGGGTGACTGGGCAGTCTTGTAGGGACTATGCGACACGCGTATCCTCGGCGGTCCGTCTGTCCAACAGTAAAAAGCGGAATGCCCACATGTCTGATTTGAAAACTGCCGCTCTCGAATATCATGCCAATCCTCGTCCAGGAAAGCTGAGTGTCGAGCTCACCAAGGCCACTGCTACCGCTCGTGATCTGGCGCTGGCCTACAGCCCCGGCGTAGCCGAACCGGTACGCGAAATCGCTCGCGATCCGGAACTGGCCTACAAGTACACCGGCAAAGGCAACCTGGTTGCCGTCATTTCCGATGGCACCGCGATTCTCGGCCTGGGTAACCTCGGCCCACTGGCCTCCAAGCCTGTGATGGAAGGCAAGGGCGTACTGTTCAAGCGTTTCGCCGGCATCGATGTATTCGACATCGAAGTCGACTCCGAAAGCCCGCAAGCCTTCATCGACACCGTCAAGCGCATCTCCATCACCTTCGGTGGCATCAACCTGGAAGACATCAAGGCCCCAGAGTGCTTTGAGATCGAGCGCGCTCTGATCGAGCAGTGCGACATTCCGGTCTTCCACGATGACCAGCACGGCACCGCGATCGTGACCGCAGCCGGCATGATCAACGCCCTGGAAATCGCTGGCAAAACCCTGTCCGACGCCAAGATCGTCTGCCTGGGTGCCGGTGCTGCCGCCATCTCCTGCATGAAACTGCTGGTGAGCATGGGTGCGCAGATCGAGAACATCTTCATGGTTGACCGTACCGGTGTGATCCACTCGGGCCGTGACGACCTGAATCAGTACAAGGCCGTGTTTGCCCACGCTACCGACAAGCGCACCCTGGCCGATGCCCTGCAAGGCGCCGACGTGTTCGTGGGTCTGTCCGGTCCGAACCTGCTGAGCGCTGAAGGCCTGAAGTCCATGGCGCCGAACCCGATCGTGTTCGCCTGCTCGAACCCTGATCCGGAAATCGCTCCAGAGCTGGCTCACGCCACCCGTGATGACGTGATCATGGCCACTGGCCGTTCGGACTACCCGAACCAGGTGAACAACGTTCTGGGCTTCCCGTTCATCTTCCGTGGCGCCCTGGACGTTCGCGCCAAGCGCATCAACGAAGAAATGAAGATCGCTGCAGCCAACGCCCTGCGTGAACTGGCCAAGCTGCCAGTGCCTCAGGAAGTGTGCGACGCCTACGGCGGCATCAAGCTGGAATTCGGTCGTGAGTACATCATTCCGAAGCCAATGGATGCCCGCCTGATCACCGTGATCTCCGATGCCGTGGCCAAGGCTGCCATCGAGACCGGCGTTGCGACCCTGCCGTATCCGAAGAACTACCCGCTCAAAAGTGTGGATGATGTGTTCAACGGCTAAGCTGTTGTAGCGTCATGCAAAAAGCCCCGGCTCTCGCGAGCCGGGGCTTTTTTGTGGGCGCTTTGCGCCCTGTCATGGCCTTGCCGTAGGGGCGGGCTCGCCCGCGAAGAGGCCGATAAACCAGGTAAGACACCCATCGACCTGCGCTGGCCAGCTGGCTCCTGCAGGCCTAGAACAGATCGATCGGTGCCGCCTCGTCCGCCGGCAACGGGCTGCCCGGAGCGACCCCATTGCCCAGCTCGTTGACTGAGGGCGGAGTGTCTTCGCTCTTGAACAGCTCGAAATAGGCATTCGGCGTGCCTGGGGTGGCCGCGCGGCCGCTGACCGGGTCGACCCGCAGGCTGAGGATGCCTTCCGGCTCCGCCTGGGTGTGCGCCGGCTTGTCCTTGAGGGCGGCGCCCATGAAGTTAATCCAGATCGGCAGAGCCACAGTGCCGCCGTACTCACGGCGTCCCAGGCTTTCCGGCTGGTCAAAGCCGGTCCACACGGTGGTCACGTAGTCAGCGTTGTAGCCGGAGAACCAAGCGTCCTTGGATTCGTTGGTAGTACCGGTCTTGCCGGCCAGGTCCGTACGGCCCAGGGACAGGGCCCGGCGTCCGGTGCCCAGCTTGATCACGTCCTGGAGCATGCTGTTGAGGATGTAGGTGGTGCGCCCGTCGATGATCCGCTCGGCGACCGCGGGGGTCTGCACGGGGGCCTGGATCGGATTTTCGCCCGCCACGGTATTGACCGTGAAGCTGTGTTCCGGCGCCGCAATGCCGCTGCTGGTGGTATCCCCGGTGGGGACGCTGGGCGGGTTGGCGCTGAACAGCATCTCGCCGTTGCGGCTTTCGATCTTGTCGATGATGTATGGGGTGATCTTGTAGCCGCCGTTGGCAAAGGTGCTCCAGCCAGTGGCGATCTCCATGGGCGTCAGGGTCGCGGTGCCCAGTGCCAGGGACAGGTTGCGCGGCAGGTCCTGCTTGTTGAAGCCGAACTTGCTGATGTAGTCGATGGTGTGGTCCACACCCATGCTCTGTAGCAGGCGGATCGATACCAGGTTGCGCGACTTGTACAACGCTTCACGCATGCGGATCGGGCCGAGGAAGGTGTTGGTGTCGTTCTTCGGACGCCAGACCTTGTCCAGGTACTCATCGACAAACACGATCGGGGCGTCATTGACCAGGCTGGCCGCGGTGTAGCCATTGTCCAGGGCTGCGCTATAGACGAACGGCTTGAAGCTCGAGCCGGGTTGGCGCTTGGCCTGCATTGCACGGTTGTAGTTGCTCTGCTCGAAGGCAAAGCCCCCCACCAGCGCACGGATCGCGCCGTTTTTCGGGTCCAGGGTCACCAAGGCGCCTTGGGCGACCGGAATCTGGCTGAACTTCAGCGAATTGTCCGCCTGACGCTGTACGCGAATCAGGTCGCCGACCTGAGCCACGTCCGCCGGCTGGCGAGGGACGGCGCCCATGCTGTTGGTGTTGAGGAACGGCCGGGCCCATTTCATGGTGTCCCAGGCCACGTGCTCCTCGCCGTTGCGAGTCAGCACTTGTACGCCGTTCTTCTCGATCTGGGTGACGATCGCCGGTTCCAGGCCGCTGATGGTCCGCTGCTTGGTCAGTTCGGTGGCCCAGGCCGCCTGAGTCTTGCCTGGCAGGCGGGACTCAGGCCCACGATAGCCGTGGCGCTGGTCGTAGGTCATCAAGCCTTCATGGACCGCGGTGTTGGCCATTTCCTGCAGATCGCTGGGCACCGTGGTGGTGACTCGGAAACCCTCGGTATAAGCGTCGCTGCCATAGCGGCCAACCATTTCGGCACGGGCCATCTCGGCGATGTACGGCGCGCTCACTTCCGGTGTCGGCACGTGATAGCTGGCGTTCAGCGGCTCGTTGATGGCTTCGGTGTAGGCCGCTTCGGTGATCTTGCCGAGCTTGTACATGCGCCCCAGGATCCAGTCACGACGCTCCTTGCTGCGCGCCGGGTTGGCCAGGGGGTTGAAGCGCGATGGGGCCTTGGGCAGGCCGGCGATCATCGCCATCTGCGCCAGGCTCACGTCGCGAATGGACTTGCCGTAATACACCTGGGCCGCAGCCTCGATGCCATAGGCGCGGTTGCCCAGATAGATCTTGTTGACGTACAGCTCGAGGATCTCGTCCTTGGTCAACTGCCGCTCGATCTGCAGGGCCAGGAGGATTTCGGTGGTCTTGCGCGAGAAGCTGCGCTCGCTGCTGAGGAAGAAGTTTTTTGCCACCTGCATGGTGATGGTGCTGCCGCCGGACTGGATGTGTCCGCTCTTGACCAATTGGGTCGCAGCGCGCATCAGGCTGCTGGGGTCAACTCCGTAATGGTTAGCGAAGTTGTCGTCTTCAGCACTTAGTAACGCATTGATGAAGTTGGGGGGAATTTCGGCGAAACGTATAGGGGTACGGCGCATTTCGCCAAATTCTGCGATCAACTTGCCGTCGCTGCTGTACACCCGCAGAGGAATCTGCAACTGGATACTTCTCAAGGCCTCAACCGAGGGAAGGCCGGGACTAAGATAGAGAAACGCACCGGAGAGGGCGAGAAGCAGCCCGCAGAACACAGCGACGATGGACCACCCGAAAAACTTCAGCAGACGAATCAAGGCTTTTGGATTTCCAGAGAAAGGAATGAATTAGGCGTCAGGGCATTCAAGGTATTCAGGGACCGACCTACGCAGCAGGAAAGCGGAAAAAAACGCTGCGCATTATAAGCATTTTCCGCCGAGAGCGTCATTTGCCCGTCTGTCAAGACGTGGCGAACGAGTGCAATTGAGCTCAGGAAGTTCGTAAGTTACGGATAGTCATAGGGAAATGATCGTGCTTGGACTCTTCAGCAAAAAGTCGGGTTCCCTGCTGGGGATCGACATCAGTGCGACATCGGTCACGCTTCTGGCTCTAAGTCACCAGGGGCGCAGCTATCGAGTCGAGGCCTATGCCAGGGAAGACCTGGCTTCGGACCCGTTCGGGGCCGATCCCGAGGCGCTGGCCAGGGTGTTGTCCCGGGCCTGGCTCAAGAGCGGCAGCCGTCGCCGGGATGTGGCTGTGGCGGTGTCGGGCGAGGCAGTGATCAGCAAGCTGATCGAGATGCCGGCCGGGCTCGGCGACGATGAGCTGGAACATCAGCTCCAGCTGGAGGCGGCCCAGTACATTCCGTATCCCCTGGAGGACGTGGCCATTGATTTCGAGGTCCAGGGCGCCGTGCCCGGTGATCCCCAGCGGGTTCAGGTGCTGCTGGTGGCCTGTCGCAACGAGGATGTCGAAGCCCTGGAAGCGCCAATGACCCTGGCAGGCCTGACGCCAAGGGTGGTGGATACCGCGCCCCTGGCCCTGCAGCGTTGTCTGGCAATGCTGACAGAGTCGTTGCCGTCTGCATCGCCCTTGGCCGTGGCGCTACTGGACATAGGTGCGGATATGACCACGTTCTGCGTGATGCACGGCCAGCGAATCATCTATAGCCGGGAGCAGTTGTTTGGCAGTCGACAGCTGACCCAGGCGTTGGAGCACCGCTACGCGCTGACCCTGGATCAGGCGTTGCTGGCCGAGCGCCAGGGCTGTTTGCCCCAAGGTTGTGCCGAGGACACGCTGCGGCCGTTCGAGCAAGCGTTGTTGCAGCAGGCGCATCGTTCCTTGCAACTGTTTGCCGAATCGCCGCAACAACTGCCTGTTGAGCGGTTGCTGCTGGCCGGTGACGGCAGCCGCTTGACCGGTCTTGATGGTCGGCTAGCAGAACAAGTGGGAATCGTCACAGTCATCGCCGATCCGTTCGTCAGCATGTCCATTGCTCCCCATGTGGATGCCCGAGCGCTTGCTGAACAGGCGCCGTACCTGCTGCGTGCCTGCGGTCTGGCCCTGCGAGGGTTTGATTGATGGCCGGCATCAACCTTCTTCCCTGGCGCGAGGCCGCACGAGCGTTGCGCCGCCGACGTTTCCTCCAGGCATTGGCGGCAATGCTGGTGCTGGGCGTAGGGCTTGTGCTCCTGGCCGATGCCTGCATCGACCGGCTGATCGGTCGGCAACAGGCTCGCAACCAGTATCTGAGGCAGGCGACGACTGGCCTGGATAACCAAATTGCCACCATTCACCAACTCAAGGTCCAGCGTCAGCAACTGGTGGAGCGCATGGGGATCATTGAGGACCTGCAAGGCAGTCGCTCGGCCAGTGTGCGGATTTTCCAGCAATTGGCCCGCAGCCTGCCCGCTGGCTTGTACTTTACCGAGGTGGGTCTGCTAGGGCAGAGCCTGAGCATTAGTGGGGCCGCGGAGTCCAATCAGCGGGTGTCCGAGTTGATGCGCAATCTGCAGTCCGCCGAGGGGTTTGCCGCACCCAGTCTGACCGAGGTAAAGCATGTTGTGGCGGCGGATCAGGGGTTGGGCAATCTGTTTCGGCTCAACGTTGGGTGGATGCCCTTGCTGCCGCAGGAGGCCCCGCGATGAGCCTGGGACATTGGTTGGCGCAGTTGCGTAGTACCGATCTACGTGAGCTGGAACTGAGCAACCTCGGTTGCTGGCCCGGGCCGATCAAGGCGCTGCTGGCGGTCTTGCTTCTGCTACTGCCCCAGGTGGCGGGCTATAGCTTTTACCTGAATCCGCATCTGGAGACGCTGGGGCAACTGCGCCGGGAGGAGCATCGATTCAAGCTGCAGTTCGCTGACAAAGCTGGAAAGGTCGCCAATCTTGAACGCTACCGTGAGCAGCTTGGGGCCCTGCAGGACAGCTTCTCTCTGGTGGTGCGCCAGTTGCCCAGCGAGACCGAGGTCCCAGGACTGCTGGAAGACATCAGTCGCATGGGGCAGGACAGCAGCCTGGCGTTCGAGGAGATCAAGCTGCAACCGGAGGTGGTCCGGGAGTTTTATGTCGAGCTGCCAATTCAGATCGCGGTCACTGGTGCCTATCACGACCTGGCGACTTTCGTCAGTGGCGTCGCCGGTCTGCCGAGAGTCGTCACCTTGCATGATTTTCAGATCAAGCCCGTGGACAGGGGCAATTCCACACAACTGCGCATGAGCATCGAGGCGCGGACCTACAGGTATGACAGTCGGGAGCCTCACTCATGATCGGTTCGCGTTGCTGGGTATTCGGTTGTTTCTGTGTGGCACTGCTGGGATGTGAAGGTGGCGCTGACTTTGCCGACCTGGATGCCTACATGAGTGAGGTGCACCTGCAATCACCGGGGGCGATTGATCCGCCTCCGGTCATGCGCTCCTACCCCTCGGTCACCTATGGCGCCAGCGCGCTGCGCAGCCCATTTCAGCCACCCCAAAGAGTCGAGCAGATCACTGCTCGACAGGGCGCTAGTGCTGTCCGGCCCAATTCGCGGCGGGTCCGGCAACATCTTGAGGGCTTCGATATCGAGCAGTTGCAAATGGTCGGGACTCTGTCCCGTGCCTCCGGCCGCTTTGCGCTGTTGCGCAGCGCAGGCGGTGTCTTTCTCTTGCAGGTCGGTGATTACCTGGGGCGAAACGAGGGCCGGATCGTGGCCATCAGCGAGTCCCGGGTGGACGTGGTGGAAATTGTCGCCGATGGAGCGGGAGCCTGGCAGGAGCGGCCGCGAACACTGTCTCTGAAAAAACACTCTTAAGTGGAATCTGCAAAATGAACAGGACTGTTTCAGCCTTCGGTGTGGCGCTATGGATAGTGCTGCTGGCATCGCTGGTTGGCGCCACCGCGCTCAGGGCCTTCGCCTCTGCAGAGCACAATCGATTTGCCAGCAGCCCCCCGCTTGAGCCGGAAAACATTGGCGTTTCAGGTGAGGGCGCAACGCGTCTGCCCGGTGAAAAGCTTTCGCTGAATTTCCAGGACATCGAGGTGCGCGCGGTGCTGCAACTGATCGCCGATTTCACCGGGCTCAATCTGGTGGCCAGTGACACCGTGCAAGGCAATATCACCTTGCGCTTGCAGAGCGTGCCTTGGGACCAGGCTCTGGATCTGGTACTCAAGACCAAGGGGCTGGATAAGCGCAAGGTCGGTAACGTTTTGCTGGTGGCTCCGGCGGATGAGATCGCGGCCCGCGAGCGCCAGGAGCTGGAGTTGCAGAAGCAGTTGGAAAACCTGGCGCCCTTGCGCCGGGATCTGCTGCAGGTCAATTACGCCAGGGCTGCGGATATCGCCAGGCTGTTCCAGTCCGTGACCGGCACCGAGGAGAAGGCTGGCGAACGTGGCTCCATCACCGTGGATGAACGCACCAATAACATCATTGCCTATCAGACCCAGGAGCGCCTCGATGAGCTGCGGCGCATGGTCATTCAGCTGGACGTCCCGGTGCGTCAGGTGATGATCGAGGCGCGAATCGTCGAGGCCAACATCGACTACGACAAGAGCCTGGGCGTGCGCTGGGGTGGCTCGGTGCAAAACAGGGGCAACTGGAATGCTTCCGGGGTGCAGAGCGGCGCCAAAGGCTCTTCGACCATCGGCACCCCGGGCAGCAGTGGCAGCAATTCGCCCTTCGTCGATCTGGGTGTCACGGCCAACACCTCGGGCATCGGCATTGCCTACATCACTGACAGCGTGCTGCTGGACCTGGAGCTGACCGCCATGGAGAAGACCGGCAACGGTGAAATCGTGTCCCAGCCCAAGGTGGTCACCTCCGACAAGGAAACCGCGAGGATTCTCAAGGGCACCGAAATTCCCTACCAGGAAGCCAGTTCCAGTGGCGCCACTTCGGTGTCGTTCAAGGAAGCCTCGCTGTCTCTTGAGGTGACGCCGCAGATCACCCCGGACAATCGCATCATCATGGACGTCAAGGTCACCAAGGATGAGCCGGACTACCTGAACAAGGTTCAGGATGTGCCGCCGATCAAGAAGAACGAGGTCAATGCCAAGGTCCTGGTCACTGATGGCGAGACCATCGTCATCGGTGGGGTTTTCTCCAATACCCAAAGCAAGGTTGTAGATAAAGTGCCATTTCTTGGCGATGTGCCGTATCTTGGCCGCCTTTTCCGGCGTGACGTGGTGTCGGAGAAAAAATCCGAGCTGCTGGTATTTCTCACTCCGCGTATCATGAACAACCAGGCGATTGCTGTGAGTCGTTGATTCTGTGCGAAATTTGATTCTTGTTGGGCCGATGGGGGCTGGAAAAAGCACCATAGGCCGCTTACTGGCCAAAGAGCTGCGCCTGCCATTCAAAGATTCCGATAAGGAAATTGAACTGCGTACAGGCGCGAATATTCCGTGGATCTTCGATAAAGAAGGCGAGCCGGGCTTTCGCGATCGTGAGCAGGCAATGATCGCCGAGCTCTGTGGCACCGACGGCGTGGTCCTGGCTACCGGCGGTGGTGCGGTGATGCGCGAAGCCAATCGTCGGGCGCTGCATGCCGGTGGACGCGTGGTCTATCTGCACGCTTCGGTGGAACAGCAGGTAGGGCGCACCGCCCGGGACCGCAATCGTCCCTTGCTGCGCACCGCCGATCCGGCCAAGACCCTGCGCGACCTGTTGGAAATCCGTGATCCGCTTTATCGGGAAATCGCCGACCTGGTGGTGGAAACCGATGAGCGGCCGCCACGAATGGTGGTGCTGGACATACTCGAGCGCCTGCAGCAGCTGCCACCCCGTTAATGCGTCGAGCGAAATGCGCTATTCTCGGCGTCGCGCCATGACCGCCAAGGTGTGGCGCAGAGCTATCGGGCAGCGTCAGAAGACCAGACGAGGCCCATCGTCAATACAAGGCACAACGCCTGCTTCCATCTTCACTGTGGGGACACATGCAGACACTTAAGGTCGATCTAGGCGAGCGCAGCTACCCGATTCACATTGGTGAAGGACTGTTGGACCGGCCCGAGCTGCTGGTGCCCCATATCGCCGGGCGGCAAGTGGCGATCATTTCCAATGCGACCGTTGCGCCGCTGTACCTTGAGCGTTTGACCCGCAGTCTGGCGCAGTTTTCGGTGATTTCGGTGGTCCTGCCCGATGGCGAGGCCTACAAGAACTGGGAAACCCTGCAACTGATCTTCGACGGCCTGCTCACTGCGCGCCACGACCGTCGGACCACCATCATTGCCCTCGGCGGCGGAGTGATCGGCGACATGGCCGGCTTCGCCGCCGCCTGCTATCAGCGCGGCGTGGACTTTATCCAGATTCCTACCACCCTGTTGTCCCAGGTGGATTCCTCGGTGGGGGGCAAGACGGGCATCAACCACCCCCTGGGCAAGAACATGGTTGGCGCTTTCTATCAGCCGAACGTGGTGCTGATCGATACCACCAGCCTCAATACCCTGCCGAACCGTGAACTGTCGGCGGGCCTGGCGGAAGTGATCAAGTACGGCCTGATCTGCGACGAGCCGTTCCTGACCTGGCTGGAAGAGAATGTCGATCGCCTGCGGTCCCTGGACCAGCAGGCGCTGACCTACGCCATCGAACGCTCTTGCGCGGCCAAGGCTGCGGTGGTCGGTGCCGACGAGCGTGAATCGGGGGTGCGTGCCACCCTCAACCTGGGCCATACCTTCGGCCATGCGATCGAGACTCATATGGGCTACGGTGTCTGGCTGCATGGTGAGGCGGTGGCTGCTGGCACCGTAATGGCCTTGGAAATGTCCGCGCGCCTGGGCTGGATCACCAGCCAGGAGCGTGACCGCGGTATTCGTCTGTTCCAGCGCGCGGGCTTGCCGGTCATCCCGCCTGAAGAGATGACCGAAGCGGACTTCCTCGAACATATGGCAATTGACAAGAAAGTGATCGACGGTCGTTTGCGTCTGGTGCTGTTGCGCCGCATGGGCGAAGCCGTAGTGACCGACGATTATCCGAAAGAGATTTTACAGGCCACGCTGGGAGCGGATTACCGCGCCCTGGCTCAGCTTAAAGGTTAATAAGATCCCGATGACTAGTTTGCACGCCGACGAGGCTTTCCTCGGCCATTACCAGTTGAGCCATGATCCTTTCGCTCCCCGGGTCCCTGGCTTCAAATTCTTTCCTGCCCAACGCAAGCCTGTGCTGGGGCAGTTGCATCACCTGGCACGTTACAGTCAGCTGCTGCTGGTGGTTACCGGCCCTCAGGGCAGTGGCAAGACGCTGTTGCGTCAGGCTCTGGTCGCCAGTACCAACAAGCAATCGGTGCAAAGCGTGGTGGTTTCCGCCCGCGGCGCCAGCGATGCTGCCGGAGTGTTGCACCAGGTAGCCCAGGCCTTGAACGTGGCCCAGGCCGAGATCGGCGCAATCCTCGCCCAAGTGGTGCAACTGGCCCTGACCGGTCAGGAAGTCTACCTGCTGGTGGATGATGCCGAGCAGCTTGACGAGTCTGCACTTGAGGCCCTGCTGGCCCTGGCGGCGGGCGCTCCGGAAGGTCGCCCTCATGTATTCCTGTTCGGCGAGTCGTCGCTGATCGCGTCCCTGGATCAGTTGAGCGCCGAGGAAGAGCGCTTCCACGTCATCGAATTGCAGCCATACACCGAAGAGGAAACCCGTGAATATCTGGCTCAGCGCCTCGAAGGCGCGGGTCAGGGCATCGAACTTTTCTCCGCAGATCAGATCAGTGATATTCACGAAAGCTCCGATGGCTGGCCGGGCAACATCAACCAGGTCGCCAGGGATGCAATGATCGAAGCCATGATCGCCAGCCGCTCCGCGGTCAAGCGTCCAAGTATGGGGTTCAACATGCCGAAGAAACACGTATTGGCCATTTCCGCTGTAGTGGTTGTGGCCCTGGCTGCAGCCTGGTTGATGCCGGGTCGCAGTAAGGCGCCAACCACCGGGGCTCCGGCCAGCGAGCAAGCGCAACTGCCCCTCGGGCAGACACCGACACCGAATGCCAATGGCAGTCCATCGGTGGAATTTGCCGGCTCGTCTCAGCCGATGCCGCTGCCGTTGGTCGGCCAGTCGCAACCGGTCATGCGCGGTCCTCTGGCTGAAGCCGCAGGCGGTATCACCGAGGGCGACGATGGGGTTCCTGTGGAAGGCTCCAGCGCCGTTCCGCCAACCGTGACCACCACCGCGCCACCTGCTGGTGCAGTGGCCAGCCCTGCACCGATTCCGACTCCGGCCCCGACCCAGGTCGCCACCGCCAAGCCGACCCCTGCGCCCAAGCCGGTAGAGAAACCGGTTGCTGCCAAGCCGGCTCCGGCCGCCAAGCCGGCGGAAAAGCCGGTCACTGTAGCCAAGGCTGCCGGTGGCAGTTGGTACGCCGGACAAGCGCCAGGCAACTATGTGGTGCAGATTCTCGGCACCAGCTCGGAAGCCGCCGCGCAGAATTTTGTTAAGGAACAGGGCGGCGAATACCGCTACTTCAAGAAAGTCCTCAACGGCAAGCCGCTGTATGTGATCACCTACGGCAACTTCGCAAGCCGCGATGCAGCGGTCAGCGCCATCAAATCCTTGCCAGCGAAGGTTCAGGCTGGTAAACCTTGGCCTCGCACTGTCGCTAGCGTTCAACAAGAACTGGCAACAACTCGCTGAAGATTCGGCGGCCTTACCCAGGCCGCCTCTCCCGGCAACCTCAAATTTCCGCATCGGCATGCTGCCTTACAGGCCGCGTGCCTTGTGGTGTCTGCGTCACAGTAGTTTTTGAGTCGCGGCAGTCAAAAACAAAACTTTTTGACTAGCACAGCATATCGCTTTAAAACGTTCATAAATGCGACATGAATTTGCGACAGATCGTCGTCAAATTTGTGGGGCTTTGTGTCGGTGTGTACAATGACCTCCCTTTTGCCCCCGCAAAGCTGGCGTACGTTCGGCGTGGACGGTAAGTGGTTGAATTGAAAAGAAATTTGTCTCGATAAGAGGCAGCCTGGTGAGAAAGTGTCTATGAAAGCAGGTCTGTACCAACCAGATGAGTTTAAGGATAACTGTGGTTTCGGCCTGATAGCCCATATGCAGGGCGAACCCAGTCATACCCTGTTGAAAACGGCCATTGAGGCCCTGACCTGCATGACCCACCGCGGTGGGATCAACGCGGACGGCAAGACCGGCGACGGTTGCGGTCTGCTGATGCAAAAGCCCGACCTGTTCCTGCGCGCCGTCGCCACGGAGCATTTCGGCGTCGAACTGCCCAAGCAATATGCAGTGGGCATGGTGTTCTTCAACCAGGACCCGGTGAAAGCCGAAGCCGCTCGCGAAAACATGAACCGCGAGATCCTGGCCGCCGGCCTGCAGCTGGTGGGCTGGCGCAAAGTACCGATCGATACCAGTGTGCTCGGGTGTCTGGCCCTGGAGCGCCTGCCACAGATCGAACAAGTGTTCATCGGCGGCCAGGGTCTGAGCGACCAGGACTTCGCCATCAAGCTGTTCAGTTCCCGTCGTCGCTCCTCGGTGGCCAACGCCGCCGACACCGATCACTACATCTGCAGCTTTTCCCACAAGACCATCATCTATAAAGGCCTGATGATGCCGGCGGACCTCGCCGCCTTCTATCCGGACCTGGGCGATCCGCGCCTGCAAACCGCGATCTGCGTGTTCCACCAGCGTTTCTCCACCAACACCCTGCCGAAATGGCCGCTGGCCCAGCCATTCCGCTTCCTCGCCCACAACGGCGAGATCAACACCATCACCGGCAACCGCAACTGGGCCGTGGCCCGGCGCACCAAGTTCGCCAACGACCTGATCCCTGACCTGGAAGAGCTCGGCCCGCTGGTCAACCGTGTGGGTTCCGACTCCTCGAGCATGGACAACATGCTGGAGCTGATGGTCACCGGTGGCATCGACCTGTTCCGCGGCGTGCGCATGATCATTCCGCCAGCGTGGCAGAACGTCGAGACCATGGACGCCGACCTGCGCGCGTTCTACGAATACAACTCCATGCACATGGAGCCGTGGGACGGCCCGGCCGGCGTGGTCATGACCGACGGTCGCTACGCCGTCTGCCTGCTGGACCGCAATGGCCTGCGCCCGGCGCGTTGGGTCACCACCAAGAACGGCTTCATCACCCTGGCTTCGGAAATCGGCGTGTGGAACTACCAGCCCGAGGACGTGATCGCCAAGGGCCGTGTGGGGCCAGGGCAGATCTTTGCCGTGGACACCGAAACCGGGCAGATCCTCGACACTGACGCCATCGACAACCGCTTGAAATCCCGTCATCCATACAAGCAATGGCTGCGCAAGAACGCTCTGCGCATCCAGGCCACCATGGAAGACAACGACCACGGTTCGGCCTTCTACGATGTCGACCAGCTCAAGCAGTACATGAAGATGTACCAGGTCACCTTCGAAGAGCGTGACCAGGTGCTGCGTCCGCTGGGCGAACAGGGCTACGAGGCGGTGGGCTCCATGGGCGATGACACGCCGATGGCGGTGTTGTCCCAGCGCGTGCGTACCCCTTACGACTACTTCCGCCAGCAGTTCGCCCAGGTCACCAACCCGCCGATCGACCCGCTGCGCGAAGCCATCGTCATGTCCCTGGAGATCTGCCTCGGTGCCGAGCGCAACATCTTCCAGGAGTCGCCTGAGCATGCTTCGCGGGTGATCCTCAGCTCGCCAGTGATCTCCCCGGCCAAGTGGCGTTCGCTGATGAACCTCGATCGCCCGGGCTTCGAGCGCCAGGTCATCGACCTCAACTACGACGAGAGCGTCGGTCTGGAAGCGGCGATCCGTAACGTCGCCGACCAGGCGGAAGAAGCCGCGCGCGCCGGCCGCACCCAGATTGTCCTCAGCGACCGACATATCGCGCCGGGCAAGTTGCCGATCCACGCCTCCCTGGCCACGGGCGCGGTGCACCATCGCCTGACCGAAAAAGGCCTGCGTTGCGACTCCAACATCCTGGTGGAAACCGCCACTGCCCGCGATCCGCATCACTTTGCGGTGCTGATCGGTTTTGGTGCTTCGGCGGTCTATCCGTTCCTGGCCTATGAAGTGCTGGGTGACCTGATCCGTACCGGTGAAGTGCTGGGCGACCTCTACGAGGTGTTCAAGAACTACCGCAAGGGCATCACCAAGGGCCTGTTGAAGATCCTGTCGAAGATGGGCATCTCCACCATCGCCTCCTACCGTGGCGCGCAGCTGTTCGAAGCCATCGGCCTGTCCGAGGAAGTTTGCAACCTGAGCTTCCGTGGCGTGCCGAGCCGGATCAAGGGCGCACGTTTCGTCGACATCGAAGCCGAACAGAAAGCCCTGGCGACCGAAGCCTGGAGCCCGCGTAAGCCGATCCAGCAAGGCGGCCTGCTGAAGTTCGTCCACGGTGGCGAATACCACGCCTACAACCCGGACGTGGTCAACACCCTGCAAGCCGCCGTGCAGCAGGGCGACTACGCCAAGTTCAAGGAATACACCGCGCTGGTGGATAACCGCCCGGTGTCGATGATCCGTGACCTGTTCCAGGTGAAGACCCTGGACACGCCGATGGACATCAGCGAAGTCGAGCCCCTGGAATCGATCCTCAAGCGCTTCGACTCCGCCGGCATCTCCCTGGGCGCCCTGTCGCCCGAGGCCCACGAAGCCCTGGCCGAAGCCATGAACCGCCTCGGTGCGCGTTCCAACTCCGGTGAAGGCGGCGAAGACCCGGCGCGCTACGGCACCATCAAGAGCTCGAAGATCAAGCAAGTGGCCACTGGCCGTTTCGGTGTGACCCCGGAATACCTGGTCAACGCCGAAGTGCTGCAGATCAAGGTGGCTCAAGGCGCCAAGCCCGGCGAAGGCGGCCAGCTGCCTGGCGGCAAGGTCAACGGCCTGATCGCCAAGCTGCGTTACGCCGTGCCTGGCGTGACCCTGATCTCGCCACCGCCGCACCACGACATCTACTCCATCGAAGACTTGTCGCAGCTGATCTTTGACCTCAAGCAGGTCAATCCTCAGGCCCTGGTCTCGGTCAAGCTGGTGGCGGAAGCCGGCGTCGGCACCATCGCCGCCGGCGTGGCCAAGGCCTATGCCGACCTGATCACCATCTCCGGCTACGACGGTGGCACCGGCGCTTCGCCGCTGACCTCGATCAAGTACGCCGGTGCACCGTGGGAACTGGGCCTGGCGGAAACCCACCAGACCCTGCGCGGCAACGACCTGCGCGGCAAGGTCCGGGTGCAGACCGACGGCGGCCTGAAAACCGGTCTCGACGTGATCAAGGCGGCTATCCTCGGCGCCGAAAGCTTCGGCTTCGGCACCGCGCCGATGATCGCCCTGGGCTGCAAGTACCTGCGCATCTGCCACCTGAACAACTGCGCCACTGGCGTCGCCACTCAGAACGAGAAGCTGCGCAAGGATCACTACATCGGCACCGTCGACATGGTGGTGAACTTCTTCACCTACGTCGCCGAGGAAACCCGCGAGTGGCTGGCCAAGCTCGGCGTGCGCTCCCTGGAAGAACTGATCGGTCGTACCGATCTGTTGGAAATCCTCGAAGGCCAGACCGCCAAGCAGCACCACCTGGACCTGACCCCGTTGCTGGGCAGCGACCATATCCCGGCGGACAAACCGCAGTTCTGCCAGGTGGACCGCAACCCACCCTTCGACAAGGGTCTGCTGGCCGAGAAAATGGTCGAGATGGCGCGTTCGGCGATCAACGACAAGAGCGGTGCCGACTTCGCCCTGGATATCTGCAACTGCGACCGTTCCATCGGTGCGCGGATCTCCGGTGAAATCGCCAAGCTGCACGGCAACCAGGGCATGGCCCAGGCACCGATCACGTTCCGCTTCAAGGGCACTGCGGGGCAGAGCTTCGGCGTGTGGAACGCCGGTGGCCTGAACCTCTACCTGGAAGGCGATGCCAACGACTACGTGGGCAAGGGCATGACCGGCGGCAAGCTGGTCATCGTTCCGCCCAAGGGCAGCGTCTACAAGACTCAGGACAGCGCCATTATCGGCAACACCTGCCTGTACGGCGCCACTGGCGGCAAGCTGTTCGCCGCCGGCACCGCGGGCGAGCGTTTTGCCGTGCGTAACTCCGGTGCCCACACGGTGGTGGAAGGCACTGGCGATCACTGCTGCGAGTACATGACCGGTGGTTTTGTCTGCGTCCTGGGCAAGACCGGTTACAACTTCGGCTCAGGCATGACCGGCGGTTTCGCCTACGTGCTCGACCAGGACAACACCTTCGTTGACCGGGTCAACCACGAACTGGTGGAAATCCAGCGGATCAGCGGCGAAGCGATGGAAGCCTATCGCAGCCACCTGCAGCGTGTGCTGAACGAGTATGTCGAGGAAACCGACAGCGAATGGGGTCGTAACCTCGCTGAGAACCTCGACGACTACTTGCGTCGCTTCTGGCTGGTCAAGCCCAAGGCGGCGAGCTTGAAGTCCCTGCTCTCCAGTACTCGTGCGAATCCGCAGTAACGCAGCTGCAGACTACGAGCCTCAAGCGGCAAGCTTGAAGCTCGTGCGCGGTGTGCCGACTTAATGTGATTGTCTTGCAGCTTGAAGCTCGTCGCTTGAGGCTGTCGTAAAGAGGTTCCTGAACATGGCCGAACGTCTCAATAACGACTTCCAGTTCATCGAGGTCGGGCGCAAAGACCCGAAGAAGAAACTGTTGCGTCAACGCAAGAAAGAGTTCGTGGAGATCTACGAACCCTTCAAACCCCAGCAGTCGGCCGACCAGGCCCACCGCTGCCTGGGTTGCGGCAACCCGTACTGCGAATGGAAGTGCCCGGTGCACAACTTCATTCCCAACTGGCTCAAGCTGGTGGCCGAGGGCAACATCCTCGCTGCCGCCGAGCTGTCGCACCAGACCAACACCCTGCCGGAAGTCTGCGGCCGGGTCTGCCCCCAGGACCGGCTGTGCGAGGGTGCCTGCACCCTCAACGACGGCTTTGGCGCGGTGACCATCGGCTCGGTGGAGAAGTACATCACCGACACCGCCTTCGCCATGGGCTGGCGGCCGGACATGTCCAAGGTCAAGCCCACTGGCAAGCGCGTGGCGATCATCGGTGCGGGCCCGGCGGGCCTGGGCTGTGCCGACGTGCTGGTGCGTGGCGGCGTGACCCCGGTGGTGTTCGACAAGAACCCGGAGATCGGCGGTCTGCTGACCTTCGGCATCCCCGAGTTCAAGCTGGAAAAGACCGTGCTGAGCAATCGTCGCGAAGTCTTCAGCGGCATGGGCATCGAGTTCCGCCTCAACACCGAGGTGGGCAAGGACGTGACCATGGAGCAACTGCTCGCCGAATACGATGCCGTGTTCATGGGCATGGGCACCTACACCTACATGAAGGGCGGCTTTGCCGGTGAGGACCTGCCGGGCGTGTACGACGCCCTGGATTTCCTGATCGCCAACGTCAACCGCAACCTGGGCTTTGAAAAGTCGCCGGAAGACTTCGTCGACATGAAGGGCAAGAAGGTCGTGGTACTGGGCGGTGGCGACACCGCGATGGACTGCAACCGTACCTCGATCCGCCAGGGCGCCAAGTCGGTGACCTGCGCCTATCGTCGTGACGAAGCCAACATGCCCGGCTCGCGCAAAGAGGTGAAGAACGCCAAGGAAGAAGGCGTGAAGTTCCTCTACAACCGCCAGCCGATCGCCATCGTCGGTGAAGACAAGGTCGAAGGCGTGAAGGTGGTCGAGACCCGTCTCGGTGCGCCGGACGCCCGTGGCCGCCGCAGCCCCGAGCCGATCCCCGGTTCCGAAGAGATCATCCCGGCCGACGCCGTGGTCATCGCCTTCGGCTTCCGCCCGAGCCCGGCGCCGTGGTTCGAGCAGTTCAGCATCCAGACCGACAGCCAGGGCCGCGTCGTGGCACCGGAGCAAGGCCAGTACAAGCACCAGACCAGCAACCCGAAGATCTTTGCCGGTGGCGACATGGTGCGCGGTTCTGATCTCGTGGTGACGGCGATCTTCGAAGGGCGTAACGCTGCCGAAGGCATCCTCGACTACCTGGGCGTCTGATCGCTCCTGTAGGAGCCGGCTTGCCGGCGAACAACGATAACGCGGTGCTGTTGATGCACCGCGTCGATCGTTTCGCCAGCAAGCGGGCTCCTACGGGATCTGTGCCCGTCCCCGTGACAAATTGACCCCATAGACATAAAGAAACGGCTCTTGCCGTGCCTTTTGTGTCGCGCTCTGAGAAAATGCCCCCACTTTTTTTCCGGATGCCGACATGACTGCCCTGAAGAACGACCGTTTCCTTCGTGCCCTGCTCAAGCAACCCGTAGACGTCACCCCGGTGTGGATGATGCGGCAAGCCGGGCGCTACCTGCCTGAATACCGCGCCAGCCGTGCCAATGCCGGTGACTTCATGAGCCTGTGCATGAACCCGGCGTTCGCCTGCGAAGTCACTCTGCAGCCTCTGGACCGCTATCCACAGCTGGATGCGGCGATCCTCTTCTCCGACATTCTCACCATCCCCGACGCCATGGGCCAAGGCCTGTACTTCGAGACCGGTGAAGGCCCGCGCTTCAAGAAAGTGGTCAGTACCCTGGCCGACATCGAAGCCCTGCCGATCCCCGATCCGCAAAAGGACTTGGGCTACGTGATGGACGCGGTCAGCACCATTCGTCGCGAACTCAATGGCCGTGTGCCGCTGATCGGTTTTGCCGGCAGCCCCTGGACCCTGGCCACCTACATGGTCGAAGGCGGTTCGTCGAAAGACTTCCGCAAGTCCAAGGCCATGCTCTACGACAACCCGCAAGCCATGCACCTGCTGCTGGACAAGCTGGCGCAGTCGGTCACTTCCTACCTCAACGGGCAGATCCTGGCCGGTGCCCAGGCGGTGCAGATTTTCGATAGCTGGGGCGGCAGCCTTTCGTCGGCGGCCTATCAGGAATTCTCCCTGGCCTACATGCGCAAGATCGTCAGCGGCCTGATCCGCGAGCACGAGGGGCGCAAGGTGCCGGTGATCCTGTTCACCAAGGGCGGCGGCCTGTGGCTGGAGAGCATTGCCGATGCTGGCGCCGATGCCCTGGGCCTGGACTGGACCTGCGACATTGGCGAAGCCCGTCGGCGTGTCGGCAGCAAGGTTTCCCTGCAAGGCAACATGGACCCTACCGTGCTCTACGCCAATCCGCAGGCGATCCGCAGCGAAGTCGCGCGCATCCTCGCCAGCTACGGCACCGGCAGCGGCCACGTGTTCAACCTGGGTCACGGCATCACCCCGGAAGTGAAGCCGGAGCATGCCGGTGCTTTCCTGGAAGCGGTGCACGAGTTGTCGGCGCAATACCACGTATAAGCACCACCCCATCAAAAACGCCCGGCCAATGCCGGGCGTTTTCGTTGCTGAAGGTTTGGCGCGCGCTCAGGCCGCTTCGCTGCGGGTCAGAGGGGGAAGTTTTGCGAGCTTCATGGCGACCAGTAACGCGCCTAGCAACAGCGCACTGATGAACAGGCCGATGCCGTTCCACCCCGCCAGGTGCCAGAACACCCCGCCAGCGGTGCCGGCAATGCTCGAACCGGCGTAGTAGCTGAACAGGTACAGCGAGGAGGCCTGGCCCTTGGCCTTGGTGGCACGGCGGCCGATCCAGCTGCTGGCCACCGAGTGGGCACCGAAGAAGCCGAAGGTGAACAGCAGCATGCCGATCAGCACCAGGGACAGCGGCGTCAGCAGGGTCAGGGCGATCCCCGCCAGCATCAGCACGATGGTGGCCCAGAGCACTCGGCGTCGGCCCAGTTGGTCCGCCAGGGCGCCGATCTTCGCCGAGCTGTAGATCCCCGAGAGGTAGACCACCGACAGCATCCCGACCCAGGCCTGGCTCAGCTGATAGGGATCGGCCAGCAGGCGGTAGCCGATGTAGTTGAACAGGGTGACGAAGGCCCCCATCAGCAGGAATCCTTCAAGAAACAGCCAGGGCAGGCCGGCGTCGCGAAAGTGCATGGTAAAGCCGTCCAGCAGGCTGCGTGGGTGCAGCGAGCGGGGGCGGAAGTTGCGCGACTCGGGAAGGATGCGCCAGAACACCGCGGCGGCGATCAATGCCAGGCCGCCGATCACCAGCATCGCTGTGTGCCAGCTGACGAAGTCGATCAGCACCCCGGTGATCAGTCGCCCGCTCATGCCGCCAATGGCATTGCCGCCGATGTACAGGCCCATGGCCAGGCCGATGTGCTGGGGGTGAATCTCTTCGCTGAGGTAGGTCATGGCCACCGCCGCCAGCCCGCTCAGGGACAGCCCCACCAGCGCCCGCATCACCAGCACTCCGTGCCAGCTGGGCATCAGTGCGCTGGCGATGGTGCACAGGGCGGCGGCGAGCAAGGCCGCCACCATCACCGGCTTGCGGCCGATGCGGTCGGAAATGGGCCCGGTGATCAGCAGACCGATGGCCAGCATGCCCGTCGACACCGAGAGAATCAGGCTGCTCTGGGCCGCATTGATGGAAAACTCCCGGGACAGCAGCGGCATCATCGGTTGCACGCAGTACAGCAGGGCGAAGGTGGCAAAGCCCCCGGAGAAAAGCGCCAGCACCGTGCGCATGAACAGCGGTGTGCTTTTCTCGATGTAGACCTCGTTGAGTTGGGCGACCACCTCGTCCAGGGGCGTAGCGGCGAGGGTGTGGGCAAGGGGGGCAACAGCGGTTTTCACAGGGACCTCGGGGAGACGCAGCCGGTCAGGCAATGGAAAAAAGCATATAGCTGGCTAATGATCATTTCCAATATATTGTTCGACCTGTTTGATAGTTTTAACGACTCAATGGAATTGCCCATGGAATTGCGTCACTTGCGCTACTTCATTGCCGTCGCCGAAGAGCTGCACTTCGGCCGCGCGGCCCAGGTGCTGGGTATTTCCCAGCCACCGCTGAGCCAACAGATCCAGGCCCTGGAGCAGGAGGTGGGCGCCCGGCTGTTCGAGCGTACCAATCGTCGGGTCGAGCTTAGCGAGGCCGGGCGCCTGTTCCTCGAAGAGGCGCGCCTGGTGCTGGCTCAGGTGGACAAGGCGGCAGACGTGGCCCGGCGCGCGCAGTTGGGCGAACTGGGCGAGCTGAAGATCGGCTTCACCTCGTCAGCCCCCTTCAACTCGACCATTCCCCAGGCGATCTTTGCCTTTCGCCAGCGCTTTCCCGCGGTGCACCTCAAGCTCAAGGAAATGAGCAGCACCCAGGTGGCCGAAGCCTTGGTGGACCAGACGATCCAGGTGGGCATCATGCGGCCCTTGCCCTTGCCGGACTCCTTGTCGGTGGTGGAGCTGCTGCGCGAGCCGCTGGTGGCGGTGCTCAGCGCCAAGCATCCGCTGGCCAGCGGCAGTGAAGAGGGCCTATACCTGGCGGCGCTGGCCCAGGAGCCTTTTGTGTTCTTCCCCCGCAGCTATGGCAGCGGCCTGTATGCCCAGTTGCTGAGCCTATCCCGGGAGGCCGGGTTTACCCCGCATTTCGCCCAGGAGGCGGGTGAAGCCATGACCATCATCGGCCTGGTCGCAGCGGGGCTGGGCGTCTCGGTACTGCCGGCGTCCTACCAGCGCATGCGCATCGACGGCGTGGTCTATCGGCGGCTGCTGGACCCGGAGGCCATGTCGGCGGTGTGGCTGGTACAGCGCAAGGACCAGGCCTCGCCCATGGCCAAGGCCTTTGTCGAGCTACTGACGCGCAAGACCGGGGCCGCGTCCTGAGGGGCTGTTGGGGCGCACCGGGGGCTGCAGGATGACCAGGTCGCCGCGCAGGGCGACGCCCGCCATCAGCACCCCGGCGCGGCATTCGTAGGTGTTGAGGTCCTTGCGTACGCGGCGCTTGTAGTAGCTGACGATGTTGGTCACCGCGTTGGCGCCGACCCGCTTGGCTGCGGCTTGCAGGGTGATCAGCGCCGACTGCAACGCCCACTCGCAGGCAGCGATATCGCTCTTGTTGGAGGCATTGGTCTTCTTGTGGGTGGTCACTTCAGTGAGCCGCACCTGGAGCACCGGTGGCAGCGGGTTGCCGGCCAGGTGGAAGCTCACGCTGCCATCCAGGCGCCCGGCGCGCTCGGCGTCGGCCACGACTTTTTCGAAGGGCATGTACATCAGGTTGGTGGCCTGGCTGGTGGGGCTCAGGACGGCTAGCAGGGCCAGGGCAATCAGCGCTTTCACTTGCATGGTCAGCTCCTTGACGGACGTGAAAGAAGAGCCAGCGTCGCGCCGGCCCAGGTCCAGTCGCAGCGCTTGGCTCCCGCAGGCGACGGTGGCCCGGCCTGCTGTTGCGAGTGTAGACGGCGCTGGCCGGGCTCCCGAAAAAATCCCGGAAACAAAAAGGGCGCCCCACCAGGCTGTGTGGGGCGCCCTTTTCATTGTCAGCCGCAGCTCACTGGACCTTGGACAGATCCCCGCGCAGCGCGACACCAGCCATGATGGCGCCAGCATGGCACTCATAGGTGGTGGCGTCCTTGCGCTCACGGCTCTTGTAGAAGCTGGCGATGTCGGTCACGGCATTGGCGCCGACTTTCTTCGCCGCTTCATGCAGGGTGATCAGCGCCGACTGCAAGGCCCACTCGCAGGCCACCTGGTCGGCCTTGCCGAAGGCATTGGTCTTCTTGTTGGTCACGGCGCCCGGGCTCAGCACACTGACCTTGCCGGCCGGCTTGTTGCCCGCCAGGTAGAACTTCACGCTGCCATCGATCTTGCCGGTGCTGATGGCCTCGGCCACCACCTTGTCGAAGGGCAGGAACAGGGTGGTATCGCGGGCCTGGCTGATGCCGGGCAGGGTGCACAGCAGCAGGGTGGCGGTGGCCGCCAGTGTCTTCAAACGCATCGCATTCTCCATGACATTAAAGGGGGTGAAGCAGCCCTGTGACCGGGGTCACAGGGAAGGGCTCATTGCGCGGCCGGGAAGCTCTTGGCCGCGGCGTCGGACAGCTGTTGCGCGGTCCGCTCGTTCTGGTTGTCCCGCAGCTCGCGCAGGATGCCCTTGTCCAGCAGGCGTACCCAGCGGATGTAGTTCTTGTGGATCTTGCCGTCCTTGTAATCCAGGTCGCGGCTGTCGCGGTAGACGATCTTGTAGTAGCTGGCGGAGTACTGGATATCGATCTCGGCGTGGAACTGCTCACGCACGGTGATCTCGGCCTGGATCAGCTCCGGGCTGATGCGCTGCACGGTCCACTTGCGGGCCACCAGGTTCTTCAGGATCGCCTGTTTGACCTGCTCCTGGTCGGCCTGGATGGTGGCCGGGATCACTCGGTTGGGGGTGTACATGCGCTTGCTGGTACAGGCGGTGACGCTCAGCAGGGCGAGGACGATGAGGGTGGCGCGAAACAGGGAGGACATTCCATTTCTCCAGTGAGGTGAGGCATTAGCGCCAGCGGCGGAAGATCAACGAGGTGTTGACGCCGCCAAAGGCAAAGTTGTTGTTCATCACGTATTCGTGGCTCATGGCCCGGAAACCGCCCTGCAGGTAGTCCAGCTCGCCGCAGCGCGGGTCGACCTGGTCCAGGTTGCAGGTGTGCACGTACAGGTCGCGGTTGAGCATCTCGATGCTGAACCAGGATTCCAGCGCGCCGCAGGCGCCCAGGGTGTGGCCGAGAAAGCTCTTCTGCGAGCTGATGGGCATGCGACTGCCGAACAGGCTGCTGGTGGCCTGGGTCTCGGCGATATCGCCCTGTTCGGTGGCCGTGCCATGGCCGTTGACGTAGCCGATGGCCGCCGGGAACAGGGCCGCATCCTCCAGCGCCAGCTCCATGGCCCGGCGCATGGTGCTCTGCTCGGGACGGGTGGTGTGCTGGCCGTCGGCGTTGCTGCCGAAGCCGACGATTTCCGCGTGAATGCGGGCGCCGCGGGCCAGGGCGTGTTCCAGTTCTTCGAGCACCAGCATGCCGCCGCCCTCACCAATCACCAGACCGTCGCGGTCGGTGTCGTAGGGCCGCGGGCTGGTGTGTGGCGCATCGTTTTTCAGGCTGGTGGCATACAGCGCGTCGAACACCATGGCCTCGGTGGGGCACAGCTCTTCGGCGCCGCCAGCAAGCATCAGCGGCAGACGGCCGAACTTGATCGCTTCATAGGCGTAGCCGATGCCCTGGCTGCCACTGGTGCAGGCGCTGGAGGTGGGAATCAGGCGCCCGGTGAGGCCGAAGAAGATGCTGATATTGGCCGCGGTGGTGTGGGGCATCATGCGCACGTAGGAGTTGGCGTTGAGCCCTTCGGCCACCGAGTTCAGCAGCATGTTGCCGAAGGCCTTGATCTCGTCGGTGCTGCCGGTGGAAGAACCGCAGGCCACGCCCATGCGCCCGTCCTTGATCGACGGGTCGCCCAGCAGCCCGGCGTCGGCCAGGGCCTGCTCGGCGGCGCCCACGGCCAGGCGCGAAACCCGGCCCATGCTGCGCAGTTGCTTGCGGGTCCAGTGGCCGGGCACCTGGAAGTCATCGATGGGGCCGGCCAGGCGGGTATTGAGCTCGCTGAACCTGTCCCACTCGTCCATGCGCCGGATGCCGCTGCGGTTGGCGGCGAAGCGCTCGGCGATGCGGGCCCAGTCGCTGCCCAGGGAGGTGATGCCGGCCATGCCGGTGACGACCACGCGTTTCATCAGCACAGGCCCCCGTTCACCGCCAGCACCTGGCGGGTGATGTAGGCGGCCTCGGCGGACATCAGGAAGTTCACCGCGCCGGCGACTTCTTCCGGGGTGCCCATGCGCTGGGCGGGAATCATCTTCATCAGTTCGTCCACCGGCACGTTCTCGTCGAGCATGGCGGTGTCGATCAGGCCCGGGGCCACGCAGTTGACGGTGATCTTGCGCTTGCCCAGCTCGATGGCCAGGGCTTTGGCGGCGCCGATCAACCCGGCCTTGGAAGCGCTGTAGTTGACCTGGCCACGGTTGCCGATCAGCCCCGACACCGAGGTGATGCAGACAATGCGCCCGGCGGCGCGGCGGCGGATCATCGGCATCATCACCGGGTGCAGGACGTTGTAGAAACCGTCGAGGTTGGTGCGCAGCACCTGATCCCAGTCTTCTTCGCTGAGGGCCGGGAAGGCGCCGTCGCGGGTCAGTCCGGCATTGAGCACCACGCCGTAATAGGCGCCATGAGTCTCAACGTCGGCTTCCAGCGCGGCCTTGCAGGCCGCTCGGTCCGACACGTCGAATTGCAGGATGCGGGCGCTGCGGCCCAGGGCCTCGACTTCGCCCTTGACGGCTTCGGCTTCGCTGCGGCCGCTGCGGCAATGCAGCACCAGGTCATAGCCAGCCTGGGCCAGACGCAGGGCGATGGCACGGCCGATGCCACGGCTGGAGCCGGTGACCAGTACGGAGTCAGTCATGACGGGGTTCCTGTAGAAGAGGCAGGTGTTTCATGCAGATAGTCGGCGGCCTGGGGCGGACGGAACACATTCAGGCGCGCGCTGGCGGCAATGCCGGGGCCGCTGAGGTGGCACTCGAACACGCCCATGCCGTTGTCGTCTTCGAGGGAGCGCAGGGCGTGGATTTCCAGGGTGCTGCCGACGGGGAAATGTTCAACGTTGCACTCGAATTTACGGGTGCCCAGAAGAAAACCCAGCTCCACCGGCAAGCCCTGCTGGCGGGCGCGGCAACCGGCGTAGGCGGCGACGCTCTGGGCCATCAGTTCGATGCCGACCCAGGCCGGCAGGCTGCCATCGGCGCGGTTGAACAGGCCGCCGGGGCGAACTTGGAGGCGAGTGCGGATCTGTTCTTCATCAAAGGCCAGGACCTGATCGATGAGGATCATGTCCCCGGCATGGGGCAGCAACTCGGCGAGCGGCCAGTCAATCATGGGGCGTCTCCGATAATCAGGCTGACGTTGTTGCCGCCGAAGGCGAAGGAATTGCTCATCAGGCGGCGCGGGGCGTGCGGGTCCAGGCGGTCGGCCGGGGTGACCCAGCGCAGTGCCGGCAGGGCCGGGTCGGCCTGGGCGTCCCAGAGGTGCGGCGGCAGTGCCTGGGCGGCGTTCTCGGCGCTCAGGCTGAGCCAGCAGAACGCGGCCTCCAGGGCACCAGCGGCCCCCAGGGTATGGCCGCTCATGGGCTTGGTCGATGAGCAGGGCACGCCTTCGGGGAACAGCTGCGCCACCGCCAGGCTCTCCATGGCGTCGTTGTGCTGGGTGGCGGTGCCGTGCAGGTTCAGGTAGCCGATCTGTTGTGGCTGCAAGCCGGCACTGTGCAGGGCCAGTTTCATGGCCTGCAAGGCTCCTCGACCGTCCGGGGCCGGGGCGGAAATATGGTAGGCATCGGAACTGGCACCGCCGCCTAGCAGGGCAATGGGCGAGTCACGTCCCGGTTCCTTGCTCATCAGGAACAGCACCGCCGCTTCACCGATGTTGATGCCGTCGCGGTGGCGGGAAAACGGATTGCAGCGCTGGGCGGACACCGCCTCCAGGGCGGTGAAGCCGTTCAGGGTGAGCTGGCACAGGCTGTCGACCCCGCCGCACAGCACCGCGTCGCACAGGCCCAGGTCCAGCAGGCGCCGGGCGCTGATCAGGGCCCGGGCGCTGGAGGTGCAGGCGGTGGAAATCACATAGGCCGGGCCGCACAGTTGCAGCCAGTCGGCGAGGAAGTTTGCCGGCGCGCTGAGTTCCTGCTGGCGGTAGTCGTAATCCGCCGGGAATTGCCGGTCCTGCAGATAACGGGCAATGCCGCGACTGGCTTCGTCGATGCCCGAGGTGCTGGTGCCCAGGACGATACCGATGCGGCCACGGCCATAGCGTTGGATCGCCTGGCGGATGTCGTCCTCGATCTGCAGCGTGGCCTCCAGCAGCAATTGGTTGTTGCGGCTGTTTTGCGCCTGGAAGCCACTGGGCATGGGGGCCAGTGGACCGCGTACCGCCGCCACCGGCAAGGTGCGCTCGGGCACCCAGTGGCTTTCGTCGCGCATGCCTGAACAGTCGCCGGCAAACAGGCTGCGGGCGACTTCCTGGCGATTGCGGCCCAGGGCGCAAATCACCCCGAGGGCATTGAGGTAGGCCGTCATGGGGTGGCCTCGGTACTCAGTGCAGTGATGTGGTAGTGCGGGCCTTGAGGCAGGTTCAACTCGAAATCCAGAAGTTGTTGATAGTCAATCCGCCAGCGTGGGCCGAGGGTACGTTGGGTGCCTTGCTGACGGGCGCCCGGGTAGTTGGCGGCCAGTTCCGCCTCGGGTGTGAGGGCGAACAGCAGCGCTGCGAACAGCTCCCGGGCCTCCGGGTTGGGGGGCAGCAGGCCATCGGCCTGCCACCGGCCTGCCACCAGGCGCTGACGGGCCTGGGGAATGCCCAATGGGTCCATCAGTGACCAGCGCAGGTCCGCGCCTTCAGCCTGGATCACCAGCAGCCAGTCCTGGCGTTGGCCATCCGCTTGGCGCTGCACATGCAACTGCAACGGCAACACCAGGGTAGGCATGCGCTCGGGCAGCGGAGCCTGACTGACGCAAGCGCTCAGCAACAGGACACAACCAAGCAGCAGAGCGCGGATCATGCGGGCAGACCTTCCTCGGCGACCGGGGGATTCAGGGGCTTGCGGGCCACCACATTGACCAGGGTTTCCTCGCGCTGGCCCACCGGCGGCGGCTGGCGCAGGCCGAAGCGCTCCAACAGGCCGAAGTCTTTGGCGCGGCTCCACCACAGGTAAGGATAAGACACGTTCTGCGGGCCGAACTCAAAGCCCTGCCGACGAATCATCTCTAGATACTCGGCGGCGCTTTTCTGTACATGCATCGGATGGCGGAACAGCCAGCGGATCACCCAGGTATCGATGTAGGCCTCGGTGGATTCGGCGAACAGCAGGTAGCCTCCCGGCTTGAGCACGCGATAGAACTCGGCCAGGGCCTTTTCCTGCTCCACCAGGTGATGGAAGGTCTGGTGGCAGAACAACAGGTCGACGCTGGCGTCCGCCAGCTCCAGGGTCGCGCAGTCGCTGCCGATCAGTTCCACCTGCAGTTGCTGGCGCCGGGCTTCCTCGGCGCTGAGCTTGAGGCTGTGGGGGTCGGCGTCGAGGCCGATCAGGCGCTGCGGAGCGAACACCTGGCGCAGGTACTGGAACGACTTGCCCTGGCCGCAGCCAGCATCCAGCAGCACCGGGTGGGCCGGCAGCTCGCCATCGAACAGCGAACGCAGGTCATTGATCGCCACCCGCAGCACATGGTGCTGCCAGGTGTGGCTGCGCAGGAACCAGAAGCCGAAGCGGGTTTCCTCGACGTAGCTGGCGCTCAGGTACTGGCTGGATGGTTCGCTCATGCCACGTCCCTCGCACAGACTTGCGACAGGGCCTTGAGCCGGCGCTTGGGCTCGCTGACGAAGGGGTTGCGCTCATCCCAGGCGTAGCCGGCGAGGATCGAGCTGATCATGCGGCGGATTTCCGGCGAACTGCCCGGGTGATAGATCACGTCCTGGAAGGTGCCGGCGTACCAGCCTTCGACGTAGCAGCGGAAGGTGTCGACGCCGCGCTTGAGCGGTTCGGCGAACTCGCTCTGCCAATCGACGCTCTGGCCTTGTAGCTGACGGTGCAGCACCGCGGCGGCCATGCTCGATGAACGCATGGCGATGGTCACCCCGGAGGAGAACACCGGATCGAGGAATTCCGCGGCATTGCCCAGCAGGGCGAAGCCCGGGCCGTGCAGGGTGGTGACGTTGGCCGAGTAGCCGCCGATGGTCCGCGCCGGGGTGTCCCACTCGGCGTTTTTCAGGACCCGGGCCAGGCTCGGGGTTTCGTTGATGAAGCCGCGCAAGCAGGCGTCCAGGTCGCCATCGCGCCCGGCGAAGTGTTCGTCGGCGGCCACCACGCCCACCGAGCAGCGGCCGTTGCTGAAGGGGATGCTCCAGAACCAGATGTCGCGGTGTTCCGGGTGGGTGGTGATAAGGATCTTGTTGCGGTCGAAATGCTCGCAGTCGATGCGATCCTCGACATGGGTGAACACCGCCCGGCGTACCGGAAAGTTCGACGGTGCTTCCAGTTCCAGCAGGCGTGGCAGGACCCGGCCGTAGCCGCTGGCGTCGAGGATGAAATCGGCTTCGATGCGGTACTGGCTGCCGTCTTCACGGCGGCAGTCGAGCTGCGGCAACGGCCGTTCCACGTCTACGGCGACAATCTCTTCGCCGTAGCGGATCTCGACCCCTTGCAGGGCGGCCTGGTCGGCCAGCAGCTTGTCGAAATCGGCGCGCTGCACCTGGAAGGTGGTGGGCTTGCCGTTACTGAAGGTGTCACCAAAATCGAAGGCGCTGTAGTGCTCGCCCCAGGCGAAGGCTGCGCCGTTCTTGAGCTGGAAACCGGCGGCTTGCACCGCCTCCAGCATGCCGGCTTCCTCGACGAAATCCAGGCAGTGGGACAGCAGGCTTTCACCGATGGAGAAACGCGGGAAATGTTGCCGCTCGACGATCAGCACGTCGTGGCCCTGGCGCTTGAGCAGCGCGGCCGCGATGGCCCCCGAGGGGCCGGCACCAATCACCACGACCTGGCGACGTTGCATTTCAACTGTTGGCACTGGGGCTCCTTGCCGGTTCGGCGATGTTCAGGTTCAAGGGGGCCGCGTTTACCGCGGCCGCAGGCGTTCGGTGCATCCCGGCCAGGGCCGGCAGCAGGGTGGCGATCAGGCCCATGAGCATCAGCGCGAAGTACAGCGCCGGGCTGATCAACTGTTGTTGCAGCAGCAGGTTGAGAAAGACGATCTCACTCAAGCCGCGAATGTTCAGCAGCAGGCTTTCCCGCCAGCGGCTGGCGCCCTCGAAGGAGGCGCCGGCCCAGCTCAGGCCCAGCCAGTTGCCCAGCAGCTTGCTGGCAATCGGCAGCAACAGCAGCGCCGCCAGTTGCACCCAGCCGAGGCTGTCCATGGCGCTGTGCACGTTGATCTGCACGATGCCGAACGTCAGGATCAGCGGGATGGCGACCAAGGTCTGCAAGCGGTTCATCCAGGCAGCCTTTAACGGCAGCACCAGCGGCAGCTTGAGGGCGGCCATGCACAACAGGTAGCCGATGCCGAAGATCAGCGCATTGAGCTTGTAGTGCTCGGCCAGCACCAGCAGGCCGAAGAACCCCAGGCTGTGCAGCAGGGGCTGGCGCAGGCCGAGGACCCGCAGCACCAGTGGCAGGCAGGCGCCCGCCAGGGGCAGCAGCAGGCTGCTTATCTGCAGGCTGCCCTGGGCCAGGGCGAACAGGGTCCAGCAGGTCAGGTCGATGAGGATCGCGGTCTGCACCAGGCGCCGGGTGGCGGCGGGCGGGTACTGGATGTGTTGCAGGTACAGGTAGAGCACCGGGATTGCGGTAATGGCGAACAGCAGGCCCACCGCCAGGGAGCTGATCCAGGGTTGCGCCGGCAGCAGCCAGAAGGCCGTGGCCAGGCCACAGGCAAAGGGTATGCAGAAGCTCGGCACGGCGATCTTCAGGCTCTGACGGTCCAGGCGCAGGTCGATCACATCACTGAGGATGTGCCCCAGCAGCAGGGCGAAGCTCAGGCCGTAGAGGAACTTGAGCCATTGCGGGGAGACCAGCTGCGCGCCGCTGAGCTGCCAGTGGGGTTCGATCCACAGCAGCATCAGCAACGGCAGGCCGAAGGTCGCCAGCAGCAGTTGGCTGACAATCGGAATCAGGCCCAGGTGGCGCCCGATGTAGGTGGCCAGGGCGAACAGGGCCAGGGCCAGCATCCAGAACAGCAGGATCAGCATGGCGGGTTCTCCGCGGCCGGCGTCGGATGCGGCGTGTGGCCGGCCCAGGGCGCGAGGATAAAGCTGAAGGTCAGCCCCAGGCTCACCGCCAGACCGAAGTTGCTCACCGCCGGGGTGCTGGACACCGCCAGCAGACCGAACGACAGCCAGGTGGTCAGGGCCGCCAGCAAGGTGCCCAGCAGGCTCACGGCGGCGCCACCGATCTGCTCGCGCATGAGGATCGCGTAGTCGACGCTGATGGCGGTCACCAGCAGCAGGCCGAACAGGCTGAACAGGGTCAGCGGCTGGCCCAGCCAGCCGAGGCTGGCCAGGCTGCACAAGGCTGCCAGCAGCGGCAGGGCCACCAGGCGCAAGGCGCCACCGAAACCGAAGGGCAGGATCAGCAGCAGCACGATCAGCACGCAGGACGCCAGCTTGAGTTCGGCGGCGCTGACCTGGGTTGCGGCGAACACTCGGTTCAGCTCGCCCAGGCGATCCACCAGTTGCACCCCTGGCAGGTCATCGGCCTGGACCCGCAGCAGGGCAGCGTCGTTCAGGCCTTGCAGGCTGACCATGGCCGCTACGCCGCTGGCGTTGCTGCCCAGCCACAGCGGGCGATAAGGCTCGGCCAGGGGACCGATGAGCGCGGTATCGATGTCGGCCACGGGCAGGTCCTGCAGTTGTTTCAACTCCGCTTGCAGGGCCGGCAGGGGCACCCCCAGCGCCAGCAGCGGCTGCCAGACGCCCGGCAGTTGCTTGAGGGCCTCGCGTACTTGCTGCTGCTCGGCGGGTTGGCTCACCAGTTGGTCCAGGGACAGGTAGCCCTTGAGCTTGCCCAGGCTCACCAGTTGTTGCAGGCGCAGGTCCAGGGCGCGCAGGCGTTCCAGCAATTGCTGCTGATCGGTCGCGCGCACCAGGAAGAACTGGCTGGTGGGTTGATAACCGGTGATCCGGGCAATGGCCTGGGCCTCTTGCATCAGTTGCGGCGGTGCACCGACCCATTGGCGAATGTCGTTCTTGCTCTCGAGCTGCCACAAACCAGCGGCGCAGAACAGCGCCAACAGGGCCAGCAACGCCGGGCTCGGCACACGCTTGAGCAGCGCGGCACGCACCCCGAGCAAGGCCTCGGCGACCCGCAGCGGCCATTGCGCCGGACGCAGTTCGACGCCCTTGAGCAGGGCCGGCAGCAGGCACACCGCCGACAGGTAGGCCCCCAGCAGGCCGGCGGCGGAGAACACGGCGATCTGGGTCAGCGCCGGGAATGGGGTCCAGGCCAGGGCCAGGTAGCCGATGCAACTGGTGATCAGGCTCAGGCTCAGCCCGGGCAGGGTCAGGCGCAGGGCCGGCCAGCTGCGCCAGGGTTTCAGGCTCCAGCTCTTGGACAGGTAATGCAGGGGGTAGTCGACGGCCACGCCGATCAGGCTTGAGCCCAGCACCAGGGTCATGACGTGCATGCGCCCGAACAGCGCGACGCAGGCCACGGTGCCGAACAGCATGCCCACCAGCACCGGGACGAAGGCCAGCAAGGCGCGCCAGCGGCGGAAGGCCAGGAGCAGCAGCAAGAGGATGCCCAGGGTGGCGCCTCCGCCAACCCAGGTGATTTCCCGGCTGGCCTGTTGCTGGCCGTTGGCGGCGTACAGCAAGCCGCTGGCCGCCAGCAGTTGTACATCGCTGTGGCCGGCCTGTTCGCGGCTGTGGTCCAGCAGTTCGGCCACCTGCAAGGGCAATTGCATGTCGAAGGCATTGCCGTTGGTGCGGGCCCGCAGGAGTACCCATTGTTTGCCATCGGCGTCGGCCACCAGGGCGCCGCTGCCGATGTCCAATTGCACCGCGCCGTGTTGCGGCTGGCTGTTCTGAATACGTCCGGTCAGGCCCAGCCAGTCATCCTGGCTCGGCACCAGGGAGAAGCCGGCAAAGGGGTCGAAGAGGCTTTGCACGCGCTGCTCGATGAACGCCTGGGGCTGGCTGATCAACTGCTCGCGATCATGGGCTGAGAGCATGGCCAGGCGGCCTTGCAGCAGTTGCTTGCGCAAGGCCGGCAGGTCGGCCTGCAGGTTCCACTGGACCTTCTCGAACAGCCCGCTGGCCTGCCATTGCTCGGCCAGTTGCCGGGCCATGGCCACGGCTTTTTCGCGCTCGGCATGCCCCACCAGCACCAGGATTTCCCGGTTCAGCGGTTCCTGCATGCGTTGTTCGGCCTGCAGCTCCAGGGCGTCCGGTGCGGTGCCGGGCACCAGTTCCATCAGGTTGGCGGACAGGGGCGCGCCGTGGCGCCATTGCCAGGCGCCCAAGGCCAGCACCAGGGCCAGCAGGATCAGGAAGGATCGCGGCAGCCAGCGTTCACTCGGCAAAGTCATGTTGCTCCGCTTCACTCAAGGGTTGGGCACTGCTGCTGTCCTGCATGATCAGCAAGGTACGGTCGCCCTGGGCTTCCAGCAGTTCGATGCGTTGCACCAGTGCGCCGCCGTCGATGTTGATCTGGTTGAAGATCTGTTTCAGCAGCAGGGAGCGGGGGATCAATTGCAATTGCCAGTCATCGGCGCTGCCTTGCAGCTTGAGTTCGAAGTCCCGCTGCAGGCCACTGCTGTCGCCTTGCAGCACGGCGAGGAACAGGCGGTTCTGTTCGGCACCGGCACTCTTGCCCGGAAGCATCTGCCAGCCGCCGGCATCGCGCCGGGCAATGCCGGCGGCGGTGATGCGGTAGTCCTGCTGCAACGGGGTCTGCAGCAGCCACAGCAGGCCATGGTTTTTCGCCAGGACGAAGTGGCCCTTGCTGGTCAATGGCTGGGGCAGGGCGCGCAGGTGTTTTTCCTGGATGAAGCGACCGTGGATCACCTCCGGCCGCGACAGCTGGTCGCTCAGCTGTTGCAGATCGAAGGCCTGGGCCAACCCCGGCATCACCAGCAATACCAGTAGCGCAGGAGCGAGCTTGCTCGCGAGCCGTCGCACCAGGGTGCCTGGCATCATGCAATTGGCCGACAGACCAACGATCTTCGCGAGCAAGCTCGCTCCTACCCTCATGGCAGGGCCCTGGCAACGGCGTCGGTGAACACCTTGGGCGAGGCCAGCTGCATCTCCCGGCTGGCGATCTCCACGGCCACCTGCACCGAGCTGGCGCGGGTCAGGCGCTCGCCACTGGCCAGGTCGGTGATCAGGTAGTTGATCTTCAGGCGGTTCTCCCACTCCACCAGGCTGGCGCGCACGTTCAGGGTCTGGCCGAACACCGCGCCGCGCACGTAGCGCAGTTGCAGGTCGATCACCGGCCAGGCGTAGCCGGATTCGAGCATCTGGTTGTAGTTGTGGCCGAGCTTGTCCAGCAGGGCGCAGCGGGCGACTTCCAGGTACTTGACGTAATGCCCGTGCCAGACGACATGCATGGTGTCGACGTCGAAGAACGGCACCTGGACCTGGGTGTCGGCGTGGATCACTCCCTTACTGCGCATGCAGCCTCCAGTGTTGTTCGGCGATACGTTGCAGGCACAGGCGCAGCTCGCGCTCCAGGGCGCGGTCCTCGATCACCGGTGGGAAGTCTGCGGCCAGTTGCTGGTGCATGGCCTCCAGGGCCGGCGGCAACGGCCGGGCATCGGCTTCCTGGCGGCGCAGCCAGACGCCCTGGTTGGCTGCGAGCAAGGTGGCCGCGGCCACTTGCTCGGTGAGCTCCAGTACGCGGATCGCGTCGCGGGCGGCAATGGTGCCCATGCTCACCTTGTCCTGGTTGTGGCACTCGGTGGAACGGGAGAACACGCTGGCCGGCATGGTGTTTTTCAGGGCTTCGGCAGTCCAGGCGCTGGCGCCGATCTGCACCGCCTTGAAGCCGTGATTGAGCATGGCGCGTTCGGCACTGGCGCCGGACAGGTTGCTCGGCAGGCCGTGGTTGTAGCGCACGTCCACCAGCAGCGCCAACTGCCGGTCCAGCAGGTCGGCGACGTTGGCCACCAGGTTCTTCAGACTGTCCATGGCGAAGGCGATATGCCCGCCATAAAAGTGCCCACCGTGCAGCACGCGTTCGGCCTCGGCGTCGATGATCGGGTTGTCGTTGGCGCTGTTGAGTTCAGTTTCGATAAAGCCCCGCAGCCAGTTCAGGCTGTCGGCCAGCACGCCGAGAACATGGGGCGCGCAGCGCAGCGAGTAACGGTCCTGCAGGCGGTGCAGGGGCGCGGTCGGCGCGTCGATGGCCAGGTCCTGGCGCAGCCACGCGGCCACTTGCATCTGCCCCGGGTGCGGCTTGGCGGCGAACAGGCGTTCGTCGAAGTGCTCCGGGTTGCCTTGCAGGGCCACCACGTTGAGGGCAGTGATGCGTGTGGCCAGGTGCAGCAGGTAATCGGCCCGGGCAAAGGCCAGGCAGGCCAGCCCGGTCATCACTGCGGTGCCGTTCATCAGCGCCAGGGCTTCCTTGGGCCGCAGCACCAGGGGCTCCCAGCCCAGCTCGCGGTGCACGTCGGCGGACTCACGACGCTCGCCGCGGAACAGCACCTCGCGTTCGCCGGACAGGGTGGCCGCCACGTAGGACAGCGGCGTCAGGTCGCCGCTGGCGCCCACCGAGCCCTCTTCCGGGATCAGCGGCAGGATGTCCTGATCGAGGAAGGCCTGCAGGCGCTCCAGCAGTTCCACCCGGACCCCGGAAACCCCGTGGCACAGCGACTGCAGGCGTGCGGCCAATACAGCGCGGGTGGCTTGGGCGTCCAGCAGCTTGCCCAGGCCGCAGCCGTGGAAGGTGTACAGATGACGGGGCAGGGCCTCGACATGCTGCAGCGGCACCGCCACCACGCAGGAGTCGCCGTAGCCGGTGGTCACGCCGTAGATCACCCCTTCCTTGTCCAGCAGGGAGTCGAGGAACTGTGCACCCTTGGCAATCCGCTGGCGCCAGGCGGCGTCGCTTTGCAGGCGCGTCGGCACCTGGCGGTTGGCCAGGGCCAGCACGTCTTCGACGCGCAGGGGGTGTTCGCCGAAGGTTACCGGCTCATGGGTCGAGGTCGTCATCGGTCTTCCAGAATGGGTAAAAGTTGAACCATTGTTGCGGTGCCTGCAGGCAGTACTGGCCCAGGCGCTCGGCGTAGCGGGCGGTCCACTGGGCGATCACCTGCTGGCGGTCATTGCGCTTCCACTGCACGGCCTCGGCGAAGGGTTCGAGGATCACTTGGTAGCGGCCCTGCTGTTTCAGGCACAGCAGCAGGTTGACCGGGCATTTGAGCAACCCGGCCAGCAGCCAGGGGCCCTGGGGAAAAGCGGCCTGATGGCCGAGGAAATCCACCCGCACATTGCGCCCGCCGTGCAGCGGTACGCGGTCGCCGGCAATCGCCAGCCACTCGCCGCGATCCAGGCGCTGGCTCAGTTGCAGCATGATCGCCGGGTCCAGCTCGCTGACCTGGATCAGTCGCAGGTTGCTGGCCCCGGCCTCGCCCAGCAGGCGGTTGAAGCGTTCGGCGTGCTTGGTGTGCACCAGCACGTTCATGGTCACTTGCTCGCCCAGCTCGGCCAGGGCCCGGCAGACTTCCAGGTTGCCCAGGTGCGCGCCCACCAGCAGCTGTCCGCGTTCCCCGCGCAGCTGATGGCGCAGCTGCGCCGGGTCGACGATTTCGATCTGTTCGATGCGCAACTTGCCGTTCCACACATCGAGCTTGTCCAGCAGGGCATCGGCAAAGGCCATGAACTGGCCGAACACCCGCCAGTGGCTGGGGCGCAATTCGTCGCGCCCGCTCCATTGGGCCAGGCGCTGCTGGTACTGCCAGATGCTGCGGCGGGCGCGGCGGCCGAACAGGAAGAAGTAGAAGACTATGGCGTACAGCACCGGGCTCAGCACCCGGCGCCCCAGCACCCGTACACCGAAGGCGGTGAGCTTCATCAGCCAGAAACTGCCGCGCTCCTGATGGCCGGCCCAGTGTTCGCTGCCGGGCTCCTTGGGTTGCTCCAGGCTCATGAACGCCACCGGCGCCAGAGGATCAGCGGCAGGCGCAGCAACATGCCGAAGAACAGCTTGGCGTGCATCTTGGAAATCAGCGCGTTGTCGTGGAACAGGCGAAAGTGCGAGAGGCCGTCCTGGGGGTAGTGCACCCGGGTCGGCAGCCAGTGCATGGGCTGGTTGCGCCAGGACAGGCGCACCAGGATCTCCGGGTCGAAGTCCATGCGCCGCCCCAGTTGCACCGAGTCCAGCAGGGCCAACGTGGCGGGCAGGGGATAGACCCGAAAGCCACACATGGAGTCCGGGATCTGCAGCGACAGGCTGTTGATCCAGACCCAGACGTGAGTCAGGTAGCGGGCGTACAGGCGCCCCTTGGGCACGCTGGCGTCGTACTGTGGATAACCGCAGATCAGCGCCTCGGGATGGGCCTGTGAGCGTTGGATGAAGTGATCCACATCCGCCAGGTCGTGCTGGCCGTCGGCGTCCACCTGCAAGGCGTGGCTGAAGCCCAACTGAGCGGCTTCGCGCAGGCCGGCCATGACTGCGCCGCCCTTGCCCTGGTTGATGGCCAGGCGAATCAGGAACACCTGCTCGCGCTCGGCCAGTTGTTCCAGCACCGCCGCACAGGCCGGGCTGCTGGCGTCGTCCACCAATACGCAGGGCAGGCCCCGGGCCAGGAGCGCGTCGACCACGGCGGGCACGGCGGTTTCATGGTTGTAGACCGGAATGACGGCGCAGGGCTTGTGGGTCGGCGCTGGACCCTTGGCTGGCAAGCCAGCGCCTGCAACCGCGAAGTGGGAGGAGTTATCCACAGCTGACCTCCAGGATGATCCGCCCGCTGGAGCAGGGGGCGCCGTCATTCAGGAAGGCGAAATACAGTTTCTGGCGCTGGACGTCGAAGCGCAGGTTGAGCTGGATGCGGTCGCCGGGGCGCACCAGTTGCTGGAACTTCAGCACTTCCATGCCGGCGAAGCGGCCCGGCAGATCGAGCAACTGCTGACCCAGAGCCAGGGCCCAGTCCACTTGCACCACCCCCGGTAGCACCGGAGTCTGGGGGAAGTGCCCGCTGAAATAGGCCAGGTCTGGCGGAATTGCCAGTTGCAGTTGCCATTCGTCGGCGTGCTGCACCTGCTCCAGTACCTCCGGCGCTTGCGGACGCGGCGCCAACAGCAGGGCCTGGACCTCGGCCTGGGGCAGCTTGCCCTGGTTGTTCAGGGGCATTTGCCGCAGCAGGCGCCAGCGCCGGGGCAGGGCCAGGGCTTCGCAATGCCCGGCCAGGTGCTGGCGCAGGGCTTGGGTCAGGTGGCGTCGACCCTGGTTGCGCAGGGCATGCAGGCCGGACTCACTGAGTACCAGCAGGGCGCCAAGGTAGGCGCGGTTGTCTTCGATCACCCCCAGGCGCGCTTCCGCGACCCAGTCGTGCTGCTCCAGGGCCTGTTCGAGCATGGGCAGGGAGATGCGTTTTTCTTCCAGCTTGACGATGCGGTCCAGGCGGCCCAGCAGCTCGAAACGGCCGTCGGCGGCGATGCGCGCGGCATCGGCCGTGTGTTCGACATGCCCGGGCGGCAGGTAGGGCGAGGCAATCAGCAGTGCGCCGTCGCTGTCCTGGCTCAGGTGCACCTCGGCAAAGGGCTGCCACAGCTCTGGCCCTTGGCGCCAGGCGATACCACCGGTTTCCGAACTGCCGAGGATCTCCGTCGGCCATTGCTGCAGGCGCTGTTGCAGCCCGCTGGCGGCCTCGGCAGGCAAGGCGCCGCCGGAGGAGAACACCCGGCGCACCGGGCTCAGGGCCGGCCAGTCGAGGTTGTCGCCCATGCGCTTGAGCAGCGCCGGGCTGGCCACCCAGGCGAATGCCGGGCATTCGCGGCTGGCCCGTTGCAGGTCTTCGGGGAACGGCAATTGACGGCGCACGAAGGGACGCCCGGCGCACAGCGGCCAGAGCACGCGGAACAGCAGGCCATAGATGTGCTGGGTGGCGACGCTGCCGATGATCCAGGCCGGGCCCAGGTCGGCGCCCCACAGGTGCTCCAGGGCCTGGACCTCGTTGGCCAGCTGGCGCAGGTTTTTCTCGATGCGCTTGGGTTCGCCGCTGGAGCCTGAGGTGCACAGGCTCAGTTGGCAGGCGTCCAGGTCCAGCTCCGCCGGTTCCAGCGGCGCAGCCTGCAGTGGCTGCAAGGGCGGGTCCTGGTCGGTCAGCCACAGGTCGACGTCCGCCGCCCAGCGCTGGCGGGTCTGGGCCTGCAGGTCGGCGGGCAGCAACACACTGACCCCGGCGCGCCAGGCACCCAGCAGGGCTACGGCCAGGTCGACGGCATCTTCCAGATGCAGCGCTAGGCGTCGCACGCCGCGCGCTTGCAAGGCCGCGGCCAGGCCCAGGGCCCGGGTCTGCAAGCCTTCCAGGTCGATATCGGGGTGGGCGCTGACCACCCGCGGTGCTTGGGTCCTGAGCAATAGCCGCTCAAGGGCAATCCAGTTCATCTACGGCCTCGTACCCGTTGTCGTAAAAGCCACTCAATGGCAAACAGCAAACCCATCAGCCCATAGGCGATCAGGCCGTTGTACAACGTCCACCAGCTCAGCGGCGCCCAGAGGGTCAGGGCCGCGGCGATTACTCCGTTACAAAGGAAAAACACACTCCAGGCGATGGTCACCTGGCGGGTATAACGTATGGCTTTTTCCGGCAGGTCCGGCTCGCCAAGGCGCGCCAGGCGCTCCGCCACCGGCGGGCCGTACTTCAGGCTCAGGCCGAACAGGCCGAGCATGAAGCTGCTGATCAGCACTGGGTACCAGCGCAGCAGCGCCGGGTGGTCGAACCACGCCAGCAGCAGGCAGAAGACGATCGCCGCGCCTGCCATCCACAGGCTGCCGGGACGACGTTCGCCGGTCAGCGCCCGGGCCAGCCACAGGCCGCCCAGCAGCAGGCCGAATTGCCATGGAGCGAAGTGCTCCATACCGAAATACACCGCAAAGGGGTAAAGCAGGCCGGCCAGCAACAAGCCCAGGCCGATCAGCCGGCTCATGCGGCCGGCTGGACCAGACGGTAGACCGCCTCGACCACGTCATTGACGGTACGCACCGACTTGAATTCCTCGGCGGCGATTTTCTTGCCGGTCTGACGCTTGATGTGGTCGATCAGGTCGACGGCGTCGATGCTGTCGATTTCCAAGTCCTGGTACAGGTTGGAATCCAGGCTGATGCTGTCGGGCTCAAGCTCGAAGAGTTCGACCAGGGCATCGCGCAGGGTGTTGAAGATGTCGTCACGGGTTTGCATGGTCGGTTCTCAAGCTGCCTGTTTTGCAGTGACGAACGCCGCAAGGCTCGCCACGTTACTGAAGTGGTTGCGGGTGTCCTTGGCGTCGGCATCGATCTTGATGCCGTACTTTTTCTGGATCGCCAGCCCCAGTTCCAGGGCGTCCACCGAGTCCAGGCCGAGGCCTTCGCCGAACAGGGTCTGATCGTTGCCGATGTCCTGGGCACTGATGTCTTCGAGGCCCAGGGCGTCGATGATCAGCAGTTTGATTTCAAGCATCAGATCCGGGTGTGTATCGCTCATCTCTGGCGAGCTCCTTGATGAAATAGTGGTGCAAGTGCTCATTGAGCTTGCGCGACGCCTGAGGCGCGGGGCCTTGGGCGGCAAAGGTCTGTGGGTCTATATCGGCACCGACGTGAAAACTGAAGTGCACACGGCGTTGCGGAATGCGATACCAGGGCTCGGCCTTGGTCAGGGTGGTGGGGCTGACCTTGATCACCACCGGGGTAATGATTTTCGCACCCCGCAGGGCAATCGCCGCGGCCCCCCGATGAAAGGCGGGAGCGGCGCCCGGCTGGGTACGGGTGCCTTCGGGAAAGACGATCAGGGTCTGGCCTGCTTGCAACGCCCCGGAGGCGCTGTCGAGCATGTCCATGCTGCCGTCGTTGCTGATGTACTGGGTGGCGCGCACCGGGCTGCGGGTGAAGGGGTTGTCCCAGAGGCTTTGCTTCACCACGCAGTTGGCATCGCGCACCAGACCGATCAGGAACACCACGTCGATCAGCGACGGGTGATTGGCGATGATCATCTGCCCCGGACGGCCGAGCAGGTGGGCGCCCTGGACTTCGTAGGTGAGCACGCCGCTCTTGGCCATGAAGCGGATGAACAGCCAGAACAGCCGACTGACGGTCCGGCGTGCGCGCCGGCTATGGCTCGCGGCGTCGCCGGGCAGGCAGGCCAGGAGCGGGAAAATCACCAGGCGCAGGCACAAACCACCTATTCCGAACAGTGCAAAGCTCAGACCGGTGGCCAGCAGGCGCCAGTAGTAGGCATTGCGGCCCTTGGCGCTCAGTGGTTGCGTTGCCAGGTCCATACACGATTCATCCAGGCATGTTGGCAAAAGGTCTGCGAGCCGAGCAGGGTTCGCAGCAGGTTCAGGGCATGGGGCCACTGGGTCTTGGGGATTTGACCGTCGTGGCTGTCCAGGGACAGTTGCCAGTCGTCGCCTGGGGTCAGCAACAGACCCAGGGCATAGGGAAATGGCACGTCGTCGATCCAGCTGGCGTAGGCCTCGGGCGGCTGTTCCTCGGTGATCACCAGCAGTACATGGGGAGCGCCGTCCGCCAGCAGGGTGGTGGCTTCCAGCAGGCCGTGTTCCAGGCCGTCGCCGGCGGCGGCCAGGGCGGTCATTTCACTGGTTTCGCCGCGCATGATCGACCACAGGCCGATCACCGCGTTGTGCACCGAGAGGCTGAACTGGGTGGGCGATAGCGGCTGCTCGGCGGCCAGGTCGCTGAGGATCTCGAAGGTTCGCGGGGTTTCGCCGTGCCGGGAAATGAACACCAGCGGCAATTGCTCCAGGCCTTCGGCCAGGGGCCAGCCAACGCTGAAAGCCATGCGCGCCAGGCGACTGAGACGGCGGCGCTGCATGGCAGGCAGAAAAGACACATCGGGAGCGGCATCGCTGCTCTCAGGCAGGCTCGGCTGACGGCTCCAGGCCTGCCAGGCGTCCACGCTTTCGAGCCCAGGGGCCCATGCACGCCATTGAGCGATGTTGAACTTGATCACTTGATTTCATCCCGCCCCTGCGGGCTTCCTTGACGCGGTGTATCGCTTCGATTGGCGATTGACCTGGATGACGCGAAGGCGTCAGTGGCGCGCATTATCCCGGTGCGACTGGCTTGTAGCAAATGCTGCTTGGGCTGTTGGTCGCAAAAGCGTCGAATCTGCCACGATCATGGGTGTCTATTTGCCACTATCGAGTTTCCTTTGCGCCCCGATCCCTCGCCGCCGAGGCTTTGCATCGCCTGTTCCAGGGGGGGCGGAGGTTGGGAAACTCTTGTGTTGCCGAGGTAGCTAACGGGCGCGGAGGACTACTACACTCGGTGATCTTTGATACACGGAGGTTTAGACATGCGGCGAGTGGTGTTCAATCAGAAAGGTGGCGTGGGCAAGTCCAGTATTGCCTGCAATCTGGCGGCGGTCAGCGCCAGCGAGGGGTATCGCACCTTGCTGGTGGATCTGGATGCCCAGGCCAACTCGACCCAGTACCTCACCGGCCTGACCGGCGATGACATTCCCATGGGCATTGCCGATTTCTTCAAGCAGACCCTGTCTTCCGGGCCCTTCTCGAAAAAGAACCAGGTGGATATCTACGAGACGCCGTTCGACAACCTGCATGTGGTGACCGCCACCGCCGAGTTGGCGGATCTGCAGCCCAAGCTTGAGGCCAAGCACAAGATCAACAAGCTGCGTAAGTTGCTGGACGAATTGGCCGAGGACTATGACCGGATCTATCTCGACACCCCGCCGGCCCTGAATTTCTATGCGGTTTCGGCGTTGATCGCCGCTGATCGGGTATTAATTCCTTTCGACTGCGACAGCTTCTCCCGTCAGGCGCTGTACGGCCTGCTGGCGGAGATCGAAGAGTTGAAGGAAGACCACAACGAGGACCTGCAAGTCGAGGGGATCGTGGTCAATCAGTTCCAGGCTCGGGCCAGCCTGCCGCAACAGATGCTCGACGAACTGATCAGCGAGGGGTTGCCGGTGCTGCCGGTGTACCTGGCCAGCTCGGTGCGCATGCGTGAATCCCACCAGGCCAGCCTGCCGCTGATCTATCTCGATCCGCGACACAAGCTGACCCAGCAATTCGTTGACCTGCACAACCTGCTGGAAAACGCCTGAACTCGGCGCCGCGGTGGCAGGAGTGCAAGTCTCCTGTCAGGGCGTGTTCAGATGCCCTGGCTGCGCAACCAGCCCAAGAGTTGCGGCAAGGGCAGGGCGCCGCTCTGGCGGGCCACTTCCCGGCCGTTCTTGAACAGGATCAGGCTGGGAATCGAGCGAATGCCCAATTGCCCCGAGAGCTGCGGGTTGGCTTCACTGTCCAGCTTGGCCAGCCGGCACTTGCCACTGAGCTGCGCGGCGGCCTGCTGGAAGATCGGCGCAAAGGATTTGCACGGCCCGCACCAGTCTGCCCACACATCCACCAGCAACGGCAGGTCGCCCTTGATCTGGCTGGCGTAGTCGCCCTGTTGCAAGTCAAAGGGTTTGCTCAGCAACACCTCGGCCTTGCAGCGCCCGCACTTGGGCTGATCGCCCAGGCGATCGGCGGGAATGCGGTTGAGGCCGTTGCAGTGAGGGCAGGGGATCAGCAGTGGCTCGGACATGGTTGGGCTCCGCAAACAGGGTAGAGCGCCTTAAATGGCGGCGCCCGGGGTGAATATCAAGTTGGCGCCGCCATGGCCTCACGTGCTGGGCGGGGCGAGTTCGACGCTGACCAGACGGTCCATGGAGCGGCCGATGTAAAAGGTAAAGGGCCTGCCCAGGTCCATGGCCATGCCCTCGCACTTGCCCATGAAGCCTATGTGTTGCAACGGAGAAATCTCTCCATCCTCGTGGTACTGCAAGCCCAGGGAACCGACACTGAAGCCGACGCGGTCGGCGCGGCGATCCTCGCGCGTGCCCCAGGAGGTCTTGATCGCGGACAGTTGGATGCGGTTGTCGAACAGCATCTGGTTGAGCGTGGGGTTGGCGAACCTGATGTTGCCGAACAAGAACTGCGCCGGTTCGCGCTTGTTGTCTTTCCACTCCAGATACACGTTGTAATCCCCTGGTCCGCTCCCGGCCTTGCTGCCCATCTGGCTGAACGGCATGCCCGGTGCCTGGAGAGTGGCCTGGTATTGGCAAAACGCCTCGTTGGGCGTGCCGGTGGCCGACAGCTTGCCGCTGATCAATTCCTCCATCGAGTAATGAAACAGCACATCGGCGTATTTCACCGGCTCCAGCGCCAGCGAGAAGCGCCGCGGCAAGGCCATGGCTCTTTTGCGGTACTCGGGGTTGGTGTATTTCCCGGTTTCCGGGGCGATCTCCAGAACGGCTTCGAAGGTGCCGGCTGCGCGCGCCTCGACAATCTCGCTGAACAGCTCCCGCAGGCGTTGGCGCTGGGTTTCGGGCACGGCGCTGTCCAGGCTGATATGCAGGGTCTTGTCGTCCTTGCGGTCCATCTCCAGGCCGATGTGGTCAGGCTCGATGCCGATCCCGGCGGCCATCTGAGTGATGGTCTCGGCGAAGTACGGCACGATCTGGGCCTGCTTGGGGTTACCCACGGTGTCCTGGAAGTGCAGGGTGAGGTAGGTCTGCTTGCAGCCGGTCAGCAGCATCAGCAGCAGGGCTGCCGTGTAGAGGCGTCGGTTCAATGGAGGTCCTTGTTGCGCCATGGCGCTTAGCGGTAGTCGACGCGGGTCAAGCGATCCAGGGTCCGGCCTATTTGAAAGGTGAATGGCCGACCCAGGGTCTGCATCTTTTGCTCGCACAGCGCTTGCAGCTCGTCCTTTCGGGTGTCGAAGGGCAGGGCTGAGGTCAGGGTCTGGACACCGATGGAGCCGATGACGATGGCGAATTCGTCAAGGGGCACCGGCGCGGGCTGAGTGCTTTTCGAGCTGGAAGGCCAGGCCTGGATGGTTTTCTGCTGCATGTGCCGGTTCAGGTCCGGGTCATCGAAATGCACCTTGAGCGGTACCTTGGCAATGCTGCCGCTGCGGGTCAGCAAGGAGATCAGGCCGCGCTCGCTGTTGTCCTGTTCAAGGGCTTCGTAGCCGATCAGTTTCAAGCGCGTGGGCATTGTCAGGTGTGCGGTGATCTTGCAACTGACCGGGCCTTCGATTTCGCTGCGGTTGACGATGGCACGCAGGCTGTCGTCGTAGCTGCGGTCCAGCAGCATCTCGAACGCCGGGTCGAACTTGAGGGTGGCGTCGATGCTGTCTGGCAGGCCGCTGGGGCCGGACGGATTGACGCTGGCCCGAGCGTTGTCCAGTTCCAGGTGCAGGTTCATCGAACTGGCCTTGCGCGCGTCGGTAACCTGCTCGAAGACGGCCTTGAGGCGGCCCCGTTGTTCCGGGCTCAGGGAGTAGTCCACCAGGCGCAGGTGGATCACTTTGTCATCCTCCTTGTCGCGCTCCAGGGCGATGGCATCCGGGTCCAGGCCCTGGGCGCTGAGCGCCGTGTAAATACTCTGCTTGTACGCCTCGTGCACCAACTGGTCGGAGAATTGCGGGCCGGCCTTGGGATCGGAACGCACCGAGTCCTGGAAGTGCAGGGTGGCGAAGTCTTCCTTGCACCCGGTCAGCCAGAGCAGCAGGGGTAACAGCAGCAGGTAGCGAGTTTTCATGGTGGACTCTTGCAGGGCATCGACGGGGGTAGTGGCATGGGCGAGCGGTGAAAGTGGCAGCCAGGCTTTCAGTGTGTCACTGGGCCAGGCGATGCCCGTTGAGGGCGATGACCACGGCGAACTTCTTGGCGATCACCACTTCGGCCTGGTTCTTGGTGGTCAGGAAATTTTCCATCGGGTAGGGGAATTCCACGGGGATGCCTCCGATCGACATGTGCTTCAGCGTCTGGGACTGCAGCTCGATGCTGTCGCTCCCGGCGCCGCCGCCAATCAGGTAGACGTTGTCGCTGACCGGCTGGTAAGACATGCCGCCGCGGCCCTGGATTCGCTGCAGGCTGGCGGTCTGCTTGGCCAGTTCGTCCAGTTCTACCTGGGTGATGGTGCGGTGCGGTTTGCCGTGCAGGCGCAGGTCCTGCAGGTTCATGCGGTACTTGGCGCGGCGGCTCAGGTAGATGATCGCCGACACCAGGCCAATGACGGTGAAGACTCCGGCGACCAGGGTGAGGAACAGGTTCATGCGCATCCTTGCAGGTACTGAAAATCAGGGTTGCGCATTATCCGTATCCGCTGTCGACGGGTCCATGCGCAATCTTGTGTTTGGCGCTTTTGTGCACGACGGCTGAGGCGTTGATCGAAGCTCATGAGTCCGTCGCAATCGCTCACACACTGCTCGGCAAGCCCGTTCGTTGGCTGTCTAGGCTTGAAGCACGCGAGCACCGCTGGTCTGGCCGCGGATATAGCATCTTGAGATATCTAATGCTCGCATCTAACGTTAATAGCATTATGCGATAGGGACATTGCATGCACATCATCACCGCAAAACGTATCCGGCAGGCCAAGGAGCAATGGCCGCAAGTCGCGCGGGCGCTGGATACCTGGTACCGCAAGGCCAAAGGCGCCAGGCCGGCTGATTTCGCCGACATGAAGGCCTTGTTCCCGGCGCTAGACAAGGTCGGGCGCTTTCATGTTTTCGACATTGGCGGCAACAAACTGAGGCTGATCGCAATCGTGCGCTATGGGGGGCAGCGCCTCTATATCAGGCATGTGCTGGATCACGGCGAATACGACAAGGGGCTGTGGAAGGAGGAATCACAATGAGTCTTCAGGTTAAGCAAGCGGCGGAGCACTGGCAGTTCGTTGCGCCCATATTGCGCAAGCCCAAGAGCGAGGCCGATTACGACGCGCTGGCCCTGGCACTCGATGAGCTGTTGGACATCATGGGCGAAGACGAATCGCACCCACTGGCTTCGCTGGTGGACATCATTGGTGACTGGATCGAGGCCTACGACGAAGAGCACCATCCGATGCCGGCGGTCAGCGCAGTGGAGGTTCTACGTTCGTTGATGCGTGAACATGGCCTGACTCAAAGCGACCTGCCCGGGGTGGGCGCGCAGTCGGTGGTGTCGGAAGTGCTCAGCGGCAAGCGCCAGCTCAACCTGCGGCAGATCCGCTGGCTGGCCGAGCGCTTCAAGGTGTCGATGGAGACCTTCGCCTGAGTCAGGACGAGCAGCTGATTTCCAGGTGCTTGCCCCACTCTGGCGGACGTTCGGCATAGCCTTGCATGCCCTCTTGCTCCTCAAAAGGCCGGCTCAGCACCTGATGCAGGCGACGCACTTCTGAGTAATCGCCTGACTCGGCGGCGTCGATGGCCTTCTGCGCCAGATAGTTGCGCAGGATGTACAGCGGGTTGACCGCGTGCATGCGCTCCCGGCGCAGGTCCTGGCCCTGGAGCGGATCGCGGGCGACCCGTTGCCGATATTGCTCGGCCCAGGCATCGAAGCCGTTGCGGTCGACGAAATCGTCCCGCAGCCGGGCCAGCGCCTGGTCCGGCGCTTGCTCCCCCAGGCGGCGGAAGAACAGGCTGTAGTCGACGCCGCTGTTCTGCATCAGTTGCAGCAGGCGTTCCACCAGCTTCTGGTCGTCGTCCTCGGCCTGGGTGAAGCCCAGGCGCCGACGCATCAGGTCCAGGTAATGGGCCTGGTACAACGGCAGGAACAGGCCCAGGGCTTCACGCAGCGCCTCGACGCTGATGAATGGCGTCAGGGCCTGGGCCAGGGCGCTGAGGTTCCACTGGCCGACGGGCACCTGGTTGCTGAAGGAGTAGCGGCCCTGGTCATCGGAGTGGTTGCAGATGAAGTGGGCGTCGAAATCATCGAGAAAGGCGAACGGGCCGAAGTCGAAGGTGATGCCCAGGATCGACATGTTGTCGGTGTTCATCACCCCGTGGCAGAAACCGTAGGCCTGCCATTTGGCGATCAGTTCGGCGTTGCGTTCGACGATCTCGCGGAACATCGCCAGATAGGGTTCAGGCTGCTCCAGGCACTCGGGGAAATGCAGGGCCAGCACATGCTCCCCCAGCTGTTTATGCAGCTCGGGTTTCTTCGTGTAGTAGAAATATTCGAAATGCCCGAAGCGGATATGGCTCTGCGCCAGGCGCAGGACCATCGCCCCGCGTTCCTGTTTCTCGCGCCATACCGGGGTGTCCGAGCCGATCACGCACAGGGCGCGGCTGCTGGGGATGCCCAGGGCATGCAGGGCCTCGGAGGCGAGGAATTCACGGATCGACGAGCGCAATACGGCACGACCATCGCCCATGCGCGAATACGGCGTCTGCCCGGCGCCCTTCAGGTGCAGGTCCCAGTGTTCTCCCGCCTGGTTGTAGACCTCGCCCAGCAACAGCCCGCGACCGTCCCCCAGTTGCGGGTTGTAGGAACCGAACTGATGCCCGGAATAGACCATTGCCCGGGGTTCGGCCTCGGCCCACAGCTTGTGCCCGCCGAACAGTTCGGCGAACACCGGGCTTTCGGCCACGGCCGGGTCCAGGTCCAGCAGCGCCATGGCCGCCGGGCTGGCGGCCACCAGCCTGGGGTTGTCGAGGGGTTCGGGCAGTACGTGGGTCGAGAAGGCGTCGCCCAGGCGGGCGAAGCGGTTGTCGAAGGTCAGTTCGTCGAGGGCTTTCAACGGCCATCTCCCAGCAGAATGTCCGAGCATTCTGCTAGGGATAGGGGCCTTAGTCGAGTTTGCTCGGCGGTGGTTCCTGCAGCGGCTTGCCCCCGGGCATCGGGACGATGGTCTTGGCCTCCGGCTCGATGGGCACCATCTTGTATTCCTGGCCGTGGAGGTTTTTCAGGTAGACCTCCATCTGCCGGAACGAGATGTTGATGTGCTGCTTCTTGAACTCGCGGTTGATGAAGCGGTTGACCTCGTCCACCACCGGGTTGCGGTCCCCCAGCTCGCGCACGTGCATGCGCAGTTCGTGGTCCAGGGTGCTTTCACCGAAGTTGAGGAAGTACACCTGAGGCTCCGGTTCCTTGAGCACCCGCGGGTTGTCCCGGGCGGCCTTGAGCAGCAGCTCCTTGACCAGGTCCAGGTCCGAGCCGTAGTCGACGCCGAGCTTGAGGGTCACCCGGGTCACGGTGTCGGTCAGCGACCAGTTGATCAGTTGCCCGGTGATGAAGGTCTGGTTGGGGACGATGATGTCCTTGCGGTCGAAGTCGGTGATGGTGGTGGCACGGATGCGGATCTTGCTCACCGTGCCCGACAGGTTGCCGATGGTGATGGTGTCGCCGATGCGCACCGGCCGCTCGAACAGGATGATGATGCCGGAGATGAAGTTGGCGAAGATCGCCTGCATGCCGAAACCCAAACCCACCGACAAGGCCGCCACCAGCCACTGCAGCTTGTCCCAACTGACGCCGAGGGTGGCCAGGGTCGAGACGAAACCTATTCCGGCAATGGCGTAGGACAGCAGGGTGGTGGTGGCGTAGGCGCTGCCCTGGGCCAGATTCAGCTTGGACAGCACCAGCACTTCCAAGAGGCCTGGCAGGTTGCGCGCCAGGGCTAAGGTGATGCCGACAATGATCAGCGCACCGATCACGTCGCCGATGCTGATGGGCACCATGCTCATGTTGGCGCCGGTGCCGCTGGTGTATTCGTAGAGGGTGATGTTGTCCAGGTAGGAGAACACCGTGATCAGGTCCGACCAGACCCAGTACAGCGCGGCGATGAAGCCGCCCAGCAGGGCCAGGCGGATCAGGCGCAGGGACTGTTCGTTGACCTTCTCGATGTCCATGGTCGGCTCTTCGACCACCGCGTCGCCGCTTTCCCCGGCTTCCTTGGCTGCCTGGCGTTTGCTCAGGGCCCGCTGGTAGGCCAGGCGCCGTGCTGCAACACCGAGTCCGCGGACGAAGGTAGCCTCGATCACCAGCCAGAACATCAGCAGGTACAGGGTGTTGATCAGGCGGTCGCTGAGCTTCAGCGCGGTGTAGTAGTAGCCGAAGCACACGGCGATGAACAAGGCGATTGGCAGCAGGGTGAATAGCAGGCCCAACGCCTTGCGGAACAGCGAGGCATTCTCGTGGGCCGGGCTGCTCAGCAACAGGCGGCTCAGCAGCCAGGCCATCAGCCCGTAGCAGGTCAGTACCACGGCGATGCCGAGCACGTCATCGGCCAGGGCCGCGGGCTGGTGCTCGGCCACCGCCACCACGGCCACCAGCGCCAGGACCACCAGCCCCAGGCGCCGGACCCAGCCCTGGAGGAATTCCACCTGGGGTTTTTCCCAGCGGAAATGCAGTTCGGCCACGCCGCCGGGGGCGAGTATCCGATAGGCGGTGTAGAACACCAGCCAGGCTTGGGCGATCTGCAGCAGCGCCGCACCGAGGTTGGCGTTCTGCCCCCGGGCATCGATCTGCAGGGCATAGCCGCACAGCGCCAGGGCCAGGGTGACCGGCATCGCCAGAAGAATGTTCACCAGGATCGCCAGGGGCGTGTGCCACTGGCTGTCGCGTTTGAAGTGGCCGATATCCTTGTGCACCTTGTTCAGGCGCGCATAGAGGTTCTTGCGCCGCCACAGCAGGGCGCCGATCAGCAGCGCCAGGGGCAGGAACAGCAGCGGCCGCTGCGCCAGACCGTCGGTCAGCTCACTGAGGCTGGAGGCCCAGGGCAGGGTGGTGATCTGTTTCTCCAGGCGCTGAGGGACGTCCTGTAGCCACTCGGCGTCCAGAGGCTTGTTGCTGGGAATCCAGAACATCTGCTCGTCGAGGGTCGCCCGCAGGCTCTGGGACGTGCTCAACAGTTGTTTCTGGTTCAGTTGCAGGGTGATGGATTCATTGAGCAGGGCGCTGAGCTCGCGGTTCAGGCGCTCCAGCAGATCGACGCGGGTCATGGCCAGCTCGATCAGGGTCCGGCGCAGTTGCGGCGTGACCTGCTCCGGCGGCTGGCTCTTGAGCAGGTTGTCGACGTAGGTGCTGGGGCTACCCAGCAATTCGCGCTGCTGGTTGACCTCGAATTGATAAAGGCGGATATCGGCGATTTCGTCCGCCAGGTCGCGATCCAGCTTCAGGCGTGGCAAGGCCTGTTTCTGCTTGTAGAGAATCTTCGACAGCAGCAGGCTGCCCTTGAGCACGTTGATCTGCTCGTCCAGGGCCGCGTCGCTTTGGGTCACGCTGTCCAGTTGCTGTCGGGTCTGCAGGTTCTGCTGGGTCAGTTCGTTGAGGCGGTCGGTGCTCTTGAGCAGGTAGTCGGAGAGCTTGAGGTTGGTGGCGCTTTCGGTGGTCAGCAGGCTGCTGCTGCCGGCCTTCTGCGCCTCGATGGACTGCTGGGTCACGGTTTCCTGGGACTGGGCCAGGCGCTTCTGGTTGATCAGGGTTTGCAGGTCCTGGATTTCCTGCTCCAGGCGCGCGGTCTTTTCCATCAGCAGGTCATGCTGGCTGCTGCCCAGGTCCTGCAACTGGCTGTTGCCCGCCAGTTCCTGGCGGCGCAGGGGAATCAGGGCGTTGATCGCCGCCAGTTCGGCATTCAGCAGATTGCGTTGATCGGCGCCGAGCAGCTTGCCGCCGTCCTTGCCGGACTTGAGTGCGGCGTTGATCTGCAGGATGCGGGTCTGGCTGTTGCTGATTTCCGCCTGGGCCCGTTCGGGACGGGTCTGGGCGGTGATGGTCAGGGTGTTGGCGTCGGCCAGGGCCTTTTGCAGCTCGCCTTGCAAGGTGGTGCGTTCGCTCAGCAGTTGCTCCAGTTGCGACACCGCCAGCGAGCCATAGCGCTGGGCCACCGGTGCGACTTTACTGGCCTTCAGGCGTGCCAGCTCGCGCTGGTTTTCCGTGGTCTGGCGCGGCGCGTTGCTCAATTGCTGGCGCAGGTCGTTGAGGCGTCGCTCGTAGTCCTGCTTGTTGTTCAGGTGATTCAGGGTGTTTTGCAGCAGGGTCTGCAGGGCCTTCTGATCGGCTTCCGGCAATTTGCGTTCGGCGATCTTGTCCAGGCTTTGCTGGACCGACTCGGCACTGGGCGGATCGCCGCCCTGTGCGGCGCCGACAGAGAGACTCAGACCCAGCAGGGCAACAGCGAAAAATTTACGCAAGTTAGGCATAGAAGTCGGTCAAGCAAATAGGAATGGGGGGAGACGCGTCGCGACCAGGTCTGACGCGCTCCGCAGTTTAGAGGAAGAGGCCGGGGCCGGGGCGACTTCCTTCGGGGAATCTGACGCCCACTTTGCCGATCTTGTTCCCGTCCATCACCGCCACGGTCCAGATGGTGTTGTTCCACTCCACCTGGTCGCCGACCACCGGTGCACCGCCGACCTTCTGGGCGATGAACGCGCCCAGGGGCATGTCCGCGTCCTGGCCGTCGAGCTTGAGCCCGTAGAGCGCCGACACCGCGCCCAGCTGGGCGTCGCCTTCAAGAACGAAGTCGCCGAAGAAGCGCAGGTCCAGCCCGCGCTCCGGAGCCTGGCTGAAGAGTTTGCCCAGGGCTGGAAGGTTGTGTTCATGGCCGATCACGCACAGCAGGTCATCGGCCTCAAGCACGGTACTACCCGACGGATGGAGCAGTTGCTGGCCGCGAAACAGGGCCGCGATCCGTGTGCCTTCGGGCATTTTCAGCTCCCGCAGGGCGGCGCCGATGCACCATTTTTCCGCCCCCAGGCGGTAGACGAACAGTTCCCACTCGCTGGTGACGTGAACCTCCAGGGCCGCCCGGGAAATCGGTGCCGGCTCCGGCGGCACCGTGACCTTGAGCCACTTGGCCACCCACGGCAGGCTGGTGCCCTGGACCAGCAGCGAGATCAGCACGATAAAGAACGCCAGGTTGAAGTACAGCTGGGCGTTGGGCAGCCCGGCCATCAACGGGAACACCGCGAGAATGATCGGCACCGCGCCGCGCAGGCCGACCCAGGAGATAAAGGCCTTTTCCCGGCCGTGGAAGGCCTTGAACGGCGCCAGGCCCACCAGCACCGACAGCGGCCGGGCGAACAGGATCATCCACAGCGCCAGGCCCAGGGCCGGCAGGGCGATGGGCAGCAGGTCGTGGGGCGTGACCAGCAGCCCCAGCACCAGGAACATGCCGATCTGTGCCAGCCAGGCCATGCCGTCGAGCATGTGCAGGATGCCGTGGCGGCTGCGCACCGGGCGGTTGCCGATCACCAGGCCGCACAGGTACACGGCGAGGAAACCGCTACCGTGCAGGGCGTTGGTCAGGGCGAACACCACCAGACCGCCGGCCACCACCAGGATCGGGTACAGGCCGTTGGCCAGATGAATGCGATTGACCAGTTGCAGCATCAGCCAGCCGCCCCCCAGGCCGATTAACGCGCCGATACCGAATTCGCGGATCAGGTCCCCCAGCAGGCTCCAGTGCAAGCCGGTGTGGCCCTTGGCGAGCATGTCGATCAGGGTCACGGTGAGAAACACCGCCATCGGGTCGTTACTGCCGGACTCAATCTCCAGGGTGGCGGTGACCCGCTCGTTGAGGCCCTTGCCCCCCAGCAGGGAGAACACCGCCGCGGCGTCGGTGGAGCCGACGATGGCACCGATCAGCAGCCCCTGGATCAGGTTCAGGTCGAACAGCCAGGCGGCAGCCATGCCGGTCAGCCCAGTGGTGATCAACACCCCCACCGTGGCCAGGGACAGCGCCGGCCACAGGGCCACGCGGAAACTCGCGACCCGGGTGCGCAGGCCGCCGTCCAGCAGGATCACGGCCAGGGCCAGGTTGCCCACCAGGTAGGCGGTCGGGTAGTTGTTGAAGATGATGCCGCCGCCGTCGACTCCGGCGCTCATGCCCACGGCGAGGATGATCACCAGGATCGGGATGCCGAGACGGGATGAAAGTGAGCTCACCAGAATGCTCGCACCTACCAGCAACGCGCCGATCAAGAACAGGCTGTTGATGGTCGTCGCATTCAAAGGCAGTACTCCAGAGCGAAAAAGGCGGGCGCAAACTGACCATGCAGTCTGCGTGCCAGCGATTCTAACCTGTTGAAATGCGCCACTGTCAAAAAGCTTTTGATGACAGTGGCGGATTTTTTTGGCGTGAATTCCGGCGCCGATTTACCGGCATGTTGCGGGGCTGGCGAGCGGCTTCAGAGGCTGAAGCGCGCGACCATGCTGTTGAGGTCCACGGCCAGTCGCGACAGCTCGTTGCTGGCTGCACTGGTCTGGTTGGCGCCGGTGGCCGACTGCACCGACAAGTCGCGGATGTTCACCAGGTTGCGGTCCACTTCCCGGGCCACTTGGGCCTGTTCTTCGGCGGCGCTGGCGATCACCAGGTTGCGTTCGTTGATCTCGATGATCGCGCTGTTGATGGTGTCCAGCGACAGGCCGGCGCCGCGGGCGATGTTCAGGGTCGACTCGGCGCGCTCGGTGCTGTTGCGCATGGAGTCCACCGCGTGCTCGGTGCCGCTCTGGATGCTGCCGATCATGCGTTCGATTTCGCTGGTGGACTGCTGGGTACGGTGCGCCAGGGCCCGCACTTCGTCGGCGACCACGGCAAAGCCACGACCGGCCTCGCCGGCACGGGCGGCTTCGATGGCGGCGTTGAGGGCCAGCAGGTTGGTCTGGTCGGCCAGGCCGCGAATCACGTCCAGTACCTTGCCGATGTCCCGCGACTCGTTGGCCAGGTCGCCGATCAGGCTGGCGGTGCCTTGCACGTCGGAACTCATGCGCTCGATGGCGGACACGGTTTCCTGCACCAGATCGCGACCGTCGCCGGCGGAGGCGGTGGCGTTCTTCGAGGCTTCCGAGGTGCTCACGGCGTTGCGTGCCACTTCTTCCACGGCGCTGGTCATTTCATTGACTGCGGTGGCGGCTTGCTCGATTTCGTTGTTCTGCTGGGTCAGGCCACGGGCACTTTCCTCGGTGACGCAATTGAGCTCTTCGGCTGCCGACGCCAGTTGGGTGGCGGAGCCGGAAATGCGCTGCAGGGTGTCTCGCAGTTTTTCCTGCATCTTGGCCATGGCGCGCAGCAGGCGTCCGGCTTCGTCATTGCCGTCGACCTGGATCGGCCGGGTCAGGTTGCCTTCGGCGATTTCTTCGGCGGCGCTCAGGGCGTTGGCGATCGGTACGGTGATGCTGCGGGTCAGCAGCCAGGCAAACAGCAGGGTCAGGCCGGTGGCCAGCACCAGCAGGGCCACCACCAGGTTGAAGGCCGAGGAGTACTGTTCGGCGGCCTGCTGGTTGGTGTCGAGGGTCTGCTGGGTGTTGATCTCCATCAGGCGGTTGAGCACGGTGTTCATGGCTTCCGAGTTGTTCAGCAGGTCGGTGTTGAGCAGGTTGCGCAGCTCTTCCACCTGATTGCCGCGGGACAGGGACCTCATCCGCTCTTCGATCTGCCGGTACTGTGTCAGCAACTGGACGTACTGCTCGTAGGCGGTCTTTTCCTCGGGGCTGCTGATGAACTTCTCGTAGGTGACCTGGGCGGCGCGGATCTGCTGGTTGCGCATGTCCAGCAGTTCGATGGTCTTTTGCTGGACATCGGGTTCACGGTTGACCAGTAAACGATAGGACAGCACCCGCAGACGCAGGGTCAGCTGGGTGAACTCGTCGAGGCTCTTGATGCTCGGCACGCTGCTCAGGGTGATGTCCTCGGCGGCGCCGCGGATCTTGCTCATCTGGTTCAGGGCGAACACCCCCAGGATCAGCATCAAGCCGCCGATCATGGCAAAGCCGAGGAAGGCCCGCGGAGCGATATTCATATTGCGTAGGGACATGGTGAGTACCAAAAAGGGCGCATCCGTGCGGGGGCTTGAGACTGATCTACCGTGACTTATCGGTCGTACGACTAAAGTCTTGAGTCGCGCCGTGGATTTAGCCTTTTGGCTACGCACCGGGCCGGGAGTGTCAACGGCCGACTGCATCGGCCCCAGGCCCGTAATAGAGCCCTGGAGCCGGGAGAAGGGGGTTTACAGCTGGAAGCGGGTCACCAGATTGTTCAGGTCAGCGGCCAGGATCGACAGTTCACTGCTGGCGGAGCGGGTCTGGTTGGCACCGGTGGTGGACTGCACCGACAGGTCGCGGATGTTCACCAGATTGCGATCCACTTCCCGAGCCACCTGGGCCTGTTCTTCGGCGGCGCTGGCAATGACCAGGTTGCGCTCGTTGATTTCGTTGATGGCGCTGTTGATGGTGTCCAGGGACTGGCCGGCGCTGCGGGCGATGTTCAGGGTCGAGTCGGCGCGTTCGGTGCTGTTGCGCATCGACTCCACCGCCTGCTCGGTGCCGCTCTGGATGCTGCCGATCATGCGTTCGATTTCACTGGTGGACTGTTGGGTGCGGTGCGCCAGGGCGCGGACTTCGTCGGCAACCACGGCAAAGCCGCGGCCGGCCTCGCCGGCACGGGCGGCTTCGATGGCGGCGTTGAGGGCCAGCAGGTTGGTCTGGTCGGCCAGGCCGCGAATCACGTCCAGTACCTTGCCGATGTCCCGGGACTCGTTGGCCAGCTCGCCGATCAGGCTGGCAGTGTCTTGCACGTCACCGGTCATGCGTTCGATGGCCGAGACGGTTTCTTGCACCTTGTCCCGTCCGTCCCCGGCGGATTGGGTGGCGTTTTGCGAAGCTTCGGAAGTGCTCACTGCATTGCGCGCGACTTCTTCCACGGCGCTGGTCATTTCATTGACCGCGGTAGCCGCCTGCTCGATTTCATTGTCCTGTCGAGTCAGGCCACGAGCACTTTCGTCGGTGACGCTGTTGAGCTCCTCGGCGGCCGAGGCCAGTTGGCCGGCGGAACCGGAAATGCGCTGCAGGGTGTCCCGCAGTTTTTCCTGCATGGTCAACATGGCCTGCAGCAGGCGGCCGGCTTCGTCGCGGCCATCCACGGTGATCGGCTGGGTCAGGTTGCCTTCGGCGATCGCTTCGGCCGCATGCAGGGCGTTGTCGATCGGCAGGGTAATGCTGCGAATCAGCCGCCAGGCAAATACCAGGGTCAGGGCGGTGGCCATGACCAGCAGCGTCACCACCAGGTTGAAGGCGGTGGCGTATTGCTCGGCCGCGTCTTGATCGGCGGCGCTGGAGTACTGGGTGTTGATGTCCACCAGTTGATTGAGAAGGGCGTTGATCTTTTCGGCGCTGGCCATCAGCTCGGTGTTCAGCAGCTGCTGCATGCTTTCGAGCTGGTTGTTGTGCGACAGCTCGATCAACTGGCCTTCCAGTTGGCGGTGGTGGGTCAGCAGTTCCATGTACTGATCGTAAGCGGCGTGCTCTTCCGGGCTGCTGATGAGCTCCTGGTAGCGGGCCCGGGTTTCATCGATTTTCTGGTTGCGCTGGCTGATGGAGTCCAGGGTCTTTTGCTGTTCCTCGGGGTCGCGGTTGAGCAGTAGCCGGTAGGCCTGGACCCGCAGGCGCAGGCTCAGTTGGGTGAAGTCGTCGACGCTCTTGATGCTGGGAATGGTGTCCTGGGTGATGCGTTCGGTCGCTGCGCGGATCTTGCTCATTTGACTCAGAGCGAAGATCCCGAGAAACAGCATCAAACAACCGATCACGGCAAAGCCGAGGAATGCTCTCGGAGCGATATTCAGGGTGCGCAGGGACATTGAACCTACCTCGGATGTGCGCGGCTTGCGCGTTTGGGTCAGGGAAGTACCTGTGCTATCGCGTTGAAAAAACGCTTCTTGAATCGCCAGGAGCGCTTTCAGAAAAGTCTGACCACCTGTTGGGATAATTCGTAAAACTCCGAAGCATCCGACCGAACGTCAGGAACCCGAGGCGCGAATGACAGTCTCTAACAGCTCTCGCGTGAGGGTCATCGCCAGTAAAATCAAGGCCTTGCGCCTGGATATCCCTGGTATCCAAGGTGACTTTTCTTTATCGTACGCGCCCTTTGCAAACAGCCCGGAAGATCAAAATGTTGGAAGCATCCCTCAGCCAATTGGAACAGTTGGTCAGTGACCTGGTGGTACAGAACCAGGAGCTGCTCGGCACGAACGAAACCCTCAAGGAGCAACTGGCCCAGGCCAAGGATGAAAACGAAAGCCTGCAGTTGAGCCTCATGGAGCAGGAAGAAAAACAAGGCGCTACCGCCGCCCGCATCCAGGCTCTGGTTGAGCGCGTCAGTGCGAGCCCGGCCAACCCATGAGACATCACATCGATGGGGTGAAGGTGGTCTCGATCCTGGGCGAGGATTACTCGATCAAGGCGCCGGCCGGTGAGGAACAGACCCTCATGGACGCCGCGCTGATGCTCAAGGCGGCCCTGGCCGACACCAAGAAAAAATACCCGACGCTGATTGGCGAGCGCCTGCTGGTGCTGGCAGCGATGAACCTGTGTTCGCAGCAGATAGAAATGAAAAAGCAGCACGCCCAGGCGCTTGAGCGTTATCAGGAGCAGGTGAGCGCCACCGTCGAGGTGATCGCCAAGACCATTCAACAGAATTGATGGAAGTGCACACAGCTGGCGGGTAATGAGTTGGACAAGCAGAAGCATTGTTTGTATACAACTTCCCGCGGCTGGCGCGGTATCTCAGCCTCTTATAACCATAAGAAAGAGGTGTTCCATGCAATTCTGGCGACGCAGTATTCAATGGCAACTGATCCTCAGCATGGGTTCGGCCCTGCTGGTCAGTCTGCTGGTGGTCGTAGCGATCTACACGGTGCTGATCAATCACCTGACCCAGAGCTACCTGGTGGACAGGGCGCTGCCTTCGAGCATCGAAGCCATGCGCAACGATATCGAACGCATTCTGACCCAGCCTCTGACCGCCGCCCGTGACCTGGCCGGCAACGGCATGCTGCGCGACTGGCTGGCGGCAGGCGAAGACCCGGCCCGGGCGCAGAGCTTCATCAGCTATCTGGAAGACATCCGCGCCGAGAACCAGGCCTTCACCACCATGATGGCCAGCCCGCTCAGCCATCACTATTACAACCAGAAAGGCCTGGACCGGACCCTGAGTCGGGATAATCCGAAGGATGTCTGGTTCTATCGCTTTATCGACAGCGGCAAGCCGCGGGTGCTGAACATCGATGTCGATGTTGCCAGTGGCGAGCTGGCGCTGTTCATCAACTACCGGGTCGAGAAAGACGGTGAGCTGGTGGGGGTCACCGGCCTGGGCTTGCGCATGACCGAGCTGTCGCAGCTGATTCACGACTACAGCTTTGGTGAGCGTGGCCGGGTGTTTCTGGTGCGCAACGATGGTTTGATCCAGGTGCATCCAGACGCTGAATTCAGTGGCAAGCGACAGTTGTCCGAGCAGATCGGCGCGACCGCCGCCGAGGCGCTGATGGGGCACGAGGGACTGACCAGCAGTCATTTCGAGCGTGACGGCGAAGACTACCTGGCCCTGAGCCTGCCACTGCGCGGCTTTGGCTGGAGCCTGGTGGCCGAGGTGCCGCAGGCGCAGATTTACGCCGAGGCGCACCGGGCGATCTGGCTCACCAGTCTGATCGGCCTGGGCATCGCCGGCGTCTGCCTATTGCTGGTTGTACTGCTGGCCCGTGGCCTGGTACGCCCGGTGCGACAGGTGACCGAAGGGCTGGTGGCCATCGGCAGCGGCGGTGGCGACCTGACCCTGCGCCTGGATGCCAGCCGTGCCGACGAGCTGGGGGATCTGGCCCGGGGTTTCAACCGTTTTCTCGACAGCCAGCGCGGCATGATCGGTGAGGTGTTGGCCACCACCGAACGCCTGCGTTCCTCGGTGAGCCAGGTGGCGGCGGTGGTGGAGAACACCGCCGAGCGCTCCGGCCGGCAGCAGGAAATGACCGACATGGTGGCCACTGCGGTACATGAGATGGGGCTTACCGTGCAGGACATTGCGCGCAATGCCGGGCAGGCGGCGGACGCTTCCCAGGCGGCCCGGGATGAAGCCCAGCAGGCCCAGGACGTGGTGGGCGGTTCGATTCGGCATATCGAGAGCATGTCCGGTGAAATCGCTCTGGCCGCCGGTGCCGTGGGCGAACTGGCGGAACAGGTGGCCTCTATCGATCAGGTGCTGGCGGTGATCCGCGGGGTTTCCGAACAGACCAACCTGCTGGCCCTCAACGCTGCCATCGAGGCGGCTCGGGCCGGGGAAATGGGCCGTGGCTTTGCGGTGGTGGCCGATGAAGTCCGGACCCTGGCCCAGCGTACCCAGACCTCCACCGATGAGATCCAGCAGATGATCCAGGGCCTCAAGCAGGGGGCGGAGAACGCCGTGTCCTCGATGCATGCGGGGCAATCGGCCACCGGCACCGGGGTTCAGTCCAGCCAGCAGACCGGGGCCTCACTGACGGCGATCACCGGGCAGGTGGAGCGTATCAGCGACATGAATCAGCAGGTCGCCACTGCCACGGAAGAACAGTCGGCGGTGACCGAAGAGATCAACCGCAATGTTCAGGGCATTTCCGAACTGGCCCGGGCCACCGCGGCTGAAGTGCACACCTGTCGTGAGGATTGCCAGACCCTGCAGCGCCTGGCCGAAGACCTGGCGCGCCAGGTGGGTGGTTTCAAGCTGCACTGACCAGCCTGCAGGAGCTGGCTTGCCAGCGAACCTCGGGCCGCGCAGTGCCAGGCCTGACGCTTTCGCCGGCAATCCGGCTCCCACAGGTGTGGAGTGAGCCTTCTGGTAGGCGCTGGCTTGCCAGCGAACAGCGCTGCGGTGTGACAGGCCGCCTCGGCCTCAGAACCAGGCGTCCTGCATCTCCAGGCAGGTGGCGTCCCGTGCTTCCAGCAGGGTCAGTTCATGCTGGCAGCCCGGCACTTCCCAGGTCAGGAAGTAGCGCGCGGCCTGCAGTTTGCCGTGATAGAAATCCCGGTCCCCGGCATGGCCTCGCGCCAGTCCTTCCTCGGCCCTGATGGCCTGTTCCAGCCAGCGCCAGCCGATCACCGCGTGGCCGAAGGCCTTCAGATACAGCGCCGAGTTGGCCAGGGTCGCCGTGACCTTGCCGCTGGCCAAGTCGCCCAGCAGACCCAGGGTCACGCTCTGCAGGCGCGTCACCAGTTGCTCCAGAGGCAGGCGCAGGGCATCCAGCGACGCATGGGCGCGGGCCCGCTCGCCCGCCTCGGCGATCAGGCGGATCAGGCGCTTGAGCCCGGCGCCGCCGTTCTGCGCCAGCTTGCGCCCCAGCAGGTCCAGGGACTGGATGCCGTGGGTGCCTTCATGGATCGGATTCAGGCGATTGTCGCGGTAGTACTGCTCCACCGGGTATTCCCGGGTGTAGCCGTGGCCACCGAGGATCTGGATCGCCAGCTCGTTGGCCTTGAGGCAGAACTCCGAAGGCCAGGACTTTACGATGGGCGTCAGCAGGTCCAGCAGTTCATGGGCCTGCTGGCGCTCGGCCTCGCTGGCCAGGGTGGTGGTGTCATCGAACAGCCGCGCCGCATACAGCCCCAGGTCGAAGGCGCCTTCAACGTAGGCCTTCTGGGTCAGCAGCATGCGGCGCACATCGGCGTGCTGGATGATCGCAACCGGTGCGGTGGTCGGGTCCTTGCTGTCCGGCAGGCGACCTTGCGGACGCTCGCGAGCGTATTCCAATGAATACAGATAGCCGGCATAACCCAGCATCACCGCGCCCATGCCGACGCCGATCCGTGCTTCGTTCATCATCTGGAACATGTAGCTCAGGCCGTGATGGGGCTTGCCCACCAGATAGCCCACGCAATTACCGTTATCGCCGAAGTTCAGCGCGGTGGAAGTGGTGCCGCGCCAGCCCATCTTGTGGAACAGCCCGGCCAGCAGCACATCGTTGCGCGGCCCCAGGCTGCCGTCATCGTTGACCAGGAACTTGGGCACGATAAACAGGGAAATGCCCTTCACCCCGGGCGGCGCGTCCGGCAGCTTGGCCAGGACCATGTGCACGATGTTTTCCGACAGCGGGTGGTCGCCGCCGGAGATGAAGATCTTGTTGCCCTTGAGCCGGTAGCTGCCGTCGGCAGCCGGTTCGGCGCGGGTGCGGATATCCGACAGCGACGAGCCGGCATGGGGCTCGGTCAGGGCCATGGTGCCGAAGAAGCGGCCATCGATCATGGGCTGCAGGAAGCGCTGTTTCTGTTCGTCGGTGCCGAAGCTCTCGATCAGGTTGGCCGCGCCCATGGTCAGGAACGGGTAGGAAGTCGTGGCCGCGTTGGCGGCCTGGAAGTGGGCGAAGCAGGCCTGGGACAACAGGGTCGGCAACTGCATACCGCCCGCGTCGAAACTGCGTGCGGCATTGAGAAAGCCGGCTTCGAGGAAGGCGTCCACCGCCGGTTTCACTTCAGGGATCAGCACCGCCTGGCCGTCTTCGTAGCGCGGCTCGTGTTCATCGCCCTTGCGGTTGTGCGGGGCGAAGTACTTCTCGGCGATGTTGCGCGCGGTGCCCAGGGCGGCATCGAAGGTTTCGCGATTGTGCTCGGCAAACCGCTCGCGCTGGGTCAGGCCCTCGGCGTCGAGCACCTCATACAGTTCGAAAGCCAGATTGCGGGAACTGAGCAGCGTCTCGGACATGGCGGCATACCTGTTGGCTAGGGAATGGGCTGAGTCTAGGCGCGTGAATAAAGGCTGAATAGCAAGATTGATCTGGGTGATAAAGATGCCAAACAGGCACAGCCCCTGTCGCCGCTGCCGAAGGCTGCGATAAGTCCCGCAGGGACTTTGGCGGCAATGAAATTGCTACGGCCGTTGCGGCCGATCGCAGCCTGCGGCAGCGGCTGCAGGACATTGCATCGGGCAAAAAAAGAGCGCCGCTGAGGGCGCTCTTTTCCATGCTGCTGACTATCGGCTTCAGCCGATGGTCATCAGGCTGGCGTTGCCGCCGGCCGCTGCGGTGTTGACGCTCAGGGCGCGCTCGATCACCAGGCGCTCCAGGGCAATCGCGGTCTCGCCCTGGGACAGGCCCTGGACGCCGACGATGGCTCCGGCACGCTGGGCCACTTGCTGGCAAACGCCGCGCAGTTGGTCAGAGTCGCCGTGATGCAGGACCGCGTCGAATACCACGTCGTCCTTGGTCCAATCCGCCACCCGCTGGATGCGTGCTTGCACGTCCTTGGGCAGACGGGCGAACAGCGCCTTGCTGAGGTCGCTTTCCGGCCAGACTGCCGAACCGCCGACTGCCAGTACGGCCGCCAGTTGGGTCAGCAGGTCGCCCTCGACCTCCGCCAGGCACAGGACGTGCTCGCGGGGCAGGATGGCGTAGCTGTTGCGCTCGCCGGTCGGGCCGTTCAGCTGGCGGGTGATACCGCTTTGCGACTGGCTGGCGAACTGTTTGCACAGGGTCGCCAGTTCCACCAGTTTGCTGCTCTCGGCCCAGGCTTGCAGGGCGTTGAGCGGCTTGCCGAGGGCTTCGCGCAGGCGCAGGTCCGGGGCGTTGGCGGCATCGGCGCGAACGAAGGATTGCTCGATGGCATCCACCGGACGGGTCGACAGCAGGCGGTACAGGTACAGCGGACCGCCGGCTTTCGGGCCGGTGCCCGACAGGCCTTCGCCGCCGAACGGCTGCACGCCGACCACGGCACCGACGATGTTGCGGTTGACGTAGACGTTACCGGCGTTGACGTTGTCCACCACCTTGGCAATGGTTTCGTCGATCCGGGTGTGCACACCCAGGGTCAGGCCGTAGCCGGAAGCATTGATCTGGGCGATCAGTTGGTCGATGTCCTTGCGCTTGTAGCGCACCACGTGCAACACCGGACCGAAGATCTCGCGCTGCAGTTCATCGAAGCTTTCCAGTTCGATCAGGGTCGGCATGACAAAGGTGCCACGCTTGCATTCTTCGCTGTCGGCGATGGCCATCTGGTACACGCTGCGACCTTTGTCGCGCATGGCCTGGATGTGCTTCTCGATGCCGGCCTTGGCTTCGGCGTCGATTACCGGGCCGATGTCCACCGACAGGCGCTCCGGGTTGCCCAGGCGGTTTTCAGCCATGGCGCCCTTGAGCATTTCGATCACGCGGTCGGCGGAATCTTCCTGCAGGCACAGCACGCGCAGGGCCGAGCAACGCTGGCCGGCACTGTCGAAGGCCGAGGACACCACATCGATGACCACTTGTTCGGTCAGGGCCGAGGAGTCGACGATCATGGCGTTCTGGCCACCGGTTTCGGCGATCAGCGGGATCGGCCGACCCTGGTTGTCCAGGCGCCCGGCGATGTTGCGTTGCAGCAGGCGCGCGACTTCGGTGGAACCGGTGAACATCACGCCCTTGACGCGCTCGTCACCGACCAGGCGGGCACCGACGCTTTCGCCCTGGCCCGGCAGCAGTTGCAGCACGCCTTCGGGAATCCCGGCTTCGAGCAGCAGGCGCACGGCCTGGGCTGCCACCAGCGGGGTCTGTTCGGCCGGCTTGGCCAGTACCGGGTTGCCGGCGGCGAGGGCGGCGGCGACCTGGCCGCTGAAGATCGCCAGCGGGAAGTTCCACGGGCTGATGCACACCACAGGACCCAGCGGACGGTGGGCGTCGTTGCTGAAGTCATTGCGGGCCTGCACCGCGTAATAACGCAGGAAGTCCACGGCTTCACGCACTTCGGCGATGGCGTTGGCGAAGGTCTTGCCGGCCTCGCGGGCCAACAGGCCCATCAGTGGCTGGATCTCGGCTTCCATCAGGTCGGCGGCGCGTTCCAGGATCGCGGCGCGTTCGGCCGGCGGCGTGGCCTGCCAGATCGGCGCGGCGTTCAGCGCGCACTGGATGGCGTTGTCGACGTCTTCGATCGTGGCTTCCTGGACGTGACCGACCACATCGCGATGATCCGACGGGTTGAGGACCGGCGCCGGGGTTTCGCTGCTGGCGGCGCAACCGAGCATTGGCGCGGCTTTCCAGTTGTTGTGGGCGCTGGCCAGCAGGGCGCAGGACAACGACGCCAGGCGGTGTTCGTTGGCCATGTCGATGCCGGCGGAGTTGGCGCGCTCGCTGCCATACAGGTCACGCGGCAGCGGAATGCGTGGGTGCGGCAGGCCGAAACCGCCTTCCAGGGTGGCCATCTGCTCGATCTGCGCCACCGGGTCGGCCACCAGCTCTTGAATCGAGATCGACTGGTCGGCAATGCGGTTGACGAAGGAGGTGTTGGCGCCGTTTTCCAGCAGGCGGCGGACCAGGTAGGCCAGCAGGGTTTCGTGGGTGCCGACCGGTGCGTACACGCGGCACGGACGGTTCAGCTTGCCATCGGCGACCTTGCCCACCACTTGCTCGTACAGCGGTTCACCCATGCCGTGCAGGCACTGGAACTCGTACTGGCCGGGGTAATAGTTCTGACCGGCAATGTGGTAGATCGCCGACAGGGTGTGGGCGTTGTGGGTGGCGAACTGCGGGTAGATGACTTCCGGCACCGACAGCAGCTTGCGTGCGCAGGCGATGTAGGAAACGTCGGTGTACACCTTGCGGGTGTAGACCGGATAGCCTTCCAGGCCTTCGACCTGGGCGCGCTTGATCTCGCTGTCCCAGTAGGCGCCTTTCACCAGGCGGATCATCAGGCGGTGACGGCTGCGGCGGGCCAGATCGATGACGTAGTCGATGACGTACGGGCAGCGCTTCTGGTAAGCCTGGATCACGAAGCCGATGCCGTTCCAACCGGTCAGTTGCGGCTCGAAGCACAGGCGCTCCAGCAGGTCCAGGGACAGCTCCAGGCGGTCCGCTTCCTCGGCGTCGATGTTCAGGCCGATGTCGTATTGCTTGGCCAGCAGGGTCAGCGACAGCAGGCGCGGGTACAGCTCTTCCATCACGCGTTCGTACTGGGCGCGGCTGTAACGCGGGTGCAGCGCCGAGAGCTTGATGGAGATGCCCGGGCCTTCATAGATGCCGCGACCGTGGGAGGCCTTGCCGATGGAGTGGATGGCCTGCTCGTAGGACGCCAGGTATTTCTGCGCGTCGTGCTCGGTCAGTGCCGCTTCGCCGAGCATGTCGTAGGAGTAGCGGAAGCCCTTGGCTTCGAACTTGCTGGCATTGGCCAGGGCTTCGGCGATGGTTTCGCCGGTGACGAACTGCTCGCCCATCAAACGCATGGCCATGTCCACGCCCTTGCGGATCATCGGCTCGCCGCTCTTGCCGATGATGCGGCTCAGGGAGGAGGTCAGGCCGGCCTCGTTGTGGGTCGACACCAGCTTGCCGGTGAGCAACAGGCCCCAAGTGGCGGCGTTGACGAACAGCGACGGGCTGTTGCCCAGGTGCGGCTGCCAGTTGCCGGTGCTGATCTTGTCGCGGATCAGTGCGTCACGGGTGCCCTTGTCGGGGATGCGCAGCAGGGCCTCGGCCAGGCACATCAGTGCCACGCCTTCCTGGGACGACAGGGAGAACTCCTGCAGCAGGCCCTGGACGATACCGGCACGGCCGCCGGCGCTCTTCTGGTTACGCAGCTTCTCGGCGATCGAGGCGGCCAGCTTGTTGGCGGCTTCGGCGGTGGCGGCCGGCAGACGCGCCTGCTCCAGCAGCATCGGCACCACTTCCGGTTCCGGGCGGCGGTAGGCAGCGGTGATCGAGGCGCGCAGCACCGATTGCGGGAGGATGCTCTCGGCAAATTCGAGGAAGCATTGGTGAGCGTGATCGGTCAGCACGTCGCCGGCGTCGTCGCCGTCCTTGGTGGTGACACTGCTCAGCTCGGTCAGGGTTGCACCACCCTCGAGTTTTTCCAGGTAATTGAAAATCGCCTGCTTGATCAGCCAGTGCGGCGTACGATCGATCGAGGTCGCAGCAGCCTTGAGGCGCTCGCGGGTTGGGTCGTCGAGTTTGACCCCGAGGGTGGTGGTAGCCATATTTTTATCCTCATGTTTGCCACGCACGTGTGGCATCAGCTGGCGGCAAGATTATCCGTGCGCCGAAATAGGTGCAACCGGGTGCAACCCTTTTTTCGCCGGAATAAATAGCAGCTCGTCAGGAAATCAATATTGCCTCCTGGCTCCCGTATTGCCTTGGTGCATTTAATTCTGGCGGGTGGATTTCTTGCTCCAAAAAGGAGCAAAAAAGTTGTCGTCGTCGGTAAATGCGACAAGGTGCAACTTAATTGGATGAAACTGGTTGCACCTTGTTTAATTTGTTGAATAGGATTCGCGCCCAAGGTGCAACCTGTCTTTTGCGACTCGGTTCATCGGCCAATGGCTTTCCTGGGGAAACATTGGTCATAAAACGTGCGCGATAGCCGATCGTCTTCCAAACTGTAAAAGCTGGGTGACGGTACTGCTGACCGCCGCTACATAAAAACAAAGCCAGGGCGTAACTCAAATGAGTGCAAGCAATCCAACCTTGATCACGTTCGTGATCTACATCGCAGCAATGGTGCTGATCGGCTTCATGGCCTATCGCTCCACCAACAACCTTTCCGACTACATTCTTGGCGGCCGCAGCCTGGGCAGCGTGGTGACCGCGCTTTCCGCTGGTGCTTCCGACATGAGTGGCTGGCTGCTGATGGGCCTTCCGGGCGCTATCTACATGTCGGGTCTGTCGGAGAGCTGGATCGCCATCGGACTGATCGTCGGTGCCTACCTGAACTGGCTGTTCGTTGCCGGTCGTCTGCGGGTGCAGACCGAGCACAACGGTGATGCTCTGACCTTGCCGGACTACTTCTCCAGCCGTTTCGAAGATAAAAGCGGCTTGCTGCGCATCATCTCCGCGGTGGTGATCCTGGTGTTCTTCACCATCTACTGTGCCTCCGGCATCGTGGCCGGTGCCCGTCTGTTCGAAAGCACCTTCGGCATGCCTTACGAGACGGCGCTGTGGGCTGGCGCGGCGGCGACCATTGCTTACACCTTTGTCGGTGGCTTCCTGGCGGTGAGCTGGACCGATACCGTGCAGGCTACGCTGATGATCTTCGCGTTGATCCTGACCCCGATCATCGTGCTGTTGGCCACCGGTGGCGTCGATACCACCTTCCTGGCGATCGAAGCCAAGGACCCGACCAGCTTCGACATGCTCAAGAACACCACCTTTATCGGCGTGATCTCGCTGATGGGCTGGGGCCTGGGCTACTTTGGTCAGCCGCACATCCTGGCGCGTTTCATGGCGGCGGATTCGGTGAAGTCGATCGCCAACGCCCGTCGCATCTCCATGACCTGGATGATCCTGTGCCTGGGCGGCACCGTGGCCGTGGGCTTCTTCGGTATCGCCTACTTCTCGGCGCATCCTGAAGTGGCCGGTCCCGTGACCGAGAACCCTGAGCGTGTGTTCATCGAACTGGCCAAGCTGCTGTTCAACCCGTGGGTAGCCGGTGTGTTGCTGTCGGCCATTCTGGCGGCGGTGATGAGTACCCTGAGCTGCCAGTTGCTGGTGTGCTCCAGTGCCCTGACCGAAGACTTCTATAAAGCCTTCCTGCGCAAGCACGCCTCCCAAGTTGAGCTGGTATGGGTCGGTCGCGCCATGGTGCTGGTGGTGGCGCTGATCGCCATCGCCATGGCCGCCAACCCGGAAAACCGCGTGCTGGGCCTGGTGAGCTACGCCTGGGCCGGCTTCGGTGCGGCGTTCGGTCCTGTGGTGCTGATCTCGGTGCTCTGGAAGGGCATGACCCGCGACGGCGCGCTGGCCGGGATCATCGTCGGTGCCGTCACCGTGATCCTGTGGAAACACTTCGCTCTGCTGGGTCTGTACGAAATCATCCCGGGCTTCATCTTCGCCAGCCTGGCAATCGTGCTGGTGAGCAAGATGGGTGCACCAAGCGCTGGCATGGTTCAGCGTTTTGAAGCGGCCGAGAAGGATTTCAAGCTCAACCACTGAGTGCGCAAATCCTGCCCTGATCGTTCGGGGCAATGAAAACGGCCCGCTGCGTCACCGCAGCGGGCCGTTTTTTTTAGTGCAGTTCAGCGTCCGGCTGGTTGAGGAAGATCAACACGCCAAGGATCGCCATGTAGAACTTGAAGGCCGCGTCCTGGCCATTCCAGGTCTGGGATTGCCACATCATGAACCACTCGCCACCCACCACCATGAAGCCGAAGAACCAGACGCAGAAGCCCAGGCAGAAGCCGGCAATGGCCCAGCCTTTGCGCCGGTTGAAGTAGCTGGCGACACCGTGTCGCGCCAGCCACAGGTGCAAGGCGCCAACGACCAGCAATACCCCGGTCAGGGCCTCGCCGGTAATGATCAGCCAGTAGCCGACATTCCACAGCAGGGGCAGGGTCAGGGCGCGGTCGGTGGCGGTGTTGCCGGGGAAGACGCTGTCCATGCTCAGTACGTGCTGGACAAAGGCGAAGTTGGAGTCGTAGTCGCTGATGTTGTTGTAAGCCACCAGCAAGGCGAACGCCGCCACTGCCAGGGTCATGGTGATTTTTACGTAACGCACAATCATGTTGGGTTCCTTTGCGGGTGAGTAATGATCCTGGGGGCTGGTTAGGGTTGGATGCGTCGGTGCCAACGCGCTGGGGGGATTTGGGGGGATGGCCCTGGCGTCTGCTGCCAGGGCCGATGAATCAGGCTTGTTTCAGCGCCTGGTCAAGGTCCTCGAGCAGGTCCTCGATGGCCTCGATGCCGACCGAAAGGCGGATCATCTCCGGCTTGACGCCGGCCTTGGCCTGCTCTTGTTCGTTCATCTGCCGGTGAGTGGTGGACGCCGGGTGGCAGGCCAGGGACTTGGCGTCGCCGATGTTGACCAGGCGCTTGAAGATCTGCAGGGCGTCGTAGAAACGCACGCCTGCGGCATAGCCGCCTTTTAGGCCGAAGGACAGGATCGCCGACGGCTTGCCCTGCATGTACTTGCGCGCCAGTTCATGGTGCGGGTGATCGGCCAGGCCGGCGTAGCTGACCCAGGCCACCAGCGGGTGGTCCTTGAGGAACTGCGCGACCCGGATGGCGTTGTCGGTGTGGCGTTCCATGCGCAGGGCCAGGGTTTCCAGGCCTTGTAGCAGGAGGAAGGCGTTCATCGGTGCCAGCGCCGCGCCGGTGTTGCGCAGTGGCACGGTGCGGGCCCGGGCGATAAAGGCAGCCGGGCCGAACTTCTCGGTGTAGACCACGCCGTGGTAGGCCGGCTCCGGGGTGTTGAGGCTGGCGAACTTCTGCGGATGCTCGGCCCAGGGGAAGTTGCCGCTGTCGACGATCACCCCGCCCAGGGAGTTGCCGTGGCCACCGACGTACTTGGTCACCGAGTGCACCACGATGTCGGCGCCGAACTGGATCGGCTTGCACAGGATCGGCGTGGCCACGGTGTTGTCCACCATCAGCGGTACGTTGCGGGCGTGGGCGGCCTGGGCCAGGCCCTCGATGTCGACGATGTTGCCCGCCGGGTTGCCGATGCTTTCGCAGTACACCAGCTTGGTCTTGTCGTCGATCAGCTCGGCGATGGCCTCTGGCGAATCGTCCCGGGCGAAGCGCACTTCGACCCCGAAGCTGGGCAGCAGGTGGGCGAACAGGGTGTAGGTACCGCCGTACAGCTGGGGCGTGGAGACAATGTTGTCCCCGGCCTGGGTCAGGGTCTGGATCGCGTAGTGGATCGCCGCGCTGCCAGCCGCCACCGCCAGCCCGGCGATCCCGCCTTCCAGGGCGGCCATGCGCTGTTCCAGCACATCGTTGGTGGGGTTCATGATGCGGGTGTAGATGTTGCCGGGCACATCCAGGTTGAACAGGTCCGCCCCGTGCTGGGCGTTGTCGAACTCGAAGGCGACGTTCTGGTAGATGGGCACGGCCACGGCCTTGGTGGTCGGGTCCGACTTGAATCCATGGTGCAGCGCAATCGTTGCGTCTTTCATAAATCCTCGACTCAGTAGCAATCCGTTTTATGAGCACAGCCAGGCAGGTCGTGTGCCCGCGCAGCAGTCAGTGGTCCCGTGTGTCTGAGTCGCCAGCAACCGCTTGATGTGCCCGCCGCTTGGCCGCGAGCGGGCGCGTCAGTGTCCAATAGGCGCGGCGGATGGGCAAGGGGGCGCTGGCTTGCCGGGAACGGGGCGGCCGTCCTTGGCCAATGGCGGTTTCAGCGCGGCTGGGACCAGCCCTGGGAGCGGCTGACGGCGGCGCTGAAGGTGCGGCGCCAGACGTCGGCCGTGGTCCGGTCGACACGGGGCTGATAGTGGGTGCGGGTGTTGTCCAACTCCGGCAGCTCCAGGCCCAGGCCACGGGCAGCCAGGGCGGCGCAGCCCAGGGCAGTGAGTTCGTCGAAACGCTGGGTGACGATGGTGCGTTGCAGGATATCGGCAAGGAACTGGGCGAAATACGGGCTGCGGGCCAGCCCGCCGTCGATCGACAGCTGGTCGGTGACACGCAGGTGATCGTCCATCGCAGTGATCACTTCGGCGCTGCGCAGGGCCACGCCTTCCAGCACCGCCTGGCACAGGTCCTGGCGGCTGGTGGCGGCGTTCATGCCGATCCACACCGCCCCGGCGCTGCGGTCCCAGTGCGGGCAGGCCAGCCCCGACAACGCCGGGACAAAGGCCAGTTCGCGGGAAATGGCCGGTGGCTGATCGAAGGCCGCCAGCTCCGAGAAGTCGCTGAACAGGCCCAGCCGCCCGGCCCACTCCACCGCGGCGCTGGCGTCGTACACGCCACCGTCCATGGCATACACCGGCTTGCCATCGACTTGCCAGGCAATGGTGGCCAGCAGGCCTTTCTCCGGTGCGCGGATGATCTGATCGCCGGTGACGGTCAGGGCGAAGGCGCCGGTGCCGAAGGTGATCTTGGCGTCCCCCGGCTGCCGGCAGCCGTGGCCGTAGAGCGAGGCTTGCTGGTCCACCACCGAGGCGCTGATGGGCGTCTGGCCGATGCGCCCGAAGTCGCCGACCGTGGCGCGGATCGGTGGCAGGGCCTCTAGCGGGACGCCGAACAGTGCACACAACTGCGGGTCCCACTGGCCGGTGGCGAGGTTCATCAGCGAGGTGCGCGAGGCGGTGGTGATGTCGGTGGCATAGACCCCGGCCAGGCGGTCGAGGAAGTAGGCATCGGTGGTGCCCAGGCGCAGGCGGCCGGCACTCAGGGCTGCTTGTGCCGCCGGCAGGTTCTCCACGATCCAGGCCAGCTTGCTGGCGGAAAAATAGGCGTCCAGAGGCAATCCGGCCCGCTCCAGGGTCAGGGCTTCGGCTCCGTTGGCTCGCAGTTCCTCGATGCGTGCGGCGCTGCGGTTGTCCTGCCAGACGATCACCGGAGACAGCGGTGCGCCACTGATGGCGTCCCAGGCCAGGCAGCTTTCGCCCTGATTGGCCAACCCAATGGCGTCGACCCGGCCGGTGGCTTCCAGGCAGCGTTGCAGGTTGGCCAGCAGTTCCAGCGGGTCGTGCTCGACCCAGCCCGGACGAGGGTGATGCTGTTGGTGGCGCAGCGCCAGTTGGATGTCGGCACGGCCTTGCATGTCCACAACCAGTACGCGGGTGCTGGTGGTGCCCTGGTCAAGTGCGGCTATTCGCATGGTCTTTTCTCTTGTTGTGGGACGGGCCTAGTCGATGCAGATGTCCAGTTGGTCAAGGTGTTCCGGCAGTTGCAGTTCCTTGAGGGGAATCAGCAGGCGCCGTTCCGGCAGTGCCGAGACCGGGCGGCTCCAGAGGTCCAGGCCCTGGGCGCGAACCCGCAAGGTGCCGCTGACCGCCCGGCTGACCCGCAGTTGGATGTGCTGCAGGCCCGCCAGCTCGCCGCGCACCAGCCGGCCCGGTACGCCGAGCTTGATCGGGGCTGCGTATTTCAGGGTCAGCGCGTCATGGGGAGCGGGTAGCTGGTTGCACAGGGCCAGTGCCATCAGGCTGCCGATACGCCGCCCTTCACGGTAGGACCAGCCGGCGGTCTCGATCGGTCGCAGCAGGTTGCCGGCGGCGAAGTAGGCCGGGTCCGAGCAGCGCCCGTATTGATCGATCTTCGGCCCGTCGCTACCGCTGTCCAGCTGCAGGTGGCTCTGGCGCACCAGGCTCGACTCAGGGGTGAACTGGCCCGTGAGCAGCACGCCGTCGCAGGCAATCTCGCGCACCTGACCGTCGGCCAGGCGCACCTGGGCCGATTCCACCCGGCCGGTGCCGTTGATCGCCAGCAATTGCGCGCCGAAATGCATGGGAATGCCCAGTAAGCGTGGAAACAGCGACAGCGGCCAGCGTGCGGTTGCCCGGTTGTTGGCTTCGAGCACCGCTACCGGGCGGATTCCTGCGCGCCGGCAACTGAGTACGGCGGACAGGCTGACCAGCTCGGTGCCGACGATCAGCGGTCGTTCAAAGGGCTTGAGGTGCTGCATATAGAGGAAGTTCTGCAACGCTCCGGTGTTGATCACGCCCACCGGGCGGTCGCCGGACAGCAGGCGTGCCGAGCGCGGGGTTTCCCGGGCGCCGGTGGCGATCAGGACCTTTTTCGCCTGGATCTGCCGCGGCCCGTCGGTGCTCGCCAGGCGCAGCAGGCCGCCGGGTTCCAGGCTGACTACCGTGTGGCGCAGCAGCAGGATCACGCCGGCTTTCAGCGCGGCTTCGACATTGCGCCGGGCATAGGCCGGGCCGCTGAGAATGCGCTGATACTCGCGCATGCCGAAGGGCGGGTGAGCGCAGTGCCGGGGAATGCCGCCAGCTTCGCTTTCACGCTCGATGACAATCACCGGGCCGATGCCCTGGCGCCGCAGTTCAATGGCGGCCGCGAGGCCCGCCGGGCCGCTGCCGATAATGGCCGCTTCGGCCTGAAGGAGTTCAGTGCTGTTCATGGCAACGACCTGTGGCAAGTGGGACGGCTAGTTGGCTGGCACTGAGTTCGGCGACCTGGGCCGAGCAATAGAAACCCTGGCAGCGCCCCATGCAGGCACGGGTGCGGCGCTTGAGCCCACCCAGATCGCCTGGGGGCAGGGGGCTGTGCAGGGCGGTCTCGATTTCGCGACGGGTCACCAGTTCGCAATGGCAGACGATTTCGCCATAGCCGGGGCGTTGCCAGTCCCGGGGCAAGTGCTCCGCGAGGTTGGGCATCTGCGGCCAGACCGGCTCGCGCACCGGGTGATGCTGGCGACGCTGGCTGTACAGGCTGTAGACGTGCCGGGCAATGCCCAGGGCGGCAGTGAGCCCGGTGGAGCGGATGCCGCCGACGGTGATCCAGTGCCGGGAGTGATCGGCCTGGATCCGGTACTCCTTCTTTTCGCTGGCCGGGCGCAGCCCTGCGTAGGTAGCGGTGACCGGCATTCCGGCGAGGCCGGGAATCCGCTCCACGGCAGCGTCGATCAGGCTTTGCAGGGTCGGGCCGTCGAGCCCGGCATGCACCCGGTCCTCCTGTTCTTCGGCGGTGGGGCCCACCAGCAGGTTGCCGTAGACGGTGCGGGTCAGGACGATGCCTTTGGTGCGTTCGTTGGGCACCGGCAGGACGATGCGCTCCAGCAGTTTGGCCGCGGCCTTATCGAAGACCACGAACTGGCCCTTGCGCGGCATGATGCGAAATTCGCTGTGGCCCAGCAGGTTGTGCTCCAGGGTGTCACCGAACAGCCCCGCGCAGTTGATCACCTGGGCGCTGCGCAAGGTGCCCTGGTTGGTATGCAGGGTCCAGGCATCACCATCGAATTGGCCTTGCTGCACCTCGCACCGCAACTGCACCCGGGCGCCGTGGGCCATGGCCTGCTGCAGGTAGCCCAGGGGCGCTGACCAGGGGTCGATCAGGTGTTCGTCGGGCACCAGCACCGCGCCCACCGCGTGATTGGCCAGATGGGGTTCCAGGGCGAGGATCTCGCTGCGTTCCAGCAGGCGCACGTTATTGACCCCATTGGCCTGGGCCTGGTCGAGAATCCCCGGCAGGCGGGCCTGGTCCTCGGCGTTCCAGGCCACCACCAGGGCGCCACTCTTGAGCAGCGGCAAGTTCATGGCCGAGTGAATCTCCAGGTATTCCTGGTACCCGGCCTGCATGCACTGCAGCTCCAGGCTGCCGCTAGGGGCATCGAAGCCGGTGTGCAGGATGGCGCTGTTGGCCTTGCTGGCGCCGGAAAGAATGTCGCTGCCCTTTTCCAGCAGCACCACCCGTGCACCCTCCAGGGCAAAGCGCCTGGCCATGGCGCAACCGACGACCCCGCCACCGACGATGGCCACATCGAAAGTCACACTGTTCGGATAAAGTTCGGTCATATAAATGCCTGTTTCCTGCGGTAACACCAAGGTCTTGTGCAGGAATAAAAGCATATTGCGGGCCATGATTGTTGTTTTTATTTCTTATTCGGTCATATATCGGTCAGTTATTTGTGGATTTAAGGCGATGGGCGACCGCCTGCCACACCGGGGCGGGTTCAGGCCTGGGCCACCAGATGCACTTCCACGCCGGCTTTTTCCAACGCCGCCTGCAGTGCCGGGCCGGGCTGGCGATCAATCACCAGGCGGTCGATGCGCTCCAGTGGAAATACCTTGAACAGGCCACGGCGCTCCAGCTTCGAGGAGTCGGCGATTACGGTCAGCTGGCGGGCCTGGGCAATCATGGCGCGAGCGACTTCGGCCTCTTCGATGGAGAAGTCCATGGCGCCGTCTTCATTCAGCGCACCGATGGTGATCACCGCGTGTTCGGCGTTGAAGCGGGTGATCTGCTCCAGGGCCAGGGTGCCGACGTTCTGCGTCGAGTCGGGGCGGTATTCGCCGCCGATCATGAACACCCGGTTACCGGATTCGCCCAGGCAGCCGGCGATTGGCAGGGAGTTGGTGATGACCGTCAGGCGCGTGAGCTGGGCCAGTTCCCGGGCGAAGAACAGGGTGGTGGTCCCGGTATCGATAAAGATGCTGTCCCCGGCGCAGAACAGGCCGGCGGCGTAGCGGGCAATGGCGCGCTTCTCCTGGGCGTGTTCGTTCATGCGGGTCTGGAAGGTGTTTTCGTGTTCACCGGTAGGCGGTAGGGCCGCGCCGCCATGGAACTTGGTAACCAGGCCGTTTTCCGCCAGTTCGCTGAGGTCGCGGCGAATGGTTTCCTGGGAGGTGGCGGTAATGCGGGCCAGTTCCTCCACGGAAATTCGCTCCCGCTGGCGCAGGAGTTCGAGAATCTGCTGTCGTCGTTCGTTGGGGCGCATGGGGTTTTCCGTTAGTGGTACTTCGCCACACAAATGGGCAGTTTTTGTTACTTACGCACACATTTTGCACATTTGCATGCAGATTCGGTCAGGTTCGATGGCGAAGTTAAGCATTTAACTGCAGGTTTCACAATCGTGACCGGTCACCCGCTTAGCTAGGCCAGATCAGCTTGTGAAGACTCTGGCGACAGATATTGTGACCGATAATTGAGTGTTTGCAGGTAAAAACAACAACTAATACACATTATGGCATAGGAAATGCCCTGTGTTTGCATACCGGGTCATCGCCCGCCTTGGCGAAGAGATGACCAGCGCTGGCCTCAACAAGAACCTCCCTGGTGGGGGAAACCTATAAATGACGCGCAGAGAGATGAACCCACATGGCTGAATTTGGAAACTACGTCATTTACCTGATCATGCTCGGCGCCGTGGTTGGCGCCCTGTCATCCATCATCAAGCCCGACAGTGGCCTGGGTAAGGAGTTCGTCAACGGTATCCACTCCATTGGTCCGGTCTTTCTGGCCCAGGCCGGGATCATGGTGGCGATTCCCTACCTGTCCCAGGGCATCTCCCATGCGCTGGGGCCGTTCTTCAATGCCCTGGGTTCGGATGTGTCGATCGCGGCGTTGTCGATCATCGCCGTGGACATGGGCGGCTATCAGCTGGCCAATGCCCTGACCGCCAATCGCGACCTGTGGATCACCGCGATGCTGGTGGGCTACACCTCGGGGGCGACCATCGTCTACCTGATCCCGGTGGGCCTGACCATGCTTGAGCGCAAGGACCACAAGTACCTGGCCCTGGGCGCCATGGCCGGGCTGATCAGCATTCCCTTCGCCGTGCTGATGTCGTTGCTGATCATCACCGCTACCCAGTTGCCGGTGCGCGATATCGTCTCCACCAACTCCGAGGCGCTGTACTACCTGTCCCTGGGGTTTGTCGACATGCTCAAGCTGCTGGCGCCGCTGTTCGTGTTCTGCTTCCTGCTGGCGGCGGGACTGCGTTACAGGCCGCGCATGATGGTTGGCGGCTTCCTGGTGTTCGGCAAGATCATGGACGCGGCGATCAAGCTGATCCTGGCCCTGAGCATCGTCGAGCACTTCACCAAGTTCTTCAGCATCAACTTCGGCGGCTGGGGCTTCGACCCGATGTTCGCCGATGAAAAGGAGCTGTTCCGGGCCATCGAGATCGCCGGTTACATCGGCATCATGCTCGCCGGCACCTTCCCCATCTGCTACCTGTTCCAGCGCTACTGCAAAAAGCCCATGGAGCTGCTGGGACGCCAGTTGAACCTGTCCAGCACCGGTGCTGCGGGCTTTGTCATGGTGTTCGCCAACATCATCGCCACCTACCACTTGTTCAAGCACATGACCGCTCGCGACAAAGTGCTGTGCGTGGCCCTGGGGGTCTGTGCCCAGGCGCTGATCGGCGATCACCTGGCGTTTACCGCGAACTTCCAGCCGAGCCTGATCCTGCCTGTGCTCATCGGCAAACTGTTCGGCGGCTTGCTGGCGGTGGCGATTGCCATCCGTATCTCGGTGCCGGCCGCCCAGCGTTATGAGCTGCAAGAGCAGGAACAGGCCGCGGCCTTTGCCCTGCAACCTGCGCGGACCTGAGGGTCCGCTCCACCTATCCCTGAAGTCGAGGTAACGATGCGCAAGATTTTCCTGGCCTGCCCCTACAGCCACTCCGACGCTGAGGTCATCAATGAGCGTTTTCTTCAGTGCAATCGCGTTGCGGCGCAGATACTCGAGGCCGGGCACGCAGTGTTCAGCCAGGTGAGCATGTCCCATCCGATCAACCTGTGCCTGGCCGGCAAGGACAACGCTGCCATCGGCAAGCTCTGGGCACCGGTGGATGCGTTGTACATGGCGATGATGGAAGAGTTGATCGTGCTCGACCTGCCAGGCTGGAGGGACAGCGGCGGGATCAAGCGCGAGATCGAGGTCTTCGAATCGTCCGGGCGGCGGGTCAGCCTGTGGTCCGAGGTCTGCCACGAATTTGCCTGAGTCCCGGGCCGTACCCATCGTCGCCTGCGCCGGGTACGGCCGCCGTTCGAACTGACGACAGCCTGCGCACAAGGTAAACTTGCCCGCCTGCGCAGGAGCAACCATGAACTATCGTCACGCCTTCCACGCCGGCAATCACGCCGACGTCTTCAAACACCTGACCTTGACCCGCCTCATTGCCCTGATGTCGCGCAAGGAGCAGCCGTTCGCCTACCTCGACAGCCACGCCGGCATCGGTCTGTATGACCTCAAGGGCGACCAGGCAAACCGTACCGGCGAGTATTTGGAAGGCATCGCCCGCTTGTGGGGCGAACAGGATCTTCCGGCGCTGACCGCCGACTACATGCAGGTGCTGCACAAGATGAACCCCGATGGCGAGTTGCGTTACTACCCGGGGTCACCGGAATTGGCGCGACGCTTGACCCGCTCCCAGGACCGGGTGCTGCTCAACGAAAAACACCCGGAAGACGGCCTGCTGCTCAAGGACAACATGAAGGGTGATCGTCGGGTGGCGGTGCACCTGGGGGAAGGCTGGCACGTGGCTCGGGCGTTGCTGCCGGTGGCTGAAAAACGTGCGGTGATGCTGATCGACCCGCCTTTCGAGCAGCTCGACGAGATGCAGCGCTGTGCTGCGTCGTTGAAGGAGGCCATTGGCCGCATGCGTCAGACCGTGGCGGCCATCTGGTACCCGGTGAAGGATCAGCGGGCCCTGCGGCGCTTCTACCAGGACCTGGCCGGTACCGGCGCGCCGAAGTTGCTGCGGGTGGAGTTGCTGGTGCATCCGCTGGATACGCCCAACAGCCTCAACGGTTCGGGCCTGGCGATTGCCAATCCGCCTTGGGGGCTGGAGGAGGAGTTGCGCGAGCTGCTGCCGTGGCTGTCGAAGAAACTCGGCCAGACCCAGGGCGGCTGGCAGATGGACTGGTTGATCGCCGAGTAACAGCGCTACATTTCAAGCCTCAAGCCTCAAGCCTCAAGCTGAAAACACAGCGTCTGGAGCTTGAGGCTTGTCGCTTGCGGCGGGTTCAGATCGGGCAGGTCACGCCAGTGCCGCCGATCCCGCAATAGCCTTCGGGATTCTTCGCCAGGTACTGCTGGTGGTACGCCTCGGCGAAATAGACGGTCGGGGCTTCTCCAATTTCAGTGGTGATTTCGCCCAGGCCGGCCTTGGTCAGTTCCGCCTGGAACACGTCCCTGCTGTGCAGCGCCTGCTCCAGCTGGGTCGGGTTGGTGGTGTAGATCACCGAGCGGTACTGGGTGCCAACGTCATTGCCCTGGCGCATGCCCTGGGTCGGGTTGTGCAGTTCCCAGAACATCGCCAGCAGCTCTTTGTAGCTGACTTTCTCGGGCTCATACACCACCAGCACCACTTCGGTATGGCCGGTCAGGCCTGAGCAGACTTCTTCGTAGGTCGGGTTCGGGGTGAAACCGCCGGCATAACCCACGCAGGTGCTGAACACGCCTTCGCGCTGCCAGAAGCGCCGCTCGGCGCCCCAGAAACAGCCCAGGCCGAAGATGGCGAAATCCACATTGCCCGGAAACGGGCCCAGCAGTGGGTTGCCGTTGACGTAGTGTTCTTCAGGCACGGTCATGGGTGTTTCGCGGCCGGGCAGAGCTTGTTCTTTGGTTGGAAGCACGTTTTTGTTCACCAGTATTTCCGAGCGCAAGACCATGTGTCGGTCCTCCAGTCAGGTTGGGGAGTCGTTCAGTCGATAGACACGCAGTTTGCCCGAGTGTTACAGCGCTGTCAGGCAATTGGGCCGCGAGGATAGCGCTTGAGCTTGGCAATCAGCTCGGTGCCGGGAATCGGCCGGTCGAACAGGTAGCCCTGGCCGACGTCGCAGCGATGACGGCGCAGGAATGCCAGTTGCTCGGCGGTCTCGATGCCTTCGGCGACCACCTTGATCTTCAGGTTGTGAGCCATGGCGATCACGGCCGAGGTGATTTCCATGTCGTCCTGGTTGTCGGGGATCTCGTGGATGAAGCTGCGATCGATCTTGATGATATCGATGGGGAATTTCTTCAGGTAGCTCAGGGACGAATAGCCGGTGCCGAAGTCGTCCATGGCCAGGGTCAGGCCAAGTTTTTTCAGCTGTTCTAGCTGTTGGTGAGTGTCGTCGGTGGCTTCCAGCAGCAAGCCCTCTGTTAATTCAAGCTCCAGCAGCGAGGAGGGCAGTTGCTCTTCCTTGAGGATGCTGGCGATGGATGCAACCAGGTCCGGGTCGGAGAACTGCTTGGGCGACAGGTTGATGGCCACATGCAGGTTGCCCAGGCCGGCGGCGGTCAGTTGCTTGCTCATGCGGCAGGCCTGGCGGGCGATCCACTTGCCGATGGGGATGATCAGGCCGGTTTCTTCCGCCACGCTGATGAACTGGTCCGGGCGGATCATGCCCTTTTCCGGGTGGTTCCAGCGCAGCAGCGCTTCCATGCCCAGCAGGCGGCCGCTGCGCAGGCACAGCTTGGGCTGATAGAACACGTCCAGCTCGTTCTGGGTCAGGGCCCGGCGCAGGTTGTTTTCGACGAACAGCTTGTAGCTGGCTTCGGCGTTGAGGGCTTCGGTGAAGACCTGCACCTGGTGCTTGCCGTTGGCCTTGGCCTTGTGCAGCGCCAGGCCGGCGTTGCGCATCAGGGTCTGCGGGTCGCGGCCATGCAGTGGCGCGCTGGCCAGCCCCACGGAGCCGGTGACGCTGATCAGCTGGTTGTCGACGAACATCGGCTTGTCCAGGGTCATCAGCAGTTGGCTGGCGATCTGTTGCCCGGTTTCCAGGTCGGTGTTGTCCAGCAGTACGGCGAATTCGTTACTGGCAAAGCGCGCCAGGCTGCCGCTGGGGCTCAGGCTGTTGCGCAGGCGTCGGGCCAGGCTGATCAGCAGCTTGTCGCCGGTCTGGTGGCCGAGGCTGTCGTTGATCCGCTTGAAGTTGTCGATGTCTACCAGCAGCAGGCTGATCGGGGTATCGCTGTCTCGGGCGAAGCGTTCATCCAGGTTGCGGATGAACGCGGGGCGGTTGCCCAGGTTGGTCAGGTTGTCGGTGTAGGCCAGGCGCTCGATGCGTTGCTGGGCGAGCTTGGTCTGGGTGATGTCTTCGTAGATGCCGATGTAGTGGGTCAGCTCACGATTGTCGCCGTAGACCTTGGAGATCGACAGCTGGCCCCAGTAGGGCTCGAGGTTCTTGCGTCGGCTCTTGAACTCGCCTTGCCAGCTGTTGCTCTTGGCCAAGCTGGAAGGGGCGTCGAACAACAGTTCGCTGAGGTTTTCCAGGGCTGGCAGTTCGGACAGGCGGTGGCCGTGCACCTCTTCGGTGCTGTATTGGGTGATCGCGGTAAAGCTTGGGTTGACGTACTCCACCACGCCGTCGCAGTTGACCAGCAGGAAAGCGTTGGCGCTCTGTTCCACGGCGCGCTGGAACAGGTGCAGGGCGCTGGTGGCGGCGCGTCGGTTGTGATTGTTGATGACTTGGGCGAACTGGTCTGCCAGCTCGCCAGCAAAGGCAATCTCGTCGGACTGCCAGGCCCGGGTCATGCCGGTCTGTTCCAGGCACAGCACGCCGACTACCTGGCCGTCGATGCGGATACTGGCGTCGAGCATGGCATTCACATCCCGTGGCCGCAGGCTTTCGGCCATCTCTCGGGTGCGCGGGTCGCGCATGGCGTTCTGGGCGTCGATGGCGCGGCAGCTGTGCAGGGCTTCCAGGTAATCGGGAAAGCTGCTGGCGTCGATGGACTCCGGCATGCGGTATTCCTGGGGGCCGCGGTGGTAGGCGGCAATCGGCACCAGTAGCTGGTCTTCCAGGTTCCAGATGCTGGCGCAGTCGATCTGGTAGATGTCGCAGGCACTGCGGGTGATCAGCTCGGCAGCTTCCTTCAGGGAGTTGCTGGTGCTGTAGCGCTGGCGGGTCAGGAGCAGGATCAGGTCCTGCTGCGCACGTACCCGTTCCAGATGCTGCAGCTGTTCCTGCTGGGCCCGCTGGTTGAGTTCCAGGGCGATCTGCAGGCGGGTGTTCTGGGTTTCCAGATCCACGGTGGGCATTGGCGAGGCATCGCTGAACAGGCCTTCGACCACCAGCAGGTAGCCGCGCAGCAAGTGCCGGTTGTGTTGTTTGTAGGCTTCCCCCAGTTCCAGGATGCTCAAGGGGCCTTGGCCGGTGTGCAAGGTGTAGCGGATCAGGTAATGGGGGCTGGTACTCAGTTGCTGCTGGATGGCGTCGTGCAACTGATAACGCGCCTCAGGCTCCATCAGGCTGGCATAGGGGGAGCCGACCAGAGCGCAGAGTTCGACGGCGGGCAGGCCGAACTGACGTTCGCAGTTGGGATCGAGAAACAGCAGCGCCCAGCTCGCTTCATTCAGCCGTTCGAAACGCAACATGCCGAGCCGCGAGGGCACAGGCAACTGCGTCACTACCTCGGCCGCCATACGGCTGGCGGCATCGGGTTGGCTTTTCATGGGGAAACTCGCTTCGAAATTGCTGATCGCGCCGGGCTCGCGCCCTCTTTACTGTTGCCTGCGGCAAGGTTGCATCATGCGGCACCGACTGACAAGTAAGATGAAGGCTAAGTGCTATAAACCTGTATCGGCAGGCAGAAGGATTTCTGCAAAGTAACTTTTTTGCTGTTTGGGCTCGAGCAATGACGGGCAATTGGCGACGTTTTTCCGGCAAAAAAAAGCCCCGCCAAATTGACGGGGTTGAGGTACGAGCGTGGCGCTCGGAAAACGTGCGGTACCGGCCCACCCATGACGGGAAGGCCGGTTCGCGAGTTACAGCAGGATGGTGCGGATGTCGGCCAGCAGGTCGCTCAGACGCTTGGTGAAGCGTGCGGCGGCCGCGCCGTTGATCACACGGTGATCGTAGGACAGGGACAGTGGCAGCATCAGCTTCGGCTGGAAGGCCTTGCCGTCCCAGACGGGCTGGATGGTGGCCTTGGAAACACCGAGGATCGCCACTTCCGGCGCGTTGACGATCGGCGTGAAGCCGGTGCCGCCAATGTGCCCGAGGCTGGAGATGGTGAAGCAGGCGCCTTGCATCTCGTCCGCAGAGAGCTTCTTGGTCCGGGCTTTTTCCGCCAGGGAAGCCGCCTCGGCCGCCAGTTGCAGCAGGCTCTTCTGGTCGACGTTCTTGATCACCGGTACCAGCAGGCCATCCGGGGTGTCCACGGCGAAGCCGATGTTCACGTACTTCTTGCGGATGATCGCCTTGCCGCTGGGTGCCAGGGAACTGTTGAAGTCCGGCAGTTCCTTGAGCAGGTGCGCACAGGACTTGAGCAGCAGCGGCAGGATGGTCAGCTTGACGCCGGCCTTCTCGGCCACGGCTTTCTGTGCAACACGGAATGCTTCCAGCTCGGTGATATCGGCCGAGTCGAACTGCGTCACGTGCGGCACGTTCAGCCAGCTGCGGTGCAGGTTGGCGGCGCCGGCCTGCATCAGACGGGTCATCGGCACTTCTTCGATTTCACCGAAGCGGCTGAAGTCCACGACCGGGATCGGCGGGATGCCCGCGCCACCGGTTGCGCCGGCAGCCGGTGCTTCCTTGGCCTTCTGCATCATCGCCTTGACGTAGACCTGAACGTCTTCCTTGAGGATGCGGCCGTGCGGGCCGCTGGCGCTCACGGCGTTCAGCTCGACACCGAATTCGCGGGCCAGTTGGCGCACAGCCGGGCCGGCGTGAACTTTCGCGCCTGGTTTGGCCGGTGCGGCAACTGGAGCGGCAGCGGCAGGCGCGGCGGCGACAGGAGCAGCTTCAGCTTTCGCCGGGGCAGGGGCCGCGGCAGGTGCCGGAGCGGCTGCCGGGGCGGCGCCCTTGACCTTGAGCTTGAGGATCAGGTCGCCGGTACCGACTTCGTCGTCCAGCTTGATCGACACGCTTTCCACGATGCCGGCGGCTGGCGATGGGATTTCCATGCTGGCCTTGTCGGATTCGAGGGTGATCAGCGACTGGTCGGCAACCACGCTGTCGCCGGCCTTGACCAGCACTTCGATGATCTTGGCCTTGCCGGCCGAGCCGATGTCCGGAACGTGAATGTCCTGGACGCTGTCGGCAACTGGCGCAGCTGCAGCAGCGGCTGGCGCAGGCGCGGCGGCAGCCGGAGCGGCGGCCTGGGCTGGTGCGGCAGTGGCAGGAGCCGCAGCACCGGCCACTTTCAGGGCCAGGATCAGGTCGCCAGTGCCCACTTCATCGTTGAGCTTGACGCTGATGCTCTCGACCACGCCGGCAGCCGGCGACGGGATTTCCATGCTGGCCTTGTCGGATTCGAGGGTGATCAGCGACTGATCAGCCTCGACGGTGTCGCCGACCTTGACCTGGATCTCGATGATCTGGGCCTTGCCCGACGAGCCGATATCCGGCACGTGCACCTGCTGTACCGAGGCAGCGGCAGGAGCGGCAGTTGGAGCGGCAGCAGCTGGCGCTGCGGCCGGCTGTGCAGGTGCAGCGGCTGCCGGCGCAGGGGCCGCAGCAGCGGCGCCCTCGACTTCCAGTTCCAGCAGTTCGTCGCCTTCTTTCAGGCGGTCGCCCAGCTTCACTTTCAGGCTTTTGACCACGCCGGACTTCGGCGCAGGGATTTCCATGCTGGCCTTGTCCGACTCGAGGGTCAGGATGCTCTGGTCGGCTTCGATGCGATCGCCGACCTTGACCATCAGTTCGATTACTTCACCTTCACCGCTGCCGATGTCAGGTACGCGAATGAGTTCGCTCACAGAAAGTCTCCTCAGCAGTCCAGTGGGTTGCGTTTTTCCGGGTCGATACCGAACTTGGTGATGGCTTCAGCCACGACCTTGGGTTCGATGTCGCCACGGTCAGCCAAGGCTTCCAGGGCTGCCAACACCACGAAGTGACGGTCTACTTCGAAGAAGTGACGCAGTTTCTTGCGGCTGTCGCTGCGGCCGAAACCGTCGGTGCCCAGGACTTTGAATTCCTTGGACGGCACCCACTGGCGAATCTGTTCGGCAAACAGCTTCATGTAGTCGGTAGAGGCGATGACCGGACCCTTACGGCCGCTCAGGCACTCTTCGACGTAGCTCAGCTTCGGCTTCTGGCCAGGGTGCAGGCGGTTGCTGCGCTCTACGGCCAGGCCGTCGCGACGCAGTTCGTTGAAGCTGGTCACGCTCCAGACGTCAGCGGCGACGTTGAACTCGTCACGCAGGATCTTCGCCGCTTCGCGGACTTCGCGCAGGATGGTGCCGGAGCCCATCAGTTGCACGTGGTGCGCGGCTTCGCGGGTGTCCTCTTCCAGCAGGTACATGCCCTTGATGATGCCTTCCTCGACACCGGCCGGCATGGCTGGCTGCTGGTAGGACTCGTTCATCACGGTGATGTAGTAGAAGACGTCCTGTTGCTCTTCGGTCATCTTCTTCATGCCGTCCTGGATGATCACCGCCAGCTCGTAGCCGTAGGTTGGATCAAAGGTGCGGCAGTTCGGGATGGTCCCGGCCAGCATGTGGCTGTGGCCGTCTTCGTGCTGCAGGCCTTCACCGTTGAGGGTGGTACGGCCGGCGGTACCGCCGATCAGGAAACCGCGGGTACGGCTGTCACCAGCGGCCCAGGCCAGGTCGCCGATACGCTGGAAGCCGAACATCGAGTAGAAGATGTAGAACGGCAGCATCGGCTGGTTGTGGCTGGAGTACGAAGTACCGGCAGCGATGAAGGAGCTCATGGCGCCCGCTTCGTTGATGCCTTCTTCGAGGATCTGGCCCTTCTTGTCTTCGCGGTAGAACATCACCTGGTCTTTATCGACTGGCTCGTAGAGCTGGCCGACGGAGGAGTAGATGCCCAACTGACGGAACATGCCTTCCATACCGAAGGTACGGGCTTCGTCCGGAATGATCGGCACGATGCGCTGGCCGATTTCCTTGTCCTTGACCAACTGCGCGAGGATCCGCACGAAGGCCATGGTGGTGGAGATTTCGCGATCGCCGGAACCGTCGAGGATGGCCTTGAGGGTATCCAGTGGCGGAGTCGGGATGCTGAAGCTCTTGGCGCGACGCTGAGGCACGAAACCGCCCAGTGCGGCACGACGCTCGCTCAGGTAACGGGCTTCGGCGCTGCCTTCTTCAGGCTTGAAGAACGGCAGGTTTTCGATGTCGTCGTCTTTCACCGGAATGTCGAAACGATCGCGGAACAGCTTCAGGCTTTCGACGTCGACTTTCTTGGTGTTGTGCGCGGTGTTCTTCGCTTCGCCGGCGCCGGTGCCATAACCCTTGATGGTCTTGGCCAGGATGACGGTCGGCTGCTCTTTGTGGTTGACCGCCTCGTGGTAGGCCGCATAGACCTTGTACGGGTCGTGGCCGCCACGGTTGAGTTTCCAGATCTCGTCGTCGGACAGATCGGCAACCATCGCCTTGAGTTCAGGGGTATTGAAGAAGTGCTCACGGACGAACGCACCGTCCTTGGCCTTGTAGTTCTGGTACTCGCCGTCGATGACTTCGTCCATGCGGCGTTGCAGGATGCCGTCGACGTCCTTGGCCAGCAGTGGGTCCCAGAAACGGCCCCAGACCACCTTGTTGACGTTCCACTGGGCACCACGGAACACGCCTTCGAGTTCCTGGATGATCTTGCCGTTGCCGCGAACCGGGCCGTCGAGGCGCTGCAGGTTGCAGTTGATGACGAAGATCAGGTTGTCCAGCTTCTCGCGGCCGGCCAGGGAGATCGCGCCCAGGGATTCCGGCTCGTCGCACTCGCCGTCGCCCATGAAGCACCAGACTTTCTGCTTGCCGGCCGGGATGAAGCCGCGGGCTTCCAGGTACTTCATGAAGCGTGCCTGGTAGATCGCCTGGATCGGGCCCAGACCCATGGAAACGGTGGGGAACTGCCAGAAATCAGGCATCAGCCAAGGGTGTGGATAGGACGACAGACCGTTGCCATCCACTTCCTGGCGGAAGTTGTTCATCTGGTCTTCGGTGATGCGGCCTTCCATGAACGCACGGGCGTAGACGCCTGGCGATGCGTGACCCTGGAAGTAGATCAGGTCGCCGCCGTGTTCGTCGGTCGGGGCCTGGAAGAAGTAGTTGAAGCCGATGTCATACAGGGTGGCGCTGGAGGCGAAGCTGGAGATGTGACCGCCCAGGTCAGAATCTTTCAGGTTCGTACGCATGACCATGGCCAACGCGTTCCAACGTACCAGCGAGCGAATGCGGCGTTCCATGAACAGGTCGCCAGGCATGCGTGCTTCGTGGGTGACGGGAATCGTGTTGCGGTATGGCGTGGTGATGGCGTAGGGCAGTTGCGAGCCGCTGCGGGTCGCGAGTTCGCCCATACGGGTCATCAGATAGTGAGCACGGTCTTCGCCTTCTTTGTCGAGAACCGATTCCAGGGCGTCCAGCCATTCCTGGGTTTCGACGGGATCGAGGTCTTGCATGGCTTGCTCCAGGGCGGAAAGGCTTCCAGAATCGGTTGCCTGAGTTTGCGACTGGCCTTGTGGGCAGACGATTATAAATTCTTGGATTGCCGGAGGTTGATCCGGCGGCGTGTAGTTTTACTACAAATCGTCGGCCATTTCAGCCTTTCGAATGTATATACGAGTAGTAAAACTACAGAAGAGCGGCTTATGGCCTCCTGCTGCGTTGTGAGAATAATCGTTACTGTTGGTCGCTGACTAACGGGAATAGGTAATAAATTAATGCCGGCTGCTAAAAAAAACCTATTTTCAGCTATTTCTAACTTTTGTTCGACAGTCCATCAGGCTGCTCGCCCTCGATATTCCTCTCCGCCTGCCTTTTCCACGCCGATCAAGGATAGCCCATGAGTCTGCCCGCGCTTGCCCCAGTCCCCGCGATTCTCCTGCCATTGGTCAGCCGTGCAGAGCAGTCGTTCCGCGCTGCGGTGGCGGCCCTTGAAGGCGGTCCCGATGTTGCGGATTGGAGCGCCGAGCGCTGGGCCGAGTTTGCCCGGGTCAGTGCCGCCAGTGACTTCGTCATTGAACAGAGTCTGCGTGACCCTTTGATGTTGCTGGAGCTGGTGCACTCCGGTGAGCTGGACCGGGCTTTTGCACCGGGTGAGTTGTGCGCGCAGATTGCGGCGGCGGTGCAAGCGGCCGAGACCGATGATCAATTGGGCCGCGTACTGCGCCGCCAGCGCACTCGCCAGCAGGTGCGGATCATCTGGCGCGACCTGAACCGCCAGGCGAATCTGGTGCAAACCTGCCGTGACCTTTCCGACCTGGCCGACGCCTGCATCGACCAGGCCTATCAATGGCTGTATCTGCGTCATACCCAGCAATTTGGCGTGCCCACCGGCGGCCGCAGCGGCGAGCCGCAGCAGATGGTCATCCTCGGCATGGGCAAGCTGGGAGCAGTGGAACTCAACCTGTCGTCGGACATCGACCTGATCTTTGCCTATCCCGAAGGCGGCGAGACGGTGGGGGTCAAGCGTGCCCTGGATAACCAGGAGTTCTTCATCCGTCTGGGGCAGCGTCTGATCAAGGCCCTGGACCCCATGACCGTCGACGGTTTCGTATTCCGGGTCGACATGCGCCTGCGGCCGTACGGCTCAGCCGGTGCCCTGGTGCTGAGTTTCAATGCTCTGGAACAGTACTACCAGGACCAGGGGCGCGACTGGGAACGCTACGCCATGATCAAGGCCCGGGTGGTGGCCGGGGATCAGGTGGCCGGGGCGCAATTGCTGGAGATGCTGCGGCCCTTCGTCTACCGCCGGTACCTGGACTTCTCCGCCATCGAGGCGCTGCGCACCATGAAGCAACTGATCCAGCAGGAAGTCCGGCGCAAGGGCATGGCCGACAATATCAAGCTGGGCTCGGGGGGCATTCGCGAGGTGGAGTTCATCGCCCAGGCCTTCCAGCTGATTCACGGTGGTCGCGACCTGAGCCTGCAGCAGCGTCCTTTATTAAAGGTGCTGGGTACTCTGGAGGGGCAGGGCTATTTGCCGGCCGCGGTGATCAGCGAGTTGCGTGAGGGCTACGAGTTCCTGCGCTACACCGAGCACGCGATCCAGGCCATTGCCGACCGGCAGACGCAGATGTTGCCGGACAATCCCCAGGACCAGGCGCGGATCGCCTTCATGCTCGGCTTTGCCGACTGGAGCGCCTTCCATGAGCAACTGATGTACTGGCGTGGGCGGGTGGAGTGGCACTTCCGCCAGGTGATTGCCGATCCTGATGAAGACGAAGGCGCTGAAAGCGAAGTGGTGGTGGGGGGCGAGTGGCTGCCGTTATGGGAGGAAGCCCAGGACGAGGAGGCCGCCTGCCGGCAGTTGCAGGAGGGTGGTTTCGTCGATGCGCCCAAGGCCCTGCGGGCACTCGCCAGCCTGCGCGGTAGTCCGCAATTGCGGGCCATGCAGCGTCTGGGGCGTGAGCGTCTGGATGCCTTTATTCCACGCCTGCTGGCTCAGGCCGTCGAACACGCCAATCCGGATCTGGTCCTGGAGCGGGTCTTGCCGCTGGTCGAGGCGGTGGCGCGGCGTTCGGCCTATCTGGTGTTGCTCACCGAAAACCCGGGCGCCTTGCGCCGCTTGCTGACCCTGTGCGCGGCCAGTCCGTGGATTGCCGAACAAATCACCCGCTTCCCTCTGTTGCTGGACGAATTGCTCAACGAAGGACGCCTGTTCAAGCCGCCCCTGGCGCCGGAGCTGGCGGCGGAGCTGCGCGAGCGCCTGACGCGGATTCCCGAGGACGACCTGGAACAGCAGATGGAGGCCCTGCGCCACTTCAAACTGGCCCACCGTTTGCGGGTGGCCGCCTCGGAGATCGCTGGCAGCCTGCCTTTAATGAAGGTCAGCGATTACCTGACCTGGCTCGCCGAGGCGATTCTGGAGCAGGTGCTGGCCCTGGCCTGGCGCCAGACCGTGGCCAAGTACGGGGCGCCACAGCGCACTGACGGCACCTTGTGTGACCCGGGATTCATCATCGTCGGCTACGGCAAGGTCGGCGGCATCGAGCTGGGCCACGGTTCCGACCTGGATCTGGTCTTTATCCATGATGGCGATCCGCAAGCGGAAACCGATGGGCCCAAACCCATAGACGGTGCACAGTTCTTCACCCGGCTGGGGCAGCGCATCATCCATCTGCTGACCACTCAGACCAACTCCGGCCAGTTGTATGAAGTGGATATGCGCCTACGGCCGTCCGGTGCTTCGGGGCTGCTGGTGAGTTCCCTGGGGGCTTTTGCCCGCTATCAGGAAAACGAAGCCTGGACCTGGGAGCATCAGGCGCTGGTCCGGGCCCGGGTGCTGGTGGGCAGCCAGGATGTGGGCCAGGCCTTTGAAAAGGTCCGGGCCGCCGTGCTGGGTAAAACCCGCGACCTGCCCAAGTTGCGCCAGGAAGTCAGTGAAATGCGGGCCAAGATGCGTGACAACCTGGGCAGCCGCCTGACCGCCGCCGGAACCGCGGCCAACGCCTTTGAAGCCACGGCGCCGTTCGACCTCAAGCAGGACGCCGGAGGTATCGTCGATATCGAATTTATGGTGCAATACGCGGCCCTGGCGTGGTCCGAAGAGCACCCGTCATTGCTGCGCTACACCGATAACATCCGCATTCTGGAAGGGCTGGAGCAGGTTGGGCTGATGCCGGCGAGCGATGCCAGCCTGCTGCGCGAGGTCTACAAGGCCTACCGTTCCGCGGCTCACCGGCAGGCGTTGCAGAATGAGGCCGGAATCATTAACGGTGATCAATTCGTGACCGAACGACGGGAAGTGTTACGAATTTGGCGCGAGCTGGGGCTAAGCTAGTCGGCATAATGCAGCCGCAATTGTATTCGGCGAGCTGCGAGGCTCGCCCCAACTGAACCGACGGTGAAGGCCGCGGTGCTGGATTCTCGAGGCGGGGGGGCGTATGCCTCCCCGGCTCGTTTATGGAAACCACATGAATATTCTGATCGTTGGGCCCAGTTGGGTCGGTGACATGGTGATGGCGCAGACACTCTTGGAGTGCCTGAAACAGCGTCATCCACAATGCGAGATCGACGTGCTGGCCCCCGAGTGGAGCCGGCCGATCCTGGAGCGCATGCCCCAGGTGCGTCGGGCCTTGAGCTTTCCTCTTGGCCACGGTGTTCTGGAACTGGCGACCCGCCGGCGGATCGGCAAGTCCCTGGCCGGCCAGTACGATCAGGCGATCCTGCTGCCCAATTCGCTGAAGTCGGCCCTGGTGCCGTTCTTCGCAGGCATCCCCAAGCGCACCGGCTGGCGCGGCGAGTTCCGCTACGGCTTGCTCAATGACGTGCGCAAGCTCGACAAAGAGCGTTACCCGCTGATGATCGAGCGCTTCATGGCTCTGGCCTATGAGCCGGGCGCCGAATTGCCCCAGCCGTACCCGCGCCCGAGCCTGCAGATCGATCCGCAAAGCCGCGAGGCGGCCCTGGCCAAGTTTGGCCTGAGCCTGGATCGCCCGGTGCTGGCGCTGTGCCCGGGAGCAGAGTTCGGCGAGGCCAAGCGCTGGCCGTCCGAGCATTACGCACAAGTGGCTGAGGCGAAGATCCGCGAGGGCTGGCAGGTCTGGCTGTTCGGTTCGAAGAACGATCATGCTGTGGGTGAAGAGATTCGCGGGCGACTGATTCCCGGCTTGCGCGAGGAATCGACCAATCTCAGCGGCGAAACCTCCCTGGCCGAGGCCATCGACCTGCTGTCCTGCGCCGATTCGGTAGTGTCCAACGACTCCGGGCTGATGCACGTGGCGGCCGCGCTGAATCGTCCGCTGGTGGCGGTGTACGGCTCCACCTCCCCGGGCTTCACCCCGCCCCTGGCGGATCAGGTCGAAGTAGTGCGCCTGGGGATCGAGTGCAGTCCGTGTTTCGATCGCACTTGTCGCTTCGGTCATTACAACTGCCTGCGCCAGTTGTTGCCGCAGCCGGTGAATGAAGCCTTGCAGCGCTTGCAGGGCTCCCCGGTCGAGGTTCAATAAGTTGCGGGTACTGTTGATCAAGACCTCATCCCTGGGTGATGTGATTCATGCATTGCCGGCGCTGACCGATGCCGCGCGAGCGATCCCGGGGATCACGTTCGACTGGGTGGTGGAAGAAGGCTTCGCCGAGATTCCTTCCTGGCATCCGGCGGTAGGCAAGGTGATTCCGGTGGCGATCCGCCGCTGGCGCAAGAATATCTGGCAGACCATCAAGAGCGGCGAGTGGCGCCGCTTCAAGCAGAGCGTGCGTTCGACCAAGTACGACCTGGTGATCGATGCCCAGGGCCTGCTGAAAAGCGCCTGGCTGACCCGTTACGTGCGCGCCCCGGTGGCGGGGCTGGACAAACACTCGGCCCGTGAGCCCCTGGCTTCGCGTTTCTACTCGCGACGCCTGGCGGTGGCCCGCGGGCAGCACGCCGTGGAGCGGGTGCGCCAGCTGTTCGCCGTGGCCCTGGGCTACGACCTGCCACAGGGCCTGGGCGACTACGGCCTGAATGTCGAAAAACTGGTGGAACTGCCGCGCAAGAATCCCTTCGTGCTGTTCCTGCACGGCACCACCTGGGACACCAAGCACTGGCCTGAGGCCTATTGGCGCGAGCTGACCGAGCGCATGGGCATGCTCGGGGTCGAGGTCAAGCTGCCCTGGGGCAATGCTGTCGAGAAGGCCCGGGCGGAGCGTATTGCCAGTGGCCTGAAAAACGCCACGGTTCTGCCCAAGCTGAACCTGGCCGGGGTCGCCAAGGTGCTGGCCGATGCCCAGGCCTGTGTGGCCGTGGACACCGGGTTGGGCCACCTAGCCGCGGCCCTGGATGTGCCGACCATCTCCTTGTTTGGCCCGACCAATCCGGGTCTGACCGGCGCCTATGGCAAGGTGCAGATTCATCTGGGGAGCAACTTCCCCTGTGCGCCGTGCCTGCAGAAAAAATGCACCTACCAGCCCACTGCTGTGGATCAGCAACGCTATGACATCAAGCGCGAGTGGCCATTGTGCTTCACGCGCCTTAACCCCGAGCGTGTCGCCAGCCGACTGAGCACCTTGTTACTGGCTGAGGAGCCGCGCTGATGCAATTGGCTTTTGTCCTTTATAAGTATTTTCCCTTTGGCGGCCTGCAGCGCGACTTCATGCGCATTGCCCTGGAGTGTCAGCGCCGCGGGCACCAGATCCGCGTCTACACCCTGATCTGGGAAGGTGACGTGCCTCCTGGCTTTGAAGTGCTGGTAGCGCCGGTCAAGGCGCTGTTCAATCATCGTCGCAACGAAAAGCTCAGCGCCTGGATGGCGGCCGACCTGGCCAAGCGTCCGGTGGATCGGCTGATCGGTTTCAACAAGATGCCGGGGCTGGACGTGTACTACGCTGCCGACGGCTGCTTCGAGGACAAGGCGCAGAATCTGCGGCACTCCCTGTACCGTCGCTGGGGTCGCTACCGGCATTTCGCCGAGTACGAGCGGGCGGTGTTCGCCAAGGATGCCAAGACCGAGATCCTGATGATCTCCGAGGTTCAGCAGCCGCTGTTCATCAAGCATTACGACACCCCGCTGGAGCGCTTTCACCTGCTGCCGCCGGGCATTGCCCAGGATCGCCGCGCACCGTCCAACGCGGCCGAGATCCGCGCCGATTTCCGTCGTGAGTTCGCCTTGAAGGACGACGAGCTGCTGCTGGTGCAGATTGGCTCCGGGTTCAAGACCAAGGGCGTGGACCGCAGCCTCAAGGCGCTGGCGGCCCTGCCTTCGGCGCTGAAAAAACGCACCCGACTGTTTGTAATCGGCCAGGACGACCCCAAGGTATTCCAGGTACAAAGTGCCGCATTGGGGGTCAGCGACCAGGTGCAGTTCATGAAGGGGCGCAGTGATATTCCGCGTTTCCTGCTGGGAGCCGACCTGCTGATTCATCCGGCCTACAACGAAAATACCGGCACCGTGCTGCTCGAAGCCCTGGTGGCTGGGCTGCCGGTGCTGGTGAGCGCGGTCTGCGGCTACGCCCATTACATCGCCGAGGCCGAATGCGGCCTGGTGCTGGATGAGCCGTTCGAGCAGGCGCAGCTCAATCAATACCTCACCACCCTGTTGACCGACGACGCTGCACGCGCGACCTGGAGCCGTAATGGCCTGGCGTTCGCCGAGACGGCCGACCTTTACAGCATGCCGCAGCACGCTGCGGATGTGATTCTGGCGGAGCAACACCGATGAAGTTGATGCTTGCCGAACCCTTCAAGAGCCTCTGGGCCGGACGCGATGCGTTCGACGCTGTCGAGGGCCTGAAGGGCCAGGTCTACCGTGAGCTGGAAGCGCGCCGTACCTTGCGTACGGAAGTCGACGGTCGCGGTTATTTCGTGAAGATCCATCGCGGCATTGGCTGGGGCGAGATCGTCAAGAACCTGATCACCGCCAAGCTGCCGGTGCTTGGCGCCGGTCAGGAATGGCGGGCGCTGGAGCGTCTGCATCAGGTAGGCGTGCCGACCATGACTGCCGTGGCCTACGGCGAGCGCGGCAGCAACCCGGCGGACCAGCACTCGTTCATCGTCACCGAGGAGCTGGCGCCCACCGTCAGCCTTGAAGACTTCAGCATCGACTGGGTCAAGCAGCCGCCTGCGCCTGCGCTCAAGCGCGCGCTGATCGCCGAAGTGGCGCGCATGACCGGCATGATGCACCGCGCCGGGGTCAACCACCGCGACTGCTACATCTGCCATTTCCTGTTGCACACCGATCGTCCCATCACGCCTGCGGAGCTGAAACTCTCGGTGATCGACCTGCATCGTGCCCAGACCCGGCCGAGGATCACCCTGCGCTGGCGCAACAAGGACCTGGCCGCCCTGTATTTCTCCGCCCTGGATATCGGCCTGACGCGCCGCGACAAGTTGCGCTTCCTCAAGGGCTATTTCCAGCAGCCGTTGCGGCAGATCCTGGCCGAAGAAGCGGCGCTGCTGTCCTGGCTTGAAGGCAAGGCGGAAAAACTCTACGCACGTAAGCAGCGGTACGGAGACGCACTCTGATGGCGAGTTGGAACCTGGACCCCGCTTATCAGGAGTTGACGCAAGATTTCGGCAGTCTGGACGCGGTATTTGCCCTGCAGGGCGAGCATCTGACCCGGGACCCTCTGTCGGAGGTTATTCGGGTCGAGCGCGGCGGCGTCAATTACTACGTCAAGCGCTATACCGGCGCCGGCAAGAACCTGCGGCGCTACCTGGGCAAGCCCCGGGTCAAGTTCGAATGGCAGAACCTCAAGCGCTTCGCCAAGTGGGGCATTCCCACTGCCGATGTGGTGGCCTGGGGCCTGGAACGTCGCTGCCTGGCCTACTCCCGGGGCGCGATGATCACTCGCGAGCTGCCGCGGACCGAGGACCTGTCGGTGCTGGCCGAGCGCAACGATCCGCGGCTCAAGGATCGGCGCTGGGTCGATGGGGTGAGTCGTCAGTTGGCCGCTTATACCCGGGTCATGCATGACCATCGCTTTACCCACAATGATTTGAAGTGGCGCAACCTGCTGATCGACGATCAGGACCGGTTGTACCTGATCGACTGTCCGAACGGCGATTTCTGGCGTGGTTTCTGGCTCAAGTACCGGATCACCAAGGACCTGGCCTGCCTGGACAAGGTGGCCAAATATCATCTGTCGGCCACTCAGCGCCTGCGTTTCTATCTGCAGTATCGCCAGCGCGATCGCTTGAGTGCCGCCGACAAGGCGCGTATTCGCCACGTGGTGAGATTTTTCGAGGGGCGCGAATGACTGATTTCCTGGCGTCCGAGGAACGTGCGCTACTGGAGCGTAACGGTCTCGGCACTTTTGACCAGTTGTGGGCTACGCAATTGGATGCGGTGGATGAGCCCAATACCAGTCGCGGCGGCAGCAGCAGCGTCTTTCGCCTGGATGTGGAAGGGCAGGGGTTCTATCTCAAGCGGCAGACCAACTACCAGACCCGGACCCTGCATCGGCCTTTCGGCGAACCGAGTTTCGCCCGGGAGTTTCGCAATATCCGGCGTTATCAGCAGTTGGGCATTCCCGCGCTGCAGGCGGTGTTCTTTGGCATGCGCAAGGTCAATGGCGAGTCTCGAGCCATACTCCTGACCCGGGCCCTGGATGGTTGGGACGATCTGGATGCGCTGCTGTCGCGTTGGGATGAACTCAGTGAACTCCAGCGCCAGGCGGTACTCAAGGCCTGCGGGCAATTGGCCCGGCAACTGCACAGCTTGCGTCAGGTCCATGGCTGCTTTTATCCCAAGCATATTTTCCTCCAAGGCCATGGCGAGGGTTACCGGGCGCAGTTGATCGACCTGGAGAAAACTCGGCCCTTGCTGTTCGGTCAGCGCGACCGGGTCAAAGATCTGGAACCTTTACTGCGCCGTGCTTCGGTGTGGAATGCCGACGAAGTGCGCGGCCTGTTGGCGGCCTATCTGGAGCAGCCTCTGGACAGTTCCCTGGTGGGTGCCTGGGCCGCTCGTCTCAGTGCTCGCAGCAGTCATAAGGAATCTCGCTGATGCGTTTGTCCGAGCTGAAAAACAGCGGGCGCAGCCCGACCCTGCCCCTGAGCCTGGAGTTGGCGGACGCTGCCGGCCCGGCGCAGTTGCAGTTGCTGACCCTGTTGCGCGTGCTGCCGGGGCAGCGCTATGTCGGTGCCGGTGTCTGGCGTGGGCGTCCGGTGCTGGCCAAGTTGCTGGTGGGGGCCAAGGCCGCGCGGCATTTTCAGCGGGAATTGCAGGGTGTGCGCCTGCTGGCGGAGCAGGGGCTGACCACGCCGTTGCTGCTGGCGGACGGCTTGCAGGAAGGCGAGGGCGGCTGGTTGCTCTTCGAGTTCCTGGAAGGGGCGCAAAGCCTCGGCGACGCCTGGAAGCAGGTGGAAAAGCTGCCGGTGCTGGCCGATGAGCAGACCGCGGTGTTGGCTGAGGCCCTCGGGGCTATTGCCCAGTTGCACGCCAAGGGCCTGTGGCAGGAAGACCTGCACCTGGACAACCTGTTGCGCCATGACGGCAAGCTGCACCTGATCGATGGCGCGGGGATCTGTGTCGAAGAGGCTGGCAAGCCCCTGTCCCGGCAAAAGGTCCTGGAAAACCTGGGCGTGTTCTTCGCCCAGCTACCCAAGAGCCTGGAACCCTTCACTGAAGAGTTGCTGGTGCATTACCTGCTGAGCAATGCCGAGCACGCCTTGCCCCTGGAGGCCCTGGAGAAGCAGGTGAACAAGGTGCGTGGCTGGCGCCTGCGGGACTTTCTCAACAAGGTTGGCCGTGAGTGCACGCTGTTCAGCGTGCAGCGTGGACCTTTCGCCTTGCGTGCGATTCGCCGTGAGGAAGAGGCCGCGATGCTGCCAGTGTTGGCGCAGGCCGATGCCCTGTTGGATCAGGGACATCTGTACAAGACCGGTGGCGCCGCCAGTGTCGGCCGGGTTGAGGCCGCTGGGCGGACCCTGGTGGTCAAGCGCTACAACATCAAGGGCTTGGCTCATTGGCTCAAGCGTTTCTGGCGCCCGAGCCGGGCCTGGCACTCCTGGCGTGAAGGCAATCGCCTGGAATTCCTGGGGATTGCCACGCCCAGGCCCCTGGCGGTACTGGAGCAGCGTTTTCTCTGGTTGCGCCGTCGGGCCTACCTGGTGACCGAGTACTTGCCGGGGCCTGACATCATTGAGCGTTTTGCACCGTTCGTGGACAGTGGCGAGGCGCCTGAATCGGAGTTGCTGGCGCTGGATCGGCTGTTTGCCCAGTTGATCAGGGAGCGCATCAGTCACGGTGACTTAAAGGGCCACAATCTGTTCTGGCAGGACGATCGCTGGGCCCTGATCGATCTGGATTCCATGTGCCAGCACTCCAGTCTGAGCAGCTTTGCTCCGGCATTTGCCCGAGATCGCGCACGTTTCATGCGCAACTGGCCCGAAAGCAGCAATTTGTATCAAGTGATTGATCGGCGGCTGCCCAAGACCGTCCAGAGCGCCGAGGCCTGACCTGCGACCTATAGCCGCTGCTGCAGGCAGCGGCTGCGGGCCGTGGCGTATGCGGCGCCCGGGCTTGGCGCTTGCCGCTAGAGGCTTGCCCCTGCTTTTACGTTATAATCCCGCCCTTTCGTTGTTTCTCGCCCCTTTGCGAGCACACTTTATTTTCAAGGCGCACTGCGCCCGCATGCAGACTAAACGAGGCTAGACCCCTGTGGCATTGACGATTCTTGGCCTGTCCGGCGCCCTTAGCCATGATCCTTCAGCAGCCCTGTACATCGACGGCAAACTGATTGCCGCCGCTGAAGAAGAGCGTTTCGTGCGCGACAAGCATGCAAAGAACCGCATGCCCTACGAGTCGGCGAAGTTCTGCCTGGAACAGGCCGGGATCAAGCCTTCCGACGTTGACGTGGTAGCGATTCCGTTTGCCCCGATCAGCCTGTTCGGCAAGGCTCGCTGGCATTACGCCAAGCGCTACTGGTACGCCCCGGACCGCGCCCTGGACGCGATCCTGATGGGCAACCGTCGCTACAAGCGCTATCGCAAGAAGATCGTCTGGTGCCTGGAGCAACTGGGTTTTGACCCGAAAAAGGTCAAGATCGAGCCGGTGGAGCACCACCTGGCCCACGCCTCCAGTGCCTACCACTGCTCGGGCTTCAAGGAGAAGACCGCGATTCTCGGCATCGACGGCAAGGGCGAATACGCCACTACCTTCTTCGGCTACGGCGAAAACGGCAAGATCCACAAGATCAAGGAGTTCTTCGATCCGGACTCCCTGGGCGGCCTCTATGGCGCGATCACCGAGTTTCTCGGCTTCGAAATGCTCGACGGCGAGTTCAAGGTCATGGGCATGGCGCCTTATGGCGACGCCAGCAAGTACGATTTCTCGCGTCTGGCCAGCTTTGAAAACGGCGAACTGGTGATCAACACCGACTACGCCAACGTCATTGGCCTGCGTCGCTACAAAGAGAAGGGCAAGGGTTTCTACTTCTCGCCAAAACTCATCGAGTGGCTGGGTCCCAAGCGCGAAGGCGACATCGCCGACGAGCCTTACATCCACTACGCCGCGAGCATGCAGGCGCTGTTCGAAAAACTGGCCCTGCAGATGATCGACCACTACCTGGGCGACGTCCTCAAGGAAACCGGCAAGCTGGCTTTCGCCGGCGGCTGCGCGCTGAACGTCAAGCTGAACCAGAAGATCATTGCCCGTCCTGAAGTCAAAGAGCTGTTCGTGCAGCCGGCTTCCGGCGACGCCGGCACCGCCGTGGGCGCTGCTGCGTACGTTTCCCATGCCCGTGGGGTGCCGGTAGAGAAGATGGAACACGTCTATCTCGGCCCGTCCTACAGCAACGAAGACGTGATCGCAGCCTGTGCCCGTCACCCGAACAAACCGGCTTGGCGGCAGATCGACAACACCCCGGAACGCATCGCCAAGATCATGGTCGATGGCAACCCGGTGGCCTGGTTCCAGGGCCGCATGGAGTTTGGTCCACGGGCCTTGGGCGGTCGTTCGATCATTGGTTGCCCGAGCGCCGTGGGCGTTGCCGACCGGATCAACGAGCAGATCAAGTTCCGCGAGCGCTGGAGGCCTTTCTGCCCGTCGATGCTCGACACCGTCGGTCCGCAGATGATCAAGGTCGACCATCCGGCGCCATTCATGACCTTCACCTTCGAAGTGGCTGAAGAGTGGAAGACCCGGGTGCCGGAAGTGGTTCACGAAGACGGCACGTCCCGGGCCCAGGTGCTCAAGCGCGAATACAACCCGCGCTACTACGACATGATGAAGGCGTTGGAAGTCCTGACCGGTAACGGCGTGTCGCTGAACACCTCGTTGAACCGCCGTGGCGAACCAATGATCTGCTCGCCGACCGATGCCCTGAACATGTTCTACGGTTCCGATCTGCAGTACCTGATCATGGAAGACATTCTGGTGGTCAAAGACGGCGTGGACCCTTATGACACGCTCGGCTGAACGCCATGTGCTGCAGTTTTGCCACGGCTATGACGGGCCGTTCCTGGACTGCGCCCGGCAATACGCCAACTTGTTCGCGGGCAGCGGCTATCGGGTGACCACGGTGTTTCTCACCGGGGCCGCCGATGCCGAAGTGGCTGCCGGCTGTGCGTCCGATGAAGTGCTGTTCATGGAATACAGCTCCAAGGCCATTCGTGGCCTCAAGCTGGGTGCCATTCGTGACCTGCGCAAGATTGCCGCCTCGCGCAATTTCAGCTTTTGCATCGCTCACCGCTTCAAGCCGATCTACATCGCTTTGTTGGGCACCCGCTTGCCGGTAGTGGGGGTCCATCACGCCTTTTCCGACTACAAGCGCCGTAGCCGGCAGATCTTCGCTGGACTGTTTCGCAAGCGCCTGAGCCTGTTGGGGGTCTCTGATGCGGTGCGTGACGACATGCGTGCCTGCCTGCCCAAATGGCCTGGGGCGCGCATCCAGACCCTGTACAACCGCATCGACCTGGAAGCCTTGCAGGCCAGCCAGCTGGACGCAGCCCAGGCCCGCAGCGAGCTGGGCCTGTCCGCGGATGCCTGGATTGTCGGCAACGTCGGACGCCTGCACCCGGACAAGGATCAGGCCACTTTGCTGCGGGGCTTTGCCGCCGCCGTGCCGCAATTGCCGCAGCAGAGTCAGCTGGCCATCCTGGGGACCGGACGCCTGGAGAAAGATTTGAAATCCCTGGCCCGTGAACTGGGCGTGGCTGATCGTGTGCTGTTCCTCGGGCAGGTGCCGGACGCTCGGCGCTATTTCCGTGCGTTCGACGTATTTGCCTTGAGCTCCGATCACGAACCCTTTGGCATGGTCCTGCTGGAAGCCATGGCGGCCGGTGTGCCCTTGCTGGCCACCGCCTGCGGCGGTGCAAAGGAAGTGGTAGAGGGTGTGGGCATTCTGTTCCCCCTGGGAGACGCCGAGCACATGGCTCAAGGGCTGCAGCACCTGGCCGCGATGGATGACCATCAGCGCCGGGTCTGTGCCGAGTTGATGCTTGATCGCCTGCGCGAGCGTTTCTCCGACCGTGCTGTACGGGACGTATTCTGGCGTTTGCCGCAAGTCACCGATCTGACCGCGAGGGGCTGATGCTCAATCGATTTCAAGGCTGGCGCGAACGTGGCTGGTCAGTCATTGACGCGTCGACCTATGCCGATGCCTGGCAGCGCTTTGGTGGCAGCGTGGCGACCCATCCGTTGGTGGTGGAGCAACTGGCGGACCTGGCGCAGATTCCCGTGCGTTATCTGGCCTGGGAACAGGACGGCCATCTGCAGGCGGCCATTGCCACCTGGGGGCGGGACCTGGCGCTGTCCAAGGACGTGCTCAAGCGAGCCGGCAAGAAGGGCCTGTTCGACATCGGCAATGCCGAGTTGATCCTTCCGGCAGCGGCCAATGCTCAGGTGCCACTGCGTCATCGTGGGCGTTACCTGTCTGCGCTTAACGAAGGGCGCTTCAGCACCCTCAAGCCTCAGGTCGAACAATTGGCCATGGCCCGTACCCCCGAAGAGCTGTCGAAGAAGTTTCGCTACAACCAGCGCCGCGAACTGCGTCTGTTGGAAGAAGCGGGCGGGGTGGTGCGTGCGGTCAGTGATTTCACCAGTGCTGAGCTGGCGGCCATCTACTGTGACCTGTTCCAGCGCCGCTGGGGCTTTGCGGCCACTGGCGCCGAGCGCATGGCCGAGGTGTTGGAACGCTTGCGCGAGTTGCTGATCGGCTCGGTGATTTTCCTCAACGATGCGCCGATTGCCGTGCAGTTGATCTACCGGGTCGAAGCGCCGCAGTGGATCAGCGTGGAGTATGTCAACGGTGGTGTTGACCCACAGACGCGTGAGTTCAGTCCAGGGAGCGTGCTGAGCTTCCTCAACACCCAGAGTGCCTGGGAACAGGCTCGGGCCCTGGATAAACCGCTGCGTTTCTCCTTTGGCCGCGCCGACCGTGAGTACAAGGACCGTTGGTGCAATCCGGTGCCGGTTTTTCAGGTGTGAGGCCGTTCATGAGTCGCAAACAGCAACTGCTCAAGCGCCACCGGCGCAATAAACGAATCGCCCTGTTGGTGGGCCTGGTGCTGTTGCTGTTGATTGGCGTGCTGGTGGCCTGGTGGTTGCCGCTGCTGCTGGCCGTTCTTGGCTGGCTGGCCCATGAGGCCTGGTTTGCCGATCACCTGTTCTACTCGCCCAAGGACGATTACTGCTATGACTTTGGCAGCGATGCTCGGCAGCTCGCAGTGCGCCTGGAGGCGGGGCGCCTGCTGCTGGACTCGGTACAGGAACTGGCGGCGGACGAGACACTGATTCTTGGGGTGCAGGTCAAGAGTTCCTGGATCGGACGTTTTCTCGATCCGGCCATTGAAGTGCTGGGCGGCCCGACGCTCGATCGCCAGGCGTTCGAGCGAGGCGTCGATGGCCTGCGTTATCTCAACCTTAGCGGCCTGGCTGGCCCGCTGCTCGGCGGCGAGCTGCAATTGCGTGGGCGATTCTGTCGGATTCAGGTCCAGCCGCAGTTGATGGCCTGGCGCGACCCCGACTACCGACGCCAGCGAGTGATGGTGATTGCTCCCCATGCCGACGATGCTGAACTGGCAGCCTTTGGCTTGTACAGCCAGGCCGACGAAGCCTGGATCGTGACCCTGACAGCGGGTGAAATCGAGGCCGAGCATTATCAGGCCATGGGTATGAACGCTGCCGAGGCAGCGCGAATCAAGGGCCGTTTGCGAGCCTGGGACAGTATCGCGGTGCCGCGTTGGGCTGGAGTGCCTGAAGCGCACTGCGTACAGCTGGGGTACTTCTGTCTGCAACTGCCTGCCATGCAGGCCGCGCCGCAACAGCCGGTGGCCTCGCGTGAGGCGCAGTTGAGCGATATCCGCCTGTTCCGCCAGTTCAATCCGTTCCCGCTACCAGCCGATCGGGATGGGCTGCCGACCTGGGACAACCTGTTGGCTGATCTGCGCGAGCTGCTGCTCAAGGCGCGGCCCGAAGTGCTGGTGCTGCCCCATCCGTCACTGGACCCTCATCCTGACCATATCTGTGCCCAGGCAGCGGTAATGCAGGCGCTGGAGGGGTTGGATTGGCAGCCGACCACCGTGCTTGGCTATGCCAATCACCTGCATGACAACGACCGCTGGCCAATGGGTGATTCGGGTGCGGGCATTGCTTTGCCGCCGGTGTTCGATTCGACGACAGTGTTGCGTCCCTGGTGTTTGCCACTGTCCCAGGTTGAGCAATATGACAAGGCCATGGCCTTGGGCATGATGCATGACCTGCAGCCGAGAATGCCGTTCAAGCGGCGCCTGCGCAGGTCGATACAATTGCTTCTGGCTAGTAGAGTGCCTTCGGCCCTGGGAGAGAATGAGTTCTTTCGCAAGGCAGTGCGGCGGCACGAACTGTTCTGGCTGTTGCGGCAGCGATAAAACCGGCATAAACACAGGAATCTGTTGTGCCCCTAACCTGACAGCGAGTCTTTTGTGATCAATCCACGCCCGCGAATCCTGTTTCTCATGCCCTATTTCGGGCGTTGGCCATTCTGGCTGCCGTTTTTTCTCGAAAGCTGCCGACGCAATCCGGATATTGACTGGTTGTTTTTCAGCGATTGTGGGATTCCGGATAATCTGCCGCCGAACGTCCAGTTTGAAAGCATCAGCTTTGCTGATTATTGCGCCTTGGTGTCCCAGCGCCTGAACATCGATTTTGCGCCCAATGCGGCTTACAAGCTCTGTGATATCAGGCCTGCAATGGGTTATATCCATATTGATCGGCTGCAGGGCTACGACTTTTGGGCTTTCGGCGATATCGATCTGGTCTACGGTGACCTGCGGGCCTACTTCACCGCAGATCGTCTGGCGAAGTATGACCTGTTCTCCACCCACGAGCGTCGCGTCGCTGGGCACTTGTGCCTGATACGCAACAGCGCCCGCCAGCTTGAATTGTTCAGGCAGATCAAGGATTGGCAGACGCGCTTTACCGACCAGCAGCATCATGCACTGGATGAAGGGGCGTTCAGTCGGATTTTTCTCTGGCGCAAGAACTTCCCGAAGCCGCTGTTCAAGCTGGTGGGCAAGTTCAATCCATGGCGTCGTCGCAGTGAGTTCACTGAGGCGTTCAGCACGCCGGGCGGAGTGATCGACTGGCATGACGGCAGTCGTGATTTTCCAACGCGCTGGTACTGGAAGGATGGGCATCTGACCAATGACCGCGACGGCGACCGCAGTTTTCCGTATTTCCACTTTGTGTGTTGGAAGCGCAATGAGTGGTCGGATTTGCCTGAGCAGGATGCCAAGGTGGTCCAGGCCCTGGCCGGCGAGTCTTCCTGGGTCATCGATGCCACAGGTTTCCACCGGGGAGAGTTATGAGTCAGCGCTTCAAGGTCCTGCAATTGCAGCCGGACTACAACGTCAAATCCCACGATTTCGCCGACCTGGCGGAGCAGATCGTCAAGGCCTTGCCGACTGACCGGTACGAGATGACGGCGGCCTTCCTGCGCGGGCGACCCGGGCTGGCTGATCCGGTCAGCCGGGCCGATCATTCGGTGTATTTCGAGTTTTCCGACAAGGCCCTCAAAGGCATGCGTCTGCGGGCCATGTGGCGGTTGTATCAGTTCTGCCGCAAGGAAAAGTTCGATGTGGTGATCTGCAATCGCTTCAAGCCGGTGAACATGATGCTGACCCTCAACCGTTGGTTGAAGGTCCCACTGTGCATTGGCATCTCCCATGGTTTCGGTGAGTACGACCGGCTTTACCGGCGGCGCCAGACCCAGCGCCTGATCGACCGGCACTGGCGTTTTGTCGGTGTATCGCCCGCGGTCAAGCAGTACCTGCTGGATTGCCAGTGCGGTTTCACCGACCAGAACACCTGGGCGATCACCAACGCCATCGATATCGAACAGGCCGAAGCCTTGCAGCACTCCCGCGAGCGCTCTCGTGAGTTGTTGGGGCTGGACCCTTCCGTGCGCCTGATCGGTGCGCTGGGGCGCCTGGTGCCGGTCAAGGGCCACACTTACCTGCTGCAGGCATTTGCTCAGCTCAAGGACAAGTACCCGCAGACTCAGTTGGCGATCATTGGCGCCGGGCGCGAAGAGGCCAATCTGCGCGCCGAGATCGAGCGTCTGGGCCTGCAGGGTCGGGCCCACCTGCTGGGCTTCAAGGAGAACGCACTGCAGTATGTGCGTGCCTTCGATATCTGGACCATGCCGTCATTGGCCGAAGGCTTGGGCCTGGCGTTGCTGGAAGGCATGAGCGGGCAGTTACCGGTGATCGCTTCCAATGTACCGGCCATGCTGCCGCTGATTGAAGGGGCCGGTGGCCTGGCGGTTGAGCCGGCCAATGTGCCGGCGCTGACGGCGGCATTGGACAATTACCTGGGGCTCTCCGATGAGGCGTTGGCCGATAAGGGCCAGCAAGCGTACCGCTATCTGCAGAAAGAACATGATATCGAGGTGTTCCGCGAGGAATACCGGCAATTGATCGACTCGGGATTGAGTCAGGCGGGCAAGAGGCAGCAATGACAGACCAGCAACCTGTGGTGACGGTAATCATCGCCTCCTACAACCACGCACCCTATATCGAGCAGAGCATTCTCAGCGTGCTCAACCAGACCTATTCGAACATCGAACTGCTGGTGGTGGATGACGGTTCCAGCGATGACAGCGTCGAGCGTATCCGGCGGCTGCAGGCGTTGCATGGTTTCGACTTCCGCGTTCAGCAGAATCAGGGACTGACCAATACCCTCAATGGCGCCATCGCTCGGGCCAAGGGCAGCCTGATCGTGCCCTTCGGCTCCGACGACATTATGCTGCCCGAGCGTATCGCGACTCAGGTGGCATACCTGGACGGCAAGCCGGAGGTCGGGATCTGCGCCGGCAATATCGAGTTGATCGACAGCGATGGCAACCTGTTTCCCGAAAAGCGCCAGCGCCGTGATGTACCGTTCCGGCGTCTGGATTTCGATGACATGTTCCTTGAGCGCAAGCCTTACCCGCCTGCGCCGACGTTGATGATTCGCCGTGAGGCACTGGAGAAGGTCGGTGGGTTCGACCCGAATATCCGCCTTGAGGACTTGCTGATCGAGCTGAAGATCACCCATGCGGGCTACTTTATCGACGGCTTGAACGTAGTGATGGCGCGTTATCGCAAGCACGCCACCAATTCCTACAAGAACCACCGCTTCATGATCGACAACATCCTGCGCACCTACGCTCTGTTCAGTGAGCATCCGCTGTACGAGGAGGTTCGCTACAAGTTCCTCAGTTCGATGTTCCTCAAGGTGTCCAATCGCGATCGGAAACTGGCTCGCGAATTGTTGGCGCAGATTCCGTTCAAGGCCTGGAACAAGAAAACCTGGCGTGGGCTGGGCCGCTTGTATTTTTCGCCGCTGGAAAAAGACTGAAGGGGCGCCGGAGCATGGGCTGGATTCAACGCTTTCTTGAAAAGCGCGCCAAGCGTGCGATCCGCAAACTGCCGAAAATCGAACGCGGCGTGGTGCGCTTCCAGCAGCGTTATCCGGGTTACAGCATTGGCCGCGGCAGTTATGGCTTGCCTGAGGTGCATGACTGGCAGGAAGGTTCGACCCTGAGCATCGGTGCTTACTGCTCGATCGCCGAAGGCGTGCAGATTTTTCTTGGTGGTCACCACCGTGCGGATTGGGTCAGCACCTACCCCTTTCCCGCAATGCTGCCCCAGGCCGCGCATATCAGCGGTTACGCCGGCACCAATGGCGATGTGCGGGTGGGCAGTGATGTATGGCTGTGCTCCAACAGCACACTGTTGTCCGGTGTGACCATTGGCCATGGCGCGATTGTCGCAGCGGGGGCTCTGGTCACCAAGGATGTGGAGCCCTATGCGGTGGTCGGTGGCAATCCGGCGCGCTTCCTGCGGTGGCGCTTCCCCGAAGAACAGCGCCAGCAGTTGTTGCAGAGTGCCTGGTGGGACTGGCCGGAAGCCGAGTTGCACGGGCTTGCCGACAAGCTGTGCAGTGATGATATCGAAGGCTTCCTGGCCTATGCCCGGCAGCGTCAGGCCTGACGTTCAGCGGCTCAATCCCCTGTGACCTGATTCCCTGACAGCCTTGTGCGACTGTCAGGGTGCAGATGTGGGTGCAGGGTTTCAGTGAGCGCCTTGGCGCTCGTCGCTCGCAGGCAGTTGCTTCAGCAGGCCGGTTGCACGGGACATCGAGGTAGGCAGCGCATACCCCGCCTGTAGTGCATTCAGGTGCTCCTGGAACAGCCAGTTACTGTCTTCGCTATAGCGCTGCATGTGCCGCAGATTGCGCTGGCGCAGTGAAGTTCTCAGCGAGGAGGGGTAAACCCGTAGATCGGCAAGATCGATCAGGCCGAATTCGCCGTTCTCCAGGACCAGCACATTGGCCAGGTGAAGCGAGCGAAAGTACACCCCTTGTTCATGCAGGCGAGCCATGAACGTACCGAAGTCCTTGATCAACTGCGCGCGCTCTTCTGCCGAGCCTGCCAATTGCAGGCGCTGGCGTAGGGTTTGCCCAGGCAGTGGCTGGTAGCGCACGGCGTTGCTGCCGTCGGCAAGTCGGTACAGGCCCAGGATGACCGGGGTGGTAATGCCCAGATCACGCAGTTGCTCGCTGTTTGCGGCAAAGCGCTCGGAGTAGGGGTTGAACCCTCCCGAGGTGTACCAGCGACGAGGGCGGAACAGCTTGAAGAAACTGCCATCCTCCAGACGCAGGACCTTGGGCCCCAGGCCATCGGCTTCGATGACCTGGGCATTGGCGAGCAGTTGTTCGGCTGCGGCCGGGCTCAGCGAGGCTACCTGCATAGGCGGCGAACGTTTGGCGCGCTGGTGAATGCACAGGGCGGCGATCATGGCCAGGGGGATCCACAGCAGGAACCAGTGCTCCTTTGGACGCGAAAGAATCCCGCCGCCTTCTGTCAGGCCGGCGCCAATGCCAAAGACCAACCAGCTGGAAGCCAGGATCAGCAAGGGTGTGGCGCGAAGCTGCCAGCTCTTGAGCAGGGCCCAGGCCTGCATGAACAGCCACGGCAGCAGGCCGAAGATGCCCACATAGTAGAGAACCCCCAGGGCGAAGTTGTGTGGCTCTTCCAGGAGGAAGCCGATACCCGGGTCCAGGGACAGGCTGGCGTTATAGCCATGACCGATCCAGGGATGATTGACGATCTGCTCCAGCGCCAGGCGCCAGAGGTCGAAGCGCGAAGAGCTGCCACGCTCCAGAAGCATCTGCGAGAACAGGAGCAGGACCGCCGCGCCGCCTACTGCCATGCCCGCAAGCAGCATCAACGAGCGGCGGTTCCAGCTGATGAAGCTCAGCCAGAGAGCGGCCAGGGTCAGCGCCACCAAGGGCGTCCTGGAGCCGGTGGCAATCAGTGCGGCAAACATGATGGCCATTGCCGGAATGCTCAGCCAGAGCATCTGGTAGCGGCGACAGGTCATGCTCAGGCTCAGCCAGTAGACGCAGAAGAACCCGAAGACGTGGGAGCTCAGCAGCGGATTGTCAAAGGCTCCGGCACCCACCATGCGCAGATCGGGGGTGTGGTAGCGAACGAAGACGTACAGGTTGAAGATCGAGGCGAGCAGGGCAACGATCGCCGCGCAGAAGATCAGTGGCTGCACTATGTCATTGCGATAGCGCACCAGCAGGGTACAGCCGGCGAACAGCATCAGCGTATGCAAAGGGGTCTTGATCTCTCCTAGCACGCTGTCGACCGGCGGGCTCCAGGCCAGGCTGACGATGGCCCAGGTACAGAACAGCAGCATGGCGATGAAGATAGGCTCGCGCAGCAGTCCTTTCAGTTCGCTGGGGCGTGTACACAGGGCAATCAGCGTCGGGATGCTGAACAGGCCGTAGTACAGCTTGTGCAACTGACTGCGGCCGGGGAGGAAAAACAGCGCGCAGAGCAGCAATAGATACCCTAGCGGCAGAATCCACAGGCAAATGAAATCGAATACTCGATTCGACGTGTTGCGAAGAGCGTTGGGTTGCATGCTTAGACGTTCATCCCGGAAGTTAAGCCGGCAATCATAGCGATTAATACCAGGTGGTGTCGTTGGTCAGCTGAACAATCTCGGTCCCTTGGGAGTGCCGGTACCTCGAACAAGCTGTGCTAAAGTCAGCCTCCTTTTTGACGACATTCCCGTGATATGACCGACTCCAGTCCCAGCGCAAGCCCTTCGAGCTTGAAAATCTACTTCCGTCTGCTTGGCTATGTGCGGCCCTATATTGGTCTGTTTCTCATCAGCATCGTCGGGTTCCTGATCTTCGCTTCGACCCAGCCCATGCTCGGCTACATCCTCAAGTATTTCGTCGATGGCCTGTCCAATCCCGAGGCTGCGCTGTTTCCCACTGTGCCCTACCTGCGAGACATGCGGCTGCTGCAGGCGGTGCCACTGTTGATCGTGCTGATCGCTGCCTGGCAGGGCCTGGGTTCCTACTTGGGCAACTACTTCCTGGCCAAGGTTTCCCTGGGCTTGGTGCATGACCTGCGGGTGCAGTTGTTCAACAACCTGTTGACCCTGCCCAACCGCTACTTCGACAAGCACAACTCGGGACACCTGATCTCGCGCATCACGTTCAACGTGACCATGGTTACGGGGGCCGCGACCGATGCGATCAAGGTGGTGATCCGCGAAGGCATGACGGTGATCTTCCTGTTTGCCTCGCTGTTGTGGATGAACTGGCGCCTGACCCTGGTGATGATTGCCATCCTGCCGCTGATTGCGATCATGGTGCGTACCGCCAGCAAGAAATTCCGCAAGCAAAGCAAGAAGATCCAGGTGGCCATGGGCGACGTGACTCACGTTGCCTCGGAAACCATCCAGGGCTATCGCGTGGTACGCAGCTTTGGCGGCGAGACCTATGAGCAGCAGCGCTTTCTGGCGGCCAGCCAGGGCAACACCGACAAGCAACTGCGCATGACCCGCACCGGCGCGATCTACACGCCGCTGCTGCAACTGGTGATCTACAGCGCCATGGCGGTGCTGATGTTCCTGGTCCTGTATCTGCGTGGCGATGCGTCGGCGGGGGAAATGGTGGCCTACATCACCATGGCCGGGTTGCTGCCCAAGCCCATTCGTCAGCTGTCGGAAGTCAGCTCCACCATCCAGAAAGGCGTGGCCGGCGCGGAAAGCATTTTCGAACAGTTGGACGTCGAGCCCGAGGTCGATCGTGGCACGGTGGAACACGCCAGCATCAGCGGACACCTGGAAGTGCGTAACCTGAGCTTCACCTATCCAGGTACCGAGCGTCAGGTGCTGGACGACATCAGCTTCAGCGTCGAGCCCGGAAAAATGGTCGCCCTGGTGGGGCGTTCCGGCAGCGGCAAGTCGACCCTGGCCAACCTGATCCCGCGCTTCTATCACCATGACAAGGGCCAGATCCTTCTGGACGGCACCGAGGTCGAGGATTACCGCCTGCTGAACCTGCGTCGGCATATCGCCCAGGTTACCCAGCACGTCACCCTGTTCAGCGACACCGTGGCCAACAACATTGCCTATGGCGACCTGGCCGGGGCACCGCGGGCGGACATCGAAAAGGCCGCGGCCGACGCCTACGCCATGGACTTCATCGCTCAGTTGCCAGAAGGCCTCGACACTCAGGTGGGGGAGAACGGCGTGCTGCTTTCGGGTGGCCAGCGTCAGCGCCTGGCGATTGCCAGGGCCTTGCTGAAGAACGCTCCGCTGCTGATTCTCGACGAGGCCACCTCAGCCCTGGACACCGAGTCCGAGCGGCATATCCAGGCTGCCCTGGACAAGGTCATGAAGGGACGTACCACCCTGGTGATTGCGCACCGTCTGTCCACTATCGAGAAGGCGGACATGATCCTGGTCATGGATCAGGGACGGATTGTCGAGCGCGGCACTCACGCCCAGTTGCTGGCCCAGAATGGCTACTACTCGCGGTTGCACGCCATGGGTCTGGAAGAGCCCGCACCCACCGGGATCGCCTGAGTCTTTCCGGGGAGCGAGCCCGCTCGTTCCCCGGAGCCTCCAGGGTGTGCAAGGCACCTTGGCATCATTTGTATGGCCCGTCTTACAGTCTTGACCAAGGCTAAATAATTCTGCGTTTCACGCTTGTTATGGTTCCCGCCTGAATCTTCGAATGGATCGAGAGGGCCATCCTTCTCGCGTGGGTACCGCAATGCTGCAACGTTTTGTGTGGAAGTTATTACCCAAGACCCAGCGTCATTTCCTGTTGGGTCGCCTGTCGGTGGTGGATCGTCAGGTGGTGAACAAGTCCATGTCCGCCAATGTGCGGTTCCCCGATGCTTTTGCCCGTCATTCCTGTCTGTTTATCCATGTTCCCAAGTGTGCCGGCAGCAGCGTCTGTTCGGCCCTGTTCGACGGGTGGATGCCGGGGCATCTGCCGTTGTACTGGTATGAGCAACAGTTCCCCCGGGCGTTTTCCAGCAGCTTCAAGTTCGCCTTCGTCCGCGATCCCCTGGAACGCGCCTATTCGGCCTATGCCTTTCTGCGGGGCAACCGCCTGGGGCGACGGGATCAGGCGGCCCAGAGCCTGGTGACGCACTACCGGGACTTCGACGACTTCGTCGGCCGCTGGCTGCACTCGGAGAATATCCACAGGCAGATGCATTTCGCGCCCCAGAGCGACTTCCTCACCGACTCCCTGGGGCGCCTGGCCCTGGACTTCATCGGCTATCAGGAATACCTGCAACGTGACTTCCAGCTGTTGTGCCAGCAGTTGGGGGTCGATGCCCAACTGCCCCATGTCAACGGCACTGCTCAACGCCGCACTACCCCTGTCAGGGAATTCTGCTCGGTACGCACCCGTCGCCTGGTGCGCCGTGTCTATCAACGCGACTACGAGATGCTGGGTTATGAATAAGCTCGCTTGTGCGCCTTTGGAGCAACTGCAGATCCGCCCCTACAGCCTGTCGCTGTCCATCGAGGCCCGGGCCGCCCTCAAGCAGCAGAAGCCCTGTTGTCTATGGCTGACGGGCCTGTCGGGGGCCGGCAAGTCGACCCTGGCCAACCTGCTGGAACTGCGCCTCAACGAGTTGGGCATGCATACCTTCGTCCTCGATGGTGACAATGTGCGCAGTGGGCTGTGCCGTGACCTGGGAATGGGGGCCGAGGCACGCAAGGAAAATGTCCGCCGCATGGCCGAGGTGGCGCGGCTGATGGTGGAGGCTGGGCTGTTGGTGATCGTGTCGGCGATTTCACCGTTTCGCGCCGATCGTGATGCTGCCCGGGCGCTGTTCGGGGCTGGACAGTTTATCGAGGTGTACATCAGCACGCCGTTCCAGGCCTGTGCCCGGCGTGACCCCAAGGGCCTGTATCAGGCGGCCCTGGAGGGCCGTATCAAGGATTTCACCGGGCTCGACAGTCCTTACGAAGCGCCGCTGCAAGCCGATTGCGAGATCGATACGTCCTGCGTGGAGTTGCCGGAGGCGATCCGCCAGCTGCTGCAACTGCTGCCGTGTAAATGAATCGTAGAAAATCTTCGCTGGCCTCACTCAAGGCATAGAACTAGGCGGCGCCAACCCTGTGTTAATATCGCGCCCCTGTTCATTTTGTATGTGGGATGCTCCATGAAGTTGTCCATGCCGCGATTCGATCAAGCCCCTGTCTTGGTGGTCGGCGATGTCATGCTCGACCGTTACTGGCATGGTGGTACCTCACGGATTTCCCCTGAGGCGCCGGTGCCGGTGGTCAAGGTCGAGCAGATCGAGGACCGCCCGGGTGGTGCCGCCAACGTTGCCCTGAACATCGCCGCCCTCGGTGCGCCCGCCTCCCTGGTCGGGGTGACCGGTGACGATGAGGCTGCCGACAGCCTGGCCAACAGCCTGCAAGGTGCGGGCGTACGTGCACTGTTCCAGCGCATTGCCCACCAGCCGACCATCGTCAAGCTGCGGGTCATGAGCCGTCACCAACAGCTGCTGCGCATCGACTTTGAAGAACCCTTTGCCACCGACGCCCTGGCCCTGGCCGCCGAGGTCGACGCTTTGCTCGACGGCATCAAGGTGCTGGTGCTGTCCGACTATGGCAAAGGCGCTCTGCGTAACCATCAGGTGCTGATCGCGGCCGCGCGGGCCCGTGGCATTCCGGTGCTGGCGGACCCCAAGGGCAAGGATTTCTCCATCTACCGTGGTGCCAGCCTGATCACGCCGAACCTCAGCGAGTTCGAAACCATCGTCGGCGGCTGCGCCGACGAGCACGAACTGGTGAGCAAGGGCGCCAAGCTCATGCACGATCTGGAGCTGGGGGCGCTGCTGGTGACCCGTGGTGAGCACGGCATGACCCTGTTGCGTCCGGATCATCCGGCCCTGCATCTGCCGGCCCGTGCCCGTGAAGTGTTCGACGTCACTGGGGCCGGTGATACCGTGATTTCGACCTTGGCGGCAGCGATTGCCGCCGGTGAAGAGCTGCCCCACGCGGTGGGCCTGGCCAATCTGGCCGCGGGCATTGTGGTCGGCAAGCTGGGGACGGCGGCCATCAGTGCACCGGAGCTGCGTCGGGCGATCCAGCGCGAGGAAGGTTCCGAGCGCGGTGTTCTGAGTCTCGATCAGCTGTTGCTGGCCATCGATGATGCCCGGGCGCACAACGAGAAGATCGTGTTCACCAATGGCTGCTTCGACATCCTTCACGCTGGGCATGTGACCTACCTTGAACAGGCCCGGGCTCAAGGGGACCGATTGATCGTGGCGATCAACGACGATGCTTCGGTCAGCCGCCTCAAGGGGCCTGGACGTCCGATCAACAGTGTCGACCGGCGCATGGCGGTGCTGGCGGGGCTGGGGGCTGTGGACTGGGTGATCAGCTTTTCTGAAGGCACTCCGGAAAACCTGCTGTCCCAGGTCCGCCCGGACGTGCTGGTCAAGGGTGGCGACTACGGCATCGATCAGGTGGTAGGCGCCGATATCGTTACGGCGTATGGCGGCACGGTGAAGGTGCTGGGATTGGTGGAGAACAGCTCGACCACCGCCATCGTCGAGAAGATCCGCAAGACCGACAAGGCCCAGTAACGGTTGCAGTCTGAAAAAACGGCGCCTGCTTCAGGCGCCGTTTTTTTTGCCTCAGCCTTGGCGCCTGGCCTTGGCGGGAACCATCTTGCGCAGGATCTGCCGGGCCTTGCCGGTCAGGCGCGAAAGCTTCGAGTCCTTTTCCGGTTCGCTCAGGCCTCGTTGCCTGAGCCAGTCCTTCCAGCGAATCCGCTCCTCACGCACCACCCAGCCTTCCTGCTGGGCGAAGCTTTCCGCCAGGTACAGGCCGCGGGTGCTGGCCGGGTGCAGTTGATCCTTCTTCAAGGTGTAAAGCTCGGCACAGGGCTGGCCATTGTCCAGGGGCATCAGGTACAGATCCGGCCGCTTGCGGTCCAGGCGCGCCACCAACTGGTCACCTTCCAGGCGCTCGTCGACGTGGAACAGGCTCAGCGACTTGGCTTCCTTGGGGACGTCCAGGCGCAGGTCGTAGATCAGTTGCAACGAGGCGGTGGGCAGGTGCACGTAGGCCCGGGGTCGCTCCAGCAATTGCAGGTTGGCGCAGCGTACCGGTCGCGCGGCTCCGGACAGTGGAGTCAGGCGAAAGGGCAGGGCCTCGCGATAATGCAGGGCCCCGGCGTAAGGGGCAGGTAGCCAAGTGTCGTTGAAGCGTCCGCCGAGCCAGCCTTCCGGGGTTTCCAGCAGGCATTCCTCGGCGATTTCCTGGATGGCCGTGTGCAGCGGCAGGTTCAGTTCATGGGCGGGTACGTAGCCGGAGATCAGCTTGAGCACCACGTCGCCGCGGTCCTGGCGTCGCTGGCGCACCAGCACCCAGTAGTCACGGTTCTGCCAGTGCAGGGTCAGGCGTACAGAAACCCCGAGGTTGGCCAGTTCCAATGCAAACCTTTCGTGGTCTGCCACCGTCACCGCGCGCCGGCGCTGCAGGGTCTGAGCGAAGTTCAGCGGCCTCCCGACGCTCTGGTAGCAGAGGCCTTCGGGAGTCGCTTCGACGAACAGCGGCAGGGTCTTGAAGTTGCTGGGATTCTTTCTAATGAGCGGTCGCGACATCTCGGCTCCTTCTTGCGTCGGGGTCGGCCGCGTCGGCGGCATCAGTTTTTGCCTAAAACCTGTGCCACGGTCGCCACGTTATGGGCCAGGTGCAACGGGTTGATGGTCCCGACGATAGCACTGGCAACGCCGGGCCGCTCAAACAGCAGTTCGAAGCTGGCCCGCACCGGGTCGATGCCCGGACTCAGGCAGACATGGCCGCTGGCCAGGGCCTTTTTCACCAGGATGCCCTTGTGGTGGTCGGCGGCATAGTCAATGACCGCCCGCTCGGCCTGTTCGTTCAGATTGTAGGTAACCATGGCGCAATCGCCTTGTTCCAGAGCCTTCAGACCGCCGTCGACGGTCTTGCCGGAGAAGCCGAAGCCACGGATCTTGCCCTCCTGCTTGAGCTGCGCCAGGGTCTGGTAGACCTCGCTCTGGTCGAGAATGGCCAGGTCGTTGCCGTCGGAATGCACCAGCACCAGGTCGATGAAGTCGGTTTCCAGGCGTTGCAGGCTGCGCTCCACGGACAGTCGCGTGTGAGCGGCACTGAAGTCGTGGCGGGACACGCCGTCGGCAAACTCTTCACCGACCTTGCTGACGATCACCCATTCCTGGCGCTGGCCGCGTAGCAGGGGGCCCAAGCGATCTTCGCTGCGGCCGTAGGCGGGGGCGGTGTCGATCAGGTTGATGCCCAGATCGCGGGTCAGCTTGAGCAGCATGCGGGCTTCCTGGTCATCCGGGATCTGGAAGCCGCTGGGGTACTTCACCCCTTGATCACGGCCCAGCTTGACCGTGCCCAGGCCCAGAGGCGAAACCATCAGGCCGGTGCTGCCGATGGGGCGATGCAGGTTATGCAGGGTCGGCTGGCTCATGGCAGCAGTTGCTCCCAGGCCGGTTGTGCCAGGGGCGGCTTGGGCAGGGCGGGAAGTGGATCACTGTGGCCTGGACGAATGCCGTCGCGCTCCAGAGCCGCGAGAACGCGGTCGGCGAAGTCCGGCGCCAGGGCCAGTTTGGTCGGCCAACCCACCAGCAGGCGATCCTGCTCGGCGAGGAAGGCGTTATCCGGCCGGGTCAGGCCCGATTGCGCCGGCTCGGCCCGATCCACTCGCAAGGTGGCCCACTGCGCCTGGCTCAGGTCGACCCAAGGCAGCAACTGTCCCAGTTCCTTTTGGGCAGCAGCGATCTGCGCCGCCGGTTCCCGGGCCACGCCTTCGGCTTCGGCGAGATCGCCTCCCAGGTACCAGACCCATTGGCCGTCGGCAGCCGGGTGAGTGGTGACGGTGATCCGGGGTTTGGGGCCGCCGCCCAGGCAATGGGCGTACAGGGGTTTAAGGGTTGGCCCCTTGACCAGCACCATGTGCAGCGGACGTTGCTGCATGGCCGGCTGACTCAGGCCGATAGCCTTGAGCAGGTCGGCATTGCCGGCACCGGCGCTGAGGACGATGCGTTGCGCGCGGATCTCGCGTTCATCGATCCGCAGGCCCACCAGATGATCATTCTCCAGTAGGGGCTCGATCTTCTGTCCGGCCAGCAGGCTATCGCCGCCGAGGTCTGCCAGACGCTGGATGACGCTAGGCACATCCACCACCAGCTCGGCCAGGCGATAGACCTTGCCTTTGAAGCGTTTGTCTTGCAGGGCCGGGGGCAATTGTTCGCCCTTGACCTGATCGACCCGGCCGCGCACGGCCTTACTGGCAAAGAAGCTGGTGAGGTTGCCGGCCAGGGTGCCGGGAGACCAGAGGTAATGGGCGTCGGACAGCAGGCGCACGCCGGACAGGTCCAGCTCGCCGGTGCCGGCCAAGGCTTCGCGCCAGCGCCGCGGCATGTCGGCGATGGCTTCCGAGGCACCGGTGAGGGCGCCGTGCAGGGCGTATTTGGCGCCGCCGTGGATGATCCCCTGGGATTTCACGCTCTGTCCGCCACCGAGGCTGGCGCTTTCCACCAGTACAGTGGAAAAGCCCTGGCGCCGCAGGCGGGCGTTCAGCCAGAGACCGGCGACGCCTGCGCCGACAATCAGCACATCGGTAGAAATAGCGGATGGCATGCAGCGACCTCAGTGTTCAAAACGAGAGGCGCAGTATACAGGCTCGTGAATCTGTAGGAGCGCCCAGGCGAACCCCGTGACAGGTTGTCACGCGGTGGGCTGCTCGCCGGCAAGCCGGCTCCTGCATGAGCAGAGGGTCAGTGCCCGGCGGTTTTAGAGAACAGCTGGATCACCACCACGCCGAGGACGATCAGCGCCATGCCCAGCATGGCCGGGATATCCAACTTCTGGCCGTAGAGAAACAGGGCGGCGATGCTGACCATGACGATGCCCATGCCTGCCCACACTGCATAGGCCACGCCTACCGGGACGGTGCGCACTACCAGGGTCAGCATCCAGAACGCCACGCCGTAGCCGACGATGATCAGCGCCAGGGGCAGCGGTGTGCTCAAGCCCTTGACCGCTTTCATTGAAACAGTGGCAATTACTTCCGCGCAGATGGCGATGGCCAGGTAGTAGTAAGCGTTCATGGGAGGGTTCCTCGTGTCTGGGACTGCTTTTCTGAGGTCGGCATTCTAGAGACTGTTCAGATGGGGTAAAGTCATTACCTATCTGTTATGAAGATAGGTTGTCCTATGAACATGCAATGGAACCTGGAGCAGTTGCGGCTGTTTGTCAGTGTTGCCGAGCTGCGCTCGTTTTCTGCAGTAGCCCGCCAGCAACGCAAGGCTCAGTCCGCCATCAGCAGTGCCATTGCCCTGCTGGAAGAGGACCTGGGAGTGAGCCTGTTCGAGCGCAGCAGCGGCCGTCAGCCAAAGCTCACCGAAGCCGGCAGTGCCTTGTTGCAGGAGGCCCGGGAAATCCTCCGCCAGTGTGATCGCCTCAATGGCCGGGCGCTGGCCTTGATGCGGGGCCAGGAGGCGCGGTTGCGCCTGGCCCAGGATGAGGCGATGCCCTATCAGCCGGTGCTCGACAGCCTGGAGGCACTGGCCGAGCGCTTTCCCAGTCTGGAAGTGCAACTGGCCAGCGGTGCTCAGGGGGACGTGGCGCGCAAACTGGTGGAGCGTCGTGCCGACTTGGGGCTGCTGTTTCACCATGAGCAGATGCCGGAAACCCTGGAGCGCCAAGCCCTGGGCAGCGTCGAGATGGTCACCGTCTGCGCCGTGGGGCATCCGCTGGCCCATGAGAAACGGGTCAATCGCCAACTGCTGGCCCGGCACCGGCAGTTGTTGATCGCTCCTCAACTCAGCGGTTATCCCGGTGGCGAGCAGGTCAGCCCCCAGGTCTGGCGGGCTGACAGCTTCTATGTCATGGCTGAATGGCTGATGCGCGGCCTGGGCTGGGCCTGGCTGCCGCGGCATGTGGTGCAGTACCCGGCTTACCAGCACCAGATGGTCGAATTGGTCAGCGAATGGACCCCGCCGGCGCTGGTGGTGGAGTTGGCCTGGCGCCGCGACGAACCTCTGGGGCCGGCGGCGCGTTGGCTGGCGGAACGTTTTGCCGTGCACCTGAAGGCGATCGGCTAAAAAACCGATAAACTCCGCCGCCATGAATAGAACTCTCTATACCGCACTGTTTTACCTGGGGCTGCCATTGGTAGCGATTCGCCTGTGGCTGCGTTCGCGCAAGGCTCCGGCTTATGCCAAGCGCATTGGCGAGCGTTTCTCCCTTGGCTTGCCGGCCATGCAGACTGGCGGCATTTGGGTGCATGCGGTGTCTGTGGGCGAGAGCATCGCCGCCGCGCCAATGATTCGTGCCCTGTTGGCCCGTTATCCCCAGTTGCCGATCACCGTGACCTGCATGACGCCCACCGGCTCCGAGCGTATCCAGGCGCTGTTCGCCAATGAGCCGCGAATCCAGCATTGCTACCTGCCTTACGATCTGCCCTGCGCCGCGGCGCGGTTTCTGGATCGGGTGCAGCCCAAGCTGGCGGTGATCATGGAGACCGAGCTGTGGCCCAACCACATTGACCAGTGCGCCCGGCGCGGGATTCCGGTGGCCCTGGCCAATGCCCGGCTGTCCGAGCGTTCGGCCAAGGGCTATGGACGTTTTGCCCGCCTGACCGCGCCCATGCTGGGGCAAATGAGCCTGTTCGCGGTGCAGACCGAAGCCGAAGCCGAGCGTTTCCGTCAACTGGGTGCACGTCCCGAGACGGTGGAAGTTACAGGCTCGATCAAGTTCGACCTGAGCATTGACCCGCAACTGCTGGAGCGTGCCCGGGATCTGCGCCAGCAATGGCAGGCCATGGAGCGTCCTGTATGGATCGCCGCCAGTACCCACGAAGGTGAAGACGCCGTGGTGCTCGACGCCCATCGGCAACTGCTGGCCAGTTACCCGAATGCCTTGCTGATCCTGGTGCCACGGCACCCGGAGCGCTTCAACTCGGTGTTCGAGCTGTGCCAGCAACAGGGATTCGCGACGGTTCGCCGCTCCGCCGGGGAACCGGTGGGCGCCACCACCTCGGTGTTGCTGGGGGACACCATGGGCGAGTTGCTGTTCCTCTACGCCCTGGCCGACAGCGCTTTTGTCGGCGGCAGTCTAGTCGCCAATGGCGGGCACAACCTGCTGGAGCCGGCGGCCCTGGCCAAGCCGGTGATCAGCGGGCCGCACCTGTTCAACTTCCTGGAAATCGCCGCGATGCTGCGCGAGGCCGGTGCCTTGCAGGAGGTGGATGACGCTGAGGGACTGGCGGTGGCGGTGCAGCGCCTGTTCGAGTTGCCCCGGGATGCACAGAAGATGGCCGAGGCCGGGCTCAAGGTGCTCAAGGCCAATCAGGGCGCTTTGCAGCGTTTGCTCGATGGGCTCGACCGTTTGCTCAAGGAGCGCTGAGTCGTAGCTCCGAAAGCGCTTTGCCGGCATGCAAAAAGGCCACCCGCAGGGGTGGCCTTTTTTATGGCTGCGGCCTTCAGGGGCGAGCCTTGAGTTGCTCTTGTGCGGCCTTGGCCAGGTCCGGCGGCAGGAAGTCGCGGTCCGGGTTGTAGTCGGCCTTGAGGTAGCGCGACAGGTCTTGCAGATCACCGGGGTTGAGGGTGCCGGCGGCCTGCTTCAGGCGCAGGTTGTCGAGGATGTAGTCGTAGCGGCTGTTGTTGTAGTTGCGCACCGAGGTGTACAGCTGGCGCTGGGCATCGAGCACGTCGACGATATTGCGCGTCCCCACCTGATAGCCGATTTCCGTGGCTTCCACCGCACTCTGGTTGGAGATGATCGACTGGCGTCGGGCCTGGACCTGCTCGACATCGGTGTTCACTGCGCGGTGCAGGTTGCGGGTGTTCTCCACCACCTGGCGGCGCAGGGATTCACGCTGCTGTTCGGTCTGGCTCAGGCGCGAATAGGACTCGCGAACCTGGGAGCTGGTCAGCCCGCCGCTGTAGATCGGGATGTTCAACTGCAGGCCGATGGAGCGCTGTTCGACATCGCTGCCGTAGCGCGTCAACGGATTGGGGTTGCTGAAGCCCAGGGCGTCGTTGTCGCCTTTCTTGTACTGCGCCACGGCGTCCAGGGTCGGGGCGTGCCCGGCCTTGCGCTGCTTGAGGGTTTCCTCGGCGGCGCTGACCGCGTAGTTGCTGGCCAGCAGGTTGAGGTTCTGCTTGGCGGCGGTGTCGACCCAGGCCTTGGCATCGTTGGGGGTCGGCGCCAGCACCGGCAGGGTATGGACGATGCCCTGGATCGCGTTGTACTCGCGGTTGGTCAGGGTGATCAGGGCCTCGAAGGCGTCGTCCACCTGGCGCTGGGCAAGGATGCGGTTGGCCCGGGCGGTGTCGTAACTGGCCTGGGACTGTAGTACGTCGGTCTTGTCCGACAGGCCCACATCGAAGCGCTCGTTGGACTGATCCAGCTGGCGTTTGAACGCGGCTTCCTCGGCCTTGGTCGAGGCCAGGTTGTCCTGGGCGCGCAGCACCGCGAAGTAGTTCTCCGCGCTTTGCAGGATCAGGTTCTGCTCGGTGGCCGAGAGCTGCAGGGAGGCTTGCTCGTTGATGTCCTTGGCGGCTTGCAACTGGAACCAGCGATCGGCACGGAACAGCGGCTGGGCCAGGGTGGCCTGGTAGACGTTGCCGCTGCGGGTCGAGGTCATGGAAGGCTCATCGAACCTGGTGCGGGTATTGCTCATGTCCGCGCCGGCCGAGAGGTTGGGCAGAAGCCCGGCGCGAGCCTGGGGCACCACTTCCTTCTGGGCGCCGTACTGGGCGCGTGCAGCGGCCAGATCGGCATTGTTGTCCACCGCTTCCTGATAGACGCTGACCAGGTCGGTCTTGGTGGTCAAAGGCGCTTCTGCTGCCCAGGCCATTCCATTGGACGCACAAGACACGGCAACAGCCAGTGAGAGTTTGCGCAGCATTCGGCGATCCCTAGAGTTGATATTACGGAGATAATCCAGGCGCCAAGGCTAAGGCGCGACCCATAGAGCGTCAAGGTTCGACACAGGGCAAGGAGTGTAGAGCCGCTGGCAGGTCGCAACAATCCGCTAATTACGCCATTCATCCTGCTTATTGCACGGGGGTTGGCGTTCTGTCCCGGCTTTGTCTAGACTGGCCCGGTTCTTGTCGGGGTGCCTTGCTATGAGGCTGAGATCGGATAATCCGGATCCCGTTGAACCTGATCAGGTTAGCGCCTGCGTAGGGAACAAGATTTCTCGTCACCCGGCGAGTCCTCTTGTGCTTCGTCCGGGATGTTGTTCGACAATCGAACACCCCTCGAGTACCAAGCACTGCACTCACTAGTTGCTTAGACAGGGTGCGTCCGTCCGTTACAGGTTCGCTCCGACAAAATCCCACTGCCTGGATGCTGTCTGGAGAGCCCGTGATGACGACAAAACTAAAAAACGCTAGCAACCTCAGTGAGTCGGCCCAAGTCGACCAACAATCGGTGCAGCCCTTTACCCGCTCGCAAAAAGTCTATGTCCAGGGTTCCCGCCCGGACATCCGCGTGCCCATGCGCGAAATTACCCTGGACGTGACCCCCACCGATTTCGGCGGCGAGATCAACGCGCCGGTCACTGTGTACGACACCTCCGGTCCCTACACCGATCCGAACGTGGTGATCGATGTGCGCAAGGGCCTGGGCGATGTACGTTCGGCGTGGATCGAAGACCGTGGCGACACCGAGCGCCTGGCGGGCCTGAGCTCCAACTTCGGTCAGCAGCGTCTGGCGGACCCGGAACTGACCAAGCTGCGTTTTGCCCACGTCAACAACCCGCGCCGAGCCAAGGCCGGGGCCAACGTCAGCCAGATGCACTACGCGCGCAAAGGCATCATCACCGCCGAGATGGAATACGTCGCCATCCGCGAAAACATGAAGCTGCAGGAGGCCCGCGCCGCCGGCCTGCTGAAGCAGCAACACGCCGGTCACAGCTTCGGCGCCAGCATCCCGAAAGAAATCACCCCAGAGTTCGTCCGCGAGGAAATCGCCCGCGGCCGCGCCATCATCCCGGCCAACATCAACCACGTTGAGCTGGAGCCGATGATCATCGGCCGCAACTTCCTGGTGAAGATCAACGGCAATATCGGCAACAGCGCCCTGGGTTCTTCCATCGAGGAAGAAGTGGCGAAACTGACCTGGGGCATCCGCTGGGGTTCGGACACGGTGATGGACCTGTCCACCGGCAAGCACATCCATGAAACCCGCGAGTGGATCATCCGCAACTCGCCGGTGCCGATCGGTACCGTGCCGATCTACCAGGCCCTGGAAAAGGTCAACGGCGTGGCCGAGGACCTGACCTGGGAGCTGTTCCGCGACACCCTGATCGAACAGGCCGAGCAGGGCGTGGACTACTTCACCATCCACGCCGGCGTGTTGCTGCGCTATGTACCGCTGACCGCCAAGCGCGTCACCGGCATCGTCTCCCGGGGCGGTTCGATCATGGCCAAGTGGTGCCTGGCGCACCATAAAGAGAACTTCCTCTACACCCATTTCGACGAAATCTGCGAAATCATGAAGGCCTACGACGTCAGCTTCTCCCTGGGAGATGGCCTGCGTCCGGGGTCGATTGCCGACGCCAACGACGAAGCCCAGTTCGGTGAGCTGGAAACCCTCGGCGAGCTGACCAAGATCGCCTGGAAGCACGATGTGCAGTGCATGATCGAAGGCCCGGGCCACGTGCCGATGCAGTTGATCAAGGAGAACATGGACAAGCAGCTGGAGTGCTGCGACGAGGCGCCGTTCTACACCCTGGGCCCGCTGACCACCGACATCGCTCCGGGCTACGACCACATCACTTCCGGTATCGGCGCGGCGATGATCGGCTGGTTCGGTTGCGCCATGCTTTGCTATGTCACGCCCAAGGAGCACCTGGGCCTGCCGAACAAGGATGACGTGAAGACCGGGATCATCACCTACAAGATCGCGGCCCATGCTGCCGACCTGGCCAAAGGTCACCCTGGCGCGCAGATCCGCGACAACGCCCTGTCCAAGGCGCGTTTCGAGTTCCGCTGGGAAGACCAGTTCAACCTGGGCCTGGACCCGGACACCGCACGCTCCTACCACGACGAAACCCTGCCTAAGGATTCGGCCAAGGTGGCGCATTTCTGTTCCATGTGCGGGCCGAAGTTCTGCTCGATGAAGATCACCCAGGAAGTGCGCGAATACGCGGCCAACCAGCGCATCGAAGCGGTGGATGTGGATGTCGCCAAGGGACTGGCCGAGCAGGCCGCGCGCTTCAAGCAGGAAGGCAGCCAGCTGTACAAGAAGGTCTAAGCCACGAGCTGCAAGCTGCAAGCTGCAGGCTGCAGGCTGCAAGCGGAAAGCAAAGGCCGAAGTGCTTTTTCTTGACGCTTGAGGCTTGCAGCTTGCTCCTGTTCTTTCTGAGATAGATCCCTTGCGCAGGGCAAGTACCTACTCTCCCGATCTCGCGGTGCCGGCCGACCAGCGCGTGTTTGGCGCCATTGGCCCAGTACCAGAACTTCCTGCTGTCGATCGGCTCGGCATTTGCGCGGTTGTTTGGCGTGGTGCAGGTGGATCACTTCATCCTGCGTCGCCGCAGCGGGCAGATCCCGCACTCAGCCCTGCGCTGGACGGCGCTGCCGGCCCGGTTGGGTGGGGTGAGCACCTATCACCTGCTGGCCAATCTGTATCCGGTGTCGGTGCAACCCTGCCGTCACTGGTACTGGCAGGGCTGTTGCAGTGGCTGCTGGTGCGGGCGTTCAGTTCCCGGGAAACAGCTCGGGCTTGAGCACGCCCTTGAGGCGGTCGTAGGGAATCTGCAATTCGATATGACCCAGGACCGAGGGCGCGATGGTGGTGACGTCGTACTTGAGGGTCACGGCTTTCTGGGTCAGGGCCACGTTCGGGGTTTTCTGGAACGGCCAGGTCTTGACGAATTCGGCTTCGCGATCCAGGTGGGTGCTGATCAGCCAGTTGTTGTGGGCAACCCGCGCAGCCTTCCAGAACATGTCCTCCTGGCCGGGCAGGAGCATGTCTGCCAGGTTCAGGGCCTTGTGTTGCTGGCGCGAGTAGTTGACGAAGCCCCGTCCCGGGGTGCCATTGGCGGCGCCGGTGTCCAGGTAGCTGGCCAGTTCGATGATCACCAGTCCGTCATGCTGCTCGCGTACCTTGGATTGCAGGTACATGCCGTGGCGGTCTGCTGCGCTGCGCAGGAACTGTTCGCGGTAGGCGCTGAGGCTGGCCGGCAGTGGTGCGTCGGGGCTGGTGCGGGTCATTTGCAGCAAGCGTTTTTCGACGATGGCGTCCAGTTGCGGCTCGGCGGGAAAGTGCACGGTGTCAAGGTTGACCAGTGGGCAGTCGGCGCCACTGCAGCCGGGCTTGAGTTGTTCGGATTTCTCGCGCTTGGTTTCCAGCGGGGTGTTGTAGCTTGGCTGAAACAGGCTTTGGCAGGCGCCCAGGGTCAGGGCGATACAGGCCACGGAGGCGATTTTGACAAGCGACATGGGCGTCCTTCATAAACCAGGGGGGAGGCAAAAGTTACCGGCTTCGACTGTCTGCGAGGCAGTCGGTTCGCCACTAAGCTCAATAGAAGCAATTAGAGTAGGTTTAGCCCCTCGCCGTCTATCCCGCTGAGGGTAAAGGGGCTGCATCGGCAACCGCGGGCGCGTTAGGATGGCGCGAAGTCGAGGGGGATCCTCGGGTCGAATACGCTGTACACGAGGATTGTTATGACTGACTTTGCCAACTCCACGCCAAGTGCCGTTGAGATCATCCGGCGTGAAAACTGCTTCCAGGGGTTCTACCGGCTCGATCGCTTGCAATTGCGCCACGAGCTGTTCGCCGGTGGCATGGGGCGGGAAATCAATCGTGAAGTCTTTGTCCGTCACGATGCGGTCTGCGTACTGCCGTACGATCCGCAACGCGATGAAGTGGTGCTGATCGAACAGTTCCGCGTTGGCGCCATGGGCAAGACCGCTACGCCCTGGCTGGTGGAGCTGGTGGCCGGGCTGATCGACAAGGACGAGCAGCCGGAACAGGTTGCTCGGCGTGAGGCACAGGAGGAAGCTGGCCTGGACATCTCTGCGCTGTGGCCGATGACCCAGTATTTTCCGTCGCCGGGGGGCAGCACCGAGTTCGTCCACCTGTTCCTGGGCCGTTGCGACAGCAGCGCTGCCGGCGGGCTGCATGGGCTGGAAGAAGAGGCGGAAGACATCCGGGTTTCGGTGATGGCTTATGAGGATGCGCTGCAGGCCATGCGTGACGGGCGGATCTGCAATGCCGCCAGCATCATTGCCTTGCAGTGGCTGGCGCTCAATCGCGCTGAAGTGAGGGGGTTATGGTCGTAAACAAGGTACGCGACCGCTATCGGGTTGATCTCGCGGGGCTGCAAGCGTCCTGCGAGGCCAACTACGCTCGGCTGATGCGCCTGTTGCCTGACATGCGCAATCAGCCTGTGGCACGGCGCATTGCCGTGACCCAGGGCGACCAGATGCTCGGCGTACTGGCCCTGGAAGTGGTGCTGGCCTGCCCCTACACCACCACCTTGCAGGTGCGTCAGGAGCACAGCTTGCCGTGGCTGCCCGTGCCGCAACTGGAAGTGCAGGTCTATCACGATGCGCGCATGGCGGAGGTCATCAGTGCCGAGCATGCCCGGCGTTTTCGCAGCATCTATCCCTATCCCAATGCCTTCATGCACCAGCCGGATGAAAAGGCCCAGCTGAATGTCTTTCTTGGGGAGTGGCTGAGCCATTGCCTGGCCTGTGGTCACGAGTTCGAAGCCGTGCGCTAGATGTGAACTGGGTCCGTTTCCCAGGTTTCCTCTTTTGCATTTCCCCCAGCATAATTGCCGCCTTCATCATGCTTTGTGCCCTTGCTCCGGGAGAACGCCGTGCCAAGCGTATCCGCACTGACTGCCGACGATTCCGTACTGCTGGTGCAACTATCTGACAGCCATCTGTTTGCCGACGCTGATGGCACCTTGCTGGGCATGAACACCGCCGACAGTCTGCAGCGAGTCATCGAGCAGGTGCTGGCGCAGCAGCCGCGGATCGACCTGATGCTGGCCACCGGTGATCTGTCCCAGGACGGCTCCCTGGAGTCCTATCAGCGCTTTCGTCAGTTGACCCGACAGATTCCGGCACCTGGCCGCTGGCTGCCGGGCAACCATGACGAGCCGCAGGTCATGCAACTGGCGACGCAGGACAGTGACTTGCTGGAGCCGGTAATGGATATCGGCAACTGGCGCATCACCTTGCTGGACTCGGCGGTGCCCGGCTCGGTGCCGGGTTACCTGCAGGACGACCAACTGCAATTGCTGGCCCGCTCCCTGAGCGAGGCGCCTGAGCGCCATCACCTGATCTGCCTGCACCATCACCCGGTATCCATTGACTGTACCTGGATGGAGCCCATTGGCCTGCGCAACGCCGAGGCACTGTTCGCCGTGCTCGATGCTTTCCCTCAGGTCCGTGCCTTGCTCTGGGGGCATGTGCATCAGGAAATCGACCGCCAGCGCGGCGCCGTGCGGCTATTGGCCTCACCCTCGACCTGCATCCAGTTCGAGCCCGGCAGCGACGACTTCAAGGTCGAGGAGCAGGTGCCTGGCTATCGCTGGCTGCGGTTGTGGCCCGATGGACGGTTGGAAACCGGCGTGGAACGGGTCCTGGGCTACGAATTCACCATCGACTACGGTAGCAACGGCTACTGAAGCGGCTTCGTAACCGGTCGTCATCCCTGTAAACTGCGGCTTTTGCCCAGGTGCACAGGGAGTTCGCATGTCCGGTTCGATCCTTTATATCCACGGCTTCAACAGTGCTCCCGCGTCGACCAAGGCCTCTCAGTTGCGGCGTGTCATGGAGCAGCTGGGGCTGGCTGAACAATTGCGGGTACCGGCCCTGCATCATCATCCGCGACAGGCCATTGGCCAGCTGGAGCAGGCGATTGCCGAGCTCGGTCGACCATTGCTGGTCGGCAGCTCGCTCGGCGGCTACTATGCGACTCACCTTGCCGAGCGCTACGGGCTCAAAGCCCTGCTGATCAACCCTGCTGTCAGCCCGCACCGGATGTTCGACGGTTATCTGGGCACGCAGAAAAACCTGTATACCGATGAAACCTGGGAGCTGACCCATGACCATGTGGCGGCCCTGGCAGCGCTGGAAGTCGCGCCGCCTCAGGACCCACAGCGTTATCAGGTGTGGTTGCAGACCGGGGACGAGACGCTGGACTATCGCAGCGCCGAGCGTTATTACCGTGCCTGCGCCTTGCGCATTCAGGCCGGCGGCGATCATAGTTTCCAAGGTTTTGCCGGACAATTGCCGGCGATGTTGAATTTTGCCGGCATCACTGCCGATCAGTACCAGGCGATCGACTTCACGGCACTGTGAAGGCCTCGCCCCATATTCATTGAACGACTAACGACGAGAACCCATGGCCACTCCCAGCGCTAGCTCTTATAACGCAGACGCCATCGAAGTCCTCTCGGGACTCGACCCGGTGCGCAAACGCCCGGGCATGTACACCGACACCACGCGGCCCAACCATTTGGCCCAGGAAGTCATCGACAACAGTGTCGACGAAGCCCTGGCCGGCCATGCGAAGTCGATACAGGTCATCCTGCACGCCGACCACTCCCTGGAAGTCTGCGACGACGGCCGCGGCATGCCCGTGGACATCCACCCGGAAGAGGGCGTCTCCGGGATCGAGCTGATCCTCACCAAGCTCCATGCCGGCGGCAAGTTTTCCAACAAGAACTACCAGTTCTCCGGCGGTTTGCACGGGGTGGGTATTTCCGTGGTCAACGCCCTGTCGAACCAGGTGCGGGTGCGGGTCAAGCGCGACGGCAACGAATACCAGATGACCTTCGCCGACGGCTACAAGGCCACCGAGCTGGAAGTGGTCGGCACCGTGGGCAAGCGCAACACCGGTACCAGTGTGTACTTTGCCCCGGACCCGAAATACTTCGATTCGCCGAAATTCTCCGTCAGCCGCCTCAAGCATGTGCTCAAGGCCAAGGCGGTACTGTGCCCGGGGCTGTTGGTGAGCTTCGAGGACAAGTCCAGCGGTGAGAAGGTCGAGTGGCATTACGAAGACGGCTTGCGCTCCTATCTGGTGGATGCGGTCAGCGAATTCGAACGCCTGCCCAGCGAGCCGTTCTGCGGCAGCCTGGCCGGTAACAAGGAAGCGGTGGACTGGGCCCTGCTGTGGCTACCGGAAGGTGGCGACAGTGTTCAGGAAAGCTACGTCAACCTGATCCCCACGGCCCAGGGCGGTACCCACGTCAACGGCCTGCGCCAGGGCCTGCTGGATGCCATGCGCGAGTTCTGCGAATTCCGCAACCTGCTGCCCCGTGGCCTGAAGCTGGCTCCGGAAGACGTCTGGGAACGGATCGCCTTCGTCCTGTCGATGAAGATGCAAGACGCCCAGTTCTCCGGCCAGACCAAAGAGCGTTTGTCGTCCCGTGAGGCGGCGGCTTTCGTTTCCGGTGTGGTCAAGGACGCCTTCAGCCTGTGGCTCAATGCCAATCCCGAGCTGGGCATGCAACTGGCGGAGTTGGCCATCAGCAACGCCGGTCGCCGCTTGAAGGCCAGCAAGAAGGTCGAGCGCAAGCGCATTACCCAGGGCCCGGCGCTGCCCGGCAAGCTGGCGGACTGCGCCGGCCAGGACCCAATGCGCTCCGAACTGTTCCTGGTGGAAGGTGACTCTGCTGGCGGTTCGGCCAAGCAGGCGCGGGACAAGGAATTTCAGGCGATCCTGCCGTTGCGCGGCAAGATCCTCAACACCTGGGAAGTGGACGGCAGCGAAGTCCTGGCCAGCCAGGAAGTGCACAACATCGCTGTGGCCATCGGGGTCGATCCAGGCGCCGAGGACATGAGCCAACTGCGCTACGGCAAGATCTGCATCCTCGCCGATGCCGACTCCGACGGTTTGCACATCGCCACCTTGCTCTGTGCCTTGTTCGTCCAGCATTTCCGCCCGTTGGTGAATGCCGGTCACGTCTATGTGGCCATGCCGCCGCTGTACCGCATCGACCTGGGCAAGGACATCTTCTACGCCCTCGATGATGCCGAGCGCGACGGCATTCTCGATCGCCTGGTGGCCGAGAAGAAGCGCGGCAAGCCCCAGGTCACCCGATTCAAGGGGCTGGGTGAGATGAACCCGCCGCAACTGCGTGAAACCACCATGGACCCGAACACTCGGCGCCTGGTGCAGTTGACCCTGGACGACGTCGAGGCCACCGCAGAAATCATGGACATGCTGCTGGCGAAGAAGCGCGCCGGTGATCGCAAGTCCTGGCTGGAGTCCAAGGGCAACCTGGCCGAGGTGCTGGCCTGATGCACAGAGGTTTTGCCCTGGCCCTAGCGCTATTGGCAACCTCGGTGGTGGCCGCGCCAGTGCCCGAACTGACCTTGTTGTCCGAGCATCCTGTGGAAGGCATGCGCGGCGGCAATCTGTCCGGGCTGGCACTCTGTGGCCAGGATTTGTGGACGGTTTCCGACCGCGATGACGATCAGATCTACAAGCTCGATACCCGCGACAGTGCCTGGCAGGCCGATGCCGTCAAGCTGGAGGTACCTGCAGTACCCGATACCGGCTTGCCCTGGGGCTTGAAGTCACGGACCTGGGCGGCGTCCTTCGTGCGTGGTGGCGACCTGGATTTCGAAGGCATCTCCTGCGACGCCGCCAGCAACAAGTACGTGATCAGCGAGGCTCATGCCGCGGTGCTACAAGTGCCGGCGCAAGGCACGCCGGCCTGGTTGAAGATCTCCCCGATCATGGTCCGTGAAGCGCGGGCCAGTGGCATGCTCCTGCATTTCAACGCCTTGTTCGAAGGCCTGGCGGTGAACCCTGCCGGCGACCGTATCTGGTTGGCGGCGGAGCGTGAGCGGCGCGGGCTGTTGCTGATCAAGCGCGGGCAGACCACCTGGGACTGTGATGGTGGTTGCGTGCTGCTCAGTGAGGCTGGCTCGGAAATGCAGCCGGAGCAGGTGCCCAATGCCAAGGCGGTGTCCCGGGATTTTGCCGACGTGTCGCTGTTCGACGGCAAGTTGTTCACCCTGGAGCGTAACGCCTATCAGATCTGTCGCCGGGATGCGCAGACCGCCAAGGTCGAGCAGTGCTGGTCCTATGCCGCCGAGGCGCTGGTGGAGCATCGACGTTATCCACAGCCCTATGGGCTGGCGGAAGCCTTGGTGGTGGATGCCAAGGGGGCCTGGATCGGTGTGGACAACAACAATGGAGCCCGCGCCGATGGCGAGGCCCGTCCCATCGTCTGGCGTTTTGCTGCGCCTGAAGGTGGCTGGAGTAGCAAGTCATGAGCCAGCAACCGGGCAAGAGTGCCGGGCGCGTGATGCTGATCATGGCCTGGGCCGCTGCGCTGTTCCTGGCCACGCGGTTCTTTGCCGATTGGGAGGCCCGTCAGGAGAACCCGAACACGGTCGTCAGTTCGCAACAACATGAGGGTTATATCGAAGTGAAACTGGTCGGCAACGGCCAGGGGCATTTCGTCGCCAGCGGCCATATCAACGGGCAGCCGGTGCAATTCATGCTCGATACCGGCGCCACCGAGGTGTCGATTCCTTCCGGGCTGGCCGAGCGCCTGGGCCTGGAGCGTGGGGTGCCGGTCACCCTGAGCACGGCCAACGGGCGCAGCGAGGGTTATCGGACCCGCATCGAGCGTTTGCAACTGGGGGATATCGTTCTCCAGGACGTCAGGGCCCTGGTGGCCCCGGGGCTCGACGGCGACCAGATTTTGCTGGGCATGAGCGCTTTGAAGAAACTTGAATTTACTCAGCGCGGCGGCACTATGCTGCTGCGCCAGACAACGAACCAATGAGGCCCGCATGAGCGACTCCCTTGATCTCAGCCTGGATGGCGTAGAACGCCGGTCACTGGCTGACTTCACCGAAAGTGCCTACCTCAACTACTCCATGTACGTGATCATGGACCGTGCTTTGCCGCATATCGGCGACGGCCTGAAACCGGTACAGCGGCGTATCGTCTACGCCATGAGTGAGCTGGGGCTGGATGCCGATTCCAAGCACAAGAAATCCGCGCGTACCGTGGGTGATGTGCTCGGTAAGTTCCACCCTCACGGGGATTCCGCCTGCTACGAAGCCATGGTGCTGATGGCACAGCCCTTCAGCTATCGCTACACGCTGGTGGACGGCCAGGGCAACTGGGGTGCGCCGGACGATCCCAAGTCCTTCGCGGCCATGCGTTATACCGAGGCGCGTCTGTCGCGCTATTCCGAAGTGCTGCTCAGCGAGCTGGGCCAGGGCACTGCGGACTGGGGGCCGAACTTCGACGGCACCTTGCAGGAACCTCTGGTATTGCCGGCGCGTCTCCCGAATATCCTGCTCAACGGCACCACCGGTATCGCCGTGGGCATGGCCACCGACGTGCCGCCGCACAACCTGCGGGAAGTGGCTTCGGCCTGCGTGCGTCTGCTGGACGAACCCAAGGCCACGGTGGAGCAGCTCTGCGAGCATATCCAGGGGCCGGATTACCCCACCGAAGCGGAAATCATCACCCCGCGCGCCGACCTGCTGAAGATCTATGAAACCGGCCGTGGCTCGGTGCGCATGCGCGCCGTGTATCGGATCGAGGATGGCGACATTATTGTCACCGCGCTGCCGCACCAGGTCTCCGGGGCCAAGGTGCTGGAGCAGATTGCCGCGCAGATGCAGGCCAAGAAACTGCCGATGGTGGCCGACCTGCGGGACGAGTCGGACCACGAGAACCCCTGCCGCATCGTGATCATCCCGCGCTCCAACCGGGTCGATCCCGATGAACTGATGCAGCATCTGTTCGCCACCACCGAGCTGGAGTCGACCTACCGGGTCAACATCAACATCATCGGTCTGGACGGCAAGCCGCAGTTGAAGAACCTGCGGGCGTTGCTGGTGGAATGGCTGGAGTTCCGGGTTAGCACTGTGCGCCGGCGCCTGCAGTTCCGCCTGGACAAGGTCGAGCGTCGCCTGCACCTGTTGGACGGTTTGCTGATCGCTTACCTCAACCTGGATGAGGTGATTCACATCATCCGTACCGAGGAGCATCCGCGGGCCAAGCTGATCGAGCGTTTCGCCCTCAGCGAAATCCAGGCCGACTATATCCTCGATACCCGCCTGCGGCAGTTGGCGCGTCTGGAAGAGATGAAACTGCGGGCCGAGCAGGATGAATTGCTCAAGGAGCAGGCCAAGCTGCAAGCCCTGCTCAACAGCGAGACCAAGCTGAAGAAGCTGGTGCGCACCGAATTGCTGCAAGACGCAGAAACCTACGGCGACGACCGTCGCTCCCCGATCGTTGCCCGTGCGGAAGCCAAGGCACTGTCGGAAAATGAGCTGATGCCCACCGAGCCGGTGACCATCGTTTTGTCGGAAAAAGGCTGGGTTCGCTGCGCCAAGGGGCATGATATTGACGCCACTGGTTTGTCTTACAAGGCCGGTGACGGTTACAAGACTGCTGCTGCGGGGCGTTCCAACCAGTTCGCGGTGTTCATCGACTCCACCGGCCGCAGTTACTCGGTGGCGGCCCACACGCTGCCATCGGCCCGTGGTCAGGGCGAGCCGTTGACCGGTCGTCTGACGCCGCCACCGGGTGCGACGTTCGAGTGCGTACTGTTGCCCGATGACGATGCCTTGTATGTGATCGCTTCCGACGCGGGCTATGGCTTTGTGGTCAAGGGCGAAGATCTGCAGGCCAAGAACAAGGCGGGCAAGGCGTTGTTGAGCCTGCCGAACAACGCCAAGGTCCTGGCGCCGCGGCCGGTGGCCGACCGCGAGCAGAACTGGCTGGCCTCGGTGACCACCGAGGGGCGTCTGCTGGTGTTCAAGATCAGCGACCTGCCGCAGCTGGGCAAAGGCAAGGGCAACAAGATCATCGGCATTCCCGGTGAGCGCGTGGCCAGCCGCGAAGAGTACGTCACCGACATCGCGGTGCTGCCCGATGGCGCGACCCTGGTGTTGCAGGCGGGCAAGCGCACCTTGTCGTTGAAGGCCGATGACCTTGAACACTACAAGGGCGAGCGCGGGCGTCGTGGCAACAAACTGCCTCGCGGTTTCCAGCGGGTCGATGCGTTGTTGGTAGAGCCGCTCAGTTAAGGGCGGGCTAGAGCGTTCGATCTTGGACTTAAGCGCCAGATCAACGCTAGAACACTGGAGTCATGGCGCATATTCACGGATGATATGCGCGTTTCAAACGCTGGCGTGGCCGGGCGTTATTCAATTTTTTTGAGTATTTACACTGTGGCCAGCCTTGTGGCCGCCACTTGGATGGGATGATGACTGCTCTGCGCCTTCCTCTTGTTTTCTTGCTCGCGGGCGTTTTTGGCCTGGCGGGTTGCAGCGTACACCAGCCGGTGTCGCTGTATCAGCTGGACAGCGGAAGTCCAGCTCAGCCGGCCAGTGCCGGCATGTCGGTATTGTTGGGGCCGGTGTTGATCGCTGACTACCTGCAACGGGAAACCCTCCTGCAACGCCAGGACGATGGCAGCCTGCAAGCCTCCACCGATGGTCGTTGGGCCGGTAGCTTGTCTTCGGACATCGACCAGTTGCTGCTGCGCCAGGTGGCCGGCCATCTGGACAGCCAGCGCGTGGTACTGGCGCCGGCCACCAGCGGCTTCACTCCGGATGTTCAGGTACTGCTGTCGATCACTCGCCTGGATTCCGGCAAGTCGCAACCGGCGGTACTGGATGCTCAGTGGCGCCTGATCGATCGTCGTGGTCAGGTGCGGGACAACCGCATTGTTCACCTGCAGGAGCAGCATGCGGGTACCACGGCGTCTCAGGTCCAGGCCCAGGGCGTGTTGTTGCAGCGTCTGGCCGAGCAATTGTCGGTCGCCCTCAAACCCTTGGCCAATCAGCCGGCGGTGGCAGAGGTGCCACGCAAGGCGCCGCCGGCACCAGCGCCCAAGCCTGTCGAGCATGAGAAGCAGCCGAAGATCCCAATGGCCACGCCAATCCGGACGGATATGGAAGTGTTCAGATTCTGAGTTGAGCCGCTGCAAGACAAGGCCCGCCTAATCCGCGGGCCTTTTCGTTACTGGCTGTGGCAGGTGTTCCATATAGCCAGCACCATCCCTGCAGCCTGCGAACAGGCCGCAGTCATGCCTCGCGCTAAAGCTCCTTCGGGGCTTGTTGCTGGCTGCGTCAGTGGCTACACGAAGGCCACAAAAAAGCCCGCACTTGGCGGGCTGTTTCTTGCACGGTGCCAGCCTTACAGCTTGGCCCGTGTCTCATGCATGCGTGCCAATTGCCGTTCCAGCATTGACGGATAGGGCTCCATCAGTCGTTCGACACAGCAAGCTCCTTCCGGGCTGGCGATAGGGCGGATACGCGCGCGCTGACGGATCAGCGCGTCGTCATTGATCTGGCGCTCCACCAGCAGCAGATTGCGGCTGTGCTGGGATAGCGCCAGGGCGTCCTGGGCGGTTTCGGTCAGCAGCAGGTCGATCTGGCTCAGGCCGAACAGTCCTTCGCCCAGCGTCAGGCCCAATTGCAGTTGCAGGGTGATGCCGCTGTCCGCCACTTCGATCTGCAGGGCATGGCCCAGAGCACGCAACAGCTCGCCGCAGCAGATGGCGTTGGTGAGGTAGTCGTCGCCGCTGTCTTCGCTATGGAACAGCATCAGCGTGCTGCCATCGTTCAGGGTGTGCAGTTCGCTCTGGTACAGCGAGGCCGCCTGGTCGAGGCAATCGCGATAGCGCTCCAGCAGTTCCATCAGCCGCGCGCGGGGCAGGCGGCGCAGTTGTTCCTGGGCTCCCAACTGCACTGCGAGTACTGCGCTGTGCTGAGGCTGAGCCGGGACCTGGGGTTGCAGCGCAGGTTTGGGGGCGGGAGTCGACGAGTGATCACGCAGGTCGGCGAACGGATCTTCTTCGTCCAGTTCGTCCTCCTCGGCGCTGACCAGATGCCGTGGCGCAGGCTTCAGACCGGCGAGCGGGGTGCTTTCATCAAAGCTTGGGTCACGCAGGTTACGCACTTCGAATGCGGCTTCGTGTTCCTCGTCATCCTGCTCTTCGAGCTCTGGCTGCGGCTCTGGCTCGGGCTTTTCCGGTACCAGGCGAGCGTGCAGTTGGCGCGCCAGATCACCAATTTCGTCCTGGCGCTGGGTCGCCGGAGTGTGTTCATCCAGGTCCCGCAGCCAGACCCGCAGTTGCAGCAGCGGGGTGGAGATGTGGCGACCCAGACGCAGGCTCAGGGCCAGGGCCAGGGCCAGCAGGATGGCGCTGAGAATGCCCATGCTCTGCAGGCTGATGGTCATTGGCTGCTGGAACTGCGCCATGTCCAGGCTGATCCGCAGGTTGCCGGCGGTCACGTCCTGGAAGGTGATCTTGGTCTGGTAGACACCCTCGGTTTCACCCAGCAGGCTGCTCTTGGGGCGTTGCCCGGCTTCGGCGAGGATGCGGTTGTCGACGCTGTAGATCGCCGCATGGGCCACCAGCGGGTTCTTGGTCAGGTTGTTGAGCAGGACGTTGAGGCTGAGGATGTCATTGGACACCAGCAGCTCGGTGGCCGAAGTGGCGGTCTGGGTGGTCAGGCTCTGACCCAGGGCGTCGGCTTGTTCGTGCATGGCTTGCTTGAACTGCAGGCCCATCACGCCGGCATAGATCACCAGGGCCAGGGCGACCAGGATCACGTTATGGCTGGCAATGCGCAATGCAATCGGCACACGGCGGTGGCGCAGTGCACGGAAGATCAGCAGGAAGAAGTTATCGGTTTTAACTGGCGTGGGCCGGTTCACTGAGCTCGGCTCTTTTGTCCGTGAAGTTGACGCGCAGTATAGCGACAGGCCCTAGACCGGCAAAGCGCTGGCTGTGCCCGATGGTCACCGAAAGTGGGTAGAATGCGCTTTTTTTCCACCTCGGGGGTGCGCCTTGCGCGAAATTGTCCTGATAAACATCACCGGCGAAGATCGTCCCGGTCTGACTGCGGCCATTACGGGTGTTCTGGCCCAGGGTGGTGTGAACATTCTCGACATCGGTCAGGCGGTGATCCACGACACCTTGTCGTTCGGCATCCTGGTTGAAATTCCCAGCAACGAGCAGAGTTCGTCGGTGCTCAAGGACATTCTGTTCACCGCCTACAAGCTCGATCAGCAGGTGCGTTTCACACCGGTGTCCGAGGAGGACTACCAGCAGTGGGTCGACGGGCAGGGCAAGCAACGCCACATCGTCACCCTGCTGACGCGCAAGGTCACCGCCGAGCAGTTGCAGCGAGTGAGTTCGATCACTGCCAAGTACGGTCTGAACATCGATCACATCGATCGCCTGTCCGGGCGCATGCCCCTGGATATGCCAGCCGATCAGGGCAAAGGCTGCATCGAGTTTTCCGTGCGTGGTGAAGCCGCCGATCCGCAAGCCCTGCGAGCCGAATTCCTCAGCGTGGCCCAGGAGCTGAACGTCGACATCGCCTTCCAGGAAGATTCGCTGTTCCGCCGCAACCGCCGCCTGGCGGTGTTTGACATGGACTCGACGCTGATCGAAGCCGAGGTCATCGACGAGCTGGCCAAGGCGGCTGGCGTGGGTGAGCGGGTGGCAGAAATCACCGAGCGGGCCATGGCCGGCGAGCTGGATTTTCGTGCCAGCTTCAAGGAGCGCCTGGCGTTGCTCAAGGGTCTGGACGTCAGCGTGCTGGATTCCATCGGCGCGTCCCTGCGTCTGACCGAGGGCGCCGAAACCCTGTTTGCCGAGCTCAAGCGCCTGGGCTACAAGACCGCGATTCTCTCCGGCGGCTTCACCTACTTTGCCAAGCAGTTGCAGGCCAAGCTGGGTATCGATTACGTGTTCGCCAACGAACTGGAGGTGGTGGACGGCAAGGTCACCGGCGTCGCCATCGAGCCGATTGTCGACGCTCAACGCAAGGCCGATCTGCTGCGCGAGCTGGCCCACAAGGAAGGCCTGCGCCTGGAGCAGACCATCGCTGTGGGTGATGGCGCCAACGATTTGCCGATGCTGGGAATTGCCGGCTTGGGCGTGGCGTTCCGTGCCAAACCGCTGGTCAAGCAATCGGCCAAGCAGGCGATCTCGACCCTGGGTCTGGACGGCGTGCTGTATCTGCTGGGTTTCCGCGATCGCGACGGGCAGCTCTGAGTCCCGGGAAAAATCCCCGCCCATAAAAAACGCCGCTGATCAGCGGCGTTTTTTGTGTCCGGCATTCAGGTCTCAAGCCTTGGGCAGACCCATACCCTGGCCCATCCGCACTGGCGAGCCGGCGGCCAGTTCTTCAGCCCACTGCACCTGATCCGGGCCAAACAGCACGATGGCCGTGGAGCCCAGTTTGAAGCGACCCATCTCTGCGCCTTTTTCCAGATGGATGGGCGCGCGGGCTGCTTCGTCGTAGCGCACGGTCTTGAGCTCACGTTTGGGTGGCGTTACCAGGCCGGCCCAGACGGTTTCAATCGAAGCGACGATCATTGCGCCGACCAGTACCAGCGCCATCGGGCCGCGCTCGGTGTCGAAAATGCACACCACGCGTTCGTTGCGGGCGAACAATTCCGGGACATTCTCGGCGGTGGTCTGGTTGACCGAGAAGATCCGCCCGGGCACGTAGACCATTTCCCGTAGGGTGCCGGCCAGGGGCATGTGCACTCGGTGATAGTCCTTGGGCGACAGGTAGACGGTGGCGAAGTCGCCGCCCATGAAAGGCGCGGCCAGGGCCGGATCGCCACCCAGCAGCTCCAGCACGCTGTAGCTGTGGCCCTTGGCCTGGAATACCCGGCCGTGTTCGATCGGCCCCAGTTGGCTGATGGCACCGTCGGCGGGGCTGAGGATTGCGCCTGGGGTTGGGTCCAGCGGGCGTGCGCCCTCTTTCAGGGCGCGGGTGAAGAAGGCATTGAAATGTTCGTAGGCCGTCACGTCCTCCACCTGGGCTTCGGACATGTTCACTTGGTACTGCTTGGCGAACCAGCTGGTGAACGCATTCTTGAACCAGCGCACACGGCACTCGGCAATGCAGCCGGCCAGGCGCGACAGCAGGTGATGAGGCAGCAGGTACTGACTGAGGATGAACAAACGCTTTTTCATTGGGTGTCCTTAAAAACCTTAAATCTCTACGGGCGTATCGGGATGATTGCCCCATTCGCCCCAGGAGCCGGCGTAGCCCTTGACCCGTGGGTAGCCCAGCGCCTTGGCCACCAGATAGGTGAAGCCCGAGCGGTGGTGGGTCTGGCAGTGGGTGATCACTTCTTTGTCTTTGCTGATGCCCAGGTCCGCGAGGATCTGTGGCATGTCGCGGCGGATGCGCAGATGGCGCGCCTGGTCCATGCCGGCGGTCCACTCGAAGTTCACCGCGCCGGGAATGTGTCCGCCCTTGGCGGCCAGGACTTTCTCCCCGGAGTATTCCAGCGGGCCGCGAGCGTCCCAGATGGCCAGGTCGGCTGCACCGAGACGGCTTTGCAGGTATTCGCGGGTGGCGGTGGGTTCGTCATGCAGGATCAGGGGCACTGGGCCGCCTGCCGGGGCTGGAACTTCGGTGGTCACTGGCAGGCTTTGTGCCAGCCAGGCCGTGAGGCCGCCGTCCAGATAGTGGTAGTGACTGTGGCCGATCACGTCCAGCAGCCAGATGAAGCGGCCGGCCCAGCCTCCGCCTTCGTCGTCATAGACCACGTAGACCGCGTCCGGGTTGTGCCCGAGCTCGCCGAAGAGCGCTTCAAGGGCGTTCTGTGGCGGCAGCAGTCCGGGGGCGGGGGGCTGGCCGAGCTGGGTGCGCTTGGGGTCGACGAAGCGCGCCCCGGGAATATGCCCGGTTGCATAGCGGGCAGCGCTGGTCAGGTCGACCAGGATCAGTTCGCGGGCGTCGAGGCGGGCGAGCAAGTCGCTCGGTTCGATGACCAGCGGCAAGCCAGAGAAGTCAGACATGTCAGGTCCCCAGGGCACAAAGGGAAGGATTGTAGCGCAAGCGTCATTGGCTGCGGTTGGTAAAGCTATGCAAGGCTTTTTCGATGCACTGAGCGGTCTTGCCGAACGCCTGGACGCTGATTTCCGAGAACGGAACGCCGCCCTGATCGGCCACGGCCAGCATCAGTACCCGGCCGTTGCACGACAGGGAGCGCATCAGCAGGTGCTCGCCCCGAAACAACTGGCGCAAGGAGGTTGGCAGGTGGGCGGAGAACTGCCCATTGTTGGCCGGCGTCAGGCGCACCTGGGCAGATTTTTCCAGCAGACGTTGCAGGACCGTGCTCTGTTTGGCCTGCAGTGTCAGCCCTGCTGTTTCCTTGGGCAGACCGTAGAGTTGCTGTACCCGCAGGTGGCTCTGGCTGCGGTCAACCATCAGTAACAGCACTCGACGCATGCCGCAGGCCACCAGGGCATCTCGGGCAAAGCTGGTGAGGTGCACGGCATTGGTGAAGGGGCTGGGTTCCAGTAGAAGTTCGCTGCAGAGCTTGCGCCATTTGGCCAACTCCTCGGCTGTCGGAGCCGGTGCCGGCTGTTCACCGTTGTGCAGGCGCCGGACATCCCAGGGCCAGATCAGGGCCTGGGCCGGGTGCCAGAGATCGGGTTGGCTGTCATTGCGAGCGCTGGTTGCGGCCTGCTGGTGTAGCTGTTGCTGGACCTGGGCGACCGGCATTTGTAGATACAGGCCGGTGAGGTTTTGCCAGCGTCGGCCATGAGCGTTGTTCCAGGAGTGCTGCGCCGCCAGGGCCAGGCCGTTGGCCAGCAGGACGCAGTTGGCTGGCTGGTTCAGCCAGCGCTGCAGGTCCGGATCGGCATCCAGGCGCTGTTGCTGGCGCAGCGGATGTTCGCTGTCGCGGGCGATCAGCATGACCTTGGCCAGTTGACGCTGCTCTTGGGTCAGCAGGCGATAACCCTGCCGCACCCAGATTGGCAGGTGCCAGGCATGGACCAGGGCCTGGCACAATTCCATCAGCCGAACGCCGAACAGTTGCATTTCTACCTGACGAGCCGACTCGTGCTTATAGATGACTCGCAGTTCCCACTCTTCCACGAGCTTGGGGTAGACCAGGGCCATGGCCCACAGTGGCGAGAGAAACAGCAGGCTGCCCCAGTGAATGTCCTGCCACAGTCGCGCCAGGCGCCCGGCGAAAAAACCGTTGGCTTGCTGGGTGGCGTGCTGGCTGATCAGTTGCAACTGACGCAGAGCCTGCGGAATCTGTTCCTCTGGCAGGGTGGGCAGTTGTTCGAGCAGTTCTTCGGTGCGCTTGAGTCCCAGGCGGTTGACCGCGACCTCCAGGTTTTCTGCCGGTTCGCTCATGCTGCCGTGGGAGTGCCGGTTGGCTTCGCGGATCACGCTCAGGGCCAGCGCCGGGCTGTTTTGCATCAGTTCGGCAATGTCCCGCAGCGAACTGCGATTGTTGGCGATGGCTTTGCACACTCGATCATGGCTGGCTTGCGGTACGGGCAAGCGCACGCCATTGAGGAGCTTTACCCAGGCGTCGAGAGAGGTGGGCGGGGAATGTGGGACGTTGGTTTCATTAGACATGGTCGGGCGCAATCATCGTCTGCTGTGAACACGCCCAGAGCGGGCCAAACTGGCTTTTCGCCTTAACTGGCTATAGTCTGGCGCAGTTTTGCCGATAAGTAGAAGAAGAGTTTTAAGAACTTCCGAATATGACCTTGAACCCGACTCAGTAAGTACTCTCCTACCTATGGCTAAAATTATCGGCATCATCGTCGTATTCGCGAGCGTGCTCGGCGGATACGTGCTTTCACACGGCAAAATCGCGGCACTGATCCAGCCTTTCGAGGTTTTGATCATTGGTGGTGCTGCCTTTGGCGCATTCCTCCAGGCCAACCCAGGCTATATGACGATGCATGTCATCAAAAAGTCGTTGGGTATGTTCGGTTCGCGCTTTACTCACACCTTCTATCTGGAAGTGCTGGGGCTGATCTACGAGATCCTCAACAAAAGTCGTCGCGAAGGCATGATGGCCATCGAGGGTGACATCGAGGACGCTGCGGCCAGTCCGATTTTCGCCAAGTATCCTGCGGTGCTCAAAGATGAGCGCATGACCGCTTTTGTCTGTGACTACCTGCGCATCATGTCCTCCGGCAACATGGCTCCTCACGAGCTGGAAGGGTTGTTCGACATGGAACTGTTCAGTCTCAAGGAAGACCTTGAGCATCCCTCCCATGCAGTCACCGGGATCGCCGATGGCATGCCCGGTTTCGGTATCGTGGCGGCGGTATTGGGGATCGTGGTGACCATGGCGTCCCTGGGGGATGGCGACCAGGCGTCCATTGGCCTGCACGTAGGTGCGGCCTTGGTCGGGACCTTCTTCGGTATCCTCGCGGCCTATGGTTTCTTTGGTCCGTTGGCCACTTCCCTGGCGCACGATGCGAAGGAAGAGCTGAACGTCTACGAAGCCATCAAGGCGTCCCTGGTCGCTTCGGCTTCCGGCATGCCGCCTTCGCTGGCGGTGGAGTTCGGGCGCAAGGTTCTGTACCCAGCGCACCGTCCTAGCTTCGCCGAGCTGGAACAAGCGGTTCGCGGTCGCTAAGTCATGGAAAATAATCAGCCGATTATCATCAAGCGCGTCAAGCGCTTCGCTGGCGGGCATCACGGGGGCGCTTGGAAAATCGCCTTCGCCGACTTCGCCACGGCGATGATGGCGTTCTTCCTGGTGCTGTGGCTCTTGTCCACCGCAACCCCGGAACAGAAGATCGCCATCGCCGGTTACTTCAAGGACCCGATCGGCTTCTCGGAAAGCGGCACACCCTACATCATTGATCTGGGTGGCTCTCCCGAACTGGCGCCGGATAACACCCTAAACCCCGAGATCAAGTCCCAGCCGCAACCGGACAAGGTCACGGTGGATGCCGATCAGGTGGAGGGCATGGCCGAGCAGGTGGAGCGCGAGCGTCTTGAACTGCTGCTACAAGAGCTGCAGAACAAGGTTGAAGAGAATCCCCAACTGCAGAAGTTCAAGGACCAGATCCTCTTCGAAATCACTCCGGACGGCTTGCGGATCCAGATCATGGATGCCGAGAACCGGCCGATGTTCGACTCTGGCAGCGCACGTCTGAAGCCGTATTTCGAAGACATCCTGCTGGCCATGGCCGACACCATCAAGGCGGTGCCGAACAAGATCAGCATCAGCGGTCATACCGATGCCACGCCCTATGCCGGCAGTGGTGAATTCGGCAACTGGGAACTGTCCGCCAACCGTGCCAACGCTGCGCGTCGGGCTCTGGTGGCTGGCGGTTATCCCGATCCGCAAGTGGCGCGGGTGGTGGGCTTTGCCTCCTCTGCGCTGTTCGACCGCAAGAATCCGGTCAACCCGGTCAACCGGCGGATCGATATTGTGGTGCTGACCAAGAAGGCCCAGCGCGCTATCGAAGGCGAGCAGACGGATCCAGACGCTCCTACGCCCAACCAGGGTACTGGGGCGCCAGGTGAAGTGCCGGGTGCGGCGGCTGACCCGAATGCCTTGCCGCCGGGTAGCGAGCCGTTGCCCGCTCATGAAGTGCGCCAGCGCATGAACATCTTCGAGGATGGCGTACTGAAGATGGATGAGCAGGGATCGGCCGGCCAGGCGCCGGCTCCCAAGCCGGTTGCTCCGGCTTCTGCGCCTGTGGCCCCAGCGGCTGCGCCGGGAACCGTCAGGTGACAAACAACAAGGCCGCGAAGATCGCGGCCTTGTTGTTTCTACAGTGCTCGGCTCAGTAGCCGCTGTCTGGCAGGCTGGCGAGGATCGAGCGGTAGCTGTTCATCCGTTGCTGCTGGATGCGCCCGTCTTCCAAAGCCTTGAGCAATGCACAACCCGGCTCGCGATCGTGCTTGCAGTCGCGGAAGCGGCAGGTACCCAGCAAGTCGTTGAACTCGATGAAGCCAGCTTCGACATCGGCGCGGCTGACATGCCCCAGGCCGAATTCGCGGATGCCGGGGGAGTCGATCAGCTCGCCGCCGCCCGGGAAGTGGAACAGTCGCGCGGTCGTGGTGGTGTGGGTGCCCTGTCCGGAGTATTCCGACAGCGGACCGACTCGGGTTTCGACTTCCGGCAGCAGGCTATTCACCAAGGATGACTTGCCCACCCCCGATTGCCCCACGAATACGCTGATGCGTCCGTCCAGCAAGCCTTGCAGTTGCTCCATGCCGTCGCCGTGGTGGGCCGAGACTTCCAGCAGCGGATAGCCCAGTTGGCGATAGACCGCCAGCAAGGCGTTGAGTGCCGGAGCGTTCTGCTCGTCGATCAGGTCGGCCTTGTTCAGCAGCAGCAGCGGCCGAATCCCGGCGTGCTCGGCGGCAACCAGGTAGCGGTCGATAAGATTGGCGTGGGGTTCGGGCATGGGGGCAAACACGATCACGATCATGTCGACGTTGGCGGCCACCGGCTTGAGCTGGCCACGGCTGTCCGGTCGGCACAGCTCGGTGCTGCGCGGCAATTGCGCGACGATCACCCCGATGCCCTGATTGCCGGCGCGCCATACCACCTGATCACCAGTCACCAGCGCTGGCAGGTTGGCTCGCAGGTAGCAGCGGAACACCTGGCCGGCCAGCTCACCTTCCCGGGCTTCGACCTCGACCTGCACGCCGAAGTGAGCAATGACCAGGCCGGTCTGTTCCGGGCCGAGGTCGCCACCCTCCAGCGCCTCTACGGCGGAGGACTCGCGTTTGGCGGCGCGGGCAGCGCGCTCACCCTGAATCTTTTCGATGCGCCAGTTTTGGCGACGATTGAGCTGGCGTTTGGCCATTGGTGTTCCGTGTTGATAATTACGGCGGATAGGTAAAACGGCGGCGAGTTTAGCACGCCGGGCAGGCCCTCTAGGCTAAACTGCGCAACTACGCCGAGGAGCCCCCCATGCAAAACCCACAGAACCTGATTTGGATCGATCTGGAAATGACCGGTCTGAACCCCGACACCGACGTCATCATCGAGATGGCGACCATTGTCACTGACAGCAATCTGAACACCTTGGCTGAAGGGCCGGTCATCGCTATCCACCAGAGCGACGAGATCCTTGCCGGTATGGACGAGTGGAACACTCGCCAGCACGGTGGTTCCGGCCTGACCCAGCGGGTTCGCGAAAGCCGCATCAGCATGGCCGAAGCCGAAGCCCAGACCATTGCCTTTCTGGAGCAGTGGGTACCCAAGGGCAAGTCGCCCATCTGTGGCAACAGCATCTGCCAGGATCGGCGCTTCCTCTATCGCCACATGAAGGCTCTGGAAAGCTACTTCCATTACCGCAACCTGGACGTTTCGACCCTCAAGGAGCTGGCCGCCCGCTGGGCTCCTGACGTGCGCGACAGCTTCAAGAAAGGCAGCACCCATCTGGCCCTGGACGACATCCGCGAGTCCATCGCCGAGCTGCAGCACTACCGCAAGCACTTCATCAAATTCTGACCTGCAGGAGCCGGCTTGCCGGCGAACGGGCGCACGCTGCAAGCGGCGCCCGTACCCGCCCTCTTTTGGTGCTCGCCTCAACTGAGTAGACTGCGCGCCTTCCTGTAAGGACCGCCATCATGCTGTTGATGCTTTATCTGATCGCCATTACTGCCGAAGCCATGACCGGCGCCTTGTCTGCCGGCCGGCGTGGCATGGACTGGTTTGGCGTGGTGCTGATTGCCTGTGTCACTGCGCTCGGCGGTGGTTCGGTGCGTGATGTGCTGTTGGGGCATTACCCGCTGACCTGGGTCAAGCACCCGGAATACCTGGTACTGACCTCGGTGGCGGCGTTGGTGACGATCTTTATCGCGCCCCTGATGCGTCACCTGCGTTCGCTGTTTCTGGTGCTCGACGCCGTGGGCCTGGTGGCCTTTACCCTGATCGGCTGCATGACCGCCCTGGAAATGGGCCACGGCATGCTGGTGGCGTCGGTCAGCGGGGTGATCACCGGGGTCTTTGGCGGCATCCTCCGGGATATCTTCTGCAACGACATTCCCCTGATCTTCCGCCGTGAACTGTACGCCAGCGTGTCCTTCGCTGCGGCCTGGTGCTACATGCTGTGCATCTATTTGCAGCTGCCCAGCGAGCAGTCGATCCTGGTCACCCTGTTCGGTGGCTTTCTATTGCGCCTGCTGGCGATCCGTTTTCACTGGGAAATGCCCAAGTTCGTCTACAACGACGAGCATTGACGGTTGGCGTGCTGCGCCAGGGCCCATTGCACGTGTTCGCGGACCAGTTCCGAGGGATAGTCCTGGCGGGCCTTGAGCGCTTCCAGCACCGGAATGCTTGAGGGCGCGTTGCCCAGGCCTACCGCCAGGTTGCGCAGCCAGCGCTCATAGCCGGCACGGCGCAGGGGCGAGCCTTCGGTGCTGCTGAGGAACTTGTCCTCGTCCCACATGAACAGTTCTGCCAGTTCGGCATTGTCCAGGTTGTGCCGGGGTTTGAAGTCGCCTTCGCCCGAGGGGCGGGCGAAGCGGTTCCAGGGGCAGACGATCTGGCAGTCATCGCAGCCGAATACCCGATTGCCGATCAGTGGGCGCAGGTCTTCGGGAATGGCGTTTTTCAGCTCGATGGTCAGGTAGGAAATGCAGCGCCGGGCATCCAGTACATAGGGGCCGACGAAGGCATTGGTCGGGCAGATGTCCAGGCAGGCGGTGCAGCGTCCGCAATGTTCAGTGGCGTGGGGCTCGTCCACGGGCAGCGGCAGGTCGACGAACAGCTCGCTGAGGAAGAAGTAGCTGCCGGCCTTGCGGTTGAGCACCAGGGTGTTCTTGCCGATCCAGCCGAGCCCGGCCTGCTCGGCGATGGCTTTTTCAAGCACTGGCGCACTGTCGACGAACGCACGGTAGCCAAAGGGGCCAATGGCTTGCTGGATGCGTTCGGCCAACTGCTGCACACGTTTGCGGATGAGCTTGTGATAGTCGCGGCCCAAGGCGTAGCGCGAGACATAAGCCTTGGACGGTTCGGCCAGGCGCTGGGCCATCTGGGTGTCGCCGGGCAGGTAGTCCATGCGCAGCGATACCACTCGCAGCGTGCCGGGCACCAACTGATCGGGATGGGAGCGTTTGCTGCCATGGGCGCCCATGTATTCCATTTCGCCGTGGTAGCCGGCGGCGAGCCAGCGTTCCAGATGCTGCTCATGCTCGGCCAGGTCCAGGCCGCTGATACCGACTTGTTGAAAGCCCAGTTCGCGGCCCCAGTCCTTGATCGATTGGGCGAGAGCGGGGAGATCCTGGGTAATAGCGGGCATGAGGCGAGAGAAACCGGAGCTGAGGTGCGTATAATTCTGCCAGACATCGGAGCCCGAAGACGCATGCCGCAGACAAAACACCCTTTACTCGACGTTCAGTTGCTGACTGACGCTCATTTGCCGCGATTGGAAGCTCGTCCTCTGGACGCTCATAAGGGGCAATTCGGTCATTTGTTGCTGATCGGTGGCGACCGCGGCTTTGCTGGCGCCGCGTTATTGAGTGCGGAAAGTGCCTTGCGCAGTGGTGCGGGGCTGGTGTCCCTGGCAACTCGCAATGAGCACGTAGCGGCGGCCGCTGCGCGGCTGCCGGAAGTCATGACCCAGGGCACTCATTCGGCCAACCAACTGATGGGGCTGTTGGCGCGGGCCACGGTACTGGTGGTCGGTCCCGGACTGGGGCAGGGCGCCTGGGGGCGCAGCCTGTTGTCGGCAGCGGCCAACGCGCCTTTGCCTCAGGTATGGGATGCCGATGCCTTGAATCTCCTGGCCTTGGGCGGTCTACAACTGCCGGCGGCCAGCGTGATCACCCCCCATCCTGGGGAGGCGGCTCGTCTGCTGGGGATCTCCATCGCCGAGGTTCAGGGTGATCGTCCGGCGGCGGCCCGAGCCTTGAGCGCAAAATACGCTGCGGTTGCCGTGCTCAAGGGTGCTGGCAGCCTGATCGCCAGCCCCGAGGGGCAAGTGGCCCGCTGTGATGGTGGGCATCCGGCGATGGCCACGGCGGGGCTGGGGGACGTGCTCGCAGGATTGATCGGTGCGTTGCTGGCGCAGGGACTGTCGACATTCGATGCGGCTTGCCTGGCGGTCTGGGTACACGCCCGCGCTGGCGAGCAGCAAGGCAAATTGGGCCGAGGGCTGGCGGCCAGTGATCTGATTCCAGCCATTCGTCAGTTGTTGGAGGAGCAATCACCGTGTCTGAGTTAACCCTTTATCTGGCCGACGAGCAGGCCATGGTGGAATTTGGTGCACGCATTGCTCGCGTCACTCAGGGCGTGGGGGTGATTTTTCTTGAGGGCGATCTGGGGGCGGGCAAAACCACCCTGTCCCGGGGGATCATCCGCGGCCTGGGGCATGACGGGGCGGTAAAAAGTCCGACCTTTACCCTGGTGGAGCCCTATGAGATAGGTCCGGTGCGGGCTTTTCACTTCGACTTGTATCGTCTTGTGGACCCGGAGGAGCTGGAGTTTCTGGGGATTCGCGACTACTTCGAAGGCGATGCACTGTGTCTGTTGGAGTGGCCCCAGCGTGGTGCAGGCTTTTTGCCAAAGCCCGACCTGACCATTACCATTACCCCGCATAACAATGGGCGTTCTGTGCATCTGTTGTCTCAAGGCTCGCGAGGCGAGTCCTGGTGTGCCGCTTTGGCGTTGGAATTCAAATAATTGATGGGGTTAGGTATGCGCATTCGCGCGTTGGTTGCTGTCGTAGGACTGTTGCTTACGGCATTGGCCGTCGATGCTGTGGCCGCTACACAGGTTCGCAGCGTCCGCCTGTGGCGGGCACCGGATAACACGCGACTGGTCTTCGACCTGTCCGGTCCGGTTCAGCACAGCGTCTTTACCCTGACGGCCCCGGATCGTCTGGTGATCGATATCAATGGCGCGACCCTCGGCGGTCCGCTGAATGTCGCCACGGCCAATACGCCGATCACCGCCATGCGCTCGGCGCAGCGTACCCCCAGTGACCTGCGAGTGGTCATCGACCTGAAAAAGGCCGTCACCCCCAAGAGTTTTACCCTGGCGCCCAACGCCCAGTATGGCAATCGCCTGGTAGTTGACCTGTTCGACAACCCGGCTGATGCCGCGCCGCCTGCTGCTCCGCCTCCTGCTGTGGCCACCGTTCCCGCCGTGCCAGTCACGCCTGCGGAGCCCGCGATCAAGCTGCCGCCGGCCCCGGCGGGCAAGCGCGACATCATCGTGGTGATCGACGCCGGTCACGGCGGTGAAGACCCGGGTGCCTCCGGCTCCCGTGGCCAGCATGAGAAAGATGTGGTGCTGGCCATCGCCCGTGAACTGCAGCGCCAGATTAATGGCATCAAGGGGTTCCGCGCCGAGCTGACCCGTACTGGCGACTACTTCATTCCGTTGCGCGGTCGTACCGAGATCGCTCGGAAGAAGGGCGCTGACCTGTTCGTTTCGATCCACGCCGATGCCGCGCCTTCGACCGCAGCCTTTGGCGCCTCGGTATTCGCCCTGTCCGAGCGCGGCGCCACATCGGAAACTGCCCGCTGGCTGGCGGACAGTGAAAACCGCTCCGACCTGATCGGTGGTGCCGGCAACGTCAGCCTGGATGACAAGGACCGGATGCTGGCCGGGGTGCTGCTGGATCTGTCGATGACCGCATCCCTGACCTCCAGCCTCAATGTCGGGCAGAAAGTCCTGAACAACATCGGCCGGGTCACACCGCTGCACAAGCAGCGTGTGGAACAGGCTGGATTCATGGTGCTCAAGTCCCCGGATATTCCATCGATCCTGGTGGAGACTGGCTTTATCTCCAACTCCAATGAAGCCTCGAAGCTGGCCACTGTCAGCCATCAGCAGGCCTTGGCTCGCTCCATCAGCAGCGGCGTGCGGCAGTTCTTCCAGCAGAACCCGCCACCGGGCACCTATATCGCCTGGCTGCGAGATTCCGGGAAGATTGCCCAGGGGCCTCGCGATCACCGGGTCAACCCGGGGGAAACCCTGGCGATGATCGCGGTGCGCTACCAGGTATCGGCGCCCGCCTTGCGCAGTGCCAACAATCTGAAAAGCGATGAATTGAAAGTGGGGCAGGTCCTGACCATCCCCGGCACTGAATTGGCGGCCAAGGAATGAGTGACTCGGTAATCAGCGGCGCGCGCATCGAGCTGCTCAGTCCGCGCCTGGCTAACCAGATTGCCGCGGGTGAGGTGGTTGAGCGCCCGGCTTCGGTGATCAAGGAGCTGCTGGAAAACAGCCTGGACTCTGGCGCTAAGCGCATTGATGTGGATGTCGAGCAGGCTGGAGTCAAGCTGCTGCGGGTCCGTGATGATGGCAGTGGCATTTCCTCCGACGATCTGCCTCTGGCGCTGGCGCGGCACGCCACCAGCAAGATCCGCGACCTGGAAGACCTCGAGCGGGTGATGAGCCTGGGGTTTCGCGGTGAAGCCCTGGCCTCCATCAGTTCCGTGGCGCGCTTGACCCTGACGTCCCGTACCCGTGATGCCGATCAGGCCTGGCAGGTCGAAACCGAAGGCCGCGACATGGCGCCGCGAGTGCAGCCGGCGGCCCACCCGGTAGGCACCTCGGTGGAAGTGCGTGACCTGTTCTTCAATACTCCAGCCCGACGCAAGTTTCTCAAGGCGGAGAAAACCGAGTTCGATCACCTGCAGGAGGTGATCAAGCGTTTGGCTCTGGCGCGTTTCGACGTGGCCTTCCATTTGCGCCACAACGGCAAGAGCATCCTCAGTCTGCATGAAGCCAAGGATGATGCAGCTCGCGCCCGGCGCGTGGCGGCGGTCTGCGGCTCGGGCTTTTTGGAGCAGGCGCTGCCCATTGAGGTCGAGCGCAACGGTCTCCATCTTTGGGGCTGGGTGGGCTTGCCAACCTTCTCCCGCAGCCAGGCGGACTTGCAGTATTTCTACGTCAACGGTCGTGCGGTACGGGACAAGCTGGTGGCCCACGCGGTGCGTCAGGCCTATCGCGATGTGCTGTTCAACGGCCGGCATCCGACTTTTGTGCTGTTTTTCGAGGTCGATCCCTCGGTGGTCGACGTCAATGTGCACCCGACCAAGCATGAAGTGCGCTTCCGTGATGGGCGCATGGTGCATGACTTCCTTTATGGCACCTTGCACAGGGCTTTGGGCGATGTGCGCCCCGAGGACCAGTTGGCAGCGCCGGCGGCGGTAGCAGGTATTGTGCGGCCAAGCGGTATCGAAGCCGGTGAGTTCGGACCCCAGGGTGAAATGCGCCTGGCCGCGAACCTGGCCCTGGAGCAGCCGCAGTCCCAGCCGAGCTTCAATGCGCCGGGCTCTGGTGCTGGTAGCGGCTATCAGTATCAGTACACACCACGGCCCCAGCCAGTGCTGCCGGCTGCGGAGTCCCAGGGAGTCTATCGCGAGTTCTTTGCGCCCTTGCCTGGGGCTGCGGCCACAGCCCTGCCGGAGGGGCAGGAGGATATTCCGCCGTTGGGCTATGCCCTGGCACAGCTCAAGGGCATCTATATCCTTGCGGAAAACGCTCTGGGCCTGGTGCTGGTGGATATGCACGCTGCTCATGAGCGGATCATGTACGAGCGTTTGAAGGTGGCCATGGCCAGCGAAGGCTTGAGTGGCCAGCCGTTGCTGGTGCCGGAATCGATTGCCGTCAGCCAGCGTGAAGCCGATTGCGCGGAAGAGCATGTCGCCTGGTTCCAGCGTCTGGGCTTCGAGTTGCAGCGCCTGGGACCTGAGTCTCTGGCGATCCGGCAGATTCCGGCGCTGTTGAAGCAGGCTGAAGCCAATCGCCTGGTGCATGATGTGCTTGCTGATTTGATGGAATACGGCACCAGCGACCGAATTCAGGCTCATCTCAATGAACTGCTCGGCACCATGGCCTGCCACGGCGCCATTCGCGCCAACCGGCGCCTGGCCCTGGCGGAAATGAATGGCCTGTTGCGGGATATGGAAAACACCGAGCGCAGCGGCCAGTGCAACCACGGTCGACCGACCTGGACCCAATTGGGTCTGGACGATCTGGACAAACTCTTTTTGCGCGGCCGTTGATGACTCAGCTTCCTCCAGCGATTTTCCTGATGGGCCCGACCGCTGCGGGCAAGACCGATCTGGCCATCGAGCTGACCAAGGTGCTGCCTTGCGAGTTGATCAGTGTCGATTCGGCGCTGGTGTATCGCGGCATGGATATCGGCACCGCCAAGCCCTCCAAGGAGTTGTTGGCGCAGTTTCCCCATCGCCTGATCGATATTCTCGACCCCGCCGAAAGCTACTCGGCGGCAGATTTTCGCACCGATGCCCTCGCGGCCATGGCCGATATCACCGCTCGGGGCAAAATTCCGCTGCTGGTGGGGGGCACGATGCTGTATTACAAGGCGCTGCTTGAAGGCCTGGCGGATATGCCGCCAGCAGACCCGCAGGTCCGCGCCGAACTCGAAGACGAGGCTCAACGCCTTGGTTGGCAGGCGCTGCATGATCAGCTGGCGGCTGTGGACCCCGAGTCTGCGGCGAGGATTCATCCCAATGATCCTCAACGCCTGACCCGAGCGCTGGAAGTCTATCGGGTCAGCGGTCTGACAATGACCGCTCATCGTCAGCGTCAATTGGCGCAAAGTGCTGAGGCAGGCGCATCGGGACGCGGTCAATTGCCCTATACTGTCGCCAATCTGGCCATCGCTCCGGCGAATCGTCAGGTACTGCACCAGCGTATTGCACAAAGATTCACACAAATGTTGGAACAGGGATTCATTGACGAGGTCGTAGCTCTGCGCTCAAGAAGTGACCTGCATGCCGGGTTGCCGTCTATACGTGCAGTGGGTTACCGCCAAGTCTGGGATCATCTGGATGGCAAGCTGACGTCAGCCGAAATGCAGGAGCGGGGCATCATTGCCACGCGCCAATTGGCGAAACGGCAGTTCACCTGGTTACGCAGTTGGGCTGACCTGCAATGGTTGGACAGCCTGGATTGCGACAATCTGCCACGCGCCTTGAAATACCTAGGGACGATCTCCATATTGAGCTGAGTCCTTGCAATTGCCGTCTATCCTTGGGGGTGTGACGGTTTGAGCTATCTGTTTTCCGATTTTTATTATTGATCCTTAAAGGAGTGCGGCACATGTCAAAAGGGCATTCGCTACAAGACCCTTACTTGAATACATTGCGTAAAGAGAAAGTTGGGGTTTCCATCTATCTGGTTAACGGGATCAAACTGCAAGGCACGATCGAGTCCTTCGACCAGTTCGTTATCCTGCTGAAAAACACCGTCAGCCAAATGGTTTACAAGCACGCTATCTCTACAGTGGTTCCAGTTCGCCCAATTCGTCTGCCTAGCGCATCCGAATCCGAACAGGGTGACGCTGAGCCAGGTAACGCCTGATAGGAGTCTCCTTTGTTCTTTGAGCGCCACGGTGGTGGTGAACGGGCCATTCTCGTTCACTTGGATGGTCAGGACCCTGAGGCGCGCGAAGATCCGCAGGAGTTTCAGGAGCTGGCATTATCGGCCGGCGCCGAGACCGTCGCGTTTGTTAGCGTGCCGCGTCATCGGCCAACCGCCAAATACCTGGTTGGCAGCGGCAAGGTCGAGGAATTGCGCGATCTGGTCAAAGCCGAACAGGTAGACCTGGTGATTTTCAATCACATCCTCACGCCCAGTCAGGAACGTAACCTCGAACGTGTATTCGAGTGTCGCGTGATTGATCGCACGGGTCTGATTCTCGATATCTTCGCTCAGCGCGCACGCACTCATGAGGGCAAGCTCCAGGTAGAACTGGCACAGCTTGAGCACATGAGCACGCGATTGGTTCGTGGCTGGACTCACCTTGAACGGCAGAAAGGCGGTATTGGTCTGCGTGGTCCGGGTGAGACTCAGTTGGAAACCGACCGGCGCCTGCTGCGAGTGCGTCTGCGGCAGATCAAGGCGCGTCTGGAAAAGGTTCGCAGCCAGCGCGAGCAGGCTCGTCGAGGCCGTAAGCGTGCCGACATTCCTTCAGTTTCGCTGGTGGGCTACACCAACGCTGGCAAATCCACGTTGTTCAATGCTGTCACCGCGTCCGATGTATTCGCCGCCGACCAGCTGTTCGCTACCCTCGATCCGACTTTGCGCCGCTTGGAGCTGGATGATCTGGGGCCGATTGTGCTGGCTGATACCGTTGGTTTCATTCGCCACCTACCGCACAAGCTGGTGGAGGCGTTTCGGGCTACCCTCGAAGAGTCCAGCAACTCCGACTTGCTGCTTCATGTGATCGATGCTCACGAGCCCGAGCGCATGGCTCAGATCGAGCAGGTGATGGTGGTACTGGGTGAGATCGGGGCTCAAGACTTGCCGATCCTGGAGGTCTATAACAAACTCGATTTGCTCGAGGGTGTGGAGCCGCAGATTCAGCGCGATCCCGATGGCAAGCCGCAGCGTGTCTGGTTGTCGGCCCGTGATGGCCAGGGGCTTGATCTGCTCAAGCAGGCCATTGCGGAGCTGCTGGGTGAAGATTTGTTCGTAGGCACCTTGCGCTTGCCTCAGCGTTTTGCTCGACTGCGAGCACAGTTTTTCCAGTTGAACGCTGTGCAGAAAGAAGATCACGACGACGAAGGGGTCAGTTTGCTGGCCGTTCGCCTACCGCGGGCCGAGTTGAACCGGCTGGTCAGTCGCGAAGGTCTGCAACCGTCGGAATTCATCGAGCAACACACTTTGCAATAAAAGCCTGGGCATGCGGTTGTGCCGCTGTAGCAGGCATTCTGTAGCATTGGTCGGCGCGCCGTGGGTGCGTCTTTGCTTTATCAGATGGAGAGCGCTATGGCTTGGAATGAGCCGGGTGGCAACTCGAATAATCAGGACCCTTGGGGTGGTAAACGCCGCAATAATGGCGATCGCAAGGGGCCACCAGATCTCGACGAGGCCTTCCGTAAGCTGCAGGAAAGCCTGAATGGGTTGTTCGGTGGTGGTAAGAAACGTGGTGATGACGGCGGTAGCTCCGGCAAGGGCGGTGGTTTCGGCTTGCTGGGCATTGGTCTTGTCGTGCTGGCGGCCGTGTGGCTGTACAGCGCGGTTTATGTAGTCGATGAGCAGGAGCAGGCCGTGGTGCTGCGCTTCGGCAAATACTACGAAACCGTCGGCCCGGGTCTGAACATCTACTTCCCGCCGATCGATCGCAAGTACATGGAAAACGTCACGCGTGAGCGTGCCTACACCAAGCAGGGGCAGATGCTCACCGAGGACGAGAACATCGTCGAAGTGCCGCTGACCGTGCAGTACAAGATCAGCAATCTGCAGGACTTCGTGTTGAACGTTGATCAGCCGGAAATCAGTCTGCAGCATGCAACCGACAGCGCCCTGCGCCATGTGGTGGGTTCCACCGCCATGGATCAGGTGTTGACTGAAGGTCGTGAATTGATGGCCAGTGAAATCAAGGAGCGGTTGCAACGCTTCCTCGACAACTACCGCACTGGTATCACCGTGACTCAGGTGAACGTACAGAGCGCAGCTGCACCGCGTGAAGTGCAGGAAGCCTTCGATGACGTGATCCGAGCTCGTGAAGACGAACAGCGTTCGCGCAACCAGGCTGAAACCTACGCCAACGGTGTTGTGCCGGAGGCTCGTGGTCAGGCTCAGCGCATCCTCGAAGATGCCAATGGTTATCGCGACGAAGTGGTATCGCGGGCCAAGGGTGAGGCTGATCGCTTTACCAAGCTGGTTGCCGAGTACCGCAAGGCTCCTGAAGTGACTCGTCAGCGCCTGTACCTGGACACCATGCAGGAAGTCTTCAGCAATACCAGCAAAGTTCTGGTAACCGGCAGCAAAGGCGGGCAGAACAACCTGCTCTACCTGCCGCTGGACAAGATGATCGACAGTGGTCGTAGCGGCGGTGTTCCGGCAACGGGATCAGCGTCTGCGACCAGCAATGAAGCGAATGCGCGCGCCGCTGCGGAGCACATGCAGCAACAGCAGCAGACGCGTTCTAGGGAGAGTCGCTGATGAGCAATAAATCGCTGATCGCCCTGATCGTGGGCGTTGTCGTGGCGGTGGTTGCCTGGAACAGCTTCTACATCGTCGCTCAGACCGAGCGCGCGGTGTTGCTGCAGTTCGGTCGTGTGGTCCAGGCTGATGTCCAGCCTGGCCTGCATGTGAAAGTGCCCTATGTGAATCAGGTGCGTAAGTTTGATGCGCGCCTGATGACCCTGGATGCACCGACACAGCGCTTCCTGACCCTGGAAAAGAAAGCCGTCATGGTGGATGCCTACGCCAAGTGGCGAGTGAAGGATGCTGAGCGCTTCTACACCGCGACTTCCGGTCTCAAGCAAATTGCCGACGAGCGTCTTTCCCGTCGTCTGGAATCGGGCCTGCGTGACCAGTTTGGTAAGCGCACCCTGCATGAAGTGGTTTCCGGTGAGCGTGATGCGCTGATGGCGGATATCACGGCTTCGCTGAACAGGATGGCGGAAAAGGAGCTGGGTATCGAAGTGGTCGATGTCCGGGTCAAGGCCATCGATCTGCCGAAGGAAGTGAACCGCAGCGTGTTCGAGCGCATGAGCACCGAGCGTGAGCGTGAGGCTCGCGAGCACCGTGCCAAGGGTAACGAGTTGGCCGAAGGTATTCGTGCTGACGCTGATCGTCAGCGTCGCGTGCTGCTGGCTGAAGCCTATCGCGAGTCTGAAGAGGCGCGCGGTGATGGTGATGCTCAGGCGGCGGCGATCTACGCCAAGGCCTACGGCCAGGATCAGGAGTTCTACGCGTTCTACCGTAGCCTGCGTGCCTACCGTGAAAGCTTTGCAAACAAATCCGACGTCATGGTTCTGGACCCAAGCAGCGACTTCTTCCACTACCTGGAAAAGTCCAAGCCTTGATCAGGCCCTGATCCTTGGGCACCCCGCCGGGCGGCTAAAATGCCTCGCGGGGTGATCCTTTGGGAAAACGGGTGTATGATGCGGCAGCCGGGAAATTCCCGGCTTTTTTGCGTCTGCATCTTTGATTGGCCGTGGCTCGTTCAAGAGCTCGGCAAGATTTTTCGAGGAAAATAGTCTGTACAGCTGATTCCTGGCTGCCTGTCCGGCTGAGCTCGCGTCGGATGCGACTGTTTTCTGCTTCACTCTAAGGCTGGCCCCAGGCTTGCCGCCCGGACCATAGGGGAATGGCGTAATGGCAACGGTAGACCGCTGGCTGCTGCCAGATGGCATCGAAGAAGTATTGCCGCCGGAAGCGGCGCGCATTGAAGTGGCGCGTCGTCAGGTGTTGGATCTGTTTCAGAGTTGGGGTTACGAGTTTGTCGTGACTCCCCATATCGAATACCTGGAATCCCTGCTGACAGGTGCCGGCCAGGACCTGGATCTGCGTACCTTCAAGGTCATCGACCCGCAGTCGGGTCGGCAGATGGGGTTCCGTGCCGACATTACGCCACAAGTGGCGCGAATCGATGCCCACACCCTGCGTCGCGAAGGGCCGAGCCGCCTGTGCTATGCCGGCAGCGTGCTGCATGCTCAGCCGCGGGCCTTGTCGTCCTCGCGCAGCCCGATCCAGTTGGGCGCCGAGTTGTACGGCGACGCCAGCCCGAGCAGCGACGTTGAGGTCATCAGTCTGATGTTGGCCATGCTGCAGTTGGCCGATGTGCCGGATGTGCACATGGATCTGGGGCATGTGGGCATCTACCGCGGCCTGGCCCAGGCTGCCGGCCTGTCCGGTGCCGTGGAGCAACAATTGTTCGATGCCCTGCAGCGCAAGGCGATCGATGAAGTCATCAGCCTGACCCAGGGCCTGCCGGCCGATCTGGCCGACATGCTGCGCTCCCTGGTGGAGTTGTGTGGTGGCCGCGAAGTATTGGGCGATGCTCGCCGTCGCCTGGCGGGTGCGCCGACCTCGGTGCTGCTGGCCCTGGATGAGTTGCTGACGATCGCCGAGCGCTTGTCGGTGCGTTTCCCTGACTTACCGTTGTATTTCGATCTGGGCGAGCTGCGGGGCTATCACTACCACACGGGTGTGGTGTTCGCGGTGTTTGTACCGGGCGTGGGTCAATCCATCGCCCAGGGCGGTCGCTACGATGACATCGGAGCCGATTTTGGACGTGCCCGTCCAGCGACCGGTTTTTCTACCGATTTGAAAACCCTGGTGACCCTGGGGCGTGCTGAGGTCGAGCTGCCGTCTGGTGGTATCTGGATGCCTGACAGCACCGACGCGGCACTCTGGCAGACCGTCTGCCAGTTGCGCAGTGAGGGTCAGCGTGTCGTTCAGGCTCTGCCTGGGCAACCTTTGGCCGCCGCCCGTGAAGCGGACTGCGACCGGCAATTGATTCAGCAGAATGGGCTTTGGCAAGTATTGCCGCTGGCTTCTTGAGTTTTCCTGCCGGCGGCTGCCGGCACCAAGTTTGCGCGAATGAGGACAAGTGTTATGGGTAAGAATGTCGTAGTCCTGGGCACCCAGTGGGGTGATGAGGGCAAAGGCAAGATCGTTGATCTGCTGACCGAACATGCCGCCGCCGTAGTGCGCTACCAAGGTGGCCACAACGCTGGCCACACTTTGGTAATCGATGGTGAGAAGACCGTCCTGCACCTGATTCCGTCCGGCGTGCTGCGCGAAGGCGTGCAGTGCCTGATCGGTAACGGCGTAGTGGTAGCACCGGATGCCTTGATGCGTGAAATCGTCAAGCTGGAAGAGAAAGGCGTACCGGTGCGTGAGCGCCTGCGTATCAGCCCTTCCTGCCCGCTGATCCTGTCCTATCACGTAGCCCTGGACCAGGCCCGCGAGAAGGCTCGTGGCGAGCAGAAGATCGGTACTACCGGTCGCGGCATCGGCCCGGCTTACGAAGACAAGGTTGCCCGTCGCGGGCTGCGCATCGGTGATCTGTTCCACCGCGAGCGTTTCGCCGCCAAGCTGGGCGAGTTGCTGGACTACCACAACTTCGTGCTGGTCAATTACTACAAAGAGCCGGCCATCGACTTCCAGAAGACGCTGGACGAGTGCATGGAATACGCCGAGCTGCTCAAGCCGATGATGCTCGACGTCACCGCCGAGCTGCACCAGCTGCGTCGCGCCGGCAAGGACATCATGTTCGAAGGCGCCCAGGGTTCGCTGCTGGACATCGACCACGGCACCTATCCGTATGTCACCAGCTCCAACACCACCGCTGGCGGCATCGCCACCGGTTCGGGCGTAGGCCCGATGTACCTGGACTACATCCTGGGCATCACCAAGGCCTACACCACTCGTGTGGGTTCGGGTCCGTTCCCGACTGAGCTGTTCGATGACGTCGGCGCTTTCCTGGCCAAGCGTGGCCACGAGTTCGGTGCGACTACCGGTCGTGCCCGTCGTTGCGGCTGGTTCGATGCCGTGATCCTGCGTCGCGCCATCGACGTCAACAGCATCTCGGGCCTGTGCCTGACCAAGCTTGACGTACTGGACGGCCTGGAAACCATCAATATCTGTGTTGGCTACAAGAACCAGGATGGTGCAGTCATCGACGCGCCTACCGACGCCGACAGCTACATCGGCCTGGAGCCGGTGTACGAGCAGATGCCGGGCTGGAGCGAATCGACCCTGGGTGCCAAGACCCTGGAAGAGCTGCCTGCCGCTGCTCAGGCCTACATCAAGCGCATCGAAGAGTTGGTCGGCGCGCCGATCGACATTATTTCGACGGGCCCGGACCGCAACGAAACCATCGTTCTGCGCCATCCGTTTGCTTGATAAGTCGTTGATGTAAAAACCAAAGGGCCCTTGATCGGGCCCTTTGTCGTTTCTGTCCGCCGTGCGGCACGACCCTTGCTGTGAAACTCGCTTCTAGAGTGCCATCAGAATAATGGCGCCAAAAGTAGAGGGATTTCCTGTGTCGGCCGTTCTCTCACTGTTACAAAGCCGTTTACTGCGGCCTGTGTTCGTTACTCTCGGTATCGCCCTTTTGGTGCAGGTAGTGCTCGCCGTTGCCCTGACTCGGAGCACGGTGACTGCCCTGGAGGCCGATCTGGCTGCGCGTTTGGGTGTTGATAGCCAGAAGTTGTCTGGCGAACTCGAACAGGCGGGCAAGGAAGTCACTTCCAGTCTGGAAAGCCTGTCCAGCAGCACGCGTCAGCGTCTGACGGCAGGGCTGTCTTCGCGTCTGAAGGAAGAGCAGGTTCAGCTGCGTGCGGCGCTGGAGAAGGACCTTAAGGACTCCGCCAATGATATGGCCCAGTTGCTGGCCTCTGTGGCGCCTCGTGCCATGTGGGACAGTGATGTGCCGACTCTGTCCGAGTTCGCACGGCGTGCCCAGCGTAACCCCAACGTACTGTTCGTGGTCTATGACGATGCAGCAGGTGAGCATCTGACTCGCTATCTGAATCGTGAGAATCCGATCAACAAGGCCCTGTTGGAAAAGGGCAAGGGCGACCGGGCCTTGGACAAGGTTCTGGATGCCGCCAAGAACGATCCTTCTGTCTACTACCTTGAGGCGTCGATCAATCCTAATGGAGTGGAAATCGGCAAGGTGCTGATGGGGGTGTCCACGGCTTCGGTAGAGGCAGATATCGCCGCCTTGGATCAGCGCTTCGGGGCATTGATCGCCAGCAGTGACCAGTTGGTTGGAGACAGTCTCAAGGGAGCCTCCGCCGACAGTTCGGCGGCCATGCGCTCGCGCTTGCAATCGGCTCAGGCCACTGCCGCGCAAATGCAGGCCAATACCGCAAGCACGGTGCAGGAGGCTGCGGCCACCTTGCGCTGGCAGATCGGTGTTGGCCTGGCGCTGGTGGGGTTGGCCCTGCTGCTGTTGCTGGCGGTAGTGTTGGGGCGGCGAGTGGTGAACAAACTGCATCTGTTGATCACGGCTCTCAACGACTTGGCAGCGGGCGAAGGGGATCTGACCAAGCGCGTGCCCCTCAACAGCAATGATGAAATTGGTGATATGGCCTCGGCGGTGAACCGCTTTGTGGATAAGTTGCAGCCCATTGTGCGTGAAGCGGGCGATGTGGCGCAGCGTACCGGTGTGGAGATTGGGGCTATGAGCCTGCGCAATGCTGGGGCGGATGCAGCGGCTGAGGCGCAGCGTGACGAAGTGGCCGAAAGCTTGCGGGCGCTATCGCAGATGGCTGATGAGGCCCAGGCGGAAAGCCAGGCGATGCAGGCGGCGCTGCAGCAGGTGGTGGAGATCCGTCAGGCCACTGACGAGAACACCCGCACTTCGGAGCAGGTCGGCAGCCTGATCGAAGCCCTGGCCGGGCAGGTGGATACCGGGGCCAAGGTGATCGAGCGCCTGGCTCAGCAGAGCGAGCAGATCGAGGTGGTGCTGACGGTGATTCATGGCATTGCTGAACAGACCAACCTGCTGGCGCTGAATGCGGCGATCGAAGCAGCGCGCGCCGGTGAAACCGGGCGCGGGTTTGCCGTGGTGGCGGATGAGGTGCGAGCCCTGGCCAGCAAGACCCAGAGCTCCACAGGCGATATCCAGGCCCATATCGGCGCGTTGCAACAGGGCGCGCGAGAGGCGGTGGCGGCTATTGGGCAGGCCGGCCGTCAGGCCAGCGAGGGTTTGCTGGTGCTGCGTGACAGTGTCCGCCTGCAGCAGACGGTGCAGTCTTCGGTCGAACAGGTGCATGCCGCGATTGGCTTGGCTACCCAGGCTGCGGCGCATCAGGCTCAGGGCGCGCAAGCGGTGCGGGGGCGGGTGGAAACCATTCATGCCCAGGCCGAGCGAGCGGCTCAGGCTGTGGTGGAGACCACCGCCAGCGGCAAGGTACTGGACAGCCTGGCGGCGCAGCTCAAGGCCAGTCTGGGGCAGTTCCGCGCTTGATCTTTCGCTGGCCGGCTGGCTCCTGCGTTACTTTGTAGGAGTCGGCGTGCCGGCGAAGCACTTCTCAACGGCTCAGATACATCCGCGTCGTCAGCAGATACACCGGCAGCCCAGACACCAGAATCAGCAGTGCTGCATAAGGTGCCGCGGCCGCAAACTCCACATTCGCGGTATGGGCCCAGACCTCTGTGGCCAGGGTATTCAGCCCGGTCGGGCTGAGCAGCAAGGTTGCAGTCAGCTCTTTCATCGCATCCAGAAACACCAGGGCGAAGGCCGCGCCCAGTGCTGGAAAGATGATCGGCAACGTCACCCGGCAAAAAGCACTGAATGACGACGCTCCCAGGGTTCTTGCCGCTTCTTCCAGTTGCGGCGCGGCCTTGTTCAGGGCGGTGCGGATGGGCGCCTGTGCCAGGGGCAGGAACAGCAGGGCATAGGCGATCAGTAACAGCGCCGAGGTTTGATACAGCACCGGCACATAGTGCAGGGCGAAATACACCAGCGTCAGGGCGATCACCAGGCCAGGCAGGGCATGCAACAGGTAGGGCAGACGCTCGGCCCAGATGGCCAGTCGTCCCTTGTGACGCACCACTAGCAGTCCCACAGGAACCGCCAGCGCCAGGCACAGGGCGGCACCGCCCAGGGACAGCGCCAGGGAGGAAAGCAGTGCTTCGCCTATGGCTGCCATCGGGAAAGCGGCCGATGAACCCACGGCCAGCCAGTAGGCAAGCATGCCCAGGGGAACGCCGCTGCCAATCAAGGCCAGTAGCAGGCAGTAGATTTGTCCGCCTGCGGACCAGCGTCCCAGGCGTACCTGTTCTGCATGTCGCGCTGCACCTTGGCCGGTGCGTACGTGACGCCCCTTGCCACGAACCCGCAGCTCTAGACCCAGCAGTATCAGGCACAGCACCAGCAGTACCGCCGAGAGCATGGCTGCGTTGGCGTTGCTGAACTCCAGCTCGAATTGCTGATAGATCGCCGTGGTAAAGGTTTGCAGGCCGATGATCGACAGGGCGCCGAATTCCACCAGCATGTGCAGGGCAATCAACAGGGCTCCTGCCAGTAACGATGGCCAGAGCAGGGGCAGGGTGATCTTGAAGAACACGCCCCAGCGATTTTGCCCAAGGGTGCGTGCGGACTCTTCGAGGGAGGGGTCAAGATTGCGTAGGGTGGCTGCCACTGGCAGGAACACTAGGGGGTATTTAGACAGGGTCATCACCAGGATCGCACCGCCCAGTCCTTCGAATCCGGCGCTCAGGGACACCCAGGTGAAGCTGCTGATGAAGGCCGGTACGGCGAAGGGCAGGCACAGCACTACGCCCCAGATCCGTCGCCCTGGCAGATCGCTGCGTTCCAGCAGCCAAGCCAGGGATAGGCCGATCATTGCGCAGGCGATGGTGACTCCCAGCATCAGTAGCAAGGTGTTGCTTAGCAGGCGGAATACATAAGGGCGCCACAGCAGGTGCAGTGCTTCGGCCCAGCCGGCTTGCCAGGCCTTGAGCCCGACATACAGCAGAGGCAGCAGGCTCAGGCAAACCAGTAGCAATACCGGCAGCAGCAGCCAGATCGATGGTCGCTTGCGCTTCGGCACGTAAGGCGTGCGCGAGGCGGGGGCGCAGAGTGGTGGACTCATCAGTTCAGGCCGACGTCGCGTTCCAGGTCCAGTGCTTCCTCGGCATTTCCGAGGTCGGCCGGGGTTACTTTCGGAGCCTGCAGTTCACTGAATGGCTTGAGGCCGCGATCCGACTTCATGCCTTTATGCAGTGGGTACTCGGCGGTGGTCTGGGTGATCACCCGCTGACCCTCTTCGCTGGCCATATAGGCAAGGAACTGTTGAGCTTCTTTCGGGTGTTTGCTGGACTTGAGCACTGCGGCGCTGGAGACCGTGATCAGGCCACCAACATCGCCGCCGGTGAAATAGTGCAGCTTCGAGTCCAGTTGACCTTTTTCCCGTTGCAGTGCGAACCAGTAGTAGTTGTTCACCAGGACGCTGGCCACTTCGCCGTTTTCCACGGCCTTGAGGGCTACCATGTTATTGCTATAGACCTTGCCGAATGCCCGCAGGCCGGTCAGCCACTCTTCTGCTGCATCCATGCCGTGCAATTTGATGATGGCCACGGCTTGTTCCTGGAAGGCGCCGCTGGTCGGTACGAAACCGACCTTGCCTTGCCACTGTGGCTGGGAGAACTCCATCACCGACTTGGGCAGGTCTTTTTCATTGATCAGTTTCGGGTTGAAAGCCACCACTCGCACTCGAGCGGTGATGCCGATCCAGGTGCCGTTGCTGGCCACGTATTCCTTGGGCAGGACGGCCAGGGTCGCGGCATCGGTCTGGGCAAGCAGGCCTTGTTCGCCCAGTTTGTTCAGGGGCGGGGACTCTTCGGTGTAGATCACATCAGCGGGGGAGCGATCGCCTTCTTCGACGACCTGGCTGGCCAACTGATTGCTGCTGCCCTTGCGCACGTTGACGTGGATGCCGGTCTTGGCTTCGAAGGCCTTGGCAACGGCATCGCCGACTTCCTTGTGCTGGCCGTTATACAGGGTCAGGGAAACTGGATCGGCTGCTTGGGTGAGTGGAGATGCCAGGGTCAGTCCCAGCAAAGTGATGGTCAAGCCACGCAGAAGGGATGTTGGAAGGAGGGTATTTCTGAACATCATTCGCAGGTTTCCTCACTGTAGTGCCGCAAAAACTTGTAACAATCATAAACGATATCGTTTCTCATGTGCGCTTTGCGGGTACGACGGCGGGGCGATGAGGCGAGGGAATACCTGGATGCAGAAACGCAAAAACCCGCTTTCGCGGGTTTTTGAGAGACTTGAAAGCGATGCTCTCAAGTTTGAATTGGTGCCCAGAAGAAGACTCGAACTTCCACGACCTTGCGGTCACCAGCACCTGAAGCTGGCGTGTCTACCAATTTCACCATCTGGGCAGTATCGACGTCGTTGCCGTGTCGATGGAGCGCACTATACGGACCGTGTTTTGATCTGTAAACCCCTGTTTTGGTTTTATTAAATCAAACACTTAGAATGCAAAAACCCGCTTTCGCGGGGTTTTGTTTGAGTCTTGAAATTGATCTAATCTCAAGCTCTTGAATTGGTGCCCAGAAGAAGACTCGAACTTCCACGACCTTGCGGTCACCAGCACCTGAAGCTGGCGTGTCTACCAATTTCACCATCTGGGCAGTATCGCTGACGTCTCCGTCGTCGATGGCGCGCACTATACGGAGGCTCTTTTAAGCTGTAAACCCCCGATTTCAAAAAAGTTTGAAAAAAGTCTCCGGTGGCAGGCGTGAGGATGTTTCTGAGGCGGCGATGAGGATTTTTCCAGCGTTGTCTGAGCCTGAAATTTCCCGTTTCAATACGCGTATGCCAAACTAACCCGCATATAGACAAGGTGAAATTTATCTAATGGCCGATTGGCAGTCCCTCGATCCCGAGGCCGCTCGTGAAGCGGAAAAATACGAAAACCCTATTCCTAGCCGCGAACTCATCCTCCAGCACCTTGCTGATCGGGGTTCGCCTGCTAGTCGCGAGCAGTTGGTAGAAGAGTTCGGTCTGACCACAGAGGACCAACTTGAAGCTTTGCGCCGCCGCTTACGCGCCATGGAGCGCGACGCTCAACTGATCTACACCCGCCGCGGCACTTATGCGCCGGTGGACAAGCTCGACCTGATCCTCGGTCGTATCAGCGGCCACCGCGACGGCTTCGGCTTTCTGGTGCCGGATGACGGTAGTGACGACCTGTTCATGAGCCCGGCGCAAATGCGCCTGGTATTCGATGGTGACCGTGCCCTGGCCAGAGTTTCCGGCCTGGATCGTCGTGGTCGCCGCGAAGGCGTGATCGTCGAAGTGGTATCTCGTGCCCATGAAAGCATCGTGGGGCGTTACTTTGAAGAGGGCGGTATTGGCTTTGTGGTAGCAGATAACCCGAAGATCCAGCAAGAAGTGCTGGTGACGCCGGGGCGTAATGCCAATGCCAAGGTCGGTCAGTTCGTTGAAGTGAAGATTACTCACTGGCCGACGCCGCGCTTCCAGCCACAAGGCGACGTAGTTGAAGTGGTTGGCAACTACATGGCGCCGGGCATGGAAATCGACGTTGCCCTGCGCACCTACGATATTCCCCATGTCTGGCCCGAGGCCGTGCTCAAAGAGGCTGCCAAGCTCAAGCCGGAAGTGGAGGAGAAGGACAAAGAGAAGCGCATCGATCTGCGTGATCTGCCTTTCGTCACTATCGACGGTGAAGACGCTCGCGACTTCGACGACGCGGTGTACTGCGAAGCCAAGCCTGGCAAGCTGCGCCTGTTCGGCGGTGGCTGGAAACTGTACGTGGCCATTGCCGACGTCTCCAGCTACGTGAAGATTGGTTCAGCTCTGGATGCTGAAGCCCAGGTGCGTGGCAACTCGGTGTATTTCCCCGAGCGGGTTATCCCGATGCTGCCTGAGCAGCTTTCCAATGGCCTGTGCTCGCTGAACCCGAAAGTTGATCGCCTGGCCATGGTTTGTGAGATGACCATCTCCAAGTCCGGCGAAATGACCGATTACCAGTTCTATGAAGCGGTGATCCACTCCAAGGCGCGACTGACCTACAACAAGGTCAGCGCCATGCTCGAGCAGCCGAAAACCACCGAAGCCAAGCAGCTGCGCGGTGAGTACGCGGATGTCGTACCGCACCTTAAGCAATTGTATGCGCTGTACAAGGTCCTGCTCGGTGCTCGCCATACCCGTGGCGCCATCGACTTTGAAACCCAGGAAACCCGGATCATCTTCGGTTCCGAGCGCAAGATCGCCGAAATTCGTCCAACCACGCGCAACGATGCTCACAAACTGATTGAGGAGTGCATGCTGGCGGCCAACGTGGCCACCGCCGAGTTCCTCAAGAAGCACGAGATTCCGGCCCTGTACCGGGTGCACGACGGTCCGCCGCCGGAGCGTCTGGAGAAGCTGCGTGCCTTCCTTGGCGAGCTGGGCCTGTCCCTGCATAAAGGCAAGGATGGTCCTACGCCGAAGGACTACCAGGCGCTGCTGGAAACCATCAAGGATCGTCCGGATTACCACCTGATCCAGACCGTGATGCTGCGCTCGCTGAGCCAGGCGGTGTACAGCGCTGATAATCAGGGCCACTTCGGCCTGAATTACGAAGCCTATACCCACTTCACTTCGCCGATCCGTCGTTACCCGGATCTGCTGACCCACCGGGCCATTCGCAGTGTCATCCACTCCAAGCAAGACACGCCGCACGTGCGTCGAGCCGGAGCGATGAGTATTCCGAAAGCGCGTATCTATCCGTACGACGAGGCCATCCTCGAGCAGCTCGGCGAGCAGTGCTCGATGAGTGAGCGTCGCGCCGACGAAGCCACTCGTGACGTGGTGAACTGGCTCAAGTGCGAGTTCATGAAGGATCGCGTCGGCGAATCCTTCCCTGGCGTGATCACCGCGGTCACCGGTTTTGGTCTGTTCGTCGAACTCACCGATATCTACGTCGAAGGCCTGGTGCATGTGACTGCGCTGCCAGGTGACTACTACCACTTCGATCCTGTGCATCACCGCTTGGCGGGCGAGCGCACCGGTCGCAGCTTCCGCTTGGGCGACACCGTGGAAGTGCGGGTCATGCGCGTAGATCTGGACGAGCGCAAAATCGATTTCGAGATGGCCGAAAAGACCATTGCTGCACCTATTGGCCGCAAAAAGCGGGGGGCTGCGGACGTGCCGGCGAGCAAGGCAGTCGAAGAGTCAGCTCCAGCGAAGGCGGGGCGTCGCAGCTCTGCCAAGGAGAAAGCGGTCGAGGCTTACCGTCCGAGCGATGCGGCGGCAAAAAACGCCGAAGTACGCAAAAGTCGTGAAATGAAACAGGCGCTGCTGGCGGGAGCCAAAGGCGGTGGTAAAGCGGCGTCTGGGGGAAAGTCCGGCAAATCGGCTCCGGCCAGAGACAGCGACCGGCCAGCCAAACCGAGCAAGCATCGTAAAGGTCCGCCCAAGGCGGGCTCCGCTTCCGGCGCGAAAAGCGGCGGCGCGCGCAAACCTAAGGCCAAGTCATGAGTCAGTTGGAAAAGATCTACGGCGTGCATGCTGTAGAAGCGTTGCTGCGTCACCATCCCAAGCGGGTCAAGCAGATCTGGTTGGCTGAAGGGCGCAGTGACCCACGGGTTCAGGTGCTGGTTGATCTGGCTGCGCAGAACCGTGTGTCGGTCGGCCAGGCCGAGCGTCGTGAGATGGACGCCTGGGTTGAAGGCGTGCATCAGGGGGTGGTGGCGGAAGTCAGCCCAAGCCAGGTGTGGGGCGAAGCCATGCTCGACGAACTGCTGGATCGCACCGAGGGCGCGCCGCTGTTGCTGGTGTTGGATGGCGTGACCGATCCGCACAACCTTGGCGCCTGCCTGCGTACCGCCGATGCGGCGGGTGCCCTTGCGGTGCTGGTGCCCAAGGACAAGTCGGCCACTCTGACCCCGACCGTACGTAAGGTGGCTTGCGGCGCTGCCGAAGTGATTCCGCTGGTGGCGGTGACCAATCTGGCCCGTACCCTGGAAAAGCTTCAGCAGCGCGGCCTGTGGATCGTCGGTACCGCCGGCGAGGCCGAGCAGGAGTTGTACGATCAGGACCTGACCGGCCCGACCATCATCATCATGGGGGCCGAAGGCAAGGGCATGCGTCGCCTGACTCGCGAGCACTGCGACTATCTGGTGCGCCTGCCAATGGCCGGCAGCGTCAGCAGCCTCAACGTCTCCGTGGCCACGGGTGTCTGTCTGTTCGAAGCCATGCGCCAGCGCGGCGCCAAGGCCAAGGCCGTCGCCAAGAAAGCCTGATCTATCCCGTAGGAGCCGGCTTGCCGGCGAACCACGCCTTGCCGTCCATTGCCGGCTCGTTGGCTCCTGCAGGTGATTGTTCAAATAATCACCAATTGCCTTGCGCCGCTGTTCCCCCTTCTCTACAATTGCGCCCCTTGCCGTGACGGCAGGCGCATATGTGCCTACTAACAGGCAAGACACACCAGTGTCATTCACTCCTTGTCTGACCGCTTATAGGCGGCAGGCTACAACCCGTAAGGAGCATTCATGCGTCATTACGAAATCATCTTTTTGGTCCACCCGGATCAAAGCGAGCAAGTCGGCGGCATGGTTGAGCGTTACACCAAGCTGATCGAAGAAGACGGCGGCAAAATCCACCGTCTGGAAGACTGGGGCCGTCGTCAACTGGCCTACGCAATCAACAATGTTCACAAGGCTCACTACGTGATGCTGAACGTTGAGTGCACCGGTAAAGCCCTGGCTGAGCTGGAAGACAACTTCCGTTACAACGATGCTGTGATCCGTAACCTGGTCATCCGTCGCGAAGAAGCCATCACTGGCCAATCCGAGATGCTCAAGGCTGAAGAAAACCGCAGTGAGCGCCGTGAGCGTCGTGACCGTCCTGAGCATGCTGACAGCGCCGATGGCGATGACAGCGACAACAGCGACGCCAGCGATAACGCTGACGAGTAATCCACGGACCTTTTGAGGAGCCAATTACATGGCACGTTTCTTCCGTCGTCGTAAATTCTGCCGCTTCACCGCTGAAGACGTGAAAGAGATCGATTACAAAGATCTCAACACTCTGAAAGCCTACGTATCCGAGACCGGCAAAATCGTTCCAAGCCGCATCACCGGTACCAAAGCTCGTTATCAGCGTCAGCTGGCCACCGCTATCAAGCGCGCCCGCTTCCTGGCCCTGCTGGCCTACACCGACAGCCACGGCCGCTGAGACCGGGCAGTCGACAAGTAGTAAGGGATTGAATGCATGCGCGCCTTAGCTGAGTTCATCATGCGCGGTCGTATGCAGGCCACTCTGGTAGTGGCTGGCTGTTCGGCATTGCCGTTGTTGTATTGGTTGGGTGCTGCCGCGGGGAGCCTGGTGCTTCTGCGGCGCGGGTTGAAGGATGCCCTTGGTGTCCTCGCTCTGGGAATGCTGCCGGCTTTGTTCTGGTGGCTGGCGTTCGATGACCCGCGAGCATTTCTGGTGCTGGTGGGGTCTTCGAGTCTTGCGTTGGTTTTGCGCGCAGGCGAGTCCTGGAGCCGCGTGCTGCTGGTCAGCATAGCGATGGGGTTGGTGTTTGCTGGAGTCCTGGGTGCGGCTTTCCGCCCTCAGATCGAAGCGTTGTCGCAGGAATTGATAAAGATCCTGCCGATGGCCTTGGGTGAGGTCTACCAGCAGTTATCGGTTGAAGAGCGAGCTCGTCTTGCCACGCTGATTGCACCGATCCTGACCGGCCTGATAGCGGCCTTGTTGCAAGCCATCAGCGTGCTGAGCCTGATTCTTGGGCGTTACTGGCAGGCTGTGTTGTATAACCCGGGTGGTTTTGGTCGCGAGTTTCGCGCCATCAGAATCCCTCTTGGGCCAGCGATGTTGCTGCTGGCGTGCATGTTGGTGGGGCCGAACTTCGGACCTCAACTGGCCATGCTCACGCCGATGTGCAGTGTCCCGCTGGCTTTTGCCGGGCTGGCCCTGATTCACGGGCTGGTGGCGCAAGGGCGACTGGCCAGATTCTGGCTGGTGGGGTTGTACGTCACGCTGTTGCCATTCATGCAGCTGATCTATCCGTTGCTAGTGGTCCTGGCCATTGTCGACAGTCTGGTTGATTTTCGCGGTCGTTTGGCGCCGAAAGACGCCGATAACGCGAACGGTGAAGGTTAAAAGTTAAGAGGATTTTCACATGCAACTGATCCTTCTGGAAAAAGTCGCCAACCTGGGCAACCTGGGCGACAAAGTGAACGTTAAGGCTGGTTACGGCCGTAACTACCTGCTGCCTTACGGCAAAGCCACCGCTGCTACCGCTGCCAACCTGGCTGCGTTCGAAGAGCGTCGTGCTGAGCTGGAAAAACTGGCTGCAGACCGTAAAGCTTCGGCTGAAAGCCGCGCTGCCCAACTGGCCGAGCTGGAAGTGACCATCACTGCCACCGCCGGTGACGAAGGCAAGCTGTTCGGTTCGATCGGCACCCACGACATCGCTGATGCACTGACCGCCTCCGGCGTTGAAGTTGCAAAAAGCGAAGTTCGTCTGCCGAACGGCACCATCCGCAACGTAGGTGAATTCGACGTAGCCGTGCACCTGCACGCTGAAGTTGAAGCAACCGTACGCGTTGTCGTGGTGGCTGCTTAAGCAGTACCAAATCGTCTGGCACCTTGTGTGGCTGACGGTTAACATCGGGCACGATCCTGTTTACAGGTCGTGCCCTTTGTCTTTCTGCTGATCCTGATTTTCACCCCCGAATTCCAAGTGGCCATGAACGATATTTCCGCTCCCGAGCAATACGATCTGCAAACCGCTGCCCTGAAGGTGCCGCCGCATTCCATCGAGGCCGAACAGGCCGTGCTCGGTGGTCTGATGCTGGACAACAACGCCTGGGAACGCGTGTTGGATCAAGTGTCCGACGGCGATTTCTATCGGCATGACCACCGTTTGATCTTCCGCGCCATCGCCAAGCTGGCCGATCAGAACATGCCCATCGACGTGGTCACCCTGTCCGAGCAGTTGGACAAGGAAGGCCAGACCTCCCAGGTCGGCGGCCTGGGCTATCTCGGCGAGCTGGCCAAGAACACCCCGTCGGTGGCCAACATCAAGGCCTATGCGCAGATCGTTCGCCAGCGGGCGACCCTGCGCCAACTGATCGGCATCAGTACCGAGATCGCTGACAGCGCCTTCAACCCTGAAGGTCGCACCGCTGAAGAGATCCTCGACGAGGCCGAACGGCAGATCTTCCAGATTGCCGAGGCGCGGCCCAAGACCGGCGGTCCGGTGGGCGTCAACGAGTTGCTGACCAAGGCCATCGACCGCATCGATACCCTGTTCAACACCGACAACGCCATCACCGGCCTGTCCACCGGCTACACCGACCTCGACGAGAAGACCAGCGGCCTGCAACCGGCCGACTTGATCATCGTCGCCGGCCGTCCGTCCATGGGTAAGACCACCTTCGCCATGAACCTGGTGGAGAACGCGGTGCTGCGCAGCGACAAGGCGGTGCTGGTGTACTCCCTGGAGATGCCAGGCGAATCGCTGATCATGCGTATGCTGTCCTCCCTGGGCCGCATCGACCAGACCAAGGTCCGTTCCGGCCAGCTGGAAGACGACGACTGGCCGCGGCTGACCTCGGCGGTCAACCTGCTCAACGACCGCAAGCTGTTCATCGACGACACCGCGGGTATCAGCCCTTCGGAGATGCGTGCGCGGACCCGTCGCCTGGTGCGTGAGCACGGCGACATCGCGCTGATCATGATCGACTACCTGCAGCTGATGCAGATCCCCGGTTCCAGCGGTGACAACCGGACCAACGAGATTTCCGAGATCTCCCGGTCCCTCAAAGCCCTGGCCAAGGAATTCAACTGCCCGGTGGTGGCCCTGTCCCAGCTCAACCGCTCTCTGGAACAACGCCCCAACAAGCGCCCGGTGAACTCCGACTTGCGGGAATCCGGAGCGATCGAGCAGGACGCCGACGTGATCATGTTCGTGTACCGGGATGAGGTGTATCACCCCGAGACCGAGCACAAGGGCATTGCCGAGATCATCATCGGCAAGCAGCGGAACGGCCCCATCGGCTTTATCCGCCTGGCGTTCATCGGCAAGTACACCCGCTTCGAGAACCTCGCGCCGGGCAGTTACAACTTCGACGACGACGAGTAACCCGCCCGTTCGCTGGCAATTCGCTTGCCGGCGCCCAGCTGTAGGTGCCGGCTCGCCGGCGAATCGGGCTGCACCGAATTCCGACCATAATGGTCGGAATTGGTTATTTTTTGTGCTATATTCCGCGCCCGCGAATTTCCCTGTGAATCAACGCGTCCCTATCCAAGCCAACACCGGTCATCGACATGCAAGCAGCCAAGCCGTTATTTGACTATCCAAAGTACTGGGCCGAATGTTTCGGGCCAGCACCATTCCTGCCCATGAGCAGGGAGGAGATGGATCAGCTCGGCTGGGATTCCTGCGACATCATCATCGTCACCGGTGATGCCTACGTCGATCACCCCTCGTTCGGCATGGCGATCATCGGCCGGCTGCTGGAGTCCCAGGGCTTTCGCGTGGGGATCATCGCCCAGCCCAACTGGCAGTCCAAAGACGACTTCATGAAGCTCGGCGAGCCGAACCTGTTCTTCGGTGTCGCCGCCGGCAACATGGACTCGATGATCAACCGCTACACCGCCGACAAGAAAGTCCGCTCCGACGACGCCTACACCCCGGGCGGCCTGGCGGGCAAGCGTCCGGACCGCGCCAGCCTGGTGTACAGCCAGCGCTGCAAGGAAGCCTACAAGCATGTGCCGATCGTCCTGGGCGGCATCGAGGCTTCCCTGCGCCGTATTGCTCACTACGACTACTGGCAGGATCGGGTGCGCAACTCGATCCTGATCGACGCCAGCGCCGACATCCTGCTGTACGGCAACGCCGAGCGGGCCATCGTTGAAGTGGCTCAGCGCCTGTCCTATGGCCACAAGATCGAAGACATCACCGACGTGCGCGGCACCGCCTTCATCCGCCGCGATACGCCCAAAGACTGGTACGAAGTGGACTCCACCCGTATCGACCGCCCGGGCAAGATCGACAAGATCATCAACCCCTACGTCAATACCCAGGACACCCAGGCCTGCGCCATCGAGCAGGAGAAGGGCCCGGTTGAAGATCCGAGCGAAGCCAAGGTGGTGCAGATCCTTGCCAGCCCGCGGATGACCCGGGACAAGACCGTGATCCGCCTGCCGTCCATGGAGAAGGTGCGCAACGACCCGGTCCTGTACGCCCACGCCAACCGCGTGCTGCACTTGGAAACCAACCCCGGTAACGCCCGTGCCCTGGTGCAGAAACATGGCGAAGTGGACGTGTGGTTCAACCCGCCGCCCATTCCCATGACCACCGAGGAAATGGACTACGTGTTCGGCATGCCTTACCAGCGCGTTCCGCACCCGGCCTATGGCAAGGAAAAAATTCCGGCCTACGACATGATCCGCTTCTCGGTGAACATCATGCGCGGCTGCTTCGGTGGCTGTACCTTCTGCTCCATCACCGAGCACGAAGGGCGGATCATCCAGAACCGTTCCGAGGAGTCGATCATTCGCGAGATCGAAGAAATCCGCGACAAGGTTCCCGGTTTTACCGGAGTGATCTCCGACCTTGGCGGCCCGACCGCGAACATGTACCGCATTGCCTGCAAGAGCCCGGAGATCGAATCCGCGTGCCGCAAGCCGTCCTGCGTGTTCCCCGGCATCTGCCCGAACCTGAACACCGACCATTCGTCGTTGATCCAGCTGTATCGCAGTGCTCGCGCCTTGCCCGGGGTGAAGAAGATCCTCATCGCCTCCGGCCTGCGCTATGACCTGGCGGTGGAATCGCCGGAGTACGTCAAGGAGCTGGTGACCCACCACGTGGGTGGCTACCTGAAGATTGCTCCGGAACACACCGAGGAAGGTCCGCTCAATCAGATGATGAAGCCGGGCATCGGTACCTACGACCGCTTCAAGCGGATGTTCGAGAAGTACTCCAAGGAAGCGGGCAAGGAGCAATACCTGATTCCGTACTTCATCGCCGCGCACCCGGGGACCACCGACGAAGACATGATGAACCTTGCCCTGTGGCTCAAGGGCAACGGCTTCCGCGCCGACCAGGTGCAGGCGTTCTATCCGTCGCCGATGGCCACCGCCACCGCCATGTACCACTCGGGCAAGAACCCGCTGCGCAAGGTCACCTACAAGAGCGACGGCGTGACCATCGTCAAGAGCGAGGAGCAGCGTCGCCTGCACAAGGCGTTCCTGCGCTACCACGATCCCAAGGGCTGGCCGATGCTGCGCGAGGCCCTGCTGCGCATGGGGCGTGGCGACCTGATCGGCCCGGGCAAGCACCAGCTGATTCCGACCCATCAGCCGGCCACCGACAGCTACCAGAGCGCCCGCCGCAAGAACTCGACACCGGCCGGCAGCCACAAAGTGGCCAAGGAAACCAAGATCCTGACCCAGCACACCGGCCTGCCGCCGCGTGGCAGTGACGGTGGCAATGCCTGGGACAAGCGTGAACAGGCCAAGGCCGCCGCCTTCGCCCGCAACAAGCAGGCCGCCAAGGAGCGCGCCGATGCGGCCAAGGGCAAAGGCAAGAAGCCAACCCGCAAGCCGGTGGTACCGCGCTAGACAACAGAACGCCAGCTCCTCGGAGCTGGCGTTTTTGTTTTGGCTGCCGATCGCGGCGCAAGCCGGTCTTGTTGGCGATCCGCTGTCAGCGTTGGCGCATTGAGCTGGCGCTGCATTAACAGTGCGAGCGCAGCCGCTTCGGGTCATGCCGTCTGGCACATTTCTGTGCAGTGAGCTGCACAGGGATGCACCGGTTGCGCGGTTTTGGTGCTGTACTGCCCCGAGTCGTTGAACAACCCCCCGGACTTGGGCCCTGGCACAAGTCTTGCGCGGGTTCATCCACCGCTCAGGCTCGCAGGAGGCACGCCGTGTCGATTCATGTCGCATTGCACCATGTCACGCACTATCGCTACGACCGCGCCGTCGAACTTGGCCCGCAGATCGTCCGCCTGCGCCCGGCTGCCCACAGCCGCACGCGAATCCTCTCCTATGCGCTGAAGGTCCAGCCCGAGCAGCATTTCATCAACTGGCAGCAGGACCCCCAGGGCAATTATCTGGCGCGTCTGGTCTTTGCGGAGAAAACCACCGAGCTGCGGATCGAAGTGGATCTGCTGGCGGAGATGGCGGTGTTCAATCCGTTCGACTTCTTCCTTGAGCCCTACGCGCAGCAGATCCCTTTCGCCTACGCCGCCGATGAGCAGCGCGAGCTGGCGCCCTACCTGGAAACCCTGCCCCTGACGCCCAAGTTCCAGGCCTACCTGGACGGTATCTCACGTACGCCGTTGCCTGCGGTGGACTTCCTGGTGGCGTTGAATCAGCGGCTCAGCGCAGACATCGCCTACCTGATTCGCCTGGAACCGGGGGTGCAGAGCCCGGAGCAGACCCTGGTCAATGCCTCCGGCTCCTGTCGCGATTCGGCCTGGCTGCTGGTGCAGCTGTTACGCCACCTGGGACTGGCGGCGCGTTTCGTCTCCGGCTACCTGATCCAGCTCACGGCCGACGTCAAATCCCTGGACGGTCCTTCGGGTACTGAGGTGGACTTCACCGACCTGCACGCCTGGTGCGAGGTCTACCTCCCCGGAGCCGGCTGGATCGGCCTGGACGCCACCTCAGGGCTGTTTGCCGGAGAAGGTCACATTCCCCTGGCCTGCAGCCCCGATCCCTCTTCAGCGGCGCCTATCACGGGTCTTGTGGAACCTTGCGAGTGTCAGTTCAGCCATGAAATGAGTGTGGAGCGGATCTGGGAAGCGCCCCGGGTCACCAAGCCTTACACCGACGAGCAGTGGCTGGCCATCCAGGCCCTGGGCCGGCAGATCGATGTGGACCTGTCGCAGAACGATGTGCGCCTGACCATGGGCGGCGAACCGACCTTCGTGGCCATCGACGATCCCGACGGCGCCGAGTGGAACACCGCCGCCCTGGGCGCGAACAAGCGGCGTTTGGCCGCTGAGCTGTTCCAGCGCCTGCGCCAGCGCTACGGGCCTCAGGGGCTGGTGCATTTCGGCCAGGGCAAGTGGTACCCGGGGGAGCAATTGCCGCGCTGGTCGCTGAACTGCTATTGGCGAGTTGACGGTGTGCCGATCTGGCACAACAGCGCCTTGATTGCCGATGAGCACGAGGACTATGGCGCTGACGCATCATTGGCCGGGCGCTTTCTCGCCAGTGTCGCCGAGCGCCTGAAGCTGCCCGGGCGCTTTGTGTTTCCCGCCTACGAAGACCACTTCTATTACCTGTGGCGCGAGGGCCGCCTGCCCCCCAATGTCAGTGCCGAGGACTCGCGGCTGGAGGATGCCCTGGAGCGCCAGCGGTTGCGCAAGGTGTTCAGCCAGGGCCTGGATAAAGTCATTGGCCAGGTGCTGCCCCTGGCCCGCAGCGCCAAGGGTGATCAATGGCAGAGCGGCCGCTGGTACCTGCGAGACAGTCATTGCCGGCTGGTGCCCGGGGATTCCCCCCTGGGCTATCGCCTGCCCCTGGCGTCCCAACCCTGGGTGACAGCGGCGGAGTACCCCTTTATTCACCCCAACGATCCGAACCAGGATTTCCCTGAGCTGCCGGACCGGGCGCAGCTCGCAGAAGTCCCTGAGTCGGCGGTTGCGGATGAGCGCGTGCCAGAGATTGATCAGTCCGCGGATTGGCTGACCCGCACCGCGCTCTGCGCCGAGGCGCGAGAAGGGCGGCTGTACCTGTTCATGCCGCCCCTGGAGCGACTCGAGGATTACCTGCAACTGGTCAGCGTGATCGAAGCCACTGCGGCAGAGCTGCATTGCCCGGTGCTGCTGGAAGGCTACGAGCCGCCCGCCGACCCGCGTTTGAGCAACTTCCGGGTGACGCCGGACCCGGGCGTGATCGAGGTCAACGTGCAGCCTTCGGTCAGTTGGGACGAACTGGTGGAGCGCACCGAGTTCCTGTACGAACAGGCCCGGCAGACCCGCCTGACCAGTGAGAAATTCATGATCGATGGACGCCACACCGGTACTGGCGGCGGCAACCATTTCGTCCTCGGTGGCGCGACGCCGGCGGATTCGCCGTTCCTGCGCCGCCCCGACCTGCTGCGTAGCCTGATCAGCTATTGGCACAATCATCCGTCGTTGTCCTACCTGTTTTCCGGGTTGTTCATCGGCCCCACCTCCCAGGCACCCAGGGTCGATGAGGCGCGCAACGACTCGCTTTATGAACTGGAAATTGCCTTTGCACAGATGCCCGCGCCGGGCGAGGAGTGCCCGCCGTGGCGGGTGGATCGCCTGCTGCGCAACCTGCTGATCGATGTCACCGGCAATACCCATCGCGCCGAGTTCTGCATCGACAAGCTCTATGCGCCGGACGGCGCCACCGGGCGTCTCGGCCTGCTGGAGCTGCGGGCCTTTGAAATGCCGCCCCATGGGCGCATGAGCCTGGTCCAGCAGTTGCTGCTGCGGGCGCTGGTGGCGCGGTTCTGGCGCGAACCTTATGCCCCGGCCAAGCTGGCGCGCTGGGGCACTGAACTGCACGATCGTTTCCTGCTGCCGCATTTCATCGAGCAGGATTTTGCCGATGTGCTGGTGGAGCTCAATGCCGCCGGATATCCGCTGCGGGCCGAGTGGTTTGCCCCTCATCTGGAGTTTCGCTTTCCCAAGGTCGGCGATTACGCGGTCAGCGGTATCGAGCTGGAGTTGCGTCAGGCCCTGGAGCCCTGGCATGTGCTGGGGGAAGAGGGCGGGGCCGGGGGCACGGTGCGCTATGTCGACTCCTCTGTGGAGCGTCTGCAGGTCAAGGTCAGCGGGCTGACGCCGCAGCGCCATGTGCTGACCTGCAACGGTGTGGCGGTCCCCTTGCAGCCCACCGGGCGGGTAGGGGAGTTTGTCGCCGGGGTGCGTTATCGCGCCTGGCAGCCGGCCAACTGCCTGCAACCCGGGATCCCGGTACACGCACCGCTGGTGTTCGATCTGCTGGACAGCTGGATGCAGCGCTCCCTGGGGGGCTGCCAATACCATGTGGCCCATCCTGGGGGACGCAACTACGACAGTCTGCCGGTCAATGCCAATGAAGCGGAAAGCCGGCGCATGGCGCGTTTCTTTCGCCTCGGACACAGCCCCGGGAGCCTCGCGGTGCCGCCTTTGATCATCAATGACGAGCTGCCCATGACCCTGGATTTACGACGCTTCTAATCCACCTGCGACGCCCGCGATATAGCCATATCCGGGCGTCGGGGCTGTGGGTTAATCTGACTTTCCCTGCCGTCTGCCGAGTGTTCCATGCCTGACTTGCTAGACCGTTACCCGCTGACGGCGGGTACCTACCACGAGCTGCTGGATGACCAGGGTGCGGTCCGGGCGCACTGGCAGCGCCTGCTTGAACAACTGCAACGCAGCAGCCCCGCGCAACTGGCCCAGCGCCAGGCGCTGCTGACCCGGCAGATCCACGAGAACGGTGTCACCTACAACGTCTATGCCGACCCCAAGGGCGCGGACCGGCCCTGGGAGCTGGATTTGCTGCCCCATGTGATCCCGGTGGAGGAGTGGCAACTGTTGTCCGCCGGGATCGCCCAGCGGGCGCGCCTGCTCAATGCCGTACTGGCGGACCTGTACGGCCCGCAGCGACTGATCAGCGAAGGGCTGTTGCCTGCTGAACTGGTGTTCGGGCACAACAACTTTCTCTGGCCATGCCAGGGCATCCAGCCGCCCGAGCAGACCTTTCTGCACCTCTATGCAGTGGACCTGGCGCGCACCCCCGATGGTCGCTGGTGGGTCACTGCCGATCGTACCCAGGCGCCGTCCGGGGCCGGCTATGCCCTGGAAAATCGCATGATCGTGTCCCGGGCCTTTCCGGATCTGTACCGCGACCTGCACGTGCAGCATCTGGCTGGCTTCTTCCGTGCCCTGCAGGAAACCCTGGCCCGGCAGGCGCCCCGGGATGCCGAAGCGCCGCTGATCGTGCTGCTGACTCCGGGGCGTTTCAACGAGAGTTATTTCGAGCATCTGTACCTGGCGCGCCAGCTGGGTTACCCGCTGGTTGAGGGCGGCGACCTGACGGTGCGCGATGCCACGGTCTATCTCAAGACCCTCAGCGGCCTGCGTCGGGTGCACGCCATCATGCGTCGCCTGGATGATGATTTCTGTGATCCTCTGGAGCTGCGTACCGATTCCGCTCTGGGGGTGCCCGGCCTGCTGGATGCGGTGCGTCAGGGCCGGGTGCTGGTGGCCAATGCCCTGGGCAGCGGGGTGCTGGAGTCTCCAGGGCTGCTGGGCTTCTTGCCGAAAATCAGCCAGTTCCTGTTGGGGGAGCCATTGCTCCTGCCTTCCATCGCCACCTGGTGGTGTGGTGAGGCGCCCGTGCTGCAACAAGCCCTGGAGAAACTCCCAGAGCTGCTGATCAAACCGGCGTTTCCATCCCAGAGTTTCACCCCGGTGCTGGGGCGCGACCTGAGTCCCGAACAGCGCGCCAGCCTCGCCGAGCGTATGCGTGCGCGGCCCTACGCTTATGTCGCCCAGGAGTTGCCGCAACTGTCCCAGGCGCCGGTCTGGCAGGCCGAGGACGGTGGCTTGCAGCCAAGGGCCATCGGCATGCGGGTGTACGCGGTGGCCAGCGACGACGGCTATCGGGTGCTGCCCGGCGGCCTGACCCGGGTCGCCGCCGACGCCGACGCCGAAGTGGTGTCGATGCAGCGCGGTGGCGCCAGCAAGGACACTTGGGTGCTGGGGGAGCGCGCCCCCAGCGGCGAGCAATGGAAAGCCCAGCGCACCATTGGTGTTTATGACTTGGTCCGTCGTGATCCCTACTTGCCGTCGCGGGTGGTGGAGAACCTGTTCTGGTTCGGTCGTTATTGTGAGCGCTGTGACGACAGCGCACGGCTGTTGCGGATCATGCTGGCCCGTTACGTCGATGGCGACGATCCGCGAGCTTTGCTGGCCGCAGTGGACCTGGGGGAAAGCCTGATGCTGCTGCCGGATGAGGGCGAGTTGCCCGAGCGTCTGCTGGCGGCCCTGTTGGGGGAGGACTGGTCGTTCAGCCTGCGCTCCAACCTGCAGCGCCTGCAGTGGGCCGCCTCCCAGGTGCGCGGCAAGCTGTCCCGGGAAAACTGGCAGGCCCTGGTGGAGTTGCAGCGAGAAGCCCAGGAGCTGGACACCGCAGAGCCGGACTTCGGCGAGCTGCTGGATTTTCTCAACCGTCTGGTGATGTCCCTGGCAGCGCTCTCGGGATTCGCCCTGGACGACATGACCCGGGACGAAGGGTGGCGCTTCCTGATGATTGGCCGGCGCATCGAGCGCCTGCAATTTCTCAGCAGCAGCCTGGCCGCCTTCCTGCGGGGCACTGCGGTGTTCGATCAGGCGGGCTTGGAGTGGCTGCTGGAGCTGGGCAACAGCAGCATTACCTATCGCTCCCGCTACCTGGCGGTGGCGCAGTTGATCCCGGTCCTCGACCTGTTGCTGCTGGATGAGCAGAACCCCCACGCGGTGCTGTTCCAGCTCAAGCTGGTGACCCGTACCCTCAAGCGCCTCAACGATGACTTCGGCGTGCCCCGCGAGGTGGCGTTGCCGAGGCTGGTGGAGCGCCTGGCCCATGTCGACCTGGGCTGCCTGGAGAACTCCCTGTTTGGTGAGGCCAGCGTGAGAGCCGCGGTGGCGGGGCTGGCGGACCTGTTGCAAGAGATCGCCGAGGTCAGCGGCCAGGTGTCTGATCGCCTGGCCTTGCGGCATTTCGCCCACGTGGATGATGTCAGCCAGCAAACGGTGTCGGTGTAATGAGCGCGCGCTACCAGATTTTCCATGACACCCATTATCGCTACGACAGCCCGGTGTCCCTGGCCCAGCAGCTGGCGCACCTGTGGCCCCGGGTTTGCGCCTGGCAACAGTGCAGCGAGCGGCAGTTGCTGATCAGTCCCGAGCCCACCTCCCGCCGTGACGAGCAGGATGTGTTTGGTAACCCTTTGACCCGTCTGGCCTTCGAGCGGCCCCATGATGAATTGCAGGTCAACGCCCAGCTTAGCGTCGAGGTGCTGGATCGGCCGCGTTTGGACTTTGCCGCGTCCATGGCGTGGGATGTCGCCCGCGGAGCCCTGACCTACAGCGGTCGGCCGTTGCCGGTGGATTTGCTGGAGGCCAGTCGTTATCGCTTCGAGTCACCCTATGTGCATCTCAAGCAGCGCTTCGTCGAGTTTTCCGCAAGCTGCTTTGCTTCGGGGCGGCCTCTGTTGCAGGGCGTCCAGGCCTTGATGGAGAAGATCTTCAGCGAGTTCACCTTCGATGCCGAAGCGACCCAAGTGGCGACACCTTTGGTGGAAGTCCTGGAGCGTCGACGGGGTGTGTGCCAGGACTTTGCCCACCTGATGCTGGCGTGCCTGCGTTCGCGAGGGTTGGCGGCGCGCTACATCAGCGGCTACCTGCTGACCCAGCCACCGCCGGGGCAGCCGCGGCTGATCGGTGCCGACGCTTCCCATGCCTGGGTTTCGGTGTTTTGCCCGGTGCTGGGCTGGGTGGATTTCGATCCGACCAACAACGTGCAGCCGGCACTGGAACACATCACCCTGGCCTGGGGCCGTGATTTTTCCGATGTCTCGCCGTTGCGTGGAGTGATTCTTGGCGGGGGCAGCCATGACCCGGAGGTCCGGGTCACCGTCATGCCTCTGGAATAAAGCTGGAGTCGGCTTGCCGGCGAAGAGGCCGGCGGATGCTGCGTGGGGCTTGGGGAAGCCTTCGCAGGCCCGCCAGCCCCTACTGTGCCAGGTCGGGTGTTTCAGGCTTGGGGGGCTTGAGGCTCGGCGTCATCGACGCTCACTTCACCTTCAGTATCCGGGGTCAGTGTGCTGGCTTCTTCTGCAGCAGCTTTCTTGCGTTGCAGCTTTTCCTCTTTCTTCTGTTCCTTGGCCAAGTCTCGTTGACGTTTGGCGAAGGAGTAGTTGGGTTTAGCCATGGGCGATCCTCTGGGGTCGAAGGTGAGGTTGAGCGGCGCGTATTCTGCCTGTTATCGGGTGCTGACGGTTAATTGGGTTTGCTCTCGGCCCACTTGTCCGCTACCGAAGGCTTCCAGGCGTCCAGGGCATCCAGCAGGCTGGCTGGCGATTCGCTCATTTGCAGCATGTCACGGTGCGGGGCCCGGACGAAGCCTTCGCCGACGATATGGTCGAGAAATCCGCTGAGTTTTTCGTAGAAGCCGTTCACTTCCAGCAGGCCCAGAGGCTTGTGGTGATAGCCCAGTTGGCCCCAGGTCCAGACTTCGAACAACTCTTCCAGGGTGCCCAGGCCCCCAGGCAGGGCAATGAAGGCATCGCTGAGTTCAGCCATGCGCGCCTTGCGCGCGTGCATGCCGTCCACCACTTCCAGGCGGGTCAGGCCGTTGTGGCCGATTTCCTTGTCTTTCAGGCTTTGCGGGATGATCCCGATGACTTCACCGCCGGCTGCCAGGGCCGCGTCGGCCACTATGCCCATCAGGCCCACCGCGCCGCCGCCATAGACCAGGGTCAGCTTGCGCTCGGCCAGGGCGCGGCCCAGGGCCTGGGCTGCTTCACGATAGAGGGGATGGCTGCCGGTACTGGCGCCACAAAATACACAGACAGAAGTTAACGTCATGCCTTACTCCGCGGTCATTGATGGCCTCAGAGTAAAGGCTGAAAGATCTGGCTCCAAGCATTAAACCTCGCGTTGCGGGGTTTCATGGGTGCCGCTGGCGCCACAGGCGTAGGCGGCGAGCAAGCTGCGAAACAGGCTGTTGAGAGGCATGGCCAAGGCTCCTAAAAGATGTTGATGGGCAGATCTTAGAGGGCGGTTTCGCAGGGGGCTGTTTGATTGTCTTGATCGGCCCGATAGCAGAGAGTTGTATACAGTTTTTTGATGCAAATCATAGGAACTTGGCAGAAATTCAGGCAGTCTTCGGTCCCATGGATTCAGATGGATTTTGTTAACCCTGCCTTGGAGATTCACCATGTTTGCCAAACTCGTTGCGGTATCCCTGTTGACACTGGCCAGCAGCCAACTGATGGCTGCCGAATGCAAGGTCGATGTCGACTCTACCGACCAGATGTCCTTCAACACTAAGGAAATCACCATCGACAAGAGCTGCAAGACCTTCACCGTGAACCTGACTCACTCCGGCAGCCTGCCGAAGAACGTCATGGGCCATAACTGGGTCCTGAGCAAAACCGCAGACATGGCTGGCATCGCCGCCGACGGCATGGCCGCTGGCATCGACAAGAGCTACCTGAAAGAAGGCGACACCCGCGTCATCGCCCACACCAAGATCATCGGTGCTGGCGAGAAAGACTCGGTGACCTTCGACGTATCGAAGCTGACTGCTGGCGAAAGCTACCAGTTCTTCTGCTCGTTCCCAGGCCACAACTCGATGATGAAAGGCGCTGTGATCCTGAAGTAAGCATCAGGTCCGGCTGCAACAAGAAAGCGCCCCGCGGGGCGCTTTTTTTGTGCCTGACGTTTCACCCTCTGGTCGGAGCCGGCTTGCCGGCGAACAGGCCCTTGAACCTTGTGCAGCATCAAGCGGCCCTTTCGCCGGCAAGCCGGTTCCTACAGAGCGTGGTGGGTCACGGGGCGAAGGGCATGACGCGTTTGTGATGGGTCTTGCGGTAGGTGTCGCAGATGATCTTGAAGGCTTCCTCGCGCACCGGCTGGCCATGCAGGAATGCGTCGATCTCGGTGTAGGTGACGCCATGTGAGGCTTCATCCGGTTTGCCCGGGGACAGGTCCTCGAGGTCGGCGGTGGGCACCTTCTCTACCAGGGATTCCGGAGCGCCGAAGTAGCGGGCAATCGAACGCACCTGATTCTTCACCAGGCCGCTCAGTGGCGCCAGGTCGCAGGCGCCATCACCGAACTTGGTGAAGAAACCCATCACCGCTTCGGCGGCGTGGTCGGTGCCGATCACCAGGCCCTGGGCGGCGCCGGCGATGGTGTACTGGGCCACCATGCGCATCCGCGCCTTGGTGTTGCCCAGGACAAAGTCCCGGGACACCGCGTGCTGCCCCTCAAAGGCCGCCACTTCATTGGCCAGGGCCTTGACCGCCGGGCCGATGTTCACGGTGTGGCGTTCGTCGGGGTTGATGAAGTCCACCGAAGCCTGGGCGTCGTGTTCGTCGAACTGGGTCTCGTAGGGCAGGCGCACGGCGATGAAGCGGTAGCTGTCGTCACCGCTGCGCTCGCGCAGCTCACGCATGGCGCGTTGGGCCAGCAGGCCGGCGGTCAGCGAGTCGACACCGCCGCTGATACCCAGGACCAGGGACTTGAGACCGGAATTGACCAGGCAATCCTGGATGAAACGGACGCGCCGGGCGATTTCCGCCTCCAGGGCAGCTTGGTCGGGAAAAGGTGCTTGGACCTTCAGCTGCTGCGCAATCTCACGCTGTGCGGCTTGCATGATTCACTCCTTGCCAGGTTGGGCAGGTACTTGGAAAACGTGGCGCAAGTAAGCGACGAAGTTGGGATCCTTGCAATGGGTCTTGCCCGCTTCATCGGAGATCTTGGCGACGGGCTGGCCATTGCAGGCGGCCATTTTAAGCACGATGCTCATCGGCTCGACACCGGGAATATCACAGGTCAGGTTGGTGCCGATGCCAAAGCTGACGTTGATCCGCCCCCGCAGCGCACGGAATATTTCCAGGGAGCGCGGCAGGGTCAGGCTGTCGGAGAACACCAGGGTTTTGCTCATCGGGTCGATGCCCAGCTTGTGGTAATGGGCGATGGCTTTCTCCGCCCAGAGGATCGGGTCCCCGGAGTCGTGGCGCAGGCCGTCGAACAGCTTGGCGAAGAACAGATCGAAGTCACCGAGGAAGGCGTCGGTGGTGATGCAGTCGGTCAGGGCAATGCCCAACAGGCCGCGGTATTCGCGGACCCAGCAGTCGAGGGCGGCGATCTGGCTGTCGATCAGCCGCGGCCCCAACTGCTGGTGGGCCATGATCCATTCGTGGGCCATGGTGCCCAGGGGTTTCATGTTCAGCTCCCGGGACAGGTGCACGTTGCTGGTGCCGACAAAACGCCCAGGGAAATCGTGCTTGAGCACGTTCACCACTTCTTCCTGGACCCGGTAGGAAAAGCGTCGGCGGGTGCCGAAATCCGCCACTTGCAGTTCGGACAACTCTTCGCTGCTGGCGTTGGCGCTGAGCCAGTCGAACTTGCGGTACAGCTGCTCCCGGGCCTGCACCAGCTGGATCTCGCGGTAGCGGTAGCGGTTACGCACTTCGCTGATGATGGCCAGCATCGGCACTTCGAACAGAATCACGTGCAGCCAGGGACCGCGCAGGCGGATGAACAGCTCGCCGTTCTCGATGCCGGTGTGCACGTAGCGCAGGTTGAAGCGAAACAGCCCGAGAAAGCGCAGGAAGTCCGGCTTGAGGAAGCTGATGCGTTCGAGAAAGCCCAGTTGGTCGGCGCTCAGGCTCAGTTCCGCCAGGCGCTCGAACTGATAGCGGATCTCCGCCAGGTACGGCTGCAGATCCTCGCTGTTACGGCAACGAAACTCCCATTCCACTTCCACGTTGGGGTAGTTGTGCAGCACCGCCTGCATCATGGTCAGTTTGTAGAAGTCGGTGTCGAGCAGGTTCTGCACGATGCGATCGGCAAACACACTCTCGCTCATAACGGGAATCTCCATGCTGGCCGCGACGGACAGCGGCGGCTTCAGCTCTTTCAATGAAGGCGCTAGTGGCGCATAGACGTCCTGCGCTTGACCAGCGATTTTTGCGGCGGGCCATTCTCCTGCGATAGGTGTTGGCTGGCCAGCGAATGGGGCTTCGGCCGTGCCTGGGCCCCATTCGCCGGCAAGCTGGCTCCTACGCGAGGGGAGCATCGTTGTGTTCGAGCATCCAGCGCACGAAGTCGCGGACCTTGGGCACTTCCGCCGAGTGTTCGGGGTAGGCCAGGTAGTAGGCATCCTGGCTGGGCATGGCGTACTTCCAGGCGATCACCAGCTTGCCCTCGGCCAGTTCCTCTTCCACCAGGAAGCGTGGCAGCAGCGCCACGCCACAACCGACCTGGGCGGCGCGGATGCACATATAGAAGGTTTCGAAGCGCGGGCCGTGATAGCTGTGTTCGGTCTGATAACCCTGCTGTTCGAACCATTCGTGCCAGCCCTGGGGCCGTGAGGCGTTTTGCAGCAATACCAGATCGGTCAGTTGCCGCGGGTCGGTCAAGGGTTCGGTGGGCAGGCTATCCGGGGCGCAGACCGCCACCAGTTCTTCGCTGAACAGCTTCAGGCTCTCGGTGCCGGGGCGCGAACCCTGGCCGAAGTAGAACGCCAGGTCGGCGTGGCCCTGGAGCAGTTCGTCCGGCTCCTGCTCGTTGCACAGGTCCAGGTGGATATGCGGATGGCGCAGGCGCCAGCCCTTGAGGCGCGGCACCAGCCAGCGGGCGCCGAAGGTGTAGGGCGTGGACACCCGCAGCACTTCGGTCTCGCCGCCGTAGGAGCGCAGGTAGTGGGTGGACATCTCCACCTGGGTAAGGATCTTGCGCACTTCCACCAGATACAGGTCGCCGGCCGGGGTCAGTTGCAGGCGGCGGCGGACCCGACGGAACAACAGGTGCTGCAGCAGCTCTTCCAGCTGCGCCACCTGCTTGCTGACCGCGCTCTGGGTCAGATTGAGTTCCTCGGCGGCGCGGGTGAAGCTCAGGTGCCGGGTCACGGCCTCGAAGCACTGCAGGGCAGTGATTGACGGCAGGTAGCGTTTGTTGAGCATGGGTGGTCCTTGTTCTTATCGGTGCTGGATGCCGGCTCAGCATGAATAAACGGAATGATATCTCGCTTAAAGGTCGTTTGTTGGCAAGTCTCAGGCCAGCTACAACTACAGGCCTTGATGGCCGTCGCAGCGGTCGGTTTTTTGGCTATTCATCTGTAAGGAGTGACCCCCATGGTTGCCGCATTGCTTGATCGTCTGGGTGTGAACCCGGCCCTGTACCAGTCGGGCACCCAGCCTGTGCATTCGCCGATCGACGGCAGCCGGATCGCCGCCGTGAACTGGCAGGGCGCCGCCGAAGTGGAGCAGCAGGTCAGTCGCGCAGAGCATGCATTCGCGCTATGGCGCAAAGTCCCGGCCCCCCGTCGTGGCGAGCTGGTACGGCAATTCGGTGAGGTGCTGCGCGAGTACAAGGCCGATCTGGGCGAACTGGTTTCCTGGGAAGCCGGCAAGATCACCCAGGAAGGGTTGGGGGAAGTGCAGGAGATGATCGATATCTGCGACTTCGCCGTCGGTCTGTCGCGCCAGCTCTATGGCTTGACCATCGCCTCCGAGCGTCCCGGTCACCACATGCGTGAAACCTGGCATCCGCTGGGTGTGGTGGGGGTGATCAGTGCCTTCAACTTCCCGGTGGCGGTCTGGGCCTGGAACACCGCCCTGGCGCTGGTCTGCGGCAACCCGGTGATCTGGAAACCCTCGGAGAAGACCCCGCTTACCGCCCTGGCTTGCCAGGCGTTGCTGGAGCGGGTGCTGAAGAATTTCCAGGACGCTCCCGAGTACCTGAGCCAGGTGATCATCGGTGGTCGCGACGCTGGCGCCGCCCTGGTGGACGATCCACGAGTGGCCCTGATCAGCGCCACCGGCAGCACCCGCATGGGCCGTGAAGTGGCGCCGAAAGTGGCCGCACGCTTTGCCCGCAGCATTCTCGAACTGGGTGGCAACAACGCCATGATCCTCGGCCCGAGCGCCGACCTGGACATGGCTGTGCGCGCCATCCTGTTCAGCGCCGTCGGCACCGCCGGCCAGCGTTGCACCACCTTGCGCCGGTTGATTGCCCACGAGTCGGTGAAGGAGGAAATCGTCACCCGTCTCAAGGCCGCCTACTCCAAAGTGCGCATCGGCCACCCCCTGCAGGGCAACCTGATCGGCCCGCTGATCGACAAGCACAGCTTCGACGCCATGCAGGATGCACTGGAACAGGCCCTGAGCGAGGGCGGCCGGGTGTTCGGTGGCCAACGCCAGTTGCAGGACCAGTTCCCCAATGCCTATTACGTGTCGCCGGCGATTGTCGAAATGCCGGAGCAGAGCGATGTGGTGTGCAGCGAAACCTTCGCCCCGATCCTCTATGTCATTGGCTACAACGACTTCGAAGAGGCCCTGCGCTTGAACAACGCCGTGCCCCAGGGCCTGTCGTCCTGCATCTTTACCACTGACGTGCGTGAAGCCGAGCAGTTCATGTCGGCGGTGGGCAGCGACTGCGGGATTGCCAACGTCAACATCGGTCCGAGTGGCGCGGAGATTGGCGGGGCCTTTGGTGGCGAGAAGGAAACCGGCGGCGGCCGCGAGTCCGGCTCCGATGCCTGGCGCGGTTACATGCGGCGCCAGACCAACACCGTCAACTACTCTCAGGAACTGCCGCTGGCCCAGGGCATTACCTTCGATTGAGTCTTTTCGCGAGCAGGCTCGCTCCTACGGGGAGGTTTGTAGGAGCCAGCTTGCTGGCGAACAGCGGTCAATGCGTTTCAGCGTCTGTGGTGGGTTGATTTCGGAGTCTGGCAATGGCGCTACAAGAACAATGTCTATGGGAAAAACTGACCCCACAAAGGCCTGACAATGCGCCGCTCAAGGGCGAGCTGACGGCGGATGTGTGCATCATCGGCGCCGGCTTCACCGGCTTGTCGGCGGCCGTGCATCTGCTGGAGCAAGGCAAACGAGTCTGTGTCGTCGAGGCCCACCGCGCCGGGCAGGGCGGTTCGGGGCGCAACGTCGGGCTGGTCAACGCCGGCCTGTGGATTCCACCGGACGAGATCGAGGCCGGTTTCGGCGAGCAGGTGGGCAGCCAGCTCAACCGCATGCTCGGGGCCGCGCCGTCCCTGGTGTTCAGCCTGGTGGACAAATACCAGATTGATTGCCAGTTACGCCGCGAAGGCACGTTGCACATGGCCCACAACGCGCGTGGTGAAGCTGACTTGCGCAGCCGCGAGGAGCAATGGAAGCGCCGTGGTGCGCCGGTGGAACTGTTGACCGGTGCCGCCTGTGAAACCGCCACCGGCACCCGGAAGATCGCCGCCGCCTTGCTCGACCGGCGCGCTGGTACCCTCAACCCGATGGCCTACACCACCGGGCTGGCCAAGGCCGCGATCAAGCTCGGCGGCCAGTTGTTCGATCATTCCCCCGTCACTCGCCTGGAACGCCAAGGCCAGCGCTGGTCGGTGCAGACCGATCAGGGGTCGGTGCTGGCCGAGCAGGTGGTGATCGCCTCCAACGCCTACACCGAAGGCGACTGGACCGAGCTGCGGCGCAACTTCTTCCCCGGCTACTACTACCAGGTGGCCTCGGCGCCGCTCACCGAAGAGGCCGCCCGGCAGATCCTGCCCGGAGGCCAGGGCTCCTGGGATACCCGCCAGGTGCTGAGCAGCATTCGCCGGGATGCCGATGGCCGCTTGTTGCTGGGCAGCCTGGGCAACGGCAACCAGAAACCCCTGTGGTTCCTCAAAGCCTGGGCCGATCGGGTGCAGCAGCATTACTTTCCCTATCTCAAACCGGTGGAATGGGAGTCCACCTGGACCGGCTGCATTGCCTTTACCCCCGATCACCTGATGCGCCTGTTTGAGCCGGCCCCCGGGCTGGTGGCGGTCACCGGTTACAACGGCCGTGGCGTCACCACCGGCACCGTGGTCGGCAAGGCGTTCGCCGACTACCTGTGTAACGGCAATCCCCAGGCCCTGCCGATTCCTTTTGCCCCCATGCAGCCCTTGGTCGGAGTGGGGTTGCGCAGTTGTCTGTACGAGGCCGGATTCTCCCTCTACCACGCGGGCCAGTGCCTGCGGATCGTCATCTGAACAAGGAAATAAACAGTCGGGGACGACGCTTTTCGATGCAGCGACTAGCCTGTAATGGTGCGGCTCGTAGCAGTCTCGCACCAGCAGTGTGCAGTTCGGTGACGCGGGCTGTTACAGCAGGGTTGCACGTTGAATTGTGTCGCGGTTGCAATGATGGCACGCATGGGTTGCGCCCATTAAAAAGCAGGGTTTTACCTTCCGCGGTTTAGACGGTTGCACGCCCAATAAAAATGGGCTCGAAACAGTCGAAATAACAATAAGACAGCGACTTTTTTCAGAATAAAAAACCACTGGCACGGCGCTTGCTCTGAGCAATTCTAGTGAAGTCGCAGTGCCAACTAAAAAAACCTTGGAGCACCACCTCATGTCCCAGACGTTTTACAAGAAAGGCTTTCTGGCCCTCGCAGTGGCAACTGCGCTGGGTGTTTCTGCGTTTGCTCAAGCCGACCTGAAGATCGGCGTAGCGGGTCCCATGACAGGCGCCAATGCGGCATTTGGCGAGCAGTACATGAAGGGTGCACAGGCAGCGGCTGACGAGATCAATGCCAAAGGCGGGGTCAACGGCGAGAAGATCGTGCTGGTCAAGGGCGACGACGCCTGCGAACCGAAGCAGGCCGTGGCCGTGGCCAACCGCTTGGTGGACCAGGACAAGGTGGCGGGCGTCGTGGGGCACTTCTGCTCCTCGTCGACCATTCCGGCTTCCGAGGTGTACAGCGACGCCGGTGTGATTGCCATCACCCCGGGTTCCACCAACCCCCAGGTCACCGAGCGTGGCCTGTCCGCGATGTTCCGTATGTGCGGGCGTGACGATCAGCAGGGCATCGTCGCCGGCGACTACATCGTTGACGTGCTCAAAGGCAAGAAAGTCGTGGTGCTGCACGACAAGGACACCTACGGCCAGGGCCTGGCGGACGCCACCAAGGCACAGCTGACCAAGCGCGGCGTGACCCCGGTGCTGTACGAGGGCCTGACCCGTGGCGAGAAAGACTTCAGCGCCGTGGTGACCAAGATCCGCGCTGCCGGTGCCGATGTGGTGTACTTCGGCGGCCTGCACCCGGAAGCCGGTCCGTTGGTACGCCAGCTGCGTGAGCAGGGCCTGAAGGATGTCAAGTTCATGTCCGACGACGGCATCGTTACCGACGAGCTGGTGACCACCGCCGGCGGCCCGCAATACGTCGACGGTGTGTACATGACCTTCGGCGCCGACCCACGCCTGCTGCCGGACAGCAAGGCCGTGGTGGATGCCTTCCGCAAGGCCGGCACCGAGCCTGAAGGCTACACCCTGTACGCCTACGCGTCGGTCCAGGCCCTGGCCGCCGGCTTCAATGGCGCCAAATCCAACAAAGGCGAAGACGCCGCCAAGTGGCTCAAGGCCAACCCGGTGAAAACCGTGATGGGCGAGAAGTCCTGGGATGGCAAGGGCGACCTGAAGATCTCCGACTACGTGGTCTATCAGTGGGACAAGGACGGCAAGTACCACCAGCTGGAAAAACAGAAGTGACATGAGTCCGAACGAACCGGTACTACCCCCTGGTACCGGTTCGTACTCGTGCAGTACTTGCCTTTTCTCGTAGAGCTGCACAACGGACGTGTTGCGCGGACCGGTGATCCCTGTCCGTCGCTGACGCCCTGTGCCGTCTCTCAAGTCCGTGAGATTGCGTTATGGATGGTATTTTCCTGCAGCAACTGATCAATGGACTGACCCTCGGGTCTGTCTATGGTCTGATCGCCATCGGCTACACAATGGTCTATGGCATCATCGGCATGATCAACTTCGCCCACGGCGAGGTTTACATGATTTCCGCTTACCTCGCGGCAATCAGTCTGGCTCTGCTGGCCTACTTCGGCATTGAATCCTTCCCGCTACTCATTCTCGGCACCCTGGTCTTCACCGTGGTGGTGACGGGGATCTATGGCTGGGTCATCGAGCGCGTGGCCTACAAACCCCTGCGCAACTCCACCCGCCTGGCACCGCTGATCAGCGCCATCGGTATCTCGCTGATCCTGCAGAACTACGCGCAGATCAGCCAGGGCGCCAAGCAGCAAGGGGTTCCGACCCTGTTGGCCGGCGCCTGGAAAGTCGATATCGGCACCGGCTTCGTGCAGCTCACCTACACCAAGATCTTCATCCTGGTGGCGGCGTTCGCCGGCATGGCGCTGCTCACCTACATCATCAAGTACACCAAGCTGGGGCGCATGTGCCGGGCCACCCAGCAAGACCGCAAGATGGCCTCGATCCTCGGGATCAACACTGACCGGGTGATCTCCTACGTGTTCGTCATCGGCGCGGCCATGGCGGCCCTGGCCGGTGTGCTGATCACCATGAACTACGGCACCTTCGACTTCTACGCCGGCTTCGTCATCGGCATCAAGGCGTTCACCGCAGCCGTGCTCGGCGGCATTGGCTCGCTGCCCGGAGCGATGCTCGGCGGGATCATCCTCGGGATCTCCGAGTCGCTGTTCTCCGGCTTGATCAACTCCGACTACAAAGACGTGTTCAGTTTCTCGCTGCTGGTGCTGATCCTGATTTTCCGTCCCCAAGGCCTGCTGGGTCGCCCACTCGTGGCGAAGGTATAAGTATGTCTGCTGCCAATAAACCGATTGATATCAAGAAGAGCGTCATCGACGCCGTACTGGCCGGGCTGATCTCGCTGATCGTGTTCGGCCCCATCGTGGGCGTGGTCCTGGATGGCTACAGCTTCAACCTGGAACCGACCCGGGTCGCCTGGCTGGTGGCGATCGTCATGGCCGGCCGCCTGGCCCTGAGCCTGTTCCTGCAAACCCCCAAGGGCCTGAAGATTCTCCAGGGCTTCGAGACCACAGGCTCCGGGGTGCATGTGCTGGCGCCGGACTACAAGTCGCGGTTGCGCTGGATCATTCCGGCGCTGATCGTGATCGCCATCGTGTTCCCGTTCTTCGCTAACAAGTACCTGCTGACCGTGGTCATCCTCGGCCTGATCTATGTGCTGCTGGGCCTGGGGCTGAACATCGTGGTGGGCCTGGCGGGGCTGTTGGACCTGGGCTACGTGGCGTTCTACGCCATCGGTGCCTACGGCCTGGCCCTGGGTTACCAGTACCTGGGCCTGGGCTTCTGGAGCGTGCTGCCCCTGGCGGCGATTGCCGCCGCGCTGGCGGGGTGCATATTGGGCTTCCCGGTGCTGCGAATGCATGGCGACTACCTGGCCATCGTGACCCTGGGCTTCGGCGAGATCATCCGTCTGGTGCTTAACAACTGGCTGTCCTTCACTGGCGGCCCCAACGGTATGCCGGTGCCATCGCCGACGTTCCTGGGCCTGGAGTTCGGTCGCAGGGCCAAGGACGGTGGGGTGCCGTTCCACGAGTTCTTCGGCCTGGAATACAACCCCAACCTGAAGTTCCTGTTCATCTACATCGTGCTGTTCCTGGTGGTGTTGCTGGTGCTCTACATCAAGCACCGGTTGACCCGCATGCCGGTGGGCCGGGCCTGGGAAGCCCTGCGTGAAGACGAGATCGCTTGCCGCGCCATGGGCTTGAACCACGTGCTGGTGAAACTCTCGGCCTTTACCATTGGTGCCTCCACCGCCGGTCTGGCCGGGGTGTTCTTCGCCAGCTATCAGGGCTTCGTCAACCCGTCCTCGTTCACCTTCTTCGAGTCGGCGCTGATCCTCGCCATTGTGGTGCTGGGGGGCATGGGCTCCACGGTGGGCGTGGTGATCGCGGCCTTCGTCCTGACCGTGGCGCCGGAGCTGCTGCGCAGCTTCTCCGAGTACCGGGTGCTGCTGTTCGGCATCCTCATGGTGTTGATGATGATCTGGCGACCGCGGGGGCTGATCCGCATCAGCCGTACCGGGGTGACGCCACGCAAAGGTGCTCTGACTGAGGGGAACGCGCCATGAGCGAATACATTCTTTCGGTCGAGAACCTGATGATGCACTTCGGTGGCATCAAGGCCCTCAGCGACGTCAGCCTCAAGGTCAAGCGCAACTCGATCTTCGCCCTGATCGGCCCCAACGGCGCCGGCAAGACCACGGTGTTCAACTGCCTGACCGGCTTCTACAAGGCCTCCGGCGGGCGCATCGAGCTCAATACCCGGGGCCAGCAGACCAATGTCATCAAGCTCTTGGGCGAGCCATTTCGTGCCACCGATTTGGTGTCACCGAAAAGCTTCGCCAGTCGCCTGTACTACAAGATGTTTGGCGGCACCCACCTGGTGAACCGCGCCGGGTTGGCGCGGACCTTCCAGAACATTCGCCTGTTCAAGGAAATGTCCGTGGTGGAAAACCTGCTGGTGGCCCAGCACATGTGGGTCAACCGCAACCTGCTGGCGGGCATCCTCAACACCAAGGGCTACCGCCAGGCGGAAAGCGCCGCCCTGGACCACGCCTTCTACTGGCTGGAAGTGGTGGACCTGGTGGACTGTGCCAACCGCCTGGCCGGCGAGCTGTCCTACGGCCAGCAGCGGCGCCTGGAGATCGCCCGCGCCATGTGCACCCGGCCGCAGATCATCTGCCTCGACGAACCGGCCGCCGGCCTCAACCCCCAGGAAACCGAAGCGCTGAGCGCGATGATCCGGCTGCTGCGCGACGAGCACGATCTGACCGTGGTGCTGATTGAACACGACATGGGCATGGTGATGAGTATTTCCGACCACATCGTGGTGCTCGACCACGGCAACGTGATCGCCGAAGGCGGACCGGAGGCCATCCGCAACGATCCGAAGGTGATCGCCGCCTACCTGGGTGCCGACGAAGAGGAGCTGGTATGAGTCAACCCATACTCGAACTCAAGGATCTAGATGTGTACTACGGCCCGATCCAGGCCCTGAAGAAAGTCTCGCTGTACATCAACGAAGGGGAAACCGTGAGCCTGATCGGCTCCAACGGTGCCGGCAAATCGACCCTGCTGATGTCGATCTTCGGCCAGCCCCGGGCGGAGTCCGGGCAGATCCTCTATCGCGGCGTGGACATCACCCACAAGTCGTCCCACTACATTGCCTCCAACGGCATCGCCCAGTCGCCGGAAGGGCGCCGGGTGTTCCCCGACATGACCGTGGAAGAGAACCTGCTGATGGGCACCATCCCGATTGGCGACAAGTACGCTAGCGAGGACATGCAGCGTATGTTCGAACTCTTTCCACGGCTCAAGGAGCGGCGTACCCAGCGGGCCATGACCATGTCTGGCGGTGAGCAGCAGATGCTGGCCATCGCTCGGGCGCTGATGAGCCGGCCCAAGCTGCTGTTGCTGGATGAACCGAGCCTGGGGCTGGCGCCGATCGTGGTGAAGCAGATATTCGCCACCCTGCGGGAGCTGGCGGCCACCGGCATGACCATCTTCCTGGTGGAGCAAAACGCCAACCATGCGCTGAAGCTGTCGGACCGCGCCTACGTGATGGTCAACGGCGAGATCCGCCTGAGCGGCACCGGCAAGGAGCTGCTGGTCAACGAGGAAGTGCGCAACGCTTACCTGGGCGGTCACTGACGGCCCGGTCTGTGGATAAACCATGCCCCGTCGGTTCACGCCGCCGGGGCATTTTTTATCCACAGTCCCCACCCGCCCCATAGGCGCTGGCTTGCCAGCGAAACGCCCCCTGCCTATGGCAGCTGTTCAGATTCCGTCGTGCGTCCGGGATTTGCCGGCAAGCCGGTTCCTGCGGACTGAGTGCGGGCATTGGCAACCGCGCGTGCGCAGAAGGGCAGCCGGCGTCCGACAATTGTGGAAAACATTATTCCCAAGCTGGCAAAGCGCGGCATAAAGACGCTGCAAACAGTTGTTTTTCCACCGTTTTGACTTGTCCCCGTTTGCTGTGGAGCGGGCTGTGGGTAACGTGGGAGTAGCTGGCTGGAAGCCTTTGTTTACGTGGCCTGCAAGCAATTGATTGTTTTTTGATCACGGCTTTTTGAGCAACTCGAAGACGCGCTTGTCAACCTTTTTATTGTCGCAGCCGTACCCGCAAAAGACTCTGGATAAGCCTGTGGATAAGTCTGTGACTAAACTCTGGAAAGACTGCTCTGGGCGGCGTAGTTACTGGCCTCTGGCCTTATACACTTTGACCGCTCGGTCATCTTTTTTGCGGCCACCTGCATGGACAGCCTCTGCGGGTCAAGCAAAAAACTTCCCATGATCCGCTGCAAGCCCTGTGTACAGCGGCTTTGCGCGATTTGCACTTGCCCCCAAAGACTGTGGACCGGCCTGTGGATAAGGTGCGGGCATGTGGCTGCAGGCCTTGCCGGCCATAGCTTTCAGCCATGTGAGCGTTTTTTGTACAGTGATAGCGGATATCCAGCGCTTCTGTTGCCGCCCAGAGCCGGGCCGGGCATGCTGCGAAACGCTTTTTTATCGTAACGGCGGCTCGCCACCCAGCAAGGAGAACACCATGACTTCCACACTGTTCATTACGGGCGCGACGTCCGGTTTTGGCGAAGCCTGCGCCCGGCGTTTTGCCGAGGCCGGCTGGTCGCTGGTGCTCACCGGCCGCCGCGAGGAGCGCCTCAACGCGCTGTGCGCAGAGCTCTCCAAGCAGACCGAAGTGCACGGCCTGGTGCTCGATGTGCGGGACCGCAAGGCCATGGAAGCGGCCATCACCAACCTGCCGCCGTCCTTCAGCAAGTTGCGCGGCCTGATCAACAATGCCGGCCTGGCCCTGGGCGTCGACCCGGCGCCCAAGTGCGACCTGGATGACTGGGACACCATGGTCGACACCAACATCAAGGGCTTGATGTACAGCACCCGTCTGCTGCTGCCGCGGCTGATCGCCCATGGCCGGGGCGCCGGGATCGTCAACCTGGGCTCCATTGCCGGCAACTACCCGTACCCGGGCAGTCACGTTTACGGCGCGAGCAAGGCCTTCGTCAAACAGTTCTCCCTGAACCTGCGTTGCGACCTGCAGGGCACTGGCGTGCGGGTCACCAACATTGAACCGGGCCTGTGCGAAAGCGAGTTCTCCCTGGTGCGTTTCGCCGGCGATCAGGCGCGCTACGACGCCACCTACGCCGGGGCCGAGCCGATCCAGCCCGAGGACATTGCCGATACCATCTTCTGGGTCCTCAACACGCCTGCCCACGTCAACATCAATAGCCTGGAGCTGATGCCGGTGAGCCAGACCTGGGCCGGCTTCGCCATCGAGCGCAAGGTGTAGCCGCTGCCGCAGGCTGCGACAGGGCCGCCAGACCCTCCAGCGGTTGCAAGACCTGGGCCTGCTACGCAGTTAGTCGCAACCTCCGCCATGGCTCGGCAGTGACTACAGTTGTACTTGGAAACACATAAGCTGATTCGTTTCAGCTGAAGGTCAGCCTTGGCAGGGTAGAATTCCGCCCCGAAATTTCACTGCCGCCTCACTCAAGGCGGTGTTTTTGAAGTTCGATAGGAGGAGTTGTGAGTAACCGAGGTGAGCAGGTTCTGCTCAAACAATCGACTGTACTGATGTTCGCCGTGGCGATCGCCGGTATCGTCACGGGTTTTGTTTCTGGCGCCCAATCCATTTTGTTCGATGGGTTTTTTTCCCTGATCGCGACCTTCATCAAGGTCCTGATGCTGATCACTGCCAAGCTGATTGCCAAGGAAAGCAACCACCGTTTCCAGTTCGGCTTCTGGCACCTGGAACCCATGGTGCTGCTGATCGAAGGCAGCTTCCTGCTGTTGATCGCCATCTACGCCTTTCTTAACGGTGTGTTCGGCATCATCAATGGCGGCCGGGAGGTCGAGCTGGGGATGGTGATCTTCTACGCCGGGTTCTTTGCGGTAACGGAGTTCGCCTACTTCTTCTATGTGCGCCGGCGTAACCGCAAGCTCAAATCGTCGCTGATCCAGTTCGACAACATCAGCTGGCTGGTGGACGCAATGCTCTCGGTGGGGCTGTTGGTGAGTTTCATCATCGCCTTGCTGCTCAAGCAGTACGGGCATGGCCAGTGGGCGGTGTATGTCGACCCGGCGATCCTGATCCTGCTGGCCCTGAGCATGCTGCCGCCGGCCTTGAAGATCCTGCGGCCGGCGTTGCGTGATGTGCTGGGCATCGCTCCGGACCAGCTGGATGAAAAGGTGCGCAGCGTGATGGAAGAGGCCATGGTTGCCTATGGCTTCCAGGAATACATTTCCTACGTGCAGAAGCACGGCCGGGCGCGTTTCATCGAGATCCATATCGTGCTGCCGGCGGACTATCCGCTGCAGGATGTGGCGACTTTGGACCGCTTGCGCGAGGAGATTTCCAGTGAGTTGGGAGAGGCCGACGCAGCGCGCTGGCTGACCATCAGCTTTACCGGGGATCGCAAGTGGATCGTTTGATGGGCGGTGCGCTTTTCGCCGACCAGCCGTCTCCTACAGGGGGCTTGCAGGAGCCGGCTGGCCGGCAGAGGCTTCAGGCAAAATATTCCGCCAGCCCGCGATAACAGGTCGCCAGGTGATAAGGCGTGGTCGATGGCATATCCCGCCGGCTGACCGCGCCACTGGCATCCAGGCATTCATTCCAGCCCCCGGCATGCAGGAAATGCGCGTGCAGCGCCTTGAGCTGACGCAGCAGGGGCGCCTGGCTGTCCGCACGCAAGGTCAGGGCACGCAAGTACTCGGCCTGGGCCCAGATGCGCTGGGTGGCGTCCTTGATGGGGGCACCCGGTTGCAGGTCGAGCATGGCGCACACCGCGCCGCTCTGCGGGTCGACACCAAGCTGCTCGGCAAACGTGAAGGCACGACTCAATGAGGCGTGCAGCGGGTTGCTGCGCAGCAACGGCGAAGAGTCGAGGAGGAAGAACCACTCGAACTGATGCCCTGGCTCGAACCAGTTATCCACAGCCCCCAGGGGCTTCTCCAGCATCACTCCGTGCTGCGGGTCGATGAACTGCTGCTGCATGGCCTGGCACAGCTCCAGCAGTGCGGTTTGTACCGCGGCGTCTTCGCGCACTGCCAGGATTGCGAGAAAGGCTTCGGCCAGGTGCATCAGCGGATTCTGCAGGGGTCCGGAACCCAGTACGGACCAGTCCTCGGCGAGGCTGGCTTCGTAGAGTTCATCGCTCCGGGCAAAGCGCAGGGCTACCACTTCCAGGGCGGCATTGAGCACCGACTCCACCAGCGGCTCGCGGACCTTGGCCCAGTAATGAGCGCAGGCGAAGAGGATAAAGGCGTGGGTGTAGAGGTCCTTGCGCCGATCCAGCGGCGCGCCGTCGGCATCGATGCTGTAGAACCAGCCACCGTGCTCGGCATCGTGGAAGTGCCGCTGCAGCGAGCGGAACAGCGCGGCGGCCCGCTCCTCGGCAAAGGGGGCGGCGGCATCACCGATCAATTGTGAGAACAGGTACAGCTGCCGGGCGCAGGCCATGGCTCGATAGCGTTGCGGCGGCAATGGCCGCTGTTCGGCGTCCAGCGCCTCATAGGGCAGTGCCAACTGCGGATTCCAGCCCGGACCTTGCCACAGCGGCACTATCACCTTGTGGAAATGCTGCTGCATGGCGTTGAACAGAGCGCTCGATTCAGGCGAGGTGGCGGAGCGGGATACATCGGGCATTGGCTGGCGTCGTCACGGCAGGTTTGAGTGCGCGACATGTTACCAGAGAAGCCCCACAAGGCGGCTTGCCCGCCGAGCAGGGCGTACTGATAGGAGCTGGCTTGCCAGCAAAGACGGCCTAAAGATCACCTCAGCCTTGCAGGAGCCGGCTTGCCAGCGAACGAGGCCCGCAAGACCGCCTTCGCCGGCCAGCCGGCTCCTACAGAAGAGGGCAGGGATCAGCCCGCCAGCAACCACACGCCTGTGGCGGCCGAGGCCGCACCGGCCACGCGCACCAGCGGCGCCGCCGCCTGAGGCAGTACCCGCACCACGGCATAACCGGCGGCATGCAGGGCCGCGGTGGCTGCGACAAAACCGGCGGCATAGGCCCAGGGGCTGGACATGTCTGGCAGTTCCAGGCCATGGGCCACGCCATGGAACAGGGCAAACAGCGCAGTGGCGGCGAGCGCCAGGCTCAGTGGCGGGCGCACCGCCAGGGCCACGGCCAGGCCCAGGGCCAGTACCGAAGCGGCAATGCCGCTTTCCAGGGCCGGCAGGTTCAGCCCTTCGAAGCCCAGCAGGCCGCCAATCAGCATGGTGCCGACAAAGGTGCAGGGCAGTGCCCAGCGCGCCGCGCCTTGTTGCTGGGCGGCCCACAGGCCGACCGCAAGCATGGCCAGCAAGTGGTCGAGGCCGCCGATGGGGTGGCTGATACCGGCCATCAGGCCGTTGTCGCCGTGGCCCGGGTGAGCGAAGGCCAGGGCCGGGGTCAGCAGCAGCACCAGGGCGCCGAAGAGTGATTTCAGGGTCATGAGTGGCTTCCTTGTTGAGCGTTTTTCAGGTTCGGTTTCAGGCCGCGGTCAGCAGCCCTTGGCGTTCGATGAAGGCGATGATGTCTTCCAGGCCCTGGCCGGTCTTCTGGTTGCTGAAGACGAACGGCTTGCCGCCGCGCATGCGCTGGGTGTCGCTGTTCATCATCTCCAGAGAGGCGCCCACCAGCGGCGCCAGGTCGATCTTGTTGATCACCAGCAAGTCGGATTTGCAGATGCCCGGGCCCCCTTTGCGCGGCAGCTTGTCGCCAGCGGAAACGTCGATCACATAGATCGTCAGGTCCGACAGTTCCGGGCTGAAGGTGGCTGAAAGGTTGTCGCCGCCGGACTCCACCAGGATCAGATCGAGCCCCGGGAAGCGCCGGTTCAACTGGTCCACCGCTTCCAGGTTGATCGAGGCGTCTTCGCGGATCGCGGTGTGCGGGCAGCCGCCGGTTTCCACCCCGATGATCCGCTCCGGCGCCAGTGCTTCATTGCGTACCAGGAAGTCAGCGTCTTCGCGGGTGTAGATATCGTTGGTCACCACTGCCAGGTTGTAGCGCTCGCGCAGGGCCAGGCACAGGGCCAGGGTCAAGGCGGTTTTTCCGGAGCCCACCGGGCCGCCGATGCCGACACGCAGAGGTTGTGCGTTCATGAGTTTCTCCTAGGAACGGAACAGGCGGCTGTACTGGCGCTCGTGGGCCATGCTCGCCAGGGACAGGCCGAAAGCGGCGCTGCCAAGGTGGTTGGGGTCAAGGTGGGTGGCGTGGCGCTGGGCCTCTTGCAGCAGCGGCAGCAGCTCGCTGGTCAGGCGCTGGGCCGCCTGTTGGCCCAGGGGCAGGGTTTTCATCAGCACCGCCAGCTGGTTTTCCAGCCAGCTCCAGAGCCAGGCCGCCAGGGCGTCTTCGGGGTTGATGTGCCAGGCGCGGGCGGCCAGGGCCCAGCCCAGGGCCAGGTGCGGTTCGTCCTGGTGCGCCAGCAGCTCCCGGGCGCCACCGTCCAGTTCCGGCAGGCCTTCGAGCAATTGCTTGAGGGAATAGCCCATCTGCCGGCTTTCCTGGTACAGCTCGCGGGTTTCACGGCTGGCCCGATGTTCTTCGCAGAGTTGCTGCAGCCTGGCCCAGTCCTGATCTGCGGCGGCCTGGCAGTGGGCGAGCAGCAGCGGAGCCTCGAAGCGCGCCAGGTTGAGCAGCAACTGATCGCTGATCCAGCGCCTGGCACTGTCCGGGTCGTTCACCCGTTGTTGCTCCACTGCCATCTCCAGTCCCTGTGAATAGCTGTAGCCACCGATCGGCAGCTGTGGGCTGGCCAGGCGCAGCAGGGCCCAGGCTGGGTTCATTGACGCACGCCGAACTGGTGCAGGCGCGGCGGGTAGTTGAAGTCTTCATCGCCGTGGCGCGAATGATGGTGGCCGCCACCGTAGGCGCCGTGTTCGGGCTGGAACGGCGCCTCGATGGTTTCAGCGCTGGCGCCCAGTTGTTCAAGCATGGCTTTGAGCACGTAGTCATCGAGCAGGCGCAGCCAGCCATCGCCCACTTGCAGGGCGACGTGGCGGTTGCCCAGGTGATAGGCGGCGCGGGTCAGTTCGAAGGCATTGCGGCAGGTGACATGGAGCAGGGTTTCCGGGCGGGCGCAGACCTTGACGATGCGTCCGTCCTCAGCCGCCAGGAACTCACCGTCGTGCAGGGGCGGCTGGCCGCGCTCCAGAAACAGGCCGACGTCTTCGCCTGTGGCACTGAAACAGCGCAGACGGCTTTTGCTGCGAGCCTCATAGGTCAGGTGCAGCTCGGCGGACCAGGTGGCTTGGGGTTCGGTTCTGCGGTGGATCACCAGCATCGGAAAGCTTCCAGCTATGAGCGATACACAAGCCAGAGCAAGGGCCTTGCCAATCGCCCGGAGGAGAGGAAAACCCCTTTGTCGACACCGGAACTGCGCCTGAAAAAGGGGCAAAACCTTGTTTTATCTTGTTACAAAATGGCGCGCTGAGCTGATTTATAGCACTGAGTTGGTGCGCTGGAAATATTTTTGCTGCAATCCGGTGCCGGGCCGACGAGCAGGCGCAAACGCGCTACCCAGAGCGGGGCACGCCGATTGAAAGGGGGAGAGGGGCAGGCTGTATTACTCGGTGCTGCCCAGGCCTTGCCAGTGCTTCAGGCCGATGAAGATGAAGCGCAGTTGCTGGGTGATCTTCGCCTGCGGCGTCAGGTGTTCAGGCAGGGCCTGGGCCGGGGGATCGATGATGTCCGGCAGAGTGGCGAACACGCTCTTGACGATCAGGTCGGCCATGACGCTCAGGTCGGCGGCATTCAGATGCTGCAGCTTGGGCATCAGGGTCAGGTCGGCAGCGAGGTCCGAGCTGATGTTCTCGCGCAGGGTGGCGATGGCCTGGCGCACCGGCAGCGAGCCGCCGTATTGCTCACGGGCCAGAAACAGGAATTGCGCGCGCTTGGCTTCCACGACATCAAGGAAGATGCGCACCGAGGCGTCGATGATGCCGCCCATGACGAATTCGTTGTGGCGCACCAGGCGGATGGTTTCGCGGAAGGTCTGGCCGACCTCGCTGACCAGTTCCAGGCCCAGTTGGTCCATGTCGCTGAAGTGCCGATAGAAGCCGGTGGGCACGATGCCGGCGGCTTTGGCCACTTCCCGCAGGCTCAGGCTGCCGAACCCACGACCACACTCCATCAGGTGCCGGGCGGCATCCATCAAGGCGTTGCGGGTCTGTTGCTTCTGTTCGGCGCGGGGCAGCATCGGCGGGGCGTTCTTTGCTCAATGGGAGCGGCGCACTCTAGCAAATCAACTTTGCCGGAGTCGAACTGGAGTCAGGCGAGAGCGGGGAAGGTCAGGGCTAAAATGCCGGGGCCATAAAAGCCAAAGCCCGATCCAGGGATCGGGCTTTTTTTAAGGGCCAGCATGGCCTCAGCTCGCTGCTTGATGACGTTCAGCCAGGCGATCAGCGCCGCCTTCGGCAACGGTCTGACCTTGAGGCGTGCGGCTATAGCCGTCTTCAACCAGGCCTTTCTCTTCCAGGCGATCACGGCCGCCTTCAGCTACGTTCTGGCCTTGGGGGGTGCGGTCGTAGCCATCTTCGGCAACGCTCTGGCCTTGTGGGGTACGGTCGTAGCCATCTTCAGCAACGCTCTGGCCTTGTGGGGTGCGATCATAGCCGTCTTCGGCAACGCTCTGGCCTTGTGGAGTGCGTTCGTAACCGTCGGCAGCGACTTTGTTGCGTTCGATCAGACGGTCCGAACCGCCTTCGGCCAGGGTCTGGGTGAACACGCTGTGGCTGGCCTTGACCTGTGGAGTGGCTTGTTCAGCGGCTGGCAGGGCGAAGGCGTTGGCAGCCAGAACGGATAAGGTCAGGCTCAGTAAGAGGTGGCGTTTCATGATGGGTTGCTCCTTGGTAGGGCGATAAAGTGGGTACGGAGCTAATGTTACCGCCGCAAAATCGATATAAAAGTTCATAAACACAATGGTAATAATCAACGGAATTGATTGTTTGCCTCGAAGGCTCTAGCTCGGGCTTTAGCGCCGATGGCTTTTGCACCAGGGTGGGTATTTTCGACCCACTCCCGCTTCAGGAAGGGGCGGTTCGAGGTAACACAAAGCTGTCCAAGCGATCAGCAATTCAGGTTTTTTCGCCGCATCGAGCCGCCGGATTAAACCTGCGTGGGCTTTGTCAGTCGTAGTTTTCATGGCCGGTGATTTTCCATCGGCATTTCATCGATGCGTCGCAGTTTGGCGCTCAGTTGTCTTCAGGAGCCTCGTGCAATGACGCGCACTCGTAAAATCCTCGCCTGGTCCGTCGCCAGCCTGATCCTGCTACTGGCCGTGCTGGTGCTGGTGATCGCGTTCTTCGACTGGAACCGCATCAAGCCGACCCTCAACGCCAAGGTGTCCGAGGAGTTGCATCGGCCCTTCGCGATCAATGGCGACTTGTCCGTGGCCTGGCAGCGCGAGCCCGACGAGGGTGGTTGGCGGGCCTGGGTGCCCTGGCCTCACGTAGTGGCCCAGGACCTGACCCTGGGCAACCCGGAGTGGTCCAAGGCGCCGCAGATGGTCAGCCTCAAACGGGTCGAGTTGCGCATCTCGCCCCTGGCCCTGTTGGCCCAGCGGGTCAGCATCCCGCGTATCGATCTGACCGAGCCCGATGCTGCGCTGCAGCGGCTGGCGGACGGTCGCGCCAACTGGACCTTCAAGTTCGACCCGAAGGACCCCGAGGCCGAGCCTTCCAACTGGACGGTGGACATCGGCGCCATCGGTTTCGACAAGGGCCATGTGACCCTGGACGACCAGAGCCTGAAAACCCAGCTTGACCTGCAGGTAGAGCTGCTCGGCAAACCCATTCCCTTCAGCGACATAGTCGGTGAGAGCGAAGCGAAGAAAATCAGTGAAAAAGGCGCCGCGGCCCAAGCCTATGCCTTCGCCCTCAAGGTCAAGGGCCAGTACCACGGGCAGAAGCTCGCCGGCACCGGCAAGATCGGCGGCTTGCTGGCCCTGCAGGACGGGCGCAAGCCGTTTCCACTGCAGGCCCAGGCGCAGATCGGCGACACCAAGGTGGAGCTGCGGGGCAGCCTCACCGACCCGCTGAATCTGGGCGCCCTGGATCTGCGCCTGAAATTGGCGGGCACCAGCCTGGGCAATCTCTACCCGTTGACCGGGGTGACCCTGCCGGACTCGCCGCCCTATGCCACCGACGGCCATCTGACCGCCAAGCTCCGCGACCCGGCGGGTGCGACCTTCAGCTACCAGGATTTCAACGGCAAGATCGGCGACAGCGATATCCACGGCAACCTGACCTACGTGGCCAGCCAGCCGCGACCCAAGCTCAGCGGTGCATTGGTCTCCAACCAGTTGCTGATGAGCGACCTGGCGCCGCTGATTGGTGCCGACTCCAACGCCAAGCAGAAGGCCCGGGGCGGCGAGAGTAAGCAGCCGGCGGACAAGGTGCTGCCGGTGGAGGAGTTCCGCACCGAGCGCTGGCGTGACATGGACGCCGATGTGGAGTTCACCGGCAAGCGCATTGTCCACAGCGCCGAGTTGCCGTTCACCGATCTCTACACGCACCTGGTGCTCAACGACGGCCAGCTCAGCCTGGAGCCCCTGCGCTTCGGCGTGGCCGGGGGCAAGCTGGATGCCCAGGTGCGCCTCAATGGTCACACCACGCCGCTGGAAGGCCGGGCCAGGCTGACGGCGCGCAACTTCAAGCTCAAGCAGTTGTTTCCGACCTTCGAGCCGATGAAGACCAGCTTCGGCGAACTTAACGGCGATGCCGATATCACCGGACGCGGCAACTCGGTGGCAGCCTTGCTGGGCAGCGCCAACGGCGACCTGAAGATGTTGATCAACGATGGCGCCATCAGCCGCAGCCTCATGGAAATCGCCGGGCTCAACGTCGGCAACTATGTGGTCGGCAAGATGTTTGGCGACAAGGAAGTGAAGATCAATTGCGCCGCCGCCGACTTTGGCATCAAGAGCGGTCTGGCTACGTCACGGCTGTTCGTCTTCGATACCGAGAACGCCATCATCTACATCGATGGCACCGCCAATATGGCCTCCGAGCAACTGGACCTGACCATCACGCCGGAGTCCAAGGGGCTGCGCCTGTTCTCCCTGCGTTCACCGCTTTATGTGCAGGGCAAGTTCATCAAGCCCAGTGCCGGGGTCAAGGCGGTGCCGCTGGTGCTGCGCGGTGCCGGGATGGTGGCGCTGGGGTTGATCGCCGGGCCGGCGGCAGGCTTGCTGGCGCTGGTGGCGCCCAGCGGTGACGAGCCCAATCAGTGCGCGCCGCTGCTGCAGCAGATGCGCTCGGGCAAGGCGCCGGTGACGGTCAAGCCGAGCCAGTAGGAAGGACTGGGGCTTCGCGGACAAGCCCGCTCCTACGTTAGGCAGGGGCGGGCTTGGAGGAGGGGATTACAGGTCGTTGAGGATGTCTGCCATGTCGTCGGCGTGTTCCTCTTCCTGGGCCAGGATCTCTTCGAACAGGCGGCGGGTAGTGGGGTCCTTGTCGCCGATGTACTGGATGATCTCGCGGTAGCTGTCGATGGCGATGCGTTCGGCCACCAGGTCCTCGTAGACCATTTCCTTCAGGGTGTTGCCGGCCACGTACTGGGCGTGGGAGTGCTTGGACAGCAGGTCCGGGTTGAACTCCGGTTCGCCGCCGAGCTGGACGATCCGCTCGGCCAGCTTGTCGGCGTGCTCGGCTTCCTGGGTCGCGTGTTCGAGGAACTCGTCGGCCGCCACGCTGGCCTTGAGGCCGTTGGCCATGAAGTAGTGGCGCTTGTAGCGCAAGACACACACCAGCTCGGTGGCCAGCGATTCGTTGAGCAGCCGCAGCACCTGCTCGCGGTCGGCGTTGTAGCCCTCGGTCACGGCTCCGTTCTCCACGTGTTGGCGGGCCCGTTCGCGCAGGGTGTTCACATCGGATAAATGCTTGTCGCTCATGTCTCTCTCCTGGGGCTAATCCGTTTTGCGCCAGGCTCTCTCGGCCTGATCACTGCCTGGGTTGTGAGTCCCGGGCGTGGCAAAAAGTTTTATCGGATGTGCCCGGTGGTCTGCGCCGGGGTCAACTGCGGGCCAGGGGCGGATGCCCGGCCAGCAGCGCTTCCTGTTGCAGCCACTGGAGGAAGGCCCGCACCGGAGGGTGCCGCTCCCGTCCCGGCACGCACAGGGCGCTATAGCCCGCGCCGTCCACCTGGACCTCCGGCCGATAGGCTTGCAGCAGGCCGTTGGCCACGCTCTGGGACACCAGGATGTTGCTCGCCAGCACCAGGCCCTGACCGGCAATGGCGGCTTGCAGGGCGTACTGCTCCTCGTCGTAGGAGCGGATCGGCAACTGAGCGTCGAGCCAGTTTTCCCCGGCCTGGTCACACCAGGCCCGCCAGCCATCGGCATACAACCTGGAATTGCGCCAATGCACGCTGATCAGGGACGGTGGCTGCTGCCGGGCCAGGGCCACCTGCTGCGGCGCGCCATAGACCGCAAAGCGCTCGTCGAACAGGCACAGGCCATGGAGATTCAGGTAGCCGTCCTGGCTGTAGCGGATCGCGACGTCGATGCTGGCGTCCTGTTGCAGGTCCACCACCTCGCACTGAGTGTCCAGGCGCAGGTTGATGCCAGGGTGCCGGGCGTAAAAGCGCCCCAGGCGCGGCACCAGCCACAGGGCGGCGAAGGCCGCAGTGGTGGAAACGGTCAACTGCGCGGCGCTGGGACTGGGGCGCAGGGTATCGACGCTCTGGGCCACATCCAGCAGAGCGCCATGCAGGCTGTGGAACAGTCGGCGGCCGGACTCCGTCAGGCGTACCTGACGGGGCAGGCGTTCGAACAGTGGCACCCCCAGCCAGTGTTCCAGGCTGCGGATCTGGTGGGACACCGCGGTAGGGGTCACCGACAGGTCCTCGGCAGCGGCCTTGAAGCTCAGCAGGCGCGCGGCGGACTCGAAGGTGCGCAGTGCGGTAAGGGGCAGGTGGGCGAACATGATGGGCTCCATGGATGAATTGAGTTCATCCAAGTGAATGTTTACTCATTTGTTGGTGAGTTGCGGTAGCTCTAGCTTGAACGCGGAACAGGGCCGGCTTCAAGGCCGTTACAGTCAATCCGTATACGAGAAGGCAGATGAGCACAATTCTTGCGATTCACGGCAGCCCACGAGGCGAGCGCTCCCACAGTCGGCGTCTGACCGATGACTTTCTACAAGCCTGGCAACAGGCCAATCCCGGGGCAATCCTGACCCGGCGCGAAGTCGGGCGGGGCTCCTTGCCCCATGTCAGCGAAGCCTTTATCGCGGCGGCGTTTTATCCACAGCCCGAAGCGCGGCCGCTGTCGATGCAGGCGGACCTGGCCTTGAGTGACGAGCTGGTCGGCGAGTTGCTCGGCCATCAGCGCCTGGTGATCTCGGCGCCGATGCACAACTTCAGCGTGCCCAGCGGGATCAAGGCCTGGGTCGATCACATCGTGCGCCTGGGGCTGACCTTCAACACCCAGCTGGACAACGGCGTGGCCCAGTACCAGCCCTTGGTGCAGGGCAAGAAGGTGTTGATCGTCACCAGCCGTGGCGGCGGTGGATTTGGGCCCGGGGGTGAGCATGAAGCGATGAATCACGCCGATCCATGGTTGCGCACGGCCCTGGGATTCATCGGGATCGAGGATGTGACGGTGGTTGCGGCGGAAGGCGAGGAGTCGGCGCCCGAGCGTTTCGCGGAGTCCTGTGGCGAAGCCCGGCAGCGCCTGTTGGCCCTGGCGCAGACCTTCTGAGGAGGCGGCGCCATGGCCTGGATGTTCCTGCTGCTGGCGGCGGCCTTCGAGGTCACGTTTGCCATGGGCATGAAGTATGCCCAGGGCTTTACCCGGCCCTGGCCGTCGCTGCTGACGGTGGTCGCGGCGCTGGGCGGGATCTACTTCCTGAGCCTGGCCATGCGCGAGTTGCCGGTGAGCGTGGCCTACCCGATCTGGACCGCCATCGGTTCCCTGGGCACGGTGCTGCTGGGCTTCATGCTGCTGGGGGAAAGCCTGACGCCGGTCAAGCTGGTGTCGGTGGGGCTGATCGTGGCCGGGGTGGTGGGGCTGAAGTAGCAACTCGGGGCCGGCTTGTCATCGGTTTGTCGCCAAAGCGTCATAGGGGCTGACGACGGCCTTGGTTATGGTCTAGCTTTCAGCCAGCCCCGCCGCCTTCGCACAAGGATGTCCCCGCATGTCCCAAGAGCTTGCCACGCGTTACCCCCTGGTACTGGTGCCCGGCATGCTCGGTTTTGTCCGCCTGCTGCTGTATCCCTACTGGTACGGCATCATTCCGGCCTTGCGCCAAGGTGGCGCCCAGGTGTTTGCGATACAGGTGTCGCCGCTCAACTCCAGCGAGGTGCGCGGCGAACAACTGTTGGCCCAGGTCCAGCGGATCATGGCCGAGACTGGTGCGCCCCGAGTCAACCTGATCGGCCACAGCCAGGGCGCGCTGACCGCCCGTTACGCGGCGGCCAAACGCCCTGACTGGGTCGCCTCGGTGACTTCGGTAGCAGGTCCCAACCACGGTTCCGAACTGGCGGATTACCTGGCACGGCATTCCCCGGCCCACAGCCTCAAGGGGCGTGTCCTGAGCTGGCTGTTGCGGGGCGTCGCGGCCTTGATGACGCTGCTGGAAACCGGCTATCGCGGGCCGAAACTGCCGGTGGATATCCACGCTTCGCATCAATCGCTGACCACCGAGGGCGTGGCCCTGTTCAACCGCCAATACCCTCAAGGGTTGCCGTCCACCTGGGGCGGCCAGGGCGCGGAAGAGGTCGGCGGCGTGCGCTACTACTCCTGGTCCGGCACCTTGCAGCCGGGCAAGACCAATCGCGGACGCAACCTGTTCGACGGCACCAACCGCAGTTGCCGCCTGTTCGCCCGCACCTTCGTCCGCGAGGCCGGCCAGTGCGACGGCATGGTCGGGCGCTACAGCTCGCACCTGGGGCAGGTCATCGGCGACGACTACCCCCTGGACCACTTCGATATCGTCAACCAATCCCTGGGGCTGGTGGGCAAGGGCGCCGAACCGATCCGCCTGTTCGTCGAACATGCCCGGCGCCTCAAGGCCGCCAACCTCTGACCCTCACTGTTGCCCTGTAGCCGCCGGCTTGCCGGCGACCGGCCCCAGCACCCTGGTCCAGCGTTCGGAAAGAACCACCCCGCCCAAGGTCAACAAGCCCCCCACCAAATGGAACCAGGCCAGTTGCTCATGCAGCACCACCGCGGCAATCAGCGCCGTGATCAACGGCAGCAGATTGAAAAACAGCGTGGTCCGGCTTGGCCCCAGGCGCACCACTGCCTGCATCCAGGCCAGGGGCGCGAGCATCGACGCCAGCAGGCAGGCATAGAGCACCAGCGGAATGTTCTGCAGGGTCGGGCCGACCTTGGGTGAGGCCAGGAACAACGGCAGCAGCACCAGCACCGCCACCAGCACCTGCAGGTACAGCAGCACCAGCGGCGGCAGGCGCAGTTGCCACTTCTTCAGCAAGGTGCTGTAGATCGCATAGGCCAGGGTGGCGATCAGCATCATCGCGTCACCCAGGTTGACCCCGTGTTGCAGCAGCGCAGCGAGGCTGCCGGAAGACACCACCACCAGCACCCCGGCAAAGGACAGCACGGCGCCTACCAGGGCCCCGGCGGTCAGGCGCTGGCCCAGGGCGGCAATGGCCATGGCCAGGGACATCAGCGGCATCAGGGAAAGAATGATGCCCATGTTGGTGGCCGAGGTCAGGGTCGCGGCGAAGTAGGCCAGGCTCTGATACACGGCCATGCCCAACACCCCGAGGATGAAGATCCGGCCCAGGTTGGGGCGGATCACCGGCCAGTGCCGCAGCACCGGCTTGAGCATGAACGGAGTGAATAGCAGGCCCGCCAGCAGCCAGCGGTAGAAGCCGATCTCTGCCGGGAAGATCGCACCCACTGCGAGTTTGTTGATCACGGTATTGCCGGCCCAGATAAAGATGGCCAGCAGTGGATAAGCGTATTGCATGGAAACAGCCAGACAGTTGATGAGGGCTGATTATCCTCCTGTCCGGATCAATGCCTATACTTCGAACCGGACAACCTGCCCCGACATCCGGACAGCATGAGCAAAAAACACATCGATCTCCTGGATTTCCACGGCCTGCCCGCGCCGGTGTACTTCCGCTATGCCGACTTCGCCGCCGACAGCCACGCCCTGGAGCACCGGCATCCCTGGGGCTGCCTGGAGTATTCGGCCCATGGTGTGATGCGCATGGACATCGCCGGCCGGCGCTTCATGTCGCCGCCACAGTACGCGGTCTGGGTGCCGCCGCAGACGCCCCACAGTTTCTACACCCCGCAACCGATCAACTACCGAGCGGTGCTGCTGGCGCCGGAACTGTGCACGGACTTGCCGAAGCAGGGCAGCACCCTGGCCATCAGCGAGATACTCAAGGCGATCCTCAAGGACTTCGCCGCCCGGGACGTGCAGATCCCCGAAGGCGAGGCCGACCAGCGTCTGGCCCAGGTGGCGCTGGACCAGTTGCGCCAGGCCCCGGTGCAAGACTGTTACCTGCCCTATGCCCGCAACCCCGAGCTGCTGCGGGTACTCCAGGCCCTGCAGGCCGAACCGGGCAACCACCAGCCCCTGGCCCACTGGGCGCAGCAGGCCCATGTCAGTGAACGGACCCTGGCCCGCCAGTTCGTTCGCGAGCTGGGCATGAGTTTCGGCGAATGGCGCCAACGCCAGCGCTTCCTCGCGGCCATCGAGGCCCTGGAAAGCACCCGCAGCGTCCAGGAAATCGCCTTCGACATGGGCTACAGCAGCGCCTCGGCGTTTATCGCGATGTTCCAGCGCCAGGCCGGCTGCACCCCCGAGCAGTACCGCCGGGCCAGCCTGCAGAACAGGTGAAGGTGTAACAGGCTTTGTCTACACTGCGCAGGAGGCCGTGCCCATCGGTGCGGTGACCAGGAGAAAACTCCATGAAGATGTTGCGTATCCCTTTGTTGATGGTGGGCCTGCTGCTTTGCTCCCAAGGTTTTGCCGCCACTGCCCAGCAAAACAAGATGACCACCTGTAATGCCGAGGCCACCGCCAAGGCCCTCAAGGGCGACGAGCGCAAGGCCTTCATGAGCACCTGCCTCAAGGCGGCTCCGGCGGCTGCAGCGACACCTTCCACGCCCCAGGAAAGAATGAAATCGTGCAACGCCACTGCCACCACCCAGGCCCTCAAGGGCGATGCGCGCAAGGCGTTCATGAGTGATTGCCTGAAGAAAAAGTGAGCCTGAATCGATGGGACCAAGGTCACCGGGCTGGCACAGGGCCTTGGTTCGCATCGAGGTTTACGATTTCAAGATCACAAAAAATCTTTTATTTCAATGAGATAAATCAGAAAGATACCGCTCGTCGCTTTTTTTTAATGTAATAAATTTTACATTTAGACTTTATCCCCTTCGAAAACAGGTGCCGGGATGCACCGCGCGGCCGCTCTAGTACCGGCGTCTGCGACTCAAGGGAATGGAAGGCATGTCGCGTTTTGGCTGTTTCAGGCCTGTCGTAGCGTTTTGTGCTTTGTTCGGCTCGTTTGCCCTCACCGCCGCCCCGCTGCAGACGCCGGGTGACCGCGATCTGATCCGTGATCGCCAGCAGCAGTTGCTGCAAGAACAGCAAAAGCGCCTCGACGAACTGCAGCAACTGCCCGGCAAGACCCTGCCCCCCGAGCCTGCTCCGCAACCTGGCGAGCAGCGCTGTTTTACCATCAAGACCGTGGTCCTCAAAGGCGCCGAACACCTCTCGGCGGCGGATCAGGAGCGCCTGGTTGCGCCCTATCGCGACCAGTGCCTGTCGGTGGCGCAGATCAACACCCTGCTCAAGGCCATTACCCACCACTACCTGCAACAGGGCTATGTCACCACCCGCGCCTACCTGCCTGCCCAGGAGCTGGCGTCGGGGCAATTGATCATCGTCATCGTCGAAGGTCGCCTGGAAAGCCTGGACAGCTCGGCCCTGGCCAGTTCCCGGGAGCTGGCCATGGCCTTTCCCGGCACCACCGGCGAAGTGCTGAACCTGCGGGAACTGGAGCAGTTGGTGGACCAGCTCAGCCGCCTGCCTTCGCGCCAGGTCGAGCTGGAACTGTCACCGGGGGAGACACTGGGGGACAGCCATGTCGGGCTCAAGGGCCAGCGCCTGAAACCCTGGCGCGTCTCGGCCACCCGCAACAACAGCGGCGACAAAAGCACCGGCGAGCAGCAAATGGGCCTCGGCCTGGACTGGGACAGTCCCCTGGGGCTGGCGGATCAATTGAGCCTGCGGGCCAACCAGGACGCGGTCAGCGATCGCTGGCGCCATTCCGACAATCAGAGCCTGTTCTACAGCCTGCCCTGGGGCTGGTGGACTTTCAGCTACGCCTACAGCCAGAGCTACTACCGCACTCGCAATGACAGCACCGGCTTCGACTTCACCATGGACGGCGAAAGCAAGAACCAGCAGTTGCGCGCCGAGCGTGTGTTGCACCGCGACAACCTGAGCAAGACCGGGATGAGCCTGGGGCTGAGCCAGCTGCGCACGCGCAACTACATCGACGACAACCTGATCGACGTCTCCAGCAACCGCATCACCGAAAGCCAGTTGGGCTTCAACCACGGGCGGCGCATCGGCACTGCCCTGGTCAACGCCGACATCGGCTGGCAGCAGGGCATCGGCGCGCTGGACGCCCAGGGCAGCGGCAACCCTCACGGCAGCGAGCCGGTCTCGCGCTACAACAAGTACAGCCTGACCCTGAGCTACTTGCAGCCCTTTCGCCTGTGGAACGAGAACTTCAGTTTCGACAGCCTGGCCACCGGTCAGCGTAGCGAGGACGTGCTCTTCAGCCCTCAGCGCATCAGCCTCGGCGGGCTCAATTCGGTGCGCGGCTTCCAGGACCAGACCCTCTCCGGCAACAGCGGCGGCTACTGGCGCAACCAGCTGCGCTGGCGCCGTGCCGTGACCTGGCAAGCGCTGCAACCCTTTGTCCAGGAATACGGCCTGGCCTTTGCTTATGACGTCGGGGTGATCAAGGGCGATCGCTACAACCATGACGCCAAGGGCCGCATGAGTGGCAACGCCATCGAACTCAACGCCCGTGGCCAGTACCTGGCCGCGTCAGTCAGCTTCGCCCGCTCCCTGGAGCGACCCGACATTATCGAGAGACGAGAGCATCCGGTGTACGTGCGAGTAGACCTGTTCTTCTGACCCGACCCAAACGCTAGTGGATGGATGATTCGTATATGGACGTACGCAAGCCCTTTGCCCAATGCATTGCCCTGTCGTTGTCGGGGATCCTGTTTCTCAATCCGATCGTCAGCGTCGCCGCCGGCCTGGCCCTGGACCCGGCCGCCGGGGGCAATGCCACCATCGGCGCGGCGGGCAACGGCGTCCCCATCGTCAACATCAATGCGGCCAATGGCAGCGGCTTGTCTCACAACAAGTTCAGCGAATACAACGTCGGCAGTAACGGCCTGATCCTCAATAACGCCACCGGCTCGACCCAGAGCACCCAGCTGGGCGGCTACATCATCGGCAACCCCAACCTCAAGGGGCAGGCGGCGCAGGTCATCCTCAACGAAGTCACCGGCAGCAACCGCAGCAAGCTGGCGGGGTACACCGAGGTGGCCGGTCAGGCTGCCCGGGTGATCGTCGCCAACCCCCATGGCATTACCTGCAACGGTTGCGGCTTCATCAACACCCCGCGCGCCACCCTGACCACCGGCAAGCCGATTATCGAGGGCCAGAAGCTCGATCGCTTCCAGGTCGATGGCGGCGATATCAGCATTGAAGGTGCCGGCCTCAACGCCAGCAATATCGATCAGTTCGACCTGATCACCCGCAGCACCAAGCTCAACGCCAACCTGTATGCCAAGAACCTCAACGTCATCACCGGGCGCAACGACGTCAAGGCTGATGACCTGAGCGTCACCGCCCGGGACGCCGATGCCAGTGCCAAGCCGGAACTGGCCATCGACAGTGCGGCCCTGGGAGGCATGTACGCCGGGGCCATCCGTCTGGTGGGCACGGAGAAGGGCGTGGGTGTGAACATGTCGGGGGAGATGGCGGCCAGCACCGGTGACATCCAGATCGATGCCAATGGCAAGGTCACGGTGGCCGGCATGGGCGCCAACCAGGCGATCGCGATCAAGGCCCAGAGCATCGACCTCAAGGGCAAGGCCTATGCCGGGACCGAAGCGACCCTGCAGGCCAAGGAGCAGATCGAGGTGGGCACCAGTCTGGCGGCCCGGGATCAGGTGCGGGTGGTGGACGCCGGGCAACTGGTCAACCACGGCATCATCGAGGCCGGGGTCAACAGCGACAACAGCCGCAACGATCAAGGCGTGGTCAAGCTGAACGCCGACAACCTGGAAAACCGCGGCGATGTGCTGGCCAGTCGCAGTTTGCAACTGACCGCGCGGCAGACCCTGAGCAACCAGAACGGCGTGATCCAGGGGCCCAAGGTCGAGGTCAAGGCCGCACGCCTGGTCAACCAGGGCGGGCAGGCCCGAGTGCTGGCGCACAATGAGCTGGTGCTCACCACCCCGGCCATTGCCAACCTGGAAGGCCTGATCCGCTTTGGCGACCGGCAGGCCGCAACCCTGACCCTCGACAGCCTGAACAACAACGGCGGACGCCTGGAAGTGGCGGGTGCCGACCTGACCCTCAACGCCCGTGAGGTCAGTAACCAGAAGGGTTCGATGGTCGCCGACCAGGTTGCGATCAGCGCCCAGCGACTGGACAACCAGCAGGGCCTGATCGGGGCCAGCCAGGGCAGCGCCACGTTCAAGGTCAGCGAGCAGTTGAACAACAATGGCGGCCGGCTCCAGGCCCAGACCCTGCTGGAAACCCAGGGTGGGGAGCTGCTCAATCAGGGCGGCAAGCTGCTGGCGGACCAGATCGAGGTGACCGGCAAGCGCCTGGACAACAGCCAGAAGGGCCTGATCAGCGCCGAGAAGGGCGCACTGCAAGTGAGCCTCGATCAGGACCTGGCCAATGCCGATGGCAAGTTGCAGGCCACTTCGCTGCTGAACCTCAAGGCCGGCAGTGTGGACAACCGCGGCGGTACCCTGATCGCCCCGCAACTGACCCTCAACAGCAGCGGCAAGCTCGGCAACCAGGGCGGCACCCTCACCGCCGACGCGCTGGAGCTGCACACCGCGGACATCGACAACCAGGGCGGCCTGCTGCAGGGCAAGGACAACCTGCTGCTGGACGCCCGGGACCTGGCGAACAACCAGGGCCAGGTCATCGGCAACGTGCTGAGCGCCAACCTCGACAGCCTCAGCCAGAACCAGGCCGGGGTGTTGAGCGCCGAGACCGGCAAGCTCACGCTGACGGTCAAACAGCACCTGAACAATGCCCTGGGCCACCTGCAGGCCAAGACCGGTGACGTGCAGATCGTCTCGGGCAGCCTGAACAACCAGGGCGGTGTGGTGGTGGGCAATCACTTGCTGCTGACCAACACCGGCCTGCTGGATAACCGTGGTGGGCAATTGGCCGGTGATCGGTTGACCGTCAGCACCCAGCGTCTGGACAACCAGGCGTCGGGCCTGCTGGCGGCCGGCAGCGATGGCCTGCAGTTGACCTTGACGGCTGACGGCGCGGCACCGGGGCAACTGCTCAACAGCCAGGGGCGCCTGCAAAGCGATGGGCACCTGCAGATCAACGGCGGTCAACTGAACAACAGTGGCGGTGTGCTGCTGGGCCGCAGCGTCGGGCTCGATACCTCCGGCCTCGACAACAGCGCCAAGGGCGCGGTGGTGGCCAGCCAGGGGGCGCTGGATCTGAAACTCAACCACGGCGCACTGAACAACAACGCCGGGGTCATCGACGCCGGTGAACAGGCGCTGCGGGTGACCCAGGGTGGGCAATTGGACAACCAAGGCGGCACCCTCAAGGGCAAGCGCCTGGAGGTTGCGGGTACAGCCCTGGATAACCGCCAGGGACAACTGCTGGCCGGCAGTGACGGTTTGAACCTGGTGGCCGGCGGCCTGAACAACGCCCAAGGGATGATCCTGGCCAAGGACGGCCACGGCGAAGTGGCGCTGGGCCAAGGCACTCTGGACAACCGTGGAGGCACCCTGCAGGGCGCGACCCTGGGAGTCACTGCCGGGGCTGTGGATAACAGTGCCCTGAACGGCAAGGCCGGACTGATCAGCAGCCAGGCCGGAGCGCTCAAGCTGGTGGTCGATCGCCTCACCAACCAGGCGGGCAAGCTCTACGCCAATGGCCTGCTCAGCAGCACCGGGCAGACCCTGGACAACCGCTTTGGCGGCGAAGTCAGCGCCCGGCAGTTGGACTTGAACGTGGCGGCCAACCTCTACAACCAGGGCGGGCTGGTGGAGTCGGGCAACTCACTGCTGCTGGTGGGCGGCAACCTGGACAACAGCGCCGGGGGCCGGGTACGGGCACTGGCTGGCGAGCAAAGCCGGATTACCCTGGGCGGCGTGCTGAACAACCAGGGCGGCACCCTGGCCCTGGGCTCCAGCGCCTTTGCCCTGAATGCCGGACAGCTGAACAACATCGGCGGCAGCATCGAGCACGCCGGCAGCGGCTTGTTCAAACTGGACCTGGGGGCGCTGTCCGGCTTCCAGGGACGGATCACCGGCCTGGGCCGTGGCGACTGGGATGTGGCTGCGGTGGATCGCAGCGGTCTGATGCAACTCAACGGTACGCTGGACCTGAGCACCGGGGGCGACCTCAACCTGAATGCCGGCGACCGCATCGCCAGCGCCAGCGGCCTGCGAGTGGGCGCGGCGACCCTGAACAACGCCGGGGAGCTGGCCAGTGACGGTTACCTGACCCTGGACCTGGGGGGCAACCTGAACAACAGCGGCCTGCTGTCGTCCCGGGGCAAGCTCACGGTGGGGGCCGGCGACCTCAACCAGTACGGCGGTCGTATCGCCAGTGGCGGCGACAGCGAACTGAACCTGCGCGGCACCCTGGACAACCTGGGGCGCCTGATCGCCAGCCAGAATCTCTATGTGTCCGCGGCGCAGATCAACAACCGCGGCACCCTCGGGGCCCTGGGGCAGATGCAATTGCGCTCCGGCAACGGCATCACCACCTCGGCCGACACCCTGATCTACAGCGGCGGCGACATGCTCCTGCGGGGCAATACTCTGAGCAACAGTTATGGCGATCTCTACAGCGCCGGCAACCTCAGTTTTGCCGCCCTCGACGGTGGCCGCGCGGCCCTGCTGAGCAACCGCTCCGGGACCATCGAAAGCGAGGGCGACATGAACCTCAACGTGGCGTTGCTGCAAAACGCCATGGACAAGTACCAGGTCGGCGAAACCATCACCCAGCGCAACATCGTGATCAATTGCACCGACTGTTCCGGCGATCACCACACCGCCACTTACATCGTTAACACCACCTATGAAGGCACCATGGGCGAGCACTCCGCCGGTGCCCGCCTGGTGTCCAACCATGACCTGACCATCAATGCCGACACGGTGGAGAACGACCAGAGCCTGATCGCCGCCAACCGCGATGTTTCCATTACGGCCAACAATCTCTACAACCGCGGCCTGACCCTGGACAAGCGGGTCGACAGCATCAGCTATTTCCTGCATGGGGTTTCCCAGGGCGCGTTCCGCGCCGCGGAGCGGGCGACCCTCGCCTGGAACGCTGCCAATGCCAATCGCGCGCCGGGCCAGCAGGACCCGTTGCCGACAGAGGTGACCCAGTACCCGATCTACGAACCCGCCAGCCACACGGTGATCACTCCGGGCACCCAGACTGCCTACGCTTCCACCTTGCAGGCCGGCCAGCGCCTGCACCTGCAGGTCAGCGGCACTATCGAGAACGGCGTGCAGACCGAACAGAGCCGCGCCCAGCTCACCGGGCAGACGCTACAGAACAACCTGGCCCAGGTGGGCGGCCAGGTGATTACAGTCAACGCGCAAAGCTCCGCCGCTGCCAATCAGGTGGCCAAGGATGTGCAGCGCATCGAAAAGGTCGCCGCCGACGGCACCACCCAAATCAGCTTCGTGCCGGTGGACTTCTCCGGCGTACCGTTCGCTGCCGTGGACCCGACTTCTCTGTCGAGTTTCCGCGTACCCCAGGGCGAGTACGGCCTGTTCGTCAAGAGCCAGAATCCCCAGGGCCGCTACCTGATCGAGACCAACCCGACCTTCACCGACCTGTCGCGCTTCATGAGTTCGGACTACATGCTCGGCCACCTCAACTACAACACCGACCAGACCTGGCGCCGCCTGGGCGACGGCCTGTATGAAACCCGCTTGATCCGCGATGCGGTGCTGGCCCAGACCGGGCAGCGTTTCCTCGCGGCGGGGCTGACCAGTGATTACGACCAGTATCGCTATCTGATGGACAACGCCATCGCTTCCAAGGACCAGTTGCAGCTCAGCGTCGGCGTGTCCCTGACCCCGGCCCAAGTGGCCTCGCTGACCCACGACATCGTGTGGATGGAAACCCGCGAAGTGCAGGGCGAGAAGGTGCTGGTGCCGGTGCTGTACCTGGCCCAGGCGGAAACCCGCAACCTGCGCGGCGGCAGCCTGGTGCAGGGGCGCGACATGACCCTGATCGCCGGTGGCGACCTGAGCAACGTCGGCACCCTGCGGGCCAGCAACGACCTGAGCGTGAATGCCGGCGGCAGCCTGTACCAGGGTGGCCTGATCGAAGCCAACGAGCGGGTCAGCCTGATGGCCCAGGACAGCGTGCGCAACGCCCTGGCCGGGGAGATTCGCGGCAATCAGGTCAGCGTCACTTCAATCAAGGGCGACATCATCAACGACCGCACCGCGGTGGCCGTCGGCTACGGCTCGGGCAGTCGCACCATCCTTGACCAGGGCAGCCAGATCACCGCGCGCCAGCAGCTCGACCTCAGCGCCGGCCGCGACCTGAGCAACCTCGGTCAGCTCGCCAGCGCCGGGGATGCCAAGCTCAGCGCTGGTCGTGACATCGATTTACTGGCGGTGCAGGACCATACCTTCACCCAGAGCGCGATCCGTCGCGGCCTGGTGACCCACGACACGGTGCAGACCCAGGGCTCCAGCGTGACCACCGGCGGCAACCTGCAACTCAATGCCGGGCGCGACCTGGCGGTGGTGGCGAGCAAGGTTGATGCCGGCCACGACCTGTCCCTCAACGCCAAGCGCGACATCGTCATCGCCTCGGCCCAGGACGAGCAGTCCTCGACTTCCTACCAGAAGAAGAAAGGTTCCTGGGGCAAGAGCAAGACCACCCAGAGCGCCGACTCCTCGACCACCAACGTGGCCTCCGAGATCAGTGCCGGGCACGACCTGATGGTCAACGTCAGCCAGGACCAGGACGGCCGCATCAGCCTCAACGGCGGGCGCGACGTCACGGTGGTCGGCAGCCAGCTCAAGGCCGGCAACGACCTGCTGGTGGGCGCCACCCGGGACGTCAGCCTGGTCTCGGCCCAGGAGCAGCAGGACAGCGCCTACAGCCAGAAAAAGAAAGGCAGCTTCGGCTTGAGCAAGAGCGGCAACAGCCGCACCTCCAGCAGCACCACCCAGGTGGGCAGCGAGCTGAGTGCCGGCAATGACGCGGTGGTGATCGCAGGGACCAACGTCAACCTTTCGGCCAGTTCCATCGAGGCCAAGCGCGATGCCGAAGTGCGCGCCGGGCTGATCGACAAGAACGGCGACATCAACCTGATGGATGCGGCCAACACCTCCAGCAGCCAGAGCGAGAAGTACAAGAGCAAGGTGGGGCTTTCCAGTTCCGGCAGCTTCACTTCGATTGCCTCGGCGAAGAAGTCGGGGCAGGAAAACACCCAGTCCCAGAGCGTTGGCAGCGTGGTCAGTGGCGGGCGAGACACCACCCTGCAGGCGGCCCGCGACGTCAACATGATCGGCAGCACGGCGGCGGCCGAGCGCAACCTCAACGTGGGGGCGGGCCGCGACGTCAACGTGCTGGCCGGCAGCAACAGTTCGGACCAGAGCAACTGGAAATCCGAGAAGCATGTGGGGCTGTCCCTGGAGAGCGATCGCAACGGCGTCACCGCGTTCCTGGGCAGCGAAGCCCTCAAGCAGAAGTCGCGCAATGCCGAGCAGACAGTGGCCCCGAGCCAGTTGCTGGCCGGGCAGGATGCAACCATCAAGGCCGGGCGTGACCTGACCCTGGAAGGCTCGCGGGTGGATGCCGGGCGCGATATCAACCTGCAGGCCGGGCGCGATATCAGCATCGATGCCGGCAAGCAAACCTCGATCGAGGAACGCAGCAAGAGCCGTGACCGCAATGGCCTGACGGTCAACGTCAGCCACAACTACGGCAACACCATGGATGCGATCAAGGGCACCGGCAAAGGCGAGGACAACACCAGCAAGGCCTCCAGCGTGCTGAGCACCGTGGATGCGATCAACCAGTTCACCTCGGGCCCGACCACCGCGACCCACTTCGGCACGGCCAGCCAGTCCAGCAGCTCGCGCCAGGAAGTGCACAGCAACAGCCCTGCCAGCCTCGGTGCCGGACGGGACATCAGCGCCGTGGCCGGCAATGACATCAACATTCGTGGCGGTCAGTTCGACGCCGGGCGCGACATCACCCTGGTGGGGCGCGACATCAATGTGGATGTGGCCCGCGGCTCGATTTCCGAAGAGAGCAAGAGCGCCCGCAGCCAGGGCGGCATCAACGGCCAGAGCGGCGGCGGCAGTGCCCGTGCCGGTATCGGTGGCAGCAACGGTGTGGCCAGCGAGCAGATGAGCCAGGGCACCAACACCCCGTCGGTGTTCCTCGCCGGGCGCGACGTCAGCCTTGAGGCGCGCAACAACCTGACCCTGATCGGAACCCAGGTCCAGGCCGGGCGCGATATCGACCTGGGGGCCGGTAACGACCTGACCATCCGCGCTGCGCAGAACGATTCCAGCAGCGAGTCCAGCCGTCACAGCGGCGGAGGCGAAGTGGGCCTGGCGGTGGGTGGCAAGGACTTCATCTCGGTCTATGCCAGCGTCGACATGGGCAAGGGCCAGCTGGACCGGGACAACCAGCGGCAACAGAACGCCAACCTGGTGGCCGGCGACCAGCTGCGTTTCAGCAGCGGCAAGGACACCACCATTGCCGGCGCCACCCTGCGCGGCGGAGAGGTCATCGGCCGGGTGGGCGGTGACCTGACCGTGTCCTCGGTGCCGGACACCGGCAAGGTCAGCGGCAAGGAACTGGATGCCAGTGTCACCGTGAGCATCGGCCTGGGCGGCGGTGGCAGCGTCAGCGGTTCCCTGGGCATGGGCAAGACCACCGGCAAGACCAACTGGGTCCAGGAGCAGACCAGCATCACCGGCAAGAACGGTGTCGACATCCGCACCGAGAACCACACCCAGCTCGACGGCGCGCTGGTCGCCGCCGACAACGGCAACCTCAAGCTGGACACCGGCACCCTGGGTTTCCGCGATATTTCCGGTCAGGACAAGGAGCACAGCTACTACGTCAACGCGGGCGGCACCTTTGGCTGGGGCGGCGGCGACGGCGCCAAGTCCACCGGCGGCAAGGAGGTGGCCTTCACCAATGACAAGAGCCAGGAAGGCAAGGGCAAGACCGGGGCTTCGGGCTGGAGTGTCAGCGGCTATGACTACCGCAAGGAGCGTGAACAGGAAGTGCGCGCCACGGTGGGCGCGGGCACCATCACCGTGCGCAACGACGCCAAGACCGGCGCCGACTCCACGGCGGGCCTGAACCGTGATCCGTCACGGGCCTACGAGATCACCAAGGACAAGGAAAAGCGTACCGATCTGTATGTGTCCCAGTCGTCCCTGGACGCGGTGAGCCATCCGTTGCAGACCCTCAATCAATGGGCCCAGGGGATCAAGGACTATGGCAAGAATGCGTCCGCAGCGTTCACCCAGTACGGCGATCTGACCCAGGCCGCGGACAAGGCCCTGGCCGACAACCCGGCGCTGGCGCCTTTGGCCTGGATACCGGGCTTCCTGCAGAAAGCCATGGACGAGTCGGCCTTCTACACCGGCGGCGTAATACCGGGCGTCGTCAGTCATGGTGGCGTGGTTACCCAAGTCCCGGCGCTGCTCACGGGGGACATGAGCTTCTATCGTGTGCAGATGGAGTACAAAAAGGATGCCAATGGAAAAGTCTTTATCGACCCGGAATCGGGCAAGCCGGTCCTGGATGTGGACGCCACACGCAACAGTTTGCAGAACTTGCTGACACCCGACGGTAACGCAGCGGTGTTCACCAACGGGATCCAGAACTCGCTGGATGCGGCGCTGGTCAACGGCGGCATGCAGACCGGCAAGGACAGCTTCATCCAGGCCTATAACCCTGAGCATGGCTTCCTGGGTGACCTGGTGGAGTCCTTGTGGGATGTGATGCTCGGCGGTGCCGTGCGTTCAGGGAACGCCCGGCAGCTCAATGATTTCCTCGGCGCCGGGCTCGACCAGGGCAACAAGCTGGATGTATTCGGCCACAGCCAGGGCGGCTTGCTGACGTACCGGGCCATTGCCGGACTCAACTTCAATGCCAATGGCAATGCGGGTAGCATCCAGCTGTCGGGCGCGCCCGTCGCTTCGACGGACTTCTTCCAGGCGGCCAAGAATGCCGGGTTCGACATCAGTGAAGGGGCGTTCTTCCAGGTCAACCGGCCGACCTCGAGCATGTTCTTCAATACGTTGCCGGTGACCGATACGGTGTCCGACTTGCTGGGGCGCAATGCGTGGCGCTCGTCCGATACGGTTGCCCGATTCTTCGGGGCCGCGGCTACGTCAGGCAAGCTGTTGGCCGCGGACAGTCCTCACTCTAACTACTTGTGTGTGGCCAAGGACATTTGTGGCGGAGCCAGCAGTGGGTTGCAAGAGACCTTCAAGAACAGCAACAAGTACATCGTCCCGACCTTGATCGATCAGCACGGCAACGACAAATTACTGGGCTCGCAATGAAGGCTGCACAGATAGCGCTGATCGTTCTGACCTGTGGGGTGCTGCCGGCGTGCGGCGGCCCACCCCTGGTCTATGAAAATGCTCGTCTGGATTCCCGCATGCTGTGCCAGGAGGGGGCGAAGCGGGTCACCCTGATGCAGCGTTACTCCTTCGACCTGCCCGAGCCTTATCGGCATGCGCCGTGTGGCACTGTCACCGGCGGCTTTGACTATGAAAAGGGCCGTGACGCGCTGTCGGTCGGCACCTCCGGAACCTTCTCCTACGGCACTACCGAGGTGACGGCTGCGGCACTGTACATGCGGGTCAACAGCTTTCTCGATGGTCGCGCGGATGGGCTGCTGTATCCCCGCCAGGCCTTTCTGGATGATCTGCTGGCCAGGCAGGCGCTGCCTTCCCATAGCGGAGTCAAGCCCAGCAGCCTGCAGTGGGTGACTGTGCAGGGCTATCAATGCCTGCGCGCCTACGAGCGCTGGGAAGGGACCGCAGTGGGCATTCTCGAAGACAAGGTCAAGTACTGGTGCTGGGAGCAGGAGAGCGGCCTGCAGCAGCCGTTCTACGTGCATGCCGGCCAGCGCCTGCCCTTGGGAAGCAAGGGCTACGACCTGGATCAGGTGTTCATCCTGCCGTTCTTCCAGAGCCTGAAGATCAACCCATTGCCGGCACCGCTGCTGGCCAAGGCCCGGGCCGATCTTCAAGGGTTCTGTGCCCATGTCAAATCGCGCTACGACCAGAACCTGAGATGGGGCGATGACTACCCCGACAAGCGCCTGACCCTGACTCACCTGCATTACTGCGGTTACAACGTGCCGCTGCCCGACCTTTCAGCCCCGGTGCCTCAGGCCAAAAGCGACTGAACCTTCGCCTGTCACAAGACTCAAGTACCCATGTAAGCCCATGCCCTTGGGGCGCCTGCCACTATTCCTCCGGGGTGAAGGCTGGCAGACTGCCGGTCTTTTCCCGCTGTTTGTCTTGAGGCTTTATGCCAGCGTTTTCACAGCGTCATCTGTTGTTCATCAGTTGGATCATCATCTTCGGTGGCCTGTTGCTGGCCTTGCCCATGCGTCTGTTGCCCAGCCTGCTGGCCGGTCTCTTGGTGTTCGAGCTGGTCAACATGCTCACCCCGCAACTGCAGCGGCTGATCGAAGGCCGGCGCGCGCGCTGGCTGGCGGTGGCCCTGCTGGGCACCCTGGTGGTCAGTCTGCTGACCCTGCTGTTCGCCGGGGCCATCAGTTTCCTGTTGCATGAAGCGGAGAACCCCGGCGCTTCGCTGGGCAAGTTCATGGTGGTGGTGGACAAGGCCCGCGGCCAGTTGCCGCCGTTCCTCGATTCCTACCTGCCGGCCAGTGCGGCCGAGTTCCAGACCGCCATCGGCGCCTGGGCCAGCAAGCACCTGAGCGAGTTGCAACTGGTGGGCAAGGACGCGGCGCACATGTTCGTGACCTTGCTGATCGGCATGGTCCTGGGGGCGATCATCGCGCTGCAGCGCATTCCCGACCTGACCAAGCGCAAGCCCCTGGCCGCGGCGCTGTTCGACCGCCTGCACCTGCTGGTCCAGGCGTTTCGCAACATCGTCTTCGCCCAGATCAAGATCTCCCTGCTCAACACCTTCTTCACCGGGATCTTCCTGGCGCTGATCCTGCCGCTGTTCGGGGTCAAGCTGCCGCTGACCAAGACCCTGATCGTGCTGACCTTCCTGCTGGGCCTGCTGCCGGTGATCGGCAACCTGATCTCCAACACCCTGATCACCATCGTCGGCCTGTCGCTGTCGATCTGGGTGGCGGTGGCGGCGCTGGGCTACCTGATCTTTATCCACAAGCTGGAATACTTCCTCAACGCGCGGATCGTTGGCGGGCAGATCAGTGCCAAGTCCTGGGAGCTGCTGCTGGCGATGCTGGTGTTCGAGGCCGCCTTCGGCCTGCCCGGGGTGGTGGCGGGGCCGATCTATTACGCGTACTTGAAGAGCGAGTTGAAGCTGGCGGGATTGGTGTGAATCTTGTTCGCCGGCCAGCCGGCTCCCACAACGGTCTGTAGGAGCCGGCTGGCCGGTGAGGCGGTTTCAGCCGTAACGCTTCTTGGCCTCGATGGCCAGACCGCTGCCGATGCTGCCGAAGATATTGCCTTCCACATGCCGGGCGTTGGGCAGCATGGCCGCCACGCTCTGGCGCAGCGCCGGAATACCGCTGGAACCGCCGGTGAAGAACACCGTGTCGACCTGGGCCACACCCACATTGGCATCGCTCAACAGTTGGGTGACGCTGGTGCGGATGCGCTCCAGCAAACCGTCGATGGAGGACTCGAACAGGGCCCGGCTCAGGTCGACGCTGAGGTCGCGCTCGATGCGGTCCAGGGCCACCAGGCGGTTCTCGGCGTGGGTCAGCTGGATCTTGGTTTCTTCCACTTCCATGGCCAGCCAGTGCCCGGCGCGCTGTTCGATCAGCTTGAACAGACGGTCGATGCCGCCGGTGTCCTCGATGTCGTAGCGCATGCTGCCCAGGGCCAGCTGGGACTTTTGCGAGTACACCGAGTTGATGGTGTGCCAGGTCGCCAGGTTCATGTGGTGGCTGGTGGGCATGTAGGCGCCGCTCTTCATCCGGCTGCCGTAGCCGAACAGTGGCATCACGCCCTGCAGGCTCAGTTGCTTGTCGAAGTCGGTACCGCCGACGTGCACGCCGCCAGTGGCGAGGATGTCGTCGTGACGGTTGTCGACGCCACGGCGCTCGGGGGACAGGCGCACCAGGGAAAAGTCCGAAGTACCACCGCCGATGTCGACGATCAGTACCAGCTCTTCGCGTTCGATGGTGGATTCGTAGTCGAAGGCCGCGGCGATGGGTTCGTACTGGAAGGACACTTCCTTGAAGCCGATCTTGCGCGCCACTTCCACCAGGGTGTCTTCGGCTTCCTGGTCGGCGGCGGCATCGTCATCGACGAAGAACACCGGGCGGCCCAGTACCACTTGCTCGAATTCCCGACCGGCGGTGGCTTCGGCGCGGCTTTTCAGCTGGCCGATGAACAGCCCCAAGAGGTCCTTGAACGGCATCGCGGTGCCCAGCACGCTGGTGTCGTGCTTGATCAGCTTGGAGCCCAGCAGGCTCTTCAGCGAGCGCATCAGCCGGCCTTCGTAGCCTTCCAGGTATTCGTGCAACGCCAGGCGGCCGTACACCGGACGGCGCTCCTCGATATTGAAGAACACCACCGAAGGCAGGGTGATCTTGTCGTCCTCCAGGGCGATCAGCGTCTCCTCGCCGGGGCGCAGCCAGCCGACGGTGGAGTTGGAGGTACCGAAGTCAATGCCGCAGGCACGGGCCGGGGTGGCGTTGTTCATGTCTTTGGATCCGGTGAAAAAAACGGCCGCGAAGCGTACGCCAGTCCTCGCGCGTTGCAAAGGCCGACTATCTGCTAAATCACCCCCTGTCGTGCCTTGAAAGACTATCCTTGACCCCCAAACTTGCAGGCATGGGCCGAGCAGCCACCAGGGATCACAAGATCCGCCCGCGGCTGCCGATAAACTTCTGATGCGCCGTTCAGTCAGAGGATTGAGATTGATCAATTCTCATGCTGCCAGACCGAGCATGCTGTGCTGCACGCCGCGCGACTTTGATAACGGATGGTGATTCCCTCGATGGACTTCAAAGACTATTACAAGATTCTCGGCGTGGAGCCGACGGCGGACGACAAGGCGATCAAGGCCGCCTATCGCAAGTTGGCGCGCAAATACCACCCCGACGTCAGTAAGGAAAAGGATGCCGAGGCCAAGTTCAAGGATGCCTCGGAAGCCTATGAAGCGCTGAAAAGCGCCGACAAGCGCGCCGAGTACGACGACCTGCGCAAGTACGGCCAGCACGGCCAGCCGTTCCAGGGGCCACCGGGCTGGCAGAGCCGTGGCGGCTTTGGTGGCGGTGACGGTGGGGACTTCTCGGACTTCTTCAGTTCGATCTTTGGTAACCGGGGGCCAGGATTCGGCGGCCCGGAGCAGCGCCGCAGCAGCGGTCGTCGTGGACAGGATGTGGAAATGGAACTGCCGATCTTTCTTGAAGAAACCCTGTCGAACGAGTCGAAGAAGATCAGCTTCCAGGTGCCGCAATACAACGCCAACGGGCAGCACGTCAGCAACACCAGCAAAAGCCTGAACGTGAAGATTCCGGCCGGGGTCACCGACGGCGAGCGCATCCGCCTCAAGGGCCAGGGCGCGCCGGGTGTGGGCGGCGGGGCCAATGGCGACCTGTACCTGACCATTCGTTTTGCGCCCCATCCGAAATTCGATGTCGAAGGCGAAAACCTGATCATCACCCTGCCGCTGGCCCCTTGGGAGCTGGCGTTGGGCACCGAGGTGGCGGTGCCGACCCTGACCGGCAAGATCAATCTCAAGGTCCCGGCCGGCAGCCAGAACGGCCAGCGCATGCGCGCCAAGGGGCATGGCCTGCTGAACAAGGCCGGCCAGCGTGGCTACCTGTTCGTCCAGCTCAAGGCGGTGATGCCCAAGCAGACCGGCGACGACGTCAAGGCGTTGTGGCAGGAGCTGGCGAAGAAGGCTGCGTTCGACCCTCGGGAAAATTTCTGATTCGACACTAGGAGGCGCTGATCATGAGCACCCTGATCGTTCAGCTGGACATGGAAGAGTTCTGTGAAGTGGCCGACCTGTCGGCGGCCTACGTGATCGAAATCGTCGAACACGGCATCCTCGAACCTCAGGGGACGGCGCCCAAGGACTGGCGCTTCAATGATGTCGAACTGGCCCTGGCCAAGCGCGCGGCGAAGTTGCGCCGCGACCTGGACCTGGAGTGGGAAGGCGTCGCCCTGGCGTTGGACCTGCTGGACGAGGTGCGGCAACTGCGGGCGGAGAACCAGATGCTCAAGCAGCGCCTGGGCCGCCTGCTGCTGGACTGATGACCTGTAGCCGCTGCCGAGCGCCAGCGAGGCTGCGACCGGGCGTGCAGCGGCCGTAAAAACAGGCCGCTGCGGGGTGTCAGGAAAAAGCAGGTTGCGAGGACTGCGTCCTCGTTCGCAGCTTCGCTGGCGCTCAGCAGCGGCTACAGAGGGCAGCAGCAGTTATAGCGAGCCTCAGGCGCGGGAGACCCGCGGCAGGGTGACGGTGAAGGTGGTGCCGTCGCTCTCGTTGGAGCTGACCTCGATGCTGCCTTGGTGCGCGGTCACCACTTCCTTGACGATGAACAACCCCAGGCCAAGGCTGGTGCTGGTGCTGCCCAGTTCCTCATCTGCACTGCGCACCAAAGGATCGAACAGGGTGCCCAGGGCTTCCTTGGGAATCGGCGTGCCGTAATTGTGCACGGTCAACAGCACCTGTTCCGCACCGCCGGTAATGGTCACGGTCACGGTACGGCGGTTGCTGCCGTGCTGCAGGGCGTTGCCGATCAGGTTCTGCAGCATCTGTTCGATACGTCCCCGGTCCCAGATGCCATGGCTGTCACCTTCGAAGCTCAGTAACGGCGTGCAATCGGGCTGTCCTGCGCAGGCTTCGTCCATGGCCGCCTTGGCGGCGCTGGCCAGGTCCATGGGCGCGGGGTCGATGGGCAGGCCGTTGCCCAGGCGACTGCGGACGAACTCCAGCAAATCGCTGACCATGGCGCCCATGTGTCGGGTGCCGGTCTTGATGCGTGAGACAAAGGCCTGGGCGTCGCCATCCAGCGGCACTTTGCGCGCCAGCATCTCGGTGGACATGCTCACCGCCTGCAACGGTGCCCGCAGGTCGTGGCCGAGAATCGCCAGGAAGATGTCCCGTGAGCGGCTGACCTGCTCGGCATAGGCGCAGGTGGACTCGGCCAGGGCTTCGTCGATGGCTTCGTTGAAACGGATCATGTCCTGCAGGTGTTCCAGGTCCGGGGTTACCAGGCTGGCGACCCACAGGCGGATCACGCAGGCCCGCAGGTGGCGGAATTCGGACGTCATCTGCACCAGATCGAAACCCACGTGATGGCGCAGTTCGCCATGGCTGGCGGCGGCCGCATCCAGGCTCGGGGATTTCTCCGGGCCTTCGCCCCTGGCCTTGGCCAGCTGTTCACCCGGGCTCTGGGTGATGCGCATGTCCCGGGCGGCCGCCAGCAGGATCGAGGTGGCGTGATCCCGCAGGTCGCTGCGGGTCAGAGTGTCCGCGGCCAGGGTCCTGGCAAATTGTTCCCATTCATCAACGATTCGATCAACGTGCTGCACGATGAAATCGGACAGGCGCATAGCCGGGCACCTTATTGGGCAGAGAGTGGAAAACCGACACGCATCTTAGCGCCTTATCCACGGCTTCAACATCGCGCCTGCCCAGTGGCCGGGCACGCCTCAGAACAGGAAGTAACGCTGGGCCATGGGCAGCACATCCGCCGGCTCGCACCACAGCAGTACCCCATCGGCCTTGACCTGATAGGTCTGCGGGTCGACCTCGATGTTCGGCAGGTAGTCATTGTGGATCAGGTCGCTCTTTTGCACGGTGCGACAGCCCTTGACCACGGCGATGCGCTTCTTCAGCCCCAATTGCTCCGGTACGCCGGCATCCAGTGCGGCCTGGCTGATAAAGGTCAGGCTGGTGGCGTGACGGCTGCCGCCAAAGCTTGCGAACATCGGCCGGTAGTGCACCGGTTGCGGGGTCGGGATCGAGGCATTGGCGTCGCCCATCAGGCTCGCGGCAATGGCCCCGCCCTTGAGGATCAGGGTCGGCTTGACCCCGAAAAAGGCCGGGCGCCAGAGCACCAGGTCGGCCCACTTGCCCACTTCGATGGAGCCCACCTCATGGCTGATGCCGTGGGTGATGGCCGGGTTGATGGTGTACTTGGCGATGTAGCGCTTGACCCGGAAGTTGCTGTTGCCCGAGCCGTCGCCCGGCAGCGGACCGCGCTGGCGGTGCATCTTGTCGGCGGTTTGCCAGGTGCGGGTCACCACCTCGCCGACCCGGCCCATGGCCTGGCTGTCGGAGCTGATCATCGAGAACGCGCCCAGGTCGTGGAGGATGTCTTCGGCGGCGATGGTTTCCCGGCGGATGCGGCTCTCGGCGAAGGCCACGTCCTCGGCGATGCTCGGGTCCAGGTGATGGCAGACCATGAGCATGTCCAGGTGTTCGTCGATGGTGTTGCGGGTGAAGGGCCGGGTCGGGTTGGTGGAGCTGGGCAGCACATTGGCGAAGCCGCAGGCCTTGATGATGTCCGGGGCATGGCCGCCGCCGGCACCTTCGGTGTGGTAGGTGTGGATAGTCCGGCCCTTGAAGGCGCCGAGGGTGGTTTCGACGAAGCCGGACTCGTTCAGCGTGTCGGTGTGGATTGCCACCTGCACGTCGTACTCATCGGCCACGCTCAGGCAGTTGTCGATGCTGGCCGGAGTACTGCCCCAGTCCTCGTGCAGCTTGAGGCCGATGGCCCCCGCCTTGACCTGCTCGATCAAGGGCTCCGGCAGGCTGGCGTTGCCCTTGCCGGTAAAACCGATGTTCATCGGGAAGGCGTCCGCGGCCTGGAGCATGCGCGCCATGTGCCAAGGTCCGGAGGTGCAGGTGGTGGCGTTGGTCCCGGTGGCCGGCCCGGTGCCGCCACCGATCATGGTGGTGACCCCGCTCATCAGCGCCTCTTCGATCTGCTGCGGGCAGATGAAGTGGATATGGGTGTCGACGCCGCCGGCGGTGAGGATCATGCCTTCACCGGCGATGACCTCGGTGCTGGCGCCGATGGCGATGGTCACATCGGGCTGGATATCCGGGTTGCCGGCCTTGCCGATGGCGGCGATGCGCCCGTCCTTCAAGCCGACGTCAGCCTTGACGATGCCCCAGTGATCGATGATCAGCGCGTTGGTGATCAGGGTGTCCACCACATCGCACGCCAGCAGTTGGCTCTGGCCCATGCCGTCGCGGATCACCTTGCCGCCGCCGAACTTCACTTCTTCGCCGTAGGTGGTGAAGTCCTGCTCCACTTCGATCCACAGCTCGGTATCGGCCAGCCGCACCTTGTCGCCCACGGTAGGGCCGAACATGTCGGCATAGGCCTCACGGGAAATCTTCATCGCAGCTCCTTACAGAAACAGGTCTTGTAGGAGCCGGCTTGCCGGCGAAGGGGCCCGAAAGACCGCATTCGCCAGCAAGCTGGCTCCTATGTGCGTGGGGGCGAGGGATCAGAGGTCGCCCATGATGCGTCCGGCAAAACCGAACACCCGGCGCTTGCCGGCCAGATCCACCAGTTCCACTTCCCGGGTCTGTCCCGGTTCGAAGCGCACCGCGGTGCCGGCGGCGATGTTCAGGCGCATGCCGCGGCTGGCGGCGCGGTCGAAGGTCAGGGCGTCGTTGGTTTCGAAAAAGTGATAGTGGGAGCCGACCTGGATCGGTCGGTCGCCACTGTTGGCCACGCTGAGGGTCAAGGTGCGGCGCCCGGCATTGAGTTCGATCTCGCCGGGCTGGATCTGGTATTGGCCAGGAATCATAGGGGTTGTCCCAGGGTCTTGAAGTAGATGGCGGTGGCGGTGTAGGTGCCGTCCGGGCTCTGGCAGTAGTTGGGCAGCTCGCCGACCCGGGTGTAGCCCAGGGAACGGTAGAAGTCCTCGGCCGCCGACCCTGCCTCGGTGTCCAGGTACAGCAGCCCGCGCTTGTGCTGGCGGGCGGCCTGCTCCAGGGCGTTCATCAGTTGCTGGCCCAGGCCGCGGCGCCGGGCGCTGTGCAGCACCTGGAGCTTTTGCACCTCGGCGCGGTTGCGCCCATTGGCCTTCATGCACAGCGCCAGTTGCACGCTGGCCAGGACCTTCTCATCGTGAACCACCACCCACAGCATCAGGCTGCCGTCCTCGACGCCTGCCTGCACGCTGCCGAGGTAATCCCGGGCCTGGCTGTCGTCCAGATCGGCCATGAAGCCGATGGACGCGCCGTGGTGCACCGAATCCAGCAGCAGGTCGATCAATCCTTGACGGTAATGGGCAAAGCTTTCTCCATGGACTCGGCGCAGTTGGGCGGCGTTCATCGAGAGGTCACTCCTTGTGAGGGGCGGGCGGTTGTGCCCCAGGGTTGAGAATCAGCTGCATGAAGGTCAGGTCCAGCCAGCGGCCGAACTTGGTGCCCACCTGGGGCATCTGCCCGGTACTGATGAAACCGAAGCGCTCATGCAGACGGATCGAGGCGGCGTTGGCGCTCTCGATGGCGGCCACCATCACGTGCTTGTCACAGCCACGGGCACGTTCCAGCAGCACCGCCATCAGCTGTGGACCCAGGCCGTTGCCGCGCTGGTCGCGGCGGACATAGACCGAATGTTCCACGGTGTGGCGAAAGCCGTCGAAGGGTCGCCAGTCGCCGAAGGAAGCGTAGCCGAGCACCTGCTCCTCGGCGTTGACGATCACCAGGATCGGGTAGCCCTGGGCCTGGCGTGCGCTGAACCAGGCCTGGCGGTTGCCCAGGTCCACCGGCGAGTCGTTCCAGATCGCCGTGGTATTGAGCACGGCGTCGTTGTAGATGTCGCGGATCGCCGGCAGGTCGGCGTGCAATGCGTCGCGGATGCGATAGGTCATGGCGCGGCCTCAGGCGATGGGTTGATGGACAGTGACCAGCTTGGTGCCGTCGGGGAAGGTGGCCTCGACCTGGATCTCCGGGATCATTTCCGGGATGCCTTCCATCACCTGTTCACGGCTCAGCAGCGTGGTGCCGTAGTGCATCAGTTCAGCCACGGTCTGGCCATCCCGGGCGCCTTCGAGCAGCGCCGCGGAAATAAAGGCCATGGCTTCCGGGTAGTTGAGCTTGAGGCCGCGAGCCAGTCGCCGCTCGGCCACCAGGCCGGCGGTGAAGATCAGCAGCTTGTCTTTTTCGCGTGGGGTCAGGTCCATCGTGATCAATCCGTTGTTGGGCAGTTGAAAAAAGAGTCGGCGTCAGGTGTTCCAGATCCTCGGCGGCACGGCCTCGCGGCCCAGCAACGCCGGGCGCAGCAGGCGCCACAGGTCGATCAGCCAGGCCCGGGCCTGCAGGGCTTCACTGGCCAGGCAGCGGGCCACCAGCAGGCCCGGCAGTTGGCTCAGGTCGCCACGTACCGGGTGTTCCAGGGCGCGGCAGCGCTCCAGCAGTTGGCTGTCGATTTCACCGGTTACCAGCAAGGTGGCGAACACTGGCTGGCCGTCCAGGCCGATGGGGGAATCCAGCAGGCCGTCGCCGCCTTTGATGCGCTGGCGCTCATGCCAGAGCGGTCGGCCGTCGCGCTGGATATCCAGGTGAGCCTGGAAGTGCCCTTGCTCGAAGCGCTCGCCACTGGCCGGGCGTCCCAGGGCCACGACATCCCAGTAGAACAGCCGGGCATCGCCTTGCAGTTCGATCAGGGTGGTCAGTTCGGCCTGGGCGGCGCTGAAGACAATGGTTTCCTGGGGCAGCCATTCCAGGGTCGCCCCCGGCGCCACTTGCAGCCTCAGGGTCTGGCTGGCAGGACCGGTGGCGCGGTACCACTTGGCGGCACCGGGGCTGGTCAGCTGTGCCCAGGCGCCGCGCTCGACCCGGGCACTGATGGCCAGCCGGTCGCCGCCGGCGATGCCGCCGGGTGGGTGGACGATGATGTGCTGGCAGACCTCGGGGCCTTCGGCATACAGGTGCTTCTGCACCCGCAGCGGGCCCAGGTAGCGACGCAGCACCGGGCGCGTGGTGGCGCCGAAACGGGCATAGGCCAGTTCCAGCTCGGCGTGCCAGCTGGGGGTGAACAGGGCGGTGGCGGCAGGTGAGTTCATGCTGGGTCGTTATCGTTAGGAAGCTACAGATTAGATCGTAACCAGGCCGCGTACACCTTCTGCCTGCATATTTTCCCCACGGCCCTGCTGGACGATTTCGCCCCGGGACATCACCAGGTACTGGTCCGCCAGTTCGGCGGCAAAGTCGTAGAACTGTTCCACCAGCACAATGGCCATATCGCCCCGGGCCGCGAGTTGCTTGATCACCGCGCCGATCTCCTTGATCACCGAGGGCTGGATGCCTTCGGTGGGCTCATCGAGGATCAGCAGCCGGGGGCGGCTGGCCAGGGCGCGACCGATGGCCAGCTGTTGCTGCTGGCCGCCGGAGAGGTCGCCGCCACGGCGCTGCTTCATCTGCAACAGCACCGGGAACAGTTCGTAGATGAAGGCCGGCACTTCCCTGGCCTGGGAGCCGGGGAAGCGGGACAGGCCCATCAGCAGGTTTTCCTCCACGCTCAGGCGGCCGAAGATTTCCCGGCCCTGGGGCACGTAGGCGATCCCGGCGTTGACCCTCTGGTGGGGCTTGTAGCCGGTGATGGTCCGGCCCTCCCAGTTGACCGCGCCTTCCTTGACCGGCAGCAGGCCCATCAGGCATTTGAGCAGGGTGGTCTTGCCCACGCCGTTGCGTCCCAGCAGGCAGGTGACTTCGCCGATCCGGGCTTCGAAACTCAGGCCGCGCAGGATGTGGCTACCGCCGTAGTATTGGTGCAGCTGGTCGACTTGCAGCATGTTCGGATTCCTTCAAAAACCTGTAGCCGCTGCCGCAGGCTGCGACAAGGTCCACAGGACCTTCATGGGCCTTGCAGAGCACGTCCTCTTCAAGGCCGATCGCAGCCTGCGGCAGCGGCTACAAAGGTGGTTGGTTGGGTCAGCGGCCGAGGTACACCTCGATCACCCGCTCGTTTTCCTGCACCTGCTCCAGCGACCCTTCGGCCAGCACGCTGCCCTGGTGCAGCACGGTGACGTGGTCGGCAATCGAGCCGACAAAGCCCATGTCGTGCTCCACCACCATCAGCGAATGCTTGCCCGCCAGGGTCTTGAACAGCTCGGCGGTGAACTCGGTCTCGGCGTCGGTCATGCCCGCCACTGGCTCGTCCAGCAACAGCAGTTGCGGGTCCTGCATCAGCAGCATGCCGATCTCCAGGAACTGCTTCTGACCGTGGGACAGCAAGCCGGCCTGACGCTGGGCCGAAGGGCTCAGGCGAATGGTCTCCAGCACCTGGGCGATGCGGTCTTTCTGTTCGCCGCTCAGGCGCGCCCCGAGGCTGGCCCACACCGACTTGTCGGTCTTCTGCGCCAGCTCCAGGTTCTCGAACACGCTCAGGGCCTCGAACACCGTGGGTTTCTGGAACTTGCGGCCGATCCCGGCCTGGGCGATCTGCACTTCGCTCATCCGGGTCAGGTCCAGGGTTTCGCCGAACCAGGCCTTGCCCTGGGTGGGGCGGGTCTTGCCGGTGATCACGTCCATCAGGGTGGTCTTGCCGGCGCCGTTGGGGCCGATGATGCAGCGTAGCTCGCCGACGCCGATGTACAGGTTGAGGTCGTTGAGGGCCTTGAAACCGTCGAAGCTGACGCTGATGTCTTCCAGGGTCAGGAGGGTGCCGTGGCGGGTGTTGAGGCCCTTGCCGGCGGCGTGTCCGAGGCCGATGGCGTCGCGGCTGGCGCCGGCGTCCTTGTTGGCGTCGAGAATGGGTTCGAGCATGAAGTCCGCGGTGGCTGTGACTCTCATTGTTCACCTCGTTTCTTCAGCAGGCCGATCACGCCCTTGGGCAGGTACAGGGTCACCACGATGAACAGGGCGCCGAGGCAGAACAGCCAATATTCGGGGAAGGCCACGGTGAACCAGCTCTTCATGCCGTTCACCAGCCCGGCGCCCAGCAGCGGTCCGATCAGCGTGCCGCGTCCGCCCAGGGCCACCCACACGGCAGCCTCGATGGAGTTGGTGGGGGACATCTCGCTGGGGTTGATGATGCCCACCTGGGGCACATACAGGGCCCCGGCCAAGCCACAGAGCACCGCGCTCAAGACCCAGACGAACAGCTTGAAGCCACGCGGGTCGTAGCCGCAGAACATCAGGCGGTTCTCGGCATCGCGCAGGGCGGTCAGCACCCGGCCGAACTTGCTCCGGGCCAGGCGCCAGCCCAGGTACAGGCTGGCCACCAGCAGCAGCACCGTGGCCAGGAACAGCACCGCGCGAGTCCCGGGTTCGGTGATGCCAAAACCCAGGATGCTGCGGAAATTGGTGAAGCCGTTGTTGCCGCCAAAACCGGTCTCGTTACGGAAGAACAGCAGCATCCCGGCAAACGTCAGGGCCTGGGTCATGATCGAGAAGTACACGCCCTTGATCCGCGAGCGGAAGGCGAAGAAACCGAACACCAGGGCCAAGAGACCCGGCGCCAGCACCACCAGGCACAGGGCCCAGAGGAAGTGGCTGGTGCCGGTCCAGTACCAGGGCAGTTCGCTCCACGAAAGGAAGGTCATGAACGCTGGCAAGCCGTCGCCTGCTGCCTGGCGCATCAGGTACATGCCCATGGCGTAGCCGCCCAGGGCGAAGAACAGGCCGTGGCCCAGGGACAGCAGCCCGGCGTAGCCCCAGACCAGGTCCAGGGCCAGGGCGACAATGGCGTAGCAGAGGATCTTGCCCACCAGGGTCAGGGTGTAGGCCGAGACCTGCAGCGGGTTGTCCGCCGGCAGCAGTGACAACAGCGGCAAGGCCAGCAGCACCAGGAGCAGCAGCGCGCCGACGGCGATCGTGACCTTGGGCCCGGCTTTCTGGCTGGCGGTAATGAGCAGTGGTTGATTCATCAGTCGATCACCCGTCCTTTGAGTGCGAAGAGTCCTTGCGGGCGTTTCTGGATGAACAGAATGATCAGCGCCAGGATGAGGATCTTGCCCAGTACGGCGCCGATCTGCGGTTCGAGGATCTTGTTCGCCACCCCCAGGCCAAAGGCCGCCAGCACGCTGCCGGCCAGTTGCCCGACGCCGCCGAGCACCACCACCAGGAACGAGTCGATGATGTAGCTCTGGCCCAGGTCCGGGCCAACGTTGCCGACCTGGCTCAGGGCCACGCCACCAAGGCCGGCGATGCCCGAGCCGAGGCCGAAGGCGAGCATGTCCACGCGGCCGGTGGGCACGCCGCAGCACGCGGCCATGTTGCGGTTCTGGGTCACTGCTCGCACGTTCAGGCCCAGGCGGGTCCTGTTCAGCAGCAGCCAGGTGAGCACGACAACGAACAGCGCGAAGGCGATGATCACGATGCGGTTGTAGGGCAGTACCAGATTGGGCAATACCTGGATGCCGCCGGAGAGCCAGGCCGGGTTCGCCACCTCGACGTTCTGCGCGCCGAACAGCAGGCGCACCAGTTGGATCAGCATCAGGCTGATGCCCCAGGTGGCCAGCAGGGTTTCCAGGGGCCGGCCATACAGATGACGGATCACCGTGCGTTCCAGGGCCATGCCGATCCCGGCGGTGACGAAGAACGCCACCGGCAGTGCCAGCAGCGGGTAGTACTCGATGGCTTGTGGGGCGTAGCGCTGGAACAGCAGCTGCACCACGTAGGTGGCGTAGGCGCCGAGCATCAGCATCTCGCCGTGGGCCATGTTGATCACCCCCAGCAGGCCGAAGGTGATGGCCAGGCCCAGGGCCGCCAGCAGCAGGATCGAACCCAGGGACAAGCCGCTGAAGGCCTGGCCGAGGACTTCACCCACCAGCAGCTTGCGCTTGACCTGGGCCAGGCTGGTTTCGGCGGCGGTGCGCACATTGGCATCGGCCTCGACCCCGGGTTGCAGCAGGCCTTCGAGACGGGTGCGGGCCAGTGGGTCGCCGGTTTCCCCCAAAAGGCGCACGGCGGCCAGACGCACCGCCGGGTCGCTGTCCACCAGTTGCAGGTTGGCCAGGGCCAGGCTCAGGGCGGCGTGCACGCCGGGGTCTTGCTCGGCGGCGAGCTGGGCATCGAGGAATTTCAATTGCGCCGGCTTGGCGCTTTTCTGCAATTGGCGGGCGGCGGCCAGCCGGCTCTGGGCGTCGGCGGCGAGCAGTTGGTGGCTGGCCAGGGCGCTGTCGATCAGGCCCCGCAAGCGGTTGTTCAGGCGCAGGGGTTTGGTTTCGCCGGCCATGCTCAGTTGGCCTTGTTGCAGGGCCATGAGCAGTTCCAGGCGCGCCGGGTCGGGCTGCGCGGCCCAGCTTTCCAGGAGCCGGGCCTGTTCGCTGGAGTTGCCGGCGACGAAGTCTTCGGCGTCGCCGGCCTGGGCGGCCATGGGCAGCAGCAACAGGCAGGCGAGGATCAAACGGTAGAGGGCAGTGGGCATATCAGTGGCCTTGCGCGTAGCGTGGTTCTGTAGCCGCTGCCGCAGGCTGCGATAAGGTCCGCAGGACCTTCAACGGCCTCAAGAGCACGTGCTCTTCGAGGCCGATCGCAGCCAGCGGCAGCGGGTACAGGGGGTGTGCCGGGCCTGAAGGCTTGGCGTCCATCCGGCGATCAGTTGCTCTTGACCGCGTAGTCCGGCTTTTTGTCGTTGCCCGGGATGTACGGGCTCCAGGGCTGGGCGCGGATCGGCCCTTCGGTCTGCCACACCACGTTGAACTGACCGTCCGGCTGGATCTCGCCGATCATCACCGGCTTGTGCAGGTGGTGGTTGGTCTTGTCCATGGTCAGGGTGTAGCCCGAGGGCGCGGCGAAGGTCTGCCCGGCCAGGGCTTCGCGGACCTTGTCGACATCGGTGGACTTGGCTTTCTCCACCGCCTGGGCCCACATGTGAATGCCGACGTAAGTGGCTTCCATCGGGTCGTTGGTCACCGCCTTGTCTGCCCCCGGCAGGTTCTTGGCCTTGGCGTAGGCCTTCCAGGCGGCGACGAACTTCTGGTTCACCGGGTTATCCACCGACTCGAAGTAGTTCCACGCCGCGAGGTTGCCCACCAGCGGCTTGGTGTCGATGCCGCGCAGTTCTTCTTCGCCCACCGAGAACGCCACCACCGGCACGTCGGTGGCCTTCAGGCCCTGGTTGGCCAGTTCCTTGTAGAAGGGCACGTTGGAATCGCCGTTGACCGTGGAGATCACCGCGGTCTTGCCGCCGGCGGAGAACTTCTTGATGTTGGCGACGATGGTTTGATAGTCGCTGTGGCCGAAGGGGGTATAGACCTCTTCGATGTCCTTGTCGGCCACGCCCTTGGCGTGCAGGAACGAACGCAGAATCTTGTTGGTGGTGCGCGGGTAGACGTAGTCGGTGCCCAGCAGGAAGAAGCGCTTGGCGCTGCCGCCGTCTTCGCTCATCAGGTACTCCACCGCCGGGATCGCCTGCTGGTTCGGCGCGGCGCCGGTGTAGAAGACGTTGGGCGACATTTCTTCGCCTTCGTACTGCACCGGGTAGAACAGCAGGCCGTTGAGTTCCTCGAACACTGGCAGCACCGATTTGCGCGACACCGAAGTCCAGCAGCCGAACACCACCGCCACCTTGTCCTGGGTCAGCAACTGCCGGCCCTTTTCGGCGAACAGCGGCCAGTTGGACGCCGGGTCCACCACCACCGGTTCCAAGAGCTTGCCGTTGACCCCGCCCTTGGCGTTGATCTCGTCAATGGTCATCAGCGCCATGTCTTTGAGCGAGGTTTCAGAGATCGCCATGGTCCCCGACAGGGAGTGCAGGATACCGACCTTGATGGTCTCGGCGGCCTGGACAGTCCAGGTCATGCCCATCGCGGCAATGCTTGCCGAGAGAGTGAAAGCCTTGAGCAAACTACGACGCTTCATTGTGCGATCTCCATGAACTCTTGATTTTTTCAGGTGGTAGATGCGACTTCTCAGGCGCAGTGAAAACGCAGTAGTTTTCACTCCGCCTGTGCTGAAGGGCTGTTTTGCAAGGGATGTGCCGAGTCGCCGCAGGGCATGAAAACGTCGGTCTTAGCGGCAGTGAGCGGCTAGGTGATGCCCCAAGAGGAGGCTTTGCGCAGAGGATGGTGCGCAGGGATGCGTCATTGTGGTGCTGCCGCAGAGCGGCAGCCTGGGTCAGCCAGGGGCTTCAGTTAACCCCAGGGAAGGAGTCGACGTATTTGATGGTGAAGTCCGGAAAGGAGTCGACGATCTGGATCTTGTAATCGGGAAAGCTGTTGACGATCTTCCACTTGCCCGGCGCGTCGGCAAAGGAGTTGACCTGCTTGACCTTCAGATCGGGGAAGGAGTTCACCACCTTGACCTTGTAGTCGGGGAAGCTGTTGACGATCTGGATGTTGCCGTAGATTTTCGAGACATCGACCGAGGTGCCGGCCTGGGCGCCAAGGGAGGTGCCGAGCAGCAAGGCCAAGAATGCGGTTCTGAACATGAGACTCATCCTGAGAGATCCAAGCGCGCGATCTTAAAGCAAGGGCGACGATTGTAGGAGCTGGCGTGCCAGCGAAGAGGCCCTCGAACCTGGCACAAGGCTCACGGGCGCCTTCGCCGGCAAGCCGGCTCCTACAACGGCGGGTGGATCAGCGGCGGCGCATCAGGCCGATGAAGAACAGCCCGCCAATGGCCGCGGTGGCCACGCCGATGGGCAGGTCCTCAGGGGCGATCAGGGTACGCGCGGCGACGTCGACCCAGACCAGGAACAGGCTGCCCAGCAGCACGCACGCTGGCAGCAAGCGGCGATGTTCGGCGCCCACCAGGCGCCGGGCGATGTGCGGCACCATCAGCCCGACAAAGCCGATGGAGCCGCTGATGGACACCAGCACCCCGGTCATCAGCGAGGCGATCAGGAACACCTTCAGGCGGACGTTGCGTGCGTTCAGGCCCAGGGTCACGGCGGTCTGTTCCCCGGCCATCAAGGCATTCAGCGGCCGTGCCATGCCCAGCAGCAACCCCAGCCCCAGCAGCACGCTGGCGGCAGGAATCGCCAGCAGTTCCCAACGCGCCAGGCCCAGGCCGCCGAGCATCCAGAACATCACCGCCGAGCTGGCCCGGTGATCCCCCATGAACAGCAGCAGGTTGGCCACCGCCATCATCACGAAGGACACCGCCACCCCGCACAGCAGCAGGCGGTCGCTGTCCAGGCGCCCGTTGCGCGCGGCGATGCCCAGCACCAGGAGCATGCTCGCCAGGGCGCCGATAAAGGCCGCCAGGGGCAGGGTCAAGAGGCCGATGACCTGCCCCAGGTGCAGCACCACGATCACCGCGCCGAGGGTGGCGCCGGAGGTCACCCCCAGCAGGTGCGGGTCGGCCAGGGGATTGCGGGTCACGGCCTGCAGCACCGCGCCGATCAGCGCCAGCCCGGCGCCGACCAAAGCGCCGAGGAGCATGCGCGGGACGCGGATCAGCCAGACGATATGCTCCTGGCCCGGGCTCCAGTCCACCGTACCCAGGCCCAGGGCCTTGTGCAGGAGAATCCGCCAGACCACCTCCGCCGGCACCCGCGCCGGGCCAAACCCCAGGGACAGCACGCAGGACACCAGCAGCAGGGCGCCGAGGGTCAGTAACAGACAGGCATAACGACCCTTGATCATTCGCCGTGGAAACCCTTGGCCAGGGTTTCCACCGCCAGCACGTTGTCGATGCCCGGGGTGGCTTGCACATAAGGAATGACGATGAAGCGTTGGTTCTTGATCGCGTCGACTCCTTGCAGGGCCTGGTTGTTCAGCAGGAACTGCTGCTTCTGCTCGGCTGTGACTTCGCTGTAATCGACGATGACGATCACCTGCGGGTTGCGCTCGACCACCGTCTCCCAGTTGATCCGGGTCCAACTGGCCTCGACGTCATCGAGAATGTTGCGCCCGCCCGCCGCATCGATCAGCGCCTGGGGCATGCCCAGGCGGCCCGAGGTCATGGCCCGGTCTTCGCCGCTGTCGTAGAGGAACACCCGGGGCGGGTCCTTGGGCAGGTCCTTCTGTACCTCGGCGACCTGCTCCTGCATCTGCGCGATCAGCGCGTTGGCCCGGTCCTGCACGTCGAAGATCCGCCCCAGGTTGCGCAGGTCGTTGTAGGTGTCATCGAGGCTGGCCGCCGGGCGCTTCATCACGAAGGCACAGGACTCGGTCAGCTCATAGACGTTGATCCCCAGCGGCGCCAGGGTCTGCGGCGTGAGGTCGCCGCCGACGCGCATGCCGTAGTCCCAGCCAGCGAACAGGAAGTCGACGTTGGCGTTGAGCAGGGTTTCCACCGACGGGTACTTGGCCGCCAGTTCCGGCAGACCGTCGAGCAAGGTGCTCATTTGCGGGGTCACGGCCTTCCAGCCACTGACGCCGCTGTAGCCCACCATCCGCGACTTGAGCCCCAGGGCGAGCATCATCTGGGTCATGTTGATGTCATGGCTGAGGGCGTGTTGCGGCGCTTGCTTGAAGGTCACTTCACGGTTGCAACTGGTGATGGTCAGCGGGTAGTGGGTCGCTTCGGCGAAGGCTTGGGCGGTGCCCAGGAACAGGGTCAGGGCGAGGCCGGAGCGGAGCAGGGAGCGCAAGGTCATGGTTGAGTGATCCAGGTGATTCGTGGGTAGCCGGACAGGGGGTGGGCGTCGATCAGCGCCTCGACGCCGAAGACGTTGCGCAGCAGATCGACCGTGAGCACTTCGGTGGGAGTGCCGCTGGCGACGATGCGTCCGTGATCGAGGACATACAGCCGGTCGCAGAAGGCCGCGGCCAGGTTCAGGTCATGGATACTCGCCAGGGTGCCGATGCCCAGGCGCTTGACCCGTTGCAACAGCTCCAGCTGGTAGCGCGGGTCGAGGTGGTTGGTCGGTTCATCGAGGATCAGCAGTTGCGGGCGTTGGGCCAGGGCCCGGGCCAGGATCACCCGTTGTTTCTCGCCCCCGGACAAGGTGGCGAAAGCATGGTCCTCGAAGCCCAGCAGGCCCACCGATTCCAGGGCCTCGCGGGCGATGCGCCGGTCTTGTTCGGTGTCGCCGTCGAACAGGCCTTTGTGCGGCGTGCGGCCCATGGCGACCACTTCCTCCACCGTCAGGCCGAAGGCGTCGGGGAACTCCTGGAGCACCACGGCGATGCGTTGCGCGCACCAGCGTGGCGATTGCTTCCACACATTCTGATGCTCAAGCTGCACCTCACCCTGCTGCGGCTTGCTGAAGCGATAGGCGCAGCGCAGCAGGCTGGTCTTGCCGCTGCCGTTGGGCCCGATCAGGCCGACGAACTCGCCGGCCGCCACGTGCAGGCTGGCCTCACGCAGTTGGAACTGGTGATGGCAGTGGCCCTGGCCCAGGGGTGTCCAGGCCAGGTTGGTGAGGTTCAGCGAGGTCATGCGGTGTCCGTGTAATCCCCGTGCCGTAGCGCCAGGTGGGGTTAAAAGGTGTAGTCAGCGGTGACGAAGAACGAGCGTGGCTCGCCGAGTATCCATTGCTGGCCGTCATTGTATTGGCTTTGTGCGTACTGGCGGTCAAACAGGTTGTTCAATTGCAGGCCCAGGGTGGTATTGGGCAAGGCTTTCCACGACAGGTTGGCATCGACCACGGTGTAGCTGGGCAACTGATTGCGGTTGGCCATATCGGCGTAGCGCGCATCCACGTAGCGCACTCCGGCGCCGGCCCGCAGGTCATCGTTGAGGGCTTTGCTCAGCCACAGGTTGGCCGTGCGCCGGGGCACGTCCACCGGGCGCTTGCCATCGCGGGAGACTTGCACGCCGTTGACGTCCTGCTTGAAGTCGTCGTACTGGGCGCGAACGAGGGCGGCGTTGGCTTGCAGTTGCCAGGCGTGGGGCAGTTGCAGGTCCAGGCTGGCCTCCAGGCCGTTGGAGGATTGCTGGCCCACCTGCTGTTTCTGGCCCGGGTCGCCGGGAACATCGGTCAGCAGCTTCTTCTTGACGATGTGGTAGGCGGCCAGGGTCCATTCGCCACGCTGGTCCCAGAACGCCTGCTTGAGGCCGATCTCGCTCTGCCTGGCGCTGGACAGGTCGAATTGCTGCTGGCTCTTGCTCAGGGAAATCAGGCCGCCGACGCCGTCGGTGCTGGTGGAGTACTGACCGTACACGGACGTATCCGGAGTGACGGCAAACACCAGCCCGGCCTTCCAGTTATTGCCGGTCAGGGTCTTGTCGCTGCGGCTGTCGTCCTTCAAGTCATCCCGATCAATGTGCGCATAGTCGCGGCGCACACCGGTCACCAGGGACCAGCGCTCGCTGAGCTGCAGGCGGTTTTCGGCGAACACCGACATCTGTTTGGTGGTGGTCTTGAATTGATCGCGGTAGGGGCTGTTGCTGGTGAAGTCGCCCGGGGCCGGGTGATACAGGTCCAGCGGTTGACCGTTGGTAAAGCTGTCGGTGAAGGGCGAATTGCTTTTCAGGTGAAAGCGAATGCGGTTGTAGTCGACGCCGGTCAGGGTCTGGCTGTCGAGGCCCAGCAGCGAGTGCTTGAAGGTGAAGGTCTGGCGGTCGCCGACCTGTTCCTGCTGGTGGCCGATAGCGTAGTAACCGCTGCGGCTCAGTTGGCCGGTGGTCGGGTTGAAGTTGTAGTTCTCGGCGTTCTGCCAACGACGCTGGGCCTTGAGGTAATACAGCTCGTTGCTGGCACTGACCTGGTCGGAAATCTGCCATTCGCTGGTCAGGCGGGTCCACTGGTCGTTGTAGTGCTGCTGGTCATTGCGGACGTTGTAGTTCTTGTCCCGCAGGCTCTTGTGGAAGCGCCCGTTGATCAGCGGCGTGCCGAAGTTGTTCATCGGGTTCTGGTCGCCGTAGTCGTGGGCCAGGGTAAAGGCCAGGTCGTCGCGGGCCTGCCAGCGCAGGGCGGCACTGACGAAATCGCCGGAGGAGTCGCCACGGTCGATCCAGCCGTTGCTGCGCTCGCGGTTGAGGTTGAGCCGGTAGCTCAAGGTGTCACTCAGGGAGCCACCGCTGTCCAGGGCCTGCTGCTGGCGATCGAAGGAGCCGTAGCCCAGGCGCAGGTGGTTTTCGATTGCGCCGCTGAAGGGCTTTTTCGGGAGGGTGTTGATCACCGCGCCGGTGGCGCCTTCGCCATACAGCATCGAGGCCGGGCCGCGCAGCACGTCGACCCGTTCCACCGCCCAGCTGTCCACCGGGAAGGTCACGGTGCCCATGCCGGTGTACATGCGGTTGCCGTCATACAGCTGCATCACCGAACTCTGCCCGGTGAAACCCCGTGCCGACAACGAAGTGCCACCGTCGCCTGGGGTGCCGGTGCGGCTGATGCCGGCGCTGCGGGAGACCGCGTCCTGAATGCTGCGGTCACCCCGGGCGCGAATCCGTTCGCCGCTCAGGCTGTCAGTGCTGGCCGGGGTTTCCAGGGCGCTGAGGCCCAAGCGCGAGCCGGCGCTGGTGGGGGTCTTCAGGCTGACGCTGTCGTCGGCCGCGCTGGCGGGAGCCGAAATGGTGCCGGTGGGCAGGGTCAGGGAGACGGCGGAATCATCCGCCTGAGCCAGGGAAGGCAAGGCCATCAGGCAAAGGCTGGGCAGCAAGTACTTGTTCATCGGGACGGTGAATCACTTCTTCGAGGGGGTTGCCCGCAGTGGGGGACTGCGGGCAGGGATCTTACACTTTAGTGTTATAAAGTAACATTATAACTGTGCATGGCTAAGGCGCCGAGATTCTACAGAGCCCTCTGGAACGCGCATCTCGGCTGATTCATGTTGAAGATGAAGCAGATTCAGGCCCGCGGTTGAAGCGTGAAAGCAGCAGGCGATCGAGCAGCCACACCCCAATCAGCGAGGCTCCAACCAAAGGAAATGCCAAGGCCAGCAGCGCCATGATCAGCATTGCGGTTTTCCATTTCGGCAGGTCGTGGCGCAGCGGGGGCACGCCGAGTCGGCCCTGGGGACGACGCTGCCACCACATGACGATGCCGCTCACGGCGCTGAGCAGGATCATCAGGCACACCACCAGCACCAGGATCTGGTTGACGCGGCCGAACATCTTGCCTTCATGCAGCATCACCCCAAGCTCCGTGGCCCGGGCCACGTTGCTGTAATGCTGCCAGCGCACGTCGGCCAGGACCTTGCCGCTGTATTGGTCGACATGCAGGGTGGCATCGTTGCGCGGATCGTCGGCGAACACGGCGATGGTGAACACGCCGGTGGCGGTCTTCGGCAAGGTGATGCTGTAGCCCGGTTCGACCTGGCGCTCGCGGGCGATGTCCTGCACCGCTTGCAGGCTGATGGACGGGGCTGCCGGCGCCGTGTCCGCGGCGTTGTGGGCCATGTGCTCGGCGTGGTCGCCGGACATCGGCATCGGGGTGTTTTCCACCGCCCAGGGCACGGTCTGGCGCGTGGCGCTGTTGAGCTCCCGGGCCTGCTGGTCGGAGGTCGGCACGTCGTTCCACATGGCCGCCGGGAAGCGGTTCCACAGGTCGGCGTACTGCTTGCCCCAGAAGCCGGTCCAGGTCATGCCGCTGAGCAGCATCAGCAGCAGGAATGCCGCGCCCCAGAAGCCCAGCACACTGTGCAGGTCGCGCCAGAACGGCCTGCCGCGGACGCTGAAACGCGGCCACAGCACGCCCGCCGACGACTTGCCCCGTGGCCACCACAGGTACAGGCCGGACACCACCAGGACAATGCCCCAGCCAGCGGCCAGTTCCACCAGTCGGTCACCGACGGTGCCGATCATCAGCTCACCGTGAATGGCCCGGGCCACGGCCTGCAGGTTGGCCTTGGCGTCCTGCTCGCCGAGCACATCGCCGTGGTAGGGGTCGATGAAGACATTCAGCTCCTGACCCTTGTCCTGCACCACGAACTGCGCGCTGCGCTCGGCATCAATCGGTGGCAGGTACTGCTTGATATGGCCCTGGGGGTAGGCCGATTGCACCCTTTGCAGCAAGTCGTCGGCACTCAGCAGGTGATGACCGGCGGGCACCTTGAGCAGGCTGGGGTACATCAACGGGTCAAGTTGTGGCTTGAACAGGTAGATGATGCCAGTCAGGGCCAGCATCACCATGAAAGGGGCCACGAACAGCCCGGCGTAGAAATGCCAGCGCCAGGCCAGGTTGTAGAAAGACACTTTGGGTCGGTTCATCGGGGCACGCTCCGCAGGGCAGTGAATCTTTTCTTATAGGGGCTGTTCGCTGGCACCCCAGCTCCTGCGGTGAGGAGCCGGCGTGCCGGCGAAGGCGGATCAGAAGCTCAGGTCGACCTTGGTCCAGAGGGTGCGCCCCGGCTCCTTGATCCCCTGGGGATCACTGGCCGGGTAGCCGAAGCCGGCGTTGCCCGCCAGGTTCAGGTGTTCGGCGTAGGCCTTGCCGAACAGGTTGTCGACCCCGGTGCTGAGCTTGAGGTTCTTGGTGACCCGGTAGGCGCCGTTGAGGGAGAACACGCCGAAGCCACCGCTCTTGCCGAAGTCCTTGCCGACCACGTTGCCCTTGTTCAGGTCGACGCGGTTTTGTGCTGCCACCACTCGCCACAAGGCCCCGGCGCTCCAGTCGTCCTCGCTGTAGGTCAGGCCGAAGCGCGCGTCCAGCGGCGGCATCTGCGGCAGGGCCTTGCCGTCGCTGCTGTTCTTGCCCCAGGCGTAGGCCAGGGTCGCATCGGCTTTCCAGTTGGAGGTCAGCTTGTAGGCCGCACCCAGTTCGCCGCCCATGATCCGTGCGTCGATGTTCTCGGCCCGAGAGGTGCTCATGCCGCCCATGGCAGGACTGTAGTCGAAGAGGATGTAGTCGCGTACCTGGCCGATATAGCCCGAGGCCCAGGCTTCCAGATCCTCGCTCTGGTATTGCAGGCCGAAGTCCAGTTGGGTGGTCTTTTCCGGCTTGATCGAATCGAAGGCGTTCACTGAGCCCACCGGGCCCATTTTCGGCGAGAACAGCTCCCAGTAGTCGGGGAAGCGCTGAGTGTGGCCAAGGCCGACGTAGAGCGTGGTCGGGCTGTCGGCCATGTCATGCTCGTAGCGCACGAAGCCGCTGGGCAGGGTATCGGCCCGGGTATCGCCGGCAGTGGGGGTGGGCCGGCTCATCATTCCCGAGCCGATGCTCTGCCGATAGTCCTTGGCCGAAGCACGGTCGAGGCGGGCCCCGGTGATCAGGCGGTCGCGCTCGGCGGCGTACCAGGTCAGTTCGCCGAAGGCGCCGTAGTTGTGGAAGTCGGCGTCCTTGGTACGGGGCAGTTGCTTGTAGGTATCCACGCCGTTGCTGGCCCGAGTGCGGTGTTCGTTGGTCTGGGCATCCAGGCCGCCGATCAACTGCAGGTCGGCCCAGCGCCAGGTGGCCTTGATCCGCGCACCGAGGGTGCGACGGTCGACATTGGAGGCCATGGGGCCGGCCATCATGCCGGTGCCGGACGGGGTACGCAGGCTGTAGTTGTCCATCACGTGGTCGGCGTAGTTGTAGTAGACCTGGGCCTCGACCTTGTCCAGCACCTCGCCGATGTTGGATTTTTCGAAACGCAGGCCCAGGCTTTCGCGCTTGAACTGCGAGCCGTCCATGCCGCGGCCGGCGTAGCGGGCTTCGCCGTCGCCCTTGCCGGCGGTGAGCTCCAGCAGGGTGTCGGCGTCCGGGGTCCAGCCCAGGGCCACGTCACCGTTCCACTTGTCGTAGCGCGAGGCCACGGTGTCGTTGTTGCCGTCCTTGTAGTCGTCGGCGTGGGCGGTGTTGCCGATCACCCGCACATACCCCAGGGGGCCACCGGCGGCAGCATCCAGGGTCTTGTCGAAGCGGCCATTGGAGCCCGCCAGCAGGCTGGCGTTGACCCGCGTGCCGAGTTCGCCGAAGTGTTCCGGCTCACGCTCGAACAGCACCGTGCCGGCCGAGGCGCCGGGGCCCCAGAGCACGGTTTGCGGGCCCTTGATCACGGTCAGGCGATCATAGGTTTCCGGAGAGATGTAGGAGGTCGGTGCATCCATGCGGCCGGGGCAGGCGCCGAGCATCATGCCGCCGTTGGTGAGGATGTTCAGGCGCGAGCCGAACATGCCCCGCAGTACCGGGTCGCCGTTGGTGCCGCCATTGCGTACCAGGGCGAAGCCGGGAATGGTCTTCAGGTAGTCGCCGCCGTCACTGGCCGGGACCGGTTGGCGCGGGTCCTTGGGATTGGTGACCACGGTCAGCGGCGAGCTGGGGGCGATGGCGGTGATCACCGTCGGGCTCAATTGCGTGCCGTGTCGGGAGTGGTCCGTCGGGGCCTCGTCGGCCAGGGCCAGGGGGGTCAGCAGCACGCCGCAAAGCACCGCCAGGGCATGGTTGAAACGCAGGCGCGACGGGTTCAGGGCAAAGGGCTTGGATGGCTGGGCAGCGCCCAGGCGAGTGTCAGCAGAAAACATAGATGTTCCATCGATCGGTCTTGAATGACACGGCCGCAACTACGCGGCTGTCGCAATGACAGTCGGCCGTGTGAGATGAGCAGGGGACTCAGACGAGGATCGGCGGGGCGCGGGTCAGGGCGCCGGGGAACACGGTCTGCCGGGCGTGGCCCAGGCGCGTGGCGGGGATCAGGAAATGCTGTGTGGGCGGCGCGGACAGAGCGGCGAACGACAGCCCCGAAGGCAGTGCCGGGCAATTGAACAGCAGGCTGCAATAGCCGCATTTTTCCCAGAGTACGTGTTGTTCGCCCTGGGACTTGCCCTGTTGGGCGTGATGCGGGCTTTCACCGTGACAGCCGGGCGCGCCGTCGCCCATGTCCATGGAGACGGACATGTTCATCGGCATCGCGTGATCCATCGGCATCGACTGAGAAATCAGCGGGCCGATAAAGATCATCAGCATGGCGAACAGGCTGATCCAGCTGCCGCGGCGCACTCCCGGGGAGTTGCGACGCGGCACGGACCGCCTGCGGCCAGGCGCGTGCGGGGTGTTCACGGTAACGAGCCGGTCAGCTTAGTGAGCGTGCTTGGACTCGTGCATGGCGGCCGGTGGCTGCTTCTGTACGGCCACTTCGACGGTGACGTCGCCGGCCTTTTCAAAGTGCAGGGTCAGCGGGAAGCGCTTGCCGTCGCTGAGCAGGCTGCGGTCTTTGAGCTCCATCAGCATCACGTGGTAGCCCATGGGGGCGAAGGTCACCTCACCGCCGGCGGGCACCGCAACCTTGGCCACTTGCTGCATCTTCATCATGTCGCCTTGCATGACGTGTTCATGCAGTTCGGCCCGGCCAGAGATCGGCGAGTCGACACTGAGCAGGGTGTCGGCGTTCTTGCCTGGGTTGTGCACCACGAAGTAAGCCGCGACGGTCGGCGCGTTCGGCGGCAGCTCCTGCGACCAGGGATGGGCGATCTGCAACTCACCGGCCTTGTAGTCGTGAGCGGTGGCGAAACAGGCGGGCAGCAGCAGTGCGGCAATAAGCAGGGATTGCTTGATCAGGGACGGTTTGGACATGACGGTTCTCCAGAACGATTCAAAAACGCAGATCACTTGCGAAAGGGAATCATGCCAGAGGCGGTGCACCGGGGTTCAGGCTGGGCCATTGCTGGCGCAGGGTGAGCATTGCGATCTTCGGTTGCGGCGCGCCCGGCTGGACGGCGAAACGAATGAAATTCAGCTGGGGTACATGACCGGGCAGGGCCACCAGCGGCGCCGAGCCTGAGCAGCACCAGCAGTGCTGCATGTTCGAGTGCTCGTCGTTCTGCGGGGCTTTCTGTTCAAGCTTGCCCAGGGAAATGGCCACCATCTTGGTGCCGCTGGAAGAGCAGAAGCTGCCCCACAGCAGTTGTTCGTCCAGCCCCGAATCGTTGCGTTGCATGGCCCCGGAAAGCGGCATGGCAAGCATGTTGAACAGCACTGCGAAGCAGGCGATCCAGGCAAATGCGAGCCGTTGTCGGGACATGGGGACGATCCGTCGGTTGAGCGATCAGGCGGGTATTTAGCCTGATCGCTGTGGATAAGTAAAAAAGCAGCGTATGCGGTGTGGTGTCGCAGTGCCAGTTCAGGCCGGGCTGACGTGGAGCTTGAGTCCCAGTGCCTTCATGACCTTGATGATAGTCGCGAACTCGGGATTGCCCTGGCTGCCCAGGGCCTTGTACAGGCTCTCGCGACCCAGGCCGGTGTCGCGGGCCACCTGGGTCATGCCCCGGGCGCGGGCGATGTCGTTGAGGGCGGCGCGGATCAGCTTGCCGTCGCCGGCATCTTCCTCGAAGCAGGCGTCGAGGTAGGCCACCATGTCTTCCGGGGTCTTGAGGTACTCTGCCGCGTCGAAGCGGGTCACTGGGGTACGCATGTTTCAGCCCTCGCTCTTGAGGTCATGGGCCAGTTGCCTGGCGCGTTGGATATCGCGTCTCTGGGTGCCCTTGTCACCGCCGATCAGCAACAGGTAGATCACGGTGCCCCGACGCGAGAAGTACCCCCGGTAGCCGGGGCCGCGATGGATGCGCATTTCATAGACACCTTCGCCCACCGGTTCGCAGTCGCCGAATCGGCCCAGTTGCGCCGCCCTGATCCGGGCCAGCACGCGGGTTTTTCCCTGGGGATCTTTTAGGCGTAGCAGCCAGTGGGTGAACGCCTGAGTCTGCTCAAAGACGAACATGGCGACTGTATTCCTTGGGATACGGGCTGGCAAGTCATTTGCCAGACTGAAGTCGATTGGCGCGACGACTGGCCATTGATGAGCCGGTCGCCACTGAATCGTTCCAAGGAGGCTAAAGCACTGTCTTATCGATCGCTGCCAGGGGAATCCCAAGAGTCTGTGGGGCTTGGCGACTTTGTCTGTCAGGCGTGAGACAGCTGCCCCAGGGCACTCAACACCTCGGCCACGCTGGCAAAGTGGCGGTCGACCTCGGGCAGCTCGGGACGCTTGAGCACCAGCACCGGTATGCCCCGCTCGCGGGCCACTTCCAGCTTGGGTTCGGTGGCGCTGCTGCCACTGTTCTTGCTGATCAGCACATCGATCTGCCGACGCTCGAACAGCGCTTGTTCGTCCTCGATCAGGAACGGCCCGCGGGCCCCGATCACTTCACAGCGCGGATTGCCCGGGTAGGTATCCAGGGCGCGCAGGGTCCAGAACTGGCCGGCAGGAATCTCATCCAGATGCTGCAAGGGTTCTCGACCCAGGGTGAACAAGGGCCGCTTGAAGGGTTTCAAGGCCTGCACCAAGTGCGGCCAGTCGGTTATTTCGCGCCAGTCATCCCCTGGCTGCGGCTGCCAGGCCGGCCGCCGCAAGGCCCAGCAGGCAACCCCGGCCAGTTGCGCGGCGGCCTGTGCATTGGCGCTGATCTGCGCCGCGTAAGGGTGGGTGGCATCGAGCAGCAGGCCGATGCGCTCTTGGCGGATAAAGCGGGCCAGGCCCTCGGCACCGCCATAGCCGCCGACCCGTACCTGGCAGTTCAGGTCGGTGGGCACCCGTCCGACTCCGGCCAGGCTGTAGATATGTGTTGGGCCCAGGGTGCGTGCGATGGCCAGGGCTTCGGTGACCCCGCCCAGCAGCAGAATACGGGTCATGACAAGACTCCGGCGTGGCCAACGATGCCGCCCTGGCGATCGATGGCGAAGACTTCCACCTGAACCTGGGCCGGCACCACGCTGCGGGCGAAGTCCAGGGCGTGCTGGCACACCGCGTCGCCCAGGGCGATCCCGGCGGCGCTGGCCATGGCCAGGGCCTGCTGGCTGGTATTGGCCTCGCGGATGGCCTGTTGCAGCGCCGGGTCGGCACCCACCGCGGCGGCCCAGCGCGCCAGTTGTGGCAGGTCGATGCTGGAATGGCGGCTGTGCAGGTCCATGTGCCCGGCGGCCAGTTTGCTGATCTTGCCGAAGCCGCCGCACAGGCTGAGTTTATCCACAGGCACTTTGCGCAGGTGCTTGAGCACTGCGCCGACGAAGTCGCCCATTTCGATCAGGGCGATTTCCGGCAGTTCGTAGACCCGGCGCATGGTGTCTTCGCTGGCGTTGCCGGTGCAGGCGGCGATGTGCAGGTAGCCATTGGTCTTGGCCACATCGATGCCCTGGTGGATCGAGGCGATATAGGCCGCGCAGGAGAAGGGCCGGACAATGCCGCTGGTGCCCAGGATCGACAGCCCGCCGAGAATCCCCAGGCGGGGGTTCATGGTTTTCAGGGCCAGTTCCGCTCCGCCCTCGACGTTCACCGTGACTTCGAACCCGCCGGGGTAGGCCTGTTCCTCGGCGAGCCGTTGCAGGTGTTCGCTGATCATCCGGCGCGGCACGGGATTGATCGCCGGCTCACCCACTGCCAGCACCAGACCGGGGCGGGTCACGGTGCCCACACCTTGGCCGGCGATAAAGCGGATTCCCGGCTCGGGAGTCAGGCGCACCTGGGAGTAGAGCAGGGCGCCGTGGGTCACGTCCGGGTCGTCGCCGGCATCCTTGAGGGTTCCGGCCTCGGCGCCGTCGTGGGTGCGGCGACAGAACTCCAGGCGCATCTGTACCTGTTTACCCTTGGGCAGGACGATATCCACCGCGTCCGCATTGACGCCCCCCAAGAGCAGGCGAGCGGCGGCCAGGCTGGTGGCCGTGGCGCAGCTGCCGGTGGTCAGGCCGCTGCGCAGGGGCGCGGGTTGTTCCGCTGTTTCCTCACGCATGCCCTTGCCCCCTTAGGAGCGAGCTTGCTCGCGAAGGGCGCGCTGCGGTCTCTTTGCTGGACGCTTTTGCGGGCAAGCCCGCTCCTGCAAGGTTCATGGCAGGTCCCGGGGCTTGTGCAGCTCCAGCAGGGTGATCGGCAGGGCCTGGCGCCAGGTGTCGAACTCCCCCAGGGGCTGGGCCTGGGCGATATGGATGCGGGTCAGTTCACCGCCGTACTGGTCGCGCCAGTGCATCAGGGTCATTTCACTTTGCAGGGTCACCGCGTTGGCCACCAGGCGCCCACCGGGCTTGAGCTGCTCCCAGCAGGTCTGTAACACGCCTTCGCGGGTCACCCCACCACCGATGAACACCGCATCCGGACGCTCCAGTCCGGCCAGGGCCTGGGGCGCGCTGCCGCGAATCAGTTGCAGCCCGGGCACCCCGAGCACGTCGCGGTTGTGTTCGATCAACTGCTGGCGGCCGTCATCGGCTTCGATGGCCAGGGCCCGGCAACTGGGGTGGGCCCGCATCCATTCAATACCGATGGAGCCGCTGCCGGCCCCCACATCCCAGAGCAGTTCACCGGGCACCGGGGCCAGGCGGGCCAGGGTGATGGCGCGCACGTCCCGCTTGGTCAACTGGCCGTCATGGCGGAAGGCCGAGTCCGGCAGGCCAGCCAGACGGGACAGTTGCGGCGTATCGGCCGCCGCCCGGCATTCGATGGCCAGCAGGTTGAGGTCGGCGATCGATGGATCGCTCCATTGATTGGCAGTGCTGTCCAGGCGTCGCTCCAAGGGCCCGCCCAAGTGCTCCAGTACCGTGATCCGGCTCGGGCCGAAGCCGCGCTCGCGCAGCAGTCCGGCGATGGCCGCCGGGCTGTGGCGGTCATTGCTCAGCACCAGCAGGCGCACGCCGCTGAACAGTTGGGCGTTGAGCGCGGCAATCGGGCGTGCCACCACCGACAGCGTGACCACCTCTTGCAGGGCCCAGCCCAGGCGGGCGGCGGCCAGGGAGTAGGAGGAAGGAAAGGGCAGTACCTGCAGCTCCTCGGCCGGCAGTTGCCGGGCCAGGCTGGCCCCTACGCCGAACAGCATCGGATCGCCGCTGGCCAGCACGCAGACGGGCATGCCGCGTTGGCTCAGCACCGGCTCCAGCGAGAACGGACTGGGCCACAACTGGCGTTCGCCACGGATGCACGCCGGCAGCAGATCCAGCTGGCGCTGGCCGCCGACGATCCGCGAAGCGCCCAGCAGGGCATGGCGGGCGTTCCTGCCCAGGCCCTTGAAGCCGTCTTCACCGATTCCCACTACTGTCAGCCAGGGCGACATCTATATTCCTCAAACCTAAGGTTCCGACCGGCAGGCTTTTCATGCCTTCGGACAAAGCAGGCATAATACCGCGCCTTCGTTGACGAAGCGCTTTTCCCACACTGCCGGTCGCCCCTTTGAACGAACGTCCTATGTCCACCGCCATCCGCCCCTCGGCCTGCCCGGGGTTGCTGCGCATTGTCCCGGCGCTGGACGGCGGCATCTGCCGGATCAAGCTGGCGGGCGGCGTCATCAGTGCAGCTCAGGCAGCGGCGGTGGCCGAGGCGGCGCAGGCTTATGCCGGCGGTGTGATCGAGGCCACCAACCGCGCCAACCTGCAGATTCGCGGGATCGGCGCCGAGCACCAGGCATTGATCGACAAACTGCTGGCGGCCGGCCTGGGACCGACCACCGCCGCCGGCGACGATGTGCGCAACCTGATGCTCAGCCCCAGCGCCGGCATCGACCGGCAATTGCTGATGGACACCCGGCCCCTGGCCGGGCAGATCCTCGAGACCTTGCAGAGCCACTCGCGCTTCCATGAACTGTCGGCCAAGTTCGCCGTGCAGCTCGATGGCGGCGAAGCCCTGGCCATGCTCGAACATCATCACGATCTGTGGCTGGCCGCCTTGGTGCGGGAGGGGCAGTTGCTGTTGGCCTTTGGCCTGGCGGGCAGCCCTGTGGATAAACCCTTGGCGGCAGTACCCCAGGAACTGGGCCATGAACTGCTGGTGGCGGTGCTGGAGCTGTTTCTCGAGCTGGCCACGCCCGAGCAGACGCGGATGCGCCACCTGTTGGCGCAGGTGCCGGTGGCGGATTTTCTTGCCCAACTGAACCTGCGCCTGAGCCGGCCCTTGTTGAGTATCGACGGCTGGCAGCGTCCGGCCTCGGTCGCTGGGCTGCACCTGGGAACTTATCCACAGCGTGAACGCGGACAGGTCTATGTCGGTGCGGTTGCGCCCCTGGGGCGCCTTGATCCCTTCATGCTCAAGGGCGCTGCGCAACTGGCCGAACAGTACGGCGACGCCAGCCTGCGCTTCACACCCTGGCAGAGCCTGCTGCTGCCCGGCATTGCCCCGGCGGATGCTCCCGGGGTCACGGCACGTCTGGGCCAACTGGGCCTGTTGTGCAGCCCTGAACAATCCCTGGCCCACCTGATTGCCTGTACCGGCTCCAGTGGCTGCGGCAAAGCCCTGGCCGACACCAAGGGCGATGCGCTGAAGTTGGCAGCCCTGCTCCAGGGCCATGGCCGTCAGCAGGCGGTGCATTTGTCGGCCTGCTCCCGTTCCTGCGCCGCCGCCCATGTGGCGCCGGCCACCCTGCTGGCGACGGCCCCAGGGCGTTACGACTTGTATCTACGCGATGCAGCGCAGCCGGGTTTCGGCGCGCTGCACGCACGCAACCTTTCTATTGAAGCGGCAGAGGCACTGCTTGATGCCCGCCCACGGAGCCACCTAGATGATTGATTACATCCGCGACGGTCAGGAGATCTATCGCAACTCCTTCGCGATCATCCGCGAAGAAGCCAAGCTGGATCGCATTCCCGCCGACCTGGAAAAACTCGCGGTACGGGTGATCCACGCCTGCGGCATGGTCGAGGCCATCGATGGCCTGCAATTCTCCGCGGGCGCCGGCAAGGCCGGGCGTGATGCCCTGGCCGCCGGGGCACCGATCCTCTGCGATGCGCGGATGGTCTCTGAAGGCATTACCCGGGCACGCTTGCCGGCCAACAACAAAGTGATCTGCACCCTGCGTGATGACAGCGTCCCGGAGTTGGCCCGAGAGCTGGGCAACACCCGCTCGGCGGCGGCTCTGGAGCTCTGGCGTCCGCACCTGGAAGGCAGCGTGGTGGTGATCGGCAATGCGCCCACCGCCCTGTTCTACCTCCTGGAAATGCTCGACGCCGGCGCGCCGAAACCGGCGCTGATCCTCGGCTTCCCGGTGGGCTTCGTCGGCGCCGCCGAATCCAAGGCGATGCTCGCCGCCGACAGCCGCGGCGTGCCCTTTGTGATCATGCAGGGTCGCCTGGGCGGTAGCGCCATGGCCGCCGCCGCCGTCAACGCCTTGGCCACGGAGATCGAATGATGCAGCAACCTGGACGTTTGATCGGCCTTGGCGTGGGTCCTGGTGATCCGGAGCTGATTACCCTGAAGGCCCTGCGCCTGCTGCGCGAGTCGCCGGTGGTGGCCTACTTCGTGGCCAAGGGCAAGAAAGGCAACGCCTTCGGCATCATCGAAGGGCACCTGCAACAGGCCCAGACCCTGCTGCCGCTGGTGTACCCGGTGACCACCGAAGTGCTGCCGGCGCCGCTGTCCTACGAGCAAGTGATCAGCGATTTCTACGACAGCGCCAGCCAGGAGCTGGCGCTGCATCTGGATGCCGGTCGGGATGTGGCGGTGATCTGCGAAGGCGACCCGTTCTTCTACGGTTCCTACATGTACCTGCACGATCGTCTGGCCGAGCGTTACCAGGCCGAAGTGGTGCCCGGGGTGTGCTCGATGCTGGGCGGCGCGTCGGTGCTGGGCGCGCCGCTGGTGTATCGCAACCAGAGCCTGTCGGTGCTTTCGGGCGTGCTGCCCCATGACGAACTCAAGCGGCGTCTGGCGGACGCCGACGCGGCGGTGGTGATGAAGCTGGGGCGCAATTTCCCCAAGGTGCGCCAGGTCCTGGAAGAGCTGGGGCTGGCGCAGCGTGCGCTGTACGTCGAGCGCGCCACCATGGCCAACCAGAAGATCGTGCCGCTGGATGACGTGGAACCGATGTCCTCGCCGTACTTCTCGCTGATCATCGTGCCCGGCGAAAGGTGGCAAGGCTGATGGCCCGTTCAATTCCGGCCATCGTCATCCTGGGCCAAGGCAGTCTCGACACCGCACGGCAGATCCAGCGGCTGTATCCCGATTCGTTGATCCACGGTCTGGCGGAACGGGTCGAAGGCGCTGATCGGATCTACCACGAATTCGGCGCCACCTTGCGCCAGCTGTATCAACAGGACACGCCCATCATCGCCCTGTGCGCGGCTGGGATCGTGATCCGCACCCTGGCCCCGCTGCTGCTGGAAAAAGGCGCCGAACCGCCGGTGCTGGCAGTGGCCGAAGATGGCAGCGCCGTGGTGCCGCTGCTGGGTGGCCTGGGCGGCGTCAACGTCATGGCCCGGGAAATCGCCGCGGGCCTTGGCGTGGCTGCGGCCATTACCACCAGTGGCGAACTGCGCTTCGGCACCTGCCTGCTCAACCCGCCCAGCGGTTATGCCCTGGGCGACCTGGAGCTGGGCAAGCGTTTCGTTTCCGACCTGCTGGGGGGCGAAAGCGTGCGCATCGAAGGCGCCGCGCCCTGGCTGGCCGCGGCCAAGCTGCCCGAGAACGATCAGGCCCGCCTGACCATCCGGGTCGGCTCTGCCGAGCGCGAGCCTGCGGCCAATGAGCTGCTGATCTACCCCCGCAGCGTCCTGGTCGCTTGCCGTAGCGGCCAGCTTGCTGGCGAAAGCGATACCGGCCTCGCCACCCACATCCGTCAGGCCCTGCATCAGGCGCGAATTGCCGTGCAGTCCGTCGCCTGCCTGCTGGCGGCCGACAGTGACATGGCTGACCGCGCCCTGCATCAGGCGGCTGCGCAACTGGGTGTGCCGCTGCGTTTCCTGCCGGCCGCCGGCAGTGTCGTCGAACTGGCACAGCAAGCCGTGCCGCAATTGCTGCCGCCGCTGAAGGTGGGGGACGACATCGCCATCGCCGTGGCCAGCCAGCCCCTGGACCCTGAGCGGATCGGTCGTCCCCGCGGACGCCTGGCAGTCATCGGCCTCGGTCCTGGTGCTGCCGAACTCATGGTGCCGGCGGTGAAAGCCGAACTGGCCCGGGCCAACGACATCCTCGGTTATGAAACCTACGTGCGCATGGCCGGGCCGTTTCGCGCCGATCAGGTGATGCACTGCACTGACAACCGCGAAGAAATGCAGCGCGCCCGGCACGCCTTCGAACTGGCGGCCCAGGGCCGTTCGGTGGTGGTGGTGTCGTCCGGTGATCCGGGGGTGTTTGCCATGGCCGCGGCGGTCCTGGAAGCCCTGCACGAATCCAGCGATCCGGCCTGGCATCGTGTCGACCTGGAGATCCTCCCGGGCGTCTCCGCCTCACTGGCCACCGCCGCCCAGGCCGGCGCGCCGCTGGGTCATGACTTCTGCGTGCTGTCGCTGTCCGACAACCTCAAGCCCTGGGACATCATCGAGAAGCGCCTCGATCTCGCCTCCCAGGCCGATCTGGCCCTGGCCTTCTACAACCCGATCTCCCGTTCCCGACCCTGGCAACTGGGCCGCGCCCTGGAGATCGTGCGCCAGCACCGCACGCCGCAAACCCCGGTGGTGCTGGGGCGCGACATTGGCCGTCCGGGCCAGACCTTGCGGGTGATCACCCTGGGCGAGCTGACCCCGGAGCAGGTGGACATGCGCACCATGGTGCTGGTGGGCTCTTCCACCACCTGCGTCTTCCCCCGGGCCGAGGGTGGCGAGTGGGTCTACACCCCGCGCTGGTACGGCAATAAACCCTTGTAGGAGCCGGCTTGCCGGCGAAGGCGCTCGCAAGATCGCCATCGCCGGCAGCGGCTTCTAGCGCGCAGGGTCCTCATCCTCATCCTCATCCTCATCCTTGTCCGTGGCGGTCAGCAGCCAGGTGATGAATTCGAAGAAGCTGGCCCATCTGGCGGGAATGCGGCCGGCGATAAAAGCTTCCCGGTCGCCCAGGTCGAAATCCCAGACGCCACCGCTGTCCTTGTCCAGCAAGTAGCCGCCTTGACCTTGCAGTGAGGTGAGGGCGATGAAGTTCTTGGGCAACTCCCAGACTTCATGAATGAACTCGGTGCTCATCAGGATTTCATCACTGGGCCCGTCGATATTCATCAGCGCTCCGTAGCTCACTCGGTCTAAGAAGTCGGCGGGGTGACAGGTCAGGTAGATCTGCGCGAACTCGCTGTCCAGGGCAATCCCCAATGTTGCCAGCGCTCGGGTGACCTCGGCGGTGTCGGGGCGCGGGCGGAAGCGGGGCTGGGCTTCGATCAGGGCGATCAACTGCGGGGGAATCATGGGTTGTCCTTGCTGATGTGTGGCCACTTATCCAAGGGCAGGCGGCCCTGCTGCTGGGCAAAGTGTTCCCGGGCCTGGCCCAGGGTTTTGTGGTTGGGTCCGCTCAGCACATCCAGCGCCTGGCTGCCGTCGTCCTCCCAATGGCAGAGGTCGCAGATCTGGTAGTCGCCCCGCGTCGAGAGGGTTAGATAACCGCAGCAGGGACAGGCCTCAAGGTACTCGATGTCCGCGCTGACGGCGTAGTCGCCCAGCCCGGCTTCACGCAGGCAGCGCCTCAGGTACAGCTGGGTCACGCCACGATACTCGGCGCGCAGGGCGACCAGCAGCAGGGCGTCGTAGCGCGGGTCTTGCGCATCGTCCGGGGGCTCCGGTTGCGAGATGAGCTGTTGCTGCAGGTCGGGTGGCAGTGTCGCGAATTCAAGGTTGTCGCTGTCGATCCCCCACCAGTCCAGGAGCAGGGAAGCCCGAGCGGCGAGGTCGAGGCCGGGCAGCCTGTGTGTGCTCAGGAGGTCGATGGCGGCGGTGGCGCTCAGTTTTTTCATTGGGCTCGGTGTGGGCGGGCGGTTCATGGCCAGACCAGGGTCAACTGATCGGGGCGCTCGACAGGGACCCGCACGGTGACGCCGGAGGTCGACTCGGCATGGATCTGCTGGTCGTGGATCTCGACTCGGCAGAAGGGATTGGTTTCGCTGAGGACAAGCAGCCAGATCAGTGCATCCGTGTCCTTTTCCAGCAAGGCCAGGAAGCCGTCGCCGCCGTGCCCGGCGGTCTCACCGCACTGGGCATGAAAGGGCTGCGGGCCTTCGGTGGCAAACCCCAGGGTGGTGACGAAATCAGGTTCATCCCTGCCTGGGAAGTCCAGGGCCGGCATCCAGACTTTGTTGCTCAGCCGGGGATGTTCGTAGCGCAGGTCGAACAGGCAGTAGAACCCGCTGTTGAGGACCAGGGTGTTTTCCCGGGGGAAGTACCCGGCCTGCCATTGTTCCTGGATAAAGGCCGTGTCGGCGCTGTAGGGCATGGTGCGGTTCCTGCTCCTGCTGGGAAGGTTTCCTACAGTTTCGAGACCTGGCGGACCTAAGGGACCAGGTAACCCCTTACCCCGGTAAAGATGATCTGTGCTGCCAGGGCACAGACGAACAGTCCCATCAGCCGGCTGACGATCTGCAAGCCTTGGTCGCCAAGGATGCGCTCGATGCGGTTGGACAGGTACAGCACCACGCCCACGGTGAGGCTGGCCAGGGCGATGCTGAGAATGGCGGTGAGCTTGTCGTCCCAGTGGGGCTGGCTGACCCCCATCACCAGCAGGGCGCCGATAGTGCCCGGGCCCACGGTCAGGGGAATGGTCAGCGGCACGATGGTCACGTCCTGTTGCACGTTGTCGGTCTGTACAGCCGACTTGCCCTGGGCCATGCCCAGGGCCGAGATGAACAGCACGCTGCCGGCACCGATGCGGAAGGCGTCCACGGTGATGCCGAACACGCTGAAGATCACCCGCCCGAACAGGTACAGCAAGACGCTGGAAACCAGGGTGGCCAGGGCGACTTTCCAGGCCAGGCGTCGGCGCTCCTTGGAGGAGTAGCCGCGGGTCAGGCTGATGAAGCATGAGAGGACGAAGAACGGGCTATAGAGCACCAGCATCTTCAGGTAAACGCTGAACAGCACGTGGAGCATGGCGGGAGCTCACGACTAGGGAGGGCGAGCCAGAGTTTAACAGGCGCCGCGCAGGCTGTCGGCTCAACTGGTGTGCGCGGTGCTGCGCTCGCGCAGGTCGCGCTGGGTGACCCAGTGTTCCACCAGCTCGCGCAGTTGCGACAACTCCACCGGCTTGGCCATGTGCCCGTCCATGCCGGCCTGGCGCGCGCGCTCCTTGTGCTCGGCGAGGATGTGCGCGGTCAGCGCCACCACCGGGGTGCGCACCCGTTGGTTGCCGACTTCCCAGGCCCGCAACTGCTGGGTGGCGGAGAAACCGTCGAGCACCGGCATTTCGCAGTCCATGAGCACCAGGTCGTAGCGCTTGGCCTTCATTGCCTGCAAGGCCTCTTCGCCGTTGCTGGCGGTGTCGGGCTGCAGATTGAGCTTGCCCAGCATGCCGCGGATGACCTTGGTGGAGATGCTGTTGTCTTCGGCCACCAGGATGCTGAAGTCGCTGGGAACGGTGATCGGCGCCGGACCCGGTGCCGGGTTCAGGGGCATGTTGTAGGGCGCGGTGGGGGCCTTGTCGCGTTGGCTGAGCTCGTCGGCCAGAGTGGTCTTGAGGGTGTAGCCGGCCACCGGCTTGGCGAGGATGCGCTTGATCCCGGCATTGCGCGCAATCACCTTGCTCGGCGCGTTGCTGATGCCGGTGAGCATGATCAGCAGGATGTCGTGGTTCAGGCTCGGGTCTTCCTTGATCTTCGCCGCCAGCTGCATGCCGGTCATGCCGGGCATGTTCTGGTCCAGCAGCACCACATCGAAGTAGTCCCGCAGGTGCGCCTTGGTCCGCAGCAGGGCCAGGGCTTCCTTGCCCGAAGGCACGGCGCTGACGTTCAGGCCCCAGGCGCTGCATTGCTGCACCAGCACCTTGCGGCAGGTGTCGTTATCGTCCACCACCAGCACCCGCGCGCCCTGCAAGGGGCCGTCGAGGTCGGCGGTGGGATGTTCCAGGCGCTCGGCGTCCAGGGGCAGGGTCAGCCACAGGGTGCTGCCCTGGTTGGTGCCGCTCTTGATGCCGAACTCACCGTGCATCAGCAGGATCAACTGGCGGGCGATCACCAGTCCCAGGTTGCCCCCCAGGCGGGTGGTGGCGAGGAAGTTCTTGCTGTGCAGTTCGGTGTGCAGCAGCGCTTCGCGCTCCTCGGTATCCATGGGCTGGCCGCTGTCTTGTACGGCAATGCGCAGGCGCGGTTTGCTGCTGCGCTCGTCGAGGGCGACGACGATCAGCACTTCGCCTTCGTCGGTCTTCTTCAGGGCGTTTTCCAACAGGCTCAGCAGGGCCTGGCGCAGGCGCGTCGGATCGCCGCTGATGACCCGCGGCACCTGGGGCTGGATGAAACTGATCAGCTCGACGTTCTGCTGTTCGGCCTTGGCCCGGAAGATACTCAGGCAATCCTCGATCAGGGCGTTGAGGTCGAACTGCACGTCGTCCAGTTCGATCTGCCCGGACTCCAGCTTGGAGATGTCGAGGATCTCGTTGATCAGGGTCAGCAGCTCGTTGCCGGCACTGTGAATGGTCTGCACATAATCACGCTGCTTGACCGACAGCGGGGTGCCCAGCAGTAACTCGGTCATGCCCAGCACACCGTTCATCGGCGTACGGATCTCGTGGCTGATCTTGGCCAGGAACTCGGCCTTGGCATTGATCTCGGCGGTGCTGGCGGCCAGGTCGCGGCTGACACTGAAGCGGTTCTCGGTGATGTTGCGCTGGCGTTCGCCCAAGGCAATGCTCATCAGCAACCCGGCGATGCACACCACGCTCAGCAGGGTGACGATCAAGCCTTGCGGCGCTACCAGGGTCAGGCCCAGCAGCGCCGGGAGAATCACCAGGGTGCCGAGGTTGAAAATCACCATGGCGGTGACGAACAGCCGGGCCGGACGATAGCCCTGGTGCCAGTGGTAGGCGCCAACGAACAGCATGCTCAGGCCGGCCAGGGCCACCAGGCCGTAGGTGATGATGTTCAGCGGCAGGGTGTTGACGAACAGCAGCAACAGACCGAACAGGCCGATCAGCAGAATATTGCCCAGCAGCAAGCGGTTCAGCGGGTGCGGGCCCAGTGGAGCGAAGAAGCGGTAGGCGAACATCATCCCGCAGGGCGCGGTCAGCAGCAGGGCCACGTAGGCGCCCGGTGTCTGCAACGCTTGCCAGTCCGGTAGCCAGGGACCGAGCAGGTTCAGCAGCATCAACAGGCTGAGGGTCAGCAGGCCTTCACAGGCTGCCAGCCACAGGCTGCTGCGTGAACGGGTGTAGGCGAAGCGGGTGAGGTTGTGCAGGATCAGCATCGCCAGGCAGCCGAACAACAGGCCGTAGATCAGCGTCTGGCTCTGGTCGGCGGCGCCCATCACAGCCGATTGCAGGGTGATGTAGGGACGCAGTTCATGTTCGGACACCAGGCGCAGATAGACGTCCAGCGGCTTGGCACTTTGCGGCAGTGGCAGCATGAAGTCGCTGCTGGGCAAAGGCTTTTGGGCTTGCGACTGGCTGGCGCCGGTGTTCACTTGTTCGATCAGCTTGTCGCCGTCGAGCACGTAGAGATTCAGGTGGGACAGGTCGGGGGCGAAGATCCGCAGGATCTGCTCGTGGGTTCCCGGTTGGAGCTTGAAGCGCAACCACAGGGCGCCGTCGGGTTCGGCTGCGGTCAGCTTGTCCAGTTCGATGGGGCTGAATTGGTTGGTGTAGCGCGGGGAGCGGATATCACTGAGCTGTAGGTCGGCCTGTTCGTCGAGCAAAACCGCCCAGCCACTGCCTTGAGCGGCCAGGGCCGGATTCAAGCAGAGCAAGGTCAGCAATGTGACGGTGAAGCCTAGGGCGGTCCTGAGCCAGCGCACGGCGAAATCCCTTCATTGGTTGATGCCTGATTATAACTATGCGCGGCGTGATCACCGCACGGCAAGGGCGCGAGGCCCTTGCCGGGGGGCGCTGGCAGCTTTACTCCTGGCCGCGCTCACGAGCAATGGCACGGTAGCCGATGTCGTTGCGGTAGAAGCAGCCCTGCCAGTCGATCTTGGCCGCCAGGCGGTAGGCTTGTTGCTGGGCGGCATCGACGCTGTCACCCATGGCGGTGGCGCAGAGCACCCGGCCGCCGGAGGTCACGACCTGACCGTCCTTGAGTGCGGTGCCGGCGTGGAACACTTTGCCTTCCAGTGCAGCGGCGGCGTCCAGGCCAGTGATGGCCGCGCCCTTGGCATAGTCGCCAGGATAGCCGCCGGCGGCGAGGACGATGCCCAGGCTCGGGCGTGGGTCCCACTGGGCTTCGACCTTGTCCAGGGCCTGGGCCAGGGCGGCTTCCACCAGCAGCACCAGGCTCGATTGCAGGCGCAGCATCACCGGTTGGGTTTCCGGGTCGCCGAAGCGGCAGTTGAACTCGATGACTTTCGGGTTGCCGGCTTTGTCGATCATCAGACCGGCATAGAGGAAGCCGGTGTAGACGTTGCCTTCCTCGGCCATGCCGCGAACGGTGGGCCAGATCACCAGATCCATCACCCGCTGGTGCACTTCTGAAGTGACCACCGGTGCTGGCGAGTAAGCGCCCATGCCACCGGTATTGGGGCCAGTGTCGCCGTCGCCGACGCGTTTGTGGTCCTGGCTGGTGGCCATGGGCAGCACGTTCTTGCCGTCGACCATGACGATGAAGCTGGCTTCCTCGCCGTCGAGGAACTCTTCGATGACCACGCGGGAACCGGCATCACCGAAGGCATTGCCGGCCAGCATGTCACGCACGGCTTCCTCGGCTTCGGCCAGGGTCATGGCGACGATCACGCCTTTACCGGCGGCCAGGCCGTCGGCCTTGATCACGATCGGCGCGCCTTTTTCCCGCAGGTAGGCCAGGGCCGGCTCGATCTCGGTGAAGTTCTGGTAGTCGGCCGTCGGGATCTTGTGGCGTGCCAGGAAGTCCTTGGTGAAGGCTTTCGAACCTTCCAGCTGCGCGGCGCCGGCGGTCGGACCGAAGCAGTCCAGGCCACGGGAGCGGAACAGATCCACCACGCCGGCTACCAGCGGTACTTCCGGACCGACGATGGTCAGGGAGACGTTCTTCTCAGCGAAATCCGCCAACTGCTCCAGGGCCAGGACGTCGATGGCGACGTTCTCGCACTTGGCTTCGATGGCGGTACCGGCGTTGCCGGGGGCGACGAATACTTTTTCGACCCGTGGGTCCTGAGCGACTTTCCAGGCCAGGGCGTGTTCGCGACCGCCGCTACCAATGATCAGTACATTCATTTCAAAAACCTCGGATGACGCTAATTCTGTTTTGGAACCTGAAGCGCTGCACGCCTCAGGAGGTTGCAATGACAGTGGTAGATGCAAGGCGGAGCCCACCTCGATGAGCGCAGTTGCCTGTTGGCAATGAGCATCATCGGGGTGGGCTCCAACGCAGCAGATGCCGCTGCCAGTGCGACCGTTGTCGTATCAGTGACGGAAGTGGCGCATGCCGGTGAACACCATCGCAATGCCGGCCTCGTCGGCTGCGGCAATCACTTCGTTGTCGCGCATCGAGCCGCCTGGCTGGATCACCGCAGTGATGCCGACCTTGGCCGCGTTGTCGATGCCGTCACGGAACGGGAAGAAGGCGTCGGAAGCCATCACTGCGCCCTGGACTTGCAGGCCGGCGTGTTCGGCTTTGATCGCAGCGATTCGCGCCGAGTTCACGCGGCTCATCTGGCCAGCGCCGACACCGATGGTCTGGCGGTTCTTGGCGTAGACGATGGCGTTGGATTTGACGTATTTGGCGACTTTCCAAGCGAAGATCAGGTCGTGGATCTCTTGCTCGGTCGGGGCGCGTTTGGTCACCACTTTCAGGTCATCGGCGCTGATCATGCCGATATCACGGCTCTGCACCAGCAGGCCACCGTTGACGCGCTTGTAGTCCCAGGCCGGTACACGGTCTGCCGACCACTCGCCGCAGGCCAGCAGGCGCACATTGGCCTTGGCGGCGACGATGGCGCGGGCTTCTTCGCTGACGCTTGGGGCGATGATCACTTCGACGAACTGACGCTCGACGATCGCTTTGGCGGTGGCTGCATCCAGTTCGCGGTTGAAGGCGATGATGCCGCCGAAAGCCGATTCGGTGTCGGTGGCGTAGGCCAGTTCGTAGGCCTGGCGGATGCCGCCTTCAGCGTCCGGGCTTACCGCCACGCCGCACGGGTTGGCGTGCTTGACGATGACGCAGGCCGGCTTGACGAAGCTCTTCACGCATTCCAGGGCGGCGTCGGTGTCGGCTACGTTGTTGTAGGACAGCTCCTTGCCTTGCAGCTGGGTGGCGGTGGCGATGCCGACTTCGGCAGGCTTGGCTTCCACGTAGAACGCCGCGCTCTGGTGCGGGTTCTCGCCGTAGCGCATTTCCTGGGCCTTGATGAACTGGCTGTTGAAGGTCCGCGGGAATTCGCTGCGGCCGGATGTCGAGAGGGTCTCGGCGGCCTGGTTCACGGTGCCCATGTAGTTGGCGATCATGCCGTCGTAGGCGGCGGTGTGTTCGAAGGCCTTGAGCATCAGGTCGAAACGCTGGGCGTAGGTCAGGCCGCCGGCCTTGAGGCTTTCCAGGACGCCGGCGTAGTCGCTGGCATTGACCACGATGGCCACGTCCTTATGGTTCTTGGCCGCCGAGCGGACCATGGTCGGGCCGCCGATGTCGATGTTCTCGATGGCGGTCGGCAGGTCGCAGCCGGGCTTGGAAATGGTGGCTTCGAAGGGGTAGAGGTTGACCGCCACCAGATCGATGGGCTTGATCCCGTGCTCGTTCATGATGGCGTCGTCGATACCGCGACGACCGAGGATACCGCCGTGGATTTTCGGGTGCAGGGTCTTGACCCGGCCGTCCATCATTTCCGCGAAACCGGTGTAATCCGCGACTTCCACTGCGGCCACGCCGTTGTCCTGCAGCAGTTTGAAGGTCCCGCCGGTGGAGAGGATCTCCACACCGAGGGCTTCCAGCTCCTTGGCGAATTCGAGGATCCCGGTCTTGTCGGAAACACTGATCAAGGCGCGGCGGATCGGCAGGCGGGTAGTCTGGTCGGTCATCTCAATTTCCATCAAAAGCAAAGGAGTCAGCAAAAAAGGCGACCGTTTTTTACGCGGGCGCCTTTCTGGTTTGATTGAATGCTTACAACAAATCGTACTGCTTGAGTTTCTTGCGCAGGGTGCCGCGGTTCAGACCCAGGAGTTCGCTGGCCTTGGTCTGGTTGCCCTTGACGTAGTTCATCACGCTTTCGAGCAACGGAGCCTCGACTTCGGAGAGCACCAGGTTGTACACGTCCGTGACGGCAGCGCCCTCAAGGTGGGCGAAATAATTGTGCAGCGCCTTCTCGACACTCCCGCGAAGGGTCTGGCCTTCTTCGCTGGGGGTATTGAGGTGCTGTTTCAAATTCACGTTGTCGCTCACGGGTGCAGTTCCACTCACTAAAGTCTCGGTCATCATCGTCATGCGGCCACCCCCTCTCCGTCCCCTGTTTCCAGGCTCTTGTAACGTCCGGCAAAGAACTCACGAACGTTGGCGCATTGTGCTTCCGTATCTTCCAAACGATTGAAGTGGGCGCGAAACTCCCTGGCGCCCGGCAGGGTTGCGAGATACCAGCCCACATGCTTGCGCGCAATGCGGACGCCCATGACCTCCCCATAGAAGGCATGCAGCGCGGCCAGGTGCTCTAGCAGAATACGTTCCACCTCGAACAGCTCCGGTGCCGGGAGGGTTTCACCGGTACGCAGGAAATGTTCGATTTCACGAAAAATCCATGGCCGCCCCTGGGCGGCCCGGCCGATCAACAACCCGTCGGCCCCGGTGGCGTGCAATACCTGCCGGGCCTTCTCGGGCGAGTCGATATCGCCGTTGGCAAAGACCGGAATCGACACCGCCTGCTTGATCGCGGCAATGGTGTCGTACTCGGCTTCACCGGTGTACAGGTCGGCCCGGGTCCGACCGTGGACCGCCAGTGCCGTGATGCCCGCCTGCTCGGCGATCTTCGCCACCGTCAGGCCGTTCTTGTTCTGCCGGTCCCAGCCGGTGCGGATCTTCAGGGTGACCGGTACATCCACTGCGGCCACCACCGCCTGGAGAATCTCGTTGACCAGGGCTTCGTCTTTCAGCAACGCGGAACCGGCAGCCTTGTTGCAGACCTTCTTCGCCGGACAACCCATGTTGATATCAATAATCTGTGCGCCCAACTCGACGTTGGCGCGGGCGGCGTCTGCCAGCATCTGTGCATCGCCACCGGCAATCTGTACCGAGCGTGGCTCGGGATCGCCTTCGTGGATCATGCGCAACCGCGATTTGCGGCTGTTCCACAAGCTCATGTCGCTGGTGACCATTTCCGAGACTACAAGGCCCGCGCCCAACTGCTTGCAAAGCTGACGAAAGGGCTGGTCGGTGACCCCCGCCATCGGGGCGAGAATCAAGCCGTTGTGCAATGTATATGGGCCGATGCGTACCGCCGACATAGGACTTCCCTGTTGTGGGGCCGGATCATGAGAGTTCGAAAAAGGGTTGGCATGATACCCGCTCTCGATGACCGGATAAAGGCTGAATTGGATAAAATCTGAACAGTTCTTCCGTTATCGCCCGGTGATCAATCTGAGCGATGCAGTCATAAATCTGTCGTCAATCCAGAGTTGTCCGTTAGTCTGATCAGCCGATTCACTCGGGCGAGTGGAAACTCAGACTGTAGTTCACCGCTTTCGGTCCTGGGTCGAGAATATCCAGGGCGATGTGAATCGGCGTCTGCGGTGGCATTTCCGCCACATCCTGCATCTCGCCGCCCAGGTACTCCCCGGGTTTGAAACTGCGGCTGGCAATCAGATGGCCGTTGAGGTCGGCGAAGCGCAGCTCCAGCAGAGGGAAGGGTTGGGAGAAGGGCGCGCGGTTATAGATGATGGCGTCCACCACCAGCGCCCCGCTGAATTCCGGGTGGCTGCGCACCACCAGGTTGCTGCTCTTGATTCGGGCGATATCCACCCGGGATGGCACCGTACAGCCGAGCTCCGGGCACAACTCCTGGAACCACGGCCGGTACTGGTCCTGGCGTGCGAGCTCGTCGAAGTGATACGCGACGTATTGTCCGACCAGGCCGCCGGCGGCCAGCAGGATCAGCAGCAGCCAGAGCAGGCGCCGGCCCCAGGGGGAGCGGCGTTTCTGCCAATCGAGGTGGATCGGATCGTCCACCAGGTCCAGCAGTACATCCTCCTTGACTCCGGGCTCGCTGCGTTCGCGGCGCTTCTTGCCGGGGGAGGCTGCTGGCGATGGTTCGTCGTGTTCGTCGGCGTCTGTGGACACCTGGGCCTCGAAGGGTTCCAGGTCGTCGTCATGGCGCAGTTTCGGCGTCTTTGGCTCGTCATCCAGATCCGCCAGGTTGAAGGACAGCGAAGGCTCGGTGCGACTGGGACGGACCGGCTCGGGGGCGATGTCGTCCTGATGCGCCTGGGCCTTGAGGGGGGCGGGCTCGGACTCATCGTGTTCACTGGCGCTGCCGAACAGGCCGTCGGGCCAGTGGGCTTCATCGGCGCCCTGAGGGTCGCGACGGGCACTGAGGCTGTCTTCCTGGTGTTCGCGTTCCTGGCCAAAGGCCTTGGCCGGCTGGATCTCCCGTTGCTCGAGCTTGGCCAATTCCTCGTCGAGGTCCAGGTGATCCAGGTCCATCTCGGCGGCCGACCATTGTTTCTGGCTGATGGCGCGCTGGGGAGGTGCCGCCGCCGGCGTTGGTGCGGGGGCGGGCGGCTGCTCGGGTTTAGGCGTCGCAGCTGGCGCGGGCGCGGGCGCGGTTGCCGGTTTCGCCGCCGGCCTGGACGTTGCGTTTTCCTTGGCGGCGCGCTGCTCAAGCAACTGCCGCGCGGCGTTGAACACCTGCAGGCAGGAGCCACAGCGAACCACCCCGCGGGCCACGCTCAACTGAGCATGGCTGACACGGAACCTGGTTTGGCAATGCGGGCACTGGGTGACGAAACTGTCGGTCATGCGGCCATCCGGATTATGCAGGCGGCCATTCTAGCGCCGACGGCCGGTGATGCGCACCCAGCCATCGAGGGTGGCGATCGGATCCAGATCGAAGTCCTGGGCATAGGCCGCAGCCACCTCTTCGCCTTGTTCGGCGAGGATGCCGGAGAGTGCCAGGCGTCCTCCGGACTTCACCAGGCCGGACAGTTGCGGGGCCAGGGAGACCAGCGGGCCGGCCAGGATATTGGCCACCAGCACATCGGCCTGTACTTGTGGCAGTTGCTCGGGCAGGTACAGCGGGAACAGTTCGTCGGCAATACCGTTGCGCCCGGCGTTGTCGCGGGAGGCTTCCAGTGCCTGGACATCGATATCGGTGCCGACCGCTTGCTTGGCGCCCAGCAGCAGGGCAGCGATGGCGAGGATTCCCGAGCCGCAACCAAAGTCCAGCACGTTGCAGTCCTTGAGGTCCTGGCCGTCCAGCCACTCCAGGCACAGCGCGGTGGTCGGGTGGGTGCCGGTGCCGAAGGCCAGGCCCGGGTCCAGCAGCAGGTTGACCGCGTCAGGCTCCGGTGCGGCGTGCCAGCTTGGAACGATCCACAGGCGCTGGCCGAAACGCATCGGCTGGAAGTTGTCCATCCAGCTGCGTTCCCAGTCCTGGTCCTCGATGACTTCGCTGTGGTGCTCGGGCAACGGGCTGCCGGTCAGCAGTTCCAGGTGAGCGAGCACGCTGGCGGCTTCAGTGCCGCCTTCGAACAGAGCCAGCAAGTGAGTGTGGGACCACAGTGGCGTGGTATTGAGTTCGGGTTCGAAGATCGGCTGATCCTCGGCGTCCATGAAGGTGACCGAGACGGCACCGACTTCAAGAAAAGCGTCTTCATAGGTTTCGGCTTGTTCTGGGCTGATGGCGAGACGGACTTGCAGCCAAGGCATGGCGGGCACCTTTGAAAATATGTGATGTGCAGCCTAGCGGGCCGCGAGAAGCGCGCAAGTTTACGCGAGACGACCCGCAGGAGCGAGGGGGACGCCTAGTTCTTGCTCGCGTTGGCCGTTGATCGGGGAGTGCACGCAATGGCTGTTGTGCGGTTGGCGGGCAAGCTCGCTTGAACAGGGGGGGCGCAGGGGCAAATGACAGATACGACAAGGCCGCTCGAAAGCGGCCTTGTCGGTGTGGCGAGTGCCGATCAGTGTTGCTCGGCCAGCTTGTGCTCGAGGTAGTGAATGTTCACGCCCCCTTTGCAGAAGCCTTCGTCACGGGTCAGATCGCGGTGCAGCGGGATGTTGGTCTTGATTCCGTCGACGACGATTTCGTCCAGCGCATTGCGCATGCGCGCCATGGCTTCGTCACGGGTCGCCCCGTAGGTGATCAGCTTGCCGATCAACGAATCGTAGTTCGGTGGAACCGCGTAACCGCTGTACAGGTGCGAGTCGACGCGCACGCCGTTGCCGCCCGGAGCATGGAAATGCTTGACCGTGCCTGGGCTTGGCATGAAGGTTTTCGGGTCTTCGGCGTTGATCCGGCATTCCAGGGCGTGACCGCGAATGACCACGTCATCCTGGGTGAACGACAGCTTGTTGCCGGCGGCGATGCTGAGCATCTCCTTGACGATATCGATGCCAGTGACCATTTCCGAAACCGGGTGCTCTACCTGCACGCGAGTGTTCATCTCGATGAAGTAGAAGCGGCCGTTCTCGTAAAGGAACTCGAACGTACCGGCACCGCGGTAGCCGATGTCGATGCACGCCTTGACGCAGCGGGCGAAGACTTCCTGGCGCGCAGTCTCGTCGATGCCCGGTGCCGGCGCTTCTTCGAGGACTTTCTGGTGACGACGCTGCAGCGAGCAGTCGCGGTCGCCCAGGTGGATGGCGTTGCCCTGGCCGTCGGACAGCACCTGAACTTCCACGTGACGTGGGTTGGTCAGGAACTTCTCCAGGTAGACCATCGGGTTGCCAAACGCCGCGCCGGCTTCGGAGCGGGTCAGCTTCGCCGAGGCGATCAGGTCTTCTTCCTTGTGCACCACGCGCATGCCGCGACCACCGCCGCCGCCAGCGGCCTTGATGATCACCGGGTAGCCGACTTCACGGCCAATGCGCAGGGCGGTTTCTTCGTCTTCCGGCAGTGGGCCGTCGGAACCTGGAACCGTAGGAACACCAGCCGCGATCATGGCGTGCTTGGCGGAAACCTTGTCGCCCATCAGGCGGATGGTTTCAGCTTTCGGGCCGATGAAGGCGAAGCCGGAGTTTTCCACCTGTTCGGCGAAGTCGGCGTTTTCCGCCAGGAAGCCGTAGCCAGGGTGGATTGCCGTAGCGCCAGTGACTTCAGCGGCCGCGATGATGGCCGGAATGTGCAGGTAGGACTGCGCGGCTTGCGCAGGCCCGATGCAGACGGATTCGTCCGCCAGGCCCAGGTGCATCAGCTCCTTGTCGGCCTTGGAGTAGACGGCGACGGTCTTGATCCCCATTTCCTTGCAGGCACGCAGGATCCGCAGGGCGATTTCGCCGCGGTTGGCGATCAGGACTTTTTCCAACTTCGCAGGCTTCAACATCAAAGACTCTCCGCGGTTCAAACGATGGTGAACAGCGGTTGGTCGTACTCAACCGGCTGGCCGTCTTCGACAAGAATGGATTCGATCACACCGCTGGTTTCAGCTTCGATGTGGTTCATCATCTTCATCGCTTCGACGATGCACAGGGTGTCGCCCTTCTTCACGCTCTGGCCGACTTCAACGAAGGCTGGCGAGGTAGGCGAAGACTTGCGGTAGAAAGTACCGACCATTGGCGAGCGGGCCACGGTGCCGTTCAGCGCAGGTGCGGCGGGGGCGGCAGGAGCAGCGGCGGCGGCCGGGGCGGCAGCGGCTGGTGCAGCTACGGGGGCGGCAACCGGAGCCGGTGCGTAGTACTGCTGGGCTGGAGTCTTGCTGTGGCGGCTGATGCGCACGGACTCTTCGCCTTCCTTGATCTCCAACTCGTCGATGCCGGACTCTTCCAGCAGTTCGATCAGTTTCTTAACTTTACGGATATCCATGAATCATCAACTCCCAAGGGTCGGTCAGGGGCGTTTAGCTTGTTGTTCAAGCTGCTCTAGTGCGGCCTCCAGGGCCAGTCGGTAACCGCTGGCGCCAAGGCCGCAGATCACTCCCACCGCAACGTCGGAGAAGTAGGAGTGATGGCGGAAAGGTTCGCGTTTGTGCACGTTGGACAAATGCACTTCGATGAATGGGATGCTCACTGCCAGCAGCGCGTCACGTAATGCGACGCTTGTATGTGTAAAAGCTGCTGGATTGATCAAAATGAAGTCCACGCCTTCATCGCGGGCGGCATGGATACGTTCGATCAATTCGTACTCGGCATTGCTCTGCAGATACTGCAGATGGTGCCCGGCATCACGGGCCCGCTGCTCCAGGTCCTGGTTGATCTGGGCCAAGGTGGTTGCACCGTAGACCCCCGGTTCACGGGTGCCGAGCAGGTTCAGGTTGGGGCCGTGAAGCACCAGTAGGGTGGCCATCGGTTGTTCCTTGTTATCGGGGTGCTGTTGTCAGAACCCGGCGACTATGCCGGAAAGACTTTATGACTGTCCAGTTCTCTGCAATAGCCAGCACGATGACCGATGTTTGCGCAAAATATGTGACCAAGCACTTAAATCCGGTCATTTGCCTGCAGGGTGAGAGCGCTGCACTCCCGGCCAGCCGTTTCGCCGATGATGGGGCGTTTGTCAGGGAAAACCGGGGCACAGGCAGAGCTTAGACGCGGAAGGCTTGCACCGCCGTATGCAATTGTCCCCCGAGGTCCAGCAAGTTCTCGCCCTGGGCCCGGCCTTCGCCAATGCGCAGCAGGTTGTCGCCGCCCAACTGATGGATGCGCTCGCTGTGGTCGCGGATCTCGCTGACCGCGCCGCTTTGCTGGGCGGTGACATCGGCGATGCGCACGGCGGTGTCGGCGATGGTCTGGATCGCCCCGACGATTTCGTCCAGGGCACCGTCGGCGGCCTGGGCCTGGCTGGCGGTGGCTTCGGCGTGTTCCACCTGGGCACGCATGCCTTGCACCGATTGTTGCGCGGCGGCCTGCAGGCCGGCGATCAGGGTCTGGATCTCTGCTGTAGCGCCGGCGGTACGCTGGGCCAGGGAGCGCACTTCTTCGGCGACCACGGCAAAGCCACGGCCCATTTCCCCGGCGCGAGCGGCTTCGATGGCGGCGTTGAGGGCCAGCAGGTTGGTCTGTTCGGCAATGGAGCGGATCACGGTCAGCACGCCGCCAATGGTGGCGGACTCCTGGGCCAGATGCTCGATCATCTGCGCGTTGCCCTGTACCTCGCCCACCAGGGCGTGCAGCCCGGTCAGGCTCAGGCCTATGACTTTCTGTCCCTGTTGCACCGCAAGGCCAGCGCTGCGGCTGGCATCGGCGGCCTGGCTGGCGTCGCCGGCAACCTGCTGGATGGTGGCTTCCAGCTCCCCCAGGGCATCGCGGATCTGCGCGGTATCGCCGGCCTGGCGCTCGGCCCCGCTGTGCAGGCCGCTGCTGAGGTCAGCCAGGGCGCGGCTGCTGCCGGCCACTTGCTCGGCGTTCTGGCGAATGGTGCCCACCAGATCCACCAGGTAGGCCCGCAGGCGATTGAGGGATTCTTCGATGGCGTGCAGTTCGCGGTTGGTCTTGCCCAGCTGGATCGGTCGGCTGAAGTCGCCTTCGGCCCAGGTCGACAGCGCCGGGGCCAGGTTGGTCAGGACCCGGGCCAGCTTGCGCTGCAAGGTGTCGATGACCAGGGCGATCAGCAGGATCAGGCCGATCATCAGCCCCTGGATCAGCCGTACCTCGCCCTGGATCTGGCCGTGCTGGGCCCGCACCGCCGGTTCCAGCTCGGCGATGGCCTGGCGCACGGCGGTGATCTTCAGCAGGGTCGCGGCACTCAGGTCGGCGCGTTTCTGGATCTGCTCGCGGGTGCGCTGCAGTTCCGCCGGGTAGCGGTTGAGCAGGCTGTGGAGTTCGCGCTTGAGGCCGATGCCGGCGTCTTCGGCAGTGGCTTTCTGGGTGTTTTCCAGGCCCATCAGGGCGGCAAAGTCATCGGTGCCCGATTCGCTGCTGGCGGCCACCCCTAATAAAGGCAGGGCTTCGAGCCGGTCGGCCTGGGCCTTGATGTTGTTGACTTCGCGTTCGACATCGGCGGCCAGTTCGCTGCGGCCGCTGCTCACCAACTTGTCTCGGGCCAGGGACAGTTTGCCCAGGTGCTGCGCCGCGGTGAGCAGCAAGGGCAGGTAAGTGGCGCCTTCTGCGGTCTTGGTCCCGCTGGCGTACTGGCTGAGCTGTTCCAGGTTGGCCCCCAGCTCCCGCTCGGCCTGCAACAGCAGGGCCTGGGGATCGCCGGCCAGCTTGCCCGCGGCCAGCAGGTCGGTCTTGCTGAAGTCATCGAGGCTGGCCAGGCTCGGGCGCAAGCTTTGCGCGAGTTGCGGCGGCAGCTCGGTCAGTTCGCCTTGCAGGGCCTCGATGGCCTGGGCTGCGCTGCTCAGGCGCAGGGCGTCGCCGCTGGCCAGGTAGTCTTCGATATTGCGCGCTACCTGGTTTTGAAACTGCTGGGACAGTCCCAGGTAGCGCTCCATCAGCAGGTAGGGGCGCTCCAGGGCTCGTTGCGACCACCAGAGCGTGGCTCCCAGGGCCAGGCAGACGGCAACTAACAACAGGGTATTGAGATTGGTCAGCAGCTTCAGGCGCATCAGGGCTCTACCAACGGCAAAAATGGTAAGCGCCTGAATTTATTGCGTTTGTATTACAAGGTTATGACCGAATCTGTGGATTCGGATGAAAAGATGGCACTTTGACTTGATTGCCGTGCGGCCTGCACTCGGTTGCGTCCGCCGTGCTTGGCGCGGTACAGCGCCTCGTCCGCCTGGCTGGCCATCATCAGGCTGTCGGAGTCTTCCTGCATCTCCACCACGCCGGCGCTGAAGGTGCACCACAGGTCTTGAGGCTGGGCCGGGTAATGGATCTCGGCAAAGCGCTGGCGGATTTCGTCCAGGACCTTGCAGGCGGCGTCCTGATCGGTGTCGGGCATGACGATGGCAAACTCTTCGCCGCCGTAGCGGCCGATGAAGTCGGTCTTGCGCAGGCGCTGCTTGAGAAACAGCGCCAGGCTCTTGATCACCCGGTCGCCCATGGGGTGGCCGTGGCTGTCGTTGACCCGCTTGAAGTGGTCGATGTCGAGCATGGCGAAGCTCAGCGGCTTGCCCTCGCGGCGGGCGCGGAAGCTGCAGTCTTCCAGCAGTTGCAGAATGTGGGTGTGGTTGTACAGGCCGGTGAGGCTGTCGCGGACCATCCGTGCCTTGAGGTTGCGGGCCCGGGCGGCGCGGTTGCGCACGGTGGTGATCAGGTGCCGCGGCTTGATGGGCTTGGTGAGGAAGTCATCGCCGCCTTCGCTCATGGCGTCCAGTTGCTTGTCCAGGTCGTCCTCGGCGGACAGGTAGATGATCGGCACGCTGACGTAACGGTCGTTGTGGCGGATCACCTTGGCCAGCTCGGTGCCGGTGCAGGCCGGCATGTACATGTCGAGGATGATCAGGTCCGGCTGGAAGTCCGCCAGCTCGGCCATGGCCTGGATCGGCTCGATCAGGGTGCGGGTAACGATCCCGGCGCTGTTGAGCAGGCGCTCGGTATGCAGCGCCTGGGCCCGGGAGTCGTCGATGATCAGCACTTTATAAGGCTCGTACTGGGCGACGCAGGTCAGCACTTCGATCTTTTCCAGCAGGCTGGAAGCTTCCAGGGTGCCAGTCAGGAACTCCTGGCCGCCGGCGCGTACTGCCGCCAGGCGAGTCGGGGTGTCGGTTTCATGCAGGCTGAAGAACAGCAGCGGCAGTTTCTGCTCCAGGCCGACCTGGGCTTCGGCTGCCAGGGTCAGGCCCATGCCGGGGCCGCAGAAGTCCACATCAATGACGATGGCCGCCGGCAAGCGCTCGACCATGGACGAACGAAAGGCGGCAATACTGTCCAGGGACTGGGCCGTGAGACCAAAGAATTCCAGTTGCTTGGCCAGGCGCTCGGCCCGGTCGTGATCCTGCAACATCACGTAGATAGGTTTGCGCAACGGCGGCAGGAAGGTCTGTTCCAACTGGTCGTCGTGGCGCAGGCCGGTGCGCGACAAACGCTGCATCAAGCGATTGAGGTCGGTGATCAGGTTGCTGCTCAGACGACCGCGATTGGCATCCACGGCCTCCAGCGATTGGCTGATGCTGCGGGCCAGTTGGGTATGTTCGGGTTGCTCGAAGCGTTCAGCGAAACGCAGCAGGCGCAGGTTGGCTTCGCACAGTTCCGACATGTCGGTGGTGGACCATTCGCTGCGTTGCAGACGCTGCCATATCTCAAGAATCTGACGTGCCTGATGAATTACCCGCTGGGCAAAGTGGTGCTTGAGGCGCTCACGGCTGGGGTCTTCTGGCTCGGTCATATCCTGACTACTAGGTAGGGTGCATGCTGAGGTCGACTGGTGGCTCTATGCTAGCACCACTTTTGTGTCCCATGAGTGTCGTACGTCAATAATGTGAAAGGCGGGGTTATTCAGTTCCTGACCCACTGGTCGCATAGGCTCTGGAGTGTGCTTCATTTATAGTGACCGCCTGATTCGCAATCATTGCGCGGCGCGCATTTGCCGGAAGATATATCCCGTCAAGGCAAGGCACGATGGAGTAGGGTTGTGGTCGAACCGATGAACCCAAGTGATTGAAAGGACATAGCCATGCTGGATTGGAAGAATCGCGCAGGTAGCGCGCCGGATCGTGCTGCCGAACCCAAGTCGGCGACACGCAGCTATTTCGGTGGCCTGCTGTTCAGTCGTGCCCTGGCCACCTTGCTGGGCCTGTACCTGCTGGTCACGGGCGGCCTGGGCTGGTACTGGAGTCAGGAACCTGCGCTGTTCCCGGTCCAGCAGAACGCCCAGATCGCTGCCGAGAAGGAAGGCCGGCAGATGGTGGTGGGCTACACCACCGTGGAAACCCTGAAGACCGTGGTCGGTACCTTGCTGGACAAACCGGGTGGCTATATCTCCAACGACCGTTTTCCACCGGGCCTGTGGATGGACAACATGCCAAGCTGGGAATATGGCGTGCTGGTCCAGGTCCGCGACCTGACCCGCGCCTTGCGCAAGGACTTCGCCCGCTCCCAGTCGCAGTCCGCTGAAGACTCCGACCTGGCCAAGGCCGAACCGCGCTTCAACTTCGACAACAAGAGCTGGGTGCTGCCGTCCAGCGAGTCCGAGTATCAGGACGGCATCAATTCCCTTAGCCGCTACCAGGCTCGCCTTTCCGATCCAAACCAGAAGACCGCGCAGTTCTATGCCCGTGCCGACAACCTCAACAACTGGCTGGGTGATGTAGGGACGCGCCTGGGCTCGCTGTCGCAACGGCTGTCGGCCAGTGTGGGCCGGGTCAAGCTCAACACCGCACTGAAAACCGAAGTGCCGGCCCCGGGCCAGGGCCCGCAGGTGGATGAGGAAGTGGTGGAAACCCCATGGATGCAGATCGACAACGTCTTCTACGAGGCCCGTGGTCAGGCCTGGGCGCTGTCGCACCTGCTGCGTGCGATTGAAGTGGACTTCGCCGACGTGCTGGCGAAAAAGAACGCCACGGTCAGCGTGCGTCAGATCATCCGCGAACTGGAGGCCTCCCAGGAGCCGGTCTGGAGCCCGATGATTCTCAATGGCAGCGGCTTTGGCGTCCTGGCCAACCACTCGCTGGTCATGGCCAACTATATTTCCCGAGCCAACGCGGCAGTCATCGACTTGCGCCAACTGCTCAATCAAGGCTGATCCATGGTTGCGACCACCAATGAGGCGGCCCATCGCGCCGCCTCCGACGCTGAAGAAATAGCCTGGGTCGATGGCGAAGACCAACTGCTGGGGGCCATGGTCCGCTCGGAGCTGCGCGAGCGCGGCCTGATCGGGCGTGGCACCTACATCATGCTGTTCAATTCTGCCGGTGAGCTGTGCGTGCACCGGCGTACCCTGAGCAAGGCCATCTACCCGGGCTATTGGGATGTTGCCGCCGGTGGCATGGTCCTGGCGACTGAAAGCTATGCCGAATCCGCGGCCCGGGAACTGGAAGAGGAGCTGGGGGTGAGCGGCGTCGAACTGACTGCCCATGATCACTTCTTTTTCGAGGACACCGGCAACCGTCTCTGGTGTTCGGCGTTCTCTGCCGTGTGGGACGGTCCGCTGCGTTTGCAGCCGGAAGAAGTCCTGGAAGCGCACTTCATTCCCCTGGATCAGGTGCTGCGGGAAATCCACGAAAAGCCCTATTGCCCGGACTCCTTGGCCGCCTTGCAACGTTATCTGGCCCGACGTCGTTAAAGTTGCATAAATTGACGCTGATTGGCTCTTAGCAACCGGGCTTTTTGCCGTTACACTGCGCGACTTTTCAAGCTGAACCGATGCTGCTTCTTAAACAAGGGCGCCCGGCTCAGTAGCGCTGCCCCTGCCTGAGTGGGGCTTCGCGGTCGATGGCACCGCCATGTGCTTCGACCAGTCTTTGTCCTCCCAAGAGGATTGCCGGTGGCCAAAAAAGCCGCATCCTTCGCCGCCCTTGGTGGCCTGGTGTTTTCCACCGACGCAGGTCGACATTGCCCGGACTGTAGCCAGCCGGTGGCCGCCTGTATCTGCAAACAAACCGTGATTCCGGCCGGCGACGGCATTGCCCGCGTGCGTCGCGAGAGCAAGGGCCGTGGCGGCAAGACGGTGACCACCATCACCGGCGTGCCTCTGGCCGAAGACGCCCTCAAGGAGCTTGCCACCACGTTGAAGAAACGCTGTGGCACCGGTGGCGCCTTGAAGGACGGCGTCATTGAAATCCAGGGTGACCATGTCGAGCTACTCTTGGCGGAACTGGTCAAGCACGGTTTCAAGGCGAAGAAGTCCGGCGGCTAGCAGCCTCTGTGAAAACCACCTCTGACTGGACGCTGTCTTGATTGGCTCAGGACGCAGGTGTCGTCTCCATGGTTTTCACAGAGCCTGTTCATGAACGGTTTCTAAACTCAGCACGGCAGGCGCGGTCTATTGCGCTTGCAGGCTAATCGTCATTTTCATTCTTTAGACTGCGCCGACCCCGGATTGGGGCGGCGCTCTATGACTTCTTTATAGGGGACTTCGATGTCCGTACGACGCACACGTAAAGACGATGGCAGCCAATGGACCGTTGCGGACAGCCGCAGTGTCTACGGGATTCGCCATTGGGGGGCCGGGTATTTCGCGATCAATGACGCCGGTCGCGTCGAAGTTCGTCCGAATGGCCCGAGCAGTTTGCCCATCGATCTGTTCGAACAAGTCGAGGAGCTGCGCAAGAGCGGCTTGTCCCTGCCTTTGCTGGTGCGCTTCCCGGACATCCTCCAGGACCGTGTACGCCAGCTGACCGGCGCTTTCGACGCCAACATCGCGCGCCTGGAATACCAGAGCAAGTACACCGCCCTGTACCCGATCAAGGTCAACCAGCAAGAAGCGGTGATCGAGAACATCATCGCCACTCAGAACGTCTCCATCGGCCTGGAAGCCGGCTCCAAGCCGGAGCTGCTGGCGGTTCTGGCCCTGGCGCCCAAGGGCGGCACCATCGTCTGCAACGGGTACAAGGACCGTGAGTTCATTCGCCTGGCGCTGATGGGCCAGAAGCTTGGCCACAACGTGTTCATCGTCATCGAGAAAGAGTCCGAAGTGGGCCTGGTGATCGAGGAAGCGGCCTCCCTCAAGGTCAAGCCACAGGTGGGCCTGCGGGTGCGTCTGTCGTCCCTGGCGTCGAGCAAGTGGGCCGACACCGGCGGCGAGAAATCCAAGTTCGGCCTGTCGGCGGCGCAACTGCTGTCGGTGGTGGAGCGCTTCCGCGCCGCCGGCCTGGACCAGGGCATCCGCCTGCTGCACTTCCACATGGGCTCGCAGATCGCCAACCTGGCGGACTACCAGCACGGTTTCAAGGAAGCCATCCGCTACTACGGCGAACTGCGCAACCTCGGCTTGCCGGTGGATCACATCGACGTGGGCGGTGGCCTGGGCGTGGACTACGACGGTACCCACTCGCGCAACGCCAGCTCGATCAACTACGACATGGACGACTACGCCGGCGTGGTGGTGGGCATGCTCAAGGAATTCTGCGATGCGCAGAACCTGCCGCACCCGCACATCTTCTCCGAGAGCGGCCGTTCCCTGACCGCCCACCACGCCATGCTGGTGGTGCAGGTGACCGACGTCGAGAAACACAACGACGACGTGCCGAAGATCGAAAACAAGGAAGAGCTGCCGGAAACCGTGCAATGGCTGGTGGACCTGCTGGGTCCGACCGACATCGAGATGGTCACCGAAACTTACTGGCGCGCCACGCACTACATGAGCGACGTGGCGGCCCAGTATGCCGACGGCAAGCTGACCCTGGCCGAAAAAGCCCTGGCCGAGCAGTGCTACTTCGCCGTGTGCCGTCGCCTGCACAACTCGCTCAAGGCACGTCAGCGTTCCCACCGCCAGGTGCTGGATGAACTCAACGACAAGCTGGCGGACAAGTACATCTGCAACTTCTCGGTGTTCCAGAGCCTGCCGGACACCTGGGCCATCGGCCAGGTGCTGCCGATCCTGCCGTTGCACCGTCTCGACGAAGAGCCGCTGCGTCGCGCGGTGCTGCAAGACCTGACCTGCGACTCCGATGGCAAGATCAAGCAGTACGTCGATGAGCAGAGCATCGAGACCAGCCTGCCGGTTCATGGCCTCAACGAGGGCGAGGACTACCTGCTGGGGATCTTCCTGGTGGGCGCCTACCAGGAAATCCTCGGCGACATGCACAACCTGTTCGGTGACACCGACTCGGTGAACATCTACCAGCGGCCCAATGGCAGCGTGTACCACGCCGGGATCGAGACCCACGACACCATCGAAGACATGCTGCGTTACGTGCACTTGTCGCCGGAGGAGTTGATGACTCATTACCGCGATAAAGTGGCCAGCGCCAAGATCAGCGCCGCCGAGCGCACCCAGTTCCTCGACGCCTTGCGCCTGGGCCTGACCCGCTCGTCCTACCTGTCGTCCTGAAGGCCCGGGCATCCCCAGTGATGCCTGTTCCGTTCCGGCACAAAGCCGCGCCCTGCGATGGAGGGCGCGGCTTTTTTTTGAACTGTTTCCAGGTTCGCCACGCAAGAGGGGGCCCCGTTCCATTTCAGCTAGCCTGCAAAGAGGCGTCCATGGTGGGCGCAACGAGGCTTGCTGATGCTCAATACATCGAAAGGCGCCTGGCGTCTGCTGTTCGGCACCCTGGTGCTCAGCCTGCTGGCGGCCTGTTCACCGCTCAAGGCGCTTAATTCCCTGACCCCCGACAGCACCTTTATCAAGACCCGGGACATTGCCTATGGCAGCGATCCACGGCAGAAGCTGGATGTCTATCAGCCCCGGCAGGCGGTTCCCGGTGCACCGGTGGTGGTGTTCTTTTACGGTGGCAGTTGGAACAGCGGCTCGCGCAACGACTACGACTTTGTCGGCGAGGCCCTGGCCTCGCGGGGCATGGTGGCGGTCCTGGCGGACTACCGGCTGTATCCACAGGTGCGCTATCCGGCCTTTCTTGAAGACGCGGCCCGCGCCGTGGCCTGGACCCATGAACATATCGGTGAGTTTGGCGCCGACCCGCGGCGGTTGTATCTGATGGGGCACAGTTCTGGCGCCTACAACGCGGCCATGCTCGCCCTGGACTCGCGCTTGCTGGGGCAAGTCGGGCTGACGCCGCAGATCATCAAGGGCTGGATCGGCCTGGCCGGGCCCTATGACTTTCTGCCGATCCGCAACCCTGAGGTGCGCCCGGTGTTTTTCTACCCTGATTCGCCGCCGGACTCGCAGCCGATCAACCACGTCAGCCGCGGCGCGCCGCCGGCGCTGCTGATAGCGTCCGATGATGATTCGCTGGTCAACCCACAGCGTAATACCGGTGGCCTGGCCAGCAAGCTGCGAGCGGCAGGAGTACCGGTGCAGGAGTTCTATTTTTCCCGCACTGGCCACGCCACGCTGGTGGCCGCCTTGTCTCGCCCCTTGCGTGGGCTGGCGCCGGTACTGGATCGGGTCAGTGGTTTTGTTGAGTCGACGCCGACTCAGTGAGCCCCGGCAAACCAGCCGTCGCGCCGCTCCAGGTGCCAGGCGAAGGCTGCCAGGGTCAGGCTGCGCAGGAGCATGAACAGCAGAAAGGTCAGCCACAGGCCGTGGTTGCCGAAGCCTTGCAGGCCCCAGGCGAAGGGCAGTAGCAGGAGCACAGTGAGGAGCATGCCGTTGCGCATTTCCCGGGCTCGGGTGGCACCGATGAACAGGCCGTCCAGCAGGTAGCTCCAGACGGCGATCAGGGGCAGTACGGCAAGGTAGGGCAAATAGCTGAAGGCGGTCTGGCGGACCTCGGGAATGTTGGTCTGCATTTCGATGAACAGGTGGCCGCCCAGCAAGAACATCAGCGCGAATCCCAGGCTGGCCAGCAATGACCAGCCACCGGCCACCACCAGCGAACGGCGCAGGGCCTGGCGATCGTGGGCGCCGATGGCGTGGCCGCACAGGGCTTCCACCGCGTGGGCCAGTCCGTCCAGGGCATGGGCGGTGAGCAACAGGCCGTTGAGCAGCAGAGCGTTGGCTGCCACCGTGGCATCCCCGAGGCGGGCGCCTTGTACGGTGATCAGGAAAAACACCGATTGCAGGGCCAGGCTGCGGATGAAGATGTCACGGTTCACTGCCAGCAGCGGGCGCCAGCGCTGCCAGCGGCGCAGCGCGGCCCAGACGATCCGTCCCGGATAGGCGCGCAGGGCCGGCCGGGTCATGGCCAGGCCGATCAATGCCCCGGTCCATTCGGCGATCACCGAGGCCCGGGCCGAGCCCACCACGCCCCAGTCCAGTCCCAGGACGAACCACAGGTTGAGCGCGATGTTCACCAGGTTGGTACTGAGCAGGATGGCCAGCGGTGCCCGGGCATTCTGGGTGCCGAGGAACCAGCCCACCAGGGCGAAGCTGGCCAGGGCCGCTGGCAGGCCCAGCAATCGAGTGTGGAAAAATGCCCGGGTCATCTGGTCCAGGCCCGCCGAGGGTTGCATCAGGTGCAAGGCCGCGCCGCTCAGCGGCACGCCGATGGCCCCCAGCAGCAGTGCCAGGCCCAGGGCCAGCAACAGGCCCTGGAGGAGGATCTGGCGCAGGGCGGCACCGTCGCCGCGGCCGGCGGCCTGGGCGGCAAACCCGGTGGCCCCCATGCGCAGAAAACCCATGGCCCAGGCCAGGAAGGTATAGAGGCTGGCGCCTACTGCCACGGCCCCCAACTGATGGGCGTGGGGCAGGTGACCGATCACGGTGCTGTCCACCAGGGCCACCAGGGGCACGGAAATATTCGACAGGATCATCGGCGCGGCCAGGGCCCAGACGCGGCGATGGGTGGGGCGATGATGCCAATCGGTGATCAGGGGGGACATGCGGGCTCCTTGCGAGAGCCGGCATTGTAGCCTCGGCGACGAGAGGCGCCGAGGTTTCAGAAGGGGATCAGTGAATGATCCAGCTCAGCAGCCAGAGACCGAGCACCAGCCAGATGATGCCGAGGATGATCGAGGCGCGCATGAAGGCGCGGATCGCCGAGTAGAGGAACATCAGGCCGATGATCAGGCCAATGATGCTGACAATGGAGGTGTCCATCCCCAGGGCCCGGGACAGTCCGTCGACGAAGTTGCCACCGGCGTGGGTCAGGGTATTGAACAACCCGCTGAGCAGGTCGACGATAAACCGGATGACCGAACCTATGGCCTGGCCAAGCCACTCGAAGAAACTTTCTACCTGCATGTGTGCGTCCTGATGAAAGAGGGGGCGGGTGCCCGAGCTCAACCTTGGGCCATGAATGCCCGCAGCGAGTTCCCTGTTAAGCATAGAAGCTGCCGGGGCCGCTCATTCTGTAGGAGCCGACCGGCCGGCGAAAGCACTCTTGCGTCCCACGGCTATCCCCCGGAAGCTATACGCCTTCAGGAGACCCCGATGAATCTAGAGCAACTGACCCAACGCCTGCACGCCATTCGTGACCACAACGATTGGCGGCAATTTCACAGCCCGAAGAACCTGGCCATGGCCGCCAGCGTCGAGATGGCGGAGCTGGTGGAAATCTTCCAGTGGCTGACCGAGGAGCAGTCGCGGCAACTGCCCGCGGACAAGCTGGCTCACGCCGGACAGGAGGTAGGCGATATCGTCCTTTACCTGCTGTTGCTGTGCAGCGAGCTGGGGCTGGACATGGACCAGGTGGTGCGCAGCAAGCTGGCGGACAGCGAACGGCGGTTCTGCTCATGAGCGATCGGCATTTCGACCAACTGGCCACTCGTTTCGCCGAGAAGATCTATGGCGGCGCCAAGGGCGCGATCCGCCTTGCGGTGCTCCAGGCCGACCTCAAGGAATGCCTGCCCGAGCGGCCGCTGCGGGTGCTGGATATCGGTGCCGGCCTTGGGCACATGTCTCTGTGGCTGGCCCAGCACGGGCATCAGGTGACCCTGGCCGAGCCCGCCGCGCCGATGCTCGAAGGCGCCCGCCAGCGTTTTGCCGAGGCCGGTCAGCAGGCGACCTTCATCCAGGCGCCCTGGCAGGAGTTGTTGGGGCAGCTCACCGAGCCCTACGACCTGGTGCTCTGCCATGCGGTGTTGGAATGGCTGGCCGAACCCCACGCGATCCTGCCGGTTCTGCACCAACTGACCAGCGCCGACGGCTGGCTGTCCCTGGCGTTCTATAACCGCGATGCCCTGGTTTATCGCAATCTGCTCAAGGGCCACTTCCGCAAGCTGCGCAAGAACGACATGGCCGGCGAGAAGCAGAGCCTGACCCCGCAACAACCGCTTGATCCGCGCGAGCTGGCGGCGCAACTTGAGGGCTTGTGGCGAGTCGAAACCCAGAGCGGAGTGCGGGTTTTCCACGATTACATGCCGGTGGAATTCCAGGCTCGCGCCGAGCTGACGGATTTGCTGGAGATGGAATTGGCTCACCGCCGACACCCAGGTTTTGCCGGGCTTGGGCGTTATCTGCATTGGCTGTGCCGGCCGGTCTAACGGAGTGCGCAATGAAACGCCGCCTGGGTCTGATCTTCCTGTGTTCCGGGCTTGCCGCCTGTCAGGGCAGCAATCCCTACGTCGCCAGTAGCAAGCCCCTGCCACCGGCGCCGCCGCAAGCGGCCAACACCTTCGACCGCAGCGCCTATCCGGCGCCGCAACGGGACTATGGGCGCTACCGCAACTGGGCCTGGCTCAATGGGCGCCTGCCCAACGGCTCGGCCTGGGCCGACTCGGCGCAGATCGCCGAGGCGGTCAGCAATGCCCTGGATCAGCAGGGTTTGCGACCGGTGCAAGACCTGCGTCCGGCGGACCTGTGGGTCAGCGCTGACCTGCACCTGGAGAAGCGTTTGCGCCAGGTCCGGGACGATTATGGTTATGGCGGGTACGGGGGGTACAACCGCTACGGGCCGGGTTACGGCATGTACGGCAGCGTGCCGGTGGTGCGCACCTACGAGGTGGAGGTCGTGGTGGTCCGGGTCAATCTGTTTGACGGCGCCAGCGGCCAGCCGGTGTGGAGCGCCAGCGCCGAGACCAGCAGCAGGGGCAGCCTGAGTGAACGTGCCGATTCGCTGCGTGAGGCAGTGCAAAAGGCCATGGCCGCCTATCCTCCCAGTTAGTTGAACGATGCCCGTTTTTGCTCTTCACGCGGAGAAACAGCATGTTCCATCGAATCGCGTTACTGGTGTGCGCCGCCTTGCTCAGTGCCTGCGCTGCCGACCAGATCAATCATGACTTTGACGCCAGCCGGGACTTTGGCGCCTACCGCAGTTGGAGCTGGAAAGAACCCGCCCTGCAATATCTCCCCGACGATCCGCGCATCAAGAGTGACCTGACCGAGCAGCGCATCCGTCAGGCGGTGGCCGAGCAATTGGACCAGCGGGGTCTGCGCCCGGCCCAGGGCGGGAGCCGGGCAGACCTGAATGTCCAGGCGTATCTGATCGTCGAGGACCGTCAGCAACAGGTCACCACCCACTATGGTGGAGGCTGGGGTGGCCCATGGAATGGCTACTGGGGCGGCCCGATGTACAACGAGACCCGTAACATCACCTACAAGGTGGCGACCCTTCAGATCGACTTGCTGGACGGTAAGGACGGCAGGCTGGTGTGGCGTGGCAGTGATGAACAAATGCTCAGCAGCTCGCCCAATCCCGCCGACCGCACGACTGCGGTGCGTACTACGGTGATGCGAATCCTGCAGAACTACCCGCCGCACTGAGGCCTTTACCAGGCAGGAGCACCGGCTTTGGCAAGCGCCACAGGCAGCCTGTGGCGCGCCTTTGCGCCGACAGTCAGGCGAGCTGGCAGCCTGCCAGCACAGGCCCGGGCCTTTGACTACACTGCTGTGCATCGATGGAGAGTGCGCTCGGCTGCGAGCCGGTAAAGGAGTGCCCCGATGTCTCCTCTGAAGCGGTTTACCGGCCCGGCCCGTCAACGTGGCGCCATTGGCCTGATGGCGGCAACGACCCTGGGCCTGGCGCTGTTGCTGATGCTGCTGGTGGTGGACAGCGGCCGGCTCTACATGGAGCAGCGCAAGTTGCAGCGGGTAGCGGACAACGCGGCGCTGGAAGCCGTCAGCCGTGGCGGCAATTGCCTGGCCGGCCTGACGGCCGCCACCTATGTCGGGCAGAGTGCAGTGCGCAATGGCTTCGTCGTCGCCGCCGGCAATACCCTGACCACCAACTGCGGCTTCCTGAGCACCGGAGCCGACGGTTTGCGTACCTTCAATGCCAACCCGGCGCAGTCGGCGGCTGTGCAGGTAATCGCCACTAATACCGTCCCCATCAGTGTGGCCTCGGGGGTTGCTGCGCTGTTCTCGCCAGGTCCGATCAACCTCACCACGCAGCTCACGGCCACAGCCGTTGCGGCTGCACCAACGCCGCCGCTGGCGCAACTGAGCATTCGCAGCACCATCGCCACCGTCAACAGCGCCAACTCAGCGTTGCTCAATGCCCTGGTGGGCAACATGCTCGGCGGCAGCGTGAACATCAGTGCCGTGGGCTGGAATGGCCTGCTCAACAGCGATATCAATTTGCTGAGCTACCTCGACCAACTGGCCATCGACCTGGGCGTCGCCGCCGGCAACTACACCCAGTTGCTCAACACCCAGGCGAGCCTGACCCAACTGATCCAGACTGCCGCCACCATGGTCCAGGCCAATGGTGCTACCGCCGACCTACTGGCGGCCCTGGGGAGCCTGCAGGCGGCGGTGAGTGCTCAGATACCGGAGCTGGAACTGGGGGACATCCTGAAACTGCAGACCGGTGCCGTGTCCACCGCGCTGGATGCCAACGTGCAGCTGTTCCAACTGCTGCAAGCGATGGTTCAACTGGCCAACAGCAAGAGCGCGGTGGCGGCGGTAATACCGGCCAACCTGCTGGGCCTGGCCAATGTGACGGTCAGGGTCAAGGTCATCGAGCCGCCGCAGTTCTCGGCGGTCGGTGACCCTCGGCTGGCCATCCTCGATCCGTTGGGGCCCAATCGCATCTATGTGAGCACAGCCCAGGTACGGACGCTGATTTCGGTCAACCTCACGGGCCTGTCCGGGGTGACCGGCCTGGCCAACGCCGTGCTGGGGCTGGTGGGTTCGCTGACGCCGACCCTCAACAGTGTCCTGAGCCTGGACCTGGCGGCCACCATCAACTCCGTGGGCTGCCTGCTGGGCGCCGGGTGCCAGCAAATCGACCCACAAGTGCTGCCTTCTCCGCGAATCGACATCAACCTGGAGTTGGGGGGCGCCAAGGCCTACGTCACCAACTACAGCTGTCCGACGGGCAACACCGGAACCAAAAGCCTCACGGCGTACAGCGAATCGTCCCTGGCCGACATCAAGGTCGGGCAGATTGATCCCAACACGACGTTCTCTTCCTCGACGCAACCTGTGGTGACGCCGCTGCCGATCATCGACCTGGGCATCTGGACCTGTCGCAAGATTCTCGGGATCGGCAGTTGCGGGCCGGCGCGCACAGCCTTCGCCGCCGGGGGCATCGGCATCAAGGTCGACAGTTCGCTGGGGCTCAGCCAGACCGGGCCGAACGTGGGGCGGGACCTGACTTACTCAAGCGGTGCGCCGGATTTTGCTGTCCCCCCGAACGTCAACCAGACGCCGAGCTACCAGAACGCTGCCCCGACCAACAACCTCGTCAACAGCCTGTCGGGCACTATCTCCGGGATCAGCCTGCAGGTTTACCAGCCGGTCAGCGCCAACCTCCTGGGTTCGGTAGTGGCGGGCGCGGGGGGGCTGATCAATGGTGTCACCAGCCTGATCATGCCGCTGATCAGCAATCTGCTGAGCCCCTTGCTCGATCCGCTGTTGAACAACCTGCTGGCGGCATTGGGGGTCAGCCTGATGGACGTCCAGGTCGGTGCCAACCTCACCTGCGGGCAGACGGGCAGGGCCTATCTGGTGATCTGATCCGCCTGGACAATTGGCAGCTCGATGCAAAAGCGCGCGCCGTCCTGGCCGTTGCTGACACTCAGGCGACCGCCCATGTTCTGGACTATGCCGTAGCTCACCGACAGACCGAGCCCGGTGCCGACGCCCACCGGCTTGGTGGTGAAGAAGGGTTCGAAAATCCGTTCCAGCAGCCGCGGGTCGATGCCACCGGCGTTGTCCTCGACCCACAGGCGCACCCACTCTTCGTCGCGCTGGCCATGTACGGCAATCCAGGGTTTGAAATCCTTCTGCTGCCCTTGCTTGCCCAGCAGGGCGTCCCGGGCATTCACCAAAAGGTTGATCAGCACCTGTTCCAACTGGTCGACAAAGCCCAGCACCTGAACCTCGAAACCCAGCTCGCTGATACGCAGTTCCAGCCCCTTGCCACGCATGCCCTCGGCCAGCAGCGACAGGGTCCCCTCGATGGCCTGGGCCGGATTGAAGGGCTGTTGCTCCACCTCCGAGCGCCGGCCGAATACCCGCATGTGGTCCACCACTCGAGCGGCCCGCTGGACCTGAGCGTCGATGCGATGGAGTTTTTCGGTCAGGTAGTCGACCTGGATATCGCCACTGTTCAGGCGCTTGAGCACATTGACGATGGCCATGCGCATCACGTTGAGCGGCTGGTTGATTTCATGGGCCAGGCCGGTGGCCATTTCCCCCAGGGTGGCCATTTTCGCGCTTTGCGTCAGTTGCTGCTGGGAACGCCGCACTTCGGTGTTGTCGCGGCCCACGGCCTGGATTTCCAGCAACTGCCCCTGTTCATCGAATACCCCACGATCCGACCAGACCCACCAGGCGTGTTCACGCCCTGGCAGTTGCAGGTTGATCTCGGCGGTGCTGACCGGAAACTCCGGGCTCAGCAACGTGAGCCGCCGTTCAAAACCCTCGCGCTGCTCGGCGGACAGCCACTGTCCGAGATTGCTCCCCGGCAGATCTTCGGCGGCGCACTCCAGGTAGGCCGCCAGCGGCCGGTTGCCGAAGGTCAGGGTCAGGTCCGGGCGGTAGCGGCAGATCATCGCCGGTGAGTCTTCCACCAGAATCCGGTAGCGCTCTTCGCTCTGGCGCACGTGCTCGGCGGCCAGGGTGGCTTCGGTGACGTCCAGCCACAGGCCAACCGCTTCCACCGGCAGGCCCAGGTCATTGCGCAGCAGCCGGGCTTCGTCCAGTACCCAGTGAAAGTTCCCCTGGCGATCCCGGAGTCGGTAGCGGGCATGGACATTGCCCTCACGCAGCAGTTGGCGACAGCGCTGGAAGTACAGGTCGCGGTCCTCGGGATGGACCCAGTCCGCCACGGCGCCTTCGTTGCAGTCTTCCAGGCTCCAGCCCAGCAGCGGTTGCAGGCTGGCGCTGAAAAAACTCGGTTGCAGGGCGCCTTCCAGGTAGCGCTGGACATAGATCACCGCCGGCGAGCTGGCGATCAGGTTATCCAGGCGGGCATGGGCGGCAGCGGCTTGTTGCTGTTGGTTCTTGATATCGCTGATATCCAGCATGAACCCCACCAGCCGTTGCTGTTCCCCTCGTCCCAGGGCCTGGCCCTGCAAACGGTACCAGCGCGTTGCTGCGCTCGGGTCAGCTTCGTGCAGGCGGACGCAGAGCAGCAGCGGCTTGCCCAGCTTCAGGGCCTGCAGGCGGCTGTTGAGTTCGGCGCGGTCGGCGGGGTGAATCAGTTCCAGCCAATCCTGGACGCTGAGTCTGTTGCTGTCGGCGGGCAGTTGCAGGCTGGCGGCCAGTGGCTTGGCCAGCAACACCTCGGCCGTGTTGGCGCGCAGCTCCCACCAACCGGTGCCCAGCAGCCCTTGCAGGGCTTCCAGGCGCTCCAGGTGCAGGTGATGACGCTGTTCCCGCAGGCGGCTGAGCAGTGGCCCGGCCAGGGCCGCAGTGAGCGCCAGCCAGTCGCGGTCCAGCAGGTTGGGCGCGTGTTGCTGTACGGCGTAACAGCCGCACAGCAGCCAGGCCGCGACGCCATGGTCGTCCCGGTAGGGCACCAGAAAACCTTCGCGATGACCGAAGATGCCCTGCAATCGCGGGTGTTCATTCAGGCCCTGGATTTGATTCAGATGCAGCGGTGTATTGCCGCTCAGGCTATCCAGGCCAGTCCCCAGGTCCTGGTCGTCATGCCACAACCGGGGTGAGTCATGGGCACTGTAGCAACTGTGGATGACCCAGCTTTGTTCCTGTTCGTCGAGCAAGGCCAGGCCCAGGCAGGGGATGTGCCAGTAGCGGGCCAGGTCGGCGAGCTGGTCGTGCAGCACGTCCGGCAGGCGGGTCAGGTTGCACAGGCGGATCTGTTCGCTGATCTGCGCGGCGAAGATCTGGCATTGCTCACGGCTCAGGGCCTGTTGGCGTTGCTGGATCAGGTCGCCGATGTCCAGTAGATGCAGCAACCATTGCGAGCCCCAGGGTTGGAGCCAGCCGCGCAGGTGCAAGGTCTTGCCACCCAGCCCGCGCAGGTCCAGGTCCAGCACTTGTCCGCTCCAGTCGGCGGGACGGCCTTCGAGGGCCAGGGTGCTGCCGGGCAGGATGTAGTCCAGCAGGTGCGGTGGTTCGGCGCTGGGGGGCAACTGGGCCAGCCCATGACGCAATGGCCCGCTGCTGGTGAGGACCCGGCCCTGGGGGTCGAGTACCAGTTGCAGGCCAACAGCCTGGGGCGGGACCCGGGACTCGTCGGCGGGGAGTGGCTGACGGCCCAGCAAGCGTCCAAGCAGCTTGTCACCAGAGGTCAAAATTGCACACTCGAGATGGCGCTCAGGTTGGTGGGCAGGTTGGGCACCGGGCCGACCACCGGTAACACCAGGCGCGGCAGTACCTGGGTGAGTTTCTGGGTGGGGTAGTCGATCCGTACTGTGAGTACGCCGTTGGCGTACACCGCGCTGTGGTCGGCGGCGGCGAAGTTGAAGGCCGGCGGAATCCAGTTGGTCTGGTTCTGCACCACGGTGTTGGCCAGGTCCTGCACCGTGGTGGCGTAGTCGTCGATATTGGGGTCGACCGCCACGGCCCGGCGCACCGCTTCAGCGGTCGCCTGGTTGAAGGATTGCATCAGCAGCAGCGGCAGGCTGTAGCTGACCAGGCCGTAAAACACTGCGAAGAAGATCACGAACACGGCGGCGAATTCGATCGCCACAGCACCTTTCTGCTTTCTAGGGAGGCCCGGTTTCATGAGTGCGTCTACCCTGACAACCACTATGTCCATTGAGCATAGGATCAATCCGGCAAAAGGAACCCTCTTCGGCGATGCATTTCTGGGTTTTGTGGATCTGGTTGGCAATCTGCGCGCTGCAGGATCTGCGTCAGCGGCAGATCGCCAACAGCTTGACTCTGGGCGTCGCGCTGCTGGCCGGCCTGTACCTGTTGTGGACCGGCAGTACCTGGCTGGGGGCCAGTGCCGCACAGGGTGGTTGGGCATTGTTGCTGGCCCTGCTATTCACTTTGCCCGGGTATGCCATGGGGCGGATGGGGGCGGGGGACGTCAAGTTGATGGCGGCCCTGGGACTGCTCTGCGACCCAGAGCACTTACTGGGGGCCTTTATCGGCGCTGGGCTCTGCAGCCTGGTGTGGTTGCTGATCGCGCCCAGGCTCTGGTTTCAGCAGAAACAAGGGCTTGACCCCCAAGCGGGAGGGACCGGCAGGCGCTTGTCAAAAAAATACCCATTTGCCCCCTTTGTACTGGCTGGAATGGTCTTAACTGTGAGCGTGATCCATTAGTCGCCGGACTGATTAATGCGATGTACATAGTCGGAAAGTGGGTCTAGGTTTTTATGTGTAGCTGCCTGGATCATGCGAGGCAGGACAGGAGTGGCCAGTCGACGAATGGCCCGCACGGAGTAGCACGTGAACAAGCTCACCTCACAGATGAAAGTGCTCGTGGTCGATGATCAGCCACTGATTGTCGAAGAACTATGCGAGTTTCTTGAAAGCAGTGGTTACCGTTGTGTTCCTTGCGAGTCCAGCCTCCAGGCGATGGAGTGCTTCAACAAGGACCCGGAAATCTCCCTGGTGCTCTGCGATCTGCACATGCCGGATATGGACGGCATCCAGCTGGTGCAGGAACTGCAGCGACTGGCCGGCAAGCATCGGGTGTTCGAAGCCATCATGCTCACCGGGCAGGCGGACAAACAGGACGTGATCAAGGCCCTGCGCGCCGGCATTGCCGATTACTACCAGAAACCCATCGACCTGGACGAACTCCTCGAAGGCCTGCAGCGTCAGGAAGTCGCCTTGCAGGAGCGGCAGAAGAACCTGCACCTGGGGCACCTGAACCAGAAGCTGCAATTTCTTTCGGAGTCCATAGACGATCTCTACCAGGACCTGGACAAGGTCCGGCGTACCCCCGCCGCCAGTCGCAGCGAGGAGTCTCAGGGCGACAGCGCAGACGCTGATGCCATCGAGATTCCGGCCATCTTCAACCAGCTGTCGCCACGACAACTGGACGTGGCGCGACTGGTGGGCAAGGGGCAGACCAACTACCAGATCGCCTGTGAACTGGGGATCACCGAAAACACCGTAAAACTCTACGTTTCCCAGGTCCTGCGGCTGACCCACATGCACAACCGCACGCAACTGGCCCTGGCCTTGTCACCGAGCAATTCGGGGCTGCGCCAGCGGGTCACCGCCCACTGATAACGAGCAGTGCATGGCGGCGGTGATGAGCTCACCGCCGCTCGATTCCCTCCTGGCTACTTGGTTTCCACCTTGCCACCGGCATCCGGGTCGTACAGGTCCGGAATTTCGTAGTGGTATTTTTTCAACCAGCGTTGCAACGCCAGCTCACGTTCCGTGGGGGTCGCCGACTGTGGCTGCGGCGAGGCGGCCAGGTTGCGGCTTTGCAACAGCAGCCAGCCTTCGGTCTCCTGCTGCTGGGGCGAGGCGGGGCCTGCATCGATGGCTTGGGCAGCCAGAGGCATCGTCAGCAGGGCGGTGCAGCAGAGCATGGGCAGTTTCATTTCAGCGCTCCTTGGACGGCGTGGCCTCGGGCTGCAGGGTCGTGGAACCCTTCGCCACCTGGGGCACGGAGGCCGTGGTTGTCGCGGGTTTCCCCAGCGCCTCGGCGCGGGCCTGGGCCTGGGAAAATTGCTGGGGATTCAGGTTGGCCTGGCTGACCACTTCGGCGGCCTGCTTCCAGTTGTCCTGATAAAGCAACAGGGTCACCAGGTTGATGGCCGCCAGCGGCTCGGACTGCTTGAGCTCGATGGCGGTGAGGAATTCGAAGCGTGCATCTTCGATGCGCAACTGGTTGAGGTAGACGACCCCCAGGTCGTTGCGGATTTTTTCATTGGTCGGTGCCAGTCGCGCCGCCCTTTGCAGGTGAGCCTGAGCCTGGCCGTTGTCCCCCCGGGCCGCCGCCAATTGGCCCAGGCCATGCTCGCCCTCGGCGGCCAGGCAGGAGCCCAGCAGGCTGCGGTACAGTGGCTCGGCCTCATTACGGCCCAACAGGCGGTAGACCCGGGCCTTGCGCACCCGCACTTCGGCGAGGTTGTCCGGCAGGTTCTGCAGGTTGGCCAGGCTGGCGTGCAGCTTGCCGTCGTTGGCCATCTCATCGGCGAGGTTCACCGCCAGCTCCTGCTCGGAGCTGAGCTTGGCGCAACTGGCGGATTGGGTCAGGGCTGCCCACGGCACCTGGCCGTTGCTGGCGCATCCGCCGAGCAGCAACAAACTGGTGGCGACAATCATGGCTTTCATCAAATTCCCTCTAGGCAGCAAAGGCCCGGGCGATGGCGGTGAAGCCCGGCCCGGCCAGCACGATCAACAAGGCGGGGAAGAGAAACAGCATCATCACCACCGACATTTTGGCCGACATTTTCGATATGTATTCCTGCAGGCGAGTCAGGCGCCGGTCGTCGAGCAACTGCTTGAGGGCCTGCAGGGATTTCATCGCCCCGCCGCCTTGCAGTACCAGTTGCTGGAGAATCACACAGGTGTCGGTGAATTCGTCCACCGCCAGCAGGGTCGCGGTCTGGCTGAGCTCCTGGCCCAGCTCCAGGCCCGAATCGACCCGTGCCAGGATCAGGCGCAACTCGTGGGTCAGTTCCGGCAGCAGCTTCCCGGCTTCGTTGCTCAGGACCCGCAGGGCCTGTTCCACGGCCATGCCCGACTCGAACAGAATGCGCAGCAAGGGAATGAAGGTCGAAATCTCCAGGGCGATCTGTTTCTGCCGGCGGTGAGCGGCGTAGGCCAGGGCGCGCTTGGGCAGCAGATAACCGGCCCCGGCCGCCAGCATCGGTACCAGCCATTTGCTTTGCGCGTTGGGGAATGCCACTTCCTGGACAAAGATCACCAGGCACACCGCCAGCACCGGGGTCGCGATCTGGCTGGCGGCGAACAGCGAGCGCTGGCTGGCGCGACGCCAGCCCAGACGGTTGAGCAGGGTCTGGGTCTCGCTGTCCATGCTGACGGCGCGCTGGCCGAAGCGGCTGTCGCCCAACTGTCGCAGCCAACTGCCCAGGCGGTTGTCACGGGTCAGGTTGCCTTGCAGGCGCTGGGCAACCTGGCGCTCGCGCCGGCGTTGCTCCAGCACGCCGTTGCCAAGCAGCAGCAAGGCACCTAAAAACAGCATCGCAGCGGCCAGCAGAAGCATTTCAGATACTCCTCAACATGCGCCACAGGGCCAGGCAGCCGAAGATCTGCAAGCACACGGCAGTGATCAGCATTTTCTGTCCGGAAGGGTCGTGCCACATGCCCAGCATGTAGCTTGGGTTAGTGAGCATGAAGTAGCCCACCAGCAGCAGCGGCAGGGTTCCCAGGACCCAGGCGGTCATGCGGGTTTCGCCGGTCATCGCGCTCAGTTGTCGGGCCCCTTGTTCCCGCTCGCGAATCAGCTTGATCAGGTTTTCCAGGAGCTCGCTGGCGTTGCCGCCATATCGGTGATTGACCTTAAGGCCCAGGGCGAACATGCGTAACTCGTCCTGTTCGTAGAACTCGGCGAAATCGTTGACCGCGTCCGGCAGATTGACCCCCAGTTGCACGTTGCGCTGGATACGCCCCATGGCTTGTTTCAGCGGATCGTTACTGGCCTCGATGGCTCCCAGCACGGCGTCTGCCAGGGTGCGTCCGGACTTCAGGCTGCGCACGCTGTGATCCAGCAAGGGCGGCAGTTGCTCGATCATGCGTTTGAGCCGGCGCTGGTACAGCCAGGCGATATACAGCCGCAACAGCAGCGGTGGGCCGAAGAGGCAGCCCAGCAGTCCGAGCCAGTCCCCTAGCAGGTAGCCCAACAACATCAGCACTGCCCACACCGCCAGCCACAGGCCCAGGCGCTCACTGGGCTGGCCCAGGCCGGCGCGGGCGAAGGCGCGCTCCAGGCCGATCCATGGACTGCGTTGCGGGCTCAGCTCGGGTTGCCCTTCGGCCAGCCGGTTGAGCACTCGCTCACGCTCGGTCTTGCGCACACCGTGGTAGAACAGCCAGCCGGAAAGCCCCAGCAGAATCAGGCAGATCAAGGTAAGCAGCAGGCCGATCATGGGCTACCTCGCCGGTTCAATTGACGCTCAGCCCGCTCTCGCGGCGCAGTTTGTCCCCCGCCGGGTGCAGCGCCTCGCGCAGGAAACCGAAGCCAAAGCCGCTGCGGCGATCCAGGCGGAACAGGGTGTTGGTGACATAGATGTCATCGCGAATGCCCACCACCTCCACCACTTCGCTGACGCAGCGCCGGCCATCGGGCAGGCGGGTCAACTGGATCACCACATCCAGGGCCGCGCAGATCATCTGCCGCAAGGTGCGCTCGGCGATCTGGCGACCGGTCAGGCCCACCAGGGTCTCCAGGCGCAACAGGGCATCCTGAGCGTTGTTGGCGTGTACCGTACTCATGGAACCATCGTGGCCGGTGTTCATCGCGGTCAGTACATCCAGTACTTCCACGCCGCGGATCTCACCGAGGATGATCCGATCCGGGCGCATCCGCAGGGCGTTGCGGATCAGGTCGCTGGCCTTGACCTCGCCATGGCCTTCGGCATTGGGCGGGCGGGTTTCCAGACGCACCACATGGGGGTGCCCCAGTTGCAGTTCGGCCACGTCTTCGATGGTCACCAGCCGTTCGTGGGGATTGATCAACTGGCTGAGGATGTTCAGCAGGGTGGTCTTGCCGGTACCGGTGCCGCCGCTGATCAGGATGTTGCAGCGTTTGCCCACGGCCTCCTGGAGGAACTCGAAGATCGCCAGGTCGATGGTCTGCATGGCGATCAGGTCGCTGCTCTTGAGCATGTCCTTGCGAAATTTACGAATCGACAGGCAGGGGCCGTCCAGGGCGATGGGAGGAATGATGGCGTTGACCCGGCTGCCGTCCGGCAGGCGCGCATCGACCATCGGCGAGGACTCGTCGAGGCGTCGGCCCAAGGGGGCAAGGATCCGTTGCATGACCCGCTCAACGTGGTGGGCGTCGATGAAACGCAGGTCGCTCTGGTGCAGCACGCCGTCGCGCTCGACGAATACCCGGTGCGGGCCGTTGACCAGGATCTCGGTCACCGCCGGATCGCGCAGCAGCACTTCCAGGGGGCCGAAGCCGGTCAGCTCATCGACGATTTCCTCCGCCAGCCGTTCCATTTCATAGCGGGAAATCGCCAGGTGCATGCGCGCGATGTACTCCGCCACTTTGTCGGTGACGAACTGCGAAAGGTTCTGCCGGGAGCTTTCCAGCAGGTTTTTCCCCGAGTCTTCGATGGCATCGATGATGTAGCGATGCAGCACCAGCTTCAGGCCTTCGTGATCGCTATTGCCCGGTGCCGGACGAGCCGGGGCGCCAAAGAGTTTTTCGCCGCTCATCTGCCCCCCATGATTCTGTTGAGCCAGCCGGCCTTGGGCTTGGTCAGGCCTTCGGAGCGCTTGGCCAGGCGTTCGCCCAAGGTGCGAATGCTTTGGGTCAGGCTCTCCCGGGGGGCCATTTCAAACAGGGTGACTCCCTGGTTCTTGGCGTTCAGGCGCACCTCCGGGTTGTAGGCCAGCACCGCGATCACTTCCAGGCCGAAAGTCTTGCCCAGGGTTTCGGAATCCGGAGTGACGGCGCGCAGGTAGCGGTCCACCAGCAAGCGTGCGTGCTCCAGTTTCATGCCCTTTTCGCGCCAGTGATTGAGGACCGCCAGGTTGCGCCGGCAGTCGAGGACATTCTGGTCGGTGCACCAGATCAGCTTGTCGCAATGACTGACGAAGGTCCGCAGAGCCTCGCTGTCGGGCTGGCCAACGAGGTTCACCACGATGTGCTGGAAGTGCTGGCGCAAGGCACTGAGCAACATGTACAGCTCGGCGGCACTGGTGTGTTCCAGGGGCTCGTCGTGACTGGCGTAGGCGAGGATGCGCAAGCCGGCTTCAGTGCTGGTGAAGGCGCTGTCGATCAGGGTGGTATCCAGGCGCCGCAGGTGGCGCAGGGCATCGCCGAAGTGGAACGAACTTTCCAGCCCCAACAGTGCCAGGCTGTCGCCACGGGGCAGGCCGAGGTCCAGCAGCAGAGTCTGCTGGCCACTCTTTTGCACCACCAGGGCCAGGTGCCCGGACAGGAGTGCGCCGTCGCTATCGGCTTGCGCGCCGTAGAGCACGGTCAGGCCGCCCATCTGGGTGTTGGGCGTCACTGCCGGCAGGCGTTTGCTCAAACGTCGGACCAGACCGGCAACTTCGCTGGAACGCGAGCCGTAGGCGACGAAGTCCCGGGCGCCGGCACGCATGGCGTTGAGGACCAACTGGTTGTCCATGCCATCGCCGAGGGCGACGATCGCCAGCATCGGCTTGGCTTCCAGGGCCCCTTCGATCAGTGCGGCCTGGGCCACCACATGCTCGCGGTCGAGGCCGACGAACACCAGGTTGGCGAAAGTCACGTCCACCAGCGCCAGCAACTCGTCGAGGCTGCCATCGGCCCCTACCACCTGGCCCAGGGGCGCCAGGGCGCCTTGCAGCCATTCAAGATCGGTGCTGTTGCGGGTGATGGCCAGGAACGTCTGGCTCATGTTCTGGCTCATTGCGATAGCCCGCTGCGCTTGTCGAAGTTGCCGTTCTCGAGGAAGAACATGCGATAGAAGTTCGGGTCGTAGCTGCGCAGGCGTTCACCGGGCAAGGCCGGCAGCTTGGCATCGGCGGCCAGGGGCTGGACCAGATGCGGAGTGACCACCATCAGCAGCTCGCGCTCTTCGCGATTGATCGTCGAATCGCGGAAGAACGCTCCCAGTACCGGGATGTCCCCCAACCCGGGAAACTTGCTCACCAGGGAACTGTTGCGGGTGCTGATCAGGCCGCTGATGACGAAGCTCTCGCCATCGGCCAGGGAGATGCTGGTGTCCGTGCGTCGTACGATCAGCGCCGGTACCACGGTCCCGGCGATGGTCACGCCGTTGCTGTAGTCCAGCTCACTGACCTCCGGCGCCACTTTCAGCGAAATGCGACCGCTGTCGACAATGGTGGGGGTCAGGGTCAGGCGGATACCGAATTCCTTGTATTCGATGGTCACGCTGTTGCTAGCGGTGCTGGGCACCGGAATAGGGATTTCGCCACCGGCCAGGAAGCTTGCGCTCTGGCCGCTGAGGGCCACCAGGGAGGGCCGGGCCAGGGTGTAGGCGAAGCCGCTGCCTTCCAGGGCGTTGATCAGGGTCAGTACCCGGCCGTTGCCGAAGCCGATGTTGAAGGTGCCGTTGTCCAGGGGGATGTTGGTCCGCCGGCCACCGAAGGTCGGGGTGACGCTGCCGGCGGTGCCGGTGGTGACGGGAGCGGTGCCAGGGGAGCCGAACAGGAAGTTGTTTCCGCGGCCGAAGATCGAGGCACTGGCCTCCTTGAGCTTGGTGCGGCTGACCTCGACGAAGCGGATGTCGGTCTGTACCTGGCTGGGCAGCAACGGATCGTCGCTGATTGGCAAGCGGCTGGCGGTCATGTCGGCAGTGGCCCGGCCGCGGACGAACACCATGCTCTGGCGTGGAGTGCTGGAGCAGGAGGTCCAGACCATCAGGCTGGTGGCGCCGGGAGCCATGCCGGTGAGCAGAAAGGCCTTGTTGCCGTTGGCGTGGACATCGGCAACTTTCGGATCGCCTACCGCCAATCGAGTGATGACCACCGGGGACTGCAGCTCCTGTTGCAAACCTTCGCCGACTTCCAGCACGGCCGGCAACGGCGCCAGGCTTGAGCAGCCCGACATTGGCGCGGCCATGGCCGGGTTCCAGAGCCATTGGCCCAGACTCAGCGTCAGCAGTGTGGTGAACAGCGGCATGGAACGACTGCGCATGTCATGCATCCTTGCTCGATCAGGGGGTTTGTTGAGAGACCTGGTTGCCCCGGATGACCTCCACCGCCGAGCGTGGTCCGCCACCTTGGGCGAGCGGGCTACGGGGAGCTTTGCCGAGGGCCAGTTGAGTGAACTGGAACAGGTTGCTGTTGGCTGCATCGAGGTGGCCGATGGCGTCCTCATTGCCGGCCCAGTAGTGGGCCAGGCGCTGCTCATCGCTGCTGCGCACGGCCAGTCGCAGCACGCCGACCTGGGTGGCGAGCATCAACCGGCTCAAGAGCTGCTCGGGTACGGCCAGAACCACCGTGCGGGCGGCGATCCGGCGCTGGTCCTGCTTGAGCTTCTCCTCGCGGGTCACCGCTGGGGCGGCGGGCTGTCCGTCATTGGTCAGTCCCAGTTGCTCGCCCACTGCCAGTACCCGCATGGCGGGCACGGCGATCTGTGCCGATTGCTGTGGATTGGTCGTGTCCTGACGCAGAAACAACAGCACGTCGACATAGTCCCCGGGGCTCAGTTGCCCGGCGGCGCCGATGACTTCATCCACCGCTACCGCCAGGGCTCGCTCATCGCTGCGAATCATTCGTGCCAGGGTGCCACCGGTCTCGAAGCTCTGGGCGTTGAGCCAGGTGCCGGCACTCAGTTGTCGCCAGGGCATACGGCCCACCGCCTGATCAATGGCACTGAGGCTGCCGGCAGGCGCGGTGCGCAGTTTTTCCAGCGCCAGATCCGCGGCGGTGAGCGGAACGAAAGGTGGCACATCGCGCACCAGTACCACCACGGGTTGGCGGGTCTGGTCTTCGGCATTGCTGGTGACTTGTTCGACGACGCGGGGGGCCACCGGTTGAGCCGGTGGTGCCGGTTCGGGTTGACGGCTGAGGACCAGGCCCCAGTAACCGAAAAACACCGCACCCAGCAGCAGAAGTCCAGCCAGACCCATGGTGACGCGACTGTTCATGAAGGCTCTCCCTATCCTGCTGCACCACCAGCCCGTGATTCCAAACGAGTTAATTTCGCAATCAGGTAGCTATGAACATGCAACTATTTCGCTATGTGAAGGTAGTAGAGCTAGGACGAAATGCCATTAAGTCGTCGAAAAATAGCTAACAAAAGTATGAGTTGATTCAATGGGGCGAGTTTTTTGGCGCCAACCATCCGATTAATACTTTGTGATTAATCAGTTCTTACAGTTGCTGGGCCGGGCTTTGTTGACAATGCTCAGGTGGCACCGGGGAATTTTGCCCAGTGCTGTTCCAGTGGCGCCGTCTGGCGCAAAGGAGAGCTAGGATGATTCTTCAATATTTGTTGCTCAGGGCGCGCCTGTTTTTTGACCGCACCGAAGGCGCATCCGCGATCGAGTACGCGATTGTCGTAGCGATGGTGGCAGTGGTGGTCGTAGCGTTCGTTACCCCTCTGGGTGATCGTGTACTGGCCATCTTCAACAACATCCTGACCAGCCTTGGAGGCGACGCCGTCACCCGGCCTGAGCCTTGATCAGCGGAGTGGCCCAGGTGAGCAGCCGCTGGGCAGCGCTTTCGACAGACCTTCAAGCTACCCCCGGTTCCGTGCAGGCCTTCGGTTTTCTAGAACCGAAGGCCTGTTTGCGGTTACGCCACCGGTAGCCTGATGTTCGATGGCTGCGTTCAACCACGGGCGTGACGCTCACTCCAGGGTACTGTCCATGACCTCCCCTCAACCCACACGTCAGCAATTGTTGCTGGTGGACGACGAAGAAGATGCGCTGATGGAACTCGCCGAGCTGCTGGAAGGCGAGGGCTTTTGCTGCTTTACCGCCACCTCGGTGAAATGTGCTCTGGAACACCTCACCCAGCATCCGGATATTGCTCTGGTGATCACGGACCTGCGCATGCCGGAAGAGGGTGGCCTGTCGCTGATCAAGCGTCTGCGCGAGCACACCTCGCGCCAGCACTTGCCGGTGATCGTCATGTCGGGGCACGCCGACATGGATGACGTCAGTGACCTGTTGCGTCTGCAGGTCCTGGATCTGTTCCGCAAGCCGATCTATTACGTGCGCCTGCTGGAAACCCTCAATAATCTGTTTCCCCAACCCCGGCTGCATATCGTCGGTCCCTGACCTTCAGGCTTGCTCGGTCTTTTTTGCCGGCAAAAAAAGACCTGCTGGGGAGCAGGTCAAAATCACCCAACTGTTCAGAGTTGATAGCTGAAACTCAAGGTATAGCGCGGACGGCGGTTGTAGGTGTCCAGGGCTTCATCGGACATGGGCTTGGCGGCCTCCAGGGCGATGTTGTAGTGCTTGGTGTCGCCGAAGCGCAGACCCACAGCCGCCGATGACAGGTTGCTGCCCTTGACCGGCAACTGGTTGAACCAGGTCTTGGAGCGGTCCAGCACGACATAGGGTTGCAGTACCCGGACCCAAGGCCCCTCGCGACGGAAGCTGTAGTTCACCTCATAAGCCACACCCCAACCCTTGTCACCGGTGGCCTGGTCATCGGGATAACCCCGCGCGAAGTTCTGTCCGCCAAAACTGGCCCGTTCACTGTCTGGCAGATTGTCATCGCTCCAGTACAGGGCTGCGGAAAGCACCCCCTGCCAATTGTCGAAGAAACGGTCGCTCTGTACTCCCGCCACACGCAGGCGGAAGAAATCCAGATCGTAGAGTGCGTTGTTGGTCTTGGCTCCCATGCTGTCCAGGCCCTGGTAGAGACCGGCGCTGAGGATTCGCAGTTGGCGCGGATCGGATTTGCTCCAGTCGCTCTCCAGCGCCAGGGCGCGGATATCGGTTTTCTCTTCCAGGGTCAGGGGGGCGTTGTTCAGCCGATAGCGGGTCTTGTCGTTCACTGCATACAGGCGTGTACCGGCGGTGAGCATCTCATTGGGCGAGGCGATGAAGGGGTGGCTGACGCCGATGGAGAAACGGTCGTTTGCGCGATGGGGCTCAAGCTCCAGGCCATTGCCCAATTGCACGTTGCTTCGCGGATCACTGCGGTAGCGCGCACCGTAGAGGCTCAACTGCGTGCCCTCGGAACCCAGCAACTGGCTGTAGTCCAGGCGGTAGTAGTGTTCCTTGTCCTTGCCCGGGGGAAACAGTCCGCTGAGGCTCAGCTGTTCGCCCCAGGCCGTTTGCGAGCTGCTGGTAATACCCACCAGGGCCTGCAGACCTTTGCGATTGTCGTCGGTGCTGTTGAGGGTGGTGCTGATGGATTTGCGGCTGGCCACGGCGACCAATTGGGTCGCACCGTCGGTGGTTCCCGGTGGTGGCACCACCGCTTGCAGGGTCACGCCCGGTACCCGGCTCATCAGAGTGGTATAGCGCTCGAAGGTCTTGCGGGTCAGCGGGCGTTCGGCCTTTAGCTTGCTCACCAGCTTGTCCAGATAGGCGGACACCGGGCCGATGTCGCCCTGTAGCTGGTAGTCCCTGATATAGCCCTCCACCAGCACCACCCGCAGGACACCCTGGTTGAAGTTCTGCTGCGGCATGAAGGCGTAGGACAGCAGGTAGCCGTCGTTCTGGTAGCGTCGGGTGATCTCTCGGGTGGCTTCGATCAATTGAGCGAAGCTGGTTTCATGGCCGATCAATGGCTGGTAGATCGCCGCCAACTGCTCAAGAGGGTAGACCGTGCCACCCTCGATCTGGACCTGACGCACCGTAACCTTGGTGCCCATCATCAGCGGCTGCTGCCCTTGGGGGGCGACGGGTTGCTCAGGCGTCTGCAACTGCGGTGTAGCCGGGCGGTAGGCGTCCACTGGCAGGTTGGGTTGGGGCAGGTTGGTAATGCTGTCGTTACTGTTGAGAAAACGGGGAAGGGAGTCGGCGTAAGCGGAGGTACAGCATCCAATCAACAACAAACTGGCCAACGTGCGCATAGGACACTCCATGGTCAAGCCGCAGCGATGCTAAAAGTCCTCATTCCATGCACCGTTCAAGGTCTGAGCCCTGATCAGGTGCTGGAGGGTGATGCTCTGGATAAACAAAAAGGCGAGAGATTCATCTGAACCTCTCGCCCTCAACCAAGCGTAGGCGCTGCAGGTGAGGCCGTCGAATCGGCCAGGTGCAAATTATTTCTGGCCGCCCAGGGCGCCGGTCAAACCACCCAGCACACCACCCAGGCCACCGTTGAGACCTGCTCCTGTAGAAGCGCTGCCGCTGGCGCTGGCTCCGACGCCGATCCCGACTCCGACCCCACCGAGCAGACCGCCGCTGGGGGCAGTGCCGCCGTTGACCAGACCGCCGACCGAGGCCACGGTGCTGCCCACTGCGCCGAGGGTGCCGCCCAGGGAGCCGCCGACCTGATTGCCGCCCGTGCCACCGGCAACAGTGGTACCCACATTGCTCACAGCCCCGCCCGCTTGGCCCAGCAGACCGCTGACCTGGCCACCCAGGCCGCCGGCTGCGCCCACTTGCTGGGTCAGACCGGTGACGGAGCTGGTGACCGGATTCAACGCCGAACCCAGGTTCGCGCCGACACTGGCCAGGGGCGCGGTGACCACCAGGTTGGGAGTGCCTGGGCCGCCCAAGGCTCCGCCCACCGAGGCAACCAGGCCGCCCACCGCAGTGCCGGCGGCGCTCACTGCGCTGACCGTGCCATTGGTGTTGCCGGTATTGATGCCATTGCCGAGGTTGGCCACTGCACCGCCTGCGACTTCCAGCATGCCGGTGCCGCCCAGGCCAGTACCGCCACCGCTTCCGGTGCCGCTCCCGGACTTGCCGACGTAGCCAGCTGCGCTGTTTACCGCGCCGCTGGCATTGCTCAGGGCATTGCCCAACAGATCGGTCACAGGGTTGCCATCACCGGTATTGCTGACCTTCTCGCCGGTATCATCCACAGCATCGCTCACGCCTTTGATCAGTCCCTTGACTGGTGCGCCCAGGCCGGTGGTGCTGCCCACCTTGCCAGTCAGGCCTTCTGCCATGCTCACTACCGGTACCAGTACCTTGTCACCCACGCCATCGGTTAGGGTGCCGACTGGCCCGCTGCTGGTGACGGTACTCAAGGTGTTGCCCAGCATGGTCACCCGGGTGCCGACACCGCTGAGTACCGGGGCCACCCTGGTCACCACGCCACCGACGACCGGAACGCTTTGGGTGGTCGTTGCCAGTTGCCCGCTGAGATCCTTGACTCCGGTGCCCACATCGCCGACCACGTTGCCGACGGTGGCCGTGGTCTTGCTCAGGGCCTTGGGATCGCTCCCCAGTTTGCCAAGGCCGTTGGTCAAGCCCTCACCAACGCTGTCCACCACATTACCGGTAGTGTTGACGGCACTGCGGGCCAGGCTGCCGACCACTGGAACCGTTGCCAGAGAGTCGCCCAGGTCGCTGATGCCGTCGCCGACATCGCTCACGGTAGTGCCCACGCCGGCCACCACGTCGGCGGTCACCAGGGTGCTGGTCGTGCCACCGGTGCCTCCGCCGGTACCACCGCCCGTTCCGCCACCGGTGCCTCCGCCGGTACCACCGCCCGTTCCGCCACCGGTGCCTCCGTCAGTACCACCACCCGTTCCGCCACCAGTGCCACCGTCAGCAGTGGTTGGAGATGAACTGCTCGAACCACTCTTATGACCACCACCGCCGCCGCTGCAGCCCGCCAGGCTGAGGGTCAGGATTATCGCCAGTGCTGTACACGCTTTCCATCCGAATTGAGTTTTCATGAGAGGTATCCCTTGCACCTATTACAACGTTCGTTGTTTTCGATAGCTCTCCAGTTCTATTGCTGGAGATACCTTCGTCCGTTGTCTACATGAAAGGCGCGAGAGACTTTTTGAACAATTATGAACTTGGTATTAATGAGTTTTATTCTTGGTTTTCTACTGCTTTAAAAGTGACTAGTTTGAAAGTATTGTTTGTGAAGTTTGTGCTTTTTAAGTGGTTATTAATCAATGCCTTGTATCTCTGGATGGAGCGACTGCTCGTGAGCTCTAAACGAAAGTTATATATATACAATTAATGGGTTCTGTTTTGTTTTCTGCTCAAGAGAACGGCAGTTTTCTAAGATTCTGTTAATGGGTGTCGAGGACTTTCAAATCTGCGCTGGCCTATACTGCGCGGCCGAATTGCTGTTGGAGCCTGTGATGCCTAGTCCAATCTGGTGGCTGTTGTGCCTGCCGTTTTTCGCTGGTGCCTTTCTGGCCCTGCAAGCCGGAATCAATGGTCAGTTGGCCAAGCAGGTCGGCGGTGTGCTGGCCGCAGCACTGATTTCCTTTTTTGTCGGTACTGCAGCCTTGTTGATCCTGGTGTTGATGCAGCGTGAGATGCCCTCGTTGAGTGCCCTCAAGGGCCTGACCTGGTGGCACTGGTGTGGCGGCCTGCTGGGGGTCTTTTTCATCACCACCGCAGCTTTTGCCGGGCCACGGATCGGCGCCTTGCTGTTCATGGCTCTGGTGCTGGCGGGTCAGTTGAGCATGGCCCTGGCCCTGGACCACTTTGGTTGGGTGGGCTTTCGCGAGGCGCCGGTGAGCCTCGGCAAGATTGCCGGATTGCTGCTGATCGTCGCCGGTGTAGTGCTTATTCGCCGTGGTTGATGACGTCTCAGGCGATGGGCTGCCAGCGACCCTGCATATGTTGCAGATCGCCATTGCCCAGTAGCTGGAGTTCGCCACTGGACCCTGCAGCGCTGGCCAGCAAGCGGACGGTTCCGGGCAGCAGCACGGGCTTGATGAAATGCACCGACACTTCGATATTCGCGGCCGGCAGGTGCTCGCTCAGTGCCGCCAGGGTCATGGCCTTGTTCCACAGACCGTGGGCTATGGCCTGGGGAAAGCCAAACAGGCGGGCACTCCAGGCACTGAGGTGGATAGGGTTGTAGTCACCAGAGACCCTGGCGTAGCGCCGGCCGATATTGCTTTCGGCCTGCCAGCGGCTCACCTCGTTCAGGCCTTCGCCCAATGCTGGAAGCGGCGCGGCAGGTTCTCCGGGCAACTTGACTGTGCGACAGAGCATCTGGCTTTCGGCTTCCCAGAGCGGCCCCAGCAGATCGTCCACGGTGGTCACCAGATCGAACACCGCCCCTTTGGCGTGAGGTTGCAGGTTGTCCACCCGGACGCCGATGCGCACGCTGCTGACGTTGCCCATGGGGCGCAACACTCGAATCCGGTTGGCCAGATGGACCAGCCCCAGCAACGGGAAGGGGAAGTTCTGGGCGGTCAGCAGCTGCATTTGCAGGGCGAAGGCCAGCACATGGGGATAGGTAGCGGGAAGCAGGCCGTTGTCGGCAAAACCGCAGACCTTGCGATAGGCCGCCAGCCGTTTGGGCTCCAGGCTGATCCAGCAGCGCAGTCCATCTTCGGGCAACTCGGTGCCATTGCTCCGCCGTCTCAGCGCCGCCTTGAGAAACAGCGGCGGCAAGAGCGCAGGCAGGTTCAGTTCATGCCAGTGCGTTGTCATCTTCAGGCTCCCAGGACACTTTGGCCACACACCCGCAAGGCTTGCCCGCTGACCGCGCCACTGCCCGGCTGGCCGAGCCAGGCCACGGCCTCGGCGACGTCCTGAGGCAGGCCGCCCTGGCCCAGGGAACTCATGCGGCGTCCGGCTTCGCGCAAGGCGAAGGGCACCTTGGCGGTCATCTGGGTCTCGATGAAGCCTGGCGCCACGGCGTTGATGCTGATGTCCCGGGCCTTGAGCAGCGGTGCCCAGGCCTGGGCCAGGCCGATCAGCCCGGCCTTGCTGGCGGCGTAGTTGGTCTGCCCGCGGTTGCCGGCAATGCCGCTGATGGAGGCCAACAGGATCACGCGTCCGTGATCGTGCAGCCGGCCGCTGTCGAGCAGGGCCTGGGTCAATACCTGCGGGGCGTTGAGGTTCACCGCCAGCACGGCGTCCCAGAACTCCGCGGTCATGTTGGCCAGGGTCTTGTCCCGGGTGATCCCGGCGTTGTGCACCAGAATGTCGATGCCCTCGGGCAGTTGTTCGAGCAACTGGGCCGGGGCGTCCTCGGCGCAGATATCCAGGCCGATGGCGCGTGCGCCGAGACGGGCCGCCAGAGCGTCCAGGTCGGCCTTGGCCTGGGGCACATCCAGCAACAGCACCTGGGCCCCGTCCCGGGCCAGGGTTTCGGCGATGGCCGCGCCAATGCCCCGGGCCGCGCCGGTGACCAGGGCCTTGCGCCCGGCCAGCGGCCGGCTCCAGTCCTGGACCTGACTGGCGCAGGGCTGCAAGTGGATCACCTGCCCGGAAACATAGGCGCTCTTGGGCGAGAGAAAGAATCGCAGGGCGCCTTCCAACTGCTCTTCGGCGCCCTCGGCCACATACAGCAGTTGCAGGGTGGCGCCGTTGCGCAGCTCCTTGGCCAGGGAGCGACTGAAGCCTTCCAGGGCACGCTGGGCGCTGGCGGCAAAGGGCTCTGTCAGGGTGTGCGGAGCACGTCCGAGGATCAGCAGATGGGCGCTGGACTCAAGGCTGCGCAGCAGCGGCTGGAAGAACTCCCGCAGTTGCTTGAGCTGATCGGTATGCCGCAGTTCGCTGGCATCGAAGACCACGGCCTTGAGCTTGGGCCCATGGCCGGGAATCCAGGGCGTGGCCAGGGTTGGGTCGGTGCCGTAGCTGTAGACCGAATCGGTCAGGCGCGGTGCCAGGGCGCTCACCTGTTGGGCCATGGCGCCGCCACCGATCAACAGAGCGCCTTCGATGGGCCGCAGGCGGCCGGCCTGCCAGCGCTCCAGACGTACCGGTGACGGCAGGCCAAGGGCCCCGACCAGGCGCTGGCCGATGGACGAATTGGCGAAGTCGATATAACGGTCGGACATGGAACGCACTCCGCAGGCTGGGGTTCAAAGTGTGGACCACGAATGGCCCCGAGTCGTTCGATCTGCGAGAAGCCTCCTACGCTAGTGGGAGAGGTACTCACCGAAGTCGCACTCATAGAATAGGGAGCTTTCCATGACACAGCTGCGTCGCGTCGCGATTATCGGCGGTAACCGCATTCCCTTCGCCCGCTCCAACGGCCCGTATGCCACGGCCAGCAACCAGGCCATGCTCACGGCCGCCCTGGAGGGCCTGATCGAGCGTTACCAGCTCCACGGCCTGCGCCTTGGCGAAGTGGCGGCGGGGGCGGTGCTCAAGCATTCGCGGGATTTCAACCTGACCCGGGAGTGCGTACTGGGTTCGCGGCTATCGCCCACGACACCGGCTTACGACATCCAGCAAGCCTGTGGCACCGGCCTGGAAGCGGCCTTGCTGGTGGCCAACAAGATTGCCCTGGGGCAGATCGACTGCGGCATCGCCGGTGGCGTCGACACCACCTCGGATGCGCCGATCGGCGTCAACGAGGGGCTGCGGCAGATCCTGTTGCAGGCCAATCGGGCCAAGACTACCGGCGACAAGCTGAAGATCCTGCTGCAGTTGCGGCCCCATCACCTCAAGCCGGAACTGCCGCGCAACGGTGAGCCGCGTACCGGCCTGTCCATGGGCGAACACTGCGAACAGATGGCCAAGACCTGGAACATTCCCCGTGGCGAACAGGACCAACTGGCCCTGGAGAGCCACCAGAAAATGGCCGCCGCCTATGCCGAAGGCTGGCACGACGACCTGCTCACCCCCTTCCTCGGCCTGACCCGGGACAACAACCTGCGCCCGGACCTGACCCTGGAAAAACTCGCCAGCCTCAAGCCCGCCTTCGATCGCAGTGCCGCGGGCACCCTCACCGCGGGCAATTCCACGCCTCTGACCGATGGCGCCTCCCTGGTGTTGCTGGGCAGTGAGCAATGGGCCCAGGAGCGCGGCCTGCCGATCCTCGCCTACCTGCGCGACGGCGAGGCTGGCGCGGTGGATTTCGTCAAAGGAGCCGAAGGCCTGCTGATGGCCCCGGTGTATGCCGTGCCGCGCTTGCTGGCGCGCAACGGGCTGAGCCTGCAGGACTTTGATTATTACGAGATCCACGAAGCCTTTGCCGCCCAGGTGCTGTGCACCCTCAAGGCCTGGGAGGACGCGGATTACTGCAAGACCCGCCTGGGCCTCGACGCGCCTCTGGGCCGCATCGATCGCGCCCGGCTTAACGTCAAAGGCAGCTCCTTGGCGGCGGGGCACCCGTTTGCCGCCACCGGCGGGCGCATTGTCGCCAACCTGGCGAAGTTGTTGAGTGTGGCAGGGCAGGGCCGCGGGCTGATTTCGATCTGTGCGGCGGGTGGGCAGGGCGTGACGGCGATCATCGAACGCTGAGGTTCGTGGCATTCGCCGGCAAGCCGGTTCCTACAGAGAAGTGCCTCCAAATCCGTAGGAGCCGGCTTGCCGGCGAAAGGGGCCTCAAGTCTTGAAGCGCCGCACCAGGCTGTCCAGCTCATTGGACAGCCCCGCCAAGTTCTGGGAGTCCAGGCGTGCCGCGTTGGCCAGTTCCGCCACCCGTTGCGCATCGCCATGGATCTGGCTGATGTGCCGGTTGATGTCTTCCGCCACTTGATGCTGCTCCTCGGCGGCGGTGGCGATCTGAGTGTTCATGTCGCGGATCACGTCCACCGACTCGCGGATCTGTCCGAAGCTGTTGCGCGCGAGGCCGATGCGGTTCACCGACTGTTGGGACACTTCCAGGCTGGCGTGCATCTGCTGGGTCACGGCGCTGGTGCGCTTGGCCAGGTTGCCCAGCAGCCCGTCGATCTCGGCGGTGGAATCGGCGGTGCGCTTGGCCAGGGCGCGGACTTCGTCGGCCACCACGGCAAAACCGCGCCCCTGCTCTCCGGCCCGGGCGGCCTCGATGGCGGCGTTGAGGGCCAGCAAGTTGGTCTGTTCGGCGATGGAGCGGATGGTGCCGAGGATCGACTGGATGTCGTTGCTGTCGCGTTCCAGTTGCTGCATCGATTGCGCCGACTGCTCGATCTCCTGGCTCAGGCGGTCGACGCTGTGCACCGCGTCGTCGATCTGCTGCTGGCCTTCCTGGGCCTGACGCTGGCCGCTGTCTGCCGATTCGGCGGCCTGGCTGCAGGAGCGAGCCACTTCGTTGGCCGTGGCTACCATTTCGTGGAAGGCCGTGGACACCATGTCCACCGCTTCGCGCTGGCGTCCGGCGGCTTCGGCCATGTCGTTGGAAACTTGGGTCGAGGAATGGGAGGTGGCGAGAATCTTCTGTGCCGCCTGGCCGATGTGCTGGATCAGGCTGCGGATCGCCGCGAGGAACTGGTTGAACCAGTTGGCCAGTTGCGCGGTTTCATCGCTGCCACGGATATTCAGGTTGCGGGTCAGGTCGCCTTCACCCTGGGCGATGCCTTCCAGGCCGCTGGCGACACTGCGGATCGGCCGCACGATGAGGCTGGCGAAGCTGGCTCCGAATACCGCGAACAACACGGCCAGGACCCCGGCGATCACGGCGATGATCCAGGTCAGCTGGGTGGCCGAGCCCATGACTTCGTTCTGCTTGATCAGGCCGATGAAGGTCCAGCCCAGTTGTTCGGAAGGCCAGACGTTGGCCATGTAGTGCTCGCCGCCCAGTTCCACTTGCACCAGGCCCTTGCCGGTCTTGGCCAGTTGCGCGTAACCCTCGCCGAGGCTGTCCAGGGCCTTGAAGTTATGCTCCGGCTGCTTGGGGTCCACCAGCACCGTGCCGTTGTTTTCCATCAGCATCAGGTAGCCGGACTCGCCCAGCTTGATCTGCTTGACGATTTCGGTGAGCTGCTTGAGCGACACGTCGACCGCGACCACGCCGCCTTGGGGGCCCAACTGGTTGGCGAGGGAGCGCACGGTGCTGACCAGCACCGCATCGTCCGGGGCCCAGTAGTACGCATCGGTGCGCAGGGTCTTGCCCGGGCTGGCCAGCGCGGCCTTGTACCAGGGGCGCACGCGAGGGTCGTAGTTGGCCAGCTTCAGGTCGGCGGGCCAGGAGACGTAACCGCCGTTGCTCACGCCATAGGACACATAGGCATAGGCGGGGTGGCTGGCGGCCATGGCGGCGAACAGTTCGAAGATGCGTTTGTCCTGCTCGCCTTCTGGAATCTTGGCGGCATCGGCGCTCATCCAGGTCTTGAGGTCGCCGCCGGCCTGGGTCAGCAAGGGTTGGGCTGCCAGGTAGTCGATGTTCTGGCTGATGCCTTCGAAGAACAGCTGCATGGCATTGGCCACTTGGCGGATCTCGCGGCCGCTGCCGTCGACAAAGGTGTTTTGCGCTTCGCTGCGCAGGTTGATCACCACCAGCGTGGCCACCAGCACCACGGGCAGGCAGGCAATGGCGGCGAAGGCCCAGGTGAGTTTCTGTTTGATGTTCATCCGCGCTCCAGATTTTCTTGTATGACCACGAAGTGCAGGCGACTCGCGGATTATTGGCAGCTTGAAAGATGGCGCTGATTGCAGTCCCTGAGGCAGAAGTCGAGCAGGCAGCGATCGAACCTTGGCCGGCGGCTGACGTCTTTATTGGATTGTCGGACAAAATCCCTTTGTCTCTGATGACTTCGGCTGGGACGGCGGAAAATTGAGTCGCGCAGAGAAAAAACCTCCTTGAAGACGCCAAGGGCGTGCGACGGATGGCGGCAATCTCTCAAGCCATGGCGGACGTTGTTCGCTGGCCACTCGGCTATGATCTTCGGCGGCAGTGCTTCAGGGATCTGGCACATTGAGTGCATTGCTGTCGTCCGGCGCTCGGCAGCCCTTTCCCGTGGTGGGAGGATTGCCGTATAACGAGTGACTTTCGCGTGTTTGGTAACAAGGGACCCCCAATAAAAGCTGATGAAGACTCCAAAACGCATTGAACCCCTGATCGAAGACGGTCTGGTAGACGAGGTGCTGCGCCCACTCATGAGTGGTAAAGAGGCAGCTGTGTATGTGGTGCGCTGCGGCAACGAGCTACGTTGCGCCAAGGTCTACAAGGAGGCGAATAAACGCAGTTTCCGTCAGGCGGCGGAATATCAGGAGGGGCGCAAGGTTCGCAACAGCCGACAGGCGCGGGCCATGGCCAAGGGCTCCAAGTTCGGTCGCAAGGAAACCGAGGACGCCTGGCAGAACGCCGAAGTGGCGGCCTTGTTCCGTCTGGCCAATGCTGGGGTGCGGGTGCCCAAGCCGTTCGACTTTCTCGAAGGCGTGTTGCTGATGGAGCTGGTGGCCGACGAGTACGGCGACGCGGCGCCGCGGCTCAACGATGTGGTGCTGGAACCGGACCAGGCTCGTGAATATCACGCCTTCCTGATTTCCCAGATCGTGCTGATGTTGTGTACCGGGCTGGTGCACGGTGACCTGTCCGAGTTCAACGTGCTGCTGACGCCGGACGGTCCGGTGATCATCGACCTGCCCCAGGCGGTGGACGCGGCAGGCAACAACCACGCGTTCAGCATGCTGGAGCGGGACGTGGGCAACATGGCGTCCTACTTCGGGCGTTTTGCCCCGGAGCTCAAGCACACCCGTTATGCCAAGGAAATGTGGGCCTTGTACGAGGCTGGCACCTTGCATCCGGGCAGTGTGCTGACCGGCGAGTTCGACGACCCCGAAGAACTGGCGGATGTTGGCAGCGTGATCCGCGAGATCGAAGCGGCACGTCTCGACGAGGAGCGCCGGCAGGCAGTGCGGGCGGCGGACGATGCGCCGCCAGGCAAATCCGAAGAACCACCGCCTCCGCCCTGGATGCAGTGATGGAATAAAAAAATCCGGCCTTGGCCGGATTTTTTATGCCTGCAAACTACCTGGCACCTTGGCACCTTGGCACCTTGGCACCTTGGCACCTTTTAGCCGCTGCCGCAGGCTGCGCACGGCCCGAAGGGACGCGAGGATCTTGAGGGGGCTGAAATTTTGCAAGGGATCGCCAAGCAAGGCCCTGCGGGCCTTTTCGCAGCCTCGCCAGGGCTCGGCAGCGGCTACAGAGATCGCTTCTTGCAAATACTCAGGACCCGCAACAACTGCCCGAAGCCAGTTCCTTGAGGATCGGGCAGTCCGGGCGATGGTCGCCGTGGCAGTGCTCCACCAGGTCCTGCAGGGTGTCGCGCAGCCCGGCCAGTTCGCGGATCTTCTGGTTGAGCTCATCGATGTGCTGGCGCGCCAGGGCCTTTACATCGGCGCTGGCTCGCTGCCGGTCCTGCCACAGGGTCAGCAGCTTGCCCACTTCTTCCAGGGAAAAGCCCAGATCGCGAGAGCGCTTGATGAAGGCCAGACTGTGCAGGTCTTCGTCGCCGTACAGGCGATAGCCGCTGTCGCTGCGATGGGCCGGCTTGAGCAGGCCGATGGACTCGTAGTAACGGATCATCTTGGCGCTCAGGCCGCTCTTGCGCGCCGCTTGGCCGATGTTCATTCGGCGTTCTCCAGGTCTTTGGGTTTCCAGGTTTTCAACAGTAGCGCATTGCTCACCACGCTGACGCTGGACAGGGCCATGGCCGCCCCGGCCAGCACCGGGTTGAGCAGGCCGAAGGCGGCCAGGGGAATGCCGATCAGGTTGTAGACGAAGGCCCAGAACAGGTTCTGGCGGATTTTCGCGTAGGTCTTGCGGCTGATCTCCAGGGCCGCGGGGATCAGTCGTGGATCGCCGCGCATCAGGGTGATGCCGGCCGCGTGCATGGCCACGTCGGTGCCGCCGCCCATGGCAATGCCGATGTCGGCCGCCGCCAGGGCCGGGGCGTCGTTGATGCCGTCGCCGACCATGGCCACCACGCCGGTCTTTTTAAGTGCTGTCACCGTGGCGGCCTTGTCCGCCGGCAGTACTTCGGCGTGCACATCGTCAATGCCCAGGGCGTCGGCCACGACCTTGGCGCTGCCACGGTTGTCGCCGGTCAGCAGGTGGCTGCTGATATGCCGCGCGCGCAGTTGCTGCACCGCCTGCAAGGCGCCGGGCTTGAGGGTGTCGCCAAAGGCGAACAGGCCCAGTACCCGGGATTGCGGGCTCTGCTCGATCAGCCAGGACAGGGTCCGGCCCTCGTGTTCCCAGTCTTTGGCTGCCTGGGCCAGGCTGCCCGGGGTCAGGCCGCTTTCTTCCAGCAGGCGGCGGTTGCCCAGGGCCAGTTGGCGGCCGTCCAGGGTGCCGGCGATACCGCGTCCGGTCAGGGACTGGCTGGCGCTGACATCGGCCACCGGCAGTTGGCGTTCCTGGCACAGGTCCAGCACCGCCTTGGCCAGGGGATGCTCACTGCCGCGCTGCAGGGCACCGGCCAGTTGCAGCACGCTGTTGTCGTCGCCTTCCAGGGCCTGCATATGGGCGATGCGTGGCGTACCGGAAGTCAGGGTGCCGGTCTTGTCGAAAACCACCGAGCTGACTTCATGGGCTCGTTCCAGGGCTTCGGCGTCCTTGATCAGGATGCCGTGGCGGGCGGCCACGCCGGTGCCGGCCATGATCGCGGTGGGGGTGGCCAGGCCCAGGGCGCAAGGGCAGGCGATCACCAGCACGGCGACGGCGTTGATCACTGCGGTTTCCAGGGGCGCGCCATACAGCCACCAGCCCACCAGGGTGATCAGCGCCAGCACCAGCACGGTGGGCACGAACACCTGGCTGACCTTGTCTACCAGCTTCTGGATCGGTGCCTTGCCGGCCTGGGCGTCTTCCACCAGGCGAATGATCCGTGCCAGCACGGTTTCCGCGCCGAGGGCCAGGGTGCGTACCAGCAGGCGGCCTTCGCCGTTGATGGCGCCGCCGGTGACTTTATCCCCGGGCTGCTTGGGCACCGGCAGGCTTTCACCACTGATCAGCGCTTCGTCGGCATGGCTCTGGCCTTCGATGACTTCGCCGTCCACCGGAAAGCGCTCGCCGGGTTTGACCAGCACCAGGTCGTTCAGGCGCAGGGCGCTGATGGCGACTTCCTGCTCGCGCCCATCGATGACCTGGATTGCCCGCTCGGGGCGCAGGGCTTCCAGCGCGCGGATGGCGCTGGCGGTCTGGCGCTTGGCGCGGCTTTCCAGGTACTTGCCCAGCAGCACCAGGGCGATCACCACCGCCGAGGCTTCGAAGTACAGGTGCGGCATGCTGCCGGCGGCGGCCGTGGCCCATTCATACAGGCTCAGGCCATAGCCGGCGCTGGTGCCCAGGGCCACCAGCAGGTCCATGTTGCCGCTGCCGGCGCGCACGGCTTTCCAGGCGGCGACATAAAAGCGTGCGCCGAAGATGAACTGCACCGGAGTGGCCAGGGCGAACTGGGCCCAGGCCGGGAGCATCCAGTGCAGGCCAAAGGGTTGCACCAGCATCGGCAGCACCAGGGGCAGGGCCAGGAGGATCGCCAGGACCAGGCTCCAGCGTTCGCGGCGCAGGTTCTGCTGCTGGTCGTTGCCGTGCTTGTGCTCGGCCTGCCACAGGCTGGCTGAGTAGCCGGCCTGGGTCACGGCGTTGATCAGCTGCGTCGGATCGACCAAGCCCAGCAGTTCGACGTGGGCGCGCTCGGTGGCCAGGTTGACGCTGGCGCTGCGCACGCCTTGAACCTTGTTCAAGGCGCGTTCTACACGGCCGGCACAGGTGGCGCAGGTCATGCCGCCGATGGTCAATTCAATGGACTGCACCGGCACGCTGTAACCGGCATTTTCCACCGCTTCCAGCAGGGCCGGCAGACTGTCCCCGGGGGCTTCGATCCGGGCCTGTTCCGTGGCGAGGTTGACGCTGACCGCGCGTATACCGGCGACCTTGGCCAAGGCACGCTCCACACGACCGGCGCAACTGGCGCAGGTCATGCCGGCAATCGGCAGGTCGAAGGTGGTTGATTCAGGCATGACTGACACTCCCTGTAAATGTTGCCCACAGGATCAACCTTGCCATGCAGGCAAGGTCAAGCGGGCATTGCCAGGGTGCTTCATTTTGTCCCAGGGGGGAGCAGGAGCACGCCTTGCGCTGCAGGACGCAAGGCGTGTGGAGGGCGCAGCGTCAGTAGTCCAGGGCGGTGGGCTTGAGGTACATGCCCGAGGCGTTGCTGGCGATGCGGAACTTCAGCACGTCGCCGGCCCGCACGCTGATGTCCTGGGAACCCGGGGCGAGCAGGCCAGGGTTGCAGCCCGGCGCCTGGCCCGGCAGCAGTTTCAGGCGCAGGGACACTTTGCCCGGCGGCAGGTTGAAGGAGGCGCTCTGTTCCTGGAACAGCCGACCGGCGAGCTGGTCCTGGATGTACAGGCCGATCTCGCAGGAGGTGGCGACTTCCAGCCGCTCCCGGGAAATGATCAGTACGCCGTAGTCTTCTCCGGCGGCCAGTGCCGGTGGCGTTGCCGCCAACAGACCAAGGAGGCCGACGAAGCTGAAAGTTGACCAGCGCATGGCTGAATCTCCTGCTGTGATGTCATAAGACGTGCAGCTTGGCGGAGCGCGGCGCCGATTTCCAGCCCGGCAGTTCAATCCGGAACTTGACCTTGCCACGGTGGCAAGGACAAGACTGCGTGCATCCCAATACAGGAGAAGCGTGATGCAAGTATTCAATGTTCAAGGCATGTCCTGCGGCCACTGCGTGCGGGCCATCACTCAGGCGCTGCAGAGCAAGGACCCGGCGGCCACCGTGCGGGTGGATCTGGCGGCCAAGGAAGTGGGGGTCGAGAGTCGCCTGTCCAGCGAAGAGGTGATCAATCTGATCAGCGAGGAAGGCTACGCCGTCCAGGTTGCTTGAGTCTTTTTAATAGTTAGCGACCTATCGGAATGTTCAAGGTGTCCAAGCGCGGCTAGACTGTGCGACCGCTGACCAACGCTCGCTTGGATGCCATGAACCTGCGCACAATTTTGATTCTCGGCGCCTTGAGCGCTTTTGGCCCTCTGGCCATCGACTTTTATCTGCCGGCCTTTCCCTCGATGGCCCTGGCTTTCGGCACCGATGAAAAACACGTCCAGCTGACCCTGGCCGCCTATTTCCTTGGACTGTCCATTGGCCAGCTGGCCTATGGTCCTGTGGCCGACCGTTTTGGTCGGCGCCTGCCGTTGCTGGTGGGAGTGGGGCTGTTCACCCTGGCCTCACTGGCCTGCGCCTATGCGCCCAACCTGGAGTGGCTGATTGGCGCGCGTTTCGTCCAGGCCCTGGGCGGTTGCGCCGGGATGGTGATATCCCGCGCGGTGGTCAGCGACAAGTGCGATGCCGTGGGTTCGGCCAAGGTGTTCTCCCAGTTGATGCTGGTGATGGGCCTGGCGCCGATCCTGGCGCCGATGCTCGGCGGCCTGCTGGTCAATCTCTACGGTTGGCAATCGATCTTCATCATGCTCACGGTGTTCAGCGCCCTGTCGGGATTGGCGGTGGCCCTGGGCCTGCCGGAAAGCATGCCGGCCACGCGCCCGCGCCTACCGTTGTCCGGCGCGTTGCGCCAGTACGGTCTGTTGCTGGCGGACCGGGTCTTTCTCGGTCACGCCCTGACCGGCGGCATCGCCATCGCCGGGATGTTTTCCTATATCGCCGGCTCGCCCTTTGTCTTTATCAAGCTCTACGGCGTGCCGGCGGAGCATTTCGGCTGGTTCTTCGGGATCAATGCCGGCGGTTTCATCCTGGTGGCGCAGATCAATGCGCGGCTGTTGGCCAAGCGCGGTCCGGCTTTCCTGCTGGCCCGTACCGTGTGGATCTACCTGGCAGCCGGGTTGGCCTTGCTGGCAGTCAGCGCCCTGCATACGAGTGAGCTCTGGCCGCTGCTGCTGCCCTTGTTCGTGTGCATCGCCAGCCTCGGATGCATCATTCCCAACGCGGCGGCCTGTGCCATGAACGGCCAGGGCGCGCGGGCCGGCAGCGCCTCGGCGATGCTCGGTTGCCTGCAGTTCAGCGTCGCTGCGGGCGCTGCCTATCTGGTGGGTGTGTTGCACGATGGCAGTGCCATGCCGATGGCCATGGTCATCAGCCTGTGTGGTGTTCTGGCGGTGAGCATGGCGGTCATGACCCGGCGTTTGCAGAATGCCCGGGCCTTGAAAGCCGCCGAGCTCTGAGTCAGCCGACGGCGCGCTGACTCTGGGGAATCGGGTGGGGGGCTTGCAGGCGTGCTTGCAGGGTCTGGGTGAAAGCCCGGGCCTCGGCTTCACTGCGGAAAGTCACCGCGTGCTGGTCGAGACGGACCTGCCATTGGGAGCCTTGAGGGTTTGCCAATTCTTTTATCAGGATCTTCATTGCTGACCTCCTAACGGTAAAAGAGTGCGATGCAAGGGCTGCCAGTGTAGACCCGAATACGGTCACAAATATGACCGAAATCAACTCTCGGACTGACGGCGGCCATCGGGTTTTCTGCTCGATGGCCGCCGTGCGTTCAGCCCTTAGAAACCTTCCAGGACGATCTTGCCCTTGGCCGTGCCGCTCTCCAGCAAGGCGTGGGCGCGGCGCAGGTTGGCCGCGTTGATCTGGCCGAAATGCTCGCCCACCGTGGTCTTCAGGGTGCCGGCGTCGATCAGCTCGGCGACCTTGTTGAGCAGCACGTGCTGTTCCTGCATGTCGGCGGTCTCGAACAGCGAGCGGGTGTACATGAACTCCCAGTGCAGGGACAGGCTCTTGCGCTTGAGTTTGGTCACGTCGAGGCTTTTCGGATCGTCGATCAAGGCCAGTTTGCCCTGGGGCACCAGGGCCTCCACCAACTCATCAAGGTGGGTGTCGGTCTGGGTCAGGCTGGCGACGTGGGTCACCTGATTGATGCCGATGCGCTTGAGCTCGGCGCTCAGTGGCTGACGGTGATCCACCACGCCGTGCGCGCCCAGCTCGCGGACCCAGGCTTGGGTCTGCTCCCGGGAGGCGCTACCGATCACCTTGAGGCCGGTCAGTTGCCGGGCCAGTTGGGTGAGGATCGAACCGACCCCGCCGGCGGCGCCGACAATCAGCAGGCTCTGGCCCTGGTCGCTGCGGTCCTGGCTGATTTGCAGGCGTTCGAACAGCAGTTCCCAGGCCGTGATCGCGGTCAGCGGCAGGGCCGCGGCTTCGGCAAAACCCAGGCTCTTGGGCATATGGCCGACGATCCGTTCATCCACGGTGTGCAGCTCGCTGTTGCCTCCGGCCCGGGCGATGGAGCCGGCGTAGAACACCCGGTCGCCAACCTTGAACAGGCTGACCTCGCTGCCCACGGCCGTGACCACGCCGGCCACGTCCCAGCCCAGCACCTTGGCGGCGCCGCCTTCGGGCTGGACGTTCTGGCGGACCTTGGTGTCCACCGGGTTGACCGAGATGGCCTTGACCTCCACCAGCAGGTCGCGAGGGCCGGCGACCGGCTCCGGCAGCTCGATGTCTTGCAGGGACTTGGGGTCGTCGATTGGTAGGGATGCGTAGTAGGCGATGGCTTTCATGGTGAATTCCTGTTGAGTGCAGAGTGAGGGTCAGACGATCAGTTGCAGGCGCTTGAGTTCGAAGTGCTCGATCGCCTCGCGGGTCTGGTCGAGGAAATGCTGGAAGTGCGGGGTGTTGTTGTGAAACTCCAGGGCGGCCTCATCGTCCCAGCGTTCCAGAACGTAGAAGGTGCCCGGCTGTTCGGCGTCCTGATGCAATTGGTAGTACTGGCAGCCGGTCTCGGCACGGCTGGGGTGTACCAGGGCACTGAGTTCGTGCTTGAGGACGTTGTGCTGGTCAGGCTTGGCGATCAGGGTCGCGATGGCGGTAAAGGCTTGGGACATGGTGTTTACCTTTGGGCTGTCAGGTGATGGGCAGATAATTGGCTATTTCTCCTGAAGATAAAACCGGCTAAAAGAGCAGTCTCTTTCAATATTTTTTTGATAATCCAGGGGTAGATCCATGCTGCGATTCGATGACCTGCAACTGTTCGTGCGGGCCGCGGACCTGGGCAGCCTGTCGGCGGCGGCCCGGGTCATGGACCTGTCGCCGGCGGTGGCCAGCGCCGCCCTCAAGCGCATCGAAGAACACTTGGGGGCGCGTTTGCTGGCCCGTTCCACCCGCAGCCTGCGTCTGACGGCCGAGGGCGAGGGCTTTCTTGAATACGCCCGCGCCGCCTTGAGCAACCTGGATGAAGGGCGGCGCCTGCTGGCCAGCGGACAGGATCAGGTCAGCGGCGTGTTGCAGCTTTCCGCGCCTTCGGACTTTGGTCGCAACCTGCTGCTGCCCTGGCTCGACGAGTTCCAGCGCGAGCATCCCAAGCTCAGCGTGCGCCTGCTGCTGGGGGACCGGATTGCCGATCTGTTCCGCCAGCCGGTGGACATTGCCCTGCGCTACGGTGAGCCGGAGGACTCCAGTCTGGTGGCACTGCCGATAGCCCCGGACAATCTCCGGGTCCTGTGTGCGGCCCCCAGCTACCTGGCCCGGCACGGCGAGCCGCGCCAGCTGGAGCAACTGGCCCAGCACAACTGCCTGCTGTACATGCTCGACAGCCGGGCCCACGACCTTTGGAGTTTTTATGACGGCAAGCGCGAGGTGAGCCTGACCGTCAGCGGCGACCGCCTGAGTGACGATGCCGATGTAGTGCGGCGCTGGGCGGTGGCCGGCGAAGGGATTGCCTACAAGTCCTGGCTGGATGTGGCCGCCGACGTGCTGGCCGGCCGCTTGCAGGTGCTGTTGCCGGAGTTGCGTTGCGAAGGCGCGTCGCTGAACCTTTTGTGCACCCATCGCGCGCACTTGAGCAAACCGGTCAAGCTGTTGCGGGACATGCTCCAGGAGCGCTGCGCCCAGATCAGCGCCCGCCGCCCGTAAGAGCCGGGTTGCCGGCGAACCCAGGTGCCGCGCCCTCGGCGTCGCTGCCGGACGCGAACAGGTCGCCCTCAGCCATCACCCCCGGCTTCGATCCCGCACACTCGACGGGTCGCGCATTCAATCGGGGGAACAGGGCATGGGCATACAGGGATACAGCGCCGCAGAGCGCCTGGAGCGCTTACCCATCAGCGGTTATCACCGGGTGATCTTCATCATCATTGCCCTGGCGTTTTTCTTCGACTCCATGGATTTGGCGATGATGACCTTCCTGCTGGGGTCGATCAAAACCGAGTTCGGCCTGAGCTCGGCCCAGGCTGGCCTGCTGGCCAGCTCCAGCTTCTTCGGCATGGTGCTCGGCGCCTCGCTGTCGGGCATGCTCGCTGACCGCTTCGGGCGCAAGCCGGTGTTCCAATGGAGCATCGTGCTCTGGGGCGTGGCCAGTTACCTGTGTTCCACCGCCCAGAGCGTGGACAGCCTGACCCTGTTCCGGGTGCTGCTGGGCATCGGCATGGGCATGGAGTTTCCCATCGCCCAATCGATGCTCTCGGAGATGATTCCGGCGCAACGACGCGGGCGCTACATCGCTTTGATGGACGGCTTCTGGCCCTTGGGTTTTGTGGCGGCCGGTGCGCTGTCGTACTTCCTCCTGCCGCTGATCGGCTGGCGCGACATCTTCCTGGTGCTGGCGATTCCGGCAGTGTTCGTGCTGGTGATCCGCTTCTTCATTCCCGAGTCGCCGCGCTGGCTGGAGCAGGCTGGGCGCCATGCCGAGGCCGACCGGGTGCTGCTGGGCATCGAGGACAAGGTGCGGGCTGCCCTGGGTGGCGCCCCGTTGCCGGAACCGGTACGCCTGCCACGCATCGACAGTGCGCCGGGGCATTTTTTCTCCGCGCTGAAACAGATCTGGTCGCCCCTGTATCGGCAACGCACGATGATGATCTGGAGCCTGTGGTTCTTCGCATTGCTGGGGTTCTACGGGCTGACGTCCTGGCTCAGTGCCTTGCTGCAACAGTCCGGTTTTGCCGTGACCCAGTCGGTGTACTACACGGTGCTGATTTCCCTGGGCGGGATTCCCGGGTTCCTCATGGCCGCCTGGCTGGTGGAGCGCTGGGGGCGCAAGCCGGTGTGCATCGTCACCTTGCTCGGCGGCGGGATCATGGCCTTCTTCTACGGGCAGAGCGCGGTGTTTGGCGGCAACGTCAGCCTGTTGATCGGCACCGGCCTGCTGATGCAGTTCTTCCTGTTCGGCATGTGGGCGGTGCTCTACACCTACACGCCCGAGCTGTACCCGACGTCTGCCCGGGCTACGGGTTCGGGCTTTGCTTCGGCCGTTGGCCGGATCGGTTCGCTGCTGGGGCCGTTGGTGACCGGGCTGGTGTTTCCCATCACCGGGCAGGGCGGGGTGTTTGCCCTGGGGGCGGCGTGCTTTGTGGTGGCGGCGGGAGTGGTCTGGCTGTTCGGGATGGAGACCCGGGGCAAGACGCTGGAGGCGTTGAGCGAGTCGGGGGGGTGATAGAGAGGGGGAGCTGTTCGCCGGCCAGCCGGCTCCTACACGAACCTGTAGGAGCCGGCTGGCCGGCGAAGACCGTTACGGCTTGACCAGCCGCGCATCCAGGCTGTTCTGCGCCAGGCGCTGGGCCTGGTCCTGGGTCATGCCCAGGTCGGTGTACAAGGCGTGGAAGTTCTCGGTGACGTAGCCGCCGAAGTAGGCCGGGTCATCGGAGTTGACCGTGACCTTCACCCCGCGCTCGAGCATTTGCAGGATGTTGTGCTGGGACATGTGGTCGAACACGCAGAGCTTGGTGTTGGACAGCGGGCACACGGTCAGCGGGATCTGTTCGTCGATGATGCGCTGCATCAGCCGCTCGTCTTCGAAGGCGCGCACGCCGTGGTCGATGCGCTGGATCTTCAACAGGTCCAGGGCTTCCCAGATGTACTCGGGCGGGCCTTCCTCGCCGGCATGGGCGACGGTCAGGAAGCCTTCGCTGCGCGCGCGGTCGAAGACCCGCTGGAACTTGCTCGGCGGATGACCCATTTCCGAACTGTCCAGGCCCACGGCGACAAAGGCGTCGCGGAACGGCAGCGCCTGGTCGAGGGTCTTCTGCGCTTCTTCTTCGCTCAGGTGACGCAAGAAGCTGAGGATCAGGCCGCTGGTGATGCCCAGTTGCTGCTCGCCGTCCTTCAGCGCGGCGGCGATGCCGTTGAGCACCACTTCGAACGGGATGCCACGGTCGGTGTGGGTCTGCGGATCGAAGAAGGGCTCGGTGTGAATCACGTTCTGCTCTTTGCAGCGCAGCAGGTAGGCCCAGGTCAGGTCGTAGAAGTCCTGTGAGGTGCGCAGCACATCGGCGCCCTGGTAATACAGGTCGAGGAACTCCTGCAGGTTGTTGAAGGCGTAGGCCTTGCGCAGGGTTTCGACGTCGCTCCAGGGCAGGGCGATCTTGTTGCGTTCGGCCAGGGCGAACAGCAGTTCCGGCTCCAGGGAGCCTTCCAGGTGCAGGTGCAACTCGGCCTTGGGCAAGGCGTTCAGCCAGTCATACATGGTGTTGTCTCATCAGGTGCAGGCGGGCGCTGCGAAGTGTGATGCGCTGCCGGGGCCGTGCCCTTCTCTGGGGAACTGGCGGCGGTTGCGGCGATCGCCAGGTTTTCACCGGGCCCGAAAAAGCCGCCATTCTACATCTGGCGGCGCGATTGTTCGGCAAAACCTGACCGAGTGGGCGATCAGGCCTGCTCCAGCTCCCGGCGATAGGCGTAGGTATCGGCAAAACGCGAGAGCAGGAATTCGGCGCAGGTGGTCAGCGGATACTGGGCCGGATGCTCCGCGTCCTGGCAGCCGGGCAGGCATTCGATGCGGGTGTCCGGGTGCGGTTCGGCGAAGAACGGCATCGAGTAGCGGTCCACCCCCAGCGGGCTGATGACCCGGTGCGGAGTCGACAGGTAACGATCGTTGCTCCAGCGCGCCATCATGTCGCCGAGGTTGACCACGAAGGTGCCTGCAATGGGCGGCGCGTCGATCCATTGCCCCTGGACGTTGCGTACCTGCAAGCCACCGGCCGCGTCCTGGTAGAGCAGGGTGATGCAGCCATAGTCGGTGTGGGCGCCGGCGCCTTGCTGCTCGGTGCTGCTGGCGGTGTGGCGCGGCGGATAGTGGATCATCCGCAGCACGCTGACCGGGTCCTGGAAGCGGCGGTCGAAGAAGTCGCGTTCGATGCCCAGGGCCAGGGTCATGGCCCGCAGCAGGGTCTGGGCCAGGGCCTGCATGTCCTGGTAGTGCTGCTCCATCAGGTTTTTCCAGCCGGGCAGGTCCGGGTGGCGGTTGGGGCCGCGCAGAGGCTTGTCCGCCACTACCTCGGGATGCTCGGCGGGCAGATGCAGGCCCATGTCGAAGGTTTCCTTGAGATCGCTGGGCTTGCCCGGGTCCAACTGCTCGGTGGCGATGGCGCCGTAGCCGCGATGGTGGCGGCTCTGGGTGATGTCGATCTTGAGTTTCTCGGCGCTGGGCAAGGCGAAGAAGTGCTTGGCCATGGCCAGCAATTGCTCGATGCGTTGTGCGCTGATCGGGTGGCCCTTGATGTAGAAGAAGCCCCATTCGCGACAGGCGCGGTCGATCTGTTTGGCGACACTGTCCCAGCCTGGCTGGGCCTCCTGATACAGCGGGCTGATATCGATGATCGGCAGTTGATGCATGAAAAGGCTCCCATCCTGTTGGCGGTCCGTCGTCGCTGGCGGGTGCTCCGGCAGCGACGACCAGCTTATTTGGGGAGGTCTGCCTTCAGGCCTTCGACGTAGTAGTTCATCGAGGCCAGTTCGGCATTGCTGGCGCTGACCCCCGCAGGGATTTTTTCTGTCCCGCCCTGGTCATTGATCGGGCCGGTGAACGGGTGGAACTGGCCACTCTTGATGCTGGCGATGATCTGCTCGGCCTCGGCTTTCACCGGGGCCGGCAGCAGGTCGCTGAGGGGCAGCTCAACCGTACCTTCTTTCAGGCCGCCCCAGTAGTCCTGAGATGTCCAGCTGTGGTCCAGCACCCCTTGGGTGGCCTGGATGTAATGGGGGGCCCAGTTGTTGACGATGGAGGTCAGCACCGCCTTGGGGCCAAAGTGGGCCATGTCCGAGGCGTAGCCCACCGCATACACGCCACGGCGTTCTGCGGCCTGGATCGGCGCCGGGCTGTCGGTGTGCTGGAAGATCACGTCGGCGCCCTGGTCGATCAGGGCGTTGGCGGCGTCGGCTTCCTTGCCCGGATCGAACCAGGAGTTGACCCACACCACCTTGATCTCGGTGCCCGGGTTGTACTTGTTCAGGGCTAGCTGGATGGCGTTGATGTCGCGGATCACTTCCGGGATCGGGAAGGAGGCGACGTAGCCGATCTTCTTGCTCTTGGTCATTTTCGCTGCGAGGAAGCCGCCGACGTAGCGTCCCTCGTAGGTGCGTGCCAGGTAGGTGCCGAGGTTCTTGTCCTGCTTGTAGCCGGTGGCGTGTTCGAAGGTCACCTTGGGGAACTGCTTGGCGACTTTCAGGGTGGGGTTCATGTAGCCGAAGGAGGTGGTGAAGATCAGGTCGTAATGATCTTTGGCCATGTTGCGGATCACCCGCTCGGCGTCGGCGCCTTCGGCCACGTTCTCGACGTAGTTGGTCTTGATCTGCTCGCCGAATTTTTCCGCCAGTGCCTTGCGTCCTTGTTCATGCTGATAGGTCCAGCCGTGGTCACCGATGGGACCGATGTAGACGAAGCCGACCTTCAGCGGATCGGCAGCGCTGGCGGCGAGACTGGCACTCAGGCCGACAGCGGCGGCCAGGGCGCAGAGCAGCTTGTGCAACGGGCGTGTATGCATGAATTGGAGCTCCATCTTGTTGTGGGGGAGGACTGGGTCGGCAAGCGCTTAAGGGCAATGCAAATAGCTGACCAACAGGACAACAAAGATCGGCGTTGCGCCGGCGAGGCGGTTTCTACGGGGGCTTTGGGGCGCGCTTTTCGCTGGCAAGCCAGCTCCTACGGGGCTGGAATGTAGGAGCCGGCTTGCCGGCGAAGGGCTGTTCAAGATCCATCCCGGTGCGTGGCGCCTGAGCCTGGTGCACTGACATGTAACGAAACGTTAGTGACCCGAAGCAGTCTTTTATTCATCTCCTGTACTCGTTTTTATTTCCGTCAAAGGACTGCGATGCTCACTTCCCTCAAGCAAGAACAGTTTCTGCTGCTTGCGCTGCTGGCTGCCGTGGCCGCCTATCCCCTGGAACACCTGTTGCTCAATAGCGGCCAAGGCATTGCCCTGATGGCCGGGCTGGTGCTGATCGGCTTTATCGTCATCGCCTCGATGCGCGTTGCCCACCACGCCGAACGGCTGGCGGAAAAGGTCGGCGACCCCTACGGCACCATGATCCTGACCCTGGCCGCGGTGCTGGTGGAGGTGGTGATCCTGGCCATCATGATGAGCAACGAAGCCTCGCCGACCCTGGTGCGCGACACCATCTATTCGGCGGTGATGCTGGACATCAATGGCATCCTCGGCCTGGCCGCGTTGATGGGCGGCATCAAGCACGGCGAGCAGCCCTACAACGACGATTCGGCGCGCACCTACAGCGTGATGATCCTCACCGCCATGGGCGTGTCGATGGTGGTGCCGGAGTTCATCCCCGAGGCCGACTGGAAGGTGTATTCGGCCTTCACCATTGGCGCGATGGTGGTGCTCTATACCCTGTTCCTGCGCATGCAGGTCGGGCCGCACAGCTACTTCTTCAGCTATAGCTACCCGGAAAAGCGCCGTGCTAAAGAGGCCCAGGAACAGCCCCATGCCGTCAACCTGGCCTGGAGCATCGGCATCCTGGTGTTCGGGGTGGTGGTGATCGGCGCCCTGGCCGAGGTGATGTCCAAGACCCTTGACCTGGGCCTGGAAGGCACGGGCGCACCGCCGGTGATCACGGCGATCCTGGTGGCGGCGATTTCCGCCGCGCCGGAGATTCTCACCGCCCTGCGCGCGGCCTTGGCCAACCGCATGCAGTCGGTGGTCAACGTGGCGCTGGGCGCCTCCCTGTCGACGGTGATCCTCACGGTGCCGGTGATGGAGGCCATGGCCTTGTACACCGGCCAGCCGTTCCAGATGGCCATGACTCCGGTGCAGACAGTGATGGTGTTCATCACCCTGATCGTCAGCGCGATCAACCTCAACGACGGTGAAACCAATGCCATAGAAGGCATGACTCACTTCGTCCTGTTTGCCACCTTCATCATGCTGTCGCTGCTGGGCCTTTAAAGCGGCTGGGCTGACTGGATGGCGCAGCGAAAGCTGACACCGGGGGCATTCCAGGCCGCCAGTGCCCCCCAACGCCAACGGCGCACGGTGCTGGCCGAAGGAGAAAAGGTCGGGTCGTTGGCAAACTTGTTGTTGGCGCCGCGTTGCGCTCGATAAATGCCCGTTTCAGGCCCTTGCGGGTTCTCCACGGGAGACTCGCGATAGTAGTGTTTATCGTACCAATCGTTGACCCATTCACTGGCGTTGCCGGTGAGGTTGTAGAGGCCCAGCGGATTGGGCACAAACCTGTCCACGGCGAAGGTTTCGTTGTCGTCAGGGGCCGGGAAGTTGCGGCCGTAATCCAGATTGCCGTTGTCGGTGGCGAACATCACCGGCTGGCCGCGGTTGCGCGCCGCATATTCCCATTGCGCCTCGGTCGGCAGATCGACGCGATAGCCGCTGAGGTCTGCCAGCCAGCCACAGTAATCCTTGGCCTCTTGCCATGATCGAGAGGCCGGGGCGGGCAGGTTTTCAAGGTAGAGGTGCTTCATGTCTTCGCGTTTACGAAGTTCAGCGTCGAATGGCGGCTTGCCTTGGGCCAGGAAGAACAGATCAAAATCGCCCAAGGTGGTTTGCAGCGAGGACAGGTAATAGCTGCTCAATTTGACCGGGTGAACGAAATCGTCATCGACGTCGAGACTGATCCGCTCCATTTTTGCCGGGTCCACGCCGCAGGGCCATTGGCACAAGGCAAGTGGGTCGAAGCCATGGGGCCAACCGAAATCGCCCATCTGGAATTCGCCCCCTTCAATCAACACCATGTTGTCCAGCGAGCGGATCACTGTGTTGAGTACGGCATCGCGGTTTTGTGGGGACAGATTCGGGTATTTGCGGCTGATGGTCGAAGCAATTTCTGCCACTTTTTCAGGGGACAGCACTTTGCTGGGCGGGCCAGCAACCTCCTGTTTCTCGCAGCCTGAAATCAGCAGCGCGACGCAGAGCGCCAGTCCGTACTTTTGTTTCACGTAATGTCCCTATAGCGGTTCGTTCGAGGGCGGAAACTAACATGTTTCCTCAATCCGATTCCGCTTAAGGCGCAGGCGAGGGATCGGGTCCCTCGCCGTTGGACTCAACGATCAGCTACCAGCGATCAACTGCCGGGCCGCCTGGCTGTGATCGGCGATCAGGTTTTTCAGGTCCAGCCCTTCGACTTGGCCATCAATCACCCGCCACTTGCCACCAATCATGACCCGGTCCGCTCGATCCGCGCCGCACAACAGCAGCGCCGAAACCGGATCATGGCTACCCGAGAAACGCAGCTCATCAAGCTTGAACAACGCCAGGTCCGCCTGCTTGCCCACCGCCAGCTCGCCGATGTCGGTGCGGCCCAACAGGCTTGCCGAACCCTGGGTCGCCCAGCCCAATACGCGCTCCGGGGTGATCTTCTCGGCGCCGTAGCGCAGACGCTGAATGTACAGCGCCTGACGGGCTTCGAGGATCATGTTCGAGGCATCATTGGATGCCGAGCCATCCACGCCCAAGCCAAGCGGCGCCCCCGCATCGGTCAGTTCGATACTGGGGCAGATGCCGGAGGCCAGGCGCATGTTCGAACTCGGACAATGGCAGATGCCGGTGCCGGCAGCGCCCAGGCGGGCGATTTCATCCGGGTTGAAGTGGATGCCGTGGGCCAGCCAGGTACGCGGACCGAGCCAGCCGACGCTGTCCAGGTAATCCACGGTGCGCAGGCCGAAGCGCTGCAGGCAGAAGTCTTCTTCGTCGAGGGTCTCGGCGAGGTGAGTGTGCAGACGTACATCGAGTCCGTTGGCCAGTTCGGCGCTGGCCGACATGATTTCCGGGGTCACCGAGAACGGCGAGCACGGCGCCAGGGCAATCTGGATTTGCGCGCCGTCGCCACGCTCGTGGTACTGGTGAATCAGGCGCTGACTGTCGTCGAGAATCACCTGGCCTTCCTGCACGGTCTGTTGCGGTGGTAGGCCGCCGTCCTTTTCGCCAAGGCTCATGGAACCGCGGGTGAGCATGGCGCGCATGCCCAGTTCACGCACGCTTTCGACTTGTACGTCGATGGCGTTTTCCAGACCGTCCGGGAACAGGTAGTGATGGTCGGCGGCGGTGGTGCAACCGGAGAGCAGCAGTTCGGCCAGCGCCACTTTGGTGGCCAGGGCGAGTTTTTCCGGGGTCAGCCGCGCCCAGACCGGGTACAGGGTCTTGAGCCAGGGGAACAGCGGTTGGTTGACCACCGGCGCCCAGGCCCGGGTCAGGGTTTGGTAGAAGTGATGGTGGGTGTTGATCAGGCCCGGCAGCAACACGTGCTCGCGGGCATCGAAGACCTGTTGGCAAGGGCTAGCAGGCTGTTGGCTCAGGCCCAGGACTTCGACGATCAGACCGTCTTGCACGACCAGGCCGCCACGGGCGTCGAGGGCATTGCCGGTGAAGATGGCCAGGGGATTTTTTAACCAGGTACGGGTCGCAGGCATGGTGGCCGGCTCCTCTGAAAGTGGGTTCAGGTTAGCCAGCTCAGTGTTGCCCTGTCTGCTGATCCAGGGTCGCCGCAAGGGGCGAGGTGCGCAGTCTAGCGAAAGATGTGCCGGGGGACAAAACTTGCGGTTTGCCCCCCCGTTGCAGAGCCTTGGCCGCGCTGTGCAAGCGCTGCCAGGGGCATCGGTTACAGAGGTTGCGGGCTTACCAGGGGATGGTTTCGCCCTTGTAGTTGACGAAGTGATGGCCGCCCTTGCCGGTGTAGGCGTTGATCTGGGCGATCAGCCCACGGGTGCTGGTTTGCACGTCGATGTCGGCGCCTTCGCCGCCCATGTCGGTCTTTACCCAGCCCGGGTGCAGCGAGAGCACGGTCAGCTTCTGTTGCAACTGGGTCACGAAACTGTTGGTCATGGAATTCAGCGCCGCCTTGCTGGCCTTGTACAGCGCCAGCTCCGGAGCGTCCGGCATGGTCACGCTGCCTAGCACCGAACTCATGAACGCCAGCACGCCGCTGTCCTTGCGGATCTGCCCGACAAAGCGCTGGGCCAGGTTGATCGGCGCCACCGCGTTGGTGAAGAACAGCTGGCCGACTTCGGCCAGGGTCGCGTGGCCCGGCAGCTGGTTGTCCGGGCCCTTGACCCCGGCATTGACGAACAGCAGGTCGAACACCTGGTCCTTGAGTTTCTGGCTCAGGGCGATCACCGCTTGCTGATCGTCCATGTCCAGTTGTTCGATCTGCACCTTGCCCAGGGCCTGCAGGGCCTCGGCCTTGTGCGGGTTGCGCACGGTGGCGGTGACTTGCCAGCCGTCTTCCAGCAAGCGTTGTACCAGGCCGAGGCCCAGGCCCCGGGAGGCGCCGATGATCAGTGCGGTTTTTGCCGTGGACATGATGAGGTTCCTTGATAAATGAGGATCACGGATTCAATGGACAGGCTTGTCCCAGCCGCAGTTGCAGCTCGTGGCGCAACTGGCCCAGTTCTCCGATGCACATGCATGGGGCTCGAAAGGGCTTGACCCTGGAGCATACTCCAGGCTTTAGCCTGCGCGCTCCTTGAGTTGATGGAGCACTTCCTATGTGGACGACCGAACACTACCGAAAATTGGTCCGCGCCAGCGGCTGGTACGACTTGCTGGTGACGCTGGCCTTTGTCACCCCCTGGAGCTTCATGGCCCTGCACGAGTTGCTGCAGGGCGCGGTCCAGGCCTTCAATCTGCCCGGTAGCCTGCCTCCGTTCGAGCCGATGCACCTGCTGATGGCCAACCTCATGGGTTCGATTGTCTGCGTATGGTCGGTGCTGCGGATTCGTGATCCGCAGCAGGCGTTTGGTCGTTATGACGCGGTGGGGCGCCTCCTGTTTGCCACCTGGCTGGGGTACGCCCTGATGCACGGCGCCACGGCATTGATCGCGGTGTTCCTGGTTTTCGAGCTGGCCTGGTGTGTGGCGCAGTTGCTGCCGGTCAAAGGCGACGTCGGCAAGCTGGCTCCAGCCGGGCGTGCGCCGGTCATTTAATGCCCCGCCTGCCACGGCTGCCCCAGGGAAACCGGTGCGTACAAACGGGTGCGCAAGGCGTCGCGCGATAGCAGCACCAGCACCAGGATGGTGGCGGCATAGGGCAGCATCGCCAGCAGGTTGGAGGGTATCGCCAGCCCCAGGCCCTGGGCCACCAGATGCAGGATGCTCGCCAGGCCGAACAGGTAGGCGCCGAGCAACAGTCGCCACACGCGCCAACTGGCGAACACCACCAGGGCCAGGGCAATCCAGCCGCGGCCGGCGCTCATGTTCTCGGCCCACATCGGGGTGTAGGCCAGGGACAGGTAGGCCCCGGCCAACCCGGCCATGGCACCGCCGAACAGCACCGCGAGCGTGCGCACCCGCAGCACCGGCAGGCCCATGGCGCTGGCGGCGTCGGGGTTTTCGCCGACGGCCTGGATGATCAGGCCAACCCGGCTCTTGAGGATCACCCAGGCCACCAGGGCGAACAGCGCGAAAGACAAGTACACCAGCAGATCCTGGGCAAACAGCATGCGGCCGATCAGCGGGATGTCGCTGAGCAATGGCAGCGCCAGCGGTTCGAACCCGGCCAGTGGCTTGCCGACCCAGGCCGCACCGACAAAGCTAGACAGGCCGACCCCGAAGATGGTCAACGCCAGCCCGGTAGCCACCTGATTGGCGTTGAACAGCAGAGCCACCAGGGCAAACAGCGCCGAGAGCAGCATTCCCGCCGCCATTGCCAGCAGCACGCCAAGCCATAAATGGCCGCTGTTGAGGGCGACGATAAAACCTATCACCGCGCCGAACAGCATCATGCCTTCCTGGCCGAGGTTGAGGACGCCGCTCTTTTCACAGATCAGTTCCCCCAGGGCCACCAGCAGCAAGGGCGTGCCGCAGCGCACCATGGCGTAGAGAATATTGCTCAGCAGATCGATATCCATTACAGGGCTCCGGCGGTTGCGCTGAGGGGCGTGTCGCGGCGTGCCCAGCGCAGGTTCAGGCGCGGCCGATAGAGAATCAGTACGTCACAGGCCAGGAGGAAGAACAGCATCATGCCCTGGAACAACTGGGTAATGGCCTGGGGCAGGTTGAGGCTCATCTGCGCGCTTTCGCCACCGATGTACAGCAGGGCCATGAGCAGGCTGGAGAACAGGATGCCGATGGGGTTCAAGCGTCCAAGAAAGGCCACGGTGATCGCCGCATAGCCGTAGCCGGGGGAGACTTGCGGCACCAGTTGGCCGATGGGGCCGGTGACTTCACAGACCCCGGCCAGCCCTGCCAGGGCGCCGCTGATCAATAGCGCCAGCCAGATCAGGCGCTGCTGGCGAAAGCCGACGAAACCTGCGGCGCGGGTGTCCAGCCCGAGGACCTTGATCTGGAAACCGACGAAGCTTTTCTGCAGCAGTACCCAGACTGCCACCAGGGCCAGCAGGGCGAAATACACCCCGGCGTGGACCCGACCGTCTTCCATCAACTGTGGCAAGCGGCTGGCGTCGCCGAACATCGCCGACTCGGGGAAGTTGAACCCGGCGGGGTCCTTCAATGGGCCGTGTACGCAATACAGCAACAGGTTCAGGGCGATGTAGTTGAGCATGATGCTGGTAAGGATTTCGTTGGCGTTGAAGCGCGTGCGCAACCAGGCGGTGAGCCCGGCCCAGGCGGCTCCGGCCAGGGTGCCGGTGAGCAGGATCAGTACCAGCGCCCAGCGACTTTGCAACTCGATGAGGTTGACCGCCAGGGCGCTGCCGGCCAGGGCCCCGAGCAGCAATTGGCCTTCAGCGCCGATGTTCCAGATGCGGGCCCGGTAGGCCACTGCCAGGCCCAGGGCGCAGAGCAGGATCGGCAGCGCCTTGACCAGCAGTTCCGAGACGCCGTACAGGTCGCTGACCGGGGCGATCAGCAGGGTGTGCAAGGTCAGCAGCGGGTCATGCCCCAGGGCCATGAACAGCAGGGCGCCACAGCTCAGGGTCAGCAGCGCGGCCAGAAGAGGGGAACACCAGAGCATCAGGCGCGACTGGCGGCCGCGAGGTTCGAGTGAAAGCAGCATGGACGACTCCGTTAAACCGCCGGGGCGGGGGTGTAGGGGACGGCTTCGAAGTGGCCGGCCATCCAGGCGCCGACTTCGACCATTGAGGTGTCGGCGCAGGCTTTGGGCGTCGAGAGACGACCGCCGCACAGGGCAGCAATGCGATCGCTGATCTGCAGCAGTTCATCCAGGTCTTCGGAGATCACCAGGATCGCCGCGCCGGCATCGCGCAGGGCGATCAGTGCCCGGTGAATGGTGGCAGCGGCACCCACGTCGACGCCCCAGGTCGGGTGCGCGGCGATCAGCAAGCGCGGTTGCTGGAGGATCTCGCGGCCGAGGATGAATTTCTGCAGATTGCCGCCGGACAGGCTGCGGGCCGGGCTCTGGGCATCACCGGTCTTGACCCCGAAGCGCTGGATGATTTTCTCGGCCAAGGAGCGGACCTTGGCTCTTTGAATCAGGCCATTGCGGACCAGTCCCTGTTGAAAGGCGCTGAGCAGCGCATTGTCTTCCAGGTTCAGTTCCGGCACGGCACCTTGCCCCAGGCGTTCGGCGGGGACGAAGGCCAGCCCCTTTCGGCGTCTTGCATCGGGGTAGAGATGGCCGACGGCCTGGCCGGCCAGGCAGATGCGTTGGGCCTCACCGGGAGCCAGGCGTTGCTCGCCGCTGAGCAGGGCCAGCAGTTCGTCCTGGCCATTGCCGGCGACCCCGGCGATGCCGACGATTTCGCCACTGCGCAGGCTCAGGTCGATGGCCTTGAGGGAGCAGCCGAAGGGATCGGGGTTGTGCCAGCTCAACTCGCGGATCTGCAGGAATTCGGTAGCGCCGCTGACCTTGGGGTAGTCGGCGAGCAGGGCCGCCGTGTCACCCACCATCAGTCGCGCCAGTTCCTGGTTCGAGCATTCGGCCGGCCGACAGTGACCGGCCACCCGGCCGCCCCGCAGTACTGTAGCGCTGTGGCACAGCGCGCGGACTTCGGCGAGCTTGTGGCTGATGAACAGGATGCTGCAGCCCTCGGCCGCCAGCCGGCGCAGGGTGATGAACAGTTCTTCGGCCTCTTGCGGGGTCAGCACTGAGGTGGGTTCGTCGAGAATCAACAGGCGGATGTCCTGCATCAGGCAGCGCACGATCTCCACTCGCTGGCGCTCGCCGATGGACAGGCTGTGCACCAGGCGCTGGGGTTCCAGGGCCATGCCGTAGCGCTGGGACACTTCGCGGATCTTGCCTTCCAGCTGGCCCGGCGTGCCGGCCGCCGAACCCATGGCCAGGGCGATGTTTTGCGCGACGCTGAGGGTTTCGAACAATGAGAAGTGCTGGAACACCATGCCGATCCCCAGGCCGCGAGCATGGGCCGGGCTGCTGATGAGCTGACGCCGGCCTTGCCAGATCAACTCCCCCGAGTCGGCCTGGATCACCCCGTAGATGATCTTCATCAAGGTGCTTTTGCCGGCGCCGTTCTCGCCGAGCAGGGCCTGGATTTCACCTGGGGCGATGCTCAGGTCGATGGCGTCGTTGGCCAGGCAACCGGGATAGCGCTTGCTGATCTGGCGCAGTTGCAGGCGCGGAGTTTGTGCGATGGGCACAGCGGAATTTGGCATGACGGGCTCAGGGGATTGGAGTTGTTGCTGTGGATAAAGCAATTTCCTGGCCAGTAGGTCAGGAAAGCTCAGGCGCCGCCCTGGAGTGCCCCTTGAACTGTCGGAGGAGGCGGATACCGGGCACCACTTCGGGGCAAAGTGTTTGAAAGGGCTCTGTTTTTGTCCGCGGCAAACTGAGCAAAAAATGACCAGTGGCCTGCAGGCCCTGTGCCGTCAGCGGCTGGAGCAGCCTTGCACGGGTTATCCACAGCTTGCTCCACAGTATTTGTGTGCAAGCCTGGAACTTGGGCATAAGCCCGGCAGCCTTGCCTTCCAACCGCGATAAACCACTCTAACTTGCTGTTTTACGTTGCAAAAAAGTCCACTGGAGGAACTTTGGGCAAAAAATGAACAAAGCCCGCAAAGCCACGTTACAGAAGGGTTACAGCGCTATGTGCTCAGGTTATCCACAGTCGGGTGCACAGCAGATGTGGGCAACTGCGGGAGGCTCTGCCGGGTTATGCACAAGGTGCTCGGGCCGGGTTGGTGCGCTCAGCGCTGCAAGAGGATGCGTCCGCGGCTGAGGTCGGCCAACTGCTGTTGCAGGGTATCGATCTGCTCTTCGCCCAGGGCCAGTTGCAACTCCACGCCATGGGCGGTGAAGTCTTCCTGGACCAGTAGTCCGCCCAGATCGGCGATCCGCAACTTGACCAGGGCCAGCTCGCTGAAACTGCAGGCGCAGCGCAGCGGTATGCGGTTGACCAGGGCGATGCGTTCGGCGCCTTGCAGGCATTTGTTGGCACCGCCGCCGTAGGCCCGGGCCAGGCCACCAGTGCCCAGCTGGATGCCGCCGTACCAGCGGATCACCAGCACGGCTACCTGATCGCAATCCTGGGCCTCGATGGCCGCGAGGATCGGCCGTCCGGCGGTGCCGCCAGGTTCGCCGTCGTCGTTGCTGCGGTACTGATCGGCCAGCTTCCATGCCCAGCAATTGTGGGAGGCGTTGAGGTCACTGTATTGCTGGATGAAGGCTTGGGCCTCGACCGCGCTGGTGATGGGCGCGGCAAAGGTGATGAAGCGGCTTTTGCGAATCTCTTCGCGGTACTCGCAAAGGCCGGCCAGGGTAAAGGGCATGAGCGTCAGTCTTTCTGGGCGGGAGTCAGGCCACAGCCTTTGAGGATGATACGGATCAGGTTGGTGCCGGCCTCTTCGAAATCCTGCTTGGTCAGGCGGCTGCGGCCGGTGACGCGGCAGATCTGGGTGGCGAAGTCGGCGTAGTGCTGGGTGCTGCCCCAGAGCAGGAAGATCAGGTGCACCGGGTCAACCGGGTCCATCTTGCCGGCGTCGATCCAGGCCTGGAACACATTGGCCCGGCCTTGGAACCAGGCGCGGTAGTCCTGGCTGAAGTATTCGCTCAGGCATTCGCCGCCACTGATGATTTCCATGGCGAAGATCCGCGAGGCCTGTGGCTGGCGACGGGAAAATTCCATCTTGGCGCGGATGTAGCGGGTCAGGGCCTCCGCCGGGTCATCCTCGGCGGTGAGGGTGTTGAAGGTGCTGTCCCAGAGTTCGAGGATGTTGCTCAGCACCGCGATGTACAGCCCCAGCTTGTTGGTGAAGTAGTAGTGCAGGTTGGCTTTGGGCAGGCCGGCCTTCTGCGCGATGGTGTTCATGCTGGTGCCTTTGAAGCCGTGACGGGCGAACTCGTCCTCGGCGGCCTGGATGATGGCCTCTTCATTCTTCTGCCGAATGCGGCTGGCGGGTTTGCCTGGGTGAGGAGTGCTGTGGGCGGGGACTTCAAAGGTCATGGAGGTTTCCGAGCAAGTCTGTGGGTGCAACCTGTGCGTTGATAGCGCACCCAGGTTGATCAGACAAGCCTTGGCGCGACAAAAGCTTCAGCGGGCCTTCAGGCTGTGTTTTTCCGGCGCCGGATTTATGTCGTTTGGCAGGCTTTTACCTTCCGGCAGCAGGCGCATCAGCAGGGCTGCCAGGGGGTGCGGCGGTCGTTGAGTCCATGGATCAGTTCACCGCTGCGGGAAGCATCTGGCTGCAGGGCGTGGAGCTCGGGCTGAAGGTTCTAGGTGCCGAGGTCTTTGCAAAAAAGCGGTCCAGGTGCTCAGGCCATTTTGTCTGGTTGTCGATGCGGCCATGCGAGTACGGGGCTTTGCCGGTTTTTAGCGGGTCGCCGCCAGGCTCTCCAGGAAGCTTTCCAGCACCAGGTGGGGGCGCCGGCCCTTGCGTGTGACCGATGCCAGGCTCAGGTCATAAAAGCGAGACTTGGGCTTGAGCGCGCGCAACCGGCCCTGCTGCACCCAGAGGGTGGCGTAGTGGTCAGGGAGGTAGCCGATATAGCGTCCGGTGAGGATCAGGAAGGCCATGCCTTCGCGGTCGGATGCGCTGGCGGTGCAGTTCAATGCTTGATAGTGGGCCTGGATTTCCGCGGGCAGGCGGAAGGTCGGGGCAATGGCGTCCTGGTCATTGAGACGCTGATCGTCCAGTTGCTTGTCGTCCACGTAGAACAGGGGATGGCCCACCGCGCAGTACAGCAATGAACGTTCGTCATACAGCGGCTGATACTCCAATCCAGACAGGGCGCTGGCCTGGGGCACCACGCCGACGTGCAGGCGACCGTCGAGTACCCCTTGCTCGACTTCGTTGGGGGCGATCATGCGGATCTGGATCTGCACGTCCGGGCCGCGCTCCTTCAATTGCGCCAGGGCGTGGGTGATGCGCATGTGGGGCAGGGTCACCAGGTTGTCGGTGAGGCCGATGATCAACTCGCCCCGCAGGTGGCGGTGCAGGCCGTTGACCTCGGTGCGGAAGCTCTCCAGGGCGCTGAGCAGTTGCAGGCTCGACTGATAGACCTCGCGGCCTTCTTCGGTGAGGGAAAAGCCGGCGCGTCCGCGTTGGCACAGGCGCAGGCCGACCCGTTGCTCCAGATCACTCATCTGTTGGCTGATGGCCGAGCGGCCAATGCCGAGCACGGTCTCTGCGGCGGAGAAACCACCGCATTCCACAACGCTGCGAAAGATCCGCAGCAGGCGGATATCAAAGTCGCTGACTTGCGCCAGCGGGTCGGCGCGACGGCTGCTCATAGTTTAGTGGATGCCAGACTGAAGGTTATTAAAGTTGGATTTCACCGACTTTATAGCCGTGGCAACTTAGTCGCAACAACGCTTTTATTCCTACGCCGCTTCATTGCCTTGCGAGGTTTTGCTCATGAACATGCCGGAAACCGCGATTCCATCTTTGGCCAGTCAGCTCAAGCTTGACGCTCACTGGATGCCCTACACCGCCAATCGCAACTTCCAACGCGACCCGCGCTTGATCGTCGGCGCCGAAGGCAGCTGGCTGGTGGATGACAAGGGTCGCAAGGTCTATGACTCGCTGTCCGGTCTGTGGACCTGCGGCGCCGGTCACTCGCGCAAAGAGATCCAGGAAGCGGTATCCAAGCAACTGGGCACCCTGGATTACTCTCCAGGCTTCCAATACGGTCACCCGCTGTCGTTTCAACTGGCGGAAAAAATCACCGACCTGACTCCGGGCAACCTGAACCACGTATTCTTCACCGACTCCGGCTCCGAGTGCGCTGATACCGCAGTGAAGATGGTGCGTGCCTACTGGCGCCTGAAAGGCCAGTCGACCAAGACCAAGATGATCGGCCGTGCCCGTGGCTATCACGGTGTGAACATCGCCGGCACCAGCCTGGGCGGGGTCAACGGCAACCGTAAACTGTTCGGCCAGGCAATGATGGATGTGGACCACCTGCCGCACACTCTGCTGGCCAGTAACGCGTTTTCCCGTGGCATGCCGGAGCAGGGCGGTATTGCCCTGGCCGATGAGCTGCTGAAGCTGATTGAACTGCACGATGCTTCCAATATCGCTGCGGTCTTCGTCGAGCCGATGGCTGGCTCGGCTGGCGTACTGGTGCCGCCACAGGGTTATCTCAAGCGTCTGCGGGAAGTCTGTGATCAGCACAACATCCTGCTGGTGTTCGACGAAGTGATCACAGGCTTCGGTCGTACGGGGGCGATGTTCGGCGCCGACAGCTTCGGCGTAACCCCGGATCTGATGTGTGTGGCCAAGCAGGTCACCAACGGCGCCATTCCCATGGGCGCGGTGATTGCCAGCTCCGAGATCTATCAGACCTTCATGAACCAGGCGACGCCTGAGTACGCAGTGGAATTCCCCCACGGCTACACCTATTCGGCGCACCCGGTGGCGTGCGCTGCGGGTCTGGCTGCACTGGATCTGCTGCAGAAGGAAAACCTGGTGCAGAGCGTGGCTGAAGTTGCTCCGCATTTCGAGAATGCGCTGCACGGCATCAAGGGCGCGAAGAACGTGATCGACATCCGTAACTTCGGCCTGGCCGGTGCGATCCAGATCGCGCACAGGGACGGTGATGCGATTGTGCGTCCGTTCGAGGCCGGCATGGCCCTGTGGAAAGCTGGTTTCTACGTGCGCTTCGGCGGCGACACCCTGCAGTTCGGCCCAACCTTCAATAGCAAGCCGCAAGACCTCGATCGTCTGTTCGATGCGGTTGGCGAAGTGCTGAACAAGCTCGACTGATTCGATCCTTCTTATATAGAGGCAGGCATGAAGCGTTTCGTGCCTGCGCCTTCCCCCTTTTCAGGAGTCCCCGCATGAGTTTGATTCAACACCTGATCCATGGCGAACTGGTCAGCGACAACGGTCGTAGCAGCGATGTATTCAACCCTTCCACTGGCAAGGCGATTCATAAAGTGCCGTTGGCCAGCCGTGAAACCATCCAGCAAGCCATTGACTCTGCCAAATCCGCGTTCCCGGCCTGGCGTAATACGCCACCGGCCAAGCGCGCCCAGGTGATGTTTCGCTTCAAACAACTGCTGGAGCAGAACGAGGCACGCATTGCCCAACTGATCAGTGAAGAACACGGTAAGACGCTGGAGGACGCGGCTGGTGAATTGAAGCGCGGTATCGAGAACGTCGAATATGCCTGTGCCGCGCCGGAAATCCTCAAGGGCGAATACAGTCGTAATGTCGGCCCGAACATCGATGCCTGGTCCGACTTCCAGCCGTTGGGCGTGGTGGCCGGTATCACCCCGTTCAACTTCCCGGCCATGGTTCCGCTGTGGATGTACCCGCTGGCGATCGTTTGCGGTAACTGCTTTATCCTCAAACCGTCCGAACGCGATCCAAGCTCCACCCTGTTGATTGCCGAGCTTCTGCATGAGGCCGGTCTGCCCAAGGGCGTGCTGAACGTAGTGCATGGTGACAAGGCTGCGGTGGATGCGCTGATCGAGGCGCCGGAAGTCAAGGCGCTGAGTTTTGTAGGGTCGACTCCCATTGCCGAGTACATCTATGCCGAAGGCACCAAGCGCGGCAAGCGGGTTCAGGCATTGGGCGGGGCGAAGAACCATGCGGTGCTGATGCCTGATGCCGATCTGGATAACGCCGTCAGTGCTTTGATGGGCGCAGCCTATGGTTCCTGTGGTGAGCGTTGCATGGCGATTTCGGTAGCTGTGTGCGTGGGTGATCAAGTGGCGGATGCTCTTGTGACCAAGTTGGTTCCGCAGATCAAGGCGCTGAAGATTGGTGCCGGCACTTCCTGTGGCCTGGACATGGGGCCGCTGGTGACTGCCCAGGCTCGCGATAAGGTCAGTGGTTATGTAGAGGAGGGCGTCGCTGCCGGTGCGCAACTGGTGGTGGATGGCCGTGGCCTGAGCGTTGCCGGTCATGAAGAGGGCTTCTTCCTGGGTGGCTGCCTGTTCGATCGCGTCACACCTGAGATGCGCATCTATAAAGAAGAGATCTTTGGTCCGGTGCTGTGCATCGTTCGGGTCAATAGCCTGGAAGAGGCTATGCAACTGATCAACGACCATGAGTATGGTAACGGTACCTGCATCTTTACCCGTGACGGTGAAGCGGCGCGTCTGTTCTGTGACGAGATTGAAGTGGGCATGGTGGGCGTCAACGTACCGCTGCCAGTGCCAGTGGCTTATCACAGCTTTGGTGGCTGGAAGCGTTCGCTGTTCGGTGACCTGCATGCTTATGGTCCTGATGGCGTGCGTTTCTATACCCGCCGCAAGGCTATTACCCAGCGTTGGCCGCAACGTGCCAGTCACGAAGCGTCGCAGTTCGCCTTCCCTAGCTTGTAAGTAGCGAGACAACAAAGGCCGGCCCTGATGGGCCGGCCTTTGCTTTTATGGGCGTTTCTGATCGATATGACAGATTTATGAAAATAAGTGTTGACGGCAGAATCTACAGGTCTATAATTCGCCCCACTTCCGGCGCAGTCGAAACGGAAAACTCCTTGAAATTCAACGAGTTACGCGGTTTTCGGCAGCGGTTACGCTTCAGTTCATCGAAGCCAGAAGCAGTTGGTAAGGCAGTGTGTTTTCGCCTTATTAACGATTCGATCCTCTCGGTCGAAAGCGGTTAAAAAGAGGTGTTGACAGCAGCGTGTAACGCTGTAGAATTCGCCTCCCGCTAACGAGAGATCGGAAGCGCAAGTGGTTGAAGTTAAAAAGGAAACTTTGAAAACTTCTTAAAAAAATCACTTGACAGCAAATGAGGCTGCTGTAGAATGCGCGCCTCGGTTGAGACGAAAGATCTTAACCAACCGCTCTTTAACAACTGAATCAAGCAATTCGTGTGGGTGCTTGTGGAGTCAGACTGATAGTCAAAAAGATTATCAGCATCACAAGTTACTCCGCGAGAAATCAAAGATGTAACCAACGATTGCTGAGCCAAGTTTAGGGTTTTCTCAAAACCCAAAGATGTTTGAACTGAAGAGTTTGATCATGGCTCAGATTGAACGCTGGCGGCAGGCCTAACACATGCAAGTCGAGCGGCAGCACGGGTACTTGTACCTGGTGGCGAGCGGCGGACGGGTGAGTAATGCCTAGGAATCTGCCTAGTAGTGGGGGATAACGTCCGGAAACGGGCGCTAATACCGCATACGTCCTACGGGAGAAAGTGGGGGATCTTCGGACCTCACGCTATTAGATGAGCCTAGGTCGGATTAGCTAGTTGGTGAGGTAATGGCTCACCAAGGCGACGATCCGTAACTGGTCTGAGAGGATGATCAGTCACACTGGAACTGAGACACGGTCCAGACTCCTACGGGAGGCAGCAGTGGGGAATATTGGACAATGGGCGAAAGCCTGATCCAGCCATGCCGCGTGTGTGAAGAAGGTCTTCGGATTGTAAAGCACTTTAAGTTGGGAGGAAGGGCAGTTACCTAATACGTGATTGTTTTGACGTTACCGACAGAATAAGCACCGGCTAACTCTGTGCCAGCAGCCGCGGTAATACAGAGGGTGCAAGCGTTAATCGGAATTACTGGGCGTAAAGCGCGCGTAGGTGGTTTGTTAAGTTGGATGTGAAAGCCCCGGGCTCAACCTGGGAACTGCATCCAAAACTGGCAAGCTAGAGTATGGTAGAGGGTGGTGGAATTTCCTGTGTAGCGGTGAAATGCGTAGATATAGGAAGGAACACCAGTGGCGAAGGCGACCACCTGGACTGATACTGACACTGAGGTGCGAAAGCGTGGGGAGCAAACAGGATTAGATACCCTGGTAGTCCACGCCGTAAACGATGTCAACTAGCCGTTGGGAGCCTTGAGCTCTTAGTGGCGCAGCTAACGCATTAAGTTGACCGCCTGGGGAGTACGGCCGCAAGGTTAAAACTCAAATGAATTGACGGGGGCCCGCACAAGCGGTGGAGCATGTGGTTTAATTCGAAGCAACGCGAAGAACCTTACCAGGCCTTGACATCCAATGAACTTTCTAGAGATAGATTGGTGCCTTCGGGAACATTGAGACAGGTGCTGCATGGCTGTCGTCAGCTCGTGTCGTGAGATGTTGGGTTAAGTCCCGTAACGAGCGCAACCCTTGTCCTTAGTTACCAGCACGTTATGGTGGGCACTCTAAGGAGACTGCCGGTGACAAACCGGAGGAAGGTGGGGATGACGTCAAGTCATCATGGCCCTTACGGCCTGGGCTACACACGTGCTACAATGGTCGGTACAAAGGGTTGCCAAGCCGCGAGGTGGAGCTAATCCCATAAAACCGATCGTAGTCCGGATCGCAGTCTGCAACTCGACTGCGTGAAGTCGGAATCGCTAGTAATCGCGAATCAGAATGTCGCGGTGAATACGTTCCCGGGCCTTGTACACACCGCCCGTCACACCATGGGAGTGGGTTGCACCAGAAGTAGCTAGTCTAACCTTCGGGAGGACGGTTACCACGGTGTGATTCATGACTGGGGTGAAGTCGTAACAAGGTAGCCGTAGGGGAACCTGCGGCTGGATCACCTCCTTAATCGACGACATCAGCTGCTTCATAAGCTCCCACACGAATTGCTTGATTCATTGAAGAAGACGATAGAAGCAGCTTTAAGCTCCAAGCTGATAGCTCCAAGCTAACAGTTACAAGCTCGAAATTGGGTCTGTAGCTCAGTTGGTTAGAGCGCACCCCTGATAAGGGTGAGGTCGGCAGTTCGAATCTGCCCAGACCCACCAATTTTGTTATGGGGCCATAGCTCAGCTGGGAGAGCGCCTGCCTTGCACGCAGGAGGTCAGCGGTTCGATCCCGCTTGGCTCCACCATAAACTGCTTCTGAAAGCTTAGAAATGAGCATTCTGCTTGAATGTTGATTTCTAGTCTTTTGATTAGATCGTTCTTTAAAAATTTGGGTATGTGATAGAAAGATAGACTGAACGTTACTTTCACTGGTAACGGATCAGGCTAAGGTAAAATTTGTGAGTTAAATTGCAAATTTTCGGCGAATGTCGTCTTCATAGTATAACCAGATTGCTTGGGGTTATATGGTCAAGTGAAGAAGCGCATACGGTGGATGCCTTGGCAGTCAGAGGCGATGAAAGACGTGGTAGCCTGCGATAAGCTTCGGGGAGTCGGCAAACAGACTTTGATCCGGAGATCTCTGAATGGGGGAACCCAGCCATCATAAGATGGTTATCTTGTACTGAATACATAGGTGCAAGAGGCGAACCAGGGGAACTGAAACATCTAAGTACCCTGAGGAAAAGAAATCAACCGAGATTCCCTTAGTAGTGGCGAGCGAACGGGGACTAGCCCTTAAGTGGCTTTGAGATTAGCGGAACGCTCTGGAAAGTGCGGCCATAGTGGGTGATAGCCCTGTACGCGAAAATCTCTTAATCATGAAATCGAGTAGGACGGGGCACGAGAAACCTTGTCTGAATATGGGGGGACCATCCTCCAAGGCTAAATACTACTGACTGACCGATAGTGAACTAGTACCGTGAGGGAAAGGCGAAAAGAACCCCGGAGAGGGGAGTGAAATAGATCCTGAAACCGTATGCGTACAAGCAGTGGGAGCAGACTTTGTTCTGTGACTGCGTACCTTTTGTATAATGGGTCAGCGACTTATTTTCAGTGGCGAGCTTAACCGAATAGGGGAGGCGTAGCGAAAGCGAGTCTTAATAGGGCGTCTAGTCGCTGGGAATAGACCCGAAACCGGGCGATCTATCCATGGGCAGGTTGAAGGTTAGGTAACACTGACTGGAGGACCGAACCGACTACCGTTGAAAAGTTAGCGGATGACCTGTGGATCGGAGTGAAAGGCTAATCAAGCTCGGAGATAGCTGGTTCTCCTCGAAAGCTATTTAGGTAGCGCCTCATGTATCACTGTAGGGGGTAGAGCACTGTTTCGGCTAGGGGGTCATCCCGACTTACCAAACCGATGCAAACTCCGAATACCTACAAGTGCCGAGCATGGGAGACACACGGCGGGTGCTAACGTCCGTCGTGAAAAGGGAAACAACCCAGACCGTCAGCTAAGGTCCCAAAGTTATGGTTAAGTGGGAAACGATGTGGGAAGGCTTAGACAGCTAGGAGGTTGGCTTAGAAGCAGCCACCCTTTAAAGAAAGCGTAATAGCTCACTAGTCGAGTCGGCCTGCGCGGAAGATGTAACGGGGCTCAAACCATACACCGAAGCTACGGGTATCACGTAAGTGATGCGGTAGAGGAGCGTTCTGTAAGCCTGTGAAGGTGAGTTGAGAAGCTTGCTGGAGGTATCAGAAGTGCGAATGCTGACATGAGTAACGACAATGGGTGTGAAAAACACCCACGCCGAAAGACCAAGGTTTCCTGCGCAACGTTAATCGACGCAGGGTTAGTCGGTCCCTAAGGCGAGGCTGAAAAGCGTAGTCGATGGAAAACAGGTTAATATTCCTGTACTTCTAGTTATTGCGATGGAGGGACGGAGAAGGCTAGGCCAGCTTGGCGTTGGTTGTCCAAGTTTAAGGTGGTAGGCTGGAATCTTAGGTAAATCCGGGGTTCTAAGGCCGAGAGCTGATGACGAGTTACCTTTTAGGTGACGAAGTGGTTGATGCCATGCTTCCAAGAAAAGCTTCTAAGCTTCAGATAACTAGGAACCGTACCCCAAACCGACACAGGTGGTTGGGTAGAGAATACCAAGGCGCTTGAGAGAACTCGGGTGAAGGAACTAGGCAAAATGGCACCGTAACTTCGGGAGAAGGTGCGCCGGTGAGGGTGAAGGACTTGCTCCGTAAGCTCATGCCGGTCGAAGATACCAGGCCGCTGCGACTGTTTATTAAAAACACAGCACTCTGCAAACACGAAAGTGGACGTATAGGGTGTGACGCCTGCCCGGTGCCGGAAGGTTAATTGATGGGGTTAGCTAACGCGAAGCTCTTGATCGAAGCCCCGGTAAACGGCGGCCGTAACTATAACGGTCCTAAGGTAGCGAAATTCCTTGTCGGGTAAGTTCCGACCTGCACGAATGGCGTAACGATGGCGGCGCTGTCTCCACCCGAGACTCAGTGAAATTGAAATCGCTGTGAAGATGCAGTGTATCCGCGGCTAGACGGAAAGACCCCGTGAACCTTTACTATAGCTTTGCACTGGACTTTGAATTTGCTTGTGTAGGATAGGTGGGAGGCTTTGAAGCGTGAACGCCAGTTTGCGTGGAGCCATCCTTGAAATACCACCCTGGCAACTTTGAGGTTCTAACTCAGGTCCGTTATCCGGATCGAGGACAGTGTATGGTGGGTAGTTTGACTGGGGCGGTCTCCTCCTAAAGAGTAACGGAGGAGTACGAAGGTGCGCTCAGACCGGTCGGAAATCGGTCGTAGAGTATAAAGGCAAAAGCGCGCTTGACTGCGAGACAGACACGTCGAGCAGGTACGAAAGTAGGTCTTAGTGATCCGGTGGTTCTGTATGGAAGGGCCATCGCTCAACGGATAAAAGGTACTCCGGGGATAACAGGCTGATACCGCCCAAGAGTTCATATCGACGGCGGTGTTTGGCACCTCGATGTCGGCTCATCACATCCTGGGGCTGAAGCCGGTCCCAAGGGTATGGCTGTTCGCCATTTAAAGTGGTACGCGAGCTGGGTTTAGAACGTCGTGAGACAGTTCGGTCCCTATCTGCCGTGGACGTTTGAGATTTGAGAGGGGCTGCTCCTAGTACGAGAGGACCGGAGTGGACGAACCTCTGGTGTTCCGGTTGTCACGCCAGTGGCATTGCCGGGTAGCTATGTTCGGAAAAGATAACCGCTGAAAGCATCTAAGCGGGAAACTTGCCTCAAGATGAGATCTCACTGGGATCTTGAATCCCCTAAAGGGCCGTCGAAGACTACGACGTTGATAGGTTGGGTGTGTAAGCGCTGTGAGGCGTTGAGCTAACCAATACTAATTGCCCGTGAGGCTTGACCATATAACACCCAAGCAATTTGCGAACTCGAAAGAGACCAGATTGCGGTGTGTGAAGACGAAACAAACCGAAAGTTTGCACAACACACAAATCTATTACATACCCATTCGCTGGCACGTTGCATCAGCAACGGACTGGCTACCGAATTTCTTGACGACCATAGAGCGTTGGAACCACCTGATCCCATCCCGAACTCAGAAGTGAAACGATGCATCGCCGATGGTAGTGTGGGGTTTCCCCATGTGAGAGTAGGTCATCGTCAAGATTAAATTCCGAAACCCCAATTGCGAAAGCAATTGGGGTTTTGTTTTTGCGCGGAGAAAAGCTGCAGCGGTTTCTCTTGTGCTGTTTGCTCGCTCCGGCTGCCACCACCCCGTGACAGTGCTAAGGTTCCGGCCTAGCTTTTTGTATTCTCCAAGGAAGCCCTTATGCCGGACGCCTCGTCCCTCACCCCAGGTTTTATGGTGGTTCACGGTAACCGCCTGGACGAGTTGCGCAGCCTGGTGGTCAGCTGGATGCGGCGCTACCCGCTGGCCCCTCTGGAAAATGAAATCGCCCTGGTGCAGAGCAATGGCATCGCGCAATGGCTGAAGTTGGCCCTGGCTGAAGATCCTGAAGAGGACGACTCCGGCGGTTGCGGCATTGCCGCCGCCATCGATGTGCAATTGCCTGGCAGCTTCATGTGGCAGCTTTATCGTCTGGTATTGGGACGCGATGAAATCCCGCCTAAATCCCTTTTGGACAAAGCCCCGCTGACCTGGCGTCTGATGCGCCTGCTGCCAGAACTGATCGATGAGCCCCACTTCGAACCCCTGCAGCGCTTCCTGACCCACGACAGTGATTTGCGTAAACGCTACCAACTGGCAGAGCGCCTTGCCGACCTGTTCGACCAGTACCAGGTCTATCGGGCCGATTGGCTGGAGGACTGGGCCGCTGGACGCCATTCACTGCGTAACGTTCGTGGCGAAGCCAAAGCCCTGACCCCGGCCAACTGCTGGCAAGCCGAACTGTGGCGAGCACTGCTTCTGGATGTGGGTACCGAGGGCATGGCCCAGAGCCGAGCCGGAGTCCACCAACGCTTTATCGAGCGGATCAATAACCTGGATCAAGCTCCCGCTGGCCTGCCGTCACGGGTGATCGTTTTCGGTATTTCTTCCTTGCCGGCCCAGGCCTTGGAGGCTTTGGCCGGATTGGCCCGTTTCAGCCAAGTCCTTCTCTGTGTGCACAACCCCTGTCGCCATCACTGGGCGGACATCGTTGCCGACAAGGATCTGCTGCGCCATCAGTACAAACGCCAGGCGCGCAAAGCCGGTACGCCACTGGCCCTGGACCCGCAAACCCTGCACCAGCATGCCCACCCGTTGCTGGCCGCCTGGGGCAAGCAGGGCCGTGACTACATCAACCTGCTGGACAGCTACGACGACCCCAACAGTTATCGCGCGGCTTTCCGCGATGGCCGCATCGACCTGTTCAGCGACAGCCAGCCACGCACCATGCTTCAGCAGCTGCAGGACGATATCCTCGAGCTGCGTCCCCTCAACGAGACTCGCGAACTGTGGCCCGAAGTCGATCTCCAGCAGGACCAGTCGATCCGTTTTCACATTGCCCATAGTGCCCAGCGCGAGGTGGAAATCCTCCACGACCAGCTCCTGGCACGCTTCAGCGCCGAGCCCGACCTGCGGCCTCGCGACGTCATCGTCATGGTCCCCGACATCGACAGCTACGCCCCGCATATCCGTGCGGTATTCGGCCAGTTGGAGCGTGATGACCGACGTTTCATTCCCTTTACCCTCACCGACCAGGGACAGCGCGGTCGCGACCCGTTGCTGATCGCCGTCGAACACCTGCTCAAACTCCCGGATAGCCGCTTCCCGGTCAGTGAGATTCTCGACCTGCTGGACGTCCCGGCATTGCGTGCGCGTTTTGGTGTCGATGAAGCCGACCTGCCTACCTTGCACCGCTGGATCGAAGGTGCCGGCATCCGTTGGGGCATGAACGCCGAACAACGTGCCGAATTGGGACTGCCCCAGGAGCTTGAGCAAAACAGCTGGCGTTTCGGCCTGCGCCGAATGCTCCTGGGATATGCGGTCGGCCGCTCCGATGCCTGCGACGGCATTGAGCCTTATGACGAAATCGGCGGCCTGGATGCCGCGCTGATCGGCCCCTTGGTCGCACTGCTGGATGCCCTGCAGATTGCCTACCAGCAACTCACTCAGCCTGCTGTGCCAGCCCAATGGGGCGAGCGCCTGCAGCACTTGCTGGAACAGTTCTTCCTGGCTAGCACCGAGCATGACGATTACCTGTTGGGCCAGCTCGAGGACCTTCGGGAAAACTGGCTGGAAACCTGCGACTCCGTCGGTCTGCAAGATCAATTGCCCCTGACCGTGGTGCGTGAAGCCTGGCTGGCGGGCCTTGATCAGGGCCGCTTGTCCCAGCGCTTCCTCGCCGGCGCCGTGAATTTCTGCACCCTGATGCCGATGCGTGCAATCCCCTTCAAGCTGGTGTGCCTGCTGGGCATGAATGACGGTGACTACCCACGGGCGCAACCGCCCCTGGACTTCGACCTGATGGGCAGCGACTACCGCCCCGGCGACCGTTCCCGACGCGAAGATGACCGCTATCTGCTGCTCGAAGCGTTGCTCTCAGCCCGGGACCAACTCTATGTCAGTTGGGTTGGCCGCAGCATCCGCGATAACAGCGAACGGCCTGCCTCGGTGCTGATCGGCCAGTTGCGCGATCATCTGGCCGGTGGCTGGCGATTGGCCGATGCGCAGCAGTCCCTGCTTGAGGCCCTGACCCAGGAGCACCCGCTGCAGCCCTTCAGTGCCCGCTATTTTCATGACAATGACGTCCTGTTCAGTTACGCCCGGGAGTGGCAGGTATTGCATCAGGCCCCGGCAGAAACCGGCACCACCGAACGCCTCGAGCCTTATGTACAGGATGAGCCCTTGAGCCTGGCCCAGTTGCAGGATTTTCTGCGCAACCCGGTACGGCACTTTTTCAGCCAACGGCTCAAGGTGTTTTTTGAAGCCATGGAAGCACCACTGGCTGACGAGGAGCCCTTTGTCCTCGACGCCCTGCAACGTTACAGCCTCAGCGACAGCTTGCTGGAGGCCGCATTGAGCGATGCCGCACACCCGGATCAGGCCTTGCAGGCCCAGGCGCAAAGGCTGCAAGCCAGCGGCCTGTTGCCTATGGCCGGTTTCGGCGAGTGCCTGCAGCGCGAACTCATGGAGCCCCTGCCGGATTTGTTGCAGCGCTACCGGCAACTGCTGGATCTGTGGCCAACCCCGGTCACCAGTGCATTGCCTGTCAGCCTGGAATTGCAGGGTGTGCGCCTGGAAGGCTGGTTGAGCCACCTGCATCAACGGGCGGATGGCGGACTATTGGCCGTGACCACCATTCCCAACGGCATAGGTTCGCTCAAAACCCGCAAATGGCACCGCTTGATCAAGCCCTGGATCAACCATCTGCTGGCCTGCGCCAGCGGTTACTCCCTGACCACCGCGTTGGTGGCCAGCGATGACAGCCTGCTGTTGCCGCCGTTGGAACAGGATCAGGCTCGGGCGATCCTCGGCAATCTGCTGCTGGCCTGGCAATCGGGCATGCGTCAGCCACTGCCGGTGGCCGTCAAGACTGCCTTCGCCTGGCTGGGCCAGACCGATCCTGACAAAGCCGCTGCCGCGGCCCGCAAGACCTACGATGGCGATGGCCAGAACAGTGAAGGCGAGCGTCGAGAAAGCCCGGCATTGGCTCGGCAATTCGCCGACTACAACGCCCTGATCGCTGATGAAACCTTCAGTGGCTGGGCCGAGACACTCTATCGCCCCCTGCTGGACGCCCCCTGGCGTTCAGCCCTCGGCGAGGAGGCCGGCGCATGACTCAACAAGTCCCTCTGGCCCTGGCCTTCCCCCTACGGGGCAGCCAACTGATCGAGGCCAGTGCCGGCACCGGCAAGACCTTCACCATCTCCGCGCTCTATCTGCGTCTGGTGCTGGGCCACGGTGGCGAGTCCGCAGGTTTTGGTCGCGAATTGCTGCCGCCGCAGATCCTGGTGGTGACCTTCACCGATGCGGCTACCAAGGAGTTGCGCGAACGCATCCGCACCCGTCTGGCGGAGGCCGCACGCTTCTTCCGTGACGAAACCAGCGCCCCCGATAGCCTGATCGTCGAGCTGCGGGAGCAGTACCCCGCCGAACAATGGGCCGCCTGCGCCAACCGCCTGGACATCGCCGCGCAGTGGATGGATGAGGCCGCCGTCTCCACCATTCACAGCTGGTGCCAACGCATGCTCCGCGAGCACGCTTTCGACAGCGGCAGCCTGTTTACCCAGACCCTGGAAACCGACCACAGCGATCTGCTGGGTCAGGTGCTGCGCGATTACTGGCGCTTGTTCTGCTATCCGATGCAGGGCGATGCGCTCAACTGGGTGCGCTCCAACTGGGTCGGCCCGGCCCAATTGCTGCCCCGGGTGCGGGCAATGTTCGGCAGCGAGCGTCGTGAGCCGTCGGAACAGACCCCCAGTGAATTGATCGAAGCCTGTTTGCAGGAGCGTCGGGAAGCGCTGGTGCAACTCAAGGCGCCCTGGCGGCAATGGGCGGTGGAGTTGCGGGAGATCTGTCTGCAAGGCGTTGCCAGCAAGAGTGTCGACGGCCGCAAGATGCAGGCCCGCTTCTTCGAGCCCTGGTTTGAAAAGATCATTGCCTGGGCCGAGGACGAATCCGTTGAGCAGTTGGATATTGGCACCGGCTTCACCCGCCTGACCCCAGACGGAATGAGCGAGGCCTGGAAAGGTGAAGCGCCGCAGCACCCGGGGCTCGATGCCATGGCTGGACTCAAGGCCAGCCTCGACGCCTTGCCCAGCCCGGACGCCGCAGTCCTGCAGCATGCTGCGCAGTGGGTCGGTGCGCGTTTTGAAGAAGAGAAGCGTCGCCGCGCCGAAATGGGCTTTGACGATATGTTGCTGCGTCTGGACAGCGCCCTGCAAAGCGACGGCGGCGAGCGCCTGGCGACTCTGATCCGCGAGCAGTTCCCGGTGGCCCTGATCGACGAGTTCCAGGACACCGATCCGGTGCAGTACCGGATCTTCGAAAGTATCTATCGCATCGAGGCCAACGACCCCGAAACCGGGCTGTTCCTGATTGGCGACCCCAAGCAAGCGATCTACGCCTTCCGTGGCGCCGACATCTACACCTACCTGCGGGCCCGCCAGGCCACCGCGGGACGCTTGCACACCCTGGGCACCAACTTCCGTTCCAGCCAGGCCATGGTCAGTGCGGTCAACCATGTGTTCCTGCAAGCCGAACAGCGCCAGCAAGGGCAGGGGGCTTTCCTGTTTCGTGAAGAGGATGGCGAGAATCCGGTGCCCTTCCTGGCGGTAGCCGCTCAGGGCCGCAAGGAGCGCCTGCAGGTGGATGGCCAAGCGGTGCCAGCGCTGAACTTCTGGCAACTGCCTTCGGAGCAACCGCTGTCCGGGGCCCAGTATCGTCAGCAGCAGGCCGCGGCCTGTGCCAGTGCCATTGTCGATCTGCTCAATGGCGGTCAGCAGGGGCGCAGTGGCTTTGTCCGCGACCAGCAGGAACTCAAGGGCCTGTTGCCGGCGGATATTGCCATCCTGGTCCGCGACGGCAAGGAGGCCCAGGCGGTGCGCGGTGAATTGGCCGCCCGCGGGGTGCGCAGCGTGTACCTCTCGGACAAGGACTCGGTGTTCGCCGCCCAGGAAGCCCGGGACCTGCTGGTGTGGCTCAAGGCTTGCGCCGAACCGGATGTGGAGCGTCCGCTGCGGGCCGCCCTGGCCTCCCTGACCCTGAACCTGTCCCTGGTGGAACTGGAGCGGCTGAATCAGGACGAACTGGCCTGGGAAGCCCGAGTCATGCAGTTCCGCGGATACCGCACGATCTGGCGCAGCCAGGGCGTGCTGCCGATGCTCCGACGCCTGCTCCATGACTTCCAGCTGCCCCAGGCGCTGATGGCCCGCAGCGACGGCGAGCGGGTGCTGACCAACCTCCTGCACCTGTCTGAGTTGTTGCAGCAGAACGCTGCGGAACTGGACGGTGAGCAGGCGCTGATCCGCCATCTGGCCGAGCATCTGGCGTTGTCCGGGCAGGCCGGTGAAGAGCAGATCCTGCGCCTGGAAAGCGACGAGCAACTGGTCAAGGTGGTGACCATCCACAAGTCCAAGGGCCTGGAATACCCCTTGGTGTTCCTGCCCTTCATCTGCTCCACCAAACCGGTGGATGGCAGTCGCCTGCCGCTGCATTACCACGATGCTGCCGGCAAGGCCCAGGTCAGTTTGCGACCGACGCCGGAGCTGATCGCCCAAGCCGATGAGGAGCGTCTGGCGGAAGATCTGCGTCTGCTCTACGTGGCCCTGACCCGTGCCCAGCATGCCTGCTGGCTGGGAGTGGCCGACCTCAAGCGCGGCAACCACAGCAGCTCGGTGTTGCACTTGTCGGCCCTGGGCTACCTGCTTGGCGGCGGTGCCCTGTTGGGCGAGTCCAAGGGATTGCTGCGCTGGCTCCTGGACTTGCAGCAAGGCTGTGAGGCCATCGGTGTCAGCGAGCTGCCTGCGGCCGATGACCAGCGCTTTTACCCACCGCGCAATGACGCCAGGCTGCTGGCCCCGTTGCAGCCGATTCGACGGGCGGCGGAGAACTGGTGGATCGCCTCCTACAGTGCCTTGCGCATCAGCGATACCTTGGGCAGCGGCAGCACCGAAGCACCGGAAAATCCCCAGGCACAGAAGCTCTTCGACGATGAGCGGCTGGACCCCGAGGCCCCTCGGGAAGTCGTCGCCAGTGGTGGCGATATTCACCGGTTTCCCCGGGGGCCGAACCCCGGCACTTTCCTCCACGGTCTGCTGGAATGGGCCGGGGAGGAGGGTTTTGCCGCCGCCCCCGCGGTGATCGAGGATGCCATCGCCCGTCGTTGCAATCGTCGCGGCTGGCAAGGCTGGATTTTGACCCTCAGCGATTGGCTGCAGCACTTGTTGCAGGCGCCCCTGCCTGTGGGGGATGGGCAACCGCCAGTGGTGCTGGGGCGACTGACCCAGTACCGGGTCGAAATGGAGTTCTGGTTTGCCAGCCACAAGGTTGACGTGCTCAAGCTCGACGAGCTGGTGCGCCAGCAGACCCACCAGGGCGCGCCTCGGGTCACCGCCGAGCCGGTGCTGCTCAATGGCATGTTCAAGGGCTTCATCGACCTGACATTCGAACATCAGGGCCGCTATTACGTGGCCGACTACAAATCCAACTGGCTGGGCGTGGACGACGCGGCCTACACCGAGCAGGCCATGGAACAATCGATTCTCGACAACCGCTACGACCTGCAATACGTGCTCTACCTGCTGGCGCTGCACCGGCAGCTGAAGGCCCGGTTGGCGGACTACGATTACGATCGGCACATCGGCGGCGCCTTGTACCTGTTTTTGCGCGGTAGCCGCTCCGCGAGCCAGGGCGCGTACTTTGCCCGGCCGCCACGGCAGTTGATCGAACGCCTCGACCGCATGTTCCAGGGCCAGCCCGAGCCGCCCAAGGCCGAGCCCGCCTGGGAACAGGGAGTGCTGTTATGACCCAGGATCTGTTTGCCCAGTTGGCCGAGCCGCCAGCGCCCCAGTTCGACTTGGCGCCCCTGGCTCGCGCCGAAGACCTGCTGTTGTTGTTAGAGCTCTGGGTCGAGCGCGGCTGGCTGCGGGCCCTGGACAAGGCTTTTGTCGGTTTCCTCCATGAGCTGGACCCCGGCTGCGATCCGTTGGTGCTCATGGCCGCGGCCCTGACCAGTCACCAGTTGGGTCATGGGCATGTCTGCCTGGACCTGTTCGAAACCCTCAAGGAGCCGGATTTCGCTCTATCGCTGCCGCCGGAAGGGGATTCGCAAGGCGGTGCCACGGTGCTGCCTTCCCAGGTGTTGGCGAATCTGGAGGGGGCGCACTGGTGCAAGGTCCTGGCCGGCAGCCGGCTGGTGGCCCTGTCGGCTGATCACGGCGAGGCGTCCCAGCAGCGGCCGTTGGTGCTGTCCGGAAAGCGCCTGTACCTGCGGCGCTACTGGGCCTATGAACGGCGGATCGACAACGCCCTGCGCCAGCGCCTGGCGTCGACGGAAGCGACTCCGGAGAATCTGGCCCAGCGCCTGGACGGGCTGTTTGGCCCGGCCAAGGCTGCCGGGCCCATCGATTGGCAGAAACTCGCCTGTGCCCTGGCGACCCGAGGCGCCTTCAGCATCATCACCGGCGGCCCCGGCACGGGCAAAACCACCACCGTGGTGCGTCTGCTGGCGTTGCTCCAGGCCCCGGCGGTGGAGGCGCGCAAACCCTTGCGCATTCGTCTGGCGGCGCCCACTGGCAAGGCCGCGGCCCGCCTCACCGAGTCCATCAGCCTGCAAGTGCGGTCCCTGGCAGTCGCCGACGAGGTACGGGAAAAGATCCCCAGCGAGGTGACCACGGTGCACCGCTTGCTGGGCAATCGCCCGGGCACCCGGCATTTCCGCCACCACGCTGGCAACCGTCTGCCCCTGGATGTGCTGGTGGTGGACGAAGCTTCGATGATCGACCTGGAAATGATGGCCAATCTGCTGGACGCCTTGCCCATTCATGCCCGCCTGGTGCTGCTGGGAGACAAGGATCAACTGGCGTCGGTGGAGGCGGGGGCGGTGCTCGGTGACCTGTGTCGCGATGCCGAGGCCGGCTGGTACAACCCGCAGACTCGCGCCTGGCTGGAAGCGGTCAGCGCTGAGAACCTGGGCGCCAGCGGCTTGCAGGAAGACACCGGGCACCAGCATCCCCTGGCGCAGCAGGTGGTGATGCTGCGCCACTCCCGGCGTTTCGGCGAAGGCAGTGGCATTGGCCAGCTGGCGCGCTGGGTCAATCAACAACAGGCCGAGGAGGCCCGGCGCCTGCTGGCGGCTCGCAGCCATGCGGACTTGTACAGCTTGAGTCTCAAGGGCGAGCAGGACCGAGCCCTTGAGCGCCTGTTGCTGGAAGGCCACGGCGAGGGGCCACAAGGCTATCGGCATTACCTGAATGTGCTTCGCAGTCAGCGTCCACCCGCGGACACCGCCCTGGAAGACCGCCGCTGGACTGATTGGGCGCGCAACGTCCTGCAGGCCTTCGATCGCTTCCAGTTGCTCTGTGCCGTGCGCAAGGGGCCGTGGGGCGTCGAAGGATTGAACCTGCGGATCACCCAGGCGTTGTTCAAGGCTCGGCTGATCGACAGCGACCAGCAATGGTACGAAGGCCGCCCCGTGCTGATGACCCGTAACGACTATGGTCTGGGCCTGATGAATGGCGATATTGGCATTGCCCTCAAGCTGCCGGAACATGAGGGGCCGCAAGCCGGGCGTCAGGTGCTGCGGGTGGCTTTCCCGCGCAACGATGGCCAGGGCGGGGTACGCCTGGTGCTGCCGAGCCGGCTCAATGACGTGGAAACGGTCTACGCCATGACCGTGCACAAGTCCCAGGGTTCGGAGTTCGCCCATACTGCGCTGATCCTGCCCGACGCCCTGAACCCGGTGCTGACCAAGGAATTGATCTATACAGGAATCACCCGGGCCAAGGATTGGTTCAGCCTGATCGAGCCTCGGGCCGGGGTGTTTGAAGAGGCGGTGCGGCGCAAGGTCAAGCGCCTTAGCGGGTTGATGCTGGAACTGGACTGAGCACTGCGTTGCTGTCCAGTGCCCAGCACCGTTTTGGGGCGCTGGGCTCGCTGCATTTTCCCGGGCTGTGCTATCGTTGCGGCATCATTTCCGTGAAATTCAAAGAGAATCCCTGCATGGACGTGGCTGTCTTCAGGACAGAGCGCATTTTGGGGTGGAGGCAGTGTGTACTGTCGACCATTCTTTGCCTGTTCAGTCTGCTTGCCATTGCGCAGCCAGAGCCGTCAGCCTCTACCAGCCTGGCGGAACAGCGGGCCAAGGCAGTGACGCAAGTGGTGCTGGGTATCCTCAGCTACGCTCGCTGGCCCGTGGAGCCTGCAGAACTGCGCCTGTGCGTGGTGGGCCCGACCGAATACACCGACGATCTGCTCAAGGGCACTACTCAGGCTACCGGCCGTCCGGTGCTGGTGCGTCGCCTGTTGGCCAGCAGCCCGGCAATCGTCAGTGAGTGCGACTCGGTCTATGTCGGCAAACTGAGCAACGATGAACGGAGCCGCCTGTTCAATTCGCTGATCGGCCAACCCGTGCTGAGCATCAGCGAGGGGGGCGATCAGTGCACCGTTGGCAGCCTGTTCTGCCTGCGGGTCAGCGACAACCAAGTGTCGTTCGAGGTCAACCTGGATTCAGTGGCCCGCAGCGGGGTGAAGATCCATCCCAGCGTGCTGCAACTGTCGCGTCGTCGCCCGGCGGCGCCATGAAGCTGTTCAAGCCCAACGCCCGCCCGACCCTGCGGTCGGTTATAGGTCGCGGTCACCTGATCGTCGCCCTGTTGGCGATCTCCATGGCCAGCCTGTCCCTGACCTTCCTCGGGGTCCTGGCATTGCGGGTCTATGCCGATCACAACCTGCACCTGATTGCCCGGTCCATCAGCTACACCGTGGAAGCGGCCGTGGTGTTCAACGACAGTGTGGTGGCCACCGAGGCCCTGGCCCTGATTGCCTCAACCGAAGAGGTGGCCGATGCCAAGGTCTATGACAACCAGGGCCGTCTGCTGGCCAGTTGGCAACGTCCAGAAAGCGGTCTGCTGACCCGTCTGGAAATGCACGTTGCCAGTGCGATCCTGGAAAAGCCCATCAGCTTGCCGATTCTTCATCAGAACCGAGAAGTGGGCAGCGTCAACGTCACCGGCCATGGCGGCAGTCTGCTGCGCTTTCTGCTCAGTGGTCTGGTGGGTATCGTGCTTTGTACTGCCTTGAGTGCCTGGGTGTCGCTGTACCTGGCACGCCGGCAACTGCGGGGGATCACCGGGCCCTTGCGCAGTCTGGCGGAAGTGGCCCACGCGGCGCGGCGCGAGCGGGCCTTTGATCAGCGGGTGCCGCCGGCGGAAATCGCCGAACTGGACAACCTCGGCAACGACTTCAATGCCCTGCTCGATGAGCTGGAAGCCTGGCAGACTCACCTGCAAAGCGAGAATGAGACCCTGGCTCACCAGGCCAGTCACGACAGCCTGACCGGCCTGCCCAACCGGGCGTTTTTCGAGGGGCGGCTGATTCGTGCACTGCGCAGCGCCAACAAGCTCAACGAGCGCATGGCGGTGCTGTTTCTCGACAGTGACCGGTTCAAGGAAATCAACGACAACTTCGGCCACGCCGCGGGTGATGCGGTGCTGGTGGCGGTGGCCACGCGAATTCGCGCGCAGCTGCGTGAAGAGGATCTGGTGGCCCGGCTGGGCGGCGACGAATTCGCCGTGCTGCTCAGCCCGCTGCACCGGGTTGAAGATGCCCAGCGCATCGCAGACAAAATCATCCACAGCATGGACGTGCCGATTCAATTGCCTGGCAACCTGTCGATCATGACGTCGCTGAGCATCGGCATTGCCGTGTACCCGGATCATGGCGTGACTCCCGGCAGCCTGTTGAACGCTGCCGATGAGGCCATGTACCACGCCAAGCGCGGCTCGCGAGGCGGGCAACACACAGTGGGGGCGGAGCTCCCTATCGTTCAGGTTCAAAACAGGAGCTAATTCCCTTGTTCTCAATGACGCAACGTACGGTTCGACTGTTCAGCACCCTGGTATTGATGGCCCTCTTGGCCCTGACCGGCTGCCAGAGCGTGCCGCCCAAAGGTCTGACTCCACAGCAGATCGCGGTACTGAAACAGGAGGGCTTCGAACTGACGGATGAAGGCTGGGCCTTCGGCCTGTCGGGCAAGGTGCTGTTTGGCAGCGATGTGGAGACCCTGAACCAGGCCAGCACCGAGATCGTCCAGCGCATCGGCAAGGCCCTGCTCAGTGTGGATATCCAGAAGGTCCGGGTCGATGGCCACACCGACGCTTCGGGCAAGGAGGCCTACAACGTGCAGCTTTCCGTGCGCCGGGCCAAGAGCGTGGTCAAGGTGCTGACCCAGGTCGGCATGCGTGAAGAGAACATCCAGCTGCGCGGTCTGGGCAGCAGCGAGCCGGTGGCTTCCAACAGCACCGCAGCCGGGCGCACCGAGAACCGCCGGGTGTCGATCGTGGTGATCGCCGACTGATCGGCGATCCACATTTTTGCGGCTTTAGCTTTGTGGCCGCTAAAGATCAGGGGGCGGCGAACAGCATGCTGCGACTGTCCCCCATGAGCAGCGGCCGATTCTGCTCGGTCACCTCGCGGATGTAATCCCACAACAGGGTAATCCGCTTCAGTTTGCGCAGGTCTTCGCGGCAGTACATCCAGAATTGCAAGGAAGTAAGGGTTAACCCAATGATTACGGGGGCTGACCACCATGACCTTCTTTGCAACTCGACCTGCTGTCACAAACGCTGTCACAAAACCGCTGATCTCATTGAGGCCGAGAACGAAGCTCGCCAAGCTCTACCACTATCGGCGTAATGGCATTTACTATCTGCGCCTTCGCGAAACCGGCAGCATCACCCGCACTGCGTCCGTTTCACTCAAGACTACTGACAGAAAGGCCGCTATGGACGCTTCACGACGCCTTGCAGAAACCATCAAGGCTTTCCATCTGGATAACCCGGCAGCCACTTGGCATGAGCTGAGAGAGCGCCTGTTGGTGATCGCAGAGGGATTGTTGTCATCTGCTCATGATGTCCATTCGCTGAGCCACTGGGGCGACTTGTACGAAGACGTGGGAATGAATCTAACTGAGATTTCCGCCACGATGCCGCTCAGTATCGATCAGCACGAACACGTCTCACGGGCAAAGCAAGTGATGGTCGCTGCTCAGGATCGGTTACAGGGTGACTCAGTGCCGTTGGTGAAGATCATCCGGGATCTTGAGGGCGGCTCGGTGGACAACTTGAAACGCGACGCCATTGTTCCTGTGTCCTTATCTGTATTACGTCCAGCGCTGACGTTTGAAGCCCTTTCAGCTCTTTACTTGGCAGACCGCGCGGGAGAACAGAAACCCAGCACTCTCAGCACGACCAAATTCACACACGGAGTCCTTCGAGATGCCCTGGGTCCTTTGGACCTGAGAAGCCACACCCGTGAGGATCTTGTAGGACTGAGGGACAAGCTTGTAGCGACACGAAAGCCTTCAACGGTGAATCAGATGTTGATGAAGCTTTCTGCGGTCCTGAATTGGGCGGTAGAAAATGGTCACCTCGACAAGTCCTTCGATAAGAAACTCAAGTTCACCAAAGGTGTTGAGTCGAGCCGTAAGGCGTTCAGCCAGGACCATATAGCCAAGCTGATGAGCTACGCGAACGGCTTGCCAGAGACCTCGTGGAAGCGCTGGCTATTGAGCCTTGGGGTTATCACTGGCGGTCGTCTCAACGAAATCTCGCAGTTGACCACCGGCGATGTTCAGGCACTTGAGTCGGGTATTACCGTCATTCATATCAATGAAACGGGTGAAGGGAAGTCCATCAAGAACAAACGCAGCGAGCGATTGGTGCCGTTGACTGATGGTGCTTACGGGTTCGACCTCGCGGCGTTCTTGCGGTACGTGGAGTTGTGCAGAGCCAACAGTTCCGGACCGTTGGCCCAAATTAGCTATAGGGCGGGTGGTGAATGGGTGAATCAGCAAGCAATCCCTGCGGCTCTTGGGGAGTCCTTTGGGCCCGGTTTGGTGTTCCACTCGTTGCGCCATTCGCTGGCGTCGCTGATGCAGGCTAAAGGGGTTCCTACGACTCATGCTCAGGCGGTGATGGGGCATGCGTCTGGTACGATTACGTTTGACACCTACGGCTCTGGCGTTCCTGTTGAGACCATTGCCGAGATGCTTGAGGAGTTGTTCAAGCTGTAAGTTAAAACCGTGCGGGGGAGGATACTTGGAAACTGAAAACGTACCACCGGGTAAACGCCTCACACGGCTAAGTTTTCATTGTTGCCTCAAAAGTCTTATGACCAAACAGTTTGTGGGTACCTTGAGCGCTGCACTTACGTCGTGGGTCCGACACCGTCCGGGGAGGAAATCTTAAGCATGTGGTGTGATATCACCAGCAATCTCATGACAGTTACCATGATCGTGAGTCCGTTTGGGTCGAACTCTGATTTTGTGAGCGCCGCCAATGGCCTTATATCTTGGGTCAAAACCACTGGGCCAAATAGGAAGCCAAAGAAGGGCAAGCGAACAGTTTCTTCAGATGAGCTTGATGAAGTTGAATGTGCCCAGGCTAACGACATTCTGTCTCGAATGCGCGCGCACGTAGAAAATATGGAGCGGCGCCAGGTGATTTATAAAATGGCAGAGATAACTGGAGGAATAGAGTGGGCTGTCTACAACGCCCCCGCTGAAAAACTACCTGTACTTAAACCGGGTAATTCATGAGGTTGGACCATCCGCAAAGACGGTAAATGCTCAATAAACCAAATTATTGTCTGTGTCATGGGTGGGTTTTTGCTACTGCGCGTCGCTGTGTCAATTTTGATTTTCTCGCAGGAGTGTGATCTTGCTGAATGAGCGTAGCAGCGCCTTTTCTATGTAGACGTTCTGCAAAACCCCTCACTTTAGGGAAGAAAGACATCCCGTCTGACTTACTTACTGATGAGGAACCACTGCATGCTGACACCTGCTGAATTGTTCGAGTTGGACAAACGTATCGGAGCCCGAACAGATCGTTTGATAGCTATCTACATTGCGCGCAGCGAGATCCCCCCGAGGCCAGTCACGAAGGCCGCCTCCAAGACCGGCAACCGAGGTCGGAAATCCAAAACAATCAAGAATCCGTTTTTCACCTACCTTGGCCCGACCACCTACTATGGTCGATACGCAGGCTTTGCGCAGGACATCGTAGAGGGAATCGCAAGGCTGGACTGGCACGCTCGCCCCATCGACACTGGTGGGAAATCCATGCCGTTGTCAGTTACGAAATGCTTTGTGATCCTTGAGATGCTTGATGAGGTAACCACAGCTGGCGTGCAGGAGCTTTTCGGCTACAGCCAGTCACAGGCTCAGCGCTACATGAAGGCCATAGAGTTGGCAGTCCCGTTTATGATGCAGACCAGACCTCCAAGTCTGATTGCCGAAATGAATGATGACTATCCGTCTGGCGAGAACCCGTGGATCGACGAACTTACAATCCCAGCTCCGGATGTTTTGACCAAGTTGCACTACGATCTTCGTACTCTGGGAGATTCGAATTAAACCCGCATTTATAAGAAAAGCCTTCGGGTCTCCTTGATCTCCTCTTTACCTCTTTGTGAGCTGCTTATGCTTACTGGACCCTCTGTGAAGGGATAATTTTTGTGATAACAACATCCCTCCTTAAATAAAAACTTCAAGTTTCCTCTTTGGACTTCCCTCTGAGTTTGGGAACGGTCTTGCGACCATGATTCCCCTCATCACAAAAGACACTTGTAGACCTGACCGCCTGCTCTGGGTCTCATGCAAAACAACCTACTCGCCCTATTGGCTTGCCTTCTGGAACCACGCTCAAACCTTTTGTGGGGTCGAGTAGCTGGGGCGTGGAGGTCGGCCAGAAGGCAGCCAATATGTAAATATGAACATCATCGACATCAAAAACAAACACGCTGACTACCTAATAAAGTAAGGTTTCGGTTCATTCCGCCAGCCGGAACCAATCACGAAGGCTGAGGTCGAGTCTGAGTTTTTCATCCTCTGCAAGCATGCTGCAGTGCGCGATTGGATTCCTGAGTGAGTTGAGGTTGGACATGATTTTCTCAACTGCTTTTATGTTGTTAAATACACTTGCAAATATTTGCCAGTTTGATTTTATTATCTCTCCGAGCTCTCCAAAGTTGGTGTAGTCGAGTTGGTCTGAGGAGCGCGGAGTGATACCTGACTCTCGCTCTCGTTGTACTCGTTTTTTTACGTCAGTGAAAATTTGTTGAGGGATGGTTTTGTCGTTCCACCAGTTAGCACCTTGGTTAAGTTCCAAGATTTCCGTTATTTGCCGTCGGATAGTTTTTTCGAGGCAATAAAAGAGTTCGTAGCTTCGGGCCATTTCCGCAGCCTCTATTCGCAAGGTTTCTGCAAACTGGGGGAAGTAGGCTTTCTCGATTTCGTTTTGTCCTTCCTCTTTGCTAATTTCGTTGCGAAGCTTTATGGAGAGACTTTTTTCCAGTTGATCTATTTCTGACTCAATTAGCATGTTGGTCATGCCAAATGCTTTTACTGTTTCTTCGAAGGCCATATTAGTTTCCGAGAATGTGTTCTTTTAGGCTTTTAAATATGGCATTGAATACTTCTATGTCTTTGGTTGCTGGCAGATTTAGGTTGATTGTGTAGGCGAGGTTGATTCCCTTACTGCCGGAGCTGTGTTGTGGCGGTATCTGAAACTGAGAAGGTGTTGGTTGAGTTGATTCAATTGGTATTGCTCTGCCGTTGGTTGACTCTATCGCTTCGATTGCGTCGTCGCTTTCAATGTCGAAATCCGAGATTTTTCTAAGTGCATTAAGAGTCGTTAGTGTTGCTTTTGTTGCTGATGAGTCTTTTTCGCCGCCTGTACATTCCACAATTAAGCCAAGTATCTCTTGGTCAGAAGCGTCGTGGACGTATTCATTCATCTCATAAAGTTTTTGATAAAGCTTTTTGAAGGCTTTACCGACTGCGATTCTTGATTTTTTCGGGTTTCTGAACTCTTTGTACGAGTCGGTCGGAGTTCCGTCGCTTGCTACAAATCCCATCTTTTTTAGAAATGGAATGCAAGCGGCGGCGGTTCCGCCTTTCATTGCTAACTTTGTCGAAACAAAGTCTTGAGTGACTCTCTCGGGAACGGATGCTGACTTTATCTTTTCCAGCATGTTAATGAGTGTTCCAACAGACGTGCTGTAAGGTAGGTTTTCCGCCACGGCTCAGTTCTCCTTTAACTTGCAGCTTGAGCTTGCAAGCTCGTGTGTTAGCCTTTGAGTAAAGTTGGGTTGTTTACTTCATATAAAAATCATATGTCGCTTTTACGCTGCTTGGGACACTTGCAGGGTCTATGAGTGTTAGCGTTTGCTTAAATCTTTGGCGGCAAGAAGCATGGCTCGATACTCTGCGAGCGAGTGTGGTTGCCGGCGTGGCTGCTAATCCAATCATCATAGCAACCTCTCGGGGTGAGAAAGAGCGAATGAGTTGCTCGTAACTTGGTACTGCTGCCCAGCATACACCGTACCCATTCCCGATAATGCAGCAGACAACTACTTGTACAAATTTCTCTTGGGTAGTCTCAGGGATAGCACTTTGTTTTGAGAGCTCTAAAAGCCGCTCTGCAAAAGGAGGCTCGTTATAGAAATTGTTCGCGCCGTTGTGGACGTTCCATAGCCGATCAATTGCTCGGTAAAAAACCGCGTGCTGTTCGGATTCGTTCAGAAGAGTTAGGAGTCCAAGCTTCTCGAAGAACTGGAGCGAAGCTGTATGGCGTGGTTCATCTCCCTTGGCTGCATACTCACTGTGCTTGTTCACGAGATCTGATCGAAGGTCAGCAGTGAATCCATTTTTGAGAGCGCTGCAAACGTCTAATGCGTTGAGTCGAGATGGCTCGGACGTGTTGGGATCACAATAAATTCCATGCACCATAACGATCAGCATTTGTCGCTGAGCATCGTGAGTTTCGGAAAGACGTTGCACCCAAACGCCATTCTGATTCGCGTTGAACCGCGCACCTTTGATCGCAGTGATGAAAGCGCCAATGTCGACTCCTCGTGGTGAAGAGGCGTCTGCAAGCGCGTAGCGGACACATCTATTGAGGAATGTCGTGAATTCACGATCATTTACTGTCCCAATAGTGGGGTGTGCAGCAGAGAAATTGTTCCGGACATCACGGCACTGATCGAGGAAGAAAAAACCGTCCTCGTTGACCAGATTTAGCTTCAATGAAAGTTCAAGGAGTCGGCTATCTTGCAGTTCCAATAGATGCTTTTCCTCAAAATCTGACTGAAGAATTTGAGCAACTATAGGCAGGCCAAAGTTTCGTATTTTTGTACGTAGCTGCAAAATGGCAGCGTTCCAGATGTAATTCATAGCACTGTCAAAAAGGCCAGTGCTTACCGCAACACACATTCTTGCAACCAACTCACCACGCAACGGCGCCGGTATGTCTCTAAGCTCACGTGGCAAATCTCGCCATGCGTACTCTATTTCCTCATCGCTTGCCAGAACGGTTCTTGGGATTCCAAGTGCTGTCGTCAGCGAGGTTAATGCGGGCAGCACCGTTGAGAGTAGTGCTGGAAGTGCTGGCTCAGGGGGCGTTGGTACGATTGAGGACATGCTGTTCTTCCTTGATTCTATTAGGGCGTAACCCGACTGGCCGACTCCCCATGGATAGATGGGGATGGCATCTCGCCATGCCTAAGATCTGAAGCTATAGGCTGGTAGGACTTTCAGCAACCCCCTCGCGCAGATTCCCTCATGTGGTTTTCTGAACTGATTCTTTGAGCTCCTCAATGGGATCTGACAGAAATTTTCGAGACATCACCTCACTGAGTTACTCCTTGCGCGTTCCCCCCTGTATGCCCTCGCATGGGCGTCCACCACCGGGGCCAGAATTGGGGGCTTATCGCGCCTATGTGTCACCGTGAGGCCCCTTTCGGATGTCACAAGTCCTGCGCCAACCCCTGTCACAATCCGTTGCCAAGAGACTGTTGACCCCGTTACGATGAGCTTCCCTTATTCCTTGCAGACGCTCAGTCTGTGAACCGAAGGACCCTCGTTTGGCCCAGCAATAACGGGCTGTTCAGCTCTGTGATCTCTCTTATGTAATCCCATAACAGAGTGATCCTTTTGAGCTTCCTGAGATCCTCCCGGCAGTACATCCAGAATTGCCGGGTCAGGTTGATCTCCTTGGGCAGCACCGGCAGCAGGCGCGGGTCCTGGGCCGCCAGGAAGCACGGCAGGATCGCCAGCGAGCGGCCCTGCTGCGCCGCCACGTACTGGGCAATGACGCTGGTGCTGCGCAGGTTGGCGCTGGCCCCGGGCACCACATTGGCCAGGTACAGCAGCTCGGAACTGAACGCCAGGTCGTCCACGTAGCTGATGAATTGATGCTCACTCAGGTCGCCGGGGCGGCGGATCGGCGGGTGGCGGTCGAGGTATTCCTGGGTGGCGTATAGCTGCAGGCGGTAGTCGCACAGCTTGCAGCACACGTAGGGGCCGTGCTCCGGGCGTTCCAGGGCGATGACGATGTCCGCCTCGCGCTTGGACAGGCTGATGAAGTGCGGCAGCGGCAGGATGTCCACTGAGATCGCCGGGTACTCATCGAGGAAGTGGCTCAACTGCGGGGTGATGAAGAAGCTGCCGAAGCCCTCGGTGCAGCCCATGCGTACGTGACCGGACAGCGCCACGCCAGAACCCGAGACCTGCTCGCACGCCATGTGCAGGGTGCTTTCGATGGACTCGGCATAACCCAGCAGGCGCTGGCCCTCGGCGGTCAGAACAAAACCGTTGGTGCGGGACTTTTCGAACAACAGGGTGCCCAGGGCGGTTTCCAGCGAACCGATGCGTCGCGACACCGTGGTGTAGTCCACCGCCAGGCGCTTGGCCGCGCTGCTGGCCTTGCGGGTGCGCGCCACTTCGAGGAAAAACTTCAGGTCGTCCCAGTTCAGGGTGCTTAGCGAGGTGATGTTTTTTTGCATGATGGACCGGTTTTTATGTGCGTTCTTATTAGAAGTTTGCACATCTATACTCCAAAAACCGTCCGACACCAACTCGCGACAGCCCCCTCTTTCAAGGCGTTTGCCCGCCTTGGTTCCCTGCATAAGAACTCAAGAAGTCAGGAGACCCCATGAACGCATCCCTCAAGCCCGACGGCACCACCCTGCAACAGGTCAAACTGCTGATCGACGGTGAATGGGTCCAGTCCCAGAGCCAGGAATGGCACGACATCGTCAACCCGGCGACCCAGGAAGTGCTGGCCAAGGTGCCCTTTGCCACCGCCGCTGAAGTCGATGCCGCGATCGCCGCCGCCCAGCGTGCCTTCCAGACCTGGAAACTGACCCCGATCGGCGCGCGGATGCGCATCATGCTCAAGCTCCAGGCCTTGATCCGTGAGCATTCCAAGCGCATTGCCGCAGTCCTCAGCGCCGAACAGGGCAAGACCCTCGCCGACGCCGAGGGTGACATCTTCCGCGGCCTGGAAGTGGTGGAGCATGCCTGCTCCATCGGCACCCTGCAGATGGGCGAGTTCGCCGAGAACGTCGCCGGCGGTGTGGACACCTATACCCTGCGCCAGCCGATCGGTGTGTGCGCCGGGATCACCCCGTTCAACTTCCCGGCGATGATCCCGCTGTGGATGTTCCCGATGGCCATCGCCTGCGGCAACACCTTCGTCCTCAAGCCTTCCGAGCAGGACCCGCTGTCCACCATGCTGCTGGTGGAGCTGGCGGTGGAAGCCGGGGTCCCGGCCGGCGTGCTCAACGTGGTGCACGGCGGCAAGGACGTGGTGGATGCGCTGTGCACTCACAAGGACATCAAAGCCGTGTCCTTCGTCGGTTCGACCGCGGTCGGCACTCACGTCTATGACCTGGCGGGCAAGCACGGCAAGCGTGTGCAATCGATGATGGGCGCCAAGAACCACGCCGTGGTGCTGCCCGACGCCAACCGCGAACAGACCCTCAATGCCCTGGTGGGCGCAGGCTTCGGCGCTGCTGGTCAGCGGTGCATGGCCACCTCGGTGGTGGTGCTGGTGGGCGCCTCGAAACAATGGCTGCCGGACCTCAAGGCCCTGGCGCAGAAACTCAAGGTCAACGCCGGCAGCGAGCCGGGCACCGATGTTGGCCCGGTGGTGTCCAAGCGCGCCAAGGCGCGGATTCTGGAGCTGATCGAAAGCGGCGTGAAAGAAGGCGCCAAGCTGGAGCTCGATGGCCGCGGCATCCAGGTCCCGGGCTACGAGCAAGGCAACTTCATCGGCCCGACCCTGTTCTCCGGGGTGACCCCCTCTATGCAGATCTACACCCAGGAAATCTTCGGCCCGGTGCTGGTGGTGCTGGAGGTGGACACCCTGGATCAGGCCATCGCCCTGGTCAACGCCAACCCCTTCGGCAACGGCACCGGCCTGTTCACCCAGAGCGGTGCGGCGGCGCGCAAGTTCCAGAGCGAAATCGACGTCGGCCAAGTGGGCATCAACATCCCGATTCCGGTGCCGGTTCCGTTCTTCAGCTTCACCGGCTCCCGCGGCTCCAAGCTCGGTGACCTGGGCCCGTACGGCAAGCAAGTGGTGCAGTTCTACACTCAGACCAAGACCGTCACCGCCCGTTGGTTCGACGATGACAGCGTCAACGACGGTGTGAACACCACCATCAGCCTGCGTTGAGGAGCCTGACATGAACATTGCATTTATCGGCCTGGGCAACATGGGCGCACCCATGGCCCGCAACCTGATCAAGGCCGGGCATCAGCTGAACCTGTTCGACCTCAACCAGAGCGTGCTGGCGGAGTTGGCGCAACTGGGCGGGCGCGTTGCTGCTTCGCCCAAAGCGGCCGCCGAAGGCGCCGAACTGGTGATCACCATGCTCCCGGCCGCGGCCCATGTGCGCAGTGTGTGGCTGGGTGAAGACGGGGTGCTGGCGGGGATTGGTCGCGGCGTCCCTGCGGTGGACTGCAGTACCATCGACCCGCAGACCGCTCGTGAAGTGGCCGCTGTGGCTGCCAAGCAAGGTGTGGCCATGGCCGATGCGCCGGTGTCCGGCGGCACCGGTGGTGCCCAGGCCGGGACCCTGACCTTCATGGTCGGCGCCAGTGCCGAGCTGTTCGCCACCCTGCAGCCAGTGCTGGCGCAGATGGGGCGCAACATCGTGCATTGCGGCGAAGTGGGCACCGGGCAGATTGCCAAGATCTGCAACAACCTGCTGCTGGGGATTTCGATGATCGGCGTCAGCGAAGCCATGGCCCTGGGGGATGCCCTGGGCATCGATACCCAGGTGCTGGCCGGGATCATCAACAGCTCCACCGGCCGTTGCTGGAGTTCCGATACCTACAACCCGTGGCCTGGAGTGATTGAAACCGCCCCGGCCTCCCGGGGCTACACCGGCGGCTTTGGTGCCGAGCTGATGCTCAAGGACCTGGGGCTGGCCACCGAGGCCGCGCGCCAGGCGCATCAGCCGGTGGTGCTCGGCGCCGTGGCCCAGCAGCTGTACCAGGCCATGAGCCAGCGTGGGGAAGGCGGCAAGGACTTCTCGGCCATCGTCAACAGCTACCGCAAACCGCAGTAAGGCAAAGATTGTGTAGCCGCTGCCGCAGGCTGCGAACGGACGCAGCGATCTCAAAGCTGGATAGCGCCAAGCAAGGCCCTGCGGTCCTTTTCGCAGCTTCGCGGGCTCAGCAGCGGCTACAAGGATGGGTGTAGCCGCTGCCGCAGGCTGCGAACGGCCCGAAGGGCCGCAGTGATTTCAAGCCTGGCGAAGATTGGTGTTGAACGCGGCCCCTTCAGCCGGGGCGTTTGCGGGAATCTGCGTCGGGCAGGTTCCCGCTTTTTTGTGGGTTCAGTTCGGGCGATTGGCAGCGGTGTGCGGGGGAGGGTTGAGACGGGTGTCGAGGCCGAAGCGTTCCTGGATCACCACCTGGTACAGCCCTTTGGCCAGCAATGGATTGATCAGAATGTTCCAGCTGTGCCGGGACACCGATGAGGGCACTAGCACGAATGGATGGTCGGCCAGCAACTGGTCGGCGAATTTCTGCTGGCCGGCACTGGGGATGCCCGGGATCAGCCAGTTGGGATTGGGCAGGCTGCGTTCATCCACGCGGTAGATGGTCGACGGGTCCTGGATCAGGGCGCCAGTGAGGACATGGGGCACGTTATCCAGTGCGGCAAAGCCCTTGTGCACCGCCACTTCCAGAATCGCCGTGGCCGGATCGGCGCTGCCATACACGGCCTTCACCCCTTTGGAGTTCCAGCGGCCGCCGCACAGCTCGGCACCGATGCCACTGTCCCAGCTGTCGGCGTGCCGGGCGGCGTCCAGTCGCCAGAAATGAATCTCGCTGCTGCCCGGAATACTGATCACTGATAGACCCCGTATTCCAGGCGGGTGAGGAACTCGTCCACCAGTTCGAAGCCGATGGGGTTGGTCAGCAGATCCACCGGTTTATGGCCGTCGAGGCCCATTACCGGCTTGGCCATCCAGTCCTGTGCCTCTTCACTGCTGCCGAAGACGTCCTGGGCCTTGGCCAGCACCTGGGCAAAGCGTACCGCGCGGGCACTCTGCTCCGGGTTCAGGGGTTCGTCCGGGGTTTTCAGGCGCCGATGCAGGGTGCGTTCGGAGAGGCCGATGATCTTGGCCAGGACCTGTTCGTCCTTGAGCATGGGGACCGAGGAGACGAACTTGATGATCGCCGTCAGAGGGATGCCTTCCTCGGTCAAGCGATAGATCGAAATGCGGTCGTCAAACCGTGCCCGGCCACCCAGGAGGATGTCCGCAGACTGTTCTTTCAATACCAGTTTGCCCCGCCGCTTGGGGGCAATGCCGGTGCCTGTCAGCGCAACCATGAGTGCTACTCCTGCCTTTGCCATTTGGCAGTGATTATATAGACATTTGGCGGGGTGCGTTGTGTTCAATGGCAATGCCGGAAGGGGAGCCCGGGTCGAAGGGGCCCCCCGGTGTGTTCTGACTCAGGCAAACACGAAGTATTTGCGCACGGTTTCCACCACCTCCCAGGTGCCTTTCATCCCGGGTTCCACCACGAAGATATCGCCGGCACGCAAGTGGATGGGATCGCGGCCATCCGGGGTGATCACGCAGTACCCTTCCTGGAAATGGCAGTACTCCCACTTCTCATAGGCCACTCGCCACTTGCCCGGGGTGCAGATCCAGGTGCCCATGATCTTGCTGCCGTCCTCGCTGGTGTAGGCGTTGAGGTTGACGGTGTGGGGATCGCCCTCGAGTTTTTCCCACTTGCAGGCGTCGAGGACGGGCAGTGGATGGGTATCGCGCAGAACGGTAATGGGTTGCGACATGCTGTGCTCCTAGCGGGCAGAGAACTGAAGACGCACCCTATAGCGCCCGACGTTCAGGGGGATGTCTGTTCTCGACCTCGGGGTATCCAGAAGCGCAATGCGAGAGTTGCTGCCGGCTGGGGGGTAACGGGCGGCTGGCGCTTGAAACATTCCCTCGACAAAGGGCGGTTTTTTAGCAGGATTTGCGAAATATCTGACGATGCCCGAGTTATTTCGCAAGAATCTTTACTGGTATCGCTCGTATCATTCAGTCCGGAGTGACCGAGAGCCGCACGAATGGAAAATACACCACGCTGGTGGGATATCAGCCCGCCTTTGAGTACCGCGACCCCGACCTGGCCGGGGGACACGCCGTTCCAGGAGGAGCGCGTCTGGCAGTTCGGGCCCGAATGCCCGGTGAATGTCGGACGCGTAACCCTGTCGCCCCACACTGGCGCCCATGTCGACGCACCCCTGCATTACCGGCCGGACGGCTTGCCCATCGGCGAAGTGTCGCTGGATGTCTACATGGGCCCGTGCCGGGTCCTGCATTGCCTGGACAGCGGCGCCCTGGTGCAGCCCGAAGCCGTGCTCGGACGCTTGGACAACTTGCCTGCGCGAGTCTTGCTACGCACTTATCCACAGGCGCCGCTGAGCACGTGGGACCCGGACTTTACCGCGGTAGCTCCAGCCACCATCGAACTGCTGGCCAGCCTCGGCGTGCGCCTGATCGGCATCGACACCCCGTCCCTCGATCCCCAGCAGTCCAAGACCATGGATGCTCATAACACCGTGGCTCGCCACGGCATGGCGATCCTTGAGGGGATAGTCCTGGATGAGGTTGCCGAAGGTGACTACGAACTGATTGCCCTGCCACTGCGCTTTGCCCACCTGGATGCCAGTCCGGTGCGGGCGATCCTGCGCCCCCTGGCCGATTGATTCCTACAATAAATACACAGCTGGCCGTCCGCGCCGTTGTGCATCCCGCCCCGGGTTGCACAGCCTGCGGGTGGTAACCGCTGCCTGAGGCGAGGAGCCCACGCCATGAGCCAATGTCCTTTTTCAAGCAACCCACCGGATGAATGGCATAACGCCGAGCTGAATTTCTCCGATTCCATGAGCTACGGCGACTACCTGGACCTGGGGCGTATTCTCAGCGCCCAGCATCCGCTGTCGCCGGACCACAACGAAATGCTCTTCATCATCCAGCACCAGACTTCGGAGCTGTGGATGAAGCTGATGCTTCATGAGCTCAAGGCCGCCCGCGAGCAGGTGCGCCAGGGCCAGTTGCCCCCGGCGTTCAAGATGCTGGCGCGGGTGTCGCGGATCTTCGACCAACTGGTGCACGCCTGGGCCGTGCTGGCCACCATGACGCCGTCCGAGTACAAGTCGATCCGCCCGTACCTGGGCCAGTCCTCGGGCTTCCAGTCGTTCCAGTACCGGGAAATCGAATTCATCCTCGGCAACAAGAGCGCGGCCCTGCTGCGGCCCCACGCCCACCGTCCCGAGCTGCTGCAGTCCCTGGAAGAATCGATTGCCACGCCGTCCATGTATGACGAAGCGATTGCCCTGATGGCTCGCAGCGGCTTGAGCATCGACCCCGCGCGCCTGGCCCTGAACAGCACCACCACGACTCAGCATGACCCGTCGGTGGAGGCGGCCTGGCGCGAGGTATACGCCAACCCTTCGGCCTATTGGGACCTGTATCAGTTGGCGGAAAAGTTCATCGACCTGGAGGACTCCTTCCGCCAGTGGCGCTTCCGTCACGTGACCACCGTGGAGCGCATCATCGGCTTTCAGCCTGGCACCGGCGGCACCGAAGGCGTGGGCTACCTGCGCAAGATGCTCGACACCGTGCTGTTCCCCGAGTTGTGGCGAGTGCGATCCTCGCTCTGATCCGCAAAACGCTCCGCCTGCCGGGGCGTTTTCATTTGCCTGCCGGCGTCTGATTGCCTGAATCCCTAATGTCGCCGCAGCCGCAGGCTGCGATCGCCTGCGCAGCAGACGCGCTCTTGAGGTCTGGAAGGTCCTGCGGACCTTAGTGCAGCCTGCGGCAGCGGCTACAGAGGTCGTTGCAGAGCGGTAGGCATTGGCGACAGTTGCGCTCTGGAGATAAAGTGGCTGCCTTCAGCGCAGATTTTTTACTCTCCCAGGCAGACCACATGTCCCGTACCTTCGAGCTTGAAACCCTCAAGATGCGCCTCAGCGACCCTGAGTTCCGCCCTCTGGACCTGCACCAGCGCATTCAGCGTGCGTTGCGCGGGCTGATCCTCGATGGCGCCTTGGGGCCTGGGGTGAAGTTGCCGGCCAGTCGGGCCCTGGCCAAGTCGCTGGCGGTCTCCCGGGACACCGTGGAAAACGCCTATGTGCAGTTGCAGCGCGACGGTTTTATCCAGCGCCGCGAAGGTTCGGGGAGTTATGTCTGTGAAGCCATCGGTGCCCAGTTGCGCGGCTCGGTCCGCCGCCGCCAGCAGTTGCAGGGGCAGCCTGGGCACAGCCGAGAGCCTGGGGCGGGCCTGAGCCGGCGTGGCGCGCTGCTGTTGCAAAGGGGCGGCGTCAGCGATCAGCAGGCCGTCACCGCCTTTGCTACCGGGCTGCCGGAAACCCGCAGCTTCCCGCTGGATGTCTGGGAACGCCTGCAACGCCAGGCGCTGAAGGATTACCGCGCCAATGTACTGCTGCATGGCGATCCCCAGGGCGCGCTGCCCCTGCGCAAGGCCATTGCCGCCTACCTGAACCTGGAGCGCGGAGCCAAGGTGCAGCCCGAGCAGATCCTGGTGCTGAGCAGTACCCGCCAGGCGCTGTTTCTGTGCGCGCAACTGCTGGTGGACGCCGGCAAGCCGATCCTGTTGGAGAACCCGGGCTACTTCGGCGCACGCAAGGCATTCGAGGCCGCCGAGGCGCGCATCGTGCCCATCGATGTCGACAGCCAGGGCATTCGCACCGACCTGCTGCGGGCCGACCGCAGTGGCGCCCGCTGTGTCTATGTGACGCCGTCCCATCAGTACCCCACGGGCGTCACCCTGTCCCTGGAGCGCCGCCTGGAACTGACCCGCTGGGCCGCCGAGCAGGAGAAATGGATCATCGAGGACGACTACGACAGCGAGTTCCACTACGACGGTTTGCCCACCGCCTGTGTCCAGGGCCTGGACCCGTATCAGCGCACCCTTTACATCGGCACCTTCAGCAAGACCCTCTACCCGGGCCTGCGCATGGGCTACATGGCCCTGCCCAGCGAGCTGGTGAGCGCCTTCAGCGCGGCCCGCAGCATCATGGACGGGCACACGCCGCAGATCCTCCAGCTGACCTTGGCGCGGTTCATGGAGGAGGGGCACTACAACGCCCATGTGCGGGCCATGCGCAAGCTGTACGCCGAGCGTCGGCAAGCCATGCTCGATGCCATCGGGCGGCATTTGCAGGGCATTGCCGTGGCCTTGCCGCCACCGGGCGGGTTGCAGATTCCTTGCCTGCTGGAGCCCGGCTGGAGCGAAGCGTTGACCCAGCAACGAGCCGCCAGGGCCGGCATCCAGTTGCCGGGGCTCGGCCGGCTGTATGCCGGGGAGCACAAGCAGCCAGGCTGGTTGCTGGGCTACGCCTCGCTGAGCGCCCATGAAATCGAAACGACCATGGCACGCCTGGCCCAGGCCCTGAGAAAGGCCTAGCCAGGCGCTGGCCTTCAGGGTTTGACGGTACGGGCGGTCAACAGAGTGGCCCGGCCATGGATCAGCAGGTGCGCGGTCAAGCCGGCCACCAGCCCCCAAAAGGCACCGCCGACCCCGAGCAGGGTGACGTTGGCCGCGGTGGCGAGGAAGGTGATCAGTGCGGTTTCCCGGGTGGCCGCGTCGGCCATGGCATTGGCCAGGCTGCCGCCGATGGCCCCCAATAGCGCCAGGCCCGCCAGGGCGCTGATAAAGGTCTTGGGTAGCACCATGAACAGGCTGGCCAGGGTCACGCCGAAGGTGCCCACCAGGATGTAGAACAGCCCGCAGGCGATACCGGCGATGTAGCGTTTTTTCGGGTCAGGATGGGCGTCCTTGCCGGTACAGATCGCCGCGGTAATGGCCGCCACGTTGAAGGCATGGGCGCCGAACGGTGCCATCAGCAGCGAACCCAGGCCGGTGACCGTGAGCACTGGATTGGCGCTGGTGCTGTAGCCGTCATTGCGCAACACCAGCATGCCGGGCATGTACTGGCCGGTGAGGGTGATGACGAACAGCGGCAAGGCCACTCCGAGCAAGGCCTGCAGGGAGAACTGCGGCGCGGTGAATACCGGCACGGCCAGGCTCAAGTGCACTGCAGAAAAGTCGATCCGCTGCTGAGCGATGAGCAGCCCCAGGCCGATGACCAGGATGCCCACCACGGCAAAGCGCGAGGTGAAACGCCGCAGCAGGGCGTAGGACACCAACAGCACTGTCACCAATAGCGGGTCGGCGCTGGCGCCGCCAAAGGCATTGATCCCGAACTGCAGCAGAATGCCCGCCAGCAGGCCGGCGGCGATGCCCTTGGGGATCATCCGCACCAGCCTGTCGAAGGCCCCCGTGGCACCCAGCAGCATAAAGCCCAGGGCCGAGATCAGGTAGGCACCGATCACCTCGGCATAGGGCGTGAACGGCATCACCGTGGCCAGGAACGCCGCGCCGGGTGTGGACCAGGCAGTGATGATTGGCGCCTTGTAACGCAGGCTCAGCCACAGCCCGGTCAGGCCGACACCGACCGACACCGCCCAGACCCAGGACGCGGTCTGGGCCGGTGACAGCCGTGCCAGCTCGGCGGCCTGGAACACCAGGACAAAGGTTCCGCCGTAGTTCACCAGCACTGAAATCAGCGCCGCCACGGTGGGCGAGAAAACATCGGTCCAGCGTAGGCTTGTCGCCGTTCTGTTCATCAGCCGCTCTCCATCCAGAAACAGGCTCCCAGGCTCAGGTGCCGGGAGGGAGTCGATTCTAGAGAGAGGGCGGACTGTTGTTTCAGGCCACATTCACCCTAATTGGCAGACCGCTTTTACGCCGCCGACAAAAAAGCCCGGCCTTGATCCTGGCCGGGCTTTCGGGTGTTGCAACCCTGAGCCTTAGTGCAGGGCGGGCTGTCCGGCCTTGCGTGCATGACTCAGGCGGTAGAAGCCCCAAATCACCAGGACCCACACCGGAATCGCATACACCGAGGCGCGGATGCCCGGGATCATCCACATCACGCCGATGATCATCACCATGAACGCCAGGCACAGGTAGTTGCTCAGTGGCGACCAGAACGCCCTGAACGACGGCACCACGCCTTGCTCGGCCATGGCCTTGCGAAAGCGCAGGTGGGTCAGGCTGATCAGCGCCCAGTTGATCATCAGTGCAGCCACCACCAGGGCGAACAACAGCTCCAGCGCTTCGTGGGGCGCCAGGTAGTTGACCAGTACGCAGAGCAGCGTGATCAGCGCGGAAATGCCCAGGGCCAGAATCGGCACGCCCTGCTTGTTGAGCTTCATCAGCGCTTTGGGCGCGTCGCCCTGTTCGGCCAGGCCATAGAGCATGCGGCTGTTGCAGTACACACCGCTGTTGTACACCGACAGTGCTGCGGTCAGGACCACGAAGTTGAGGATCTGCGCCGCCGCATCACTGCCGATCAGCGAGAAGATCTTCACGAAAGGGCTGCTGCTGTAGGCGTCGCCGCCGGCGTTGAGGCTCACCAGCAGTTCATCCCACGGATACAGCGACAGCAGCACGGCCAGGGCGCCGACGTAGAAGATCAGCACCCGGTACACCACCTGATTGATGGCCTTGGGAATCACTTTACGCGGCTCGGCGGCTTCGGCAGCGGTGATGCCCACCAGTTCCAGGCCGCCGAAAGAGAACATGATGAAGGCCATGGCCATCAGCAGGCCGGTGCCGCCGTTGGGGAAGAAACCGCCGTGGGACCAGAGGTTGCTCACCGACGCCTGGCTGCCGCCGCTGCCGCTGAACAGCATGTAGCAACCGAGGACGATCATGCCGACGATGGCCACCACCTTGATGATGGCGAACCAGAACTCGGCTTCACCGAAGAACTTCACGTTCATCATGTTGATCAGGTTGACCAGCACGAAGAACACCGCCGCACTGACCCAGGTGGGGATTTCCGGCCACCAGAACTGCACGTACTTGCCCACCGCGGTGAGCTCGGCCATGCCCACCAGGACATACAGCACCCAGTAGTTCCAGCCGGCGAGAAAGCCGAAGTAGCCGCCCCAGTACTTGTGGGCGAAGTGGCTGAAAGAGCCGGCCACCGGCTCTTCGACGATCATTTCCCCCAACTGGCGCATGATCAGGAAGGCAATGAACCCGGCAATCGCATAGCCGAGGATCATCGAAGGTCCGGCGGACTTGAGCACCCCGGCCGAGCCGAGGAAGAGTCCGGTGCCGATCGCCCCGCCCAGGGCGATCAACTGAATATGGCGATTCTTCAAGCCACGCTTGAGTTCACCTTGTTGCAAGGTTTGATCCACTAATGTGCGCTCTCTTCTAGTTGTTATCAGGACCGATCCCGTGGTGAACGGGACCGATCGCGGCTCAATGCTGACGGGATCAGATATTACTCTCGGTAAACCGCTCGTAATACAGCTGAACGCGGTTAAGTTGCTGTTCTTGCAGCCAGGTTCGAATCGAATCGACCATCGGTGGCGGTCCGCAAACGTACAGGTCGCTGTCTTGGTCGCGCAGTTCGCTGCTGTCCAAGTGCTCGGTGATGTAGCCGCGCTTGCCCGACCAATCCGGGTCGGCGTCGCTGATCACCGGGGTGAAGTGAAACCCTTGCAGGCGCTCGCCCAGCGCCTGGATACGCTCCAGTTCGCACAGATCGGCACTCTGGCGCACGCCGTAGTACAGGTGCACCGGTTGCTGGCAGCCCTGCTCGACGATCTGTTCGAGCATCGCCAGCAGCGCCGACAGCCCGGTGCCGCCGGCCACCAGCAGCAGCGGCCGGCTGATCTGGCGCAGATAGAAAGCCCCCAGCGGCGCCTCCAGTTCGATGCTGTCGCCCACCAGGCAACGCTCGCGGATGTAGTTGCTCATCACCCCGTCGGGCAGCAGGCGGATCAGGAACTGTAACTGGTTGTCCGCCCCCGGCCGGTTGGCGAAGGAGTAGGCCCGGCTGCTGTCGGTGCCGGGAACTTGCAGGCGTGCGTACTGGCCGGGGAGAAACTCCAGCGGTGCCTCGCTACTACCCAGGTCCAGGTGCAGGATGGCGGTGCTGTCCGAGACTTGGCGCACGTCGATCACCGAGCCGGTACGTCGCACCGGATCGGCGTTGTGGCACAGGCTGGAATCGAAGTCGAAGTAGAACGCCGCATCGGACTGCACCCGGGTCTGGCAGGTGAGCATCTTGCGTTGCTCCAGGTCCTGGGGCGATAGGGCTTCCTCGTCCACATAGTCCTGGCTGTACTGGCCCGACTCGCAACGGCCCTGGCAGGTGCCGCAGACGCCTTCGCGGCAGTCCAGGGGGATCTTGATGCCGTTGCGCAGGGCAGCGTCGAGCAATATTTCATTGGCCTTGACCGGGAAGAACAGGGTCTTGCCGTCGGCAAAGCTGAACGCGACCTTGTGCGTCATGAAGAGATGTCCGTCGAGTCAGAGGTGGTAGAAATCGAGCACCGAGTTGATCGTGTCGTTGAGCAGCAGCACGTGCTTGCGCTGGATCAGCCAGCTGTCGCCATGGGGCTTGAGGTCGTAGGTGGCGTGACCGTAGAAGTCCTCGGAGGTGGCCAGGCGATAGAACAGCGTGTGCCAGTTCAGGCGCACCTGCAGCAGCCCGTTGTCGCCCTCGGCGATGCGCAGGTTGCTGACCATGTGCAGGGTGCGCGGCATGGGAATGGTCGAGGCCGCCTTGCCGGTGCGCAGGCGGAACACCCGGTCTTCCAGGCCCGAACGGTTGGCGTAGTAGATCAGCGACATCTCGCGTTTCGGGTCCCGGGTGTAGACGTGTTCCGAGTCCCATTGCGGCAGGTGGAACTCGCTGTCCACGGCGAACAGCTGCAGGTAGGCGTCCCAGTCCTGGGCGTCGCACAGTTCGCACTTGCGATAGAAGAATTGCTCGATCTGGTACTGCAATTGCGCATTCATGTTCATACCTCACGCAGTTTCAGGGACTGGCGCTGCAGGCCGTCGAGGAGGAATTTCTGCCAGTTGCGGTGCTGGTTGACGTACAGCCCTTCATGGGTGATTTCGGTGCCGGTCATGGCCGGCTGGATGCCCAGGTTCTCGCTGTTGGCGGTGGGGCCGGTGGCCCAGCGGTGATGGCCGCGCGAGACATCGCTCCAGCGCTCCAGGCGTCCCTGGAAGCCGCGCTGGGCCTCGCGAAACTCCACCAGGTCGTCCGGCGTGCCCATGCCCGAGACGTTGAAGAAATCCTCGAACTGGCGGATGCGGTTTTCCCGATCGGCGTCGCTCTCGCCCTTGACCCCGATGCACTGGCTGATGATCTCGGTCTTGTTCCAGGCGATGGGGCGAATGATCCGCAGCTGGGAGCTGATCTGGTCGAGGAAGAACAGGCTGGGGTAGATGTTCAGGTTGCGCAGGCGGTGCATCATCCACTCGGCCTTGGCCTGGCCGTGCTCCTCCACCAGGCGCGGCATGATGCTGGCGTAGCCGGAACGCACCGCCGGGTTGGGCATTTCGCTGAACAGCACGCTGTGGCCGTTGTTGAAGGCGAACCAGCCGTCGTCGGTGCTGGCGTCGCCGGCGCCGAGCTTGCTGTAGTCCAGGGTGGCGCTGCTGCCGGTGCCGTTGTCAGCGTTGACCTGCTGACGGTGCTGCACCGTAGCCACGTAGTTGTAGTGCACGGTGCTGACGTGATAACCGTCCAGGCCGTTCTCGTTCTGCAGCTTCCAGTTACCGTCGTAAGTGTAGGCGGACTTGCCCGGCAGCACTTCCAGCTCACCGTTGGGGGACTGGGCGACCATCATGTCGAAGAAGATCCGCGCGTCGCCCAGGAAGTCTTCCAGGCTGTTGTCGGCGGCCACGTCCAGGCTGATGAAGACAAAGCCCCTGTAGCTGTCGATGCGGGCCTTTTTAAGGCCGCGGGTGGCCTTGTCGAAGCCTTCGTCGTATTCCCCCGGCGCCTTGACCTTCACCAGGCGCCCGTCGCTCTTGTAGCACCAGGCGTGGAACGGGCAGGTGAAGGTCGACTGGTTGCCCTTGCCAACCCGAGTCAGGGTGGTGCCGCGGTGTTGGCAGGCGTTGATCAGGGCATTGAGTCGGCCCTCGCCATCGCGGGTGATGATCATCGGCTGGCGCCCGGCGCGCATGGTGATGAAGTCGTGGTTGTTGGGCAGTTCGCTTTCGTGACAAGCGTAGATCCAGTTTTTCTCGAAGATCAGTTCCATCTCCAGATCGAACAGCTCGGGCTCGGTGAACATCTCCCGGGCGATACGGAACACTCCGTCCGCGGGGCGGAAGTCCAGGCAGCCGTGGATGAAGTCTTGCCACTGCTCGACGCTTCTTGCACCACTCATGAGTCGGTACCTTTTTTATTTAGGTCAATCGGGTGCAGTCATTAGAGAGAGTGCGGGGCGCCGGTGGCTATCCGCTTAGTCGGCCAAGGCCATCCATAAAATTGCCTGGGTAGTTGTGACCCAGCTGCGACCCACCTTTGAGCGGATCGGCGATCGACAGCTGCACCACGGGGCGCCGATGGGCTACTGTGAGCCCGGCCAGAGAGGACGATGGGGGCGGGTTATCCACTTAGTGGGCGATTGCTATCCACTGGGTTGGCAGCGTTGCCGGCTGGCGCAAAACTTGCCCTGTCACACAAGACGCGCCGTCAGAGCGCGCTGAATAATAATTGCCGTGGGTGCGCCGTGATGAATAGCAAGGCTGATGGGCTGTTTCGCGAGATTCGTATCGATCGCTATGACCTTGAAGGGGCCAGGAGCTGGATGGCGGGTATCTGTGGGCCGCATCGCCTGGAAACCGCTAACCCCGAACGCATTCGTTTCCACCACAGTGCCAACGTCCTCAGGTCACGTGCCACGACCCTGGGCATCATCGAATACGGCACCGACGTGGTCGTCGATATTGAGGACACCGAGCGCTTCAGCAGCTACAGCCTGAGCCTGCCCCTGTGCGGCGAGCAGGAGCTGAGCAAGGACGGTCGCCTGCTGCGTTCGGACCCTGACCAGGGGGTGATCATTGCCCCCAACGAAAGCCAGGTGCTGGCCATCTCCGGCGACTGCCGCAAGTTGCAGGTGGTGATTTCCCGGCCGGCCATGAGCGAAGCCCTGGAGGCATTGCTGCAACGCCCGGTCGAGCAGCCGCTGCGCTTCGAGCCTGCCATGGACGCACGGCAGGGCGCCGCCGCGGCCTGGTGGCGCATGGCGCATCACTTCATTGGCGAACTGGCCCAGGGCAACGAACTTTACGAGCAACTGGCCTTCACCCGGGAAATCGAGAGCTCCCTGATCAAGGGGCTGATCCTGGCCCAACCCAACAACTACTCCGCGGAGCTGCAGGCGATGCTCGGGGTCAAGCTGCCGCATTACCTGGTGCGGGCCCGCCAGTACCTGCACGAGCATGCCCGAGAGGCGGTGCACCTGGAGGACCTGGAAGCCGCCGCCGGCGTTTCGCGCTTCAAGCTGTTCGAGGCCTTTCGCAAGTACTTTGCCCTGTCGCCCATGGCCTACCTCAAGCGACATCGACTCAATGGCGTGCGCCAGGACATTCTCGAACACGGCGCGGCGCGCAATATTTCCGAGATTGCCCTGGCCTGGGGCTTTACCCACCTGGGGCGGTTTTCCGCGGAGTACCGCAAGCTGTTCGACGAGGCGCCGAGCGCCACGGCTCAGCGCCACCAGGCACGGCGCCCGGTGGGGTTCTAGGACGGACTACTTGCGCAGCACCAGATCCAGCAGGCCGTCCTGTTCCTTGATCTTCTGCAGGACGATTTCCGAGCGGATGTCGGTAACCCCGGACGCGCGGTTCAGGTGATTGACGATGAAATCCGAGAAGTGCTTGAGGTTGCGCGCCCGGATGCGCAGCACGTAGTTGCTGGCGCCGGTGATCACGTAGGCGGCCACCACTTCCGGCCATTGCTGGACCTTGCTGATAAAGGTCTCGTGCCAGCCTTCCACGTCCTGGCGCAGGGACACATGGACGATGGCTTCCAACTCAATCCCCAGGCGCTCGGCGTTGAGCTGGGCGCGATAGCCGCTGATGATCCCGTCGCCTTCGAGCATGCGCAGGCGGCGCAGGCAGGCGGAGGGTGAAAGGGCGACTTTCTCTGCCAGTTCCTGATTGCTGATACGCCCATCCTGTTGCAGGAAGTGCAGGATGCGCAGGTCGGTGGAGTCGAGGGTCATGGCTGGCATAAATCCGCGTTTTTTATTGAAGGATTAGAATTTTATTCGAGATTAGTACGATAACGCGCTGCACTTTGCACGAAAATTCTCTGCGGCTTCGTCCATTATTTCCTGGGTTTGCGGGTCGCCCAGACCCCGTGCCCGGCCCGCGCCAGGCGTACATGACCTTGACCAAGACAGGACTTCCAATGATCGATAAAAACCACTGCCTGCGTCTCGATGAACAGGATCCACTGGCGCCGCTGCGCCAACAGTTCGCCTTGCCCGAGGGCGTGATCTACCTCGATGGCAACTCCCTGGGTGCGCGCCCCGTGGCCGCCCTGGAACGGGCCCGGCAAGTGATCGAGCAGGAGTGGGGCGATGGCCTGATCCGCAGCTGGAACAGCGCCGGCTGGCGTGACCTGCCGCAGCGCCTGGGCGACCGCCTGGCTCCGTTGATCGGCGCCGGCAGCGGCGAAGTGGTGATCACCGACACCACGACCATCAACCTGTTCAAGGTGCTCAGCGCGGCCTTGCGGGTGCAGGCCGAACGCGCCCCCGAACGGCGGGTGGTCGTTTCCGAAAGCAGCAACTTCCCTTCCGACCTGTACATCGCCGAGGGCCTGACCCAGATGCTTGAGCAGGGCTATTCCCTGCGCCTGGTGGACAGCCCGGAACAACTGCCGGCGGCGATCGACCAGGACGTGGCGGTGGTGATGCTCACCCACGTCAACTACAAGACCGGCTACATGCACGACATGCAGGCCGTCACCTCGCTGATCCACGAAGCCGGCGCCCTGAGCCTCTGGGACCTGGCCCACTCGGCCGGCGCAGTGCCGGTGGAGCTGAATCGCAGCGGCGCCGACTACGCCATCGGCTGCACCTACAAATACCTCAACGGCGGCCCGGGTTCGCAAGCCTTCGCCTGGGTTGCTCCTGCCCTGTGCAATCTGGTGACCCAGCCACTGTCCGGCTGGTTCGGCCATGCCCGGCAGTTCGACATGGCCACCCAGTACGAGCCCGCCAGCGGTATCGCCCGCTACCTGTGCGGCACCCAGCCGATCACTTCGCTGGCCATGGTCGAGTGCGGCCTGGAGGTCTTCGAACAGACCGACATGCAGAGCCTGCGGCGCAAGTCCCTGGCCCTGACTGACCTGTTCATCGAACTGGTGGAACAGCGTTGCGCCGGCCACGACCTGAAGCTGGTGACCCCACGCGATCACGCCAAGCGTGGCAGTCACGTGAGCTTCGAACACCCTGAAGGTTATGCCGTGATCCAGGCCCTGATCGCCCGGGGCGTGATTGGTGATTATCGCGAGCCGCGCATCATGCGTTTCGGCTTCACCCCGCTCTACACCCGCTTCAGTGAGGTCTGGGAATCGGTGCAGATTCTCGGTGAAATCCTCGATGAAAAAACCTGGGCCCAGGCGCAATTCCAGGTGCGTCACAGCGTGACCTGAGACGGTTTTATCCCTGGGTTGCCGCAGCCAGCGGCGACCCGGGCAAGCGGCACAAGGACGAGCTGCCCTATCGATTTATACGTGCACACAACAATAAAGAGGCACTCAAAGTGACCACCTCCAACAAGGGTTTCGAAGCGATTTCCAATCGCGAGCACGGCCTCAGGCGCCAGCTGACCGCCGGCCAGATGAGCATGATCGCCATCGGCGGGGCCATCGGCACCGGCCTGTTCATGGGCAGTGCCTATGCCATCGGCTATGCCGGCCCCAGCGTGCTGCTGAGCTACGCCATCGGTGCGCTGATCACCCTGATCCTCATGGGCTGCCTGGCGGAAATGACCGTGGCCCATTCCACCTCCGGTTCCTTCGGCGCTTATGCCGAGTTCTACGTCAGCCCGCTGGCCGGTTTCCTGGTGCGCTACGCCTACTGGGCGGCCATCGTTCTGGCGGTGGGCGCCGAAGTCACGGCCATCGCCATGTACATGAAGTACTGGTTCGCCAACGTTCCGGAATGGGTGTGGATCATATCCTTCTCCAGCGTGCTGATCCTGCTCAACGCCATCAGCGTGAAGACCTTCGGCAACTTCGAATACTGGTTCTCCACCATCAAGATCGCCGCCATCGTCGGCTTCATCATCCTCGCGGTGTATGTGGTGTTCGGCTCCGGCAACCCCGATTACGGCGTGCACAACTACAGCGCCCACGGCGGCTTCTTTCCCAATGGCTTCGAGGGCATGTGGATCGCGGTGATCGTGTCGATCTTCAGTTACCTGAGCGTGGAAATGATCGCGGTGGCGGCGGGGGAGGCCAAGGACCCGCAACGTGCGGTGAAGCAGGCGTTTCGCGCCACCATCGTGCGCCTGGTGGTGTTCTACCTGCTGACCCTGGCGCTGATGCTGGCCATCGTGCCCTGGGTCCAGGCCGGCAAGGCCCAGAGCCCATTCGTCACGGTGATGCAGACCATCGGTATTCCCGGGGCCACCGGGGTGATGAACTTCGTGATCCTGATCGCCGCGCTGTCGGCGATGAACAGCCAGCTCTACATCACCACGCGGATGATGTTCAGCCTGTCCCGCGCCGGTTACGCACCCAAGTCCATGGGCGCCCTGAGCAAGAGCGGGATTCCGCTCAATGCCCTGCTGCTGTCCAGCTCCGGCATCGCCCTGGCGACCCTGGTCAACGTGCTGTACCCGGAAAGCTCGTTCACCCTGATGATGGCGATCTCGATGTTCGGCGCGATCTTCACCTGGTTCATGATCTTCCTCACCCACTACTGCTTCCGCCGCTATCACCAGCGCCATGGCGAGCAGCAGCTCTCGTTCCGCATGCGCCTGTTTCCCTACAGCACCCTGTTGGGGCTGGTGCTGATGGGGGCGGTGATGATCACCACCTTCTTCACCGAGGCGTTCAAGATGACCCTGGTGTTCGGCGTGCCCTTCCTGCTGTTACTGACCCTGGTCTACTACCTGTGCTTCCGTAAGCCCAGGACGGTCGCCGGACTGTCCGAGGTCTGAGGCCACGCCTCCCGGATTCTCCGGGCATCGCTGGTGCAGGTTGTGTATAGCGTGCGTAGTGAGCGACTAAGGAGGGTGGCGAGGTCTCGCCACCTTGCGAGGCTGGGTCTCCTGGGCCTTAGCGGCTTACAATGCGATCCGCCTGGGCGCAATCGCTGGGTGGTGGCAGTCATCCCCGACTTGAGTTGTGGTGAGTGTCGCGCTTGCGGCGAACGAGCCGACTTGAAAATCGAAAGCCTTCAAAGGTGCTGTGCATGACAAATTGGCAACGTGGTGACTTAGTCGAGCTGGACGGCCTTCTGGCGGTCGTGGTCGGCATTGAGGGGGACCCCAATGTCCCCGAGGAACACATCGCAGTTTGGTTTGGTGCCCCCAGTTGCCTCCGAAAGTCTAAGGGCGGAGCTGGTGGAGCGAGTCCGGAGGTCTGGACGGTGCCAGCGTACTTGTTCGTGCGAGCCGCTGAGCCTGATTGGCGTCACTAATTAATTGAATTTTCTATCGGAATGCACCTTTCCGCTCCTTTCTCAACGACCCGCTAGAGGCTGCCCAGGGGGCACTCTTCGCGAGCCTGTTGCAGGCTGGTCTCGAAGACTTCGAGCCGGCTCTGCAACTGCTGCAAGTCATCGATCTGTTGTTGCAGCTCGCGCCTCTTTTGCGCCAGGGCGGCCTGCGCGCGGTCCCAGGGAAAGGCCTGGCCCTGGTGCGTGGCGAACACCTGCTGCAATTCCTTGAGCTTGAACCCCAACTGCTGCGCGCATTTGATGAACATCAGTTGCTCGACGCTCTGGGCGTCATAGAGGCGGTAGCGACCCTGACGCGGAGCTTCGGGCAACAGGCCGATGGCTTCGTAGTGACGGATGCTCTTGATCGTGGTCCCGGACAGTTGCGCGGCTTGGCCGATGTACATGAAAACTCCTTGTTCAGTACCGGTTTCGGGCGGTGGACAGCGTTGCGCATTATCCGGTGGATTCACTGCCTGGCAAGGTACTGCGCCTGCATCAGCCAATCCGCCTTGCGTTCTTCGCTGGCGTCCAGCACCGGGCCAAAGGTCAGGGTGCGCAACGGCTTGATGCCGCAGAAGGCCAGGGTGGTGCGGCGCATCTGCTGCAAGCCGGGCATGCGATAGAACCAGCGGAAATACCAGGGCGGGGTGTCCATGGTCACCATCAGGTGGGCGGTGCGGCCCTTGAGCAGTTGCTCGGGAAAGGCCTTGCCGAGGCGGTACTTGAAGGCGAAGCCCGGCAGCAGCACACGGTCGAGAAAGCCCTTCATCAGGGCTGGAATCCCACCCCACCAGATGGGGAAGACCCAGGTCAGGTGCTCGGCCCAGAGGATGTCGGCCTGGGCCCGTTGCAGGTCTTCCTCCAGAGGCTGGATCTGCCGGTAGCCTTCGCGCAGCACCGGATCGAAGCGTAGGTCGCCGAGCCTGAGCTGGCGCACGTCATGCCCGGCTTCCTGCGCCGCCTTCACATAGCGCTCGCTCAATGCCGCGCATAGGCTGTTGCGCGAGGGGTGGCCGAGAATCACCAGGATGCGTTTGCTCATTGCCGTGGTCCTTGAGGGATAAACCCCAAGGCTAAAGTCTGCCCCTAAGGGGAGAGTCAAGGCGGCAGCAGTGCCGCGCACAAACCTTGGGCATACAGCGGCAGCGTTGCGAAGTCACGGGCGCACAACAGCAACCGGCGCCGGGCCCAGGCTTCGCTCAGAGGGCGGGACTGCAATGGCAGGTGACGGTTGCGCTCCAGGGCCGCCAGGGGCACCAGCGCCAGCCCAGCCCCACGGGCCACCATGCGCAGCAGGGCGTCGAAGCCTTCGGCGCGGATGCGCAATTGCATGCGTCGTCCCAGGTGCAGGGCCTGTTCCTCCAGATACACCGCCAGGGCGCTATGGCTGGCCAGGCCAACGTAGTCGTGGGCCAGGGTGTCGTTGAAGCTGAGGTTGGGCTGCAGGCTCAGCGGGTGATCCTGGGGCATCACCAGGACCAGCGGATCATCACGGAAAGGCCGGCTCATCAGTCCCTGAATGTCCACCGCGTCGGAGACGATACCCAGGTCTGCCGCACCCTGGCGCAGGGCGTGGGTGATGCGCTGGCTGGGCAATTCCTGCAGGTCGATATCCACCTGGGGCTGGTTGTGCAAGAAGTCCGCCAGCAGCTCCGGCAGGTACTCGCTGAGGGCGGTGGTGTTGCACAACAGGCGTACCTGGCCCTTGATTCCCTTGGCGTATTCGGCGAGGTCCTGTTGCAGGTGTTCGGCGTACAGCAACAGCGTCCGGGCATGTTGGGCCAGGGCCTTGCCGGCGGGCGTCGGGCGAATGCCGCGGCGCCCGCGTTCGAGGAACTCGATGCCCAGGGAGGCTTCCATGGCGCGGATTCGAGCGCTGGCGGCGGCCAGGGACAGATGGCTGCGAGCGGCCCCGGCGGTGATGTTGCCGGCGTCGAGAATGTTCAGGTACAGCCGCAGGTCGATCAGGTCGAAGTGCATGGGGCATTCCTCGGGGAACGGGGTCTCTTACGGAGGCCGTGCAGATGTTTTTGTAGGAGCCGGCTTGCTGGCGAAGGGGCCTTAGGATTTTGCATCGGGCTTGAGTGCGCCTTCGCTGGCAAGCCAGCTCCTACGGAGGTACGGGCAATAGGTTTTGGTATGTGCCTATTGCCTGGCAAGAGGCTGGCTCAGTATATGGCAGATTTTCAGCTCGGCGGGCAGGGCGCAGGATAGGCCCATGAACAGCTCTCTCGCGTTTTATCAAAACCTCGGACTGGCCCTTTCTCTGCTAGTCATCGGCACCTTCGTACTGGCCGGCATGGTCAAGGGGGTGATCGGCCTCGGTCTGCCCACCATCGTCATGGGGCTGTTGGGGCTGGCTATGGCTCCGGCGCAGGCTGCAGCCTTGCTGATCATTCCGGCGACCCTGACCAATCTCTGGCAACTGGCCTTTGGCGGGCACCTGCCGGCCTTGCTCAAGCGCCTGTGGCCGATGTTGCTGGCGATCTTCGTCGGCACGGCCGCCGGTTCATTGTGGTTGGGCATCGAGGGCGGGCATTGGGTGGTGCGGGGGTTGGGCGCGGCGTTGCTGCTGTATGCCCTGAGCGGCCTGCTGTTGCCGACCCTGCGCGTGTCGCCGGCCCAGGAGCGCTGGCTGGCGCCGCTGTGCGGGCTGGTCACCGGGGTCATCACTTCGGCCACCGGGGTGTTCGTGATCCCGGCGGTGCCCTATCTGCAGGCCCTGGGCTTGAACAGGGATCAGTTGGTGCAGGCCCTGGGCCTGTCGTTCACCGTCTCGACCCTGGCCCTGGCCGCCGGCCTGCTGTGGCGTGGCGCCCTGGGCAGCGCCGAGCTGGGGGCTTCCTTGCTGACCCTGGCCCCGGCGCTGTTGGGCATGTGGCTGGGGCAATGGTTGCGCCAGCGCATCAGCGCCTTGCTGTTCAAGCGGGTGTTCTTCATCGGCCTGGGGCTGCTGGGCGGGCATCTGTTGATCAGCGGCTAGACCTCTGGCTCAGCGGCCAGCCGCGGCCGGGCTGAGCATGTCGATGGCGCGGATCTCGAAGTCGCGCTCCAGGTAGTCCATGCGCGCGTCTAGAAACTGCTGCATGTGCGGCAGGCCAGAGTGGCTATCCAGCGCCTCCTGGGAAGCCCAGACCTCGTAGAAGATGAACAGGCTCGGGTCTTCCCGGTCCCGCAGCATGTGGTACTCGATGCAGCCGGCTTCAGCGCGGCTGGCGGCGACATGGCTCAGGAAGAACACCTGGAAGGCGTCGGCGCGCTCGGGACGGGTCTTGGCGTGAAGGATAAAGGCCTGGGGCGTGGACATGCGCAAAGCACTCATTGACGGGGAAGGTGCTGAAAATCCTAAGGCAAAGATCGGCTATCGATTCGTGCGTTTTAGTCAAATGTATTTTGAGCGACCCGGGCTTATTCTCCGCTCCCGGCCTGATTAACCTGCCGCCATCGTTTGCAACCTTCACAGCCCGTCGCTGCCGATGCGCGATGGGCTGTCCCCGATGAGGCCGGATCATGAAAAAAGTACTGCTGCTCAATGGCGCCAAACAGTTCGCCCACTCCGATGGCCGTTACAACGCCACCCTGCACGACACCGCCCTGGCGGTGCTGGATCGCGGTGGCCTGGAGGTCAAGGTCACCCATATCGACGAGGGCTACGACATTCAGGAAGAAGTGGCGAAGTTTCTCTGGGCCGACGTGATCATCTACCAGATGCCCGGCTGGTGGATGGGCGCGCCTTGGATCGTCAAGAAGTACATCGACGAAGTCTTCACCGAAGGCCACGGCAGCCTCTACGCCAGCGATGGCCGGACCCGTTCCGACGCCTCGCAGAAATACGGCAGCGGCGGCCTGATCCAGGGCAAGCAGTACATGCTGTCGCTGACCTGGAACGCGCCGCAGCAGGCCTTTGACGACCCGACCGACTTCTTCGAAGCCAAGGGCGTGGACGCGGTGTACTTCCCGTTCCACAAGGCCAACCAGTTCCTCGGCATGCGCGGCTTGCCGACCTTCCTCTGTGTCGACGTGATGAAGCGCCCGAACATCGAAGCCGACGTACAGCGCTACGCGGAGCACCTCAAGGCGGTGTTCAATCTCCAGGGCTGAATCCGGCTACTATTGAGCGCCTTGAAGCGGGCCTGCGGTTTATCCGGGCCCACCAGCGCCGATAAAGGACTCCTGTGAAAGCCCGATCCGACGAGTTGCAAGTCTTGGTTTGCGTCATCGAGTGCGGTTCGATTTCCGCCGCCGCCGAGCAATTGGCCCAGACCCCTTCGGCGGTCAGCCGCACCTTGTCGCGGTTGGAGGCCAAGCTCGACACCACGCTGATCAACCGCACCACTCGGCGCATGGACCTGACCGAAGAAGGGCGCTACTTCTTCGAGCAGGCCAAGCTGATTCTCGACCAGATGGACGAGCTCGAAGAGCGCCTGTCCTCGCGCCAGCGCAATCCGTCCGGGCGTTTGCGGATCAACGCCGCGTCGCCTTTCATGCTGCACGCCATCGTTCCCCATGTGGCCGAGTTCCGTCGCCTGTACCCGGATATCCAGCTGGAACTCAACAGCAACGACCTGATCATCGACCTGCTGGAGCAGAGCACCGACATCGCCATCCGCATCGGCGTGCTGGCGGACTCGACCCTGCATGCCCGCTCCCTGGGCTGTAGCCCGCTGCATATCCTCGCCAGCCCCGATTACCTGGTCCGCCACGGCACGCCGCAAAGCGTGGCCGAACTGGCCGAACACACCTTGCTCGGCTTCACCCAGACCGAAACCCTCAATCACTGGCCGTTGCGCCATGTGCACGGTGATCGCTGGCAGATCCAGCCGGGCATCAGTGCCTCCAGCGGCGAGACCTTGCGCCACCTGGCGCTGGAGGGGCAGGGGATTGCCTGCCTGTCGCATTTCATGACCATCGACGACATCCGCGCCGGGCGCCTGCAACCGGTGCTGGCCTCGTTCAACAGCGGCTACCGCCAGCCGATCAACGCGGTGTACTACCGCAACTCGCAACTGGCCCTGCGCATCCAGTGCTTCCTGGATTTCATCCAGGGCAAGCTGGCGGACTACGCCAGCCCCGAGTTCCAGGGCTGAAAGCCCCGTTTCCCGCCTATCACCCGTAGGTTATCCATGGCTGAGGCTTGGGACGTTCGTGCCACGTTTGGCGATTGCTCAAACCCCCGTCTCGGGCCTAAGGTTCTTGCCGTTCAAAAACAAGAAAAGGAAGGACTTTATGCGCATCCTGTTGTTCAAGACCCTGGCCCTGACGGCCGCCATCGCCGCCAGCAGTTCGGCGTTCGCCGTGACCCTGGAAGGCGGCGCGGTGGCTGCGCCCAACCAGTACGGCGCCGATGTCGCGGCGCAGATCCTGAAGAAAGGCGGTAACGCGGTGGACGCCGCGGTGGCCACGGCCTTCGCCCTGGCAGTGACCTACCCCGAAGCCGGCAACATCGGCGGCGGCGGTTTCATGACGATGTTCGTCGACGGCAAACCCTACTTCCTCGACTACCGGGAAACCGCGCCCAAGGCCGCGACCCGGGACATGTACCTGAACGAAAAGGGCGAGGTGATCGAGAACCTGAGCCTGGTGGGCGCGCGCGCCGCCGGGGTGCCGGGCACCGTGATGGGCCTGTGGGAAGCCCACCAGAAATTCGGCAAGTTGCCGTGGAGCGAGTTGATCACGCCGGCCGTGGGCTACGCGAAAAACGGTTTCAAGGTGGCGGACAAGCAGTACCAGTACCGCGAGGATGCGTTGAAGCTGTTCAACGGCAGCACCAACTTCGGCGACTACTTCGGCAGCATGAAACCCGGTGAAACCTTCCGTCAGCCGGAGCTGGCCGCGACCCTGGAGCGCATCGCCGACCAGGGCGCCAAGGAGTTCTACAGCGGCAAGACCGCCGACTTGCTGGTGGCGCAGATGCAGGCCGACAAAGGCCTGATCACCAAACAGGACCTGCAGGACTACAAGGTCCAGTGGCGCCAGCCGCTGCAGGTCAGCTTCCGTGGCAACACCCTGTACACCGCACCGCCACCCAGCTCCGGTGGGGTCGCCCTGGCGCAGCTGATCAGCATCAAGGAAGAGCGTGCCGCGGACTTCAAGGGCGTCGAGCTGAACTCGGCCAAGTACATCCACTTGCTGGCGGAAATCGAAAAGCGCGTGTTCGCCGACCGTGCCGACTACCTGGGCGACCCGGCGTTCTCCGACGTGCCGGTCAAGCAACTGACCGACCCGGCCTATCTGAAAAAACGCGCCGCCGAGGTCAACCCGAATGCCATCTCGGCCACCGAGAAAGTGCGTCCCGGGCTTGAGCCGCACCAGACCACCCACTTCTCCATCGTCGATGCCCAGGGCAACGCGGTGAGCAACACCTACACCCTGAACTGGGATTACGGCAGTGGCGTGGTGGTCAAGGGGGCGGGCTTCTTGCTCAACGATGAGATGGATGACTTCAGTTCCAAGCCCGGCGTAGCCAACGCCTTCGGCGTGGTGGGTGGCGATGCCAACGCCATCGCCCCGGGCAAGCGCATGCTGTCGTCCATGAGCCCGAGCCTGGTGACCCGCGATGGCAAGGTCACCCTGGTGCTGGGCACCCCCGGTGGTTCGCGGATCTTCACCTCGATCTTCCAGGTGCTGAACAACCTCTATGACTACAACCTGCCCCTGGAAAAGGCCGTGGCCGCGCAGCGCGTGCATCACCAGTTGCTGCCCAAGGACACGATCTACTACGACGCCTATGCGCCGCTCACCGGCAAGGTCGCCGATGAGCTGAAAACCATGGGCTACACCCTGGAAGACCAGGGTTGGGAGATGGGTGACATCCAGGCGATCCGGGTCAATGGCACCCAGCTTGAAACCGCTTCCGACCCCCGCGGTCGTGGTGTCGGCAAGATCGTCAAATAACCACAACCCTCTGTCAGCGCCGGCTTGCCGGCGAAGGCGCGCTCAAGCCCGGCACTCGGTGTCGGGGCGCTTTCGTCGGTAAGCCGGCTCCGACCGCTCGCCTGTCTAGGCGCCGACCACGCAACTGCGTACCATTGCCCGCCTTTTTCCGCTCTCCCCCGGGCCGTGTCCGCCGGTCCGCCTATCAGGTCAACCATGAAAGCAAAACGTCTGCGCGCCGATGTCCTGGCCGGACTCACTACCTCCTTCGCCTTGCTCCCCGAATGCATCGCCTTCGCCCTGGTGGCCCATCTCAACCCGTTGATGGGCCTATACGGCGCCTTCTTCATCTGCACCCTGACCGCGCTGTTCGGCGGTCGGCCGGGCATGGTTTCCGGCGCTGCCGGTTCCATGGCGGTGGTGATCGTCGCCCTGGTGGTGCAGCACGGCGTGCAGTACCTGCTGGCCACGGTGTTGCTGGGCGGGCTGGTCATGGTCGCCTTTGGCCTGCTGCGCCTGGGCAAGTTGGTGCGCATGGTGCCGCACCCGGTGATGTTGGGGTTCGTCAACGGCCTGGCAATCGTCATTGCCCTGGCCCAGTTGGAGCATTTCAAGAGCGGTGAGCACTGGCTCAGCGGCCAGGCGCTGTACCTGATGGCCGGGCTGGTGGCGCTGACCATGGCCATTGTCTACCTGCTGCCACGCCTGACTCGGGCGGTGCCACCGGCCCTGGTGGCGATCCTCGGCGTTGGCGCATTGGTGTACCTGCTGGGCCTGCCGACCCGCACCCTGGGGGACATGGCCCACATCGCCGGCGGCCTGCCGAGCCTGGCGCTGCCCCAGGTGCCGTGGAACCTGGACACCCTGGGCATCATCGCGCCCTACGCGTTGCTGATGGCCATGGTCGGCCTGCTGGAAACCCTGCTGACCCTGAATCTCACCGACGAAATCACCGAGAGCCGTGGCTACCCGGACCGCGAATGCGTGGCCCTGGGCGCGGCCAATGTGGTGTCGGGCCTGTTCGGCGGCATGGGCGGCTGCGCGATGATCGGCCAGACCGTGATCAACCTCAGCTCCGGTGGTCGCGGGCGCTTGTCCGGGGTGGTGGCCGGGGGGCTGATCCTGCTGTTCGTGCTGTTCCTGTCGCCGCTGATCGAGCGCATTCCCCTGGCGGCCCTGGTAGGGGTGATGTTCGTGGTGTCGCAGCAGACCTTTGCCTGGGCCTCGTTGCGGGTGATCAACAAGGTGCCGATGAACGATGTGCTGGTGATCCTCGCCGTGAGCGTGATCACGGTGTTCACCGACCTGGCCATAGCGGTGTTCTGCGGCATCGTGATCGCGGCGCTGAACTTCGCCTGGCAGCAGGCCCGCGAGCTGTACGCCGACGCTCACCTGGAGGCCGACGGCAGCAAGCGCTATCACTTGCACGGCACGTTGTTCTTTGCTTCCACCACGCCGTTTCTCAATCAGTTCGACCCGGTGGATGACCCGCAGCACGTGACCGTCGACTGTCGCCACCTGAGCTTTGTCGACTACTCGGCCATCGCCGCCCTGAAAACCTTGCGCGAGCGCTATGCCAAGGCCGGCAAGCAACTGCGGGTGCTGCACCTGTCGGAGCGCTGCAAGAAGCTGCTGAAACGAGCCCGGGTGCAACACGACTGAAGCCCGGGGGCGAGTGGCAGTGCTCGCCCGTTTTTCAATGCGCGGGGATGAAAATAGCCACTACCGATTTTCATCGCTCGCGCTTTTGCATAGCTGTTCGCGACAAGGCCTGCCTCTTTACGAAAATTAGTTTCACTTGGTTTGAAACAAAACTCCTTAAGTGATTAAAGAGTTTCACAACCATTCGAAAGTGACGCTGTTTTCAAGGAGAACACCATGGCTCCCGCAACGGGTTATTGGCTGCTGGGCTACGCCGCAGTCGCCATCATTGCGTTGATCGTGTTGATCGCCCGCTACCGACTCAATCCCTTTATCGTCATCACCCTGGTGTCCGTCGGCCTGGCGCTGATGGCCGGCATGCCGCCGTCCGGCGTGGTGGGTGCCTATGAAGCCGGGGTCGGCAAGACCCTGGGCCATATCGCCCTGGTGGTGGCCCTGGGCACCATGCTCGGCAAGCTGATGGCCGAATCCGGCGGCGCCGAACAAGTGGCGCGGACCTTGATCGACCGCTTCGGCGAGCGCAACGCCCATTGGGCCATGGTCTGTATCGCCTTTCTGGTGGGGTTGCCGCTGTTTTTCGAAGTGGGTTTTGTACTGCTCATCCCCATTGCCTTTACCGTGGCACGGCGGGTGGGGGTGTCGCTGCTGATGGTGGGGTTGCCCATGGTCGCCGGGCTGTCGGTGGTCCACGCTCTGGTGCCGCCGCACCCGGGGGCGATGCTGGCGGTGCAGGCCTATCAGGCGTCGGTGGGGCAGACCCTGCTGTACGCGATCCTGATCGGCGTGCCCACGGCGATCATCGCCGGTCCGGTGTATGCCCGGTTTATCGTGCCGCACATCCATCTGCCGGCCGAGAACCCCCTGGAGCGTCAGTTCATTGCCCGCGAACCCCGGGCGCGCCTGCCCAGCTTTGGCCTGACCATGTTCACCATCCTGCTGCCGGTGGTGCTGATGCTGATCGGCGGTTGGGCCAACCTGCTGGCGGAGCCCGGCACCGGGCTCAATCAGTTCCTGCTGTTTATCGGCAACTCGGTGATCGCCCTGTTGGTGGCCACCCTGGTGAGTTTCTGGACCCTGGGGCTTGCCCAGGGCATCAACCGCGAATCGATCCTCAAGTTCACCAACGAGTGCCTGGCGCCCACCGCCAGCATCACCTTGCTGGTGGGGGCCGGTGGTGGCCTCAACCGGATTCTCATCGACTCCGGGGTCACCGAGCAGATCGTCGGCCTGGCCCATGAATTCCAGCTGTCGCCGCTGTGGATGGGCTGGCTGTTTGCGGTGCTGATGCGGGTCGCCACCGGTTCTGCCACCGTGGCCCTGACCACCGCCTCTGGGGTGGTGGCGCCGGTGGCTGTCGGCCTGGGGTATCCCCACCCGGAATTGCTGGTGATTGCCACCGGGGCCGGTTCGGTGATTCTGTCCCACGTCAACGACGGTGGCTTCTGGCTGGTGAAGGAATACTTCAATATGACCGTCATTCAAACCTTCAAGACCTGGACCGTGCTGGAGACGCTGATTTCGCTGATCGCCTTCGGCCTGACCCTGGGACTCGCGGAGCTGTTGTAGATGGACATTCTTTATCAGATCCGTTCGCGCCTGGATGACTTCAGCGCCGGGGAAGGGCGGATCGCCCGCTTGCTGCTCGACGACGTGGGCTTTGCCGCCTCCGCCAGCCTCGACGAACTGGCCCAGCGCGCCGAAGTCAGCGCCGCCACCCTGTCGCGCTTTGCCCGCAGTGTCGGTTGCCGCGACCTGCGCCAACTGCGCCTGCAACTGGCCCAGGCCAGCGGTGTCGGCAGCCGCTTTCTCGACCCGGCGGGAGCGCCTGAGCAGTCCGGTTTCTACCGGCAGATCCTGGGCGATATCGAGTCTGCGCTGCATCAGCACCTGGCCGGTTTCGAGGAAACGCAGTTTGCCGATGCGGTGCGCTTGCTGGGGCGCGCACGGATGATCCACGCCTTCGGCATGGGCGGCTGCTCGACGCTGTGCAGCGATGAACTGCAGGTGCGCCTGGTGCGCCTGGGCTACCCCATCGTCGCCTGCCACGACCCGGTGATGATGCGGGTGACCGCCGCCGCCCTGGGGCCGCAACATGCGGTGATCGCCTGTTCCCTGACCGGCATCACCCCCGAATTGCTGGACGCGGTGGCCCTGGCCCGCAACTACGGTGCCGGCATCCTCGCCATTACCCTGCCCGAGTCACCCCTGGCCCAACTGGCGGACGTGGTGCTACCCCTGCACAGCGCCGAAACTTCGTTCATCTATAAACCCACCGCGGCCCGCTACGGCATGCTGCTGGCCATTGATGTGCTGGCCACCGAGCTGGCCCTGGCCCTGCCCGATGACAGCCAGGAACGCCTGCGGCGGATCAAGCTGGCCCTGGATCATTACCGTGGCGGCGACGACTGCCTGCCCCTGGGAGACTGACATGCGCTACGACACGCTGATCCGCAACGCCCTGATCATCGACGGCAGCGACCGCCCGGGCTATCCCGCCGACCTGGCGATCGGCGACGGTCGCATCCAGCGCATCGGCGACCTGTGCGCCGCCACCGCCGAGCACGAGATCGATGCCGGCGGCCGGGTCCTGGCCCCGGGCTTCATCGATGTGCACACCCACGACGACACCGTAGTGATCCGCCAGCCGCAGATGCTGCCCAAGCTCAGCCAGGGCGTGACCACAGTGATCGTCGGCAACTGCGGGATCAGCGCTGCGCCGGTGAGCCTCAAGGGCGATCCGCCGGACCCGATGAACCTGCTGGGCGAGCGCTCGATGTTTGTCTATCCGCACTTTCGCGACTATCGCGCGGCGGTGGATGAGGCGCGCCCGGCGGTGAACGTCGCGGCCCTGGTGGGGCACACGGCGCTGCGCAGCAACCACCTTTCGGACCTGCATCGCACCGCCAGCGCTGGCGAAATCGCGGCCATGCGCGAGCAACTGCGCGAAAGCCTGGAGGACGGCGCCCTCGGCCTGTCCAGCGGGCTGGCCTATGCCAGCGCGTTTTGCGCCGAGACCGATGAAGTGCTGCAACTGGCCCAGGAACTGACGGCGTTCGGGGCGGTGTACACCACCCACCTGCGCAGCGAGTTCGAGCCGGTGCTGGAGGCCATGGACGAAGCCTTCCTGATCGGCCGCGCGGCCCGGGCGCCGGTGATCGTCTCCCACCTCAAATGCGCCGGCGCCGGCAACTGGGGCCGCAGTCCGCAACTGCTGGCGGCCCTGGAACAGGCGGCCCAGGATCATCCGGTGGGCTGCGATTGTTATCCCTACGCCGCCAGCTCCTCGACCCTGGATCTCAAGCAGGTCACCGATGCGTACCGCATCACCATCACCTGGTCCACGCCGCACCCCGAACAGGGCGGTCGTGATCTGAACGAGATTGCCGACGAGTGGGGCGTCAGCCTGCTGGTCGCCGCCGAGCGCCTGCAACCGGCGGGGGCGGTGTACTACGGCATGGATGAAAGCGACGTGCGGCGCATCCTCGCCCATCCGCTGTCGATGATCGGCTCCGATGGTCTGCCGGAAGATCCCTTCCCTCATCCACGGTTGTGGGGAGCCTTCCCTCGGGTACTGGGCCACTTCAGCCGCGACCTGGGCCTGTTCCCGCTGCACACCGCGGTGCACAAGATGACCGGGCTTTCGGCGGCGCGATTTGGCCTGCACCAGCGCGGCGAAATCCGCGAGGGGCATTGGGCCGACCTGGTGCTGTTCGATCCGGCGCGGGTGCGCGACGTGGCCGATTTCAAGCACCCGCAGCAAGCCGCGCAAGGGATCGACGGGGTCTGGGTCAATGGCGTGCGCAGCTACGCCGAGGGCCAGGCCAACGGTCAACGCTCGGGACGTTTCTTACCGCGAGAGGGGGATTTGCGCCGGGGCTTCACATCCGTAGTCTGATTCTTTGATCTTCATCACAGTGATGGCGCTGTGCCATTAAAGAATCCTTGCGCGGCGCCGAAGTGCTGGGAATCGCCACCTGTAGAGTCGGCCTATTTCAGTCAGGGAGTCATGCAATGAGCTTTGGCAAAACCACCCCCATCCTGCGGATTTTCGATGAAGCCAAGGCCCGGGAGTTTTACCTGGACTTCCTGGGCTTCAACCTCGATTGGCAGCACCGCTTCGAGGACAACTTCCCGCTGTACATGCAGGTGTCCCGGGGCGATTGCGTGCTGCACCTGTCCGAGCATCACGGCGATTGCACCCCGGGCGCGGCGCTGCGGATCGAGACCGATGAACTGGAAACCTTCCAGCAGCAATTGCTGGCCAAGCAGTACCGCTTTTCCCATCCGCAGATCCAGGCCATGCCCTGGGGCAGCCAGGACATGACCATCAGCGATCCGTTCGGCAATCGGCTGGTGTTCACCAACGCCATCAGCGTCTGAGCGGGCTCAGGCCTTGCCGGCGTTCAGCGCGGTCTGACGAAACTGCCCCGGGGTCAACCCGGTGCGGCTCTTGAAGCTGCGGTGAAATGAACGGGATTCGGTAAAGCCCAGGCAATCGGCGATCCCCTGGATCGACAGCTCGCTGTGGCGCAGATAGTGCTCGGCCAGCTCCTGGCGCAAGTCATCAAGAATCTGTTGGTAGGACGTGCCGGCCTGTTGCAGCTGGCGCTGCAGCGTGCGTTCGGACATCTGCAACTGCTCCGCCACCTGCTCCTTGCGCGGCAGGCCGTCCTTGAGCAACTGGCGCAACACGTTCTGCACCTGCAACGCCAGGGGCGCATCGGCCAACGAGGCCATCATCGCCTGGGCGTGATCCTCCAGGGTCTTGAGCAGCCGCGCATCGGCCTGGCGCAGGGGCAACTGCAGGTAGTGCAGCGGTGCCACCAGGGCCGAGCAGGCTTGCCCGAACAGCACCGGACAGCCGAACAGGGCCTCGTACTGCGCCACCTCGGCCTGCTCCGGCAGCGAGTGCTCGAACCACACTGCAGTGGGGGAGAGCTGTGAGTCAGCGATCCAGCGCGCATACAGCAGCCAGGAGGCGAGCACGTTTTCCACCAGATGCCGGCGAATGTCCGGGCGCCGATGACGACAGCTCCAGATCAACCGCACCTGATCGCCCGCCACCTCGGCCCGGCTGGTGCCCATGTCCCCCACCAGCTTTTCGAACGGCATGATGCGGCCCATGGCTTCGCCCAGGGTGGCGCAGTTCATGGTGATGTAGCCCAGCACATTCCAGGAATTGGGTTTGACGAAGCGCGCCGAATTGAGCCCGAACAGCGGATCGCCGGAATGCTGGCAGAAGTAGTCGAGCAACCGCTCATGCACCTCCACCGGCAGGCGCAGACTGGTGTCGTTCAACTGCGCGGCCTCAAGCCCCGCCGCCGCCAGCGCCGGCGCCGTGGCAATACCCAATTGCTCGGCATAGAGCAGATATTTGAGCAAGGGTGGGACCGAGGTAAAACCGAGGCTGGGCATCGAGATATTCCTGGTGACAGATCCTTCGGACAGCAGGACGCAGACCGGGAAAGGTAAGGGCAAACCCCAAGTGCTGTAAATGGCCGGCGACCCCGCTTCTTGTAGCCGCTGCCGCAGGCTGCGACCGGCCCCGAAGGGGACGCCGCCCTTGAGGGCCTCGGAAGGCCCTGCGGGCCTTGTCGCAGCCTGCGGCAGCGGCTACAGGGATGCGATAAAGTTTGCCTCTGATGGCGGATTTTCGCTTTGATTTGTAGGGCATTTCCGCGAGAATCCACCCGTTACATTTCAACTGTTTGCATGGCTTGTGCCTATCGAATGTCCAGGGCTAGTCTTCGGCCGTCGCTGCATTTCAGCGATCGGGTTTGGTAGCCCGCATCACTTCAGGCACAAGCGCCGCTGACTTTCGACAGGCCTTAATCTGTCGACGTGTTATGGCGGCTGTGCGCAGGGCACCTCGTGTGCGCTGGGTTTCCTGGAGTCCCGGTCTACCAACCTGCGTATGGCCGCCACCTTGATCGTTTGGTAGCGATGCGTGGCGGTTCAACTTCTCCAGGAGTTTTGCCGTGAAGAAGATCGTTCCCGACCCACCCGTTCTGCAACCCAGCCGTGAGTTGATCACTGCGCTGGAAGAACCCAACAAGACCTTGCTACAGGCGCTGCAAAACACCGCGCTTTCGCCCCCTTTGCATGAGCACTTCACTGCCACTGGCAGCACCCGCTTTGGTTGTCGGGATGGCGAGGGCCGTCCGCTGTTTGCGGTATGTGAAGGGGTCAATGCCGAAGAGGCGCTGCTGCACGTTTCATTGCTGCTCAAGTGCGCGGAAGAGACGGCCGACGAAATCACCAGCGCCAGCGGCATCGAGCGCGGGCTGATCTGGTCGATGATTCATTCGGTGGAGATGGCGCGGGCGGTGGTGGATGCGCTGTTGGATGGCGCTAGTAAACCGGCGGGGTAGGGCAGGACGTCGCCGGCAGGGACCGGGCTAACCTAAACCGGTAGTGGTACATCAAGCGTGTTTGCAATCACGCTTGTAGCCGTGTCAATTAATGGCGGTTGCGTGCTGGCGGATTTTCGGATCCACCAGGTTTGCTTCTTCCTGGCATTGCAGGCCTGCACGCAGCCGCCACCCTTGTTCAAGCTCTTGAGGGCCTAGGAAGGCCCTTCGGTCCTTGTCGCAGCCTGCGGCAGCGGCTACAGGACCGAAGGGGCGCGGCGAATCAGACGCGGAAGTGGCTGACCATCATCTGCAACTGGCCGCCCAGGCGCGCCAGTTCAACACTTGAGGCGGCGGTTTCGTCGCTGGCGGCGGCGGTCTGTTCGGAGACGTCGCGCACGTTGATGATGCTGCGGCTGATCTCTTCGGCCACGGCGCTCTGCTGCTCGGCCGCGGCGGCGATCTGCTGGTTCATCGATTGGATGTTGGACACGGTGCGGGTGATGCTTTCCAGCGAGGCACCGGCCTTGCGGGTCAGCTCGACGCTGCTGTCGGTCAGGCTGCGGCTGTTGTTCATCACCGTGGCCACTTGCTGGGTGCCGTTCTGCAGGCCGGCCACCAGTTCTTCGATCTCTTCGGTGGACTTCTGGGTGCGCTGGGCCAGGGCCCGCACTTCGTCGGCGACCACGGCGAAACCACGACCGGCTTCACCGGCACGGGCGGCTTCGATGGCGGCGTTCAGCGCCAGCAGGTTGGTCTGTTCGGCCACGGCCTTGATCACGTCCATGACGCTGCCGATCTTGTCGCTTTCCTGTTGCAGCACGGTCATGGCATCAGTGGAGCGCACCACTTCGCTGGCCAGGCGCTCGATCTGCTCGATGGCCTGGGCCACCACTTTGTCGCCTTCGCGGGCTTCGCCGTCGGCTGCGGCTGCGGCCTGGGAAGCTTCTTCGGCATTGCGCGCGACTTCCTGCACGGTGGCGGTCATCTCGTGCATGGCGGTGGCCACCTGGTCGGTTTCGACTTTCTGGCTGTTGACCCCGGCGCTGGTTTCTTCGGTCACGGCGGACAGTTCTTCGGCGGCGCTGGCGATCTGGGTCACGCCGTCGCGGATGCCACCGATCAGTTCGCGCAGGGTCACGCCCATGCGCACGATGCCTTGTTGCAGCACGCCCAGTTCATCGCGACGGGTCACCCGCAGGTTTTCGGTGAGATCGCCGGAAGCGATGCGCTCGACCACGGCCAGGGTTTCCCGCAGCGGACGGGTAATCTGCCGGGTGATGATCACGGCAGCCAGTACGCCCACCAGCAGGGCCAGCAGGGTGCTGATCAATTGCAGGCTGCGGGCCTGGGCGCTTTCGATATCGCGGCGCTCCAGCTGGATCTGGTACAGGGCGTCGCTGCGGCTGACGATGTCGGCGCCTTGCTCGGTCATTTCCTTGCGCGCCTGTACGGCGTCGGTGAAGGCGACCTTGAAGGCCTGCAGCGAGCTGCGGTAGCCGCTCAGTGCGGTTTCCAGCTGTTGCAGGGCATCACGCTGGGTGCTGCTGAAATGGCTCTTGAGCTGATCCATTTCGGCAATGGCCGCGTTGAGCTGGGTGACGGCTTTCTGTTCGGTGTCCGGGTTGTTGGTGGTGACATAGCCGCGCACTTCATAGCGCGCCAGTTGGAAGGCTTCCTTGGCCTGGGTGATGGCCTGGAACTGCGTAAAGCGTTCGTCGCTCAGGGGCAGTTGCTTGACCCAGGTGTTGATGCCATTGATCAGGTCATTGGCGCGTTCGGCGTTCTGGTTCATCGCCAGGCGCGCAGCGTCGCCGGTGCGGTAGGCATTGCGCATCTTGTTCAGCGAGTCCTGATAAGCGCTGATGGTCGCGCCCAGGCCTTGCAGGAGCTTGATGTTTTCCGGGCTCTGGAACGTGGCCAGGAGTTTTTTCTGCTGGGCGCTGAAATCATCCAGGGTCTTCTGCACGCCCTGGGCGGCGGTTTCGTCGCCGTTGGCCAGCATGTACTGCAGACGGGTGACCCGCAGTTTGGTCAGGCCGCTGTTGAGCTGGGTGATGTCGCTCATCCAGTTACTGCGGTCGATCAGGTTGCCCAGACTGGTCCAGCCGGTCAGTGCCAGGATGCCGGTGAGGGCCAGGACCAGGCCGAAACCCAGGCCCAGCTTAAGGTTGACGCTGATGTTGGCAAACCAACTACTCATTGAATTCCTCCAGGAACATAGCTCTTCTTGATCTTGAGTTGGCTGGAAGATTGTTGTTGTTGGTGACCAGCAAGGTGTTTTGTAGGGGGTGTATCGGCGGGATGTGCCATAGCTGAAACGATTTCGTCCGCATTGTCCCAAGACAATGTTTTCGGCGATGGACGGTTATTTTGCGGGATGAACCACCCGTGCGTTGAGCTTTTTTTCACATTGATTTCACCGCTCCCCCACGGTGTGCGCCCTAGAGTCGGTCCGGTTGCTGCCAGCGTGCCCGGCAGCGCTCAATTGTCATCCGGGTTCTGTAGCCTCGCTACGCGCTGCTCAAAAACCCGGATCACCCTCAAAGGGCGGCAGGACTGTGGCTACAAGACTCGTGCTGGCGGTGGCCAAGCGTCCGCCCTTTAGGCGTTCCCTGGTCCGTTACAAGAATGCACTGGCGCTGCTGGGCGTGTTGCTGCTGTTCCCCTTGAGTCTGTACCTGCTCAAGCCGGCGGCGGTGCCGGATCTGGCCCACGGCAACGTGGCCGGGATCAGGGCCTTGACCCGCAGTTGGGCCAAGGGCGACATGATTGTCCTGGTGCGCCACGTGGAGCGCTGCGATCGCTCCAGTGCCACCTGTCTCGGGCCCGCCGATGGCATTACCGATCGAGCGCGGGAGGTGGCGGTGAGCATTGGCGCGCAGTTCGAGCAGTTGGGCCTGGAACGTACCGACCTCTATAACAGCCCCCTGACCCGTACCGCGCAGACGGCCGGCTATATGTTCAGCAAGGTCAGCAGTGGCGATGACTGGCTGTACAACTGCAAGAACAGCATGTTGCACGACGTGCTGGCGCATAAGGTCGCTGGCCGCAATCTGGTGCTGGTGACCCACAGTGAATGCATGGACCAACTGGAGCAGGAACTGAAACTGTCGACCCCGACCCTGGGTTACGGCGCCTCGCTGTTCGTGTCTACCGATACCCTCAACGGGGCGCCGAAGATGCTCGGGATGATCGAGGCCAGTGACTGGCGTTCGGTAAACCTCAAGCCCTGACGGCCCCCGGGGCCGGCCGTCGCGGCCGGCGATCAGGCTCAGGGGGCCAGCAGGTCCGGATCGGCGGGAGGGGGTGCCGCGGGAGCCAGCGCGCCGGGCGCAGGACCTTCATTGATCCGTTGTGGACTGATCAGATTGGTGAACTCCTCGATCAGGCGCTGGATCGCCTCCGGCGGCTCGCAGTCGCGAAACTCCATGCAGATCTGCACTTCGTCCGGGTCGCGCTCCTGGCCTTCGCGCTTGCCGCTGCCGAAGGTGACGAAAAACTTCTCGCTCTGCAGCTCGCCATTCTCCAGGTCGTGGCTGGCCTTCTGCAGTTCGGTGCCCTGCATGCGCACCGACAGGTCGACGGTCATCTTGTGCAGGGCCAGGCCCTTGGGCGAGACCAGGGCAATCAACGGGACGTTGATGATGTGCTGTTCGTTGAGGGCCACCTCGACCATCTTGGCCTTCATCGGCGTACCCAGGTCGTTGACGTTGTAGTCGAAGAACTGGTCGAACAACTTGATGTATTGCTGGGCGATCAGGTTGTGGGTCGCAGCGGCGGCCTGGTGCATGCCACGGGTGATGTGGCTCAGGTCGCTGGCGGACATGGGCTCCTTGCGACGGGAAAAAAACGCCATGGATCATGCTCCTTGTTCGATGGCTGAAGTGCCCCGCCGTGGCGGCGGGGCGGGTGGGTCAAGCGTGGTTGTCAGGGCTTGTTGCCGCTGTTTTCCGCCGGAGCATCGGGCATTTTCAGCGCGTTGGCGGTGGGCAGCTTGTCGGTGTCGGTGGCGGTGGCGCTCGGCAGCATCACCGGTTTGGTGGCGGCGTCGGTGAGGAAGTCGATCACCCGCATCAGGGCTTCCGGTGGGTCCTGGCGGACGATCTTGGTGCTGATGGCATAGCGTGCCCGGGTGTCGGTCTTGCGGGTCTGCGTGGATTTGTGGCTCGCCGCACCCTTGACCGAAACACTGAACGGGCCCCAGCCCATCTTCGCCTCGAAACTGCCGGAGGCTTCAGTGGAACTGGTGTCCTCGGCCATCTGGCTGATGGTCAGCTCGAACTCGATGGAGCCTTCCTCGATGGTGATGTTGGGGTGACTGATGGCCGCCAGCAGCGGGATGCGCATCGACTTCTTCACCGTACCCTTGTAGACGCCCTGGTCATCCACCAGGGTTTCGTCGTAGTCGAACTGCACCGATACCGCCTGGCCGTTCTGGATACACACACCCATGAGGAAGTCCGCATAGGCTTTGCTCGCGGCGACCTGCGCCTGGATCATTGCCATCAACGGACCGGTGATCATCTTGTCCAGGGGCAGGGCGGCAATCACGCCGCCGATCAAGCCCTTGTCGATATCTGGCATGGTCAATCTCCTTATCGTTTATGCGCGAGTTGCGCCCTTGCACCTTAAGCAAGCCCGCGCCGCCGATTCAGCGGGAATCGATTACCGGTGAGTGTTGGCTTCCAGGCGGCGGATGTTGCCGATCTGCCGCAGGCTCAGGCCGTACTTGTCTGCCAGGACGCTGCGGGAGATGCCTCCCAGGCTTTCCAGCTGGATGTGCTGATTGCGGATCTGCCGGCAGAAGTGGTCGGCCTTGGGGATCTCCAGGGCCAGTCCGGCGAAGCGTTCGATCAGGGCGTTGAGAGCATCGGGAGGCAGGATCAGCGCCAGCGAAGTGCGTTCGGCGTGCTTGGGGATGTACTTAGGACGGCCGCCGTATTCACGTGTCAGGCGGTAGGCGTTTTCCAGGCCGATGCAGTCGATGAGGGCCTGGAGTGAATGGGGTAGCTGGCGAATATCGATAAGACTGAGGTCTTTCACGTCCATTTGGTACCTCCTTGGAATTATGAATACAGCTGGTTCGATCCTAAGGAGGTGTGTCGTCCTCTGTTCAGTGGGAAATTTCCCCCCTATTAAAGGGAACTATTACATTCTGATGTTGTATCGGTCGCTGGTGATGCACTGGATTTTCTTCAACTGGAGGAGGAAATATCCATGTCACGCTATGCGATTGATTTCAGTTTTATCGCCGCTCTGGAAGGCGGTGCCATGACCCGCGGTTATGTGCCTGATGCGGCCAACAGCAAGAGCGGGGTCACGGTGGGCACGGGCTTCGATCTGGGGCAGCGAGGGGTGAAGGATTTGCAGGCGCTCAATCTGCCGGCAGATCTGGTGCGGCGCTTGACGCCCTACCTGGGCCTGACGGGGCTCAAGGCCAAGGCGTTTCTCGATGGCCAGCCCTTGAGCATCGGCAGTGACGAGGCCGAGCTGATCGATGAGGCGTTCAAGGCGCCCTTTGTCGATAGCCTGGCGGCGAACTACGCCAAGGCCAGTGGGGTGGATTTCGCCCAACTGCCGGCACCGATGCAGACCGTGATCGCCTCGGTGGCTTTTCAGTACGGCGACCTGGCCAGCCGCACGCCGAAGTTCTGGGCCCAGGTGGTGGCCCGCGACTGGTCCAGTGCCCTGGCCAACCTGCGTAACTTTGGCGACAGCTACGGCACTCGTCGGCGCAAGGAGGCCGATCTGCTGAGCTCGCAGATCGCTTCATGAGCCGTTGCCGCCCAGGCTAAGGGCCTGGGCGGCTTGTCGGTTTCAGGGGCAGGGGATGATTTGCAGCAGGCTCGCACTGCCCATGTGGCTGGTGTCATCGGGCCGGGTGCCGGTGGGCAGCGAACGCCAATCCACCAACAGGCACAGAGCCTTGAGGGACTTGCCCTGGGCCTGGCCGATGGGCGTGGCAAACTCATGGCGGTACAGCGCCTGGGTGGTGTTTTGCGCGGTTACGCTGCTGGCATTGCTCAAGGTGGTGCGAGCCATGTCCGGCAGTTTGTCCTGGGTGATGGTGAAGCGCGGTTGTTCGCCCGCGGTATTGAAAGCGCCCTGGTCCCGGGCGCGTTTCCACAGCTGCTGCCATTGGCTGCTGCCGGCGGTGCTCCCCAGGGTGGCGGCGTAGGCCTTCAGGGTTTCGGCCGGGGTGCTGGTGGTTTCCAGGGCGTGGGCGGCGCTGGCCAACAGGCTCAGGCCGATGATCAGTGAACGCAGAATCAACATGGGGCAACTCCTTCTGCAGGCCGCTAGGGCCCGACACGAACACAGGGAGGACCCCGGCGACAGGTCATCGCCGGGGGACAAGGCTCAGCGGGCGTCGAGGTAGTCCCAGCGCAGGCCTTCCTTGTTGTTTTTCGCCGTCAGCTCCTTGGCCACGGTGTTCTCGATGGCGTTGACGTTGATGTTTTCCACTTCAAGGATGTTTTTGTCCGCCAGTTGCTTGCGGAACTCGGCCTTGTTGGTGAGGAACTGGCAGGCGTGCCCCAACTCATGCATCAGCACCAGGGCCGGGGACAGGCGCTCGACCCGGTCACTGGCGAACAGCGCGAGGAATTTCTGGAAGTTGCTCAGGTCCGGCTGTTTGTATTGTTTCTCGATGGCGTACACCTGGGACTTGAGGTTCCACACCACGCGTCCGGCGGACGTGGTGGAGTTGGCGGCCGGAGGAATCCAGCGGTCGGTCTTGTCCGCCGCCGAGGAGTTGGTGACTTCCACGGTCAGTTCCTCTTTGACGGCGATCAGCTCGTCGAGGAGGAAGTTGGCCAGATCGGATTGGCGCAGGTAGCGGCAGGCATCGTCGAAGCGCTTCTGGGCGACGGCCTGGTCCAGGGTGGAGGTGGTAACGGTGATGCTCATGACTGACTCCTTGGGGGGATTGCCCGTCGTTGGGCAGGAGTCATGGTTTCAAGGGCGGCGTGCGGGTATCAGCGGGAAAGGGTTCAAGGGGTGTGGGCGGCGGGGATGGGCAGGACGGTATCGCGCGAGTAAAGTGCCGGCGCCCGGGAAATGAGTCCCGGGCGCTTTCTCCATGGAGTTACGTCGTGAAGCACATCAGCAAAGTCGTTGCCTCTGCCTGCCTCGGTCTGGTTCTTGCGGGCTGCACCGGCACCCCGATGAAAACCCAGCAGTTGGACAGCAGCCAGTACACCGTCATCGGTCACAGCGAAGGGAGCGCCACCGGCATCATGTTGCTGGGCATGTTCCCGATCCAGCAGAACAATCGCTTCGTACGCGCCCAGACTGCGGCGATCAAGGCCAAGGGCGGTGATGCCCTGATCAATACCCAGGTCCAGGAAAGCTGGTTCTGGGCCTGGGTCCTGAACGGCTACACCACCAAGGTCTCCGGTGACGTGGTCAAGCTGAAGAATCCTCAGTAAGTCCGTACCGTGCCGGGCTCCGTCGCGGGTCTGGAAATGAAAACGGCACCTGCAGCAGGTGCCGTTTTTGTTGGGTCAGCCGGCGGGCGCCAGGCTGACGAAGTAGTAGGCCTGGCGGCCGACCATGAGGGTCTGCTGGATCTGTAGCGGCGGCTTGGGCGCTTCGGCGCCGCCCAGTACCGCCATGTGCTGCGGCGACTCGCGCAGAAAGGCCAGCAACTGCGCCTCGGTCTGCAGGTCCTTGAGCAGGCTCTGGGTGTAGAACACGCTGGCGCCGGCGATGCGCTCGTTGGCCTGGTACAGCGCCAGCTGGTGCCCGCTACCCTGCAACGCCATGATCCGGTCGGTCACCGGAACAAACGACAGCTTGCGGTCGGCCTTGGGCGCGGCCCATTGGGCGTTGGCCAGATAGCCGCCGATCACCAGGGCCATGAGCGTTATCAGCAAGCCCTTGCGCTGGCGCCCCACGGCACTCCAGAAACCCGTGCCCAGGGCCCGCTGGGCCAGGCGCTGGTAGAGCACCGCGCCATATTCCGCCGCCAGCACCGCCGCTGCCGGGGTCAGGGACATCAGGTACACCGTGCGTTTGCTGGAGGCCAGGCACAGCAGGGTGAATTGCGCCAGCAACCAGAGGCTGAAGAACAGCAGGTAGCGGTTCTGCACCAGGGTTTTACGGAAGTGCCACAGCCCCAGGTAGACCAGGATGTTCCACGGCAGGAAGGCCTGGGGCAGCTTGGCCAGGTAGTAATAGAAGGGTTCGTAGTGTCCGGCCTCGACAAAGGAGCCGCCGAAGCGCCCGACGCTGTTGGTCCACAGCACTTCGCCCAGGGCTTGCAAGCCGCCGCGCTGGTAGAGCAGGTACAGCCAGATCATCAGCGGTACCAGGCCCAGCAGGGTCAGCAACCCTGGGCGCAACCAGTGGCTGAGGGTGAAGCGTTTTTCGATCAGGCTGTCGGCCAGCAGGTAGGCGAAGATCACCACCCCCGGCATGGCCAGGCCCAGCACGCCCTTGCTCAGGGTGGCGATGGCGATGCCGACGGCGAACGCCAGCCAGGCCAGCAGCGCCGGTTGCCGTTCGGCCTGACGGCGCTGGGCCTGAAAGAACGCCAGCAGGGCCAGGGTCACCCCCAGGCTGAGCAGGGCATCTTCACCCACGCCGCGCACGTTGCTCCAGTAACTGGCCATGGTTGCCAGCATCAGCCCGGCCACCGCGGCCAGGGTGGCCGGCCGGCCGAAGCGGCGCAGCATGGCGTACAGCAGCATCACGCTGATCAGCCCGGCGAAGGCTGAGGCCAGGCGCACCGCCAGGGGCGTGCCGCCGAAGGCGCGGATGGCGCCGGCGTCGAGCCACAGGCTCAGGGGCGGCTTTTCCAGGAACGGCGTGCCGAACAGGCGCGGTGTCACCCAGTCATCGTCCAGGTGCATTTCCATGGCGATCCCGGCGACCCGGGCTTCGGTGGAACCTTGCAACTGGTGGTTGCCCAGGGCGAAGAAGAACAGCAGGCAGGCCAGCAGGAACAACAGCGGAGCGGGTCGTGACATGAATTTTGCGCCGGCAGATCGAGGGACGCAGCCGGAAGGCCGCGGGCAAGCGCAAAAGTATACGGAGGCAACTCTTAACAAATTGTGAACAAGTAGGGGGAAAAGGTGCGGTTCGGTCTTGAGGGCTCAGGCGGACCGGTTCGCGCGGTGTTGGGGAGTTGATCTGCGCAGATGACGGCCGCTGCGCCACCAGAAAACCAGCCCCAGAAAAGCCCCCGAGCAGCCGAACAATGGCGCCAGCGGCAGGTAGCGCGGCAAACCGTCGGGTAGCGGTTCATCCTCGTAGCGGTCGGTATAGAAGCTGGAGGGCACCAGGCTGGCTACCACGGGAATGGTCGGCATCGCCGCCAGTGCACCGCAGAACAGGTAGATCAGCACATTGCGCCAGGCAAACCGTTGGGCCAGCCAGAAGAACAGGGCGCAGGGCAGGGCCGTGATAATGCCGATCAGCACGCCACTGACCACCAGGGTCAGCAGGCCCACGAACAGCGTCTGGGTAATGATGTCTGCGTTCAACGAGCCGGCGCTGGCCAGCATCGCCAGCATGATCAGCAAGGCCAGGATCACGGCCATGGCCGTGACGCCGATGAAGTAGGCGGCGAACCAGTCTTCTGGCTGCACGCTGCGTTGGGGTGGAGTTGTTACGGACATGGAAAAGATCGCTATATGGGTGGCTGCTTTGGCCCTGCTCAAGGGGCGGGTTGCTTGGCGTCGGGCCGGTGGTGAATAAAGGCTCGGCTCAGCGCAAGTGACGCCCGCTGCGCCACCAGAACACTACCCCCAGAAACACCCCGCAGCCGCCGAACATCGATGCCAGCTGTATATAGTGCAGCGCAGCGCTGACGCCGTGCGGGAGGTTGAAGAGTTCGGGGAGCAGCTGGGTCATCACGGGAATGGCGAACTGCGCCGCCAGGGCTCCACTCACCAGGTAGATCCACAGGCGGCGCCAGGTAAAGCGCTGGGCCAGCCAGAAGAACAGGATGCACGGCAAGGCGGCGATCAGGGTAATCAGCACCAGGCTCACCATCAGCACCGCCACGCTGAACGACAGGGAGTTGAGCAGCGATTGCCACGGCGTCTGGCTGGTGCTCAGCAGGATCAGATTGACCACCAGCATCAGGGCCAAGGCCAGTCCCGCAACGCCGATGAAGTACGTGGCGATCCAGTGATAGGGGCTCAGGGTGCGAACGGAATTGGACGTTTGGGGCATGGTGGGCACGGGCTTCAGGCTGAGGATGACCGGACCCAGGCTATCGGCAAGCAGGCGGTTTGATTGTGGAGTTTGCGTGGTTTTTTCGCGGTCAATGTTCTCTGGTGGATGACGTCGGGGCAGAAAATCCCTTATACAGGCAGCGGCCCGTCGACTGTTCACGGGCCCGGCTTGCGTCACCCACCCAGAAGGAGATGGACATGTTCAAGTTCCTGACGATTACCGAGTTGCCCCGTACCCCTGCGCATCGAGATACAGGCTCCGTTAGCGGAGCGATCAATGCCTGGGAGCTGAAAAATCGGGCTCTCAATACCAAGGGGTTTGTTACATGTCCAAAGAATTACTCGGAGTTTCTGCTGTAGGGCTGATGGTGCTGGGCGAGTTCTGCGCCATCTACAGTGAAGTGGTGGTGGCGCGGCTGGCCCATTCCGGCAACACCTCCGGTGCCGAACTGGCGTTGCCGGTGCTGATCATGTGCCTGGGCGGTATCTGTCTGCTGGCGGCCTACTGGCTGGGTTACGTGGCGGTTGGCGACATCTGGATCATCACCGTGGTCTCGGTGACGTCGCTGCTGCTTCTGGAGCCGCTGGTGATCTGGGCGCTGTTCCAGCAGGCGCCCGGGCGCGGCGCCTTGATCGGCTTCTGCCTCGGTGCGCTGGGGATGTTGTCCGCCGTGTTCCTGTAGCACGGCCTCGCTCAGGCTCGGGTCCTTCAGGCCCGGGCCCGGGCAAAGTAACGACTGGGCGCCTCGCCCAGGACCTTGCGAAACACACTGCTGAAGGCACTCGGGCTGCTGTAGCCCAGGTCGCTGGCGACCCGGGTCACGGCCTCGCCCTGGCCCAGGCGCACCACGGCCGCCAACAGGCAGGCCTGCTGGCGCCATTCGACGAAACTGATGCCGGTGTGCTGGCGAAACAGCCGGGTGAAGGTACGACGGCTCATGCCGGCGCGCTCGGCTATGGCATCGATCCCCAACTCCAGCGATGGCTGTTCCAGCAGCTCGCGACAGACCCTGGCCAGCCGCGGTTCGTCCGGCAGCGGGGCGTTGAGGGTCAAGGCCGGCATGCTGGCGACTTCATGCAGCAGCAGGTTCATCAACTGCCCCGGCACACCGTCCCTGGCGTAGAGCGTGGGGAGGTGCATGGCCCGCAGCAGTAGCTGGCGCAGCAACTCGGACACTTCCCGCACCTCGCATTGCTCCGGCAAGCCCAGGCGTTTTGCCGCCCGGGGGCGCACATAGGTGTTGAGCATGGTCACCGGCCCGCTCATGTGCATGGCATGGGTCACCCCGGCCGGCACCCAAATGGCCCGCTGTGGCGGCACCACCCAGTTGCCCTGTTCGGTGTAGACGCTGATGACCCCGGTAGCGGCGTAGGCGAACTGCCCGCGTCGATGCTGGTGTTCGGCGAAGTACTGGCCGTCCGCATAGTCGATGGCCGTGACCAGCGCGTCTCGGGGGATGTTTTCGTAGGGATCGATATCGATAGGGTGCATGGCCCGAATCTACTGATAGTTGACCTGATACTGCAAGCGGGCCATGGCGTGCTCCGGCGATAGTTCGGCCCCGGCCGGGGATTTGCTCGCGGCCGCCTTTCCTGGACCGCGCGACATGCAGAAAAAACACCTGTTCCTGGCCTTGCTGGTGACGGCCTTGTGGGGCCTGAACTTCCCCATCACCAAGCTTGGGCTGGCGAGTATCGATCCATTGCTGCTTACCGCCTTGCGCTTCACCCTGGCGGCGTTGCCCTGGGTATGGCTGATACCTCGCCCGCCGGTGGCATTCGCCTGGTTGGCGGCCTACGGGCTGATTTTCGGCGTGGCCATGTGGGCGCTGATCAACCTGGGTATCGAGCAGGGCGTGGCTCCGGGCACGGCTTCGCTGTTGATCCAGTTCAGCGCCTTTTTTTCCCTGGGCTGGGGCGTGTTGCTGTTCGGCGAGCGCCTGCGCTGGCAGCAGGTTCTGGCCACGGCCATTGCTTTGTGGGGGCTGCTGCGGATCATCGGCGACAGCCCCGGGCACGCCACCAGCCTGGGTTACGCCTTGCTGCTGGTGAGCGCCTTCAGCTGGAGTGTGGGCAACGTCATCATCAAGCGCTGTGGGGTTCGCGAGGTGTTCGCCTTCGTGGTCTGGGCCAGCCTGTTTGCGCCGTTGCCGCTGCTGGCGTTGACCTGGATAAGCCATGGGAGTGCGCCGTTTCTGCAACTGGCCGGACAGGTGTCCGCCAGCGCGGCCTTGTCCCTGATGTTCCAGGTCTATGCGGCAACGCACTTCTGTTACTGGGGCTGGAACCTGTTGCTGCGGGAGTATCCGGTCTCTCGGGTGGCGCCCTTGTCGTTGCTGATCCCGGTGTTCGGCATGGCCGGGTCGGTGTTGATCCTGGGGCAGCGGGTCGGGGTCGATGAGGCTGTATCCATGGGCCTGATCCTGCTGGCGCTGGCAGTGGGGCAGTTTGACTGGCGCCGGTTTTCGGCCCTGGGGCGCCGGTCCCTGTAGCCGCTGCCGCAGGCGGGTTTCTTATCCTCGTTCAGTCACCGTTCAGGGGTATCGCGCGCACCATGTCCAGCCTTACGCCGAGCTTATGGCACGGCACTTTCTGGTGGGGCGAAGATGGTTCGAGAAACGCGTTTCGGGATTGAGTCCTGGGGTATCTACCTGGTGGCCCTGCTGCTGTTCACCTTTGGCATCTGGGACGAGCAGCCCCAGGGTTTCGACGGCCGTTGGGCGCTGTTTCTGCAGGAGATGTTCCGTCACGGGCCGAGCCTGTTCCCCACCACTTACGGCCAGCCGTATCCGGACTATCCGGCTACCGCGACCTTCTTCAGCTACCTGTTTGCCCAGGCCTTCGGCGCCCCCAATCACTTGGCCAATATCCTGCCCACTGCGCTGGCCTCGGCCGGGGTGCTGGCGTTGCTGTATCGCTTGCTGGCGCCTTCGGGGCGCACCTGGGCGCTGCTCGCGGTACTGCTGACGGCGCTGACCAGCCAGCTGTTGGACAAGTCCCGCTCGGTGTGCCTGGACCAGATGGTTTCACTGCTGTGCCTGGGTGCCTTCTACCTGCTGCACAGCGGCGAACAGCGTGGCTCGCTGCTGCGGCCACTGATGGTGCTACCGCTGTTTGTCCTGGCCTTCGCCATTCGCGGGCCCTTGGGGCTGGTGGAAGTCTGCGGGGTGGTCTGCACCTATTGGCTGTTGGGTGAGAGCCGTACCCAGGAGGCGCGCCGTATCTTGTTCAAACGCGTGCTCGGCTACGGCTTCAGCGGTCTGCTGTTGCTGGCAGCCTGTTGGTGGCTGCTGCTGAAGCTGGCTTATCTCAGCGGTGGCGAGGCCTTTGTGCAGCAGGTCTACCACATGCAGGTGGGCGGACGTCTGGATGAGAGTGGCGAGCCGTTCTACTTCTACTTTCAGTTGGCGTTGTACCGCTACTTCCCTGTGGTGCCCCTGGCCCTGGTGACGCTGTGGATGCTGCGCCACCAAGTGTTCCGGCGCCATGCCGACCCGCAGCTGCGCCTGGTACTGCGTTTTGGCGCCTGCGGCCTGATGATCCTGCTGGGCTTGTCGGTGCCGCATTTCAAACGCGCTTATTACATCTTGCCCATGGTGCCGATGTTCGCTGCGGTGGCCGCTTACGGCCTGCTCATGGTCCGGGGCCGGCTGGACAAAGTACGCAGCGCCTACCTGTGGCTGGTGGGTTTGTTGCCGGGGTTGTGCATCCTGTTGCTGTTCGTCCTTAAACACAGCTGGCACAAACACGGTTACTGGCCGCCGGTGTCCATGCCGCTGCTGATCGCGATCTTTGTCCTGTTGCAACTGCTGGCTCTGTACTGCTGGCGCAAGACCCTGGGCAGTTTCGGCCGGCGCCTGGTACTGCTCAGCGCCCTGGCCCTGGCGGCGCAATGGACGCTGCTGGTGGCGGTGCTGAACCCAGCCAAGGATCTGCAATTCGACACCCAGGGTTTTGTTTCCCAGGTGGAACAACTGCGCGCGGCTGAACACGGCCCCCTGGTGTTCTTCAACCTGGGCCAGGACACCTGGGCCGTGCGCTACATGATGAACCTGGACCACGACGAACAGCCGCTGTTTGTCAGCGGCGACGCCCCCGGACAACTGGACACATTGCCCCACGGCTCCTGGGTGATCGTGGCGCGCAAGGATCGAGAGAAGCTCCAGGGCACCTCGCTGGAAAACCAGCAGCCGGTGTACGAGGGGCGCTTGAATGACAATCCCTGTTTGGTGTTTCAGTTGCAGTAAGTGCTTGGCAGCGAGTGGTGCGGGTCGTATTTTTGGCCCCTGCGATCCGCGTTGAAACCAGGGAGTGGTCATGGAATGCCAGGTTCGTCCGGCCCTAGAGGCCGATGCCGCGAGGGTCAGCCAAGTGATCCTGGCGGCCTTGCTCACCAGCAATGCCCAGGACTATCCCGCCAGTGTGATCGAGCGGGTCCAGGCCAGCTTCACCACCGATTCCGTGCGCCAACTGATGCAGCGCCGGCAGATGTTCGTCGCCCTGGTGGACGGGGAATTGCTGGGCACCGCCAGCCTCGACGGGCGCGCGGTGCGTTCGGTGTTTGTCGATCCGGCGTACCACGGCCATGGCCTGGGCCGGCAACTGATGGCCGCGGTCGAGCAGGCGGCGCTGGACTCGGGTTTGACCTCGCTGGTGGTGCCCTCATCGGTCACCGCCGAAGGCTTTTATGCACGCCTGGGTTTTGTCCGGGTACGCGAGCATTACGAGGGCGAGGAGCTGACGTTGATCATGGAGCGGGCCCTGAGCCCTTGAGGAAGAACACGCGGGGCGGGCTTCTTCGGTGCTGATGCCGCTGCGAATTGAGCCCGCAGACTGGCGACCGCCGAGTGCGCTGGCGCCAGGTGATGAGCGCCACTGAGGTCTTGCAAATAGACATAACTTGCAACTCTTGCATTGTTGCGAAACCCCATGCGGCTATTTAGTTTTTTCCTCACAACGCCGGGCCCCTCTGACAGCTAATCGCTGCCATGTCGGAGTTGCAGTTTGTACAACTTCGACACTGGGAGGCGCACTCATGACAGCCCTTGAATCCTTCTTTTTTGCTGAGTTTCTCGGCACCGCTACGTGGCTTTGGTTCGCGTTTATCAGCATCGTTGTCGGCCTGCTGGTCTTCGACCTTGGGGTGTTACACCGTGAGCATCGAGAAATCGGCGTTCGTGAAAGTCTGCTGCTGTCTGCGGGCTACATCGCGGCTGGCTTGCTGTTCGGCCTTTGGGTCTGGCAGGTCAAGGGCGGTGACGCCGGGATGGATTTCTACACCGGCTTTCTGATCGAGAAATCGTTGTCGATGGACAACGTGTTCCTGATGGCGATGATCTTCAGCTTTCTGTCCATTCCGCGGCAGTATCAGCATGAGGTGCTGTTCTGGGGAATTCTCGGCGTGATAGTGCTACGCGCCATCATGATTGGCCTCGGTGCGGCGCTGATCGCCGAGTTCAGTTGGATTCTCTATGGGTTCGGCGTCTTCCTGCTGCTGACTGGGGTAAAGATGCTGTTCAGCAAGCTCGATGATCACCCCGACCTCAGCGAAAACCTGCTGGTGAAGTTCTTGCGCAAGCACATGCGGGTGACCGATCGCCTGCATGAAGGGCGCTTCTTCGTCCGCCAGGCCGATGCCAGTGGTACGTCCGTGGTCTGGGCCACGCCGTTGTTCCTGGCCCTGGTGCTGATCGAGTGCGCCGACCTGGTGTTCGCGGTGGACAGCGTCCCGGCGATCTTTGCCATCACCCAGGACCCGTTCATCGTCTACACCTCGAACATCTTCGCCATCCTCGGTCTGCGGGCGTTGTATTTCGCCCTGGCAGCGATGATTCACCGCTTCGCCTATCTCAAGTACGCCCTGGCGCTGGTGCTGGTGTTTATCGGCGGCAAGATCTTCATGGTCGGCATCATCGGCAAGATTCCAGCGGTCATTTCCTTGAGTGTGACCCTGGCTTTGCTGCTGGGCGGAGTGCTGGTATCGCTGTGGAAAACCCGTGGGCAGGCGTCTGCTGGTCCGCAGGTTTAGATCCCGATGGACAGCAGCCTTGTTGGGGCATCAGACACCTGGACCGGGCGCGCATTCTCGACTGAATGCGTGTCCGGCTTCATTCGAGCGCTACAAAACAGCGCGGTAGGTCGTGCTGCCGCGCTGTGCTTTTACGAGGCCTGCTACCTCTAGGGCCTGTGGCGACTGCCATCGAGCAAGGCATCTACCACCGCTCGCGCCATCTCCACCGAGTGCACCAGGGACCAGATCAGACCGCGCTCGATGCCACTGCCGCGCTCGGTGATTTCATCGGAGACTTCTTCGGCGCTTTTGAGCAGCAGGGAGACGTGGAGCAGGGCTTCTTCGGCGTTGATGCCGCCGCGTACTGAGAACAGAGAGTCGCGACTTACTGGGGTGCTGATGGTTTTTTTCAGTGACTGGATCAGAGGTACATCGGCAGGCTGAAGTGACAGTTTCTGCCGGATCTGCTGATTGGCCAGATCGTGCTCGGGGTTTCTGCCGCGATGGGCTGCAGTGTGGGGAGGATCGGGGACGAGCTTTTTCATGGCGTAACTCCTAGTACAGAGATAGGAGCCTTCACCGTCGCTGCTAAACGATAGGGTGGCGGCCGTTCGCAGGTTAGCAGACCGGTGTACTAGGAACCCGGCGCACCCGAAGGTGCCCTGCGCACGGCCGCCATAAAGCGGAGCCAAAAAAAGCGCCACGTAATGGGGGCGCCATGCGCCTAGTTACACGTCGAGCTGCTAAACCCGGTCACTGAATGTGCAGTGACGGATCGAGGCTAGCCAGGGTGAGGGGGTAGGCGCAAGCGGCTAGGAGTTTCTAGGAAAGTTCACACAATAGAAAGAGACTTAACGCCGCTTTGGGGCAACCAATGCTCGGTCCGTGAGAGTGGGGAGGGGCGGTTGGCGATGGTGGCTGAACGTTAAGGCCAGCATCAACAAAGCCCGCACAAGGCGCGCTTTGTTGGTGCTTCGTTTGGTTGGCTACCAGGAACCCCGATATCGTCTAGCGCTTGCGCCACGACGAGAAGTGCGTCCCTGGCGGTGTAGAGGATGGTCACGTGCTCATCGTCGAAGTACAGCGTCGGGAAAAGCTTGCATTGCGTAGGGCTTTCGGAATCAAAAGCGATTGGAGTTGAAGGTAATTAGAACTTTTGTGCAATGCTCGGATTGTATTTGGCGAAGTTCAAATCCTGATCCTCGCCAGCATATCTTCGCCGTCTGCATCCATACCAACCTCGACAAACCCGAAGCTGGAGTAAAACCCTTTAGCTACGATGTTCTTGGGGTTGTAGCAAATTTCAATTTCTTTCAAATCTGCGATCTGTTTTATTTCATGGAGGGCGAGACCCAGCGCTACTCTGCCGATGGATTTCTGCTGATGTTCTTTGTCCACCATAAAGCGCCAGATAGAGACTTTGCCTTTTGATTCCTGCACCCACATAAAAAAGCCTACAGGCTCTCCATCCGCGATTATGGCGCGTGTGAAGTAGCCTGGGTTGTACGCAGCCTCAACGAGCGACCAGGTATTACTTGCCACGTAGTCTTCCTGTTCTTCAGTGACCTCCAGTTCACAAATCGCCTCATAGTTTTGTTGCGTTATTTGGGTAAGTGAGATTTTCATAGAGTCTCCTGAGTTGGGGTGTTGATGAGGCTCAATTAACTTTCATGGGTATTTAGTTCATCCTGCGCCTTCACCAGCAGCGCGGCGAACAGGTCGGCGCTGTCCTGCGGCAAGGCTTCGCATTCTTGCTGTTGCTGTTCGCAGCAGTGCTGCGGCGGCGGGGGGGATTCCGGTTAGCTCTCCGTGCAGTTCCAAGTAAGGTTTGAACTCCTCTCCGGCGTTCGTGCGGTTTACGTCGTCACCAGGCTGCGTCCGTCGGTTGTGGCCGCCGTACATCGGTGCCTTTGGTTTGTGTCCTTACTCTTTCGTATGGTCCAGCCATTCTTGGTAGGTGATACGGCTAATGTGTTCTGTCCGATAGTCTTGGAGGAACTGGTTGTATTTGTTTTCTTCCGTGTGATGAAAGCGAAAGCCACACTTCGATTGAGCAGCATAGGACTGGATGTTGTTGGCGAAGTAACCACACCAAAGTGCTTTGAGGTTCAGGTTTTCAAAGGCGTGTCGCATCACTTCACGTACTGCTTCCGGAATCAGGCCTTTACCCCAGTACGGCACGCCGATCCAGTAGGCGATTTCCCCTTCCTGCTCACTGATTTCAAAATTGCTGTTGCTGCCTATGAGAATGCCCACACAACCAACAGCACGGCGATTTTCCTTCAATTCGACCGCGTACACCTCGGGGTGATTGAAGACCGTACGGATGATGTCGGCACTGTTCTCCACACTGGTGTGGGGGGGCCAGCCAGCGATAGGGCCGACTCGGGCGTCTTTGGCATATTCGTATAGATCATCGGCGTCTGTGTCCTGCCAGGGGCGCAGCAAGAGTCGTTCTGTTTTAAGTGTCATGTCCTGTACTCGTAATGGATTGATTCGTTCAGGACAGAGTATTGGGAGGCATATCATCGGTACACGTCAGTACCTCGGCTTTTTCGGTACTTTTAGAAACAGCTGCGCCAAGCGGTGATAGGATTTTGGCTCTTGTTTGTTGTAGCGCTGGGTCACTATGCATCACATTCCGAAACTTTCCGTTCCTGGCGACTTGATGCGGATGGGAGAAACCACGCTAGCGGAAGGGCTAGGTTTACCGCTTTCCTTCGGTCACGCTTATTTGACGCTGCTGGTGTGCCTCTCCGGTAGTGCCCACTTCACACTTAACTTCAAAGAGCATGCGGTTAGGCGCGGTGCTGTGATGCTGCTGGCTGAGGACACTATTGCCTTGCTCAAACGTCGCTCGCGCCGCTTCAAGGTGTTTTTCTGCCTTATGCCGAAAAGTTTTGCCGCTGAGGTTGCCTACCCACTGCCAAATACGTTGTTCGTATTTCTGCATGACCATCCTCATTGCGTTCCATCCAGGGACGACATGCCGTTGATAGAGGGCTGGGTGACGCAGATGCGGAACATTGCGCAGACCTGCCCCACCTACCAACGCATCATGTTGCGCAATCAGCTGCAGAACCTCTTTTTGAAAATAGCCGAGCAACTTCCAGCCAGCCAAATAGAAAACAGGGGATTCAGCCGGAAGGAAATGCTCAGTTGGCGCTTCTGGGAATTGATAGGCAAACATTGTGTGCGCCACCGAGATGTGAAGTTCTACGCCGACGCACTGAATATCACGCCGTTCTACCTGTCGCAGTTGACCAAAGCGTTTTTCAATGACACACCCAAGGGCCTGATTGATCGGCAGGTAACCTTGGAAATCAAGGCGCTTCTTTCATACAGTGACTTGGCTATTGGCCGTGTGGCCGACGAACTGAACTTTGCCGACGCATCTTACTTGTGTCGCTACTTCAAGCGCCAAACGGGGATTTCGCTGTCCCGTTATCGTAAGCACAAGAGGGAGGATGGGGGATAGGACTGACCTGCGGTCGAAATAGAGGAGGGAAGGTGCACTACATTTTGATTACATATAGAGCGTTCGCTTTAGGTCGGCTACCGCATTTCACAGCAAGCAGCATTCTGCAGATTCTGTTGAGAATCGGACTGCCTAAACGGATTGAATCGTGACTGGTTAAAACGCCTTTTTTGCAAACGACTAACTGAAATCTGAGTTCGGAAGCCTTTGCCGAAGTAAAGAACTCAACTTCGGATGCATTATTTTCTTCTGCAGAAACCATGGCCGACTTTTTCAACGGAGTCAGCCAAATGCAATCACTCGAATACGTCTACTAAATCAAGGCGGTTCAGCACTCTATGACATCATTCGGTATTCCAAAAACTACCCCTGAAGGGCTTGGAATACCTTGTGGAATACAAGAAGGTGGGGATTTTGTCGGACGTCTGTGGACGCTAGTAGGCGCCAAGGTCCTGTATTTTCTGGATCTCAGGCACAAAAAAAGACGTCCAAGGACGTCTTTTCTTGTTGAGTTGGTGGAGCCGGGGGGATTTGAACCCCCGTCCGCCAGTACTCCGCTGTCGGTACTACATGCTTAGCCGTGTCTATTGAGTTAACCCTCAGCGACCCGACGGGCAGGGTGCTTTGGGCGAGTTGTGTAAGTTTTAGCCGCTTCGTCCACAACGTACTGCACGGCGATTCTGTTCTATATGACAATCATTTTGGGTTTACAGACATCCCCTGATGATTGCTGGACCCGAAGGTACCAGGGGGGAAGGGCTAAGGCTGCTTACGCAGCGAGAGCGTAATCCCCGTAGGTTTCGTCATTGGCAACTATAGGAAGTTGCAACAGTGGATTTACGAGTTCTGTTACCAACTCGGCATGCACCTAAAGTTTCGCAACCGGCGTCGAATCCTAAACGGCCCCGAACCTGTTGTGCATTACCAACAGGTAGGCGGATTCTACGCTAAGCAAGCGCAGAAGGCCAACCCGAAGGTTGGCCGATGTATCGGCCTATTGACCGCCCTTGGTGTTGTTCTGCAATTGCTGGATCGCCTGGGTGGTCAGGGAGATGCAGTTCTTGGTGCCTTCCTCGGTGCCTTTGGCCTGTTCGGCGGTGGCTTGCTGGACCTTGGCGTCGATGTTGCTGCTCAAGTCCGAGCTCATGGCCTCGGTGCTGACCTTGGCATCCTTGATCTTTTGCAGGTTGATCTGGCACAGGTCCTCTTGCCCGGCGGCAAACACCGGGGAGGCCAGCATCGCGGCGGTGATGAACAGTCCAGCCAGTGCAGAACGCTTCATGGTTATCTCCTTGATCGCAGGGGCTCGGCGTTGCCGGTCAACAGGACGGGCGGCCGAGTGGGGCTAAGCCCTTTTTGTGCGGGCCTGGAAAATGGACCCTGGCCGCGTGCCGGGGTTCGGTTTTTTTTGCGATGAAACGTAGCCGCCGTTATCGCGTTCAAGCAGGCACAAAAAAGGGGCGAAGCCGCCCCTTGTTGTCCTGCCCCTGAAGTCAGACCGCTTTGGCCCGGGTGACCCGGTCCACCAGATAGACCAGCCCGTGATAGTCGATCCCGCCGTGCTGGCTGAGGCCGATTTCACAGGTGCGGCTGGTGGAGATGCCTTCGCTGCAATACTGCACCGCGTCCTTGAGGCTGCGCAGGGAGTGGGCATTGAGCTCGGGGGTGGTGAAGCCCTTGTCGCCGGCGAAACCACAGCAGTGGATGCCTTCGGGGATCACCACGTTGTTGCTGCAACGCCGGGCCAGTTCGATCAGCGCCTGGCTCTCGCCCAGGTGCTGGGTGCTGCAGGTGATGTGCACGGCGATTGGCGCTTCCTGGGGGGTGAACTCCAGGCGCTCCAGCAGGTGGGTGCGGATGAAACGCACCGGGTCGTAGAGGTCCAGGCGCACATCCCCCAGGTCCTGCACCAGACGCAGGGTGCAGGGGCTGGTGTCGCAGTAGATCGGGTCAAGGCCGCCACGGCTGGCGTGAAGCAGGGCGCCGATCAGTTCCTGGCGCTTGTCTTCGGCCTGTGTGGCGTAGCCCTTGGAGGCGAAGGGCTGGCCGCAGCAGAGGTTGTCCAGGTTGTCCGGCAGCACCACTTGATAGCCGGCCTTTTCCAGCAGGCCGCGGGTTTTTTCGTAGAGCGACGATTGTTCCTTGTCGCCTGCTGCTGGCCCCATCGCTCGGGACACGCAGGCCGCCAGGTACACCACTCGCGGGCGCGCGTCGCTGACGCTCGGGCTGAAGCGAATGGCCTTTTCCGGCTGGGGCATGGCGTTGTTCCACTGCGGCACCCGGCCTTTGGACAGACGCGTCAGGCTCGCCGACAGCTTGCTCAGGCGCGGCGCTCCCAGGAGCATGCGCGCGCCGTTGGCCACGTGCAGGGTGAAGCGCGCGCCCTGCAAGGTGCTGGCGAAATGCGAGCCGAGCCAGTCGGCGGTGCCGGTGTGAGTGGCGTGCTCGCTGCGCAGTTTCTTCACCAGCTCGCCGGTGTTGATGCCCACCGGGCAGCGCTGGGCGCACAGGCCGGTGGCGGCGCAGGTGTCGATGCCCTGGTACTGATAGGCCGCCTCCAGCTCGGAGGTGTCGATGCCGGCGCGTTTACGTGCCTGGATGTCGCGCCAGATGACGATGCGCTGGCGCGGGCTCAGGGTCAGGCCCTTGGATGGGCACACCGGCTCGCAGAAACCGCACTCGATGCACTTATCCACAATCTCGTCGGCCGCCGGCAGCGGTTTGAGATGCTTCAGGTGGATCTGCGGATCTTCGCTGAGCACCACGTCCGGGTTGAGGATGCCGTTGGGGTCCAGCAGGCGCTTGAGCTGCCACATCAGCTGGTAGGCATCGCTGCCCCATTCCAGCTCGACGAAGGGCGCCATGTTGCGTCCGGTGCCGTGCTCGGCCTTCAGCGAACCGCCGAATTCCACCGCCACCAGTTGCGCCACGTCGTCCATGAACGCCTGGTAGCGGTTCACTTCCTCGCTGCTGTTGAAGCCCTGGGTGAAGACGAAGTGCAGGTTGCCCTCCAGGGCATGGCCGAACAGGATCGCTTCGTCGTAGTGGTGCTTGTCGAACAGCTCGATCAGGCGGTTGACGCCGATGGCCAGCTGCTCCACGGGGAAGGTCACGTCTTCGATGATCACTGTGGTGCCGGTCTTGCGCACCGCGCCCACCGCCGGGAAGGTGTCCTTGCGGATCGCCCAGAGCTTGGCGTTTTCCTGCGGGTCTTCGGTGAAGTCCACCTGTTTTTCCACCGGGAAGGCGGCCAGGGAATTCATGATCTGCGCCAGTTGCTCGTGCAGCAGCGACGAGGACGCGGCGCGGGACTCGATCAGCAGCGCGCAGGCGTTGGCCGAGAGCTGCTGGACGAAAGCCGGCATGCCGGGCTTGTCCTGCACCGAGCGCAGGCTGCGGCGGTCCAGCAGCTCCACTGCCGACACTGGCTGGCTCTTGAGCACGGTCACCGCGTTGCAGCAGGTTTCTACGTCGGGAAAGACGATCAGCGCCGAGGCCTTGTTCGGGGGGTCGATTACCGTGTCGTAGGTCACCGCGCTGATAAAGCCCAGGGTGCCCTCGGAGCCCACCAGCAGGTGGCTGAGGATGTCCAGCGGTTCGTCGAAATCCACCAGGGCATTGAGGGACAGGCCAGTGGTGTTTTTCAGCCGGTATTTGTGGCGGATCTTCGCTGCCAGCTCGCTGTTGGCGCGGGTGCTGCGGCCCAGTTCGGCCAGGCGCTCCAGCAACGGACCATGGCTGGCGCGGAAGGCGGCGATGCTGGCGGCATCCTCGGTGTCCAGGCGCGTGCCATCGGCCAGTACCAGGCGAATGCCGGCCAGGGTGTGATAGGTGTTCTGCGCGGTGCCGCAGCACATGCCGCTGGCGTTGTTGGCGACGATGCCGCCGATCTTGCAGGCGTTGATCGAGGCGGGGTCGGGGCCGATCTTGCGCCCGAACGGCGCCAGCCAGGCATTGGCCTGGGCGCCGATCACACCAGGCTGCAGACGAATCTGCGTACCCTGATGGCGAATCTCCTTGCCGTTCCAGTTATCCCCCAGAACGATCAGCACCGAGTCGCTGATGGCCTGCCCGGACAGGCTGGTGCCGGCGGCGCGGAAGGTCACCGGCACGCGGTCGCGCTGGGCCAGCTGGAGCAGGGCGACCACTTCATCTTCGGATTCGACGCGGATCACCAGCTTGGGGATCAGCCGGTAGAAGCTGGCATCGGTGCCGAAGGCCAGGGTCGAGAGCGGGTCGTCGAAACGCCGCTCCTGGGGAATCAGTTGCTGGGCATCACGTAGAAAAGCGGCCGGTAGGCTCATTGGTCCTCCAGGATCAGCACCACCAGGTCTTTCGGGCCGTGGGCGCCGTAAGCCAGGACTTGTTCGATATCAGCGGTCTTCGACGGGCCGGACACCAGCAGTGCGTTGGTCGGCATGCCGGCGGCCCAGTTCATCTGTTGCTGCACCTGATAGAAGTTGTCGCGGATTTCGCTGGCCTTGAGCAGGGCGAAATGCACCGGCGGCACCAGGCTCATCAGCCGCGGTTCTTCCCGGGTTGGCCAGAGGATCAGGCTGCCGGTGGCGGCGATGGCACCCAGGGTGCCGGTGAGGCTGGCCGGGGTGTCGTTGAACAGCTCGGCTTTCCACTCTTCCAGCGGGCGGTCGTAGGCCTTGAGTGCCGGCAGTTGCGGGTGCTCGGCCCAGTACTGGGTGACCCGCTGGCCATGGGGCGTGCTCGGGGCGATCAGCAGGCTGGGCAGCTGGCGCTCCTGCAGCAGCCGGGCCAGCAGTTCAGGCCAGTCGGCGCCGGTGCTCAGGTGGATCTCGGTGTGCACCGCTTCCATCTGTTTGCGCAGTTGCGGAATGCGTTGTTCCGCCGTGTAGCTGTAAGGCTCGGTGACCAGCGCCTCGTCGAAGTTATCCACAATCGGCGTGGTGCCGGCGAGGCTGTTGCGCAGCTTGGCGAGGATATTGTGTTTCGCGCTCATCAGCGGTCTCCCTGCTTGTCCAGGTGCTCACGGGCCAGGTCATGCAGCGACCGGGCGGCGGGTTTTGGCGCGCTGTGGTTCTGCGTCCAGGGGCCGACCTTGCTCGGGGTGAGGGCGCGCAGGCGGGTGGCGGCCAGGGTGAACAGGCGATACAGGGTCGGCGAGCTGTTGAGGCGGGCCCAGGCGTTCCAGATGAAACGCTCCTTGCGCGAGTACTTGCTGCCCTGACCGCGCATCACTTGATGGGGGCTGTCCGGGGCCTTGACGTTCTCTTCGCGCAGGCGTCGCAGCAGCGCCGGGATCGGGATCTTCACCGGGCAGACTTCGCCACAGGCGCCGCACAGCGACGAGGCGCTGGGGTGATCCGGCACCTTGGCCAGGCCGACCATGTGCGGGGTGATGATCTTGCCGATCGGCCCCGGGTAGACCTCGCCGTAGGTGTGGCCGCCGACTCGGGTGTAGACCGGGCAGTGGTTCATGCAGGCGCCGCAGCGGATGCAGTTCAGGGTCTGGCGCAGTTCGCTGTCGGCAAAGGCCTGGCTGCGGCCGTTGTCCAGCAGCACCAGGTGCACTTCCTGGGGGCCGTCCAGCTCATGCTCTTTGCGCGGGCCGGAGATCATGTTGACGTAGGTGGTGATGGGCTGGCCGAGGGCCGAGCGGGTCAGCAGTGAAAGAAGGGGCACCACATCGCGCAGGTTCTCGACGACTTTCTCGATCCCGGTGACGGCAATGTGCACTGGCGGCACGGTGGTGGACATGCGCCCGTTGCCTTCGTTTTCCACCAGCAGCAGGGTGCCGGTCTCGGCCACGGCGAAGTTGACGCCGGAGACGCCGATATCGGCTTCGAAGAATTTCTGCCGCAAGACCTTGCGACCGATCTGAATGAGTTGGTCAACGTCCTTGGTGTACTCCACGCCGAGTTTGTCGTGGAACAAGGACGCGACCTGACCGGCATTCTTGTGGATCGCCGGCATAATGATGTGTGAAGGCTTCTCGTGGTCGAGCTGGACGATGAACTCGCCCATGTCCGACTCAAGGCATTCAATGCCTTGTTCAGCGAGGACATGGTTCATTTCCATCTCTTCGCTGACCATCGATTTGCCCTTGATCACTTGCCGCGCCTCGTGAGCGCGGATGATCGAGAGGACGATGCCATTGGCTTCGTCCACCGTTTCCGCCCAGTGCACTGTCACACCGTTGCGGGTCAGGTTCTGTTCCAGGCGCTCGAGCAGGTCGGGCAGCTTGGATAACGCCCGGGCGCGAATCGCGTTGCCCAGGGCGCGTAGGTGTTCTCTTTCGTGGGCATCGCTGAACGAGGCCGCACGCTTGGCCATGAGTGAGTCCATGGCGCTGCGAAAGTTGTTTCGCAGTTGTTTGTCCCCCAGGGCTTCGTGGGCCCGGGTTCGGAAATCGTCCGCCACGTTGGTGGTCGGAATCAGCTCGGGGGTGCTCATTGTGCACCTCCGGTACGTTGCCAGAGGAAGCTCGCCAGGTGCTTTCCGCGCAATGCCTCTTGCTGTTTCTCCAGCGCGCCGTTGATGTTCATCAAGCAGCCGCAATCGGCACTCAGTACCTGATGCGCGCCGGATTCCTTCAGCGCCCGGGTCTTGTCCGCAACCATGGCGCCGGAGATGTCCGGCATTCGGACGCTGAAAGTCCCGCCAAAGCCACAGCATTCGCTTTCGTGGCTGTGTTCTACCCGTTCCACGTTGCTCAGCTGTGACAGCAAGTCACGGCCGTGCAGGTGGGTGTTCATTTCCCGTCGAGCCGAGCAGGAGGTGTGCAGCGCCACCTTGACCGGGGCGCCGCGGTCCTTGAACTGCACCTTGCACACGTGCAGGAGAAACTCGGCCAGCTCGTAGGTGCGGGCGGCCAGGGCCTGCACCTGTTTCAGGGTTTCGGGCTCGTCCTTGAACAAGTCCGCGTAATGCTCGCGCAGCATGCCCGCGCAGGAACCCGACGGCACCACCACCGGATAGTCGCCGGCAAACAGCGCCAGTTGCGAGCGGGCCACGGTGCGCGCCTGCTCGGTGTAACCCGAGGTGTAGGCGGGTTGGCCGCAGCAGCTTTGCCCTTGCGGGTACTCCACGCGAATGCCTTCGCGCTCCAGCAGGTGAATCGCGTCCATCCCGGCTTCGGGATAGAACAGATCGACCACGCAGGTGCCGAACAGGTAAACCCGCGACGGCTTCGCACTGGGGTACTGCCGGGGTTCGGCCAGCGGTGGCGCGACACGAGTCGCATTGGGCACGGCGTTGTAGAAAAGCTCGCTCATCAGGCGTGTCTCCGGGTGGTCCCGGTTATTCGTCCGTCGCGGCGGCTGAAAGATAAACCAGCAAGCTTTCAGCAGCCTTGCAGACCGGGTGGTGAATGCGGACGCCGCGGGTAAGGGCGGCGTCGGTTCTTTCGGTGTTGCTTAGTGCACCAGCATGCCGGTGAACCAGTAGGCCTGGGCCAGGGTGATCAGGCCGACAATAGTGGCAAAGAACAGGCTGTGCTTGAGGGTGAAGCGGAACAGATCCGACTCCTTGCCCACCAGGCCGGTGGCGGCGCAGGCCACGGCGATCGATTGCGGTGAGATCATCTTGCCGGTCACGCCGCCGCTGGTGTTGGCCGCGACCATGAGGGTGTCGTTGACCCCGATCTGGTGCGCGGTGGTGGCCTGCAGCGAGCTGAACAGGGCGTTGGACGAGGTATCGGAACCGGTGAGGAACACCCCGAGCCAGCCCAGGAACGGCGAGAAGAACGGGAACGCCGCGCCGGTGCCCGCCAGGACCAGGGCCATGGTCGAAGACATGCCCGAGTAGTTGGTGACGAAGGCGAACGCCAGCACCATGCCGATGGACAGGATCGGCCAGCGCAGCTCGTAGAAAGTCTCTTTTAAAGTGGTCAGACCAGTTTTAACGTTGATCTTCAGCACCAGCATGGAGATCAGCGCGGAAAAGAAAATCGCCGTGCCGGTGGCCGAGATCGGGTCGAGCTTGAACACCGCCGGGATGGCGGTGGGTGTGGTCACGATCGGCGCCATCTTGATCACCAGTTGATCCAGATGCGGGATGGCGAAGTTGAACACCCAGCTGTACATCGACCCGCCGGCGGCGAACATCGCCTTGAAGGGCTTGAGGGTCCAGATGGTCACCAGCACGGTGAGGATCAGGAACGGCGACCAGGCCTTGAAGATCTGCCCCAGGCTGTAGGGCGAAGCGACGGTGTTGCGTGGCTGACCGAAGCCGCCGACGCTGGCGATGACGGCCGCGCTGGAGGTGGCACCGGCGATCTGCGCACCGGCGGTGCGCTTGGGCTGCCAGATTTTCAGGAACAGGGTCAGGGAGATCAGGCTGGCCAGGGCCGAAGTGATGTCCGGCAGTTCCGGGCCGATGAAGTTCGAGGTGAAGTACTGAGTGATGGCAAAGCTCAGACCGGCGACCAGCGCGGCGGGCCAGGTCTCTTTGACGCCGCGCATGCCGTCCATCATGAACACCAGCCAGAACGGCACGAACAGCGATAGCAGCGGCAGTTGGCGGCCGGTCATGGCGCCGATCTTGAAGGCGTCGATGCCCGTCACCTGGCCGGCAACGATGATCGGAATCCCCAGGGCGCCGAAGGCCACGGGCGCGGTGTTGGCGATCAGGCACAGGCCGGCGGCGTACAGCGGGTTGAAGCCCAGGCCCACCAGCAGGGCGGCGGTGATCGCCACCGGTGCGCCGAAGCCGGCCGCACCTTCGAGGAAGGCGCCGAAGCAGAAGCCGATCAGTAGCACCTGCAGGCGCTGGTCGTCGGTGATCGACAGTACCGAGCTGCGGATGATTTCAAACTGGCCGCTTTTCACCGTCAGTTTGTAGAGGAACACGGCGGCGACGATGATCCAGGCGATGGGCCACAGACCGTAGGCAAATCCATAGCCAGCGGCAGCGAAGGCCATGTCGGCGGGCATCTTGAAGGCGAAGATCGCCACCAGGATCGACAAGGCCAGAGTGATACTCCCGGCGACGTGTCCTTTGAGACGGAACACGGCCAGAGCCAGGAAGAAGAACACGATCGGGATAACGGCGGCGAGGGCGGACAGGCCGAGGCTGCCAAGCGGGCTATAGAGCTGTTGCCAGGTTTGCATAATGGGGTGGCCCCTAATTGTTGTTGGTCAGGCACTGCTAGCGTCTTGGTTAATTGGTAAGACCAATTTACAATCGCTGTTGGCTAGGGTAAAAGCGTTGTGCGCGGTGTGTCAATTTGCCGCCCTAAAACTTTTGTCGAATGCGCTATGGCGCGGGCATCTGATCGGTGCAAAAGGCTTCCTTCTGCTAGGTGTTGGCGCGCCGTGAATAGGCCAGAATAGAGCCCCCCGGCGAAGGGTCGGGAGGGTGGAGAGTGAGTTATGGGGTTTGATCAGATACGCCAGCGCCGTTTGTCCGACGATATTGTCGAGCGTCTGGAAGGGATGATTCTTGAAGGCACCTTGAAGGCTGGCGAGCGGCTGCCGGCCGAGCGTGCCTTGGCCGAGCAGTTCGGTGTCTCCCGTCCTTCGCTGCGCGAGGCGATCCAGAAGCTGACGGCCAAGGGCTTGCTGATCAGCCGTCAGGGTGGCGGCAACTACGTGGTGGAATCCCTGGGCTCGACCTTCAGCGATCCTTTGCTGCACCTGTTGGAAAACAACACGGATGCACAGCGCGATCTGCTGGAGTTCCGCCATACCCTGGAGGCGTCTTGCGCTTATTACGCGGCGTTGCGCGCGACGGCGGTGGATCGTGAGCGGCTGACTCAAGCCTTCGAGGAACTGCAGGATTGTTATTCCCGCTCCGACGATGTCAGCCGTATCGAGGAGGGGGCGGCGGATGCCAAGTTCCACCTGGCGATTGCCGAGGCCAGCCATAACGCGGTGTTGCTGCACACCATTCGCGGCCTGTTCGACCTGCTCAAGCGCAACGTGGTGACCAACATCGGCGGCATGTACAAGCAGCGCACGGAAACTCGCGACATGCTGATCAGTCAGCACCGCGATCTGTACTTGGCGATTATTGAAGGACGCGCTGAGGAGGCTCGGGAAGTTTCCAGTCGGCACATTCTTTATGTGCAAGAGGTGCTTGAGGAAGTGCGTCAGGAAGTACAGCGAGTGGCCCGGGCCGAGCGGCGCAAGGGCATGTAATGCAAATCGCCGGCAAGCTGGCTCCTACCTGGGTGTTGTAGGAGCCGGCTTGCCGGCGAAAGCGACCTCAAGGCAGGAAGATCAGTCTTCCTTGCCCTTGGTCCGCACCGCACGCTGCAGCTCGCGATCGGAATCGCGCTCGCGTTCGGTATGACGCTTGTCGTATTCCTTCTTGCCCTTGCCCAGTGCAATTTCACACTTGACCAGGTGCTTGCTCCAGTAGAGCGAAAGGCACACACAGGCGTAACCCTTTTGCTGCACGGCGGCGAACAGCTTTTCCAGCTCGCGCTGGTTGAGCAGCAGCTTGCGCGAGCGCGTCGGGTCGGCAATGACGTGGGTACTTGCAGTGGTCAGCGGGGTGAAATGGCTGCCGAACAGCCAGGCCTCGCCATCCTTGAGCAGCACGTAACTGTCCACCAGTTGCGCCTTGCCCGCCCGCAGACTCTTTACTTCCCAGCCGGCCAGGACCAGTCCAGCCTCGAACCGATGTTCGATGAAGTAATCGTGACGCGCCTTTTTATTTTGCGCGATGGTCCCTGTTGGGTGTTTCTTCTGTTTAGCCATAGGGGCGGCATTATAGGGAGTTGCGCGCGCGTCGGCTACGGTGACGCAGCGTGCTTGAGCAGGTTGATTGAATCCCGGACAATGCGGCCTCTTTTTTTCGGTTGGGCGCGTTAACGATGTCGACAGACAGGGTCTCTGTCCACGGCGGCTGGGCAAGCCGCTGGGTCTTTATACTCGCTGCAACTGGTTCGGCCGTGGGCCTGGGGAGCATCTGGAAATTCCCCTACATGGTCGGCGTCTATGGTGGTGGTGCTTTTGTCCTGGTGTTTCTGGCGTGTATTGCGCTGATCGGCTTGCCGGTGATGCTGGCGGAAACCTTGATTGGTCGTCGGGCACGGCAGAGTCCGGCCAATGCCCTGAAGGTGCTGGCTCTGGAGGCGGGGCATTCGGCCAGGTGGTCCTGGGGCGCCTTCGCCGGAATGATCACGGCGCTGCTGATTCTTTCCTTCTATAGCGTGGTGGGTGGTTGGTCCCTGGACTACATCATCGATATGGGGCGCGGCGATTTTCAGGGTGTCACGGCGGATCAGGTCAGTGTGTACTTCTCCGCGGTGACGGCCGACCCGTGGCGACTGACGCTTTGGCACACGCTGTTCATGCTGCTGTCGGCATTGGTGATTGCCAAGGGAGTGGTCGCTGGGCTTGAACGCAGTTTGCGGATCATGATGCCGCTGCTGTTCGTGATGCTGTTGGTGCTGCTGGGCTACAGCATGACCACTGGGCATTTCATGCAGGGCCTGCATTTCATGTTCGACTTCAGCCTGGACCGCTTGTTGGACGGGCTGCTGCCGGCCATGGGGCATGCGTTCTTTTCCCTCAGCGTGGGGGTTGGTTCGATCATGATCTACGGTGCCTACATGCCCAAGCATTCGTCCCTGGCTGGCACCGTGGTCGGTGTGGCACTGCTGGATACCTTCGTTTCGCTGGTGGCGGGGATGGCCCTGTTCCCCATCGTATTCGCTGCCGGGCTGAATCCCAGCGAGGGGCCGGGCCTGATGTTCATCAGCCTACCGTTTGCCTTCGGCAATGTGGCGTTCGGCCAGCTTATGGGCGTAGTGTTCTTTATCCTGGTGGCGATTGCTGCCTGGAGTTCGGCGATTTCCTTGTTGGAACCGATGGTGGCTTATCTCGTCGAGAGGACTAAAATCCGCCGCGGCTGGGTGACATTCTGGCTGGCGTTCAGTTGCTGGTTCGTGGGATTGGGAACGGTGTTCTCTTTCAACATCTGGCAGCAGGCCAAATTCTTCGTGAACGAAGGCGGTGTTTTTCATCTCTATCGATGGGGCGCGGCCGGCGGTCTGGATTTCTTTGGCGTGATCGACTTTTTCACCTCGCGGATCATGTTGCCTCTTGGCGGTTTGTGCTTCGTGGTGTTTGCAGGTTGGGTGATGGGCCGTGAGGCTGTTCGTGATGAGTTGTCGTTGCGTAGTCCGTTGTTGTTCACCCTGGCCTTGTTTTTGATGCGCTATGTGGCGCCCGTCGGCATTCTTGTGGTGTTTGCCGCCCAGTTGTGGAAATGAAGCTCACATGACGACCCATATTCAACGTTCGGCCCTTTTGCCCTATCCGGCGCAGTTTCTGTATGACCTGGTCAATGATGTGGCCCGTTACCCGGAGTTTCTGCCCTGGTGCTCTTCGGCCGAGGTGCTGGAAAACAGCGAGGAACGGATGCGTGCCAGCCTGGCGGTGGCCAAGGGCGGCATGAGCCAGCGTTTCGTGACCTGCAATACCCTGGTGCCGGGACAGTCGATCGAGATGAACCTGGAAGAGGGGCCGTTCAACCAACTGCATGGGTTATGGGTGTTCAAACCGTTGGGGGAGAAGGCCTGCAAGATCAGCCTCGATCTGTCGTTCGACTACGCCGGGCCGTTGGTGCGTGCCACTCTGGGGCCTCTGTTCAATCAGGCGGCCAATACTCTGGTGGATGCATTCTGCCAGCGGGCCAAGCAACTGCATGGTTGAGCCTCTGATTGTCATAGAGGTGGTTCACGCTGCCGTCGACCGCCAGGTGCTGGTCAGTGTGCAAGTGCCCCAGGGTTCGACCCTGCTTGCAGCGCTGGAGGCTTCTTCTATAAAGGAGCATTTTGCGGAGCTGGATCTGGCGGCGTGTCCGCTGGGAATCTTCGGAAAGCAGGTATCCGATCCTGGGCAATATGTAGTTCAGGCCGGAGATCGAATTGAAATCTATCGTCCGCTGCTGGCCGATCCTAAAGAGGTGCGGCGTCTGCGTGCCGCCAAGGCGGCCGAGGCTCGTAAGCGTGAGCAGTGATCGTTAGCGACAGCCAATAAAAAGCCCGGGCATGCCCGGGCTTTTTTATTCGCCACAAATTATTGCGGAGAAGTGTCCAGTGGTTCAGGTGTAGGCACTGGTACGGTTTCGACGCCATCCACATCCTTCTGGATCTGGTCCAGCAGCGAACCCGGTTTGACCGGTTTCTCGGCTTTTGGCTTCTCGGCGTTCTCGGCAGGGGCGGTAACGGTGTTGCCGCTCTCCTTGCCCAACAGGGCTTCGTCGCGGCTTACGCCTGGCATGAAGTCGCCGGCCAAGCTAACCAGTTGGTCGTTGCCGTTGAAGATCAGGCTGACGCGTTCCTGTTGGCGTTCACCGCCACCAGGTTGCAGGCTGTAGAGATAATCCCAGCGATCGGCATGGAACGTGTCGGTCAACAGAGGGTTGCCCATGATAAACCTTACTTGCCGTCGGGTCATTCCCGGGCGCAACTGGTCTATCATGTCCTGCGTCACGACATTGCCCTGCTGGATGTCGATTTTGTAAACCCCGGGGAATGAACAACCGGCGAGTGCGAGCAGTCCCACGAAGGTGAAACTGGTTAGCAAGAGCTTGGTGTTTTGCATCGGTGGGCGACTTCCACTATCTTGGCTGGGACAACGTAAACCCCGATCATACCCGCATTAAGAGAAGCTGCGAAGCAGCATCGGCGAGAAAGCTGACCATGGTTGAAAATAGCGAACTACGTAAAGCCGGCCTTAAAGTGACTCTGCCACGGGTCAAAATTCTACAAATGCTCGACTCCACCGAGCAGCGGCACATGAGCGCTGAAGATGTCTACAAGGCGCTGATGGAAGCTGGTGAGGATGTGGGTCTGGCCACGGTTTACCGTGTACTGACTCAATTCGAAGCAGCCGGACTGGTGGTGCGCCATAATTTTGATGGCGGTCACGCTGTATTCGAGCTGGCGGATGGCGGTCACCACGACCATATGGTCAACGTGGAGTCTGGCGAAGTGATCGAGTTCTTCGACGAAGAAATCGAAAAGCTTCAGAAGGCGATTGTCGAAAAGCACGGTTTCGAGTTGGTGGATCACAATCTTGTGCTGTATGTGCGCAAGAAGAAGTAAGCCCCTCACGCGACTTTCATAGTCGTGAAACGATCGAAGGCGACCTAAGGGTCGCCTTCGTGCTTTCTGTCTATATAAAAGAAGCGCTGAGGCTTCAGGCTTTGGCGGTGACCACCATCTTTTTGGCGTGGGCCAGGGACTCTTTGGTCAGGTCGATGCCGCCGAGCATCCGCGCAACTTCCTCGACCCTTTCGCTCTTGCCCAGCTTGGATACTGCTGTATGTGTCGCATCGCTGCCTCGTACCTTGTGCACGAACAGGTGCTGGTGCCCTTGGGCAGCGACCTGAGGCAAGTGAGTCACAGTCAGCACCTGGCCGCGTTCGCCGAGACGGCGCAGCAACTGGCCGACGATCTCCGCTGTCGGTCCGCCAATCCCCACGTCGACTTCATCGAACACCAGAGTGGGAACTCGCGAGGTCTGCGCGGTAATGACCTGGATCGCCAGGCTGATACGGGACAGCTCGCCGCCGGAGGCAACTTTTGCCAGGGCCTTGAGCGGCTGACCGGGGTTGGCGCTGACCAACAGTTCAACCTGCTCCAGGCCATTGGGTAGCAGCTCATCGCTGGTGTTGGCGCGAAGCTCAATAGTGAAACGCCCTCCAGGCATACCCAGGCGCTGAATTTCCAGCTCTACTGCACTGGCCAGGCCGGTCGCAGCTTGCTGGCGCAGTTGGCTGAGCTCCAAGGCTTTTTCATGGTAATGCCTGGCGAAGGACTGCAACTCTTCGCCGAGCTGCTCGATGGACTCATCGTTTGCGTCAAGGGTCTCGATCTCATCTAGCAGGGTTTGCTGCATGGCTGCGAGTTCGAAGGGCTGAATGCGGTGCTTGCGTGCCAAGGTATAGATGGCGTCGAGGCGTTCTTCGAGTTGTTGCAAGCGTGCCGGGTCGGCGTCGAAGTGATCGAGGAAGCGGTTTAGTTCGCCCACGGCCTCTTCAACCTGGATCTGTGCGCTGGCCAGCAGATTGGTGGCCTCACCCAGCGAGCCCGATGAATTGCCAATACTGGACAGACGGTTGAGGCTGACGGTCAGCGCGTTGAGGACATTGCCGGAATCACTTTCGCTGCATTGCTCCACCACCTGTCGGCAAATACCCAGCAGGGTTTCAGCGTTGGTCAGGTTCTTGTGTTCCTGCTCCAGTTCCTCGAGTTCGTTTTCCCCCAGGCCGAGGTTCTCCAGTTCCTCGAGCTGATAGCTGAGCAGTTGGTGACGAGCTCGTTGCTCATCACCGGAGTTGGACAGGCGTTCCAGTTCCTGGCGTGTCTGGCGCCAGCGCTGGGCGGCCAGCTGCACCTGGCGGGCGAGATCGGTGGCGCCGGCGTATTCATCCAGCAGGCGCCGATGGGTATCGGTCTTGAGCAGTGACTGGTGCTCGTGCTGGCTGTGGATGTCGATCAGCAGTTCGCCCAGGGCCTTGAGGTCTCCGAGCGGGCAGGGCGTACCGTTGATATAGCCGCGGGAGCGTCCTTCGGCGGTGATCACCCGGCGTAGTATGCACGGCCCGTCGTTATCCAGATCGCGCTCGGCCAGCCAACTGTGGGCCTCGGGAATGTCCGACAGGTCGAAGGTGGCAAGGATGTCGGCCTTGTCGGAGCCGGGTCGTACCACGCCACTGTCGGCGCGATCGCCCAGGGTCAGGCCGAGCGCGTCGAGCATGATCGACTTGCCGGCGCCGGTTTCGCCGGTAATGACGCTCATTCCGCGATCCAGTTCCAGATCCAGGTGTTCGACGATGGCGTAATTGTGTACGGACAGGTGCACTAGCATTAAGGCCGCTCCCAAACTAGATGTCTGGTTATTTATACAGTGTTTTGTTTCGGGCTGACAATGCTTTCCCTTAGCTCGATTTGCTTGGTCATTCTGGCTTTTTAGTGCCTCGGGAGTGCCCGCGTACAGGATTTATCCGGTCGGAACAACTTTTGCTGTGGCTGCGGGCTTGAACCCTGAAAATGCGACCCCATATAGCTGTGCAGAAGAGTGAGCCTGGCTCACAGACGATATTGAAAGGAGAATTTCATGGCTGACGAACAGACGCTGGATACGCAAAATCTAGACGCCAATCAGGCCCCCGAGGCTTCGGGTGAAGACCTGGCGGCTCGTGTACAAGTGCTCGAAGAGCAACTGGCTGGTGCGCAGGATCAGGCTTTGCGTGTTGCGGCCGATCTGCAAAACGTCCGCCGCCGCGCCGAGCAGGATGTGGAAAAGGCTCACAAATTTGCTCTCGAGAAGTTCGCCGGTGACCTGTTGCCGGTGATCGATAGCCTGGAGCGTGGCCTGGAACTGTCCAATCCGGACGACGAAAGCATTCGCCCAATGCGTGAAGGTATCGAACTGACCTTGAAGATGTTCCACGACACCCTCAAGCGTTATCAGTTGGAAGCCATCGATCCTCACGGCGAACCGTTCAACGCTGAACAGCATCAGGCCATGGCCATGCAGGAAAGCGCGGATGTAGAACCCAATAGTGTTCTCAAAGTGTTCCAGAAGGGGTACCAGCTCAATGGTCGCCTGCTGCGCCCGGCCATGGTCGTGGTCAGCAAGGCGCCTGCACCGGTTTCGCCTTCGATTGACGAAAAGGCTTGAAAACGGCTGTAGAGCCCCCATCTAACAGTCAAGCGTTTAAGTGCTACCGCAGTTTGCCACCACAACTGCGGCATCCAAATCCAAAGTTTCGGGAGAGTTAACATGGGCAAAATTATCGGTATTGACTTGGGGACCACCAACTCGTGCGTCTCCATTCTTGAAAACGGCAACGTAAAAGTTATCGAAAACGCTGAAGGCGCGCGTACCACGCCGTCGATCATCGCTTACGCCAACGATGGCGAGATTCTGGTAGGTCAGTCGGCCAAGCGTCAGGCTGTTACCAACCCGCACAACACCCTGTACGCAGTTAAGCGTCTGATCGGTCGTCGTTTCGACGAAGAAGTTGTGCAGAAAGACATTCAGATGGTCCCTTACAAGATCGTCAAGGCTGACAACAACGACGCCTGGGTTGAAGTGAACGGCCAGAAAATGGCTCCGCCACAGATTTCGGCTGAAATCCTTAAAAAGATGAAGAAGACCGCCGAAGACTACCTCGGCGAAGCAGTGACCGAAGCGGTCATTACTGTTCCGGCCTACTTCAACGACAGCCAGCGTCAGGCCACCAAGGACGCCGGTCGTATCGCTGGTCTGGACGTCAAGCGCATCATCAACGAACCAACCGCAGCCGCTCTGGCTTATGGCATGGACAAGGCCAAGGGCGATCACACCGTGATCGTTTATGACCTGGGTGGCGGTACGTTTGACGTTTCCGTGATCGAGATCGCTGAAGTCGACGGTGAGCATCAGTTCGAAGTACTGGCCACCAACGGTGACACCTTCCTGGGTGGTGAGGACTTCGACATCCGTCTGATCGACTACCTGGTTGATGAGTTCAAGAAAGAAAGCGGCATGAACCTCAAGGGTGACCCGCTGGCCATGCAGCGTCTGAAAGAAGCTGCCGAAAAAGCCAAGATCGAGCTGTCCTCGAGCCAGCAGACCGACGTCAACCTGCCGTACATCACAGCAGATGCCACTGGTCCTAAGCACCTGAACGTGAAGATCTCCCGCGCCAAGCTGGAATCTCTGGTTGAAGACCTGGTTCAGCGCACCATCGAGCCATGCCGCATCGCTCTGAAGGACGCCGGTATCGACGTTGGCGCGATCAACGACGTGATCCTGGTCGGCGGCCAGACTCGTATGCCGCTGGTACAGAAAGCCGTAACCGACTTCTTCGGTAAAGAAGCTCGTAAGGACGTCAACCCGGACGAAGCGGTTGCCATGGGTGCTGCGATCCAGGGTGCGGTTCTGGCCGGTGACGTGAAAGACGTACTGCTGCTGGACGTTAGCCCGCTGACCCTGGGTATCGAAACCATGGGTGGCGTGATGACCGCGCTGATCGAGAAAAACACCACGATTCCTACCAAGAAATCCCAGGTGTTCTCGACTGCCGATGACAACCAGGGCGCCGTGACCATTCACGTACTGCAGGGCGAGCGTAAGCAAGCCGCGCAGAACAAGTCCCTGGGCAAGTTCGACCTGACCGACATTCCACCTGCTCCACGTGGAGTGCCGCAGATCGAAGTGACCTTCGACATCGACGCCAACGGCATCCTGCACGTAGGTGCGAAGGACAAGGCTACCGGTAAGACTCAGTCGATCGTGATCAAGGCCAACTCCGGCCTGTCGGATGAAGAAATCCAGCAGATGATCCGTGACGCTGAAGCCAACTCGGAAGAGGATCGCAAGTTCGAAGAGCTGGCCACTGCCCGTAACCAGGGTGACGCGCTGGTGCACTCGACTCGCAAGATGGTGGCTGACGCCGGCGACAAAGTGACTGCGGAAGAGAAGACCGCGATTGAAGCTGCCGTGGTTGCTCTGGAAGCCGCTGTCAAAGGCGACGACAAGGCTGCCATCGACGCCAAGGTCGAAGAGCTGTCGAAAGTCTCGGCCCCGGTTGCCCAGAAGATGTACGCCGAACAGGCTCAGCCTGCTGAGGGTGCAGCACCGCACGCTGAGTCTGCTGAAAAAGCCGACGACGTCGTCGATGCCGAGTTCGAAGAAGTAAAAGACCACAAGTAATGGCTTGTTGGTCGGCCGGTTGACTGCCTTTGGGCGGTGACTGGTAGGATGTCGCCGCGCGGGAGCTTGCTCCCGCGTTGGCGTGTCTGGAGTCAGCGAATTTTGATGGTGTGCAACTTCCGTTTGTGCACTGGCGGTCGGGTCGGAGAAGCTCCTGCTTTCCGGCTGCGATGACCGCAATGATCGACCTGCAACCGGGTCGTCTATCCAAGACCAGGATCGTTGAATTGACGTGAGTTGGGTCCGGGCCTGTATTGGGGCTCAGCGAGTTTGGCAGAGCTCAGGAGGGTTTGCCGGGCGTCCTTAAGAGTGCAAAGACTTATGGCAAAGCGTGACTATTACGAAGTATTGGGTGTGGAGCGTGGCTCCAGCGAAGCGGAGCTGAAAAAGGCTTACCGTCGCCTGGCGATGAAGCATCACCCGGATCGTAATCCCGGCGACAAAGCGTCGGAAGACATGTTCAAGGAGGCCAACGAGGCCTACGAAGTGCTGTCCGACTCCAGTAAGCGCGCAGCTTATGACCAGTATGGTCATGCCGGTGTCGATCCGAGCATGGGTGGTGGTGGCGCCGGTTTTGGCGGTCAGAACTTCTCCGATATCTTCGGTGATGTGTTCAGTGATTTCTTTGGTGGCGGTCGCGGCGGTTCTCGCGGTGGCGCGCAGCGCGGTAGCGATCTGCGTTACACCCTGGAGCTGAATCTGGAAGAGGCGGTGCGGGGCACCACGGTTAACATCCGTGTGCCAACACTGGTCAATTGCAAGCCGTGCGATGGTTCGGGTGCCAAGAAGGGCTCGTCGCCTGTCACTTGCCCGACTTGCGGTGGTATTGGTCAGGTGCGCATGCAACAGGGCTTCTTCTCGGTGCAGCAGACCTGCCCGCGTTGCCATGGTCAGGGCAAGATCATTTCCGATCCGTGCGATTCGTGTCACGGCGAAGGCCGCGTCGAAGAGTACAAGACGCTGTCGGTAAAAGTGCCGGCAGGTGTCGATACGGGTGACCGTATCCGTCTGTCCGGTGAGGGTGAGGCGGGGACTCAGGGTGGTCCGACTGGTGACTTGTATGTGGTGATCAATGTGCGCGAGCACTCGATCTTCCAGCGTGACGGCAAGCATCTGTTCTGCGAAGTGCCTATCAGCTTTGTTGATGCGGCCTTGGGCGGCGAGCTGGAGATTCCGACTCTGGATGGTCGGGTCAAGCTGAAGATTCCTGAGGGGACTCAGACCGGCAAGCAGTTCCGGATTCGTGGCAAGGGCGTTGCTCCGGTGCGTGGCGGCGGTGCTGGCGATCTGATGTGTCGGGTTGCGGTAGAAACGCCAGTGAACCTGAGTCGTCGTCAGCGCGAGCTGCTGGAAGAGTTGCGCGGTTCGCTGGATGGCGACAATTCGCACTCGCCGAAAACCACGGGTTGGTTCGAGGGCGTCAAGCGCTTCTTCGGCGATCTGTAAGGAGTAATGCATGCGACGTATAGCAGTGATGGGCGCCGCGGGGCGCATGGGCAAGACTTTGGTCGAGGCTGTGCAGCTGCGCTCGCCGCTCTCTGGGTTGACGGCGGCGATCGTTCGTCCTGGCAGTTCGCTGGTGGGTGCGGATGCGGGTGAGCTGGCGTCCCTGGGGCGTCTTGGCGTGTCGATGTCCGATAGCCTGGAGAAGGTTGTCGATGAGTTTGATGTGCTGATCGATTTCACCTTGCCGGAAGTGATGCTCAAGAACCTGGCCTTCTGCCGTAAGGCGGGCAAGGCCATGGTGATTGGTACTACAGGTTTGGGCGCCAAGGAAAAGCAATTGCTGGCCGAGGCGGGCAAGGATATTCCCATCGTCTTCGCTGCCAACTTCAGTGTCGGGGTGAACCTTTCGCTGAAGCTGCTGGATATGGCGGCTCGGGTGCTGGGTGATGATGCGGACATCGAAATCATCGAGGCTCATCACCGTCACAAGATCGATGCGCCTTCGGGTACTGCCCTGCGCATGGGTGAGGTGATTGCCAATGCCTTGGGGCGCGACCTGCAACAGGTTGCGGTCTATGGTCGCGAGGGGCATACCGGTGCGCGTGAGCGCGAAACTATCGGTTTCGCCACTGTGCGTGGTGGTGATGTGGTGGGGGATCACACTGTGCTGTTTGCCACTGAGGGCGAGCGCCTGGAAATCACCCACAAGGCCTCCAGTCGCATGACCTTCGCCAAGGGGGCGGTACGTGCTGCCCTGTGGCTGGATGGTCGCGAGGCCGGTCTTTACGACATGCAGGATGTGCTGGATTTGCGTTGAGATGCATCTGAAGTGGGGTTGAGGCTGTCCTTCAGCCCCGCTTCGCACCGCTAGGCGATGTTCTGTCGCATTCCTCTGCCTTTAAGGCTCATTAGCGGTGGACCGAAAAAGCCTTTTTCTGTAAGCTACAGCTTTAGTGTGTCCACTAAAAGCGCGCAGATAATTCGACGAAGAAGCGGGGTGACGTGTCTATACGTCATTCCGCTTTTTTGCAACCTGCGATCGCCCTTTCAGGCTCTATTTACGGGAGGTCTTCTTGACTAAGCCAGCCATACTCGCCCTTGCTGATGGCAGCATTTTTCGCGGCGAAGCCATTGGAGCCGACGGTCAAACCGTTGGTGAGGTGGTGTTCAACACCGCAATGACCGGCTATCAGGAAATCCTTACCGATCCTTCCTACGCCCAACAGATCGTTACCCTGACCTATCCCCACATCGGCAACACTGGCACCACGCCGGAAGACGCCGAGTCCGACCGCGTCTGGTCGGCTGGCCTGGTTATCCGTGACTTGCCGCTGGTGGCCAGCAACTGGCGTAACACCCTGTCCCTGTCCGATTACCTGAAAGCCAACAACGTCGTGGCGATCGCCGGTATCGACACCCGTCGCCTGACCCGCATCCTGCGTGAAAAAGGTGCTCAGAACGGCTGCATCATGGCCGGCGACAACATCTCCGAAGAAGCGGCGATTGCAGCAGCGCGCGGCTTCCCGGGCCTGAAAGGCATGGACCTGGCGAAAGTCGTCAGCACCAAGCAAAGCTACGAATGGCGTTCGACTGTCTGGGATCTGAAAACCGACAGCCACGCCACCATCGAAGCCGCCGATCTGCCGTACCACGTGGTTGCCTATGACTTCGGGGTCAAGCTGAACATCCTGCGCATGCTGGTGGAGCGCGGCTGCCGCGTGACCGTTGTGCCTGCTCAGACCCCGGCGAGCGACGTCCTGGCCCTCAAGCCGGATGGCGTGTTCCTGTCCAACGGTCCTGGCGACCCCGAGCCTTGCGACTACGCGATCAAGGCCATCAAGGAAATCCTCGAGACCGAGATTCCGGTGTTCGGCATCTGCCTGGGTCACCAATTGCTGGCCCTGGCTTCCGGCGCCAAGACCCTGAAAATGGGCCACGGCCACCACGGTGCCAACCACCCGGTCCAGGACCTGGACACCGGCGTGGTCATGATCACCAGCCAGAACCACGGTTTTGCGGTGGATGAAGCCACGTTGCCGGGTAACGTCCGGGCGATCCACAAGTCGCTGTTCGACGGCACCCTGCAGGGTATCGAACGTACCGACAAGAGCGCGTTCAGCTTCCAGGGCCACCCTGAAGCCAGCCCGGGCCCGAACGATGTGGCGCCGCTGTTCGACCGCTTCATCAACGAGATGGCCAAGCGACGCTAAGCGCTCGCCTTGAAAGTGTAGCGAGCAGCGCTTGAGGGTGGCCCCGGCGAGTCCGGCGGAATCCCCTCAGGCGCCTCAGAGAATGTTCAAGACGGCTTGCCGACTGACCTGCGGATTTGAGTGACAACCCATGCCAAAACGTACAGACATTAAAAGCATCCTGATTCTTGGCGCTGGCCCGATCGTGATCGGCCAGGCCTGCGAATTCGACTACTCCGGCGCCCAGGCCTGCAAGGCCCTGCGCGAAGAGGGTTACCGGGTCATCCTGGTGAACTCCAACCCGGCCACCATCATGACCGACCCGGCCATGGCCGACGCCACCTACATCGAGCCGATCAAGTGGCAGACCGTTGCCAAGATCATCGAGAAAGAGCGTCCGGATGCGCTGCTGCCAACAATGGGCGGCCAGACGGCTCTGAACTGCGCTCTGGACCTGGAGCGCGAAGGCGTTCTGGAGAAGTTCGGCGTAGAGATGATCGGTGCCAATGCTGACACCATCGACAAGGCTGAAGACCGTTCGCGCTTCGACGCCGCCATGAAGTCCATCGGCCTGGCGTGCCCACGTTCCGGTATCGCTCACAGCATGGAAGAGGCCAATGCAGTCCTCGACAAGCTGGGCTTCCCTTGCATCATCCGTCCGTCCTTCACCATGGGCGGCACCGGTGGCGGTATTGCTTACAACCGGGAAGAGTTCGAAGAGATCTGCGCCCGCGGTCTGGACCTGTCGCCGACCAAGGAACTGTTGATCGACGAATCGCTGATCGGCTGGAAAGAGTACGAGATGGAGGTGGTCCGCGATAAGAAGGACAACTGCATCATCGTCTGCTCCATCGAAAACTTCGACCCGATGGGTGTGCACACCGGTGACTCGATCACCGTGGCTCCGGCACAGACCCTGACCGACAAGGAATACCAGATCCTGCGTAACGCCTCCCTGGCGGTACTGCGTGAGATCGGCGTGGAAACCGGCGGTTCCAACGTGCAGTTCGGCATCTGCCCGAACACTGGCCGCATGGTCGTGATCGAGATGAACCCGCGGGTGTCCCGTTCCTCGGCACTGGCCTCGAAAGCCACGGGTTTCCCGATCGCCAAGGTCGCGGCCAAGCTGGCGGTGGGTTACACCCTGGACGAGCTGTCCAACGACATCACCGGCGGCAAGACCCCAGCCTCCTTCGAGCCGTCCATCGACTACGTCGTGACCAAGCTGCCACGTTTCGCCTTCGAAAAATTCTCCAAGGCTGACGCGCGCCTGACCACCCAGATGAAGTCGGTGGGTGAAGTCATGGCCATCGGCCGGACCTTCCAGGAATCCCTGCAGAAAGCTCTGCGCGGTCTGGAAGTCGGCGTTTGCGGCCTGGATCCGAAACTCGACCTAAGCAACCCGGAAAGCATGAACGTTCTCAAGCGTGAGCTGACCGTGCCAGGCGCCGAGCGTATCTGGTACGTGGCTGACGCCTTCCGTGCCGGCATGACCGTCGAGCAGATCTTCGGCATGAACATGATCGATCCTTGGTTCCTGGTGCAGATCGAAGATCTGATCAAGGAAGAAGAGAAGGTCAAGACCTTGGGGCTGTCGGCTATCGGCCGCGACCTGATGTTCCGCTTGAAGCGCAAAGGCTTCTCCGACCAGCGTCTGGCCAAGCTGCTGGGTGTGACCGAGAAGAACCTGCGCACTCACCGCCATAAGCTGGAAGTGTTCCCGGTCTACAAGCGCGTCGACACCTGCGCCGCCGAGTTCGCTACTGACACCGCTTACCTGTACTCGACTTATGAAGAAGAGTGCGAAGCCGCGCCATCGACCCGCGACAAGATCATGATCCTGGGCGGCGGTCCAAACCGTATTGGCCAGGGTATCGAGTTCGACTACTGCTGCGTGCACGCTGCACTGGCACTGCGCGACGATGGTTACGAAACCATCATGGTCAACTGCAACCCGGAAACCGTTTCCACCGACTACGACACCTCCGATCGCCTGTACTTCGAACCGGTAACCCTGGAAGACGTGCTGGAAATCGTCCGCGTTGAGAAGCCAAAAGGCGTGATCGTTCAGTACGGCGGCCAGACGCCTCTGAAACTGGCTCGCGCCCTGGAAGCGGCCGGCGTGCCAATCATCGGCACCAGCCCAGACGCTATCGACCGTGCAGAAGACCGTGAGCGCTTCCAGCAAATGGTTGAGCGCCTGAACCTGCGTCAGCCGCCAAACGCCACCGTGCGCAGCGAAGACGAAGCGATTCGTGCCGCGACCAAGATCGGTTATCCGCTGGTGGTGCGTCCGTCCTATGTTCTGGGCGGCCGTGCGATGGAAATCGTCTACGAGGAAGAAGAGCTCAAGCGCTACCTGCGTGAAGCGGTGCAAGTGTCCAACGACAGTCCGGTGCTGCTGGACCACTTCCTCAACTGCGCCATCGAGATGGACGTGGATGCGGTCTGCGACGGTACCGACGTGGTGATCGGCGCGATCATGCAGCACATCGAGCAGGCCGGCGTTCACTCCGGTGACTCCGCGTGCTCCCTGCCGCCGTACTCGCTGCCGGCGCACATCCAGGATGAGATGCGTGAGCAGGTCAAGAAAATGGCCCTGGAGTTGGGCGTGGTTGGCTTGATGAACGTACAGTTGGCCCTGCAGGGCAATGAGATCTACGTCATTGAAGTGAACCCGCGTGCTTCCCGCACCGTGCCTTTCGTGTCCAAGTGCATCGGCGTCTCCCTGGCGATGATCGCGGCTCGTGTGATGGCTGGTAAGACCCTGAAAGAGCTGGGCTTTACCAAGGAAATCATCCCGAACTTCTACAGCGTCAAGGAGGCGGTGTTCCCGTTCGCCAAGTTCCCGGGTGTTGACCCGATCCTCGGCCCAGAGATGAAGTCCACCGGTGAAGTCATGGGTGTGGGCGATACTTTCGGTGAGGCTTTCGCCAAGGCCCAGATGGGCGCCAGCGAAGTGCTGCCGACTGGTGGTACTGCATTTATCAGTGTTCGTGACGATGACAAACCTCTGGTTGCAGGCGTGGCCCGTGATCTGATCAACTTGGGCTTCGAAGTGGTCGCTACTGCGGGCACCGCCAAGCTGATCGAGGCGGCCGGCCTGAAAGTGCGTCGTGTGAACAAGGTGACTGAAGGTCGTCCTCATGTGGTCGATATGATCAAGAACGACGAAGTCACCCTGATCATCAACACCACTGAAGGTCGTCAGTCGATTGCTGACTCTTACTCCATTCGTCGTAACGCCTTGCAGCACAAGATCTACTGCACCACCACCATTGCTGCTGGCGAAGCTATCTGCGAAGCGTTGAAGTTCGGTCCAGAAAAAACCGTGCGTCGCTTGCAGGATCTACACGCAGGATTGAAGGCATGAATAAATACCCAATGACCGTCCAGGGCGCTCGCGCCCTGGAAGAAGAGCATGCTCACTTGACCAAGGTCGTTCGTCCTAAGCTCAGCCAGGACATCGGTACGGCCCGCGAGTTGGGTGACTTGAAGGAAAACGCTGAATACCATGCTGCGCGTGAACAGCAAGGCATGGTCGAGGCTCGGATCCGTGATATCGAAGGCCGTCTGCAGAACTCGGTGGTCATCGATGTCACGACCATTCCTCATACCGGCAAGGTGATCTTTGGCACCACGGTCGAGATCGCCAACGTCGAGACTGACGAAAGCGTGACCTACCAGATCGTTGGTGAGGACGAGGCTGATATAAAGCTCGGTAAAATCTCCGTCGGCTCGCCGATTGCTCGTGCCTTGATTGCCAAGGAAGAGGGTGATGTGGTGGCGGTCAAAACGCCTGGCGGTGTAATCGAGTATGAGATTGTCGAAGTCCGTCACATCTGAAAGAAGGCGCCCGCTGCATGCGGGCGCCATGCTTTGGCAGCTGACCCAGATGCTGTGGGTCGGCGGCTTATGGCTGTTGCATCTCGGTTTGTTTCCCGTCCTGGGCCAGATTGGCCTTGCTCCCTTGCTGATCGAAGAGATTTCTACCCTGCTCAGTGCTTTGTTGGTGGGCTTTTCGGGGGTGTGCCTGGTTCTACAGACGCTGGTACTGATTCAGTCCGAAGGACTGAGAAGTCTTTGGCGGGATATTCGGGGGCAACTGCTGTTGATGGCAATGTATGCGTGCGGCATGTATTTCGCCGTGCGTATTCTGTTGCCGGAAGCTCAACGCTGGCAGTTGTTCAGCTATCTGGTTCTGGGATTTTCCGGCTTGATACTGGTATTGCAGCCGGTGCCAGGATGGGGTGGAAGGGTGCGCCAGGCACACCCTTGACCCGAGTCGACGTCAGTTGAAACGATGGACGTTCGACAATTGCTTGTTTACCTTGGCGTTCTTGCGGTAGATCAGCGCCATCTTGCCGATGACCTGCACCAGATCCGCTTTGCCGGCCTTGCACAGTTCGGCAATGGCTTCCAGGCGCGATTCGCGCTCGAGGATGTTGAGCTTGATCTTGATCAGCTCGTGATCGCTCAAGGCGCGTTCAAGTTCGGCTAGCACACCTTCGGTCAAACCGTTGTCAGCCACAGTCAATACTGGTTTCAGATGGTGGCCAATGGATTTGTACTGTTTCTTCTGCTCTTGAGTGAGCGGCATAATCTGACCCCTGCGTCTGATCTTGTAAAAAGCGGCGGCCAGTTTACCCGAGCGAGTCCGGGACCGCCCAGTTAATCACGACCCGTTTTATTTTGAGGTGGCCCGTGGCCCGTTCCAAAACTAGCCATAACTGGCTGAAAGAGCACTTCAACGACCCATTCGTCAAAATGGCGCAAAAAGATGGGTACCGTTCCCGTGCTAGCTACAAACTGCTGGAGATCCAGGAAAAGGACCGCCTTATCCGTCCTGGCATGAGTGTTATCGACCTGGGGGCTGCCCCGGGGGGCTGGTCGCAGGTGACCAGTCGTCTGATTGGTGGTCAGGGGCGATTGATCGCCTCGGATATCCTGGAAATGGACAGCATCCCCGATGTGACCTTCATTCAAGGGGACTTCACCGAGGATGCGGTGCTGGCGCAGATTCTCGAAGCTGTCGGAAATTCAGAGGTTGACCTTGTGATTTCCGATATGGCCCCCAATATGAGTGGGTTAGCAGCCGTGGATATGCCTCGGGCGATGTTCCTGTGCGAATTGGCGCTGGATCTTGCGGGTAGGGTACTACGGCCAGGTGGTGATTTTCTGATCAAGATTTTCCAAGGTGAAGGTTTTGATGAGTACCACAAAAGCGTTCGGCAGATGTTCGAGAAAGTGCAGATGCGCAAACCGACATCTTCCCGTGACCGTTCTCGGGAGCAATATCTGCTGGGGCGGGGCTTTCGTGGTCGCAGCGAGTAAGTAAGGTTTTTGACTGGGGTGATAGGATTTTCGTATTTCGCCCCGTCAGATTAAACGCATATTGTGTAGTCTAAGTTTCACATAGGGTTACAGACAGCGCCTGCCAGAGCTGTAGGTAATGTAGTAAGTTAGGCCGGTGAATATCATGCGAAGCGCGCGCCAGTAGCGGCGCTTGCTTCAGAGGGTAGTTAATTGAACGACATGGCAAAGAATCTGATCCTTTGGTTGATCATCGCTGCCGTCCTTGTGACGGTGATGAACAACTTCTCCAGCCCTAACGAGCCGCAAACCCTCAACTACTCCGACTTCATCCAGCAAGTTAAGGATGGCAAGGTCGAGCGCGTAGCTGTTGATGGCTACGTTATTACCGGCAAGCGCAGCGATGGCGATACCTTCAAAACCATCCGTCCTGCCATTCAGGACAATGGTCTGATCGGCGATTTGGTGGACAACCATGTCGTGGTCGAGGGCAAGCAGCCCGAGCAACAAAGTATCTGGACCCAACTGCTGGTAGCCAGTTTCCCGATCCTGGTGATCATTGCCGTCTTCATGTTCTTCATGCGGCAAATGCAGGGTGGCGCAGGTGGCAAGGGCGGGCCGATGAGCTTTGGCAAGAGCAAGGCGCGTTTGCTCTCTGAAGATCAGGTGAAAACCACGCTGGCTGACGTTGCTGGTTGTGACGAGGCCAAAGAGGAAGTTGGCGAGCTGGTTGAATTCCTGCGTGATCCAGGCAAGTTCCAGCGCCTGGGGGGCCGTATTCCTCGCGGCGTGCTGATGGTGGGGCCACCGGGCACCGGTAAGACCTTGCTGGCCAAGGCCATTGCGGGCGAAGCCAAGGTACCGTTCTTCACTATCTCCGGTTCCGATTTCGTCGAGATGTTCGTTGGTGTTGGTGCCAGCCGTGTTCGCGACATGTTCGAACAGGCCAAGAAACATGCTCCATGCATCATTTTCATCGATGAGATCGACGCTGTCGGTCGTCACCGTGGTGCCGGCATGGGCGGCGGTCATGATGAGCGTGAGCAGACCCTCAACCAATTGCTGGTTGAGATGGACGGCTTTGAAATGAACGACGGCATCATTGTTATCGCCGCCACCAACCGTCCTGACGTGCTTGACCCAGCGCTGCTGCGGCCCGGTCGTTTCGACCGCCAGGTGGTGGTTGGTCTGCCGGATATTCGCGGCCGTGAGCAGATTCTCAAGGTCCACATGCGCAAAGTGCCAATGGGCGAAGATGTTGCTCCGGCGGTGATTGCGCGTGGTACGCCGGGCTTCTCCGGTGCCGACTTGGCAAACCTGGTGAACGAGGCCTCGCTGTTCGCGGCTCGTACCGGTAAGCGCATTGTCGAAATGAAGGAATTTGAACTGGCCAAGGACAAGATCATGATGGGCGCAGAGCGCAAATCCATGGTCATGTCCGAGAAAGAGAAGCAGAACACCGCTTATCACGAAGCTGGCCACGCCATTGTTGGTCGAGTTGTGCCTGAGCATGACCCAGTCTACAAAGTCTCGATCATTCCTCGCGGTCGGGCATTGGGCGTCACCATGTTCTTGCCGGAAGAGGATCGCTACAGCCTGTCCAAGCGAGCCCTGATCAGCCAGATCTGCTCGCTCTATGGCGGTCGTATTGCAGAAGAGATGACGCTGGGTTTTGACGGTGTGACCACCGGTGCATCCAACGACATCATGCGCGCCAGCCAGATTGCTCGGAACATGGTCACCAAGTGGGGGCTCTCCGAAAAACTCGGCCCGCTGATGTATGCGGAAGAAGAGGGCGAAGTGTTCCTGGGTCGCAGTGCAGGCAGTCAGCATGCCAGTTTGTCCGCTGAAACAGCGAAACTGATCGACTCCGAAGTGCGCAGCATCATTGATCAGTGCTATGGCACCGCCAAGCAGATCCTCACTGATAACCGCGACAAACTGGACGCCATGGCAGATGCCTTGATGAAGTACGAAACCATCGATGCTGATCAGATTGACGACATCATGGCTGGGCGTACTCCGCGTGAACCTCGTGATTGGGAGGGCGGTTCGGGTACTACTCCTCCAGTAGTGCAAAACGAACGTCCGGAAACACCCATCGGCGGCCCTGCTGCCGACCACTAAGGTTTTAAATGACTTCTGTTCCTTCCTCCACCCGGTTGCCTTGCGGCAACCGGGTTCTTGATTTGGCCCGTGCGCATGTCATGGGCATTCTCAATGTAACCCCCGATTCCTTCTCCGATGGCGGTCGCTTCAGTCAACTGGATGTCGCCTTGCGGCATGCCGAGGCCATGGTTCTTGCTGGTGCTACGCTGATCGATATCGGTGGCGAGTCGACGCGGCCGGGTGCTCGTGCGGTATCGCCCCTGGAAGAGTTGGAGCGTGTGGCTCCGGTCGTGGAGCGAATTAATCGCGAGCTGGATGTGGTTATTTCCGTTGATACCTCGACGCCGGCCGTCATGCGTGAAACTGCTCGCCTGGGAGCGGGGTTGATCAATGATGTGCGCGCACTGCGCCGTGATGGTGCTCTGGATGCGGCGGCCGCTACTGGTTTGCCTGTATGCCTGATGCATATGCTCGGTGAGCCTGGCGATATGCAAGACAACCCGCATTACCAGGATGTCACTCGGGAAGTGAGTGAGTTTTTGGTTGAGCGGATGGCGGCGTGTGCGTCGGTGGGAATCGAGGCTGGGCGGATTGTTCTTGACCCGGGCTTTGGTTTTGCCAAGACCCTGCAGCACAACTTGAGTCTGTTCAAGCATATGGAGGCCTTGCATGCCCTTGGGCGTCCCCTGCTCGTCGGGGTGTCGCGCAAAAGCATGATTGGCCAGTCCCTGAATCGGCCTGTAGCCGAGCGATTGCACGGTAGCCTGGCACTGGCGGCACTGGCGGTGACCAAGGGCGCGAAGATTATCCGCGTCCATGATGTCGCCGAAACGGTGGATGTGGTGCGAATGATTGCGGCAGTGGAATCCGCTGAATAAGAACGATGGAGTACTTATGACTAAGAAATATTTTGGCACCGACGGCATTCGTGGTCGTGTGGGCGAATACCCTATTACTCCAGACTTCATGCTCAAGCTCGGCTGGGCGGCGGGCATGGCTTTCCGCAGCATGGGGGCTTGCCGTGTGCTGGTAGGTAAGGACACGCGTATCTCTGGGTACATGTTCGAATCGGCTCTCGAGGCAGGGCTATCTGCTGCCGGTGCAGATGTCATGCTGTTGGGGCCGATGCCAACTCCGGCTATCGCCTATCTGACGCGCACCTTCCATGCGGAGGCCGGGATTGTCATCAGTGCTTCGCACAATCCCCATGATGACAACGGCATCAAGTTCTTCTCGGGTGAGGGCACCAAGTTGCCTGACGAGGTGGAGTTGATGATCGAGGAGTTACTGGATGCGCCCATGACCGTGGTGGAGTCGAGCAAGCTCGGCAAGGTGTCGCGGATCAACGATGCATCGGGACGCTATATCGAGTTCTGCAAGAGCAGCGTGCCATCGAGCACCAGTTTTGCAGGCTTGAAGATCGTCCTGGACTGCGCTCATGGCGCCACCTACAAGGTCGCGCCGAGTGTATTCCGCGAGTTGGGTGCGCAAGTCACGGTTCTATCTGCGCAGCCTAATGGCTTGAACATCAACGAGAACTGCGGTTCGACTCATATGTCGCAATTGCAGGCGGCGGTCCTGGCTGAGCACGCGGATCTGGGTATTGCCTTTGATGGCGACGGTGACCGGGTGCTGATGGTCGACCAGACCGGTGCAATTGTTGACGGTGATGAGCTGCTGTTCATCATCGCCCGGGACCTGCATGAGCGTGACAAGTTGCAAGGCGGTGTAGTCGGGACGCTTATGAGCAATCTGGGGCTGGAGCTGGCTCTGGCAGATCTGGGTATTCCTTTTGTCCGGGCCAATGTAGGTGATCGTTATGTGATTGCTGAGCTGCTTGAGCGCAACTGGTTGGTGGGTGGAGAGAATTCCGGCCATATCGTGTGCTTCCGCCACGCGACCACCGGTGATGCGATCATCGCTGCGCTACAGGTGCTGATGGCGCTCAAGGCGCGTGGTGAAAGTCTGGCGCAATCACGCCAAGGGCTGCGCAAATGCCCTCAAGTGCTGGTCAATGTCCGTTTTGGTGGTGGCGAGAGCCCGGTTGAGCATCCTGCTGTGAAAGAGGCTTGCGAGCGCGTTACGACTGCTATGGCGGGGCGTGGTCGGGTTCTGCTGCGCAAGTCCGGTACTGAGCCGCTGGTGCGTGTCATGGTCGAAGGTGACGATGAAGCACAGGTTCGCGCTTATGCTGATGAGCTGGCAAAACTGGTTGCTGAAGTTTCTGCCTGATTTCGGCTTGCCAGTGTTGTTTTGGTTGGGTAACATCTGCGCCCACTTTGACCGACGAGGTACAGCATGCGTCGCCCTATGGTAGCTGGTAACTGGAAGATGCACGGTACCCGCGCCAGCGTCGCTGAGCTGATCAACGGCCTTCGTCATCTGGCCTTGCCAAGCGGTGTTGATGTCGCGGTATTCCCGCCTTGCTTGTATATCAATCAAGTGATTGATGGCTTGAAAGGCAAGTCGATTCAGGTCGGCGCGCAGAACTCTGCGGTGGAATCCATGCAAGGTGCGTTGACGGGCGAAATCGCCCCAAGTCAATTGGTGGACGCAGGTTGTTCCTTGGTGCTGGTTGGGCACTCTGAGCGCCGCATGATAATGGGCGAGCGGGACGCGACGCTTAACCGCAAGTTCGCGGCAGCACAGGCTTGTGGTCTGAAGCCGATTCTGTGTGTGGGGGAGACCCTCGAGCAGCGCGAGGCGGGGAAGACTCTGGAAGTTGTCGGGCGTCAGCTGGGCAGCATCATTGAAGAGTTGGGTGTTGGCGCATTCGCCAGTGCTGTTATCGCTTACGAGCCGGTCTGGGCCATTGGTACCGGGCTGACTGCAACACCGCAACAGGCGCAGGATGTGCACGCAGCCATTCGCGCGCAGTTGGCGGCAGAGAATTCTGAAGTTGCACGAGGAGTGCGGCTTCTATACGGCGGCAGCGTGAAGGCGGCCAATGCGGTCGAACTGTTCGGCATGCCGGATATCGATGGGGGGCTCATTGGTGGAGCTTCCCTGAATGCAGATGAGTTCGGTGCGATCTGTCGCGCCGCGGGAAACTGAAAAAATGCTGGAAACAGTCGTAGTCGTTTTTCATCTGCTGGGTGCCCTGGGCGTAGTTGCTCTGGTTTTGCTGCAGCAGGGTAAAGGTGCGGATGCTGGCGCGTCTTTCGGTGCAGGTGCTTCAAATACTGTGTTCGGAAGCCAAGGTTCCTCTACCTTTCTTAGTAAGTTTACTGCTATACTTGCCGCCGGTTTCTTCATAACCAGCTTGGGGTTAGGTTACTTTGCTAAAGAGAAAGCTCATCAGCTGACTCAAGTAGGTTTGCCAGATCCAGCAGTACTTGAAGTACCAAAGCAAAAACCGGCTTCTGATGATGTCCCGGTGCTCCAAGAGCAAAAGTCGGCCAATAGTGCGACTGACGTACCTCCAGCTCCAGAGCAGAAGTAAGAAGAGTTTCACGCAGTAACGTAGTCTATGCCGAGGTGGTGGAATTGGTAGACACGCAACCTTGAGGTGGTTGTGCCCATAGGGTGTAGGGGTTCGAGTCCCCTTCTCGGTACCAATTGTCAGGAGAGCCCGCGGTTGCGGGCTTTCTTGTAGGTGGAAGGTTACATTGACCCAAAAAGGGATCAGTCGTATACTTCCGCCCCAGCTTTGTCGCGGGGTGGAGCAGTCTGGTAGCTCGTCGGGCTCATAACCCGAAGGTCGTCGGTTCAAATCCGGCCCCCGCAACCAGTTTTAGCGGAGCCCCTTTTCAGGGGCTTTTTGTTAGCTGGACACTTTATAACGCCGCTATTCAACGGCGTTTCCGGGATGGGCGCTTCGCCCATTTTTTATTTGCACAAGCATGCACGAGGGGGTTCAGGTGTCGAGCAAGCTAGAACAGTTGCAGGCCTTGTTGGCCCCGGTGGTCGTGGCCCTTGGCTATGAATGCTGGGGTATTGAGTTTTCGGCTCAGGGTCGCCACTCATTGTTGCGCGTTTATATCGATAAAGAAGGCGGCGTGCTGGTGGACGATTGCGCCATCGTCAGCCGTCAGATCAGCGGTGTTCTCGACGTAGAAGATCCAATTTCCGTTGAATACACCCTTGAGGTTTCCTCTCCTGGCATGGAACGCCCACTGTTCACCCTTGAACAGTTCGCCAAGTATGTCGGTGAGCAAGTGAAGATCAAGCTGCGCTCGCCTTTCGAAGGTCGGCGTAATTTTCAGGGCCTTCTCCGCGGGGTGGAGGAGCAGGACGTCGTGGTGCAGGTGGATGATCACGAGTTTCTGTTGCCGATCGATATGATCGACAAGGCCAACATTATTCCCAGTTTTGACTGAGACGCGGATCCCGCGGATCCAATGGCTTGCGAAAGGCGAGGCGTACGATGAGCAAAGAAGTACTGCTGGTTGTTGAGTCGGTATCCAATGAAAAGGGTGTACCGGCAAGCGTGATTTTTGAAGCGCTGGAGCTGGCCCTGGCCACTGCTACCAAAAAGCGTTTTGAAGACGAAGTGGACCTGCGTGTGGAAATCAATCGCCACACCGGTTCCTATGAAACTTTCCGTCGCTGGACGGTGGTTGAAGAAGCCGATCTGGATGATCCAGCGGTCGAGACCTGGTTGAGCAAGGCTCGTGAAACCCATCCCGACGCCAAAGTCGGTGATGTGATCGAAGAGAAAATCGAATCCATCGAGTTCGGCCGCATCGCTGCCCAGACCGCCAAGCAGGTCATTGTGCAGAAAGTTCGCGAAGCCGAGCGCGCACAGGTGGTTGATGCCTATCGCGAGCGCCTGGGAGAAATCATCTCCGGCACCGTGAAAAAAGTGACACGTGACAACGTGATCGTTGACCTGGGTAACAACGCTGAAGCGTTGCTGGCCCGTGAAGACATCATCTCCCGTGAGACTTTCCGGGTTGGCGTGCGCCTGCGTGCGCTGCTCAAGGAAATCCGCACCGAGAACCGCGGCCCGCAGCTGATCCTGTCGCGTACCGCACCGGAAATGCTGATCGAGCTGTTCCGTATCGAAGTGCCGGAAATTGCCGAAGGCCTGATCGAAGTCATGGCCGCCTCCCGTGATCCGGGTTCGCGCGCCAAGATCGCAGTCCGCTCCAAAGACAAGCGCATCGACCCACAAGGCGCGTGCATTGGTATGCGCGGTTCGCGCGTCCAGGCCGTATCCGGTGAGTTGGGCGGCGAGCGCGTGGATATCGTCCTGTGGGACGAGAACCCGGCGCAGTTCGTGATCAATGCCATGTCGCCGGCTGAGGTCGCGGCAATTATCGTTGACGAAGATGCCCATGCCATGGACATCGCCGTTGGCGCAGACAATCTGGCTCAGGCCATCGGTCGCGGTGGTCAGAACGTGCGTCTGGCCAGCCAATTGACTGGCTGGACCCTGAACGTGATGACCGAATCGGACATCCAGGCCAAGCAGCAAGCAGAAACCGGCGACATCCTGCGCAACTTCATCGACGAGCTGGAAGTTGATGAAGAACTGGCACAGGTTCTGGTTGATGAAGGCTTCACCAGCCTGGAAGAGATTGCCTACGTACCGCTGGAAGAAATGCTCAACATCGACGGCTTTGACGAAGATATCGTCAACGAGCTTCGCGCTCGGGCCAAGGATCGCTTGTTGACTAAAGCCATCGCTACTGAGGAAAAGCTGGCAGACGCCCATCCGGCCGAAGACCTGCTCTCGCTTGAGGGTATGGACAAGGATTTGGCGATGGAACTGGCGGTGCGCGGCGTAATTACCCGCGAAGACCTGGCCGAGCAGTCTATTGACGACCTGCTCGACATCGACGGCATTGACGATGATCGTGCCGGCAAGTTGATCATGGCCGCCCGAGCCCACTGGTTCGAGTAATTAGGCGCGGCCTGAGGAGAGAAGTGCATGACGCAAGTCACGGTGAAACAACTGGCCGATGAGGTCAAAACACCGGTAGAGCGCCTGCTGCAGCAGATGCGTGAGGCAGGTCTGCCGCACACCGCCGCCGAGGAACATGTGAGCGACAGTGAGAAGCAGTCGTTGCTGACTCATCTGAAAAGCAGCCACAAGGCGAAAGTGGAAGAACCACGCAAGATCACTTTGCAGCGCAAGACCACCAGCACCCTGCGTGTTGCTGGTAGCAAAAGCATCAGCGTTGAAGTGCGCAAGAAGAAAGTCTTCGTGCAGCGCAGCCCGGAAGAAATCGAAGCCGAGCGTCAACGCGAACTGGAAGAACGCCGCGCAGTAGAAAATGCTGCTCGTCAAAAGGCTGAAGAAGAAGCCAAGCGTCGCGCCGAAGAAGAAGCGCGTCGCCAGCCTGCTCCGGTTGCCGAGCCTGTTGCCGCGCAAGCTGCTGCAGCCCCTGCACCTGCGCCTGTGGTCGAAGCTGTGCAAGAAGCACCAGTGGCCGCTCCGGCGCCGGTTGCCGAGCGCAAGAAAGACGAGCAGCGCCGTCCGGACAAGTCCCGCAACGACGACAACCGTCGCAGCGGCGATGGCGAGCGCAAAAACGCTCCTCATCGTGCTTCGGTCAAGGAAAAGGCGCCAGCGCCGCGCGTTGCTCCACGTACCACCGACGAAGAAAGCGATGGCTTCCGTCGTGGTGGTCGCGGCAAGGCCAAGCTGAAGAAGCGCAACGCTCACGGTTTCCAGAGCCCAACCGGGCCAGTGGTACGTGACGTGCAGATCGGCGAGACCATCACTGTGGGCGAACTGGCCCAGCAGATGTCGGTCAAGGCTGCCGAAGTCATCAAGTTCATGTTCAAGCTGGGCACTCCAGCCACCATCAACCAGGTTCTGGACCAGGAAACTGCCCAGCTGGTTGCTGAAGAACTGGGCCACAAAGTGACCCTGGTCAGCGACACCGCCCTGGAAGATTCCCTGGCCGAGTCCCTGAAGTTCGAAGGTGAAGCGGTTGCTCGTGCGCCGGTCGTGACCGTAATGGGCCACGTTGACCACGGTAAGACCTCGTTGCTGGACTACATCCGTCGCGCCAAAGTGGCCGCGGGCGAAGCCGGTGGTATTACCCAGCACATCGGTGCCTACCACGTAGAAACCGAGCGCGGCATGGTCACCTTCCTCGACACCCCAGGTCACGCCGCGTTTACCGCCATGCGTGCCCGTGGTGCCAAGGCTACCGACATCGTGATCCTGGTGGTTGCAGCGGACGACGGCGTGATGCCGCAGACCATTGAAGCCGTTCAGCACGCACAAGCTGCCGGCGTGCCGCTGGTGGTTGCGGTGAACAAGATCGATAAGCCAGGCGCTGATCTGGACCGTATCCGCAGTGAGCTCTCGGTTCACGGCGTGACGTCGGAAGATTGGGGTGGCGATACGCCGTTCGTACCGGTCTCCGCGAAAATGGGTACCGGTGTCGACGACCTGCTCGAAGCCGTTCTGCTGCAGGCTGAAGTACTGGAACTCAAGGCGACTCCTTCGGCTCCTGGCCGTGGCGTCGTGGTTGAATCCCGTCTCGACAAGGGCCGTGGCCCGGTAGCCACCGTGCTGGTTCAGGACGGTACGCTGCGTCAAGGTGACATGGTGCTGGTTGGCTCGAACTACGGCCGCGTGCGCGCCATGCTCGACGAGAACGGCAAGCCCATCAAGGAAGCCGGACCTTCCATCCCGGTCGAGATCCTCGGCCTGGACGGTACCCCGGACGCTGGCGACGAGATGAGCGTAGTGGCCGACGAGAAGAAAGCCCGTGAAGTGGCTCTGTTCCGTCAAGGCAAGTTCCGCGAAGTCAAACTGGCTCGTGCTCACGCCGGCAAGCTGGAAAACATCTTCGAAAGCATGGGCCAGGAAGAGAAGAAGACGCTCAACATCGTCCTCAAATCCGACGTCCGTGGTTCGTTGGAAGCTCTGCAAGGCGCTCTGAACGGCCTGGGCAACGACGAAGTGCAAGTGCGCGTAGTGGGCGGCGGCGTCGGTGGTATCACCGAGAGCGACGCCAACCTGGCACTGGCCTCCAACGCTGTACTGTTCGGCTTCAACGTGCGTGCCGATGCCGGTGCCCGGAAGATCGTCGAGCAGGAAGGTCTGGATATGCGTTACTACAACGTGATCTACGACATCATCGAAGACGTCAAGAAAGCCCTGACCGGTATGTTGGGCAGCGACGTTCGGGAGAACATCCTGGGTGTTGCCGAAGTTCGCGACGTGTTCCGCTCGCCGAAGTTTGGCGCGATCGCCGGTTGCATGGTCATCGAAGGTGTCGTGCACCGTAACCGTCCAATCCGTGTACTGCGTGAAGACATCGTTATCTTCGAAGGCGAGCTGGAATCCCTGCGCCGCTTCAAGGATGACGCGTCCGAAGTGCGTGCCGGCATGGAATGCGGTATCGGCGTGAAGAGCTACAACGACGTCAAAGTCGGTGACAAGATCGAAGTCTTCGAGAAGGTCCAGGTTGCTCGCAGCCTCTAACTCGCGCACTTCAAGAGCCTTGGTGGCCCGTAGCATGTTCATGCACGGCACCGCCAGCGGCCTCTAAACGCAACGCCCGGTCTGGCTCCTGCCAGGCCGGGCGTTTGCCGCTTTCAGACCACACGGGTTTCACCGTGAGGCAGTAACAGGTAACAAGACATGGCAAAAGAATACAGCCGTACCCAACGCATCGGTGATCAGATGCAGCGCGAACTGGCGCAACTGATCCGTCGCGAAGTCAAGGATCCACGCGTCGGCCTGGTGACCATCACCGCCGTGGAAGTCAGCCGCGATGTCGGTCACGCGAAGATTTTCATCACCGTGATGGGCCAGGAAAACGCCGAAGAGATCGCCCAGAGCATCAAGGTGCTGAACTCGGCGGCAGGTTTCCTGCGCATGCAACTGGCCAAGGAAATGAAGCTGCGCAGCGTGCCGCAACTGCACTTCCATTACGACGAAAGCGTGGTCCGCGGGGCGCACCTGTCGGCTCTGATCGAGCGCGCCGTGGCTGAAGACAGCCAGCATGGCGACGCGCCTGCCCCTGAAGACGCCAAGGAGTAAGCGGTGGCTCAGGTCAAGCGTATCCGTCGTAACGTCAGCGGCATCATCCTTCTGGACAAGCCGCTGGGCTTCACCTCCAACGCGGCGCTGCAGAAAGTCCGCTGGTTGCTCAATGCCGAGAAGGCCGGTCACACCGGCAGCCTCGATCCCCTGGCCACCGGTGTGCTGCCGCTGTGCTTCGGCGAGGCCACCAAGTTCTCGCAATACCTGCTCGATTCCGACAAGGGTTACGAAACCCTGGCGCAGTTGGGCAAGACCACCACCACTGCGGATGCTGAAGGCGAAGTTTTGCAGACCCGCGAAGTGACCGTTGGTCGTGCCGATATCGAAGCGGTATTGCCGGAATTTCGCGGCGAAATCAAACAGATACCGCCGATGTACTCCGCCCTCAAGCGTGATGGCCAGCCACTCTACAAACTGGCTCGTGCAGGGGAAGTGGTGGAGCGCGAACCGCGTTCTGTTACTATTGCGCGCTTGGAATTACTCGCCTTTGAAGGCGACACTGCGCGCCTGGCGGTGGACTGCAGCAAAGGCACCTATATCCGCACCCTGGTGGAAGATATTGGTGAAAAGCTCGGCTGCGGTGCTTACGTTGCAGAACTGCGACGGACCCAGGCCGGACCTTTCAGCTTGGCCCAGACGGTCACCTTGGAAGAGCTTGAAGCCGTGCACGCCGAAGGCGGCAATGAAGCGGTAGATCGCTTCCTGATGCCATCGGACAGCGGCTTGCTGGATTGGCCACTGCTGCAGTTCTCGGAGCACAGCGCGTTCTACTGGCTCAATGGCCAGCCGGTACGTGCCCCGGATGCACCGAAGTTCGGCATGGTGCGGGTACAGGATCACAACGGTCGCTTCATCGGTATCGGTGAAGTGAGCGAAGACGGGCGCATCGCGCCGCGTCGACTGATTCGGTCAGAATGACCGGACGAGGGTGGCTGTTAACAGGCACGGTCACTACTCATTTATAGATACAGGGATTTGTCCCTGGCCTGTTGAAACTGTTCTTGAACAGTTTCCTGATATAAGGATTGCCCACATGGCACTCAGCGTTGAAGAAAAAGCTCAGATCGTAACCGACTACCAGCAAGCTGTTGGTGACACTGGTTCGCCAGAAGTGCAAGTTGCACTGCTGACCGCCAACATCAACAAACTGCAAGGTCACTTCAAAGCCAACGGTAAAGACCACCACTCCCGTCGTGGCCTGATCCGCATGGTAAACCAGCGTCGTAAGCTGCTGGACTACCTGAAAGGCAAAGACCTGAGCCGTTACAGCACCCTGATCGGTCGTCTGGGTCTGCGTCGCTAATCAGCGATTGCGCTATGAGGTTGGTTGTTTGCCATGCGTCAGCGGTTTTTCCGCCGGCGTATGGCAGGCTCCCAGCCTCAAGTTTTATCTGCTGCACCGTTTTACCTGGACAATAAAGGCTGGGCCGATTCCCCGCATTGCCCAAGAATTTCGCAAGAATCAAGTTTCCCCAAGAGCCACAAAGAAGGTAGGACACCGTGAACCCGGTAATCAAAAAATTCCAGTTCGGTCAGTCGACCGTAACCCTCGAGACTGGCCGTATCGCCCGTCAAGCTTCCGGCGCAGTATTGGTCACCGTTGACGACGACGTCAGCGTATTGGTGACCGTGGTTGGCGCCAAGCAAGCCGACCCAGGCAAGGGCTTCTTCCCTCTGTCTGTTCACTACCAGGAAAAGACTTACGCTGCCGGTAAGATCCCTGGCGGTTTCTTCAAGCGTGAAGGCCGTCCTTCCGAGAAAGAAACCCTGACCTCGCGTCTGATCGACCGTCCGATCCGCCCTCTGTTCCCAGAAGGCTTCATGAACGAAGTGCAGGTTGTCTGCACCGTGGTTTCCACCAGCAAGAAGACCGATCCGGACATCGCTGCGATGATCGGTACCTCGGCTGCCCTGGCGATTTCCGGCATTCCTTTCGACGGCCCGATCGGCGCCGCTCGCGTGGCTTTCCATGAAAGCACTGGCTACCTGCTGAACCCAACCTACGAACAACTGGCTGCTTCGAGCCTGGACATGGTTGTGGCCGGTACCGAAGAAGCCGTGCTGATGGTTGAGTCGGAAGCCAAAGAGCTGACCGAAGACCAGATGCTGGGCGCTGTACTGTTCGCCCACGACGAATTCCAGTCGGTGATCAAGGCTGTCAAAGAGCTGGCCGCCGAAGCTGCCAAGCCTACTTGGGACTGGGCTGCTGCCCCAGAAGCCACCGAACTGCTGGGCGCTATCCGTGCCGAGTTCGGCGAAGCCATCTCCCAGGCTTACACCATCACCGTCAAGGCCGACCGTTATGCGCGCCTGGGCGAGCTGAAAGACCAAGTGGTCGCCAAGCTCTCCGGTGAAGAAGGCCAGCCTTCGGCTGCCGACGTCAAAGCCGCTTTCGGCGAGATCGAATACCGCACCGTTCGCGAAAACATCGTTAACGGCAAGCCACGTATCGACGGCCGCGACACTCGCACTGTACGTCCGCTGAACATCGAAGTCGGCGTCCTGCCGAAGACTCACGGTTCGGCCCTGTTCACCCGTGGCGAAACCCAGGCCCTGGTGGTTGCGACCCTGGGTACTGCCCGTGACGCACAGCTGCTGGACACCCTGGAAGGCGAGAAAAAAGACCCCTTCATGCTGCACTACAACTTCCCTCCGTTCTCGGTGGGCGAGTGTGGTCGCATGGGCGGCGCTGGTCGTCGTGAAATCGGTCACGGCCGTCTGGCCCGTCGTTCGGTCCAGGCCATGCTGCCAGCCGCTGACGTGTTCCCCTACACCATCCGCGTAGTATCGGAAATCACCGAATCCAACGGTTCCAGCTCCATGGCTTCCGTGTGCGGTGCTTCCCTGGCGCTGATGGACGCTGGTGTACCGATGAAGGCGCCGGTTGCCGGTATCGCCATGGGCCTGGTTAAAGAAGGCGAGAAGTTCGCCGTCCTGACCGACATCCTGGGTGACGAAGACCACCTGGGCGACATGGACTTCAAGGTAGCCGGTACCGCCAAAGGCGTCACCGCGCTGCAGATGGACATCAAGATCAAGGGCATCACCGAAGAAATCATGGAGATCGCCCTGGGCCAAGCCCTGGAAGCTCGCCTGAACATCCTCGGTCAGATGAACCAGATCATCGGTCAGTCCCGTACCGAGCTGTCGGCCAACGCACCGACCATGATCGCGATGAAGATCGACACCGACAAGATCCGTGACGTCATCGGTAAAGGTGGCGCCACCATCCGTGCGATCTGCGAAGAAACCAAGGCTTCGATCGACATCGAAGACGACGGTTCGATCAAGATCTTCGGCGAAACCAAGGAAGCTGCAGAGGCCGCGCGTCAGCGCGTTCTGGGCATCACCGCGGAAGCCGAGATCGGCAAGATCTACGTCGGCAAGGTCGAGCGCATCGTCGACTTCGGCGCCTTCGTCAACATCCTGCCGGGCAAGGACGGTCTGGTGCACATCTCCATGCTGAGCGACGCTCGCGTTGAGAAAGTCACCGACATCCTGAAAGAAGGTCAGGAAGTGGAAGTGCTGGTACTGGACGTGGACAACCGCGGTCGTATCAAGCTGTCCATCAAAGACGTGGCAGCAGCCAAAGCTTCGGGCGTTTAATCGTCCCCTAGCCATACGCTGAACAAGCAAACGCCCCGACTGGTTCGGGGCGTTTTGCTATGTGCGCAAAGGCTCCTGGTTGCCGGCCTCGGGCGCCGGTGCTAGGTTTTAATCCACGCCGGTGTAGCTCAGTCGGTAGAGCAGCGCACTCGTAACGCGAAGGTCGCAGGTTCGATTCCTGTCTCCGGCACCAGATATCGAGTTTGGGGCGGTTTGCCAGTGTTTGGCCCCGCCAGCAAAGTCCCTCTAGCGCTGAATGAGCGCCCTCGAAAGATACCTCCCCAAGAAAGGTCGGCAGCCAGCTTCAACTGGTGTTGAGTTCGTCGGTTGTATTCATGACTCATTATTGATAATTGCCAGAGTTTGTTCTGAAAGTTTCAGGAGCTGCTGTTCTATTGAGCCGGGTGCTGCTGGGGTTGATTGTTGAATGGTGTGTTTTTAAGGGTTCTTATGGCAGGCAAATAGTAAGCCGAACTAAGACTTCATTTTTCTATATTCGCTAGTGCGTATCGTGCTTCTAAGAGTTTGGCCGATGCTATTTAAAGTCGATGCTTTCGTAATGAGAAGGGAGTCGTACTGGGTTGCTTGTGCAAGTACTTGATGCTGCTCATGAATCAAGTGGTGCCAGCGAACGGCCTTGCCCATAATGACGGCCTGAAATCAAGGAGTGTTCAGCGTGAAGAAGTGGAAGTTGGCGTTAATCAGCGCAGTATCGCTGTCCCTCGCAGCCTGTGAGAAGGCCCCCACGTATGAGTTTGAGGGGCAGTATTTTGCAATGGAGGGCGAAGAGTGCACGACTCCAGCGAATGTGAAAGATGCTGAACAATATTATCTGGAGATCACCAAAGAAGTGCGGGGCAGAAGCGTGTTGTTCTCGGCTCATTTTCCAGCAGCTGCGAAGGCTGGACTGCCTGTTGTCAGTGCGCAAAGCGTCTCGCCCAATGATGATAACCAGCTGACTTTCAATTTTTATGAACCTAAGTCAGCCGGGACCCCTCCTGAGGCTACAAAGTTCAATATCGTGCTCTCCGTTATTCCTAATCAAAGCAAGGACGGGCACTTGTGGGTGACCAGGGCTGAAATGAATATTGCCCGCGATGGGACAGTTCAGCAGTACGACATCCTGGAAAATCTCAGAAGATTTTTCGAACTGGGCAAGGCAGGCGTTTGCTTGAGAAAAGGAACAGCGGCCGGCTGATCAACCTGGTTTCCTGAGGTTTCTGGCGAGTCTGTGTCTGGTGACGGCCCGGAAATCCGCCGATTTCTCGCTCATCGGTGCATCAGGTCATATAAATCGTCGCTCAAAGGTCCTATATTCGGTTGCTGTCTGAGTACCAGCATGCTGTTTTCAGATGATCCCGAATGGTTCTGAAGGCCAGATAAATCGACGGTTGTAACGGTTTTTTGCGGCAGAGAGATCCCAACGATCCAGATCCATCTTCCATTCCCATGATCAGAGAGAACGAGATGATTCCTAAAGAGGCAAGAATCGACGTAGCGCTTGAACGGTACCTGGCTGCCACGCCTTCCTTGCAAGAGGAAATCAGCGCCCTGAGCCCCGAAGAACAGAAGCAGCAAGCGCAATGGGCGTTTGAGGACGAGGCAGAGTCTCGCGGCATCGAGCCGTGGGAACTGGTGCTCGATCTGGTGGCCGAGACACCGGAGGAACTGAAGGCTATGCGCCTGGAGGTGCATCAGGAGGTTGCTGAAGCGCTGGGCATGGACCTTGAGGATTATCTGCAGCTCAACGAGATCGACAGTTGAGCCCGACGCCAGCCTTAATCAGGCTGGCGTTTTTCATGGATCAGATGCTCAGCCGCATGGACAGGTCCAGGGCTTTCACATCCTTGGTCATGGCACCGATGGAAATGTAGTCCACCCCGGTTTCGGCAATCGGGCGCAAGGTGCTTTCGTTGATTCCCCCGCTGGCTTCCAGCTTGGCCTTGCCGGCATTCAGACGCACAGCTTCGCGCATATCGTCCAGGCTCAGTTCATCGAGCATGATGATGTCGGCACCGGCTGCCAGGGCTTCCTTCAACTCCCCAAGACTTTCCACTTCCACTTCCACCGGCTTGCCCGGGGCGATCTTGTGGGCGGCGCTGATGGCCTGGGCGATGCCGCCACAGGCGGCGATGTGGTTCTCCTTGATCAGGAAGGCGTCATACAGACCGATACGGTGGTTGTGGCAGCCGCCGCAGGTAACCGCGTACTTCTGTGCCAGGCGCAGGCCGGGAAGGGTCTTGCGGGTATCCAGCAGCTTGACCTGGGTATCGGTGACAAAGTCGGCCAGATAACGGGCGCGGGTGGCCACGCCGGACAGCAGTTGCAGGAAGTTCAGAGCGCTGCGTTCGCCGGTGAGCAGTGAGCGGGCCGGGCCTTCCAGGTGGAACAGCGCCTGGTTGGGTACCACCCGCTCGCCGTCAGCCACTTGCCAGTGCACGGCAACCCGCGGGTCCAGTTGGCGGAACACCGCATCCACCCAGGCTGTACCAGCGACGACCGCCGCTTCGCGAGTGATGATGGTGGCTTTGGCCAGGCGTTCGGCCGGGATCAGTTGCGCGGTGATGTCGCCGCTGCCGATGTCCTCCAGCAACGCGCGGCGCACGTTGGCTTCGATTTCGGCGGTCAGGTCGGCGAGGCGTAGATTCGGCATAACGGGCTCCACAAACTAAGTGCGCCGATTATAGGGGCATGGGATCGGCGAACCCAAGGTGGCAAATCTCGGCGAGTCTTTGACGAACCTGTCTTTCGTCGATTTGTCTGATGAGTAGGAGTGATTTTTCTAGTTTGCCTGAGGGTTATTTCCGGATAGGTGGCAGAGTCCGCTGGCGCAAGAGGGGACTTTTACAAGATAATATGACTTGTAATTGACGTCATAGCTTTGACGTGTCTTTGGCTCCCCCTTAAATAAAGTGCAGTGGAATGCATTTGCCTCCGCTGAGAGCCGACTGTGAGCGCCGTCGGCTTGACTGAACCTTGATTTCGAACCGAAGAAACACCTTTCCAGGAGGCTTGGATGCACAACGACGGGAATGTAGTGCCTTTGCACAAGGCGGCTACAGATCAGGCGACCGCTTCGCCGCTTGCCCGCCTGCCGGTGATTCTGCTTCAGGTTCGAGACAAGGCCGCCCAGCAGCTGCGTCACGGTTTACAGGAACTGTTCGATAACGCCGACGACACGCTGTTCGAAATGGCCGATCGGGCGCAGAACAATGTCGAGCAGAACACCCTGTTTGAGGCCATGCGCGACCTGCGCTTGAAGCGCAAAAGCATCGAACGCGGTTTTCTGGAAAAGTTTTTCGAAGCCTTCGCTGGCCTGGTGCAGTACGACCCGGCCCTGGTCATTCCCCATTCGGTGGCTTACGACCCTTCTCTTGACCCTTCCCGGGATGATCTGGAAAAGACCGTGGCCGTGGATGCCATGGTGGCCAAGGTTCTCAACCGGGACGGCTTCGCCCTCGGGCAACTGACGGCGCGCCTGGGCGTGCTGCTGGGCCGGCGCTTGGCGGATGCGGAAAACCCTCTGGCTCCGGCGCTGCTCTGTGAGTACTTCCTCCAGGCCGGACGCAGTTTGGGGGTGGAGATCAAGGTCAAGTTGATCATCCTCAAGCTGTTCGAGCGGTACGTGCTCAGTGATGCCGAACTGCTCTATGGCGAAGCCAACCAACTGTTGATCGCCACTGGAATCCTGCCGGAGCTGATGCCGGCCCCGGCGCGCCGGGCCTCGGATCGAGCCCAGGCTGAAGCCCAGACCGCCACTGCCGATGGCGGTGCGCACAAACCGGGTCAGAGCCCGCTCGACGAGAGCGTGCAGGAAGTCTTCGCGGCCTTGCAGACACTGCTTTTGCATGTGCGTGGCAGCGTTGCCCCGACCCTTGAGGCCAGCGCCGAAACCCAACCGATTTCGACCCGTGACCTCATGCGCCTGCTGTCCCATCTGCAGCAATACGTGCCGGCCCCCAGTGCCCAGGAAGATTTCGACCTGCGCAATCAGCTGGAACAACTGCTCACCCGGGTCAGCGTCAAGAGCGGCAAGTCCCGGGTCGTGGATGTTGCCGACGAGGATGTGATCAACCTGATCGCCATGCTCTTCGAGTGCATTCTTGACGATCGCAACCTGCCGGAGTCCCTCAAGGCGCTGATCGGCCGCCTGCAGATTCCCATGCTCAAGGTGGCGGTGCTGGACAAGAGTTTCTTCAGTCGCGGCAACCACCCGGCGCGGCGCCTGCTCAATGAAATCGCTGCCGCAGCGATGGGCTGGGGTGGCTGCGATGACCATCAGCGCGACAGCCTGTATCTGCGAATCGAACAAGTGGTGCAACGCCTGCTGAGCGAATTCACCGACGACCCGGCGATCTTTTCCGAGCTGCTGGCCGATTTTCTCGCCTTTACCGCCGACGAACGACGTCGTGCCGAGTTGCTGGAGCAGCGCACCCGAGACGCCGAGGAGGGGCGGGCCAAGGCGGAGCTGGCGAGACGGCGGGTGGAACAGGCACTCAATGAAGCGCTGCTGGGCAAGGTGCTGCCGCACACAGTGGTGGATTTTGTTCGCGATGCCTGGAGCCAGGTGCTGTTGCTCTGTTGCCTGAAGCACGGTGATGACTCTGCCGAATGGCGCACTGCTGAGGGCGTCATGCGCGAGCTGATCTGGAGTGTGCAACGCCACGAGCAGCCGGACACCGCAATGCGCCTGCTGGCCCTGGTGCCGGGACTGCTCAAGGGCCTGCGAGACGGTTTGAGCAGCGCAGCTTTCGATCCTTTTGCCACTAGCGAATTCTTCAGCCAGCTGGAGCTTCTGCACCTGCAGGCATTCGAGCGTGAAGCCCAGGCACCGCAACAGCGAGTGGTGCCCCTGGGGGCCGAGCCTAGCGATCTGATCGTGGTGGCCCAGGAGATCGTCCTGCCCAGCGCCGAAGAAGGCCCCCTGGAGGCCGCTCCGCTGGCTCTGCCGGCCAATGACCCCGGTGTGTTGCAAGTGGAGCAACTGCGCTTGGGGGCCTGGGTCGAGTTTCAGGAGGACGAGGACAATACCTTGCGTTGCAAACTGGCGGCGATTGTTCCCCATCCCGTGGCCAAGTACGTATTCGTCAACCGCACCGGAATGAAAGTCCTGGAGCGCACGCGCATGGGCCTGGCCCTGGAGTTTCATCGCGGCGCGGTGCGGGCGCTGGACGATACCTTGCTGTTCGATCGGGCCCTGGAATCGGTGATCGGCAATCTGCAGCGACTCAATCACGGCAAGTGATCGCAACCCGAGGGGGTAACGCGGCATACTGGGCCACTCAAGGCTTTAGTTGAAGGAATCGGTATGCGGCTGGACCCTGCCACGGGTTGGTGTCACGGCGTACGGCACTGCCCGTCAGTCAATTTCAATGAACGCCCGGCAGGCGAGATCTCCCTGTTGGTGATTCATAACATCAGTCTGCCGCCGGGGCAGTTCGGCACCGGCAAGGTGCAGGAATTCTTCCAGAATCGCCTTGATGTCACAGAGCATCCCTATTTTGCCGGGATCGCCGACTTGCGCGTGTCTGCGCATTTTCTGATCGAACGTGACGGCGCGGTCACTCAGTTTGTCTCTTGTCTGGATCGGGCCTGGCATGCCGGGGTGTCGAGCTTCGAGGGGCGGGACACGTGCAACGATTTTTCCCTGGGCATTGAACTGGAGGGCACTGACGAATTGCCCTTCACCGACGCCCAGTACCGTTCCCTGAGTGCCCTGACCAAACAATTACAGGCGGCTTTCTGCGCCATCACGCCACAACGGATTTGTGGTCATAGCGACATCGCTCCCGGGCGCAAGACCGACCCGGGCCAGGCTTTTGACTGGGCACGTTATCGTGCCGCCTTGGAGAAGGGAGAAGGACAATGAGTTTTCTGGTGTTGCTGCTGGCGGTGTGGATCGAGAAATTCTCGGCCTTGCGCCAGCGGGTGCAGCGCGACGGTTGGTGGCTGAAGGAGTTGGCGCGGTTGGAGGCCAGCCCGCGTCTGGCGGGGCATCCATGGTGCCTGTTGCTGGTGCTGGTATTGCTGCCGGTGGCTTTGCTCGGTCTCTTGCTGCTGGTGCTGGAGCCGGTCACCTATGGACTGTTGGCCCTGCCGGTGCATCTGCTGGTGGTGATCTACGCTCTGGGCCGGGGCGATCTGCTCGGTGGCCTCGGGCCGTTTCGCGATGCCTGGCGCCGTGAAGACCTGCAAGCGGCGGTGCATGTGGCCAAGCGTGACCTGAACATTGACGCCGACAATGGCGAGCAACTGCTGGAACGGGTCCAGGGCTATCTGCTGTGGCAGGCCTTCCAGAGCTTCTTCGTGGTGATCTTCTGGTACTTCCTGCTGGGCCCGGTGGCGGCCTTGAGCTATCGCCTGCTGGCGCTGGCTGCCGAGCACGGCAAGAATCTCGCCCTGGTGGAGCGTGCGGCGCAGTTGCGCCATGCCTTCGACTGGTTGCCGGTGCGCCTGCTGGCGGCGAGCTTCGCCCTGGTGGGCAACTTCGTGGCCGTGAGCCGGGTGATGCTCCACGAGTTGCTCAACTGGCACATCAGCGCCGCGCAACTGGTAGAGAAGGTCGGCCTGGTGGCCGCCGAGATTCCTCCCCCTTTGGCCGGGCCCGAAGGCATCAATAGCCTGGACCGCATCTGGGAGCTGCAGCTGCGGGCGGCCGTGCTCTGGTACGCCGGTTTTGCCCTGTGGACCGTTCTCGCCTGAATCTGTGCCCCTGGCGCAGCGAGCCAGTCTGGCTCGCTGCGCCAGCCCGGGCCACGGGCTCGATCCACCGCCCCGATCCACCGCCCATGCGCGGTTAACTTTAAGTTACAAAACCTCCCCCGAAATTGAGCTATACAGACGGAGCGCCGAATAGTGGCTTTCTGCTGCCTTCGCCTGCCGGCCCATAACAATAAAAGAAAAGGGAGACTTCCTTGTGAAGAGCTTGCTCTATCCCGCTGTCGCGCTGATGAACCGCCTGAGCTTCGGCATGAAGTTCAGCCTGATCAGCGTGCTGTTCTTTGTGCCCATGCTGGTGACCAACTTCTATCTGGTACGCGACTCCTACCGGGAGTTCCAGGGCACCCGGGTCGAACTGCAAAGTCTCGACCTGTTGGGCAGCAGCCTGGCCCTGCGCCGGGACCTGGAGACCCTCAACAACCTGGTGCAGATCAACGCCAGCCTTGGTCAGTCCGGCAAGGCAGGGGATCTGGAGGGCAAGATAGTCGCCCTGGAAAAGTCCGTGCTCGAGCGCATGCAGGCTCTTGAGGCCGTCACCGTCGATCCCCAGCAGGTCGAGGTGTTCAACGCCAAGCGCGACGAGCTGGTGGCGGCCTTCAAGGCCCAGCAGGTGGAAAGCTCGCTGCTGAACAAGAGCGGGCTGATCGGCAAGCTGCTGGGCAGCGCGCAACTGTTCAGCCAGATCATCGCCAGCCAGTCGGGCCTGAGCCGCGATGCTCAGGGCGATATCCGCCAGCTCAGCGAGCTGATCACCAGCGTCACCCCGCAAGTCACCCAGACCCTGGGAGAAGGTCGGGCCATGGGCGCCTATTCCCTGGGCCAGGGTTTTCTCAACTCTTCATCCAGCACCCGCTTCGACGAGCTGCTGGTGCAGATCGAAAAGCTTCAGGCCGAGTACGGACTCAAGCTGCAGGATGCCCTGGGCTCCAGCCGCGCCGCCCACGACGCCCTGGACAGCCTGGCCAGTGCCAGCAAAGGCAGCCTCAAGCAGGCCAGCGAACTGTTCGAAGAGCAGGTGGTGATGGCCGATACCCTGGACGCGCCCTGGCAGGGGTTCTACGACCAGGTCAGCAGCCTGATGGCGCAGACCTATCAACTCAACGAAGGCACCTTGAAGTTCCTTGATGTCGAGCTGCAAAAACGCCTGGAGCAGAACCGCAGCCACATGGTGCTGCTGGTGGCGGCCCTGGCCCTGGTGTTTCTCTCCATCGTTTATCTGTACGGCGGCTTCTATGCCTCCACCCGCACCACCCTGCGCCAATTGGGAGCGATGATGGACAAGGTGGCGGCGGGGGACATGACCGTCACCTTCACCGCCCACAGCCGTGATGAGCTGGGCGAACTGGGCAGTGTGTTCAACGGCACGGTGCGCAAGATCCACGACCTGATCGAACGGGTCGGCCATACCGTCAGCGAGGTGGAGCGCCAGGCCGGACAGGTGGAAAGCGTCTCGGCCCAGAGCAACCAGGCCGTGGCCGGCCAGCGCAGCCAGATCGAACAAGTGGCCACGGCCATGAACCAGATGTCCGCCACCTCCCAGGAAGTGGCCCGTAGCGCGGCGGCTGCGGTCAGCAGTGCCCACAGCGTCAACGACGAAACCATCAGCGGCCGTGGGCTGGTGGAGTCCCAGCAAGACAGCATTGCTCGCCTGGCCAGCGAGATCGATCAGTCGGTGCGGGTGATCAACCAGTTGGCCAGCGACAGCCAGTCCATCAGCCGGGTGCTGGAAGTGATCAAGAGCATTGCCGAACAGACCAACCTGCTGGCCCTGAATGCCGCCATCGAGGCCGCCCGCGCCGGCGAGCAAGGCAGGGGCTTTGCCGTGGTGGCCGATGAAGTGCGGACCCTGGCCAAGCGCACTCAGCAATCCACCGAAGAAATCGAGGAAATGATCGGCAAGCTCCACGGCGGCGTCGGCGCGGCGGTCAAGGCCATGGGCAGCAGTCACGCCATGGCCAATGGCACGGTCGACCAGTCGGAAAAGGTTCAGCAGGCCCTGGAAAACATCCTGGGTGCGGTCGGCATGATCGTCGACCAGAACCAGCAAATCGCCGCTGCCGTAGAGCAGCAGACGGCAGTGGCCCACGACATTGACCAGAACATTGTCGAGATCAATCGCGCCGGTGAACGCACTGCCGAAGGCGCGCACCAGACCGAGGATGCCAGCCGCCAGCTGTCGGCCCAGGTGGTGCAGTTGAAACAGCTGATTGGGGCTTTCCGCGTCTGACCGGGGAGGAGGCGATCGTTACGGCGTGCCTGAGGGCCAGCCGAACAGCTCGCAGGCATTACGGGTGCTGGCCCTGGCCAGTTGCTCGGGAGCGATGCCGATGATGTCTGCCAGGGCGCTGCAGATCGCCGGTAGATGCTGCGGGCTGTTGCGCTGGCTGGGAAACATGGCGGGCGCCATGTCCGGCGAGTCGGTCTCCAGCACCACAGAGTCCAGGGGCAGGTCGGCAAGGACCTTGCGCAGGCGCAATGCCTGAGGCCAGGTAGCGGCGCCGCCCAGGCCCAGCTTGAACCCCAGCTTGATGTATTCCCGGGCTTCCTCGCGGCTGCCGGCAAAGGCGTGGATGATGCCGCCGCGCTTGAGCTTGAAACGCTTCAAGGTGGCGATCACCGCCGCGTGACTGCGCCGCACGTGCAGCAGGGCGGGCAAATGAAAGTCCGCCGCCAGCTGCAACTGGGCCTCGAACAGCGATTGCTGGCGCTCGCGGTCCAATTGCGCAAGAAAGTAATCCAGGCCGATCTCGCCCACCGCGCACAGCTGGGGATGCCCTGCCAATCGCGTCAGCCAGTCCCCCAGTTGCTGGAGGTCGGCGGGTTGATGAGCGTCCAGATAGACCGGGTGCAGGCCAAAGGCCGCGTACAACCTGGCATCGCTCTGCACCAGGTCCCAGACCCGCTGCCAATTGGCCTGATAGACCCCCAGCACCACCATTCGCGAGACGCCCCGGGCGCGGCTGTCGGCCAGCAGCGCCTCACGGTCGTCGTCGAAATCCGGAAAATCCAGATGGGTGTGGGTGTCGATCAGTTCCACGGTTCAAGCCTGCCGGATGCGCTGTTTGAAGGTCCGGGCGATGGCCTGGACGCCGGGCTGGTATTGCCCTTCTTCGATGGCGGCCAGGGCCAGTTGCAGGGCTTTCTCGGCGATCAGCTTGTGCTGCTGGGCCATGGCGTTGACCGGCAGCGGCAAGAAGTCCAGCAACTGGGTATCACCGAAGGTGCCCAGGCGCAGTGGCCGGGATTTGAGCGGGAAGTCGTGCAAAGCGTCGAACACCCCCTGCAGCAGCACATAGGAGGTGGTCACCAGGGCATCCGGCAGGTGCCCCAGGCGCTGTAGCAACTCTTCCATCAACTGCCGGCCGCAATCACGACTGAAGGCTTCGCCGTGCTCGATCAGCACCTCACCGCCGAAGCCTTGCAGGGCCTGGCGGAAACCAGCGGCGCGCTCCTGGCTGATGCTCAGTTCCGGGCGCGCGCCGATCAGCACGATCTGCTTGGGCTCGGGCTCAAGCAGGCTCTGGGTCAGTTGCAGGCTGGCGTGCAGGTCGTCGCTGATCACCGAGCAGAACAGCTCGGACGGCATCACCCGGTCGATGGCGATGATCGGCAGGCCCTGGGCCTGCAATTGCTCATAGCTGTCGTCTTCCGGCGGCAGGCAGCTGGCGACGAACAGCGCATCGCAACGCCGCGCGCGAAACAACTGGAGCAATTGCCGCTCGCTGTCCGGCGCATCGTCGGAGCTGGCGATCAGCAACTGATAACCCCGGGCCCGAGCACCTTGCTCCAGCAGCTTGGCGATGCGCGCGTAGCTGGGGTTTTCCAGGTCCGGAAGTATGAACCCCAGGGTCCGGGTGTGGCGGCTGCGCAAGCCAGCGGCCTGGGGATTGGGGGTGAAGCCGTGTTCCTCCACCACCGCGCGCACCCGTTCCACGGTGGCGTTGCTGATGCGTTGTTGTTCGGCCTTGCCGTTGATGACGTAACTGGCGGTGGTGACGGACACACCGGCCAGGCGAGCGATATCACTGAGTTTCAACCCGGGATTTCCTTGTTTTTGGTGCTTGCCCCGACATTTTCGCCAATCCTACCTGATCTGGGCAGGCGACCAACGTCGGAACCGGCCATCGAGCAGAAGGACTTCAAGGCGCCGAGATTATCGAGTAACTTAGCAAACTTGCTAGATTAAACGTTTCAGCAGGCGTATTTTCTAGGCTAGATCATAAACGGAAAACTGCCCCTGCCCGGTAACAAGTCCCGTTTGTGGCCCTAAACACGCCTACGCTGCTTACTTAAAACAATACCTAGCGCCGCCCCCTGCCGCGCTAAATAGGAGAAGCCATGCTCGAGCTCACTGTAGAGCAGATATCCATGGGCCAAACGGCTGTGGATAAGTCCGCGGCGCTGCATTTGCTGGCCGACAAACTGGTGGCTGACGGCCTGGTGGCCGAAGGTTATCTGGCCGGCCTCAAGGCCCGCGAAGCCCAGGGCTCGACCTTTCTCGGCCAAGGCATCGCCATCCCCCACGGCACCCCGGAAACCCGCGATCAGGTGTTTGCCACCGGCGTACGCCTGCTGCAGTTTCCCGACGGCGTGGACTGGGGCGACGGGCAGATCGTCTACCTGGCCATCGGCATCGCGGCCAAATCCGACGAGCATTTGCGCCTGCTGCAACTGCTGACCCGGGCCCTGGGGGAAACCGACCTGGGCCAGGCCCTGCGTCGTGCCAGTTCCCCGGAGGCCCTGCTCAAGCTGTTGCAGGGCGCGCCCCAGGAACTGGCGCTGGACGCGCAGATGATCGGCCTCGGGGTTGCGGCGGAAGACTTCGAAGAGCTGGTCTGGCGCGGCGCCCGCCTGCTGCGCCAGGCCGAGTGCGTGAGCAACGGCTTTGCCGCGGTGCTGCAACAGGTGGATGCACTGCCCCTGGGCGACGGCCTGTGGTGGTTGCACAGCGAGCAGACCGTGCTGCGCCCGGGGCTGGCGTTCGTCACCCCGGACAAACCCATTCGTTACCTGGGCCAGCCCCTGAGCGGCCTGTTCTGCCTGGCCAGCCTGGGAGAAGCTCATCAAGCCTTGCTGGAGCGTTTGTGCGCGCTGTTGATCGAAGGCCGGGGCCAGGAACTGGGCCGCGCCACCAGCCGTCGCGCGGTGCTGGAAGTGCTCGGCGGTGAGTTGCCGGCGGACTGGCCCAGCGCCCGCATCGCCCTGGCCAATGCCCACGGCCTGCATGCCCGCCCGGCCAAGGAATTGGCGCAGTTGGCGAAGAATTTCGAGGGCGAGATCCGCATCCGTATCGCCGATGGCGCGGCTTCGGCGGTCTCGGTGAAAAGCCTGAGCAAACTGCTGAGCCTCGGTGCTCGACGCGGCCAGGTGCTGGAGCTGATTGCTGAACCGAGCATTGCCGCTGATGCCTTGCCGGCCCTGCTGGCGGCCATCGAAGCCGGCCTCGGGGAAACCGTTGAGCCCCTGCCGGCGGCCAGCGCCCCCCGGGAAGAATCGCAGGAAGTCGTGGTGCCGCTCAGCGCCCCGGCCTCCGGCAGCCTGATCCAGGCCATCGCCGCCGCTCCCGGCATCGCCATCGGCCCGGCCCATATCCAGGTTCAGCAAGCCATCGACTACCCGCTGCGGGGTGAGTCCACCGCCATCGAGCGCCAGCGCCTGCAGCAGGCCCTGGCCGACGTGCGCCAGGACATCGATGGGCTGGTCCAGCGCAGCAAGTCCAAGGCCATTCGCGAGATCTTCATCACCCACCAGGAAATGCTCGACGACCCCGAGCTGACCGACGAGGTGGACACCCGCCTCAAGCAGGGCGAAAGCGCGGAAGCGGCTTGGATGACCGTGATTGAAACCGCCGCCAAACAACAGGAAGCCCTGCAGGACGCCTTGCTCGCCGAACGTGCCGCCGACCTGCGGGACATCGGCCGCCGGGTACTGGCCCAGCTGTGCGGCATCGAAACCCCGGCCGAGCCGGACCAGCCCTACATCCTGGTGATGGACGAAGTCGGACCCTCGGACGTCGCGCGCCTCGATCCGGCCCGGGTCGCCGGCATTCTCACCGCCCGCGGCGGCGCCACCGCCCACAGCGCCATCGTCGCCCGGGCCCTGGGCATTCCGGCCCTGGTGGGCGCGGGCGCCAGCGTGCTGCTGATCAAGTCCGGCACGCCCTTGCTGCTGGACGGCCAGCGCGGTCGCCTGCATGTCGACGCTGATAGCCACACCCTGCAGCGGGCCGCCGAGGAACGTGACACCCGCGAGCAACGCCTCAAGGCCGCCGCCGAGCAACGCCATCAACAGGCCCATACCACGGACGGTCATGCCGTCGAGGTGTTCGCCAATATCGGTGAAAGCGCCGGTGTCGCCGCCGCTGTGGAAAACGGCGCCGAAGGCATCGGCCTGCTGCGCACCGAACTGATCTTCATGGCCCATCCCCAGGCCCCGGACGAAGCCACCCAGGAAGCCGAATACCGCCGCGTACTCGACGGCCTTGCCGGGCGTCCGCTGGTGGTGCGCACCCTGGATGTGGGCGGTGACAAACCGCTGCCTTACTGGCCGATCGCCAAGGAAGAAAACCCCTTCCTCGGCGTGCGCGGCATCCGCCTGACCTTGCAGCGGCCGCTCATCATGGAAGCGCAATTGCGCGCCCTGCTGCGCTCGGCGGACAACCGCCCGCTGCGGATCATGTTCCCCATGGTCGGCAGCGTCGAAGAATGGCGCCAGGCCCGGGACATGACCGAGCGCCTGCGCCAGGAAATTCCCGTGGCCGACCTGCAACTGGGGATCATGATCGAAGTGCCGTCCGCCGCCCTGCTGGCGCCGGTGCTGGCCAAGGAAGTGGACTTCTTCAGCGTCGGCACCAACGACCTGACCCAATACACCCTGGCCATCGACCGTGGCCACCCGACGCTCTCTGCCCAGGCCGACGGCCTGCACCCGGCGGTGCTGCAACTGATCGACATCACCGTGCGTGCCGCCCATGCCCACGGCAAATGGGTCGGGGTCTGCGGCGAACTGGCGGCCGACCCGCTGGCGGTGCCGGTGCTGGTGGGCCTGGGGGTGGATGAACTGAGCGTCTCCGGGCGCAGCATCGCCGAGGTCAAGGCGCGGATTCGCGAACTTAGCCTGACCCAGGCGCAAACCCTTGCTCAACAGGCTTTGGCCGTCGGCAGCGCCCACGAAGTGCGTGCCCTAGTGGAGGCCATGTAATGGCGAAGATTCTCACCCTGACCCTCAATCCGGCGCTGGACCTCACCGTCCAGATGGCGCACTTGGAGGCGGGGCAGGTCAACCGCAGCGAGGCCATGCACACCCATGCCGCAGGCAAGGGCCTGAACGTGGCCCAGGTGCTGGCCGACCTCGGCCATCAGCTGACCGTCAGCGGCTTTCTCGGGGAAAACAATCCACAGGCGTTTGACGCGTTGTTCGCCCAGCGCGGGTTTGTCGATGCCTTTATCCGCGTGCCCGGCGACACCCGCAGCAACATCAAGCTGGCCGAAAGCGACGGGCGCATTACCGATATCAACGGCCTTGGGCCCGAGGTCAGCGAGGCGGCGCAACAGGCCTTGCTTGAGCGCCTGGAGCAGATCGCCCCCGGGCATGACGCGGTGGTGGTGGCCGGCAGCTTGCCGCGAGGCGTCAGCCCCGAATGGTTCCAGGCGCTGTTGCTGCGCCTGAAAAGCCTGGGCCTGAAGGTCGCCCTCGACACCAGCGGCGCCGCCTTGCGCGCCGGCCTGACGACGGGCCCCTGGTTGATCAAGCCCAACACTGAAGAACTGGCAGATGCCCTGGGCAGCCCGGTGCTTGGCGTGGCGGTGCAGGCCGAGGCGGCGCGTCTTCTGCAGGCCCAGGGCGTCGAGCACGTGGTGATTTCTCACGGCGCCGAAGGGGTGAACTGGTTTAGCGCCGGACTGTCCTTGCAGGCCCAGCCGCCCAAGGTCAGCGTGGTCAGCACCGTGGGCGCTGGCGACTCGCTGCTGGCGGGCATGCTCCACGGCCTGCTCAGCGCCCAGCCGTTCGAACAGACCCTGCGCACCGCCACGGCGATTGCCGCCATGGCCGTGACCCAGATCGGTTTCGGCATCAGCGACAGGGCCCAACTGGCCCGGCTGGAGCAGGGGGTGCGCGTGCATCCCCTCCTAGAACAATAAGAGGGTTGCGTATGAAGTTAGCCATTATTACCGCCTGCCCCAACGGCATGGTCACCAGCGTGCTCTGTGCCCGCCTGCTGGACGCTGCGGCCCAGCGCCAGGGCTGGAGTACCAGCGTTGAAGTGCACGATGACGCACACCCCGAGCGCCAACTGTCAGCGGCCACCCTTGAGGCCGCCGAGTGGGTGCTGGTCGTCAGCACCGGGCCTGTGGACCTGTCGCGTTTTGTCGGCAAGCGGGTCTACCGCAGCACTCCGTCCCAGGCTCTGCAGGACGTCGACGCGGTGCTGCGTCGCGGCGCCGAAGAGGCTCAGATCCATGTCGCCACCGAGGCCAGTGCCGAGCCGGTGGTCGAGGCGGGCAAACGCGCGCCGCGCCTGGTGGCGATCACCGCCTGCCCGACCGGTGTGGCTCACACCTTCATGGCCGCCGAGGCCTTGCAGCAGACCGCCAAGCGCCTGGGCTACGACCTGCAAGTGGAAACCCAGGGCTCGGTGGGCGCCCGTAACCCGCTGAGCGCCGAAGCCATCGCCGCCGCCGACGTGGTGCTGCTGGCGGCGGACATCGAAGTGGCCACCGAGCGTTTTGCCGGCAAGCGCATCTACCGCTGCGGCACCGGCGTGGCTTTGAAACAGTCCGAGGCGACTCTGAACAAGGCCCTGGCCGAGGGCCAGTTGGAGTCCACGGCTGCAGGCGCCCAGGCACCGGCCAAGCAGGAAAAGACTGGGGTCTACAAACACCTGCTGACTGGCGTGTCGTTCATGCTGCCGATGGTGGTAGCGGGCGGCTTGATGATTGCCCTGTCCTTCGTCTTCGGCATTACCGCCTTCAAAGAAGAGGGCACCCTGGCCGCGGCCTTGATGCAGATCGGCGGCGAGACCGCCTTCAAGTTGATGGTGCCGCTGCTGGCCGGTTACATCGCCTACTCCATCGCCGACCGGCCGGGTCTGGCGCCGGGGATGATCGGCGGCCTGCTCGCCAGCACCCTGGGCGCGGGTTTTATCGGCGGCATCGTCGCCGGGTTTCTGGCCGGTTATGCGGCCAAGGCGATCAGCCAATATGTGCGACTGCCGCAAAGCCTGGAGGCGTTGAAACCGATCCTGATCATCCCGCTGCTGGCCAGTCTGTTTACCGGGCTGGTGATGATCTACGTGGTGGGCAAACCGGTGGCGGGCATGCTCGCGGCGCTGACCCACTTCCTCGACAGTATGGGCACCACCAACGCCATTCTGCTTGGGGTACTGCTGGGCGCGATGATGTGCGTTGACCTGGGTGGGCCGATCAACAAGGCGGCCTATGCGTTTTCGGTGGGGCTGCTGGCGTCCCAGAGTTATGCACCGATGGCCGCGACCATGGCTGCGGGCATGGTGCCGCCGATTGGCTTAGGGATTGCCACCTTCATTGCCCGACGCAAATTTGCCCAGACCGAACGCGAAGCCGGCAAGGCGGCGCTGGTGTTGGGGTTGTGCTTTATCTCCGAAGGGGCGATTCCGTTTGCCGCCAAAGATCCACTGCGGGTGATTCCGGCGAGCATTGCGGGCGGCGCGCTGACCGGGGCTTTGTCGATGTACTTCGGCTGCAAGCTGATGGCGCCCCATGGGGGCCTGTTCGTCATGCTGATCCCGAACGCCATCAACCATGCGCTGCTGTATCTGCTGGCGATTGTCGCGGGCAGCCTGCTGACAGCGGTTGTCTATGCGCTAGTGAAACGACCAGAGACCGTCGAACTGGCCCTGGAACCGGCCAAGGCGGCCTGACCTCCACGGTACATCCGTTGCGGCGCAATCCCGCAACGGCACCCGTTGTAGCCGCTGCCGCAGGCTGCGAACGCTCTGGGCGGCACTCCGTCGTAGGAGACGCGGCGATCTCAAGGTCGCTGGAAATCATGCGTCCGAATCTTGGTCGATCTTAGCCTTTGGTGGTGTTAACGGTCGGCCAAGTCTCTTTCTTTTGTAAGGCGTTTCCGAGACACTCCTTGGCGCTTGCGGCTGGGTACTCGGCTCACTAGGCTCGGTTCGTCACTGAATGTTCAGTGATCGGGTTTAGCAGCCTGATTCCAAGACACGCAAGTATTGCCCCTGTCCCGGTTGGCTTTTGGCCTGCCGAGTTCTGTTATGGCGGCTGTGCGTGGGGCGCCCTTGGGTGCGCCGGATTCCTTGGACCGGTCTGCTAACCCGCGTACAGCTGCCACCTTACGTTTAGCAGCGTCAGGTGGTGGCTCCATCCCAAGGAGCTACACCATGAAAAAGATCGTCCCCGATCCGCCTGTTTTCCATCCTTCTTCCCGTCGTAATCCCGACCACGATCTGGCCAATGAAGTCATTCGCCATGCTCTGGCCAACACCCGCGTAAACGGCTCGTTGATTGCGGCTCTCCACCCCACCGCCGCGGGTCCTGCGGGCACCGACTCGCCCTTCACCGTCCGCCCCGGCATCAGCGCCGAGGAAGCTTTGCTCCACGTTTCCATGCTGCTCAAAGCCGCCGAAGAGGTGTCCGACGAGATCACCGAGCAGGCCAGCGGCGTCGAGCGTGGCTTGATCTGGTCCCTGGTGCATTCGGTGGAAATGGCCCGTGGCGTGGTGGATGCCTTGCTTGATGGCAATCGCTCGGTTCCGTAGTCGAGGTTTCCGCTCTTTTGGCAAGGGGCTTCGGCGCCCTTGCCATTACGTCCAGACGGGTTGTCGTTCAATCGGCGGTCTGGTTCTTCACCATGAGCAAGGCTGCACCCATGGCCATCAGTACCCCGCCAAAGAATCGGCTCTGAACGCTCAGGGCCGATGGGCTGCGCAGATACTGTTGCAGTCGGTTGGCGCTGTAGGCGTAGGTTGTCATCACCAGCGTATCCACCAGGGTCATGGTCATGGCCATGAGTGCAAGTTGAGGGACTAATGGAAGTGCCTGGTTTATGAACTGGGGCAGGATGGCCACCATGAAAATAATGCCCTTTGGATTGGAGACGTTAGTTGCAAATCCGGTGAGGAAGAGTCGAGTGGTCGGGACGCTGGAGTGTCCAGCTTGAGCCTGGCTTTGAGTCCCGGCGCTGCGCCATTGAGCGAGTCCGAGCCAGATCAAGTAGAGGGCGCCAATGACTTTGATCACTCCGAACCAGAATCCGGAGGCCAGTAACACAGAGCCCACTCCCACTCCTGCCAACAAGAGTATGAGCGCGCCACCGGCTTCCAGGCCGGCAATGGTGAAGAGGGTCCGGCGCCAGCCAAGAAGAGTGCCATGACTCATCGCCAGAACAGCGCCGCTGCCTGGAGAGATACAGATGAAGATGCAGGCTATTAAGTAAGTGATCCATGTTTCAGCTTCCACGTTAATCTCCAGTCTTTGGCTGTTATTAAGTTGGCCGGTATTACGATTGCTGGGGTCAGTCCATGTGACTGGGGCGTATGCCCAGTCCGGCAGAGGCATCAATGATGCAACCATGTAATACAGTGGATTCAGGTTCTAATAGTTTGGCGATCCAGTGAGCTATTTCTTCAGGCTGGATAAGACGCCCTTTCGGGAGTTTTTGGACAAAGTGTGCACGCTCTGACGGGCTCAGTTTATTCAGGGTACTGGCCTCAAACATTGATGTTTCGGTCGCTCCAGGGCAGAGGGTGAACACATCGATGCCAGAGTCCGTGTTCTCTGTGGCTATCTGTCTGGCCAGGTAGCTCAGGGCCGCCTTGCTCATTCCGTCGCTGTAGCGAAAGCCGGGAAACGCGGCGATGCCTCCTCCCACCGATGAAATAAAGATTATCTTTGCGTGGTTGTTTTTGATCAGGTTCGGCTTGAGCCGCCGATACAGGGATAGCGGCCCCAAGGCATTGATTTTCAACATGGCCTCATCTAACTGATCTTCAGAAGTATCAGGGCTATTGGCATAGTTGTTTACGCTGGCGGAACCCACACCCGCATTGAAAATAATGCCGTACCAATCTGATATTTCACTAAAGCCGCCAGTGTTGATGGAGTCAGGGTCCGCCATATTCAAATAGTGGGCGAACACCTTGTTGGGAAACTCACTGCATAGTTTCTCAGCGCTTTTTTTTGATCGGCAGTAGGTGAAGTGCATTTCGTAGCCCTTGCTTACCAACAGGCGAATGACTTTTTCGCCTATTCCTTTTCCGCCACCGGTTACCAAAATTCTTTTTTTATTATTCATGTTCGACTCGGTTGGTTGTATCGGAAAGGGCGAGCTTAGCGTGTCGGTTGTTTCGGGTAGGTGGGATCAAACTTGATGTAGAACTGATTTTTCAGATGCTGCTAATGATTGTTCTTGTTGTGGCGTAAGGCTTGGTTGCAGTTAAAAGGCGGCTCGTTCCAAGCCTCTTGTCACACCCCCTTCATCCCCGCTGACTAAGGTTGCCTTTTGACCATTGTCAGGGAGTCACCATGAGCGAGTTCAACCTCGGCCGTCGTCGGATCATGCAAATCGCCGGGGCGGGGCTGTTGCTGCCGAGCCTGGCGCCGGCGGTGATTGCGTCGGTCAAGGACCGGCCGCAGCTCACCGATGGGGTGCAGTCCGGGGATCTGCTGGGGGATAGGGCGATGATCTGGAGCCGCACGGATCGCCCGGCGCGGATGGTGGTGGAGTGGGACACGCGAAGCCTGTTCGGCAACCCTCGGCGGTTCATCTCGCCGCTGGCCGATGCGCGCACGGATTTTACCGCGCGGGTGGAATTGACGGGGTTGCCGGCCGATCAGGCGATCTTTTATCGGGTGAGGTTCGAGGATGCCCAGAGCGGTGTGGCCAGTGAGCCGTGGTTCGGCCATTTGCGCAGTGCGCCGACGCAACGCCGGGATATCCGTTTTGTCTGGAGCGGCGACACGGTGGGCCAGGGCTTCGGCATCAACCCGGACATCGGTGGCATGCGCATTTATGAGGCCATGCGCCTGCGTTTGCCGGACTTCTTTATCCACAGCGGCGACACCATTTACGCCGACGGCCCGGTGCCGGCGCAGTTGACCGTGGAGGACGGGCGCGTCTGGCGCAACATCACCACCGAGGCCAAGAGCAAGGTGGCCGAGACCCTCGACGAGTACCGGGGCAATTACCGCTACAACCTGATGGACGAGAACCTGCGTCGCTTCAACGCCGAGGTGCCGCAGATCTGGCAGTGGGACGACCACGAGGTGGTCAACAACTGGTCGCCCGGCAAGCAGTTGGACGAGCGCTATGCGGTCAAGGACATCCAGACCCTGGTGGGCCGCGCGCGTCAGGCGTGGCTGGAGTATGCGCCGATGCGTCGGCAGAGCGCCGATGGCGGCGGGCGGATTTACCGCAAGCTCAGCTATGGACCGCTGCTGGATGTGTTCGTGCTGGATATGCGCAGTTATCGCGGGGCCAACGATGACAACCTCGGTGGCGAGAAACCCTTCCTGGGCCGTGAGCAGCTGGATTGGTTGAAGCGTGAACTCAAGGATTCGCAGGCCCAGTGGAAAGTGGTGGCAGCGGATATGCCCATTGGCCTCGGCGTGCCCGATGGTGAAGTCAGCCCCGGTGTGGCGCGTTGGGAGGCCGTTGCCAACGGCGACCCGGGACCGGCCCAGGGGCGTGAGTTGGAGATTGCCGAACTGCTGGCGCATCTGCGCAAGCATCAGGTGCGCAACCATGTGTGGCTGACGGCGGACGTGCATTATTGCGCCGCTCACCATTACCACCCGGATCGCGCGGCGTTCCAGGACTTCGAGCCGTTCTGGGAGTTTGTTGCGGGCCCGCTGAATGCCGGGAGTTTCGGGCCCAATGTGCTGGATAAAACCTTCGGCCCGGAAGTGGTGTTCCAGAAGGCGCCGCCTGCGCAGAACACTTCGCCCTTTGCCGGCTTCCAGTTCTTTGGCGAAGTGCAGATCGACGGGCAGACTGCAGAGCTGAAGGTGATCCTGCGGGACCTGGATGGCGTGGCGGTGTACGAGCACAACCTGCAACCGGTGTAACCCTCCTCGCCAGCATCCCGTTCCGTAGGAGGAGTGGGCAGCAGGATCGATGTAGGAGCCGGCTTGCCGGCGAAGAGGGCCTTGAGCCTTGCGCTGTTCTGACGGGCGCCTTCGCTGGCAAGCCAGCTCCTACGCAGGAGGGGGCCGTAGGAGTGGTGTAGAGCCGGCTTGCCGGCGAAGCGCCTGACGCCTCAGTAAACGTCGCGGCGGTAGCGCCCCTGTTCGATCAGGCGTTCGACCTGGTCTGCGCCCAGTACCTCGTTGAGCACCTGATCCACCCCGGACGCCATGCCCTGCAAGCTGCCGCAGATGTAGATCGCGGCGCCGTCGGCCAGCCATTTTTTCAGCTCGTCGGCCGCTTGGCGCAGGCGATCCTGGACGTAGACCTTCTCGGCCTGGTCCCGGGAGAACGCCAGGTCCAGGCGGCTCAGGTCGCCCCGGGTGCGCCATTCCTGCAGTTCATCCTTGCAGTAGAAATCATGCTCGGCGTTGCGCTCGCCAAAGATCAGCCAGTTGCGTTGCTGGCCATCGGCGATCCGTGCCTTGAGCAAACTGCGCAGGCCCGCCAACCCGGTGCCGTTGCCCAGCAGAATCAGCGGGCAAGGTTCGGCCGGCAGGTGGAAGCCACTGTTGCGGCGCACCCGCAGGCTGATGCTGGAACCCACCGCGGCATGCTCGGTGAGCCAGCCGGAACCAATCCCCAGGCTGCCATCGGGGTGGCATTCCTGACGCACCAGAAGTTCCAGGCAGCCGTCGGCGGCAATCGAGGCGATGGAGTATTCGCGCATGCTCAGGGGCACCAGGGCGTCCACCAGGGCCTGGGCATGCAGCCCCACCAGATGGCTTCGGTTGTCTGGCAGCTGGCGGCTGCCCAGGGCCTGTTCCAGGCTTTCTTGCAGGCCATCCAGTTGCACCGGGGTGTTGCCGGAGAGGCCCAGGCCGGCGAGGAAATCCACCACCGCGCCGCGGCTGTTGCGCGGCATGACTTCCACCAGATCCCCGGCCAGCCAGCTACTGGTACTGGGGGCCAGCAACTGCAGCAGGTAGACCCCGGAACCGCTGCTTTCAGGGTTGAGCAGGGTACGGGTGTTCAAGGTCCAGTTGTCGAAGGCCGGGGCCTGCCACAGGTCCACGGGAGCCTGTCCGGTCAGTTGGCCCAGTTGCTGTTGCCAGTGGCGCAGGGCGTAGCTGTCGCCGCTGTCCACTTCGATGGGGGCGAACAGGGTGTTGCCGCCCTGGCTCGACAACCAGTCATGCAGGCGCCGGGCAAAGCCGCAGAAGTGCTGATACTGGCGGTCGCCGAGGCCGAGCACGGCGTATTGCAAGCCCGCAAGCGGCAGCTCGCGGCCCAGCAGTTTGCGTTCGAAGCCGCGGGCGCTGTCCGGGGCTTCACCGTCGCCGAAGGTGCTGACTATGAACAGCGCGCGTTGGGCGCTGCGCAGATCCTGCTCGCTGAGGCTGGCCAGCGACTGGACCTTGGCGCTGACCCCGGCAGCTTGCAATTGCCCGGCAGTCTGCCAGGCCAATTGTTCGGCAAAACCGCTCTGGCTGGCGAAGCCGATCAGCCATGCCGAGCCATCGTCGGCGCTGCTTTCCAGGCCTTGGCGTGCGTTCTTGATCTGGCGCTTTTTGCGCCGGCGATCCAGGTACAGCAGCCAGCCGGTGACGAAGAACAGCGGCATGCTCAATGAGGCCAGGGTCAGCACGATGCGTCCGATCAGGCCGAAGTAGCTGCCCACGTGCAGGGCGTAGACGCTGGTGAGCAACTGCGCCTTGAGGCTCTTGTCGGCGTAGCGCTCATGACGGCTGATGACCCCGGTGGCGGGGTCCAGAGTGAGCTGGTTCAGGGCGCGATCGTGGGGCGAGTCCTTGAGCAGGTAGAACACCGTCGCCGGCTGGCCGGCCACGGCGGGCATGCGGATGTTGTAGCCGCTGAGGTCCTTGCCGGCAGCGCTGTAGATGCTGCTCCACAGGGCGTTGTAGTCCGCCACGGGGGCGGGGCCCTTGGGCGGTGGGCCGCCGCGACCACCGCGCTGGCGTTCACTGTGTGGCGAGTCGGAGAGCAGTTTGGTCAGGCCCTCCCGGTACCAGTCGTAGGACCAGTACAGGCCGGTGAGGGCGAACAGCAGGTAGAACAGCAGGCACCAGGTGCCAAACACCGCGTGCAGGTCCCAGTTGAAGCCGCGGCCTTTCTTGGCCCAGTCCAGTGTCAGCCATACGCGCCAGTTGCCGACTTGGCGCGGCCAGCGCAGGTACAGCCCGGACAGGCAGAAGAAGATCAGGATCAGGGTGCAGGCGCCGGTGATCTGCCGGCCGGTGTCGCCGATGGCCAGGAAGCGGTGCAGTTGCAGCATCAAGCCGAAGAAGTCCTGGCCGACCGCGTCACCCAGGAACTCGCCGGTGTAGGGATCGAAGTAGCGCATCTGGCCACGGCGCTCCCCTGGCGGCGGGGTGAAGAACACCCGAGCGGCGTTGCCGCTGTCGGTTTCCACCCAGAGCATGGACACGGTCTTGCCTTCGGCGGCCTGGATTTTGTCCACCAGTTCGGCGGGTGGCAGCACCCCGGCGGGCAGCTTGTCGACTTGCAGCACCGATGGGTTGAGGGCGCGCAGGATCTCGTCCTGGAACGACACCGTCGCCCCGGTGATGCCCATCAGGGCCAGGATCAGCCCCGCGCTGATGCCGAAGAACCAGTGCAGCTGGAACAGGGTTTTCTTCAACACGTCACTCGCCTTGTTCGTCCAGAGAGAGAAAACACGGCGCGCAGTATGCCGTGGGTTGTCGAGAAGCATTCTTTTTTACACGCAAAAGCCCCAGGCATTGCAATGCGTGGGGCTTGGCGGCCTGTGGCGGGGGCCACAGGCGGTCGGCTGCTGGGTCAGAAGTGGAAGTTGGCGCTCATCAGGGCGGTACGGCCGGCGGCTACGTGGGCGTAGTGGGTCTGGAACACCTGGTCGAAGTAACGCTTGTCGGTCAGGTTCTGCACGTTGAGCTGCAGGTCGACGTTCTTGGTCAGCTTGTAGCTGGCCATGGCGTCGTAGCGCCAGTAGGACGGGATCTCCACCGAGTTGGCGATGTTGCCGAACTGCGAATCGACGAAGGTGGCGCCGGCGCCGACAGTGAGGCGTTCCGGGATCAGGTCATAGGTCGACCACAGGGTGAAGTTGTTCCGTGGCGTGCTCGGGGTGTGGTTGCCCTCGTCCACCGCCAGGGTGGTTTTCACCACTTCGCTTTCCATGTAGGTGTAGCCGCCGTAGACCTTCCAGTTGCGGGTCAGCTTGCCGCTGTAGGTCAGTTCCAGGCCGTTGACCCGTTGTTCACCGTCCAGCACCTGGGTGGCGCCGCCATCCGGGTCGTTGATCCGCGCGTTGGTCTTCTCGGTGCGGAACAGGGCCGCGGTCAACGACAGATCGTCATCGAAGAAGTCCCACTTGGTGCCCACTTCGTAGTTGCGGTTCTTTTCCGGGTCCAGGCTGCTGTTGTTCGCGGCCAAGTCCAGGCCGCCGTTGCCGCTGGTCTCGCCCGCTGGGTTGCTGGAGGTGGAGTAGGCGGCGTAGACGCTGCCGTTGGGCAGTGGTTTGTAGACCACGCCAACCTGGTAGTTCCACAGCTGCGAGTTGTTCTCGCGGGCAAATTCACCCGCCGGGGCCCGAGTGGCGAAGCCGCTGGAACGAGTCTGGTAGTCGTCGAAACGCAGGCCCAGGTTCAGCGACCATTGTTCGTTGAACTTCAGGGTGTCGAACACGTAGGCCGCAGCGGTCTTGGTGTCGGTGTCGGTGTAGGCCGCGCTGTCCTTGATGGTGCCGTTCCAGCCGGCGCCCGGCGTCGGGTTGTTGAGGCTGGTGCAGTCGCCGTTGGCGATCAGGGCCGCGTTACAGGTGCTGCCGTTGACCGCCGAGGTCACGTCGTAGGCACGGTTGTGGGTATCCACGTAGGAGAACTCGATACCGGTCACCAGGCTGTGCTCGATGAAACCGGTGTCGAACTTGGCGCTCAGGTCGGTCTGGTTGGTCCAGCCCTTGGAGGTCGAGTTGCGGCTTTTCGGGCTGCGGTAGACGGTGCCATTGGCCACGTTGCCACGGCTGTCATCCGGGTTGGTGACGATGTAGTCCAGGGTCGAGCGCGACAGGCGGAAGCTGTTGGACAGGGTCAGGTTGTCGTTCAGATCGTGTTCGATCTTGATCGTGCCGCTGTCTTCGCTGGTCTTGCGGTAGTCGCGGCCGGTGAGACCGTAGAAGTTGTCACGATTGACGCTGACCGGTTTGTCGACGTTGTACTTGCTGCGGCGAGTGCCGCTGTTGGTCAACGGGATGCCGTAGTCCGGGATGTCGTCAGTGTTGAGGTGGTAGTAGCCCACGGTGACCCGGGTGTCGGTACCCAGGCCGAACGCGAAGGAGGGCGCCACGCCCCAGCGGCTGACTTCCACGGCGTCGCGACCGGCCACGTTGGCCTCGTGCTTCATCAGGTTCAGGCGAAAGGCCGAACTGTCGGTCATCTGCTGGTTGAGGTCCAGGGTGGTGCGTTTGGTCTGGTCCGAGCCCCAGGTGAACCCACCGTTGTAGGAGTTGCCCAGCTTGGCGGTCTTGGACACCAGGTTCAGGCTGCCGCCGGTGGAACCGGCACCGGTAAAGGCCGAGCCAGGGCCCTTGCTGACTTCGATGGACTCGACGTTGAAGATCTCCCGGCTTTGCGAGGCAGGATCACGCATGCCGTCGATGAACACGTCGCTTTCGGCGTTGAAGCCGCGAATGATCGGGCGGTCACCGGCCGGGTTGCCGCCTTCACCGGCACCAAAGGTAATCCCGGGTGTGGTGCGCAGGGCATCCACCAGGCTGGTGGCAGCAGTGTCGCGCATCACTTGCTGGGGAATCACCGTCACGCTTTTCGGCGTTTCCCGAAGTGGTGCTGTGTATTTTTTCGAGGAGGAGGAGTCGACCTTGTAAGACGTCTGCTCCTGGGCCTCACCAGTAATGCTGGTGGCATCCAGGGCAATGGCCTTGCCCGCTGTCTTTTGCTGGGTGTCTTGCGCAGCCTGGACCATATGGCCCGCGGAGCCGGCGGTAATCGCCACGCCAATGGCGGAGGCCAGCAGGCGTGGTGAACTGACAGCGGATGGTGGTTGTTGGCGTGACATGGTGGTTCCCCTCCCCAAGGATTTGAGGTCGCGGAATATAGGGGAAAGAAACAATCGTTATCAATTGCGAAACGTTACTATTCGCACTGAATTTACAATCTTTACAATTTATCCTTACGGTTTTTGCGCGCTCATTCGTCACCGGGTTTTACACAGTCAATAAGAATCAATACCATTGAGGGCCTTTCGCTGCTCAGGTACCTGGCCATGTTGCTGCACATCCCCGGCGTGTTCACCCGTGATGAGGTAGGGCGCATCCGTGAAGCCCTGGAGCAGGCGGACTGGGCGGATGGCAAGATCACCGCCGGTTACCAGTCGGCCAAGGCCAAGCACAACCTGCAACTGCCCGAAGGGCATCCGCTGGCCCAAGAGATCGGCGCGGCGATGCTCGATCGCCTGTGGCAGAACCCGCTGTTCATGTCCGCCGCCTTGCCGCACAAGGTGTTCCCGCCGCTGATCAACTGCTACACCGCCGGCGGCAGTTTCGACTTCCATATCGACAACGCTGTGCGCCAGCCCAAGGGCAGCGCGGAGCGGGTACGCACCGATCTGTCCTCGACCCTGTTCTTCAGCGACCCCGAGGATTACGACGGCGGCGAGCTGGAGATCCAGGACACCTACGGCCTGCAGCGGGTCAAGCTGCCGGCGGGGGACATGGTGCTGTACCCCGGCACCAGCCTGCACAAGGTCAACCCGGTGACCCGCGGCGCTCGCTATGCCTCTTTCTTCTGGACCCAGAGCCTGGTGCGCGAAGACAGTCAGCGCGCCTTGCTGTTCGAGATGGACGGAGCGATCCAGGAGCTGACCCGGGATGTGCCCGAGCATCCTTCGCTGATCCGCCTGACCGGCACCTATCACAACCTGCTGCGGCGCTGGGTCGAGGTGTAGGCGGTGACTGTTCAACTTCGCCGCGAGGAAGTCCTCGACGGCGCGCAACTGAGCGCCATGCTCCAACAGAGTCCGGCCCGTGCGGCCCAGGCGATATTGGTGGCGGCCCGAGAGGGGCTGGTGGAGGCCCAGGCGCTGCTGGGACAGATCCTCCTCGACGGCCACGGCATCCAGCAGGATCAACCCCTGGCCTTGCGCTGGTTCGAAATCGCCGCGCGACGTGGGCACCTGATGGCGCGCAACATGCTCGGCCGCTGCCATGAGCACGGGTGGGGATGCCCGGCGGATGCCGCCCGCGCTGCCGGGCATTATCGATTGGCTGCCGAAGCGGGGCTGGATTGGGGCCTGTACAACTACGCCAACCTGCTGGCCACCGGCCGTGGCGTGGCGCAAAACCACGCCCTGGCCCTGGCTTGCTACCGCCGTGCGGCAGAGCTGGGGCATGCCAAATCGATGAACCTGCTGGGGCGTTACCTGGAGGAAGGGCTGGTGTGTCCGGCCGACCCGCAAGCGGCCCACGAATGGTATCGACGCTCGGCCGAAGGCGGGGATTTCCGTGGACAGTTCAGCTATGCGGCGGTGCTGGCCGATGCCGGTCGTATCGACGAAGCCGTGGATTGGCTGCAGCAGGCCCTGGCGGGCGGCAACCTGAATTTCCTGCGGGTGGCTTGCGCTGCGTTGCTCAATGCCACGCATCCAAAGATTCGCGAACTGGCCCAGGCCTATCAGCGGCGCGCAGCGCAATTGGCGGATGAACGGGATGGCGAGCAGCTTGCGGACTTGGCCTGAGTGGGGATGACGCAAGGAAAAGTCTCATGAGTGATTCCCAGGTCTCTTTTGGCCTGCCGTCTTTCAATGTCGCCACTCGCAGGACACTGGAAGCAATGGCCGATGTCGATTGCGCAAGAGTGATCGACCATCAGCAAGTCGTGGCGTGGGCTGCGAGCTTGAGTCAGCCTTGTCCTTTGCCAAAGCCGCCGCCACAAAAAGCCAAAAGCCCATGACAGGTCATGGGCTTTTTCTTGCAGCTTGTCGCTAGCAGCTAGCCACTGTCCTTACAGGTAAAACGCCTTCAGCGGCGGAAAGCCGTTGAATTCCACCGCGCTGTAGCTGGTGGTATAGGCGCCGGTGGACAGCCAGTACAGGCGGTCGCCGATGGCCAGGTTCAGCGGCAGGCCGTACTTGTAGTTCTCGTACATGATGTCGGCGCTGTCGCAGGTCGGGCCGGCGATCACCACTTCTTCCACTTCGCCTTTCTTCTCGGTCCAGATCGGGAACTTGATGGACTCGTCCATGGTTTCGATCAGGCCGGAGAATTTGCCCACGTCGGTGTAGACCCAGCGCTCCACGGCGGTGCGGGATTTACGCGCCACCAGCACCACTTCGCTGACCAGGATGCCGGCGTTGGCAATCAGCGAACGGCCAGGCTCAAGGATGATTTCCGGCAGCTCGTCGCCGAAGTCTTCCTTGAGGAAGCGGATGATTTCCTCGGCGTAGGTTTCCAGGCTGTTGGTACGGGTGATGTAGTTGGCCGGGAAGCCACCGCCCATGTTGATCAGTTTGAGCTCGATGCCGTCTTCTTCCTTCAGGCGTTCGAAGATCACTTTGACCTTGGCGATCGCCGCGTCCCAGACGCTGATGTCGCGCTGTTGCGAACCCACGTGGAACGACACGCCGTAAGGCACCAGGCCCAGGTCGCGGGCGAGGATCAGCAGGTCCATGGCCATGTCGGTCTGGCAGCCGAATTTGCGCGACAGTGGCCAGTCGGCGGTGGTGGAGCCTTCGGTGAGGATGCGCACATAGACTTTCGAACCCGGGGCGGCCTTGGCGATGTTGCGCAGGTCGGCTTCGGAGTCGGTGGCATACAGACGCACGCCCTTCTCATAGAAGTAGCGGATGTCCTTGGATTTCTTGATGGTGTTGCCGTAGCTGATGTTGGCCGGGTTGACGCCGCGGCCCAGCACTTTGTCCAGCTCGTAGATCGAGGCGATGTCGAAGCTGGAGCCTTTTTCGTGCAGCAGGTCGATGATCTCGGCGGCCGGGTTGGCCTTGACCGCGTAGTAGACCTTGGCGAATTCGAAACCGGCGCGCAGGTCGTCATAGGCCTGGGCGATCATCTGGGTGTCGATGACCACGAACGGGGTTTCTTGCTGGTCGGCGAACGCCTTCATTTTTTGAAAGGTTTCGCGCGCGAAATAGTCTTCGACGTTAATCGACATGCGTTGGGAGCTCCTACTGGCAAACGTTAGAAATCAATGGGTGCAAATCAGAACGTCCTCCGTATCCCCACTTTGGTTCGCCTACTTCCCAAGGCATGTCGCCGAAAGCAAAAAGGCCATGGGAAAGTTTCCCTTGGCCTTGCTGTCTCGTCGTCAGTACTTGAGCCGGATGGATCGTTTCCAGCATGGACGTTCGGCGCGAACTTTAGGTGGTGAGGGGCCTGAGATCAACAAAAAATGTCGCGTTTTTGCACTTGTCTGACGTGCGTAAACGACACCTCTCTTTGTAGCCGACACAGATGACGGACAGATGTTCCCGAAGATTTTCCAAGTGTTAAAAATACCTGCACGTTCGACGCTTTTGCGCGCCAAGTGTCTGGAAAGTATGAAGGCGTCAACATCGACGACGTTAGCGACGAGAGGCTGATCAGAGGGGGATCTTGGCTGTTTCGGAAGGTGCTGCCGGACGGCGTTCGCGGGGGCGGCTGTTGATATTTTTTTCCGCCATGTCAGTGGGCCGAAAAACCAGTGGCGAGGGCGCTTGCTCCCGGTGAACTGCGCAGCAGTTCCACTCTTTTTGGCAAAGAGGGGCCGCTTCACGGCCCAGGTGCAGCAAGCGCCCTCGCCACAGGTTCGTTATTGGCTATTTATTGATCAGGCGACCACTGCCTCAGCCGGCGAGACGATGTTGGTCTTCATCCCCCGCGAACGCCCGGAGCTCAGGTAGGCCGCAATGGATTCCTGGGTCACCTCACCGAGAAATACCCGCTCGGCATCCAGCACCGGCAGCCACGAACGGTTGAACTCGTACATGCGCGACAGAAGAATCCGCAGGTGTTCGTCGTAGGCGGCGGTGGCGTTGAATTCGCGCAGGAACTGGGCACAGGTGCCGGTCTGACGGTGCAGGTCGCGACGGCGTACATAACCCAGGGCCTTGTTCTCGGCGCAGGTCACCACCACGTAGCGGCGGTCGTGTTCGTCCATCAGGTCCAGGGCCTCGGCTACCGGGGTTTCCGGGCTCACCGACGGTGCGTTGTCCGCGGCGTCTTCGGCCTTCACCAGCAACAGGCGTTTCAAGGTGCTGTCCTGGCCGACGAAGTTGCTGACGAAGTCGTCCGCCGGGTGCGCCAGCAAGGTGTCCGGGTGATCGATCTGCAGCAGCTTGCCGGCGCGGAAGATGGCGATCTTGTCCCCCAGCTTGATGGCTTCATCGATGTCGTGGCTGACCATGATCACGGTCTTGTTCAGCGCGCGCTGCATCTCGAAGAACTCGTTCTGGATCATCTCGCGGTTGATCGGGTCCACCGCGCCGAAGGGTTCGTCCATCAGCAGCAGCGGGGCGTCCGCCGCCAGGGCGCGAATCACCCCGATGCGCTGTTGCTGGCCGCCGGACAGCTCACGTGGATACCGATGCAGGTACTGCTTGGGTTCGAGCTTGATCATGCTCATCAGCTCACGGGCGCGGTCGTGGCATTTCTGCTTGTCCCAGCCCAGCAGCTTGGGCACCACCACAATGTTTTCCTCGATGGTCATGTTGGGGAACAGGCCGATCTGCTGGATCACATAGCCGATGTTGCGGCGCAGGGTGACTTCGTCGAGGTCGGTGGTGTCTTCGCCGTTGATCAGGATCTTGCCCGAGGTGGGCTTGATCAGGCGGTTGATCATCTTCAGCGTGGTGCTTTTGCCGCAGCCCGAAGGGCCGAGGAATACGCAAATTTCGCCTTCATTGACGGTCAGGCTTACGGAGTCAACGGCGGTGATGGTCTTGCCGTTGCTTTGGAAGGTCTTGGTCAGCTTTTGAAGTTCGATCATTTGAGCAGTCCTTTTGGTGTCAGCGAGCGTTGCAGCCATTGCAGAAGCAGGTCGGCGAAGATGGCCAGGAGACTGACCAGTAGCGCGCCGACGATCAGCATCGACATGTCGCTGCGGCTGATGGAAGCAAGAATGAGTACGCCCAGGCCGCCGGCGCCAATGGTGGCGGCGATGGTCATGACGCCGATGTTCATCACCACGGCGGTGCGCACCCCAGCGAGGATCACCGGCACCGCGATCGGCAGTTCGACCATGCGCAGGCGCTGGCCGAAGGTCATGCCGATGCCGCGGGCGGCTTCGCGGATGCCCGGCTCGACGCCGGTCAGGGCCAGGTAGGTGTTGCGCATGATCGGCAGCAGGGAATAGAGGAACACCGCCGTGATGGCCGGCAGCGGCCCCAGGCCCTGGCCGAACTTGGAGTAGAACGGCAGCAGCAGGCCGAACAGGGCGATGGAGGGAATGGTCAGCAGCACGGTGGCACTGGCCTGCAACGGGCCGGCCAGGGTCGGGAAGCGGGTCATCAGGATGCCCAGGGGCACACCGAAGACAATCGCCAGGGTCACGGCGATGCCCACCAGGGTGATGTGCTGCCAGGTCAGGTGCAGGACCTGGGCCCAATCGAGATGGGAAAAGGCGTTCAAGAATTCCATGTCTTCTCCTCTCTATTAGTGGTTGATCGGATGTTGGCGCAGGAAATCGGCGGCCACGGCGGATGGGCTTTCATGGTCGACGTCGACCTGCGCGTTCAGCTGGCGCATGGTTTCGTCGTCGAACAGCGCCGCCAGCGGCTTGAGGTCCGCCGCCAATTGCGGGTGGGCGTCGAGATACGCCTGACGCACCACGGGGGCTGCGGTGTAGTCCGGGAAGTAATGCTTGTCGTCTTGCAGCAGCTTGAGCTTGAAGGCGTTGAGCCGACCGTCGGTGGTGTAGACCAAACCGGCAAATACCTGGCCATTGCGCAAGGCGGTGTAGACCAGGCCGGCGTCCATTTGCCGGGTGTTCTTGCGGGTCAGGTTCATGTCGTACAGCTTGACCATGCCGGCCAGGCCGTCGGAGCGGTTGGCGAACTCGGTGTCCAGGGCCACCAAGCGGTTTTCCTTGGGGTTTTCGGCCAGGGCTCGGGTCAGGTCGCTGATGCTGTTGATCTGCGGATGTTCCTTGGCCACGTTCTCCGGCAGGGCCAGGGCGTAGGTATTGCTGAACTTGGACGGCGCCAACCAGACCAGGCCTTTTTTCGCGTCGAGTTCTTTGACTCGGGCGTAGGACTGCTGGCTGTCGAGTTTCTCGTCGATGTGGTTGTAGGCCACCAGCGAGACCCCGGTGTATTCCCAGATCAGGTCCAGCTGGCCGCTTTCCTGGGCGCTGCGCGCCAGGTTGCTGCCCAGGCCGCCGGTGACGCGGGTGTCGTAACCCTTGCTGCGCAGGTACTGGGAGGTGATTTCCGCCAGCAGGGTCTGTTCGGTGAAGACCCGGGCACCAATGCGGATCAGTGGTTTTTCCGCGGCTTGCACCCATCCAGCGAAAAGCAGGATGCAGCCGAGTATCAGGCTTGTTTTTTTCATGTTCATTCCTTGGCGCTTACGGACTTAGGACGGGCGCAGACCACGTTCCAGCCAGAGGCGGCTGGCCAGGGTGACCAGACCGTCGAGGAGCAAGGCCAGCAGCGCAGTGCAGGCGGCGCCGAGCAGCAATTGCGGCTGATTGTTCAGGGCGATGCCGGGGAAGATCAGGCTGCCCAGGCTGTTGGCGCCGATCAGGAAGGCCAGGGGCGCGGTGCCGACGTTGATCGCCAGGGCCACCCGCACGCCACCGATGATGATCGGCACGGCATTGGGCAATTCGACTTTCCACAGCACCTGGCGCGGGGTCATGCCGATGCCGACGGCGGCTTCCTTGAGGGAACCCTGGACGTTTTTCAGGCCTTCGTAGGTGTTACGCACGATGGGCAGCAAGGAGGCGAGGAACAACGCGAAGATGGCCGGGCCACTGCCGATGCCGAGAATCCCCAGGGCGATGGCCAGGACGGCCAGAGGGGGGACGGTGTTACCGATGTTGAACACTTGCATGAAGCGTTCGGCGCGTCCGACCATGCTCGGGCGGCTGAGGAAGATGCCGGCGGGGATGCCCACGAGCAGTGCGGCGAGCATGGACGCCAGGACCAGGAACAGATGAGCTTGCAGGTAGAACAACAGATCGTCGCGGTAGTGTTCGATCGTCGTGATGCCGATCCAGTGGACCAGCAGGGCCAGGAGGGCGATGACCGCAGCGCCTCCTATCAGCCCTTTGCCATAGCGAATAGCCACAGGCGGACTCCTTTTTTCAGTCGGCGGGCACTTTCCCGTGTGGCAAGGCCATTCCTGGCTGCCGCGAAAGTACGCGCGAAAAGCAGCTCGTCGAGTGCCGGCAAAGCGGCGGGTGAACGAGCCATGAGCGCAGCTTCGTCAAGCTAACGTGCTGATATTTCAGCCCCTGACGACAGCGCGTGACAGGGGAGTGGACGTCTCCACGTTTTAAAAGGTTCCATACTTGGCAGCATTTAGCCACCGTTTATCTGCCGCGCGGTGGCCTGGGGGACAGGGGCAGCGGTGGCCCGCAAGGCTTTGTGTGGGCTATAATCTGCGCCCTTTTTTGATCACCGCCAGGCGATTTCCCATGACCAACCAGGCCGCCGAAGTCGCGAAACGCCGCACTTTCGCCATTATTTCCCACCCGGATGCGGGTAAGACCACCATCACCGAAAAGCTCTTGCTGATGGGCAAGGCGATTGCGGTGGCGGGTACGGTCAAATCGCGTAAGTCCGACCGCCATGCCACTTCCGACTGGATGGAGATGGAGAAGCAGCGGGGTATTTCCATTACCACGTCGGTCATGCAGTTCCCCTATCGCGAACACATGATCAACCTGCTGGACACCCCGGGCCACGAAGACTTCTCGGAAGATACCTATCGCACCCTGACCGCCGTGGACTCGGCGCTGATGGTGCTCGACGGCGGTAAGGGCGTTGAGCCACGGACCATCGCCCTGATGGACGTCTGCCGCCTGCGGGATACGCCCATCGTCAGCTTCATCAACAAACTCGACCGCGATATTCGCGACCCGATCGAGCTGCTGGACGAAATCGAAGCGGTGCTGAAGATCAAGGCCGCGCCTATCACCTGGCCGATCGGTTGCTACCGCGACTTCAAGGGTGTGTACCACCTGGCGGGCGACTACATCATCGTCTACACCCCGGGCCACGGCCACGAACGTACTGAAACCAAGATCATCGAGAAACTCGACTCCGACGAAGCCCGTGCCCACCTGGGTGACGAGTACGAGCGTTTCATCGAGCAGTTGGAACTGGTGCAGGGTGCCTGCCACGAGTTCAACCAGCAGGAGTTCCTCGACGGCCAGTTGACCCCGGTGTTCTTCGGTACCGCCCTGGGCAACTTCGGTGTCGATCACGTACTCGATGCCGTGGTGGACTGGGCGCCACTGCCGCTGGCTCGTGTTGCCAACGAGCGCAGCGTCGCGCCCCAGGAAGAAAAATTCAGCGGTTTCGTGTTCAAGATCCAGGCGAACATGGACCCCAAGCACCGCGACCGTATCGCCTTCATGCGCATCTGCTCGGGCAAGTACGAGAAGGGTATGAAGATGCGCCACGTGCGCACCGGCAAGGACGTGCGCATCGGCGACGCCCTGACCTTCTTCTCCTCCGAGCGTGAACAGCTGGAAGAAGCCTACGCTGGCGACATCATCGGCCTGCACAACCACGGCACCATCCAGATCGGCGACACCTTCACCGAAGGCGAGGCCCTGGGCTTCACCGGTATCCCGCACTTCGCCCCGGAACTCTTCCGCCGCGTGCGCCTGAAGGACCCGCTCAAGTCCAAGCAACTGCGCCAGGGCCTGCAACAGCTGGCCGAAGAAGGCGCGACCCAGGTGTTCTTCCCGGAGCGCAGCAACGACATCATCCTCGGCGCCGTGGGTGTGCTGCAGTTCGATGTGGTGGCCAGCCGCCTGAAGGAGGAATACAAGGTGGAGTGCTCCTATGAGCCGATCACCGTATGGTCCGCCCGCTGGATTGAGTGCAGCGACAAGAAGAAGCTGGAAGAGTTTTCCAACAAGGCGGTGGAGAACCTGGCGTTGGACGGCGGTGGTCACCTGACTTACCTGGCGCCGACCCGGGTCAACCTGGCGCTGATGGAAGAGCGCTGGCCGGATGTGAAATTCCGCGCTACCCGCGAACATCACTAAGTTCGCCTGTAACACCCCAAGCCCCGCTGTGCAGACAGCGGGGCTTTTTGTTGCGCGCAGGATAGGCCCGCCGCCCCTTAGGAGCTGGCTTGCCAGCGAAGGCGGCGGACGCGGCGGTGCACGGCTTGCGGGCCTCTTCGCCGGCAAGTCGGCTCCTACCGGTTGTGCTGTATTTCAGGGAGCGCCGTTAGTCGGAAGGGCCTGGCAGGTTTGGCTGTCGATAGCCTGCTATCTGGAAAAGCCGGGATATCGGGACTAGGTTTCAGACAGTGCTGTGACCTGCGCAAGGTTGGGCGCAGCCTTTGATGATTCACCTGTGAAGGATGGAATCGGCTATGAATATTTTTCAACGCACGCTGTTGCTGATCAAAGTGCTGGTGATGCTGTCGCTCGGAACCTCGGCGGCCTGGGCTCACAATCTGCTGGAGGTCAAGGAGCCGGGCTTTTCGTCGACCATAGGCGAACCGGAACAGATGCTCGCCCAGTCCGAGTCGGAACCGGGGGATGAAGGGCAGGGGGGCAGTTCGGGCGATGACGATCAGACCACCGACGATGACGACGAGGGTGACAGCCAGAGCTAAAAGAAAACCCCTGGCCACGGACTGATGCGCAATCCATTGCCAGGGGCGAGTGGAACACTGTACAGGCGCTCCCGGAGTGTTTCGGGAGCGCCTTTTTCATGTCCGCTTAAACCACAAACTGCTCGGCGTAGTGGCAAGCCACCTGGCGGCTGTCGAGCTGGCGCAGGGCCGGCTCTTGCGTGCTGCAACGCTCGGTGGCGTAGGGGCAGCGCTTGTGGAAGGCACAGCCGGGTGGCGGGTTCAGCGGGTTGGGCAATTCGCCGACGATCTTGATCTTCGGCTTGTCCGGGTCCGGATGGATGGTTGGGGTCGCCGACAGCAGCGCCTGGGTGTAGGGATGCAGGGGGCGGGTGTAGATGTCCTCCTTGGGGCCCATTTCCACCGGCCGGCCGAGGTACATCACCAGCACCTGGTCGGCGACGTGACGCACCACCGCCAGGTTGTGGGAGATGAACACGTAGGCGGTGTTGAATTCCTGCTGCAGGTCCATGAACAGGTTCAGCACCTGGGCCTGGATCGACACGTCCAGGGCCGAGGTTGGCTCATCCGCCACCAACACCTTGGGTTGCAGCATCATCGCCCGGGCCAGGGCAATGCGCTGGCGCTGGCCGCCGGAGAACATATGTGGGTAGCGCTGGTAATGCTCGGGGCGCAGGCCCACCTGCTTCATCATCGCCTGGACTTTTTCCCGGCGTTCGGCGGCGGACAGCTTGGTGTTGATCAAGAGCGGCTCGGCCAGTTGATCGCCAATCTTCTGCCGTGGGTTGAGCGAGGCATAAGGGCTCTGGAACACCATCTGCACATCTTTGCGCAGTTGCTTGCGCTGGGCCTTGTCGGCGCCGGCCACTTCCTGGCCGGCGATTTTCAGCGAGCCGGAAGAGGGTTCCTCGATCAGGGTCAGGGCCCGGGCCAGGGTGGACTTGCCACAGCCGGACTCGCCGACCACGGCCAGGGTCTTGCCGGCTTCCAGTTCAAAGGACACGCCGTTGAGGGCACGCACGGTGGCATGGCCCTTGAACAGGCCACGGGACACTTCGTAGTGACGGGTCAGGTCGCGGGCGGTAAGAACGACGGCCATTACGCCACCTCCTGATTGAGCGGGTAGAAGCAGCGCACTAGGCTGGCGGCTTTCGGGTCGAGGCTGGGGCGTTGCTGACGGCAGTTGTCCTGAGCATAGGGACAGCGTGGCGACAGCAGGCAGCCTTGTGGGCGGTCATAACGCCCGGGGACGATACCCGGCAGGGTCGAGAGGCGGGTGGCGCCCAGGCTGTGCTCGGGAATCGCCGCCAGCAGCGCTTCGCTGTAAGGGTGCGCGGGGATGTCGAACAGCTGCGGCACCTGGCCGACTTCCACGGCTTGGCCGGCGTACATCACGCAGACGCGCTGGGCGGTTTCGGCCACCACGGCCAGGTCGTGGGTGATCAGCACCAGGCCCATGTTCTGCTCTTTCTGCAGGTTGAGCAGCAGGTCCATGATCTGCGCCTGGATGGTCACGTCCAGAGCGGTGGTGGGTTCGTCGGCGATCAGCAGCTTGGGTTCGCCGGCAATCGCCATGGCGATCGCCACCCGCTGGCTCATGCCACCGGAGAGCTGGTGCGGGTAGGCGTCCATGCGGCTGGCAGCGCCGGGAATCTCGACCTTTTCCAGCAGCTCGATGGCGCGCTTGCGCGCGGCCTTGCTGGACATCTTCAGGTGCAGGCGCAGCACTTCCTCGATCTGGAAGCCCACGGTGTAGCTGGGGTTGAGCGCGGTCATCGGGTCCTGGAAGACCATGGCCAGGTCCTTGCCGACGATCTGCCGGCGCTGGCGGGCGCTGAGCTTGAGCATGTCGCGGCCGTCGAAGCTCAAGGCATCGGCGGTGACGATGCCGGGATGCTCGATCAGCCCCATCAGCGCCATCATGGTCACCGATTTGCCGGAGCCGGACTCGCCGACGATGGCCAGCACTTCGCCCTTGTCGACCTTGAGGTCGAGGCCGTCCACCACCGGCACCGCCGTGGCATCGCCGAAGCGTACGTTGAGATTCTTGATTTCTAGCAATGACATGGGAATCTCCTCAGGCGGCGTTCTTGAGTTTCGGGTCCAGCGCATCGCGCAGGCCGTCGCCCATCAGGTTGATTGCCAGCACGCTGAGCAAAATGGTCAGACCCGGCAGGCTCACGACCCACCAGGCGCGTTCGATGTAGTCCCGGGCCGAGGCCAGCATAGTGCCCCACTCTGGAGTTGGCGGTTGCACGCCGAGGCCGAGGAAGCCCAGGGCGGCGGCGTCGAGGATCGCCGAGGAGAAGCTCAAGGTGGCCTGGACGATCAGTGGCGCCATGCAATTGGGCAGCACGGTGATGAACATCAGGCGCGGCAGGCCGGCACCGGCCAGGCGCGCGGCGGTCACGTAGTCGCGGTTCAGTTCGCCCATCACCGCGGCACGGGTCAGGCGCACATAGGACGGCAGGGACACCACGGCAATGGCGATCACGGTGTTGATCAGGCCTGGGCCGAGGATGGCGACGATGGCCACGGCCAGCAGCAGCGAAGGCAGGGCCAGCATGATGTCCATCAGGCGCATGATGGTCGGGCCCAGCAAGCGCGGGAAGAAACCGGCGAACAGCCCCAGGAGGATGCCCGGGATCAGCGACATCACCACCGATGACAAGCCGATCAGCAACGACAGGCGCGAACCCTGGATCAGTCGCGACAGCAGATCGCGGCCCAGCTCATCGGTGCCCAGCAGGAACTGCATCTGCCCGCCTTCGAGCCAGGCCGGCGGCGTCAGCAGGAAGTCGCGGTACTGCTCGCTGGGGTTGTGCGGCGCCACCCAAGGGGCGAACAGCGCGCAGAACACGATCAGCAGCATGAACAGCAGGCCGGCCACCGCCCCCTTGTTGCGGGAGAAGTGCTGCCAGAATTCTTTGTAGACGGACGGATAGAGCAGGCTTTGATCGACTGCTACTGAGGAAGTTGGAGTGCTCATTAGTCTTGATCTCAGCGCTGGTGACGGATGCGTGGGTTGGCAAAGCCGTAGAGGATGTCCACCACGAAGTTGACCATGATCACCAGGCAGGCGATCAGCAGGATGCCGTTCTGCACCACGGGATAGTCCCGGGCGCCGATGGCTTCGATCAGCCACTTGCCGATTCCCGGCCAGGAGAAGATGGTTTCGGTCAGCACGGCGCCGGCCAGCAGGGTGCCGACTTGCAGGCCGACCACCGTGAGTACCGGAATCAGTGCGTTGCGCAGGCCGTGGACGAATACCACCCGCGCAGGCGACAGGCCCTTGGCCTTGGCGGTGCGGATGTAGTCTTCACGCAGCACTTCGAGCATCGAGGAACGGGTCATCCGCGCGATCACCGCCAGGGGAATGGTGCCCAGCACGATGGCCGGCAGGATCAGGTGATGCAGGGCGTCGAAGAAGGCGTCGGTGTCTTTGGCCAGCAGGGTGTCGATGAGCATGAAGCCGGTTTTCGGCTCGATGTCGTAGAGCAGGTCGATGCGTCCGGACACCGGGGTCCAGCCCAGGCTCACCGAGAAGAACATGATCAGGATCAGGCCCCACCAGAAGATCGGCATCGAGTAACCCGCCAGCGAGATGCCCATGACCCCATGGTCGAACAGGGAGCCTCGCTTGAGGGCGGCGATCACCCCGGCCAGCAGCCCGAGGATGCCGGCGAACAGCAGGGCGGCCATGGACAGTTCCAGGGTCGCGGGGAACAGCGAAGTGAATTCGCTCCACACACTGGTGCGGGTGCGCAGGGATTCGCCCAGGTCACCGTGGGCGAGCTTGCCGATGTAGTCCAGGTATTGGGCATACAGCGGTTTGTTCAATCCAAGGCGTTCCATTGCCTGGGCATGCATCTCGGGGTCGACCCGACGTTCGCCCATCATGACTTCCACGGGGTCGCCGGGAATCATGCGTATCAAGGCGAAGGTCAGCAAGGTGATGCCGAAGAATGTGGGGATCAACAACCCCACACGGCGGGCAATAAAACTAAACATCTTCTGAAGTACCTCAATCAGCCGGTTAGGCGTTCCCGCCGCCCTTGGGGTCAAGGGCGGCGGGCGTTTCTTATCACTTCACTTGGGTGGTCGCGAAGTTGTTGGTGGTCAGGGGGCTCTGGTGGTAACCCTCGACGTTCTTGCGCATGGCGGTGAACATCTTCGGATAGGCCATGGGAATCCACGGTTGATCCTGTTGGAAAATCAGCAACGCCTTTTCATAGAGCTCTGCGCGTTTGGCAGGTTCAGCGTCGGAACGGGCCTGGTCGATCAGGTCCTGGAACTCCTTGTTGCACCAGCGGGCGTAGTTTTCGCCGTTCTTGGCGGCGTCACAACTCAGGTTCGGGGTCAGGAAGTTGTCCGGATCGCCGTTGTCACCCGCCCAGCCGGCCGACACCATATCGTGTTCGCCGTTTTTCGCACGCTTGAGCATCTCGCCCCACTCCATGACGCGGATCTCGAGCTTGAGGCCGATCTTGGCCAGGTCAGCCTGCATCATCTGGGCCCCCAGCAAAGGGTTGGGGTTGGTTGGGCCACCGCCATTGCGGGTGAACAGGGTGATGACCGTGCCATCCGGCACGCCGGCCTCCTTGAGCAGGGCACGGGCCTTGTCCAGGTCCCGGGCCGGGTTCTGCAGGCTGGTGTTGAAGCCCAGCAAGGTCGGAGGATAAGGGCCGGTACCCACCAGGGCGTTGCCTTTGCCGTAGAGGCTGTTGACGTAGGCTTCCTTGTCGAAGGCGATGTCGATGGCTTTGCGCACTCGCACGTCGCTCATGTATTTGCGCGTGGTGTTCATGGCGATGTAGCCGGTGGTCATGGCGGCCAGCTCGTCGACCTTGAGGTTGGCGTCGGCCTTGATGCTGGGGATGTCATCGGGCTTGGGGTACAGGGCGATCTGGCATTCGTTGGCCTTGAGCTTCTGCAGGCGCACGTTGTTATCGGTGGTAATTGCCAGCACCAGCGGGTCCGCCGGTGCCTTGCCCCGGAAGTAGTCCGGGTTGGCCTTGAAGCGGACCTGGGCGTCCTTGGCGTAACGCGTGAAAATGAACGGGCCGGTGCCGATGGGCTTGCTGTTGAGGTCGGCTGTCTTGCCTTCCTTGAGCAGCTTGTCGGCGTATTCCGCCGGGAAAATTGAAGAGAAGGCCATGGCGATGTCGGCCAGGAACGGTGCCTCGCGGCGGGTCAGGGTGAAGACCACGGTGTGGTCGTCAGTCTTCTCGACACTTTTGAGCAGTTCCTTGAAGCCCATGCTTTCGAAATAGGGGAAGCCGACGCTGGATTTGTCGTGCCAGGGATGCTTCGGGTCCAGTTGACGCTGGAAGCTCCAGAGCACGTCGTCGGCGTTCATGTCGCGGGTTGGGGTGAAGTAGTCGGTGGTGTGGAACTTGACGCCTTTGCGCAGGTGGAAAGTGTATTGCAGGCCGTCCGGGCTGATCTCCCAGGACTCCGCCAGGGCGGGCTGGATGTCCGTGGTGCCGGGCTTGAAGTCCACCAGGCGGTTGAAGATGGTTTCCGCCACCGCATCGGCAGTGACTGCAGTCGTGTACTGGACCATATCGAAGCCTTCCGGGCTGGCTTCGGTACAGACCACCAAGGGTTTGGCTGCGACGCCCATGGCGACGCTCAGCAGTGCGGCGCCCATGGCCGCTCTCAGGGGAAGCATTTTCATCAAGAACCCTCTGCAATCAATTGAACCAGATTAGCTTGAATGGCGGATTCGTCATGAGTCCGCCCTTCAACTGGTGGGTTAGAGAATATTGAACGGGATGGTGGTGACCAGACGGAATTCATTGATGTTGCCGTCGGCCTGGTTCTCGCTCGCGCGGTGAGTGGTGTAGGTGGCGCGGATCGCCGTGGCTTTCAGCGGGCCGCTCTGCACGGCGTAGGAAGCACCGATGCCGTATTCGTAGTGGTGTTCGCCGTCCATGGTGCGTACGCCATAGAGCTTGCCTTCCGAGTTGATGCCGCCGTAGGCACTGCCGTTGTAGTGGGTGCCGTCGATGCCCCAGCCACGGGCCTGGTAGATGTTGAACTTCAGGCCGGGCACGCCGTATTCGGCCATGTTCAGACCGTAGGCGATCTGGAAGGATTTCTCGTTCGGGCCGTTGAAGTCCGAGAGCAGGGAGTTGGCCAGGTAGATGCCGTTGGTTTCGTGCAGGTAGTCGAAGTATTCGTTGCCGCTGACTTCCTGGTAAGAGAAGGTCAGGCTATGGGCCTGGTGGGTCAGGCCGAGAGACAGGGAGTAGGTATCGTTGTCGATATTGCCCATGTCTTTCTTGCCGGTGTCGACAGTCTTGTAGTAGTTCAGGCCGGTGGTCAGGCTCAGCACCGAGCTGTCGCCCAGCTCGTGGGTGGCGCCGAAGTAGTACTGGTTCCAGAAGTCTTCCACCTTGGAGGCATAGAGGCTGGTCTTCAGGCTTTTCAGCGGCTGGTAGTTGAGGCCGACGATGCTCACGCGGTCGGTCTCGGCGGTGTTGCTGGTGTACTCGGAGCGGAATTTCGACAGGCTCTGTTCGGTCCGTGGCGATACCCGGTCGAAGGTGCCGGCATCGAACGACAGGTTGTTGAACTCTTCGCTGTGGATGCTCACCCCTTCAAAGCTCGAAGGCAGTGCACGGTTGCCGATGACATCGACGATTGGCGTGCTGAAGTTCTGCCGGCCGGCGGTCAGGGTGGTGTTGGACACGCGGAATTTGACGTTGGCCAGGCCCAGCTTGCTCCACTGGCCCACGGCATCGCCGTCGGAATGGGTCAGGGTGCGGTTGTTCTTGCCGGCGATGTGCTTGCGGTCACGATCCAGGGCAATGGCGTTGTAGGCCGCGACTTCGGTGCTGACGCCCACGGTGCCTTCGGTGAAGCCGGAGCTGTAGTTGAGGATGGTGCCCTGGACCCAGTTGATGCGGCGTGGGGTCGAGGTATCTACACCATTGTGTTGGTACGAAAAACGGTCATTGCGACGTTTCAGCTCGTTGGCGTACCAGTTGCGGGTGGTACCCGACAGGCTTTGCCCTTCGATGAAGCCTTTGGCCTCCGCCTGGGCATTGGTGCTGTTCTGTACAGTCGGGACGAAGTCCTGGCTGACGTTCTCCGCATAGGCCGTGGCGGTGATGCTACTGATAGCCAAGGCTAACAATGCGCTGCTGCTCAGTTTCATGGGTGAAGCTCCTTTGTTTTCTTTTTTAGATGCCGGTTTTTTTGGGCCGGCTGGTTTTTGGAACTCATTCATGGCATCGCAAACGTTTGCACGCGGCTCAATCGCCGAATTCAGGCAAAGCGCCTGCGTGAGGGCGAGAGTCGCCCTCAGGGTTCTGGCTCATCGGTTATGGGGTCAGGCTGACACCTGAGAAGGAGTTGCGGCCGAAGGGACTGACCTTGAAGCCCTCGACTTTCGCACTCAACGGCTGGTTGATCGTCGAGTGGGCCACAGGCGTGATCGGCACTTGCTGCTTGAGCAACTGCTGGGCCTGCTTATAGAGCTCGGTGCGCTGTTCACGGTCGGTGACGACCTTGGCTTGCTTGATCAGCTGGTCGTATTGCGGGTCGCACCACATGGAGTAGTTGTTGCCGCCGATGGCGTCACAGCTGTACAGGGTGCCGAGCCAGTTGTCCGGGTCACCGTTGTCTCCGGTCCAGCCGATCAGACTGATGTCGTGTTCGCCGTTTTTGGTGCGCTTGATGTATTCGCCCCATTCGTAGCTGACGATCTTCACCTTGAGGCCGATCTTCGCCCAGTCGGACTGGAGCATTTCGGCCATCAGCTTGGCGTTGGGGTTGTAGGGGCGTTGCACGGGCATGGCCCAGAGGGTGATTTCCGTGCCTTCCTTGACCCCGGCAGCCTTGAGCAGCTCACGGGCTTTTTCCGGGTTGTAGGCAGCGTCCTTGACCGTCTCGTCGTAGGACCACTGGGTGGGCGGCATGGCGTTCACCGCCAACTGGCCGGCGCCCTGGTACACGGCATTGAGGATGCTCTGCTTGTTCACCGCCATGTCCAGTGCCTGGCGTACTTCGAGGCGGTCGAAGGGTTTGTGTTGCACGTTATAGGCGATGTAGCCGAGGTTGAAGCCGGGCTTCTCGATGACTTGCAGTTTCGGGTCGTTTTTCAGGGCATCGATGTCGGCGGGACGCGGGTGCAGGGTCACCTGGCATTCGCCGGCGCGCAGCTTCTGCACGCGTACCGAGGCATCGGTGTTGATGGCGAAGATCAGCCTGTCGAGCTTGACCCGGCTCGGGTCCCAGTAATGCGGGTTGGCGGCGTAGCGGATCTGCGAGTCTTTCTGGTAGCGCTGGAACACGAAAGGTCCGGTGCCGATGGGTTGCTGGTTGATCTGGCTGGGCGTGCCGGCCTTGAGCAGTTGCTCGGCGTATTCGGCGGAGAGGATCGCGGCAAAGCTCATGGCCAGGTTCTGGATGAACGCCGCGTCCACGGTGTTGAGGGTCATGACCACGGTCATGGGGTCGGTTTTTTCGACCTTGGCGATGTTCTTGTTCAGGCTCATGCCGTTGAAGTAGGGAAACTCCGTCGGATAGGCCTTACGGAACGGATGTTCGGCGTCGAGCATGCGATTGAAGGTGAACAGCACGTCGTCGGCGTTGAGGTCACGGCTGGGCTTGAAGTAGGGAGTGCTGTGGAACTTCACCCCTTCACGCAGGTGAAAGCTGTACTTGAGGCCGTCCTCGGAAATATCCCAGCTCTTGGCCAGGGCCGGCAGTACGTTGGTTGCGCCTTTTTCGAACTCCACGAGGCGGTTGTACAACGGCTCGGCGGCATCGTTGTCGGTGGCGGTGGTGTACTGCGCGGTGTCAAAGCCTGCGGGGCTGCCTTCGGAACAGAACACCAGGCTGCGGTCGGCAGCGCTGCAGATCGAACTGGTGGCCAGCAGGGCCGAGAAAATCAACGAATGACGCATGACGGTCCATCTCCATTTTTTGTTGTGATGATCAATGGACCCTGGCTCCTTCCTGGAGCCTGTACAGGCCATTGATGCCCAACCATGGCTGCAGCAAATGCCCACCGATAGACGCAGTTTTGCCATGCCTCGACGTTAGGAGCCGAAGGCTGGGTCGTATATGCGCTGTACCTGAAAGGCTTGTAGGAATCGGCTCTAAATTCGAAAGATCACGTCCAAAAGGACGCAATCTCGACCCCAGGGCCGGACGCTTTCAGGGGGGGCGGTAAAACAACGGCGACGCCAGGGACGTCGCCGTTGCAGAACCTTATTTGCCGATGCCTACGCCGTAGAAGGAGTTCAAGCCAAAGGGGCTGATCTTGAAATCCTGCACGTTGGCGCGCATGGGTTGGAACACCGTCGAGTGAGCGATAGGTGTCATCGGAACGGCATCTTTGAGAATGTGTTGCGCCTGCTTGTACAGCTCGGTGCGTTTGGCCACATCCGACGTGGCCTTGGCTTGCTTGATCAGGGCGTCATAAGGCTTGTCGCACCATTTCGAGAAGTTGTTGCCGTTCATTGCATCGCAACCGAACAGGGTGCCGAGCCAGTTGTCGGGGTCACCATTGTCGCCGCTCCAGCCGATGATCATCGCCTGGTTCTCGCCGCCTTTGGAGCGCTTGATGTACTCGCCCCACTCGTAGCTGACGATGTTGACCTTGAGACCGATCTTGGCCCAGTCGGACTGCAGCATCTCGGCCATCAGTTTGGCGTTCGGGTTGTACGGGCGCTGTACCGGCATGGCCCAGAGGGTGATCTGGGTGCCTTCCTTGATGCCCGCTTCCTTGAGCAACTGCTTGGCTTTCTCGGGATCGTACTTGGCGTCCTTGATGCTGGTGTCGTAGGACCATTGGGTCGGCGGCATGGCGTTGACCGCCAGTTGGCCGGCGCCCTGGTAGACCGAGTCGATGATCTGCGGCTTGTTGACGGCCATGTCCAGTGCCTGGCGAACCTTGAGGTCAGCCAGCGGGTTGGCGTCGGTGCGGCCCTTGAGCACCGGCATCACGTTGTAGGCGATGTAGCCCAGGTTGAAGCCTGCCTGTTCAGGCATCTTCAGGGTCTTGTCTTCCTTGAGCGCCTTGAGGTCGGCCGGGCGCGGGAAGAGGGTGATCTGGCATTCGTTCTTCTTCAGCTTCTGGATGCGCACCGATGGGTCGGTGGTGATGGCGAAGATCAGGTTGTCGATCTTCACGTCTTCAGGTTTCCAGTAGTCCTTGTTGCCGGTGTAGCGGATGTTGGAGTCTTTCTGGTAGCTCTTGAAAACGAAGGGACCTGTGCCGATCGGCTTCTGGTTGATATCGCTGGTCTTGCCTTCCTTGAGCAGCTTGTCGGCGTACTCGGCGGACTGGATGGAGGCAAAGCTCATGGCCAGGTTCTGGATGAATGCGGCATCAACGGTTTTCAGGGTGAACTTGACGGTCTTGTCGTCGACTTTCTCGACCTTGGTGATGTTGGTGTCCATCCCCATGTCGGTGAAATACGGGAATTCGGTCGGGTATGCCTTACGGAACGGCATGTCCTTGTCGATCATGCGGTTGAAGGTGAACAGCACGTCGTCGGCGTTGAAGGTACGGGTCGGGGTGAAGTACGGCGTGGTGTGGAACTTGACCCCTTCGCGCAGGTGGAAGGTGTAGGTCAGACCGTCGTCCGAGATGTCCCAACTGGTGGCCAGGCCCGGAATGACTGCGGTGCCGCCACGTTCGAACTGGCTGAGGCGGTTGTAGAGGGTTTCGGCTGAGGCGTCGAAGTCGGTTCCGGTGGTGTACTGGCCAGGGTCGAAACCGGCCGGGCTCCCTTCAGAGCAGAACACCAGGTTAGTCGCCGCGTGGGCGAAGGGGGTGCTGGCCAGCAAGCCGGCACTGACTAAAAACGGAAGGACTGCTTTTTTGAACATGGTGGCCTCATGATTTGTTGTCATTTTTGGAGTAGAGGGCGACCTTGTGAGTCGACCCGCCGATACTTATGCAGCCCTCATACCCATTGCAAGATGCAGGGCCGACACAAGTCTCAAAGAGTGGAACGAACGTACACGAATGACGCATTTGTATAAATATTGACGCATTTGACCGTTTGCGCAGGTCTTTTCTGGTGCATGCATTGCTTTTCTATTGGGCAAACAGGGCTGTTCGCGCCCCCGCTTGGTGCATCAATGGAACGGGTGCCGACTGGCTTGTGCTTGAGCCGCCAGACCTTTTCAGGCAGGCGCAAATCTTCGACGCATCCGGTTGACCGGATGGCGTAGAACGACGGTGTGGGGGAGGCCGTTGGAGACGGTTGCCCGGGACCTTGCAGGCGATGGCGAATGGACAGCGCATCGTCGGCGGTGTTGAAGTCGCGGCTCGCAGTGAAGTTGTCACTGTGGAGGTTGCTGGTGGCGCGTGACAGTGGCGTGTCGAGGATCAGCCCCGCTGTCTGCCAAACCTGGAGCGGAAAGGTCTTACGCATGCAAACCTCATTTTTTCTTTTTCTAGGGCATATCTGAGGATTGGCCTTGTGGGCCGCGGTAACTCGCCTTTCTATGGGGCGTGAATGCAGCCCCATGGACCCTGTGCGGCGATGGCGATCACTTGTTGTGTTGTTGTTTGTCAATTCGCCGATGCCGAAATTAAGTCATGCTGAAATCGTGGTCAACGAAAATTAAGCCTGACTAACATTTCTCTTGCGCACAGGTACCTCTGTAAGGTTCGGCAGGCGACTGCGGGTGGGGCTTACGCCGCCGAATGGTCGTCGAACAGGCCCATGGTCGTGACCGTCAGGACTTCCGCCGGGCCGTTGCCGACATTGGCCAGGCAGTGGGTCTTGGTCGAGTCGAAGTGCACCGAGTCGCCGGCACCAAGTGGATATTGCTGACCTTCGATGGTGTAGACGATCTGTCCCGAAAGAACGTAGGAAAACTCAGAGCCATCGTGGGAGATCAGTTCCGACTGATAGCCCACCGGGATGTTCATTTTCACCGCGTTGATCAGGTTGCCGGGAAAGGAGCTGGACAGCCGTTCGTAGGCCAGTGGCTGACCTTCGATGGTGTAGCGCACGCGCTTGCCGTCGTGGGAGTCGGGTTGCGCCTGGGTCGGCTGGTCGAACAGAGCGTTCAGCGGAACGTTCAGCGACTTGGCAATGTTGACCAGAGACGAAATCGATACACCGGTGAGATTGCGTTCCGCTTGGGAGAGGAAACTGGCGGTCAGGCCGGATTCACTGGCAATTTGGCGCAGGGTTTTCTTGGCGGCGCGGCGATAGCGGCGCAGGCGTTCGCCGATGCGATCTGCGGTCATTAGAGAGACTCTTATAGGAAAGAAGCAGTATACCCGGCAGACACCCATGACGCCTGGCAGGCGCAGTACCGAGGTGCGTAACTTTAGCATCACCCTGGTGGCCGAACGCACCTACCCTGAGCCGAGTTCGTCGGGTGCCGGTTGAAATGCCTGGTCACGAAAAACGGCGGTGACCTCGGTTTGCGCTGGAGGTTACCGCCGTTGGGGGACGCTGGGAGAGGTTTACGGCATCAGCACTTCGATGGCGCCGTCGGCGGTCATGCTGACCTGGCTGGTGCCAGCCTCGACTTCCGGAGTCACGGGCGCCGAATCCATGCTGGCGGCCTTCATCATCATTGGCGCACGCAGGTAGGGCTGTGGATAACCGTTGCTGTTGAGGTTCAGGTTGACGATTTTGTAGCCCTTGCCACCCAGGGCTTCGGTGGCCAGTTGAGCACGGGCCTTGAACGCCTTGACCGCGTCCTTGAGCAGGGCATCTTCGCTGGCCTTGCGGGTCGGGTCGGCGATGGCGAAGTCCATGCCAGCCATTTTCAGGTCGCCCAGCAGTTCGCCGGTGAGCTTGGACAAGGCGGCGAAGTCGGAGCTTTCCAGGCGCAGTTCGGCGCGCTCACGCCAGCCGGTGATCTTCTGGCCTTTATCGTCGTAGATCGGGTAGCTGTTGCGGCTGCCCTGGCGCAGCGTCACATCCTTGACCTGGCGGGCCTGCCCCAGGGCCTTGTTCATGGTGCTGGTGATTTCTGCAGCAAGCTTGGCCGGGTCGCTGTTCTGCGACTCGCTGTAGAGGGTCACGATCATCAGGTCCCGTGCCACTTCCTGGCTGACTTCGGCACGCAGGGAAATCTGGTTGTAGTGCAGTTCATCGGCGGCCAGGGCGGGCAGACTGGTGAGGGTGCCGGCGCTGAGGGCCAGAAGGGCGAGGCTGCGACTGAAATGCTGCATGGAAACTCCTTGAGTGCGGTCCGCAGGATCAGCTCAGAGCCTGCGTGAAACATTCAGACAGTGTGGGGCTGCGGCAAGTTTCAAGCCGCAAGCTGCATGTTGAGAGCCAATACGCTTGTAGCTCAAAGCGTGCAGCTTGCCACTGTTTTTCTGTGACGCTTTGCCGCAGTTTTGCCTGTGGCGGGGGCTGCTTGGTTATACTCCCGCCGATTGCCCTGGAGCGCTCATCAGGAGAGCTCATGCTCGCCCCCTTAAAATTATTGTCTGCCACTCGTCAGAACCTCTGGCGCCTGACCTTTATTCGTACCCTGGTTCTGGCTGCTCAGGCCGGCTCGGTGGGGCTCGCCTATTGGTTGGAACTGTTGCCACTGCCCTGGTTGCAACTGGGCGTCACCTTGATGTTTTCCATGGTGCTCTGTGCCTTCACCGCCATCCGCTTGCGAACCTCGTGGCCGGTGACGGAGCTGGAATATGCCCTGCAACTGGCTTGTGACCTGTTTATCCACAGTGTGCTGCTGTATTTCTCCGGCGGCTCTACCAACCCCTTCGTCTCCTATTACCTGGTGCCCCTGACGATCGCCGCCGTGACCTTGCCCTGGCGCTATTCGGTGGTGCTGTCGGGTATTGCCCTGACCCTCTACACCTTGTTGCTGGCGCGGTTCTATCCCTTGCAGACTTTCCCCATCGCCCGGGAAAACCTGCAGGTCTATGGCATGTGGCTGAGTTTTGCCCTGGCGGCGGCGGTGATCACCTTCTTCGCTGCACGCATGGCCGAAGAACTGCGCCGTCAGGAAGAATTGCGGGCGATCCGCCGTGAAGAAGGCCTGCGCGATCAGCAATTGCTGGCCGTGGCGACCCAGGCCGCCGGTGCCGCCCATGAGTTGGGCACGCCGCTGGCGACCATGAGCGTATTGCTCAAGGAGATGCGCCAGGACCATCCCGACCCGCTGTTGCAGGACGACCTCAGCGTGCTCCAGGACCAGGTCAAGTTGTGCAAGGAAACCCTGCAGCAACTGGTGCGCGCCGCCGAGGCCAATCGCCGTATGGCGGTGGAGATGCAGGAAGTCACCCAGTGGCTGGACGAAGCCTTGAATCGCTGGCACCTGATGCGCCCCGAGGCCAGCTACCGCTTTCATCTGCTGGGAGAGGGACCAGTGCCGCGCCTGGCGCCGCCGCCGGACTTGACCCAGGCCTTGCTCAATCTGTTGAACAATGCAGCCGATGCCTGTGCCGAAGGTCTGGAAGTGCGCCTGGACTGGGATGCGGAAAACCTCACCATCAGTATTCGTGACCACGGCGCCGGAGTACCCTTGGCCATCGCCGAGCAGATCGGCAAACCGTTTTTTACCACCAAGGGCAAAGGCTTCGGCCTGGGCCTGTTTTTGAGCAAGGCCAGCGTGACCCGCGCCGGTGGCTCAGTGAAACTCTACAGTCATGAGGAAGGCGGAACGCTCACCGAGCTGCGCCTGCCCCGTGCCGCCCGAGGAGACGACCATGAGTGAAGAGATCCAAGTCGAAGGCGAAGAACTGCCGCATCTGTTGCTGGTGGATGATGACGCCACCTTTACCCGGGTAATGGCACGCGCCATGAGCCGCCGGGGCTTTCGCGTCAGTACCGCAGGTTCCGCGGAAGAGGGCCTGACCATCGCCCAGCAGGATCTGCCGGACTACGCCGCGCTGGACCTGAAGATGGATGGCGACTCCGGGCTGGTGCTGCTGCCCAAGCTGCTGGAGCTGGACCCGGAAATGCGCGTCCTGATCCTCACCGGTTATTCGAGCATCGCCACGGCGGTGGAAGCCATCAAGCGCGGTGCCTGCAACTACCTGTGCAAACCCGCGGACGCCGATGATGTGCTGGCCGCGCTGCTCTCCGAGCATGCGGACCTGGACACCCTGGTGCCGGAAAATCCGATGTCCGTGGACCGTCTGCAATGGGAGCACATCCAGCGTGTGCTGACCGAACACGAAGGTAATATCTCCGCCACTGCCCGGGCCCTGGGCATGCATCGCCGTACCTTGCAGCGCAAACTGCAGAAGCGTCCCGTGCGTCGCTGAACCGCGACTGAATGAATGTCGCTGGACACCGTGAAAAAGCGAGCCGATCTACTAAGATCGGCTCAACGCTTGTCCTTCTCCCTATCGAGCCACAACGATGAATCAGAACGCTGAGTACTCCGCGGTCAACGATGCTGTGCGCGGTCAATTCTTTCGCCGGGTCTGGGCCATGATTACCCCTTACTGGCGTAGTGAAGAGAAGGGCAAGGCCTGGCTGCTGCTGATCGCGGTGATTGCCCTGTCGCTGTTCAGTGTCGCCATTTCGGTATGGATCAACAGTTGGTACAAGGACTTCTACAACGCCTTGCAGAAGAAGGACGAGGCGGCTTTCTGGAGCCTGATCCTGTATTTCTGCGGGATCGCCGCGGTGGCCATTCTCGGTGCGGTGTATCGCTTGTACCTGACCCAGATGCTGACCATCCGTTGGCGCGCCTGGCTGACCGAAAGACACTTTGCCCGTTGGCTGGGCAACAAGAACTACTACCAGCTGGAGCAGGGCGGCTACACCGACAACCCCGACCAGCGGATTTCCGAAGACCTCAACGGCTTCACCACCAACACCTTGTCCCTGGGCCTGGGATTGATCCGCAACGTGGTCAGTCTGGTGTCCTTCTCCATCATCCTCTGGGGTGTATCCGGCAGTATCGAGGTCATGGGCTATACCATTCCCGGCTATATGTTCTGGTGCGCCCTGGTGTATGCGGTGGTCGGCAGTTGGCTGACCCACCTGATCGGGCGTCGCTTGATCGGCCTGAACAATCAACAGCAACGTTTTGAAGCCGACCTGCGTTTCTCCATGGTGCGAGTCCGGGAGAACGCCGAGAGCATTGCCCTTTACGACGGCGAGAAGAATGAGAACCAGCGTCTGAGCAGCCGTTTCAGCAAGGTCTGGCACAACTTCTGGGACATCATGAAGGTCTCCAAGCGCCTGACCTTCTTCACCGCCGGTTATGGCCAGATCGCGATCATCTTCCCGTTTATTGTCGCCGCGCCGCGTTACTTCGCCGGCAAGATCGAGCTGGGAGAGCTGATGCAGATCAACTCGGCGTTCGGCAATGTCCAGGAGAACTTCAGTTGGTTTATCAGCGCTTATTCGGACCTCGCTGCCTGGCGCGCCACCTGTGACCGTCTGTTGAGCTTCCGCCAGGCCATGAGTGAAAACGAGGAGCGTCCTCCGGCGATTGACGTGCAGCACCAGGGCGAACAATTGCAGGTGTGTGATCTGGGTCTGGATCTGGCGGATGGCCGTCATTTGCTGGCCGGTGCCCAGATGACCGTGAATCCTGGCGAGCGACTGATGCTCAGTGGTCGCTCCGGCAGTGGCAAGAGCACCCTTTTGCGAGCCATGGGACGCTTGTGGCCGGCGGGGCACGGGAGCATCTTGCTGCCGAACCAGCGCTACCTGTTCCTGCCGCAGAAGCCCTACCTGCCCATTGGCAGCCTGCGGGAAGCCTTGAGTTATCCACAGTCGGGCGACAGCTATCCCCAGGAGCGTTATGCACAGGTCCTGGAAACTTGCCGCCTGCCCCATCTGGTGGCGCGTCTGGACGAGAGCAATCACTGGCAGCGCATGTTGTCGCCGGGGGAGCAGCAGCGGCTGGCGTTTGCCCGGGCGCTGCTCTATGCGCCGCAATGGCTGTACATGGATGAGGCGACTTCGGCCATGGATGAAGAAGATGAAGCCAATCTGTACCAGGCGTTGATCGATCAGTTGCCAGGGCTGAGCATTGTCAGCGTCGGCCATCGCAGCAGCCTCAAGCGCTTCCATCCCCGCCATGTACGCATTGAGCAGGGGCATTTGCTGGAACAGACGGTGACCGTATGACGCTGGCCAGGTAAGCCTTGCCGCTTGGCTTGAGTGCGAGGTTCGGGAGGACGTCTCGGTGAAATCAGGGGTTGGCGATCATTGAGGGCAATGACGCCGGCTGCGCCAGGGCCATGAACCGGCGCTGGCGCAGCGGAGCAGGAGGCCTGCTCGCGGGTGAGCCCGCTCCTACAGCGCGCGGTTAGGCTTTGTGCAGGATCGAACGGTCAACTCGTACGGCCAGTTGGCCACTTCCCGGCTTGGCGTTGAAGGCCACGTTGCCGTGTTCATCCACGCAGGCTCGGGCAATGGGAGCGCCGTTGAGCAGCAGTTCCAGAGGTGCGTCCTTGAGGGATTGCCCGGAGGCCAGTTGCAGTTTCAGGTTGATAGCCATGGTGATTTCCTTATCAGGCGTTACGGTCGATGAAGCGGCTGGCGTTCTTGTCGATGGAGCCGATCAGCTCCGGCGAGCCACCGCGGAACTGACGGAACACATTGCGTCCGGTGGCGCTGCTGTTGCTGGTGCCGGCCGGGATGCTCAAGGTCGGCTGGAAGCTGTCGCCCAGTTCCATGTAGGCCGACCAGGGACCTATGTATGACTCATTCAAGCCGTTGGTTTCGCTGAGGGCATAGCGCACCGCCTGGCCAGGGAGCCAGTTGGGCTCGCTGGGGGTGTGGCTTTGCCAGCCATCGGCCAGGATTGTCGGGACCGCGCTTGGGGTTTCCAGGTAGCCCGTCGGCTTGTTCGGGCTGTAGTTCTTCAGCAGCAGGTAGGTGCTCCAGCCCCACCAGTTGTCGATGGTCTTGCTGTCATTGAGATTGTTGACGTCGCTGCGGCGCAGCACTTTGTCACCGCTCATCACGAACAGTGGCGAGAAATTGCCGCTCTTGGCGGCATTCAGATCCGGTAAGGCCTTGAGAGCCGCGTAACTGGCGGGCGCCGGCAGGTTACCGCTGAGGTAGCAGGTAAAGATCTCGTCTGCCGAACGCTGCACCGCCTGTTTCACCTGCTGGCGATTGCGATGATCGACGCTGTCGAAATAACGCTTGTCGCCGTAGGCGTGCCAGCGGTCGCCCTGGGCGTTACTGACATTGAGGCCGAACTTGCTGTCCTCGTCGTGCATGAAACGGGTAATCAGCGAGCCCAGGTCGCTGGGGGTGACCACCGCCGCCACCTGTTTGCGTGGCACTCGTACATGGCCGGCAGAAAACAGGTCGGTGAGGAAGTGGTCGGCGAAGGCGTTCATCGCATAGGCCAGTTCCAGTTGCTTGTCGTCGGCAGTCTTACCCGCCAGGACCGCTTGTTGCAGTGCGGCCGTGTGCCCGGCGATATAAGCCGCCAGGGCCCATTCGCCAAAGTGGTCGGCATTGTTGGCCGCCAGCTTCAGGTAGCGCCCCAGAGGGAACAGGGCGGAGACCGCGCTGCCGCCACCGGTGATCCGGTTCCACTCTTCAGACAGGGTATCGCCCAGGGCGTCATAGGCTTCGTGGGGCTGTTTGCCGTCGCGGATCGCCTGGTTGGCGGCAACGATTTCCTTCTGCATCACCGCGAGGATCTGTCGTGCTTCGTCTTTCGCCGCCGGCAGTACTGCCAGCGAGTTGAAGGCCGCGGTAAAGCGTTGCACTCGATCAGCCGGCGTTGCGCCTTCGCAGATCGGCTGCTCGGGAATGCCGTAGAAATCGCCGCCCAGGGCAACCACCTGGCCGTAAGTCAGGGCCAGGCCGTTGGGCAGGTGCAGTTCGACCTGCCACGCGGGGATGGGCGGCGCATCCTTGACGAAACGCAGCAGGGTGCTGTCGCCGATGGCGGTGTGTTCGCCGCCCTCGAAACGCAATTGAGGCAAGCCCCTGGCGGACTTTTGCGGGGGGCGGGGCAGGTCTTCCGGGCGGTGGTACTTGATGGTGTGGTGGCCGTCGGTGACCAGCACCAGGGTGTCGCCATCGCCGGAAATGGCGATGCCTTGTTCAGTGAACAAACGGTCCAGATCGGCAATGATCTTGCCGGCCTGTTGTGGCTGTTGCTGCATCTGTGCAGAGAGTCCTGACATTTCTAGCTCCTTGATATGTCATGGTTATGCTTGGTTTAACTGTATGTATATACAGTTATCGTGAGCATAATTGAAAATGACACGCCGTCAAGAAGACGGTTACGTGAGGGCGGGTTGATTGGACTATCATTAGCGCCCTAACGACAGGCTCAAGGTCCCCCCGCGCATGCTGGCTATTTTTTTCGAAACCCTGGCGATCACTGCGCCGGTGTTTGCGATGCTGTTTCTGGGGCTGCTGCTCAAGCGGGTGGGGTGGATCAATGACAACTTCATCCATACGGCGTCGGCCCTGGTGTTCAACGTCACCATGCCGGCCTTGCTGTTTCTCGGCATTGTCCATGCCGACCTGCATGCCTCACTGAAGCCTGGTGTACTGATCTACTTTTCGGTGGCCACCCTGGTCTGTTTTGCCCTGGCCTGGGGCTGGGCCATCTGGCGTTGCCCGAAGGTGGATCGGGGGATCTATACCCAGGGGGCGTTTCGCGGCAATAACGCGATCATCGGCCTGGCCCTGGCGGCCAGCATGTATGGGGATTACGGGATTTCCCTGGGGGCGCTGCTCGCCGCGTTGGTGATTCTTTACTACAACACCCTGTCGACGGTGGTCCTGGCGGTCTACAGCCCGGCGATCAAGTCCGACCCTTGGAGCATCTGCAAAAGTGTGTTCAGCAATCCGTTGATTGTCAGCGTGCTGGTGGCTGCGCCGTTTGCCTACTGGCAGATCAGCCTTCCCGGCTGGCTGGAGACTTCTGGAAAATACCTGGCACAGATGAGTCTGCCTCTGGCGCTGATCTGCATCGGTGGCACGTTGTCCATGGCGGCCTTGCGCAACAGTGGGCGGATGGCCATGAGCTCCAGCCTGTTGAAGATGGTCAGCCTGCCGACGCTGGCAACCTTTGGCGCTTGGTTATGCGGTTTTCGCGGGGCGGAACTGGGGATTCTGTTTCTGTATTTCGGCAGTCCGACTGCTGCAGCGAGCTATGTCATGGCCCGGGCGGCCAATGGCAATCATGAGCTGGCGGCGGCCATTATCGTCATCACCACCGTGATGGCGGCAGTGACCACCAACATTGGGATTTTTGTGTTGCAGTGGGGTGGGTGGATCTGAAGCTGTTCGCCGTCAAGCCGGCTCTTATAAGGCGGCGCTAGGAGGCGGCTTGTCGGCGAACAACGGGTTCACTGCGGCTGCTGATAAGCGTCAATCACTTCCTGGGCTGCGCGAAACGCATCGATGGCGGCCGGCACTCCGGCATACACCGCGCAATGCAGCAGCGCTTCACGTATCTCTTCCACGGTGCAGCCGTTGTTCAGGGCGCCACGCACGTGGCCCTTCAACTCCTGGGGACACTTCAGCGCGGTCAGCGTTGCCAGGGTGATCAGGCTACGGGTTTTCAACGGCAGGCCATCACGGTTCCACACGCCGCCCCAAGCGTGTTCGTTGACGAACTCCTGCAGTGGTTGGGTGAATTCGGTGGCGTTGCCCAGAGCTCGGTCGACGAAGGCGTCGCCCATCACTTGGCGACGCATTTGCAGTCCGCTTTTCTTGTTTTCGCTCATGGCGCTTCTCTCTTATGTTGGCGGCGCCAGGCCCGTAGCGAGCTGAACAGCAGAAACGCCACCAGCGCTGGCAGGACGAAAAACAGCATCAAGTGTTCCAGCTTTCCCGCCAGGGGCATGCCCGTGGTGAAGGACACCACGTGCAGCCCATAGGCCAGGTACAGGCCGAGAAACAGCATGCCTTCGGCCCGGGTCACGCGATACCCCGAATAGAACACCGGCAGGCACAGCACCGCGACGCCGAGCATCACCGGCAAGTCGAAATCCAGGGCGTTGGGCGAAACCGAGAGCGGCGCCGGTGCCACCAGGGCGGTAAACCCCAGGACCCCCAGCAAGTTGAAGAGATTGCTGCCGATGACATTGCCCACGGCGATATCCCGCTGGCCCCGCAGGGCCGCGAGCAGGGAAGTGGCGAGTTGGGGCAGGGAGGTGCTGACGGCAATCACCGTCAGTCCCATGACTCGCTCCGACAAGCCCAGGTCGTCGGCCACGGTGACGGCGGCGCCTAGCAGCAAGTGTCCGGCGAAGACCAGTAGCCCCAGGCCGATAAGCACCATCAGCATGCTGCTGAACCTGGGCGCGAAACCGCGCTGGCCGGCTGGAGCGGGCAGGTGATGGCGTGCCGAGTGCCGCGACTGGCGCAACAGCAGGAGCAGGTACAGCACCAGGGCCGCCAGCAGGATGACACCGTCGGAGGGGGTGAGACGCTCGTTATAGGCCAGGATGAATACCAGCAGGCTGGCACCGATCATCAACGGGATGTCCAGGCGCACCAGCTGTCGCGATACCCGCAGCGGAATGATCAGGGCCGATAGACCCAGGGTCACCAGGATGTTGAAGATGCTGCTGCCGATCACGCTGCCCACGGCGATATCGGTGTTGTCGGCCAGGGTCGCCTGCAGGCTGATGGCCATCTGCGGCGCGCTGCTGCCGAAGGCGACGATGCTCAAGCCCATGATCAGCGGACGTACATGCAGGCGCGCGGACAAACGTACCGCGGCACGCACCAGCAACTCGGCGCCGGCGATCAGCATCACCAGGCCGCTGATGAGTTGGATCAGGCTGAGCAGGGGCAGTTCGGCAAAGGCGGTAATGGCTCGGGCTCCGTCGGTCAGTCGCTGAGGGCTTGGATGCGTACTTTGGCGGTGCCGCTGCGCAGCATGCCCAGCTGTTGCGCGGCAGCGCGGGATAAGTCGATCAGGCGGCCGCGGGTGTGCGGGCCACGATCGTTGATACGGACCACGACGCTTTTGCCGTTGCCCTGGTTGGTGACTTGCACTCGGGTGCCGAACGGCAGTTCGCGATGGGCCGCAGTGAGGCCGTTCTGATCGAAGGGCTCGCCGCTGGCGGTGCGTTTGCCATGATGGCGGGCGCCGTAATAGGAGGCTGTCCCGGTCTGGTCATAACCTCGAGGGTCGATGATATGGCTGCTGGCGCAGCCCGTGAGCAGAGCGAGCAGGGCACAGCCCACGAACCAGGGACGGGGAGTCATTATTCGCAGGAGCTGGCTTGCCAGCGAAGACGGGCTTGCATCCCCGCGATTTCGACTGACAAGCCAAGGCTGCATTTCTCGATCAGCCTTCGAGCTTGCTTTTCAGCAGCTCGTTGACCTGTTGCGGGTTGGCCTTGCCCTTGGAAGCTTTCATAGCCTGGCCGACGAAGAAGCCGAACATCTTGCCGCGCTTGGCCTCGTCGGCGGCGCGGTACTGTTCGACCTGCTCGGCGTTGGCCGCGAGCATTTCATCCAGCACCGCGGAGATCGCGCCGCTGTCGGTGACTTGCTTGAGGCCGCGCTTGTCGATGATCTCGTCGGCGCTGCCCTCGCCATTGGCCATGGCTTCGAACACGGTCTTGGCGATCTTGCCGGAGATGGTGTTGTCCTTGATCCGCAGCAGCATGCCGCCCAGTTGTTCGGCCGAGACCGGGGCTGCGTCGATTTCCAGGCCCTGCTTGTTGAGCAGGCTGCCCAGTTCGACCATGACCCAGTTGGCGGCGAGCTTGGCGTCACCGGCAATGCTGGCGACCTTCTCGAAGTAGTCCGCCTGCTCGCGGCTGGTGGCCAGGACGCTGGCGTCGTAGACCGACAGGCCGAACTGCTCCTGGAAGCGCTCGCGTTTCTGCGGTGGCAGTTCTGGCAGGGTGGCGCGTACCTGGTCGAGGAAGGAATCCTCGATAACCACGGGCAGCAGGTCCGGATCGGGGAAGTAACGGTAGTCGTTGGCTTCTTCCTTGCTGCGCATCGGACGGGTTTCGTCCTTGTTCGGGTCGTACAGGCGGGTCTGCTGGATCACTTTGCCGCCGTCTTCGATCAGATCGATCTGGCGACGGATCTCGCTGTTGATCGCCTTCTCGATGAAACGGAACGAGTTGACGTTCTTGATCTCGCAGCGGGTGCCGAACTCGACCTGGCCCTTGGGGCGGACCGAGACGTTGCAGTCGCAACGCAGCGAGCCTTCGGCCATGTTGCCGTCGCAGATGCCCAGGTAGCGAACCAGCGCGTGGATCGACTTGACGTAGGCCACGGCTTCCTTGGCGCTGCGCATGTCCGGCTCGGACACGATTTCCAGCAGCGGCGTGCCGGCGCGGTTCAGGTCGATGCCGGTGGCACCGTTGAACTCTTCGTGCAGGCTCTTGCCGGCGTCTTCTTCCAGGTGCGCGCGGGTGATGCCGACGCGTTTCATGGTGCCGTCTTCCAGAGGGATGTCCAGGTGGCCCTTGCCGACGATTGGCAGTTCCATCTGGCTGATCTGGTAGCCCTTGGGCAGGTCAGGGTAGAAGTAGTTCTTGCGGGCGAACACGTTGTGCTGGCCGATCTCGGCGTCTACCGCCAGGCCGAACATCACCGCCATGCGCACCGCTTCCTGGTTCAGCACTGGCAGTACGCCGGGCATGCCCAGGTCGATCAGGCTGGCCTGGGTGTTGGGCTCGGCACCGAAGGCGGTGGAGCTACCGGAGAAAATCTTCGATTGAGTGGTGAGCTGGGTATGAATCTCCAGCCCGATCACGACTTCCCATTGCATGTGTGTCTCCTCAGAAGCCGGTTGGGGTGCGGGTGTGCCAGTCAGTGTTCAACTGATACTGGTGCGCAACGTTGAGCAAGCGGCCTTCCTGGAAATACGGGGCGAGCAGTTGCACGCCGACCGGCAAGCCGTCGACGAAACCGGCCGGCATCGACAGGCCCGGCAGGCCCGCGAGGTTGGCGGTGATGGTGTAGACGTCTTCCAGGTACGCGGCGACCGGATCGCTGCTCTTGGCGCCGAGCTTCCAGGCCGGGTTGGGCGTGGTCGGGCCGAGGATGATGTCGACTTCGTTGAAAGCGGTCATGAAGTCGTTCTTCACCAGGCGACGGATTTTCTGCGCCTTGAGGTAGTAGGCGTCGTAGTAGCCGGCGGACAGCGCGTAGGCGCCGACCATGATCCGGCGCTGCACTTCGCTGCCGAAGCCTTCGCCACGGGAGCGCTTGTACAGGTCTTCAAGGTTGGCCGGGTTCTCGCAACGGTAGCCGAAGCGCACGCCGTCGAAACGCGACAGGTTGGAGGAGGCTTCCGCCGGGGCGATCACGTAGTACGCGGGAATCGCGTGCTGCATGTTCGGCAGGCTGATTTCCTTGATCACCGCACCGAGCTTTTCCAGCTCCTTGATGCTGTTGTGGATCAGTTCGGCGATGCGCGGGTCGAGGCCGGCGCTGAAGTACTCCTTCGGCACGCCGATGCGCAGGCCCTGCAGCGAGCCGCTGAGGCTGGCGCTGTAGTCCGGCACCGGTTCATCGATGCTGGTGGAGTCGTTCGGGTCGAAGCCGGCCATGCCTTGCAGCAGGATCGCGCAGTCTTCGGCGGTGCGTGCCAGCGGGCCGCCCTGATCGAGGCTGGAAGCGTAGGCGATCATGCCCCAGCGGGAAACGCGACCGTAGGTCGGCTTCAGGCCGGTGAGGTTGGTGAAGGCGGCGGGCTGGCGGATCGAACCGCCGGTGTCGGTGGCGGTGGCCGCAGGCAGCAGGCGCGCGGCTACGGCGGCGGCTGAACCACCGGACGAACCGCCGGGCACGTGCTCCAGGTTCCACGGGTTTTTCACTGCGCCGTACCAGCTCGACTCGTTGGCCGAGCCCATGGCGAATTCGTCCATGTTGGTCTTGCCCAGGGTCACGGCCCCGGCAGCGGCCAGCTTGGCGACCACGGTGGCGTCATAGGGCGCCTTGAAGTTGTCGAGCATCTTCGAACCGCAGCTGGTGCGGATGCCTTGGGTGCAGAACAGGTCTTTGTGGGCGATCGGTGCGCCCAGCAGGGCTCCGCTCTCACCGTTGGCGCGACGTTCGTCGGCGGCCTTGGCCTGGCCCAGGGCCAGGTCTTGGGTGAGGCTGATGAAACTGTTGATCTGCGGATCCAACTGAGCGATGCGCGCCAGCAGGGTCTGGGTCAGTTCTACAGAGGAAAACTTCTTGTCGGCGAGGCCGCGGGCGATCTCGGCCAGAGTCATGTGGTGCATTGCAGGCTCTTTCCCTTTAGTCGATGACTTTCGGAACCAGATACAGGCCGCTTTCGACCGCTGGTGCGATGGACTGATAGGCCTCGCGATGATTGGACTCGGTCACAACGTCTGCGCGCAGGCGCTGGCTGGCTTCCAGAGGGTGGGCCAGGGGCTCGATACCATCGGTATCGACTGCCTGCATTTCATCCACCAGCCCGAGAATGCTGTTAAGGGCGGAGGTGATGTGTGGAAGATCGCCTTCATTGAGCTTGATGCTGGCCAAATGAGCGATTTTTTCCACGTCGGAGCGTTCAAGCGCCATGGGATTCTCCAGTGGAAAACAAAAACGGATTTCGTCCGCGTGTTAGATTGTCGGAACACTACCGCATTTCTACGGTCTTATGGCCGCGATTGTGGGGTTTGGTGCACAGAAAAGCGGCCAATTTAACATATTGGCGCCTTGCCCAAAATCCCTGTCGTTGTTAGAGTTTGCCGCACTTTTTTACCCACGCGTTGCCTAGGGTCCCTTTCCCATGTTCAAGAAACTGCGTGGCATGTTTTCCAGCGATCTTTCCATTGACCTGGGCACTGCCAACACCCTTATTTACGTGCGCGAGCGCGGTATTGTCCTGAATGAACCATCGGTTGTGGCCATTCGGACCCACGGTAATCAGAAAAGTGTTGTTGCGGTTGGTACTGAGGCCAAGCGCATGCTCGGTCGTACTCCGGGCAACATTGCCGCCATTCGTCCGATGAAGGACGGCGTGATCGCCGACTTCAGCGTCTGCGAAAAGATGCTGCAGTACTTCATCAACAAGGTTCATGAAAACAGCTTTCTGCAGCCCAGCCCTCGTGTGCTGATCTGCGTTCCATGCAAGTCCACCCAGGTTGAACGTCGTGCCATCCGTGAATCGGCCCTTGGCGCCGGTGCCCGTGAAGTGTTCCTGATCGAAGAGCCAATGGCCGCTGCGATCGGTGCCGGCCTGCCGGTTGAAGAAGCCCGTGGTTCGATGGTCGTGGACATCGGTGGTGGTACCACTGAAATCGCCCTGATCTCCCTGAACGGTGTGGTTTACGCCGAATCCGTACGTGTTGGCGGCGACCGTTTCGACGAGGCCATCATCACTTACGTGCGTCGCAACTACGGCAGCCTGATCGGTGAGTCCACCGCTGAGCGCATCAAGCAGGAAATCGGTACTGCCTACCCAGGCGGCGAAGTACGTGAAGTCGACGTACGCGGCCGTAACCTGGCTGAAGGTGTGCCACGTGCCTTCACCCTGAACTCCAATGAAGTGCTGGAGGCTCTGCAGGAGTCCCTGGCAACCATCGTTCAGGCGGTGAAAAGTGCCCTGGAGCAATCGCCTCCGGAACTGGCTTCGGACATCGCCGAGCGCGGCCTGGTGCTGACCGGTGGTGGCGCTCTGCTGCGTGATCTGGACAAGTTGTTGGCCCAGGAAACCGGTCTGCCGGTGATCGTTGCCGAAGATCCGCTGACCTGTGTCGCTCGCGGCGGTGGCCGTGCATTGGAAATGATGGACAAACACACCATGGACCTGCTCTCCAGCGAGTAACTTCGCCGGTTGCATCTATGCTGTTGCGCTCACAGGCAGCACTTTGCAGTGCTGCCTGTGGCGTTTATCTTCTGTCAATCTGCATCCAGGCCGGTTTGATGCCGTATGAATAAACACAACATTTGCCTGGGAGGAGCGGCTTATTAAACCGCTTTTCGCCAAAGGCCCCTCATTGGGCGTGCGCCTCCTGGTGCTGGTCGTCCTGTCGGTCGCACTGATGGTGGTCGATGCCCGCTTCACACTGCTCAAGCCAGTGCGTAGCCAGATGTCGCTGGTGTTGATGCAGTCCTACTGGATCACCGACCTGCCGCAGCGGCTATGGCAGGGCGTTGCCAGTCAGTTCGGCAGTCGCACCGAGCTGGTCGCTGAAAACGAAAAACTCAAGACCGAAAACCTGCTGCTGCAGGGGCGCATGCAAAAGCTTGCTGCCTTGACCGAGCAGAACGTGCGTCTGCGCGAGTTGCTCAACTCTTCGGCACTGGTCAACGAGAAGGTTGAAGTGGCCGAGTTGATCGGCATGGACCCCAACCCCTTTACCCATCGCATTATCATCAATAAAGGTGAGCGTGACGGCGTGTTCCTCGGCCAGCCGGTGCTCGATGCCCGTGGCTTGATGGGGCAGGTGGTGGAGTTGATGCCTTATACCTCGCGCGTCCTGTTGCTGACCGACACCACCCACAGCATTCCGGTACAGGTCAATCGCAACGGCCTGCGGGCCATTGCCAGTGGCACTGGCAACCCGGAGCGCCTGGAGTTGCGCCACGTGGCCGACACCGCCGATGTCAAGGAAGGCGATTTGCTGGTCAGTTCGGGCCTTGGCCAGCGTTTCCCCGCTGGATATCCGGTGGCCACGGTCAAGGAAGTGATCCACGATTCCGGTCAGCCATTCGCCATTGTGCGAGCGGTGCCCACTGCTGCGCTGAACCGCAGCCGTTACCTGTTACTGGTATTCAGTGATCCGCGCACGGCCGAAGAGCGGGCCAATGATGCGGCCCAGGCTCAGGAAGCCCAGGACCAGCAGGGTGGCAATACCACCCCGGCGGTGCCGGCCACGGTGCCCAAGCCTGCGGTGACTCCAGCTGCCACTGCCGCGCCTGCCACTGCCCCCACTGCTGCACCGGCGACTCCGGTCAAGCCGGCCGCCCATGCGCCGGCCAAGCCGGTCAATAAACCTGTGGTGAAACCGGCGGCCCAGCCTCCGGCTGCGGCACCGGCCACCACCGGAGGAAGAGAATAATGGCGGGTAGCACCTATTCGCAAAACGGCTGGATCGTCTGGCTGACGTTTCTGATCGGCATGCTGCTGAGTGTGTCGCCTTTGCCTCAGTTCATGGAAATCCTGCGCCCGCTATGGCTGGCCCTGCTACTGGCCTTTTGGGCCCTGGCCCTGCCGCACAAGGTGGGCATGGTCACGGCTTGGTGCCTTGGGCTGGCGGAGGATGTGCTTTACGGCACGCTCCTGGGGCAGAACGCCTTGATCCTGACTCTGATCACCTTCCTCGTGCTATCCCTGCAACAGCGTCTGCGGATGTTCCCGATGTGGCAGCAGAGTTTGGTGATCCTGGTGATCTTTGGCTTGGCGCAGTTGGTCCAACTCTGGCTCAGCGCCCTGACCGGTAATCGCCAGCCGACCCTGGCGCTGGTCCTGCCAGCCCTGGTCAGTGCGCTGTTGTGGCCGTGGGTCAGCTTTGGCCTGCGTGGGTTGCGCCGACGTTTCAAAATCAATTAATTCGGTCAGGCATTGGCCCGCACCTCGACAGGGAGATGTCTTGATGAATCCGCTTTACCTCGCTTCCGGTTCGCCCCGTCGGCGTGAGCTGCTCACCCAGATCGGTGTGCCCTTCACCGCCATCAGCGCGGACATCGATGAAACTCCGCTGGCTGATGAATCCCCTGCGGCTTATGTCGAGCGTCTTGCCCGTGGCAAGGCGGCGGCCGGGCGCGCCCTGATCACCAGCAGCGAATCCCGGGCCCCGGCCTGTGTGCTGGGAGCCGATACGGCCGTGGTGCTGGATGGGCGGATCCTCGGCAAACCGCTGGACCAGGCCGACGCCCTGGCGATGCTCATGGCGCTGGCCGGGCGCGAGCACGAAGTATTTACCGCCATTGCCTTGCTCGACGGGGAGCGCTGCGAGTCGAGAGTGGTGCGCAGCCTGGTGCGGTTTCGCGCCATCTCCCCTGAGGAAGCGAGCATCTACTGGGCCAGCGGCGAGCCTCGGGACAAGGCCGGCGGTTATGCAATCCAGGGGCTTGCGGCGGTGTTTGTGTCAGGGCTCAATGGCAGTTACTCCGCTGTGGTTGGCTTGCCGGTGTGCGAAACCGCAGAACTGCTTGGCCATTTCGGCATACCCTGTTGGCAAAACCTTCCAGTGCGCTAAAGCGCCGTACCCGACTGCTGCGGCCTTCTATGAACACGCCTGAACGAGACACTGCCATGAGTGAAGAGATTCTGATCAACATCACGCCGATGGAATCACGGGTGGCGGTGGTCGAAAACGGAGTGCTGCAAGAGGTTCACGTCGAACGGACCCAGCGCCGCGGTATCGTTGGCAACATCTATAAAGGCAAGGTGGTGCGGGTATTGCCCGGCATGCAGGCCGCCTTCGTCGATATCGGCCTGGACCGCGCAGCGTTTATTCATGCTGCGGAAATCTCCACCCGTGAAGGTACGGCGGTGGAAAGCATCAGTGCCCTGGTGCATGAAGGGCAGAGCCTGGTGGTGCAAGTCACCAAGGACCCCATCGGCACCAAGGGCGCCCGACTGACCACCCAGTTGTCGATTCCTTCACGTTATCTGGTGTACATGCCCCGTACCGCCCATGTCGGCATCTCGCTGAAGATCGAGGATGAAGCCGAGCGTGAGCGCTTGAAGCAGGTGGTCAGCGACTGCGTGGCCCAGGAAGGCATCAAGGAGGCGGGCGGGTTCATCCTGCGTACTGCCGCCGAGGGCGCCGGTGCCGATGAGATCCTGATGGACATTCGCTACCTGCGTCGGCTCTGGGATCAGATCGGTGTTCAGATCAAGACCATTGGCGCGCCCAATGTGATCTACGAAGACCTGGGCCTGGCGCTGCGTACCCTGCGGGATCTGGTGAGCCCGAAAATCGAGAAGATCCGCATCGACTCCCGGGAAACCTTCCAGAAGACCACCCAGTTCGTTGCCGAGCTGATGCCGGAAATCGCCGATCGCCTGGAGCACTACCCCGGTGAGCGGCCGATCTTCGACCTGTACGGCGTCGAGGATGAAATCCAGAAGGCCCTGGAGCGCAAGGTGCCACTCAAGTCCGGTGGTTATCTGGTGGTGGACCCGGCAGAAGCCATGACCACCATCGACGTCAACACCGGGGCCTTCGTCGGTCATCGCAATCTTGAGGAAACCATCTTCAAGACCAACCTCGAAGCCGCTACCGCCATTGCCCGGCAGCTGCGCCTGCGCAACCTGGGCGGGATCATCATCATCGACTTCATCGACATGGAAGACGAGGAGCATCAGCGTCAGGTACTGCGGACCCTGGAGAAGCAGCTGGAGCGCGATCACGCCAAGACCAACATCATCGGCATCACCGAACTGGGCCTGGTGCAGATGACCCGCAAACGCACGCGCGAGAGTCTGGAGCAGGTGCTCTGCGAGCCCTGCAGCAGTTGTCAGGGACGGGGCAAGCTGAAGACTCCGGAAACCATCTGTTACGAAATATTCCGTGAAATCCTCCGTGAGGCCCGGGCTTATCAGGCAGAAGGGTATCGAGTGCTGGCCAATCAGAAAGTGGTGGATCGTCTGCTGGACGAAGAGTCGGGCAATGTGGCGGAGTTGGAAGGTTTTATCGGCCGTACCATCAGGTTCCAGGTCGAAACCATGTACTCCCAGGAACAATACGACGTGGTGCTGCTCTGATTTCCCGTGTTTTACACCACTGGAAACGGCTGGCTTCAGCTTTTTGCATGACTTTTGCCATGGGAGCCAACTGAGATGGAGCGGCTGATCCGCTTGTTCACCACGCTGATTCGCTGGGGGCTGGGTTCCTGCGCGTTGCTGTTGGTGGTGACGGCCTTGTACGTCAGCCTGGGTCGGGAACTGACTCCGCTGGTGGCTGAGTACCAGGCCGAGGTCGAAGCCAAGGTGCAGCAGGCCGTGGGGCTGCCGGTGCATATCGGTAGCCTGGAAGGGCGTTGGAGCGGACTGTCGCCGATTCTCCTGGCACACGATGTGATGGTGGGCGAGGGGGCCAACGCCCTGCGCCTGGACCAGGTCAGCGTGGCCCCGGACATGCTCGGCAGCCTGTTGGCCCGTGACCTGCGCATAGGGCGCCTGGAGCTCAGTGGTCTGAGTCTGAGCCTCAAGGAAGGCGCGGACGGCCAATGGCAATTGCAAGGCCTGCCAATGCAGCAGGACCAACCCATGGATCCGGGACAACTGCTGACTCGCTTGCAGCAAGTCGCGGAACTCTCCCTGTTGGACAGCCAAGTCACTTTGCTGCCGCAGGATCATTCGCCGCTGGCCCTGACCTATGTCGGACTCAATCTGCGCACCGGTCCCAGCCGCCAGCGCCTGGACCTGCGCCTGACCCTGCCGGACGGGCAGCCCCTGGCTGTCAACCTGCGCACACGCATCCAGGCGGATGCATGGCGCGACGCCCGGGCCGAGCTGTACCTGAGCCTGCCGCAAAGTGACTGGTCGCGCTGGCTGCCGGCCCGTGTCACTCAGCAATGGAAACTCTCCGAACTCAAGGCCGGTGGCGAGCTGTGGCTGACCTGGGCCAAGGGCACAGTGCAGAGCGCGGCGCTGCGCTTGAATGCGCCACAGCTCATCGGCGCCTATGCCGAGCGCACGCCAGTCACCCTGAAGAATCTGGCGTTGAATGCCTTCTTCCAGCGCAGCGATCAGGGCCTGCAGGTACAACTCGATTCCCTGGCGCTGAGCCTTGGCGAAACCCGTTGGGAATCGCGCCTGCAACTGCAGCAAACCCAGGCCGGCGATAACCGTGAAGAACTCTGGCATCTGCAAGCCGACCGCTTGGACCTGACGCCGCTCACGCCGATCCTCAATGCCCTGGCACCTTTGCCGCAAGGCCTGGCCACCACCATCGAGCGCTTGAAGGTTAGCGGCGGGCTGCGCAATGTGCTGCTCGACTATCGCCCCCAGAACACCGGCGACCAGCGGCTGAGCTTTGCCGCCAACCTTGATCGGGTCGGCTTCGACGCCTATCACGGCGCTCCGGCGGCGCGAAACGTCAGTGGCAGCATCAGCGGCGACCTGGGTAAGGGCGAGCTGCGCATGGACAGCAAGGATTTCTCCCTGCACCTGTACCCGATCTTCGCCAAGCCCTGGCAGTACATCCAAGCCAACGCCACCCTGACCTGGAAGCTCGACAAACAAGGTTTCACCCTGATCGCGCCCTACCTCAAGGTGCTGGGGGAAGAGGGCAAGATTGCCGGCGATTTCCTGATCCGGCTGCACTTCGACCACAGCCAGGAAGACTACATGGACCTGCGGGTCGGCCTGGTGGACGGCGATGGGCGCTACACCGCCAAGTACCTGCCCCAGGTGCTCAGTCCGGCGCTGGATGAATGGCTGCGCACGGCGATCCTCAAGGGCGCGGTGGATGAGGGGTTCTTCCAGTACCAGGGTTCGCTGAACCATGACGCTATCGAGGCGGCTCGCAGCATCAGCCTGTTCTTCAAGGTGCATGACGCCGAACTGGCGTTCCAGCCGGGCTGGCCGCACCTGAGCAAGATCAGCGGCGATGTGTTTGTCGAAGACAGCGGCGTACGCATCGTCGCCAGCAAGGGGCAGCTGTTGGATACCAAGGTGCGGGATGTTTTCGTCAACATTCCCCATTCCGTTGCCGGTCAGAGCAGCCACATGTTCATCGACGGCAGTTTTGCCGGCGGCCTGGGTGACGGGGTGAAGATTCTGCAGGAAGCGCCGATCGGCACCGCATCGACCTTTGCCGGCTGGCAGGGCGAGGGCGACCTGCAAGGCAAGCTGAACCTGGACATCCCCCTGGTCAAGGGTGAGGAACCGAAGATCCTGGTGGACTTCAAGACTGACAAGGCGCGCCTCAAACTCAGCGAACCCGAGTTGGAACTGACCCAGCTCAAGGGCGACTTCCGCTTTGACAGTGCCAGGGGCCTGAGTGGCTCAGGGATCAGCGCCCAGGCTTTCGATCGGCCGGTCACGGCGCAGATTTTTGCCGATGGCAAGCCAGGCAAGCCCAATACCCGAGTGGTTGCCAAGGGTCAGGTTACGGTGAAGAAACTCACCGACTGGTTGAAAGTCAGCCAGCCGTTGCCGGTGTCCGGCGAAGTGCCCTTTCAGTTGCAACTGAACCTTGACGGTGCCGACAGTCAATTGATGGTCAACTCCAGCCTCAAGGGCATGGCGGTGGACCTGCCGGCGCCGTTTGGCATGGCTGCCAGCACCGGGCGTAACAGTGTGTTTCGCATGACCCTGCAAGGGGCCGAGCGGCGCTACTGGTTCAAATACGGCGAGTTGGCCGACTTCACTTTCGCGGCGCCCAGCGGCAAGCTCGCCGAGGGTCGGGGCGAACTGTTCCTCGGCGATGGTGCGGCCTTGCTGCCTCCTGGCAAAGGGCTGCGGGTACGGGGGATTCTCTCCGAGCTGGATGTGGAACCGTGGAAGGCCCTGGTGGATCGCTATGCCGGAAAGGACCCGGGGGGCAGCGCCAAGCAGTTGCTCAGCAGTGCGGACTTCAAGGTCGGCAAGCTCAGCGCCTTCGGCACCTCGCTGGATCAGGTCAACCTGCTGCTGAGTCGCAAGCCCACTGCCTGGGAGCTGCAGATCGACAGTCAACAGGCCAAGGGCAAAGTCGGGATTCCCGATGCCAAGGTGGCGCCAATGGTCATCGACATGGCGTATGTGCGCCTGCCGGCCGCCGACCCGACGGCCCAGACCGATGAAAATGCACCTGATCCTTTGGCTTCGGTGGACCCGAAGAACGTTCCGCCACTGGATATTTCCATTGCCCAACTGTTCCAGGGCCAGGACCTGATCGGTCGCTGGGCGCTCAAGGTTCGGCCGACGGCCAAGGGCATGGTCTTCAATGGCCTGAACCTGGGCCTCAAGGGCATGCAGTTGCAAGGCGAGGGTGGCTGGGAAGGTCAGGCCGGTGCCAGCAGCAGTTGGTACCGTGGCCGTATTGGCGGCCAGAACCTGGCGGACGTACTCAAGGGCTGGGGCTTCGCACCGACCGTGACCAGTGAAGACTTTCACCTGGATGTCGATGGCCGCTGGCCGGGCTCACCGGCCTGGGTGGGCTTGACGCGCTTCTCCGGCAGCCTGGACGCCACCCTGCGCAAGGGCCAGTTCGTCGAAGTCGAAGGCGGGGCCCAGGCCCTGCGGGTGTTCGGCCTGCTCAACTTCAACTCCATCGGCCGGCGCCTGCGCCTGGACTTCTCCGACCTGTTCGGCAAGGGCCTGAGTTATGACCGGGTCAAGGGCGTGCTGGCGGCGAGCAATGGCGTGTACGTCACTCGCGAGCCGATCACCCTCACGGGGCCGTCGAGCAATCTGGAGCTCAATGGCACCCTGGATATGGTGGCCGATCAGGTGGACGCCAAGCTGCTGGTGACCCTGCCGGTCACCAACAACCTGCCGATTGCCGCGCTGATCGTCGGGGCGCCTGCGGTGGGCGGGGCGTTGTTCCTGATCGACAAGCTGATCGGAGACCGCGTGGCGCGCTTTGCCAGCGTCAAATACAACGTCAAAGGCCCGTGGAAAGATCCCCAAATCAGCTTCGACAAGCCGTTTTGAGAATCCTCGATTCGTGCCTATGGAGTAGCATGGCGGCCTACCCTACAAGGAGTTCGCCATGTCTCTTGCGGTGATTCAAATGGTCAGCCAGAGCGATGTGCTGGCCAATCTGCTGCAGGCCCGGGGCCTGCTCGAACGAGCCGCTGCCGGGGGGGCAACGCTGGCGGTCCTGCCGGAAAACTTCGCCGCCATGGGCCGCCGTGACATGGCGACCATCGGTCGTGCCGAAGCCCTGGGCGAAGGTCCGATCCTGCCATGGTTGAAACAGACCGCCCGCGACCTCAGGTTATGGATTGTGGCCGGGACCTTGCCGCTGCCTCCCGAAGATCAGCCCGAGGCCAAGTCCAATGCCTGTTCATTGTTGGTGGATGATCAGGGGCAGATCGTGGCGCGCTACGACAAGCTGCATCTGTTCGATGTCGACGTGGCGGACAATCGCGGACGCTATCGTGAATCCGATGACTATGCTCATGGAAACCGAGTGGTAGTGGCGGATACGCCGGTGGGGCGGTTGGGGCTGACGGTCTGTTATGACCTGCGCTTTCCCGAGCTGTACAGCGAATTGCGCGCCGCCGGCGCTGAATTGATTACCGCGCCTTCGGCTTTTACCGCAGTGACCGGCGCCGCCCATTGGGAGGTACTGATCCGGGCTCGGGCCATTGAAACCCAGTGCTACCTGCTGGCGGCGGCCCAGGGTGGAGTCCACCCCGGCCCCCGGGAAACCTACGGCCATGCGGCCATCGTCGACCCATGGGGACGCGTGCTGGCGGAGCAGGATCAAGGTGAGGGCGTGCTGTTGGCCGAGCGCGACAGCAGTGAACAGGCGTCCATACGGGCGCGGATGCCGGTGGTCAGTCACCGGCGCATTTTCTCGCAAGGCGTTCAACGGCTTGCATAAGTACGACGAATTTAAGGCCAAAGCATATGAGCGGGTTGTTGTCCTCAGTCAGTGAACATCTTCTAGCCCCTGGCGGCGTGACCATCGAAAGCTTGCAGGGCGTGCTGGGGGATCTGGCCGGCCCGGGCATCGATGCCGCCGACCTGTATTTTCAGGGGCAGATTTCCGAGTCCTGGTCCCTGGAAGACGGGATCGTCAAGGAAGGCAGTTTCAACCTCGACCAAGGGGTTGGGGTGCGTGCGCAGTCCGGGGAGAAGACCGGCTTTGCCTACAGCAACGCCATCACCCTGGAAGCCCTGGGGCTGGCGGCCCGTGCTGCGCGTTCGATCTCTCGGGCCGGACAGAACGGTACCGTGCAGGCATTCACCAGTCAGGACGTGGCGCAACTGTATGCGCCGGACAATCCTCTGGAAGTCATCAGCCGGGCCGAGAAAGTCGAACTGCTCAAGCGAGTGGATGCGGCGACTCGTGCTCTGGACCCGCGTATCCAGCAGGTCAGCGTGAGCATGGCCGGGGTCTGGGAGCGGATTCTGGTGGCCTCCACCGATGGCGGTCTGGCGGCGGATGTACGGCCGCTGGTGCGCTTCAATGTCAGCGTCATCGTCGAGCAGAACGGCCGCCGCGAGCGCGGAGGCCACGGTGGTGGCGGGCGTACCGATTACCGCTATTTCCTCACTGAAGATCGGGCCATGGGTTATGCCCGTGAAGCGCTGCGTCAGGCCCTAGTCAATCTCGAAGCCATTCCGGCACCGGCGGGCACCTTGCCAGTGGTGCTGGGGTCTGGCTGGTCCGGGGTCTTGCTGCACGAAGCCGTGGGCCACGGCCTGGAAGGCGACTTCAACCGCAAGGGCAGCTCGGCCTACAGCGGCCGCATGGGCGAGAGGGTGGCCTCCAAGCTCTGCACCATCGTCGACGACGGTACCCTGGCCGGTCGCCGCGGTTCCCTGAGCGTGGACGACGAAGGCACCCCGACCGAATGCACCACCCTGATCGAGAACGGTGTGCTCAAGGGCTATATGCAGGACAAACTCAATGCCCGCCTGATGGGCGTGGCCCGCACTGGCAACGGGCGTCGTGAGTCCTACGCGCACTTGCCGATGCCGCGCATGACTAACACCTACATGCTGGCTGGCGAAAGCGATCCGGCGGAAATCATCGCCTCGGTGAAGAAAGGTATCTATTGCGCCAATCTTGGTGGCGGCCAGGTGGACATCACCAGCGGCAAGTTCGTGTTTTCCACCAGCGAGGCGTATCTGATCGAAGACGGCAAGATCACCGCACCGGTCAAGGGCGCGACCCTGATTGGCAACGGTCCTGAAGCGATGAGCCGAGTGTCGATGGTGGGCAACGATTTGTCCCTGGACAGCGGCGTTGGCACTTGTGGCAAGGACGGGCAATCAGTGCCGGTAGGCGTCGGTCAGCCGACCTTGAAGATCGATGCGATCACCGTGGGTGGCACAGGGGCATAAGAGAAGAGGGCGCCGGGTGAACTGCTGGGCAGCTCACCCGTGGAGGACTCAACGCAGACCGCGTTGGGTCTCGTCCAGCTCGCGGATGTACTTGAAGATTTTACGGCTGGAGGCCGGCGCCTTGTTATGGGCCACCTCGTGCTGGGCCTGACGAATCAGGGAGCGCAGTTGCTGGCGATCGGCGTCAGGGTATTCACTGACGAACTTTTCCAGAACGTCATCGCCGCCGCCGATCAGGCGGTCACGCCAACGTTCCAGGTTGTGGAAACGTTCGTTGTACTGCCGGGTGGAGGCGTCGAGTTGGTCGAGCAGTTGCAGAATCGCGTCGGTGTCCTGGTCACGCATCAGCTTGCCGATGAATTGCAGGTGGCGCTTTCGGGCGATATGGGCGACGTGCTTGGGCGCATCCGCCAGGGCCCGGCGCAAGGCGTCGGTCAACGGCAGTTTGTTCAGCAAGTCAGGCTTGAGAGTGGTAAGGCGCTCGCCGAGATCAACCAGAGCATGCAGCTCGCGTTTGACCTGGGATTTGCTTTTCTCCCCATCGAGGGAGTCGTCGTAAGAATCAACCATGGTGGCAGTCCGCAAAGAAACGCCGCCATGATAACCAGTCGAGGGCCGCTTGTCCGGCCCGGTCGCTCGCCGGCCTTAATCGAAAGCAGAATTTGAGTGGAGAACAGCATGAGTGCAGCACAAAGCGTCGGCCCACAGGCTTTGCCGGCCCTGCAGGAGCAAGTCGAGCAGATCGTTGCCGAGGCCAAGCGCCAGGGGGCCAGTGCCTGCGAAGTAGCGGTGTCTCTGGAGCAGGGCCTGTCGACTTCGGTGCGCCAGCGGGAAGTGGAAACCGTGGAGTTCAACCGCGATCAGGGCTTTGGCATCACCCTCTATGTGGGCCAGCGCAAGGGTTCGGCCAGCACCTCTGCCAGCGGCCCCGAGGCCATTCGTGAAACCGTGGCCGCGGCTCTGGCAATCGCCAAGCACACCTCCGAAGACGAAGCCTCGGGGCTGGCCGATGCATCCTTGATGGCCAAGGACCTGCAGGACTTCGACCTGTTCCATGCCTGGGACATCACCCCAGAGCAAGCCATCGAGCAGGCCCTGGCCTGTGAAGCTGCGGCCTTTGCCGCCGACAGCCGGATCAAGAATGCCGACGGCACCACCCTGAGCACCCATCAGGGCTGCCGGGTGTATGGCAACAGTCACGGTTTTATCGGTGGTTATGCCTCCACTCGCCACAGTCTGAGCTGCGTGATGATTGCCGAGGCTGACGGCCAGATGCAGCGCGACTACTGGTATGACGTCAATCGCCAGGGCCAGTTGCTGGCCGACCCTGCGAGCATTGGTCAGCGTGCTGCCCAACGCGCGGCCAGTCGACTTGGCGCCCGCCCGGTGCCGACCTGCGAAGTGCCGGTGCTGTTTTCCGCGGAACTGGCCGGCGGCCTGTTCGGCAGTTTTCTCGGCGCGATTTCCGGCGGCAATCTGTATCGCAAGTCATCCTTCCTTGAAGGCGCCTTGGGCCAACAGCTGTTTCCCCAGTGGCTGACCATCGATGAGCGTCCGCACCTGATGCGCGCCATGGGCAGTTCGGCGTTCGATGGTGACGGCCTGGCCACTTACGCCAAGCCTTTCGTCAAGGACGGGGAGTTGGTGTCCTATGTGCTGGGCACCTATTCCGGGCGCAAGCTGGGCATGCCGAGTACCGCCAACGCCGGTGGCGTGCACAATCTGTTCGTCACCCATGGCGATGAAGACCAGGCGGCGCTGCTGCGGCGTATGGGGCGTGGCCTGTTGGTGACCGAGTTGATGGGGCATGGTCTGAACATGGTCACTGGGGATTACTCCCGTGGTGCGGCGGGTTTCTGGGTCGAGAATGGCGAGATCCAGTTCGCGGTGCAGGAAGTCACCATTGCCGGTAATTTGCGGGACATGTTCAAGCAGATCATTGCCGTGGGTAACGACCTGGAACTGCGCAGCAACATCCGCACCGGCTCGGTGCTGATCGAACGCATGACTGTCGCTGGTAGCTGACCGCCCTCCTGGGTCACCCAAACGCGCCACCTCCCCGGGTGGCGCGTTTTTTTATGCCTGGCGCTTTCTAAGCTGGCTTGCCAGCGAAGGCGTCCGGACGCCCGGCACCAGGCACAAGGGCTCATTCGCCGCCAAGTCGGCTCCTACAGAGTTGGGCAAAATTCGTACAAGTCAGATTGATTTGATTCTCAATATCATTTAATAATGAAAATCATTATTCAATGAGCCCAGGTCATGAGTTCTGCCTTGCACGAGCAGCCCTACCTCGAAAGCTGGCGCTGGATGAGTCGCCAGATCCGTTGCGCACTGGAACCGGACGAACCGCGTCTGATCGAGCATTACCTCGCCGAGGGCCGCTACCTGGCGTGCTGCACCGCGATGTCGGCCTGGACCGTCGCTGAAACCTCCTTCCGTTTGTTGATCGATACCGCTACCGATACTGCGCTGCCCTGGCACTGGCGCAGCCTGTGCCTGGATCAGGCCTGGCGGCCATTGCGTGACATGGAGCGGTTGTCTTTGTGCAAGTGCCGGCTCAAGCGCTGGCAAAGCCATGCCTGGCAACTGGCGACCTGTTCGCTGCTGCCTTCCATTCCTCTGATTGAACTGGTGCAAGGATTTCCCGATGAGTAATACCCGTATCGAACGCGACAGCATGGGCGAACTGCAGGTCCCTGAGCAGGCCTTGTATGGCGCGCAGACTCAGCGCGCGGTGGATAACTTTCCCATCAGCGGGCAACGCATGCCGGCAGCCTTCATTCGTGCCCTGATTCTGGCCAAGGCTGCAGCGGCCGAGGCCAACGTCGAGCTTGGGCAGCTCAGCGCGTCCCAGGGCAAGGCCATTGTCGATGCCGCCCAGGGGCTGTTGGAAGGCGACTACATGCAGCACTTTCCGGTGGACATCTTCCAGACCGGCTCCGGTACCAGTTCCAACATGAACGCCAACGAAGTGCTGGCGACCTTGGCCAGCCGCCTGTTGGGCGAGCCGGTCAATCCCAATGACCACGTCAACTGTGGTCAGAGCAGCAACGACATCATTCCCACCACCATTCACGTCAGCGCAGCCCTGACCCTGCATGAGCAACTGCTGCCGGCACTGGTGCATCTGGTGGAGGTCATTGAGCGCAAGGCGGTGCAGGTGCATCCCTTCATCAAGACCGGTCGTACCCACCTGATGGATGCCATGCCGGTGCGAATGAGCCAGGTGCTGGACGGTTGGGCGCAGCAGCTCAAGGCCAATATCGCTCACTTGCAGGACCTGCTGCCGAGCCTGCAGGCCCTGGCTCAGGGCGGCACCGCCGTGGGTACTGGAATCAACGCTCACCCCGAGTTCGCTGCGCGCTTCAGCCGGCAGTTGAGCAAGCTGACCCAGGTGCAGTTCACCCCGGGCAAGAACCTGTTCGCCCTGATCGGCTCACAGGACACGGCGGTCACGGTGTCCGGCCAGCTCAAGGCCACTGCGGTGTCGTTGATGAAGATCGCCAACGACCTGCGCTGGATGAACTCCGGTCCACTGGCGGGGCTTGGCGAGATCGAGCTGGAGGGGCTGCAGCCGGGCTCGTCGATCATGCCGGGCAAGGTCAATCCGGTGATTCCGGAAGCCGTGGCGATGGTCGCGGCCCAAGTCATTGGTAACGACAGCACCATCACCGTGGCCGGGCAATCGGGCAACTTCGAGCTCAACGTGATGCTGCCGATCATTGCCCAGAACCTGCTCGGCAGTATTGAACTGCTGGCCAACTCCAGTCGCCTGTTGGCGGACAAGGCCATTGCCAGCTTCAAGGTCAACGAGCCCAAGCTCAAGGAAGCACTATCACGCAACCCGATCCTGGTGACTGCTCTGAACCCGATCATCGGGTATCAGAAGGCCGCTGAAATTGCCAAGACTGCCTACAGGCAAGGTCGCCCGGTGATCGACGTGGCACTTGAACTCACTGATCTGCCACGCAGCCAGCTTGAGGTCCTGCTGGACCCGGAAAAACTCACCGCAGGCGGCGTGTAACTCCCAACACCGCTTTGGAGGCTCACCATGGAGCACTGGAAACGCACGATCGAAAGGGCCAATCGCCTCTTTATGCAGGGCGAACTGGTGGATGCTCGCGAGTTCTACCTGCAGGCACTGGCCTTGGCTCAGGTGTTGTTCGAGCGCTGGGGGGATGCCGACGAGGCGGTGGCAGCCTGTGTGATTTCCCATCACAACCTGGCGGACCTGCATTTGCGCCTGAACCAGCCGGAGGAGAGCGCAGAGTACCTCTGCGCGATCCACCAGCGCCTGCTGCAGACCATGCAGGACAGCCGCCTCAGCCCTGCCTTGCGCGAGGCGGCTTTGCGCCAGAGCAGCAAGACCTACGTCGAACTGCTGAATTTCATCGGTGATCACGGTGAGTACCCCCGTACTCATCGTTTGCTGGACAGCAACGTCGCGGGCCTGTCAGCCGACAGTCCGCTAGCCGACAGCCCCTCTTACGGAGCCCATTGATATGTCCTTTACCTTGCCTGCACTGCCTTATGCCTACGACGCCCTGGAGCCGCACATCGATGCGCAGACCATGGAGATTCACTACAGCAAGCACCACCAGACCTACATCAACAATCTCAATGCCGCTGTAGAAGGCACTGAATGGGCGGGCTGGGAAGTCGAGAAACTGGTGGCCAGCGTCCAGCAACTGCCGGAAAAACTTCGGGCCGCGGTGATCAACCAAGGGGGCGGCCACGCCAACCATTCGCTGTTCTGGGCGGTGATGACCCCGGCCGGCGGCGGTAAGCCCGAGGGTGCCCTGGCTCAGGCAATCGAACAGCAACTGGGTGGTTTCGAGCGCTTCAAGGAGGCGTTCACCAAGGCTGCGCTGACCCGTTTCGGCAGTGGCTGGGCCTGGCTCAGCGTGACTCCGGAGAAAAAGCTGCTGGTGGAAAGCAGCGGTAACCAGGACAGCCCGCTGATGAATGGCAATACGCCGATTCTCGGTCTGGACGTGTGGGAGCACGCCTACTACCTGCGTTATCAGAACCGTCGGCCGGAATACATCAATGCGTTCTATAACGTGATCAATTGGCCGGAAGTCGCTCAACGCTATCAGGCCGCGATGGCCTGATACCTCCATTCATAACAAGACCTAAGGCCGACTATGGGCACTGAAACACTGGCGATCAGCAGCGGACGGATGTTTCGTTATGCCTTCGGTTCGCTGTTGCTGTTGGCGGGTACCGCGTTGCTGGTGGCTCAAGGGCTGAGCTGGCTGAATCTGGAACCAAGGTTGTTGCGCGCCTTGCAGGGTGGCTCGATCTGCGCGTTGGGCACGGCGCTGGGGGCGGTCCCGGTGCTGGTGATCCGCAGAATGCCGATGGCCGTGAGCGATACGTTGCTGGGTTTTGGCGCTGGGGTGATGCTGGCGGCGACGGCGTTTTCGCTGATCGTTCCCGGTATTGCCGCTGCTCAAGACTTGGGCTTGTCTGCCTGGGGCTCCAGTGGCCTGGTTTGCGCCGGCATCATGCTGGGGGCTTTTGGCTTGTTCCTGGTGGATCGCAAGGTGTCGGGAGCCAGCCCCGAAGTGCTGGTAGGTACGGCGGAGCATCCGGTGATTGCGCCACGCATCTGGCTGTTTGTCTTTGCCATCATTGCCCACAACATTCCGGAAGGCATGGCGGTGGGGGTGTCGGCAGGGGGCGGCATGGCGGATGCGGACAGCTTGGCCATGGGGATTGCCCTGCAGGATGTACCGGAGGGGCTGGTGATCGCTCTGGTGCTGGCGGGGGCGGGGATGTCGCGGGTCAGGGCATTTTTGATTGGCGCCGCTTCAGGCTTGGTGGAGCCGGTCTTTGCCTTGCTCTGTGCCTGGTTGGTGAGTCTGGCGCAGGTGCTGCTGCCGCTGGGGTTAGCCTTGGCGGCGGGAGCCATGTTGTTGGTGGTGACTCACGAAGTCATTCCCGAGTCCCGTCGCAATGGTCACGAAAAGCTTGCCAGCCTCGGATTGTGCATCGGCTTTTGCCTGATGATGGTGATGGACACGGCGCTCGCCTGAGGGCCGTTTGGCGAGTGGCCCGCAGGGGCTTACTCGCCCTCGTCGAAGTAGTTGTTGATCAATGCCACCAGCGCATTCAGCGCTTCCTGTTCTTGCTCGCCTTCGGTCTTCAGATGGATCTTGGTGCCCTTGCCTGCGGCGAGCATCATCATGGCCATGATGCTTTTGCCGTCCACCATTGACTCCGGGCTCCTGCCGGCGCGGATCTGGCAGGGGAACTGTCCCGCTACACCGACGAATTTGGCTGAGGCGCGGGCGTGCAAACCCAGTTTGTTGATGATCTCGATTTCCAGAGCTGGCATCGCGGGGTAGATCCTTTCAGCTAAGGTCGCGGTGGCGAACCTGGACGTTCTTCAGGGTTTTTTGCAACACCTTGCCCAGGCGCTCGGTCAGGTACACGGAGCGGTGATGTCCGCCGGTGCAGCCAATGGCAATGGTCACGTAGGCGCGGTTGCTGGCAGCGAAGCGTGGCAGCCACTTGAGCAGATAGCTTTCGATGTCCTGGAACATTTCTTCGACATCGGGCTGTGCGGCCAGGTATTCGGCCACGGGAGCGTCCAGACCGGATTGGGCGCGCAGTTCGGGCTTCCAATACGGATTGGGCAGGCAGCGCACGTCGAACACCAGGTCGGCGTCCACCGGCATGCCGCGCTTGAAACCGAAAGACTCCACCAGGAACGCGGTCCCGGGTTCGGGTTGGTTCAGCAGGCGCAGCTTGATGGTGTCCCGCAATTGGTAGAGGTTCAGATTGGTGGTGTTGACCTTGAGGTCGGCCAGATCGACGATCGGCCCCAGCAGTTGAGTCTCATCGTGGATGGCTTCAGCCAGCGAGCGATTGGCACTGCTCAGCGGGTGGCGCCGCCGGGTTTCCGAGAAACGCTTGAGCAGGGTTTCCTCATCGGCGTCCAGATAGAGCACGTCGCACTGGATATGCCGGCTGCGCACTTCTTCCAGCAACTCGGGGAAGCGCGACAGATGGCTGGGCAGGTTTCGGGCGTCTATGGAAACCGCTACCAGAGGTTGTGCCAGTTCCGTGTGAATCAACGCGCGCTCGGCCAGCTCAGGCAGCAAGCCGGCGGGAAGGTTGTCGATGCAGTAGTATCCGTGGTCCTCAAGAACATCGAGGGCGGTGCTTTTACCTGAGCCGGAGCGGCCGCTGACAATGATCAAGCGCATGGTTACTGACCGTTTTGCTCGTCCAGGACAACCTGATACAAGGCTTCATTGCTGGTGGCACTGCGCAGCCGGTCACGGACTTCCTTGCGATCGAGCATGCTGGCGATCTGCCGGAGCAGTTCCAGGTGTGCGTCGGTGGCGGCTTCCGGAACCAGGAGGACGAACAGCAGATCCACGGGTGCACCGTCGATGGCGTCGAAATCGATCGGAGCGTCCAGGTGCATCAGCGCACTGATAGGCGACTCGCAGCCTTTGAGGCGGCAGTGGGGAATGGCGATGCCGTTGCCAAAACCGGTGGAACCGAGTTTTTCACGGGCGATCAGGCTCTCGAAGACATCCTGCATCTCCAGATCAGGCACTTCGCGGCTGATCAGGTTGGCAATTTGTTCGAGGGCGCGTTTTTTACTGCCGCCCGGCACGTTCACCAGGGAACGGCCGGGGGTCAGGATGCTTTCAAGTCGGATCATGAGAGGGGAGTGTTAGCGACCCGTGCCTTGGAGAAGGTGGAGTTGCTTTTCCTTATGCTTTTTCAGTTGGCGGTCAAGCTTGTCCGTGAGCAGGTCGATTGCGGCATACATATCGTCATGTTCTGCATTGGCGACGACCTCCCCACCGTGGATGTGCAGGGTGGCTTCGATTTTCTGCTTCAGCTTCTCGACAGCCATGGTGACCTGCACATTGGTAATCTTGTCGAAGTGCCGCTCCAGCCGGTCGAGTTTCTCGCCGATGTAAGCGCGCAGAGGTTCAGTCACTTCGAGTTGGTGTCCACTGATGTTGACTTGCATACAGCTTCTCCTTCGTTGCCAGTGCATAACGCGACAGGCTGGGTTGCCTGCCACCTAGACCGCGTTTGAAACCGACTTTCGGCCTGTTTCAAACACACTCTGAAACGCTGTGGCCAGCCCGGCGGCTACATCAACCGCTTCCGTTCGCTGGAAGGCGCGATCCCAAGGGATTCGCGGTACTTGGCGACGGTACGACGGGCTACCTGAATGCCTTGTGCCTCCAGTAAACCAGCGATCTTGCTGTCACTCAACGGCTTTTTCTGATTTTCCGCAGCCACCAGTTTTTTGATGATCGCGCGGATCGCCGTGGACGAGCATTCGCCGCCTTCGGAGGTGCTGACGTGGCTGGAGAAAAAGTATTTCAGTTCATATATGCCCCGGGGGGTATGCATGAATTTTTGCGTGGTTACACGGGAAATGGTCGATTCGTGCATGCCCACAGCTTCAGCGATGTCATGCAGAACCAGAGGTTTCATGGCTTCGTCGCCGTACTCCAGGAAGCCTCGTTGGTGCTCGACGATCTGAGTGGCGACTTTCATCAGGGTTTCGTTACGGCTCTGCAGGCTCTTGATGAACCAGCGAGCTTCCTGCAACTGATTGCGCATGAAGGTGTTGTCGGCACTGGTGTCGGCGCGGCGAACAAAGCCGGCGTACTGTGCGTTGACCCGCAGGCGTGGCACCGATTCCTGATTCAGCTCCACCAGCCAGCGCTCGTTGTCCTTGCGCACGATGACGTCCGGTACCACGTATTCGGCTTCGCTGGATTCGATCTGTGAGCCCGGGCGCGGGTTGAGGCTTTGCACCAGTTCGATGACCTGGCGCAGCTCGTCTTCCTTGAGCTTCATGCGGCGCATCAGCTGGCTGTAGTCGCGACTGCCCAGGAGGTCGATGTAGTCACTGACCAGGCGCTGGGCTTCGCTCAGCCAGGGAGTTTTCGCTGGCAGTTGGCGCAGTTGCAGCAGCAGGCATTCACCCAGGTTGCGGGCGCCGATGCCGGCTGGCTCGAATTGCTGGATGCGGTGCAGGACGGCTTCGATCTCGTCCAGCTCGATGTCCAACTCCGGATCGAAGGCCTCGAGAATCTCTTCAAGGGTTTCGTCCAGGTAACCCTGATTGTTGATGCAATCGATCAGGGTCACGGCGATCAGGCGGTCGGTATCCGACATTGGCGCCAGGTTCAGTTGCCAGAGCAGGTGGCTTTGCAGGCTCTCGCCGGCCGATGTGCGAGTGGTGAAGTCCCATTCATCATCATCACTGCTGGGCAGGCTGCTGGCGCTGGTCTGGTAGACGTCTTCCCACGCGGTGTCCACCGGTAGCTCGTTGGGGATGCGTTCGTTCCATTCGCCTTCCTCGAGGTTATCCACCGTGGGGGCGGTTTCCTGGTAGGAGGGTTCCTGAATCTCGGTGTTGGGTTTGGACTCGGTGTTGTCGGCCAAGGGGTCGCTGTTGTCGAAGTCTTCGCCATCTTCCTGGCGTTCGAGCATCGGGTTGGACTCCAGGGCCTCCTGGATTTCCTGTTGCAGGTCCAGGGTCGACAATTGGAGCAGGCGGATGGCCTGTTGCAGCTGCGGTGTCATCGTCAGCTGCTGGCCCATTCTCAGGACTAGCGATGGTTTCATGGCAGGGGCTTAACACCTTATTTGCCGGCGCACATGCGCCATCCACTACAGGGCGCCGGAGCGCCAAACATAAGCAAATTATATGCCTGAAACTGAAGTGTTTGCCTAGAGCGCTGTAACAATAAAATCAGTAGGGATTTATTGTTCCTGGCGCTCTGGCATCTAGCCCGACACCTCAGCCTTTACAGGCGGAACTCATGGCCCAGGTAGACTTCCTTGACCAATTCGTTGGCCAGGATGGTCTCGGAGTCGCCTTCGGCAATCAGTTGCCCGTCATTGACGATATAGGCCGTTTCACAGATGTCCAGGGTTTCGCGGACATTGTGGTCGGTGATCAGCACCCCGATGCCCTTGGCCTTCAGGTGGTGGATGATCTGCTTGATATCGCCGACCGAGATCGGGTCCACGCCGGCGAAGGGTTCGTCCAGCAGGATGAACTTGGGCGCGGTGGCCAGGGCGCGGGCGATTTCCACGCGACGGCGCTCACCACCGGACAGGCTCATGCCGAGGTTGTCGCGGATATGGTTGATGTGGAACTCCTGCAGCAGGCTTTCCAGTTCCTGGCGACGGCCGGCCTTGTCGAGTTCCTTGCGGGTCTCGAGGATGGCCATGATGTTGTCGGCCACCGACAGCTTGCGGAAGATCGAGGCTTCCTGTGGCAGGTAGCCGATGCCGGCGCGGGCGCGACCGTGCATCGGTTGGTGGCTGACATCCAGGTCGTCGATCAGGACGCGGCCCTGATCGGCCTGGACCAGGCCGACGATCATGTAGAAACAGGTGGTCTTGCCGGCGCCGTTGGGGCCGAGCAGGCCGACGATCTGACCGCTGTCGATGGACAGGCTGACATCACGCACGACCTGACGGCTCTTGTAGCTCTTGGCCAGGTGCTGAGCTTTCAGAGTTGCCATTACTGGGCCTTTTGCTCGTCGGTTTTCTTTTTCGGCTGGATGACCATGTCGATCCGCGGACGTGGCGCGGTGACCGAGCTGCCATTGGCGCGACCGGCGTTAGCCACTTGCTTGACGGTGTCGTAGACGATCTTCTCGCCTTCGGTGGTGTTGCCGTCGTTGATGACCTTGGCTTTGTCGATCAGCACGATGCGATTCTGCTGAGCGTGGTACTGGATGGTCACAGCGTAGGCCTGAACCGGTTTCGGGTCGGTCTGCTTCTGCAGCTGCTCGAAGTAGGCGAGGTTGCCCACCGACGTCACTACGTCGATTTCGCCGCTCTGGGCTCGGGTGATGGTCACGGTGTTGCCAGTGATCTTCATCGAACCCTGGGTGATGATCACATCGCCCTTGTAGGTGGCTACGCCGTTCTTGTCGTCCAACTGGGCGTCGTCGGCCTGGATGCGGATTGGCTGTTGGCTATCGTTCGGCAGAGCCCAGGCGCTCACGCTTCCCAGTGCTGCGCCCAGACTGAGCAAAATAGGGAGGGTTTTAACGAGCCTCATACTGTCCTCTTACGTTCGATAGCAGGTTCATCCTGCCGTCTTTCAAATACGCTTTCATTCCCTTGGCCGTAGTCACGCCGCCGGCGCCGTCGATTCTAACGGCTTGCTCGGTCTGCGCATATTGCTTCTGCGGGAATACTGTCATGCGGCTGGTGGTGATCAGCAGGTTGCGGTTGCGCTCATCAGTGCGGGAAACCCGTACCGAATCGATCAGCTCGACCTCGGTGCCGTCCGGATTGACTTCGCCGCGCTCGCTCTGGACGTGCCAGGGGAAAGTGGTGCCGCGGTACATCTGCAGGTCCGGCTTGGTCAGCAGCGTCACTTCGCTGGCCTTGACGTGCTCCACTTTGTCCGAGGTCATTTCGTACTGCAGCTTGCCGTCAGGCAGGTACTGCACGCTGCGAGCGTTGATCACGTAATAGTCGATGGCGTTGTCGTCGACCTGCACTACCGGCTTGTCGAGGAAGCGCTCAGGGCTGATGTTCCAGTAACCGACCGCCGCGAACAGCAGGGCGATGATCCCGAATATCAGGATGTTGCGAATCTTTTTACTCAGCATGGGAGGGCTCTATAAATAAGCGGCGTTGGCTGCTTCAAGGCGGTCCTGGGCTTGCAGGATCAGCTCGCAGAACTCCCGGGCAGCGCCTTCGCCACCGCGGGCTACAGTGATGCCATGGGCGTGTTCGCGGACAAAGCCGGCTGCGTTGGCCACCGCCATGCCCAGGCCGACACGGCGGATCACCGGCAGGTCGGGCAGGTCGTCGCCCAGATAGGCGACCTGTTCATAGCTTAGGCCCAGTTGGGCAAGAAGTTCGTCCAGCACCACCAGCTTGTCTTCACGACCCTGGTAGAGGTGGGGAATCCCCAGGTTCTTGGCCCGGCGCTCCACCACAGGGGTCTTGCGCCCGCTGATGATCGCCGTTTGCACCCCGGCGGCCATGAGCATCTTGATGCCTTGGCCGTCGAGGGTATTGAACGTCTTGAACTCACTGCCGTCCTCAAGGAAGTACAGGCGACCGTCGGTCAGTACGCCGTCGACGTCGAAAACCGCCAGCTTGATGTTTTTACCGCGTTGCAGCAGGTCGGCACTCATTACATCACTCCCGCGCGCAGCAGATCGTGCATGTTCAAGGCGCCGATCGGCCGGTCTTCCTTGTCCACCACCACCAGGGCGCTGATTTTATGGTCTTCCATGATCTTCAGGGCTTCGGCTGCCAGCATATCGGCGCGTGCCGTCTTGCCGTGAGGGGTCATGACCGAGTCGATGGTGGCGTGATGAATATCGATGGCGCGATCCAGGGTGCGGCGCAAGTCGCCGTCGGTGAAGATCCCGGCCAGGCGGCCATCGGTCTCCAGGATCACGGTCATGCCCAGGCCCTTGCGGGTCATCTCCATGAGCGCGTCCTTGAGCAGGGTGCCCCTTTGCACGTGCGGCAACTCGGTGCCTTCATGCATCACATTCTCCACCTTGAGCAGCAGGCGGCGGCCCAGGGCGCCTCCGGGATGGGAGAAAGCGAAGTCTTCGGCGGTGAACCCGCGAGCTTCCAGCAGGGCCACGGCCAGGGCGTCGCCCATGACCAGGGCGGCAGTGGTCGAGGAGGTCGGCGCCAGGTTCAGCGGGCAGGCCTCGTGTTCGACATGCACATTGAGGTTGACGTCGGCGGCCTTGGCCAGCGGCGAGTCAGGGTTGCCGGTCAGGCTGATCAACTGGATGCCCAGGCGCTTGATCAAGGGCAGCAGGGTGACGATTTCGTTGGTGGAGCCGGAGTTGGAGAGGGCCAGGATCACGTCGTCGCGAGTGATCATGCCCATGTCGCCATGACTGGCTTCAGCCGGGTGGACAAAGAAAGCCGTGGTGCCGGTGCTGGCCAGGGTGGCGGCGATCTTGTTGCCGACGTGCCCGGACTTGCCCATGCCGACCACTACCACGCGGCCTTTACTGGCCAGAATCATCTCGCAAGCGCGTACGAAATCTGCATCGATATGGGGCAGCAAGCCTTCTACGGCCTGAAGTTCGAGGCGGATGGTGCGTTGTGCTGATTGAATCAGGTCGCTGGATTGGCTCATGTCTGAAATCGTATAGCCCGATGAAAAGGCGGCGATTATAGCGGTAATGAACAAATCCCTCACGCAAGTTCGTCAGCCTTTATCTGGCCGGTATTAGGATTCCTCCGATTTTGCCTGTCTTGGACCTGAACGTTCACGGCTTCGGCCTTGGGGGCTCAGTATCAGCAGTGATATAGTTCGCCGCCAGTTCGGCCTGCCCAGGGGCACGTACTCCCGGCAGGGAGCCAAGCGTCCGAGTGATAGGCTGCATCGCAAGGAGTTTAGATGAGTGCCGATAACGCCTACGCGGTCGAGCTGAAGGGACTGTCCTTCAAGCGCGGTACGCGCAGCATTTTCAATAACGTGGATATCCGTATTCCGCGGGGCAAGGTCACCGGCATCATGGGGCCTTCAGGCTGCGGAAAAACCACCCTGTTGCGCTTGATGGGCATGCAATTGCGGCCCAGCAGCGGCGAAGTGTGGGTCAACGGCCAGAATCTGCCGACCCTCTCGCGCAGCGATCTGTTCGATGCACGCAAGCAAATGGGCGTTCTGTTCCAGAGCGGCGCGCTGTTCACCGATCTGGACGTGTTCGAGAACGTGGCCTTTCCGCTGCGGGTACATACCGAGCTGCCGGACGAAATGATTCGTGACATCGTGCTGCTCAAGCTACAGGCGGTGGGCCTGCGCGGTGCCGTCGATCTGATGCCCGACGAGCTGTCCGGTGGCATGAAGCGTCGGGTCGCCCTGGCCCGGGCCATCGCCCTGGACCCGCAGATTCTCATGTACGACGAGCCTTTCGTGGGCCAGGACCCGATTGCCATGGGCGTCCTGGTGCGCTTGATTCGCCTGCTCAACGATGCCCTGGGCATTACCAGCATCGTGGTGTCCCACGATCTTGCGGAAACCGCGAGCATTGCCGATTACCTCTATGTGGTCGGCGATGGCCAGGTATTGGGGCAGGGAACTCCTGACGAACTGATGGACTCCGACAATCCGCGTATCCGTCAATTCATGAAGGGCGATCCCGACGGCCCAGTGCCGTTTCACTTTCCAGCGACGGACTACCGCGCAGATCTTCTGGGGAAGCGCTGATGCGCAAAATATCGCTAATCGAGAGGGTTCGCCTCTTCGGTCGCTCAGGCATCGATGTCCTGGCGGTACTGGGGCGCTCCACGCTGTTTCTGTTTCATGCGTTGCTGGGGCGCGGCGGCATTGGCGGCAGTTTTGGCCTGCTGGTCAAGCAACTGCATTCGGTGGGCGTGATGTCCCTGGTGATCATCGTCGTGTCCGGGATCTTCATCGGCATGGTGCTGGCGCTGCAGGGTTTCAACATTCTGTCCAGCTACGGTTCGGAGCAGGCCGTCGGGCAAATGGTTGCCCTGACCTTGCTGCGGGAGTTGGGCCCGGTGGTGACTGCGTTGCTGTTCGCCGGTCGTGCCGGGTCGGCGCTGACCGCGGAAATCGGCAACATGAAGTCCACCGAGCAACTCTCCAGCCTGGAGATGATCGGGGTCGATCCACTCAAGTACATCATTGCGCCGCGCCTGTGGGCCGGCTTCATTTCCCTGCCGTTGCTGGCGATGATTTTCAGCGTGGTGGGAATCTGGGGCGGTTCCTGGGTGGCTGTCGACTGGCTGGGCGTCTATGACGGTTCCTACTGGGCGAACATGCAGAACAGCGTGACCTTCACCGGTGACGTGCTCAACGGTGTGATCAAAAGTATTGTTTTTGCGTTTGTAGTGACCTGGATCGCCGTATTCCAAGGCTACGACTGTGAGCCCACTTCAGAAGGGATCAGCCGTGCCACTACCAAGACCGTGGTGTATGCCTCGTTGGCCGTACTCGGCTTGGACTTTATTCTGACCGCCTTGATGTTTGGAGATTTCTGATGCAAAACCGCACCCTGGAAATCGGTGTCGGCCTTTTTCTGCTGGCCGGCATCCTGGCTTTGCTGTTGCTTGCCCTGCGGGTCAGTGGCTTGTCTCCGACTGCGAGCACCGATACCTATAAACTTTACGCCTACTTCGACAATATCGCCGGTTTGACGGTCAGAGCTAAGGTGACCATGGCCGGTGTGACCATCGGCAAGGTTACAGCGATCGATCTGGACCGTGACAGCTTCACCGGCCGGGTGACGATGCAACTGGAAAAGCGTGTGGATAATCTGCCGACCGACTCCACTGCATCTATCCTGACGGCTGGCCTGTTGGGTGAGAAGTACATCGGTATCAGCGTGGGCGGGGAAGAAGCCTTGCTCAAGGATGGTGGAACCATCCACGACACCCAGTCGTCGCTGGTACTGGAGGACCTGATCGGTAAATTCCTGCTCAATACCGTTAGCAAAGACGCCAAATGAGGAGTTTTTCGATGATCTCTATCTTGCGACGTGGCTTGTTGGTCCTGCTGGCGGCCCTGCCGTTGCTGGCCAATGCGGCAAGCACGCCTTCCGCGCATGATCTGGTGCAGGACACGACCACCCGTCTGCTGGCGGATCTGGCGGCCAATAAAGAGAAGTACAAGCAAAGCCCGAACGACTTCTACAACGCCTTGAACGGTATTGTCGGTCCGGTGGTGGACGCCGATGGCATCTCCCGCAGCATCATGACCGTGAAGTATTCGCGCAAGGCCACCCCGGAGCAGATGGCGCGCTTCCAGGAAAACTTCAAGCGCAGCCTGATGCAGTTCTATGGCAATGCCTTGCTGGAGTACAACAACCAGGGCATCACTGTTTCTCCGGCCAAGGATGAAAGCGGTACCCGTACCAGCGTGGATATGCAGGTCAAAGGCAACAACGGCGCGATCTACCCGGTGTCCTACACCCTGGAGAAGATCAACGACGAGTGGAAAGTGCGTAACGTGATTATCAACGGCATCAATATCGGCAAACTGTTCCGTGATCAGTTCGCCGATGCCATGCAGCGTAACGGCAACAACCTGGACAAGACCATCGACGGCTGGGCCGGCGAAGTGGCCAAGGCCAAGGAAGTGACCGAAGACGCCGCAGATAAGGTTGCGCAATGAGCGAGTCCGCCGTACGCCTCGGGGACGCCGGGGAGTTGCTGATCAGCGGTGTGCTGGATCACCGCAGCGGCCCGGGTCTGCGCAAGCAGGGCCAGGCATTGATCAAGTCGAGCAGCGCTGCGGCGTTGGTGCTGGATTGCTCGGCGGTGGAAAAGTCCAGCAGTGTCGGCCTGGCCCTGCTGCTGGCCTTCATGCGTGATGCCCAGGACCTGGGCAAGGCAGTGAGTGTTCGTGCCTTGCCCGAAGACATGCGAGAAATTGCCGAAGTATCCGGGGTCACCGAGATCCTTCTCCATCCGTAATAACCCACATCTATATAGAAGCCCCCCGTCAGAGTCCTGCTATGCGGGGTTCGCAGGCGCGGGGCTTTTTTGTATGATGTCCGACCCGCGCGCACAGGGCGCCGATTGAGGTTGAGCATGCAGGCCAACGAAGTGAAGAGCTTTCTTGAGGGAAAGCTGCCCGGAGCTCAGGTAGAAGTTGAGGGCGAAGGCTGCAACTTTCAGCTGAACGTGATTAGCGACGAACTGTCGGCCTTGAGCCCGGTGAAGCGTCAGCAGAGCATCTATGCCCATTTGAATCCATGGATTGCCGATGGCAGCATCCACGCGATCACTATGAAATTTTTCAGCCGCGCGGCCTGGGCCGAGCGCACCTGAGCCCAAGGGCGTCGAGACTGTTATGGATAAATTGATTATTACCGGCGGCGTTCGCCTTGATGGCGAGATCCGCATTTCCGGGGCCAAGAACTCCGCGCTGCCGATTCTGGCAGCAACCCTGCTGTGCGATGGCCCGGTCACCGTGGCCAACCTCCCGCACCTGCACGACATCACCACCATGATCGAACTGTTCGGTCGCATGGGCATCGAGCCGGTGATCGACGAGAAACTGAGCGTCGAAATCGATCCACGCACCATCAAGACCCTGGTGGCGCCGTACGAGCTGGTGAAAACCATGCGCGCCTCGATCCTGGTACTGGGCCCGATGGTCGCCCGTTTCGGCGAAGCCGAAGTGGCCCTGCCAGGCGGTTGCGCCATCGGTTCGCGTCCAGTGGACCTGCACATTCGCGGCCTGGAAGCCATGGGCGCGGTGATCGATGTCGAGGGCGGCTACATCAAGGCCAAGGCGCCTGAAGGCGGCCTGCGTGGTGCCAACTTCTTCTTCGATACCGTGAGTGTGACCGGTACCGAGAACATCATGATGGCCGCTGCCCTGGCCAAGGGCCGCAGCGTGCTGCAGAACGCCGCCCGCGAACCTGAAGTCGTCGACCTGGCGAACTTCCTGATCGCCATGGGTGCGAAGATTTCCGGTGCTGGCACCGACACCATCACCATCGATGGCGTCGAGCGTCTGCATTCGGCGATCTACAAAGTGATGCCTGACCGTATCGAAACCGGTACCTACCTGGTGGCCGCAGCCGTCACCGGCGGCCGGGTCAAGGTCAAGGACACCGATCCGACCATCCTTGAAGCCGTTCTGGAAAAACTCAAGGAAGCGGGCGCCGAAGTCACCACCGGCAGCGACTGGATCGAGCTCAACATGCATGGCAAGCGCCCCAAGGCGGTCAACGTGCGTACTGCTCCGTACCCGGCGTTCCCGACCGACATGCAAGCGCAGTTCATTTCCCTGAACGCGATTGCCGAAGGCACGGGCGCGGTCATCGAGACCATCTTCGAAAACCGCTTCATGCACGTGTACGAGCTGCACCGCATGGGCGCCAAGATCCAGGTCGAAGGCAACACCGCGATCGTTACCGGCACCGAGATCCTCAAGGGCGCGCCAGTCATGGCCACCGACCTGCGGGCCTCGGCCAGCCTGGTGATCTCGGCCCTGATGGCCGAAGGCGACACCCTGATCGACCGCATCTACCACATCGACCGTGGTTACGAGTGCATCGAAGAGAAGCTGCAGATGCTCGGCGCCAAGATCCGCCGCGTACCGGGCTAGTTGCATGACGGGCACAGGGAGGTGCCCAACGCTGAATCAGTTCCACGTCGAGCCTGTCTTCAGGCTCGACGCATGTCTGGCGCCGTTTGCGTCCGGGCATCAGTCGCCGCATAAGGACTTACGTTACTCATGTTGACCATCGCACTGTCCAAGGGCCGTATCCTCGACGACACGCTGCCGCTTCTGGCTGAAGCGGGCATCGTGCCAACCGAGAATCCGGACAAGAGCCGCAAACTGATCATCCCCACGACCCAGGACGACGTTCGCCTGCTGATCGTGCGTGCCACTGACGTACCGACCTATGTCGAGCATGGCGCCGCCGACCTCGGGGTGGCCGGCAAGGACGTCCTGATGGAGTACTCCGGCCAAGGCCTTTACGAACCGCTGGACCTGCAGATTGCCCAGTGCAAGCTGATGACCGCCGGTGCGATTGGCGCCGTCGAACCCAAGGGGCGCCTGCGTGTGGCCACCAAGTTCGTCAACGTCGCCAAGCGTTATTACGCCGAGCAGGGCCGTCAGGTCGACATCATCAAGCTTTACGGCTCGATGGAACTGGCGCCGCTGATCGGTCTGGCGGACAAGATCATCGACGTGGTCGACACCGGCAACACCCTGCGGGCCAACGGTCTGGAGCCCCAGGAACTGATCGCCACCATCAGCTCCCGCCTGGTGGTCAACAAGGCATCGATGAAGATGCAGCACGCCCGTATCCAGGCGTTGATCGATACCCTGCGCAAGGCAGTGGAATCGCGACACCGCGGCTGATTCACATGCGTGGCCTTGAGCCGCGCCCATCTATCCGCGTCATAGCCAGAATGCTCAGGTGCCCACGCGGATGGCTTGGTAGTCTTGCGGCGCCTGAGCTTTGCAAATCCAAGCTTGCCCTTTTGTGCACTCGCCAATCATTGAGGCCTTCGCTATGACCGCTCCGACTGCAATTCGCCGACTCAACGCTGCCGACCCGGATTTCGCCCGTCATCTGGATCATCTGCTGAGCTGGGAAAGTGTCTCTGACGATTCGGTCAATCAGCGGGTGCTGGACATCATCAAGGCCGTGCGCGAGCGCGGCGATGCGGCGCTGGTGGAGTTCACCCAGCGTTTCGACGGCCTGCAAGTGGCCTCCATGGCCGACCTGATCCTGCCGCGCGAGCGCTTGGAACTGGCCTTGACCCGAATCACCGTGGCCCAGCGCGAAGCCCTGGAAAAGGCCGCGGCGCGGGTGCGCAGCTACCACGAGAAGCAGAAGCAGGACTCCTGGAGCTACACCGAAGCCGACGGCACGGTGCTGGGCCAGAAGGTTACGCCGCTGGACCGCGCCGGCCTATACGTGCCGGGGGGCAAGGCGTCTTACCCGTCATCGGTGCTGATGAACGCGATCCCGGCCAAGGTGGCGGGCGTGACCGAGGTGGTGATGGTGGTGCCGACCCCCCGTGGTGAAGTCAACGAGCTGGTACTGGCCGCTGCCTGCATCGCCGGGGTTGACCGGGTGTTCACCATCGGTGGCGCCCAGGCCGTGGCCGCGCTGGCCTACGGCACCGAAAGCGTGCCCCAGGTGGACAAGGTGGTCGGCCCAGGCAACATCTATGTGGCCACCGCCAAGCGCCACGTGTTTGGCCAGGTCGGGATCGACATGATCGCCGGTCCTTCGGAGATCCTTGTGGTCTGTGACGGCCAGACCGATCCGGACTGGATCGCCATGGACCTGTTTTCCCAGGCTGAGCACGACGAAGACGCCCAGGCAATCCTGGTCAGCCCGGACGCCGAGTTCCTCGACAAGGTGGCGGCGAGCATCGCCAAGCTGCTGCCGACCATGGAGCGCGCAGAAATCATCAACACCTCGATCAACGGCCGTGGCGCGCTGATCCAGGTTCGCGACATGCAGCAAGCCATGGACGTGGCCAACCGCATTGCCCCCGAGCACCTGGAGTTGTCGGTGGCCGACCCGCAAGCCTGGCTGCCGCAGATCCGCCACGCCGGGGCGATCTTCATGGGCCGTCACACCTCCGAGGCGCTGGGCGATTACTGCGCCGGGCCGAACCACGTGCTGCCGACGTCCGGTACTGCGCGTTTCTCCTCACCGCTGGGGGTGTATGACTTCCAGAAACGCTCGTCGATCATTTTCTGCTCCGAGCAGGGCGCGTCCGAGCTGGGGCGGACCGCCTCGGTGCTGGCCCGTGGCGAGTCGCTGACCGCCCACGCCCGCAGCGCCGAATACCGCATCGTCGACGACCAAGATCAGGGGCAATGAACATGAGCAAATTCTGGAGTCCGTTCGTCAAGAACCTGGTGCCCTACGTGCCGGGCGAACAACCCAAGCTGACCAAGCTGGTCAAGCTCAACACCAACGAAAACCCCTATGGCCCGTCGCCCAAGGCCCTGGCGGCGATGCAGGCCGAGCTCAATGACAACCTGCGCCTGTATCCCGACCCCAACAGCGACCTGCTCAAGCAGGCGGTGGCCCGCTATTACGGGGTGCAGGGCAATCAGGTATTCCTCGGCAACGGTTCCGACGAAGTCCTGGCGCACATTTTCCATGGCCTGCTGCAGCAGGATAAGCCGCTGCTGTTCCCGGACATCAGCTACAGCTTCTACCCGGTGTACTGCGGCCTGTACGGCATCGACTACCAGGCGGTGCCCCTGGATGAACAGTTCCAGATCCGTGTGGCCGACTACGCCCAGCCCAACGGCGGGATCATCTTCCCCAACCCGAATGCGCCCACCGGCTGCTTGCTGGCCCTGGACGCGGTGGAGCAGATCCTCCAGGCCAGCCCGGATTCGGTGGTGGTCGTGGACGAAGCCTATATCGACTTCGGTGGCCAGACTGCCATCAGTCTGGTGGACCGCTACCCCAACCTGCTGGTGACCCAGACTCTGTCCAAGTCGCGCTCTCTGGCCGGCCTGCGGGTGGGCCTGGCGGTGGGGCATCCGGACCTGATCGAGGCCCTGGAGCGGATCAAGAACAGCTTCAACTCCTACCCTCTGGATCGCCTGGCCATTGTGGGTGCAGCGGCGGCCTTCGAGGACCGCGAGTACTTTGCCAAGACCTGCCAACGGGTGATCGACAGTCGTGAGTGGGTGGTGGCGCAGTTGCAGGCCAAGGGTTTTGAAGTATTGCCGTCGGCGGCCAACTTCATCTTTGCCCGCCACCCCCAGCACGACGCAGCCGGCCTGGCGGCCAAGCTGCGTGAGCAAGGGGTGATAGTGCGTCACTTCAAGCAGGAACGTATCGCCCAATTCCTGCGCATCAGCATCGGCACGCCGGAGCAGAACCAGGCGCTGATCGACGGATTGGGGCAGCTTTAAGTTAGAAGCCCAGAGCCAATGCTTGGAGCCTCTCGCTTGCAGCTACAAGCTTGCCGCTTGTAGCTGCAGCCCCCGGCTGCTCTCACTCGTGGTGCGGCTCGCCGAGGAAGGTCAGGGAGCTGAACAGGCCGCGTGAAGCCACATCCGGATCGTCCTTGAGCGGCACTTCAAGCTCTGCGGCAATCACGTTCAAGCCTTCATTTCTCACCAACACTTGAGCGCGTCCCTGGGCATCGGTTTCGGTGCTCAGGGTGCTCGGTGCATTGCGGTAATCGCCGATCAACTTGACCCCAGCCACGGGCTGCCCATCCAGCAGTACCCGCACCGGCAGGCTGTTGCCCTGGCCCACGGTCAGCGGGTCGACTTCCGGCAGGATCAGCAGCTTGAGCTGTTCCAGCTTGGGCAGCTTCGCCCCCGCTTGATAGATCGCCAGGCTGTACTTGAAGGTGTGGGTCGAGGCGATGGCCCCCGGGACTTTGCTGCGCCCCTGGTTGACCCAGCGTTTGTCCGCCGTTTGCGACCACGGACCGTTGTCCAGCGCCACGGCCAGCACCGCCGGTGGCTTGAGTGGTTGCAGGCGCGCGTGGTCGGCCAGGCGTTGCACGCTCACCGGAATCATTCTGGCTGCGGCGTCGTAGGCCCAGGCACCACTGACCTTCTTGGCCTTGAAGGCGTCGTCTTCGGCGCCGTGGCCGTAGATCACTTCGATATTGCCGCGGCGCTGTTCGGTCCACAGACCGTGGGCCGAGGCCTGGGTTGTACCCAGGGTGGCGAGCAGGCCCAGCAGGGCGATTGATTTGAGGTTGTGCATGGCGATTTCCGGCTACAGGTTGAGTGTCAGGCTGACGGTGAAGTTGCGCGGCTCGCCGGGGTTGACCCAGTAGTTGCTGTAGGAGCGCTCGTAGTACTTCTCGTCGAACAGGTTGTTCAGGTTCAGGCCCAGGGTCAGGTTGTCGCTGGCCTTGTAGTGGGCCAGCAGGTCCAGGGTGCGGTAGGCGGGCAACTCGAAGCGGCCTCCGGCCTCGCCCGAGCGATCGCCGACGTAGGTCAGGGCGGCGCCGACGTCCGAGCCTTTGAGTCGTCCGTCCTGGAACTCATAGACGCCCAACAGGCTGCCACTGTGCTTGGCCACGCCGAGTATGCGACTGCCGGCGGGGATCGCCCGATCGCCCTTGGTGACCTCGGCATCGATCAGCGCATAGGCACCAATCACCCGCACCGCATCGGTCAACTGGCCGGTCACTTGCACGTCGAAGCCCTGGCTGCGGGCTTTGCCCACAGCGCGGCTGGAGTCGGTGCCGGGGTCCAGGGCCAGGACGTTTTCCTTGTCGATATGGAAGGCGGCGAGGGTGGCGCTCAGGCGTTCGTCGAACAGCTCGCTCTTGATCCCCACTTCATAACCGACCCCTTCCTCGGGCTTGAAGGTCTTGCCGGCCGCATCCAGTCCGTTGTTGGGCTTGAACGAGGTGGAGGCGTTGGCGAACAGCCCCAACTGCGGAGTCAGTTGATACAGCAGGCCGGCGCGCTGGGTCAGGGCGTCGTGGCTCTGGCGGCTGCGCTTGCCGGTGGTGTGGTCGTCGATCCGTTGCTCGAAATGTTCGAAGCGGGCGCCGAGCATGCCGCGCAGGCGGTCGTTGAAGACAATCTGGTCCTGCAGGTTGAGGGCCTGGCTTTCGACATGTTCGAAAAAGTCCGTGCCGGAACGTTTGCCGTTGGGCTTGGCCTGGCCGTAGATCGGGTCGTAGATGTCGACAGCGTAGGCGCCGCCGGCGATGGTGGTGACCCGCTCGTTCTTGCGGTAGTTCTCGTATTCGCTGCCGATCAGCAACTCGTGCTGCCAACTGCCGATGTCGAACAGGCCGCGCAGTTCCAGTTGGGTGATGCTGTCGTGCCAGTTGTTGTCGCGCTCGCGATAGCGCCGGTTGACGGTGTGCTGGTCGGCATTCAGCGGGCGGGTTTCCGAGGCGAAGCCCCACAACTTGCCTTCCTTGTAGTGGCTGGCCAGGCGCAGCTTCCAGCTGTCGTTGAGGTGATGTTCCAGGGCGGCCTGGAGCATGGTGTTGTGGTTGTCGATGTTGCCGTCGTTGGGTTCACCGAGGAAGGTCGAGCGCGAGACGCCGCTCCAGCGATTGTTGGGCGCGACGATGCCGCGGTCGAAGGTCGAGCTGTGGCGCACGAACTCGCTCTCCACCAGCAGGCTGGTGTCCGGGTTCAGCTGCCAACTGAAGGAAGGGGCGACGAACAACCGGCGGCTGTCCACATGGTCGCGGAAGCTGTGGTTGTCCTCCACCGCCAGGTTGACCCGGGACAGCAGGTTGCCCTGGTCATCCAGCGGGGTGTTGAGGTCCAGGGCGGTGCGGTAGCGGTCCCAGCTGCCGGCGCTGGTCTGCAGGGTGGCGAAGGCTTCGGGCTGAGGTTTCTTGGTGACGATGTTCACCGTACCGCCGGGATCGCCCCGGCCATAAAGGCTGGCCGCCGGTCCCTTGAGCACTTCGATGCGCTCGATATTGGCCGCATCCGGGGTGCTGGGATAACCGCGATTGGCGCTGAAACCGTCCTTGTAGAACTCCGAGGTGGTGAAGCCGCGCACGCTGTATTCATACAGGGTCAGGCCGCCGAAGTTGTTCTGCTTGGAGACTCCGCCGGCGAACTCCAGGGCCCGCTCGACGTTACTGCTGCCCAGGTCCTTGAGCACGCTGGCGGGGATCACGCTGATGGACTGCGGGATATCGCGGATTGCCGTGTCAGTCTTGGTGGCGCTGGCCGAGCGAGTGGCCCGGTAACCTTTGACCGGGCCGCTGGCAGACTCGTATTCGGTGGTGATGCGGGTGGTTTCAAGTTCCAGCGACTGCGGTTCTTCGGCAAGCAGCGGGTCTGCCAGCAGGCCTAGGGTCAGGCCTGCCAAGGGGAGGATTTTTCGGGACGTCATCGGGCTGTTCCAATAGCAATATTGAAACAATATAACATGACTGATGAGAATGTATGTTGTTAGCCCGGCATGGCCGGGCGCACATTCACTCTTCTTCTTTGACCGGTGCGGGCGGCGGACGCAGGCCGATTTCTGCGGTCAGCTTGAGTTCCTTGCCGTTGCGCATGACCTGGATCGAGACTTTGTCCGTCGGCTTGATCCGCGCTACCTGATTCATCGAACGACGACCATCGCCGGCGGGTTCGCCGTCGATGCTGAGGATCACATCACCCAGCTGCATACCGGCCTTCTGCGCCGGACCGTCGCGGAAGATCCCGGCCACCACTATTCCAGGCCGCCCGGCCAGGCCGAAGGACTCTGCCAGCTCCTGGGTCAGCGGCTGCACTTCGATGCCCAGCCAGCCACGGATCACCTGGCCATGCTCGATGATCGATTTCATCACCTCCATGGCCAGTTTGATCGGGATCGCGAAGCCGATGCCCTGGGAACCGCCGGACTTGGAGAAGATGGCGGTGTTGATCCCGGTCAGGTTGCCGTTGGCGTCTACCAGTGCACCACCAGAGTTGCCTGGGTTGATCGCGGCATCGGTCTGGATGAAGTCTTCGTAGTTGTTCAGGCCCAGCTGGTTGCGCCCGGTGGCGCTGATGATGCCCATGGTCACGGTCTGGCCGACCCCGAACGGGTTGCCGATGGCCAGGGCGACGTCACCGACACGGACGTTTTCCGAGCGGCCGACGGTGATCGAAGGCAGTTTTTTCAAGTCGATCTTGAGTACCGCCAGATCGGTTTCCGGATCGCTGCCGATGACCCTTGCCAGGGTTTCACGGCCATCCTTGAGCGCCACCACGATCTGCTCGGCGCCGGAAGTCACGTGGTTGTTGGTCAGCAGGTAGCCTTCGGGGCTCATGATCACCCCGGAACCCAGGCTTGACTCCATGCGCTGCTGCTTGGGCAGGTTGTCGCCGAAGAAACGCCGGAACTGCGGGTCTTCAAACAGCGGATGCGCGGGTTTGTTGATCACTTTGGTGGTGTACAGGTTGACCACCGCGGGCGCGGCAATCAGTACCGCATCGGCGTAGGAGACTGGCCCCTGCTGGGTGCTGGTGGTTTGCGGAGCTTGCTGCAGGTTGACGTCCAGGCTGGGTAGCCCGACCCATTGCGGATAACGCTGAATAATCAACAACGCGATAAGCACGCCGGCCAGTAGCGGCCAGCCAAAAAAACGCAGAGCCTTGAGCATTGAGCAAGTCCTGGGTGGTTACGAAGGGCTGCGCACGGCCCATAATGTCGCGCATTATACGAGGCCGCGCGCGCCTCTGAACGGGATATTTAGGAGTCTTTTATGGCCGTTGCCCTGAGCACACTGGTGGAAGAAGCGGACCGCTACCTGGGCAGTTCACGCATCGCCGACTATTGCCCCAATGGCTTGCAAGTCGAAGGACGCCCGCAGGTGATGCGCATCGTCAGTGGCGTGACCGCCAGCCAGGCGTTGCTGGACGCAGCCGTGGAGGCCAAGGCCGATCTGGTGCTGGTGCATCACGGCTACTTCTGGAAAGGCGAGAACCCCTGCATCACCGGAATGAAGCAGCGTAGGTTGAAAACCCTGCTCAGGCACGACATCAGCCTCTTGGCCTATCACCTGCCCCTGGACCTGCACCCGGAGGTGGGCAACAACGTGCAGTTGGCCCGGCAGTTGGATATCACCGTGGAAGGCCCATTGGACCCGGAGAACCCCAAGGTCGTCGGTCTGGTCGGTTCCCTCAGCGAACCCATGACGGCGCGGGACTTTGCCCGGCGGGTGCAAGAAGTGATGGGCCGCGAACCCTTGCTGATCGAAGGCAGCGAGATGATCCGCCGGGTCGGCTGGTGCACCGGCGGCGGCCAGGGCTACATCGACCAGGCGGTCCAGGCCGGCGTTGACCTGTACCTGAGTGGTGAGGCTTCGGAACAGACCTTCCACAGCGCCCGGGAAAACGACATCAGCTTCATTGCTGCCGGTCACCACGCCACCGAGCGTTATGGCGTCCAGGCCCTGGGCGACTACCTGGCCCGGCGCTTCGCCCTAGAGCACCTGTTCATCGACTGCCCCAACCCGATCTGACCCCGTGCAGGAGCCGGCTTGCCGGCAAAAAGATCTTCAGCCCTGAGGTGCGCTTGCAAGCGCCTTCGCTGGCAAGCCAGCTCCTACAGAGGGGCGTTTGGGGGCTAACGGAGCGGTATATTCATATACCGTTTCGTTCTAGTTGGCGTCCTGATTAGAAGCAGGTCGCTGTGCTAGCATGCCCCGCTCGAACACGGCCCGCTGGCCGTCCATAAGAAAGCTTTCGTGAGTAGCCATGGTCGACAAACTGACGCATCTGAAACAGCTGGAGGCGGAAAGCATCCACATCATCCGCGAGGTGGCCGCCGAGTTCGACAACCCGGTGATGCTGTACTCCATCGGTAAAGACTCCGCCGTGATGTTGCATCTGGCCCGCAAGGCGTTCTTCCCCGGCAAGCTGCCGTTCCCGGTGATGCACGTCGATACCCAGTGGAAATTCCAGGAAATGTACAAGTTCCGCGATCGCATGGTCGAGGAGCTGGGGCTGGACCTGATCACCCACGTCAACCCGGATGGCGTGGCCCAGGGCATCAACCCGTTCACCCACGGCAGTGCCAAGCACACCGACATCATGAAGACCGAGGGCCTCAAGCAGGCTCTGGACAAGTACGGTTTCGACGCCGCATTCGGCGGTGCCCGTCGCGATGAAGAGAAGTCCCGCGCCAAGGAGCGCGTCTACTCGTTCCGCGACAGCAAGCACCGCTGGGATCCGAAGAACCAGCGCCCCGAGCTGTGGAACGTCTACAACGGCAAGGTCAACAAGGGCGAGTCGATCCGCGTGTTCCCGCTGTCCAACTGGACCGAGCTGGACATCTGGCAGTACATCTACCTGGAAGGCATCCCGATCGTGCCGCTGTACTTCGCCGCCGAACGTGAAGTGATCGAGAAGAACGGCACCCTGATCATGATCGATGACCAGCGCATCCTCGAGCATCTGTCCGATGAAGAGAAAGCCCGCATCGTCAAGAAGAAAGTGCGTTTCCGTACCCTTGGCTGCTACCCGTTGACGGGCGCGGTGGAGTCCGAGGCCGAGAGCCTGACGGACATCATCCAGGAAATGCTCCTGACGCGAACTTCCGAGCGCCAGGGTCGGGTCATCGACCACGATGGCGCCGGCTCGATGGAAGATAAAAAACGTCAGGGTTATTTCTAAGGGGCTGTCATGTCGCATCAATCTGATTTGATCAGCGAGGACATCCTCGCTTACCTGGGCCAGCACGAACGCAAAGAGCTGCTGCGCTTTCTCACCTGCGGTAACGTCGACGACGGCAAGAGCACCCTGATCGGGCGTCTGCTGCACGACTCGAAGATGATCTACGAAGACCATCTGGAAGCCATCACCCGGGATTCGAAGAAGGTCGGCACCACCGGTGACGACATCGACCTGGCGTTGCTGGTCGATGGCTTGCAGGCCGAGCGCGAGCAGGGCATCACCATCGATGTCGCCTATCGTTATTTCTCCACCGCCAAGCGCAAGTTCATCATCGCCGACACCCCCGGCCATGAGCAGTACACCCGCAACATGGCCACCGGTGCTTCCACCTGTGACCTGGCGATCATACTGGTGGACGCCCGCTACGGTGTGCAGACCCAGACCCGTCGTCACAGCTTCATCGCCTCCCTGCTGGGCATCAAGCACATCGTCGTGGCCATCAACAAGATGGACCTCAAGGACTTCGACCAGGGCGTGTTCGAGTCGATCAAGGCCGACTACCTGAAGTTTGCCCAGGGTTTGAAGATCCAGCCCACCAGCCTGCACTTCGTGCCAATGTCGGCCCTCAAGGGCGACAACGTGGTGAACAAGAGCGAGCGTTCGCCCTGGTACACCGGCCAGTCGCTGATGGAAATTCTCGAGACTGTGGAAGTGGCGGGTGACCGTAACTTCACCGACCTGCGTTTCCCGGTGCAGTACGTCAACCGTCCGAACCTGAACTTCCGTGGTTTTGCCGGCACCCTGGCCAGCGGCATCGTGCACAAGGGCGACGAAGTCGTGGTGCTGCCGTCGGGCAAGAGCAGCCGGGTCAAGTCCATCGTCACCTTCGAGGGCGAGCTGGAGCAGGCAGGTCCAGGCCAGGCCGTGACCCTGACCATGGAAGACGAGATCGACATCTCCCGTGGCGACCTGCTGGTGCATGCCGACAACGTGCCGCCGGTCACCGACAGCTTCGAAGCCATGCTGGTGTGGATGGCCGAAGAGCCGATGCTGCCGGGCAAGAAATACGACATCAAGCGCGCCACCAGCTACGTGCCGGGTTCGATTGCCAGCATCACTCACAAGGTTGATGTGAACACCCTGGAGGAGGGCGCGGCCAGCGCGCTGCAACTGAACGAGATCGGCAAGGTCAAGATCAGCCTCGACGCGCCGATTGCCCTGGATGGCTACGAAAGCAACCGCACCACCGGTGCTTTCATCGTTATCGACCGCTTGACCAACGGCACCGTCGGCGCCGGCATGATCATCGCCCAGCCAGTGGCCCATGGCAGCGTCACCCATCACGGCAAGCTGGCCCATGTGGCCACTGAGGAGCGTGCCCTGCGTTTCGGCCAGCAACCGGCCACCGTGCTGTTCAGCGGCCTGTCGGGCGCTGGCAAGAGCACCCTGGCTTATGCGGTGGAGCGCAAGCTGTTCGACATGGGCCGTGCGGTGTATGTGCTCGATGGTCAGAACCTGCGTCACGACCTGAACAAGGGTCTGCCACAGGATCGTGCCGGGCGTACCGAGAACTGGCGCCGTGCGGCTCACGTGGCCCGTCAGTTCAACGAAGCTGGCCTGCTGACCCTGGCCGCGTTCGTGGCGCCGAGTGCCGAAGGGCGCGAGCAGGCCAAGGACCTGATCGGCAAGGATCGTCTGCTGACGGTTTACGTCCAGGCATCGCCTGCGGTGTGTGCCGAGCGTGATCCTCAAGGCCTGTACGCTGCCGCTGGGGACAACATCCCGGGCGAGTCCTTCCCCTATGACGTACCGCTGAATGCCGATCTGGTGATCGACACCCAGGCGCTGTCGGTGGAAGAGAGCGTCAAGCAGGTGCTGGACCTGTTGCGTGGCCGCGGCGCGATCTAAGCCGTAGCCAAAAGCCCGCAGTCGAGTGATCGGCTGCGGGCTTTTTTGTGCGCTGCAGATAGCGTCAGCCGGCCAGGACGGTGCAGCTACGCAGGCGCTGGCCTGCCAGCGAACAGGCCCTCAGGGCTTTGCCGGATACTCGCGATGCAGTTCTTCCAGCAGCGCGTCCTTGTCCAGCCACTGCTGGTTGATCCAGCCCTGGAATGCCTGGCGATAGGTCGTGTCCTGCTCGTAGTTCTTGCCAATGAACTGCGGTGGAATCTGCACCTCCTCAAAGCGCACCACCACCTCCTTGACCCTGCCGCACAGCAGGTCCCAGAAACCGGGCCGGCCAGCGGGGTAGTGGATTGTCACATCGATGATCGATTGCAATTGCTCGCCCATGGCATCCAGGACAAAGGCGATGCCGCCGGCCTTGGGCTTGAGCAGGTAGCGGAACGGCGACTGTTGCTGGGCATGCTTGCCTTCGGTGAAGCGCGTGCCTTCGACGAAGTTGAAGATCCCCACCGGGTTGTTGCGGAACTTCGCGCAGGTCTTGCGGGTGGTTTCCAGGTCCTTGCCCTTTTTCTCCGGATGCTTTTCCAGGTAGGCCTTGGAGTAGCGCTTCATGAACGGAAAGCCCAGGGCCCACCAGGCGAGGCCAATCACCGGCACCCAGATCAGCTCCTGCTTGAGGAAGAACTTCAGCGGGCGGATGCGGCGGTTGAGCACGTACTGCAGCACCATGATGTCGACCCAGCTCTGATGGTTGCTGGTGACCAGATAGGAGTGCTGGTAATCCAGGCCTTCAAGGCCCTGCAGGTGCCAGCGAGTGCGGCACACCAGCTGCATCCAGGCCTTGTTGTTGCTGATCCAGGCTTCGTGGGTGTGGTTCATCAGCCAGTGGGTGAAGCGCTGGGTGAGGGCGAAGGGCAGGGCCTTGCAGATCGCCACGCAGAACAGGAACGAGCACAGCAGGATGGTGTTCAGCGCCAGCAGGATCGAGGCGATGATCCCGCGCACAGCGGCAGGTAGAAATTCCAGCATTTAGGCATCCATGGGTCGGTTGGCGGCTTGAATCGCGGTCAGGGCGATGGTGTAGACAATGTCATCCACCTGGGCGCCCCGGGGCAGGTCGTTCACAGGCTTGCGCAGGCCTTGCAGCATCGGCCCCAGGCTCACGCAATCGGCGCTGCGCTGCACGGCCTTGTGGGTGGTGTTGCCGGTGTTCAGGTCGGGGAACACGAAAACCGTGGCCTTGCCTGCCACCTGGCTGTTGGGGGCCAGTTGCCGGGCGACGTTTTCGTTGGCCGCGGCATCGTATTGCAGCGGGCCGTCGATCAACAGCGAACGCTGGGCTTCATGGGCCAGCAGGGTCGCCTCGCGGACTTTCTCCACTTCTTCGCCGCTGGCCGAGTCGCCGCTGGAGTAGCTGATCATGGCCACTCTTGGAGTAATGCCGAACGCCGCCGCCGAGTCGGCACTCTGCAGGGCGATCTCCGCCAGTTCGCTGGCGCTGGGGTGCGGGTTCATCACGCAGTCGCCGTAGACCAGCACCTGCTCAGGGAACAGCATGAAGAATACCGAGGACACCAGGGTGCAGCCCGGGGCGGTCTTGATCAGTTGCAGGGCCGGGCGAATGGTGTTGGCAGTGGAATGGATGACCCCCGATACCAGGCCATCCACCTCATCCAGGGCCAGCATCACGGTGCCGATCACCACCGGGTCCTCCAGTTGCTGCTCGGCCATGGGGGCGTTGAGGCTCTTGCTCTTGCGCAGGGCCACCATGGGCTCCACGTAGCGCTCGCGAATCAGGTCCGGGTCGAGAATCTCCAGGCCTTCGGGCAACTCGATGCCCTGGGCCCGGGCTACCGCATGCACTTCCTCTGGCTTGGCCAGCAGTACACAACGGGCGATGCCCCGGGCTTGGCAGATGGCAGCGGCCTGCACGGTCAAGGGTTCGCTGCCTTCGGGCAGGACGATACGCTTGTTGGCGTCCTGTGCCCGCTGGATCAACTGATAGCGGAACACCGCCGGCGACAGGCGCATTTCCCGCGGAGTGCCGCAGCGCTGGTGCAGCCAGTTGGCGTCCAGGTGGCTGGCGACGAAGTCGGTGATGATTTCCGCGCGCTCGCGGTCATCGATGGGGATTTCCTTGTTCAGGCCATTGAGCTGGTTGGCGGTGTCGTAGGACCCGGTGCTGACCGACAGCACCGGCAGGCCGGCGTTCAGGGCACCACGGCACAGATCCATGATGCGCGGGTCGGGCAGGGTGTCGCTGGTCAGCAGCAGGCCGGCCAGGGGCACACCGTTGATCGCCGCGAGACTCACGGCGAGGATGATGTCGTCGCGATCCCCCGGGGTCACCACCAGTACGCCGGGCTTGAGCAGTTCCACGGTGTTGCGCATGGTTCGGGCGCAAATGATGATCTTGGTCATGCGCCGGGTTTCATAGTCCCCGGCATTGAGCACCTGGGCGCCCATCAGGTCGGCTACGTCGCGGGTGCGCGGTGCGTTCAGTTCCGGCTGGAAGGGAATGCAGCCCAGCAGGCGGAAGTCGCCGCTGCGCAGCAAGGGCGAGTGCTCCTTCAAACGGGCGGAGAACGCCTCCATGCTTTCGTCGGTACGCACTTTGTTGAGGATCACCCCCAGCACTTTCGGGTCTCGCGGGCCGCCGAACAACTGCGCCTGCAACTCGACCCGTCCCGACAGCTCGGTGAGCACTTCGTTTTCCGGAGCAGAGACCAGGATCACTTCGGCATCCAGGCTTTTGGCCAGGTGCAGGTTGACCCGGGCTGCGTAGCTGGCGCTGCGGGTCGGCACCATGCCTTCGACGATCAGCACGTCCTTGCCGATGGCGGCCTGCTGGTAGAGGGTGATGATTTCCTCTAGCAATTCATCCAGCTGGCCGTCGCCGAGCATTCGCTCCACATGGGCCAGGCCCAGGGGTTGTGGCGGCTTCAGGCCGTGGGTCCGGGCTACCAGCTCGGTGGAGCGCTCGGGGCCGGTATCACCGGGGTGGGGCTGGGCAATGGGCTTGAAAAAGCCGACCTTGAGGCCGGCCCGTTCCAAGGTACGCACCAGCCCGAGGCTGATGGAGGTCAGACCCACACCAAAATCGGTGGGCGCGATAAAAAAAGTTTGCATGCGAGTTCTCAGAAGGTGCATGGCAAAGGCGACGGTCTGCAGCCGTCTGCCTGGTCGTCAGGCGCTAAGGTTATCGTTATCCGGTGCTTGAGCACACCAGCCGCAGTCAAAGCGCTGGCCTATTTTTTCCGCCCGCAACTGCGGGTCCAGTACCCAGGCCCGGGATTGCCAGGGCGGCAAGTGACGCAGGTGCTGGGTATGCCCACAGGACAGTTCGGCCACCCAATGACCCTCTTCGTCCTGATGGAAACCGCAGATTGTCGAGTGATTTTTCACGTTCCGTTGGTCCGGGTTCCGTTCGCTTTCGAGCGATTGCTTCGCTAAACTTGCTCGTTCTTCATTCTTATGCAAAAGGTCCCGCCCCATGCTGATCGCCGCCAATAAGGCTGTCTCCATCGACTATACCCTCACCAACGATGCTGGTGAGGTCATCGACAGCTCTGCCGGCGGCGCCCCGCTGGTTTACCTGCAAGGCGCAGGTAACATCATTCCTGGTCTGGAAAAGGCTCTGGAAGGCAAGCAAGTCGGTGACGAACTGAACGTCTCCGTGGAACCTGAAGATGCCTACGGCGAATACGCTGCCGAACTGGTCAGCACCCTGAGCCGCAGCATGTTCGAAGGCGTCGACGAACTGGAAGTGGGCATGCAGTTCCACGCGTCCGCTCCGGACGGCCAGATGCAGATCGTGACCATCCGTGATCTGGACGGTGACGACGTGACCGTAGACGGCAACCACCCGCTGGCCGGTCAGCGCCTGAACTTCCAGGTCAAGATCGTTGCCATCCGTGATGCCAGCCAGGAAGAAGTCGCTCATGGTCACGTCCATGGCGAAGGTGGCCATCACCACTGATTTTCTGCGCTAAGCTCAAGCTTACTGGAGAGGCGCCCGAGGGCGCCTTTTTAGTCCGCGGCTTTTGGCTGTACTGTCGAGAGGCTGTTTTTCTGTAAGAACACAGGAATTTGGAGTTCGTCATGAGTGCTTTTCACGACCTTAAATTGAAAGCCCTGGATGGTCAGGAGCTGCCGCTCGCGCCCTTCAAGGGGCAAGTCGTGCTGGTGGTCAACGTCGCCTCCAAATGTGGTCTGACACCACAATATGCGGCGTTGGAGAATCTCTACCAGCAATACAAGGCCCAGGGATTCAGTGTGCTGGGGTTGCCCTGCAACCAGTTCGCCGGGCAGGAACCGGGCACCGAGCAGGAGATCCAGGAGTTTTGCAGCCTCAATTACGGGGTGACTTTTCCCTTGAGCAGCAAACTGGACGTGAACGGTCCCGAGCGTCATCAGCTGTACCGTTTGCTGGCGGGCGAGGGCGCGGAGTTTCCCGGGGATATCACCTGGAACTTCGAGAAATTTCTGTTGGGCAAGGACGGTCGGGTTCTGGCGCGTTTCTCGCCCCGTACTGCTCCGGATGATCCGACTGTGGTCCAGGCCATCGAAAAAGCCCTGAGCTAAGCACTGCCGGGCCCCTCTTTCACGCCGCTGCAATGCGGCGTTTTTGCATCTAAATCACTCAAATCAATAATGCTGTGCAGCACTGTGAGGGGGCCATATTATCCTCATCATAAGTGCGCCGGGGCAGGTACCCGGCGCAGTCTTGTGCGTCGAGTATCGACTCGAGCCTTTTTGTCGGAGTGCAGCATGCCTGTTCAAGCCTTGTTCAAACCCTTTCAACTCGGCGCGCTGGAGCTGCCGAGCCGCGTAGTGATGGCGCCGATGACCCGTTCGTTTTCTCCGGGTGGCGTGCCCAACGCCAAGGTCATCGAGTATTACCGTCGCCGCGCTGCTGCGGGTGTCGGCCTGATCATCACCGAGGGCACCACGGTGGGGCACCAGGCCGCCAACGGTTACCCCAATGTGCCGCAGTTCCATGGCGAGGCGGCCCTGGCCGGGTGGAAGAAGGTGGTGGATGCGGTCCACGCCGAAGGTGGCAAGATCGTTCCGCAACTGTGGCATGTGGGTAATGTGCGGCGCCTGGGCACCGAGCCGGACGCCAGCGTGCCCGGCTATGGCCCGACCGAGAAGCTCAAGGACGGCAAGGTGCTGGTGCACGGCATGACCCACCAGGACATCCAGGAAGTGATCGCAGCCTTTGCCCAGGCCGCCAAGGATGCCCAGAGCATCGGCATGGACGGTGTGGAAATCCATGGTGCCCACGGTTACCTGGTGGACCAGTTCTTCTGGGAGGGCACCAACCAGCGCACCGACGAATACGGCGGCGACCTGGCGCAGCGCTCGCGTTTCGCCATCGAGTTGATCCAGGCGGTGCGGGCTGCCGTCGGCCCGGATTTCCCGATCATCCTGCGTTTCTCCCAGTGGAAGCAGCAGGATTACAGCGCGCGTCTGGTGCAGACCCCGGAAGCTCTGGGCGCCTTCCTCAAGCCGTTGGCAGATGCAGGTGTGGATATCTTCCACTGCTCGACGCGACGCTTCTGGGAGCCGGAGTTCGAAGGCTCGGACCTGAACCTGGCAGGCTGGACCCGCAAGCTCACCGGCAAACCCACCATCACCGTGGGCAGCGTCGGCCTGGACGGCGAGTTCCTGCAGTTCATGGTCAACACTGACAAGGTGGCGCAGCCGGCCAGCCTGGAAAACCTGCTGCAGCGCTTGAACAACGACGAGTTCGATCTAGTGGCCGTGGGTCGGGCACTGTTGGTGGACCCGGATTGGGCGCAGAAAGTCCGTGAAGGCCGTGAGCAGGACATCCTGCCGTTCAGCCGTGAAGCACTGACGACCCTGGTTTAACTTCTGGCCCCGGGCGGTGAGGGGGGCAGCCTCCTTGCCGCACCAAGTGTCTCTGTGGCGCTGCGTGGTTCCAGCGCCGCTTCGATCATCCCTTCGTAATCCACGACCGGTGCTGGCTGGCAGACACTGCGCAACTGATCCTCAAACTGTGCGATCACGGCCGGCCAGCCCTGGCGGCTGGCGTGTTGTCGGGCGTTGAGACGTACCCGGCGCAGGGTTTCCGCTTCCTCCAGCAGCCAGCCGGCGGCCTCACAGAACGCGCCTTCATCCCCGGGCATGGCCAGCACGCCGTTGTAGCCATGGCGGATATGCTGGGCTGCAGCGGCCTGATCGTAGGCCACCACCGCCAGCCCGGAAGCCAGGGCTTCCAGCACCACATTGCCGAAGGTTTCCGTGAGGCTGGGAAACAGGAACACATCCCCCGAAGCGTAATGGGCCGCCAGGGCTTCACCCCGCTGACTGCCACAGAACAGGGCCTCGGGCAGGCTTTTTTCCAGGGCGGCGCGTTGTGGGCCGTCACCCACCACGATCAGTTTCATCTTCCGCTGTGGATAAGTGGCCTTGAGTTGCTCGAAGCAGCGCTTGAGCAGGCTCAGGTTCTTCTCCGGGGCCAGGCGCCCGACATGGATCACCGCCAGATCATCGTTGCCCAGGCCCCAGCGGGTGCGCAGCTCATTGAGGCGTTTGGCCGGATGGAACAGTTGGCTGTCGACGCCCCGGGACAGCAGGGCCAGGCGTTCGAAGTGCCGACGCTCCAGCTCCAGGCGCTGACTGGCGCTGGGCACCAGGGTCAGCTTCGAACGGTTGTGGAACCAGCGCAGGTAATGTGTCAGCAAGCGCGTCAGCAAACCCAGGCCGTACTGGCTGGAATACTGTTGGAAGTTGGTATGGAAGCCACTGACCACCGAGATCCCCAGACGTTTCGCCGCCCGCAGCGCGGACAGCCCCAGCGGGCCCTCGGTGGCGATGTAGAGCACGTCCGGGCGTTGGCGTTTCCAGCGTCGCAGCAGTTTGTGCATCGACGACTGGCCCCATTGCAGCCCCGGGTATCCCGGCAGTGGCCAGCCGCGGCACAGCATCAGGGCCTCGTCGCTGGGGCGGCTCTGATCACAACCCTGGCGCGGACGCACCAGTTCCACCTGATGCCCACGGGCACGCAGGCCATCACACAGGCGGCCAAGGGTATTGGCCACGCCATTGATTTCCGGTGGGAAGGTTTCAGTGATGAGGGTGATGTGCAGAGCTGTCGTCATGGCCACAGTGTCGACTGAGGCCATGTCGTCATTGTGACGTCTGGATGATGGATTTATGACACGCCAGCCTTATTTGGCCGGCAGGTTCTCCATCCCGCGCTCACGCACCCAGAACAGCGTCGCCCCGGCCACGGCGGCTGGCATCATCAGGATGTTGACGAAGGGGATCATCAGCGCCAGGTAGACGATGCCGCCAAAACCCAGGCTCTGCCAGCGCTTCTGCCGCAGCCAGACGATCATCTCCTGCCAGCTCATCTTGTTGTTATCCGCCGGGTAGTCGATGTACTGGATGGCCATCATCCATACGCCGAACAGCAGCCACAGCGGCGCGGCAATCAGGTTGACCACCGGGATCAGCGACAGGATGAACAGGCCGATGGCCCGGGGCAGGAAGTAGCCGAGCTTGCGCATTTCCCGGGATAGGGTGCGGGGGATCATGGCGATCAGTTCGCCCCAGCTGAAGGGCGGGAAATCGTCGGTGCCACGGACCACGATTTCGACTTTTTCCGATAGAAAGCCGTTGAAGGGGGCGGCAATGATATTGGCCAGCATGGTGAAGGTGAAAAACACCATCAACACCACCAGCACCATGAACAGCGGCCAGAGGATGTAGCTCAGAAAGCTCAGCCATTGCGGCAGGGTCGGCATCAGGGTGTCGATCCACAGGCTGAACTGGTGGCCGGCGAAATAGATCAATCCGACGAACAACACCAGGTTGATCACCAGGGGCAGTAGCACGAACAGGCGCAGGCCGGGACTGAGGACCAGCTTCAGGCCTTCACGCAGGTATTGCGGGCCGGACAGTACGGGGGCGGGCATAGAACGCTCCGAGCAGATGGAAAACGCGCCGACCTTACCGGCTTTGCCCGGGGGGCGAAAGCACCGTGAACAGGTCGACATCAACGGTAACAAAGACCCTTTCAAATGGGCCTGCTGAGGATAGAGACCGCCTATGAGCTGGATTGTTAAACCGTATTTCCTTAATCTTCGCCCCCTCTATACGCTTCACCCATTATTTTTTGGACGGTCGAGTTCAAGCCTTCCCCAAGGTTTCGCCGTCCTTTTTTATTCCAGCCGGCAATCCGGCGTTCCGCGCCAGGGCACCCGGGCCGGTCGATAGGAGTGAGTCATGTCTGAAGTACGCCATTCGCGTGTGATTATTCTCGGTTCCGGCCCTGCCGGTTACAGCGCCGCCGTCTATGCCGCCCGTGCCAACCTGAAGCCGCTGCTGATCACCGGCATGCAGGCCGGTGGCCAACTGACCACCACCACTGAAGTCGACAACTGGCCTGGCGACGTACACGGCCTGACCGGCCCGGCGCTGATGGAGCGGATGCGCGAGCACGCCGAGCGTTTCGAAACCGAAATCGTCTTCGACCATATCAATGCCGTGGACTTCGCTGCCAAGCCTTACACCCTGACCGGCGACAGCGCGACCTACACCTGCGACGCCCTGATCATCGCCACCGGCGCCAGCGCCCGTTACCTGGGCCTGCCTTCGGAAGAAGCGTTCATGGGCAAGGGTGTATCGGCCTGCGCTACCTGTGACGGTTTCTTCTATCGCAACAAACCGGTGGCGGTGGTCGGTGGTGGCAACACCGCTGTCGAAGAAGCCCTGTACCTGGCCAACATCGCCAGCACCGTGACCCTGATCCACCGTCGCGAAACCTTCCGCGCCGAGAAGATCCTGATCGACAAGCTCAACGCCCGCGTGGCCGAAGGCAAGATCATCCTCAAGCTCAATGCCAACCTGGACGAAGTCCTGGGCGACAACATGGGCGTGACCGGTGCGCGCCTGAAGAACAACGACGGCAGCTTCGACGAGCTGAAAGTCGACGGCGTGTTCATCGCCATCGGCCACACCCCGAACACCTCGCTGTTCGAAGGCCAGTTGACCCTCAAGGACGGTTACCTGGTGGTGCAGGGCGGTCGTGACGGCAATGCCACGGCCACCAGCGTCGAGGGTATCTTTGCCGCTGGCGACGTGGCTGACCACGTTTACCGTCAGGCCATCACCTCGGCCGGCGCCGGCTGCATGGCGGCACTGGACACCGAGCGTTACCTGGACGGTCTGCAGAACGCGGCACACTGATTTCCAGGCGATAAAAAAACCGGCGCAAGCCGGTTTTTTTATGGGTGATGGTTTTGTCGGAGCCAGATCAGCGGCGAGTCAGCGGCTGGGCGGCGAACTTGACCCCGGCCAGGCCGTGGGCGATCAGGGCGCGGATATTGCCGTGGTCAGTGCCTTCGGGGGTGGCCAGTACCGAGCGGTAGTGCTCGCCGAAGGCCAGCAGGGCTTCTGTGTCGCTCAGGCCTTCCAACAGGGCCAGGCCCAGGGTCTTGCACGAGCCTTCGTTCTGCCCGGCGGCGTTTTCCACGCCACCGTTGTTGAAGGCCTGAGGCTGGTAGTCGTAACCGGCGGCGACAAAGGCCAGGGTGTCGGCAAAAGCGTGTTCACCGCTGTTCAGGCTGGCGCGCAGGGTGTTCAGATCAGTCATGGGACTTTCCTTTGGCGAACGCCGCTTGCTGCTCGGCGCTGGCTTCTTTCTGGTAGAGATTTTTCCATTCGGCGTAGGGCATGCCGTACACCACTTCACGGGCGTCATCGAGGCTGACCTCGATCTGGCGTTCGTCGGCCTCGGCCTTGTACCACTTGGACAGGCAGTTGCGGCAGAACCCGGCCAGGTTCATCAGGTCGATGTTCTGCACGTCCTTGCGGTTGTCCAGGTGGGCCACCAGGCGGCGAAAGGCCGCGGCTTCCAGTTCCAGGCGTTGTTGTTCGGTCATGTGACTCTCCAATGCAGCGGCAAGCGCCAAGACAGGCGCTTGCCGCTATGGCTGTTCTCTATGAGCCAGCGCGGCTGGCCGCGAGGGTGATCGATACCGATTCGGCAAAGCGCAGGGCGTGGGGTTTGTCGACTTCGACTTCGGCGTACTGCACCGAGAGGTTGCACATCACCAGGTCCAGCAGTTCCTGGGTCAGGCGCTCCAGCAAGGCGAAGCGATTGCCTTCGACGTGGGCAATGATTGCCTTGGTGATGGTGCGGTAGTTCAGCGCGTGATCGATGTCGTTGTCGCGCACCGCATCATGGGCGGGGTACAGGATGGTCAGGTTGATCAGCACATCCTGCTTGTTGAGGATCTCTTCCTCGTTGATTCCGATATAGGTCCGCAGGAGCAGGTCCTTGACTCGGATACGAGCCATTCCTGGCTGAAGTTGTGGCATTGCTACTTGCTCCGTCCAATCAATTGCAGGAATTCCTGGCGAGTGGTGCTCGAATCGCGAAAGGCGCCGAGCATCACCGAGGTGTGCATGGTGGAATTCTGTTTCTCGACGCCGCGCATCATCATGCACATGTGCTTGGCTTCGATTACCACCGCGACGCCCGCGGCCTGGGTCACGCTTTGCACCGCGTCGGCGATTTCCCGGGTGAGATTTTCCTGGATCTGCAGGCGTCTGGCGAACATATCGACGATCCGGGCGATCTTCGACAGCCCCAGCACCTTGCCGGTAGGAATATAAGCCACATGGGCCTTGCCGATGAAGGGCAGCAGGTGATGTTCGCACAGGGAGTACAGCTCGATGTCGGCGACTATCACCATTTCGTCGCTGTCGGAGGCGAACAGTGCGCCATTGACGATCTCGTCCACCGACTGGCTGTAGCCATGACACAGGTACTGCATGGCCTTGGCCGCGCGCTTGGGGGTGTCGAGCAAACCTTCGCGCTCGGGGTCTTCACCGAGGCCCTTGAGGATCTCGCGGTAGTGTTGGGGCAGGGAAAGGCTCATGCAAGGTCCTCGTGGGGGCCGGCTTATTTGACGTGCCGCCCGCCGTTGACGGTCAAGGTGGTGCCGGTGACATAGGGGTTGTCCAGCAGGTAGCGCAGGCTCTGGTAGATCACTTCGCTGCCGGGTTCGATGCCCAGGGCGGATTTGGCCAGGGTCTTGGCGCGGTACGCCGCGTCGTCGTCGGGGTTGAACAATAGCAGGGCCGGAGCGATGCCGTTGACCTTGATTGCCGGGGCGTATTTTGCCGCGAAGGACAGGGTCAGGCTGTCCAGCCCGGCTTTGCTGGCGCAGTAGGCGATGTGCTTGCTGCTGCCCTTGCGGGTCACGTCGTCGCTGATGTGGATGATGTCCGCCGGGCTCGAACGCTGCAGCAACTCTGCGCAGTGCAGGTTGATCAGGTAGGGCGCGAGCATGTGCACGTTGAACATCCGGGTAAAGGCCGCGCTTTCCTCGCCTGGGCTTTCTTCCAGCCACTCTGAGGCGTTGTGGACGATGGCCCGCAAGCGGTCGGTGTGGTGTTTCACCTCGCTGATCAGGGCCAGGATTCCGGCTTCGCTGGAGAAGTCGGCATGCAACAGGATCGCGCCTTTTTCCCGCAAGGTCTGCAGGCCCGGGCGGTCGCTGCGGTAAGTGACGATCACCGGCTGCCCGTCTTCCAGCAGGCGCAGGGCGCAATGCAGGCCGACACGCTGGCTGGCACCAGTGATCAGGATCGGAGCGGAGGAGGTGTTCATGAAGGGCTCGCGTCGCGGGTAGGGGAAAACTATACCAGCGGCGGGATGGGTTGTGCCTGTTGCTCGGGGGCTGCGCTGGCAAGCCAGCTCCTACAGGGCGATGTAGGAGCCAGCTTGCCGGCGAATCACGGATTCTGCGTCGAGGCGCTGGTCGGCAGCGGGCGCGCAGGTGTGCTGTTGAGCCAGTTAGCCAGCAGGCGGGTGGACATCGGAATGAAGAGGTAGACCATCAACGGGGTCAACGCCAGGGTGCTGACAAACACTCGGGGCAACAGGCTCAGGTCGCTGAGCAGGGGACCTAAGACGAAGTTGAACAGCAGCGACACCGGGAAGAACGCCAGCCAGATGGCCACGGCCTGTTTCCAGTGCGGTGGTCGTTGTCCGGCTGCGCCGAACCAGCCATCGATACCGCTGACGCGATGTTCCGATGGGTGGGCAAACAAGTCGCTGCCCCGGGCCAGCCAGGCGGTGCGCGAGGCGGAGTGTTCCCAGGTGTGCAGGGTCTGTTCGTCGGCGAAGCGGAAGATGATCTGGAATTCGTCGTCGTCAGGTGGTGGGGCCAGAACGCCGGAACCCAGGTAGCCGGGAAAGTCGGTGGCCAGTTGTTCGCCTTCGCGCAGCCAGGCGATCAGGTCCTGGTAACGGCCGTCGGCAACGCGCCGGGCAACCATCAGGGTGACGGGTGAGGTAGACATTATGTATCTCCGTAAACCAATGCGCGGCCTGGGTAAGGCAGTCGCTGACGTGGCACCGGGGTAGTGGGCCGCGCCTGAATCAAGCAAGGATTATTCCTGATTGGCGCGAGGCTACCAATGACACCGGTCGGTTTTTCTCGCGCTTGAAGCATTTGCACCTGGGGAGAGTAGAATGGCCGCCACTTTGTTTACTGGTGTTTTCTCCCCAGATGCCCGTCATGACTGAACCTGTCCCTGTTGCTCCGGCGCCTGACCCTGCCCGTCAGGATGAGCTGTTTCCGATCCGTGAAGTGGCGCGCCTGACTGGAATCAACCCGGTGACCCTGCGGGCCTGGGAACGACGCTACGGTCTGATCCAGCCGACGCGCACCGAAAGCGGGCATCGCCTGTATTCCATGCACGATGTTGAGGCGGTGCGGGAGATTCTGGGTTGGATCGAGCGCGGTGTGGCGGTAAGCAAGGTCGGCAAGATTCTGGCCAAGAGCCGGGCAGACCAGGCTCAGGCCAAGGTGGCGGTGGACGACGGCCTGCAAGGTGAATATGGCCAGTGGCGCGATCAGTTGAAGCTGGCGGTGAGCGCTTTCGATGAAGAGCAACTGGAGCGTCTCTACGGCCAGGTCTTCTCCAGCTACGCCTTGCCGGTGGTATTCCAGGACATTTTCCTGCCGTTCTGGAAGCAACTGCTGCAGGACCGAGAGACTTTCGGTCAGACCAGCGAGTGGTTGTTTCTGGATGGTTTTTTGCGGGCGCGGATCACGCAAAGGCTGTTGTTGCAGCGTACCACTCAGAACCGGCAACTGCTGCTGACGGCGCTCAGCCCGCAGTGCCGCGAACTGGAGCTGCTGGTGGCGGCACTGATGCTCGGGCATGACCAGGTCGGTGTCCGCCTGCTGGGGCCGGGAGCACCGCTGGATGAACTGACCCTGGTCTGCGAAAAACTCAAGCCTGTGGCCCTGGTGGTGTTCTCCAATCACGCGCCGACGGCGGAGTTGCCCAAGCGCCTCAAGCGTCTGGCGCTGACTCTGGACTGTCCATTGATGCTTGCCGGAGATGCGGCGGACCTGGCTCAGGAAAGCTTCAGCGGTTCGCCGGTGGCGTGCCTGGGAAATGAGGGGCGCCTGATGCAGAAGCGCCTGCGGCAGTTCCTCAGCGGTCGCCTGGATACCTGAAACGGCTCTCGGTCAGCTTCAGGCGTGCAGGGCCGGATGGGTATGGCGGTGCTGCTGGAGGATGAACTGGCGCAGGCGTTCGGTTTCTTCCGCGTCACTCTGATCCAGGCGATAGGCATAGAAACCGGCTTCGGTCTGGCGCTCGAAGCGCCCGTGCAGGGCAATCCGTTCATATCCCGAAGGGCTGAACCACTGGGCGAACTGCTTGGGGGGCCGGGTCCGGTTGCGGATCTCCAGCAATACGCCCTTGAACGACACCTCCCGCACCCACAGGCGTCCAGGCTGGCCCCTGGAGTTTTCCAGGGCCACCGGCTCTTCCAGCGTCAGGCGCCAGGGCCGGATCATGGGGCCGTCCTCGAAGATGCTCGGCACCCCCAGGCGCAGATGCAGGGCATGGAATTCGTCTTCCACCAGATGCAGGGGGAAGGTCATCTGCTGGTTGTCGAAATGGGCCTGGATGGTGACCTTTTCATTGGCAGCCAGACGGGTCAGCAGGTCACGGATCTGCGAGCCGCCATTGACCAGCAGGCTCGATGTGGCATCGCGCACATTGAGCTGCGGGTTGTGCTGCATGGTTTGGATGAAGTCCAGTTCATCCTGGGTGAGGAGAGCGTCACGCTGCATGATGTTGCTCGAAGGGTGAAGGACAAATCGGTGGGGAATATCCCTACAGACCACTAAATCTGCGACTTATTAGAGCCGTCGGTCGCCTTGAGGGCCGCGAGCTCGGCTTGCACTGCGGCCAGTTGCTGCTCCAGCTGGAGCAAGCGTTGCTGCGCCTTGATCTGCACACTGACGTCTTTCTGCACGCCAATGAAATAGGTCAGTTGATCGCTGTCGTTGAATACCGGGGTGATCGACAGTTCGTTCCAGAAGTGGCTGCCGTCCTTGCGATAGTTGCGCAGCACCTCGCGGCAAGGCTGCCCCTGGCTCAGGGCCTGGCGAATCCGTTCCAGCCCCGGCTGGTCACGGTCTCCGGACTGCAGGAAACGACAATCCTGATACAGCACTTCGTCGGCGCTGTAGCCGGTCAGTCGCTCGAAAGCCGGATTCACGTAAATCACGATGTTGTCTTCGCCTTCCTGTTCCGCGACCACAATCCCGTCGTTGGAGGCGTTGATCATCTTTTGCAGCAGATGAGCGTTGATCATCCCGAAGTTCCGCTATCAATCAGCAAGTGTTGAATTGAATTCTAAGTCACGCTGGCACGCTGTCCACAGGCGCTTTTGAGCGGTGCGGGCAGCAGAAGCGGGATTTTACTCCGTAGCTGGTAATATCCCAGTCTTTTAGTCAGCTTCAGGAACAGATTGATGAAAGTCGCCATCCTTTCCGGCTCGGTGTACGGCACGGCTGAAGAAGTCGCCCGGCACGCCGCCAAGCTCCTCAACGCCGCAGGTTTCGAGGCCTGGCACAACTCGCGGGCCACTTTGACCGAGCTTCAGGCCTTCGCACCGCAGGCGTTGCTGGCCGTGACCTCGACCACCGGCATGGGCGAACTGCCAGACAACCTGCTGCCGCTGTATTCGAGCATTCGCGATCAGTTGCCCGCCGCCTGGCGTGGGCTGCCCGGAGCGGTAATCGGCCTGGGGGATTCCAGCTACGGCGATACCTTCTGTGGCGGTGGCGAGCAGATGCGTGAGCTGTTTGCCGAGCTGGGAGTGGAAGAAGTGCTGCCGATGCTGCGCCTGGACGCCAGCGAGAGCGTGACCCCGGAAACCGATGCCGAGCCCTGGCTGGCCGAGTTGATCAGCGCCCTGCGGGGTTGACCGGCTGTTCCCGTAGCAGCGCCAGCCAGGCTTGCGCTGCCTTGGACAGATACGCGCCCTGGCGCCAGATGAAGGCAATGTCCCAGCGCAGATAGTCCGGGGCCTTCAGCGTCAGGCGCACCACCCCCGGCCGCACCAGGCCGCGGGCCACCACACTGGGCAGCAACACCACACCTTGACCGGCGGCCACCAGCGCCGCAAGAAAGTCTGCCTGGCCGCTACGTCCCCCCTCCTTTGGCGTGAAGCCCACCTGCTGGCAGGCCTGGAGCAGCCGGTCGTTGAGCACAAAGCTGCGCTGATAGAGGAGGAAGGGCGTATCGGCCAGTTCTTCCAGGCGCACCTGGGCGTTCAGCGCCAGGGGATGATCGGCGGGCAACAAGGCATCCAGGGGTTCATCGCAGAAGGGTTGATAGGCAAACGCCGGGTCCTTGGGGGTCAGGCTGCCCCCCAGTTCCAGCTCGCCACTGCGCACGGCCTGCTCGACATTCAGGCTGCCGCCTTCGAGCAGTTGCACTTGGATATTCGGGTAGCGCCGGCGGTATTCGGCGAAACGGCTGGCGAACAGTGCATCGCTGCCCAGCAGCGGCAGACCCAGGCGCAGTTCACCCCGTGCCAGATGGCTCAGGTCATCCAGTTCGCTGAGCAGTTCATGGCGCAGGCGCAGCATGTCCTCGGCGCGCTGCAGCACCACGCCGCCGGCGGCGGTGAGATGAATGTGCGAGCCCTGGCGCTCCAGCAGGGGCGTGCCCAGGCTTTGTTCCAGCTGCGCGATCTGCTTGCTGACCGCCGACTGGCTGATGTGCAGGGTCCTGGCCGCCTGGGTGAAACCGCCCTGGCGGATGACTTCGACAAAACTGCGCAGTTGTTTGAAATCCATGGTGGTAATTCCAGATTGGAATGGTTTCAAGTCTAACAATTCGCTTCGGTGATGCAGGGGCTTTTCATAAAATGGGCCCCTGAGAGGACTCAACCACCATGAACATTTCCACCTGTAAACGCCTGGGCCGCCTGATTGGCGAATTGGCAGTGCTGCTGGCCATCTATTTTCTCGGTTGCCAACTGGCTACCTGGCTGCCCTGGCCGATTCCCGGTGGGGTCATTGGCCTTGCGCTGTTGCTGCTGACCTTCGCCCTGGGCTGGGTCAAGCCGGCGGCCTTGCAACTGGGGGCCGGCCTGCTGATGGCGGAGATGCTGCTGTTCTTCATTCCGGCGCTGATGAGCTTGCTGGACTACGGCAGCCTGCTGCGTCAGGACGGCTGGCGGATTCTGCTGGTGATCGGTATCAGCACCCTGCTGGTGATGCTGGTGACCGCACTCACGGTGGAGATGGTCTGTCGCTGGAGGATGCGCCATGAAGCTTGAACTGATGCCGATGTTCTGGCTTGCCCTGACCCTGGGGGCGTATCTGTTCAGCCGCTGGATCTACCGGCGCACCGGGCGCTACCTGCTATCGCCGTTGATCCTGGTGCCGGCCCTGCTGCTGGCAATTGCGGTGCCGCTGCACACCGCCTATGCCGAATACGCCGCCAACACCCACTGGCTGATGCTGGTGCTGGGGCCGGTGACGGTGGCCTTTGCGATTCCCATCTGGCAGCAGCGCCAGTTGCTGATGCGCCACTGGTCGGCCCTGTTGCTGGGCATGCTGGCGGGCAGCGCCGCGTCCATCGGCAGTTCCTTCGGCTTGGCGAAGATGCTGGCCCTGGACAGCTCGGTGACCCTGTCCCTGGTGCCACGTTCCATTACCACGCCGTTCGCCATGCCCCTGGCCCATGACCTGGGCGGCGTGCCTGAGTTGACGGCGGTGTTCGTGATGTTCACCGGGGTGTTCGGTGCCATGCTCGGCGGTGTGCTGCTGCGCTGGCTGCCCTTGCGCAGTGCCCTGGCCCGGGGCGCGCTGTTTGGTGTCGGCGCCCACGGAGCCGGAGTCAGCCGGGCCCATGAAGTCGGGGGTGAAGAGGGCTCGGTGGCCGGTCTGGTGATGGTGTTGACCGGGTTGCTGAACCTCTTCGCGGCCCCTTTGCTGGCGTCTGTGCTTTGACGCAAAGCCACGGATCAGAGCCTTCTCTCCGGCTGACCCGTACGGTCATCAAGCTGGCTGTCAATGCAACTCCGCAGTCGATGCAAGCTGTCTAGACTCTGAGGGTTCCCTCATCCAATAAGAACCATCACCGAGGTCCTTGCCGTGAGCCTAGCCCCCGTTCAATCGACACCGAGTGTAAAAAAACAAGTCAGCGCCGTTGAGTGGCAAACCCGTCTGGACCTCGCCGCCTGCTACCGTCTGGTGGCCATGCACGGCTGGGACGACCTGATCTTCACCCATATCTCCGCCAAGGTGCCGGGCACCGAAGACTTCCTGATCAACCCCTTCGGCATGATGTTCCACGAGATCACCGCCTCTAGCCTGGTGAAGGTCGACCAGGCTGGTAACAAGCTGATGGACAGCCCCTACGAGATCAACCCGGCGGGCTACACCATTCACAGTGCCGTGCACGCGGTGCGCCACGATGTGCTCTGTGTGCTGCATACCCACACGGCCGCCGGGGTCGCAGTGTCGGCGCAGAAGCAGGGCGTGCTGCCCATCAGCCAGCAGTCGCTGTTCGTGCTGTCGAGCCTGGGCCGTCACCCTTATGAGGGCGTAGCCCTGAACCCCGAGGAGAAAGAGCGGCTGCAGGCCGACCTGGGGGACAACAACTTCCTGCTGCTGCACAACCATGGCTTGCTGACCTGCGGCGCCAGCATCGCCGATACCTTCCTGATGATGTTCACCTTCCAGCGTGCCTGCGAGATCCAGGTGCTGGCGCAGAATGGTGGCGCCGAGCTGATCACCATTCCTGCATCGATCCTGGCGGGGGCCAAGGCGATGATCGCCGGCGTCACCCGCAGTGCCCAGGGGATGGGGGGCGCACTGGCCTGGCCGGCCCTGTTGCGCAAGCTCGATCAACTCGACCCGGGTTATAAAGTCTGATGCCTATCGCCGAGATTCCTCTGTGTGTCTGGCGCAAGCGCGGCAAGGACTTTGTATTTCGCGGCCAGCGCATTCGTTATTGGGTGGCGGGGCAAGGAGAGCCGCTGCTGTTGATCCATGGGTTTCCCACCGCCAGCTGGGACTGGCATTACCTGTGGCAACCCCTGGCGCGGCGCTATCAGGTGATCGCCTGCGACATGCTCGGCTTCGGCGACTCGGACAAGCCGCTGGACCATGAGTACAGCCTGCTGGAGCAGGCAGACTTGCAGCAGGCGTTGCTGGTCCATTTGCAGATCCAAGAGCCGCTGCACCTGCTGGCCCATGACTACGGCGACAGCGTCGCCCAGGAACTGCTGGCCCGGCATTATGAAGCGCGAATCGAGATCGCCAGCTGCGTGTTCCTCAATGGCGGTCTGTTTCCGGAAACCCATCGCCCAGTGCTGACCCAGAAGCTGTTGCTCAGCCCCGTGGGCTGGATGCTCGGGCGGGTGTTCAGTCGCCAGGGGCTGGCGAACAGCTTCCGGCAGATCTTCGGCCCCCAGACCGGTCCCAGCGAGTCGGTCCTGGATGACTTCTGGAGCCTGGTGCACAGCAACAACGGGCCGCGCATCCTGCACAAGTTGATCGCTTATATCCCCGAGCGACGGGCCCAGCGCGAGCGTTGGGTCGGCGCCATGCAACGCGGCGAGGTGCCGCTGCGGGTGATCGATGGCGCCCAGGACCCGATTTCCGGGGCGCACATGGTGGAGCGCTATCGTCAGTTGATCGCCGAGCCGGACACGGTGCTGCTACCGGGTATCGGCCATTACCCACAGATCGAAGCGCCGTTGCCGGTGCTCAAGCATTACCTGGGGTTTCGCGACACATTGCTCGCGCCGCCACGCCAGGCAATGGGGTCCTGAGCGCCTTGGGTCACTGTGTGGCCCAAGGCAGGGGCGCGCTCTGGTGCGGGCGGGGCGATTATCCCGCTGTCTTATTGGGCACCATTCAGGCCTGGACGTTTTTATTGTGACCGCCGGCTGGCTGTCCGACACTCGAAGAATTGTCCATTGGCCCTGCTGGAGTTCGGTATGAGTGAATCTGTGCGCTTGCAAGACAAAGTAGTGATCATCACCGGAGCCGGCGGCGGCCTGGGCCGGGCCCATGCCTTGCTGTTCGCCAGGCACGGGGCCAAGGTGCTGGTCAACGACCTGGGGGGCTCGGCCCAGGGCGAGGGCGCCAGTGCCTCGGCGGCCGATCGGGTGGTGGCGCAGATCCGCGAGGCCGGGGGCATCGCCGAGGCCAACCACGACTCGGTCACCGATGGCGAAAAGATCGTGCAGAACGCCCTGGATGTGTTCGGCCGGGTCGATGTGGTGGTCAACAACGCTGGCATCCTGCGGGACAAGACCTTCCACAAGATGGACGACGCCGATTGGGACCTGGTGTACCGGGTGCATGTCGAAGGTGCCTACAAAGTCACTCGCGCCGCCTGGCCGCATCTGCGGGACCAGGCGTACGGACGGGTGATCTTCACCGCGTCCACATCAGGCATCTACGGCAACTTCGGCCAGTCCAACTACGGCATGGCCAAGCTCGGCCTGTACGGCCTGACCCGGACCCTGGCCATCGAAGGGCGCAAGAACAACATCCTGGTCAACGCCATTGCCCCGACCGGTGGCACGCGGATGACCGAGGGCCTGATCCCGCCACAGGTGTTCGAGCAGCTCAAGCCGGAACTGGTGAGCCCGCTGGTGGTGTACCTGGGCAGCGAGCAGTGCGAGGAAACCTCCGGCCTGTTCGAAGTGGGCGGCGGCTGGATCGGCAAGGTGCGCTGGGAGCGCAGCCTGGGCGCCGGTTTTGATCCGCGCCAGGGCTTTTCGCCCGACGATGTGGCGGCACACTGGCAGCAGATCTGCGATTTCGAGGGGGCGGCGCATCCCAAGGACAACATCGAGGCGCTCAAGGAGATGATGCAGAATCTGCAAAAGTACGCCCTCTGACGCTGCGTGGGTCAGCCTTGTCCGGCGCTGATCGGCGGGCGTTTTTTCCAGGCTTGAAAGCCGCCAGGCAATGACCCGCCGGAGCCTGGGCTCCGGCGGTTTTACTCCTGTGGCGTTCGTCTCTATGCTCGACGGCTGGCGAACGCACAAGGAGCGCTTGAGATGTATGAGTCAAAGGATCAGCCGGTACTGTCGCGACTGCTGTTTATCCGGCGTCTATGTGTTCACGGCCTGGTGGTTCTGGCCCTGATCAGCTTTTCGGTGTTGCTGGGTATCAGCGGTCTGCTGTACTTCGAGCAGGACATTTCCTTTCACGACGCCTTGTATGACGCAGCCATGATCCTCGGCGGCATCGGGCCCATCAACATGCCGCAAACCCCTGGCGGCAAACTGTTTTTTGCCACCTACGGGCTCTACACCAACCTGGTGTTCGCCGCCACTCTGGGCTTGATCCTGTCACCGGTGGCGCATCGTCTGTTGCACAAGTTTCATTACGACGATGGTGATGACGACACCTTGTAAGGCCAACTTGGCCGTTGTCTTGCGCGCATAAAAAAGGCCGCTGCAAGAGCAGCGGCCAAGGTAAGACGTTAGATCAAGGAGCTACAAAATCAACGTCGGTGAACCTGGGGTAGTGGCCTGGACTGAATCTTTTCAAGCCAACTGGAAGTCTGTTTCGGGCAACGGGCGGCGGGCTCTTTGCGCGGCAGTGGCGTGGCGTTGTTTGCCGTGACTGCGAGGTAAGAATAAGCCCTGGCATGACCTGGAAAAATAGCCATTCAGGACAAGGACTGTTACAGCTTGAGCAACAGTCCAGAGGGGCACAGCACCTGTATCGATGCACTTGATGGTCGCGTATCCAGCCCGTGGATACATCTCTGAACGGTCCCTGTGGCAAGGGCGCTAATCCTTTCGGGCGACAACTCGAATACCTCCTTGGTGCGCTTATCGGCCGTGGTACCCCGGCAGTAGGGTGAGGCCTCCTGTCACTCACCGGGGAAGACGCATGACAAGAACAACAATGCGCGCCATCTTCAAACCGCAGGCGCTGGCTGTCGCGGTAGCGCTGGGCTGCAGCGCTCAGGCGCAGGCGGTTTCGTTCAATATTGGGGAAATTGAAGGGCAGTTCGACTCGTCCTTGTCCGTTGGCGCCAGTTGGGGCATGCGCAATGCCGACCCTGCGTTTGTCGGCACCATCAACGGTGGCACCGCGCAGTCTTCCACCGGTGACGATGGCCGCTTGAACTTCAAGAAGGGCGAGACTTTCTCGAAGATCTTCAAGGGCCTGCACGACCTTGAACTCAAGTACGGCGACACCGGCGTCTTCGTGCGCGGCAAGTACTGGTACGACTTCGAACTCAAGGACGAGGATCGCCAGTTCAAACCCATCAGCGACCACAACCGCAAGGAAGGCGCCAAGTCCTCGGGCGCACAGATTCTCGACGCCTTCGTCTACCACAACTACTCGATTGCCAACCTGCCGGGTACCGTGCGCGCCGGCAAGCAGGTGGTCAGCTGGGGCGAGAGCACCTTCATCGGCAACTCCATCAACAGCATCAACCCGGTGGACGTCTCGGCCTTTCGCCGCCCCGGGGCCGAGATCAAGGAAGGCCTGGTGCCGGTGAACATGCTGTTCGCCTCCCAGGGCCTGACCAACCAGTTGACCGTGGAAGGCTTCTATCAGCTGGAGTGGGACCAGACCGTGGTGGACAACTGCGGCACCTTCTTCGGCAACGATGTGGTGGCCGATGGCTGCACCACCGGCTACACCGTCGGCAACCCGGCGATCGCACCGTTACAACCGGTGGCAGCGGCCTTCGGCCAGGGCTTTCAGGTGGCCCGCGAGGGGGTGATCCTGCCCCGCGGCGGTGACCGCGACGCCCGGGACTCCGGGCAGTGGGGCGCCGCTCTGCGCTGGCTCGGCGATGACACCGAGTACGGCCTGTATTTCATGAACTACCACGCCCGCAGCCCGGTGGTCAGCACCACCACCGCCAATGTCAGCCCGGCGACCCTGGGCGCGATTGCCGGCGCCGCCAACGGCATCGTTCCCGGTTCCGGCAGCGGCCTGCTGCAAAGCGTGATGCTCGGCCGTGGCCAGTACTACCTCGAATACCCGGAGGACATCCGCCTGTATGGCGCCAGCTTCTCCACCACGCTGCCCACCGGCACCGCCTGGACCGGCGAGATCAGCTACCGGCCCAATGCCCCGGTGCAGGTCAACACTAACGACCTGACCCTGGCCCTGCTCAACCCCATTGCCGGGGGTGCGGCTTCACCGATCAAGACCGCCATGGGCGCCGACAACACCGGCTACCGGCGCAAGGAAATCACCCAGATCCAGAGCAGCATGACCCAGTTCTTCGATCAGGTGCTGGGGGCCGATCGCCTGACCCTGGTGGGCGAGGCGGCGATTGTCCGGGTCGGTGGCCTGGAGGACAAAAGCAAGCTGCGCTACGGCCGCGACTCGGTCTACGGCCAGTACGGCTATGGCGGCGACACCGATGGGTTCGTCACCGCCACCTCCTGGGGTTATCGGGCCCGGGCCATCCTCGACTACAGCAACGTGATCGGCGGGATCAACTTCAAGCCCAACCTGTCCTGGTCCCACGACGTCAACGGCTACGGCCCCAACGGCTTGTTCAACCAGGGCGCCAAGGCCCTCAGCGTTGGTGTCGACGCCGACTACCGCAACACCTACACCGCCAGCCTCAGCTACACCGACTTTTTTGGCGGGCGCTACAACACCCTCACCGACCGGGACTTCCTCGCGTTGAGCTTTGGCGTGAACTTCTGAACCGGCACAAGAAGGAGCACTTGAATGCGCAAGATGATTCTGCAATGCAGCGCCCTGGCACTGGGCCTGTGGGCGGCCAACCTGATGGCTGCAGTGAGTCCGGAAGAAGCCGCCAAGCTGGGCACCAGCCTGACTCCCGTGGGGGCGGAGAAGGCCGGCAACGCCGATGGCTCGATTCCGGCCTGGACCGGCGGCATCCCGAAGAACGCCGGGGCGGTGGACAGCAAGGGCTTTCTCGCCGATCCCTTCGCCAATGAGAAACCGTTGTTCATCATCACCGCGGCCACGGCCGACAAGTACAAGGACAAGCTGTCCGCAGGGCAACTGGCGATGTTCAAGCGCTACCCGGACAGCTACCGGATTCCGGTCTACCCGACCCATCGCAGCGTCGGCCTGCCACCGGAAATCTACGAGTCGGCCAAGCGCAGCGCGCTGAACGTGACCACCACCAACGACGGCAACGGACTGGCCAACTTCACGGGCAACCGCTACTACGCCTTTCCGATTCCGAAGAGCGGCATCGAGGTGCTGTGGAACCACCTGACCCGCTATCACGGTGGCAATCAGAAACGCATCATCACCCAGGCCACCCCGCAGACCAACGGCAGCTACACCTCGATCCGTTTTGAAGAGGAAGTGGCGGCGCCGCAACTGATCCCCGACCTGGACCCGGCCAAGGGTGCCAACGTGCAGAACTTCTTCAAGCAGTCGGTGACCGCCCCGGCGCGGCTGGCGGGCAACGTGCTGCTGGTCCATGAAACCCTGGATCAGGTCAAGGAGCCCCGTTCGGCCTGGATCTACAACGCCGGGCAGCGCCGTGTACGCCGCGCCCCGCAGGTGGCCTACGACGGTCCGGGCACCGCCGCCGACGGCCTGCGCACCTCGGACAACTTCGACATGTTTTCCGGCGCACCCGACCGTTACGACTGGAAACTGGTGGGCAAGAAGGAGATGTACATCCCCTACAACAGCTACAAGCTGGACTCGCCGAGCCTCAAGTACGACGACATCATCAAGGCCGGGCACATCAACCAGGACCTGACCCGCTACGAACTGCACCGGGTCTGGGAAGTGGTGGGCACGGTCAAGCCCAACCAGCGGCATATCTATGCCACCCGCCACATGTACATCGACGAGGACAGCTGGCAGGTGGCGCTGGTGGATCACTACGACGGTCGTGGCCAGTTGTGGCGAGTGGCCGAGGGACACGCGCAGTACTACTACGACCATCAGGTCCCGGCCTACACCCTGGAAGCCCTGTATGACCTCAACGCCGGTCGCTACCTGGCCCTGGGCATGAAGAACGAGGAAAAGCACAGCCTGGAATTCGGCTTTGCCGCCAAGGCGGCCGACTACACTCCGGCCGCCTTGCGCGCCAGCGGGGTGCGCTAGGCAGCAGTGACGCACGGGGTGCAAAGGCGACCGCCCGGTCGCCTTTTTTATGGCAGAGGATCAGCCCGCTGAATACTTCTTCAACAGGTCGGGAGGTCGAGGCTAGGGTGGGGGCACGCTGGCTAAAACTATAAAAAGGCTCGCCGCAATGACTGCCATGACTCGTTGTCCAGAGCGTCCCGGGTTCATGCCCCGTTTGTCTTCTCATCATTCTCCACGCGACCACCTGAGTACGCCGTTGCTGGCCTCCAGTGCGCGGGTCAAGTTGTTGTGTGCCCCCGCCGGCAGTGGCAAGACCGCCCTGCTCAGCGAATGCCTGCAGCAGGCCCCCGCTTCGTGCCGGGTCATCTGGTTGCCCCTGGGCGGTGCGTGCCAGAGTCCTGAAGACTTGTGTCGTGTCCTGGCCGACGCCTTGGACCAGGCCGATGCCGATCCCGCCGCGCTGCTGTTACACCTGGCTCATCTGCCCAGTCCGGCCTGGCTGTGCATTGATGACTATTGCCGTTTGCCGGCTCCGGAGCTGGACGGGCTGCTGGACCGCTTGCTGAGCATCGACAACCCCTTGCTCACTTGGTGGATCGGCAGTCGCCGCCGCCCCCAATGCAACTGGCCACGCCTGTTGCTGGACGACCAGCTCTACGAACTGGACGGCAGCGCCCTGGCCTTCAGCCAGCGTGATATCGAGCAACTGCTGCAACGTTTGCCGCAACCTTTGTGTGCCCAGACCGCCAGCAGCATCCTGCAGCGCAGTGGCGGCTGGTGTGCCGGGGTGCGCATCGCCTTGCTCGATGGCAGCGAGCGGGTGACCCAACCCTGCAAGCCAGGGCGCCCCAATACCTTGCTCGAATACCTGGAGCATGAGCTGTTCAGCGTGTTACCGGCGGAACTGGCGGAAGTCTGGCAAGTGCTGGCCCAGATGCCGCGGTTCAATGCCGAGTTGTGCGAGCACCTGTTTGGCGCCGGAGAAGGGGCCCAGTACCTGCGTACCCTGCAGGACCTGGGCTGCTTTATCGAACCCTGGGAAGGCGGTGCCGACTGGCTGCAGGTGTTTGCACCCCTGGCCCGGCTGATGCGGCATGAGGCCTGGCCCGCCGGGCGCTCCTGGCATCGGCGGGCGTGCCAGTGGTTTACCGCTCAGGAGGATTGGCAATCGGCCTTTGAGCAGGCGCTATTGGCCCAGGAGTACGAAGTCGCGGTCAGCCTGCTGGAGCATTTCAATATTGAGTTCCTGTTCCAGCAGCACAATGGCTTGTTGCTGTTGCAACTGCATGAGCGCCAGGGCGCCGAGTTGCTGCTGGGCAGTCCGCAGTTACTGGGGTTGCTGGTGGCGGCCATGCTGTTTGCCGGACGCTTCGAACAGGCCGGGCAATGCATGGCCCAGATGGCACGGTTTGCACCGCAACCTTCGGCGGTTGAACAACGTCAGCTGCTGGCTCGCTGGCAGGCGCAGCAAGGGTGGCTGTTGCACCTGGGCGGGCGGATGGAGGCCGCGCGGCAGCACTTTCGCGAAGCCTTGAACGAGTTGGAGGACGGCGCCTGGACCACCCGTTTGCTGTGCCTGTCCGGCCTGACCCAGCAAGCGCTGTTGTGCGGCGAGCTGGAGGTGGCCCAGTCCCTCAATCGTGAGGCGTTGTGTCTGGCCCGGGCCCAGGATGCGTTGTTGTTCGAAGGCTTGCTGGAGCTCGATCATGCCCAATTGCTGGAACAACGCGGCGCGCCCCATCGGGCGCAAAGTTTGCTGGAACAGGTGATCGAGCGTTTGTCCGGGCAAGCGCTGCGCGCCACACCCTTGCTCGGGCGCCTGGCCTTGCGCCTCGGCCGGCTGGCGTTGCGCCAGGGAAACGATGGGCAAGCAGCCGAGTATTTTCGCCGAGGGCTTGAGGATTGCCTGGTCAGTCATGACAAGCGCGCCTTGTATGGCTTTCTCGGTGAGGCCCAGTTGGCGGCCAACCAGGGCGACTACGCCCAGGCGTTCGTGCGCCTGCGGGACGCCGAGCGGCTGATGCAGCAACGGCAGATCCCGGACACGGTCTACCGTGGCGTGCTGTTGCAGGTCAGCAGCCAGCTCTGGCTGCAGCAGGGCCGAGCGGAACTGGCTCACGAAGCCTTGAGCCGGGTGCTCCGGCACTTTCGTGGGCCCCAGGCCCTGCAGGCGCCGCCGGCCTCCCTGGAATTGATTCCGAGCATTGAGTACCTGCTGGTGCTGGCCGAGGTCCATCTGGGGCGGGCCCAGGCACCGGTGGCCACGTTGCAGGGGCTGCTGGCACGGGCCCAGCGCCACGGCATGCTGGGGCTGGAGGCACAGGTGCAATTGGCCCTGGCCGAGGTGGCCTTCATCCTCGGCGATCAAGCCTTGGCGGCGCAGGCGTTGCAGGCCGGGCAGGAGCGGGTGGCGCGCTGCAATCTGCCCCAGGCCCTGCACGAGTTGCGCCTGCGACAACCAGCGTTGTTGCAAGCACTGGACAGCCCGCCAACCACGCTCGCGGCGCCGCAGGAGGATCACGACAGCCTGCTCAGCCTGCGGGAGTTGCAAGTGCTGCAATTGATTGCCCAGGGCTGCTCGAACCAGCAGATTGCCGAGCAGTTGTTCATCTCCCTGCACACGGTGAAGACCCACGGCCGCAGGATTCACAGCAAGCTGGGGGTCGAGCGGCGCACCCAGGCGGTGGCCAAGGCCCAGGCCCTGGGGCTGATGAGTTGAGGCGCGCCGGTTACTCGGGCTGCGGTTGATAACCCATGCGCCAGCTCACCGCAGAGCTGGCCGCCAGCAGGCGTTGGGCCGCGGGTCCATGTTCATCGGCGTGGAACAGCGACGTCGGCCCTACCACGGTCAGCACCGCGGCGATCTTGCCGGTGGCATCGAATACCGGCGCCGACAGGGCATCGACCCCAGGCATCAGTAAACCGTGGACATGGTGCAAGCCGCGCTGGCGGATCTGCTCGGCCAGTGCGTCGTGGACCTGCGGGTCGGCCAGGGCATGGGGGGCACCTGTGGAGAGTTCCTGCTGGCGCAGATCGAGGGTTTCCCGTTGTGGCAGGTAGGCGTTGAACACCAGCCCGGTGGATGAGCTGAGCAGGGGCAGCACCGAGCCCAATTGAGTGACCACGGTCACCGCTCGCACCGCCGGCTCGATGTGCACCACGGTCGCGCCCTGATTGCCCCACACCGCGAGGAAGCAGGTTTCGTTCAATTCGTCCCGCAGTTCCGCCAGGGGCAGGGCGCCCACTTTCAATACATCCATGCTGCCCAGGGCCGCCAGCCCCACCCGCAAGGCTTCACGGCCCAGGCCGTAGTGATTGGTGGCGGTGTTCTGCTCGGCAAAACCGCTGGCGATCAACGCCTGCAGGTAACGGTGCACCTTGCTCGCCGGCATTTGCACATGTTCGGCCAGACGCGAAAGAGAAGTGGCCGGTGACAGTTCGGCCAGGGCCTTGAGGATGTCGGTGCCGACTTCGGCCGAGCGGACTTTCTGTTTACCGGTGCTGTCGCTGGTGCTGCGCGGCTTTTCCATGGAGGTGTCGGGGTCCCGTTACAAGTGGCGGTCTTTATAGCTTGACGCTCATAGGCAATCAAATTACGTTATGCGTAATTGGATTACGATAAAAATAACCCAGGCGTGCCGATAACTCTTGTGAAGGAGTGGTGGGCCCCTGCCTATTCCAACTTCCAGGAGGCTCCATGAACCTCGATTCTTCGGCGTCGGCCCTCAGCTACCAATCGGGCTTTGGCAATGAATTCGCCAGCGAAGCCCTGCCGGGCGCACTGCCCGTCGGCCAGAACTCCCCGCAAAAAGCCCCTTACGGCCTGTACGCCGAATTGTTTTCCGGCACCGCCTTCACCATGACCCGCAGCGAAGCCCGGCGCACCTGGATGTACCGCATCCAGCCCTCGGCCAATCACCCGGCGTTCGCCAAGCTCGAGCGCCAGTTGGCGGGCGGCTCCTTGGGAGAGGTGACCCCCAACCGCCTGCGTTGGAACCCGTTGCCGATTCCTGCCGAACCCACCGATTTCATTGATGGCCTGGTGGCCATGGTGGCCAACTCTGCAGCGCAGAGTCCTTCCGGCATCAGCGTCTATCACTACCGCGCCAACCGCTCCATGGAGCGGGTGTTCTTCAACGCCGACGGGGAAATGCTCCTGGTGCCGGAACAGGGCCGCCTGCGCATTGCTACCGAACTGGGCGTGCTGGAGCTGGAACCCCTGGAAATCGCCGTGCTGCCTCGCGGCCTGAAATTCCGCGTTGAGCTGCTGGACCCGCAAGCCCGTGGCTACATTGCCGAGAACCATGGTGCGCCGCTGCGCCTGCCTGACCTGGGCCCCATTGGCAGCAACGGCCTGGCCAATCCCCGGGACTTCCTGAGCCCGGTGGCCCACTACGAAGACCTCAAGCAGCCCACCACCCTGGTGCAGAAGTTCCTCGGCGAACTCTGGGGCTGCGAACTCGACCATTCGCCGCTCAACGTGGTGGCCTGGCACGGCAACAACGTGCCCTACAAATATGACCTGCGCCGTTTCAACACCATCGGTACTGTCAGCTTCGATCACCCGGACCCGTCGATCTTCACCGTGTTGACCTCACCCACCAGCGTGCCGGGTCTGGCCAACCTCGACTTCGTGATCTTCCCGCCGCGTTGGATGGTGGCTGAGAACACCTTCCGTCCACCGTGGTTCCACCGCAACCTGATGAACGAATTCATGGGCCTGATCCAGGGCGCCTACGATGCCAAGGCCGAAGGCTTCCTGCCCGGCGGCGCGTCCCTGCACAGCTGCATGAGCGCCCACGGTCCGGACGGCGAGACCTGCACCAAGGCGATCAACGTCGAGCTGCAACCTTCGAAGATCGACAACACCATGGCCTTCATGTTCGAGACCAGCCAGGTGCTGCGTCCCAGCCAGTTCGCCCTGGAATGCCCGCAACTGCAGAACGACTACGATGCTTGCTGGGCCTCGCTGCCCGCCACCTTCAACCCGAATCGGAGATAACCCATGACCTCAACCATCACCCGTAGCTGGGTCGAGTCCGCCAACGGTCACCCCGACTTCCCGTTGCAGAACCTGCCCCTGGGGGTCTTCAGCACCCAGGGTTCGGCGCCCCGCAGTGGCGTTGCCATTGGCGAACAGATTTTCGACCTGGAAGCGGCGCTGGAGGCCGGCCTGTTCGAAGGCCAGGCCAAGGCCGCGGTGCAAGCTGCCCGTGGTGGTCAGTTGAACGCTTTCTTCCAGCTTGGCCGTCCGGCCCGCGTCGCCCTGCGTGAGCGCCTGCTGGAACTGCTGAGCGAGGGCAGCAGCCTGCGCGACAAGATCCAAGCCCTGGGCGCGAAACTGCTGCCCCTGGCGGCGGACTGCCAGATGCACCTGCCGGCCAAGATCAATGACTACACCGACTTCTATGTCGGCATCGAGCACGCGCAGAACGTCGGCAAGCTGTTTCGTCCCGACAACCCCCTGTTGCCCAACTACAAGTACGTGCCCATCGGCTACCACGGTCGCGCCTCGACCATCCGCGTCTCCGGTGCCGATGTGCGCCGGCCCAAGGGCCAGACCCTGCCGGCCGGGCAGAGCGAGCCGACCTTCGGCCCCTGCGCACGCCTGGACTATGAACTGGAACTGGGCATCTGGATTGGCCAGGGTAACGAGATGGGCGAGCCCATCGCGATTGGCGACGCCGCTGAGCACATTGCCGGTTTCTGCCTGCTCAACGACTGGTCGGCGCGGGATATCCAGGCCTGGGAATACCAGCCGCTGGGGCCATTCCTGTCGAAGAGTTTCATCACCAGCATTTCGCCCTGGGTGGTGACCGCCGAAGCCCTGGAGCCGTTCCGCCAGGCCCAGCCCCAGCGTCCTGAAGGCGACCCGCAACCCTTGCCTTATCTGCTGGACAAGCGCGATCAGGCCGCTGGCGGCTTCGACATCGAGCTGGAAGTGCTGCTGATCACCCAGGCCATGCGCGAGCAGGGCTTGCCGGCTCACCGCCTGACCCTGAGCAACACCCAGTACATGTACTGGACCGTGGCGCAGATGGTGGCGCACCACAGCGTCAACGGCTGCCAGTTGCAGGCCGGTGACCTGTTTGGTTCGGGCACCTTGTCCGGCCCGCAGAGCGGTCAGTTCGGCAGCCTGCTGGAGATCACCGAAGGCGGCAAGAAGCCCATCGAGCTGGCTTCCGGTGAGGTGCGCAAGTTCCTCGAAGACGGCGATGAAATCATTCTGCGCGGGCGTTGCCGCCGCGAAGGTTTCGCCTCCATCGGCTTCGGCGAATGCCGGGGCACGGTCCAACCGGCACGTTAAGGGAGAGCCCCATGCAGCTCTATACCTACTACCGTTCCACCGCGTCCTACCGGGTGCGGATTGCCCTGGCCCTCAAGGGCCTGGAATTCCAGGCCATCCCGGTCAATCTGCTGGTGCCCAAGGGCGGCGCCAACCGCCAGCCGGAGTACCTGGAGATCAACCCCCAGGGCAGGGTGCCGGCCCTGCGCACCGACGACGGCGACCTGCTGATCCAGTCGCTGGCGATCATCGAGTACCTGGAAGAGCGTTATCCACAGGTGCCGCTGCTGTCCAAGGATCTGGTCAGTCGCGCCCGGGAGCGTGCGGTGGCGGCGATCATCGGCTGCGACATCCACCCGCTGCACAACTCCAGCACCCAGAACCTGCTGCGGGAATGGGGGCATGAAGAAGAGCAGTTGCTGGTGTGGATCGACCATTGGATCAGCCAGGGCCTGGCGGCCCTGGAACAACTGATCGGTGACCACGGCTTCTGTTTCGGCGATGAGCCGGGGCTGGCCGATGTGTTCCTGATTCCCCAGCTGTACGCCGCCGAGCGCTTCAAGGTGTCTCTGGATGAGTATCCACGGATTCTCCGAGTCGCAGCCCTGGCTGCGGCGCACCCGGCGTTCCAGGCTGCGCACCCGGCCAACCAGCCGGACACCCCGGCCTGAGCCTGCACGCTGCCCCGGTGTACGGGGCAGCGTGGCATCCGTATCACCCGGGCCCCGCAACGGGGCTTGAGCGGTCACCGCCTGTGACCTGCGCAACACTGCTGCTCATAACCATAAAAAATGAACAGGTACCTTGCGATGCAAAATCAGATTGCCAGCTTTCGTGCTGCGCTCGACGCCCGCCCGGTGTCCCGCTATCAGTGGTTGCTCCTGTTGCTTCTCGCCTTGCTGCTGGTCACTGACGGCTACGATGCCCAGGTCCTGGGTTATGTGGTGCCGGCCCTGGCCCAGGACTGGGGCCTGGAAAAGTCCGCCTTCGGCCCGGTGTTCAGCGCCAACCTGCTGGGCTTGACTCTCGGCTCTCTGGCAGTGACACCTCTGGCAGACCGGTTCGGGGTGCGACGGATCCTGCTCGGTTGCGTGCTGATCTACGCCAGCCTGACGGTGCTGATGGTGTTCGCCAATTCCCTCGACAGCCTGATGGCCGCGCGCTTTATCTGCGGGATCGGCATGGGCGGCGCCATGCCCAGCGCCATGGCCCTGATGTCCGAGTATTCGCCGCCACGCTTGCGCACCTTGATGGTGACCTTGGCCGCCTGCGGTTTCTCGTTCGGTGGCGCTGCCGGTGGTTTTGTCGCTGCCGGTTTCATCGACCGCTTCGGTTGGGAGGCGGTGTTCCTGGCCGGTGGGATCACGCCGTTGTTGCTGTTTCCGTTCCTGGTCTGGCGCCTGCCCGAATCCCTGCCGCGCTTGCTGCGGGATGCGCCACCTTATGCGCGCTTGCGCAAGGTCACTGCGCAGATGCTCCCGCACTGGCAGCCACCGCCGGTTGTCAGCGACGCCACTGAAGCACCGGCAGGCAGCAAGCTCACGGTGCTGGAGCTGTTTCGCCAGGGCTATGCGCGACCAACGCTGCTGATCTGGTCGACGTTTTTTGTCAGCCTGATCCTCCTGTACTTCATGATCAGTTGGTTGCCGACCTTGCTGCTGGAAAGTGGCCTGGCCCTGAAACAGGCCAATCTGGTGACCTCGATGTTCCTCTTTGCCGGCACCTTGGGGGCGATCTGCATGGCCTGGTTCGCCGACCGCCTCAAGCGCAAGGTGCGCCTGCTGGCGGCCGTGCTCGGCGCCGCGGCACTGTGCACGGTGTTGCTGGGCTTGAATCACGACAACCCGCGTTATCTGGTGGTGTTCGTGTTCGCCGCCGGTTTTTGCATCATCGGTGGGCAACTGACCCTCAATGCCTTCGCCAGTAATTTCTATCCGGCTCAGGTGCGCGCCACCGGCACCGGCTGGGCGCTGGGGGTGGGACGCTTCGGTTCGATCCTCGGGCCCTTGTTCGGCAGCATGCTGCTGGCGATGCATATCCCGGTGCAGCAGATTTTCTTCTTCTGCGCGATTCCAGCGGTACTGGCGGCCTTGCTGATCATCCAGGTGCGCTCGCCGTCCGAGGCTTGTGCGGGTGGTGCGGGAGCGGCCCCGGAGCTGCAGGCGCCGCTCAAGTCCTGATGTGCTGTCGGTTCAGCGTGCCAGGTGCTTGATCATCGGCACGCAGGCCAGGGTCAGGCCCCGGGGCGACTGGTACTGGGCGATCCGCTCGCCAACGAAACCGCAATGACGGTAGAAGTCGGCGGCATTCAAGGTCGAGTCCAGGATCAGGTGCGGCAGCTCGGCTTGCAGGGCCCGTTCCTCAAGGTAAGCCATCATCTGCCGGCCAATCCCCTGGCCCATGTAGGCCGGGTCGACGAACACCGCGTCGACCTGTCCGGTCTCCAGGTCGAGCAGACCGCTGGCGGTTACCTGGTCGTCGATGACGGCCACGTAGCCGGTGTTTTCCACCACTTCGATGAAGTAGTCCGCCAGGCTGCCGGCGGTCCATACCTGCAAGTCGGCGTCGGGGTAGTGGCCGCGGCACTGGTGGTTGATGGCTTGGTTACGAATGTCGAAGACCCGTTGCGCGTCGCCGCTATGTGCTTTTCTGATCAGCATGCTGTGCCCGTTCCGTGGAGTGAGCCGAGCATCCTGCCAGAGCCCGGTCCGGGATGCGATCAGTGGACCACGGTGTTGGGCGGCAGGTGCCCCAGGCGCTCGGTCAGGCGCAGGCGCTGGATCGGGTCGTCGCTGAGCAGCAAGGCGTGCTCCAGGTCGAAGCGCTCGGCATTCGGGCACTCCAGGCGTTGATAGAGGCTGGCCCGGGCCAGGTAGTCGGCGGCGCTGCCGTTGCCCAGTTCCAGCACGCGCTCGGCATTGATCAGGGCCGCCAGGTTGTCGTCGTAGGACAGGTGTAACTGGCGCAGATTGCGCGACAGGCGCTGGAACATCTGCAGCGGCTCGGCACTGGCCAGGTGTTCGGCACTGAGCTTGATATGGGCGCCGTACTGGCGTTGCAGCAGTTCCCGGCAGTCGGCGGGGTACAGTCGGCGTCCGCCGCAGGGATCGAGCAGATGGTCGGCGCCGGGCACCCGCAGCAGGAAGTGCCCGGGGAAGTTCACCCCCACCAGGGGAATCTGCAGCCGTTGTGCCAGCTCCAGGGCAATCAGGGCCAGGGCCAGGGGTTGCCCGCGGCGCGATTCCAGGACCTTGTCCATCAGCGCCGCCTGGGGGCGCAGGGGCAGGTGCTCGTCCTGCTGGAAGCCCAGGTCGTTCATGCGCCGCAACAGTGGCTGGCCCAGTTCGTTCGGCGGTAGATGAGGCAGGCTGCTGCCGATCTGCAGCTGGATCTCCTTGAAGGCTTCCAAGTGACGCTCGGGCACAAGTTTTGGTGCATGCTCGGCGGCAATCCACAGGGCCGCTTCCAGCAGGGCTGGTGGCGAGCGGTGCAGGCAGGCGAAAAAGGCTTGGCGCGGGTTCATCTCAACCTCCGACGGATGCCTCGTTTTAGCCTCGTGGCGCAGGTTCGTCCAGTGCTGACACAGGTGGTAGCAGGTTATTTCCCAATGCCTGCAAAAGCCCGCGGCTTATTCCTGCGTGGCGCAGCAAATTCCAGGCGCAAGCCTATACTGGCGACTACAAGAAGTGATTCGGGAGCCCGTCGATGTTCGCTCTCATGCACAGCACTCGCCTTGAATCGCTGCACCTCAGCGTCGACCCCAGCACCGGGTTGAAGGCAGTGATCGCCATCCACAACAACCGCCTGGGGCCCGCCCTGGGCGGTTGCCGTTATCTGGCCTATCCCGACACCACCAGTGCCGTGGAAGACGCTGCGCGACTGGCCCAGGGCATGAGCTACAAGGCGGCCCTGGCCGGCTTGCCTCAAGGCGGCGGTACCGCGGTGATCATCCGTCCCGCCCATGTGGAAAACCGCGCGGCGCTGTTCGAGGCCTTTGGCCGTTGCATCGAGCAACTGGACGGGCGCTACATCACCGCCATCGATAGCGGCACTTCGGTGGCCGACATGGACTGCATCGCTCAGCAGACCCGCTACGTCACCAGCACCAGCGCCGCCGGAGACCCGTCGCCCCACACCGCCATGGGCGTATTCGCCGGGATTCGCAGCACCGCCATGGCCCGCCTGGGCAGCGACAACCTGGAAGGCCTGCGGGTGGCAATCCAGGGCCTGGGCAACGTCGGCTTTGCCCTGGCCGAGCAACTGCACGCCGCTGGTGCCGAGCTGCTGGTCAGCGACATTGATGCCGGCAAGGTGCAGTTGGCTATGGAGCAACTCGGGGCGCATCCCGTCGCCAACGATTCGTTGCTCAGCACCCCTTGCGACATTCTCGCCCCTTGCGGCCTGGGCGCCGTGCTCAACAGCCTCAGCGTGGCCCAGTTGCGCTGCGCGGCGGTGGCCGGTTCGGCCAACAATCAACTGACCAACCTGCAAGTGGCCGATCAACTGGAGCGGCGCGGGATTCTCTATGCGCCGGACTACGTGATCAATTCGGGTGGCCTGATCTATGTGTCCCTCAAGCATCGCAATGAGGAACTCCCGGTGATCACCGCGCACCTGTCGAAGATCAGCCTGCGGCTGACGGAGATCTTCGCCCACGCCCAGGCGGAAAAACGCTCTCCGGCGCGGGTTGCGGACGAACTGGCGGAGCGGGTGCTGTACCGCTAGGTATCTGTGTCTTATCCCTTTGGCTCGCCCTCTGTAGTATCAGGGCCCGGGAAAGGTTGCAGGGCTGAGCCTAATCCCTCAAAGGCCAACGACAAGGAATGAATTCGACGATGCCTCAAGTGCTGGATAGTGGCCTGGATGAGCAGTTGTCTTCGCTGTTGCGCAAAGGTGCGGATATTCAATCGATACGCCAGCTTCTTGAGCGGTACCGGGATCGGGGCTTTGGCGCGCAGGCGGTGTACAACTATCTGGCGTCGCTCAGGCATGACGCATCTGAAGAACTTGAAGACAGAATCCTGGAAGCCATGGATATAGCGTCCGGATACTGCTCGCCAGGCTGCAGGGTGTGGGAGGTTGTGCCATGACCGAGGCCCATACCGACAAACCATTGATCGGGTGTTCTGTCAGGGACCTGCAGTTGTACGCTGCGGCGTGCCTGGAGACTTACTGCCTGAGCAAAGGTATTGCTCATCCTGCTGTCGATGACTTGCTAAAGCACCTTGAGGACTACCCGGAAAAAGATCGTTTACTGGCCTGGGACAGGGCCGGAGCGCAACTGGCATTGAATGGTCGAGGGGATGATTTGCCACAAAGCCTTGTTGCTTTGATAGCGCCTGAAGATATCGAGGCGTTCTCCAGTATCGTCGACAGCGCGGTTGAGGTTGGAATGGTCGACCTTTATGGAGGCGCGACCGATTTGCCCGTGATTTTCATGGGCAAGATCACTGCGATATTGCGTCGCAACCTGATCGATTTGCCCGAGCCGAAAGGCGCGGCAGTCGTTTGACCGGCGGCTGCATCACGGGCACTCCTTGATCGGCAAACATGAAAAAAGCCCTGTGCCATGGACACAGAGCTTATTCAATTCGCGTAAAGCCTATTTCGCTGCCTTGGCCGCTTTCGCCGGTTTGGTCGGCGCCTCGACTTCAGCAGGTTGCTGCGCTTCAACCACCTCCAGCGCGGGAGCGGGGGCGCTGAGCAATTCGGACAACGCATCCGGCTGGCTCTTGAAGGCCCTGGCGAATACATCGCGGTTCTTCGCCATGTAGATCCCGGCTTCTTCCACCTGTTGCTCGCTCAGCGACGGCACGGCTTTTTGCAACACTTGCGCCAGCACTTCAGCCAGTTCGAGCATTTTGTCATGACGGTCAGCTTCGGCTTTATCCATGAACAAGCGCTCCAGATCTCGGCTGCTGCGGTATACCACTTCGACGGCCATTCACCACCTCACATGCCTTCACGATAATGGGTCTGTATAAACACTGTATCTATATACAGGTCGAGAGAATAGGCGAATCCTTTTCCCTTGGATAGTGGCTTTTTAATGTAGACGGAATTTTTTTCCCGGGTCGATTGTGATGGGGCCGTGCCTCGTTGCGGGCGGCCACCATCTCATTGACGGCTCCTGGCCTTTTTTCTGCATGCAGAACAACCGTCACGTCCAATCCGCATCATCCGGTCGAACCGACCTAAGGAAGAACCATCGTGAAAATCAATTGGGCCGAGAACCTACGGCAGAACGTCCATCAACTGGCCGAGTCCCTGGGCAACCTGTTTGTCGAGTCGTTCCATTACCTGGCGCTGTTCGCCATTGGCGCGGTGACTGCCTGGGCGGCGGTGATGGAATTCCTGCAGATGCTTGAGGCAGGCCACATCAAGATCGATGACATCCTGCTGCTGTTCATCTACCTGGAATTGGGGGCGATGGTCGGTATCTACTTCAAGACCAACCATATGCCAGTGCGTTTCCTGATCTACGTGGCGATCACCGCGCTGACCCGGCTACTGATTTCCAACGTCTCGCACCACAGCCCGCCAGACCTGGGGATCATCTACTTGTGTGGCGGCATCCTGCTGCTGGCCTTCGCCATTCTGGTGGTGCGCTACGCCTCGTCGCAGTTTCCCTCGGTGAAGATCGAACATCCGCAACGCAAGATCGGCGCGGGCTCCGGCGAGCACCCGGAAGTGGAGAAGGGCGAGCTCTAGAAACGCAAGGCCTGGGGCGCGGGCTTATGCCCAGCGGACGGCAGCAGTGCGAGGCTGTCGCCGTTGGTCATGGCTTCGAGGATGGCCACGGCGCTGTGGCCTTGCTCGATGGCGATGCCGAATTGAATGCTTTGCACCAGGCGCTTGATGCGCTGCGGGTCATTGCGCTGGGCTGCGCTGATCATGCGCTTGGCCACCACCCGGCCAGCCTGGGACAAGGTCAGCATGATGCTGCCGTCCAGGCCCTGGATGCTCAGGTTGACCTGATAATCCGGGGTGAAGGTGTCGGTAATCAGTTGAAAGGGGTTGTCCATGATGCGTCACCGCCTGATTGGATCGTGCAGTCATTGACTGGCAGGGCGCGGAATTAGTTCGCGATTCCAGACCGCTGGCCGGTCGTTTGCCGAGGTTTGCCTACGTCCGTGTTGCTCAAGGATGAACAAAGCAAGGGGCATGCCGGGAACCTCGCCGGGCAATGATTGCGGGGACAAAAAAGCGGACCACAAGGTCCGCTTTTTTTATTCCTGCCCGTTTCAGGGCACGACCGAGTAAATGATCGCAGACAGTGCGATCAGGCCGATCAGCACCACGAACAGGTTCGACAACTGGCCCGAATACTGGCGCAGCGAAGGCACCCGCTGGATCGCGTACATCGGCATCAGGAACAGCAGGCAGGCGATCACCGGTCCGCCCATGGTCTCGATAATGTGCAGGATGCTCGGGTTGAAGGTGGCCACGGCCCAGCAAGTGAGGATCATGAACAGCGCGGTGATCTTTTCCAGGCGGGTGGACGACAGCGAGCGCCCCCGCAGGTTTTTCACGATCAGCCCCTGGAAGCCTTCGCTGGCGCCGATGTAGTGGCCCAGGAACGACTTGGTAATGGCCACCAGGGCGATCAGCGGCGCGGCGTAGGCGATGACCGGGGTCTGGAAGTGGTTGGCCAGGTACGACAGGATCGAGATGTTCTGTTCCTTGGCCGCCACCAGGTCCGCCGGCGACAGGGCCAGCACGCAGCTGAAGCAGAAGAACATCACCGTCAGCACCATCATGGCGTGGGCCGTGGCCAGGATGCCGCTGCTCTTGCGTTCGGCCTGGCCGCCGTAATGGCGTTTCTGATCCAGGGCGAAGGCCGAGATGATCGGCGAATGGTTGAAGGAGAACACCATCACCGGAATCGCCAGCCACAAGGTCTTGAAGAACAGCGGCAGGGGCATGCCCTCGCCGGCCGAGGCGAAGAACGCGCCGTTCCAGTTGGGAATCAGGCTCAGGGCCAGTAGCAGCAAGGCGGCGACGAACGGATAGACCAGCAGGCTCATGGCCCGCACGATCACGTCCTGGCCACAACGCACGATGGCCATCAGGCCGAGGATCAGCAGCAGCGACAGCAGCGCCCGAGGCGGCGGGGTCATGTGCAGCTGGTGCTCCATGAAGTTGCCCAGGGTGTTGGTCAGGGCCACGCTGTACACCAGCAGGATCGGGAAGATGGCGAAGAAGTAGAGCAGGGTGATCAGCTTGCCGGCACCGACCCCGAAGTGTTCTTCCACCACCTCGGTGATGTCCCCGGAGCGCCCGGAGAGGACGAAACGGGTCAGGCCGCGGTGAGCGAAGAAGGTCATGGGGAAGGCCAGCAGCGCCAGCACGATCAATGGCCAGAAGCCACCGACCCCGGCGTTGATCGGCAGGAACAGGGTGCCAGCGCCGATGGCGGTGCCATACAGGCCGAGCATCCAGGTGGTGTCGTGCTTGCTCCAGCCTTGCCGGGCTGTTGCGGTGTCGCGGGGTGTGGCTACTGCGGGATTTTCGGCAGCAGGTGTGGGTACATCGGTCATCGGTATCGCCTCGTTATTATTTTTGCTCGGGCTCACGTGTTACGGACGGTCAGGGAAGGCTCCTCAGCATTCCACCCAGCTCACTGCCAGGCCGCCCCGTGAAGTCTCTTTGTATTTGTCATGCATGTCGGCGCCGGTATCGCGCATGGTGCGGATCACCCGGTCCAGGGAAATGAAGTGTTTGCCGTCGCCGCGCAGGGCCATCTGGGTGGCGTTGATCGCTTTCACCGCGGCAATCGCGTTGCGCTCGATGCAGGGCACCTGCACCAGCCCGCCCACCGGGTCGCAGGTCAGGCCGAGGTTGTGTTCCAGGCCGATCTCGGCGGCGTTTTCCAGTTGCTCGGGGGTGGCGCCGAGGACTTCCGCCAAACCCGCGGCGGCCATGGCGCAGGCCGAGCCCACTTCGCCCTGGCAGCCGACTTCGGCGCCGGAAATAGAGGCGTTCTTCTTGCACAGGATGCCCACTGCCGCGGCACCGAGGAAAAAGTTCACGACGTCGTCGTCAGAGGCCTGGGGATTGAACTTCATGTAGTAGTGCAGCACCGCCGGGATGATCCCCGCCGCACCGTTGGTAGGAGCGGTGACCATGCGCCCGCCGGCGGCGTTTTCCTCGTTTACCGCCAGGGCGTAGAGGTTGACCCACTCCATGGCCGAGAGGGTCGAGGTGATGACATTCGGCTTGCCGATTTCCAGCAGGCTGCGGTGCAGCTTGGCGGCGCGCCGCGGGACATCGAGGCCGCCAGGCAGGATGCCTTCGTGGCGCAGGCCCTGTTCGACGCATTCGCGCATCACCGACCAGATATGCAGCAGGCCGCTGCGGATTTCGGCGTCGCTGCGCCAAGCCCTTTCGTTGGCCAGCATCAGCTCGCCGACCCGCAGCTTGTGGGTCTTGCACAGCGCCAGCAGTTCAGCAGCGCTGTTGAAGTCGTAAGGCAATTCGACGCTGGCGCCGGCTTCAGTTCCGGCCTCGACCTGGGCGGCCTCGATGATGAAACCACCACCTACCGAGTAGTAGGTCTGTTCCAGCAGCGTGCCTTGCTCGCCTGAGGCGGTCAGGGACATGGCGTTGGGGTGGTAGGGCAGGCTTTGGTCCAGCAGGAGCAGGTCCTGTTGCCAGTCGAAGGCGATATTCGTGCGCCCCCCCAGCCGCAATTGGCCGCTGTCGCGCAGTTGCTGGATGCGTGGGCCGATGCTGCCCGGGTCGATGCTGTCGGGCCATTCGCCCATCAGTCCCATGACGCTGGCGCGGTCGGTGGCATGGCCGACACCGGTGGCGGAGAGGGAGCCGTAAAGGCGGATCTGCACCCGCTGTACCTGATCCTCCAGGCCCAGGTCGAACAGTGCCTGGGCGAAGGTGGCGGCGGCGCGCATCGGGCCCACGGTGTGGGAACTGGAGGGACCGATACCGACTTTGAAAAGATCGAAAACACTGATAGCCATGCTAAAGCCTTACAAGCAATGGAAGGTGGATCGCTGCCATTTTTTGTAGGCCAAGCGCAATGTCGGCGATACTGCCCGGGTCGGTCGGAACTGACCAACGAAACTTCCTAAGAGATCCTTTAGCAGGACTAAACGATGAGCCGTCAGTTTCATGCCCAGACCTATGTCTGGCTGCATGTGTTTTCCTGTGCCGCGCGGCACCTGTCCTTTACCCGATGTGCTGAAGAACTGCACATCACGCCCGGCGCGGTCAGCCAGCAGATCCGTCAGTTGGAAGAGCGCCTGGGTCTGCGCCTGTTTCACCGTCGGCCCCGGGGGGTGGAACTGAGCGCCGAAGGCCAGCGCCTGGCGCTGACGGTGAGCGAGGCCTACGGCAGCATCGATGCGGAGCTGCGGCGCCTGGACGCGGGAATGATCAGCGGCACCCTGCGTCTGCGTTCGATCCCTTCGTTTCTCGGCAAGTGGCTGACCCCGCGCCTGCCGCGGCTGCAACAGCGTTATCCGGAGATCCAGCTGCGGCTGGTGGCTGAAGACAGCAGCGTGGCCTTGCACGAAGGCGACTTCGACCTGGCCATCGACCTGAACGACGGCAGCTACCCCGGCTTGCAGTCCACCGCGTTGCTGGACGAGCAGATCTTCCCGGTCTGCGCGCCGAGTCTGCTGCGGGGCCGTCCGCCGCTGCACGGGCCGGCGGACCTGGCGCATTTCCCCTTGCTGCACGACATCACCGCCTGGCGCGGCAGCTTTGAATACGCCGAATGGGAGTTCTACCTCAATGCCATCGGTTTCGAGGGCGCGGATGTGCGTCGTGGCCACACCTTCAACCGCAACCACCTGACCATCGAGGCGGCGATCGCCGGCATGGGCGTGGCGATTGCCCGGCGCACCCTGCTCAATGACGAACTGGAGCGCGGCACCCTGATCGTGCCTTTCGGTCTGGCGGTGCCCAATCACAAGCGTTATGTGCTGCTCTATGCACCGGGCGCCCTGAGCCATCCGGGTGTGCGTGCGGTGCATGATTGGCTGGTGGAAGAAGCGGAGATCTTTCGCGGTCTGCACCCCCTGGGAGAGGGGCAATTGTGAGGGTTTGAGCGAGGGGGCCGAATCGAGCTAACTCCCGACCTTAACAGCGCCTTTGCAGTTTGTCCGGCTTTATTTGCGTATGAATATTTATCTTTTTTAAGGGGTTGAAATGTTCGCCGCCGTGCCTAATTGTGTAATCAAGAGGTCACGAAATGCAGGTCCAAACGTCCTGCCTTGACCCTCTTACGAGCAAGCTGAAATAAGGGAAGAACTATGCAAATCCAAGTCCATAGCGATAACCATATTCAAAGCAGCCTTCGGTTGGAGGAGTGGGTGCGCAGCACCGTTGAAAGCACGCTCGAACGCTACGAAGAAGACCTGACCCGGGTCGTGGTCCACCTGCGGGACGAGAACGGTGGCAAGTCAGGTCCGGACGATATGCGCTGCCAGCTGGAAGCCCGTCCGAAAGGTCACCAGCCGATTTCCGTGACCCATAAGGCCGACACCCTGGAACAGGCCATTGATGGTGCGACCATCAAGCTGGAAAGTGCCCTGGAGCACATGTTCGGTAAATTGCGCGGCAAACGTGCGGCGGCCGTGCCCAGCAGCGACGGCACCGAGGCGGATGCCCTGCTCGAAGAAGAATTCCTGGAAAACCAGCAGGCCGCGCTCAATAGCTGACGGCTGAGTTTCTCCCCCAACCCACGGGCCTGCATTGCAGGCCCGTTTTGTTTTGTGGCGAGAAAAGTCAGAACGCCACTGACGTTTGTACATAGAGCGTGCGTGGCTCACCCACGTACTTGCCCTTGTTGTTGTCGTCGAAGGAGCGGGTGAAGTACTGGTGGTTGAAGATGTTCTTCACGCCCACCGCGACATTCAGGTCAGACAGCTGCGGGCCGAAGTCGTAGCCGGCACGGGTGCTGAACAGCATGTAGCCGGGGATGCGGCCGTTGCTGCCGTCGGCACTTTCACGCGAGGTGTTGGCGTTGTCGGCGAACTGGCTGCTCTGGTAGCTGCTGTCGAGGTTGAGCTTCCACGGACCTTCGGTGTAGCTCACCCCCAGGGTGCCCTTGTGCTTGGAGGAGAAGGGCACGCGGTTGCCCTTGTTCGGACCGTCCTCACGAATCGTGGCATCGACGTAGGCATAGGTGGCGTAGACATTGAAACCGGCCAGCGCCGGATCGAGGCCGTCCAGGGCGTAGTTGATGCTGCTCTCGATACCCTGGTGGCGGGTTTCGCCCCGGGCGATCACCGTGTCGTTGGTCTGGTTGCTGTCGTACTGATTGTCGAAGTTGATCAGGAAGGCGCCGATCTCCGCCCGCAGGTTGCCATCGTCATAGCGGGTGCCCAGTTCCCAGGTGCGGGCTTTTTCCGGTTTGACCTCGCCGCTGGCCACCCGGTTGGGCATCTGGCTGTATTGCACGCTGCCGAAGGAGCCTTCGGTATTGGCGTAGAGGTTCCAGCTCTCGTTGAGGTGATACAGCACATTCAGCGCCGGCAGCGCGGTGTTGTAGTCGCCCTGGTATTTGACGTGGGTGAGGTTGTTGCTCTGCTGGGACTCGATCATCTCGTAGCGGATGCCCGGGGTCAGGGTCCACTTGCCGATATCGATCCGGTCGTCGACGAAAAATGCGTGGGCCTCGGTGCCGCCGCGGGTATCCCGGTCGTTGCGACTGTTGCTGGTGGGCAGTTGCTGATTGGCGGTCAGCGGTGTGCGATAGCGCAGTTCATGCCCGGCTTCGTTGATGTAGCGGTAGCCGACGCCCACTTCATGGCTGCTGTCCCCCAGGTCAAAGCCTTGGGCGAAGCGGGTTTCCAGGCCACGGACCCAGTACTCGCGGGGTGACAGGGAGAGGAAGCTGCCCTGGTCCAGGTAGCCGCTGCGCAGGGTCTTGGTGAAGAAGCTGTTGACGGTGAACTCCCGGCGATCTTCCTGATAGCGATAGCCGACATTGAACATCGTGCGACGGCCCCAGAATTTGTCATAGGGACGGGTGGACTGATACGGATCGGCCTTGTAGTCCGCCACGCTCAGGCCGCCGGGCATGTCCGCTTCACCCTCGTAGTACTGGGCCATGGCATTGAAGCTGTTGGCTTCGTCGAGCTGGTACTTGCCCTTGAGAATCAGGTCGTCGATCTGCGTGTCGCTGTGTTCGCGCCAGTCGCCGCCGCGGGTGCCGGAGTACAGCAGGGCGCCACCCAGGCCATTGTCGGCCGTGCCGCCGGCCAGCAGGTTGGCGCTGGTCTTGAAACCGTCATGGCTGGAGGAGGGGCTGGTCTCGGTCTGAAAACCGCCCTTGACCGTTGGCGCATCGGGAATCGCCCGGGTCACGAAGTTGACGATGCCGCCGACGTTCTGCGGGCCGTAGCGCACGGCGCCGCCGCCACGCACCACGTCCACGGCATCCATGTTGCCCATGCTGATGGGGGCAAACGACAGTTGCGGCTGACCGTAGGGGGCGAACGGTACCGGTATGCCGTCGATCAGCACCGTGGAGCGCGAGGCCAGACGCGGATTGAGGCCGCGAATGCCGAAGTTCAGGGCCATGTCGTGGCTGCCGGTGCCGTTGTTGTCCGGTGCATTGACCCCGGGAATCCGATTGAGCACATCCCGGGCCTGGGTCGCGCCCTGACGCTCGAACTCTTCCCGCCGAATCACGTCCCGGGCGCCGGGGTGCTCGAAGACATCGCTCTGCTGGGCATCGCCGAGCCAGTCACCGACCACGCTGGAGGTCTCCAGTTGCACCGACGCCGGGGCTGCCTCGGGGTTGGCCGGTTGCAGGCTGAAGGCATTCTGGCCCTCGGCCCGGGCTTGCAGGCCGGTGCCTTGCAGCAGGGCTTTGAGGCCCTGTTCCGGGCTGTAGTTACCTTCCAGGCCACGACTTTGCACGCCACGGGTGACCTCTGAGCCGAAGGAGATCAGCACCCCGGCTTCACGACCGAACTGGTTCAGCGCGCTTTCCAGGCTGGTCGGGGCAATGTGGTAAGGCTTGGTCTCGGTGGTGGCGGCCAGGACCTGGGGCAGGCTGGCAAGACTCAGGCTGGCGCCCAGCAACAGGTGACGCAGGGTACGGGCCAGGGGCGTGAGGCGGATGGGTTGCTCGGTCATGAACGGCGATCCTGAGAAGGGGGAATCAAGGTGGCTTTCCCTCTCTGTCACCCGAGCCGGGCAAAACGGCTCAACGGCCATGAAAAAATCTTCCTGAGCGAAAGAACCAGCGACGGATGGTGGTTCCCGACAATCAGGCCCGGGCCTCAACCGTGACCCAATAGCGGGTAAAGCGCCGCACCCTGACCGGCAGGCTAATGGCCAGCAGGTCGAGAATCCGCTCGCTGTCATCCAGGGGATAACTGCCTGAGATCAGCAGGTCCGCCACCTGGGCATCGCAGTTCAACTGGCCACGACGGTAACGACCCAACTCGTCGAGGAAATCCGCCAGGCGCATATGGGCCGCCACCAGCATGCCTTCGCTCCAGGCACCGCTGCCGGCACCCAGGGCCTGGGGCGGCTGCCAGTTGCTGTGGGTGAAATTCAGTTGTTGTCCGGCCGCTACCTGAGGCGGCATTGCGCTGTAGTGCGCCGGCGTCACGCTGACCGTTCCGGAAAACACCGCCAACTGACTGTGCTCCTTGAACTGGCGCAGGTTGATTCGTGCGGCAGCGGGGCGGACCTGCCCCTGGGCGGTCTGTACCACCAGCGGCCGGGCGTCCTGGCCGGCGCTGAGCATGATCTCGCCCTCCAGCAGGCGGATCAGTCGTTGCTGTCCATCGAAACGCACATCCACCGCGCTGCTGGTGTTGAGTTGCAACTGGCTGCCATCGCTCAGTTGCAAGGTGCGCCGCTGGCCCAGGGAGCTGCGGTAGTCCGCCAACAGCGGCGGCAGCGGGTTGTGTTCCCGCAGGCCCCAGGCGGCGGCCGAGCCGGCACCGAGAATCAGCAACAGCTTCAGGGCCTGGCGCCGGCTGGCGGATTTCGGTGCATTCAAGGCCGCGTGGGCCAGGGGCGAGGACAAGCCGCGCAAGCGCTGATTGACCCGTTGGATATGCGCCCAGGCTCGCTGGTGTTCGCTATGGGCGTCGTGCCATTGCTGCCAGGCCGCTTGCTGGCGTGGGCTCAAGGGGCCGCCTTGCATTTCGATCAGCCAGTGCACGGCCTGTTCGGCCACGGCGTTGCTGAAGTCGGGCTGGCCATTGAGGTGTGGATTCATCGAGGGGCTCACAGGGCGAAATAACAACGCATGGCGGCTTTGTTCAGATGACGTTTGACTGTGGCGATGGAGATGTTCAATTGCTCGGCAATCTGGCCGTAGGTCAGGCCATCGAGCTGACACAGCAGAAAGGCCCGCTTGACCGGGCGTGGCAGGCCGTCGAGCAAGGCGTCCAGCTCCATCAGGGTCTGCAGGATGATGGCCCGCTCCTCCTCGGAGGGGGCCACCTGTTCCGGCATCTGCGCCAGGGTTTCCTGATAGGCCCGCTCCAGGTCCTGGCGTCGGTAGTGGTTGAACAGCACCCGTTTGGCGATGGTGGTGAGAAACGCCCGGGGCTCGATCAGGGGCGGTGTTTCCCGGGCGCTGAGCACACGAATAAAGGTGTCCTGGGCCAGGTCGGCGGCACTGTGGGGGCAGCCGAGCCGGCGCCGCAACCAAGTGTTCAGCCAGCTGTGATGGGCTTGGTAGAGGCCTTCGACGGTAGCGCAATGGGACAAGTCGGACGCTCCTGCACCCACAAGGCGCATAAGAGAACAAGAATTGTTCGCATTGTAGTGTTGCGACAGGGCATTCGGCAATCAGCCCGTAGCGACAGAAATGGGCCGAGTTGTCGGTGTTTTTTTGCACATGAGAATATTTATCATTAGTATTGTGCGCCTGTTTCTCCCCGACGGCCTGCGCAGTGCCCCGGGCATCCCCTCGCTGCAAGGTTCAAACATGAAAAGCAAGGCCGGCGGAGTTCCCGCTTCCTATCGTCTGGCAGTGGTCTCGCGGGTCTGTGCCGCGGTCCTGGGTGGTTACCTGCTGGCGGCGCTGTCCAGCGTCTGCCTGACCCTGCTGCTGCCCATTCCCCGGGCCGACGCCGTGCTCAGCGGGATGATGGCCTCCTTTGTGTTCTATCTCTTGGCGGTGCTCTGGTGCTTCGCCTGTCGCACTGCCTGGCAGGCCTGGTTCGGCCTGTTGCTGCCAAGCCTGGTGCTGGCGCTGGTCGCCGGCAGCGCCTATTGGGTGGCCTTGCCATGAAGGAAGGTTTGCGTCAGTCCATGGCCTGGCTGCACACCTGGGCCGGGCTGGTGTTCGGCTGGTTGCTGTTCGCGATTTTCTTCACCGGAACCCTGTCCTACTTCAAGGAGGAAATTACCCACTGGATGCAGCCGGAGGCCCCGGTTCGGGCCGTGCATGCCGATATCAGCCTGGATCTGGCCCAGCGTTACCTGGAACAGCACGGCCAGGGCGCGCAGCGCTGGTTCATTACCCTGCCCGATGCGCGCCAGCCGCTGCTATCGGTGGCCTGGCAGGCGCCGAGCGCCCCGGGCGAGCGCGGCGAGTTCACGGAAAAACTCCTGGACCCCAGCACCGGCAGCGAACTGCAGGTGCGCGATACCCGTGGCGGCGAGTTCTTCTACCGCTTCCACTTCCAGTTGCAAATGCCTTATCCCTGGGGCCGCTGGTTGTCGACCCTGGCCGCCATGGTGATGTTCGTGGCCCTGATCAGCGGCATCATCATCCACAAGAAAATCTTCAAGGACTTCTTCACCTTCCGGCCCCGCAAGGGCCAGCGCACCTGGCTCGACGGGCACAACGCGGTGGGCGTGCTGGTGCTGCCATTCCACCTGATGATCACCTACAGCAGCCTGGTGATCTTCATGTCCATGGTCATGCCGGCGAGCATCCTGGTGGCCTACAAGGGTGACAGCAATGCGTTCTTCAAGGACTTGCGGCCGGCCAGCAACAGCATCCCGGCGGCTGGGCAGCCGGCAGCGCTGACGGCCCTGGACCCGCTGCTCAAGCAAGCCTTGGCACAGTGGCCGGGGGGCCATGCGCAGCGCCTGGTGGTCAACCACCCGGGGGATGTGAATGCGTCGGTGCACGTCATGCGCCACAGCGCCGACCGGGTGGCCCGGGATCTTGGCAGCAGCGTGTCGTTCAACGGGGTCACTGGCCAGCCGTTGGACGCCAGCCCCGAACAGTCCCTGCCCATGGCCATCGGCGGCAGTTTCTATGGCCTGCACATGGGCCTGTTCGCCGGTCCGGTGTTGCGCTGGCTGTACTTTATCTGCGGCCTGGCGAGCACCGCGATGATCGGCACCGGGCTGGTGATCTGGCTGGGCAAGCGCCAGCTCAAGCACGCCAAGAGCGGGGTCATGCCCTTCGAGCTGCGCCTGGTGGAAGTGCTGAACATTGCCAGCATGTCCGGGCTGGTGCTGGCGGTGGCCGGCTTCTTCTGGGCCAACCGGCTGTTGCCGGCAGCCTTCGCCGAGCGCGCCGACTGGGAGGTCAACAGCTTCTTCATCCTGTGGGGCCTGAGCCTGGTGCATGCCGTGGTCCGGCCCGGGCGGCGTGCCTGGGTCGAGCAATTGAGCCTCGCCGCCTTGCTGTTCTCCAGCATCCCCTTGCTGGACGCTGTGACCAGCCCGAGCCTGATGGACGGCTTCATGGTGCGTGGCGACTGGATGCTGGCGGGCTTCGACCTGGCCTGCCTGAGCAGTGGCCTGTTCCTGGCCTGGGCTGCGCGCAAGCTGCATCGCGGCCAGCAAACACCGGCCCGGCAGCGGCCTCTGCCCCCTGACACCGAGGTGAACTGATGTTGCTGGCGCTGCTGTTGTGTTTTAGCGGATTCACCGGCCTGTGCCTGTCCTTGGACCGGCATCACGGCGAACTGCTGGGGCACAAGCCCACGACTCGGCGCCAACAGGGCCTGCGCCTGGGAGGCTGGTTGTTGCTGGGCCTGTCGCTGGCGGCGGCAGTGCAGGGCACCGGCTGGAGCCTGGGGCTGGTGCAGTGGTGCGCCGTGCTGATGTGCAGTGCCTTGCTGCTGGTGTTGCTGCTGCCCTATCGCCCGCGTCTGGTGCTATCGATGGCGGGGGCCAGTCTGTTGGCCTGCCCCCTCGCGGCCCTGGCCCGGTTCTGAGGGAGCGGCCCGTGATGAGCGCCCTGCCACCGGAACCCAGCGACCTGGATCACCCCGATCTGCGGGGCAGTCGTGCGCATTTTCTGCAGGTGTTCCTGTCCCAGCGTTCGCAGATGGAAGCCTTGGTCAGCCGCCGGGTCGGCTGCCGGGCCACCGCCGCGGACCTGGTGCAGGACCTGTTCCTGCGCTTCTGGCGCCGGCCCCTGGTGCAGGTCGAAGAGCTCAGCACCTACCTGCTGCGTTGCGCCGGCAACATTGCCATCGATCATTTGCGCAGCGAAGGCGCGCGGGTGCGGGTCAGTGAAGGCTGGCTACCGGAACAGCAGGACAACCAGGGCAGCGAGCCCCAGGCCGCCCTGGAAGCCGGCAATGACTTGCGACACGTGGAGGCCGCCCTGCGCAGCCTGCCGCAGCGAACCCGGCAGATCTTCCTGCTCAACCGTATCCACGGGCGCAAGTACGCCGAGATCGCCAAGGTCATGGGCCTGTCCCAAAGCGCCGTGGAAAAACACATGATGCGCGCCCTCGAAGCCTGCAAGGCCAGCCTGCGGGAACCTGCACCCCCGCGCACGCCAAGGAATGCACCGTGAATCAGCGCTCCCGTGTCATCCCGACGCCGGCCCAGGAACAGGCCGCCCTGGCCTGGCTGAGCCTGCTCCACGATCAGCCCAGCAGTGGCGACCAGGCCACCTTCAGCCAATGGCTGCAGGCCGATCCGGCCCACGTCGAAGCCTATGCCCAGGCCCAGGTGCTGTGGGAGTTGAGTGAACAGCCGGCGCGGACCCTGGCGGATGAAGACGCCTTGGCCCTGCAGGGCCTGCTGCGTGCCATGGACGGAGCCCGTGCTCGGGTCCGGCGGCGCTGGTCGGCAGGGTTGGCCATGGCCGCCAGTGTGCTGCTGGTGATCGCCCTGGGCGCCGGCTGGCAGCCGGGCCGTTGGCTCGATGACCTGGGCGCCGATTACGTTTCCGCGCCGGGTCAGGTACGCACGGTGATTCTTGCCGACCAGAGTCAGGTCACCCTGGACGCCGACAGCGCCATTGCCGTGGACTTCCGCCACGGCGAACGGCATGTGCAGTTGCGTCGTGGCGCTGGTTTCTTCAGCGTCAGCCACACGGGCGCGCCCTTTGTGGTGGCGGCCGGGGAGGGCGAAGCGCGGGTCCTGGGCACCCAGTTCGAAGTGCGTCTGCAAGCCGACGGTGCCCAGGTCACGGTGCTGTCCGGACGTGTCGCGGTCACCGCCGCCAAAGGCGCGGCGCAGCAGGTGCTCGGTGCCGGCCAGCAGGTGGCGTACGGTCATGGCCAGGCGACCCCGTTGCAGGGTGTCGACAGCGAAGCGCAACTGGCCTGGCGCCAGGGTTGGCTGAACTACTACCACGTGCCCCTGGCCGAGGTGGTGCAGGACCTGCGGCGCTATTTCCCCGGACGCATCCTGCTGCTCAATGACCAACTGGCAGCGCGCCGGGTCAGTGGCAGTTTCTCCAGCAAGGACCCTCAGGCGGTCCTCGATTCCCTGCAGGCGGCCTTAGGGTTCGAACAGCACCAAGTCCTCGGCAGGTTCATAGTCCTGCGCTGAAAGGCCCGTCCCAGAGCTCCCGAACATTCATCGATATCACACCTTTCTGTCACCAAACCGTTATATCAGGCGCGGATGATCTGCGGATTCCTGAGCACATGGTCAGGATCGGCGAGGGTTGTGATTCAGCTCTCACAAGGGAGGGAAGGCTGAAGCGGGAGCAAGACGATGCGCAGCTGGGATGTCGCAAAAAAGAAGAAGGCCCACATCGAAATCATTCCGATGATCGATGTGATGATGTTTCTCCTGGTGTTCTTCGTACTGATCAGTCTCAACGTGATTCCCGCCGTGGGAATCAAGACGCAGTTGCCGGTGGCCAGTACCGCGCAACAATTGAAGCCGCAAAACAAGGCGGTGATTACCCTGGGGCTGCAAGAACGCCTGCAACTCGACGGCCAGGACCTGGATGAAGGGGCGCTGTTGGCACAACTTAAAGTGCTGAACAACGGCAGCGAAAAGTTGGTGATCATTATCAACAGCGATCAGGGCGTGGAAGTTAAGCGCCTGGTTTCGGTGATGGACTTGCTCAAGGGCAATGGCTTCTCTTCCGTCTCCATCGCTACGCGCAAGTCCTGACGCCATGTTCGGTTTATATAGAACTCGCAAGTGGCTGGCGTGCCTGCTGCCGGCCGGCCTGTTGTTGCTGGTGATCTATGCCAGTCAGTTGCAACAGTTGCAGATCAAGCCGGTGTACGACGAAAGCACGGTGGAAATTGCCCTGGTGGATGCGGCGGAACTGGTGGCCGCGGCAGAGCCACCACCGCCTGAGCCCGAGCCGCTGCCGATCGAGCCCGAGCCACCGCTGGTGGTGCCCGAGGAAGAGCCGCTGGTGATCGAGCCGCCCAAGCCCAAGCCGGTGGTCAAGCCCAAGCCCCCAGCGCCCAAGCCGTTGCTGGCCAAGCCGCAACCACCCAAGCCGGCTCCGGCTCAGGTGGCCAGGAGTGCCCCCGCGCCGCAGCCGGCGGTGGTTGCAGCACCGCAACCGGTGGTGGCGCCAGCGGCTCCTGCACCGGCTCCGGCCCCCGCACCTGCGGCGCCCGCCAGTGCAATCAAGGAAAGCCTGTACACCGCCGCTTTGCGCAAGGAACTGGAAAAGCACAAGCAATACCCCAGCGGCCGCGAGGCCTCGCTGCAACGTCCCCAGGGCGATGTGGTGATCTGGCTGGAAGTCGATCGGGCCGGCAACGTGCTCGACAGTGGCATCGAAAACAAGGCGCCGAACATGTTGCTCAATCGCGCGGCGCAAACCAGTTTGCGCCGCGTGGAGAAAGTTTCACCGTTTCCCTCGGACGCGTTCTCCGGCAAGAACAAGCAACGTTTTACCGCGACCTTTAGTTACAACGTGGAATAAACCCATCACCTATTAACGAAAGTTGTAAGCAAGGGATTGACCCGTGAAGATCAATAAACTTTATGCCCTGCTTCTGGCATCGGGCCTGGGCAGTTTTGCGCCATTGGTTTTGGCCGACGATACAGTTGACGTCGGTTCGGTGAACGTTGCCGGTAAACAGACCCTGGGCAACGGCCACATGATCAAGGAAGAAAGCGCCAAGGGACGTTCCACCGTGACCAAGGAGGCCATGGACCAGATGGCCCCCACTGCCAACGCCGTGGACAAGCTCAAGTACACCCCGGGGATCAACGTTTCCAGCACCGACGCCACCGGCCTGAGCGGCACCAACTTCACCATGCGCGGGATGAACTCCGACCAGGTCGGGCTTTCTGCCGACGGTTTCCCGATCAACGATTCGGGGGACTACAGCATCTACCCGAACCTGATGGGCGACCCGGAGAACTTCAGCGAAGTCTTCGTCACCCAGGGCTCGTCCGAAGCCGACGGCCCGCACATCGGCTCCAGCGGCGGCAACATCGGTCTGGTGACCGTGCGCCCGACCAAGGACTTCGGCGTGTTCGCCAAGCAGTCCATCGGCTCGAACAACGTGCGCAAGAGCTTCGCCCGTCTCAATACCGGTGACCTGGGCGGCTTCAAGACCTGGGTCTCGGCGTCCCACACCGAGGGTGACAAGTGGCGCGGCAAGGGCACCCTGCGGGCTGACAAGGTCGAGTGGAACACCCTGTTCGAAGACGGCAACGGCAACTCCACCAACGCCATCGTCAAGTACAACCAGCAGGAAAACTACAACTACAACAGCCTGAGCAAGGCCCAGTTCCAGAACCAGGGCCGGCGCCTGGACTACTCGGAAAGCACCGTGTTCAAGAACGGCAGCGTGTCCCAGTCCTACAAGCTCAACCGCAACCCTTTTGAAAGCCTGACCGCCTCGGTGACCCAGCGCTTTCAGCTGCGCGACGACCTGAGCCTGACCTTGAACCCCTACTACGTGTGGTCCAACGGCGGCAGCTTCAGCGGCCAGACCGCCACCAGCTTGTCCGCCAGCTCGAACAAGGCCGGCAACTACGACCTGAGCGGCTTGCCTGCCGGCACCTACTACCGGCCGTCGTGGACCGAAACCTGGCGCCCCGGGATGACCACCAAGCTCAAGTGGGATCTCAACGAAGAGCACAGCCTGGACGTCGGCTACTGGTACGAGCGCGCCCGCCAGCGCCAGACCCAGCCCTTCATCGGGATCAAGGGCAATGGCGCTCCGGAAAATGTCTGGGGCGACTACAACGGTTCCGACCAACTGGTGGACCGCAACGGCGCCACGGTCCAGGGCCGTCACCAATACACCGTGACCCCGGCGCAGAAACTCTGGGTGCAGGACACCTGGCAGGCGACCCCGGACCTGACCCTCACCGGAGCCCTGGCCTACCAGTACGTGGAACGTGACGGCAACAACCTCGGCAGCCTCACCGACAAGCCGGAAAAACGCGACGCCAGGTACCACGAGTTCCTGCCCAGCTTCAACGCCAAGTACCAGATCGACCCGAACAACCAGGCCTTCTACAACGTCACCCGCAACATGCGCACGCCGCCCAACTACGTGCTCTACAACAAGGGCGATTCCATCAGCCTGAAACCCGAGCTGAGCTGGAACCAGGAACTGGGCTGGCGCTACAGCGAAGACAACATGGCCCTGAGCGCGACCCTGTTCTACATCAGCTTCAAGGACCGGCAGATCTCCACCACCGACGTCAACGGCGACTATGTGGTGGCCAACGTTGGCGAAGTGAAGAACCGCGGCCTGGAACTGGAGTGGAGCGGCAAGTTGCCCCACGACTTCAACTACTACGCCTCGTACACCTACACCCAGTCCGAGCAGATGGACGACCTGAGCAACAAGAACGTGCTGCTGCCCACCTCCGGCAAGCAACTGGCCAACGTGCCGGAAAACATGTTCAACCTGAGCCTGGGCTACGACGACTCGCGCTACTACGGCAACGTCGTCGGCAAGTACGTCGGCGCCTTCTACGGCGACCTGACCAACGACGAGAAGATCGCCGGCCGCACCGTGGTGGATCTCAATGCCGGTATCCACTTGCCGGTGGACAAGAAAGTGCTGAAGTCCGCGACCCTGCGCTTCTCCATGCTCAACGTGTTCGACAAGGAATACCTGGCCTCGACCCGCACCGTGTCGTTCAACACCCAGCGCACCAATGGCCTGGCACCGAGCACGGCCTATTACAACGTCGGTGAGGAACGCACCGCGATGGTCTCCCTGGAAGCCGGGTTCTGATGGCCTTCGGGCCCAAGAGGAAATGACGATGGACATGAATCTGCTGCACGACATCACCTTCTACACCATGTACGGCGCCGCCGCGATTGCCGCCTTTATCGCCGTGGAACGCGGCATCTACTTCAGCTTCAGCCTGCGCCAGGCGAAGAAACTGGAGGCCGTGCTCAACCCGAAAATGCACAGCGTCGACGACCTGCCCGCCGAGCTGCGCCAGCGCAACAGCCTGCCCCTGGAGATGGTCGCCGAGCTGTTCGCCCACAAGCAGGGGTTGGCCAGCCACAAGGACCTGGAAGACCTCAGCGAGTCGATCTACATCGCCACCCGCAGCAAGCTGATGCATGGCTTGTGGCTGCTGGAAACCGTGGTCACCGCCGCGCCCTTGCTGGGCCTCTTGGGCACCATCCTGGGGATCATCGACACCTTCAAGGCCCTGGCCGAGACCGGCGTCAGCGACCCCGGTGAAGTGTCCAAGGGCATCGGCACCGCGCTCTACGCCACGGCCCTGGGTATCGCCATCGCCCTGGGCAGCATGATTTTCCACAACCACTTCCAGGACCGGGTCGAACGCATCACCGACCATCTGAAGATCCTGTTGCTGCGCGCCGGCATGGGCACCGCCCTGAAGGCCCCCGTACCCACGGTCCAGGGCAATCTGCAACCGGCCTGATGACCTGACGTGACCTGTAGCCGCTGCCGTAGGCTCGGGCCGCGTTCGGACGATCGACGGCGAGCGCTGTTCCCCAGCGCTCGTCTCTGTCCGATCCAGGCCTGTGTCAGCGGCCTTTTTTTTGCTGATCTGCCAAGGATTTCTTTCATGTCCCGTCTTCGTCCCATGCCCCGGCTGCTGGGTGCACTGACCCTGGCCCTGGTCACCCTGGCCGGTTGCAGCTCGCTGCCGCGCGAGCCGCAACCGGTGGCGGTGAACATCGTCGCCATCAACGACTTGCACGGCTATTTGCAGGCCAACCCCTTCAGCTACAAGGACCCCCAGGCCCCGGGCGGGGTGCGCAAGCTTGCGGCCGGCGGTATCGCCACCCTGGGCGGCATGCTCACCCAGCTGCGCCAGCAGGACCCGCAACTGCTGTTCATCGGCGCCGGCGATCTGGTGGGCGGGAGCCCGCCGCTGTCGGCCATGTGGGCCGACGAGCCGACCCTGGACGCCTTGCGCCAGATGGGCATGAAACTCAGCGCCATCGGCAACCACGAACTGGACAACGGCAAGGCCGAGTTCCTGCGCCAGCTCAATGGCGGCTGCCAGTCATCGCGGCCGGACAAGGCCTGCCAGTTCCGCCCGAACTACCCTGGCAGCGGTTTCCCCTACCTGGCGGCCAACCTGCTGGACAGCGACACCGGCCAGCCGCTGTTGCCGGCCTACCGCATCGAGGAGGTGCGCGGGGTCAAGGTGGCCTTCGTCGGCGCGGTGCTGCGGGACGTGGCTTCGGTGGTCAGCGCCAAGGGCATGCGCGGTTTGCAGGTGGCCGATGAAGCCCAATCGATTAACCAGTTGATTCCCGAACTCAACGCCAAGGGGGTCAACGCCATCGTCGCCGTGGTGCACCAGGGTGGCGCGACCCCGGAACCTTTCGATAAGCAGGACTGCTCGCAGTTGAGTGGCGATATCGTCGACGTGGCCAAGCGCCTGGACCCGGCGGTGGACGTGTTGATCAGCGCTCACTCGCACCAGGGCTACCTGTGCAAGGTCGGGCCATTGCTGGTGACCCAGGGCAATGCCTACGGCCATCTGTTGACCCACCTGACCCTGCAAGTGACCCCGGGCCAGCACCGGGTGACGAGCATCCAGGCCCTTAACCTGCTGGCCGATCCGGCCCGTTATCCACAGGACCAGGGCTTGGCGAAGCTGCAACAGGAGGTCGAGGCCCGCAGCAATCAGGTGCTGCTCCAGCCGGTAGGGGCGATTGCCGCCTCGACGATTGCCCGGCGAGCTGACAATGCCGGGGAAATGCCCATCGGCGACCTGATCGCCGATGCCCATCTGGCGGGTGGCCGGGCCAACGGTGCGCAAATCGCCTTCATGAACACCGGCGGCATTCGCAGCGACCTGGCCCTGGAACCGGGGCAGACCCAGGTGAACTACGGGCAACTGGCGACCTTGCAGCCGTTCAACAACAACCTGATCGCCTTCGACCTCACGGGGCGGCAGATCGAACAGGTGCTCAACCAGCAATGGAAGGGCGCGGACGATGCCAACATCCTGCAAGTGTCCCAGGGCTTCAGTTATCGCTGGGACGCCCAGCGCCCGCTGGACAGCCGCGTAGTGCCCGGCAGCCTGCGCCTCAACGGCAAGCCGCTGCAGGCCGATGGCAACTACCGACTGGTGATGAATGGCTTCCTGGCCGATGGCGGCGACCGCTTCAGCCTGTTCAAGAGCGGCCGCAACCGCAGCGACCTCGGGCTCAGCGATCTGGACGCGATGCTGCAGTACCTCAAGGCCATGGACCAGCAGGGCCAGCCGGTGGGTTCCAGCAGCAGCGCCGGGCGCATCCAGCGCCTCAACTGACACCAGAAGCGCCCCTGATCCTTGTAGCCGCTGCCGAGCCTGCGAGGCTGCGAAAAGGTCCGCAGGACCTTGCTTGGCGATGTCCCGCCAAGCCAGCAGCGGCCTCAAGACCGCCGCGACCACTTCGTCGGAGTGCCGCCCTGCTCGTTCGCAGCCTGCGCCAGCGGCTACAGCGGATGCATCGGGCGGGAGGGGCGTTTTCGCCATCGTGAAAATATTTTCAAAAAACAGGTGAGGTCTTTGCGTTCGAGCCACGTGTAGTGCTTGAAAGTGCGACTAATTCGCATTCATGGCTTTTTTACACGCGAGTCTCAAGCATGAAGTCCAGGGCACATTCGGCGGCAAACGCTTCGGTCAAACGGTGGTTCGGCGCTTCGGCGCTGGTGGTGTCGGGGTTGGCGTGGCTGCCCCTGAGCGTGGCGCAGGCGGCCGAGGCCGGCAGTGCGCAACACGGTGCGCTGTTCAACTTTGCCATCGTGGCCAAGCCGCTGCCCCAGGCCCTGAGCGATTTCACCCGGGTCACCGGGATCAGCGTGGTCTACACCGACGAAGCGCCTTATGCGTTCAAGGCACCGGCTCTGAGCGGCCCGTTCAGCGCCGAACAGGCCCTGCAGCGTCTGCTGGGCGGTTCCGGCTTCACCTACCGGCGCAGCGACGCGCACACCTTGGTCCTGGAACCCTTGCCCAGCAGTGGCGCACTGAACCTGGGGGCCACCAGCATCACCACCCCGGGCCTCGACGACAGCACCAGCTACCAGCCGCCGGCCACCACTTCGGTGGCCCGTTCCCAAGCGCTGAACCAGGAAATCCCGCAGATCATCAACGTAGTGCCGGCCCAGGTGCTGCGGGACCAGACCCCGCGCAATCTGGACGATGCCCTGAAGAACGTCAGCGGCATCACCCAGACCAACACCCTGGGCGGCACCCAGGATGCGGTGCTGTTGCGCGGTTTTGGCGACAACCGCAACGGTTCGATCATGCGCGACAGCATGCCAGTGGTGCAGGGCCGGGCGCTGAATGCCACGGCGGACCGGGTGGAAGTGCTCAAGGGCCCGTCGTCTCTGCTGTACGGCATCCAGGACCCGGGCGGGGTCATCAACATTGTCAGCAAGAAGCCTGAATTGCAGCAGTCCACGGCCCTGACCGTGCGTGGCTCGACCTACGGCTCGGGCAAGAACGGCAGCGGCGGCAGCCTGGACACCACCGGCCCGCTGGGTGATTCCGGGCTGGCCTACCGCTTGATCGTCGACCATGAAGACGAAGACTACTGGCGCAACTTCGGCACCCATCGCGAATCCCTGGTGGCGCCGTCCCTGGCCTGGTACGGCGAGCGCACCAAGGTGTTGCTGGCCTATGAGCACCGCGAGTTCCTGACCCCCTTCGACCGTGGCACCGCCATCGATCCCAAGACCAATCACCCGCTGGACATCCCGGCCACCCGACGCCTGGACGAGCCGTTCAACAACATGGAAGGGCGCTCGGACCTGTATCGCTTTGAAGTCGACCACGAGCTCAGCGACGACTGGAAGGCCCACTTCGGCTACAGCTGGAACCGCGAGACCTACGACGCCAGCCAGGTGCGCCTGACCGCGGTAAATGCCAACGGCACCCTGACCCGGGCCATGGACGGCACCCAGGACGCCCTGACCACCGACCGCTACGCCACCGTCAGCCTGGAAGGCCAGGTGCAACTGGGCGGCATGCGCCACGATCTGGTGTTCGGCCTGGATGATGAGTACCGCAAGATCTACCGCGCCGACCTGATCCGGCAGAAAAGCCGGACCACCTTCAACTACCTGAACCCGGTCTACGGCCGGGAGGTGGCCGGAACCACAGTCAGCGCCAACGACAGTGCGCAGACCGACCTGTTGCGCAGCGACTCGCTGTTTTTCCAGGACGCCATCCACCTTACCGACCAGTGGATTCTGGTGGGCGGCGGACGTTTCCAGGAATACGACCAGTACGCCGGCAAGGGCCGGCCGTTCCGGGTCAACACCAACAGCAACGGACAGAAATTCGTGCCGCGGGCCGGGCTGGTGTATCGCTACACCGACCAGTTGTCGCTCTACGGCAGCTACACCGAGTCGTTCAAGCCGAACTCCAGCATCGCCGATCTGGCCGGTGGCAGCGCGGTGCTCGACGGCTCCATCGCCCCGGAAGAAGCCAAGTCCTGGGAGCTGGGGGCCAAGCTCGACATTCCCGGGCGCGTCACCGCCAGCGCGGCGCTGTTCGATATCACCAAGCGCAATGTGCTGGTGACCACCGCCACCGCTACCGAGACGGTCACCAGCGTCGCCGGTGAGGTGCACTCCCAGGGCCTGGAACTGGACCTGACCGGGCAGCTCACCGATCAGTGGAGCCTGATCGGCAGCTACGCCTACACCGACACCGAAGTGACCAAGGACACCCAGTACAAGGGCAAGCAACTGCAGAACGTGGCCAAGAACACCGGCTCGCTGTCGGCGGTCTACGACTTCGGCAGCCTGATCGGTGGCGACCGCCTGCGCGTCGGCGCCGGGGCCCGTTATGTCGGCGAGCGCGCCGGGGATGCGCCCAACAGCTTCGACCTGCCGGGCTACACCGTGGCCGATGCCTTTGCCACCTACGACACCCGGGTCGAAGGGCAGAAGGTCAAGTTCCAGCTCAACGTGAAGAACCTGTTCGACAAGACTTACTACACCTCGTCGGCCAGCAAGTTCTTCGTGTCCATGGGGGATGCCCGCCAGGTGTCGCTGTCCAGCACCCTGGAGTTCTGATGAGCATCCTGGTCCTGGTCCTGGACGTGGCCGTAGCGCCTTAGTCGGCGCCCAGCGCCAGGGCTTGCGCTTGCGCCGCACAGTCGCCGCTGGCAGTCAGGCCCTTGGCGCGAACGGCCAGCAGCTCTTGCCGGGCGACGGCGAAGTCGGCCTGGAAGGTCGGATCGGTGTGCAAGCGTGCCACGGTGGTTGCGCCAATCTCGCGGCCTTCACGGACGTCGCTGTACCAGTGGACGTTGCACACCATGCGGCTTTCCGAATAGGCCCGGCCACGGGCCCAGAGCGCGTTGCCGTGCTCGGGGGCCAGTTCGCTCAACAGCAGCGCCCAGGCCCAGCCGATGGCGCTGTGGCCCGATGGGTAGGAACCATCCGCGGCCAGCTTGGCTTCATCTTCCGGGGTGCAACTGGGCTGCTGGTTGTAGACGAAGGGCCGGGGGCGCTGGTAGCGCTTCTTTGCGCGATAGGTGGCCAGCCCGGCATCGGTCAGGGTCCGGCGCAAGACTCTGTACAGCGCAGGTGTTTGCTGTTCGCTGATTGGCGCATCCAGCGCACAGGAAAACGTCTCTGCGGCGGCGGGGAATTTCAGGTTGGCATCGCTGATGGCCAACGCCCAGCGTTTGCTGCCACGCAAGGCCTGGCTCTTTTCAGCCATGCTCTGGTCCAGCGCGAAGGCTGGCGTGCCCACCGCAGGAGGTGGTGGTAACAGCGACAGACTATTGGGCAGATCCTGCTGTTTCAGATAACCGATCAAGTAACCCGGTCGGAACTCCGGGACGCTTTCCGTTTGGCTGGTTTGTTTGGCCACGGCGGAGTGGATCAGACTTGAAAACAATAGACCGGCCAAACAGTTCGATAGTAGGCGTTGCATGTGGATATCACCTCTAGGAGTTTGATTCGCTACATGGGTTCTGCTTGTTGGGTTACTTGATGTTCCAGGCGTAATTGAACATCAGCCGTGTATCATCGGTGTCGCGAATGAAGTTCTTGGCATAGTTGGAACGATAGTGTGCGGTGCGCAGGCGCACACTCAAGTTTTTCAGTGGGCCTTGTTGCACGACATAACGCAGTTCGTTATCCAACTCCCATGACTTGCCAATGGTTCGGGTGCCGGTGATTTCGGCATGGCTGCCGGATATATAGCGGCTGTTGAAACTCAGGCCCGGCAAGCCCAGGTTGGCGAAGTCATAGCCATAACGAAGTGCCCAGGAACGTTCCTTGGCATTGGCGAAGTCACCCAGTACCGATAAGTTGATCAAGTTGGCATCGGCGCCCAGGATGTTGGCATAACCGGTGTCTCCCAACATTCGCTGATAAGCCAGGCCAAGGCTGTGGCCTTTGTAGGCATAGCCGAGCAGCCCCTGCAGAGCACGGTTGTCGATCTTGCCGCCTTTGGCATTGCCGTAGTCGTTCATCAGGCTCAAGCGCAGATCGCTGCTGAACGTCCCTGCGCCCCAGGGGCTCTTGTTGACCAGGGTGAAGACCTGCTGGCGGTAGATGTCCTCGAGTTGGGCGACATGCACCCGCGCCAGCCATTGCTTGTGGAATCGATAGTCGACGCCCGCCATGTCGAAGTGTTCTGCCGTTGCCCCCTGACCCTGGAAGCGCCGGTTCAAGGGGCTCAAGGTCAGCGGCGTGTACTGCGTGGCGTTGCGCTGCATGACCCGGCTCAGGCGCCCGGCGGTCAACTCCAGGTCATCGATTTCATTCGAGGTCAGCAGCCCGCCTTCGAAAATCTGCGGAAACAGGCGGCCGTCGTTGGGTTTCAAGGTGGGCAGTACCGGTGGCACCAGCGCGCCGAACTTGAACAGGGTCTTGCTGGCCTTGAGCTTCCCGGCCAGGGCCAGTTTCCAATAGTCATCCTCTGCCCGGCCATCGCGTCCCACCTTCAGCAGCCCGGTGCCGGTTCGGCCAGGCGCGGAGTCCAGCTTGATGCCGAGCATGCCGATGGCGTCGGCACCCACACCCAGGCGGCCCTCGGTAAACCCCGAGTCCAGGCGCAAGAGCAAACCTTGTGCCCATTCTTCACGGCTGGGCGCGGTGCCTTCGCGATAGTCCCGATTGAAGTAATAGTTGCGCAGTTCCAGGCGCGCGCTGCTGTCTTCAAGCAGTTCGGCTTTTACCGGGATGGCCAGCAGCCCGGCGCAAAGTAGGGTAGAGCGGTTGAGCCATTGTCGTGGCCAGTGTCTTGAAGGCATTTCATCGTCCTCTGTTTTTGTTGTTTTAGGAGAAAGGCGATTGGGGGCTGATGTGTTGAGTCTTTGCAGCTTTGTTTAAATTTGATGAAGGGTGGGTGAAGTTGTGGGTGTGGCTTTTTTGGGGTTGAAGTTGATGGGGGTGAAGGCGTGTGGCTGTTTGTTGAATCTTTGCGTAATGCCGGGGATTCAAGGCCTAAAGACTAAGTTGGGTCTGGGGTTAAACAAGAATCATCAGTTCTGTGAATGGGGTGATAACTGAAGTTTTAAAATAATTACCTGTTTATGTTTTTGTTTGTCATATCGGTACTTGTTGGAAGTGCTCTTTTATAGAGGGCGGCGTAGGAGTTTATTGGTTGTTTGGTAAGAGTTGTCCTGTTTATGTAAAGAATTTGAGTAATTTACTTATTCAGGCGTGCCGATGCGGACTTTGGCATAAGAAGGGGCCTACAGAGGCGGGTCAGGATTAAGCCGAACCTCAGCGCAGGAATGCCAGGCGGTAGTCCCCCGGTGTTCCACCCAGGGCCTGGCGGAAGCGATTGTTGAAGTGGCTGGCACTGGCAAAACCACAGGCCAGGGCAATCTCCCCCAGGGGCTGGGCAGTGCTGCGTAGCAGGTGCCGGGCCCGGCTCAGGCGCCGGGCCAGCACATATTGATGGGGCGGCAGGCCGAAGCTTGCGCGGAACATGCGGGCGAAGTGGTACTCCGACAGCGCACACAACCCCGCCAGTTGGCCCAGGCTCAGGGGCGCGTCCAGCTGGCTGTCGATGTAGTCCACCAGCAGGCGGCGCTGGTGCGCGGCCAAGCCGCCCTTGAGCCGGGCACCCTGGCGCAGGCCCACTTGATTGAGCAGGGCATGGCAGAGCATCTCGTGGGCCAGGCTGCTGGTGAGCAGGCGCTCGCCGGGCTCGTCCCAATTCAGGCGGACCAGTTGCGCAAAGCGCCGGGTCTGCTCGGGGTCGTCGACAAAGGTGCTTTCGCGCAGTTGCATTGCCCGGGGTTCGCGGTCCAGCAGGGTGACGCAACCCAGGGCGAATTGTTCGGGGCTGAAATACACGTGGGCCAGGCGGATATCGCCGTTGATCACCCAGGCCGATTGGTGCTCGGCAGGCAGGATGCACAGCTTGCCTGGGCCGCCTTTGCTGCCCGGCTGATCGCGGCGAAAGGTGCCGGTGCCGCCGGCCAGGTAGCAGGACAGGGTGTGGTGGCCGGGCGCCTCATATTCCTGGGCGTCGTGATGGTTGCTCCACAAGGCTGCGGACAAGCCGTCTCCGAGCTCGGCGCTATGCTCCAGGCGAGCATGGGGCGAGCGGTTCAAGGCTTGGAAGACTTGCAGGGTATCCAGTACGGGCATGCTGTTCGAGTCGGCAAGGGGTCCGGTTTCCGGTGGTTCGCATGCTACTCCCTCGCCGGTTCGCCGCCAGCCCCGGGCCGATAAAAAGCGCAAGTTTATGCAAGCGCCCAAGGTCTGGCGGACGGGACACTGCACTCCTGATAAAGGAGTCCCGCCATGAACCTATCGCTGTACCTGTTGACCGTGCTGATCTGGGGCACCACCTGGATCGCCCTGAAACTGCAACTGGGGGTGGTGGCGATTCCGGTGTCCATCGTCTATCGCTTCGCCCTGGCGGCCCTGGTGCTGTTCGCCTTGCTGCTGCTCAGCCGCAAGCTGCAGCCGATGAACCGCCGTGGCCACCTGATCTGCCTGGCCCAGGGCCTATGCCTGTTCTGCATCAATTTCATGTGCTTTCTGCACGCCAGCCAATGGATTCCCAGCGGCCTGGTGGCGGTGGTGTTTTCTACCGCGACCTTGTGGAATGCCCTGAATGCGCGGGTGTTCTTTGGCCAGAAGATTGCCCGCAACGTGCTGCTGGGCGGCGGCCTGGGCCTGCTGGGGTTGGGGCTGCTGTTCTGGCCGGAACTGGCAGGCCACAGCGCCAGTCCGCAAACCCTGCGGGGCCTGGGCTTGGCCCTGCTGGGCACCTTGTGCTTCTCGGCGGGCAACATGCTCTCCAGCCTGCAGCAGAAAGCCGGGCTCAAGCCCATGACCACCAATGCCTGGGGCATGGCCTACGGCGCGACGATGCTGGCGGTGTATTGCCTGTTCCAGGGCATTGCCTTCGACCTGGAGTGGACCACCCGCTACATCGGCTCGCTGCTGTACCTGGTGATACCGGGTTCGGTGATCGGCTTTACCGCCTACCTGACCCTGGTCGGGCGCATGGGCCCGGAGCGGGCGGCCTATTGCACGGTGCTGTTCCCGGTGGTGGCGCTGAACGTCTCGGCCTTTGCCGAAGGCTATCAGTGGACCGCCCCGGCATTGGCTGGACTGGTGCTGGTGATGCTGGGCAACGTCCTGGTGTTCCGTAAACCCAAGGCTGCGCCAGCCTCTGTAGCCGCTGCCGAGCTCGCGAGGCTGCGAACGGCGGCGCAGCCGTCGCAAAACCAGGCGACCTGATTCTGCCGGGCTATCGCTGAAGGTCCTGCGGACCTTGTCGCAGCCTCGCAGGCTCGGCAGCGGCTACAGGGGGTGAGAGGCAGTGGCTGGTCAGCCCTTCCACACTTGCGGGTTGACCAGATCCTGCGGGCGTTCGCCCAGCAGGGCGCTGCGCAGGTTGGCCATGGCGCGGTTGGCCATGGCGTCACGGGTTTCATGGGTGGCCGAGCCAATGTGCGGCAGGGTCAGCGCATTTTTCAGTTGGAACAGCGGCGATTCTGCCAGCGGCTCTTTCTCGTACACATCCAGGCCGGCGCCGCGGATCTGGCCCTTCTGCAGGGCTTCGATCAGCGCCGGTTCATCCACCACCGGCCCCCGGGAAATGTTCACCAGGATCGCGCTGGGTTTCATCAGCGCCAGTTCGCGGTGGCTGATCAGGTGTCGGGTCTTGTCGCTCAGCGGCACCACCAGGCAGACGAAATCCGCCTCGGCCAAGAGTTGCTCCAGGCTCCGGAACTGCGCCCCCAGTTCCTGTTCCAGGGCAGTCTTGCGGCTGTTGCCGCTGTAGAGAATCGGCATGCCGAAGCCCAAACGCCCACGCCGGGCGATGGCCGCGCCAATGTTGCCCATGCCGACGATGCCCAGGGTCTTGCCGTGCACATCGCCGCCGAACAGCGCCGGGCCGACGCTGGCCTGCCATTGCCCGGCCTTGGTCCAGGCATCCAGCTCGGCCACCCGGCGGGCGCTGCCCATGAGCAGGGCAAAGGCCAGGTCGGCGGTGCTTTCTGTGAGCACGTCGGGAGTGTTGGTGAGCATCAGCCCGCGTTCGTTGAAGTAGTCCAGGTCGTAGTTGTCGTAGCCCACCGAGATGCTCGACACCACTTCCAGTCGTGCGGCGTTTTCCAGCTGCGCGCGTCCCAGTTTGCGGCCGACGCCGATCAGGCCGTGGGCCTGGGGCAGGGCTTCATTGAACTGCGCGGCGATGTCCCCGAGCTTGGGGTTGGGGACGATGACCTCGAAGTCCTGTTGCAGGCGTTCGGTCATCTCGGGGGTGATGCGGCTGAAGGCAAGTACCGTCTTTTTCATTGCGGGGAGACTCATCAGGCGGGAGAGAATGCCAAGCAAGCTAACATTCCCCACCGGCTTTTTGTAGCCGCTGCCGCAGGCTGCGATGGCTTGCAACGGGGGCGGCCTGGTGGCCGCTCTGGAGGGTTCGGCGAGAGTTGCTCAGGCTGAGCCCGCGCAGCCTCGCCTTGGCTCGACAGCGGCTACAGGCCCCCGGTTCAAGGGGGCGGGCTCAAGTGCTCAGGCGTGCGCCGCTCAGGCTGCCGCTCAGTTCATAGGCCGCCAGTTCCGCCTGGTGCGCGGCGAGGATCTCCGGCAGGGAGCCGCGCAGGTATTCGACCCAGGTCTTGATCTTGGCGTCCAGGTACTGGCGCGACGGGTAGATGGCGTACAGGTTCAACTCCTGGGAGCGGTACTTGGGCATGACCCGTACCAGGGTGCCGTTGCGCAGGCCTTCGATGGCGGCGTACACCGGCAGCACACCAACGCCCATGCCGCTGATGATCGCGGTCTTCATGGCGTCGGCGGAGTTCACCAGGAACGGCGAGCTGTTGATGGTCACCATCTCCTGGCCTTCCGGGCCGTCGAAAGCCCACTTCTCAAGCGGTATCACCGGGCTCACCAGGCGCAGGCAGGCATGGTTGAGCAGGTCGCTGGGTTTGTGCGGGCAGCCGTTGGCTTTCACGTAGGCCGGGGAGGCGCAGACGATGCTGTAGGTGATCCCCAGGCGCTGGGAGACGAACCCCGAGTCCGGCAGCTCGCTGGCCAGGACGATGGACACGTCGTAGCCTTCGTCCAGAAGGTCCGGCACGCGGTTGGCCATGGTCAGGTCGAAGGTCACGTCCGGGTGCGACTTGCGATAGCGGGCGATGGCGTCGATCACGAAGTGCTGGCCGATGCCGGTCATGGTGTGCACTTTCAATTGCCCGGCGGGGCGGGCGTGGGCGTCGCTGGCCTCGGCCTCGGCTTCTTCGACGTAGGCCAGGATCTGCTCGCAGCGCAGCAGGTAGCGCTTGCCGGCTTCGGTCAGGGCGATACGGCGGGTGGTGCGGTTGAGCAGGCGGGTTTGCAGGTGAGCCTCAAGATTGGAGACTGCGCGCGAGACGTTGGCCGTGGTGGTGTCCAGTTGCACTGCCGCGGCGGTGAAACTACCGGCTTCGGCGACGCAACTGAAGGCGCGCATGTTTTGCAAAGTGTCCATGGGGTGCTCTCTGGGGAGATGGCAAATTGTGACACGAAGTTACGGGGGCTTGGATAGGCGACCAAGGGATTATCGCGTTTACGGTAACAAAGATTCACAGGAATCCCACCTTATCGCCGCCCCGGCCGCCCCCTAGAATTGCGCCGATCCGTAGGAGCCGGTTTGCCGGCGATCCGCGCAACGCGGTTTAGCAGGCGTATCGCTGCGCCGGCCAGCCGATGCCTACGAGAGAAATACTCCCCCCCGATCTTCAGGAATTCGCAGCAGTGCCGCGTCGCATCAGCAGAGGGTTCAAGACCCTCAGTGTTTGGGCTTTATCGTTAGCAATCAGCGGCTGCATCGGAACCGGAGGCATTGCCCCACAAGGCAAGACACTTCCCGCTAATACACTGGCCACTGACGAGGCGATCAAGAGCGCCGCGCAAGAGGCCCACTGGCCCAGTGCCCAGTGGTGGCAGGCCTACGGCGACCCGCAGCTGAACCGCTGGATCAGCCTCGCCGTGCAAGGCAGCCCGAGCCTGGCCATGGCCGCCGCCCGGGTGCGCCAGGCCAAGGCCCTGGCCGGTATCGCCGAGTCGGCCGAGTCGTTGCAGATCAAGGGCGACGCCACCCTCAAGCGCCACAACTGGCCCACCGATCAGTTCTACGGCCCCGGCGCCCTGGCCAACACCACCACCTGGGACAACAACGCCGCCCTGGGCTTGAGTTATGCCCTGGACCTCTGGGGCCGGGAAAGCAACAGCACCGAGCGCGCCGTCGACCTGGCCCACATGAGCGTGGCCGAAGCCCGCCAGGCCCAGCTGGAACTGGTGAACAACGTGGTGCGCAGCTATATCCAGCTGTCCCTGCACTTCGCCCAGCGCGATATCGTGGCCGCCACCCTGAAGCAGCAGCAACAGATTCTCGAACTGGCGCAACGACGCCTGGACGGCGGCCTCGGCACCCATTTCGAAGTCAGCCAGGCCGAGGCGCCGCTGCCGGAAACCCATCGCCAACTGGACGCCCTGGACGAAGCAATCGCCCTGACCCGCAATCAACTGGCGGCCCTGGCCGGCAAGGGCCCGGGGGAGGGCGCGCAACTGCAGCGACCGAGCCTGTCCCTGGGCGCCGCGCTGAAACTGCCCTCGGCCCTGCCCGCCGAACTCCTGGGCCAGCGCCCGGACGTGGTCGCCAGCCGCTGGCAAGTGGCGGCCCAGGCTCGCGGCATCGATGTGGCTCACGCCGGCTTCTACCCCAACGTCGACCTGGTGGGCAGCCTCGGCTTCATGGCCACCGGCGGCGGGGCCCTGGAGTTCCTCACCGGCAAGAAGCTCAACTACAACGTCGGCCCGGCCATCAGCCTGCCGATCTTCGACGGCGGGCGCCTGCGCTCGGAACTGGGTGAAGCCGCAGCCGGCTACGACCTGGCCGTGGCCAGGTACAACCAGACCCTGGTGGACGCGCTGAAAAGCATCTCCGACCAGTTGATCCGCCGCGAGTCCATGGACAAGCAGCAAGCCTTCGCCGCCGAGTCGGTGGCCGCAGCGCAGAAGACCTACGACATCGCCACCGTGGCCTTCCAGCGCGGCCTGACCGACTACCTGAACGTGCTCAACGCCCAGAGCCTGCTGTTCCACCAGCAGCAGATCCAGCAACAGGTGCAGGCCGCGCGCCTGACCGTCCAGGCGGACCTGGTGACGGCCCTGGGCGGCGGGCTGGAAGCCGGCCGTGACGTCCCCGCGGAAAATCGCACCCAGGCACCCAAGACCCCCGCGGCCCTGGCCGTGTTCGACCACTGAAGCAGGCCCTCATGACTTCCTTGCCCGCCCCTTTGCGCTGGCTGTACTCCCTGGAATGGCGCCGGGGTTTCTTCGACTGGGCGCGCAGCGACGGCGTGACCTGGGTGTACATCTTCAAGGTCCTGGCCGCCGCGTTCCTCACCCTGTGGCTGGCCATGCGCCTGGAGTTGCCGCAACCGCGCACGGCGATGATCACCGTGTTCATCGTCATGCAGCCGCAGAGCGGCCAGGTGTTCGCCAAGAGCTTCTACCGCTTTCTCGGCACCTTGACCGGCTCGGCGGTGATGGTGGCGCTGATCGCCCTGTTCGCCCAGAACACCGAGCTGTTCCTCGGCTCCCTGGCGATCTGGGTCGGCATCTGCTCGGCCGGTGCCGCGCGCTACCGCAACTTTCGCGCCTACGGTTTCGTCCTCGCCGGCTACACCGCGGCCATGGTCGGGTTGCCGGCCCTGGCTCACCCGGAAGGCGCCTTCATGGCGGCGGTGTGGCGGGTGCTGGAGATCTCCCTGGGGATTCTCTGTTCGACCCTGGTCAGCGCCGCGATCCTGCCGCAGACCGCCAGCGCCGCCATGCGCAACGCCCTGTACCAACGCTTCGGGGTGTTCGCCCTGTTCGTCACCGACGGCCTGCGCGGGCGCAGCCAGCGCGACAGCTTTGAAACCAGCAACGTGCGCTTCATCGCCGAGGCCGTGGGCCTGGAAGGGCTGCGCAGCGTCACTGTGTTTGAAGACCCGCACATGCGCCGGCGCAATGGCCGCCTGAGCCGCTTGAACAGCGAATTCATGGGCATCACCACGCGTTTCAACGCCCTGCACCAGTTGCTCGAGCGCCTGCGCAGCAGTGGCGCCGACCATGTGGTGGCAGCGATCAAGCCGGGCCTGCAGGACCTGGCGGAACTGCTGGACGGTTTCTCCGGCCGGGCCCTGACCAGCCCCGATGCGGCGCGCCTGGCCACGGCCCTGGCGGCCTACAAGGCCGAGCTGCCAGCACGGGTGCGCAGCCTGCGGGCGGCCTTCCAGGAGAGCGGTCCGAGCGACGCCGAGCAGCTGGATTTTCACACCGCCTACGAGCTGCTCTACCGCTTCGTCGACGAGATGCACAGCTACGCCCAGACCCACGCGTCCCTGGCCGACCACAGTCACGAACGCGAGCGCTGGGACGAGCCCTACACGCCGCAGACCAACTGGCTGGCCTGCGCCGCTTCGGGCATCCGCGCGGCCTTTGTGCTGGTGGTGCTGGGCAGCTACTGGGTGGCCACCGCCTGGCCCAGCGGCGCCACCATGACCCTGATCGCCGCCGCCACCATCGGCCTCTCGGCCGCGACGCCGAACCCCAAGCGCATGGCCTTCCAGATGGCCTGCGGGACCTTGATCGGTGCCCTGGTGGGCTTCGTCGAAATGTTCTTCGTGTTCCCCTGGATCGACGGCTTCCCGCTGCTGTGCCTGATGCTGGCGCCGGTGATCGTGCTCGGTTCATTCCTCGCCTCAAGGCCCAAGTACGCCGGGGTCGGCCTGGGGCTGCTGATCTTCTTCAGCACCGGTTCGGTGCCGGACAACCTGACCGTCTACAACCCCTACACCTTCATCAACGACTACATCGCCATGGTCATGGGCATGCTGGTTTGCGCCGCGGCCGGGGCGATCATCCTGCCGCCCAACAGCCGCTGGCTGTGGCGGCGCCTGGAGCAGGACCTGCGCGGCCAGGTGGTGTACGCCATCAGCGGCAAGCTCAAGGGCCTGGCCTCCAGTTTCGAAAGCCGCACCCGTGACCTGCTGCACCAGGCCTACGGCCTGGCGGTGGGCCAGCCCAAGGTGCAGAGCGAGCTGCTGCGCTGGATGTTCGTGGTGCTGGAAGTCGGCCACGCCATTATCGAGTTGCGCAAGGAGCAGGCGATCCTCCCGGTGCACCCGGCCTATGCCGAATCCCAGCCCTGGCGCCAGGCGATCCGGGTCATGGGGCGCTCCCTGGTGCGGCTGTTCCTGCAACCGAGCCAGAGCAACCTGGAGCGCGGCCTGATCGCCGTGGACCACGCCATCAGCCGGGTCCAGGCCACCGACGAGCCCTTTGCCCCGCACTTCGACACTTCGGCCCTGCGCCGGGTCAAGAGCTACCTGCACTTCATCCGTACTTCACTGCTCGACCCGCAATCGCCGCTGGCAGCCTATGCCGTGGCCAAGCCAACGGCGCCTGCACCCCAAGGACTTGACCATGCCTCGTGAAATCGCCTTCCACGGCGTTTACATGCCCACCATGACCCTGATGTTCTTCATCGCCGCGGCCCTGGCCTGGGCCCTGGACCGGTTTATTTCCGGCTATGACCTGTATCGCTTCTTCTGGCACCCGGCGCTGCTGCGCCTGAGCCTGTTCTGCTGTCTGTTCGGCGCCATGGCGCTCACTGTCTACCGTTGAGACCCCCGCAATGAAAAAGTTTTTCAGCCTGCTCGCCACCCTGCTCGTGCTGGCCCTGGCCCTGTGGATTGGCCGTACCCTGTGGGAGCACTACATGTACACCCCCTGGACCCGTGACGGCCGGGTGCGCGCGGACATCATCAACGTCGCCGCCGACGTTACCGGCGAAGTGGTGGACGTGCCGGTCAAGGACAACCAGCTGGTGCGCAAGGGCGATCTGCTGATGCAGATCGACCCCGAGCACTACCAGATCGCGGTCAAGCAGGCGCAAGCGCTGGTGGCCTCGAAGAAGGCCACCTGGGAGATGCGCAAGGTCAACGCCCGACGCCGCGCCGACATGGACAACCTGGTGATCTCCAAGGAAAACCGCGACGACGCCGGCAACATCGCCGACTCGGCCCTGGCCGATTACCAGCACGCCCAGGCGCAGCTGGAAGCGGCGGAGCTCAACCTCAAACGCACCCAGGTACGGGCGGCGGTGGACGGCTACGTCACCAACCTCAACGTGCACCGCGGCGACTACGCACGCATCGGCGAGGCGAAGATGGCGGTGGTCGACATGAACTCGTTCTGGGTCTATGGCTTCTTCGAAGAAACCAAGCTGCCCCACGTGCGCGTGGGGGATAAGGCCGACATGCAACTGATGAGCGGTGAAGTGCTCAAGGGGCATGTGGAAAGCATTTCCCGCGGCATCTACGACCGCGACAACCCGGAAAGCCGCGAACTGATCGCCGACGTCAACCCGACCTTCAACTGGGTGCGCCTGGCCCAGCGCGTGCCGGTGCGCATCCACATTGATGAAGTGCCGGAAGGTGTGCTGCTGGCGGCGGGCATCACCTGCACCGTCATCGTCAACCCCGAGCCCCTGTAGGAGCTGGCTTGCCAGCGAAAGCGCCGGCAGGGGCGATGCAAGGCTCGCGGGCCTCTTCGCCGGCAAGCCGGCTCCTACGACAGTGGGGGGGCGGTTATTTGTAGCTTTTCTGCATGATCGCCAGGGACTTCTTCGCCGTGGCTTCCAGGCCGTCGTTGACGTGGTTGATCGCGGCCACCAGCTTCGGGTTCTGCAGCACGTCGACACCGGGGTAACGCTGTTGGGCCAGGCGCGAGACGATGATGTACTGGGTCAGCGCGTAATGCAGATCGAACTTGCCGCTGTCCCGGGCCTTGGCGATGGCCGCTTTGACAAAGGCCTGGCGCTGGGCCGTGGTCATGCCCTGGAACAGGTCGGGGAGATCGAAATGGATCTCGGCCGAGAAAATCGCCACCTCCTCATCTCGTGCTTCGTCGTACATCACCTGCTTGCTGGTTACGCGCTTCTTGAGGTCGGCAAAGCGCTGTTCGCCTTCGGCCAGTTGCTCAGGGCTCATCTTGCCTTTCAGGGCATCCAACTGGCTGGTGTCCTCGGTGTTGTCGATGACTTTCAGCCAGGCGTAGGCCTTCACCAGATCGCCGGACTCTTCGGCGGCGTCGGCCAGGCTCTGCTGCGGTTCCGGGTTGCCGTGCAGCGCCGAGCGTTCCAGCCAGCGCAGGGCCAGGTCCCGGTCTTTGGGGATGTCCTTGTCGCCGAACCAGTAGGTGGCGTACATGCCGTACTCGGCGCACCAATCGTTCTGCGACGCCGAGTAGGCGATGTAGTTGAACGACTCGCGGTCGCGCTCGGCCTTGGGCTTGTCCGTTTCCTGGTCGGTGGTGGTGGACAGGTAGCAGAAGGCCCGGGTGTAGTGCGGCGCGGCCATGGCGAAGCAGCCCTTGGCGTTCTTGTAGTCCTCGATCTCGTTCAGCTTGTAACCGATGCCGAACAGCAGATCGGCCTCCATGGCCGGGTTGCAGTATTCGTTGGTGCTGACCTTGGGCAAGACACTTTCCAGCGTCAGCTTGGGCAGGGTGTCATTCAGTTCGGGGATTTTCGGTGCGGTGTTTTCCGGCGTCGTGGAGGCGCAAGCCGCCAGCAAGACAGCCAAGGCCAGTGGCAGCACGTTGAACAATTTCAATGGGTATTCCCTGATCGGCGAATGAAAAAAGACGCGCATGAAATCAGGCAGGGACAGGACGGGATAGGGTGGAGCGTTAGCCATTCCGTGCTTGGGTGTCGACACCAGCGATTCCATGCTGCATGGGCCCAAGGGCTCAAGGTTGCGCATTCTACGGGGTTTGAGAGGGCGTACAACCCAAACCGCCGCACCTGTTTGGCTGCGGCAAAGGGCCCTTGGGTCTTGCGCGCGACACCTCGGCGGCGGCTGCAAAAGGCGTAGCGCCAGCCGCTGCTATGGCTTGCGCTTGGCCAGGAGGATTTTGGCCTTGGCCACGCTGTCTTCCACGCTCAGGTCATCGTCCTCCAGCACGGCCTGCAGCGCCGGGTCTTGCCACAGGTCCACGGCCGGCCCGGTGCTTTGCACCAGGCGGGAAATCAAGGCGTAGGCCACCAGTTGGCCGCGGGTGTGGAACTTCGGGTAGCGGTCCTGCATGTCTACCAACTGGGCGACGAAAGCATGCTGTTGCTCAGGCGACATGCCCGCGAACACCTCCGGGTAGTCGTAGTAGATATCCCCTGTGCCCAGGAGGATGACGTTCTGGCGCAGCGCCTGCTCCAGATCCTTTTTGGAGGGGAGCTGGCTGAGCAGCCGGGTGTAGTGCTGTTCGCCTTCAGCTGTTTGCTGAGGGCTCATCTTGCGTTTCAGCGCTTCGAGCCTTTGGGCGTCATCGAGGGTTCGGGCCCAGGCGTAGGCCAGTGGCAAATTGTCCTGTTCGCTGCTGCGCAGCATCTCTTGTTGCGAGTCCTCGTCGCCGTGCCGAGCGGCGCGTTCCAGCCAGGCCATGGCCAATGCCTTGTTCGCGGGCTGGTCCAACTTGCCAAGGTTGTAGATGTCGTACAGGCCCGCTTCCGCGCAGGATTCATTGTGCTGGGCGGCGTAAGCGATGTAGTTGAAGGCTTCGCTTTTGTCATAGTCCTTCTGCCTGGACCCGACAATCCCGCCCAGGATGCACAGGCTCATGGTGTCGCGGGGGGCGGCCATGATCAGGCAGGCGCGGGCCATTTGTATGGCCTTGCTCGCCAGCAAGGTACGGCTTGCGCCATGCAGTACCTCGTCCTCATTCATCAGTCGGATGCCGAGGCCGACCAGCCGTTCGCTGTCCATCTCCGGCGAGCAGTACGGGTTGGCTTCGACCTTGGGCAGGATCTGTTCCAGGCTCAGGTCCGGCAGGGTGGCATTGAGTTTTTCGTCCGGTGACGAGGCATTGCAGCCCAGCAGCAGAGTGAGGATGGCCAAGGGCAGCAGGCTGCGAGATATCAATGGAGAGTCCCTGAGGTTCAATCGTAAAAGGCAGGACGCCAAGAGGGCATGAGCAGGGGCGGGGTGCAGCCGTTCCGTGCTTGAAATGCCGCTTCCCTGCGATTTGAGTGCGCCCATTCTACGGGCATCGGCGCGGCATACAACGGTGTCATGCAGGTGATCGGCGACGTTGAATGCTCAGCGCTTGGCGCTCAATCGGCACTGCTTCATCAGCCTTTTCTCCTCGATCAGCGAGTGTCCTGGCCAATGACGGGGGCCCTGACAGGTCTGCGGATACGGGTTTCAAAAGTAGTAGCGGATGCCACTGATGACTGAAGAGCGAGACAGTTGTGCAAACTCGGACTGCCCATTGCCGGTATTCCACTGGGCAAAGGTGAACAGTTCGCTGTGATCGTTCATTTTGTAGTTCAGCGACAGCGCCAGATTGCCGCCCCGTGGCGAGTCGAAGGCCTGGGTGTAGCGCAGTGCCAGGTCCCAGGTGTTGAACCAGTCGTTGCGGTCGATCTGGTACATGGCGTAGCGCTGCCCCAGCAGGCCTTGCCGGGCAGTGAGCAGGGCTTGCCCCAGCACTTGGGCCGCATTGTCATCACCCAGCATCAGCGCGGCGTTGCTCTGGCCAATCGCCCGCTGATAGTCCTCGCGCTCGGACGGGCTATAGCCGTCACCGTTGTAGAGCGCTTCCAGGGTGTGGGTCCAGCCGGATTCCAAGGTGTAACCGCTGCCCAGCAGCAGGCTTTTGCGCAACCTGCGGTCGGCCATCGGCTGGTGTTCGAAGTGCCAGGCCCTGGTTTGCGCCGTGGGAGCCACAGGCAAGGGAATGTCGCGGCCTTGCCCCAGCGAACCATCCAGGTAGAGCAGCCACGCATCGGAGACGGTGAGGGTGCCATAAGCCCCCAGTCGCCTGACGCCGTTGTCGCGTTTGGAGGCCAGCAGGCTGGCCGTCGCGGCCTCTGCGGTCCAGTTGAGCTTCACCGCGCTGATGGGGGAGAAGTGCTGCGCGCTCATGTCTCGCGAGTTGCTACTGACGCTGCGCATGCCCTCGATTTGCCAGTGCTCGGCAAGCGCCAGAGTGGCTCGTGCGAAATCTTTGCCGAAGACCTCGTTGACCGGATCAGTCTTGCCGGTCTCGGGGAAAAAGGGATTGCTGGGCGAGAGCAGGACCGCGTTGCCCCACAGCAAAGTGCCGCGTCCCAACTCCAGGTTGAGCGCATTGGGCAGCGAGCAGGACAGGCGTGCTTCGTTCACATAGGCATCACCGGAGGTGTGTTGGTCGCCCGTAGCAAAACTCTCTCCCCGGGCACTGAGGAACGCCCGTGGCTTGAACTGGAAAAAACATGACGAGGTCGTGAGGCTGAAATCCGGGCGTGGCGCCAGCTCCATCTGGCGTCGTGGCAGTTGAGCGATCAGATTGTCCGGGTTGGCCAATGCGTCCTGGTTCAGCCGGTTCCAGGTGGCATAGCTGAGGACGGTCAGGTCGTTGTGCAGTGACAGGCTGTCCAGGGCGCTGGCGGACGGCGCGGCACTGCAGCAGAGCACCAGCAGCCAGAGCCGCGGTTGTAGCGGGCCGGCTCGCCATCGAGCCGCCTGCGGGTACCCCATCCTTGGGCGTGGCATGCGTTGTTTCATCCTGATTCAGGGGCGATTGAGCGAGTCGATGCTGAAGGTGTCGGCGGCGAAGGTTTGCAACTTCACATCCTGATAGTCGAGGACCGAGTAGTTGGACGGCTCGATGGCATCCCGGATGGTCATGTGCTTGATGAACAGCTGGTGCTGGCCATTGTCCAGTTCCAGGTTGCTGTAGGCGTCGAAGCTGGCGGTTTTGAACAACTTGCCCGAGACCGTGTAGAACTCGGCCTTCAGCGGTACCAGGCGGGTGCTTGAGACGTAATAGATGATGCGGTCGTAGGTGACGAAGCGATTCTTGGCCAGCAGCTCCAGTACATGGCTGTCTTCGCCGTTGACCGGTTCGCTGCGCAGCACTGAGGCGTTGTAGTCATTGGCGTAATTGGTCGAGGCAATATCGCCATTGGAGGCCATGCCGATCATCTTCTGGCGTGCCGAAATCGACACCGGCTTGCTCAGGCTGGGCTTGCCAAACCACATGTTGCGTTCCAGCTGCAGCAGCCGAGCCCCTCGGTTACGGGGCGGATAGATGGTTTGCGCCAGGCTGTTGTTGCCGCTGGCCTTGACCAGGTAGCTGTGCTTGCTCAGGGGGCCCTTGCTGTCCTCACCGGTGATGTCGATTTTCCATTCGATACCGCTCAGGCCGCCCCCTCGGGCACGGTCGCTGGCAGCGACGATCTGCTGTGGGGTAAGAGGAGATGAGTCTGCGTAAGACATCGAACTCTGAGCGCCGCTCAAGCCCATGAGCAGGGCCAGGATGTATTTGAGCATGACGAAGCCTTCTTCTTGAGTGATTGACCTGTGGCGCAGTGGCCGACTAGACGAACGTGAGTGCGTCGACAATTTCATGGCGCGTGGCCTTGTACGCCGGATAGGCGGCGCACAGTACGGCGAACACAGTGACCACTAGCGCGGTCGAGACGATGCGCAGCCAGTCCAGATCGACCTGCAGCGGTACTTCTGTGGACAGGTTCGGGGGGATGTAGCCGATCTGGGCGAGATTGATCCCCAGGGCCACCACCAGGGTCAGGACCAGTCCCAGCAGGCAACCGAAGGCGGCGATCCAGAAACCTTCCAGGGCAAACAGCCGGATCACCCCATTCTGCGAAAGCCCGAGGGCCCGCAGCGTGCCGATTTCGCGGGTGCGCTCCACCACCGCCATCGACATGGTGTTGGCGACGCTCATGGCCGAGATCACCAGAACGATCGAGGCGATAAAGGAGAAGATCACGTCGAACAGGCTTTTGACCTGGGTATAGAAGTTCGACAGTTGCTTCCAGGTTCTGAACTCGACGTCGATGCCTGCGGCCCGCAGCTTGTCCTGCAATTGCTCGCCCATGGTCTCGGTCATCCCGGCATCATCGAGTACCACGACAAAGCGTTCGATGGCGTCGGTGTTGAGCAGCGCCTGGGCCAGCTTGAGGGGCAACAGGATGAACTTGTCGTTGGTACTGGCGGTGCCGGTGTTGAACACGTCGGTGACCATGGCGTCCACGGCATTGGCCTGTCCGTCGAAGGTGCTCGACAGCAGGCTGAACACCGTGTCCTGTTGCAGGTTCAACAGCTTGGCGAGGTCCGAGGACACCGCGACCCCCATTTCATTCCGGGCATCGAGTTGACCGTTGGAGTAGCCCAGAGCCGAGCCGCCCAGGGCCTGGTCGTCCTCTGGCGCGATACTTTCGCTGATGAAGATGGTCGATGCGCGGCCATTGGAGGCCAGTCCGTTCAGGCTCAGCCTGGGCGAGACATGTTTGATGTGCGGCGCAGCGCGCAGCACGTTCTCGATGCGCTGCGCCTCTTCAGGAGCGATCAGGTATGGCGTCGGATCGAGTTTGCCTTCGAGCCAGAAGCCACGTTTGGTCAGGGTCAGGTGGCCAAGGCGCTCGCCCATCACCGCCAGATCCTCCAGCCCTTTGTAGACATTGGCGACATAGCCGCTGAACAGGTTGATTGCCGCCAGGCCAAAGGCGATGGCCAGCAGCGTGACCAGGGTTCGTCGTCCGTTGCGGAAGGCGTTTTTCAGCGCGAGTATCAATGAGTGCATGACTGAACCTGCTTGATGATTCGCCCGTCGCACAAGCTCAGGCATCGGTCCATGTAGCCCAATGCCCGCTCATCGTGGGTCGAGAAAACGAAGGTCACGCCATAACCGCGATTGAGCCGTTGGAACAACTGCATCGCGGCATGTGCGTTTTCACTGTCCAGGCTGGCCGTCGGTTCATCGGCGATCACCAGGCGTGGTTGGGCGATCAAGGCTCGGGCAATGGCGACCCGTTGCCGCTGGCCGCCGCTCATTTTGTCCGGGCGCTGGTGCAGATGCCCGGCCAGGCCGACCTCTTGCAGCAAGTGGCAGGCGCGCTGGCGCTGCTGCGCGCTGATACGGCCGGCGATTCGCAAGGGCAGCAGCACATTGTCCAGGGCGTCGAGCACCGGGATCAGGTTGAAGCTCTGGAAAACGAAACCGATGGTGCGCAGGCGTTGCTGTGCATAGTGCACCGAGGTGCTTTGGGTCACGCTGTGGCCCTGCAGCTCGATCTGCCCGGATGAGGGTTTGTCCAGAAGCCCGATCAGGTTCAGCAGCGTGGTTTTGCCGCTGCCCGAGGGCCCGACGATGGCGAGCATTTCTCCGCTGGGGATGTCCAGGTTGATGTCATGCAACGCAATGACGTCGCCATAGCGCTTGCCCAGGTTGCGCAGTCGCACGAGCGGCACCTGATCCACGGGGGGCGGATTGGCGTGCGGAGCATGCCGTTGGCTGACTTCATCCATGATCCTGGTGACCTCCACTGCAAAGGTGCTGAACCGGCCCGTTGGGCAGCAGGTAGACGCGCCCCCTGCGTCCCGGGGTTTCGAAGTGCCGCAGTGCCGCGGTGATTTCGTCCAGCGTGTAGGTCGCTGCCACCTGCGCTTGCAGGACCTTCTTGGCCAGCAAATCGGTGGCTTCGCTCATCAGTCCATCCCGATGTTGATGGGACACCTGGGCCAGATGGCGGGCCAGCCAGAAGCCCTTGAGGTTGATGTCGCGGAAAATCACATCCTCGCAGGCCAGTTGGGCCGGTTGTCCTGAAAGCATGCCGTACTGGATGATGGTGCCCCCCGGCTCCAGCAGTTCTCCCAGGGGCGCAACGCCTTCACCACCCACGGCATCCAGCACCAGTCCCCCCAGGGCATAGCCCATGGTGGCCTTGGCTTCTTGCACCAATCGGTCACCGGCCAGGATTGCGGCATCGCCGCCGGCCGCGAGCACTTCGCTCACCGCTTCGGGGCGACGGACGACATTCAGCGTGCGCAGGCCGTCATGCCGGGCGACTTGCATCACCGCCCGCCCGACGCTCGACAGGGGCGCGTTCTGGATGACCCAGGCCCCCGGCTCCAATTGGCTCTGCCGGCGTAGCAGTTCGATGGCGGTGCAGGCGCTGACCTTGAGCGAGGCGGCCTGCAGCGGGTCCAGTTGCGGGGGTAACTTGTGCACCAGCGAGGCGGCAATGCGGCGCTGCTGGCACCAGTTTTCGTTGCCGAGCAGAATCACCCGGTCCCCCTCGCACAGCTGGTCGACCGAGGCGCCACAGGCCATCACCCGACCAATGGCCTCAAGACCAAGGGTCGCGGGCAACTGGGGCAATTCACCGTAGCGGCCGGACAGGCGTGCGAGATCGGCAGGGTTGAGCGCGCAGACTTCCACCTCGACCAGCACCTCCCAGGGCGAAGGTGGCCCCGGGTCCTCAACCTCGACGCAATAGGCCACGCGGGAAGGCAGACCGAATCGATCAAAACGTATCTGTTTCAAAATAACCCCTTGCTCGCGGGAGCGTTCTTGCGCAGATCGACCAGCAGCTCGACTGTACGGTCGATGTGCTCCCGGGTATGGGCGGCGCTGATAAAGAAACGCAGGCGTTCGGTGTTGCGCGGGACCACCGGAAAGATCATCGGGAAGGTGCAGATGTTCTGTTCGAACAGTTGGGCCGTGGTCCATACCGCTGTCTCGCCGTCGGGCATCATGATCGGCACGATCGCCGAATCATGACTCAAGCCCGTATCCAAACCGGCTGCCCGGGCCTGGGTCCGGAAGTAGCCGGCATTGCTGACCGCCCGCCGTGCCCGTTCCGGCTCGGCGTGCATGATGCGCAACGCTTGCAGGCCGGCGGCGGCACTGGCCGGCGTGGGCGCGGCGGTGTACAGCAACAGGCCCGGCGCGTAGTGCTTGAGGATCGCGATCAGTTCCTTGCGCCCGGCGATGTAGCCTCCCACCGTGGCGAATGCCTTGCTCATGGACGAGAAGTGGATGTCGATGTCCGCACCGTCGAGGCCGAAGTAGTCGACCACGCCGAGCCCGCGGGGGCCGATCACTCCCATCGAGTGGGCTTCATCCACCATCAGCAGGGCGTGATGGCGGCGCTTGATGTCGATCATGCGCGGGATATCCGGAATATCCCCGTCCATGCTGTAGACGCCCTCGGTCAGGATCAGCACCCGTTCGTAGTGCTGGCGGTGCTCCACCAGCAGTTGCTCCAGGGCGTCATAGTCGTTGTGGGGAAAGGTCAGGCGCCGGGCTCCGCTGAGCTTGGCCCCCATGAGCATGCTGTTGTGGATCAGCTCGTCATAGATCACCAGATCCTGGCGGCGGGCCAGATAACCCAGGGTCGCGACGTTGGCGCCATAGCCATTGACCGCCATTACCGCATCCTCGACCCCCAGTGTCTGGCTGATCAGTTGCTCGAACTCGGTGAAGATCGGGATCTCGCCCATGTTGATCCTTCCCGAGCCCGCCGAAGTGCCGAACGCGTCCACGGCCTGTTTGGCGGCGTCTTGCATCCGCGGATCGCCCAGCAAGTCCAGGTAGTTGTAGGAGGCGTAGTTGATCAGTTGCCGCCCATCCATCTCCACCACGGCGCTGGATGCCCCCAGGTGCTGGCGGAACATGTTCCATTCATAGCCCTGGGTGTTGTAGTACCACTGGGTGTTGCTGAACTCGCGCAGCTCCGGGAAGTAGGCAAAGTCGTAGTGTTCGGGGCCGACTTTGACCTTGGCCGGGGTCGCTCGTGGGCCCTGCTCCGGGCCGGTCGCGGCACCGACGCTGGCGGTTCCCTGTTTACCCAACAACTGGGCACGCAGCCGCTCGATATGCAGGTGAGTAGTCATGCTTGTCGCTCCTGTGCCTGAACCGTTGTCGAGGGCTGAGCATCGAGATCGTCGCTCAGTCCCATGTTGGCCAGGGCATCGTTGGCCATGCCGCGAATCGTCAGGTTGTTGAGGATCTCGATCACCGAGACGCTGATCCCCAGGTTGTTTTTCAGCACCACCTGAATCTCCGCCGCCATCAGTGAGTCGATACCAAACTCGAGAATCGGTCTGTCGATCGAAACCGTGTCGGCACTGGTTTCCAGTTCATCGGCGATCAACGACACGATCAGGCCTGACAGCACCGCGAAGCGTTCCGTCTCCGGCAGCGCAACGATTTCCTCCCGCAGGCGTTCACTGGCGTCGTTGCTGGCCTCGGCATCGGAGGCGATCAGCTCGATGAAACGTGGCGATTGCTGGCTGAGGGTTTCGTACCGCGCCCAATCAGCCCAACTGCTGACCAGGGAAATGCCCAGTTGGGTGATATCCCGCCGCATTGCGCGTTCCAGCCACTGCAGTGCTTCGCGCGTCTCCATGCCGCGCAGCCCCATGTAGCGCATGAACTGTTCGAGCTTTTCATCGCGGGCAATGATGCCGGTATCGGAAATCGCGCCCCAGTTGATGCTCAGTGCCGGCAAACCCAGCGCCCGGCGATGCCAGGTCAGGCCGTCAAGGAAGCTGTTGGCGCTGACATAGGCGGCTTGCTTGCTGTTGCCGATCAACCCGGCGAAGGACGAGAACAGCACGAAATGGTCGAGCTCGATTTCCTGCGTCGCCTGGTGCAGCCATAGCGCGCTCTGCGCCTTGCTCTGCATGACCTGGAGGAAATGCGCAGGATCGAGTTCGAGGATCGCCTCATCGATGATCACCGTGGCCAGGTGGAACACACCCCGCAGGGGCGCAGCGCTGTCGGCGATGGTGCCCATCAGGTCGCGCACGGCACTGGCATCGGCCAGATCGCAGGCCAGGGCCAGCACGTTCGCGCCTTGCTGGCGCAGCTCCTGGACAAAGGCCTGGCGCTCGGGAGTATCGGCGCCGCTGCGCCCGGCGAGCACGATATGTCGTGCGCCGTGATCCACCAGCCAGCGGCTGGTTTTCTGACCAAAGCCACCGAAACCGCCCGTGACCAGGTAGGAGGCATCCGGCCTGAAGGACACCGTCTCCATGACTTGGACCTTGAGGGGGCTCTCCACTTCATCAAAATCGATGAGGATCGGAACATCCACGTTGTCGAGCATTGACAGCTTTCTCGTGGCCAGGTCGGCCAGGGAAATCGTCAGGCTGGGGATGACCGGGACCTGAGCATGGCGGGTACGCTCCACGGCCGTGCGCAGGGAGGTTGCGAACAGCTGCGCCCGTTGGCTGATCAATGTCAGGTCGGCGCGCACCAGGGAGGCTGCATTGCCGGGCAGGGCAAAGGCGCGTGCAGTTTTTTCGGTGTCAATCAGCACACCGCCCCGGGCCAGCGCTTCCCAGCCGTACAGCCGATCCCAACGCGGCATCGAACCGATGATGGCGTCAAAACCCTGGCCGGCCGTGTGTTCGCATACGGCGGCGTCCAGCGCACTGCCAGTGGCGGTGATGACCGTGCTGGCGACTGCGGCATTGCTGTCGGGCACGTTGATCAGCACGGTACGCACGCCGCGGCGCTGGAGTTCGGCATCGATGGCCAGGCCCAGTGGATCTGCCTCGATCAGCGCACACAGGCCGGCCTCAAGACCGGCCTGGTCAATGAGGTGCTGGGCGATGGCGTCACGCACGGCTACCAGCAGCAATCGGTCGCTGCATTGCTCGTCGCTCAGCGAGGTCAGGTGGAAGGCTGATCGCGGACCGCGCAGGTGGCTGCTGAACGTGAAGGGGGCAAGACCGCAGACCCGTTGGCCAGGATGCAGGTCGGTAACCTCGGCTCCGGTGCGGGTAACGGTGGCGAGCAGCTCGATATAGTGCTGGCCGGAGGGTGGATGGCCTGCTGCCTGCAGGTCGTGTTTGGATACCACCACGCGTTGGACCTTGAGCTCGATGTCATCTGCGCCCAGGGGCTCGCGCGGGGTTTCGATGAGCTTCACGCTGCCAAGGCTAGTGTCGTCTTCATCGGGACGGACCAGGACCGCCCTATCCGTGCCCGCCAGAGCAACTTCCTCCACCAGGGCGTCGGCCAACCACGGCTGGACTTCAAGCCGGCTGCTGAAGCGACGACCCTGGCGAATGGCGACTTCATCCTGTGGCGCGTCGCACATCAACTCACGAAGGCAGGCGTTGATGTCCACGGCGGACGGCGTAGCCGGCAGGTCGACGCTGCTGAAGTGCACGCCTTCGATTTCGTTGAAGGCGACCCGGGCAAATCCGGCCAACGCGGTTTGCGCCGGTTGCACCGGTGCGTCGTTGTCCATGATCTTGAAGGCGTTGTGGGTGATCACATAGGCCCTGGGCCGCTGTTCGAGCTCAAGCCTGGCCAGGCAGCGGCTGACCTCGATCATCAACAGCAGTGCCTGGGCGCCGGTTGGGTCCTGGCTGTCCAGGCGGGCCTGGGCGCCGTGGACGAAGACCACGCCGGCCAATGGGCCCATGCGCCCCAGCGCTCGCTCGATGGCGGCCGATTCGAGGGGCACGCTGATCTCCAGGCCATCGGCCCGTTCCTGGGGGCCGGTACGCAGTCGGGCGCTGACCGAGACACTGGCGTTGTGGAAGTCCTCGACGATACGGTCGGCCAGATCGCGGGAAGCACCGTCCTCGACGACCAGCCAGTTACCCAGTCGCTTGGGTTCGGGTGGGGTCCCGGCATCCGCCCATTCATAGCGGGCCATTTGCAGTTTGACCGGGTCACCGAACTTGTCGGTGCGCCCTGGCGCGTTGGGCACAGCAGTGACGCGCATCCCCCTGATCTGGGCAACGACCACGCCATGTTCATCGGTGATGGTCAGATCGGACTCAACGTAGGCAGCCGTCGCACTTGTCCTTACCGCCTGGCACCAGCAACGTGTGGGCAACGCGGGGGCGAGCAGGCGCAGCTCGCGAAAACCGGTGGGTAGATAGGTGGTGTCGCTGTCTTCCAGCAGGCCGACCAATGACTGGAAACAGGCATCCAGAACGGTTGGATGAGCATGGTAGCCCTGGTTCGAGAGTTCGCTTGAACACTCGATGAAGGTCAGGGCCCGACCGGTCTTGGCGTCGGCGCGGATCGAGCGGATGGTCTGGAACATCGGTCCGTACTGGAGGCCGATGCGCGACAGCTCGCGATAGAACACCTTGGGCTCCCATTCGCCGCCGAACGAGGCTTGGAGCCCGGCAATGTCAAGCGATTGAGGCTCGCTTATGGCCAGTGCGTCGACCCGCCCGACGGCGTGGACCTGACCGGCGCCAATGCTGCCGCTCTCGATACTGTGGAGGGTTACCCGCCCGCTGTCGCGGGAGTAGGTGGACACGTAGTCCAGAGGATTGTTGTTGGCAATCACCAGCGGCGCGCGGATCTCCAGGTCTGAGAGGCGCAGCCCCGGGCTGTCCGGGTACAGCGCGGCCGCGGCCTCCAACAGGGTTTCGACATAGCCTGCCGCCGGCATGATCGAGACGCCCGAGACCACGTGCTCCTTCAGGTAGGCCAGAGCCTGGTGATCCAGGTCGTTGAGCCAGGTGTCGTTGGCCGGATAGTGCCGGTAGCCGAGCATGGGCACTTGGGTCGAGGCGATGCGCAGGTAATTGGAGCGCTCACTCTCAAGCCAAAGGTGTTCGCGTTGCCATGGGTAGTTAGGCAGGTCGGTGAAGCGGCCGCGGCCGTTCAGTGGTTGCCAGTCGATGTCGCAGCCACTGGCGAACACCTGGGCGACCACACGCTGCATGCGCTGTTGTTCCGGTTCTTCGCGACGCAGGGTTTCGACCAGGCGGATCTCCTTGGCCTGGACCTTGGCGCAATCGCGCAAGGCGCCTGCCAGGACCGGGTGCGGGCCGATCTCGACGAAGGTGACGTAGTCATCGTCGAGCAAGGTCTGGATCGCTGGGTAGAAATGCACCGGTTGCCGCACGTTGTGCTGCCAGTAGTCGGTGCCGTACTGGCCCTGGCTGGCATAGCGCCCGGTCACGGTCGAGACCAGCGGGATGGAGGGTTGGCAGGCACTGATGGTGCTCAGGGCGGCGGTCAGCTCATCCAGGATCGGCGCCATCAGGTAGCTGTGATAAGGCACTTCGACTGTCAGCAGGCGGTTGAAGATCTCCTGGGTTTCCAGTGTCTGGGCCAGGGCTTCAATGGCCGCGGTTTCCCCCGACAGGGTCAGCATGTTTGGCCCGTTGACCGCCGCGACTTCGATGCGCCCCTCGTAATCAGCCAGCAATGCTTGCGCCTCTTTCTGGCCGATGCCTACCGCCAGCATGCTGCCGGTGCCTGCGGTGGTCGCTTGCAACCGGCTGCGCTCATGGATGACGCGCACCGCATCGTCCAGGGATAACGCGCCACTCACGCAGGCTGCGGTGACCTCGCCAACGCTGTGGCCGACGATGGCCCCGGGCTTGACCCCGGCGGCAGACAGCATCGCCGCCAGCCCCCACTGAAGCATGAAGTTCGCCGGTTGCGCGAAGGCCGTCTGTGTAATGCGTGACTCGCCCTTGCTCTTGAGCATTTGGGCAACGATCGAGAACCCGGAGACGTTCTGGAACAGTCGGTCGGCGGTATCCACCGCGTCGCGATAGACCGGCTCGCTGCGATACAGCTCCTGGCCCATTCCCCACCACTGTGGTCCCATCCCGGTGAAGACCCAGACCGGCTGGGGTTTGCCCAGGGCCGTACGGCGACTGGTGATGACCTGATCACAATGCCCGTGCTGCCAATACTCGCTGAGCGCTTGATGCAACTGCTGCCGATCCCGGCCGATGGCCACGGCCCGATGATTGAGGGGCGCACGGTGGAATGCGGCGGAGTGCAGGATGTCGTCCAGCTCGACGTTGCTCGCCTGCAGACGCTCGCTGTAGCGGTGGGACAGCTCCTTGAGCGCACCGGGGCTGCGTGCGGAGAAGGGTAGGTACAGCGGCGCGTCTTGGCTGCGGGCCGCGGCGGTCAGCGGGGCAGGCTCAGGGTCCGGCGCGGAACGCAGCACCACGTGGGCATTGGTGCCGCCGAAACCGAACGAGTTGATGCCTACCAGAAAGGCTTCGCCCGGTTCGGCCAGTTGAATGGGCCCGGCGGCCAGTCGAATTCCCCATTCTTCGAAGGGAATGTCGGGGTTGGGCGTTTCCAGGTTGCCCAGCTCGAAGGCTTCGCGATGTTGCAGGGTCAGTACTGCCTTGATCAGACTGGCGATGCCGGCACCAGCCTCAAGGTGGCCGATGTTGCTTTTGATCGAGCCCAGGACCACCCGGTCGTCGCCGCTGCGGCCCTTGCCATAGACCGACCCGATGGAGCGTGCCTCGATCGGGTCGCCTGCCGCGGTTCCCGTCCCATGGCATTCGACGTATCGCACCTGAGCCGGATCAATGTCGAAACGCGTGCAAACGTCCTGGATCAACGCGCCCTGGGCTTCAGCGCTGGGCAGCGAGATGCCCGGGGTACGCCCGTCGGAGTTGACGCCGGCGCCCTCCACCGTGGCCAGGATCGTGTCGCCATCGAGCAACGCTTGCTCCAGGGCCTTGATGATCACCACGCCACCGCCTTCGCCGCGGCCGTAACCGTCGCCACGGGCATCGAATGACTTGCATTGTCCATCGCGAGAGAGGAAGTGCCCCTTGCACATGCCGATGGGGTACTCGGGACGCGTCATGATGTTGGCACCGCCTACCACCGCCATGTCGCACTCGCCGGACCAGATATCGTTGCAGGCGTAGCTGAAGGCGACGAGCGACGAGGAGCAGGCGGTGTCGATCGACAGGCTAGGGCCACGCAGGTTGAATGCGTGGGACAGCCGGTTGGCCAACATCGTCATCATCATCCCGCTGGGGGTATTGGCGTTCTGTCGGGTGCGGTTGGCGAAGTGGGTCATGGTGACCATTTGGTCCAGCATGAAACCGCCGACATAGACCCCGACTTTACGACCTGAATGTGCCGGCAAGTTCAGGCCGGCATTCTCGAAAGCTTCCCAGGTTAGTTCAAGCAATAAACGTTGCTGTGGATCAATGTTCTCCGCGACACTTGCTGGTAAGTCAAAGAACTCGGCATCCATTGAACGAATATCGTGTTTTAGGAAGTTTCCTTTTTCTACGTAGGCCTTACCCTTTGAAGTCTCATCGATAGAGTAATAGCGCGCCATGTCCCAACGGTCTTTAGGGACCGTTTCGGCGGTAACTCGGCGTTCTCTAAGTGCGCTTAGTAATTTTCTTAAGTCATTGATATCTCCAGGTAAATTGCAAGACATCCCTACGATTGCGATCTTTCTCATGATCCTAGTTGTCCTTAACTATTTATTTGATTTCAATATTGAAGTGGTTGGTTTTTTGCGATTTTAGTAATGTTGAACTCGCCTGCCCGTAAACCTAGCACAGGATTTTTTTTGTAATTTCTGAATTGATAGTTTGAGAAATATCTTAGTTGTATGTAAGAAATGTACTTGCTGTTTTGAAATGGTGAACTTGCAAGAAATAAACAGAGTCGAGTGTTCTATAGGATTGAGTTGTATCGATTTTTTAAGGGGCGCAGGCGCACTGGCGCGCCTGCGGTCGAGCAGGGGGCCGGAGGCGCTGAAGGGGCCAGGACGGGGGAGGGGGCATCAGCCCTCTTGCCCGTGAACGGGCGCAGGCGGTGTGGCGCTACAGATTTATCAGCATGACAGCGGGGGGCGGGCACGCTCAGCTTTCCCTGAGCGTGGTGGTTACTGTTTTTTAGAGGTTGCGAGTCAGGCCAAACCGCTTCATCAGTCCCTTCTCCAGCAAACCCTTGGGCAGCAGGTTGGCCAGCAGCGGCAAGGCGCGGCTGCCATTGCCCAGGCGCAGCAGGCGTGGCGGTTTGTCCTGTTGCACGGCCTTGAGCAAGCCGGCGGCAAACTCGCTGGCGGGGGTCGGCTTGTCCTGGGAGGCCTTGGCCCGGGAGCGGATGCCCTCGCGCAGTGGCCACCAGGGCGATTGTTCGTTGAGCAACTGTTCGGCTTCATGCCCGGCGTTCCTGGCAAAACTTGAGGCAATGGCCCCGGGCTGCACTTCCATGACCCGGATGCCGAATGGCGAGAGTTCCATGCGCAGGGCATCGCTCAAGGCATGCACCGCGGCTTTCGAGGCGCAGTAGGCGCCGGCAAACGGCGTCACCAGCACCCCGGAGACACTGCCGATATTCACCACCAGGCCGCGGCTGCGACGCAGCACCGGGAACATCGCCCGGGTCACCCCGACCACCGAGAACACGTTGGTTTCGAACTGGCGCTGCATGGCTTGCACGCCGCCATCCAGCAGCGGGCCCATGGCGCCGTAGCCGGCGTTGTTGATCAGCACATCGAGGCCGCCGTACTGCTGGTTGATCTCCTCGCTCAAGGCGCCCAGGGCAGCGCCGTCATTGACGTCCAGTTGCACGGCCTTGAAACCGGCGGCTTGCAGGGCAGTGACGTCCTCGGCCTTGCGGGCGCTGGCGAGCACGGTAAAACCGGCGCCCTTGAAGGCATCTGCCAGGGCGCGGCCGATGCCGCTGGAACAACCGGTGATCAACGCTACGGGCATGGCGCGGTCCTTGTGCTGTGAGGGGGAAGAGGAAATCAGTCGGAGAAGCTACCTTGCAAACGCTCGGCACGAAACTCCAGGGTTTGCGGACGATAGCCCGAGCGCAGCGGTGGCAGCGGCAGGCAGTCTTCCCAGCTGGCGCCGGCCTGCAACTCGCCGGGGCCGCGGTAGCGGGGGGCGCTGTACTGGTTGTCGGCGAGGTTGACCGTGTCCCCCGGCGCGTAGGCGGCGACCCGCCAGCGCAGTTCGATCAGGGGCACCTTGTTACCGTTGTTCAGCTTGACCTGCAGCGGGCGGTCGGCAGGGCAGTGTTCGGGGGCGTAGCTCAGGCGCAGATCCAGGCGCGCCAGTTGCTGGGCTTCGCGGTTGTCCAGCCAGACCACCCAGCAGGCCACCAGGGCCAGGCCGAACGCAGCGGCCAGGGACACGGGAAGGGCTTTGGCGGGGTAGCGCAGAAGCAGGATCAGCCAGGTGATGACCAGCAGAACGCCGATGAACATGAGGTGAGCCTCGGGGAAAAGGAGGGGACATCCTACCTAAGCGTAGGTGGGGTTGGCGATGGAGGATGGCTGTTGTGACGTTATCCACAGGCCAGGTTTTGATGGGGCGTTAGGGACAACAGAAGGTCTGTTAAAGCGGATTTATGCCGATAGTGGACATCATGTGGTCCACTCTGGTGCCCGCCCGAGCAGGTGGCTGGCATGCTCCGGGGTCATCTATCCATTCCTGGAACACCTTTACCGGGACTGGAAAATGCTCAGGCTCTCAGGGCTGCAAACATCGAACGAGGCGAATGCTAGCTGAAGGGGGAGGCTCCGCTTTCGACTGTGAAGAGTGCTGGTGCCAAGGACGAGACATGCCCGTGGTGGCGATCTATGAGGTGTATAATCTCCGGGCTTTGGCATCAATCATGGGGCGATGATGGACGTATCACTGCAGCAGATTTTGCAAACTGCACAGATCAGCGATCTGAAGAAGCTGGGGACGTTTCTTGAGGTCAAACGCTTTGTCGAAACTCAGCTTCATTTGAAGTTAGGGGCAAATGGCTGGAGCTCTTTATCTTTGAAATTAAAGCGTCTGAGTGCCCTCGCAGAAGAGGGGCGAGAGTGCGAACGCGTGCTTATTGATGCGTTGCCCTATCCGGCCGTGCGCAATGAAGTTTCAAAAAGAATCGGCTTCAGGATGTGCGCCAGGAATGTTGCAGAACTTAGAGGCGCTTTGTCCCTGTTGTCGAAATGCGCTGCTCGTCCTGCGTTTGATCCTTATGAGCGTTTCGAAAAGAACAAGCTTAAAAACTTTGTCAGCAGTTCAAGACTGGAAGGCATAGACATACCGGTCTTCGACGAAAAAGCCTCGTTGGAAAAAATCCTGGCCAAGCATGGAAGACCGTTGAATGGATAAATACGACGCTTCTCATGATCATTACTGCTACCCCGCCTCCTCGGCGTGCCGCCATCCTGAACATTCCTAAACTCCCTTGGCCTGGACATAAACTGCGACGCCTTCGTCGTTGCTGCGTGTCGAACCCGGACTAGCCTTTGAGCGTCGCAGCACATTCAGCGACCGGGCTTGGTAACTCGTTCTGATACAGGCGCAACAGCGCCGCATTTCACTTGTGCAATGGCAGCTGTGCGTGGGAGGGCTCGTCCCTGCCGGGTTCCTGTATCTCCGGTTTACCAACCTGCACGCAGCTGCCACCCCTCCGCTTGGTAACCCGTTTTGATGCAGCTGCAGCAGCGCCCCATTTCGCTATGGCAGGTGGGTTGTGCGCCTGCGCATTCGTGCAATGGCAGCTGTGCGTGGAAGGGCTGCGTCCCTGCCGGGTTCCTGTATCTCCGGTCGACCAATCCGCGCACGGTTGCCACCCACAACAGGGCTGCGCATCTTCTGGCGAAGATGGGTACGGCAGTGATCGATGAGGCGGGTTCTAGATGAAGGAGAGGGGACAGGCGTGCCGATCGTTCCCCCCGCGTTTGAAGGGGAACGATCACCGGGCGTTTTAGTTCAGGTACTGACTGCCACGAATCCGCCGACCCAACACGTCCAGCAGATCACAACCATCGCGCAACAGAATGGCGCTGGCGTGGGCGATCTGTGTCAGATCGGTGGCATCGGCGTGGCGGTTGTCCATGTGCACGATGCTTTCCATCAGTTGAGTCACCGCGAGGATGCGGTAGGCGGCGCTGGCATGCAGTTCGTCCAAAGGCGCGCGGGTGTCGATAAACAGGGTGGGCGTGGAGGATTCGTTGCTGGTTAGCGCGATACGGTCGGTCATGGTGTGCTCCAAAAAAACAGTGCTGGAAAACTGCGTTCCTGAGAAAACAACCGAGCCGTCAACCTCGATCACGAATGAGTCGTGACAGGCGCGAGGATAGGGAGCGAGAAGAGGGTGGTCAACCCGAGATGTGTAGCCTGAAACGACCTTGTGTATCCGCAGTTGGCTGTTGATCTGACTTGCCGCTTGAAGCTTACGGTTGCTCCTATTTATCGCTGCTTCTTGTAGCCGCTGCCGCAGGCTGCGAACGGCCGCGCAGCGGGCGCAGGGGGCTTGAGATCGCTGAAGGTCCTTCGGCCCTTTTCGCAGCCTGCGGCAGCGGCTACAAAAATCCCCCTGTCCAAGTGCCTGCGGATAGGGGACGCAGGCACCTGGAAAGGGGGAGCACAAAGGTCTTGCTAGCACGACTCCCTGCTTTTAGTTGCAGCTTGCCGCTTGAAACTCGCCGCTGTTACTGGGCGATGGTCTTCACCGAGACGCCACGTTCCACCGGGGTGGAGCGGCCGTAGATATCTTCAAACCGCTCGATATCGTCCTCGCCCAAATAACTGCCCGATTGCACTTCGATGATCTCCAGCGGGATCTTGCCCGGGTTGCGCAGGCGGTGCACCGAGGCGATGGGGATGTAGGTGGACTGGTTCTCGGTGAGCAGGAACACGTTCTCGTCACAGGTGACTTCGGCGGTGCCGCTGACCACGATCCAGTGTTCGGCGCGGTGGTGGTGCATCTGTAGCGAGAGGCAGGCCCCCGGCTTGACCGAGATGTGCTTGACCTGGAAGCGCCCGCCCATGTCCACCGAGTCGTAGGAGCCCCACGGGCGGTAGACCTCGCAGTGGTTCTGGGTTTCGCTGCGACCCTGTTCGTTGAGGGTGTTGACCATCTGTTTCACCCCTTGGACCTTGTCCTTGTGGGCAATCATCATGGCGTCCTTGGTTTCCACCACCACGATGTTGTCCAGGCCAATCACCGACACCAGTTTGCCGTTGCCGTGGATCATGCAGTTGTGGCTGTCTTGAATCACCACATCGCCCTTGCTGACGTTGCCGTTGGCGTCCTTTTCATGCACGTCCCACAGCGACGACCAGCAGCCGACATCGCTCCAGCCGGCGCTCAGGGGCACCACGCAGGCGCGCTGGGTCTTTTCCATCACCGCGTAGTCGATGGAGTTGTCCGGGCAGCAGGCGAAGGTGGCTTCGTCGATGGTCACGGTGTCCGCGTCCTGCTGGCTGCGTTCCAGGGTCAAGAGGCAGGTGTCGTAGATGTCCGGGTCGTGTTTCTTCAGCTCTTCGAGGAAGCGGCTGGCACGGAACAGGAACATGCCGCTGTTCCAGAAGTAGCCGCCGGCCTGGACGAATTCGGTGGCGCGTTTTTCGTCGGGCTTCTCGACGAACTGCGCGACCCGGCTGATGCCTTCCGGCAGCAGGGCGTCGTTGGCGGACTTGATGTAGCCGTAGCCGGTTTCCGGTTTGGTCGCCGGGACGCCGAACAGCACCATTTCGCCACGCTCGGCGGCGACGGTGGCCAGGGCCAGGGCCCGTTGCAGGGCTTTCTGGTCGTCGAGGACGTGGTCGGCGGGCAGCACCAGCATCAGCTCGTCGCGGCCTTCGTTGACCAGCATCATCGCGGTCAGGGCCACGGCCGGGGCGGTGTTGCGGCCGAAGGGTTCCATGAGGATGCGTTGGGATTCGAGCTTACGGTTGGCCAACTGCTCGTTGACGATGAAGCGGTGGTCCTTGTTGCAGACCACGATGGGGGTGTCCATGCCTTCGAACACCAGGCGCTCCAGGGTTTGCTGGAACAGGGTGTGTTCGCCGGTCAGGGCGAGGAACTGCTTGGGGAATTGTTTGCGCGAAAGCGGCCAAAGACGTGAGCCGCTACCACCGGAAAGGATTACTGGGATCATGGTGTTTCTCCTTGAATCTGTTTGGGTTAGAGCTACGAGGGTTTGTCGTTTCACTCTTGTTTTTGTCTCGGTGTAGCCGCTGCCGAGGTACGAGGCTGCGATGGGCTGCGAAGCGGCCCCTGAGGGCGGTCCTGCGGACCGCGTCGCAGCCTCGGGCCTCGGCAGCGGCTACAGGTTCGGGTTAGCGGGTGGAGACGGGGCGTTTCACCCACACCGGCGACAGGTTGCTGCCGTTGCCGGTGACGTAGAGCACCGCCGCTTCGCCGCGCTCCAGGGCCACGGGCTTGAGGTCGCTGACTTTTTTATTGCCGTCATACAGGGCGAAGCTGACCTTCACCGGGTTGATTTCGCGCTCGCCGCGGCCTTTGGCAGCCACGGCCTTGACCACGTCGGTCTTGCCGTCGGCGGTCTTCAGGGTCAGGGCCTGGTCGCTGAGGTTCTGCACCCGCACCAGGGATTTCTGCTTGTTCTTGAACGGCGGTTCTTCGATCAGTTGCGGCTGGCCGCTGGCGTTGTTGACCAGGGTGTAATAGTGATCGGCGGCCAGCTTCACCGGCACGCTCTGGCTGCCCACCTTGGCGGTGTAGTCGCCGCCGGGCATGAAGCTGAAGTCGCTGCTGGCCAGAGGCGCGACGTCATTGACGTTGGTGCTGCCCACCGTGGCGCTGACTTCGCTGTTGCTGGCGTTGTACAGGCGCACGAAGGTCGAGCCCTTGGGCGCGGTGGGACCGTACAGGGCGGCGTCGCCACCGGCGAATACCGGGGCTGATAGCAGGCCCAGGCCCGCGGCCAATACGGCAGCTTTCAGGGATTTGGCAGCGAGACGGCGAGGAGTAGTAATGAAAGTCATGAGTGTTACCTCTTTTTCAGTTTTGCGCCCGGTCGGGCGTCTCGGATTTCGGAGTGTTGCTGGCTAGGTTTTGTTGGCGAGCACCGGCTTGCTTGAGCTCTGCGACCCACTGCGGGTCGGCGTCGCCGATTTCGTTGTTCACAGGCAGATAGCGTTCAGGGAATTCCCAGATCAGCACCTGGGGCGGGTGGTTCTTGAAGTCGTCGCTTTTCAGGTAGCTGAGCATCGGCAGGATCGGGCCGTGGCCGTCTTCGGCGTAGCTCAGCACGTCGCTGTGCAGGGCCTGTTTCAGGGCGCCGACGAAATTCCAGTTGGGGTTGGCGCTGTAGCTGGTGCCCACCAGGGCCACCGGCACGTCGTTGTTGGCGAACAGCGCATCATCGGCAGCGGGTTGGTCGTCAGCGGCGCGAGTGACGCGTTTATCCAGGGGCTCCTGGGCCGGCATCAGGTTTTCAAACAGCGGGTCCAGGGGCAGGAACAGGCGCAGGTCGCCTTTGTGCGCCACGGTCTGTTCAGCCTCGGTGACGAAGCGCTGGGGCTGGCCGCTCAAGGGGGCTTTTTCGGCAATCGACTGGGCCAGTTGCTTGGCGGCGATTTCGGCGCCGGCCGGGGTCCAGTGGGTGTCGGTGCGCAGGAACACTTGCTGGCCCTGTTGCTTGGCCTGTTGCAGGGGGCCCAGCAGGTCGGGGGCAAGGATCTTGTCGGCCGCGACCCGGGCATGAAAGTCCTGGTAGAGGTTGGCGTGGATTCGCGCCGGGCGTACCTCGTCCAGGTGTTCCGGGTACAGCCGGACCTTGGCCGGGACGATGGCCATCACCAGTTTCACCCCGTGCGCCTTCAAGGTCTGGCGCACGCCTTCCACCAGGGCGTAGTTGCCCTGCAGATTGAGCTCCTCGTTGACCACCGGGTTGAACTCTTCATCGCTGTACAGCCACTGGTCGCGGCCCAGCACCACCCCGGGGCGGCCTTCGTTGAACAGCTTGAAGTCCAGGGCGGCCCACAGGTTGGTGCCCAGGCGCTTGATCGGGAACTGGTCGTCGTAGTGGGTTTCCACGGCCTTGGCCCAGCGCCCGTTGAGCACGGTGGCGTCGTTGTTGGTACTGAAGCCGAAGAAGCTGCGCACCGACCACAGCCCGAGGACCGCCAGGGTCACCAGGAACAGGGCGATGTAGAACACACGTAATGAGCGGGTCATGGGCAGATCCCTCAGAACTGGAAGTAAAGGAACGGCGAGAAGCTTTGCGCCGAGAGTTTGAGAATCGAGGCGATGAACAGCAGCAGCACCAGGGCGCGCATCACGTAGCGCGACCAGTCGGCGCTCCAGTAGGCCGGTTGCACTTGTGCCTCGGTGCCGACGATGTAGCCTGGCTGGTGAACGCTGCCGGGGGTGTCCCCGGGCACTGCCTTGATCAGACCGGGCTGGGCGGTGGCCGGGCCGTCGGCGGGGGTAGCGACGTCGGGCTTGGCCTTGACCGGTGCCGGGTTGCGGTACAGGTCACGCAGGCCGAAGAACGCCAGGGTGGCGTAGGCCAGGATCAGGGTCGCCACTTGCAGGCCGGTGAGGCTGGCGCGGTTGAGTTCCGACAGCGACCAGTCGCCAAAGCTGAACATGGCACCGTACATGCGCCCGGCCACGTGCAGGTTCTCGGCACGGAAGATCACCCAGCCCATCACCACCAGCAGGAAGGTCAGGGCCCAGCGGATCGGGTTCAGGCTGCGTGGGGTGGTGTTGATGCCCAGGGCCTTTTCGATGGCCAGCCACATGCCGTGCCAGGCGCCCCAGACGATGTAGGTGATGTTCGCACCGTGCCACAGGCCACCGAGCAGCATGGTCAGGAACAGGTTGCGGTAAGTCATCAGCGTGCCTTTGCGGTTGCCGCCCAGGGTGATGTACAGGTAGTCGCGCAGCCAGGTGGACAGGCTGATGTGCCAGCGCCGCCAGAACTCGGTGATCGACTGGCTGATGTAGGGCTGCTTGAAGTTTTCCATGAAGCGAAAACCCATCATCAAGCCCAGGCCGATGGCCATGTCGCTGTAGCCGGAGAAGTCGAAGTACAGCTGCGCGGTGTAGGCCAGGGCGCCGAGCCAGGCATCGCCCGTGGTGGGGTTTTGCAGGGCGAAGCAATGGTCGGCGACCACTGCCAGGGTGTCGGCGATGAACACCTTCTTGATGAAACCCTGCATGAAGCGGGTGCAGCCTTCGGAGAACTTGTCCAGGGTGTGGGTGCGGTTGTTGAACTGGTCCGCCAGGTCGCGAAAGCGCAGGACCGGGCCGGCGATCAGGTGCGGGAAGATCGCCACGAACGCCGCAAAGTCGATGAGGTTGCGGGTGGCCGGGGTGTCGCCGCGGTAGACGTCGATGATGTAGCTGATGGACTCGAAGATGTAGAACGAGATGCCGATCGGCAGCAGGATGTGGGTCAGGATGAACGGTTCCAGACCGTAGGAGGTCATGATCGCGTTGATGCTGTCCACGCCGAAGTTGGCGTACTTGAAGTAGCCGAGGATGCACAGGTCGACGCCGACGCCGAGCAGTAGCCAGCGTTGGGCCGGCTTGGTGCGTACACCGGCGGCGCCGACTTTCAGGCCGATCCAGTAGTTCCACAGGGTGACCCCGGCGAACAGCGCCAGGAAGTCCACCCGCCACCAGGCATAGAACACATAGCTGGCGATCAGCAGCAGCAGGTTGCGATAGCGTTGCCCGCTCAAGTAGTACAAGCCGAGAAAGATCGGCAGGAACAGGAACAGGAACACATTGGACGAGAAAACCATCCCGATCTCTCCATGTTTAACCAATAGTCAGAGGCCGGAGCCCCCCCAAACCCCCCACTGAAAAAACCGTGGGAGGCGTATTGCATTCATGACGCTCTCTGTAGCCGCTGCCGAGGTACGAGGCTGCGATGGGCTGCGAAGCGGCCCCTGGGGGCGGTCCTGCGGACCGCGTCGCAGCCTCGTGCCCCGGCAGCGGCTACAGGTGTAGGTGTTACGGGCTTGTGTTGCCCTTTTCATGGGCCGGGTCGTAGACCTTGGTCAGGTCGCCACCCAGGCGGAAAGTCTTGAATGGTTGCATCTTGTGCTTGCGCTCCAATGTCTCCGGAGCGCAGGTGTAGAGGCTGCAGTAGGGTTCCAGCCAGGCGAATTTCGAGTCGACCTTGAGGTCGGTCATGTCCTGTTCCTTGCCATTCTTCTGCTCGAAAAGCTCCGGGTCTTTCACCCCAGCCAGCACTCGGTCACCCAAGCGCTTGAGCGCGCTGTTGTTCTCCTGGCGCAGGTCGACGCCGTTGACCTGGGCGAAGCTGGCGATCATCGCCAAGGGCGGCAGGGCGTAGTTGTGGTACGCCAGGGCTCGTTGCTGGCGCTTGAGTTCGTTGGGCAAGAAGCCGTCGGCGTCGACCTGGTGGGCGCCGACCTTGTATTCCTTCACGGCCCAGTCGAACAGGTCGCGGCGGTTGGTGGCCACGGCGGTGGCCATCACCGACCAGGCGGCCCAGTAGGAGTGGTTGTTGGTCTTGTCCAGGGGCAGGTTGTCCCAGTCGCTGACAACCTGATCGGCCATCTTGCTGAACCAGGCCTCGATCTTCTGCGCCTGTTCCTGGTGGCTGGCCAGCGGGTGGGAGTCGGAGAACTTCAGCCGCAGGTAGGCCGAGGCCATGCTGCCCAGGGCCCATTTGCGCATGGACTTGCCGGTGTGGTTGAAGTCCTTGGACATCAGCGCGTCGGCTTGGGCCCAGGCGCTGAGCCAGGCGAGGGTGCAGTCCAGCTGTTGCGGGCGGCCGTCGCGCATGAACTGCATGACCCGCTTGCTGGTGCCGCGCTCGATCTTGGTGATGTCCGCGGTGGTGTCGCGAAAGGCCTGTTCGGACTGGGTGTTCAGGGTCGCCCGGGCCTTGTCCGAGCCTTCGTACTTGCTGCGAAACTGCAGGGCGCCGGTGTAGGGCGCCGGCATGGCGTCGCAGCCTTCGCTGTCGTCACCGCTCTTGAACTTGTCCACCGGGGCGTAATAGCCCTGGGGTGGACGCAGCGGCGCGGCGGCCTGGGCGCTGCCGGTGACCATGGCCAGCCCCAGCAGGCTGGGTATCAACAGGCGTTTTAGGTGTGTGCTTTGCATAGGTAACCTCATTGCCCGATCTGCGCGGTGCGTTGCTCGGCGCTCGGGAATACGTTGCGTTTGCAAATTTTCGCTTCGACCTTCTGCCCGGCAGTGCCCGCTTCCGGGCCCTGGATTTCGACTGCCAGCAGGTTCTGCGAGGCCCAGTCTTCGTCAGTGCGCAGTTCGAAGGCGAAGCGCCCGTCGGTGTCGGACGTTTCCGGTTTGTCGATCTTGATGTCCTCGTGGCGCCCGTTCATGTACCAGAGGGTGGCTTGCAGGGTTTTCACCGAAGGGTCGGCGAAGCGGATGTCGACCTGATGGCCGCTGTTGCGCAGGTCCAGGTTCTGGCTGTTGACCAGCAGTTCGTTCTTGCCCGGCTTGAGGGTGGTGCTGGCGCTCATCTGCGCAGCCTTGCCCTCGCAGCCGTTGTCCAGCAGGGCCATCATCTGCCGGTAGATGGTTTCCTGGTCCAGGCGGTACAGCGGCGAGAACTCCCAGATCAGGATCTTCGGCGGGCTCTTCTGGAATTCGTCGCTGCCCAGGTACTGCAACATCGAGCCTTCCAGGCCACCGCCGGGGAAGGCGACGTTGAGGATGTCGGCGCCGATGGCCTCTTCCAGAAAGCCGGCGAAGTTGTAGTTCTTGCCGCTGTGGCTGGTGCCTACGAGAGTGATCTGCGGGTTGCCGGAATCACCGAACAGGTCGCCGTCGCCGGCCTCGCCCTTGGGCTCGGTGGTGAACTGGTCCATGTACTGGATGGCGTAGCTGGTGCCGCACAGTTGCCCGGCCATGTTGTGCAGGGTGCCGGTCTTGCCCATGCGCCCGGACTTGTGGGTCTCGAATTCACGCCGTGGAATGTCGGCGAAGGCCGGCAGTTGCTTGACCTTGTCGGCGACGATCTTGGCGGTGCGTTGGGCGCCGTAAGGGGTCCAGTGCTGGTCGCCACGGAAGTAGAAATCGTGGGCCGGCAGGGTGTCGGGCAGTTGTTCGTTGGTCAGCGGCGACAGGTCCGGCACCACGTAGCCCATCTGCGCAAAGCGCCCGAGCATGGCCTGGTAGTTGTTCAGGGCCTTGTCGTAGTCGAAGCGGGCTTTCTCTGCCGGGTTGAGCTTGTTGCGGTTCACCAGGCCGCGAGTCGGCTGGTAGACCAGTACCAGTTCCACGCCCTTGCTCTTGAACGCTTGGTGCAATTGCTTGAGGCGGCGATAGCCTTGCGGCGTGGTATCAAATTCGGTGCGCAGGTCTTCCTGGGTGCGGAACAGCCAGTCGCCCTGGGCTTGCACCAGGGTGGTGAAGTTCTGCTGGTAGCGGGTGGTGTAGTTCTTCGCATCATGGGCGGCCGGGCACAGGTTGCAGCACGGCTCGGCGGTGAAGTTCGGCGCCTGGGGCTCATCGGCACGGGCGCCGGCGCTGGCGGCGAGAATGCCGGCGGTCAGCGCCGACAGGCTCAACAGTTTGATCAGGTGTGGGGGCATGACAGTCATCCTCAATCGCGCATTTCGGTCTGGCGTTCGACAGGGTCGATCAGCACGGCTTTTTGCTGGCGCACCATCAGGTCGAGGATTTCATCCTGGCGTTCGCCAAGGATCCCCGAGAAGCTGATGCCGCTGCTTTTGGTGGGCGCGAGCATGGACACGCGATACAGCTCCACGCTCAACGGCGAGTCGATGGACAGCGGGCCGCTGCCATTGGCCGCCAGCTCGCCGCCGACCACGATCAGCGAAACCTGAGCGTCGAACGGGTCGAGCTTGATGTCGCGGTCGGTGTCGGAAAGGTCCTTGATGTGGCCGTAGACGCCGGTCAGGCCGTTGGCCATGGCGATGTTTTCGTACAGGCGGATGTTCACGCTGTTGCGAATGCGGATGCCGTGGCGTTTGTTGCTGATCACCTTGTTGCCCCACAGCAGGTTGTCGGCGCTCTCGTAGAGGGTGATGCCGTCGGTGTGGTTGCGGTAGATCTCGTTGTAGGCGATCAGGTTGTTGACGCTGTTTCGGTCGATCACCAGGCCCGAGAGTTTGTTGTCGTAGCTACGGTTGTTGAAGATGAAGCTGTCGTTCACTTCCCGGGAAATGATGATGCCGTGCTTCTTCTTGGTCCCGTGGACGGTGTTGTCGGCGATGATCAGGCCGTGGGAACGGTCGTGGGGGTCGATGCCGTAGACGATGTTGTCCTTGTAGGTGTTGCCCTTGACCACGAAGTCGCGGGTTTCGTAGCAGTAGAAGCCGTACCACATGTCCGAGAAATCCGAGCCGATGATCCAGCCGGTGGGTTCATCGCGCTTGAGCACCTTGGCCATGTTCGGCGTGTACTGGGAAATACTCACGCCGTAGGACTTGGAGTTGGCGTAGCCGAAGCTGGCCATCTGGCTGTTGACGATGTAAGTCTCGGTGCCGCCCCAGGCCAGCAGGAACGGGCGGAATTCCTTGGGCGAGCGGAAGGTCGCCGGGCCGTTGTCTTTCTCGCGCCAGCCGGTGACGTTGGTGTCGCGCACAAACAACTGGCCATCGTTGACCAGGAACGAACCGCCTTCCTGAGACAGGCGCAGCTCCTGGGTCTGTTTGTCGATTTCCAGGATGCCCTTGCGCCCGACCACGATCGGCAGGCGCGCGAGGAATACACCCGGCGCGGTTTCGCTGATGTACTGCTTGGGCAGTTTCTTGGCCAGGTCCTTGAGGTTGATGTAACCGTCGTCGATAAAGATCGCCTGGGGAATGCCGTGCTGGCGCACCACCCATTCGGCCATCTTGTTGTCACCGCCGATAAAGTCTTTCAGGGCGTCTTCCTGCATCATCCGGCGCACGCTGATCTTGCCCGGCTGGCTGCGCACGATCTTCGCCGCAACGGCCTCGGCGGTGTAGCCGGAGAGGTCGGGCAGGGTCGGTGTGGCCAGGTTCAACGGCTCGGTGGGCGCGCTGCTGACGGTGTAGGTCTTGGCCTGTTGCAGCTCCTTGGCGACGATCGGCGCCTTGGCCGGCTCGACAGTGGCGAAAGCCGAGCTGCTGGCCAGCAACAGAGCGCCAGCCAACAGGCTGATGGCGCCTTTCGCAGCGGGGCTGTTCATGGGGTAGCAGTTCATTTCGGGCACTCCCTTCGCGGTTCGCATCAGAAGCGCCAGATCACGTCGATAAAGGCGCGGTGCATGTACGAGTCGACGTCTTTGCCATAGGCATCGCCGGGCTTGAACACGCCGCCACGAAAACGCACCAGGGCCGACGGCTCATCGATGGACTGGCTCAGGGCCGCCGGCAACAGGCCTTGCTTGAAGTACTTGGTGACCACCAGGTCCATTTCCTGCCCCAAGTCTTTCTTGCCGTCCTGCAGGGGCAGCGCGGTGCTGGAGAGCAGGTTGCCGTTGCCGTCATAGTCGTTGTCCACGGCGTTGATGCCGTTGCTGCCCACCGGCTTGTTGCCGTCCACGCGCCAGAACTTGTGGTAGATCAGGCTGGCGTCGTATTCATCGTTGAGCATCCAGGAGCCGAACAGGGTGGCGGTCTGCATGTTGTTCATTTCGCCGCGATAGGCTTCGCCGAAACGGTGCACGCGGGAGCGGGTGCCGGTGTAGTTGGAGCGGTTGCTTTCCAGGCCGTTCTGCTCGTAGTCGCCGCTGGCGCGGGCATAGGCGGCGCCGACTTGCCAGTTAGGGTCCAGACGCAGGCGTACGCCCAGGTCGGTGGCCCAGCCGTCGAGGTTGTCGCCGCGCTTGGCCTGGGCCGGGCGGTTGCCATTGGCGTCCAGTGCGTTGACCGTGTCGCGCTCGCCGCGCATGCCGGTCAGGCTGGCCCAGTAGTTGACGGTGTTGGTGTTGCGCCAGTTGTAGGCGTCGCTGTCGGCGGTGAGGCCGAGCCAGGTGAGGTCGCCGTTCTCTTTCTTGTCCAGGGAATCGGCGGCTTCGCCGGGCACCGGATAGTCGAGCTTGCCGTCATCGTGAGTGTGATGACCGCGAATCCCCACCCAGTTGCCTGGGGTCCACTGGTAGGCCGCGTCGCCGTAGACGTGCAGGCGGTCCTTGTCCTTGGGCGCCAGTTCCTTGAGGTCGGTGCGGTACTCGCTGAAGCGCTCGGCGGCGCCCACGTTGGCCCGCAGCAAGGTGGTGTCGAAGGTCCAGTTCAGGGCTTCGATGTTGGTGTCGCGCCACTGGCCGTCGTCGTTGCGCAGGCGTTGGCGGCCCAGTTTCAACTGCTCGCCGGGGTAGGGCGTGAAGCCGCTGTAGCCGATCCAGAACTCGCGCAGGGCCAGGTAGTTTTTCTGGGTCTTGCGGTCGTCGTTGCTCGACTGCTGGCTGCCGTCGGCGTCCGACTGCTGCAGGGTATCGGTTTCGATGATGTCGGTGGAGGTTACCGCCTGGCCCATGGCGTAGGCGCTCCAGGCACCGCGTTCACCGTAGACCCACGGCCGCAGGTCCAGGCCCAGGCCGTTGACGTCGCCGCCGCTGAGGGTGCCCAGGTCGCGATCATCTTCGGATTGGCCGGTGATCTTCACTTCCAGGCCGAAGTTCTGGGTATCGGTCATTGCCGCCAGGGTCGGGTTGGACCAGAGCATGGCAAAACCCAGGGCTATGCCCAGTTTCGACAGGCTGAAGCGCTTGCCTGTAGGCGCTGTCGCAGGCTGCGCCCGGTCGCGCAGCGGCCGCGACTCGCGGGGGCGGGGGTGGCGAGCGCTTTGCACTCGATCGCAGCCTGCGGCAGCGGCTACAGGAGGTGTATTGAGTGGGGGGAGCGTCATAGGGTTTCCTCGCCGTCTTCTTCTTGCAGGGCGTGCAGTTGCAGCGCGTTCTGGCTCAAGGCCCCACGCACGGCCTGCTCTTGTTGCAGCAGGCGTTGGGCTTCGGCGCGCTGTGCAGGCGGCAATTGGCTTTCCAGTTGTTGCGCCAGTTCGTTGGCCTGCGGTGTGTCCTGGACCTTCGCCAGTTGGCTGAAGACGTAGGCGTTGACTGGGTTGGGCTTGGTGCCCTTGCCCTGGGAGAACAACTGGGCAATGGCGAAGTCGGCGCTGTTCTGGCCGTTGCGCGCGGCGGTCAGCAGGTGGTCCAGGGCCTTTTGTGGGTAGACCTGACCCAGGTAGCCACGGCGGTAGATCTGGCCGAGGTAGTAGTCGGCGGCGACTTCGCGGCCCACGGCTTTCTGGAAGTGTGCTTCGGCGACCTTGGCGTCGGCCGGCACCCATTTGCCTTCGTAGTAGAGCTTGCCCAGCAGCAGTTCGGCGCGGGGCTGGTCGGCGGCGCGGCCGTTGTCCAGGTACTGCATCATTTTGTCGACGTCACCCAGTTCGGGGAAGTCGTAGAGCAGTTGGGCCAGGCTGACCCAGGACGCCGGGTAACCCGGAGCGACCTGTTCCAGCAGGGCCTGGGCGGTTTTTTCATCCGGCTTGCCCAGGCTTGCATCGCCCAGCACGCGGGCCACGCTGTCGACTCGCTGGGCGCTGACCGTGCCACGGCTGTAGCCGGCCTGCAGCTGCTTGAGCAGCTCGGCCTGTTGCTCCGGCTGGCCGCGTTTTTGATAAACGGTCGCCAGTTCCACGTAGCAGATGTCGGTACTGTTGAGCGCGGCCTTGCAGATGCTTTCCACCTCGGCCAGGTGCTGGTCGTAGCTGCCTTGGGTGCGGTACAGCAGCACCTGGGCCAGGCCGGCTTCCGGGTAACCGGCGCTGCGCCATTGGCTGATCTGCTGCTGGGCGTCGACGTTGGGGAAGCTGTGGGGGTATTGCAGGTACAGCATCGCCAGGGGAATCAGGGTGTTGCCTTCACCGTTGGCAAAGGCTCTTTTCAACAGGCCTTCGGCTTCGTGCTGCTCGGCCTCGGTGGAACCGGGCTTGGCCACCAACAGACGGCCGAGGCGCGCCTGGGCCCGGGGCGACACATCGGCTGCGGCGCGATAGGTGGCCTCGGCCTGCTTGATCTGCGCCGGGTCGCGGCTGTCCACCTGGATGTCGGCCAGGCCTACCTGGGCCTCGCTGTAGCCCAGGTCCGCCAGTTGCCGGTAGTTCTGTTCGGCCAGCGCGGTGTCGCCGCGCTTCAGGGCTTCGTTGGCCAGGCGCTGGTCCGGCAGGCCGGCGCAACCGGCCAGGGCCAGGGCGGCGACCAAGGGCAACACCGAACCCTGTAGCCGCTGCCGCAGGCTGCGATCGTGCTGGTTGTCGGGGAGCATCGAGTCGGCCGGATGGCGTCCGCTGCGCGGCCGGGCGCAGCCTGCGGCAGCGGCTACAGGGAGCTGGTTAGGGGCTGTCATGGTTACAGACCCGCAGCCATGGCTTTGTCGATCAGCCAGTTCATCGAGGGACCGCGGTCGCTGCTGACTTCCACCGGGCGGCCGGCGAAGGCGCTGTTCAGCGGCGCGTCGGGCTTGATCTGTACGCGGATGTCAGAGGACAGGTCGCTGCTGTTGAGGCTGGTGCTGCTGACGATGGTGCCGGTGCGTACTTCATCCTCGCCGGCGATCTGGAAGTTGACCCGGGTGCCCGGGCGCACGTCGCCGAACTGGCGGTAGGAGAAGCGCGCCTCGACGTTGGCCTGGCTGTTGCGGGGCACCAGTTGGAAGATCACGTCGCCTTTGCTGGCGTACTGGCCGTCGGCGACCATTTGCTGGGCCACGGTGCAGTCGCAAGGGGAGGTCAGGGTGCCGGTCATTTGCTTGCCGAACAGTTCCTCGACCTTGGCCGGTTGCAGTTGGTCTTCAGCCAGGTGGCCTTTGAGCACGTCGAGCATGCTGGTGCTGAAGGTGGCCAGTGGCGCGCCCTTGGCGGCGATGCCGTCGCTCTGCACCAGGCTTTGCACAGTGCCGTCGCGCGGCATGGTGACGTTCATTCCCGGGACGCTGACCAGGCCGGCCTGGGCGTGGCTGACGAAGTACATGCCGTACACCGACTTGAGGATGAAGCCGAACGCCGCCAGGCCCACCACGAAGATCCCGGCGCTGAAGGTCACGGCCCGCAGGCGGCCCATGGCGGTCATGCCGCTGCCGCTGTCCTTGACCTTGCGCGCCTTGGTGAAGTTGTCGCGCTGTAGGGTGGCGAGCACGTCGCCCATGCTGACGATGTCGCCGGCCAGGTGCGAGGTGATCAGGTGGCGCAGGGTGGAAATGTCCTGGGGCTCGAGGTTCTGGAACTGGCAACCGACGCGCCCGTTCTGGCGATCGAAGGAGCGGATTTGCAGCTCCACATCCATGGCCAGGCCGAGGTTGTCGATGACAAATTGCAGGCGGCCCTTGTGCACGGCACCCACGGTCAGCATCTGCTGCCCGGCGTTGAAGCTCAGGCCGCCGGCCGAGAGGTCGTGGACCCGCACTTCCAGGGGCTTGGCTTCGTTGCCGAAGAAGCGCAGCTTGGCCGGGATCTTGACTCGGGCGTGCTGGCGTTGGGCTTCGGATTCATGCACTACATTGACGTTCACGGCGGTGTTCATAGGGTCGATTTCCTAGTTAATTCAGGCAAGGCGGTTCAGACCATCAGCAGCAGGACAGCGACGAACACGCTGCCGGCCGAGAAGGTCATGGTCCGAGACGACCAGGTGTTGAACCAACGTTGAAAACTGGCCAGGTCGCGGGTCAGCTTGGTGTCCTGGCGGGTCCAGGATTGCTGGTCGAGGCGGAAGAACACGTAGATCTTCACCAGGGCGCCGACGATCTGGTTGTAATAGAGGATCAAGGGGTAGGCCGGGCCGATGCGGTGCCCCGAGCAGGACAGCAACAGGGTTAGGATCAGGCGGGTGATACCGATCCACAGCAGGTAGGCGAGGATGAAGGCGGTGCCGTACTTGACGCTGGCGATGATCGCCACGGTCAGGCCCAGCAGCGAGGTCCACATCGACACGCGCTGGTCGAACAGCACCACGCTGGTGAACAGTCCCAAGCGCTTGACTCCCAGACCCAAGGCCCGGGCGTTCTGCCGCAGGTTGTTGCCGTACCAGCGGAACATCAGCTTGCGGCTGGCCTTGATGAAGCTCTTTTCCGGCGGGTGTTCCACGGTGTTGATCGCCGCGTCAGGTACGTAGAAGGTGTCGTAGCCCAGGCGCATCAGGCTGAACCAACTGGACTTGTCGTCGCCGGTGAGGAACTTGAAGCGACCCAGGCGCCAGTGCTGCAGGGAGTCGCTTTCCACGTCGGCGATGAAGTCCGGGTCGGTGACCACGGTGGCGCGGAATACCGACATGCGCCCGGTCATGGTCAGCACGCGCTTGGACAGGGCCATGGAGCACATGTTGATGTGGCGCTGGGCGAAGCGCAGCTTGTGCCATTCGCTCATGATGTAGCCGCCGCGCACTTCGCAGAATTCGTTGGTGGTCAGGCCACCGACGTTGCCGAACAACTGGAACCAGGGCACGGTCTTGCGCACCACGCCTTCGCCGAGCACGGTGTCGCCGTCGATCACCGCCACCACGGCGCGGTTGTCCGGCAGGTGGCGGGAGATGGCGCGGAAGCCGAAGGCCAGGCCGTCGCGCTTGCCAGTGCCGGGGATGCGCACGAAGTCCAGCTTGACCCGCTCCGGCGGGTTCATCCGTGCCCACAGGCTTTTCACCAGCAGCTCGTCGGACATTTCCACGATCGAGCAGACCACGGTGGTGGGGAAGCCGCAGTCGATGGCTTCGCGGATCACCGAGCCGTAGACCTGGGCGGTGGTCAGCGCATCGATGCGAAAGCTGGTGACCATCAGGAACACGTGGGACGGGTCGGCCGCGCTGCCCAGCTTGCGCACCTTGCGCCGCAGGTGCGGGTAGACCACGTAGAGAAACAGCATGCCGCGCACGAAGTGCGTGGCACCCATGGAGTAGCGCCAGATGCCCACGGCGCCAATCAGGAAAATGAAGTCCTTGGACTGCGAGTCGAAGGTCGACGCGGGCAGCAGCAAGGCCATGCCCATCAGCAAACTCAAGTAAAACAGCCAACCGGCGGCCTGAAGCAGGCCGTGCTTTAGCCTATGCATAATCTGCGTCCTAAAATTCTAAGCGGTACCCTGTAGCCGCTGCCGCAGGCTGCGATAGGTCCGCAGGGCCTCGAGATGCCCTCGGGAGCACGCCCCTTCGGGGACGATCGCAGCCTGCAGCAGCGGCTACAGGCGCATGCCTTTACCAGCAGATCCCTTCGGTTCGGCCCTGGACGCTGGAGGCTTTGGACATGAAGCCCACCAGGTCGATGACCTGCTTGCCGTGGGGCACGTCTTCGGCCAGGGCGCGGAACTTCTCGTCGCGGTTGCCGAGGATGATCAGGTCGGACTTGCCGATCACCGCGTCGAAGTCCGAGTTGAGCAGGGACGAGACGTGGGGAATCTTCGACTCGATGTAGTCCTTGTTGGCGCCGTGGACCCGGGCGTACTCGACGTTGCTGTCGTAGATGCTCAGGTCGAAACCCTTGCCGATGAGCATTTCTGCCAGTTCCACCAGCGGGCTCTCGCGCAGGTCGTCGGTGCCGGCCTTGAAGCTCAGGCCCAGCAGGGCGACCTTGCGCTTGTCGTGGCTGGAGACGATGTCGAAGGCGTTCTGTACCTGGGATTCGTTGCTGCGCATCAGCGAGTTAAGCAGCGGCGCTTCGATGTCCAGGGAGCTGGCGCGGTAGGTCAGGGCGCGCACGTCCTTGGGCAGGCACGAACCGCCGAAGGCGAAGCCGGGGCGCATGTAGTACTGGGACAGGTTGAGGGTCTTGTCCTGGCAGACCACGTCCATCACTTCACGACCGTCCACACCCACCGCCTTGGCGATGTTGCCGATCTCGTTGGCGAAGGTGACCTTGGTGGCGTGCCAGACGTTGCAGGTGTACTTGATCATCTCGGCGACTTCGATGTCCTTGCGGATGATCGGCGCGTCGAGCTCCTCGTACAGCGCTTGCAGCACGTCACCGGAGGCTTGGTCGAACTGGCCGATCACGGTCATGGGCGGGAAGTCGTAGTCCTTGATCGCGGTGCTTTCACGCAGGAACTCCGGGTTCACCGCCACGCCGAAATCCACCCCGGCCTTCTTGCCCGAGCAGTCTTCGAGAATCGGGATCACCACGTTTTTCACCGTGCCCGGCAGCACCGTGCTGCGCACCACGATGGTGTGGCGGGTGGCCTTGTCGCGCAGGACGAAACCGATCTCGCGGCACACCGATTCGATGTAGTCCAGTTCCAGGTCGCCGTTCTTCTTGCTCGGGGTGCCGACGCAGATCATCGACAGGTCGGTATCGCGGATGGCTTCGGCGAAGTTGGTGGTGCCGCGCAGACGAGCGGTCTGAATCCCTTGCGCCAGAAGTTCACCCAGACCCGGTTCAACGATCGGCGATTTACCGGCGTTGATCAGGTCGATCTTGTCTTTGGAGATATCTACGCCAACCACTTCATGGCCCCGTGCGGACAGGCAACCGGCGCAGACTGCACCGACGTAACCCAAACCAAATATGCTGATGCGCATCGCATTTACCTCTGTGTTATTCACGCCATTAGATGGCCGGAGTTAATGTTTGCCAGCTGTTATTGCGCACTCGGAAGTACAACGAAGTACGTTGTATGGCCGCGTGCAGGCAGACTAAGTTCCGAGTGTCTAAATATATGCACTCAAGTTGTGCGCAACCGATCCTTGTTGTTCTGATTTGCCCTTGAATGTTGCCGGCGGCTCCTGCTGCAGGGTTCGCGAGTAAAACCATCCGGTATCCTTCGAATGGCTGAATGCCACGTAATACGGGCTTTTCAGTTGTTTTTCGCGGTCCTTGAAGGCCAGCTGTTCCTTGGCTCGTTAGGGGATAGTTGTGGTGCCTTATCTCCTGTTGTTTACCCTTTAGTTCAAGTTTGTGACTCATTGGTCAAAGGTGGACGTAACTTGATTAGTCTCACTTGAGTCCGTGTAAGTCATCTCCTACAAGCTCGTTGAGAATCGTTACCGGTGGTATGAGCGGTGTCCGCAGGCATAGTTCCGGCCCGCTCATCCTGTTTTGCGAAATTTCTTGAAATATTGAGAAAGATGGCACTGCTTTCAAACTGATAGCACTTAAGGTTTGGGCCTTTAGTTGTGGGGAGTTGAAGCGCGGGGATACTTTTGTGCCACTACCTAATAAAAAAAGTGGTGCCACTACTGAAAAAAATCACTGTTGTCGAGTGAAAGAAAAGTTATAGAAATAGATGAAGATTTTATGGCGCCAAAAAAATGGCTAAAAGAAGGCGGGGAATGTGCGAGTGATCACATTCTGGCGCGCTCGCCGGGTGGCAACGAGCGCGGCAGGGGAACGTTTTACTCTGGTGCGTGGTCGCGCAGGAATACCAGGTTGTCGGCTTTGGATTGCTCCGCGCTGAAGCGATAGCCCTGGACGTCGAATTGCTTGAGTTGTGCGGGATCGTTGATGCGTTCCTGAATGACGAAGCGGCTCATCAGGCCCCGGGCCTTCTTGGCATAGAAGCTGATGATCTTGTACTGGCCGTTCTTCAGGTCCTTGAACTCGGTGTTGATGATCCGCGCGTTCAGGGCCGTGCGCTTGACTGCCGAGAAGTACTCGTTGGAGGCCAGGTTCAGCAGCAGATCGTCGCCCTGATCGGCCAGGGCCTCGTTCAGCCATTCACTGATGCGCGTGCCCCAGAAGGCGTACAGGTCCTTGCCACGGGCGTTGGCCAGCTTGGTGCCCATTTCCAGGCGATAGGGCTGCATCAGGTCCAGGGGGCGCAGCAGGCCGTACAGGCCGGAGAGCATGCGCAGGTGCTGCTGGGCGTAGTCGAAGTCCGCTTCGCTCAAGGATTCGGCGTTGAGCCCGGTGTAGACGTCGCCCTTGAAGGCCAGCAGCGCCTGCTTGGCGTTGTCCGGAGTGAAGGCTGGGGTCCAGCTGCCGAAGCGCGCGGCATTCAGGCCGCCGATCTTGTCGGACACGTGCATCAGTTCGCTGATCTGCGCCGGGCTCAGTTCCCGCAGTTGCTGGATCAGTTCCTGGGAATGGTCGAGGTATTGCGGCTGGGTAAAGCGCGGGGTGACCGGCGGCGTCTCGTAATCGAGGGTCTTGGCGGGTGAAATCACCATCAGCATGAGTCGTCTCCTTTTAGCGTCGGGGGATTCTATTGGCTCGGGCGTTCGGACTCCACCTATCAAGGCGATAGCTGACGCGTGGCGGATGCCTTCGCTGCGCGGCATATCGGCTATAGTGCCGCGCGGGTTTTGTTCTGGAGGCGTCTCTTTTGCGTATCGCGTTTTTCTTCTCGGCCTGGCTTCTGAGTCTCAGTGTGCTGGCGGCGCCCAATGATGTGGCGACCCTGGATCGCAGCACCTGGCCGGAAAAGCTCGACAATCCGACCCTGTTCGACGTCGCCTCGCGGGCCGAGATCCTGACCTTTGCCCGCGCCTTGCTGGTCAGCGAGGCCTGGGACGAGGCGTCCCTGAAGCAGCGCCTGGGCTTGCGCATGATCAACATGGAGGCGATCAACGAACTACGCGAGCATCTCTGGAAACGCCTGCTGGACAACTACAACTTCGCCCAGCAGAGCTGCGACCAGGACGCTTCGTTCTGCTACCTGGTGGAAAACATGCAGCAACTGCGCAAGCAGGCCGGCAAGTTCCACTTGGCGGAGGATTCCTACTACGCCCGTTGGGGCGAGCCGAGCCGGACCTTCCATGAGCAGTACCTGGACGAGTTGCTGCGCAAGGCGGCGCTGGCTCCCCAGACCAGCAGCGAGGTGCTGCGCTACGGCGACTACGAGCGCAATGGCGACGAACTCAACGACCGGCTGTTTCTGCTGACCTTCGACAGCGCCGCCAACCTGGCGCCGGACAACACGCCCTGGCTCACCAACTACCTGCGCAAGGCCAATCTCAGCGGGACGTTCTTTGTCCTGGGCAACGACATTCAGAATCGCCTCGACAAGGCCTCGGTGGCCAGCCTGCAATCGCTGTACTCCAGGCAGTGCGTTGGCGTGCAAGGCTGGGAGTTCCGCTCCCACAGCCACTGGCAGGACTGGCAGTATTCGATCCAGCGCAGCGCCGATCTGGTGAAGAGCAAACTGCCGGAAAACTATGTGCCCTTGTTCCGCCCGCCCTTTGGCCAGCGTCGTGCCGATGCCGAGGGCTTCTTCAATGCCCAGGGCATGCAGGTGGCATTGTGGGACATCGACGCCCAGGACGGTGCCGGCAAGCTCAAGGCCGAGGACAGTGGCCAGCGGGTGCTGACCTTGATGTTGCTATGGCGGCGTGGGGTGATCGCTTTCAATGCCAAACAGGACGGGGTCAAGAGCAGCTTGCCCTGGCTGCTGGCGCAGACCGCGCAAAGTGGCATCGGTTGGGAGGATTGTCAGGACGCGTTCCGCTGAAACGGCCAAGTGCCCGTAAACACGGGGCGTGAGCGGAAAAGGGGGCGGATTTCGGCGGGATTTCGAGGCAGGCGGACTTCCGACTTTAACGGTGAGCGGGCGGTGCGCCAAGGGCTTTTCGTCACCCTGAAAAATAAACATCAAAAAAGCGTCAAAGTGCGTTTTCCTGTCACGGTTTTTGGAGTATTACGAACTCAGACCGCCGAAACCTGCGACACAGGTGGCGTCTCCCAAGACTCCTCGTGTGTGCAGCTCACCTGAACCCCTGCGGGTGAATTCGGTGGTCATTCGAGGCGCGATACCCCATGGTATTGCGTCGACTGGCTCCCACATAAGGTGACCGAGTATGGATGACCACGGACGTAGCGCTTCCTCCAACCAGCCAATCCTTTATGTACTCGATACCAATGTATTGATTCACGATCCCAACGCCTTACTGAATTTCGAAGAACACCACGTCGCCATCCCCATGACCGTCCTTGAAGAGCTGGACAAGCTCAAGAGCGGGCATCACAGCGTTGCCGCCGAATGCCGCCAGGCGATCCGCCTGATCGACAAGACCCTGGGCGAGGCTTCCCCCGAGGATGTTGAACTGGGCGTACCGATTCAGCGCGGCAAGAGCGGGCCCAAGGGCTTGCTGTCGATTCTGATGAGCAAGCGCAACGAGCCCAACAGCCTGTTGCCGGAGAACCTCAACGACAACATCATCATCAACCAGTTGATCGACCTGCACGCGCGCAACAAGGACTTGCCCGTGGTGCTGGTGACCAAAGACATCAACATGCGCCTCAAGGCGCGGGCCTGCGGGATTGCCGCCGAGGACTACAGCACCGACCAGCTGGTGGACGACGTGTCCCTGCTGCCCAATGGTTTCCACAACATGAGCGGCTCGTTCTGGGACCGCGTAAGCAAGGTGGAAACCCGTCAGGATCACGGCCGCACCTGGCACCAGGTGCAATTGATCGACAACCTGCCGGCGGTGCATATCAATGAATTCATCATCGACGAACAGGGCTTTGTCGGCTGGATCAAGGAAATCCGCGCCGATGTGCTGCTGATCCTCGACCTGCATCAGGAACCCCTGCTGCACCAGGAAGCCTGGGGCCTGAAACCGCGAGACATCTACCAGGGCCTGGCGCTGTACGCGCTGCTCGACCCGGACATCCACCTGGTCAACCTGTCCGGCGCCGCCGGCTCCGGCAAGACCATCCTGGCCCTGGCTGCCGCCATCGAGCAGACCATGGTCAGCAAGCGCTACCGGCGCATCATCGCCACCCGCAGCGTGCAGGGGCTGGACCAGGAGATCGGCTTCCTGCCGGGCACCGAGGCGGAGAAGATGGAACCCTGGCTGGGCGCCATTACCGATAACCTCGAAGCCCTGCACATGGATGACGAGAACACCCACGGCAGCGTCGACTACATCCTCAGCAAGGTGCCGTTGCAGTTCAAATCCCTGAACTACATCCGCGGTCGCAGCTTCCAGCAGAGCCTGATCCTGATCGACGAATGCCAGAACCTTACCCCGCACCAGATGAAAACCATCATCACCCGTGCCGGCGCCGGTTCCAAAGTGGTGTGCCTGGGCAACCTGGCACAGATCGATACCCCTTACCTGTCGGCCACCAGCTCGGGCCTGACCTACCTCACCGAACGCTTCAAGGACTTCCCCAACGGCGTGCACATCACCCTGCAAGGGGTGCCGCGCTCGATCCTGGCGGAGTACGCGGAAAGCCATCTGTAACGTCAATTCCTTCCAGCACGGGCGGCCTTCGGGTCGCCCGTTTTGCATTCGGCCTGGGGCACTGGGTTATTCTGCGGCTCCCCGCCGCCGAGCGCTTCCCAGTTGGAAAACACCGGATGACCCGCGTCTCCCTGCGCAATATCGATCTGAATCTGTTGGTGGTACTCGATGCCTTGCTGACGGAAAAGCACGTGACCCGCACTGGCGAGCGCCTGCACTTGAGCCAGCCGGCCATCAGTCATTCCCTGGGCAAGCTGCGGGTGCTACTGGATGATCCGTTGCTGATCCGCCAGGGCAACGACGTGCTGCTCAGCCCCCTGGCCCGCAGCCTGCAAGCGCCCCTCAAGGAGATTCTCAGTCAGATCGAAACCCTGTTCGGCAAGTCCCTCGACTTTGATCCGGCCACCTCCCAGCGGATCTTTCACCTGGCGATGTCGGATTACGGTGCGGCGATCGTGCTCCCCAGGTTGCTGGTGCGTCTGCGTGGCGAAGCGCCCTTGATGCGCCTGGTGGTGACCCAGGGCAGCCGCCACGAGATGTTCGAGCAGATCACCCAGGGCAAGATCGACCTGGCCCTGGGGGTGTTTCCCAGCCCTTCGGATGAGATCGTCAAGGAGGTGCTGTTCGAGGAAACCTTTTCCTGCCTGGTGGACCGCGCCACCCTTGAGGGTGACGGCGGCCTGGACCTGACGGCCTATCTGCAGCGTCCCCATCTGCAGGTGTCGATGGACGGCTGTTTCAATGGTGAAGTCGATCACCGCCTGGGGGAGGAGGGACTGCAACGGCAGATCGCGGTCAGCGTGCCCCACTGGGGCATCGCGCCGGGGATGATCCGCGGCACCGACCTGATTCTTACCGTGGCCAGCCGCACCCTGGACGAGATTCCGCTGCCGGAAGGGCTGCTGCGGCTGACCCCGCCCTTGAACATTGCGCCCTTCAAGTTCGTGCAGATATGGCACTCGCGCTTGAGCGATGACCCGGCCCATCGCTGGTTGCGTGAACAGGTCAAGCTGGCCAGCGTGGCCAAGGCCTGAAATGGCGCCTCAGCCGCGGATGGTAATGACGAAACCGCCGATCACCACCAGCACGCCGATCAGCTTCTGCAGGCTGATGTCCTTGCGTGGCAGGCCCACCAGCCCGAAGTAGTCGATGATCAGCGAGATCAGCAACTGGCCGATGATCACCACCATGATGAAGTTCAGCGCCCCCAGGCGTGGCGCCATCAACAGGGCCACGGTGATGTAGAGCACTCCAGCCAGGCCGCCCATCCAGATCCACCAGGGGCCTTGCAGCGCGGCCATTAGATTGGGCTTGGGCACTTTAATGAACAGCAGCAGGACCCCCAGCACCAGCAGGCTGACCAGCAGGGAAACGCCGGTGGCCCACAGTGGATGCCCGAGCAGGGTGCCCAGGCGGGCGTTGGTCCCGGCCTGGAGGGGCACGGCGAAACCGGCGAGCAGACTGAGCAGGATCGAAACGAACAAGGCCATGAAGCGACTTCCTTTTGCGGGTTTTTGCGCTGTTGTACGTTTATCCGCAGTCGGGCTCCAATTCGTTGTTTTGATGCGGGTTATTCGCCAGGCTGATTGCCGGTTGGCGCAGCCAAACGCCGGGCAGATGCCCCGTGCGAAAAACTGACCCGCAGGTTTACAATCGGCCCACCTGATCAGGAGTAACACCGTGCTGACTCATCTCGATTCCCAAGGTCGCGCCAATATGGTCGACGTCACCGATAAGGCCGTGACCTTCCGCGAGGCAGTGGCCGAAGCCCGGGTGCGCATGCTCCCGCAAACCCTGCACATGATCGTCAGTGGTGGTCACCCCAAGGGCGACGTGTTTGCCGTGGCGCGCATCGCCGGAATCCAGGCGGCGAAGAAAACCAGTGAGCTGATTCCCCTGTGCCATCCGTTGATGCTCACCAGCGTCAAGGTCGAGCTCAGTGCCGAAGGCGAGGACAGTGTGCGCATCGTGGCGCGTTGCAAGCTGTCGGGGCAGACCGGGGTGGAGATGGAGGCGTTGACCGCCGCCAGCGTCGCCGCGCTGACAATCTATGACATGTGCAAAGCCGTGGACCGCGGCATGACCATCGAAGGCGTGCGAGTGCTGGAGAAATCCGGCGGCAAGAGCGGCGATTACCGGGTGGCTGACGCATGAGGATCTCGGTGAAGTTCTTTGCCCGCTACCGTGAGGCCCTGGGGCTCGATGGCGTGCTTGTCGAGGGCGACTTTGCCTGTGTCGACGATGTGCGCCAGGCGCTGTTGTCCCGTGACGGGGCCGCCGTGCTCGCCGAACAGAACCTGATGTGCGCCCGCAACGAAGAGCTGTGCCAGCTGGACGAGCCCCTGGCGGACGGCGATGAAGTGGCGTTCTTCCCCACAGTGACCGGAGGCTGAGATGGCGATCCGTGTGCAATCAGCGGCCTTCGATCCCGGCGCCGAAGTCAACGCCATGCACGCCGCCGATACCGGGGTTGGCGCGGTGGTCAGCTTTGTCGGCTACGTGCGCGACTTCAATGACGGTCAGGACGTGCACGGCATGTTCCTGGAGCACTACCCGGGCATGACCGAAAAGGCCCTGGGCAAGATTGCGGCTGAAGCCGAGCAGCGCTGGCCGCTGTTGCAACTGGAGGTGCTGCACCGCATCGGCGCCCTGGAGCCGGGAGAGCCCATCGTTTTCGTCGGCGCAGCCAGTGCCCATCGTCAGGCGGCGTTCGAAGCCTGCGCCTTTGTCATGGATTATCTGAAGACCCGGGCGCCGTTCTGGAAAAAGGAAAACACCGCCGACGGCCCTCGTTGGGTGGAAGGCCGCGACAGTGATCACGCGGCGGCCGCGCGCTGGAAAGACTGAGCCCCTGATGCTGGCCGGCGGCGCCTGAGCCCGCCCCAATTCAACCTGTAATCGACTGCGACTGTTCCCGCCGACCGCTGGGGATAAGTCGCTGTGCGCGCCGTTGACGATATGTACGTAAAAGTCCAGTATGGATTTACAAGTACAAATACAGCGTCCTCCGTTTCATCCTTTCTTTCTGTCTTGCCAAACCAACAACAACCCGCGAGAGAACGAACATGAAAAAATTCCCCCTCATCAGTGGCCTGGCCTTGAGCCTGTTGGCGTGCAGCAGCCTGATGGCTGCCGAGAAAACCTTGCGCCTGGGTATCGAGGCGGCGTATCCGCCGTTCGCCTTCAAGACCGCCGACGGCAAGATTGGTGGCTTCGACTACGACATCGGCAATGCCTTGTGCGCGCAGATGCAGGTCAAGTGCGAGTGGATCGAGGGCGAGTTCGACGGCCTGATTCCCTCGTTGAAAGTGAAGAAGATCGACGCCGCGCTGTCCTCCATGACCATCACCGCGGAACGGCGTAAATCCGTGGATTTCACCCACAAGTACTACTTCACTTCGTCGCGCCTGGTGATGAAGAAGGGCGCGGTGGTGGATGACCAGTACGCCAGCCTCAAGGGCAAGACCGTGGGCGTGCAGCGCTCCACCACTACAGATCGTTTCGCCACCGAGGTCTTCGAGCCCAAGGGCATCAAGGTGGTGCGCTACAGCAACAACGAAGAGATCTACATGGACCTGGCGGCCGGGCGCCTGGACGCGATCTTCGCCGATACCATTCCCCTGGAGGATTTCCTGTCGATGCCGCGGGGCGCCGACTACGCCTTTGTCGGGCCTGAGTTGAAAGATCCCAAATACGTTGGGGAAGGCGCCGGGATTGCAGTGCGCAAGGGCAACAGTGAACTGGTGGGCGAGTTGAACAAGGCCATCGATGATATTCGGGCCAATGGTGAATATCAGAAGATCCAGGCCAAGTACTTCAAGTCGGATATTTATGGGGATTGAGACGTTGTGGCGTTCTTGAGGACGCTTTCGCGAGCTCGTTCCTGCGGGATATGTGTAGGGGCGAGCTCGGCAACCTTTATTGTCCCTTCAATTCCTTCAAGTGCTTGTACACCGTCGCCCGGCCCATGCTCAGTACGTTGGCCACGTAGTTGGAGGCGCTCTTGCCCTTGAAGGCACCTTCGGCGTGCAGAGCCAGTACCAGTTCGCGCTTGTGTTCGCGGGTCAGCAGGTTCAGGCCCAGCTGGCGCTCGCGCAGCCAGTTGTGCAGGAAGGTGTTGATGCGTTCCTGCCAGTCGTCGCGAAACAGTGAATCGGGCTGGGGAATCAGCTTGCTGGGTGAGAGAAACAGGTCCAGCGCGGCCTTGGCATTTTCGAACAGCGAGATGTTCAGGTTGATGCACAGCACGGCCATTGGCTGGCCCTGGCTGTCGCGCAGCACGCTGCTGAGGCTGCGGATCTTCTGGCCGTCCCAGTTGAGCTTTTCATAGGGACCGATATTGCGTTCGCTGCTGTCGCCGCTGAGCAGGTCTTCCAGGGCCGCATCGTCGCCCACTTCGCGCTTGGACAGATTATTGGCGATGTAGTCGATCTTCTGGGTGCGCAGGTCGTGGAGCACCACCTCGGCATGGGGGAAGAACAGCGTGGCAATGGCGTCGGCAATCGCCCGGAAATTATCCAGGGCTGGGTCCTTTGCGGGTGAGGTCATGGGTCGTACTCCAGGCGGCTTCAGCGCCCGCCGTTAGCGGGCGCTGGGAGTGTGCCGCAATCGTTTGGGCGCGTCACCCCGCAGGCGGGTTCAACCGAGGCGGGCAGGGGAGAGCATGGCGGACTCCAGGCCGAAGCGGGTCAACTGCTCCGGCAGGGGTTGGCCACGCACCAGGGCGGCGCTGGCCTGGCCCATTGCCGGAGAGGTCTGGATGCCATAGCCGCCTTGTCCGGCGACCCAGAACAGCCCGGGCACCTGTGGATCAAAACCGGCCAGCAAGTCGCCATCGCTGACGAAACTGCGCAGGCCGGCCCAGGTCCGGGTCGGACGACGAATGCTCAGGGTGGTGGCTTCTTCGATCTGGTAGATGCCCAGGGCAATGTCCAGCTCTTCGGGCTGCACATCATGGGGCTCCACCGGGTCGGCGTTGGCCGGCGAACCGAGGAACATGCCGGCGTCGGGCTTCATGTAGAAGGACTCGTCCAGGCTCACCAACATCGGCCAGCGGTGGGTATCGAGCCCTTCCGGGCCGGCGAAGATAAAGGCCGCCCGGCGCTTGGGTTGCAGGCCCAGGGGGCGGGCACCGGCCATCGCGCCGATCTGGTCGGCCCAGGCCCCGGCAGCGTTGATCAGCACCGGCGCGCTGAAGCCCTGGCCGCTGGTTTGGACCTGCCACAGCCCTTGTTCATCACGGTGCAGCCCCAGCACTTCATGGTCGGTATAGACCTGGCCCTGATGGCGGCGGATGCCCCGCAGGTAGCCCTGATGCAGGGCGTCGGTGTCGATGTCGCTGGCACTGGGGTCGTAGAGGGCGCCATGGACCTTTTCGCGACGCAGGATTGGCAGGCGAGCGCAGGCTTCGTCGGCACTGAGCAGTTGCATCTCCGGCACCGTGGCCTTGGCGCTCAGGTACTGGTTGTTCAGTTCGGCCGGATCGCCGGTGAAGTCCACGGTCATTTCCCCTCGTGGCGTCAGCAGCGGGTGGTCGCAGAAGCCCTCCGGCGGATGGTCGAAAAAGTCCCGGCTGGCCAGGGTCAGGGCCCGCACCTGGGCGGTGCCATAGGCGGCGGTGTAGAGCGCGGCAGAGCGGCCGGTGGAGTGATAGGCCGGATGGGATTCGCGCTCCAGCACGATGACGCGGCCGTGGCGCGACAGCCAGTAACCGGTGGAGGCTCCGGCGATACCGCCGCCGATGATGATGAAATCTGCCTGGATCATTCAAGGCTCCTGGAAAAGTGCAAGTGACAGGCCCTTAGTGCGGGTGCCGCAGGTGGTACAGGGCATTGGCCAGGGCGATGTCTTCCAGGCCCAGGCCGATGGAGCGGAAGAACACATGGCGCTCGGTGCTGGGGCGTTGAGCCTGGTTGCTCAGCAGCTCCGGCAGGTCGCCGAGAATCGCCGCGTTGTCCCAGCCGTGCTGTTCACCGGCAATCAGCATCTCGCCGGCCGAGCCCGGGGTGGTACGGCGATAGTCACAGTAGACCTGCATCTGCTGCAGTGCGGCGGGCGGCACTTCATGGGCCCGTGGCGCATTGGTGCTGATGGAGGTGATCAGCGCCGGCTTGCTGAGGGTGAGTGGGTCGATGACCGGTCCGGCGGACGAGGTGCAGAGCATGATCACGTCGGCATCTTCGACAGCCTCTTCAAGCTGCGGGACGATTTGCAGGCGCGGATCGAGGGCCTTGAGACGCGCAAGCTCCTCGGCGGATTTGCTCGCCAGGCTTGGGGAAAAGAGGCGGATGCTCTGCCAGGGGCGCAGGTCTTTCACGTAGTGCAGGTGAGCCTGGGCCACGGCGCCGCTGCCGATGATTGCCAGGTGCCGGGCCTCGGGCGTGGCCAGTGCATCGACGGCGACCGCCGTAGTGGCGGCGGTGCGTGCGGTGGTCAGTTCGGCGGCGTCGCACAGCAGCAGCGGCTGGCCGCTGTCCATGGACATCAGCAGGGTCCAGGCGGTGACCAGCGGGCCTTCGGCGCGAACGATGTAGGGCGAGGTCTTGACCCCGTAGACCCGATCTTCAGCCAGCACGCCCAGGTAGTTGATGAAGTCGCCGGCGCCCTGGGGAAACTCCACCAGCTGTTGTGGCGGTTGTACGGCGAGTCCGGCGGCCAGGTCGCGAAACAGTTTGCGCAGGATCTGCGGGACGTCGATTTGCGCGAGCAACTGGCGGGCTTCGGTCTGGGCAATCAGGTAGGGCGTGCTGGGCATGTAGGCGTTCCCAAGGAATTAAACTTATTTGTCTATTATGGACTTTTAGTTTCCTTGAGCAACATCCAGGCGAAAAAAAACGCAGCCGGTGATGGGCTGCGTTTTTTTCGGCGCGTCTGCTATCAGGCTTGCGGGCGTTTGCGCTCTACTGGGCGCAACAGCTCGGCCGGCGGCATCTCGCAGCTGATCTTGCGCCCCAGCAGGGCTTCGATCGATGGCAGCTGATAGGAGTCGTCCTCGCCGGCGAAGCTGATGGAGACGCCGTCGGCACCGGCACGCCCGGTACGGCCGATGCGGTGCACGTAGTCGTCCGGCACTTCCGGCAGGGTGAAGTTGATCACGTGGCTGATGCCGTCGATGTGGATGCCGCGGCCGGCCACGTCGGTGGCCACCAGGACCCGGATCTTGCCTTCGCGGAAGCCTTCCAGGGTCTTGATCCGCTTGTGCTGGGGCACGTCGCCGGACAGCTGGGCGGCGTTCACGCCGTCGCGCACCAGGCGTTCTTCGATGCGCCGCACTTCATCCTTGCGGTTGGCGAAGACCATGACCCGTTCCCAGCCGTTGTCGGTGACCAGGTTGTACAGCAGCTTGTACTTGTCGGCCCCGGCCACGGCATAAATGTGCTGTTCGACGTTTTCGCTGGCGACGTTCTCGGCCTCGATCTCGACGATCGCCGGGTCGGTGGTCCACTGCTTGGCCAGGTTCATCACGTCTTCGGTGAAGGTGGCGGAGAACAGCAGGGTCTGGCGCTCGCTCTTGGGCGGGGTCTGGCGAATGATCTGCCGCACTTGCGGGATGAAGCCCATGTCGAGCATGCGGTCGGCTTCGTCCAGCACCATCACTTCGACCATGTCCAGGTGCACGTCACCGCGCTGGTTGAAGTCCAGCAGGCGGCCCGGGGTGGCCACCAGGATGTCGCAGTGGCGAGCTTCCAGGTGCTTGAGCTGCTTGTCGAAATCCATGCCGCCAACGAAGGTCATGACGTTGAGGCCGGTGTATTTGGTCAGGGCCGCGGCGTCCTTGGCGATCTGCACCACCAGTTCCCGGGTCGGGGCAATGATCAGTGCCCGTGGTTCGCCCATGTAGCGCTCTTTCGGCGGCGGGGTCTGCAGCAACTGGGTGATGATCGAGATCAGGAACGCGGCGGTCTTGCCGGTGCCGGTCTGGGCACGGCCGATGGCGTCTTTACCCGCCAGGGTGAAGCCCAGTACCTGGGCCTGGATCGGCGTGCAGTAGGGAAAGCCCAGGTCCTGGATGGCGTGCATCAGTTCCGGAGCGAGCTTGAAGTCGTGGAAACGGGTCTTGCCTTCCTGGGGTTGCACCACGAAGTCTTCGATTTTCCAGGTGCTGACCGCTGGTTTTGGCGGCCGCGGGCGCTGCGCTTGCTCAGGTTTGGGTTGCTCGGCCTTGGGCTTCTCTTGGCGCGGTGCTTTGGGAGCGGAAGGGGCGGCCGGTGTGTTCACCGGTTCTTTTTTAGCTGCGGTAGCAGGTGCGCTCCGCTCCGGCTGACGGCCGTCATTGCGGCTGCTGGAACTGGGGGAAGGGGCGCTGGGGCTTGGCGCGAGCGGCTCAGCCTCGCTTTTACCGAAGATTTTCTTGAGTGCTTTGAGCACGGTCATCTCATCAATTGGTTAAGGAATGTACGCCGGCCAGTGTAATGCAAGAAACGGGCGCGGCGTAGTCTGTTGCTTGTGGTCCTGGCGCGAGGCACTTTTTCTAGCGCAAACGCTCGCTCAGCCAGGTGCCGATATCACGGATTTCTTCCGGTAACACCTCGTGTCCCATTGGGTATTCCTGCCATGTCACGGTGACACCGTGCTGTTTCAGGTACTCGTATGCGGTGCGTCCCATGGCGTTCTGCACCACTTCGTCGTACTGGCCGTGCAGGGACAGCACCGGAATCCGCTGTTGGCTGGCGCAAAGTTGCAGTTCATCGCTGAAGGTCGGGGCATAGGTGGAGAGGGCAAGTACGCCACCCAAGGGACCCTGCCATTTGAGGAAGGCGGTGTGCAGTACCACGGCGCCACCTTGGGAGAAACCCGCGAGGAAAATGCGCGATGCGTCTATTCCGCTTGCGCGTTGCTCTTCGATCAGTCTGATGACCTCGTCAGATGATTCTTCGAGCTGTTCGCGACTGATCGCGCGAGCCGGGCTCATGGCCAAAATGTCGTACCAGCTGGGCATGGCGTATCCGCCATTGATGGTCACGGCACGGGTCGGTGCCTGGGGCAGGACGAAGCGGGTGCTCAAGAGTTTTTCCTGCAGCATCTCGGCCACCGGCAGGAAGTCGTAACGGTCCGCTCCCAGGCCATGAAGCCAGATCACACAGGCATCTGCGGGCTTACTGGGCTGAAGAATCAAGGGCTCGGTCATGGCTGCTCCATTTATGTGCGTGCGCGCTGATTGAGTGCGAGGTTAAGGGGCGCGCCCGGTTGATCGGTGAAGAAGATGTCGCACGGTTGAACGTTTTGCTATTGACCACTGGCTGAAACGCTTTAGCCGAAACTGTGGTACGGGCTTTGCTATGGCTCAGAAAGAGGAGCGGATGTGATAGCACGCTCTGCCGGCGGTAACACTAACAGGCTACCGCGGGCGATGGCATACCCCACCTCCTCTGATACCGGTTCGCCTACGGCCGCTACGGGCTCTGTGAACTGCAAAGGGCTAAAGCCCGTTCGGCCGATTGGTGAGATGTAGGTCCCCCATTACGTGGATTTCTCCTACTAGACTCATAGCGAAGGTCTTACGCCGCTTGACCCTATAAAAAGCCGACGCGGGTCAACAGCGCCTCATGAGGGTGCGGCAGGACTCAAGCTCCGACACAACAAGAGCAAAACTGGAGGTTTGAATGAAGATGTTGAAATCCACCCTGGCCGTCGTTACGGCGGCCACGGTACTGGCTACAAGCGGTTTCGCACAGGCGGGTGCGACCCTCGATGCAGTACAGAAGAAAGGTTTCGTACAGTGCGGCGTCAGCGATGGTCTGCCGGGCTTCTCGGTACCGGACGCTACCGGCAAGATTCTCGGCATTGACGCCGATGTCTGCCGTGCCGTGGCCGCAGCCGTATTCGGCGATGCGACCAAGGTCAAGTTCAGCCAGCTGAACGCCAAGGAGCGCTTCACTGCGCTGCAATCCGGCGAGATCGACGTGCTGTCGCGCAATACCACCTGGACCAGTTCCCGTGACGCGGGTATGGGCTTGATGTTCGCCGGCGTCACTTATTACGACGGCATTGGCTTCCTGGTGAACAACAAACTGGGTGTGAAAAGTGCCAAGGAGTTGGACGGTGCGACCATCTGTATTCAAGCCGGTACTACCACCGAGCTGAACGTGTCGGACTACTTCCGCGGCAATGGTCTGAAATACACCCCGATCACCTTCGATACTTCCGATGAAAGCGCCAAGTCCCTGGAGTCCGGTCGTTGTGACGTGCTGACCTCCGACAAGTCCCAGCTTTACGCACAGCGCAGCAAGCTGGCGACTCCGACCGAATACGTCGTACTGCCGGAAACCATCTCCAAGGAGCCTTTGGGCCCGGTGGTGCGTAAGGGCGACGAAGAGTGGTTCAGCATCGTCAAGTGGACCCTGTTCGCCATGCTCAACGCCGAAGAGGCGGGCATCACTTCGAAAAACGTCGAAGCTGAAGCCAAGTCCACCAAGAACCCTGATGTAGCACGTCTGCTGGGCGCGGACGGTGAATACGGCAAAGACCTGAAACTGCCGAAGGACTGGGTAGTACAGATCGTCAAGCAAGTAGGTAACTACGGTGAAGTGTTCGAGAAAAACCTCGGCAAGAGCACGCCACTGGCCATCGACCGCGGCCTGAACGCGCTGTGGAACAACGGCGGCATCCAATACGCACCACCTGTGCGCTGATGGTTCTATCACCCGGCGGGCCAACCGCCGGGTGATGTTCTGTTCCATTATTCCTGGGGCACTTCATGCAAAATTCAATCGGCGCACCCAAGCAGAGGCTTAGCCTCAGCGATCCGCGTGTGCGCGCCTGGCTGTTCCAGATCATCACCCTTGTGGCGGTGGTTTCGCTGGGCTGGTTTCTGTTCGACAACACGCAAACCAACCTCCAGCACCGGGGTATTACCTCGGGTTTCGACTTTCTTGAGCGCAGCGCCGGTTTCGGCATCGCTCAACACTTGATTGCCTACACCGAAGCGGACAGTTATGCCCGGGTCTTCGTCATCGGTCTGCTCAATACGCTGCTGGTGACCTTTATCGGGGTGATCCTGGCGACCTTGCTGGGGTTCATCATCGGGGTGGCGCGGCTGTCGCAGAACTGGATCATCAGCAAGCTGGCGACGGTGTATGTGGAAGTGTTCCGCAATATTCCGCCACTGCTGCAGATCCTGTTCTGGTACTTCGCGGTGTTCCTGACCATGCCGGGGCCGCGCAACAGCCATAACTTCGGCGACACCTTCTTCGTCAGCAGTCGTGGCTTGAACATGCCGGCGGCGCAGATGGCTCCAGGGTTCTGGGCGTTCTTTGCGAGTGTGGTGCTGGCCATCGTCGCCATCGTGCTGATGTGCCGCTGGGCCAACAAACGCTTTGAAGACACCGGGGTGCCGTTCCACAAGTTCTGGACTGGCCTGGCGTTGTTGCTGGTGATTCCGGCGCTGTGCGCGCTGGTCTTCGGCTCGCCCATGCATTGGGAGTTGCCGAAGCTGCAAGGCTTCAACTTCGTCGGCGGCTGGGTACTGATCCCCGAACTCTTGGCCCTGACCCTGGCCCTGACCGTCTACACGGCGGCGTTCATTGCCGAAATCGTGCGTTCCGGGATCAAGTCGGTCAGCCACGGCCAGACCGAGGCAGCCCGTTCCCTGGGCCTGCGCAACGGTCCGACCCTGCGCAAGGTGATCATTCCCCAGGCCTTGCGGGTGATCATTCCGCCATTGACCAGCCAGTATCTGAACCTGGCGAAGAACTCGTCCCTGGCCGCCGGTATCGGTTACCCGGAAATGGTTTCGCTGTTCGCCGGCACGGTGCTCAACCAGACCGGCCAGGCCATTGAGGTCATTGCCATCACCATGAGCGTGTACCTGGCAATCAGCATCAGCATTTCCCTGCTGATGAACTGGTACAACAAGCGCATTGCGCTGATCGAGCGGTGAGGAAGCGCCCATGACGACTCATACTTTCAAGCCCGATATGCCGCCGCCCAGCCGCAGTATCGGCGTGCTGGCGTGGATGCGCGCCAACATGTTCTCCAACTGGCTCAACACCCTGTTGACCCTGTTTGCCTTCTACCTGATCTACCTGGTGGTGCCGCCGATCCTGCAGTGGGCGATCCTCGACGCCAACTGGGTCGGCACCACCCGTGCCGACTGCACCAAGGACGGTGCCTGTTGGGTGTTCATCCAGCAGCGTTTCGGCCAGTTCATGTATGGCTACTACCCAGTGGAACTGCGCTGGCGGGTGGACCTGACCGTATGGCTGGCGGTGATCGGCGTGGCTCCCTTGTTCATCTCGCGCTTTGCTCGCAAAGCGATCTACGGCTTGTGTTTCCTGGTGTGGTACCCGGTGTTGGCCTACACCCTGCTGCACGGCGGCTACCTGGGCCTGAGCACCGTCGCCACCAGCCAGTGGGGCGGCCTGATGCTGACTTTGGTGATTGCCACGGTGGGCATTGCCGGGGCCTTGCCCCTGGGCATCCTGCTGGCATTGGGACGACGTTCCAACCTGCCGGCGATCCGCGTGGTCTGCGTGACCTTCATCGAGTTCTGGCGTGGCGTGCCGCTGATCACGGTGCTGTTCATGTCGTCGGTGATGTTGCCGCTGTTCCTGCCCGAGGGCATGAACTTCGACAAGCTGCTGCGGGCGTTGATCGGGGTGATCCTGTTCCAGTCGGCCTATGTGGCCGAGGTGGTGCGTGGCGGTTTGCAGGCCATTCCCAAGGGCCAGTACGAAGCGGCTGCCGCCATGGGCCTGGGTTACTGGCGCGCGATGGGCCTGGTGATTCTGCCGCAGGCCCTGAAGCTGGTGATCCCCGGGATCGTCAACACCTTCATCGCCCTGTTCAAGGACACGAGCTTGGTGATCATCATTGGCCTGTTCGACCTGCTCAACAGCGTCAAGCAAGCCGCCGCCGACCCCAAATGGCTGGGCATGGCCACCGAAGGCTATGTCTTCGCGGCCCTGGTGTTCTGGATTTTCTGTTTTGGTATGTCCCGCTACTCCATGCATCTGGAGCGTAAGTTGGACACAGGCCACAAGCGTTAGGAGTACCTCCATGAGTGAAGCGAACAAAAAGCCTGTGGGCCCTGAAGGCATTATTCAGATGCAGGGTGTGAACAAGTGGTATGGCCAGTTCCACGTGTTGAAGGACATTAACCTCAACGTCCAGCAGGGCGAGCGCATCGTCCTGTGCGGGCCTTCGGGCTCGGGCAAATCCACCACCATCCGCTGCCTCAACCGTCTGGAAGAGCACCAGCAGGGACGCATCGTGGTGGACGGGGTGGAGCTGACCAACGACCTCAAGCAGATCGAGGCCATTCGCCGGGAAGTGGGCATGGTGTTCCAGCACTTCAACCTGTTTCCGCACTTGACCATCCTGCAGAACTGCACCCTGGCGCCGATGTGGGTGCGCAAGATGCCCAAGCGCAAGGCCGAGGAAATTGCCATGCATTACTTGGAGCGGGTGCGGATTCCGGAGCAGGCCCACAAGTACCCGGGCCAGCTTTCCGGTGGCCAGCAGCAACGGGTGGCGATTGCCCGGGCGCTGTGCATGAAGCCCAAGATCATGCTGTTCGATGAACCCACCTCGGCCCTGGACCCGGAAATGGTCAAGGAGGTGCTGGACACCATGATCGGCCTCGCCGAAGACGGCATGACCATGCTCTGCGTGACCCATGAAATGGGTTTTGCTCGCACCGTGGCCAACCGGGTGATCTTCATGGACAAGGGCGAGATCGTCGAGCAGGCGGCACCGAATGACTTCTTCGACAACCCGCAAAATGATCGCACCAAGCTGTTCCTGAGCCAGATCCTGCATTGATCCTGATGCAGGGCCCGCGCTGACGATAAACCCGGACTGGTTCCGGGTTTATTTTTGCCCGGCGTTCAACCGCCGGCAGCGCCGAGCTGTTGTTCGGGGTGGTCGCTGGAGGCAGAAGGCGCCCGCTGTGGTGCGCTGAGTTCCAGTACGTCCTTCATCAACTGTGGGTGGCGATCCAGCAGGCGCATCAGCACGTACAGCGGTTGGGGCACGCCGACTTCGCCGCGCTCGTAACGGGAAAAGGCGTTGTGCCCGCCACCGGACAGCAGTTTGACCGCCTCTTTCTGCGAGAGGTGCAGCTGGCGGCGGATGCGCTTCATGTCGGCGGCGACGCTCTGCCGGTACTCTTCCAGCAATTGGTCGCCCGCGGCGGCGTAGCGTTGTGCACTGGCGGCGTCGAATTCGATTTCACCGCATTCCTGGCATTCCCAGCCCGCCAGGCCATGAAGGTGACGCTGTAAGTGCCGGTAGTCGACGAGCTCGCTGCGCTGCTCGAACGCCAGCATGCCGGTCGGAGCGCCGCAGCTGTAGCATTGTTGTTGTTTCAAGTCTCTGCCTCCTTGAAGGAGATCACGGGAGGCCCTGCACCGGGGCGGTAGGTGACCTTGATGTAGAGCGTCCAGTTATCGATGCGGGTGTAGTACACGTCCTGCCACAGCCGATGATCGCTATAGGTGGTCATCGATTTGTAGAACAGGCTGCCCTGGAGTCCGGCTACTACTCGTTGCATGGCGGCCAGGGACAATCCGAGTTCCCTGCCGCAACGCAATGCGCTTCGAGTGAAGGCTTGTGCTCCTTGCTGAACGACCTGTGCCTTGATCAGCGACAGGTCGTAATGAGGTGTTTTCTTTTCCATGAGACACCCTTGATGCTTGATCGAAATTACCCTTATAGGGTTTTTTGTCAAGGCATGATTGCAATGGCGAAAGTGCCTCCTCCAGCCTAAATCGTTGAACTCTCGGAAAAGCCTGAATACCATGTCGGGCAATTCATCCGATGATTGGATGAAAGAGTGAGTTCAATGAGCGAAATTTCCCCCCTGATCAAACGTTCCCTGGTCGACCAGGCCCTGGAGCAGTTGCGCCTGCGCATCACCAAGGGCGTCTGGGCCGTCGGCCAGCGCCTGCCCACCGAGCCGGAGCTGGCCAGTGAGCTGGGCATCAGCCGCAACACCGTGCGTGAAGCCATGCGGGTGCTGGCGTTTTCCGGGTTGATCGAGATTCGCCAGGGCGATGGCAGCTACCTGCGAGCCGTGGCTGATCCCCTGGACATGCTCCAGGCCCTGTCCCAATGCTCTCTGGAGCAGGCCCGGGAAACCCGGCAGATCCTTGAAGTGGAGGCGGTTGGCCTCGCGGCCCTGCGTCGCACCGACGAGGACCTGCGCGCCTTGAGCGAAGCCTTGCAGGCCAGCGGCGGGCATTTTCATGGCGATCTGGAAAGCTACATCGCCTGCGACCTGGTGTTTCATCAGGGCCTGGTGGATGCCGCGCACAATCCGACCCTGAGCCAGCTGTACCGCTATTTCTCCAGTGTGGTGGGCGCCCAGTTGCGCCAGGCCTTGACGGTCACTCCGCGCCGCCAGGACGTCTTCGATCTCCACCAGCATCTGCTGGACGCCATCGAGCAGGGCGACCCCGAGCGGGCCAAGCACCTGTCCCGCCAGTTGATCAACGAATCCTGAATCCGAGACCTTTATGTCCAACCAGCAGTCCCCTCCGAACACCCCGTCGCCTCCCGAGTTGTTGATCGATGCCGAGGCCGATGACGAAGAAGTCCAGCAGGCCCCGCCACCTTTGCGGCGGCCCTGGCTGTTGCTGTTGGGGCTGATCCTGGTGGCGTTGAACCTGCGTCCGGCGCTGTCGAGCATGGCGCCGTTGCTCAGTGACGTATCCCAGAGCCTGGGCCTGTCGGCGGCCAAGGCGGGATTGCTGACCACTTTGCCGGTGTTGTGCCTGGGGCTGTTCGCGCCTTTGGCGCCGCTACTGGCCCGGCGTTTCGGCGCCGAACGGGTGGTGCTGGGGATTCTCCTGACCCTGGCCCTGGGCATTGTCCTGCGCAGCTCGCTCGGTGAGTTCGGGGTCTTTGCCGGGAGCATCCTGGCCGGGGCCAGCATCGGCGTGATCGGGGTGCTGCTGCCGGGCATCGTCAAGCGCGACTTCGCCCGGCATGCGGGAAGCATGACCGGGGTCTACACCATGGCCCTGTGCCTGGGGGCAGCCATGGCGGCAGGCGCGACGGTGCCCTTGAGCCACCACTTCGATGACAGCTGGGCCATGGGCCTTGGCTTCTGGGTGGTGCCTGCGTTGATGGCAGCGCTGTTCTGGTTGCCTCAAGTGGGGCAGAAACACGGTGCCCACCATGTCGCTTTCCGTGTGCGCGGGTTGCTGCGCGATCGCCTGGCCTGGCAGGTGACCTTGTACATGGGCTTGCAATCGTCCCTGGCCTACATCGTGTTTGGCTGGTTGCCATCGATCCTGATCGGTCGTGGGCTGACTCCGACCCAGGCCGGACTGGTGCTGTCGGGTTCGGTCATCGTGCAACTGGCCAGCTCCCTGGCGGCGCCCTGGCTGGCGACTCGCGGCAAGGACCAGCGTCTGGCCATCGTGATCGTCATGTTGATGACCTTGGGCGGTCTGTTCGGTTGCCTGTATGCACCGCTTGATGGCTTGTGGGGCTGGGCCATTCTGCTGGGCCTGGGGCAAGGAGGTACTTTCAGCCTGGCCCTGACCCTGATCGTCCTGCGCTCACGGGATACCCATGTGGCCGCCAACCTGTCGAGCATGGCCCAGGGCATCGGCTACACCCTGGCGTCCATGGGGCCGTTTGCCGTGGGGTTGGTGCATGACTGGACCGGCGGCTGGAACGCCGTGGGCTGGATTTTCGCGGTGTTGGGCAGCGGGGCGATCATTGCCGGGCTGGGCGCCGGCCGCTCGCTGTATGTGCAGGCGCAAAGCGAGAGGATCTGAGGAGCGTCACTGTCGGTATTTGCACGGCAAATGCCGATAGTCTTCTCTGGGCGTGCGGATTATTGTGCTGGCATCCCTTTGTCCTTCCGGAGTCCGCCCATGAGTGATGCCCACCGCGTCCTGATCACTGAGTTCTATCAGGCCTTCCAGCGGCTCGATGCCGAGGCCATGAGCGCCTGCTATACCGAGGACGTTGTATTCAGTGATCCGGCCTTCGGCGAGTTGCGCGGACGTGACGCCGGCGACATGTGGCGCATGCTCACCGCGCGGGCCAAGGACTTTTCCCTGACCTTCGATCAGGTGCATGCCGACGAGCGTTCGGGTGGCGCGCACTGGGTCGCCACCTACCTGTTCAGCCAGACCGGCAACACGGTGGTCAACGATATCCAGGCGCGTTTCGTGTTTCGCGATGGCAAGATCTGTGAGCACCACGACCATTTCGACCTGTGGCGTTGGGCGCGCCAGGCCCTGGGGGCCAAGGGGCTTTTGCTGGGCTGGACGCCGCTGCTGAAAAATGCCGTTCGCGCCCAGGCCCGTAAAGGCCTCAAGGCCTTCCAGAGCGGTCGCTGAAAGCCATCCTCTGCTAAGATCGCGGCTTGTTATCCACAGGCCCCGATGGTTTTTGTGAGCAGCCCCGATCCAAACCCCGTGATTGCCGGCGAACTGCCTGCGCCTGCCAGCAAACCCTGGTTTGTGTATCTGGTGCGCGCGGCCAATGGCGCCCTTTATTGCGGCATCAGCGACGACCCGGTGAAGCGCTTCGCCAAGCACCAGAGTGGCAAGGGCGCGCGTTTCTTTCTCTCCAGCCCGGCGGTGGCTCTGGTCTATACCGAAGCTTGTCGGGACAAGAGCGAGGCTCTGCGTCAGGAGCGGTTGATCAAGAAGCTCAGGAAAAGCGCCAAGGAGTGTCTGGTGGCGTCTGCCGGGGCAGCAGCATCAATCTGACTGATAGGTGCTCATCAGTCGGATCGGTAGGCCGTCCATGGATTGCGCGCTAAGCTCAGCGCTTTCCCTCTTCCGGCGGACCCCAGCATGTCAGAGTTGATCCTGCACCATTACCCGACTTCTCCCTTCGCGGAAAAAGCCCGTTTGCTCCTGGGCTTCAAGGGTCTGTCCTGGCGCTCCGTGAAGATTTCCCCGGTGATGCCCAAGCCTGATCTGACCGCCCTGACCGGTGGCTATCGCAAGACGCCGGTACTGCAAGTCGGTGCTGATATCTACTGCGACACGGCTTTGATCGCCCGGCGTCTGGAGCGGGAAAAGGCCTCGCCGGTGCTGTTCCCCGAAGGCCAGGAAATGATCAGCGCGACCTTCGCCGCCTGGGTCGACTCGGTGGTGTTCCAGCATGCGGTGACCCTGGTGTTCCAGCCCGAGTCTGCCGCAGCACGTTTCGGCAAGATGCCGCCGGAGGTGGTCAAGGCCTTCATGGCCGACCGTGCCGGGTTGTTCAGTGGCGGCAGCGCCAGTCGTCTGCCCCTGGAAGTGGCCAAGCATCAGTGGCCGACCATCATGGCGCGTCTGGAGCAGCAACTGCAGCGTGAGCCGGGGGACTTCCTGTTTGGTGAGCCCTCGATTGCCGATATCGCCCTGGCGCACCCGCTGTGGTTCCTCAAGGGGACGCCGGTGACGGCGCCGCTGGTGGACGAGTATCCGGCGGTATCAGCCTGGTTGGCGCGAGTGCTGGGCTTTGGTCACGGCTCCTTCACCGAAATGAGCGCTGAAGAGGCCCTTGAGGTGTCGCGTGGTGCTACCCCGGCGCCGCTGCCGGATAAGCGGTTTGTCGATCCCAATGGCTTTGTGGCAGGGCAGCAGGTGGTGATTGCTGCGACCGACTATGGAGTCGATCCGGTGGCAGGCGAGTTGCTGTTTGCCGGTACTGAAGAGTTGATCCTGCGCCGTGAAGATCCACGTGCCGGCGTGGTCCACGTGCACTTCCCGCGGTTGGGTTTCCGTATCCAGGCGCAGTGACTCACACCTGTAGGAGCTGGCTTGCCAGCGAAGGCGTCCTCAAGATCGGTGCACGATCTGCCGGCCCCTTCGCCGGCAAGCGCCGCGTCGGCTCGCCGGTTCCTACGGTTGCAGCGCCGCCATGATGGCATCGGGATCATAGGTGCGGAGCAGGGTTCCATTCACATCCAGGATCGGAATCCCGGCACCGCCCAGAGCGGTATAGGCCTTACGCGCCTCTGCATCTTTCTCGATGTCGAACTCCCGATAGGGAATGCCCTTCTGATCGAGAAAGCGTCGGGTAGCCTTGCAGTAGCCGCACCAGTCGGTGGCGTACAGCACCACCCGGGCCTGGTTGCGGATCTCTTCGCTGACCACCGCCGAAGGGTTGAACAGCCGTTCGATCTTGCCCCAGTTCTGATAGACCACCACCACCAGCAGGATCAGCAGGAACTTCTTCAGTACTCCCTGGAGCATCAGTTGCGGCGCTTGAGCTGGTCGGTCAGCTGGGTCGGCAGGCCCTTGATGATCAGGGTCCCGGCTTCTTCGTCGTACTCGATCTTCGAGCCCAGCAGGTGGGCTTCGAAGCTGATGGACAGGCCTTCGGCGCGACCGGTGAAGCGGCGGAACTGGTTGAGGGTGCGTTTATCCGCAGGAATTTCCGGCGATAGCCCGTAATCCTTGTTGCGGATGTGGTCGTAGAACGCCTTGGGGCGGTCTTCGTCGATCAGTTCCGAGAGTTCTTCCAGGCCCATGGGTTCGCCGAGCTTGGCTTGGCTGCTGGCGTAGTCCACCAGGGTCTTGGTCTTTTCCCGGGCCGACTCTTCCGGCAGGTCTTCGCTTTCGACGAAGTCGCTGAAGGCCTTGAGCAGGGTGCGGGTCTCGCCCGGACCGTCGACGCCTTCCTGGCAGCCGATGAAGTCGCGGAAGTACTCCGAGACCTTCTTGCCGTTCTTGCCCTTGATAAAGGAGATGTACTGCTTGGACTGCTTGTTGTTCTGCCACTCGGAGATGTTGATCCGCGCGGCGAGGTGCAGTTGGCCCAGGTCCAGATGGCGCGACGGGGTCACGTCCAGTTGGTCGGTCACCGCCACGCCTTCGCTGTGGTGTAGCAGGGCGATCGCCAGATAGTCGGTCATGCCCTGTTGGTAATGAGCAAACAGCACGTGGCCGCCCACCGACAGGTTGGATTCCTCCATCAGCTTCTGCAGATGCTCCACCGCCACCCGGCTGAATGCGGTGAAGTCCTGGCCGCCGTCCAGGTACTCCTTCAGCCAGCCGCTGAAGGGGAAAGCGCCGGACTCGGGATGGAACAGGCCCCAGGCTTTGCCCTGTTTGGCGTTATAGCTTTCATTGAGGTCGGCGAGCATGTTCTCGATGGCCGCGGACTCTGCCAGTTCGGAGTCTCGGGCATGCAGAACTGCGGGGCTGCCGTCGGGTTTTTTGTCGATCAGGTGGACGATGCAATGACGGATCGGCATGGGCTTCTCGGCTGATTGAAGGGGGAGGGCGGACTCCCCGAAAAAGTGCCCAGTGTACCGCACCCGTTGGTTTTGGCGCGGTTTGCCAGGCGATGAACGGCCTGTCGGTAACGCTTATGCATTTTTTTACCGATTTAGAGCAATAAAGCTGACCAAATGGCTAGGTAGAGGCGGATATTTCCCCGTCTGTGTGCTAGTTTTGCCCCGTCTTACGCGATGTCTCAGCGTTAAGCGTGCATTCAGCATTTGTCGGGTCGAACCAAACCCTGATTTCGGTATCTATAACCCCGATCTGTCGTGGTTGTAACCGGGGTGCCAGATTCACAAGATCTGGCTCGATGGCTGACACTGCACTCTGCAATCCAAATGAATTTGATAGGGAAGGAACACCACAATGGCTATTACTAAAGACCAACTGATCGCTGATATCGCTGAAGCTATCGACGCGCCGAAAACCACCGCGCGTAACGCTCTGGACCAACTGGCCCAGATCGTTGCTGATCAATTGGAAAATGGCGGCGAAATCACTCTGCCAGGTATCGGCAAGCTGAAAGTGACCGAGCGTCCTGCCCGTACTGGCCGTAACCCATCGACTGGCGCTGCCATCGAAATCGCTGCCAAGAAAGTTATCAAGCTGGTTGTGGCTAAAGGCCTGACCGACGCTGTTAACAAGTAAGACTTGCAGTGAAACCGTGCTCAGAAGTACTCCGGGCACGGTTTGTGTGACACCGATTCACGCAAGGTGAATCGTCTTTGAATCTCCCGCCTCTTTAGTTCTTCCTAACCCAGCGTTCCTGACTCCAGGCCTGTTGCTGTGCCTTGTCCTTGAAGGTCCAGGCGACGAAGCGGCTCTGTTTCTGTCCCTGGGACATCTCTACCACCTGGCTTTCTAGGACCCCGGCCTTTTTCAGCGCGCTTTCAATCGCCGGCAGGTTCGAGGCCTTTGACACCAGGGTGCTGAACCACAGCACTTGCTGGCCGACGCCGGCGCTCTCGCTGATCAACTGGCTGACGAAACGGATCTCGCCACCCTCGCACCAGAGTTCCCGGGCCTGGCCGCCGAAATTCAGCACTGGCAGCTTGCGCTTGGGATCGGCCTTGCCCAGAGCTCGCCACTTGCGCTGGCTGCCGCGGGTGGCTTCGTCCAGGGAGGCATGGAAGGGCGGGTTGCACATCGTCAGGTCGAAACGCTCGGTGCTTTCCAGCAGGCCGCTGAGGATCTGCTTGGGGTTGCCCTGCTGGCGCAGGCTGATGGCCTTGTTCAAGCCGTTGGCCTGGACAATGGCCTTGGCTGCGGACAGGGCAGTGCTGTCGATGTCCGAACCGAGGAACTGCCAGCGGTAGTCGCTGTAGCCGATCAGCGGGTAGATGCAGTTGGCGCCGACGCCGACGTCCAGTACTCGTACCGCCGCGCCACGAGGGATTTCACCCTGGTTGTGGCTGGCCAGCAGGTCGGCGAGGAAATGCACGTAGTCGGCGCGACCGGGCACGGGTGGGCAGAGAAAGTCCGCCGGAATGTCCCAGTGGGCGATGCCGTAGAAGGCCTTGAGCAGGGCTCGGTTGAATACCCGCACGGCGGCCGGGTCGGCGAAGTCGATACTTTCCTTGCCGTAGGGATTGAGGATCACGAACTGCCCCAGTTCCGGGGTGCTCTTGATCAGTTGCGGGAAGTCGTAACGCCCCTGGTGACGATTGCGCGGATGCAGGCTGGCCTTTTCCCGGGGTGCGGCGTTTTTGGCCGGGGAGGCGGTTTTGGGCTTTTTGCGCGCAGGCTTTGGGGTGTTGGGGGCGGTCATGGGGGATCGATTCGGGGCTGGTTCAAAGTGGCGGGCATTGTCACACAGGAGCAACGGTAAGTTTCAAGCGGCGAGCGACAAGTGATGCAAGCGTGCCTTCTCGCTACATAAGACAGCGCGCATAAAAAAGGGAGGCCTGTACGGGCCTCCCTCTTTCACACTGCGCGAATCGCCGTTACAGGCTGGAGATCCGTGCGTGCTGCTCTGCCAGCTTGCCCAGAGCCTGTTCGGCTTCGGCCAGTTTGGCGCGTTCCTTCTCGATCACTTCGGCCGGAGCCTTGTCGACGAAGGAGGCGTTGGACAGCTTGCCGCCCACTCGCTGCACTTCGCCTTGCAGGCGTTGGATCTCCTTGTCCAGACGGGCCAGTTCCGCACCTTTGTCGATCAGGCCGGCCATGGGCACCAGCACTTCCATCTCACCCACCAGGGCGGTGGCAGACAGCGGCGCTTCGTCGCCGGCACCCAGCACAGTGATGGATTCGAGTCGGGCCAGCTTCTTCAGCAAGGCTTCGTTCTCGGTCAGGCGACGCTGGTCTTCGGCACTAACGTTCTTCAGGAACAGGGCCAGGGGCTTGCCCGGGCCGATGTTCATTTCCGCGCGAATGTTGCGAGTGCCGAGCATCAGGCCCTTGAGCCATTCGATGTCGTCTTCGGCGGCCTGGTCGATGCGGGCTTCGTTAGCCACCGGCCAAGGCTGCAGCATGATGGTCTTGCCTTCGGCGCCGGCCAACGGTGCCAGGCGCTGCCAGATTTCCTCGGTGATGAACGGCATGAATGGATGGGCCAGGCGCAGGGCCACTTCCAGTACCCGCACCAGTGTGCGACGGGTGCCGCGCTGGCGTTCAACCGGCGCGTTCTCGTCCCACAGCACGGGCTTGGACAGCTCCAGGTACCAGTCGCAGTACTGGTTCCAGATGAACTCGTACAGGGCCTGGGCGGCCAGGTCGAAACGGAACTGGTCGAGCTGACGGGTCACTTCAGCTTCGGTGCGCTGCAGTTGCGAGATGATCCAGCGGTCCGCCAGGGACAGCTCATAGGCCTCGCCGTTCTGACCGCAGTCCTCGCCCTTATCCAGCACGTAGCGCGCAGCGTTCCAGATCTTGTTGCAGAAGTTGCGGTAACCCTCGACGCGGCCCATGTCGAACTTGATGTCGCGGCCGGTGGTGGCCAGGGAGCAGAAGGTGAAGCGCAGGGCGTCGGTGCCGTAGCTGGCGATGCCGTCGGCGAATTCGGCGCGGGTCTGCTTCTCGATGGCTTTCTGCAGTTTGGGCTGCATCAGGCCGGTGGTGCGCTTCTGCACCAGGGTTTCGAGGTCGATACCGTCGATGATGTCCAGCGGGTCGAGGACGTTGCCCTTGGACTTGGACATCTTCTGGCCCTGGCCGTCGCGGACCAGACCGTGCACGTACACGGTCTTGAACGGAACCTGCGGCGTGCCGTCTTCGTTCTTCACCAGGTGCATGGTGAGCATGATCATCCGGGCGACCCAGAAGAAAATGATGTCGAAGCCGGTGACCAGCACGTCGGTCGGGTGGAAGGTCTTGAGGAAGTCGGTCTGTTCCGGCCAGCCCAGGGTGGAGAAGGTCCACAGGCCCGAGCTGAACCAGGTGTCGAGTACGTCGTTGTCCTGCTGCAGGGCAACGTCCGGACCGAGGTTGTGCTTGGCTCGCACTTCGGCTTCATCGCGGCCGACATAGACCTTGCCCGATTCGTCGTACCAGGCCGGAATCCGGTGGCCCCACCACAGCTGGCGGCTGATGCACCAGTCCTGGATGTCGCGCATCCAGGAGAAGTACATGTTCTCGTACTGCTTGGGCACGAAGGCGATGCGGCCGTCTTCCACAGCAGCGATGGCAGGTTCGGCCAGCGGCTTGGTGGAGACGTACCACTGGTCGGTGAGCCACGGCTCGATGACGGTGCCGGAGCGGTCGCCCTTCGGCACTTTCAGGGCGTGGTCGTCGACGCTGACCAGCAGGCCAGCGGCGTCGAAGGCAGCCACGATCTGCTTGCGCGCTTCGAAACGATCCAGGCCCACGTACTCGGCCGGGATCTTGCCGTCGATGGTTTCGTTGAGGCTGCCGTCCAGGTTGAACACCTGGCAGGCCGGCAGCACGGCGGCGTTCTTGTCGAAGATGTTGAGCAGCGGCAGGTTGTGGCGCTTGCCGACTTCGTAGTCGTTGAAATCATGGGCCGGGGTGATTTTCACGCAGCCGGTGCCGAATTCAGGGTCGCAGTAGTCATCGGCAATGATCGGGATGCGCCGACCGACCAGGGGCAGTTCGACGAACTTGCCGATCAGCGCCTTGTAACGCTCGTCTTCAGGGTTCACCGCGACGGCGGAGTCGCCGAGCATGGTTTCCGGACGAGTGGTGGCGACGATCAGGTAGTCGTTGCCTTCAGCGGTCTTGGCGCCGTCGGCCAGTGGATACTTCAGGTTCCACAGGAAGCCTTTCTCGTCGTGGTTTTCCACTTCCAGATCGGAAATCGCCGTGTGCAGCTTGGTGTCCCAGTTCACCAGGCGCTTGCCGCGGTAGATCAGACCATCTTCGTGCAGGCGCACGAAGGCTTCCTTCACCGCTTCCGACAGGCCGTCGTCCATGGTGAAGCGCTCGCGGCTCCAGTCCACGGAGGAGCCCAGGCGACGGATCTGGCGGCTGATGTTGCCCCCGGATTGATCCTTCCATTCCCAGACTTTTTCGAGGAATTTTTCCCGGCCCAGATCATGGCGATTCTGGCCCTGGGCTTCGATCTGACGCTCCACCAGCATCTGTGTGGCGATACCGGCGTGGTCGGTACCCGGCTGCCACAGGGTGTTGCGACCCTGCATGCGGCGGAAGCGGATCAGGGCGTCCATGATCGCGTTGTTGAAGCCGTGGCCCATGTGCAGGCTGCCGGTGACGTTCGGCGGCGGGATCATGATGGTGTAGGAGTCGCCCGCGCCTTGCGGGGCGAAGTAGTTCTCGGACTCCCAGGTCTGGTACCAGGAAGTTTCAATGGCGTGCGGCTGGTAGGTCTTATCCATGCGCGGCGGGACCCTATTGGCATTTATTCAGGAAAAGCCGGGAAGTATAGCGGAGGGGGGCAGCAGCAAGCCACAAGCGGCAAGCGACAAGATGGCCATGCCCGGCTTTTGCGTGTGGCTTATGGTTTGCCGTTGGTGGCTGCTGCGAGCAGGCGTTCCAGGCGGGCGTCGAGGCGGCGCTTGATTTCGGTTTCGATGTGCGGGGCGAAATCGTCGATCACGTCTTGCATGATCAGCTGGGCAGCGGCACGCAGTTCGGTATCCAGGTGCAGCAGGGCATCGGCGCTGTTGCTGGCAGGGGCGGGTTTGGCTGCGGGGGCGGTCGCTGGAGCTGGAGCTGGAGCAGGGGCTGGTGCCGTCACTTGAACTGGTGCCGGTGCCGGTGCAGCTTGCGGTTTGGCTTGCGCTGCGGGTGCAGCTTCGGTTTCGTCAGGTTGCTGGCTGCCCACCATGTCGAACAGCAGGGGGATTTGCACTTCGCCGCTCACGGTTTCGGTCAGCAGTGGCGGTTGCAGATTGTCATCGCCGAGCAGTTGACGGATCGACTCGAGGTCGTCCAGCAGATGCGCGGGCTTTTGCAGCGGGTTGGGAGTGTCCATCGGGTGCTCAGAGTCGCTGTAAACGGTGATCTTGCAGAGGATAGCCCTGTTCGCGATAGAAACGGAAACTCTCGCGGGCCGCCTGACGAATAGTCGGGTCTTCCACCACCACTTCGGCAATTCGGGCAAAGCGCGGTGCAAAGGCCGGTACTTTCAGGTCCAGGTTCACCAGCAGGTCGTTGTGTTCGCCAGGGTCCTGGCCCAAGCCAAGCACGATCAGGCCGTCGGCTTCGCTTTCTGCCGGGCCGTGGGGAACGAAGGCTTCGCCCTTGAAGCGCCACAGGCGGGCGTCGAGCTCGTCCCGTTGTTGGGCGTCGCTGCAATGCAGGTAGATGCGATGGCCCATGCGCCAGGCCTTGTCGGTGAGCTTGCAGGCAAAATCCAGGCGCGCCGCAGGGTCCGCGCTGGGAAGAATGTAGAAGTCGACTTTGGTCATTGGGATTCCTGAGCCGGAAAGGGCGCCGCCTTCAAGCGACACCCTTCGCGGTCATGGTTTTCAGGCTTTGGCGCGGTCCAGCAGGTATTGGGTCAGCAGGGGGACGGGGCGGCCGGTGGCGCCCTTGTCCTTGCCGCCGCTGGTCCAGGCGGTGCCGGCGATATCCAGGTGCGCCCAGTTCAGGTTCTTGGTGAAGCGCGAGAGGAAGCACGCGGCAGTGATGGTCCCGGCCTTTGGCCCGCCAATGTTGGCGATATCGGCGAACGGGCTGTCCAGTTGTTCCTGGTACTCATCGAACAGCGGCAGTTGCCAGGCGCGGTCGTCGGCTTGCTGGCCGGCGCTTAGCAGTTGGCCGATCAACTCGTCGTTGTTGCCCAGCAGGCCGGACGTATGGGCGCCCAGGGCGACCACGCAGGCACCGGTCAGGGTGGCGATGTCGATCACAGCCTGGGGCTTGAAGCGTTCGGCGTAGGTCAGGGCGTCGCACAGCACCAGACGGCCTTCGGCGTCGGTATTGAGGATTTCCACGGTCTGGCCGCTCATGGTGGTGACGATATCGCCAGGCCGTGCAGCGCCGCCGCTGGGCATGTTCTCGGCGCAGGCCAGGATGCATACCAGGTTGATCGGCAGTTGCAGTTCGAGCACGGCGCGCAGGGTGCCGAACACGCTGGCGGCGCCGCCCATGTCGTATTTCATTTCGTCCATGCCGGCGCCCGGCTTGAGGCTGATGCCGCCGGTGTCGAAGGTGATGCCCTTGCCCACCAGGGCAAACGGCTTCTCGGATTTCTTGCCGCCGTTGTATTGCATGACGATCAGGCGCGGCGGCTGGTCGCTGCCCTGGCCTACGGCATAGAACGAGCCCATGCCCAGTTCCTTGATCTTCTTCTCGTCAAGGACTTCGACTTTCAGGCCCTTGAACTCCTTGCCCAGGGCCTTAGCCTGTTCACCCAGAAACGTCGGGTGGCAAACGTTCGGCGGCAGGTTGCCCAGGTCGCGGGTAAAAGCCATGCCTTTGGCGATGGCTTGGGCGTGGGTCACGCCGCGCTCGACTTCAGCCTGGGCGGCCTTGATGGTCAGCAGGGTGATTTTCTTCAGGGCGCGGGGTTCGGCTTTCTGGCTCTTGTAGCGATCGAATACGTAACCGCCGTCCACCAGGGTTTCGGCCAGCAGACGGGTCTTGCCATAGCTGTCGCGGCCTTTGACCACAACTTCGTCCAGAGCCAGCACGGCATCGCTGCCGCCCAGGCCCTTGAGGGTGGCAAGTACACCGCTGATGATCTTGCGGAACGGGCGGTCGCCCAGTTCCTCATCCTTGCCGACGCCCACCAGCAGCAGGCGTTCCGCCTTCAGCTTGGCCACGCCGTGCAGCAGCAGGCTCTGGCCGACCTTGCCGGCCAGATCGCCGCGCTTGAGTACGGCGCTGATGGCGCCGCCGCTGAGTTCGTCGAGTTGCTTGGCCACGTTGCCGAGTTTGCGGCCTTCGCCGACGGCGACCACCAGGGTGGCGGTCTTCAACGTTTCCGGGCTAGCGCTTTTTACAACCAGTTCCATGTCTGGGTCCCTGAATGAATGGTCAAAGAGCGCAGGAAAGACTCCGGCGCGGGGCTTGTCTATATAGAAGAAGGCGTCGCGTGCTGCCGACGACAAAGCCGCCAGTTTGAACCTCGCCCGTTGCGGCTGACAACCCTCGTCTTGGCCAAGTTCGCTGCTTTAGAGCGTCGGGTGAGCATCCTCCGTGACAGGCGCGCGCAATCACAGGATAATGCGCCATCTTTTTTTCGGCGGCCCTGTCTCTGGGGCCGGCTCGATACGTTTGCTTGTTCGGCCGCCTTAGCCTGACAACCCTGGAGTGTCTGGTTTGATCGTCTTTCGTTATCTATCCCGCGAAGTCCTGTTGACCCTGAGTGCCGTGAGTGCGGTGCTGCTGGTCATCATCATGAGCGGACGCTTCGTCAAGTTCCTCGCACAAGCCGCCTCGGGCGCCCTGGACCCGGGCTCGCTGTTCCTGATCATGGGCTTTCGTCTGCCGGGCTTTTTGCAGCTGATCCTGCCATTGGGACTGTTCCTGGGCATTCTCCTGGCTTACGGCCGGCTCTATCTCGAAAGCGAGATGACCGTGTTGTCGGCTACCGGCATGAGTCAGCAGCGTTTGCTGGGCATGACCATGATCCCGGCGGCCCTTGTGGCCCTGCTGGTGGCCTGGTTGAGCCTGAGTCTGGCGCCGCAGGGAGCCAATCAGTTCCAGTTGCTGCTGAACAAACAGGATGCGCTGACCGAGTTCGACACCCTGGTGGCCGGGCGCTTCCAGGCGCTCAATGATGGCACTCGGGTGACCTATACCGAGCAGCTTTCCGAGGACCGCACCAATCTTTCCGGAGTGTTCATCTCCGAAAAACGCCTGAGCCGGGAGAAAAAGGACCAGGGCATTTCGGTGCTGGTGGCCGAGAAGGGGCACCAGGACATTCGTCCCGATGGCAATCGCTACCTGATCCTGGAAAACGGCTATCGCTATGACGGCAATCCAGGTGAGGCCAACTACCGGGTGATCAAGTACGACACCTACGGCGTGCTGCTGGAGCGGCCTGATGTCAGCGACGAAGTCACCGATCGCGATGCCATGCCCACTGCTGATCTGATCGGCAAGGATGACCTGCGGGCCCGTGCCGAGCTGCAATGGCGCCTGTCTCTGCCATTGCTGGTGTTTATCGTGACCTTGATGGCGGTGCCGTTGTCTCGGGTCAACCCGCGCCAGGGCCGCTTCCTCAAGCTGATCCCGGCCATCCTGCTGTATATGGCGTACCTGACTATCCTGATCGCGGTACGTGGCGCCATGGAGAAAGGCAAGATCTCGCCAACCCTGGGGCTGTGGTGGGTTCACCTGATGTTCCTGGCGATTGGTCTGGGTTTGATGTACTGGGAACCGTTGCGTTTGAAGATGGCGAGTCGTCGCAGCATGAAGGAGATGGCTCGTGGTTAAGCTCGATCGCTACATCGGTAGCAGTGTGTTCATGGCTATTCTCGCGGTCCTGGGGATCATCCTCGGGCTGGCTTCGCTGTTTGCCTTCATCGATGAGATGGGCAGTGTCAGCGATACCTACACCGTGATGGATGTGATGAGCTACGTGGCGCTCACTGCTCCGCGCCGGGTCTATGAAATGTTGCCGATGGCCGGCCTGATCGGCTGCCTGATCGGTCTTGGCTCCCTGGCCAGCAACAGCGAGCTGACCATCATGCGTGCTGCCGGCGTTTCTGTCGGTCGTATCGTCTGGGCGGTGATGAAGCCGATGCTGGTGCTGATGCTGGTGGGCGTGCTGGTGGGCGAGTACGTCGCGCCGGCCACCGAAACCCAGGCCCAGGCCAGTCGCGCCCTGGCCCAGGGTTCCGGCGATGCCCAGAGCTCCAAGCGCGGCCTGTGGCACCGCCAGGGCGAGGAGTTCATCCATATCAACGCAGTGCAGCCCAATGGCCTGCTGTATGGCGTGACTCGCTATCACTTCGATGACAGTCACCACATGTTGTCGTCGAGTTTTGCCCGTCAGGCACGGTTCCACGAGAACTACTGGCAGTTGACTGATGTCACCACCACCTATTTCCGTGACGGTCACACCGAGGTCATCAGCGTGCCCGATGAGCGTTGGGATGTGGCCCTGAGCCCGCAACTGCTGAGCACCGTGGTCATGGCGCCGGAGTCCCTGTCCATCAGTGGTCTGTGGGGCTATATCCATTATCTGGCCGACCAGGGTTTGAACAATGGCCGCTACTGGCTGGCGTTCTGGGTCAAGGTGCTGCAGCCGTTGGTGACGGCGGCCCTGGTGCTGATGGCGATTTCCTTCATTTTCGGACCGCTGCGTTCGGTGACCCTGGGGCAGCGGGTATTCACCGGCGTATTGGTGGGCTTCACCTTCCGTATCGCCCAGGACCTGCTGGGCCCTTCGAGCCTGGTGTTCGGCTTCTCGCCGCTGTTCGCGGTGCTGGTGCCGGCGGGTATCTGTGCCATTGCTGGTTTCTGGCTATTGCGCCGAGCCGGCTGATTCATTGGCTCTACCAGGCGATTAGCGCAACGCCCCGGTCCTTGAATCGGGGCGTTTTTGCATTTGACAAACGCTGATAGGCGAGCGTGACGCTCGTGCCGAGTATCAGGTACAATTCCCGGCTATTTTTCGGCGGGCCCTGCCTGCAGCCTTTTTGAGTGTTCATCCGTGAGTGATTTGAGTCATATCCGCAATTTCTCCATCATCGCCCACATTGACCATGGCAAGTCGACTCTGGCCGATCGTTTTATCCAGATGTGCGGCGGCCTGGCCGATCGCGAAATGGAAGCCCAGGTTCTGGACTCCATGGACCTTGAACGTGAGCGCGGGATCACCATCAAGGCCCATAGCGTCACCCTCTATTACAAAGCCAAAGATGGCATCACCTACCAGCTGAACTTCATCGATACCCCGGGCCACGTGGACTTCACTTATGAAGTCAGTCGCTCCCTGGCGGCCTGTGAAGGTGCTCTGCTGGTGGTGGACGCCGGTCAGGGTGTTGAGGCCCAGTCGGTTGCCAACTGCTACACCGCCATTGAGCAAGGCCTGGAAGTCATGCCGGTGCTGAACAAGATCGACCTGCCACAGGCCGATCCGGAGCGGGTCAAGGAAGAGATCGAGAAGATCATCGGTATCGATGCCACCGATGCCGTGACTTGCAGCGCCAAGACCGGCCTGGGCGTGGACGAGGTGCTTGAGCGCCTGGTCGCCACGATTCCGGCTCCTACCGGCAATATCGAAGACCCACTGCAAGCACTGATCATTGACTCCTGGTTCGACAACTACCTGGGCGTTGTGTCCCTGGTGCGTGTGCGTCACGGCCGGGTGAAGAAGGGCGACAAGATCCTGGTGAAATCCACCGGCAAGATCCACCTGGTGGACAGCGTCGGCGTCTTCAACCCGAAACACACCGCCACCACTGACCTCAAGGCCGGTGAAGTGGGCTTCATCATCGCCGGCATCAAGGACATTCACGGGGCACCGGTGGGTGACACCCTGACCTTGAGTTCGACCCCGGACGTGGAAGTACTGCCAGGCTTCAAGCGCATTCAGCCGCAGGTCTATGCCGGCCTGTTCCCGGTCAGCTCCGACGACTTCGAGGATTTCCGCGAAGCCTTGCAGAAGCTCACCCTCAACGACTCGTCGCTGCAGTACACCCCGGAAAGCTCCGACGCCCTGGGCTTCGGCTTCCGTTGCGGGTTCCTCGGCATGCTGCACATGGAGATCATCCAGGAGCGCCTGGAGCGCGAATACGACCTGGACCTGATCACCACGGCGCCGACGGTGATCTTCGAGCTGCAGTTGAAGAACGGTGAAACGATCTATGTCGACAACCCGTCCAAACTTCCGGATCTGTCGGCGATTGAAGACATGCGCGAGCCGATCGTGCGGGCCAATATTCTTGTGCCGCAAGAGCACCTGGGCAACGTCATAACCCTGTGCATCGAGAAGCGTGGCGTGCAGCACGACATGCTGTTCCTGGGTAGCCAGGTCCAGGTGACCTACGATCTGCCGATGAACGAAGTGGTACTGGACTTCTTTGACCGCCTGAAATCCACCAGCCGCGGCTATGCTTCGCTGGATTACCATTTTGATCGCTACCAGTCGGCTAATCTGGTCAAGCTGGATGTATTGATCAACGGTGAGAAAGTCGACGCCCTGGCGTTGATCGTCCACCGTGACAACGCCCACTACAAAGGGCGTGCGTTGACCGAGAAGATGAAGGAACTGATTCCTCGGCAGATGTTTGACGTGGCAATCCAGGCCGCCATTGGCGGGCAGATTGTGGCGCGGACAACCGTCAAGGCGCTCAGAAAGAACGTACTGGCCAAATGCTACGGTGGCGACGTCAGCCGTAAGCGCAAGCTGTTGGAAAAGCAGAAGGCCGGTAAAAAACGCATGAAGCAAGTGGGCAACGTGGAAATTCCACAAGAAGCCTTCCTTGCCGTGCTCAGGTTGGATAGTTAGGTCCTATGTCACTAAATTTCCCGCTGTTGCTGGTCATCGCTGTCTTTGTCTGCGGTCTCTTGGCGTTGCTCGACCTGGTGTTTCTGGCACCGCGTCGGCGCTCGGCCATCGCCAACTATCAGGGCAGCGTCAGCCAGCCGGATGGGCTGGTGGTCGAAAAGCTGAGCAAGGAACCGCTGCTGGTTGAGTACGGCAAGTCGTTCTTTCCGGTGCTGTTCATCGTCCTGGTGCTGCGTTCGTTCCTGGTGGAACCGTTCCAGATTCCGTCGGGCTCGATGAAGCCGACCCTGGATGTGGGCGACTTCATCCTGGTGAACAAGTTTTCTTACGGGATTCGCTTGCCGGTGATCGACAAGAAAGTCATCGAAGTCGGTGATCCGCAGCGCGGCGATGTGATGGTGTTCCGCTACCCAAGCGACCCGAACGTCAACTACATCAAGCGTGTGGTCGGCCTGCCGGGCGATGAAGTGCGCTACACCAGCGACAAACGCTTGTTCGTCAATGGTCAGCCGGTGGCGGAGCAGTTGGTCGGGGCTGAACCCGGCACCCTGGGCAGCGCTGAGCTGTACAAGGAAAAACTCGGTGCCGCCGAGCACTTGATCCGCAAGGAAATGAGTCGCTATCGGCCCGCTCCGGACGGGCGCTGGGTGGTTCCCGCCGGGCACTACTTCATGATGGGCGACAACCGCGACAACTCCAACGACAGTCGCTACTGGGACGATCCAAGTATTCCCAAGGATCTGCTGGGCATGGTTCCCGACAAGAATATCGTCGGCAAGGCCTTCGCAGTCTGGATGAGCTGGCCCGAACCGAAACTCAGCCACCTGCCGAATTTCTCGCGGGTTGGCCTGATCAAGTAATCACACACGGCGCTGTTGAACACAGCGCCGAATGCTTTTCTGGCTCTTGTATAAAACGCCCTTGCCCTCGGGCATCGCGTAACAGCTTTGTGACCAGAAGCATGCAGTCAACGATATTCAGGATGTGGATTTGAACACAGCGTTAATTGCCACCCGCACCTCGTGCGCGGCCCCTAGGATGGTGAGTTTCGGCAACGAAATCAGCGTGGGTAAACCGTGAGCGTTTCTTTGAGCCGTCTCGAGCGTCAGCTCGGTTATACCTTCAAGGACCAGGAACTGATGCTCCTGGCCCTCACCCATCGCAGCTTTGCCGGGCGCAACAATGAACGCCTGGAATTCCTCGGTGATGCCATCCTCAACTTCGTGGCCGGCGAGGCGTTGTTCGAGCGCTTCCCCCAGGCCCGCGAAGGCCAGCTGTCGCGTTTGCGCGCACGCCTGGTGAAAGGTGAAACACTGGCAGTACTGGCCCGTGGTTTCGACCTGGGCGAATACCTGCGCCTGGGCTCCGGCGAATTGAAGAGCGGCGGTTTCCGTCGTGAGTCGATCCTCGCCGATGCCCTGGAAGCCCTGATTGGTGCGATCTACCTGGACGCCGGCATGGAAACCGCCCGTGACCGCGTGTTGTCCTGGCTGGCCTCGGAGTTCGAGAGCCTGACCCTGGTGGACACCAACAAGGACCCCAAGACCCGGCTGCAGGAGTTCCTCCAGTCTCGCGCCTGTGAACTGCCACGCTACGAAGTGGTGGATATCCAGGGCGAACCGCACTGCCGGACATTCTTCGTTGAATGTGAAGTCACCTTATTGAATGAAAAAAGCCGAGGTCAGGGTGTGAGCCGTCGTATTGCCGAACAGGTAGCGGCCGCCGCAGCACTGATTGCCCTGGGCGTGGAGAATGGCCATGACTGATTCAACCGCAACACGCTGTGGCTATGTCGCCATCGTCGGCCGCCCCAATGTGGGCAAGTCAACGCTGCTCAACCATATCCTCGGCCAGAAGCTGGCGATCACCTCGCGCAAGCCTCAGACCACACGCCACAACATGCTCGGGATCAAGACCGAAGGCGCCATCCAGGCGATCTACGTCGACACCCCCGGCATGCACAAGAGCAACGAGAAGGCGCTGAACCGCTACATGAACAAGACCGCTTCGGCGGCCTTGAAAGACGTGGACGTGGTGATCTTCGTGGTGGACCGCACCAAGTGGACCGACGAGGACCAATTGGTCCTTGAGCGTGTCCAGTACGTGCAGGGGCCGGTGATCCTGGCGATCAACAAGACCGACCGCATCGAGGACAAGGCCGAGCTGATGCCGCACCTGACCTGGCTGCAGGAGCAACTGCCGAATGCCGAGATCGTGCCGGTTTCCGCGCAGCAGGGGCACAACCTCGAAGCCCTGGAAGGCCTGATCGCCAAGCATCTGCCGGAGAACGACCACTTCTTCCCGGAAGACCAGATCACCGACCGCAGCTCCCGCTTCCTGGCGGCCGAACTGGTGCGCGAGAAGATCATGCGCCAGCTGGGTGCCGAGCTGCCGTACCAGATCACCGTGGAAATCGAAGAGTTCAAGCAGCAGGGCAAGACCCTGCATATCCATGCCTTGATTCTCGTCGAGCGCGACGGACAGAAGAAAATCATCATTGGCGACAAGGGTGAGCGGATCAAACGCATCGGCATGGAAGCGCGCAAGGACATGGAGCTGCTGTTCGACTCCAAGGTCATGCTCAACCTCTGGGTCAAGGTCAAGGGCGGCTGGTCCGACGACGAGCGCGCCTTGCGCTCCCTGGGCTACGGCGACCTCTGACGCCCTTCGCCGGCCAGCCGGCTCCTGCAGCGCCCTGTAGGAGCCGGCTGGCCGGCGAACAGCTACAACCCCTTCTTCGGACCCGGTTCCCTCTCTGCCCCTGAGATCCCTCGCAACCATGTCCAGCACCGCTCCAGTCGGCCAACTTGCCTACGTCCTGCACAGCCGCGCCTACCGCGAAAGCAGTGCATTGGTGGATTTCCTTACCCCCCAAGGTCGCCTGCGCGCTGTCCTGCGCAACGCACGGGGCAAGGCCGGTACCGTGGCGCGACCCTTTGTTCCTCTGGAAGTCGAGTTTCGCGGCCGCGGCGAGCTGAAGAACGTCGGGCGCATGGAAAGTGCCGGCATCGCATCCTGGCTCAATGGCGAAGCGCTGTTCAGTGGTCTGTATCTGAATGAACTGCTGATCCGCCTGCTGCCGGCGGAGGATCCCCATCCGGCAGTATTCGACCACTACGCCGCCACCTTGCTGGCCCTGGCCGAAGGCCGGCCCCTGGAGCCCCTGCTGCGGGCCTTTGAGTGGCGCCTGCTGGACGATCTGGGCTACGGCTTCGCCCTGGACAGCGACATCCACGGCGCGCCCATCGCTGCCGATGGGCTGTATCGCCTGCAGGTGGATGCCGGACTGGAGCAGGTGTTCCTGCTGCAACCGGGTCTGTTCAATGGCACCGAGCTGTTGGCCATGGCCGAGGCCGACTGGAGCGCTCCTGGCGCGTTGTCGGCAGCCAAGCGCCTGATGCGCCAGGCCCTGGCCGTGCATCTGGGCGGCCGGCCCCTGGTCAGTCGCGAGCTGTTTCGCAAGCCTTGAGCCTGGCTGTTGTTTGGCCGTCGGCATCGGTAGTCCATCTGGCGCCGCCATTGTGCGTTCGCGCAAATGGCAACGGACCCTGTTCTCCCCGTATGCTGTGCGCCGAATCTTCATTTACTCAGGAGCGCTTTCGTGACCACCAGCAATCGCATTCTTCTCGGCGTGAACATCGATCACGTTGCCACCCTGCGTCAGGCCCGCGGCACTCGTTACCCGGACCCGGTCAAGGCCGCGCTGGACGCTGAAGAAGCGGGCGCCGACGGCATCACCGTGCACCTGCGCGAAGACCGTCGGCATATCCAGGAGCGCGACGTGCTGCTGCTCAAGGACGTGCTGCAGACCCGCATGAATTTCGAGATGGGCGTTACCGAAGAAATGATGGCTTTTGCCGAGCGCATCCGCCCGGCGCATATCTGCCTGGTGCCGGAAACCCGCCAGGAGCTGACCACTGAAGGCGGACTTGACGTGGCCGGGCAGGAAGCGCGGATCAAGGCAGCGGTGGAGCGCTTGTCGAAAATCGGTGCCGAAGTGTCCCTGTTTATCGACGCTGACGAGCGTCAGATCGAGGCCTCCAAGCGCGTTGGCGCGCCAGCCATCGAGTTGCACACAGGGCGTTATGCCGATGCCCAGACGCCGAGTGAAGTGGCCGATGAGCTGCAGCGTATCGTCGACGGGGTTGCCGTAGGTTTGGCCCAGGGGCTGATCGTCAATGCCGGCCATGGCCTGCATTACCACAACGTTGAAGCGGTGGCGGCGATCAAGGGCATCAATGAGCTGAACATCGGCCATGCCCTGGTGGCTCATGCCCTGTTCGTCGGTTTCAAGGGAGCGGTAGCCGAGATGAAAGCGCTGATCCTGGCGGCTGCAGCCAAGGCCTGATTGCTCTTTGCTGGCAAGCTGATTCCTGCAACCTCTGTAGGAGCCGGCTTGCCGGCGAAGGCTTTCAGAGCGGCGGATTGTCCTCCGTCGGCTTGGTCTTGTTGACCCCGGGGACGTGCAGGTTGCCCTCGGCGACCTGATCGCCTTCCAGCTGCGGCTGGGTCACCCAGGTCAGAATGTCGTAGTAGCGCCGGATGTTGGCCACGAAATGCACCGGCTCGCCGCCTCGGGCATAGCCGTAGCGGGTCTTGCTGTACCACTGCTTCTGCGACAGCCGGGGTAGCATCTTCTTCACATCCAGCCACTTGTTCGGGTTCAGGCCTTCCCGTTCCGCCAGCTTGCGGGCGTCGTCCAGGTGGCCGGTGCCGACGTTGTAGGCGGCGAGAGCGAACCAGGTACGGTCCGGCTCCTCGATCTTGTCGTCCAGTTGTTGCTTGATGTAGGCCAGGTACTTGGCGCCGCCGCTGATGCTCTGCTTGGGGTCCAGGCGGTTGGACACGCCCATGGCCTGGGCGGTGTTCTGGGTCAGCATCATCAGCCCGCGCACGCCGGTCTTGGAGGTGACCTCGGCCTGCCACATGGATTCCTGGTAACCCACAGCCGCCAGGAGTCGCCAGTCGACCTTTTCCTGTTTGGCCGAGGCCTTGAAGTGCTTCTCGTACTTGGGCAGGCGCTGCTGCAGGTGCTGGGCGAAGGTGTAGGCGCCGACATAGCCGAGCACGTCCACGTGACCGTAATAGCGGTCCTTGAGGCGTTGCAGGGTGCCGTTCTTTTCGACCTTGTCGAGGAAGCTGTTGATTTCGTTGAGCAGGCTATTGTCGTCACCGGCGGCCACGGCCCAACTCTGGCTGCGGGCGTCCCCGAGGTCGAAGGCCACCCGCACCTTGGGGAAGTACACCTGGTTCATCGCCAGTTCGTTGGAGTCCACCAGGGTCAGGTCGATCTGTCCCTCGTCCACCATGCGCAGCAGGTCCACGACTTCCACGGCGTCGGACTCTTCGTATTCGATCCCGGGGTACTTGAGCTTGAGCTCCGCCAGTTGCTCTGCGTGACTGCTGCCCTTGAGCACCATGATGCGCTTGCCCACCAGGTTCTGTGCGCTGGTGGGCCGGGACTGGCCATTGCGATAGATGACTTGCGGGGTGACTTCCAGATACGGATGGGAAAACCGGACTTGCTGCTTGCGCTTTTCGCTGCCGACCAGGCCGGCGGCGGCCAGCACCGGGCCCTTGGGTTGACCCAGCTGGTTGAACAGGTCGTCGAGGTTGTCGGCGGTCTCGATCTTCAGCTCCACCCCCAGGTCATCGGCGAAGCGCTTCACCAGCTCGTACTCGAAGCCGGTTTCGCCGTTGCGGTCCTGAAAGTAGGTGGCGGGGCTGTTACGGGTGATCACCCGCAGCACGCCATCCTCCTTTACGCGCTCAAGGGTGCTGGGTTTCTCAACACAGGCGCCGAGCATCAGGAAGAGTCCGGTTACGATGAGCCACTTGGCGCAGCGCGGACGTAAAGCCATAGGGGAAAACATTGGCGCAGTATACGCAAAGGATAACGGCCGCCATATCTCGACAGCGAAGGGCTTGTCTGCTAGCGCCGGGTGGCCTGGGCTGGAGGCCTCAAGAATGGGGCTTCGGCCGTCTATATGACGATTAAAATAACCTACGGCAATGACCTTGATGAGCCTTTGTTATAGGCCGTCGGGTCTGGGCCGACGTCCGGGGGCACCCCGGTTTGCGTTTCGAGTGCCGATGCCAACGGTTTACGTTAGAATGCACGGCCTCAAAGCACACCCCCCTTCCCGAGGCTGTCCCGAAGATGTTGATCCTGCGCGGCGCTCCTGCCCTTTCTGCCTTTCGCCACAGCAAACTCCTTGAGCAACTGAGCCAGAAGGTTCCGGCTGTCAGTGGCTTGTATGCTGAATTCGCTCACTTCGCCGAAGTCACCGGCGTCCTGACCGGCGACGAACAGCAGGTGCTTGCGCGCCTTCTGAAGTACGGCCCAAGTGTTCCGGTACAAGAGCCGACCGGCCGTCTGTTCCTGGTCCTGCCGCGTTTCGGCACCATCTCGCCCTGGTCGAGCAAGGCCAGCGACATCGCCCGTAACTGTGGCCTGGCGAAGATCCAGCGCCTGGAACGTGGTATCGCTTTCTACGTCGCCGGTGAGTTCAGCGACGCTGACGCGCAGTTGATCGCCGAAGCGCTGCACGATCGCATGACTCAGATCGTCGTGGGTAACCTGGAGCAGGCTGCCGGCTTGTTCAGCCACGCCGAACCCAAGCCGCTGACGGCCATCGACATTCTCGGCGGTGGTCGCGCCGCGTTGGAAAAAGCCAACAGCGAACTGGGCCTGGCCCTGGCCGAAGACGAAATCGATTACCTGATGAACGCCTTCCAGGGCCTCAAGCGTAATCCCCACGACATCGAACTGATGATGTTCGCCCAGGCCAACTCCGAGCACTGTCGCCACAAGATTTTCAACGCCAGTTGGGACATCGACGGCCAGAGCCAGGAAAAAAGCCTGTTCGGCATGATCAAGAACACCTACCAGATGCACAGCGAAGGTGTGCTTTCTGCTTATAAGGACAACGCGGCGGTCATCGTCGGTTCCGTTGCCGGGCGTTTCTACCCGAACCCTGATACCCGCCAATACGGTGCGGTGCAGGAGCCGGTGCACATCCTGATGAAGGTTGAGACCCACAACCACCCGACTGCCATTGCTCCATTCCCTGGCGCCTCCACCGGTTCCGGCGGCGAAATCCGTGACGAAGGCGCTACCGGTCGCGGCGCCAAGCCGAAAGCCGGCCTCACCGGTTTTACCGTGTCCAACCTGCAGATCCCGGGCTTCGAGCAGCCGTGGGAAGTGCCGTATGGCAAGCCAGAGCGCATCGTCACCGCCCTCGACATCATGATCGAAGGCCCACTGGGCGGCGCTGCGTTCAACAACGAATTCGGCCGTCCGGCCCTGACCGGTTATTTCCGTACCTTCGAGCAATCCATTACCACGCCTCGTGGCGATGAAGTTCGTGGTTACCACAAGCCGATCATGCTGGCAGGCGGCATGGGCAATATCCGTGACGAACACGTGCAGAAAGGCGAGATCACCGTCGGCTCCAAGCTGATCGTCCTCGGCGGCCCGGCCATGCTCATCGGCCTGGGCGGCGGCGCGGCATCCTCCATGGCCACCGGCACCAGCTCGGCGGACCTGGATTTTGCTTCGGTACAACGTGAAAACCCGGAAATGGAACGCCGTTGCCAGGAAGTCATCGACCGTTGCTGGCAGCTGGGGGACAACAACCCCATCAGCTTCATCCACGACGTGGGTGCCGGCGGCCTGTCCAACGCCTTCCCGGAACTGGTCAACGACGGCGGCCGTGGCGGTCGCTTCGAACTGCGCAACATTCCCAACGACGAGCCGGGCATGGCCCCGCACGAGATCTGGTCCAACGAATCCCAGGAGCGTTATGTCCTGGCGGTGGGCGCAGCAGACTTCGAGCGCTTCAAGGCCATCTGCGAGCGCGAGCGCTGCCCATTCGCGGTGGTCGGCGAAGCCACTGCCGAGCCACAGCTGACCGTGACCGACAGCCACTTCGGCAACAGCCCGGTGGACATGCCGCTGGAAGTGCTGCTGGGCAAGGCCCCGCGCATGCACCGTTCGGCGGTTCGTGAAACCGAGTTGGGTGACGATTTCGATCCGAGCACCCTGGACATCGCCGAGAGCATCGAGCGCGTCCTGCACCACCCGGCCGTGGCCAGCAAGAGCTTCCTGATCACCATCGGTGACCGCACCATCACCGGCCTCGTGGCTCGCGACCAGATGGTCGGCCCGTGGCAGGTGCCGGTGGCCGACGTGGCCGTGACCGCCACCAGTTTCGACGTCTACACCGGTGAAGCCATGGCCATGGGCGAGCGCACTCCGCTGGCCCTGCTGGATGCCCCGGCGTCCGGCCGCATGGCCATCGGCGAGACCCTGACCAACATCGCGGCGTCGCGGATCAACAAGATCAGCGACATCAAGCTCTCCGCCAACTGGATGTCGGCTGCCGGCCACCCGGGCGAAGATGCGCGTCTGTACGACACCGTCAAGGCGGTGGGCATGGAGCTGTGCCCAGAGCTGGGCATCACCATCCCGGTGGGCAAGGACTCGATGTCCATGGCCACCCGCTGGAATGAAGACGGCCAGGACAAGAGCGTCACCTCGCCGCTGTCGCTGATCGTCACTGGCTTCGCACCGGTCGCGGACATTCGTCAGACCCTGACCCCGCAACTGCGCATGGACAAGGGCACTACCGACCTGATCCTGATCGACCTCGGTCGCGGTCAGAACCGCATGGGCGCCTCGATCCTGGCCCAGACCCACGGCAAGCTCGGCAAGCAAGCGCCGGACGTGGATGACGCCGAGGACCTGAAAGCCTTCTTCGCGGTGATCCAGGGCCTCAACGCCGACGGTCACCTGCTGGCCTACCACGACCGTTCCGATGGCGGTCTGCTGGTCACTGCCGTGGAAATGGCCTTCGCCGGTCACTGCGGCCTGAACCTGAGCCTCGACGCTGTCGCGGAAAACGCTGCGGAAATCGCCGCTATCCTGTTCAACGAAGAACTGGGTGCGGTGATCCAGGTGCGTCAGGACGCCACTCCTGACGTGCTGGCCCAGTTCAGCGCTGCCGGCCTGGGCGACTGCGTGGCCGTGATCGGCCAGCCGATCAACAACGGTGAAGTGAGCATCTCCTACAACGGCGAAAGCGTATTCACCGGCCAGCGTCGTCTGCTGCAGCGTCAGTGGGCAGAAACCAGCTACCAGATCCAGCGCCTGCGGGACAACGCCGAGTGCGCCGAGCAGGAATTCGACGTCCTGCTGGAAGAAGACAACCCGGGCCTGAGCGTCAAGCTGGGCTTCGACGTCAACCAGGACATCGCCGCGCCTTACATCAAGAAAGGCGTGCGTCCCCAGGTGGCGGTGCTGCGTGAGCAGGGCGTCAACGGTCAGGTGGAAATGGCCGCGGCTTTCGACCGCGCCGGCTTCAACGCTATCGACGTGCACATGAGCGACATCCTCGCCGGTCGTGTCGACCTCAACGACTTCAAGGGCATGGTTGCCTGCGGCGGCTTCTCCTACGGCGACGTACTGGGTGCCGGTGAAGGCTGGGCCAAGTCGGCGCTGTTCAACAGCCGCGCGCGGGATGCCTTCCAGGGCTTCTTCGAACGTACCGACAGCTTTACCCTGGGTGTGTGCAACGGTTGCCAGATGATGTCCAACCTGCACGAGCTGATCCCGGGCAGCGAGTTCTGGCCGCACTTCGTGCGCAACCGCTCCGAGCAGTTCGAAGCCCGGGTGGCCATGGTCCAGGTCCAGGAGTCGAACTCGATCTTCCTGCAGGGCATGGCCGGTTCGCGGATGCCGATTGCCATCGCCCACGGTGAAGGTCATGCGGAGTTCGAAAGCGAAGAGGCGCTGCTGGAAGCCGATCTGTCCGGTTGCGTGGCCCTGCGCTTCGTCGACAACCATGGCAAGGTCACTGAGCGTTACCCGGCCAACCCGAACGGCTCGCCGCGCGGGATCACCGGCCTCACCAGCCGCGACGGTCGCGTCACCATCATGATGCCGCACCCTGAGCGGGTGTTCCGTGCCGTGCAGAACTCCTGGCGTCCGGATGACTGGAACGAAGACGCGGCGTGGATGCGCATGTTCCGCAACGCTCGTGCCTGGGTGAACTGAGGCTGATGTACAAGCTCAGCTTCTTCGTGCCTCCCAGCCATGTGGAGTTGGTCAAGAGTGCCGTGTTTGCCGCCGGTGGCGGACGTATCGGCGCCTATGACCAGTGCGCCTGGCAGGTGCTCGGCCAGGGCCAGTTTCGCCCGTTGGACGGCAGCCAGCCGTTTCTCGGGCAGACCGGGCAGGTGGAGCGAGTGGAGGAATGGAAAGTCGAGCTGGTGGTGGCCGATGAACTGATTGCTGATGCAGTGGCGGCCCTCAAGCAGAGCCATCCCTACGAGACGCCGGCCTATGAAGTCTGGCGTCTGGAAGCGTTCTAAGGTTATCCACCGATAAAAAGCCCGCTGCACCGGAGACGGTCAGCGGGTTTTTTTGTGGGCCTATTCAGGCAAGCCGGCACCTGTAGGAACGGTGTAGGTGCCGGCTTGTCGGCGAAGGCGGCTTCAGGCGCTCGCCTCCACCTTCTTGTGCAGCAGCGTTTGCAGAGCGGCCTGCAATCCCCCGGCCTTCTCGCCAATCAGCACGTGCCAGACATCCCCGTCCAGGCGCCGCGTACCCTGGCAGCCCAGGGCATTGAGCGCCGACTCCGACAGGCTGCGGCTGTCACTGAGTTGCACCCGCAACCGGGTCAGGGCCACGCAATCCATCTGCAACAGATTTTCCCGACCACCCAGAGCACTGAGCCACTGCTGGGCTTCCTGGTTGGAAATGTCGATCTGCTGTGCGGCTTCTACAGGCGTCGGCGTCACCCTGACAGTGGCCGAGGTTGGCAGTGCCAGGCGGATCTGGTCGGCAATGCTGTCGGCCATCGGTCCCACCACCACCTGCAAACTGCCGCCCTTGCCGGGGCGTACCACAGCCATGGCGCCCAAGGTTTTCAGTTCGGCGTCCACAGCCAGGCTGCGATCCGCCAGCTCCAGGCGCAGGCGCGTGGTGCAAGCGCCGACAGTGATCAGGTTGCTCGCGCCGCCCAGGGCCTTGATGTAGGCCGCGGCACGCTGATCGGCGTTGAGTTCGGATTTCTCGCCGGAGGGGCTGTCTTCGCGTCCCGGTGTCTTCAGGTTGAAGCGGCGGATGCAGAAGTCGAACACCAGGTAGTACACCACCGCATACAGCAGCCCCACCGGAAACACCTTCCAGCCATTGGTGGAGCGGCCCCAGCCCAGGGCCATGTCGATGGCGCCACCGGAGAAGGTGAAGCCCAGGTGGATGTTCAGCAGATTGGTCAGGGCCATGGCCAGACCGGTGAGCAGCGCATGTACCAGATACAGCAACGGCGCGAGGAACATGAAGGCGAATTCGATGGGCTCGGTGACCCCGGTCAGAAAGGAGGTCAGGGCCATGGACAGGAAGATCCCGCCCATCACCTTGCGCCGCTCCGGCCGGGTGTTGCGGTACATCGCCAGGCAGGCGGCGGGCAGGCCGAACAGCATCACCGGGAACATCCCGGTCATGAACTGGCCGCCTTTGGGGTCGCCGGCGAAATAGCGGGTCAGGTCGCCAGTGACCACCGCGCCGGTGCTCGGGTCGGTGAAACTGCCAAAGATGAACCAGGCCATGTTGTTGAGGATGTGGTGCAGGCCGGTGACGATCAGCAGGCGATTGAACACACCGAAGACGAAGGCGCCGAAGCTGCCGCTCTCCAGCAGCAATTGGCCAAAGCTGTTGATGCCATGCTGGATTGGCGGCCAGATCAGACCGAACGCCACCCCCAGGCCCACGGCGGTAAAGCCGGTGGCGATGGGCACGAAGCGCCGACCGCCGAAGAACGCCAGGTACTCCGGCAGTTTGATGTCCTTGAAGCGGTTGTACAGCGCGCCGGCCATCAGCCCGCTGATGATCCCGGCGAGCATGCCCATGTTGATGCTGGCGTCCAGCACCTTGAGGGTCGAGATCATGACCAGGTAGCCAATGGCCCCGGCGAGTCCGGCGGTGCCGTTGTTGTCCTTGGCAAAGCCCACGGCGATGCCGATGGCGAAGATCAGCGCCAGGTTGCCGAAGATCGACTGTCCGGCATCGTGGATGATGGGCATGTTCAGCAGATCGGTGTCACCCAGGCGCAGCAGCAGGCCGGCAATCGGCAGGATGGCAATGGGTAGCATCAGCGCCCGGCCGAGGCGTTGCAGGCCCTCGATGAAATACTGGTACATGGCGTCTCTCCTGGAATTCTTGTTATGAGTGCAGAGGCCAAAGCCGTTCGCAGGCCTGACGGACTGCGGTGGCGCCGGGCAGGTTGAGCAGCGGTTGGCTGAGGTGGCGGCATTGGCCGGCGTCCAGTTGGCGAACCCGGTCCTTGATCTCGCCGACCTGAGGCGGGCTGACCGACAGCTCGCTGACCCCCAGGCCAATCAGGACGGGGGTGGCCAGCGGATCGGAAGCCAGTGCACCGCAAACCCCGACCCAGCGTCCGTGGCGCTCGGCGCCGGCACAGGTCTGAGCGATCAGCCGCAGCAGGGCGGGGTGCAGGGCATCGACCCGGGCTGCCAGGCCAGCGTGGTCGCGGTCCATGGCCAGGGTGTACTGGGACAGGTCATTGGTGCCGATGGACAGGAAGTCGGCGTGTTCCGCCAGTTGCTCGGCCATCAGCGCGGCAGCCGGTACTTCGATCATCACCCCCAGCTCCGGGCGCTGGCTCAGTCCCAGCTCCACCGCGAGCCGATCCAGGCGCTGACGGATATGCAGCAGTTCGGCCACTTCGGTGACCATTGGCAGCATGATCCGGCAGCGCTGCACCGGGCTGACCTGGAGCAGCGCCCGCAGTTGCTGGTCCAGCAGTTCCGGGCGGGCCTGAGCCAGGCGGATGCCCCTCAGGCCCAGCACCGGGTTGGCTTCCACTGGCAGAGGCAGGTAGTCCAGTTGCTTGTCGCCGCCAACATCAATGGTGCGGATGATCACCGGCTTGTCGCCCATGGCATCCAGCACCGCCTGATAGGCCTGTAGCTGCTCGGCTTCATCCGGAGCGGTCAGGCGATCGACGAACAGGAACTCGGTGCGCAGCAGGCCGACGCCATCGGCGCCTCCCTGGTGGGCGTCCCGGGCTTCATTGCTGGAAGCCACGTTGGCTGCCACCTCGATCTGCTGGCCGTCCTGGGTCAGGGCGGACTCATGGGCTTTTTGCTGTTGCAGTGCACGGCGCTGGCGTAGGGTTTCACCAGCCTGTTGCACCTGTGCGATGCGCTGCGGGCCGGGTGCCAGTTCCAGGCGCCCGCCGTCGGCATCCAGCACCACCTGGCGGTCGCCGTCCAGGCCCAGCAGTTCCGGACCCATGGCCACCAGACAGGGCAGGCCTTTGCCGCGGGCGAGGATCGCCACATGGGAGGTGGCGCCGCCGCCGGCCATGCACAGCCCGGCCACGCCCTGGGCGCTGAGTTGCAGCAGGTCGGAAGGGGTCAACTCCTCGGCGGCGACGATCGCTCCGGGTGGCAGGTCGTAGTGCCAGGCTTCGCCCAGCAAGGCCCGCAGCACGCGTTGCTGCAGGTCCCGCAGGTCGTTGGCGCGTTCGGCCAGCAGTGCACTGCCCAGTTGCTGCAGGATCTGGCATTGTTCGGCAATCGCCGCGCTCCAGGCATGGGTGGCTGCGCGGCCCTGGGCAATGGCGGCTTCGGCGGCGTCCAGCAGGGTCGGGTCTTCGAGCAGGGCCAGGTGGGCGCTGAAAATGTCCTGTTCCTGCTGGTCGCGGCGTTGCCGGGCCTGCTCCAGGGTGTGGCGGATTTCTCCGCGCACCTGGTCCAGAGCAGCACTCAATGCCTGTCGTTGGGGCTCGGGCGGATGCTGGTCATGATCCTCTGCCAGGACCATGGCGTTGAGCCGCACCAATGGCCCGCACACCAGGCCCGGTGCGGCGCAGACGCCCGGCAGCACGCCATCTTCCACGGGGCGTTGGGCGACCGGTGCCGGTGCCGGGGTTTCGCCATGGGCATCTGCGGCCATGGCGGTACCGAGGGTCAGCAGCATCGCCTGCAAGGCGTCCTGGCAATCAGCGCCCTGGCAATTGACCAGCACTTCATCCTGTTCACCGATACCCAGGCTCATCAGGGCGATCAGGCTGGTGCAGGGGGCGCTCTTGTCCTTGAAGGTCAGTTGCGAATGGCTGTTGAAACCCAGGGCGGTCTGGCGCACCAGGGCGGCTGGGCGGGCATGCAGGCCGCCGCGATGGGCTACCTTGATCCGGGCGCTGGCCTGCTGTTCGGATGGCTCTTGCGCCAGCGGTTGCGGGCCAGCGTTGGCGCGTCGGCTGATGTGCAGCAAGGGCTCGCCCACCTTGACCGCGGACAGGGGCAGGGGGCGCAGGTCGAAGCTCTCGCCGTTGGTCAGGATCAACAGGCTGATCAGGCTTCGGCAATGCTGCGCCACATGGTCCAGGTCAACCCGCAGCAGGGGCTGGCCGGCGCTGACCTGCTGGCCTTGCTCCACCAGCAGGGCAAACCCTTCACCTTGCAGTTCGACCGTGTCCAGGCCCAGGTGCAGCAGCAGTTCGGCACCATTGGCCGCCCGCAGGGTCACGGCGTGCCCGGTGCGTGCCACTTGGATCACCTCACCGGCGCAAGGGGCGTGCAGGGTGTCGTTGAGCGGGTCGATGGCAATCCCGTCGCCCATGGCGCCACTGGCGAATACCGGGTCGGGGACGCTGTGTAGCGGCAGGACAGGCCCGCTGAGGGGGGCACTGAGCGTCAGGTCGTTATTGTTGTTGTGCATGGCGCAGTACTCATCGATCAAAAGGGCTTAGTGCGTGCGGGTCACTTTGCTCAGGTGACGCGGCTGGTCGGGGTCCATGCTGCGGGCCTCGGCCAGGCCGGCGGCCATCACATAGAAACTCTGGATCGCCAGGATCGGGTCCAGCGCCGGGTGTTCCGCGCGGCTCAGGGTCAGGTCCCGTTCGCCGATGTCATCCGGTGCCGCCAGCAGCACCTTGGCGCCGCGCTGGCGCATGTCGGCGGCCAGGCTCAGCAGGCCGCCCTGTTCGGCGCCCCGGGGGGCGAACACCAGCAACGGGTAGTCGTGGTCGATCAGGGCCATCGGGCCGTGGCGCACTTCGGCGCTGCTGAAGGCTTCGGCCTGGATCGCCGAGGTCTCCTTGAGCTTGAGTGCGGCTTCCTGGGCGATGGCGAAGCCGGCACCGCGGCCTATGACCATCAACCGCTGGCAATCGCGCAGGGCGTTGACCGCTAGGTCCCAGTCCTGGGTCGCGGCCTGCTGCAAGCCTTCGGGCAGCGCCAGGCCGGCTTCCAGCAGGTGGCTGTCCTCGTTCCAGTGACCGATCAGGCGGGCGCTGGCGCTGAGGGTGGCAATGAAACTCTTGGTAGCGGCCACGCTCTGCTCGGCACCGGCGTATAGCGGCAGGGAGAATTCGCTGGCGGCCTCCAGAGGGCTGTTTTGCGCATTGACCATGGCCACGCTCAGGGCACCGCGCTTGCGCAGCAGGCGCACGCTGTTCACCAGATCCGGGCTCTGGCCCGATTGCGAGAAGGCGAACACCGCCTGGCCGCTGACCCGCAGGGGGGCCTGTTGCATGGTCACCACCGACATCGGCAATGAGGCCACCGGGATGCCCACCTGTTGCATGGTCAGGTAGGCGAAGTAGCTGGCGGCATGGTCGGAACTGCCCCGGGCCACGGTCATGGCCACTTGTGGCGGCTGGCGACGCAGGCGGCCGGCGACTTCGAGCAGCGACGCATCCAGGTGCTGCAGTTGACTGCTTACGGCAGCGTGCGAGGACAGGGCCTCTTCAAGCATTTTTGAAGTCAATGTCTTCTCCTTCGACCATGACGGCGGTCAGTGTGAGTGCGCGGTCCAGGCGCACGCTGTCGGCCCAGCTGCCAGGTTGCAGACGGCCGCGTTCAGGGATGCCGAGGTAGTCGGCGGGAAATTGCGACAGGCGCCGGGAAGCGTCCGCCAGGGGCAGGCCGATTTTCACCAGGTTGCGCAGGGCCTGGTCCATGGTCAGGGTGCTGCCGGCCAGGGTGCCGTCCGGCAGGCGCACGCCGCCCAGGCACTTGGTCACGGTGTGGCTGCCCAGCTTGTACTCACCGTCGGGCATGCCGGCGGCCGCGGTGGAGTCGGTGACGCAATACAGACAGGGGATCGAGCGCAGGGCCACGCGCATGGCACCGGGGTGCACGTGCAGCAGGTCGGGGATCAGCTCGGCGTACTGGGCGTGGGCCAGGGCCGCACCGACGATGCCGGGTTCGCGGTGATGCAGCGGGCTCATGGCGTTGTACAGGTGAGTGAAGCTGGTGGCGCCGGCGGCTAGGGCGGCCACGCCTTCTTCGTAGCTGCCCAGGGTGTGGCCGATCTGCATGCGCACGCCACGCGCGCTGAGGGCACGGATCAGGGCGTCGTGGCCGGCGATTTCCGGGGCAATGGTGATCACCCGGATGGGCGCCAGTTGCAGGTACTTCTCCACTTCCGCCATGAGCGCGGTGTGGGCGAAGTTGGGTTGTGCACCGAGCTTGCCGGGATTGATGTACGGGCCTTCCAGGTGCACACCGAGGACCCGGGCGCAGCCCTGGGGGCGCTGCTCGGCGTAGGTTCCAAGCTCAGCCAGAACCTGGCTGATTTCTTCGCTGGGGGCGGTCATGGTGGTGGCCAGCAGCGAGGTGGTGCCGAAACGCACATGGGTACGGGTGATGGTCTCGAAGGCTGTGCGGCCTTGCATGACGTCCTTGCCGCCACCGCCATGGACGTGCAGGTCGATGAAGCCCGGCAGCAGGTAGGGCAGGTCGTTGTCCGCCGGGTCGCAGGGGCTGCCTTCGATGGCGACGACTTTGCCGTGCTCATGGATCAGGCGGCCGCGGACCCAGCCTTGGGGCGTGAGGATGTTGTCTTCGGACATGGGCGTTTCTCTGGCTCCAGGGGGCGGATTCAGCGTCGCAGTTCGGCGACGAAGTCGTAGTAGTCGTTGCGGCAATAGGTGTCGGTGACTTCGATTGGTGTGTTGTCTTCCAGGTAGCCGACCCGGGTCATCAGCAGCATCGCGGTGCCGGGGGCGATGCCCACCAGGGCGGCGAATTCGTCTGACGCGTTGATCGCCTGGATGTGCTGCAGGGCCCGGACCACGGGACGGCCGATGCTGTCGAGGTACTCGTAGAGCGAATCGCCGACGGCCTCGGGCTGGGCAATGATGCTGGCCGGCAAGGTACTCATCTCGATCGCCATGACCGCATCGTCGGCTTTGCGCAGGCGCTTGAGGCGCGCCACCTTGTCGTTGGGCGACAGGCCGAGGCGGATCAGCTCTTCGTGGGTCGGCGGGGTCAGTGTGCGTTCCAGCCATTGCGAGCCGGGGACGAAACCTTTGAGGCGCAGCATTTCGCTGAACCCGGAAAGGCGCGACAGCGGTTGCTCAAGGCGCGGGGTAATGAAAGTGCCCGAGCCCTGGCTGCGCCGGATCAGGCCCCGTTCGAAGAGGACTTCCAGGGCCTTGCGCGCAGTCACCCGGGAGATGCCCAGCAGTTCGCTGAGGTTGCGTTCCGAAGGCAGCGCCTGCTCGGCTTTCCATTGGCCGGAGTGAATCGCCGCTTCCAGGTTGCGAGCCAGTTGCAGGTACAGCGGGGTCGGCTGAGTGTCGTCGGGACGCAGGGTCAGGAGGTGATTCATCTGTAGGTTTTCCGATGCGGTTATGAGGTTGTTGTCGCCCGGTAATGCCGAAAAACTAATACCACTTAAATACCATGTCAACGCCACCTATCAGGTGAAGGTGTAGTAAATCCGGCGCTTTCGGGGTGCTTAGGAGGGTAAAGGATTGAAGTGGTATTAGGCAGGTCTGGCCGCGAAGGCTATAGCTCGAGGTGGCGACCCGGGGCGGGTCGCCAAGTGGTATGCGCGCCGGGGGAGGGCGGCGGGGAGGAAAATATTTTTTGTGCTGTAGGGATTAAGGGCGAATTTCGATCAGGGTGCCGTCTTTGACCAGACTCCAGACTTCGCGCATGTCGACATTGCGCATGGCGATGCAGCCGTCGGTCCAGTCCAGGGTGTGGAAGTACTGCTCGGGAAACTCTTCGGTGTCTGGAGTGCCATGGATCATGATCATGCCGCCGGGATTGACCCCTTCGCGACGCGAGCGGGCGGCATCGGTGATGTTCGGGTAGGAGATGTGCATGGCCAGGTTGTAGCGGTCGCTGGTCTTGCGCCAGTCGAGCCAGTAGAGGCCTTCGGGGGTGCGTTTATCGCCTTCCATGAGCTTGGGCCCCTTGGGCTTCTTGCCCAGGGAAATCCGATAGGTTTTCAGTGGCTTGCCGCCATTGATCAACTGCAGTTGATGGGCGGACTTGAGCACCAGAACCTTTTCTATGACCTTGCCGTCCAGGGTTTCCACCGTGGAGGCCTGAGACAGAGTGACGACGGAACAGCACAGCAGGGCAAGCAACCAGCGCATTGACACGATATCCCCAGGCGCGCACAGAGTCCGTGCACGTTTTTATTGTTTAACTGATGGCAGGCTGAGAGAGCGGCGGAATGGATTCGGAGCGCACGGCAAATGCCTGTGCCCGCCGGTCAGCGAAGAAGCATTCTAAGGTACGACCGACGGTGCGGAAAGCCAGCTCGGACCAAGGGATATCGGCTTCGTCGAACAGTTGCACCTCCAGGCTCTCGGGACCGGCGGCGAAGTCCAGGTCTGCCAGTTCGGCGCGAAAGAACACATGCACCTGGCTGATGTGCGGCACGTCGATCAAGGTGTAGAGGTTCAGGTTGCGTACCCGGGCACAGGCTTCCTCGTAGGTTTCGCGGATGGCCGCCTGTTCCACGGTCTCGCCGTTCTCCATGAAACCCGCCGGCAGGGTCCAGTAGCCCAGGCGCGGTTCGATGGCGCGACGGCAGAGCAATACCTTGCCCTCCCAGGTGGCCAGGCAGCCGGCGACGATGTTGGGGTTCTGGTAGTGGATGGTCTGGCAGTGATCGCAGACGAAGCGCAGGCGCGAGTCGCCTTCGGGAATGCGCTGGATCACCGGGTTGCCGCACTGGCTGCAAAATTTCATGTGGGGTATCCGAAAAGGCTGGGGCTATCTTGGCGCGCCGCCCGATTGTCGGCAAGTTGTCGTTAAGCGACATGCCCGAGGGCAGGGGTTGGGCCACCGATTGGATTGGTGCATGATGCACGGTAGCCAACAGATCGAGATGCCTCATGCTGGACGAGCTACTTCATCGGGTAAGCCATTACACGCCAAGAACGCTGGAGACCGACCGACGTTTTCCCGAAGCTGCGGTGCTGGTGCCCATCACCCGCAGCGATGAACCGGAGCTGGTGCTGACCCTGCGCGCCAGCGGGCTTTCGACCCATGGTGGTGAAGTGGCCTTCCCCGGTGGCCGGCGCGATCCGGAAGACCCGGACCTGATCTTCACCGCGCTACGGGAGGCCGAAGAAGAAATCGGCCTGCCGCCGGGACTGGTGGAAGTCATCGGCCCCTTGAGCCCACTGATTTCCCTGCACGGGATCAAGGTCACACCCTACGTCGGGGTGATTCCCGACTATGTCGAATACCAGGCCAATGATGCCGAGATCGCTGCCGTTTTCAGCGTTCCTCTGGAGTTCTTTCGCCAGGACCCTCGTGAACACACCCACCGCATCGACTATCAGGGCCGCAGTTGGTACGTCCCCAGCTACCGCTTCGGCGAGTACAAGATCTGGGGTCTGACCGCGATCATGGTGGTCGAACTGGTCAACCTGCTGTACGACGCCAAGATCAGCCTGCATCACCCGCCGAAAACCTTTATCGACACCTGAAGCCATGGCTTGGCATGACATAAACCCGCGGCTGCCTGAACCATAAGGACAACAAGATGAAATACCGCCTGGGCGACGCCCGAGTCGACACCCATCCACAGAGCTGGGTGGCCCCGAATGCCACCTTGGTGGGTAAGGTCAAGCTGGAAGAGGGGGCCAGTGTGTGGTTCAACGCCGTGCTGCGTGGCGACAACGAACTGATCCTGATCGGCAAGCACAGCAACGTCCAGGACGGTGCCGTGATGCACACCGACATGGGCTTTCCACTGACCCTGGGCACCGGCGTGACCATCGGCCATAACGCCATGCTGCATGGCTGCACCGTGGGCGATTACAGCCTGATTGGTATCAACGCGGTCATTCTCAATGGCGCGAAGATCGGCAAGAACTGCATCATCGGCGCCAATTCGCTGATCGGCGAAGGCAAGGAAATACCTGACGGTTCGCTGGTCATGGGCTCGCCGGGCAAAGTGGTTCGCGAACTGACCGAGGCGCAGAAGAAAATGCTCGAAGCCAGCGCCGCCCACTACGTTCATAATGCTCAACGTTATGCCCGAGACCTGGTTGAGCAAGAACAATGACCGCCCCTGAAAGACCCGTCGCCTCGCCTTGCGTGAGCATCTGTGCCCTGGATGAGCAGGACATTTGCACCGGCTGTCAGCGCACGGTGGATGAAATCACCCGCTGGAGTCGCATGGACAACAGCGAGCGCCGCGCAGTCCTGGCCCTGTGCCATGAGCGGGCCAAATCCAGTGGCTTGCTGTGGATGATCGGCTCCAGCTCGGCGAGCTGATCCGCCCGTTCGCCGGCAAGCCAGCTCCCGCAGGCGATGCGTAGGAGCCAGCTGCCGGCGCAAGGGTTTCTTGGCCCAACCCCGGGCCTGCAGTAACCTGTGCTCCTTCCCGATAGGTACCCTTGGCCCCCATGCTTTTCCTGATCGCCTATATCAGCAGCGTCGTGCTGATCAATTACGCCTTTTCCGTCGCGCCGCAACTGGATATCGTCTGGTCGGCCTGGGGCGGGCTGGTGTTTGTCCTGCGGGACATGGTGCAGACTCGCTTCGGCCATGGCGCCATCGTCGCCATGCTGGCGGCCCTGGTGTTGTCCTATGTCACCTCCGACCCGACCATTGCTCTGGCCAGTGCCACGGCATTCGCCGTCTCGGAATGCATCGACTGGCTGGTGTTCAGCATCACCAAGCGGCCCCTGCATGATCGCCTGTGGATCAGTTCGGCCCTGAGCATTCCCCTGGATACCTTCATCTTCTACGGCATGATCGATGCGCTGACCCCGGGGGTCGTGCTGACCGCCCTGGGGTCGAAGTTCGCCGGGGTCACCGTGGTCTGGCTGGCGATGGCCTGGCGTTTGCGCAAAGCGGCGTGCGCCGGCTGAGCCAAAGGCTGCGGTTCATGTAAAATGCCGCGCTCTTTCCCCATGGGTCGCCCGCCTGGCGCTCGGCCCTCGATGATCCGCTCCTTTGAGGACCTTCAGATGACTCGTATCGGAACTCCATTGTCGCCAACCGCGACCCGCGTCTTGCTTTGTGGCTGTGGTGAGTTGGGCAAGGAAGTGGTGATCGAGCTGCAACGCCTGGGTGTCGAGGTGATTGCCGTGGACCGCTACGCCAATGCGCCGGCGATGCAGGTGGCCCATCGCAGCCACGTGATCAACATGCTCGACGGTGCGGCCCTGCGGGCGGTGATCGAGGCTGAGAAGCCGCACTTCATCGTTCCGGAAATCGAAGCCATCGCTACCGCGACCCTGGTGGAACTGGAAGCTGAAGGCTTCACCGTAATCCCCACCGCCCGGGCCACTTCGCTGACCATGAACCGTGAAGGCATTCGTCGTCTGGCGGCTGAGGAGCTGGACCTGCCGACCTCGCCTTACCATTTCGCCGATACCTTCGAAGACTATTCCAAGGCGGTGCAAGACCTGGGTTTCCCTTGCGTGGTCAAGCCGGTGATGAGCTCCTCGGGCAAGGGCCAGAGCCTGCTGCGCAGTGTCGATGACGTACAGAAAGCCTGGGACTACGCCCAGGAAGGCGGGCGTGCCGGCAAGGGCCGGGTGATCATCGAGGGCTTCATCGATTTTGACTACGAGATCACCCTGCTGACCGTGCGCCACGTAGGCGGCACCACTTTCTGTGCGCCGGTCGGTCATCGTCAGGAAAAGGGCGACTATCAGGAATCCTGGCAGCCTCAGGCCATGAGCCCCAAAGCCCTGGCCGAATCCGAGCGTGTGGCCAAGGCAGTGACCGAAGCCCTGGGCGGCCGCGGCCTGTTCGGCGTGGAGCTGTTCATCAAGGGCGATCAGGTGTGGTTCAGCGAAGTGTCGCCGCGTCCCCATGACACCGGCCTGGTGACCCTGATTTCCCAGGATCTGTCGCAGTTCGCCCTGCATGCGCGGGCGATCCTCGGCTTGCCGATTCCGCTGATCCGTCAGTTCGGTCCATCGGCTTCGGCAGTGATTCTGGTAGAAGGCAAATCCACCCAGACCGCGTTCGCCAACCTCGGCGTCGCCCTGAGCGAGCCGGACACTGCGCTGCGCCTGTTCGGCAAGCCTGAGGTCAACGGCCAGCGCCGCATGGGCGTGGCTCTGGCTCGTGATGAGTCGATCGAGGCCGCCCGGGCCAAGGCGACCCGCGCTGCGCAAGCGGTAGTGGTCGAACTCTGAGAAACATCGCGAGCAAGCTGGCTTCCACAAGGTTTGCATTGAACCTGTAGGAGCGAGCTTGCTCGCGAAGCGGTCGCTCAGACGACCCGATTCAGATCGTTATTGCGCGTTTCCTTCAAGCACAGCACCGCGATCAAGCTCAGGATCGCCGCCCCCGACACATACCCGCCTACCCAGCTCAACCCACCCATCGCCACCAGCTTCTGGGCGAAGAAGGGTGCGGCCGAAGCACCGACAATGCCCCCCAGGTTGTAAGCCGCCGATGCGCCGGTATAGCGCACATGGGTCGGAAACAGTTCCGGCAGCAGCGCGCCCATCGGGGCGAAGGTCACCCCCATCAGGAACAGCTCAATGCACAGAAACAGCGCTACACCGGCGGTGGAGCCCTGAGTCAGCAAGGGTTCCATGGTGAAGCCGGAGAGAATAGCCAGCACGGCACCGACAATCAGCACAGGCTTGCGCCCGAAACGGTCGCTGGCCCAGGCCGACAGGGGCGTGGCCGCGGCCATGAACAGCACTGCGAAACACAGCAGGCCGAGGAAGGTTTCCCGGCTGTAGCCCAGGGTCGCGACGCCGTAGCTCAGGGAAAATACCGTGGAAATGTAAAACAGCGCGTAGCACACCACCATCGACGCGGCGCCCAGCAGCACTGGCAGCCAGTACTGGCTGAAGAGCTCCACCAGTGGCATTTTCACCCGTTCCTGGCGTGCCACGGCGTTGGCGAACACTGGGGTTTCGTGCAGCTTCAGGCGCACATACAGGCCCACCATCACCAGCGCCGCGCTGAGCAGAAACGGAATGCGCCAGCCCCAGGAGCGGAACTGTTCGTCATCCAGGCCCATGGCCAGGGCCAGGAACAGGCCGTTGGCGGCGAGGAAGCCGATGGAGGGGCCCAGTTGCGGGAACATGCCGAACCAGGCGCGTTTGCCTTGCGGGGCGTTTTCCGTGGCCAGCAGGGCTGCGCCACCCCATTCGCCTCCCAGCCCCAGCCCTTGGCCGAAGCGCAATACGCAAAGCAGGATCGGCGCCCAGGCTCCGATGCTGGCATAGCCCGGCAGCACGCCGATCAGGGTGGTGCACACCCCCATCAGCAGCAGGGAGGCGACCAGGGTCGATTTGCGTCCGATACGGTCGCCAAAGTGGCCGAACAGCGCCGAGCCCAGGGGGCGGGCGAGGAAGGCAATGCCAAAGGTCAGAAAGGCCGAGAGCATCTGGGCGGTGCCGGACGTCTGGGGGAAGAATACCGGCCCGATCACCAGCGCAGCGGCGGTGGCGTAGACGTAGAAGTCGTAGAACTCGATGGCGGTGCCGATAAAACTGGCGGTGGCCACCCGGGTGGTGGAATTGCTCGGTTGAGCGGGCGCGCAGGCGCTGTAGGCGGTGTTGGTCGTCATGCGGATATCCCTGACAGTCTGTGCTCCAGTGGAGCGAATTATTATGGTCGAGCACCCAGGGATGTGGGTTTGGCGCGGTCGTCACTCGGGATGGGAGTGACGTCGAACAGTGGCGGGTGATGCATGCAGGATCGTTCTCGGTGCGGGTAGCACGCGGATCTGCGGGGCTTGGGTAAGCAGCGCGATTATAGAAAGGCTGCTAACGATCCAACAAGGGCTGTGGTCGTTGGTGGTTTTGCGTGACTGCGCCAGGCCCCGAAACTCCGTTGCAGAGGTTCAGGGCGCAGGCATCAGCATCGAGTCAGGTCCGGGCGGGAACGCTGCTGGTGTGCCAGAGCAGTACGCGGCTGACACGGTTTTCCTCGGTTTCGAGGATTTCCAGGCGGTAGCGGCCGATCTTCAGGCACACGGCGCTGTCGGGAATGGTTTCCAGGGCTTCGGTGACCAGGCCGTTGAGGGTCTTGGGGCCGTCGCTGGGCAGGTGCCAGCCCAGGCTCTTGTTCAGTTCACGGATCGATGCCGCGCCCTCCACCACATAACGGCCATCGGCCTGTGGGTGGATATGGGGGTTGTCCAGGCTGTGCTCGTTTTCGAACTCGCCGACGATTTCTTCGAGGATGTCTTCCAGGGTGACGATGCCCAGCACTTCGCCGTATTCGTCCACCACCATGCCCAGGCGCCGCTGCTGCTTGTGGAAATTGAGCAGCTGTAACTGCAACGGGGTGCTTTCGGGGACGAAGTAGGGTTCGTGGCAGGCGGCCAGCAGGGTTTCCTTGGTCAGGCTGGCGTCCGGCAGCAGGTGGCGGATCTGGCGGGTATTAAGGACAGCCTCCACCTGGTTGATATCGCTGTGGAACACCGGCAGGCGCGTGCGTTTGTTCAGGCGCAGTTGGGCGATGATCTCGTCGATGGAGTCGTCCAGGTTGATGCCGTCCACTTCGCTGCGAGGCACCAGGATGTCATTGACCGTGATCTTGTCCAGGGCGTGGATGCCGGACAGGGCGTGGTGTTCCTGGGGAGCGGGCTCATCGTCCAGCCGTGCCGGATCGTCTTCGCTGTGCTTGACCGCGCTGGCCTTGGCGGCGAACGGGCGCAACAGCAACTGGCCGATGGCCTGCAGCAGCCAGGCCAGGGGATAGACAAGCTTCATGGGGATGGCCAGCAGGCTGTTGCCAAAGCTCAGAGTGCTTTCCGGGTAGCGCAAAGCCAGGGTGCGGGGCAAGTACTCGGCCAGCACCAGCAAGCCGCTGGTGCTGATCAGGCAGGCCAGCCAGGGGCCGTTTTCCGCCCAGTAGAACAGCGCCAGTAAGGTGCTGATGATCACCGCCAGGACTCGGCACAGGGTGTTGCACAGGATCAGGCTTTCCTTGGGGAAGGCCAGCTGTGCCGTCGGTTTGTCGCCTGAGCGTGAGCCGTTGCGTTGGGTCAGCAGGTGCTGCTGGGCGGCATCGATGGCAGTGAACAGCCCCGACCAGACGATCAGCAGGGCGATTACCGCGAGCATGGGCCCGGAGGGCAAGGAGTCGGTCATGGCCGGTCGTCAGATGTGCAGGATGTATTCACGAACCAGCTTGCTGCCGAAGTACGCCAGCATCAGCAGGCAAAAACCCGCGAGGGTCCAGCGAATCGCCTTGTGCCCGCGCCAGCCCAGGCGGTTGCGGCCCCACAGCAGCACGCTGAACACCACCCAGGCCAGGCAGGCCAGCAGGGTCTTGTGCACCAGGTGCTGGGCGAACAGGTTCTCGACGAATAGCCAGCCGGAGATCAGCGACAGCGACAGCAGGGTCCAACCGGCCCAGAGAAAACCGAACAGCAGGCTTTCCATGGTTTGCAGGGGCGGGAAGTTCCTGATCAGCCCGGAGGGGTGCTTGTTCTTCAGCTGATGGTCCTGCACCAGTAGTAACAGGGACTGGAACACCGCAATGGTGAACATGCCGTAGGCCAGGATCGACAGCAGGATGTGGGCGAGAATTCCCGGTTCCTCATCGATCACCGGCACGGTTCCGGTAGGCACGAACTGCGCCAGTAGCGCAGTCAGGGCGCCGAGGGGGAACAGCAGCACCAGCAGGTTTTCCACGGGAATCCGCCAGCAGGCCATTAAGGTCAGGGCGATGACCGCGGCAGCGATCAGGCTGGCGGCGCTGAAGAAGTCCAAGCCCAGGCCGGCCGGGGTCAGCAAATGGGTCAGCAGGCTGATGCCGTGGGCGAGCAGGGCCAGGATGCCCAGCATAACCAGCAGGCGCTTGTTTGCCTTGGCGCCGGTGGCCAGGCGAGAGCCTTGATAGAGGGTCGCAGCGGCATAAAGGACGGCGGCGGCGAGGGTGGGTAGCAAGCTGGGTGACAAGGGGAGCATAAATCCTGTTAGGCAAGCCCGAAAGTCGCTGAGTTTGGCATAGAACCCACAGCCCTGAAAGACCACGCAAGCAGACGGCGAGGTGTCCGCCACGCACAGTCTTCGCTATAATCCGCGACCTGCCCACGCCGCAGGCTCATCGAGCTCTTGTTTATTAAGCTCTGGGCCGCCATTACCCCGGTCTACCTTGGGCCTGAAAGGATCGAGCATGTTTGAAAACCTAACCGACCGTCTCTCGCAGACGCTGCGCCATGTCACCGGCAAGGCCAAGCTGACCGAGGACAACATCAAAGACACCCTGCGCGAAGTGCGCATGGCGCTGCTCGAAGCCGACGTTGCGTTGCCGGTGGTCAAGGACTTCGTCAACTCGGTGAAGGAGCGTGCGGTCGGCACCGAAGTGTCCCGCAGCCTGACCCCGGGCCAGGCCTTTGTGAAAATCGTCCAGGCCGAGCTGGAAAGCCTGATGGGCGCGGCCAACGAAGACCTCAACCTCAGCGCCGTGCCGCCAGCCGTGGTGCTGATGGCCGGTCTGCAGGGTGCGGGCAAGACCACCACCGCCGGCAAACTTGCGCGCTTCCTTAAAGAGCGCAAGAAAAAGAGCGTGATGGTGGTGTCCGCCGACGTCTACCGCCCGGCGGCGATCAAGCAGTTGGAGACCCTGGCCAACGACATCGGCGTGACCTTCTTCCCTTCGGACCTGAGCCAGAAGCCGGTGGCCATCGCCGAAGCAGCTATAAAGGAAGCGAAGCTCAAGTTCATCGACGTGGTGATCGTCGACACCGCCGGTCGCCTGCACGTCGACAGCGAGATGATGGACGAGATCCAGGCGCTGCATGCGGCGATCAAACCGGTGGAAACCCTGTTCGTGGTCGACGCCATGACCGGTCAGGACGCCGCCAACACCGCCAAGGCCTTTGGTGACGCGCTGCCGCTGACCGGGGTGATCCTGACCAAGGTCGATGGTGACGCCCGTGGCGGTGCCGCACTGTCGGTACGGGCCATCACTGGCAAGCCGATCAAGTTCATCGGTATGGGCGAGAAGACCGAGGCGCTGGAGCCATTCCACCCTGAACGTATTGCTTCGCGGATTCTTGGCATGGGCGACGTGCTCAGCCTGATCGAGCAGGCCGAGCAGACCCTCGACAAGGAAAAGGCCGACAAGCTGGCCAAGAAGCTGAAGAAGGGCAAAGGCTTCGACCTCGAAGACTTCCGCGACCAACTGCAGCAAATGAAGAACATGGGCGGTCTGGGCGGCCTGATGGACAAGCTGCCGAACATCGGTGGTGTCAATCTGGCGCAGATGGGCAACGCACAGAGCGCCGCTGAAAAGCAGTTCAAGCAGATGGAAGCCATCATCAACTCCATGACCCCGGCCGAGCGCCGCGACCCTGAGCTGATCAGCGGTTCGCGCAAGCGCCGGATCGCCATGGGTTCTGGTACCCAGGTGCAGGACATCGGCCGCTTGATCAAGCAGCACAAGCAGATGCAGAAGATGATGAAGAAGTTCTCCGCCAAGGGCGGGATGGCCAAGATGATGCGCGGCATGGGCGGCATGTTGCCCGGCGGCGGCATGCCGAAAATGTGAAGAATCCGCGCCGGCAGTCATGTCGGCGCTATTCCACGGGGACGTGGAATCTCGAGCAAACCCTCGATTGGGGCGCGCTCACTCGCTGCCGCTTGCGGCGGCTCCATAGCAAATCTGAGTGGCAGCCGATAGGCGCCGGAAAAAGTCATTTGCAAAAGTCCGGATATTCCTTAGAATATGCGGCCTTTCGGGCACCCATGCCCGCTGTGCATTTAGATTTGCAGCACCGACTACAGGAACGATGTTCACATGCTAACAATCCGTCTTGCCCTTGGCGGCTCCAAAAAGCGCCCGTTTTACCACTTGACCGTGACCGACAGCCGTAACCCACGCGACGGTTCGCACAAAGAACAAGTTGGCTTCTTCAACCCGATCGCTCGCGGTCAAGAAGTCCGCCTGTCCGTGAACCAAGAACGCGTAGCCTACTGGCTGAGCGTTGGTGCACAGCCTTCTGAGCGCGTTGCTCAGTTGCTGAAGGAATCGGCTAAGGCTGCAGCCTGAACCCTATGAACGCGACGCCAGCTCCTGCTGATGATTTGATCGTTATCGGCAAAATCTACTCTGTTCATGGCGTTCGCGGCGAAGTGAAGGTCTTTTCCTTTACTGATCCGATTAAAAACCTGTTGGACTACAAAACCTGGACGCTCAAGCGCGAAGGTAGCGTGAAACAGGTTGAGCTGGTCAGCGGACGCGGGAACGACAAGTTCCTGGTCGCAAAGCTCAAGGGTCTTGATGATCGCGAAGAAGCTCGTCTTCTGGCCGGTTACGAGATCTGCGTGCCGCGCAACCTGTTCCCTGAACTGACCGACGGCGAGTACTACTGGTACCAGCTGCAAGGTCTCAAGGTCATCGACACCCTCGGGCAACTGCTCGGGCAGATCGATCACCTGCTGGAGACCGGCTCGAACGATGTAATGGTGGTCAAGCCTTGCGCTGGCAGCCTGGATGATCGCGAACGCCTGTTGCCCTATACCGAGCAATGCGTGTTGGCCGTCGATCTGGCCGCGGGCGAGATGAAGGTGGAATGGGATGCGGACTTCTAAGCGTGGCTAACTTGCGCGTAGAAGTGATCAGTTTGTTTCCCGAGATGTTTTCCGCCATCAGCGAATACGGCATAACCAGCCGCGCGGTGAAACAGGGGCTCTTGCAGCTCACTTGTTGGAATCCGCGAGACTACACCACGGATCGACATCACACTGTGGACGATCGCCCGTTTGGCGGTGGCCCTGGCATGGTGATGAAGATCAAGCCCCTGGAGGATGCACTGGTTCAGGCCAGAAACGCAGCCGGGGAGGGTGCGAAGGTGATCTACCTGTCGCCCCAAGGCCGTCAACTGAACCAGTCGGCGGTACGCGAGTTGGCGAATGAGGATGCATTGATCCTGATTGCTGGTCGTTATGAAGGCATTGACGAGCGGTTTATTGAAGCTCATGTCGATGAAGAGTGGTCGATTGGCGACTATGTACTCTCCGGTGGCGAGCTGCCGGCGATGGTCCTGATTGATGCGGTTACGCGACTGCTGCCCGGAGCTTTAGGGCATGTGGATTCCGCGGAGGAAGATTCCTTCACGGACGGTCTGCTGGATTGCCCGCACTACACCCGACCGGAGGTGTATGCGGATCAGCGTGTTCCCGACGTGTTGCTAAGTGGCAACCACGCACACATCCGGCGTTGGCGTTTACAGCAGTCCCTTGGTCGGACCTATGAACGACGCGCCGATCTTCTGGAAAGCCGCTCGCTTTCTGGAGAAGAGAAGAAGCTGCTCGAGGAATATCTCCGCGAGCGGGACGATAGTTAACAACGTATCGATGGTAGATCCGACGATTTACCTTAGGAGCACAGCATGACCAACAAAATCATCCTTGCACTCGAAGCAGAGCAGATGACCAAAGAGATCCCAGCCTTTGCCCCGGGCGACACCATTGTCGTTCAGGTGAAAGTGAAGGAAGGCGATCGTTCCCGTCTGCAGGCGTTCGAAGGCGTAGTTATCGCCAAGCGCAACCGCGGTGTGAACAGCGCGTTCACCGTACGTAAAATCTCCAACGGTGTTGGCGTAGAGCGTACTTTCCAGACCTACAGCCCGCAGATCGACAGCATGGCTGTCAAGCGTCGCGGTGACGTGCGTAAAGCCAAGCTGTACTACCTGCGCGACCTGTCGGGTAAAGCAGCTCGCATCAAGGAAAAACTGGTTTAAGTCCAGCTTCCGATGCAGAAAAAAGCAGCCTACGGGCTGCTTTTTTGTTGCCTGTCATTTAATGCCCGGAGCGGTTCAGCAGGGCGCAGACCGTGTTGGCGATACGTTCCAGCAGTACCTCGTCATAAGGCAGCCAGGGCAGGGCGGCCAATTTGCCACTTTGTGCCGCCAGTGGCAGGTCCACCGCGCCTCCATCGCGTGACACGCGCCCGGTCACCAGGTGCACGGCGTAGTCACCGACCCGCACATGGCGCTCATCCATACTCAGCTTTCCTGCTTTGATGTGCGTCGCAAAGGCTGTATTCAGCACCTGTTGGCGCATCAATGTCATTTGCGTGAGATTGTGCCCGGCCAGTCGATTCAGGCGCTCTTCGCGCTTGCCTGGCGAGGCCTGGGGAAGAGGAATGCCAGCGGCGGTCTGCGTCAGTTCTTCAACGGCGAAAGCGCTGATGCTGACCAGCAGATCGATGGCTCGGCAAGCCTCTGAAAAAACCTGCACCGGCACATTTTTCAGCAGCACAGGCTGCCAGTGTTTCTCGGTGCGACGAGCGAAGCACGTGGCGCCGGACAAGCAGTGCCCTTGTAAGCCGGGATAGAGTGGCACGTCGACATTCAGAGTCACTCGGATGTCGCTCAGGTTCCGGCTCAGGCTACCGTCTCTGTCGATCTTCCAGCCCTCGCGGCGTGCCAGGCCGATCAATGGGCGAATGGATAGGCTGTACCCGGCGAATGCCTGGTAGGAGGGGCTTTCCAGCTCATGGTCAGGTGCCTGGTAGTGCTCGCGAAATACCTGGCGCAGTGGTTGCCTGATCTGGCGTTCGGTGATCACGGCTTGCCAGGCTTGGCGCTCTGCTTCGTCGCTCGACAGGGGGTGCCACAGCGAAATCCGGCATCCGGCGTCCAGGGAAAGCGGCTGACCCCGCACGTCAAGAGCTTGCGCGTTTTGGGTCAATAGGAAGCTGCAGCGTTGGCCACAGTCGTTGTGAGCCACCCATATCAACGAGTGGGCAAAGGGCGCGCCCACGGCAGAATCCACCAGTTGCCTTCGCCAGTCGCTCAAAGACAGCTCGAAGTGTTGCCACAGTCCTGACTCCAGGCAACTGGCCAGAAGCGCGTGCTGGGCTTTTCCGGGAGCAGTGATTGGGGCAAGGCGCAGGGCAATCTCGGGGCGTTGGGCCAGTCCGCGCTCGGCGGGTTTGAGATTGCGCGTGAGTTTTTTCTGCAGGCCGGCATGTCGCACCAGGCTCAGGGCGCTGCGCAGCGTTTGCACGCTTTCCGGCGTTGGTATCTGTTCGATGCAATGACCCAGGGCAATGGCCAGGGATTGCGACGGCGCGGTTTTGGCCTGGGTTGGGGCGACGCAAGCCTTGGTCAGCAAAGTGTCCATCAGTGGCGGTAGCCAAGGCGCATCGCGCCGCAGGGCGATCCGGGCGGCACGGGCGATTACTGGCGTGTCATGGGTGCTGAAGGCGCCATCGGCCACATAGGGGGTGGCGCCGCTGTGAATATCTTCCAGGCGCTGGGCGGCGGTGTTGAGGATCTGCTGGGAGAACTCGACGTAGGCAGCATCGTCGGCCAGCGCCGTGGCGGGGTCGCTGCTCAGTGAGTGATGACCGGTCCAGTACTCGCTGCTGGCAAGGGCCAGTCGGGATTGCGGTTCCAGTTGTTCAAGCAGTTCGAACTCCTGCCGGACGTAGGGCGCATCGGCGTAGTGTTGTTCCACGCAACGGTGCAGGGCTGCCTGGGCTTGTGCATCCAGCCATTGTGCCAATACGTACGTCTGGTGGTAGTCCGCAGCCCAGCGTATTGAGGGTTCGCCGAGGATTCTATGTAACTCGCTGCTCAGTGCACTGCTCGGTTTGCCGCTGTGATAGGCCAGTTGCTCCACCGCCTCCTGCCCGCTCAGACAAGTGCGCAGCACCTCCAGCAGGGTGGTTTGATCGAGGGCTGGGCACAGTTCCAGCTGTGCGGCCTGCTGCACAATCGATGTCGCCAGTTGCTGCGCAGCCGGGTTTTCAGGGGTACGCAGTGCTCGGCGGATAGCCGGCCACAGGCTGCCCAATTGAGCGGGTGTCAGTGAGCTGATATCGATGGGCGCGCCAATGAAACTCGGATGATCCGTTGTCGCGGCGCTCAGGCGTTGCTGCAGGTGCTCGACGAGCGAAGGCGCGGAAAGGGCATCCATGACGGCGATTCTCCTTGTTGGGGGCGCGGATGATCGCATTTTTTATCGCCGATCGTGACCTCTGACCCCTGCCGGGTTCTTTCGGCCCCTGCCGGGCGGCGATATACTCGCCGACCCAATAAAGTGTGATCGCCCGCGCCGTGCAGCCTGCACGGAACGCCCAAGGTGCGTCACACGCCTCCCGGCGTTCCTGGCCTGTTGTTATCCACAGGCAGGCGGCCCCCGATTGTTCCCATCAAGCCTTTGGTCGCTGCCTTGCAGCGCTCATCGGCGTTCCATGCCCGCAGCGTGTCCCTGCGCGGATCTATCCATTCAGGCAGTAGTCCGATGACCCTTCGTGAGCAAGAAATCCAGCGTCGTACCGAACTCTCGGTGACCCGTGTGACCAAGGCGGTATTCCCGTCCACCACCAATCATCACAACACCCTGTTCGGCGGCACCGCCCTGGCCTGGATGGACGAAGTGTCGTTTATCGCCGCCACGCGCTTTTGCCGGTTGCCACTGGTGACAGTCTCCACCGACCGTATCGACTTCAATCATCCGATTGCCGCCGGTTCTATTGTCGAGCTGGTAGGGCGGGTGGTGAAGGTGGGCAACACCAGCCTCAAGGTTGAGGTAGAGGTGTTTGTCGAGAGCATGAGTTGTGACGGACGGGAAAAGGCCATTCATGGTCTGTTCAGTTTCGTCGCCATCGATGACGACAAGCGCCCGGTGCCGGTGCTTCCGGGATTCGCAGCGTAGGAGCCGGCTTGCCGGCGAAGGCGTTCCTGCGGGCCCCTTCGCCGGCAAACCCGCTTCTTAGAGTGACTCGGGTTGGATCAGTGCCAGCAGGGTCCAGCCAGCCGTCGGCTTGAGGCCGCTTTCCGGGGTGATTACATGCACCCAGCCGTTGCTGTCGCGGGCGAACAGCAGGGTTGCGCGTTCGCCGTGCAAAGTCTGGTAGTCGTTCCAGCCAAAGGCTTCGGTCAGGTGCGTGCTGTACAGCTCGGCGCCCTGGCCCAGCAGGCTGGCCAGCTTGGTGTAGGTCAGGGCTTCACTGCCCAGTAGCTGGCCGCGATGTTCGTGGCTGGCGCGGTGCTTGTCGGTGCGTCGGCTTTCCTGGCTGTTGGCCAGGGCAAAAAGGCGCTGATGGCCAAAGTCGTGTCGAAAGCGCATGGCCGCCAGGGTGTTGAGTTCGCCTGAAGGTGAGAGCGCCAGCAAATGCCCCAATCCCACCAGATCCAGATGCGCGTCGGCGTGCTGCGAGGCCGGGTTGCCGAAATAGGTGGGCAGGCCTTCCATGCGTGCTGCACGGATATTCTCCCAGCTGGAGTCGGTCAGCAGCACTCGGCTGCCCAACTGCTGCAAGGCCTTGCCAATGGTGCGTGCCGGGCCATTGGCGCCGACAATCAGGAAGCCGCTGGGAGCGGGCTCCGCGACTTTGAGCAGGCGCGCCAAGGGCCGGGCAGTAGCGCTTTGCAGGACCACGGTGCCGATGATCACGGCAAAGGTCAGTGGCACCAGCAGCAACGCCCCCTCGTGACCGGCTTCATCCAGGCGGATGGCGAAGATGGCCGACACCGCTGCCGCAACAATCCCCCGTGGCGCAATCCACGCCAGCAAGGCGCGTTCACGCCAGTTGAGGCTGGAGCCGGCAGTGGACAGCAACACATTCAGCGGGCGAGCGATGAACTGGATCACCAGCAGCAGGATCAGCACCAGCGGCCCCAGGGCGATCAGTGCCTTGAGGTCCAGGCGCGCTGCCAGCAGGATGAACAGTCCGGAGATCAGCAACACGCTGAGGTTTTCCTTGAAGTGCAGGATGTGCCGGACATCCACGCCCTTCATGTTGGCCATCCACATGCCCATCAGGGTCACGGCCAGCAGGCCGGATTCGTGCATCACTTGGTTGGACGCGATGAAGATTCCCAGGACTGCGGCCAGGGTCGCCAGGTTGTGCAGGTACTCCGGTAGCCACTGGCGACGCATGATGGTGCCCAGGACCCAGCCGCCGGCGATGCCGAACAGGCTGCCGCACAGAATCACCCCGCCAAAGGTCAGCAGGCTGTGGCTCAGGCCCTCGCCGGCGGCGCTGGCGATGATGAAGCTGTAGACCACCACGGCCAGCAGGGCGCCGATAGGGTCGATGACGATGCCCTCCCAGCGCAGGATATTGGCGATCGAGGCCTTGGGTCGCACCACTCGCAACATGGGCACGATCACCGTCGGCCCAGTGACCAGCGTCAAGGTGCCGAACAGCAAGGCCAGCATCCAGTCGAAGCCCAGCAGCCAATGGGTGGCGAGGGTGATCACCGCCCAGGTGGACAGCGCGCCGATGGTCACCAGGCGGCGCACCACGCTGCCGATTTCACGCCATTCCGAGAGGTGCAGGGTCAGACTGCCTTCGAACAGGATCAGCGCCACCGCCAGGGACACCAGGGGCATCAGCAGCGGGCCGAACATCTCCTGGGGGTCGAGCCAGCCCAGCACGGGACCGGCAAGAATGCCGCTCAGCAGCAGGAACAGAATGGCTGGCAGTTTCAGCCTCCAGGCCAGCCATTGGCAGCCCAGTGCTGCCGCGCCGATGCCGCCGAAGGCCAGCAGAATCTGTTGTTCACTCATCAATGCACCCTGTTCCTTGAAATGGCTGGCTATGAAAGACTAGCGACCCTCTGCGCAGTTCACTATTTTTTTACGCGTGGCCCCTGGGCCGTGCCTTTCGAGTCTTTATGCCCGCCATCGACCACCCCCTGATCGACCGTTTTCTCGATGCCCTGTGGCTGGAGAAAGGCCTGTCCGACAACACCCGCCATGCCTATCGCAGTGACCTGGCGTTGTTCAACGGCTGGTTGCAGGAGCAGGGGGTGGAGTTGCCGCGGGCCGGACGCGAGCTGATCCTCGATCATTTGGCCTGGCGCGTGGAGCAAGCCTACAAGCCCCGTTCCACGGCCAGATTCCTCTCTGGGGTGCGGGGCTTCTATCGCTATTTGCTGAGAGAAAAACTGATCGAGATCGATCCGACTTTGCAGATCGATATGCCGCAACTGGGACGCCCGCTGCCCAAGTCCCTGTCGGAGGCCGATGTCGAGGCGTTGCTGGCGGCGCCGGACTTGAGCGAGGCCATCGGCCAGCGCGATCGCGCCATGCTGGAGGTGCTCTACGCCTGCGGCCTGCGGGTGACTGAGCTGATCAGCCTGACCCTGGAACAGGTCAACCTGCGCCAGGGTGTGTTGCGGGTCATGGGCAAGGGCAGCAAGGAACGCCTGGTGCCTATGGGCGAGGAATCGATTGTCTGGGTCGAGCGCTACATGCGTGACGCCCGGGCCGAGCTGCTGGGCGGGCGGCCCAGCGATGTACTGTTTCCCAGCTTGCGTGGCGAGCAGATGACGCGGCAGACCTTCTGGCACCGGATCAAGCACCAGGCCAAGGTCGCCGGGATCGGCAAGGCGCTGTCGCCTCACACCCTGCGCCACGCCTTCGCCACGCACTTGCTCAATCACGGGGCCGATCTGCGAGTGGTGCAGATGTTGCTGGGCCACAGTGATCTGTCCACCACCCAGATTTATACCCATGTGGCTCGTGCCCGCCTCCAGGATCTGCACGCCAAGCATCACCCGCGGGGTTGATTTGGCTCCCGGGTGGCGCTTTGCGTCGCCCGTAGTCGGTGCCGGCAAACAGATGTGGTAGGCTTTGCCGGTTTGCAAAACGGGTGTTTGCGGGCCGTTGCCATTGCGACCGCTCCCAGTTGCCCATTTGCCCGCCTTCAGGAGTTCCCATGCGTTTGACCCAGATTTTTGCCGCCGCCTCCCTGGCGTTGCTCAGCACCTTCGCCGTGGCCGATGACAGTGCCGAGAAAGCCATCCGCAAGAGCCTCGAGACGCTGCAGCTCGAAGTGCCGGTGGAGAGCATCACCGCCAGTCCTCTGGCCGGGCTGTACGAGGTCAAGCTCAAGGGCAGTCGCGTGCTGTATGCCAGCGCCGATGGCCAGTTCGTGGTCCAGGGCTATCTGTTCCAGCTCAAGGACGGCAAACCGGTGAACCTGACGGAAAAAACCGAACGCCTGGGCATTTCCAAGTTGATCAACGGTATTCCGGTCGCAGAAACTGTGGTCTATCCGGCCATCGGCGAGACCAAGACCCATATCACCGTGTTCACCGACACCACCTGCCCGTACTGCCACAAGCTGCACGCGGAAATACCGGCACTGAACAAGCAGGGTGTGGAAGTGCGCTATGTAGCGTTCCCGCGTCAGGGCCTGGGTTCGCCGGGTGATGAGCAGCTGCAGGCGGTCTGGTGCTCGGCGGACAAGAAAGCCGCCATGGACAAAATGGTCGACGGCAAGGAAATCAAGGCCGCCAAGTGCGATAACCCGGTGTCCAAGCAGTTCGCCCTGGGGCAGTCGATCGGCGTCAATGGCACGCCGGCCATCGTCCTGGCTGATGGCCAAGTCATTCCCGGCTACCAGCCGGCACCGCAGATCGCCAAACTGGCCCTGGGTGCGAAATAATCCTGCATCGTCACGCTAGCCTTTGACGATCATGCTCCTCCGGGTGCAACCGGAGGGGCATTAATAGAGAGCCGCGCTGTTTGCGGCTGTTTTCCACGGCCGGCCTTGAGTCGGCCGTTTTATGGGGAGTTCAGAGTGAATCCGGTCAAAGTAGGCATCTGTGGGCTGGGTACTGTCGGTGGCGGTACCCTAAACGTACTTCAGCGCAACGCCGAGGAGATTGCCCGCCGTGCCGGGCGTGGAATCGAAGTAGCGCAAATTGCTACCCGTACGCCAAAGCCTCAGTTCCAGACGACCGGTATTGCGATTACCAACGATGTCTTCGCCGTGGCCACCAACCCTGAAATCGATATCGTTATCGAGCTGGTGGGCGGCTATACCGTGGCCCGTGAGTTGGTGCTCAAGGCCATCGAGAATGGCAAGCATGTGGTTACCGCGAACAAGGCGCTGATTGCCGTCCACGGTAACGAGATTTTCGCCAAGGCCCAGGAGAAGGGCGTGATCGTGGCCTTCGAAGCCGCCGTGGCCGGTGGCATTCCGGTGATCAAGGCAATCCGCGAAGGGCTCTCGGCCAACCGCATCAACTGGCTGGCGGGCATCATCAACGGCACCGGCAACTTCATCCTCTCGGAAATGCGCGAGAAGGGCCGTACCTTCGAAGACGTGCTGGCTGAAGCCCAGGCCCTGGGTTATGCCGAAGCCGATCCGACCTTCGACGTTGAAGGCATCGACGCCGCGCACAAGCTGACCATCCTGGCGTCCATCGCCTTTGGTATCCCGCTGCAGTTCGACAAGGCCTACACCGAAGGCATCACCAAGCTGACCACGGCCGACGTGAACTACGCCGAAGCCCTGGGCTACCGCATCAAGCACCTGGGTGTGGCGCGCCGCACCGAGGCGGGCATCGAGCTGCGAGTGCACCCGACCCTGATCCCGGCCGACCGCCTGATCGCCAATGTCAACGGCGTGATGAACGCGGTGATGGTCAATGGCGACGCTGCCGGTTCGACTCTGTTCTACGGCGCTGGCGCCGGCATGGAGCCGACCGCTTCCTCGGTAGTGGCCGATCTGGTGGACGTGGTTCGCGCCATGACCAGCGATCCGGAAAACCGCGTGCCGCACCTGGCCTTCCAGCCTGATTCGCTGTCCGATCACCCGATCCTGCCGATCGAGTCCTGCGAGAGTGCCTACTACCTGCGCATCCAGGCCAAGGATCACCCGGGCGTATTGGCCCAGGTGGCGAGCATTCTTTCCGAGCGCGGCATCAACATCGAATCGATCATGCAGAAGGAAGTGGAAGAACAGGATGGCCTGGTGCCGATGATCCTGCTGACCCACCGCGTTCTGGAGCAGCACATCAACGATGCGATTACCGCGCTGGAGGCCCTGCAGGGCGTCGTCGGCCCAGTGGTCCGTATCCGCGTCGAACATTTGAATTAATGAAGCAGCCGCAAGTGGCGAGCGGCAAGCGCCAAGTCAGAAGCTGATGTGCTTTGACTTGAGGCTTGAAGCTTGCGGCTTGAGGCTCAAACCGAAGGTTTGTCCCCATGCGCTATATCAGTACTCGTGGCCAGGCACCGGCCCTGAATTTCGAAGATGTGCTGCTGGCCGGTCTGGCCAGTGATGGCGGTCTCTATGTGCCGGAGAACCTGCCGCGCTTTACCCAGGAAGAAATCGCTTCCTGGGCCGGCCTGCCGTATCACGAGCTGGCGTTCCGGGTCATGCGCCCGTTCGTCACCGGCAGCATTCCGGATGCCGACTTCAAGAAGATCCTGGAAGAAACCTACGCGGCCTTCTCTCACAACGCCATTGCCCCGCTGCGTCAGCTGAACGGCAATGAGTGGGTGCTGGAGCTGTTCCACGGCCCGACCCTGGCGTTCAAGGACTTCGCCCTGCAACTGCTGGGTCGCCTGCTGGACTACGTGCTGGAGAAGCGCGGCGAGCGCGTGGTGATCATTGGTGCCACTTCCGGTGACACCGGTTCGGCGGCCATTGAAGGCTGCAAGCGTTGCGACAACGTCGACATCTTCATCCTGCATCCGCACAACCGTGTCTCGGAAGTGCAGCGCCGGCAGATGACCACCATCTTCGGCGAGAACATCCACAACATCGCTATCGAAGGCAATTTCGACGACTGCCAGGAAATGGTCAAGGCCAGCTTCGCCGACCAGGGCTTCCTCAAGGGCACCCGTCTGGTGGCAGTGAACTCGATCAACTGGGCGCGGATCATGGCCCAGATCGTCTACTACTTCCACGCGGCCCTGCAGCTGGGCGGCCCGGCGCGCTCCATCGCGTTCTCGGTGCCCACCGGCAACTTCGGCGATATTTTCGCCGGCTACCTGGCACGCAACATGGGCCTGCCCATCAGCCAGCTGATCGTCGCCACCAACCGCAACGACATCCTGCACCGCTTCATGAGCGGCAATCAGTACGTCAAGGAAACCCTGCACGCGACCCTGTCGCCGTCCATGGACATCATGGTTTCGTCGAACTTCGAGCGCCTGCTGTTCGACCTGCACGGTCGCAATGGCGCGGCACTGGCGGGGTTGATGGAGAGCTTCAAGCAAGGCGGCGGTTTCAGCGTCGAAGAAGATCGCTGGACCGAAGCGCGCAAGCTGTTCGACTCCCTGGCGGTGAACGACGAGCAGACCTGCGAGACCATCGCCGAAGTCTTCGAACAGACCGGCGAGGTGCTCGACCCGCATACCGCGATTGGCGTCAAGGCCGCCCGTGAGTGCCGTCGCAGCCTGGATACACCGATGGTGATCCTGGGCACGGCGCACCCGGTCAAGTTCCCGGACGCGGTGGAGAAGGCCGGTGTCGGCAAGGCTCTGGAACTGCCGGCGCACTTGTCCGACCTGTTCCAGCGCGAAGAACGCTGCACGGTCCTGGCCAATGACCTGAAAGCGGTGCAGGCTTTTGTCAGCCAGCACGGCAATCGTGGCAAGCCACTCTGATCCCTTGGTCTTGTCGTCCACGAAGCCCGTCTCCTGACGGGCTTTGTTTTTTCATGCGCAAGCTTGGCCCGTCAGGGGCAGGGAGGCCCGGATGATGCTTCGACAAACGTACAGGGTAGTGCGCGTCCTGGGCCTGCTACTGGCGGGCCTGCTGGCCTGGGCCGTGCTCTGGGGTGTCGCGCTGGCCGGCACGGTGAAGAACCTGCCCTTCAAACTGGTGCCGGCGTTCGCCGATCTGCAGCCTCTGGCCCTGGCGCCTGCCGAACAGCAATGGCTGGCGACGCATCCACGCCTGAGGGTGGGGATCGCCATTGATGACTACCAGCCCATCGACATCACCCGTGACCGCAATCGCTATCAGGGCATCAGCGCCGATTACCTCGGTCTGGTGGGCGAGCGATTGGACGTGACAATGGAAGTCCTGGGGTTTTCCGAGCGCGAGCAGGCGGTTGAAGCGCTGCGCAACGGCACCATCGATGTGCTGACCAGTGCCAATGGCTATGAGCGCGGCCTCTCGGGGCTGCGCTTCACCAGCGATTACATGCCCGATAGGGCGGTGGTGGTGGTTCGCCGTGACGGGTCGAGCCCCAGCGGTGATCTGGCCGGCAAGAAGCTGGTGTTGTTGGATGGCTATGCCAACGCCGAGCAGGTTCATGCGGCCTATCCGAATAGTCAGATCATGCTTTCGCCTAACCTCTACAGCGGCTTGGAGGCATTGAATCAGGGCGATGCCGACGCCTTCATTGGTAATGAGGTCATCGTGCGCGCCTACAAGGCCCTGCGCCCTTATCTGGCGGTGCACATCCAGGATGAAAGCCGCTTGCCACCGACTGGTTTCGCCTTTGCCACTCGTGACGACAATGCGTTGCTGGCAGGCATGCTGGAGCAGGCGCTGCAGAGCATCGACGAATCCCTGCAACGGGAAATACAGGCCCGCTGGACCACCGGTCTGGGGGCGAATATTTCCGGTGAGCGCATTGAGCTCAGCGCCGAGGAGCAGGCCTGGATTCTCCAGCATCCCCATGTCATGGTCGCCTCCCAGCAATATCCGCCCCATGTGTTCAAGGACAAGGAAGGGCGCTGGGCCGGCCTGAATATCGATTTGCTCAACCGTATCTCGCGCATGACCGGCCTGCATTTTGTGCACAAGGAGAGCCTTTCCACAGCACAGACCCTTGAGTGGCTGGAGAGTGGGCAGGCGCAGATGACTTCTACCCTCACGGCCAGTGAGGACCGGCGGTTGTTCCTGAATTTCTCCCATGCCTTTGGTGGTGCTGCCTGGGTCTTTGTCGTGCGTCCCGAGGATCGCCGCCTGAGCAGCCTGGAGCAGATGGCCGGTGAGGTGCTGGCGTTGCCGGCGCGGCACACCCTTGAGAGCTACATCCGGCGCTACTATCCCGATATTCGGCTGCGCAGCGTTGCCAGCTATGAGGAAGCCCGGGCCCTGGTCAGCAATGGTGAAGCCATGGCCACCATTCAGAACGAGGTCCAGGTCCAGGCGCTGGGGTTGGGGCCCGCTGACGATGGGTTGCGGGTGGGACGCAGCGTCGAAGGTACCTGGTCGGCCGACGAGTTTTCCGTGCGCAAGGATCAACCCGAGCTGCTGAGTATCCTCAACAAGTCGCTGGAGGCGCTGCCCGTGGCGGAGCTTAGCGCCATCCGTCTCAAGTGGCTGGGGGCCACGCCGGTGCCGATGCCGGTCTGGCAGCGGGTGCCGACCTGGGTGTACTGGGCCATTTCCACCGCGCTGCTGTTCGGTCTGATTTCCCTGGCCTGGAGCAGTCGGCTCAAGCTGCAGATTCAGCAGCGATTGCAAGCCGAGCAACGGCTCAACGATCAATTGGTGTTCATGCGGGCCCTGCTTGACGGCATTCCCAACCCGATCTTTGTCCGTGATCTGCAAGGGCGCCTGATCACCTGCAACAAGAGTTATGAACAGCAGTTGGGGACGAGCCTGGAACAGATTCAGGGGCGACAACTGACAGAGCTGGATCTGCTGCCTGCAGCCACCGCGCGCCAGCTGCATGGCGAGATCATGCAGTTGCTGGCGTCCGAGGAGTCGGTATTCGCCGACCGCCAGGTGCAGACGCGCAACGGATCGATCCACGCCTATCAATGGACGGTGCCGTTCTACAGTGCCGAGGGCCGTCTGCAGGGCTTGCTGGGTGGCTGGATCGATATCACCGAGCGCAAGCGTCTGGAGAACCAGTTGGTGCAAGCGCGTCAGTCCGCCGACCAGGCCAATGCCGCCAAGAGCGCTTTTCTCTCCACCATGAGTCATGAGATCCGCACGCCGATGACCGCCATCGTTGGCTTGCTGGAACTGGAGAAAGAGCAGGCCAGGGTGCGTGGCGCGCCTTTTTCCGAGGCTCTGCGGGTGGCTTATCAGTCTGCCCAGGAGTTGATCAGCCTGATGGGGGACAGTCTTGATCTGGCCAAGATCGAGGCCGGCCATATGCAGTTGGTGCCGCAGGTCACCGCCCTCAAGCCCTTTTTCGACAGCGTCCGGCAGCTCTTCGAGGTGACTGCGCGCAACCAGGGCGTGCATTTGCAACTGGTCTTCCACGAGGAAGCCCGGGGGCGTTATCTCTTTGATCCGTTGCGCTTGCGCCAGGTGCTGCACAACCTGTTGAGCAACGCCTTGAAGTTCACCGCTGAAGGTGAAGTGCGGGTGACGGTAGAGCGCCAGCCGGATGAGTCCGGTATCCCGTGTCTGCGTATCAGCGTCGCGGATACCGGCCCGGGAATCAGTGCCGAGCAGCAAGCGAGGATATTCACGCCCTTTGTCCAGGCCGATGCCATGACCTCTTCAACCTATGGCGGCACCGGGCTGGGTCTGAGCATCTGCCGGCAGTTGATCGAGTTGATGGGCGGGCGCATTCACCTGCTGAGTGAGCCAGGAGCCGGAACCGTTGTTGTCATCGAGCTGTATCTGGAGCGGGTCAGCGAGGATCTCGATCCGCAAGTCTCGCCGCCTGCCGAGCGTCCGCCGAGCCGCAGCATCGAAGTGCTGGTGGTGGATGACTTGAGCGCCAACCGCATGGTCCTGAGCCAGCAGCTGATGTTCCTCGGGCATCGGGTCGTGGCCTGTGACAACGCCCGTGAGGCGTTGCAGCGCTGGCGCTCCGGGACCTTTGATGTGCTGATGACCGATTGCAACATGCCGGGCATGAGTGGCTACGCCCTGACCGAGGCCATCCGCCAGATCGAGTCGCAGGAAGGGCGTTCGCCCTGCCCGGTGATCGGCTGCACGGCCAACGCGTTCGAAGACGAGCGCGAGCGTTGTGAGCGCGCCGGCATGGATCAGTTGCTGGTCAAGCCGGTGACCCTGGATCAGTTGGCCCAGTCTCTGGCCCGTTTCCTGCCGTCGCCATCCTTCAACATCCAGACCTTGCGCGGCATGACCCAGGCCGACGAACACGTGTTGCAGCGCATGTTGCAGGAGCTGTTGCGCAACCTTGCCCAAGAGCAGCAAGCACTGGAAGAGGCTTTGGCGGTGCTGGATTGGGAGCGCCTGAGAGGCACCTTGCATCGGCTCAAGGGTGTGTGCTGCCTGATCGACGCCTTGCCCCTGGCCAAGGCCTGTATCGAGCTGGAGGTGCTGGTCAAGGAGCGTCAGGAGCAGGCGCTGGGCCGTCAATGGCCGCTGCTGCTTGAGGTCATGGGGATTTTGCGCAGCGATATTCAGATGGCTCTGGACGAATAAGACTTGTCCTATGTGTGATTAGGACTTGTCTGATTACCGTGTCGGCCCGTAGTGGACTGTTCCCACCTGCGCCGATCGGAGGTTGCCCCCATGCATTCGCTAAAAGTGCTGATTCTCGAAGACAACTCGTTCCAATTGATGGCCTTGCACCAGATGCTCAACGCCAATGGTGTCTTCAACGTGCTGACCGCCGAGAACCAGGAGTCCGCGCGGCGCTCGCTGGACAGCAAGGGGCCGGTGGATATCGCCATCTGCGATCTGTACCTGGAGCAGACCGATGGCCTGGAGTTGATCCGCGAACTGGCCCAGCAGCAACTGGCCAAGGCCCTGATCATTCTCAGCGACGCAGAGCCGGATGTCCTGGAAGGTACAGCCGGCATGGCTCGCGAGCTGGGCTTGAAAGTGCTCGCATGCCTGCCCAAGCCGGCTTCGGCTGCGGTGCTCGGCGACTTGCTCTGTGCCTATCAACAGCACGCCAGGGCAGCCGGCCCCGAATTGAACCAGACATTGCTCCGGGACTTGCTGGGCCTTGAGCCCTTTGTCTTCGAGGACGTGACTCAGGATGAGGGGCTGGCGGCGGTGCTGGGTTGTGGGGTTGCGCATTTTCAGCCGGTCATCCATGAGCATGGCGAGCTTCAAGGTGTCGAGGCGCTAGCGCGCTGGCAGCATCCCGAGCGGGGTCTGCTGATGCCTGGCGAATTTCTTCCGCTGATCGAGTTCGCTGGCCTGCAAGAGGTCTTCACCTGGCACATGCTGGAGCAGGCACTGGAACTGGTGGCCGGGGTGAAACTGGTGCTGGGCTACTGGCTGCCGGTTGCCGTGAACATTCCCACCGGCATCCTTGAGCGGCCGTTGTTCCCCCGTCAGTTGGAGGCGTTGCTGAGGCGCTTCGAAGTGCCGGCCCGGATGCTGACCCTGGAAGTCATCGACACCACGCAACTGCAGACCGATACCGCCCATGTGGAGGCGCTGCTGCGCCTGCGGATGATTGGTTGCAAGTTGTCCATCGGCGATTTCGGCACCGGAGGAACCAGCCTGCAGCGCTTGCTGGAGTTGCCGTTCACCGAGCTGAAGATCCCTCCGGTGTTTGTCGCCGGCATGGCCGCGGATGAGCGCAAGCGGGCGCTGGTCGGCGGTGCGATGAACATGGCGCGACGCATGTCCCTGGGGGTGGTGGTGACCGGTATCGAGACCGAGTCCGACTGTGTGGCGGCCAGGGGCCTGGGGGCGGCTCATCTGCAGGGTTGTTTCATCGCCCCGCCGATGAGTGCCGCCCAGATGCGCCAATGGCTGGCCGAGACCCCAGGCGTGGGCAGCAACGGCCTGGATGGGCAGGCCGCCGGTTTGTGTGCTTAAGGTCGCTGCCCGTGGCGCCTAAGACAGCCCGTGTTCCTGGACATAGATGTACAGCGCGGCTTCGCTGGCCAGGCCCAGTTTGCGCATGGCGCTGACTTTCTGCGCGCTGACCGTCTGTTTGCTGCGGTTGAGCTGAGTGGCGATGGTTCCCACCGCATGGCCGGCGGCCAGCAGGCGGATCACTTCCAGTTCCCGGGGCGACAACTGATCCTTGGAGACCAGTCGATCCGGTCCCACTTCACCGGCAAGGCTCAATGCCCGCTTGATGGCCTGGGCCACATAGCGTTTGTGCTGTCGCGCATGGGCAATCGCTGACGGCAGTTCATCGGCCAGGCTGGCCTTGCTCAGCAACCCCATCACCCCCAGGTCGAGGATCGAGCGAAACAGCCCGGCGTGATTGAGCATGGTCACCACCACGATGGGCAGGTCGGGATGATGCCGGCGCAATTGCTCGATCAGGCGCAGGCCGTCGTTCTGCTGCTCCTCGGGCATCATGAAATCCGTTACCAGCACGTCGCACTCGACTTCCTGCATCAGTTGGCTCAGGGCGGAAGGCGAGCGGGCTTCACCGACAATGGCCAGGCTGTCGTCCTGCTCCAGCACGGCACGCAAGCCAATCAGGAAGATCGGGTGATCGTCGGCAAGGATGATGCGCAATTTGTTGTTCGACATTGCTTTCAAAGCTTGGGCTCCAATGCAACGGCGGCGTGGTTTGCGCCTGGTCGGCCGTTTTATATCTGTCATGTTACCCGTGCATGCTCGAATGACTCAGGTCGGCAGCAGTAGGTGTGGCGAACTTTCTTCTCTGAGCGATGGTCACTTGAATGTCAGAAAGCTACCGGCATTTTTGTTTTCGAACCTCTAATTCGAGCTATTGAGTGGTGATCTAGATGGAAAGTATCAGTCTTTTGTTGAGCGAGTCGCTGAGTCCGTACCAGGTCACACTGACGCCTTGCGGCGGCCATGGCGAATGCCTGGTGACCCTGAAGAACGCGGCTGGCGCCATGGTCTTGGAGCGTGAGGTGAATCAGGCCCAGCTCACCGACAAGCGCCTGCTTACCGACGTAGTCGATGGTCTGCACCGTGACGTGCTGATCGCCGAAGGCCGGCTGGAACCCTGTGTGATCGCGGCGTTGCGCCATGCAGCTGAAGGCAAGGTGTTCGATCAGCGCAACTGATGCAAATTTTTGCGGAACCTTCCTGTCACCCGGTCAGTCAGACTCAGTATCAGCAGGATCAGGCATTGTGCTCCGGTGCTTGTAGCCGGCTGATACCGGTCGTCAAAGACCGCGTTTAACCCCGAGTCGTCTCCCCACTTCTCGGGGTTTCTTTTTGCCCGGGATTTGTCAGTGGTCGTGCAGATCGCGGAAATAGGCCCGGGCGTCGGCACGGTATGGGTCGCGCATCTCGGGCTCCAGCCAGGCGGCGTACAGCTCAACCAGACGATCTTCACGCAGCTTGAGCAGGGCCTGGTTGATCCGGGCTATGGCTTGTCGCCCTTGGGCGGTCTTGCTGCAGCCGATATGGATCTCCTGATACTGCTGGGTGCCCTGGATCGGGTAGAACTCCAGCTCCTGCGGGTCCATGCCTTGCTGCATTGCCTGGTAGCGAATCTCCGGCCAGTAGCCCAGCAACAAACGCAGGCGCCCCAGGCGCTGCATCTGCAACAGGCTGCCCAGGGCGTCGTTGCCGTGGTGGGCATTGACCGAGTCCGCGGGGGCTGCATGCAGCAGGTTATCGACTTGCTGGCCATAGCTGCGCTCGGCAACCACTCCGACTTTTTCCTGGCCGCTGGCGAGCAGGGCGCGCAGATCGACCTTGCCCTCCCGGACGAACGGGGTCAGGTGTTCATGGTCGGCGCGGCGGATCACCAGGCCATTGCTCAGGACCCGGAAGCTGGTGATGGAGAAGGTCACCCACTGTTCGCGTTCCTTGTTCATGATCAGCGACGGGTCGCAGACGAAGGTCGGCTCGCGCAGCATCTGCATGCCCCGGGCGCGATTGACCCGCACTATCTGTTGTTGGTACTCCGGCAGGCTGGCGATCAGTTGCGGCATCAGCAGGTCGATAACCCCTTGTCCTTTCTGCTCGCCCTCGAAAATGCTCAGTGGCGGCAGGTCTCGCAGCAGCCAGAACAGCGTCTCCTTGGGTTCGCTGAAGGCGTTCGGCAGCCACAGCAGGGCGAGCAGAAACGTCACGCAGCACCTAAGGCGACGGCGTAGGAAGGGTGGATGGGCGCCGGACAGGGCGCTGATGGAAAACCGGTTTTTCAGCTTAGATCGCCCCAGAGTTGCGCAAGTGTTGGATCTGTTCGCTGCTGTAGCCCAGGCTCGCCAGGACTTCTGTCGAATGCTCGCCGAGCTCGGGGCCGACCCAGTCCGCGGAGCCGGGCGTCTCAGAGAGTTTCGGCACGATGCCAGGCATCTTGAAGGGCTTGCCGTCGGGCAGTTTGGCCTGGAGGAACATTTCCCGAGCGAGGAACTGCGGGTCGTGGAACATGTCCTCGGCGCTGAAGATCCGGCTCGCCGGGACGTCAGCCTGATTCAGCTGCTGCAGTACCTGGTCCAGGGGCAGGGAGGCCACCCAGCGGTCGATCACGCCATAGAGTTCATCGCGGCGGGTATCGCGTCCGTCGTTGCTGGCCAGGGCGGGATCGTTGGCCAGGTCGTCGCGGCCGATAAGCAGCATGAAGCGCTTGAAGATCGCATCGCCGTTGGCGCCGATCTGCACATGCTTGCCATCGGCGCTGGTGTGGATCGAAGACGGGGTGATGCCGGGCATGATGTTGCCGCTGCGCTCGCGGATAAAACCGAACACATCGAACTCCGGAACCATGCTTTCCATCATGGCGAAGATCGCCTCGTACAGCGCCACGTCCACCACTTGCCCCTGGCCGCCGTTGACCTCGCGATGACGCAGGGCCATCAGCGCGCCGATCACGCCCCACAGGGCCGCGATGGAGTCGCCAATGGAAATCCCGGTGCGTACCGGCGGACGATCCTCGAAGCCGGTGATATAGCGCAGGCCGCCCATGGATTCGCCCACGGCGCCGAAGCCCGGCTGGTCCTTCATCGGGCCGGTCTGGCCGAAGCCCGACAGGCGCACCATCACCAGTTTGGGGTTGAGGGCGTGCAGCACGTCCCAGCCCAGGCCGAGCTTTTCCAGGACCCCGGGGCGGAAGTTTTCGATCAGGATGTCGGCTTCGGCCAGCAGTTGCTTGAGCACCGCCAGGCCTTCGGGATGCTTGAGGTTCAGGGTCAGGGATTTCTTGTTGCGGGCCTGGACGAACCACCACAGCGAAGTGCCTTCATACAGCTTGCGCCACTTGCGCAGCGGATCGCCGCCGTCCGGAGACTCGACCTTGATCACCTCGGCACCGAACTCGGCGCAGATACGCGAGGCGAAGGGGCCGGCGATCAGGGTGCCGAGTTCGATCACTTTCAATCCGGCGAGGGGCTTGCTGAGGCTGTTCATGGGGCATCCGCTGGGCAGGAAAATCCGCCTAGCCTAGACCATTGGTTGCCATTAAGGCAGCGCTGGACGGTGGCCTTCATTCATTATTTGCAGGTCGATGGCGGGATAATTGTGCTTCTCATTCTCTGGGGTGGCGGGTTTAATGGCGCCTTTCATGAGAAGGGCGGTTGCAAATCCTTCGATCTGGTCTATGGCTCGTGACAGGTTCGACGTTCTGTTCCGAGTGGATCGATAGAAAACTATTGTTACAAATACCCCTTTAAAAAATTACATGTGATGAATTGAAAACCTTACATGTGATGCTCTAGTCTGTGCGCCATGGAAAACAAATCCTCAGCCCATTACCAACGTTTATTCCGCCAGCGCCTGCGTGATCAGGGCTTGGTGAAAAAGGAAGTCTGGATACTGCCCGAGAACGCCCAGGCGTTGCTGGCGGTTGAACGCAAACTGCGTCAGCCCTCCGAGGGGCTGGCTCCTGTGGAAAAGGATGGAGAAATGAGCATGCCGCAGATCTGGAATGCCCGATCGCTGTGCCAGGCCCTGATGGCCACCGAGTTGTTCAGCAGCGGCGAAGCCAGCATTGAACTGCTTGAAGGCGCCGAACCGAGCTTGCACGTGACCATGCGCGAATACGGCGACCTGCCGCTGTTTGTCGCCCTGTCCGGCGAGCAGATCCTGGTCGAAGCCCTGCTCTGGCCGCAAAGCGAAGTCACCGATGTGCAAGCCTTCAATGAAGAAGTGCTGCTCAGCCGCCAGTTGTTCCCGCTGTCGAGCATCGGTCTGGAAACCGGCTTGGGCGGCGAGCGCTTCTACATGATGTTCGGTGCGCTCAGCGCCACCTCGATCCTCTCCAACGTGCTTTACGAGATCGAAACCCTGGCCAGCAACGTGATCAGGGCTACCGAAGCCTATGAAGGCTACCTGAAGGCTCAGGCCTGACCTGGAGGAATGCACATGAACGTATGGAGCAAGTTGCTTACCGCCCTGCGCGGTGGCGCCAATGAGGCGGGCGAAGCCATGGTGGACAGCCAGGCCCTGAGGATTCTCGATCAGGAAATCCGCGACGCCGACCAGGAACTGCGTAAGTCCAAGGAAGCCCTGGCCGAGATCATGGCCCGGCAGAAACTCGCCGCCGAGCGCGCCAACGGCAGCGCGGCGAAGATCGCCGAGTATGAAAGCTACGCCCTCAAGGCCCTGGAAGCGGGTAATGAAAATCTTGCCCAGGAAGTGGCGCAGAAGATCGCCAATCTGGAAAATGACCTGGCGGTCGAGCGCGAGCAGGCCGATGGCTTTGCCGCCAGCGTGGCCCAGTTGCGCAAGGCCGTGACCCAGGCCGAAGGCAATATCAAACATCTGAAACAACAGGTGGATACCGTCAAGGCCACCGAGAGCGTGCAGAAGGCTCAGCAGGCCGTGGCCCAGCGCTACGGCGGCTCGCAGAGCAAGCTGCACACCGCGGTGGAGTCCCTGGAGCGGATCAAGCAGAAGCAGGCCGAGCGTGCGGCGAAGATGGAAGCCGCAGCGGAGCTGGCCAGCACCAGCAACCCCGACGATGCCCTGGACGCCAAGTTGCGCGAGGCCGGGATCGTCGCCGGCAGCACCAGCGCCGACAGCGTGCTGGCGCGCCTCAAGGATCGCAACAAGTCCTGATTCATCGTTGTGTTGTAGGGGCGGGGCCGATGGGCCTTGCCCGGCTTTTTCAGGGATAGGAAAGCAATGGAAATCTTCCTGCAGACAGTGTTGTCGTTCCCCACAGTGCTGTTCAGCTTCATGCTCTGCCTAGCGGTGATCTACTGGGCCGTGGTGGCCATGGGCATGCTCGAGGTCGATCTGCTGGACTTCGAGGCTGATTCGCTGCTCGAAGGCGGCCATGCCACTGAAGGCCTGGCCGGGCTGCTGATCAAGTTAAAGCTCAACGGGGTGCCGGTCACCCTGGTGCTGACCCTGCTGATGTTCTTCAGCTGGTTCCTGACCTATTTCGCCGAACTTTACGTCCTCAGCCACCTGCCCCTGGGTTGGCTGCGCTATCCCCTGGGCCTGTTGCTGGCTGTGGTTGCGCTGTTTCTGGCGGCCCCCATCAGCGCGGCCATCTGCCGCCCGCTGCGTCCGCTGTTTCACAAGATGGAAGCCACCAGCAGCCAGTCGGTGCTGGGGCAGACCGCCGTGGTACGCAGCGGCAGAGTCACCCTGGAACACGGCGAAGCCGTGCTCGAGAACGGCGGCGCGGGCCTGATCCTGCGTGTGCGTGCCGATGAGGCGCGAGCTTTCAAACGCGGCGATCGCGTCGTGTTACTGGAGTATCTGGAGGCGCAACACGCCTATCGGGTCATTACCGAGGACGAGTTTCGCGGCCTCTGAGCCCGGGCTTCCTCAGAATCAAAGGAGATTGATTGCATGAATTTACCGTCGCTGCTGCCCATCCTGCTCGGGATCGGCCTCGTCGTTCTGGTGGTCTTCGGCCTGCTGGCCCTGTTCAAGGCCTTCTATATCAAGGTCCCCCAAGGCACGGCGCTGATCGTCAACGACATGTCCTCGACGCCCAAGGTGCACTTCACCGGCGCCCTGGTGTACCCGGTCATCCACCTCAAGGAGTTCATGCGGATCTCGCTGATCACCCTGGAAGTCGACCGTCGGGCCAAGGATGGTCTGATCTGCCGCGACAACATGCGCGCCGACATCACCGTGGCTTTCTACCTGCGGGTCAATGAAACCCAGGAAGACGTGCTCAAGGTGGCCAAGGCCATCGGTGTCGACCGTGCCTCCGACCGCGCCGCGGTCAACGAGCTGTTCAACGCCAAGTTTTCCGAAGCGCTGAAGACCGTGGGCAAGCAGTTCGACTTCGTCCAGTTGTTCGAGAACCGCCAGGACTTCCGCGACCGCATCATCGAGATCATCGGCAACGACCTCAACGGCTACGTGCTGGAAGACGTGGCCATCGACTACCTGGAGCAGACCGCCAAGCACTCCCTGGACCCGAGCAACATCCTCGACGCCGAAGGTATCCGCAAGATCACCGAGCTGACCGCGGCGCAGAACGTCATCACCAACGAACTGGAGCGCAACCAGGAACTGGCGATCCAGAAGAAGAACGTCGAGACCCGCGAAGCCTCGCTGTCCCTCGAACGCCAGCAGGCCGACGCCGAAGCGCGGCAGAAGCGCGAGATCGAAACCATCCGCGCCCGCGAGGAAGCCGAGACCGCCAAGGTCAAGGAAGAAGAGCGCCTGAAGGCCGAGCAAGCACGCATTCAGTCGCAGCAGGAAATCGACGTGCGCACCGAGAACCATCAGCGCGAAGTCGAAGTGGCCCAGCAGAACCGTCAGCGTGCGGTGGTCATCGAAGTGGAGAAAGTCACCCGCGCCAAGGACCTGGAAGTAGTGGCCCGTGAGCGTGAAGTGGAACTGCAGCGCATCGAGAAAGAAAAGGCTCTGGAAGAGCAGCGCAAGAACATCGCCACCGTGATTCGTGAGCGGGTAGCGGTCGAGAAGACCGTGGCCCAGGAAGAAGAGCGGATCAAGGAAGTGCGCGAAATTTCCGAAGCCGAACGCGCCAAGCAAGTGGTGGTGATCCAGGCCCAGGCCGAAGCCGAGCAGGATCTGGTGCGTCAGGTCAAACAGGCCGAAGCCGACGAGACTCGCTCCAAGCACAAGGCCGTGGAGATCAACAACCTGGCCCAGGCCGAACTGGAAGCGGCGGCTAAACAGGCCGAAGCCAAGAAGCGCCTGGCCGAAGGCCTGGAAGCCGAGCGCGCCGCGCCTGGTCTGGCCGATGCCCGCGTGCTGGAAATCACCGCAGCGGCCCAGGAAAAAGAAGGCCTGGCTCAAGCCCGCGTACGCACCGAGCAGCTGATTGCCGAAGCTCGCGGCGAGCAGGAAAAAGGCCTGGCCGACGCCCGCGTCATGGAAGCCCAGGCGGCTGCCAAAGAGAAGGACGGCCTGGCGGAAGCCAAGGTCATGGAAGAGAAGCTCGGTGCTCAAGCCCGTGGCGAAGAGCAACTGGGCGCGGCCAAGGCCAAGGCCACCAAGGACCTGGGTTCGGCCGAAGCCGAAGTGCTGCTGCAGCGTCTGAACGCCGAAGCCGAAGGCCTGGGCAAGAAGTTCGGTGCCCTGGATTCCCTCAGCGACAGCGCTCGCCAGCACGAAGAGTTCCGCATGCAACTGGAGAAGAACTTCGAGGAAGCGATGGCCGCCATCGCCGCCAACAAGGACATCGCCAAGGACCAGGCCGAAGTGCTGTCCGCAGCCCTCAGCAAGGCCAAGATCGAAATCGTCGGCGGCGAAGGCGACTTCTTCAATTCCTTCGCCAAATCGCTGTCGGTGGGCAAGGCCATCGAGGGCGTGGTGGGCAAGAGCCCGGTGGTCCAGGACGTCCTGGCACGCCTGCTCAATGGCAAGGGTGCCCCGGCCGTTGCCGCTGAACTGGCCGCCGCTGCCGTCTCGCGCAAGGCCGACGCGCCGTCTGCCGAAGCCTGACCCACACCTGACACACCTGTAGCCGCTGCCGAAGGCTGCGACCGACTCCGTAGGAGGCGCAGCCCTTGAGGGCCTTCGGGCCCTCAAGCACGCAGCCCGCGGCAGCGGCTACCGGCCTAGTGTCGGGTACCGGGCTCCAGGTTTGAGGAGCCCGCTTTTTTTGCACACCGCCGTAGATCCAGGAAGGCCACGATGTCGGACGCTCAAGTCGCAACTCCCCCGCAGGACGTATTGGACAAGGCCGTCGCCGAAGGCGGCGCCTATGAGGTGCTGCACAAGCGCCTGCTGGACCAGGGCCAGCGCCTGCGGGCCACCACCGACGACCTCAACCAGAGGCGTCTCGACGAGTTCGGCAACAGCCGCATGGAAGTGGTCGGGCGGGTGCGCATCCGTACCGAGAACAACTGCATCGCCCGGGACATCGTCCAGGTCGGCGACTGCCTGTTGTTCGGCTACAACGTGTTTATCGGCCTGAAGAAGGAAACCAGCGTCGCCGACGTGTTTTCCCTCTACCGGCTGGTGGAAGAGGGCGAAGGCTACGAAGCCGAGCCCGTGCCCCTGGAAGGCAGCTTCCTTTCTGCCCAGGGCTTCCTCAATGATTTCAACGAGCTCTACACCTATTACAAGAACACCCGCCTGCTGCAACTGGCGATCCGTGACGGCAAGCTGCTGGCGAGTTTCCAGATTGGCGAGCGCGTTACCGATGTGCGGGTGTTCCGCTGGTCGATTTCGGTGGACGGACGGGATGTCCGTTACATCGACAACCGCGGCGAGCGGGATATCGCCCTGCCGGCGCCCTTCGATTTCGAATGGAAGAAGGCCACCCGCGAGATGGTGGTCGAAGGCCGCTTCCCGCACCTGAACATCCTCGACACGGTGTTCGTCGAAACCATCGGCGGCGACCTGACCATCAAGGTCGAGAACAACACCGAGTCGGGCCTGGGCATCTACCGCGAAGAGGTGCTGGACAAGACCCAATCCCTGGACGATTCGCAGATCGAATTCGCCCGCCTGGGCAGCCTGATCCTGCTCAAGGTCCTGCCGTACCGCGAAGAGCAGTGGCGCTACCTGGTGTTCAACAGCCTGACTCGCCAGGTGGAGCGCATCGACGCCATCGGCCTGGCCTGCGTGCAGCTGCCGGAAGACCACGGGATCATCTTCCCCGGCGGCTATTACCTGCAGAGCGGCGAGTACAAGACCTTCGAACAGTCCATGGAAGGCATGCGCTTCAAGCGCTCGGTGCGCTCGCCCAACGGTGAAGATGTGCAGTACATCTTCTACCACCCGGAGCAGGGCCGCTCGGTGCTGCTGACCTACAACATGATCAACCGCCAGTTGCAGAACCCGCTGTTCGGTCACGGCTACGCACGCCTGGAAGACGGGCGCATGGTGATCTTCGCCGCTGAGGGCGAAGAGCCGACCCGGGTGCATCCGATGCAGATCTGGCAGACGCCGTTCTTCACCGAGGAATACGCCGCGCGGCAACCGACCCGTAGCGGTTTCCTGGGGCGCATCGGCAATGCCGAACTGGTGCGCAGCGTCTCCGATCTCTACGATCTGTGCCGCGAGATCGACACCCCGGCGGTGTCGGTGCAGCGCTATTCGTTGCTGTGCCAGAACACCCGGCGTCTGTTCGATGTGTACCACTGGTTGGGCAGTGCCGAGCTGGATGGCCTGGCGCCGCTGCTGCGCGAGGTGGCTTCCACCTCTGAGCTGGTGCTGGATGAGTACGAGAAAGTCGAAAGCATCCGCCGTCAGTCGGACCAGGCCATGGTGGCCGCCGAGGCCAAGCAGAAAACCCTGCTCGACAGCCTGCTGGTGGACAGCTGGGATCAGGTGCAGAGCTTTGTCGATGCCCTTAACGGCATCACTGCCCAGCGCGGTCTGCTGCTGACCATTCGCGACTACCGCTACATCGACGTGGCGCGCATCGACGCCATGGAAGCCGATTTGCTCAAGGCCCAGGAGCGCACCGCCGCCGGCACCGCGACCTTCCTCGCCAGCGATCAGGCCCTGCAGCCCTTCGTCACTCAGCTGGAAACCCTCGACGCCCAGGCGCAGAAAGCCGAAACCGTGGCTCAGCTCAGCGAGCCCTTGGGGGCCTTGCAAGCCATGGCTGGCGACCTGGACATGTTGTCGAGCCTGATGGCCTCGTTGCAGATCGACGACGCCACCCAGCGCACCCGGATCATCGAATCCATCTCGCAGATCTACGCCCGCCTGAACCAGGCCAAGGCCCGTGCCGAACAGCGGCGCAAGGGCCTGGGCTCGACCGAAACCGTGGCCCAGTTCGGGGCCCAGTTCAAACTCTTCAGCCAGGGCATCACCAATGCCCTGGCCCAGGCCCAGGACCCCGAGCGTTGCGACGAGCAGCTGTCGCGGTTGCTGGTGCAGCTGGAGGAGCTGGAAAGCCGCTTCGGTGATCACGAACAATTCCTCGGCGACATCCTCGGCAAGCGCGAGGAGTTGCTGGAAACCTTCGAGGCCCACAAGCAATCGCTGCTCGACGAGCGCCAGCGCAAGGCCCAGGGCCTGTTGGATGCGGCGCGGCGGATTCTCGACAGCCTCGGCCGGCGCACCGCCAAGTTCACCCAGGCCGAGGAGCTCAATGCGTTCTTCGCCGCCGACCCGCTGATCCTCAAGCTGCGGGAGCTGGCCGAGCGCCTGCGCGAGCTCAAGGACAGCGTCAAGGCTGACGACGTCGAGTCGCGCCTCAAGGGCGCCCGGGATCAGGCCGTACGGGCGCTGCGCGACAAGACCGAACTGTTCGAAGAGGGCGGCAACGTCATCAAGCTGGGGCCGCGCCACCGTTTCAGCGTCAACACCCAGGAGCTGGACCTGACCCTGATGCCCCGGGGCGACGAACTGCACCTGCACCTCACCGGCACGGATTTCCTCGAACCTCTGCGCGACCCCGAGCTGGAAGCCCTGCGCGACTTCTGGCAGGTGGCCCTGGAGTCGGAATCGGCCCAGCTGTACCGCGCCGAGTACCTGGCCGGGCAAGTGCTGGACGCTGCCGACCGCGGCGTGGAAGGGCTGAGCCTGGAAAGCCTGAAACCCTTGCTGGCGCAGCCTGAGGAATTGGCGCGGGTGATCCGCGACTTCGCCGCGCCGCGCTACAAGGAAGGCTACGAAAAGGGCATTCACGATCACGATGCGGCGGCGATCCTGTTGCAACTGCTACCGCTGCGCGACAGCGCCGGCCTGCTGCGCTTCGGCGCGGCGGCGCGGGCCTTCGCCACGCTGTTCTGGGGCCGCCAGCAGCACCAGCCGCAACCGCAGCAATGGGTCGAGCGGGCGCGCACCAGCCGGCATATTCAGCAGCTGTTCGGGCGTCGTGAAGGCTTGCTGCAGTTGCAGGAGGAAATCCTCGCGGCACTGAGTGACTGGCATCAGCAGCACGCCTTCACCCTGGCCGCCGAGCTGTTGCCGGAGGCCGCCGAGTATCTGGTTCAGGAACTGGCCGCAGAACGCATCGAATTCACCTTCAGCAAATACGCCAAGCAACTGCAGGAAGCCCTGACCTTGCGTCTGCAGGGCGCGCGGATGTGGGACGACTACCAGCAGGCCCTGGCGCGGCTGGTGGAGCGGCCTGCTGCACAGTGGGCATTGACCGAGAACTGGCTCTCGGCCCTGTGCGCCGAGGGCGAGTTCGTCGAGTGGGCCGACTACGTGCCCGAGGCGGTGGCCCTGTCGCTGCTGCGGGAAGACTTTGCCAAACGCATCACTGAAGTCGACCTGCGGTTCAAGGTCGACAACCTGATGGGCGAACACCCGCGCATTCACGAGCGCAGCCTGTCCCTCACCGTGGATGGTTTCTTCGCTCGCCTGCGGGCCCACCGCGAACAGTTCCTGCCCGGCCTGCAGCGCTACCAGGCGCTGCGCCAGGGCATCATCAATCGTGAACGCTCGGCCCTGCGCCTGAGCGAATTCAAGCCGCGGCCGCTGAGCTCGTTCGTGCGCAACAAGCTGATCAACGATGTGTACCTGGGCTTTATCGGCGACAACCTGGCCAAGCAGATGGGCACCGTGGGCGAGAACAAGCGCACTGACCTGATGGGCCTGTTAATGCTGATTTCGCCACCGGGCTACGGCAAGACCACCCTGATGGAATACGTGGCGCACCGCCTGGGCCTGATCTTCATGAAGATCAACGGCCCGGCCCTGGGTCACCAGGTGCGTTCCCTGGACCCGGCCCAGGCACCGGACGCTACTTCGCGCCAGGAACTGGAGAAACTCAACCTGGCCCTGGAGATGGGCAACAACGTGATGCTCTATGTCGACGACATCCAGCACACCCACCCGGAATTCCTGCAGAAATTCATCTCGCTGTGCGACGGCACCCGGCGCATCGAAGGCGTGTGGAAAGGCCGCACCAAGACCTACGACATGCGCGGCAAGAAGTTCTGCGTGGTGATGTCGGGCAACCCGTACACCGAGTCCGGCGAGGTGTTCAAGATCCCCGACATGCTGGCCAACCGGGCCGACATCTATAACCTCGGCGACACCCTGGGCGGCATGCAGGAAGCCTTCGCCCTGAGTTACATCGAGAACGGCCTGACTTCCAACCCGGTGCTGGCGCCCCTGGCCACCCGCGACATGGCCGACGTCTACCGTTTCGTCGCCAAGGCCGAGGGCAAGGCCTTCTCCAGCAACGAACTGAGCCACAGCTACAGCGGCGCCGAGATCAACGAAATCACCACCACCCTGCAACGCCTGATGCAGGTGCGCGACGTGGTGCTGCGGGTCAACCAGCAGTACATCGCCAGCGCCGCCCAGGCCGACCAGTACCGCAGCGAGCCACCGTTCAAGCTGCAGGGCAGCTACCGCAACATGAACAAGATGGCCGAGAAGATCTCGGCGGTGATGAACGACGCCGAGCTCCTGCAACTCTTGGCCGACCACTACCAGGGCGAATCCCAGTTGCTGACCACTGGCGCCGAGGAAAACCTGCTCAAGCTCGCCGAACTGCGCGGTAACCAGACCCCGGAGCAGAGCGAACGCTGGACTCAGATCAAGCGCGACTTCGTGCGTAACCGCTCCATGGGCGGCAGCGACAGCGATGTCGGCACCCGGGTCGTGGCCCAGCTCAACGATCTGGTGGAAGGCGTACGCGGCCTGGCCCGGCCCGCGCAGCAGCATGACCTGCGCGCGGTGCTGGAAAACCTCTCCGAGCATCTGGAGAACAGCTTCCTGCCGCTGATCAAGGTCATGCACAAGAAGATCGACGTCGATCTGCACAGCCACCAGCGCATCGGCGACATCGCCACGCGTGTGGACGAACTGAGCCGCATGCTCAGCCACGGCGATGTGCCCACCCTCAAGGACTCCCAATAGTAGGAGCCGGCTTGCCGGCGAACAGCCAAGGATCACGACATGGATTTTGCCCACCTGGACCAGCAGCTGCGCGACAGCCTGCAGGACCTGAAACTGAGCAACGAAGAGCGGGACGAGCTGCGCCAACTGGGCAGCGAACTCAGTGCCGATCAGGTGCGTTACCTGCGCAATCGGGCTTTCGATCTGGTACGGGAACTGAGCCTGGCGGACAGCGCCAATGTGCTGCCGGCGTTGAAATGGCTGGAGCAGGTGGTCAAGACCCTGGACGCCAACAGCGCCCCGGTGCGCGACATGGCCAGCGCCCACTTCAGCCCCGGTGAAGACTGCCGACGCAAGATCCGCGACCTGTGCCGCCAGGCCCGGATCTCGGTGGATATCTGCGTGTTCACCATTTCCGACGATCAACTGAGCGACGAAATCCGCGCCTGCCACCAGCGCGGCGTGGCCGTGCGGGTGATCAGCGACAGTGAAAAGCAGTTCGATGTCGGCAGCGATATCGCCGTGCTACGCGAGGCCGGGGTGCCGGTGCGGATCGACGACACGCCGTTCCACATGCACCACAAGTTCGCCGTGTTCGATGGCCGAACCTTGCTCAACGGCAGCTTCAACTGGACCCGCAGCGCCACCACCGGCAACGAGGAAAACCTGCTGGTGATCGACCACCCGCAACTGGTGGTCAGTTACCTCAAGGAGTTCAACGAACTCTGGGCCCGCTACGCGCCGCGTTAAGGCGTGCCGCGGCGGGCCAGTACTCGGCCTCAGGCGGCGCTCGGCTGACTCCAGAGGCTGTCGTCGGCCAGCCTGTCGAGGAGTTTCTGGCGCAACCTATGGGCCTGTTCGGGGGCGCTCTGGCTCAGGGTTTCCAGGGCCAGGTGCAACTGCTGCAGCGGGTTTTCGCTGTTAAACAGGCTGCCCAGTTCCAGGCCGGCAATGGCTTCTTCGAAACGTTGCTGACGGATATGGTTCAGCAGCGTGGCGTGGCTCAACTGGCTGGCATAGGAAATGCTCTGTTCCAGGCGGCTCTTGAGCTCGGCGGCTTTTGCCTGCTCGTCGATGTAGAGGTAGACCAGTGCCAGCTGTGCCAGGTGGTAGTTTTTTTCCGCAGGGTCCATCGCCGCATTCTGAGCTTCGTCGTCGAGCGCTTGCACGGTCTGGTCCAGCAGTTCGATGGCTTGCCGGGTCTGTTCCAGGCCGTGCAGCAATTTGGCCTGTGCTGCCTGTTTCACCGGGCGATCGGCGTATTCGAGCTGGGTGTTGAGGAGCGCCACTTCCTCAAGACCGTTGCGGATCAGCTCGCTGTCGCGGTGCTGGGGCGCCAGGGCAGCCTGCACCCACAACTGGGTTTCCACGATCAGCAGGCGATGCCACGGCCATTGCTCAGCGCCACGCCAGGTCTCCAGTGTCAGCAGGGCCTGCTCCAGCAGGTGGGCGCACCAATGCGGGTGCTCCTCGAGGTAGGTGCGCCACAGAGAGAGCAGGCACCAGAGACGCTGCGAGGGCGCGACCGCGCAGGCCTGCAAGGCCGCCTCGGCCTCGGCCAGCTCATGGCGCGCGACATGCCAGTGCAACAGGCTCAGCAGCATCTCGCTGGCGTGTCTCACTGGCACCTGGGCGATCAGCGGTGCCGCCAGATCCGGGCGGCTGGCGTCCAGGATCAGCTTGAGCAGCGGTGGGTAGCCGCAGTAGTCATCGGGCTCGGGGTTCTGCGCCAGCAGTTCGAATCCGGCGTCGAATTCCCCGGCTTGTATCAGCAAGACCACAACGATGATCTGGGCCGACGCGGGCAATTGCGCGGCCATGGCCGGGAACTGCGCGTCCTGCCCCTGGGCACGGAACTCGCGCAGGGTCTGTTCCACTTCATACGGGTCCAGTTCGTCGGCCGGCTGTTTGAGCAGCAGTTGCCAGGCCAGGCCGAGGCTGATGGCGGCCTGCTCGGCCAGGCCCACACTGCGTTGCAGGGTCGCCAACTTTCGGTGCTCACTGGCACAGCCCTGGTTCAACTGCTCGACACCGAAGGTCACCAGCAAGGCGCGGGCCTGCTCAAGTTCACCGCGGGCCACCAACAGCGGGATGCGCAGCAGGGGCGCTGACGGCAGGGGCTGATGCAGGCGCTCCAACAGGCTCAGCACCGCCTGCGGGCCGTCCTTGTCGAGCAGGGTTTCGAGCAGTCGGTACAGCGCCATGGGCTGGTAGGTTTCATCGAGCTCGGCCAGGACTTCCAGGGCCTGGGCCTGGTTGCCTTGCCGGTACAGCGCGGCGGGTATCTGCAGCAGCCCCTGTTGCCGGGCTTTGCCCGTCAGGCGCTGGGCCAGTTGCAGGGCCACCTGCGGTTCGACGGCGCTCAGGTACGCCGAGCGATAGATCTGCGCCTCCTCGTCCAGGTTGATGCCCAGGCTGGTGCCCTGGTCATTGCTGCTGCCCTTGTGGGCATAGACCACCAGCAGCGAGATCACGCCGGTGATGAGCAGCAGGATGATAAACACTTCCATGATTCGGTTTTCCTTGGGGGCGAGAACTGAGCCTGGCGGACCGCGGCAATGTGCTGCCGGCATTGAAACGGCTGGAGCCGATGGTCAAGCCCTTGGACGCCAATAGCGCCCCGTTGGGGGCGCGCAAAAGGCCGCTGGGTCAGTTCGCCTGGAAGGCGCGCCAGGCCATCCCGCTGCTAAACCGCTCCAGCAGCTGTTGCTGGAGTTCGCTGGCCCGCTCGGGGGCCCGTTGCTGCAGCTCCTCCAGGGCCTGATACAGGCGTGACAGAGGCTTCTTGTTGCTGAGCAAGACGCTCAGGGTCAGGGCCTCGATGGCCTGGGCGTAACGCTGGTGCTCGATGTGATTGAGCAGCAGGTCCTCTTCCAGGTCGCGACTACCGGCCTCCAGGCTGTGCAATCGATCCTGCAGGGCCTGGGCCTGCTCTGCTTCGTCGATGCTCAGGTAGGCGCTGGCGATGTCCTCCAGGTAGAAGGTTGTGTCCATCTCATCGACCTCCGGCAGGCTGTCGCTGTCCAGCAATGCCAGGGCCTGCTCCAACAGGGTCCTGGCCTGGGCGGTCTGCCCCAGGTCGTGCAGCAACTTGGTCTGCTCGCGAATGCACAGCAATTGCTGTTCGCCGTCTTGCTGCTGGTGCAGGCGGTGCAACTCCTCAAGGCTGCTGCGTACCAGCCAGCTGTCCCGGCGATGGGCCGGCAGCCGGCTTTGCAGCTGGAGCTGGGTGCGCAGGGCCTGCATGCGTATGCCGCTCCAGAACTCATGGTCATTCTTGTAACCGTCGATCTGTTGCAGCGCCTTGGCCAGCAGTGCCTCGGCCCATTGCGGCTGTGTGGCGTGGTGCTGCTCACAGAGGCTGAGCATCAGGCCGGGATGCTGGCTCGGTTCAGGTTCCAGAGTCAGCAGCAGTGCTTCGGCTTCTGCGGTCTGGCCTTGTGCTGCCAGATGGTTCAGCAGGCTCAGCAGCAGGCTGTAGCGATCCCGTTCGGGGGCTTTGTCCAGCAGACGCAGGGCGTTATCGATCGGCGGCAGGGCCAGGGTCAGGTCCATCAGTTCGCTGTACGTGGTGGAGTAGAGCGCGTCGTTGATGGGGGCCAGCAGGTTGAGGGCTGAGTCCAGCTGAGCGGCCTTGATCAGGGCGGCGACTGCCTGGGCCTGTTCTTCTGCCGGCAATGGCGCGGCCCGGGTCAGGATCGTGTCGAACTGACCCAGGGTTGCGCAGGCTTCGAACAGGCTGCGCAGCGTCGACTGGCGATGGCCCTCTTCGGTTTCTTCAAACGCCGACCACGCCTGCTCAACGCTGGCCAGCGCCGCATCCTGCATCCCGGCCTGATGCTGCAGGCGCGCCAGGATCAGCAGGTTGCCGATGCTCTGGCGTTCCTGGGCGGCCGCTTGGCGCGGGTCGCTCAGTTCGCCCAGTACGGCCAGGGCCTGGTCCTGTTCGCCGCGGGCCTGAAGGATACGCACTTGCAGCAGCGGCCAGCTGGGCAGGGCTTCACCCCAGTTCTCCAGGAGTTCCAGGCAGGCTTGGGTATCGTCGGTGTCGAGCAGGGTTTCGATCAGGGTATTGAGCACGTAGTCCCGGGCGTGGGGCGGCAGTTGCTGGTAGATCGCCAGGGCCTGGGCCTTGTGTCCTGCCAGGTAGAGCTCGCTGGCCACCAGTTGCAAGGCCAGTTCCCGGGCCTCGCCGGGTAAAGTCTCTGCCAGTTTCAGCGCCAGCAGCGGCTCGGCCTTGCTCAGCAGCAGGGTCTGATTGATCTGGGCGGTGAGGTTGCTGGTCATTACCAGACCCTCGCTCTGTTCGGCGATTTTCCGGCGGGAGTACAGAATCAGTGCGATGAACACCAGTGCGATGACAAGCAGGATGACAAAGAGGGTCATGGACGTCCTTTTCTATTGAACTGCGGCGTTGGCGCGTTACGCGCCAGCCGGTTTGCGCGGGGTTATAAAGCCATGGCTACAGGCTGGCAACCGACTTTACCCAGCCAATGCGTTTCAGCGGATGTCATCCAGAGCAGGGTTGGCCCGGTCAGCGGTCGGGCAGGGCGGCAGGTTTCGGGTTAGACTTGCCGCCTTTTCGCACACTCAAGAAGCCCGCACATGGCCCAGCCGTCCACCACCTACAAATTCGAACTGAACCTGACCGACCTCGACCGCGGGGTCTATGAAAGCGTCAAGCAGACCATCGCCCGTCACCCTTCGGAAACTGAAGAGCGCATGACAGTGCGGCTGCTGGCCTACGCCTTCTGGTACAACGAGCACCTGTCGTTCGGTCGGGGTCTGTCGGATGTGGATGAACCCGCCCTGTGGGAAAAGAGCCTGGATGACCGCGTCTTGCACTGGATCGAAGTCGGCCAGCCGGACGCCGATCGCCTGACCTGGTGCTCGCGCCGCACCGAGCGCACCAGCCTGCTGGCCTACGGCAGCCTGCGGGTCTGGCAGACCCGGGTGCTGGACGCGGTGAAGAACCTGAAGAACCTCAACATCGCCGGCGTGCCCCAGGAGGTCCTTGAGACCCTGGCCAAGGACATGCCGCGCGTCATCAAGTGGGACGTGATGATCAGCGAAGGCACGATCTTCGTCACCGACGATCGCGGCCAGCACGAAGTGCAGCTGGAATGGCTGCTGGGCGAGCGCGGCTGATCGCCCGCTCTGCCCCTGAACGATCCACCGTCCTCCAAGAGAAGTTGCTGTTAGCCCATGCGTATCGAACCCCGTGAGTTGCCCGCCGTCCTGCCCTTTCTTGGCGATCTGCCGCCACTGCTGACCCGCCTTTATGCCGCCCGTGGCGTGCAATCGGTGGAGGAGTTGGACAAGAGCCTGGCGCGGCTGATCCCGTATCAGCAGCTCAAGGGCATCGACGCCGCGGTGGACCTGCTGGTGACCGCCCTGGACCAACGCCAGCGCATCCTCATTGTCGGCGACTTCGACGCTGACGGCGCCACCGCCAGCACCGTGGGCGTGCTGGGCCTGCGCCTGCTGGGCGCGGCCCACGTCGATTACCTGGTGCCCAACCGCTTCGAATACGGCTACGGCCTGACCCCGGAAATCGTCGCCGTGGCCCTGCAGCGCGAGCCGCAGCTGCTGATCACCGTGGACAACGGCATCTCCAGCGTCGAAGGCGTGGCCGCAGCCAAGGCAGCAGGCTTGCAAGTGCTGGTCACCGACCACCACTTGCCCGGCCATGAACTGCCGGCGGCGGACGCCATCGTCAACCCCAACCAGCCGGGCTGCGAGTTCCCCAGCAAGGCCCTGGCCGGGGTCGGGGTGATCTTCTATGTGCTGATGGCCCTGCGTGCGCGCCTGCGCAGCCTGGGTCGCTATGAAACCCGGCCGCAGCCGAACATCGGCGAGCTGCTGGACCTGGTGGCCCTGGGCAGCGTGGCAGACGTGGTGCCCCTGGACGCCAACAACCGCATCCTGGTGCACCAGGGCCTGGAGCGGATTCGCGCCGGTCGCGCGCGGCCGGGGCTCAAGGCGATTCTCGAAGTGGCCAAGCGCGATCACTCGCGCATCACCTCCACCGACCTGGGCTTTATCCTCGGCCCGCGGCTTAACGCTGCAGGACGCCTGGACGACATGAGCCTGGGCATCGAATGCCTGCTCAGCGACGACGTATCCGCCGCCCGGGCCATGGCCGCCCAGCTCGACGAGCTGAACCAGGACCGCAAGTCCATCGAGCAGGGCATGCAGCGCGAAGCGTTGGCCCAGCTCAAGGAGCTGCCGGTGGAATCCATGCCGTTCGGCCTGTGCCTGTTCGACGCCGAGTGGCACCAGGGGGTGATCGGGATTCTCGCCTCGCGCCTGAAAGAGCGTTACCACCGGCCGACCATCGCCTTTGCCGATGCCGGCGACGGCATGCTCAAGGGCTCGGCGCGTTCGGTGCCGGGCTTTCATATACGCGACGCCCTGGACGCCGTGGCCGCACGCCATCCGCAACTGATCAGCAAGTTCGGCGGCCACGCCATGGCCGCCGGCCTGTCGCTGCCGGAGCAGAACTTCCCGGCCTTTGCCGAGGCCTTCGACGAAGAAGTGCGGCGCCAGCTGCGCGAAGAAGACCTTACCGGGCGCCTGCTGTCGGACGGCACCCTGGCGGTGGAAGAGTTCCACCTGGAACTGGCCCGCGCCCTGCGCCACGCCGGTCCCTGGGGCCAGCACTTCCCCGAGCCGATGTTCCACGGCGTGTTCGAACTGCTGGAACAACGCATCGTCGGCGAGCGTCACCTGAAAGTGGTGCTGCGCAGCGAATGCGGCTCACTGAAGCTGGACGGCATCGCCTTCGGCATCGACCGCGAAGTCTGGCCCAACCCGACCATCCGCTGGGTGGAGCTGGCCTACAAGCTCGACCTCAACGAGTTCCGTGGCCAGGAAACCGTGCAGTTGATGATTGCCCATATCGAACCGCGCTAAGGGACGCTGTGGCTGGTTTCGCCAGACTTTTGGAAAGCGGGATGGCGGTAGGTCTCTTTCTTTTGTAAGGGGTTTCCGAGACACTCCCGGGCGCTTGTGGCGATCTACTCAGCTGACTAGTCTCGGTTCATCACTGCCTATCAGTGATCGGGAATAGCAGCCCGGGTCGAACGCAAGCGATGCCATCAGCACTGCAATTCAGATTTGCAGTGTGCTGTTATGGCGGCTGTGCGTGGGGGCGCTTTCGGGCGCACCGGTTCCTCGACCCGGTCTGCTAGCCCGCGTACAGCCGCCACCCTTTTCAAACGTCTAGCAGCGTTAGGTGTGGAGGCTTCATCGTCGAGGAGCTACACCATGAAAAAGATCGTCCCCGATCCGCCTGTTTCCCCTCCTTCTTCCCGTCGTAATCCTGCCCACGATCTGGCCAATGAAAGGGTTCGCCATGCCCTGGCCAATATCGGCGTAGAGGGCTCGCTGATCGCGACGCTGCAACCCACCGCCGCGGGTTCTGCGGGCCCCGATAATCCCTTCACTGTGCGCCCCGGTATCAGTGCCGAAGAAGCGTTGATTCATGTGTCCATGCTGCTCAAGGCCGCCGAGGAGGTGTCCGACGAGATCACCGAGCAGGCCAGTGGCGTGGAGCGCGGCCTGATCTGGTCCCTGGTGCATTCGGTGGAAATGGCCCGCTGCGTGGTGGATGCCCTGCTCGATGGCAATCGCCAAGCCCCGCTTGGCTGATAGTGCCCTGGCCGCTGCCGCTGGCAGCGGCCAGGGCAACAGTTTTTTGCCCGGCACCCATCAGGAACCCTGCCAGCGACAGTGTTGTCGACTAGTCTCTAAGCACTGTCTGATTGGCCTTGTGACCTTTTGTCATTCTTCTACCCGCGGGGGCGGGCGCTTCACTTCGCAGTCACTCGTCGACCGTTCAAACAGAACCCTGGAGCCTGACCATTGATCGAGAGGTGCCCCATGAGTCTGCTGCTTGAACCCTATACCTTGCGTCAACTGACCCTGCTCAACCGCATCGCCGTGTCGCCCATGTGCCAGTACTCGTCGGTGGACGGGCTGGCCAACGACTGGCATCTGGTGCACCTGGGCAGCCGCGCCGTCGGCGGCGCCGGGTTGATCTTCACCGAGGCCACGGCGGTCACCGCCGAGGGCCGGATCACCGCCCAGGACCTGGGCCTGTGGAACGACGCGCAGATCGAACCCTTGCAGCGCATCACCCGTTTCATTACCGCCCAGGGCGCGGTGGCGGGTATCCAGCTGGCCCATGCCGGGCGCAAGGCCAGTACCCATCGGCCCTGGCTGGGCAAGTCCGGCAGCGTCAAGCCCGAGGACGGCGGTTGGGTGCCGGTGGGGCCATCGCGGATTGCCTTCGATCCGCAGCACACGCCGCCCACCCAATTGGACCAAGGGCAGATCGACGAGATCATCCAGGCTTTCGTCGCGGCCGCCAAACGCGCCCTGGAAGCTGGTTTCAAGGTGGTGGAAGTGCATGCCGCCCACGGCTACCTGCTGCACCAGTTCCTCTCGCCCCTGAGCAATCAGCGTCAGGACCTGTACGGCGGCTCGTTCGAAAATCGCATTCGCCTGGTGTTGCAAGTGACCGAGGCGGTACGAAAAGTCTGGCCCGAAGAGCTACCGCTGTTTGTGCGGGTGTCGGCCACCGATTGGGTGGAGGACGGCTGGAACCCGGACGAGACCGTCGAGCTGGCGCGGCGCCTCAAGGATCTGGGGGTGGATTTGATCGATGTGTCGTCCGGCGGCACCGCGGCCAATGCCGAGATTCCCACCGGGCCGGGTTATCAGACGCGTTTTGCCGAGCGGGTGCGCAAGGAGTCGGGCATGGCCACCGGCACCGTGGGGCTGATCACTGAGCCGGCCCAGGCCGAGCACATTCTGCGCACCTGTCAGGCGGACATCATCTTCCTCGCCCGGGAGCTGCTGCGCGATCCTTACTGGCCGCTGCATGCCGATGATGACCTGGGCGGGCGCAAGGCAATCTGGCCGGCGCAGTATCAGCGGGCGACCCACAGGGACCAGCCGATTCATGAGTCGGACTTGCGCGATTGAGGTTGTGCCGATGTAAAAAAACCGGCCCGTGTGGGCCGGTTTTTTTGTGTCTGACTGCTGGCCGCCTTCGCGGGCAAGCCCGCTCCTACGGAGGCGGTGCGATCTGTAGGAGCCGGCTTGCCGGCGAAGAGGCCCCTGGGGTGTGCCGGGGGCTGTCAGCCGATCAGGGGTATTTGCGCTTGTCCGGCGCCGGGGGGAAGTACTGGTACAGCCAGGTTTCGCTCAGGGTGCGGTCCTGGGTGCGGATGAACAGCCGCAGTTCCACCGGGTCGACGCTGTCGTTGGTCGGGTACCAGTCGAAGAGGATGCGGTAGCCCTTGATCTCGTCCAGCACCAGGATGCTGAAGTCCTTGACCTCGCCGTTGGAGGCGGTGACCACCGGTTCGATGCCAGTGCCGGCGGGCAGACGATCGAGGCCGCCGCCGGTGAAGTCCACGGCAAAGCGTCGGGCCCAGACTGGCGGGTAGTGCTCGCCCGGGGCCCAGCCTTCGACGAAGCCGCCCATGCCGGAACGGGTGGCGTGGACCCGGGCCAGTGGCGTGCCTACCGGCGGCAGGGCGCTCCAGTAGAGCTTGTAGCCGTAGTTCAGGGAGTCGCCGGCGGCCACGGGTTTTTTCGGGGTCCAGAAGGCCACGATGTTGTCCATGGTTTCGCCGGTGGTGGGAATTTCCAGTAGGTCGATGCTGCCTTCGCCCCAGGCGGTGGTGGGCTCGACCCACAGGCTCGGACGACGGCTGTACCAGTCCACGGTGTCCTGGTAGCTGGCGAACTCGTGGTCGGTCTGCACCAGGCCGAAGCCCTTCGGGTCCTTGTCGGCGAAAGCGTTGAACTGCAGGTTGGCCGGGTTGTTCAACGGGCGGCAGATCCATTCGCCATTGCCGCGCCACATGGCCAGGCGGTCGGAGTCGTGGATCTGCGGGTGGATGGTGTCGCACATGCGCCGTTCATGGGTGCCGCAGCTGAACATGCTGGTCATCGGTGCGATGCCCAGTTGTTCGATGGCTGTACGGGCGTTGATGTGGGCGTCGATCTCCATCACCACGCGCTCGGCCTGGCAGTCGATGTCGAAGCGGTAGGCACCGGTGGCGCTTGGCGAATCCAGTAAGGCGTAGACCACGAAGCGGGTGCTGTCCTTGTCCGGGGTCTCGAACCAGAACTGGGTGAAGTCGGGGAATTCCTCGCGGCGCTTGGCGTAGGTGTCGATGGCCAGGCCCCGGGCCGACAGGCCGTACTGGCCGGTGGCGTCCACTGCACGGAAATAGCTGGCGCCGAGGAAGGACACCACGTCATGCCTGTCCAGTTCCGGAGCCTTGAACAGCTTGAAGCCGGCAAAGCCCAGGTCGCCCTTGAGCTGGGCGGTGTCGACGCTGGTGTTCTGGTAGTTGAACAGCGCGGGACGGAAGTGCACTTCCCGCGCCTGACGGGTCTTGGGGTCGACGCTGTGCATGCGCACCGGTTGCTTGAAGCCCATGCCCACATGGAAGAACTGCACATCCAGCTGGCCGTTCAGGTCATTCCACAGCGAGTGCTGGCTGTCGTACTGGATGGCGTTGAAGTTCTGCGGCGTCATCTGCGCCAGGGTCGGTGGCAGCACCTGCTTGGTGTCCACGTATCGCTGGCCGGCCAGTTGCTTGGCCTGGGCCTTGAGACGCTCGAAGTCGAATGCCTGGGCTTGGCCATCAGCGGCGCCGGCCCAGGCCCTGGCGGCCAGCAGACCGCTGGCCGAGAGGCCGGTGTAGGCCGCCAGGGCCATGGAGGCTTTGAGGAGATTCCTGCGGTGCATAGGTGAACCTTATACGGGGAAAGATCCCCAGCCGTTCCTGGCTGTATGAGGGGATCGCGAGGTGAGGTTCGGTCAAGCCATCGGCCAAACGCAACTGAATGTAAACAGACGGCGGATAGAATAAACGGTTCGCCAGGGGCAGAAAAATGATTAGCTTGTGTCCATTGGTAACCACTGATCAGCTCCAGGAACCTGTCCCATGCTGCACCCGCGCTTGCTCAGCGAAGACGATATCCAACGGCTCAAATTGATCGACCGTGCCGAGGTCATCGATGAGTTCTACCGCCTGCAGGAGGGGGTTCTGCTGCGTTATGCCCAGCATGAAGTGGTGGAGGGCTGGCCGGAGGGCGAGGCCGAGCATGACGCGCTGATCTTGCAGCAGTGTTACCAGCGCGGCGGCTGGTTGTACGGGGTGTTCGATGGCCCGGCTCTGGTGGCCGCGGCGGTGGTGGATTGCCTGCCTATCGAGGCTGCTGGGCTGGACTTGCGGCAGTTGAAGTTCCTGCATGTGAGCCGGGCTTATCGCGGCCTTGGCCTGGGCCGGCAACTCTTCGCCCTGGCTCGGGAGCAGGCCCTGTTCATGGGCGCCCAGGGCTTGTACGTGTCGGCCACGCCGTCGCGGCACACCGTGGATTTTTACACCGGCCTGGGCTGTGAGCTGCTGGCCATCCCGGACCCCGAGCTGCTGCGCCTGGAGCCCGAGGATATCCACCTCTATCTGCGTCTGGTTTAAGCCTGGAGGGGCTTGCGCCAGCTCGGCCAGGCACCGATGGTCAGCGCCCGCAGCAGCCACTCGCAAGGGCCGTACTGATGAGAACGCAGCCACAGGGCGCTGAGTTGCATCTGCAACAAGTAGATGGCGATTACCAGGACGGGCATCCACAGCGGCGACAGATGGTTGATCAGCCCCAGTCCGTAGCCGGTGAACAGCAGGCAGAGGATCAGTGATTGCAGCAGGTAGTTGCTCAGGGACATCCGGCCCAGAGGGGCCAGGCGTTGGCACAGACGCTGGCCCAGAGGGGAATTAAAGGCCCTGAGCAGCAGCATGGCGTAACTGGCCGAGAGCAGTGGCGCGGTCAGTTGGCTGATGCCGTAGCCGATGACTTCCAGACCACCACCGGGGGCGTAGGCTGCCCAGTATCCGTAAAGCAGGGCGCCACCCAGGCCCAGGGGCAGGGTCAGGGCCAGCAGCCCTGGCAGCCTGCGTTCAAAGCGGTAAGGCGCCACTAGCAGGCCTTTGCGCCCGGCGACATAGCCCAGCAGGAACATCGCCAGGGTGCTGGGGCCCTGCAGTAGCCACAGGGCAGAAGCGGTCTCCAGCAGGTGAGAGGCGTTGTAGGCCAGGGTATCCAGGGCATCGCCACCCAGGGCCATGTCCTTGAGCACCGCTGCGCCGTCGGCGGCGCCGGTGTAGAGACCGGCGCTCAGCAGTTGGACACCCAACAGCAGGATCAGCCCGGCGGTTCCCGTGATCAGCACCAGCGCCAGGGTCGCGGCCCACCTTGCCGACAACCCGCGCAGCGCCAGCAGCACCAGGCCCAGCAGGGCGTACAGGATGAGGATCTCGCCGTAGAACAGCAGTGCGCCGTGCACCAGGCCGATGGCCAGCAAGGCCAGTTGCCGCCGCAGCATGCGCGGCACGAAGCGTTCGCCCGCCCGCTCGGCGGAGGCCATCTGCAGGGTGAAGCTGTAGCCAAACAGGAAGGAGAACAGCAGGTAGAACTTGGCCTCGAACAGCACCGACACCAGCCAGCGGATCAGGTGGTCGAGGTCGCTGGCGTAGGCCGGGTTGCTGACCGGCGAGGCGTAGTAGGGGTCGGCGAAAGACCAGATGTTCACCGCCAGGATGCCCAGCAGAGCGAAGCCGCGCAGGGCGTCGACCTGCTGCAGGCGTGACGCCTGGCGCGGCAACGGCGCGTTCATTTCCGGGACCTGGGCTGCGGGGCGTGTTCCAGAGCGGCGAGGTGCATGGGCGGGCCTGTCGGTGAATGGAGTGAAGGCTCAATTAACGCGATCAGGCGGTGTGCGGGCAATCAAACTCTTGTGAAAAAAAGTCAACAAACCTGCGGCGCCGTGTCCGCCCCGGGGCCGGCACGCCGCTCCGGGGTCAGCTCCCCGCCGGCGCCGTGGCTGGCAGGCACTGGGCTTCACCGGCGGGTGTTTGGCCTTTTTTCGTCCACCAGGTCAGGGGCCGAATGCTGTTCAGGTCGCCGCGCTTGATCGCTTCCCGGTAGCAGGCCAGGGCCCGGGGGCCATCGGTGGTGCCCCACTTGCCCTCGGCGTAGCCGCTGCCCAGGTAGTAGTAGGCGTCGGCCGAGTCCAGTTCCCGGGCGGTGCGCTGCACCAGCTCTTCGGACTTGCGCGGTTGCTGGCATTCATTGACGGAGCCATCGCCGCGGGGGTCGCAGTAGTACATCGACAGCATCAACGCCGCCTCGGCATCGGCCTGGGCGTAAGGCAGCAGCAGTTCTTCCGGCTCCCCGGGCTTGAGCTCCGGTGCCATGCCCGAGTAACCCAGGCTCACTGCCCGCACCGCCGCCGTGGCCGAGCCATGCCGGGCGGCGTCCAGCAGAAGCTGCTGGCCCAGCTCGAAGAAGTACTGGGTCAACAGGTACTGCTCGCGACCGCCGTAGCCCAGGAACAGATCGGCCTTGCGCATCTGTCGCTGCAGGGCGGTTTCATTGGCCGGGGCGTCCTGGTTGAGCAGGCCGTCCATGGACCACTGCTCCACCCGCACCAGTTGCCAGCAGGCGCCCTGTTGAAAGACGAAGGCCTGGACCACGTCGCCCAGCGGATCATGCACCACCAGGGTCTGGCTCTCCCAGAAGGCTTGCAGTCCGGCCCGAGCCTGGGCCTGTGGATCGAGCAGGGTCAGCAGGTGGCGGGTATCGCCCGTCAGCTTGTGCCGGGTGGTGATCTCGCGGCCGTACTCGTCATGGCTCGGGCGCTGTTCGATCAGCGGCGAATCGGTGAACGCCTGCTGCAGCTCCGGGCTGCTGGCAAAGGCCTTGAGGAAGGTCGGCAGGTCGCTGGACGGGCAGGCGGGGGCAGCGGCCTGGGCCGCCTGGGTGGCGGCGCCAAGCAACAGGGCGGCGAGCAACGGGCGCAAGAGATGACGAAGGGCGGGCATCGGCGAACTCATCGAGGTTGGAGGCGGAGCGCGGTTCATGGCGTGTCCGGCGGGGGTGTCGGCACGCAGCAGCGGCACAGCCACTGCGCCAGCCAGATTGCCAGCAGCAGCGGCACGCTCATCAGGAAGCAATAGACGTAGCCACGTATCGGATGGTCGGGAAACATCGCCCAGGCGGTGAACAGCACCAGGGCGCCGACCAGGCCCAGCTTGGCCTTCAGGTTGGGCACCAGGGCCACCAGCACGCTGACGAGGATCAGCAATTGGAGCAGGAGTTCCACCATCATTCCCAGGCCGAAGCCCTTGGCGATGGAACCGAAGTGGCTGCGATACACCGATATGCCCCAGACATGTGCCAGATAGAACAGCGGCGCCGGCAGCGAAAGGGGCACGAGGCCGGTGATGATGCGTATCAGGTGATAACGGCCTACGGCGTCCAGGCTCATGGGCGGCACTCGTGGGCGGTGGCGCAGTTCTGTCGGGGCATGGGCGCATCCTTGCTGCCGGAAGGTCTTCAGCGATTCCGGTCGGTGGCGCCGGGTTTTTTCAGGCGGGCGATAGTGCCGTAACTCGGGGCGCTAATCCAGTCTGGCAGCCTGGGTGGGTACTGATCGAGGACCCTTGATGCAGGCATTTCGCGCGCGTGGGGGGCTTCGTTGGCAAGCCGGCTCCTGCAAGGGGATCTTGGTCGTGGTGCAGGTCATGTGTCTGGCCTGTTGTCCGGTCCTTTGTCCGGTTCCTGGGAAAGCAACATTCAGAAGCACTATCGTCCCCCTGAACCTGGGCACTTCTCTCTAGGCTTACGGCCTTATGTGTCGATGTGACACCCAATTTTCCGGAGGCGGCAGATGAACACCCGTGGATTGCTCGATCAATTACTCAGGTCCGGTCAGGAGTTGCTGCAGAACAAGGCAGGCGCGGCGCCAACGGACAAGGCCAGGCCCGATTCCAGTGGTCTTGGCGGTTTGCTCGGCGGCCAGGCCGGCGGGCTGGGTGGACTGCTGTCCGGAGCGGGCGGCGGGGCACTGGCAGCTGGCGCCATGGGCTTGCTGCTGGGCAACAAGAAGGCCCGCAAGTTTGGCGGCAAGGCCCTGACCTATGGCGGCCTGGCGGCTCTCGGAGTGCTGGCCTACAAAGCCTACGGCAACTGGCAAGCGCAACAGGGCACTGCTCCTCGCAACGAGCCGCAGACCCTTGACCGGCTGCCGGCGCAGCAGGTGGAGCAGCACAGCCAGGCAATCCTCAAGGCCCTGGTGGCGGCAGCCAAGGCCGATGGTCACGTGGACGAGCGTGAGCGGGCACTGATCGAAGGCGAGTTCCGCAAGCTGGACAACGATCCGCAATTGCAGAACTGGCTGCACAGCGAGTTGAACAAACCCCTGGACCCGGCGGACGTGGCCCGTGCTGCCAGCACCCCGGAGATGGCGGCCGAGATGTACCTGGCCAGCGTGATGCTGGTGGATGAAGAACACTTCATGGAAAAGGCCTACCTGGACGAACTGGCGCGTCAGTTGAAACTGGCGCCGGGGCTCAAGGCCGAACTGGAAAGCCAGGTGCGCCAGAGCGTTCTCTGAAGCACCTGGGACTTGTCGTTTGCCAAGGATGGCGGTTCTGCCGGAAGGTATTGCCGAAATACCTTCTGCAAGCCTGAAAGTGCCCGCTAAGCCACCATCCAGAGCGGGCGCACAAAGATGCCGAAAGTGCCATTCGGGTTCTTAAACCACCCATAAAACCTGCATCGTCCTCGGCTATACTCCTTCCATTTTTGAATGGCTTCGAGGACTGACTGTGAAGAACTGGACGTTGCGCCAACGCATTTTGGCGAGCTTTGCGGTGATTATTGCCATCATGTTGTTGATGGTCGTCGTCTCGTACTCGCGCCTGTTGAAGATCGAAGCCGGTGAAGAGCGCATGCGCAATGACGCAGTGCCCGGGGTTTATTTCAGTTCGATGATTCGCGGAGCCTGGGTCGACAGCTACCGACAGACGATGGAAATCATCGGGCTCAAGCGGGACCAGGGCATCAGCGCCCAAGACCAGGAAAACTTCAAGAAATATGAAGAAAACCTGCAGACTCAGATGGCCGGTTACCAGAAGTCCATCACCACTGAGGAGGATCGGATTGCGTTCGCGGCCTTCGAGAAAGACCATCAAGAGTTCAATCGCGTCATGGCCCAGGTGCTGGACCTGCACCTGCGGAACCAGAGTGCTGAGGCGATCCGCTTGTTCAACGAGCAACTGACCCCGCTCTGGATCAAGGGCCGCATCAAGCTCAACGAGCTCATCAGTTTCAACAAGCGCATAGCCGATTCTGCCACCCATGCCATCGACGATGCGGTGGCCGCAGCCAAGGTTGGGATGGGCGTGTCGTTGCTGGTGGCGATTTTCGTCGCTGGTCTATGTGGCCTGCTGTTGATGCGGGCGATCATGGCGCCGATGAATCGCATCGTGAGCATTCTTGAAATCATGCGCACCGGTGACCTCAGCGGCCGTTTGAACCTGGAGCGCAAGGACGAGTTCGGCGCGGTGGAAACCGGCTTCAACGACATGATGACCGAGCTCACTGCCCTGGTATCGCAGGCCCAGCGTTCGTCGGTGCAGGTCACCACGTCGGTGACCGAGATTGCCGCCACCTCCAAGCAGCAACAGGCCACCGCCACCGAGACCGCCGCCACCACCACGGAAATTGGTGCCACTTCGCGGGAAATCGCCGCGACATCCCGGGATCTGGTGCGCACCATGACTGAAGTATCCAGCGCCGCCGATCAGGCTTCGGTGCTTGCCGGTTCCGGCCAGCAGGGCCTGGCGCGCATGGAAGACACCATGCATTCGGTGATGGGTGCCGCGGACCTGGTGAACGCCAAGCTGGCGATCCTCAATGAGAAGGCCGGCAACATCAATCAGGTGGTGGTGACCATCGTCAAGGTTGCCGACCAGACCAACCTGCTGTCGTTGAACGCCGCCATCGAGGCGGAGAAAGCCGGCGAGTACGGTCGCGGCTTTGCCGTGGTGGCCACTGAAGTGCGACGTCTGGCGGATCAGACCGCCGTCGCCACCTACGACATTGAACAGATGGTCCGCGAGATCCAGTCGGCGGTGTCGGCGGGGGTGATGGGCATGGACAAGTTTTCCGAAGAGGTGCGTCGCGGCATGGCCGAGGTGCAGCAGGTGGGTGAGCAGCTGTCGCAGATCATCCATCAGGTCCAGGCGCTGGCGCCTCGGGTGCTGATGGTCAATGAAGGGATGCAGGCCCAGGCCACCGGCGCCGAGCAGATCAACCATGCCCTGGTGCAACTGGGGGATGCCAGCAGCCAGACCGTCGAGTCCCTGCGCCAGGCCAGCTTTGCCATTGATGAGCTGAGCCAGGTGGCCGTGGGCCTGCGCAGCGGCGTCTCGCGTTTCAAAGTCTGATGGATGAGTTCGCGCACAAGCGCAGCGCCGCAGCCGGGGCGCGCAGTGCTCTGTTCCTGGTGTTCCGCATCGGTCAGGAGCGCTATGCACTACAGGCCGTTGACGTGGTGGAGGTGTTGCCGCGCCTGCAGCTCAAGCCCATTGCCCAGGCACCGTCCTGGGTCGCCGGGGTCTTTGCCTATCGCGGGGTGGTGGTACCGGTCATCGACCTGTGCGAGCTGACGTTCGGGCGTGCGGCGCAGTTGCGTACCAGTACCCGGTTGGTGCTGGTGCACTACCGTGGCGACGGCTTCCAGCCACCCCGAGTGCTGGGTTTGTTGCTGGAGCAGGCCAACGACACGTTGCGCTGCGACCCCCAGGAATTCCAGCCCTATGGCCTGGACAACCGCCAGGCGCCGTATCTGGGGCCGGTGCGTGAAGACGCCCAGGGTCTTTTGCAATGGGTGCGGGTCGATGACTTGCTGAGCGCGCAGGTGCGGGAGTTGCTGTTTCCGGCCGAGCCTCTGGACCCGGCGTCGCTTGAGGAGCTTCGATGAGCGACGAACAACGGTTTTTCGACTTTCTCAAAGAGCGAATCGGCCTGGATGTCGCCTCGGTGGGCCCGGCGATCATCGAACGCGCGGTGCGCCAGCGCAGCAATGCCCTGTATGCCCGCAGCAGCGATGAGTACTGGCAAAAGCTGCAAGGCTCGCGGGATGAGCAGCAGGCCCTGATCGAGGCGGTGATCGTTCCGGAAACCTGGTTTTTCCGTTATCCGGAATCCTTCGCCACCCTGGTCAAGCTGGCCAAGGAACGTCTGTCACAGATCAAGGGCATGCGCGCCTTGCGCCTGTTGAGCCTGCCCTGTTCCACCGGTGAGGAGCCTTACTCGATTGCCATGGCTCTGTTGGATGGCGGCCTGGCTCCCCATCAGTTCAAGGTCGACGGCCTGGACGTCAGCCCGTTGTCAGTGGAGCGGGCCCGGGGGGCGGTCTATGGCAAGAATTCCTTTCGTGGCCAGAACACCGAGTTCCGCGAGCTGCACTTTTGCGCCGAGGGTGATCGTTATCGCTTGAGCGAGCGGGTTCGCGAGCAGGTACGGCTGCAGGTGGGCAATGTCCTGGACCCGGGCTTGCTGGCCAGCGAGCCGCCTTTCGACTTTGTCTTCTGTCGCAACCTGCTGATCTATTTCGACCAGCCGACCCAGCGTCAGGTGTTCGAGGTGCTCAAGCGCCTGACCCATGAAGAGGGGGTGCTGTTCATCGGGCCTGCCGAGGGCAGCCTGCTGGGGCGGCTGGGCATGCGTTCGATTGGCATTCCCCAGTCCTTTGCCTTCAGCCGGCACAGCGAGCCCGAGCCTGCACCGGCTCCCGTGGCCTTGCCTCAGCCCTTGTCCTTGCCCCTGCCGCCGCGCAGCTCGGTGCCTGCGGCGCCGCGCCAGCGCCCCTTTGCCGTCCGTGCAGCCCCGGCCCCGGTGGCCGAGAGCACGCCGCCGGACAGCGATGCCGCGAGCCTGCTGGCCAACATTGCCGCCTTGGCCAATGAGGGCAAGAGCGCGCAAGCCCGTGCCGCCTGCGAGCGCTATCTGCAGCAGCATGAACCTGTGGCCCAGGTGTTCTATTGGCTGGGGCTGCTCAGCGATGTGGCCGGCAACGCCATGGAAGCCCAGGGTTTCTACCGCAAGGCCCTGTACCTGGCTCCCCAGCACCCTGAAGCCCTGGCGCACCTGGCGGCGCTGCTGGCATCCCAGGGCGATGTCGCCGGAGCCCAACGATTGCAGGAGCGCGCTGCCCGCAGCACTCGCACTGCCGACAGTGAGTTGAAACGATGAGCCATTCCTACTCATTGGACGTGACCCGTGAAGATGCGCAGGCCATCGACGATTGCTGGAACCCCATCGGCATCCACGGCGACAAGTCCTGCCCTTTGCTCGCCGAGCATATCCATTGTCGTAACTGCGCGGTCTACTCCGCCGCTGCTACGCGCCTGCTGGACCGCTATTCGTTGCGTCAGGAGGACCGGGAACACGCGCTGAACCTGGAGGCCGACAGCGATGTGGTCACCCGTTCGCTGCTGATGTTCCGTCTCGGCGAGGAGTGGCTGGGACTGGCGACCCGGTGCCTGCTGGAGGTGGCACCGCTGCAGGAAATCCATTCCTTGCCTCACCAGCGTTCCCGGGCGTTGTTGGGGGTGGCCAACGTGCGCGGGGCCCTGGTGGCCTGTCTGTCATTGACCGAACTGCTGGGCCTGGATGGCACACCGGTGGTCGCTGCTGCCGGGCGGGTCATGCCGCGGATGCTGATCATTGGGGCCGAGGGCGGCCCGGTGGTGGTGCCGGTGGATGAGGTGCACGGTATCCATGCCATCGATGAACGCCTTCTCAACGCTGCCTCGCTCTCCGGAGAACAGGCCAATGCCAAGTACACCCGTGGCGTGTTGCAATGGCAGGGACGCAGCCTGCGCTTGCTGGATGAAGAGCAACTGCTCTTGGCCGTGACCCGGAGCCTGACATGACCCCCGATCAAATGCGCGATGCCTCGTTGCTGGAACTGTTCAGCCTGGAAGCCGAGGCCCAGACCCAGGTACTCAGTACCGGGCTGCTGGCCCTGGAGCGCAATCCGACCCAGGCCGACCAGTTGGAAGCCTGCATGCGCGCCGCCCACTCGCTCAAGGGCGCGGCGCGGATTGTCGGGGTCGATGCCGGGGTCAGCGTTGCCCACGTGATGGAGGATTGCCTGGTCAGTGCCCAGGAAGGGCGACTGTACCTGCAGCCCGAGCATATCGACGCCCTGTTGCAGGGCACCGACCTGTTGATGCGGATTGCCAGTCCCGGGGGCGCCGAGACCGTGGCGCCGGATATTCCGGTCTATGTGGCCTTGATGGAGCGCCTGCTGACTCAAGGACCGGGAACGCCAAGCGTGCCGGCCCAGGCCAGCGCCCCGCCAGAGCCGCAATTGGAAGCACCAGTGGCGCCCATGGCGCAGTTGCCGAAGGAACTGGAGCCCTTGCCGCCACCGAGCGATCCGGCCCTGGAGCCGGCAGTGAGCAGCGGGCGCCCAGGCAAGCGCATGACCGAGGGCGGCGAGCGGGTGCTGCGGGTGACCGCCGAGCGCCTCAACAGCTTGCTGGACCTGTCGAGCAAATCCCTGGTGGAAACCCAGCGGCTCAAGCCCTACCTGGTCACGATGCAGCGCCTCAAACGGATTCAGAGCAACAGCCTGGCCGCCCTGGAAAACCTCAACCTGCACCTTAAGGAGCATGCGCTGAGCCTGGAGGCCCAGGAGGCACTGGCCGACGCGCGACGCTTGCTGGCCGAGTCCCAGCAACTGTTGGCGCTGCAGACCGCCGAGCTCGATGAGTTCGGCTGGCAGGCCAGTCAACGGGCCCAGGTGCTTTATGACACGGCCCTGGCCTGTCGCATGCGGCCCTTTGCCGATGTCCTCACCGGTCAGGTGCGCATGGTCCGCGATCTGGGGCGCAGCCTGGGTAAACAGGTACGCCTGGAAGTCGAAGGCGAGAAAACCCAGGTCGACCGCGATGTGTTGGAGAAACTCGAAGCACCGCTGACTCACCTGCTGCGCAATGCCGTCGACCACGGTATCGAGCTGCCCGAGCAGCGCCTGCTGGCGGGCAAGCCGGCCGAAGGGGTGATTCGTCTGCGGGCCTCGCACCAGGCCGGTCTTCTGGTGCTGGAACTCAGTGATGACGGCAACGGCGTGGATCTTGAGCGCTTGCGCCAGAGCATTGTCGAGCGTCAGCTGTCGCCGGCCCAGACCGCCGCCCAGCTCAGCGAGGAAGAACTCCTGACTTTCCTGTTCCTGCCGGGCTTCAGTCTGCGGGACAAAGTCACCGAGGTTTCCGGACGCGGCGTCGGCCTGGATGCGGTGCAGCATATGGTGCGGCAGCTGCGTGGCGCGGTGGAGCTGGAGCAGACCAGCGGCCAGGGCAGCCGTTTCCACCTGGAAGTGCCCTTGACCCTGTCGGTGGTGCGCAGCCTGGTGGTGGAGGTCGGCGACGAGGCCTACGCCTTTCCGCTGGCCCATATCGAACGCATGTGCGACCTGGAACCCGAGTCCATCGTCCAGGTGGAGGGGCGCCAGCATTTCTGGCACGAGGGGCGGCATGTGGGGCTGGTAGCGGCCAGTCAGCTGTTGCAGCGGCCGGCGACCGAGACCAACGCGCCGACTCTCAAGGTGGTGGTGATTCGCGAGCGCGATGCGGTGTACGGGATCGCCGTGGAACGCTTTATCGGCGAGCGCACCCTGGTGGTGCTACCGCTGGATGACCGCCTGGGCAAGATCCAGGATATTTCCGCCGGGGCCCTGCTCGATGATGGTCGGGTGGCGCTGATCGTGGATGTCGAGGACATGCTGCGTTCGGTGGACAAACTGCTCAATACCGGCCGCCTGGAGCGCATCGCACGTCATCACCAGCAGCATGCACAGGCTGCGCGCAAGCGTATTCTGGTGGTGGACGACTCACTGACGGTGCGAGAGTTGCAGCGCAAGCTATTGATCAATCGCGGCTACGATGTGGCCGTCGCAGTGGACGGCATGGATGGCTGGAATGCCTTGCGTTCGGAAAGCTTCGACTTGCTGATCACCGATATCGATATGCCGCGAATGGATGGAATTGAATTGGTCACACTCTTGCGTCGCGACAATCGCCTGCAGTCCCTGCCGGTGATGGTGGTGTCCTACAAGGATCGTGAGGAAGACCGGCGCCGTGGACTGGATGCCGGCGCCGACTACTATCTAGCCAAAGCCAGTTTCCATGACGACGCCCTGCTCGACGCAGTGGTTGAGCTGATTGGAGGAGCGCGGGCATGAAGATAGCGATAGTCAACGACATGCCCATGGCCGTGGAGGCGTTGCGCCGGGCCTTGGCCTTCGACCCCAGCCACGAGGTGGTGTGGGTCGCCACCAATGGCGCCGAGGCGGTGAAATACTGCGCCGAACTGACGCCGGACCTGATTCTCATGGACCTGATCATGCCGGTCATGGATGGTGTCGAGGCCACGCGGCGGATCATGGCCGAGTCGCCTTGCGCCATTGTGATCGTCACCGTCGACCGCCAGCAGAATGTGCACCGAGTGTTCGAGGCCATGGGCCATGGCGCCCTGGACGTGGTGGACACCCCGGCCCTGGGCGCGGGCAATGCCCAGGAGGCGGCGGCGCCGCTGCTGCGCAAGATCCTCAATATCGGCTGGCTGATCGGCCAGCGCGGCAGTCGGGTGCGCTCGGCGCCGGTGCCGCTGCGCAGTGGGGCGCCACGCCAGAGCCTGGTGGCCATTGGCTCTTCCGCCGGTGGCCCGGCGGCCCTGGAAGTGCTGCTCAAGGGCTTGCCAAAGGACTTTCCCGCCGCCATCGTGCTGGTCCAGCATGTTGACCAAGTGTTCGCCGCCGGCATGGCCGAGTGGCTCAGCAGCGCGTCCGGCTTGCAGGTACGGCTGGCCCGGGAAGGCGAGCCGCCGCAAAGCGGCACCGTATTGCTGGCAGGCACCAACCACCATATCCGCTTGTTGAAGAACGGCACCCTGGCCTACACCGCCGAACCGGTGAATGAAATCTACCGGCCCTCCATCGACGTGTTTTTCGAGAGTGTCGCCAGCTATTGGAATGGCGATGCGGTGGGGGTGCTGCTGACCGGCATGGGTCGCGATGGTGCCCAGGGCTTGAAGTTGATGCGCGATCAGGGTTATTTGACCATCGCTCAGGACCAGAACAGTAGCGCGGTGTATGGCATGCCCAAGGCGGCCGCTGCCATCGATGCCGCCGCAGAGATTCGCCCACTGGACAAGATTGCTCCACGTTTGCTGGAGATATTTGCCAAATGACTGAAAAACGCAGCTGTCCTGGCCAGGTAGCAACTCAGGTGACAACCCATGAATGATTTACAGCTCGACGAATTCAAGACCGACGAAAACGCCGCGATGGTGTTGCTGGTGGATGACCAGGCCATGATCGGCGAGGCCGTTCGGCGTGGGTTGGCGAATGAGGAAAACATCGACTTCCACTTCTGCGCCGATCCTCACCAGGCCATCGCCCAGGCCATCCGCATCAAGCCCACGGTGATCCTCCAGGACCTGGTGATGCCAGGGCTGGATGGCCTGACACTGGTGCGCGAGTACCGTAATCATCCGGCGACCCAGAACATCCCGATCATTGTCCTCTCGACCAAGGAAGACCCGCTGATCAAGAGTGCGGCCTTTGCCGCCGGGGCCAACGACTACCTGGTCAAGCTGCCGGACAACATCGAGCTGGTGGCGCGCATCCGCTATCACTCGCGCTCCTACATGACCCTGTTGCAGCGCGATGCGGCCTACCGTGCGTTGCGGGTCAGCCAGCAGCAATTGCTGGACACCAACCTGGTGCTGCAGCGACTGATGAACTCCGACGGCCTGACCGGGCTGTCCAACCGCCGGCACTTCGACGAATACCTGGAGCTGGAGTGGCGTCGGGCGATGCGTGAGCAGAGCCAGCTGTCGTTGTTGATGATCGACGTCGACTACTTCAAGACCTACAACGATACCTTCGGCCACCTGGAAGGGGATGAAGCCCTGCGCAAGGTGGCCACGGCGATACGCGAGGCCAGCAGCCGGCCTTCCGACCTGCCGGCGCGTTACGGCGGCGAAGAGTTCGTGCTGGTGCTGCCCAATACTTCGCCGGGCGGGGCGCGACTGGTGGCGGAGAAGCTGCGCCAGACCGTGGAAGCCCTGAAAATCCCTCATATCGTGCCGGTGGAGGGCGCCAGCCTGACCATCAGCATCGGTCTTTCCACTGTAACGCCGCAGCCCAACAGCCATTGTCGGCAGTTGATTTCGGCGGCGGACAAAGGGTTGTACCTGGCGAAGAACAACGGTCGCAACCAGGTAGGGATCGAGTAGCGGCTCTGGGGGGGACGGCTCATGGCCTGCGGGTAGCGGGCTGGCCCCGGCTGCCTTTCGGACCCGGGCGCAGATGGATCAGGGCGGTAAAATGGCGCCTGCGCGCGAATCTCAGTGGTTCGGTCACTGAAATTAGATGGCTGATTGGCCGCTAAAGCCGCTAAGCGGGCTGCCGTGATTCGGTGATTCCGTTATAATCTCCGGCTTTCAAAAGTTCGCCAACGAGTGCTGCCCCCCATGGAAATCAACCCGATCCTTAACACCATCAAGGACCTGTCCGAGCGCTCCGAAACTATTCGGGGGTATCTTTGACTACGATCAAAAGCATGAGCGTCTGACCGAGGTCAATCGCGAGCTTGAAGATCCGAGTGTCTGGAACAAACCCGAATACGCCCAGGAACTGGGCCGCGAGCGCGCTGCGCTGGCACAGATCGTCGAGACCCTGGACGAGCTGAACGGCGGTCTGGCCGATTGCCGCGACCTGCTGGACATGGCCGTCGAAGAAAACGACGAAGGTGCAGTGGGCGATGTCGTCGCCGAACTGGCCCGTCTCGAGGAAAACCTCGCCAAACTAGAATTCCGCCGCATGTTCAGCCACGAAATGGACCCGAACAACGCCTACCTGGACATCCAGGCCGGCTCCGGCGGTACCGAGGCTCAGGACTGGGCCAACATCCTGCTGCGCATGTACCTGCGCTGGGCCGACAAGCGCGGTTTCGAAGCGACCATCATGGAGCTGTCGGCCGGTGAAGTGGCCGGAATCAAGGGCGCGACCGTGCACATCAAGGGCGAATACGCCTTCGGCTGGTTGCGCACCGAAATCGGCGTGCACCGCCTGGTGCGCAAGAGCCCGTTCGACTCCGGCAACCGTCGCCACACCTCGTTCTCGGCAGTGTTCGTCTCGCCAGAGATCGATGACAAGGTGGAAATCGAGATCAACCCGGCCGACCTGCGGATCGATACCTATCGTTCCTCCGGTGCTGGTGGTCAGCACGTAAACACCACCGACTCGGCCGTGCGTATTACCCACGTACCGACCAACACCGTGGTCAGTTGCCAGAACGAACGTTCCCAGCACGCCAACAAGGACACCGCCATGAAAATGCTGCGGGCCAAGTTGTACGAGCAGGAAATGCAGAAGCGCAACGCGGCTTCCCAGGCCCTGGAAGACACCAAGTCGGATATCGGCTGGGGTCATCAGATTCGCTCGTACGTGCTCGACGCGTCGCGGATCAAGGACCTGCGCACCAACATCGAACGCAGCGACTGCGACAAGGTGCTCGACGGCGACATCGACGAGTACCTGGAAGCCAGCCTGAAGTCCGGCCTGTAAAACCCTGTAGGAGCCGGGGGGACGACGAGTCCTTGCCCGGCGCCCCCCGGCCGCAGGCCGGGGGCAACGAACCTGATGGAATATCTAAAGACATGAGCGACCAACAACTCGACCCGCAAGCCCTGCAACAGGAAGAAAACTCCCTGATCGCCCTGCGCAAGGAAAAGCTTGCTGCCGAGCGCGCCAAGGGCAATGCCTTCCCGAACGACTTCCGCCGCGAAAACTACTGCGAAGATCTGCAGAAAAAGTACGCCGACAAGACCAAGGAAGAGCTGGCAGAGGCGGCGATCCCGGTCAAGGTTGCTGGTCGCATCATGCTCAACCGTGGCTCGTTCATGGTGATCCAGGACATGACCGGGCGGATCCAGGTCTACGTCAACCGCAAGACCCTGTCCGAAGAAACCCTGGCCGCGGTGAAAACCTGGGACATGGGCGACATCATTGCCGCCGAAGGCACCCTGGCCCGCTCCGGCAAGGGTGACCTGTACGTTGAAATGACCCACGTGCGCCTGCTGACCAAATCGCTGCGTCCGCTGCCGGACAAGCACCACGGCCTGACCGACACCGAGCAGCGCTACCGCCAGCGTTACGTTGACCTGATCGTCAACGAAGACGTGCGCCAGACTTTCCGCGTGCGTTCGCAAGTCATTGCCCACATCCGCAGCTTCCTGATGAAGCGCGACTTCCTTGAAGTCGAAACGCCGATGCTGCAAACCATTCCTGGCGGCGCCGCGGCCAAGCCGTTCGAGACCCACCACAACGCCCTGGACATGGAAATGTTCCTGCGCATCGCGCCCGAGCTGTACCTGAAGCGGCTGGTGGTTGGCGGGTTTGAAAAAGTGTTCGAGATCAACCGCAACTTCCGTAACGAAGGCGTTTCGACTCGTCACAACCCTGAATTCACCATGTTGGAGTTCTACCAGGCCTACGCCGACTACGAAGACAACATGGACCTGACCGAAGAACTGTTCCGTGAACTGGCGCAGCTGGTGCTGGGCAGCACCGACGTGCCTTACGGCGACAAGGTGTTCCACTTCGGCGAGCCGTTCGCCCGTCTCTCGGTGTTCGATTCGATCCTCAAGTACAACCCTGAGCTGACGGCCGATGACCTGAACGACATCGACAAGGCTCGCGCCATCGCCAAGAAGGCCGGCGCCAAGGTGCTGGGTTTCGAAGGTCTGGGCAAGTTGCAGGTGATGATTTTCGAAGAGCTGGTGGAGCACAAGCTGGAACAGCCGCACTTCATCACCCAGTACCCGTTCGAGGTGTCGCCGCTGGCCCGTCGCAACGACGAGAACCCCAACGTCACCGACCGTTTCGAGCTGTTCATCGGCGGCCGCGAGATTGCCAATGCCTACTCCGAGCTCAATGACGCGGAAGATCAGGCCGAGCGCTTCATGGCCCAGGTGGCCGACAAGGACGCCGGTGACGACGAAGCCATGCACTACGACGCCGACTTCGTCCGTGCCCTGGAATACGGCATGCCGCCCACCGCCGGTGAAGGCATCGGTATCGACCGTCTGGTGATGCTGCTGACCAACTCGCCGTCGATTCGCGACGTGATCCTGTTCCCGCACATGCGGCCGCAAGCTTAAGTGTTGTGAATAAAAAGCCGCCTTTAACAGGCGGCTTTTTATTGTCTGGTTGGAACTGACGTACCGCTTCTAATTCTGTGTGATTTTCAAGAGGGAATATCTGTCGTGAACCGCGCAATTGCTCAAGAAGGTGCAGCCGGCATCGCCACTGCGGTGGCTGAAAGTGTTCAGTACCAGGGGCGCAAGGCCAGCCGGCAGGGCAGTGAGCAGCGTAGACAGGACATTCTTGATGCCGCCATGCGCATTGTGGTGCGTGACGGCGTGCGGGCCGTGCGCCATCGCGCGGTGGCCGCCGAAGCCGGTGTGCCCTTGTCGGCCACCACCTATTACTTCAAGGATATCGATGACCTGCTCACCGATACCTTCGCTCAGTATGTGGAACGCAGCGCGGCGTTCATGGGCAAGCTGTGGGCCAACAACGAAGGGTTGCTGCGAGAAATGGTCGCCTACGGTGATGGCAGTCCGGCGTCTCGCTCGCAGCTGGCCGACGACATCGCTCGGCTGACCGCCGACTATGTGCAGCGCCAGTTGAGCACCCGCCGTGAGCACCTGATGGCCGAGCAGGCCTTCCGCCAGGAAGCCTTGCTCAACCCACGCCTGGCGCAGTTGGTGCGCTCGCACCAGCAGATCCTGCTCCACGGCACCTGTCAGTTCTTTCAGGTCTTGGGCTCGCGGGAGCCGCAGCAGGATGCCAAGGTGTTGACGTCTATAATCGGCCGGATGGAGTATCAGGGCCTGCTCAACGGCGCTGAGCCGCTGGCGGAGGAAGAGATGCTCGGTATCCTCACGCGCTACATGCATCTGGTCCTGGCTTCGGTCTGACGCGCCCCACACGGCTGACCGGCTGCGGCCTGTCGGCCGAGGCCCACGCCAGCGGCTACAGTCATTCTGGTGTTCAAAGGAGAGTTGCATGCAAGCCTGGCGCATTCTGATTGCCCCGTCGTTCCCGCTGCTCAGCGGTTGCCAGATGCTCTTCAAGGACCCGCTGCCGGCTGAACAGGCGGCGCCTCCCCAATTGCTGGGCAAGTGACCCCGCGCTACAGACCCATTCAATAGGAGTTTCGGGTGGACGATTACCAGCAGACGATACGCACTTTGTCCGATCGCATAGTGCTGGCCCAGACACCGATCCGGGTGCTGGATGCGGTGAAGTGGGACGAGAACATCCGCAAGGGCTTTCTCAAGGCCAAGGGCAAGGAAATGCCGGCGGTGGACCGCGCCTACTACGAAGGGCGGCCGCTGTCCTTCGACTCTGGCGCGGTGAAACTGGAGTTCCAGAACATTGAGCGCGACATCACCCGCCAGTTGGGCCAGTTCAACCCGGTGGGGCAGATCATGCGCCGCATGTGCAAGGAATACCGCATGGTGGTGCGCATGCTCGAAGCCCGGGGGACCGCTGATTTCGGGCTGATTTCCCAAGAGCTTTATGGCGCCGCGTCCGATGCCTTCCACGCCGGTGATCCGACTCTGGCAGACCTCGGGCTGATGATGTCCGACTACCTGAACAACATCGACGGGCGTGGCGATCTCAAGGACGAACCCAAGATTCTCAGCGCCAAGGAGGCGGTGAGCCTGCTGCAAAGCCGGTTGAACAAAGTGTTCGGCGAGGCCGAGGAAACCATCCGCGTATTCGAGTCCGACGGCATTGTCGCCGACGCGGCGGCGGGTGCCGACTACATCAAGATCCGCAGCGATGCGATGTTCAACAACCGGGACGTGCGGGCGCTGGAAGTCCATGAGGGGTTGGTGCATGTGGGCACCACCCTCAACGGGTTGAACCAGCCCATCTGCACCTTCCTGGCCAAGGGCCCGCCGTCGTCCACGGTGACCCAGGAAGGCCTGGCGATCCTGATGGAGATCATCACCTTCGCCTCCTACCCGAGCCGCCTGCGCAAGCTGACCAACCGCACCCGAGCCATCCACATGGTGGAGGAGGGCGCGGACTTTCTGCAGGTGTTCGAGTTCTTCCGTGAGCAGGGTTTCGAGATGGCCGAGAGCTACGGCAACGCCAGCCGGGTGTTCCGCGGTTCGGTGCCCAACGGGCTGCCGTTTACCAAAGACTTGTCCTATCTCAAGGGCTTCATCATGGTTTACAACTACATTCAGCTGGCTGTGCGCAAGGGCAAGCTGGAACAGATCCCCTTGCTGTTCTGCGGCAAGACCACCCTGGAAGACATGCGCACCTTGCGCCAACTGGTGGATGAAGGCCTGGTGGTGCCACCCAAGTACCTGCCCGACCAGTTCCGCGACATGAATGCGCTGTCGGCGTGGATGTGTTTCTCCAACTTCCTCAACCACCTGAGCCTGGATCGGATCGAGGCGGACTACTCCAATATCCTTTGAATTTTTCCGGGGGCGCACATGGACGTATTCATAGATACACGGGGTGGCCGATGATGCGTTTGTTGGCCGCACTGACGTTGCTGCTGTGCCTCACCGGCTGCAGCTCGTTGCTGTTCTATCCCGAGCCCGGGCTGCCCTTTACCCCCGAACGGGCCAAGCTCGAATACCGTGACATTACCCTGACCAGCGCCGATGGCCTCAAGCTGCACGGCTGGTGGCTGCCGGCCAAACCGGGGGTGGCCGTCAAGGGCACGGTGCTGCACCTGCACGGCAACGGCGGCAACCTGGCCTGGCACCTGGGGGGCAGTTGGTGGCTGCCGGAGCAGGGCTATCAGGTGTTGCTGCTGGACTACCGCGGCTATGGCTTGTCCGAAGGTGCGCCGAGCCTGCCGGCGATCTACCAGGACGTCGATGCCGCGTTCAAGTGGTTGGACCAGGCCCCGGAGGTTCAAGGCAAACCCTTGATCGTCCTTGGACAAAGCCTTGGCGGCGCCCTGGCCATTCATTATCTGGTGGAGCACCCCGAGCGTCAGGCCCAACTCAAGGCCATCGTCCTCGACGGCGTGCCGGCCAGCTACCGTGATGTCGGGCGTTATGCCCTGAGCACGTCCTGGCTGACCTGGCCGTTGCAGGTGCCTTTGTCGTGGCTGGTGCCAGACGCCGACAGCGCGGTTCACCTGCTGCCGCGCCTGACCGGCGTGCCGAAACTCATTTACCACAGCATCGACGATCCGATCGTGCCCCTTTCCAACGGCATCCGCGTGTATCAAGCTGCGCCGCCACCGCGGGTCCTGCAACTGACCCGCGGCGGCCATGTGCAAACCTTTGCCGATCCGACCTGGCGCCGCGTGATGCTGCGCTACCTCGATGATCCGCAGCATTTCGACGGGTTGCGCCGCCTGGGGGAAATCCCCAACTACCCGGCGACGCCGAATTCAGCAGTTGAACCTCCAGAGAGTCCGCAATGAGTGAAGAACGTAACGCCATTCCAATGATCATCACCGGTATCTGCAGCATCATCGGCACCGTGGCCTGCCTGTGGTACTACGGTTACCTGCACTTCGCCAAACCGGAGGACGCGCTGCTACTCAGCGATTTCACCATGCTCAAGACCGTGCCCGGCGAGGACTACAAGATCTCCCTGCAACCGGCCGATGAAGTGGCCCAGTGCATCGATGGCGTGCTGGTGTTGTTCGACACCCAGCAGAAGGGCTTGACCGGGGTGCTGGTGAACAAGAAGAAGCAGGCCGTGCGCTGCATGGGGCAAGAGACGCCGCAACTGCAGCAGTGATCGATTTGCCGGCCAGCCGGTTCCCGTCTGGATAACCGCATAAAAAACGCCGCCGACCTGAAGAGGTCGGCGGCGTTTGGTTTTACCTGCCTATATAAGCAGGGCGCTCCATCAGTTGCGGCTGATGGCCGAGCGTGGCGCTACCGGCTGGTTGTCGTTGGAAATGGTCACTTCCACACGACGGTTCATGGCACGACCGGAAACGCTGCCGTTATCGGCCACCGGATACTCCTTGCCGTAACCCTGGCTGACGATCCGCGCCGGATCGACGCCCATGCGGATCAGGGCCATCTGCACCGAGCCGGCACGGCGCTCGGACAGGGACTGGTTGTAGGAGTCGCTACCGGTGCTGTCGGTGTAGCCTTCGACGATCACCTTGCGGTCCGGGTTCTCCTGGAGGAATTGCGACAACTTGTTGATGTTCACCAGACCATTGGATTTCAAGTCGGACTTGTTGGTGGCGAACAGCACGTCACCGAAAGTCACCAGGGTGCCGCGATCGGTCTGCTTGGCGTTGAGGCTGTCCTGCAGTTGCTTGATCTGCGCGTTACGGGCATCGAGGATGGCGCGGGCGCGCTGGTCGCCGGCGTCCTTGAGCTTGGCTTCGGCGGTGCGCAGGGCAATGGTTTCCTTGGCCACTTCAACCCGCTGGTTGGTCAGGTAGGCCAGTTGGTCGACTTTCTTCTCGTCTTCCTTGTTCAGGTAGGCCTTGTCGGCCTTGTCCATCCAATCGGCGGCATCCTTGGTTTCCAGGGCCGCGATTTTGCTCGCCTGCGGGTTGGCTTGCAGGCCGGAGAAGTTGGTCCGGGCGTTTTCCAGGTTGGCGTTAGGCGGGGTGGAGCAGGCCGCCAGGGCTACGCTCATGGCCAACAGGGCAGGGATCATCAGTTGTTTGCGCATAATGGTTCGTCCTTTCAATCAAATACGAGTACGTGGGAATCGGCGGCGGCTTACTGCACGCTGCGCATACCTTCCTGACGCAGTTCCTGAACGCCTTTCTGCGAATCTTTCAGCGCCTGTTCGGCCTTGGCGGCCTGGGCCTTGCGTTCGGCGACACGGGCATCCCACTCGGCTTGTTCAGCCAGGCGACGGGCTTCGTCGTACTTCTTGTCGTGCATGGCAATCTCGGCTTGCTTGAGCTTGTCCTGGGCCGATTTCATTTCCACGGCGGCGAATTCGGTGCCGCCTGCGCTCACTGCGCTGTTGACCGCAGATTGCGTGACCGCGTACTGCTCGGAAGGCGGGTTACCGGCACAACCGGCCAGTACCATGCTGCTACCGAGGGCCAGCGCGGCCAGTTTCAGCCCGCGCAGAGAGGTGAACGAGGATTTGGCAGTGCTGATCTTCATGGTCTTCAACTCCATTGGGTAACTCCTGAAAAACATCAATATCCATCCCGGTCCTGGCGCCGTGACGCTGAGTGACGGGCGCTGATGGCAAAATTTGAAACGGCCGTTCCAGTGATGGCTAATGGGTGTGACCCGAGGCTTTTTTGAATAGTTCAGAGAAAGATGGCGATTGGCCGGAAAAAAATCTGACGCCTTGGTCAGGGCTCTAAATCGGGAACTTTTGCTGTGCGCAGGGGTATCCCCGGCCCTTTTCAGGACCGGGAGCGATGGTTTTCTCAAGGGAAACGAGAGACGGTGGACTCAGTGTTTGGGCTTGTCGGCCTGGCTTGAGATCAACTGCAGATGTTGACGTGACAGGGCCAGAAAGCGTGGGGTGGGGCCGACATCTTCGTACAGCGGATCACCTTCCTCGTCGGTGGCCACTACGTGCTGACCCTGGATGTAGGGGAAGCTGGCTTCCAGCTCTTCCAGGGCGGCGCCGATCAGTTCGCCGAGCAGTTCCTCGGTCTGGCGTTTGGGGTACATCTCGGAGAGTGCGGCCAGGCGCGCGGCGGCTTCCACATCCAGGTGAATCCGGTAGCCGGTCTTGGTCAGGCGACCCTTGGCGTTTTCTTCCCAGTGTTGCGCAAGTTCACGGATTTTCATGATGACCTCAATGAACACCTGCTTGTGGCAAGTTGGGTTGAGTGACCGGCACGGGCCGGTGCGTGGCCCTTGTGCGGTCTACTGTTGAGACTAGCTCCATCGCCGAAGGTTGGGCGCCGGTTTGCCACGTGCTTGCTAAGGGATGCCTGCAAGCGGCACTCTTGAGCCTTCCGTGCCGCCTTGAGTCTGCTGGAGAACACCTCGATGACCGATATTGATGCGCGCTTGCGCGAAGACGTTCACCTCTTGGGAGAACTGTTGGGCAATACCATCCGTGATCAGTACGGGGAGGCTTTCCTCGACAAGATCGAGCAGATTCGCAAGGGCGCCAAGGCCGATCGACGGGGCTCGCCCGGGGTCGAATTGAGTGCCAGCCTCGACCAGTTGAGCGAGGACGAACTGCTTCCGGTGGCCAGGGCCTTCAACCAGTTCCTCAACCTGGCGAACATCGCCGAGCAGTATCAGTTGATCCACCGCCGCGACGAGTCGCAGCCGGCGCCGTTCGAGGCCCGGGTACTACCGGAGCTGCTGGCTCGGCTGCGGGCTGCTGGGCATTCTGCCGATGCTCTGGCCCGGCAGTTGGGGCGCCTGGAGATCGAGCTGGTGCTCACTGCTCACCCCACCGAAGTGGCGCGCCGCACCCTGATTCAGAAATACGATGCCATAGCCGGGCAACTGGCGGCCCAGGACCATCGCGATCTCACCAGCGCCGAGCGCGGGCAGATCCAGGAACGCCTGCAGCGCTTGATTGCCGAAGCCTGGCACACCGAGGAAATCCGCCGTACTCGGCCGACGCCGGTGGATGAGGCCAAATGGGGTTTCGCGGTGATCGAGCACTCCTTGTGGCAGGCCATTCCCAACTACCTGCGCAAGGCCGACAAGGCGTTGTTCGAGGCTACCGGGCTGCACCTGCCGTTGGAATCGGCACCGATCCGCTTCGCTTCGTGGATGGGCGGCGACCGTGACGGCAACCCCAATGTCACCGCCAGCGTGACCCGGGAGGTACTGTTGCTGGCGCGCTGGATGGCTGCCGACCTGTACCTGCGGGACGTCGATCACCTGGCCGCCGAACTGTCCATGCAGCAGGCCAACGCGGCCTTGCTGGCCAGGGCCGGGGACAGTGCCGAGCCGTATCGGGCGCTGCTCAAGCAATTGCGCGAGCGTCTGCGGGCCACCCGTAACTGGGCGCACGCGGCGCTTGGCGCTCCGGTGCCGGCGGGTGCCGAGGTATTGCAGAACAACCGTGACCTGCTGGAGCCGCTGCAGCTGTGCTACCAGTCGCTGCATGAATGCGGGATGGGGGTGATCGCCGATGGCCCATTGCTCGATTGCTTGCGGCGGGCGGTGACGTTCGGCCTGTTCCTGGTGCGTCTCGATGTGCGTCAGGACTCCAGTCGGCACACCTCGGCCATGACCGAAATCACCGACTATCTGGGCCTGGGCCGCTATGAGGACTGGAGCGAGGAAGATCGCATCAGCTTCCTGATGCGCGAGCTGAGCAGTCGCCGTCCCTTGCTGCCGGGTTATTTCAAACCCTCGGCTGACACGGCGGAGGTGCTCGCTACCTGTCGCGAGATCGCCGTCGCCCCGGCGGCTTCCTTGGGTTCCTACGTGATTTCCATGGCGGGCGCGGCCTCCGATGTACTGGCGGTGCAGTTGCTGCTCAAGGAGTCTGGGGTGCTGCGGCCGATGCGTGTGGTGCCGTTGTTCGAAACCCTGGCGGACCTGGATAACGCCGGGCCGGTGATGGAAAAACTGCTGCACATGCCGGGCTATCGCTCACGCCTGCAAGGGCCTCAGGAAGTGATGATCGGTTATTCCGACTCGGCCAAGGATGCCGGGACCACCGCTGCAGCCTGGGCGCAATATCGGGCTCAGGAACGGCTGGTGGATATCTGCCGTGAGCAACAGGTGGAACTGCTGTTGTTCCATGGCCGCGGCGGTACTGTGGGGCGCGGCGGCGGTCCGGCCCACGCGGCGATTCTGTCGCAGCCTCCGGGTTCGGTGGCGGGGCGCTTCCGCACCACCGAGCAGGGGGAAATGATCCGTTTCAAATTCGGCCTGCCGGACATCGCCGAGCAGAACCTCAACCTCTATCTGGCTGCGGTACTGGAAGCCACCTTGCTGCCGCCGCCGCCTCCGGAGCCAGCCTGGCGTCACCTGATGGACGAGCTGGCCAGCGACGGGGTCCAGGCCTATCGCGCGGTGGTGCGGGACAACCCGCAGTTTGTCGAGTACTTCCGCCAGTCCACCCCGGAGCAGGAGCTGGGGCGCCTGCCCCTGGGCAGTCGGCCGGCCAAGCGCCGTGCCGGTGGCATTGAAAGCCTGCGGGCTATCCCATGGATCTTCGGCTGGACTCAGACGCGCCTGATGCTGCCGGCGTGGCTCGGCTGGGAAGCGGCCTTGAGCAAGGCGCTGGCCCGAGGCGAGGGTGAGTTGCTGGGGCAGATGCGTGAGCAATGGCCGTTTTTCCGCACTCGCATCGACATGCTGGAGATGGTCCTGGCCAAGGCCGATGCCGACATTGCCCGTTCCTATGACGAGCGTCTGGTTGAGGCGGAACTGCTGCCATTGGGTGCGCATTTACGCGACCTATTGTCGCAGGCCTGCGCGGTGGTCCTGGGCCTGACCGGGCAGTCGCAACTGCTGGCCCACAGCCCCGACACCCTGGAGTTCATCCGCCTGCGCAATACCTACCTCGACCCGCTGCATCTGTTGCAGGCGGAGTTGCTGGCGCGCTCGCGCAAACAGGAGGCGCCGCAAGGAAGCCCCCTGGAACAGGCGCTGCTGGTCTCCGTAGCGGGTATCGCCGCCGGTTTGCGCAATACCGGCTGAGGTTGCAGAGGGCTGTCGGCCTGCTTTGGCACGGCCCTGATCGGGACAATCCCAAGGTGTCGCTCAGATTCATCTGGCGACACTTTGTTATGGGGTTGCGACTTGTTCTACCGTGCCGATGGGGCACAAAAGGGCCGGGTTCCTCCGACTTTCGACTGCTTGTGTGCGCTGTGTCGGCTGTGTATCTTGATCAGCCTTTGGCCGTTTGGGCGGCCACTATCCTATTTTTGAGATTGGCCCCACGAGGCGAATCCGAGCGTTTCTAAATAAAAAATTGAGGAGCACATCGATGCGCGTAATTCTGCTGGGAGCTCCCGGGGCCGGTAAAGGTACTCAGGCAAAGTTCATCACCGAAAAGTTCGGCATTCCACAGATCTCCACCGGCGACATGTTGCGTGCTGCGGTCAAGGCCGGCACCGAGCTGGGCCTGAAGGCCAAGAGCGTGATGGACAGCGGTGGCTTGGTGTCCGATGACCTGATCATCAACCTGGTCAAGGAACGCATCAGCCAGGCCGACTGCGTTAATGGCTTCCTGTTCGACGGCTTCCCGCGCACCATTCCTCAGGCCGAAGCGCTGGTCAAAGCCGGTGTTGAGCTGGACAACGTAGTAGAAATCGCTGTTGACGACGAAGAGATCGTCCAGCGTATTGCCGGCCGCCGGGTGCACGAAGCTTCGGGCCGGGTCTACCACACCGTTTACAACCCGCCGAAGATTGCCGGCAAGGACGACATCACCGGTGAAGACCTGGTGCAGCGCAAGGACGACACCGAAGAAACCGTGCGTCATCGCCTGTCGGTCTATCACTCCCAGACCAAGCCGCTGGTGGAGTTCTACCAGCAACTGGCCGCGGCTCAAGGCAAACCGAAGTACAGCCATATCCCTGGCGTGGGTTCGGTGGAAGTGATCACCGCCAAGGTGCTCGAAGCCCTGAGCTGAGTTGCCTGATCGTTTGATCGTTCAACGGCCCGCTTGCGGGCCGTTGCTGTTTATAATGCGTCACTTTTTTCAATGCCGATGGAACCCCCGATGAGCACCTTGCTGGCCCTGGACACCGCGACTGAAGCTTGCTCCGTTGCTTTGCTGCATGACGGCAAGGTTACGAGCCATTACGAGGTGATCCCCCGCCTGCATGCGCAGAAGCTGTTACCGATGATCCAGGAGCTGCTGGCCAATGCCGGCACCACCTTGCAGGCGGTGGATGCGATTGCCTTTGGCCGTGGCCCCGGCGCTTTCACCGGCGTGCGGATCGCCATTGGCGTGGTGCAGGGGCTGGCCTTCGCCCTGGAGCGTCCGGTGCTGCCGGTGTCCAACCTGGCGGTGCTGGCCCAGCGCGCCTTGCGTGAGCACGGTGCGACCCAGGTGGCCTCGGCCATCGATGCGCGCATGGATGAAGTCTATTGGGGCTGCTACCGGGAAACGGCTGGCGAGATGCGTCTGGTGGGCGCCGAAGCGGTGCTGCCGCCGGAAGTCGCGGCCTTGCCGGAAGGGGCCAGCGGCGACTGGTTCGGCGCGGGCACCGGCTGGGGTTATGGCGAGCGCATCGCGGTCCCTCTCAGTGGTCAGGACGCGGGCATGCTGCCCCACGCCGAAGACCTGCTGACCCTGGCGAAATTTGCCTGGGAGCGGGGCGAAGCGATAGTTGCCGACGACGCACAACCGGTCTATCTGCGCGACAAGGTGGCCACGCCCAAAGCCCGTTGAGGGTTGTCCAAGTGTTTGCGGGGGTTCAGATTTTTCCGGTGTAAACCGGCCAATCGTCTGGTTTTCGGAGTCGATTCTGCTCGGGTTTAAACCTTTTGGCTTTTCTGTGTTCTAGTTATCACTTGGGCATTTGCTAAGTCGAAGCGGTGCCGCTAAATTGCCATCATTGACCCCGGGCTTTTCAGTATGCGCATAGACGGCATCTCCTCTCAGTCCTACCCCATCAAGCGCAAGCCTCGTAAAGGCCTGGCGCTGGTAGACGAGTCTCTGGACGATGACGACGCCATTGAAGTCCAGTCCGAACCTGCGACTCAAAGCCGTTCCCAGGCATCTGCCCCCCGCACCGGTAATCTCCCCGCCCGTCCTCAGGACATGATCTTTCAGCGCGCGATGAAAAAGAGCGTGGCCAATGCCCTGGCCAGCTACCTGACCACCGCCGGCTTTGTCGATTGGGATCTGGAAGTGGTGGGGCTCGACCTGTACATCTGATGCTGCCTTATTTCCTGGGTTGTCCTTCCTGGAGCGAAAACGCCTGGCGTGAGTACCTGTACCCGGAGGATGCGCGACCCACTGATTTCCTTGGCCTGTATTCCCAGGTCTTCAATGCCGTTGAAGGCAACACCACCTTCTATGCACGGCCCGCGCCCGGCACTGTGCAGCGCTGGGCCCAGATCATGCCCGAGCACTTTCGTTTCACCGCCAAGTTTCCCGGTGACATCAGCCACGGCGGTGACCTGCGCGAACAACTGAGCGCTGCCCAGACCTTTATCCAGTTGCTCAGCCCCCTGGGGGAACGTGTGTCGCCCTTGTGGCTGCAATTGCCGGCCAGCTTCGCACCGCAGCGTCTGGGGGAGTTGGCGGGCTTTATCGAGGGTCTGGAGCGGCCGCTGGCGGTGGAGGTCCGGCATCCGGAGTTCTTTGCCAAGGGCGATGCGGAGCGCATGCTCAACCGACTGTTGCGTGAGCGTGGCGTCGAGCGTATCTGCCTTGATCCACGGGCCCTGTTCAGTTGCACGTCCACTGCTCCCGCGGTGCTGCACGCCCAGTCGAAAAAGCCCAAGGTGCCGCCGCGACCTGCGGCGTTCACCCAGTTTCCGCAAGTGCGCTTCATCGGTCATCCGGAGCTTGAGGCCAACGATCCATTTCTCGTGCCCTGGATCGACAAGGTCGCCGGCTGGATCGAAGAGGGGCGTACCCCTTATGTCTTCCTGCATACCTCGGACAACCGACTGGCCGCTGAACTGGCTCGTCGTTTTCATGGCCAGCTGATGCAACGTTTGCCTGGCTTGCCCGCGTTGCCTGAGTTATACAGAGAGCCCGCCGCGGAGCAGCTTGGCTTGCTCTGAGGCGTCTTCATTGCCTTCTTCCGGAGCGAGCAAATGGACGCGCAAACCCTTCGAGCCAATGCCTTCAAGGCCCTGCATGAACGTGCCGGCGCCTTTGTCATTCCCAACCCCTGGGATGCCGGTTCCGCGAAGATGCTGGCCGGTCTCGGGTTCGAGGCCCTGGCCACCACCAGCGCCGGTTATGCCTTCTCCCTGGGGCGTCCGGATGCCGAGGGCGCCGTCAGCCTGGAAGACACCCTGGACAATGTGCGGGTCATAGTCGGTGCCAGCAGCCTGCCGGTGGCGGTGGACTTGGAAAACGGCTTTTCCGACAGTCCTGAAGGTTGCGCCCAAGCCCTGTTGTTGGCGGCAGCCAGTGGTGTGGTTGGAGGCTCGATCGAGGACGCCAGCGGTCGCGCCGACGACCCTATCTATGACTTCAACCTGGCGGTGGAGCGTATCGAGGCATGTGCTGCCGCCGTGCGCAGCTTGCCATTCCCCTTCATCCTGACTGCCCGGGCGGAGAACCTGCTCCACGGTCGTGATGATCTGCCAGACACCATTCGCCGCTTGCAGGCCTTTGCCGAAGCCGGTGCCGATGTCCTCTATGCTCCGGCCCTGCGCAGCGCCGAGGAGATTGTGCAGGTGGTGCGGGCTGTGGCGCCCAAGCCGGTGAACGTGCTGATGTCTGGTGGCCTCAACCTGAGCGTGGCGCAACTGGCGGAGCTGGGGGTCAAGCGCATCAGTGTCGGTTCGGCCCTGGCCCGGGCCGCCTACGGTGCTTTCTACCGGGCTGCGGAGGATATCCGCGAGCATGGTCGCTTTGATTTTGCCGATCGTGCGATGCCGTTTCGGCAGATCAATCAATTGTTCAAACAGCCATAAAACGGGACATTCTGTGCGGGTGGTGAGAATTCTGGGCGTCCTGTTGTTGCTGGGCGCCTTGCTGTTGATCGGTATACGCCTGGGCTGGGTGCCGCTGGCGGATGCCTGGAACCCTTGGGCGCCGCTGGATGTAAGGGCCAAGCCGAATCTGTTGACCCGCTTCAAGCTGGCGCGGCTGCGGGACGATCCGCAGCTGTGCGACGAGGTGCTTGGCCGCTCTGGCCTGCGCACCAGTCGCCAGCCCGACAGTCGTGGTGATGTGGCCTGCCCATTGAGCAATACCTTGCGCGTGCAAGGTGGCGATGTCGCCTTGAGCAGCAGCTTTCTTGCCAGTTGCCCACTGGCGGTGGCCTTTGCCCTTTATGAGCGCCACGGGCTGCAGCCCGCGGCACAGGCGGTGTATGGGCAGCGCGTGGCGCGGGTCGATCATCTGGGCAGTTTTGCCTGCCGCAATATGTACAGTCGTGAGAATGGTGCTCGCAGTCAGCACGCCAGTGCCAACGCCCTGGATATTGCCGGTTTTCGACTGGCGGACGGGCGCAGCATCAGTGTGCTCAAGGATTGGCCGAAGGACAGCGATGCGGGACGTTTTTTGCGACTGGCCCGGGACGGTGCCTGCGATGCATTCAATGTGGTACTGGGGCCGGATTACAACAGCGCCCATCGCAACCATTTTCATCTGGATGTAGGGCCTTGGTGGATATGTCGCTGAGGAGCCGGCTCAGGCGGCGATGCGCAGGTTCTGCAGAATCAGTGGGCGTGCCCAGCCGATGTCGAAGTCCATCTGCCGCTGTTGCTCGATAAGCTCCTGCGGCGGGAACGGTTCGGCCGGTTTATCCAGCAGGTCCAGTTCGAATTCGGCGATGGGCAGGTGCAGCGGACGTGGTTCCGGCGCCGGGCCGGGGGCCGGCAGCGGCTGACCGGCATTGAGCACGATCGGGCGGACCCAGCCACTCTCAAAGTCCTGCTGACGTTGCTGGGCAACGATTTCTTCCGGCGGGAAGGGTGGAGCCGGCTTGTCCAGCAGTTCCATTTCGAATTCGGCGATCGGCAGGAACAGCGGCTCAGGGGGGCGAATCTCGGTGTCCTGAACATCGCAATGGCGCTGGTTGACGATCTGCGTCAGAACATCGGTGCCGCCAACCGGCTCCACGGGACCATCGATGGCCACCGCGGGCAGCCCTTCAACGCTCGTGCCTTCTCCCTGTTGCTCGGCCAGGGCCTGGGCAAAGAAGTCCTGCCACAGATGGCTGACGCCGCTCAGTGCCTGGGAGTTGCGTAGGCCATAGTCGCCGTGGCGAGAGATATAACCTATCGATGTGCGTTGAATGTCTGACATTGCTCTCGGTCGACGCTGAGCTCTGGCAAAATGGCCGATAGTTCTGTTATCGGCAGTTTTTGCCGATCATTAATTTTTTGAGTGTGTTTTCAGATGAATGAGCAACCCGCGGCCTGCCGCATCAAAGTCGAGGCCCTGGACGCTGGATTCGCGCCGCAGGCTCAGCAATGGGCACAACGCCTGGGACTGCCGTTGCAGATCGACGAGGCCGAGTTTGCCCTGCAGGTGGGTGAGCAGGGGCTGCAATTGCAGCAACTGGGCGCCGATGCACCGGGGCCGGTGCGGGTGGACTTTGTTGAAGGCGGAGCGGCCCATCGGCGGCTGTACGGTGGTGGCAGCGGGCAGATGATTGCCAAGGCGGTGGGCGTTGCTCAGGGCGTGCGGCCACGGGTGCTGGATGCCACGGCAGGCTTGGGCAAGGACGGGTTTGTCCTGGCTACCCTCGGCTGTGAAATGAGTCTGATCGAGCGCCAGCCATTGATTGGTGCGCTGCTGGAGGACGGGTTGGCCCGGGGGGCGCTGGACGCCGAGGTGGCGCCTATCGTTGCCCGCATGCACTTGCTCAAGGGCAACTCTATCGAGCTGATGCGCAACTGGGAGGGCGAGCCGCCTCAGGTGATCTACCTCGATCCGATGTTTCCCCATCGGGAGAAAAGCGCCTTGGTGAAAAAGGAAATGCGTCTGTTCCGGCCGTTGGTGGGGGACGACAATGACGCTCCGGCACTGCTGGCCGCAGCCCTGGCCCTGGCCAGCCATCGAGTGGTGGTCAAGCGCCCGCGCAAGGCACCGTGCATTGAAGGGCCGAAGCCAAGCCATGGACTGGAAGGCAAATCCAGTCGCTACGATATCTACCCGAAGAAGGCCCTCAAGGCCTGAACCCGATGTAGGCGCCGGCTTGCTGGCAAAAGCGGTTTCAGGGGAGGGCTCCTGGTTGTAGGAGCCGGCTTGCCGGCGAAGGCGATCTCAGGGCCTCTTCGCTGGCAAGCCAGCTCCTACAACAGCCTGCTCCCGCACATGCCGGTTTCTATGGCCGGTAGGCGCGCATGAACAGATCCACCACTTCTTGCACGTGCTCTTCCGCAGCGGGGCCTCTCAAGGGCTCGCCGCAACCATAGAGCAGGCGGAAGTTCGCCCCGCCCTTGAGCATGCAGAAGAAATGCTCGGCGGCATTGCGCGGCTTGTCGATGTGCAAGGTGCCCAACTGATTGATTCGCCCTAGCAGCCGCTCCATACCCTGCAGTACGCGTTCGGGGCCGGCCTCAATGAACATTTGCGAGAGCTTGGGATCCTGATTGCCCAGGGCCATGATCAAGCGATGCAGGTTCACCGACTCGTCGCTGTTGATCAGCTGATGAAAGCCTCGTGCGATGTTCAACAGGACGCCTCGCACTGGTGTGTCGGGCGTCAGTTCGTAGATCAGCGTGGGCAGCTGCTCTTCGCACTTGGCCACCACGGCGGCGGTGAACAGGGTCTCTTTGTCGTTGAAATGGCTATAGACCGTGAGTTTTGAAACGCCGGCTTCGGCGGCGACCGCATCCATGCTGGTACTGGCGTAGCCATTGCTCAGAAACAGGTTTTTCGCTGCTTCGAGAATGGCCTGGCGCTTGGCCAGATCCTTGGGCCTGCCTGGCCCAACGTTTGCGGAGTGATTGTCGGACATTTTTTCGCTGTTAATACTGGACTGGTGAGTTTGCTATTAATAACATACCGGCCAGTATAATTATTCCAAGCACCATTAGCGAAAGGTCGCCGCCATGTTCCGCTATGCCTTGCCAGTCAGCCTGGCTTTTTTTCTGTCTGCTTGTGGGCACGAAGAGCCCGTTCAAATTGGCGTCCGACCGGCCATGGTGGTCCAGCCAGAGCCTTCGGCGCGTGTTTCGGACAGTTATCCGGGCGAGGTGCGAGCCCGCTACGAACCCGAGCTGGCGTTCCGTATCAGTGGCAAGGTCAGTCGACGACTGGTGGAAGAGGGCGAGCGGGTCAAGGCCAATCAGCCCCTGGCCGAACTCGATCCCCAGGATGTTCGCCTGCAACTGGAGGCCACTCGGGCCCAGGTCACGGCGGCCACTGCCAACCTCAATCTGGTGCGCGCCGAGCGTGATCGCTACAAGACCCTGCTGGAGCGGCAGATGGTCAGCCATTCCCAATACGACAACGCCGAAAACCTCTACCGTGCTGGTGAAGCACGCCTGAAGCAGATCAAGGCCGAGTTCGACGTGGCCAACAACCAGGCCGGTTATGCCGTGCTGCGTGCCCCGCAGGATGGCGTGGTGGCCAAGCGCGCAGTGGAAGTGGGGCAAGTGGTGGCGGCCGGGCAGACAGTCTTTACCCTGGCCACTGACGGTGAGCGCGAGGTGCTGATCAGCTTCCCCGAACAGAACTACGGCCGCTTCAAGGTCGGTCAGCCCGTCTCCGTGGAGCTCTGGACCCAGCCGGGCCAACGTTTCGACGGGCGCATCCGCGAGCTGTCCCCGGCTGCCGATCCCAAGTCCCGGACCTTTGCCGCACGCATTGCCTTCAGTGCCGGCAAGGTTCCGGCGGAGTTGGGCCAGAGCGCCAGGGTGTTCATCCAGAGCGCTGATGCGCTGTCGCTGTCGGTGCCGTTGTCGGCGCTGACTGCCGAAGGGGGCGCGACCTACGTTTGGCGAGTCGATGCCAACAACACCTTGCACAAGACGCCGGTACGGGTCGGTGCCTTCGGTGAGAAGACAGTGCCGGTGCTCGAAGGCTTGAGCGCCAGCGATTGGGTGGTGGCAGCCGGAGTGCATGTGCTCCATGAGGGCTTGCAGGTGCGCCCGGTGGATCGCTCCAACCGTGTGGTCAATCTGGCGGTCAAGGAGTAGTCCCCGATGGGTTTCAACCTTTCTGCATGGGCGTTGCGCAATCGCCAGATCGTCCTGTTCCTGATGCTGTTGCTGGCCATTGTCGGTGCGCTGTCCTACACCAAGTTGGGCCAGAGCGAAGACCCGCCTTTCACCTTCAAGGCCATGGTGATCCGCACCAACTGGCCGGGGGCCACGGCCCAGGAAGTGTCGCGCCAGGTCACCGAGCGCATTGAAAAGAAACTCATGGAAACCGGCGAGTACGATCGCATCGTTTCCTTCTCCCGCCCCGGGGAATCCCAGGTGACCTTCATTGCCCGGGATTCGATGCACTCCAACGAGATTCCCGAACTCTGGTATCAGGTTCGCAAGAAGATCAGCGACATTCGCCAGTCCCTGCCGCCGGGCATCCAGGGACCGTTCTTCAACGATGAATTCGGTACGACCTTCGGCAATATCTATGCGCTGACAGGGCAGGGCTTCGACTACGCCGTGCTCAAGGACTATGCCGACCGTATCCAGATCCAGCTGCAGCGGGTCAAGGACGTGGGCAAGGTCGATCTGCTGGGCCTGCAGGACGAAAAGATCTGGATCGAGCTATCCAACGTCAAGCTGGCAACCCTGGGCCTGCCCTTGGCAGCGGTGCAAAAGGCGCTGGAGGAGCAGAACGCAGTGTCCACTGCGGGGTTCTTCGAGACCCCCAGCGAGCGGGTGCAATTGCGGGTATCCGGCAATTTCCAGACGGTGGAGCAGATCCGCAATTTCCCGATCCGGGTCGCCGATCGCACCTTCCGCATTGGTGATGTGGCGGATGTGCGTCGCGGCTTCAATGATCCACCGGCACCGCGCATGCGTTTCATGGGGGAAGACGCCATTGGCCTGGCCGTGGCGATGAAGGACGGCGGCGACATCCTGGTGTTGGGCAAGGCCCTGGAAGGCGAGTTCTCCCGCCTGCAGAAAAGCCTGCCGGCGGGGATGGAGTTGCGCAAGGTGTCCGATCAGCCGGCGGCGGTGAAAACCGGGGTCGGCGAGTTTGTCCGGGTGCTGGCCGAGGCCCTGATCATTGTCCTGCTGGTGAGCTTCTTCTCCCTGGGTGTGCGCACCGGCATGGTGGTGGCCCTGGCGATTCCCTTGGTGCTGGCGATCACGTTCGCCACCATGTACTACCTGGGGATAGGCCTGCACAAGATTTCCCTGGGCGCCCTAGTGCTGGCGTTGGGCCTGTTGGTGGATGACGCGATCATTGCGGTGGAGATGATGGCGATCAAGATGGAGCAGGGTTTCGACCGGATCAAGGCCGCCAGCTTTGCCTGGACCAGTACCGCCTTTCCCATGCTCACCGGCACCCTGATTACCGCAGCGGGCTTTTTGCCGATTGCCACGGCCCAGTCCGGCACCGGCGAGTACACCCGCTCGATCTTCCAGGTGGTGACCATCGCCCTGGTGGCTTCGTGGATTGCCGCCGTGGTCTTCGTTCCCTACCTGGGGGAAAAGCTCCTGCCGGACCTGGCCAAGATCCACGCCGCCAAGCACGGCGCCGAGTCCAATCCCCACGGCACGCCTTTCTACCAGCGCGTGCGCCGGGTGGTGGGCTGGTGCGTGGAGCGGCGCAAGACCGTGATCGTCCTGACCATCCTGGCGTTCGTCGGTTCGGTGATGCTGTTCCGTTTTGTCCCGCAGCAGTTCTTCCCGGCCTCGGGCCGCCTGGAATTGATGGTCGACCTGAAACTGGCCGAAGGCGCTTCCCTGAGCAACACCGCCGATGAGGTCAAGCGTCTGGAGGCGATGCTCAAGGACCACCCAGGCATCGACAACTACGTGGCTTATGTGGGGACCGGTTCACCGCGTTTCTACCTGCCGCTGGACCAGCAACTGCCGGCCACCAGCTTTGCCCAGTTTGTGGTGCTGGCCAAGACCATCGAGGAGCGGGAGAGCCTGCGCAGTTGGCTGATCGCGACCCTCAATGAACAGTTCCCGGCCTTGCGCTCTCGGGTCACGCGCCTGGAGAACGGTCCGCCAGTGGGTTACCCGGTGCAGTTCCGGGTCACAGGCGAGCACATCGAGGAGGTTCGCGCCCTGGCGCGCAAGGTGGCGGCCAAGGTGCGGGAGAACCCCCATGTGGTCAACGTTCACCTGGACTGGGAGGAGCCGAGCAAGGTGGTCTACCTGAACATCGATCAGGACCGGGCCCGGGCGCTGGGTGTCAGCACGGCCAACCTGTCGAAGTTCCTGCAGAGCTCGCTGATCGGTTCCACCGTCAGCCAGTACCGTGAGGACAACGAACTGATCGAGATTCTCCTGCGCGGAACCCAGCAGGAGCGCACTGAGCTGGCCTTGTTGCCAAGCCTGGCAGTGCCCACCGACAACGGCCAGAGCGTGTCGCTGTCCCAGGTCGCGACCCTGGAGTACGGCTTCGAGGAAGGGGTGATCTGGCACCGTAACCGCTTGCCCAACGTCACCGTGCGTGCCGATATCTACGGCAAGGAACAACCGGCGACGTTGGTGCAGCAGATTCTGCCGACCCTGGAGCCGATCCGTGCCGAACTGCCGGACGGCTTCTTGTTGGAGGTGGGCGGTACTGTCGAGGATTCGGCCCGTGGCCAGAACTCGGTGAAGGCCGGCGTGCCGCTGTTCATCGTGGTAGTGCTGACCTTGCTGATGATTCAGCTGCGCAGCTTTTCGCGCACCGCCATGGTGTTCCTCACCGCGCCCCTGGGGCTGATCGGGGTCACCCTGTTCCTCCTGGTGTTCCGCCAGCCCTTCGGCTTTGTGGCCATGCTCGGCACCATTGCCCTGTCCGGGATGATCATGCGCAACTCGGTGATCCTGGTGGACCAGATCGAACAGGACATCAAGGCTGGCCTGCGTCCCTGGGATGCGATCATCGAAGCCACTGTGCGGCGTTTCCGTCCCATCGTGCTGACTGCCCTGGCGGCGGTACTGGCGATGATTCCGCTGTCGCGCAGTGTGTTCTTCGGGCCGATGGCGGTGGCCATCATGGGCGGCCTGATTATCGCCACGGTCTTGACCCTGCTGTTTCTGCCAGCGCTGTATGCGGCCTGGTTCCGGGTCAGGAAGGACTGATCCGGGCAACTCGCAAGGCATCAACCTGGGCCGGGTAGAGATTACCCGGCCTGGTTTTTCCGCAGTGCAGGTTTTCCAGCAATTGGGCAGCGTGCTCTTCGAACATTTGCTGCCTGGGACTTAGGGGGAGCAGGCCAGGACCGCAAGGTCGTCAATGGACAGCAGTCCGCAGGGGGGGGGCATGACCGGACCGCCAGCTCTGGCATTTCATCCGGGGGCTGCCCTCTAGCCAGGGAGTCTGCCTTCAGTAGGAGCTGCGGGGCTTGCCCAAGAGCCAATGGGACCTGCACCGTCAGGGCAACCTGCTGTACTTTCGCCGGCACTCGCGGCCTTGCCCGCTAAACAGTGGGCAAGGCCGTAGGGCGGATCAGAGGGTGCCGAAGACCTTCTTGGCCAGGCTGGTGGCCGCAGCCGCCGGGTTCTGGCGAATGGTTTCTTCCTGCTTGCCGATCATTTCGAACAGACCATTGAGGGCTTGCTCGGTCACGTAGCCTTCGATGTTGGCGCTCTTGGCATCCAGCACACCCAGGGTCGCGGCCTGGCCGGCGAAGGAGTTGTACTGCTTGGCCAGGCCTACCTGGTCGGTGGCTTGCTTGACGATAGGCAGGAACTTGGCGCGGATCTGTTCGCGGCTGCTCTTGTCCAGATACTGGGTGGCGGAGTCCTTGCCACCGGCGAGAATGCCCTTGGCGTCGGCCACGGTCATCTTCTTCACCGCGTCCACCAGCAGTGCCTGCGCTTGCGGCACGGCGGCCTCAGCGGCTTTGTTCATGCTGGTTTCCAGCTGATCGACCTGATCACCCATGCCGAACTGTTTCATTTTCTTCGCGACTTTGCCGAGGTTGCCCGGCAGTTCGATACGCACATCGGGGTTGTTGCTGAACCCGCCGGGCGTCCCCAGCTGTTTGACGGCGATCTGTGCGCCTTGGGTCAGGGCGTCCTTGAGGCCACCGCTGGCGTCACCCTGGGACAGGTCGCTCAGGGACAGGGCCAGGGCACTGGCGGAGATCAGCAGGCCAGCGCACAGGCTGGTGAAACGGAGCGAGGTACGGAGCATGGCGGCTTCCTTGGGCAATGAAAATTAACGTACAGCGTCGACACGGAGTTTCAACGGCTGGGGATCTTTGCCGTCGAGGTTGACCCCGTTGTGTTCGGTGGTGATGAACATCAGCTTGCCGTCCAGTTCGATCCGCGCACTGACCGCGTAGCGGTGGCCGGGCTTGACCTGGGCCGGGTCGTAGCTGAGGTGGAAGGGCAGCGGCACCTGGCCTTTGACCGGGCCACTCTGCTCGGCCAGGACCACCGCCGGAGCGTCCGCCAGGGAGACGTCCTGCAGGCTCACGCTCAAGGTGGCGGCAGGCGGCAGGGCGATGCGTTGCAGATAGAAGACTTCGCCGTCGAGGCCGGCCTTGGCTGCGGGTTGCATGGCCTGGCAGGCTCCAAGCAGCGCAGTGGCTGCCAGCAGGGTGAGTTTTTTCATGACGGATCTCCGTATCGAGGGCGCCGCAGGTTCTGCGGCGCCGATAAGAATCTAGTCGCTTTGCGCCGGTGCCGCGAGCTGGTCGGCGGCATCTTCGCTGCGGTGCAGGGCGACCTGGCGGATCGACAGGCGAATCTCCGCCGGCAGCACCCGTTTGGCCGCGCCCTCGGCCAGTTCCCCCAGCAGTGGGTGATAGCTCAGCTTGCCGGCTTCGTCGCGGCGCAGTACGCCCTGATCCAGCAGGGTCTGGATGAAGTGGCGGAACAGGCTCTTGTCGAAGAACTCCGGGGCATTGAGGCCATGCAGGATCGACAGGCGCTGGGCCATGACCGTGCACAGGTCTTCCAGTTCTTCGGCGCTGATACTGTTCTGCCCGCTGTTGAGCAACAGGGAAATGGCCATGTAGAAGCGCTGCAGGGTCTGGGCGATGCTCTTGGACAGCAGGGTCAGCAGAACAAAATGCCGCGAGCTGGGCGCCGGGCGCAGGTACAGGTCTTTCTCGAAGCGCAGCAGGCCCTGTTCGACGAAGGCCTCCAGCCATTGATCCACCACGCCGTCCAGTTCTTCCAGGGACCAGCGAATGAACAGCTCCGACTGCAGGTAGGGATACAGCGCGCGGGTGTAGCGCAGTATCTGTTCGCGGCTCATGCGCGACGAACTCTGGAAGAAGCTCGCCAGCAGTGCCGGCAGGGCGAAGATGTGCAGCACGTTGTTGCGGTAATAGGTCATCAGGACGGCGTTCTGCTCGTCCAGGTAGAGGATCTTGCCCAGGGCGTCGTTCTGCTCGGCCAGCAGGTTCATGTCCTTGACGTGCTGGATCAGCGCCTGGCCGTCGCCTTCCGGCAAGGTGGTGTGGGGCGAGTAGGGCACGCGGCGCAACAGCGCCAGGTACAGGTCCAGGACTCGGGCCATGGCTCGGTCGTCCAGGGCCAGGCGGCTGGTGGACAGCAGGGCCAGGGCCACCAGGTTCACCGGGTTGATCGCCGCGGCTTCATTGAGGTGCTGAGCCACGCGCTCGCCCAGGCGGTTGGTGGTTTCGTTGAGCCAGGCCGGGCGGTATTGCGGGCCCAGCTCCTGGGTGCGCCAGTCCGGTTGTTCCTGGTCGAGGAATTCCGCCAGTTTGATCGGTTCACCGAAGTTCACCGCCACCTGGCCAAAGCGCTGTTTGAGGGCGCCGATGACTTTGAAGATGTCGAAGATCGACTCCTTCTTCTTGCTCGCGCCGCGCAGTTCGCCCAGGTAGGTGCGGCCTTCCAGAACCCGCTCGTAGCCGATGTACACCGGCACGAAAACGATGGGCATGCGTGAGGAACGCAGGAAGCTGCGCAGGGTGATGGCCAGCATCCCGGTCTTGGGCTGCAGCATGCGCCCGGTGCGCGAGCGGCCGCCTTCAACGAAGTACTCCACCGGGAAACCCTTGGTGAACAGGGTGTGCAGGTACTCGTTGAACACCGAGGTGTACAGCGGGTTGCCCTTGAAGGTGCGGCGCATGAAGAAGGCCCCGCCGCGGCGCAACAGGCTGCCGATCACCGGCATGTTGAGGTTGATCCCGGCGGCGATGTGCGGCGGGGTCAGGCCATTGCGGAACAGCAGGTAGGACAGCAGCAGGTAGTCGATATGGCTGCGGTGGCAGGGCACGTAGATCACTTCGTGGCCCTGGGCGATTTTCTGCACGCCTTCGAGGTGGTTGACCTTGATCCCGTCGTAGATCTTGTTCCAGAACCAGCTCAGCACCACTTCCAGGAAGCGGATTGCAGTGTAGGTGTAGTCCGAGGCGATCTCGTTGCCGTAGCGCAGGGCCTGGGCCTTGGCCTTTTCCGGGGAGATCTTCTCGCGCTCGGCCTCGTCGAGGATCGCCTGTTTCACCAGGGGTTGATTGAGCAGGCCCTTGACCAGGTTGCGCCGGTGGGAAATGTCCGGGCCGATGACCGCGGCCTTGAGGTTGCGAAAGTGCACCCGCAGGATGCGCTGGGCCATGCGCACGGTGCGCTCGTGACCCTTGTTGTGCTCGATCAGTTCGCGCAGGTTGATCGGGGCCGAGAACTGCACCCGGGTCTTGCGCCCCAGGATCATGATGCTCAGCAGCCGGCGCAGGCGTCCGGTGACCGCCCAACTGTCGGCGAACAGCAGCTTCCAGGGGCTGGACTCGCTGTCCGGGGACTGGCCCCAGAACACGCTGACCGGAATGATTTGCGCATCTTCGGCAGCGTTCTGGGTCAGGGCGCTGACCAGTCGGGTCAGGGTTGGCGGTGCGCCGCGTTTGTCCTGGCGACCGAGCCAGTCGGGTTCCGGGGTCAGGTAGAAGAACGCCGCGGGCTCCAGCAGGTTGCCCACCGACACCGGCAGTACCGGGCGCGGCAAGCCGGCCTTGGTGCATTCGGTATCGACCACGGCGAGGTCGGTCAGGGATGGGTTTTGCAGGACGTAGAACACCGGCCGGCTGCGGTCGAGGTCGAGGGTGAAGGACGACTGGTTGATGGTTTCCGAGCGGACCCAGAGGTACAGCAGGCGGCGCAAGGTGCCAAACACAAGACGACGGATCGGGGAGCGGGTCATACGGCTTCTGCGTGAGTGAATAAGAAATCAAAACCGAGCACCTGCTCGGGGCCGGTAGTGTGCCGGATTCGCCGAAAATCGGCAAAAAAGCACCCAAACAAGATTGAGTTGAGAGTTTTTACGCCTGTCATATACTCGGCCGACTCTCCCGCGGTCGTATTGCCTCCAGTCATAGAGAGGCAGCTCGAGGGAAAGTTCTCAAGGCAGGGTGGCAGTGCGCCCAGCCAATAATAAAAAAATGAGGTGTGGATTCATGACTACTCGTGAGACCGGCAACGTGAAGTGGTTCAACGACGCCAAGGGCTACGGCTTTATCCAGCGTGAAGGTGGGGCGGACGTGTTTGTCCATTACCGAGCGATCCGTGGCGAAGGCCACCGTTCGCTGACCGAAGGCCAGCAGGTGGAATACGCCGTGGTCGAAGGTCAGAAAGGTCTGCAAGCCGAAGACGTCGTCGGCCTGTAACCAACCCTGCAGGAGCTGGCTTGCCAGCGAACGGGGCGCTGGCGATGCAAGGCTCAGGGGCCTTTTCGCCGGCAAGCCGGCTCCTACCGGATTGCGCTGTTCAGGCAGTGCGCCAGGTAATCTCTTCTTCGCCGTCGGTGCTGATGCGAATCCAGCGATCGGCGGTCTCTTCACCTTCTTCCTCGACCCAACTGCCCGGTGCGCAGCGCACTTCCACATTCAGCGCGGCAAAGGCGGCGCGGGCACAGGCGATGTCGTCATCCCACGGAGTCTGGTCGCTTTCCAGGTACAGGCTGTTCCACTTGCCCACGGCCTTGGGCAGCCAGGTCACGGGTACTGAGCCTGCGGTGCATTTGTAGGTCTGGCCCTTTTGCACCCAGTCGCTGCACGGGCCGAGCACGGCGCCGAGCCAGGTGGCGATGGCCTTGTAGTCGACGTCGGCGTCTTTCAGGTAAATCTCGATATCGGGCTGGCGCATGGATGTCCTCATTGCCGGTCTGAAAAATCCATTCGCGGATTTCTTCGACCTCGGGCCCATGCCCGCGGTCGTTGGGTTAAGTGGGGGGTTACTGCAGCACGAAGTAATCGTAGCGCATCGACACGCTGACCTCGAAAGGCTCGGCCTGCTCGATCACTGCGGCCCGGCGTTCGGCGCTGGCGCGCCAGCCGTGGGGCGTCATGGCCAACAGGTTGGCGCGATCTTCCGGGCGTTCCAGGCGCAGCCTGAACTCCAGGGTTTCGCTGTGGGCCAGGGCCATGCCCTCCGGCACCAGGGCCAGGTGCTTGTCGTCGGTGTATTCACGCACTTCGTCGTACAGGCGTTCGCGCAGCTCCATCAGGTGGCCGCTGGTAGGGCCGACTTTCATCAGGCCGCCACCCGGGCTCAACAGGCGCTTGGCCTCTTGCCAGTCGAGGGGGCTGAAGACGCTGGCGAGAAACTGGCAGCTGGCATCGGCCAACGGGATGCGCGCCATGCTGGCGACCATCCAGGTCAGTTGCGGCGCGCGACGACAGGCGCGTTTCACGGCCTCCCGGGAAATATCCAGGGCGTAGCCGTCGGCGTCGAGCAGGGCGTCGGCCAACTGCGCGGTGTAGTAACCCTCGCCGCAGCCGATGTCGACCCAGCGCTGGGGCGTGCGTTCTGCCGCCAGCTCTGCCAGGCGCCGGGCCACCGGGGCGTAGTGCCCAGCGTTGAGAAAGTCGCGGCGGGCCTCGACCATGGCCTGGTTGTCGCCCGGGTCACGGCTGTTCTTGTGCTGCACCGGCAGCAGGTTCAGGTAGCCCTGGCGGGCACGGTCGAAGCGATGCCCGGCCGGGCAGACCACGCCGTTGTCCACCGCGTTCAGCGGTGCGTTGCAAAGAGGACAGGCAAGCATCAGGCAAGCAACTTGACGAGAGTCTGATAGTAGATCTCGGTCAGCACATCCAGGTCGCTGGCCAGGATCCGCTCGTTGACCTGGTGGATGGTGGCGTTGACCGGGCCCAATTCCACCACCTGGGTGCCCAGGGTGGCGATGAAGCGCCCGTCGGACGTGCCGCCGCTGGTGGACGCCTGGGTCTCGCGACCTGTGACTTGCTTGATGCTGGCCGAGACCGCGTCCAGCAGGGCGCCGGGTTCGGTGAGGAACGGCAGGCCGGACAGGGCCCAGTCCACGTGCCAGTCCAGGCCGTGCTTGTCGAGGATCGCTGCAACCCGTTGTTGCAGGCCTTCAACGGTGGACTCGGTGGAGAAGCGGAAGTTGAACACCGCCACCAGATCCCCCGGGATCACATTGGTGGCGCCGGTCCCGGAATTGAGGTTGGAAATCTGGAAGCTGGTGGGCGGGAAGAAGGCATTGCCGTCGTCCCAGTGTTCGGCCGCCAGTTCCGCCAAGGCCGGAGCCGCCAGGTGGATCGGGTTCTTGGCCAGGTGCGGGTAGGCCACGTGGCCTTGCACTCCACGCACCGTGAGCTTGGCGCCGAGGGAGCCGCGGCGGCCGTTCTTGACCACATCGCCCACCAGGCTGGTGCTCGAAGGTTCACCGACGATGCACCAGTCCAGGCGCTCCTTGCGTGCCGCCAGGCGTTCCACCACCGCCTTGGTGCCGTGGTGCGCCGGGCCTTCTTCGTCGCTGGTGATCAGGAAGGCTACCGAGCCCTTGTGGTCCGGGTAATCGGCGACAAAGCGCTCGGCGGCCACCAGCATGGCGGCCAGGCTGCCTTTCATGTCCGCCGCGCCACGGCCACACAGCATGCCGTGCTCGTCGATCAGGGCTTCGAACGGGTCGTTCTGCCAGGCCTGGACCGGGCCGGTGGGCACCACGTCAGTGTGGCCGGCGAAGCACAGCACCGGGCCTTCATGCTGGCCATGGGTGGCCCAGAAGTTGTCCACGTCCTCGATGCGCATCGGTTCCAGCTTGAAGCCGGCATCCCCCAGGCGCTGCATCATCAGCTTCTGGCAGTCGGCGTCGACCGGCGTCACCGAGGGGCGACGGATCAGATCACAGGCAAGTTGCAGGGTCGGCGAAAGCTCGGCAGGGGCCGTCATGGGGAACTCCGGTGCAAGGCATTGTGTAGGAGCCGGCTGGCCGGCGATGGCGGTTTACTGGTTACACCGCGTCGCGTGGTTCGCTGGTCAGCCAGCGCCTACAGGGTTGGGCGGGGCGCGCAAAATGGCGGATATCTTAAAGCAAAACGGCGGCCTGAGGCCGCCGTTTAGTGCTTTGCATCGATTTAGGCGGCTGGAGCCGGCTCGGGGTGTTCCGCAGGTTTTGGCAGTGACGACAGGAACGCCATGATCAGTGCCGCCACATAGGGCAGCGACTGCACCAGAAGCATGGTCACCCAGAAGCGCATGTCGTTGCTGGGCAGCCCCTGTACCAGGAAGATCCCCAGCGCCGCGCCCCACAACAGCAGCATGATGAACAACTCTTCCCGGGCTTCCGAGATGGCTACCCAGAAGCCGTGGTTGTCGGCGTTCTTCGGGGTGCGGAAGAACGGGATGCTGCTGGTGAAGAAGCCGTACAGCACCGCCTTGGCGATGGTGTGGGACAAGGCCAGGCCGGCCAGGGCCGCGCAGAACGCATCCTTGAGGTTGACCCCCACTGCCCGGCGGTAGAGGAAGATGATCTTGCCCACCTTGAACACGAACAGCGCGAGCGGCGGGATCGCGAAGATCAGCAGCGGCGGGTCGACCCGTTGCGGCACGATGATCATCGCCGCCGACCACAGCAGGGCGCCGACGGTGAAGAAAATGTTCATGCCGTCCGCCACCCACGGCAGCCAACCCGCCAGGAAGTGGTAGCGCTGGCCACGGGTCAGTTCGGTGTCCTTGCCACGCAGCAGGCTGGCGGTGTGGCGCTTGATGATCTGGATCGCGCCATAGGCCCAGCGGAAGCGCTGCTTCTTGAAGTCGATGAAGGTGTCGGGCATCAGGCCCTTGCCGTAGCTTTCGTGATGGTAGGCCGCCGACAGGCCTTTCTCGAACACTCGCAGGCCCAGCTCGGCGTCTTCGCAGATGCACCAGTCGGCCCAGCCCAATTCTTCCAGCACCGAACGCCGGGTCATGGTCATGGTGCCGTGCTGGATGATCGCGTCACGGTCGTTGCGGGTGACCATGCCGATATGGAAGAAGCCCTTGTATTCCGCATAGCAGAGCTTCTTGAAGGTACTTTCGTTCTGGTCGCGGTAGTCCTGGGGCGATTGCACGATGGCGATCTTCGGATCGGCGAAGTGCGGCACCATGTGCTTGAGCCAGTTGCGGTCGACGCAGTAGTCGGAGTCGATCACCGCGATCACTTCGGCATCCTTGGCGGTGTGCGGCAGCAGGTAGTTCAGGGCGCCGCCCTTGAAACCGGCCAGGGGCGCGACGTGGAAGAACTTGAAGCGTGGTCCCAGGGTCTCGCAATAGGCCTGCACCGGTTCCCAGACCGCCGGGTCCTTGGTGTTGTTGTCGATGATCAGGACTTCGAAGTCCGGGTAATCGAGGTTAGCCAGGGCGTTGAGGGTCTGTTTGACCATCTCCGGCGGCTCGTTGTAGCAGGGCACGTGGATCGAGACTTTCGGCCGGTAGCTGGAGTCTCCTTCCACCGGCAGGAATTCGCGCCGGCGTTTGCGGACCCACACCGCCTCGGCCAGTTCATGGGCCTCGGTCAGCAGCACGATAAACACCCCCAGCGCGCCGAGGGCCAGCAGGAAGCCCACCGTCAGGCTGAACCAGGTGCTGTATTGCTGGCTGTAGTCGTAGCCGATCCACACCAGCACTGAACCACAGAGGAAGGCGATGAAGGTCAGGAAGGTGCGGCCGCGCTGGCGCAGGGCCGAGCCGTCGATCATCAGCAGGGTCAGCGACAGCAGCGCCAGCACCACCGAACCGATGGCCAGCACCCGCCATTGCGGGATCGCCACCACAGGGCCTTCGAAGTTGAATTTCTGTTGGCGCGCAGCGTTGAACACGCCCCAGTAGGCGCCTACCGAACCCTCGTCGCTGGCCTTCCACGGTTGGTCGAAGGCTTCGATGACAAAGTAGTTGTAGCCCTGGCGATTGAGCTTGTTGACCAGGGTCCGCAGGTAGATCGCCTGGTCCGCGGGGCTGGCGTCAGCGCCACCGCGCATGCGGCCGTTGCTCGGCCAGCCCACCTCGGACAGCAGCAGCGGCTTTTTCGGGAACATCTTCTTCAGGTCCCGGGCGCGGTCGAGGACAAACTGCCCGGCCTTGTCCATCGGGATGAATTCCCAGTAGGGCAGGATGTGCGCGGCGATCAGATCGACGTGTTTGGCCAGTTCTGGGTGTTCTTCCCAGACGTGCCACTGTTCTGAAGTGGTCACCGGAACTTTCACCGCAGCGCGGACCCGGTCGAGAAGCACCGATAACTGGTCGGCGGTGATTTCCTTGCGGAAGATCGCTTCGTTGCCCACCACTACGCGGACGACGCTGCGTGAGCTGTTGGCCAGCTCGATGGCGCGCATGATTTCCCGCTCGTTGCGCTCCAGGTCCGGGCTGATCCAGATCCCCAGGGTCACTCGCAGGCCAAACTCTTCCGCCAGCTTGGGAATATCCTGCAGGCTGCCGTCCACCGAATAGGTACGGATGTTGTCGGTCAGCTTGCTCATGATCTCCAGGTCACGACGCATTTCATCGTCGGACGGGTACTGCTCCTTCTGCGGGAACTGGCCCTGCTGGAAAGGCGAGTAGGAAAAACCGGAGATCTGTTCCGGCCAGTCGGGGGCCGAGACCGGGCGATTGATCAGCGCCCAGAAACCGGTGAACAGCGCGGCAATGGCCAGCACTATCACCAGGTTGAGTCCAAATTTACGCGATGACATAGCTATTTCGGGTTCCAAAAGGTGTGGAACGAGGGAAGGGGTGGCAGGCGCCAAACGGCGGGCATCCTACACCGGCCCTCAACTGAGCGTACAGCGCACAGAGGAAAGCCAGACCTTGGGCACTGTAATTGCGTTTAAGTTCTTTACTTGTAGCTGGCGGCTTAAAACTTGTCGCTTCCCAGCTCTATAATGCGCGCCGGTTTTTTAGGTGATGGTCATGAGTACAGAAGATCCACGGTTTGCCGGCGTCGCCCGTTTGTATGGCATTGAAGGCCTGGAGCGGCTGCGGGCGGCCCATGTGGCGATCGTTGGCGTCGGCGGAGTCGGTTCCTGGGCGGCGGAAGCCATCGCCCGTTGCGGGGTCGGGGAGATCTCGCTGTTCGACCTCGACGATGTCTGCGTCAGCAACAGCAACCGTCAGTTGCACGCCCTGGACAGCACCGTGGGCAAGCCCAAGGTCGAGGTCATGGCCGAGCGCCTGCGGGGCATCAACCCAGACTGTAAGGTGCACGCGGTAGCGGACTTCGTCACCCGCGACACCATGGCCGAATACATCACCTCGGACATTGATTGCGTGATTGACTGCATCGACAGCGTAAATGCCAAGGCGGCGCTGATTGCCTGGTGCAAGCGGCGCAAGATCCAGATCATCACCACCGGCGGTGCCGGCGGGCAGATCGACCCGACGCTGATCCAGGTCTGCGACCTGAACCGCACCTTTAATGACCCGTTGGCCTCCAAGGTGCGTTCCACTTTGCGCCGCGATTATGGCTTCTCGCGCACCGTGACCCGCCATTACAGCGTGCCCTGTGTGTTTTCCACCGAGCAGCTGCGCTACCCGAAACCGGACGGCAGCATCTGCCTGCAGAAAAGCTTTGTCGGCGACGGGGTCAAGCTCGACTGCGCCGGCGGTTTTGGCGCGGTGATGATGGTGACCGCGACCTTTGGCATGGTGGCGGCGACCAAGGCGGTGGACAAGATCGTTGCCGGCGTGCGTCGCCCCTCGGAACGCAGCAAGCCCCTGTAGCCGCTGCCGCAGGCTGCGAGCGGCCCGGCGGGCCGTGGGGGCTTGAGGCCGCTAGAGGTCTGGCGGGAGATCGCCAAGCAAGGTCCTGCGGACCTTTTCGCAGCCTCGCAGGCTCGGCAGCGGCTACAGGGCGCTGGCCAGTTCGTTCATGCGTTGCAAGACGGCGTTCAGGCCATTGCTGCGCGACGGCGAGAGCTGGCGCGACAGGCCCAGCTGGTTGAACCAGTCCGCCAGGTCCACTTCCTGCAATTGCTGCACCGTCAGGCCGTTGACCCGGGCCAGCAGCAAGGCCACCAAACCGCGAATCAGCCGTGCGTCGCTGGCGGCGGCAAACTGCCAATGACCATTTTCCAGGGCCGCCACCAGCCAGACCTGGCTTTCACAGCCATGGACTCGATTGGCGTCTACCTTGTCGTCCTCGCCCAGGGGCGGCAGGCGCTCGGCCCATTGCATCAGCAGGCGGGCCCGCTGTTCCCAGCCGGCCGCCCCCTGGAAAACTTCAAGGGCGGTCACGGCGTCCGCCGGCAGGCTCATCGCAGCAACTCCAGGGCCTGATCCAGGGCTTCGAAGAAACGCTCCAAGTCCTCGGAGTCGTTGTACAGTGCCAGGGATACGCGAATCGCCCCGGCGAGGCCGAAGCTTTTCATCAGCGGCATGGCGCAATGATGACCGGCACGAACGGCAATGCCCTGTTCGGTCAGCAGGTGGGCCAGGTCGGCGTTGTGCACGCCATCGACGACGAAGCTGACCAGGGCCAGTTGCGGCGTGCCCAGCAGGCGGATGCCATTGCGTGCCTGCAAGCCCTGCAGCAGATAGGCATGCAGCGCGGCTTCGTGCGTGGCTACTGCCTGCTGATCCAGGCCAGCGAGGTAATCCAGGGTCGCCCCCAGGCCAATGACTCCGGCAATCGGCGGGGTGCCGGCCTCGAATCCCAGGGGCGCCGGGCGAAAGCTGGCGTGCTGGTAGTCGGCGTCCTGGACCATTTCTCCGCCGAACTGCCAATGACGCAGGTGCTTGAGCGCGGCATGACGGCCGAACAGCACGCCGACGCCGTCCGGACCATAAAGTTTATGGCTGGAGAACACATAGAAGTCGCAGCCCAGGGCCTGCACATCGTGACGGCCATGGACCACGCCCTGGGCGCCGTCGATCACCGTCAGTGCGCCCTGGGCCTTGGCCATGGCCAGCAGTGGCGTCAAGGGTTGCCAGGCGCCGAGCACATTGGACAACTGGCTCACTGCCAGCAGGCGAGTGCGCGGGCCAATCAGACGGCTTGCCGCATCAATATCGATCAGTCCGTCGGCATCCAGGGGCAGGATCAGCAGCTTGAGGTTGCGACGTTGGGCCAACTGTTGCCAGGGCAGCAGGTTGGCATGGTGTTCAAGGGCGCTGATGACGATCTCATCGCCGCTTTCAAATTGCTGCTCCAGGCCATAAGCCAGGAGATTCAGCGCACTGGTGGCGCCGTGGGTGAAGATGATCTGTCCGCTGTCACCGGCATTCAGCCATTGGCCGACCTTGCGGCGACTGTCCTCGAAGGCCTGGGTGGCATGGGCGCCGGGCAGGTGCTGCGCGCGATGCACATTGGCCGCGCCATTGGCGTAGTAGTGGGCCAGGGCGTCCAGCAGGGCTTGGGGTTTTTGCGTGGTGGCGGCGTTGTCCAGGTACGTCTGGTCCTGGCGATGCAGTGCGGCGATGGCCGGGAAGTCGGCGCGCCAGGGGGAGGGTACAAGCATGGTGGCAGAACTCGTTTGAACAGGCCGGGCGCCGATGATAAGCGCCCGGCCGGTTCCAGTGAAACCGAATCGCTGCTTAGTTGTGAGCGTGCAGCGCTTCGTTCAGCTCGATGGCCGACTTGTGGGTCTTGCACTCCACGGCGCCGGTTTCCGAGTTGCGGCGGAACAGCAGGTCCGGCTGGCCGGCCAGTTCACGGGCCTTGAGCACTTTGACCAACTGGTTGTTTTCGTCCAGCAGCGCCACCTTGGTGCCGGCGGTCACGTACAGACCCGACTCCACGGTGTTGCGGTCGCCCAGGGGAATGCCGATACCGGCATTGGCGCCGATCAGGCAGCCTTCGCCGACCTTGATCACGATGTTGCCGCCACCCGACAGGGTGCCCATGGTGGAGCAGCCACCGCCCAGGTCCGAACCTTTGCCGACGAACACGCCAGCCGACACACGGCCTTCGATCATGCCCGGGCCTTCGGTGCCGGCGTTGAAGTTGACGAAGCCTTCGTGCATCACGGTGGTGCCTTCGCCGATGTAGGCGCCCAGGCGAATCCGCGCGCTGTCAGCGATACGCACGCCGCTCGGCACCACGTAGTCGGTCATTTTCGGGAACTTGTCCACGGAGAACACTTCCAGCAGCTCGCCGCGCAGGCGGGCTTCCAGTTGCCGCTCGGCCAACTCGCCCAGATCGATGGCGCCCTGGCTGGTCCAGGCTACGTTCGGCAGCAGTGGGAACACCCCGGCCAGGCTCAGGCCGTGCGGCTTGACCAAGCGGTGGGACAGCAGGTGCAGCTTCAGGTAAGCCTCTGGGGTGGAGGTCAATTGAGCGTCTTCGGCCAGCAGGGTGGCTACCAGCGGCTTGTGGCTTTCGGCCAGGCGGGTCAGCAGGGCAGCCTGGGTGGCGTCGATGCCTTTCAGCGCGTCGGCCATTTGCGCGGCCTGGGCGGTGGTGAAGGTGATGGCCTGGTTGCCTTCGCTGTAGCCGAGGATCGGTGCGACAGCGGCAACGATTTCGGCGGCAGGATTGAGCAGTGGCGATGCGTAGAACACTTCCAGCCAGGCGCCTTGACGATTTTGGGTGCCGACACCGAATGCCAGGCTGAACAGAGTAGTGGACATGCAGTTACCTCTTGCGAAATAGAGTGAGCAGGCTTACTTGAGCGCCGCTGCGTAAAGGTCTGGCTTGAAGCCAATCAGGGTCTTGTCTCCGAGGTCGAGCACCGGGCGCTTGATCATCGAAGGTTGCGCGAGCATCAGTTCAACGGCTTTCGCCTGGTCGAGATCGGCTTTGCTTTCGTCATCGAGTTTGCGAAAGGTCGTGCCCGCGCGGTTCAACACCACCTGCCAGCCGTGCTCGTTGCACCACTGATTCAGGTGCTCACGGTCAATGCCGGAGGTTTTGTAATCATGGAAGTCATAGCTGACAGCGTGTTCATCGAGCCAGGTGCGCGCCTTTTTCATGGTGTCACAGGCTTTGATGCCGAAAAGGTGCAACGTTTTGCTTGAAGCGGTCAAGGAATTGCCCCCTTTGGAGATGCTGGAGATGAAAGGTCACGGATTATGCCACGACCGCAGCGCTTCAGCGTCGGCCTGAAATCGGCTTTGTCGCAGGTTGTTGCATGGCAGGTCATGGGGCTTGCGACTTTTGTGCAGCGGTCAGTACCGAGTTTAAGCGGCTAATATGGCACTTCGTCGGCGATTCTCAGCTGAGATGCGTACGATTTTTCCTGTTGAGCCTTGGATTTTCGCTTTATGCAAACCGCCTATACCGTCCTCATCCTGCTGATGCTGGTGAGTCTTTCGCGACTGGTCGGACGGGTGATTCCGCTGCCCTTGCCTCTGGTACAGATCGCCGCCGGAGCCCTGTTGGCCTGGCCGACCCTGGGTTTGCATGTGGCCCTGGACCCGGAATTGTTCCTTTTCCTGTTCCTGCCGCCGTTGCTGTTTTCCGACGGTTGGCGCATGCCCAAGCGCGAGTTCTGGCGCTTGCGTGGCCCGATCCTGACCTTGGCGGTGGGCCTGGTGTTGTTCACCGTGGTCGGGGCCGGTTATTTCATTCACTGGCTGTTGCCGACTATTCCGTTGCCGGTGGCTTTCGCCCTGGCTGCGGTGCTGTCGCCCACCGACGCTGTAGCGGTGTCGGCCATTTCCCAGAACCGCCTGCCAACCCCGCTGATGCACATGCTCCAGGGCGAGGCCCTGATGAACGATGCCTCGGGCCTGGTGACTTTCAAGTTCGCCCTGGTGGCCGCCGTTACCGGGGTGTTCTCCCTGGCCAATGCCAGCCTGACCTTTGTGTTGGTGGCGGTGGGTGGCTTGGCGGTCGGCGTGGCCCTGAGCTGGCTGGTCGGGCGCCTGCGGGCCTGGATGATCGCCCGCGGCTGGGACGATCCGGCGACCCATGTGGTGTTCATGTTGCTATTGCCCTTCGCGGCTTACGTCCTGGCCGAGCGCCTGGGGGCCTCGGGCATTCTCTCGGCGGTGGCGGCGGGAATGATGCAGAGCTGGCTCGACCTGCTGCCGCGCCAGACCAGCACCCGACTGCTCAATCGCAGTGTCTGGTCGCTGCTGGAGTTCGCCTTCAATGGCCTGATCTTCCTACTGTTGGGGCTGCAATTGCCTGACATCATCAAGGCCGTGGTCAGTCATGAAACTTCACTCTGGCCGACCCTGTTCTACCGCTGCCTGGATGTGCTGGCGATCTTCCTGGTGCTGCTGGTGTTGCGTTTTATCTGGGTGCAGAGCATCTGGCGCCTGTCCGGGCTGCTGCGGCGCTGGCGCGGCAAGGGCGAGCTGACCCTGGTGCCCACGGCGCGCTCCTGCTGGCTGCTGACGGTGGGCGGGGTGCGTGGGGCTGTGACCCTGGCCGGCGTGATGTCGGTGCCCTTGTTCCTGGGCGCCGGGGAGGCCTTCCCCGAACGTGATCTGCTGATCTTTATCGCCGCTGGAGTGATCCTGCTGTCCCTGGTGGCGGCCTGCATTGCCCTGCCGCTGCTGTTGCGCGGTATCGTCAAAAGCCCCGACGACAAACGCCGTGGAGAAGTCCGCGATGCCTGGCGCAAGACCGCCGAGGCGGCGATCCATGCCCTGGAAGCCGAGGAAGTGGCTGAAACCAGTGAGGCCCCCGATGCGGCCCAGGCGGCACTGGCCACCGAGCTCAAGGGCCGTTTGATGGCTGAGTACCGGCATCAGTTGGAGGTCTACAACGATTCCGCCGAGGCCCAGGCCCTGGCATTGCAGATGGACTTGCTGGAACGGCGCCTGCGGCTCAAGGCCCTGCGCGCGCAACGGCTTGAGCTGTACCGCCTGAGCCGGCATCACCAGATCGGTGATGATGTGCTGCGAGAGGTGTTGGCGGACCTGGATTTGAGCGAGGCGAATCTGGGGCAGGTGAAGTGAGCGAATAACGCTTTCGCCGGCAAGCCGGCTCCTACTGGGGAGGGTGTAGGAGCCGGCTTGCCGGCGAAGGGGCTCACGCGCGACGCAGAACGAAGTCGCGAATCCGCTCGGCTGCCTCGACACACTCCGCCAGCGGCGCGACCAGCGCCATGCGCACCCGTCCGGCGCCCGGGTTGGTGCCGTCCACATCCCGCGACAGGTAGGAACCCGGAACCACGGTCACGTGCTCCTGCTCGAACAGGTCGCGGCAGAAGGCGGCGTCATCCCCGGCCACGTTGGGCCACAGGTAGAAGCTGCCGTCCGGGCGCTGCACGTCCATTACTGGCGCGAGGATTGCCAGCACCGCGTCGAACTTCTCGCGGTACAGGGCGCGGTTGGCGCGCACGTGCACTTCATCGTTCCAGGCGGCGATGCTGGCCAGTTGGGTCTGCACCGGCATGGCGCAGCCGTGGTAGGTGCGGTACAGCAGGAAACCCTTGAGGATGTCGGCGTCGCCGGCCACGAAGCCGGAGCGCAGGCCCGGCAGGTTGGAGCGCTTGGACAGGCTGTGGAATACCACGCAACGCTTGAAGTCCTTGCGGCCCAGTTCGACGCAGGCGCTGAGCAGCCCCGGCGGCGGGGTCTGTTCGTCGAAGTACAGCTCGCTGTAGCACTCGTCGGCGGCGATCACGAAGTCGTGTTCGTCGGCCAGGGCGATCAGTTTCTTCAGGGTGTCCAGCGGGATCAGCGCGCCGGTGGGGTTGCCCGGGGAGCACAGGAAGAGGATCTGGCAGCGCTGCCAGATCTCGGCCGGTACGGCGTCGAAATCCGGGTTGAAGCCGTTTTCATCCAGGCACGGCAGGTAGTGCGGCTTGGCCCCGGCAAGGAAGGCTGCGCCTTCGTAGATCTGATAGAAGGGGTTGGGGCTGACCACCAGGGCGTCGTCACCGCGGTTGACTACGGTCTGGGTGAAGGCGAACAGGGCTTCACGGGTGCCGTTGACCGGCAGGACGTTGCGCGTCGGGTCGATCCAGCCGGTCGGCACGCCGAAGCGTCGCTCGCACCAGCCAGCGATGGCTTCACGCAGGGCCGGGATGCCCAGGGTGGTGGGGTAGACCGCCATCTGGTCGAGGTTGCTTGCCAGGGCTTCGGCGACAAAGCTCGGCGAGCGGTGCTTGGGTTCGCCGATGGACAGGGCGATCGGGCGCTTGTCCGGGTTGGGGGTCACGGTGCCGAGCAGGGCCCGCAGCTTTTCGAACGGGTAGGGCTGCAACTGGTTCAGAGCGTTGTTCATCGGTGCGTTTTCTCACTCAAAGCGGCGGTTCGGACCCTTCAGATGCTCAGGCGGGTCATTTCGATAGTCGGTTCATGGCTGACACTCAACTGTTCGACGATCGCATCCTGCAAGCGGCTGCACAGCTGTGGGTCGGAAAGAGGGTGGTTGTGCGCGTCGGTGATGAAGAACACGTCTTCCACGCGCTCGCCCAAGGTGGCGATCTTGGCGTTCTGCAGCGACAGTTCGAACTCCAGGAAGATCTTGCCGATCCGCGCCAGCAGGCCCGGACGATCCGGGGCGCTGAGTTCCAGCACGGTGACCGGGCGCTGGGCGTCGTTGTGGATGGTCACCTCGGGCTCGAAGGCAAAGTGCTTGAGCTGTCGCGGCACCCGGCGCTGGATGATGGTCGGGTAGTCGTCGGGGTTGCGCAGGGCATCGGTCAGGCCTTTGCGGATCTGCTCGACCCGCTGCGGGTTGTTGCCGATGGACTCGCCGTCGTTGTCCAGGACGATGTAGGTGTCGAGGGTGAACTGGCTGCTGGAGGTGATGATGCGCGCGTCATGGATGTTCAGGTTGAGCTGGTCCATGGCGGCCACGGTCACCGCAAAGAAGTCGTGCTGGTCCGGGGCGTAGATGAAGATTTGTGTGCCACCCTCGAACTCGCGCTGGGTGATTTCCTTGATCAGCACCAGTGGCCCGCCATCGGCCGGCTGCTGGAGGATCGCGTCGCTGTGCCAGGCCACATCGCCAGCGGTGTGACGCAGAAAGTAGTCGTCTCCCAGTTGCGACCAGAGCTGCTCGACCTCGTCCGGATCGGTGCCGTTGCGCACCAGGATGTCCAGGGCGGCGCTCTGGGTCTGGCGGATCTGCTCTTCGCGGTCCACCGGGTTTTCCAGGCCGCGGCGCAGGGCGCGCTTGGTTTCGGTGTAGAGCTGGCGCAACAGGCTGGCGCGCCAGGAGTTCCACAGGGTCGGGTTGGTGGCGTAGATGTCGGCGACCGTGAGTACGTAGAGGTAGTCGAGGCGGGTCTGGTCGACCACAGTCTGGGCGAAATCGTGGATCACCTGTGGGTCGGACAGGTCCTTGCGCTGGGCGGTGGTGGACATCACCAGGTGGTTCTGCACCAGCCAGACGATCAGCCGGGTGTCCCACAGAGGCAGCTGGTGGCGCACGCAGAAGGCTTCGGCATCCACCGCGCCGATCTCCGAGTGGTCGCCGTGGCGGCCCTTGCCGATGTCGTGATACAGGCCGGCCAGGTAGATCAGTTCGGGCTTGGGCAGCTTGCCCATGAGCTTGCTGGCCAGGGGGAATTTTTCGGAGATCGGCGTGTACTGCATCTTGCGCAGGTGCTTGATCAGATTCAGCGTGTGGGCGTCCACGGTATAGATGTGGAACAGGTCGTGCTGCATCTGTCCGACGATGAAGCCGAACTCCGGCAGGTAGCGGCCGAGGATGCCGTAGCGGTTCATCCGCCGCAGGTTGCGGTGGATGCCGATCTCGCATTTGAACAGCTCGATGAACAGGCTGGTGTTGCGGATGTCGTGACGGAAGTCGTCGTCGATCAGGTGCCGGTGCTCGCGCAGCAGGCGGATGGTGTCGGCGCGTACGCCCTTGATCTCCGGGTGCTGGGCCATCAGCACGAAGATTTCCAGCATGGCGAACGGCGTGCGTTTGAACACGTTGTCGTTGATTGCCTCGATGTAGCCGTCGTGCAGTTGGAAGCGGGCGTTGATCGGCTGTGGCGGGGCTTCGTCCTCGGGGGCGAGGATCACCTCTTCGAAGTGCTGGATGATCAGGTCGCTCAACTGGGCGATGCTCATCACCACCCGGTAGTACTGCTGCATGAAGCTTTCAATCGACTGCTTGACGTCTTCACCGCTGAAACCCAGTAGCTCGGCGATGGAGCGCTGGTGGTCCAGCAGCAGGCGGTCTTCGGCGCGGCCGGCGAGCATGTGCAGGGCGTAGCGGACCTTCCACAGGAACTCCTGGGAGGAGGCCAGCAGGGCGTTTTCGCTTTCCACCAGGAAGCCTTCGCCGGCCAGGGCTCGCAGATTCAGGGTGCCGTACTGACGCCGGGCGACCCACAGAATGGTCTGGATATCCCGCAGGCCGCCTGGGGAGCCTTTGACGTTGGGCTCCAGGTTGTATTCGGTGTCGTTGTACTTGTGGTGGCGGGCCTTCTGCTCGGCGTGCTTGGCCAGGAAGAAGTCCTTGCTCGGCCACATATGTGCGGTGCTGGTGACGTCCAGCATGCGCTGGCGCAGGCGCTCGGGGCCGGCGATGGTGCGGCTTTCCATCAGGTTGGTGATGACCGTCAGGTCGGCCCGGGCCTCCTCGGCGCATTCATCCACCGAACGCACGCTTTGCCCGACTTCCAGGCCGATGTCCCAGAGCAGGGTGAGAAAGCGTTCGATGGAGTCGCGAAAGATCTCATGATCGGCGCTGTCCAGGAGGATCAGCAGGTCGATATCGGAATAGGGGTGAAGCTCGCCGCGGCCGTAGCCGCCGACCGCCACCAGGGCGATGTCGGCTTCGTTGCTCCAGGTGAACTGGTCCCAGGCCTTTTGCAGGATGTTATCGATGAACCAGGCGCGGTCCTCGATCAGCCGGCGGATTTCCCGTCCGCTGCGAAAGCGGTTGTCGAGCACTTCCCGTGCCTGGCGGATGGCTTTCTTGAAGGCGGCGATGGGGCTGGCCTTCAGTGCCAGTTCCGCCTGGAACTGGCCACGGTCGAAGAGTTCGGGATCCACCTGCGGCATCGATTGGCTTTCCTTTCTATCTATAAGGTCGGGACGCGGCGTTGTGGATCAGGCAGATACCCGGGGGATGGTGTCATCGCTGCGCAGGGTAAAGATCTCGTAGCCGGTTTCGGTCACCAGCAGGGTGTGTTCCCACTGTGCCGAGAGCTTGCGGTCCTTGGTGATGGCGGTCCAACCGTCGCCCAGTACCTTAGTGTCGGCCTTGCCCTGGTTGATCATCGGCTCGATGGTGAAGGTCATGCCGGCCTTGAGTTCCATGCCGGTGCCGGCGCGGCCGTAGTGCAGGATCTGCGGCTCTTCGTGGAACACCTTGCCGATGCCGTGACCACAGAACTCGCGAACCACCGAGAAGCCGTTCTTTTCCGCGTGCTTCTGGATCACTTCGCCGATGTCGCCCAGGCGGCAGCCCGGCTTCACCAGTTCGATGGCCTTGTACATGCATTCCTGGGTGATCTGCGACAGGCGCTCGGCCCAGACCGGCACGGTGCCGACGTGGAACATGCGGCTGGTGTCGCCGTGGTAGCCGTCCTTGATGACGGTGACGTCAATGTTCAGGGTGTCGCCGTCCTTCAGGGGCTTCTCGTTGGGAATGCCGTGGCACACCACGTGATTGATCGAGGTGCAGATGGACTTGGGGAAACCCTTGTAGTTCAGCGGGGCCGGGATAGCGCCCTGCACGTTGACGATGTAGTCATGGCAGATGCGGTCCAGTTCTTCGGTGGTGACACCGGGTTTGACATGCTCGGCAATCATTTCCAGGACTTCGGCGGCCAGTTTGCCGGCGACACGCATTTTGGCGATGTCCTCGGGAGTTTTGAGGGTGACGGTCATACAGGCTCTCTTGACGCTCAATGGCGCGATATACACGGAATGGCTTGAAAACCTGCCCCTGCAAGGCTGGAACCGGGATGGAACCGGTGAGGTTTTCGGAAGCCGCAAAGGTGCGATTCTAACAGAGGCTCAGCGTAAATCTGAGGTTCTGCTGGCGCTTGTCTCCATACAATGGTGCATTCTGGGCTGTTTCCAAGGTCAGGGCGAAAACTGCAAGGATCGACGGATGTGAATCCGGGTTCCGTTTTGGCCCTTGCTGTGGTATAAAATGCGCCGCTTTCCGGGGATGCCCCGAAAAGCTCAAACCCACACACGTGTCGACACGATGACCTGGGTGCCCTCAGCACATGCTGTTGGTTGGTCATTGGGATACGTGGAGGCCTAACCCGACTTATTAAGGAACTATCATGTCCCAAGTCAACATGCGCGATATGCTGAAGGCCGGTGTGCACTTCGGTCACCAAACCCGTTACTGGAACCCGAAAATGGGTAAGTACATTTTTGGTGCGCGTAACAAGATTCACATCATCAACCTTGAAAAAACCCTGCCAATGTTCAACGAAGCTCTGACTTTCGTAGAGCGTCTGGCCCAGGGCAAAAACAAGATTCTGTTCGTCGGCACCAAGCGTTCCGCTGGCAAGATCGTTGCTGAAGAAGCAGCACGTTGCGGTTCGCCGTACGTCGATCACCGCTGGTTGGGCGGCATGCTGACCAACTACAAAACCATCCGTGCTTCCATCAAGCGTCTGCGTGACCTTGAAGTGCAAGCAGAAGACGGCACCTTCGCCAAGCTGACCAAGAAAGAGGCGCTGATGCGCACTCGCGACCTGGAAAAGCTGGATCGTTCCCTGGGTGGTATCAAGGACATGGGCGGCCTGCCTGACGCACTGTTCGTGATCGACGTTGATCACGAGCGCATCGCGATCACCGAAGCCAACAAGCTGGGCATCCCGGTCATCGGCGTTGTCGATACCAACAGCAGCCCGGAAGGCGTTGACTACATCATCCCAGGCAACGATGACGCCATTCGCGCCATCCAGCTGTACATGGGTTCGATGGCTGACGCTGTGATCCGTGGTCGCAACAACGTTGCTGGCGGCACCGAAGTGTTCGAAGAAGCTGCAGCACCGGCGGCTGAAGCCTGAGTAACTGACGCTTAGCGTTTACTCAGTACGCAAAAAGGGGGCTTGGCCCCCTTTTTGCCAACTCGAAAATCATTTCGTCGTTGCGCCCCGACAGTTTCTGTAATGCGGGGCTGTTATGAAGTGAATTCGGGGCAGCGCCCAAGAATTGAACGCCCGTTCGATCGGGTGGAATGGTTGAAAACCTATCCAAGAGGATTTTGAAAATGGCAGAGATTACTGCAGCGTTGGTCAAAGAACTGCGCGAGCGTACCGGCGAAGGCATGATGGATTGCAAAAAGGCCTTGACCAAGGCCGGCGGCGACATCGAAAAAGCCATTGATGACATGCGTGCTTCCGGCGCCATCAAGGCTGCCAAGAAAGCAGGCAACGTGGCTGCTGAAGGCGCTATCGCCATCAAGGACGACGGTAAAGCCGCTGTCCTGCTGGAAGTGAACTCGCAGACCGACTTCCTGGCTCTGCAGGACGACTTCAAGGCATTCGTTGCTGCCAGCGTTGAAAAAGCGTTCGCTGACAAACTGACCGACGCCGCTCCACTGATCGAAGCTCAAGAAGCTGACCGTCTGATCCTGGTGGGCAAGACCGGTGAGAACGTCAACATCCGTCGTCTGGCTCGCGTTGAAGGTGACGTGGTCGGTACTTACCTGCACGGTAACAAGATCGGTGTTGCGGTTGTCCTGAAGGGCGGCTCCGTTGAGCTGGCCAAAGACATCGCCATGCACGTAGCGGCAAGCAACCCTGAGTTCCTGCTGCCTTCGCAGGTTTCTGCCGAAGCCATCGAGCGCGAAAAAGCTGTGTTCCTGCAGCTGAACGAAGACAAGATGAAAGGCAAGCCGGCCGAAATCGTCGAGAAAATGATCGCTGGCCGTATCAGCAAGTTCCTGGCTGAAGCCAGCCTGGTTGAGCAAGCGTTCGTCAAGGATCCAGAAGTCACCGTAGGTGCTCTGGCCAAGAAAGGCGGCGCTGAAATCGTTTCCTTCACCCGTTTCGCAGTAGGTGAAGGCATCGAGAAGAAAGAAGACAACTTCGCTGAAGAAGTTGCTGCACAACTGGCTGCTGCCAAGCAACAGTAAGACGGTTTTTCAACTGTCGCCCAGAAGAGGCTGCCCGCTCACGCGCGCAGCCTCTTTTCAAATGGGCAGGGCAATTTTGTTGCTTTACCTCGGAACCGGTTTACAAAGTCGTGTTCTGATGGCGCTGTGACAGCGTCAAGCTAGAGTGAACGCAGGCTGCAAACAGCCCGCAAAGAATTTTTAAAATACGCCGCAGGAGAGATTCGCAATGGCTCAGCAGGGCAGTGGTTATCAAGCTCGCTATAAACGCATTCTACTCAAGCTTAGCGGCGAGGCCCTGATGGGCTCGGAAGAGTTCGGGATCGACCCCAAGGTGCTGGACCGCATGGCGCTGGAAGTCGGCCAGCTGGTTGGCATCGGTGTCCAGGTCGGTTTGGTGATCGGTGGTGGCAACCTGTTTCGTGGCGCCGCATTGAGCGCTGCCGGGATGGATCGGGTCACAGGCGACCACATGGGCATGCTGGCCACTGTGATGAACGCCCTGGCCATGCGCGACGCGCTGGAACGTGCGAATATCTCGGCCATCGTGATGTCCGCTATTTCCATGGTGGGTGTGACCGATCACTATGATCGTCGCAAGGCCATGCGCCACCTGAACTCCAAAGAAGTGGTGATTTTCGCGGCCGGTACCGGCAACCCGTTCTTCACTACCGACTCCGCAGCCTGTCTGCGCGCCATCGAGATCGATGCCGATGTCGTGCTCAAGGCAACCAAGGTCGACGGTGTTTACACTGCAGACCCGTTCAAAGACCCGCATGCCGAGAAGTTCGATCATCTGACTTACGATGAAGTGCTGGATCGCAAGCTGGGAGTGATGGACCTGACGGCCATTTGCCTGTGCCGCGACCACAAGATGCCGCTGCGGGTATTCAACATGAACAAGCCCGGCGCCCTGCTGAATATCGTGCATGGTGGCGCTGAAGGAACCCTGATCGAGGAAGGCGAGCAATGATCAACGAAATCAAGAAAGACGCTCAAGAGCGCATGAAGAAAACCCTGGAGTCTCTGGCGCATGCATTCGGCCAGATCCGCACCGGCAAGGCGCACCCCAGCATTCTGGGCAGCGTGATGGTGCCTTACTACGGTACCGACACGCCGTTGAGCGGCGTTGCCAACGTGACCGTGAAGGACTCCCAGACCCTGCAGGTCGTGCCGTTCGAGCGCAACATGCTCGGAGCCATCGACAAGGCCATTGGCAGTGCCGGTCTTAACCTCAACCCGACCAACCTGGGCGAGCTGCTGCTGATCAAGATGGCGCCGCTGACCGAGGAAACCCGCAAGGGCTTCACCAAGCAGGCGCGTGCCGCCGCCGAGGATGCGCGGGTTGCTGTGCGCAACATTCGCCGCGATGCCTTGGGCGAGTTGAAGAAGCTGACCAAGGACAAGGAAATCAGCGAAGACGAAGAGCGTCGTGGCAGCGCCGAAATCGACAAGTTGATCAAGGACTTTGAAGCTCAGATCGCCAAGGCGACTGAGGAAAAAGAAAAGGACTTGATGGCCGTATAAGGGTCAGGCGTTTTCATGGAAAAGACCAAGCAGTCCGTGTTGTCCTCGGTGCCGCGCCATGTGGCGATCATCATGGACGGTAATAACCGCTGGGCAAAAAAGCGCTTTATGCCGGGTGTTGCCGGGCATAAAGCGGGCGTTGACGCGGTACGTGCAGTGATCGAAGTGTGCGCTGAGGCCAAGGTTGAAGTCCTGACCCTGTTTGCCTTTTCCAGTGAAAACTGGCAGCGCCCGGCCGACGAAGTTAGTGCCTTGATGGATCTGTTCTTCAAGGCGCTGCGGCGTGAGGCCAAGCGTCTTAACGAGAACAACATCAGTCTGCGGATCATTGGCGACCGTTCGCGTTTCCATCCCGAGTTGCAGGCGGCGATGCGCGAGGCGGAAGCGATTACCGCGGGCAGTGATCGTTTCATTCTGCAGATTGCTGCCAACTACGGCGGTCAATGGGATATCGCCCAGGCTGCCCAGCGCCTGGCGCGTGAGGTTCAGGCCGGCCATCTGCGACCCGAGGACATCACTCCGGGCCTGTTGCAGACCTGTCTGGCAACCGGCGACTTGCCGTTGCCGGACCTCTGCATCCGCACCGGTGGCGAGCATCGCATCAGTAATTTCCTGCTGTGGCAGCTGGCCTATGCCGAGCTGTATTTCTCCGACCTGTTCTGGCCGGACTTCAAACACGAAGCCATGCGCAACGCGCTGGCCGATTACGCATCTCGACAGCGGCGCTTCGGTAAAACGAGCGAGCAGGTCGAGGCTGGAGCCCGGGTTTAATGCTTAAACAACGAATCATTACTGCGCTGATCCTGCTGCCGATCGCCTTGTGCGGGTTTTTCCTGCTCGAAGGTTCAGGGTTTGCCCTGTTCATCGGTGTGGTGGTGAGCCTGGGGGCCTGGGAGTGGGCGCGTCTGGCGGGTTTCGAGGCGCAGCCGGCTCGGGTGGCTTACGCGCTGGTAGTGGCGGCGCTGCTGTTCTTGATGCATCTGGTCCCGGGTGTTGCGCCTTGGGTGCTGGGTGCCGCGGTGTTGTGGTGGGGGTTGGCGACTTTCCTGGTGCTGACCTATCCGCGCACCAGTGAGCAATGGTCCGGGGCGGCCCCCAAGCTGCTGATCGGTCTATTGATCCTGTTGCCGGCCTGGCAGGGCTTGGTGTTCATCAAGCAGTTGCCACTGGGCAATTGGTTGATCATGGCGGTAATGGTGCTGGTTTGGGGGGCAGATATCGGTGCCTACTTCTCCGGCAAGGCCTTCGGCAAGCGCAAGTTGGCGCCACAGGTGAGTCCTGGCAAGAGCTGGGAGGGCGTCTATGGCGGCCTGGCATTGAGCCTGGTGATCACGGCAGTGGTCGGGCTGGTGCGTGATTGGTCCTTCGGACAGATCCTGTTGGGGCTGTTGGGTGCGGCCATTGTGGTCTTCATTTCGGTGGTCGGTGACCTGACCGAGAGCATGTTCAAGCGTCAGTCCGGCATCAAGGACAGCAGTAATCTGTTGCCGGGGCACGGCGGTGTGCTTGATCGGATCGACAGTCTGACGGCAGCGATTCCCGTGTTTGCGGTGCTGCTGTGGATGGCTGCACTGTGAGTCGTGTGCAACAGATCACGGTTCTGGGGGCTACGGGCTCCATTGGCCTGAGTACGCTGGATGTGATTGCTCGTCATCCGGATCGCTATCAGGTGTTTGCCCTTAGCGGGTTCAGTCGTCTGGCCGAGTTGCTGGCGTTGTGCGTACGCCATGTGCCGCGTTTTGCCGTGGTGCCTGAGGTCGCTGCGGCGAGGACTTTGCAGGACGATCTGCGAGCCGCTGGCCTGTCGACTCGGGTGCTGGTGGGGGAGGAGGGGTTGTGTGAAGTCGCCTCGGCGCCTGAAGTCGATGCGGTGATGGCGGCTATTGTCGGGGCGGCGGGCCTGCGTCCGACCCTCGCGGCGGTGGAGGCCGGCAAAAAGATCCTCCTGGCCAATAAAGAAGCGCTGGTGATGTCCGGCGCACTGTTCATGCAGGCGGTAGGCAAGAGTGGCTCGGTGCTGCTGCCTATCGACAGTGAGCACAACGCGATTTTCCAATGCATGCCTGGGGATTTTTCTCGGGGCTTGAGTCAGGTCGGGGTGCGACGGATTCTGTTGACCGCCTCGGGCGGTCCATTCCGTCAGACGCCTCTGGCCGAGCTCGAACATGTTTCGCCGGAACAGGCCTGTGCCCATCCGAACTGGTCCATGGGGCGCAAGATCTCCGTGGATTCGGCGAGCATGATGAACAAGGGGTTGGAGTTGATCGAGGCCTGCTGGTTGTTCGATGCCAAGCCTTCCCAGGTCGAGGTGGTGGTGCATCCGCAGAGCGTGATCCATTCCCTGGTGGATTATGTCGACGGCTCGGTGCTTGCCCAGTTGGGCAATCCGGATATGCGCACGCCTATCGCCAACGCCCTGGCCTGGCCGGAGCGTATCGACTCCGGTGTAGCCCCGTTGGATCTGTTCGCGATTGCCCGTCTGGACTTCCAGGCACCCGACGAGCAGCGGTTCCCTTGCCTGCGTCTGGCGCGTCAAGCTGCCGAGGCGGGGGGCAGCGCTCCGGCGATGCTCAATGCGGCCAATGAAGTGGCTGTTTCGGCCTTTCTTGATCGGCGCATCCGTTACCCGGAGATCGCGAGTATCATCGAAGAAGTTTTGGTCCTTGAGCCTGTAGTTGCAGTCAATGAGCTCGATGCAGTGTTTGCGGCGGATGCCAAGGCCCGAAGCCTGGCAGAACAATGGTTGCAGCGTAACGGGCGATAGGATTTGCGACCGGGCGAGTGGCGGCGAATAGGATTGCGGAGAAAGTAGATGAGCGCGCTCTATATGATTGTCGGCACCCTGGTAGCCCTGGGTGTGCTGGTCACCTTCCATGAATTCGGTCACTTCTGGGTCGCGCGTCGCTGTGGCGTCAAGGTGCTGCGTTTCTCCGTGGGCTTTGGTATGCCGTTGCTGCGCTGGCACGATCGTCGCGGTACCGAGTTTGTGATCGCCGCCATTCCCCTGGGTGGCTACGTGAAGATGCTCGACGAGCGTGAAGGCGAAGTGGCCCCCGATGAGCTCGACCAGTCCTTCAACCGCAAGTCCGTACGCCAGCGTATCGCCATTGTTGCCGCCGGCCCGATCGCCAACTTCCTACTCGCCCTGGTGTTCTTCTGGGCCCTGGCGATGCTGGGCAGTCAGCAGGTGCGACCGGTCATCGGTGGCGTGGAGGCGGGGAGCATAGCCGCCAAGGCCGGCCTCGGTGCCGGCGAGGAAATCGTTGCCATCGATGGTGAGCCAACTTCCGGTTGGGCGGCGGTGAATCTGCAACTGGTGCGCCGTCTGGGTGAGAGTGGAACGCTGCAGGTGCAGGTGCGCGAGCAGGGTGCGACGGTTGACTCCTCTCGCCAGTTGGTGCTGGACAAATGGCTCAAGGGCGCCGACGAGCCGGACCCGATCCGCTCCCTGGGGATTCGCCCATGGCGCCCGGCATTGCCCCCCGTGCTGGCTGAACTCGATCCGAAAGGCCCGGCCCAGGCTGCCGGCCTGAAAACCGGCGACCGTCTGCTGGCGCTCGATGGGCAATCGCTCAGTGACTGGCAGCAGGTGGTTGATTGGGTCCGTGTGCACCCTGATACGAAAATTGTGCTGCAAGTCGAGCGCGATGGTGCTCAAATCGACGTCCCCGTGACCTTGGCCAGCCGTGGCGAAAACAAAGCGCCCAATGGCTACCTTGGGGCTGGGGTGAAAGCTGTCGACTGGCCTGCGGAGATGCTTCGCGAGGTCAGTTATGGCCCGCTGGAGGCGATTGGCGAAGGGGCTCGACGGACCTGGACCATGAGTGTCCTGACCCTCGAATCACTGAAGAAAATGTTGTTCGGCGAGCTCTCGGTAAAAAACTTGAGTGGACCGATAACCATTGCTAAAGTGGCGGGCGCTTCTGCCCAGTCGGGCATTGCTGATTTCTTGAATTTCCTTGCTTATCTGAGTATTAGCCTGGGTGTTCTGAATTTGTTGCCCATCCCGGTATTGGATGGGGGGCATTTGTTGTTTTATCTGATCGAGTGGGCGCGTGGTCGTCCCTTGTCGGATCGGGTGCAAGGTTGGGGGATACAGATCGGTATCAGCTTGGTGGTCGGAGTCATGCTGCTTGCTCTGGTCAACGATCTGGGTCGTCTGTAACGCTTCGCTGAATTGCGAATCTGCCGCATTTTGCGGCAGTTTGTTTATTGCCAGTTGGAATAAGAAAGGACTTCATGAAACGTCTGCTGCTAACTGCGGTTCTCACCGTATTGATGATCGCCGAAGTTCACGCCGAGTCCTTCACTATCTCCGATATCCGCGTCAACGGCCTTCAGCGCGTTTCCGCGGGTAGCGTCTTTGGTGCCTTGCCGTTGAACGTCGGCGAGCAGGCGGACGACCGTCGCCTGGTGGAATCCACTCGTGCGCTGTTCAAAACCGGTTTCTTTCAAGACATCCAACTGGGCCGCGATGGCAACGTCCTGGTCATTACGGTAGTCGAGCGGCCGTCGGTTGCCAGTATCGAGATCGAAGGCAACAAGGCGATCTCCACCGAAGACTTGATGAAGGGCCTGAAACAGTCCGGTCTGGCCGAAGGTGAGATCTTCCAGCGTGCGACACTCGAAGGCGTTCGTAACGAGTTGCAGCGCCAATATGTCGCTCAGGGCCGTTACTCGGCCACCGTTGAGACTGAAGTGGTTCCGCAGCCACGCAACCGTGTCGGCCTGAAGGTTAATATCAACGAAGGCACGGTCGCAGCCATCCAGCACATCAACGTGGTGGGCAACACTGTCTTTCCAGACGAAGACCTGATCGGCCTGTTCGAGCTCAAGACCACCAACTGGCTGTCGTTCTTCAAGAACGACGACAAGTACGCCCGTGAAAAGCTCTCCGGTGACCTGGAGCGTCTGCGTTCCTACTATCTGGACCGTGGCTATATCAATATGGATATTGCTTCGACCCAGGTGTCCATCACCCCGGACAAAAAGCACGTCTACATTACCGTCAACGTCAACGAAGGCGAGAAGTACAGCGTTCGTGACGTGAAGCTCAGCGGCGACCTGAAAGTACCTGAAGACCAAGTCAAGGCACTGTTGCTGGTGGAGAAGGGCCAGGTTTTCTCGCGCAAGCTGATGACCACCACTTCCGAACTGATTACCCGCCGTCTGGGTAACGAGGGCTACACCTTCGCCAACGTCAACGGCGTGCCTCAACCTCATGATGAAGACCACACCGTGGACATCACCTTCGTGGTAGACCCGGGTAAACGTGCCTACGTCAACCGTATCAACTTCCGTGGCAACACCAAGTCCGAGGACGAAGTGCTGCGTCGCGAAATGCGTCAGATGGAAGGCGGCTGGGCTTCGACCTACCTGATCGACCAGTCCAAGACCCGTCTTGAGCGCCTGGGCTTCTTCAAGGAAGTCAACGTCGAGACACCGGCTGTACCGGGTGTTGATGACCAGGTTGACGTGAACTACGCGGTTGAAGAGCAAGCATCCGGTTCGATCACCGCCAGCGTCGGTTTCGCCCAGAGCGCTGGTCTGATCCTCGGTGGTTCCATTACCCAGAACAACTTCCTGGGTACCGGTAACAAGGTCAGCATCGGTCTGACCCGCAGCGAATACCAGAGCCGCTACAACTTCGGCTACGTTGACCCCTACTGGACCGCCGACGGCGTGAGCCTGGGTTACAACGCTTTCTATCGCACCACTGACTACAAAGACCTCGACGTCGACGTGGCCAGCTATGCGGTGGACAGCCTCGGTGCCGGCGTCAGCGTGGGCTACCCGATCAGTGAGACTTCGCGTCTGACCTTCGGCCTGACCGCGCAGCAGGACAAGATCAAGACCGGCCTGTACACCGTCGACGAAATCTTCGACTTCGTGAACAAACAGGGCGACAGCTACCTTAACTTCAAGGCGTCGGCCGGCTGGTCCGAGTCGACCCTGAACAAAGGTGTGCTGGCCACTCGCGGCCATTCGCAAAGCCTGGTTCTGGAAACCACTACTCCAGGTAGTGACCTGTCGTTCTTCAAGCTCGACTACCGTGGTCAGTTGTTCACTCCGCTGAGTGAGAACTACACCATGCGCTTCCATACCGAACTGGGTTATGGCGACGGCTTTGGTGATACCAAGGGCTTGCCGTTCTACGAGAACTACTATGCTGGTGGTTTCAACTCGGTACGTGGCTTCAAGGACAGTACCCTGGGTCCGCGCAGTACTCCGAGTCGTGGTGCTGGTGTAACCGGTAACGCCGGTACAGCTGCCGACCCAGACCAGGATCCACTGCCATTCGGCGGTAACGTATTGATCCAGGGCGGTGCCGAGTTGCTGTTCCCGCTGCCGTTCGTCAAAGATCAGCGTTCCCTGCGTACTTCGTTGTTCTGGGATGTGGGTAACGTCTTCAACTCTCGCTGTGAAAGCACGTCCAACACCATTGCGGCGTCGAATGTGAAAACGCAGTGCAACGATATCAGCTTGAGCAATCTGGCCAGTTCGGTGGGTGTTGGTGTGACTTGGGTCACTGCTTTGGGGCCATTGAGCTTTGCCCTGGCGATGCCGATCAAGAAACCGGATGACGCTGAAACTCAGGTGTTCCAATTCTCTCTCGGTCAGACTTTCTAATAGTCTACCCAAGATAACGACAATGGATTTTGTAGGAGTGCATCGTGCGTAAGTTGACTCAATTGGTTCTCCTGGCCTCCGTACTGGTCGCGAGCCCGGCGTTTGCCGAAATGAAAATCGCTGTTCTGAACTATCAGATGGCTCTGCTGGAATCCGACGCGGCCAAGAAGTACGCAGTGGATGCCGAGAAGAAATTCGGCCCGCAACTGACCAAGCTGAAGACTCTGGAAAGCAGTGCCAAGGGTATCCAGGACCGCCTGGTTGCGGGTGGCGACAAGATGCAGCAAGGCGAGCGTGAGCGTCTGGAGCTCGAGTTCAAGCAAAAGGCTCGGGACTTCCAGTTCCAGTCCAAGGAACTGAACGAAGCCAAGGCTGTTGCTGACCGTGAAATGCTCAAGCAATTGAAGCCGAAGCTGGACAGCGCCGTTGAAGAAGTCATCAAGAAAGGTGCTTTCGACCTGGTTTTCGAGCGTGGCGCAGTGATCGATGTCAAACCTCAGTACGACATCACCCGCCAAGTTATCGAGCGCATGAATCAGCTGAAGTAAGCCATGACCGCGACCATAAAACTCGGCCAATTGGCCGAGTTCCTCGGCGCCACCTTGCGTGGCGACGCGGAGAAGGAAATCACTGGGCTAGCCACCTTGCAGGAGGCTGGCCCAGCTCAGTTGAGCTTTTTGGCAAATCCGCAATATCGCAAGTACCTGGTGGACTGCCAGGCCGGCGCGGTATTGCTGAAGGCCGCTGATGCTGAGGCTTATGCCGGCGATGCACTGGTGGTGGCTGATCCTTATCTGTCCTACGCCCGTATTTCCCATCTGTTCGATCCCAAGCCCAAGGCGCCAGCGGGTATCCATCCGTCAGCGGTGATTGCCGCCGATGCGCTGGTGCACCCGGAGGCCAGCATTGGTCCGTTTGCAGTGATCGAGTCTGGTGTGCGGATTGCGGCTGGAGTGACCATCGGTGCCCACTGCTTTATCGGCGCTCGCTGCGAAATCGGCGAAGGCGGCTGGCTGGCCCCGCGGGTGACCTTGTACCACGATGTGCGCATTGGTCAGCGTGTGGTCATCCAGTCGGGGGCGGTGCTCGGTGGTGAAGGTTTCGGCTTTGCCAATGAAAAAGGCATCTGGCAGAAGATCGCGCAGATTGGCGGTGTGACCATCGGTGACGATGTGGAAATCGGCGTCAATACGGCGATTGACCGCGGCGCCCTGGCCGATACCGTCATCGGCAACGGTGTGAAGCTGGATAACCAGATTCAGATTGCCCACAACGTCCAGGTCGGCGATCACACAGCGATGGCGGCTTGTGTGGGAATTTCCGGCAGCACCAAGATCGGCAAGCACTGTATGCTCGCCGGCGGTGTGGGTCTGGTAGGGCACATCGAGATTTGTGACAACGTATTCCTCACTGGAATGACCATGGTGACCCACTCGATTACCGAGCCGGGCGCTTACTCTTCCGGTACGGCCATGCAACCTGCTGCCGAGTGGCGCAAAAGCGCGGCACGCATCCGTCAGCTCGATGACCTTGCGCGGCGTTTGCGCCAGTTGGAAAAGCGCGTTGGGGACGTGACCCCTGACGGCAATGCTTCATCAGATGGCTGATACCATTTCCATATCAAGTGTGCACAGCCGCTAGACTGCCTCCTTGATTTGCTAGAGGGGCGTGCGTTAGTCGCGCGCTCCCACTCTTTACTACAGGCTTCCCCCCGAAATGATGGACATCAACGAGATTCGCGAATACTTGCCTCACCGTTACCCTTTCCTGTTGGTGGATCGGGTAGTGGACCTGGATGTCGAGGGCAAGTGCATTCGTGCCTACAAGAATGTCAGCATCAACGAGCCGTTCTTCAATGGTCACTTCCCGGCGCATCCGATCATGCCGGGCGTGTTGATCATCGAGGCCATGGCTCAGGCTGCGGGCATTCTCGGTTTCAAGATGCTCGACGTGAAGCCAGCCGACGGCACCCTTTATTACTTCGTCGGTTCCGACAAGCTGCGCTTCCGTCAGCCAGTACTGCCGGGCGACCAACTGATTCTTGAAGCCAAGTTCATCAGCTGCAAGCGTCAGATCTGGAAGTTCGAGTGCCAGGCGTCGGTAGACGGCAAGCCTGTCTGCTCCGCTGAAATCATCTGTGCGGAACGCAAACTATGAGTTTGATTGACCCTCGCGCAATCATCGATCCGACGGCCATCCTGGCCGACGACGTTGAGGTTGGCCCGTGGTCGATCATCGGCGCTGGTGTGGAAATCGGCGAGGGTACAGTGATCGGGCCCCATGTGATTCTCAAGGGCCCTACCCGGATCGGTAAGCACAACCGCATCTACCAGTTTTCCTCGGTAGGTGAGGACACGCCTGATCTGAAGTACAAAGGCGAGGAAACCCGCCTGGTTATTGGCGACCACAACGTGATCCGCGAAGGCGTGACCATTCACCGTGGCACCGTCCAGGACCGTTCCGAAACCACACTGGGCGATCACAACCTGATCATGGCCTATGCCCATATCGGCCATGACAGTGTCATTGGCAACCACTGCATCCTGGTCAACAACACTGCGTTGGCCGGGCATGTGCACGTGGATGACTGGGCGATTCTCTCCGGTTTCACCCTGGTGCATCAGTACTGCCATATCGGCGCTCACAGCTTCTCCGGCATGGGCACCGCCATCGGCAAGGATGTGCCGGCATTCGTCACGGTATTCGGCAACCCTGCCGAAGCCCGCAGCATGAACTTCGAAGGCATGCGCCGTCGTGGTTTCAGCGAAGATGCAATCCATGCACTGCGTCGCGCCTACAAGACGGTCTATCGCCAAGGGCTGACGGTGGATCAGGCCCTGGCCGAACTGGCCGAGCCGGCTGCACAGTTCCCCGAAGTCGCGGTGTTTCGTGACTCGATCCAGTCTTCGACTCGCGGCATCACCCGTTAATCATGAACACTCTGCGTATTGCGCTGGTGGCTGGCGAAGCCTCCGGCGACATTCTCGGCGCCGGTTTGATGCGAGCCTTCAAGGCTCAGCACCCGGCCGTTGAATTCATTGGCGTCGGCGGTCCGCTGATGGAGGCCGAAGGCCTCACTTCCTACTTTCCCATGGAGCGCCTGGCGGTCATGGGGTTGGTGGAGGTGCTTGGGCGGTTGCGTGAATTGCTGGCGCGACGCAAGAAGCTGATCCAGACCCTGATTGCTGAAAAGCCGGATGTGTTCATCGGGATCGATGCCCCGGATTTCACCCTGAATATCGAACTCAAGTTGCGTCAGGCCGGGATCAAGACGGTGCACTACGTCAGTCCGTCGGTCTGGGCATGGCGGCAGAAGCGGGTACTGAAGATCCGCGAAGGCTGCGATCTGATGCTGACCCTGTTTCCCTTCGAGGCTCGCTTCTATGAAGAGCAGGGTGTACCGGTGAAGTTCGTCGGTCACTCCTTGGCCGATGCCATTCCGCTGCAAGCCGATCGCGCCGCAGCGCGTGCCGAGCTGGGCTTGCCCGACGGTCCGCTGGTGGCCTTGCTGCCCGGCAGTCGTGGTGGCGAAGTAGGGCGCCTGGGTGCCTTGTTCCTCGATGCCGCCCAGCGTTTGCGAGCCATGCGCCCCGGCGTGCGCTTCATCATGCCGTGCGCGAGCCCGGAGCGTCGGGTCCAGCTGGAAGAGCTGCTGGCCAGTCGCGACCTGCCGCTGACCTTGCTCGATGGTCAGTCCCACAAGGCCCTGGCCGCTTGTGATGCGGTGCTGATCGCCTCCGGTACCGCGACTCTGGAAGCCTTGCTCTACAAGCGGCCGATGGTGGTGGCCTATCGCCTGGCGCCGCTGACCTTCTGGATTCTCAAGCGCATGGTCAAGAGTCCGTATATTTCCTTGCCGAACCTGCTGGCTCAGCGTTTGCTGGTACCCGAGTTGCTGCAGGACGACGCCACTGCCGAGGCCCTGGCTCAGACGCTGTCGCCGCTGATCGATGGCGGTGAAGAGCAGACCCGTGGCTTTGACGAGATCCACCGAACCTTGCGCCGTGATGCGTCCAACCAGGCCGCGCAAGCGGTGCTGGGGCTGATCGGCAAAACCCTGTGAGTAATTCAAAGATGCAGATGGGCCTGGATTTCACCCTGGTGGCCGATGCCGAGGACCTGGTGGCCGGTGTCGACGAAGTTGGCCGTGGCCCGTTGTGCGGGGCGGTTGTCACTGCTGCAGTGATTCTTGATCCGCAACGGCCGATTCTCGGCCTCAACGACTCGAAGAAACTCACTGAGGCCCGTCGCGAGAAGCTGTTCGATGAAATCTGTGAGAAGGCCCTGAGCTGGTGCATTGCTCGGGCTGAAGTCGAAGAGATCGACGAGCTGAACATCCTCCACGCCACCATGCTGGCGATGCAGCGAGCGGTGGAAGGCCTGAGCGTGACGCCGAAGCTGGCGATGATCGACGGCAACCGTTGCCCGAAGCTGGCGATGCCGGCGGAAGCTGTGGTCAAGGGCGATAGCAAGGTTCCGGCAATCGCTGCAGCGTCGATTCTGGCCAAGGTCAGCCGCGACCGGGAAATGGCCGCTTTCGAGCTGATCTACCCGGGTTACGGTATAGGTGGTCACAAGGGCTATCCGACGCCAGTGCACCTGGAGGCCCTGGCCCGCCTGGGGCCGACGCCGATTCACCGGCGTTCCTTCGCCCCTGTGCGGCAAGCTTATGAAGCCCGTGAGGCGCAGGGCGAGATTCAGTCCTGAGGCTGATGTTTTAGTCGAGGCCCGGTACAATCCGGGCCTTGTTGTTTTCGCGCTTATTACAGGATCACTATGCCGGCTTCATTCGTTCACCTGCGCCTGCACACTGAATACTCCCTGGTCGACGGTCTGGTGCGGATCAAGCCGCTGGTCAAGGCTCTCACCGGCATGGGCATGCCTGCGGTGGCGGTCACCGACCAGAACAACATGTGTTCCCTGGTCAAGTTCTACAAAAACAGCATGGGTGCGGGGATCAAGCCGATCTGCGGCGCCGACCTCTGGCTGTCGAACAAGGACCCGGATAACCCCCTGAGCCGCATCAGCCTGCTGGTGATGAACGCCGTGGGTTACCGCAACCTGACCGAGCTGATTTCCCGGGGCTTCATTGATGGCCAGCGCAATGGCCAGATCATCATCGAGCGCGAGTGGGTGGCAGAGGCCGCAGAAGGCCTGATCATGCTCTCGGCGGCCAAGGAGGGCGAGATTGGCATGGCGCTGATCGCCGGTGACCTGGAGGTCGCCGAAACCCTGGCCCGGGAGTGGATGGCGGTGTTCCCGGACCGTTTCTACCTGGAAGTGCAGCGTACCAACCGGCCCAATGATGAAGAGCAACTGCACGCCGCCGTGGCCCTGGCCGACAAGATCGGTGCACCGCTGGTGGCCACCAACGATGTGCGTTTCATCAAGCAGGAAGATTTCGAGGCTCATGAAACCCGGGTGTGCATCGGCGAAGGCCGGGCCCTGGACGATCCGCGCCGTTCGAAGAACTACAGCGATCAGCAGTACCTGAAAAGCGCCGAGGAAATGGCCGAGCTGTTCAGCGACCTGCCCGAGGCGCTGGAAAACACGGTCGAGATCGCCAAGCGCTGCAATATCGAAGTCAAGCTGGGCAAGCACTTCCTGCCCGACTACCCCATTCCTGATGGCATGACCATCGATGAATACTTCCGCAAGGTTTCCTTCGACGGCCTGGACGAGCGCCTCAGCGTGCTGCTGCCCAAGGACACCACCGAGGACTATGAAGCCAAGCGCCAGGTCTACGTCGACCGGCTGAATTTCGAGCTGGATATCATCATCCAGATGGGATTCCCCGGTTACTTCCTGATCGTTATGGACTTTATCCAGTGGGCCAAGAGCAACGGCGTGCCGGTGGGTCCGGGCCGTGGCTCGGGTGCCGGTTCCCTGGTGGCCTATGTGCAGAAGATCACCGACCTCGACCCGCTGGAATACGACCTGCTGTTCGAACGTTTCCTTAACCCGGAACGGGTTTCCATGCCCGACTTCGACGTCGACTTCTGCATGGACGGTCGCGACCGGGTGATCGATTACGTGGCCGAGAAGTACGGCCGCAACGCGGTAAGCCAGATCATCACTTTTGGTTCCATGGCGGCCAAGGCGGTGGTGCGCGACGTTGCGCGGGTGCAAGGCAAGTCCTATGGCCTGGCCGACCGTCTGTCGAAGATGATCCCCTTCGAAGTCGGCATGACCCTGGAAAAAGCCTACGAGCAGGAAGAGATCCTGCGGGACTTCATCAAGGTCGATGAAGAGGCGGCGGAAATCTGGGAGATGGCGCGCAAGCTTGAAGGTGTGGTGCGTAACGTCGGTAAACACGCCGGTGGTGTGGTGATCGCGCCGACCAAGCTCACCGACTTCTCGCCGATCTACTGCGACGAAGAAGGCGGCGGCCTGGTGACCCAGTTCGACAAGGATGACGTCGAGGCTGCTGGCCTGGTGAAGTTCGACTTCCTCGGTCTGCGGACCCTGACCATTATCGATTGGGCGCTGAAAACCATTAACCGCGACCGCGCCAAGGTCGGCGAGGAACCGCTGGATATCGCCTTTATCCCGCTGGACGACAAGCCGACCTATAGCCTGTTGCAGAAAGCTGAAACCACTGCGGTATTCCAGCTTGAATCCCGGGGCATGAAGGAGCTGATCAAGAAGCTCAAGCCCGACTGCCTGGAAGACTTGATTGCACTGGTGGCCCTGTTCCGTCCGGGGCCGCTGCAATCGGGCATGGTGGATGACTTCATCAACCGTAAGCACGGTCGCGCCGAACTGGCCTACCCGCACCCCGACTATCAGTACGATGGCCTGCGCCCGGTTCTGGCGCCGACCTACGGCATCATCCTGTATCAGGAACAGGTGATGCAGATTGCCCAGGTCATGGCCGGTTACACCCTCGGTGGTGCGGACATGCTGCGTCGGGCCATGGGTAAGAAAAAGCCCGAGGAAATGGCCAAGCAGCGTGGCGGTTTCATTGAGGGTTGCGCCAGCAACAACATCGATGCGGACCTGGCGGGCAACATCTTCGACCTGGTGGAAAAATTCGCCGGTTACGGTTTCAACAAATCCCACTCCGCCGCCTACGGCCTGGTGTCGTACCAGACTGCCTGGCTCAAGGCTCACTACCCGGCGCCCTTCATGGCGGCGGTACTGTCCGCGGATATGCACAACACCGACAAGGTCGTGACCTTGATCGAGGAAGTGCGGACCATGAAACTGCGCCTCGATGCGCCAGACGTGAACACTTCCGAATTCAAGTTCACGGTGAACGATGAAGGTCGCATCGTTTATGGCCTTGGCGCGATCAAAGGGGTGGGCGAGGGACCGGTGGAAGCCATCACCGAAGCCCGTGCTGAGGGGCCGTTCAAGGACCTGTTCGATTTCTGTGCCCGGGTCGACCTCAAGCGCATTAACAAGCGGACCCTGGATGGTCTGATTCGCAGTGGTGCCCTGGACCGTCTCGGCCCGCACTTCTTCGACGAGCCCAAGGCCTACCAGGCCAACATCGACCAGAACCGCGCGGTACTGCTGGCCGCCATGGAAGAGGCGATCAAGGCGGCGGAGCAAACTGCTCGTACCCACGACAGCGGCCACGCCGACCTGTTTGGCGGGGTGTTCGTCGATGAGGACGCGGATGTCTACGCCAACCATCGCAAGGCCAAGGAGCTGACCCTCAAGGAGCGCCTTAAAGGCGAGAAAGATACCCTCGGCCTGTACCTGACCGGGCACCCGATTGATGAGTATGAAGGCGAGATCCGCCGCTTCGCTCGTCAGCGCATCATTGACCTGAAACCGGCCCGGGATACCCAGACGGTAGCGGGCATGATCATTGCCCTGCGGGTGATGAAGAACAAAAAGGGCGACAAGATGGGTTTCATCACCCTCGACGACCGTTCGGGGCGGATCGAGGCCTCCTTGTTTGCCGATGCTTTCCATTCGGCCCAGTCGCTGTTGCAGACCGACGCCATGGTGGTGGTGGAAGGCGAGGTGAGCAACGACGACTTCTCCGGCGGCCTGCGTTTGCGGGTCAAGCGGGTGATGAGCATGGAAGACGCGCGGACCAACCTGGCGGAAAGCCTGCGCCTGAAAGTCCATACCGATGCCCTCAAGGGCGATCAGCTACGCTGGCTGGGGGACTTGTTCAAGCGTCACCGCGGTGCGTGCCCGATTACCATGGAGTACACCCGTAACGACGCCAAGGCCTTGCTGCAGTTTGGCGAGAACTGGCGGATCGACCCGGCAGACAGCTTGATTCAAGCCCTGCGTGACCAGTTCGGGCGAGACAACGTCTTCCTCCAATACCGTTGACGGTGAGGTGCCATCATTGCGCCTCATCGCCACATGAATTTTTAATCTCGACCTCAACGCGTCCGTCCCTTAAGGTAGGGCGCGAATAGACAACCGGCCGGCCCAAGCCCCCTTGGACGTCGAGCCCAGACGGACGCCTATGAACCCGAATTTTCTTGATTTCGAACAGCCGATCGCCGACCTGCAAGCCAAGATCGAAGAGTTGCGCTTGGTCGGTAATGACAATTCGCTGAATATCGGCGATGAGATTTCCCGCCTGCAGGACAAGAGCAATACCCTGACCGAAGACATCTTCGGCAAGCTCACCAGCTGGCAGATCGCACGTCTGGCGCGGCACCCGCGTCGTCCGTACACCCTGGATTACATCCAGCACATCTTCACCGAGTTTGACGAGCTGCATGGCGATCGCCACTTCTCTGACGACGCCGCGATCGTCGGCGGCGTTGCTCGCCTGGACGAGCAGCCGGTGATGATCATCGGTCATCAGAAAGGCCGCGAAGTGCGCGAGAAGGTACGCCGCAACTTCGGCATGCCGCGTCCGGAAGGCTACCGCAAGGCCTGCCGCCTGATGGAAATGGCCGAACGCTTCAAGATGCCGATCCTGACCTTCATCGACACCCCGGGCGCCTACCCGGGCATCGACGCTGAAGAGCGCAACCAGAGCGAGGCGATTGCCTGGAACCTGCGGGTCATGGCACGCCTGAAGACCCCGATCATCGCCACCGTGATCGGTGAGGGTGGTTCCGGCGGCGCATTGGCCATCGGCGTCTGCGACCAGTTGAACATGCTGCAATATTCCACTTATGCGGTGATCTCGCCGGAAGGCTGCGCCTCGATCCTGTGGAAAACCTCGGAAAAGGCCGCCGATGCAGCCGAGGCCATGGGCATCACCGCCGAGCGTCTGAAAGGCCTGGGCATTGTCGACAAGGTCATCAGCGAGCCGCTGGGTGGCGCCCATCGTGATCCAGCCGCCGCGGCTGCCTCGATCCGTGCCGAACTCAGCTCGCAGCTGGCAATGCTCAAGGAAATGGATAACGACACCCTGCTGGCCCGTCGTTATGACCGCCTGATGAGCTACGGTCTCTGATCGAGCACTGTTCCCCTTTGTAGGGGTACGCTTGCTCGCGACCCCGGCGCCGCAATCGATCAGATTGCGGCGTCGTCCTTTCTCGAGCACATGCTCCTGCGGGGCTTGAAGCTTCATGAACTCTCTCTCCGCCAAACTCCTAAAAAGCCTGGCGCCCTGGCGTGAAGCCGCTCATTGGCGCATCGCTTTCTCCGGTGGACTTGATTCCACTGTCCTGCTGCATCTCCTTGTCGATCTGGCGCATCAACATGGCCTTCCACGGCTCACGGCTGTGCATGTTCATCACGGGCTGCAAGCGGCGGCGGATGCTTGGCCGGCCCACTGTCAGGCGATCTGTGCTGCCCTGGGTGTGCCGTTGCAGGTGATTCATGTCCAGGTGCGGGCCGGTTCCAGTCTCGAAGGGGCTGCCCGGGAGGCGCGTTATGGGGCATTCGAGCGCTTGACCGCTGCCAATGAGTTGCTGCTGACAGCGCAGCATCGTGATGATCAGGCCGAAACCCTGTTGTTTCGACTGTTGCGCGGTGCTGGCGTCAGGGGGCTATCGGCAATGCCGGAAAGCCGACCTTTGGGCGCAGGGCACCTGTTGCGGCCTTTGCTCGGCGTGTCCCGTGCCGAACTTGAACGTTACGCCGCCGAGCATTGCCTGAGCTGGGTCCAGGACCCTTCAAATGCCGATCATCAATATTCGCGCAATTATCTGCGGCATCAGGTGATGCCGTCGTTGATTGCTCGCTGGCCTCAGGCCGCGACCAGCATAAGTCGCAGCGCCGCCCACCTGAGAGAAGCACAGGGCCTGCTCGATGAACTGGCGATGATGGATCTGGCGACCGCCGAGGGGGAGAGCGACTTTCCCTGGCTGGACTTGCCGTCACTGACCCTTGCCCCTTTGCAGTCGTTATCCCCGGCCCGGCAGCGCAACGTCTTGAGTCACTGGCTGAGCAAGCGTGGCCGTTTACCGGACACCGATCATTGGGCCGGCTGGGAGAGTCTGCGGGATGCCAGCGCGCAGGGGCATCCTCGATGGCGTCTGGCCGACGGCGAAGTGCATCGCGCGGGAGGGCGAATCTGGTGGCTGTCTGGTGCCTGGTTGCCGCAGGTGAAAAGCGGGATCGAATGGCAGGATCCGGGCAGTCCGTTGCAGTTGCCGAACAATGGCCAGGTGTTTTTCGTCGGCTCGGTGCCCCAGGGCCCGTTGCACATCCGTTATCGGCAGGGTGGGGAAGTCATGCAGGTGGCCGGACGTGGTCATCGTGACCTGAAGCGTCTGCTCAACGAGGCCGGACTACCGAGCTTCGTCCGTGGCAGATTGCCGCTGCTGTACCAGGATGAGCGGTTGCTGGCAGTGGCAAACCTGCCGGCGCTTGCGGCAAATCCCCAGGCTGGCTGGCAATTGCATTGGCGACCACTGACCAGCGATCAAGGTTTGAGCTGAAAGGGGCTTTCCGGTAGACTACGCTCCCTTCTTGATACAACTTCTGTGGATTCGCCTGAATTGCAGGAGTTGCCGATTACCAAGCAGTCTTTGCTGGGCGATTCCAAAAAATGTGTAGCGAGCAACCTACCGGTGTTTTTGCATCCGGTCTGTCACCACGCGGCGGTTTTTTTGAAAGGTGCACTGTGATTAATGCAGGTGATCGGGGGCTTCGGCCTTCCTTCGCTTTCCCCGGCGGCACTGACCGCTTTAACGCAGACTTCTAGGGTTTTTCATGACGCGCTACATATTCGTCACGGGCGGTGTTGTTTCTTCATTGGGGAAAGGCATTGCCTCGGCTTCATTGGCGGCCATCCTGGAGGCGCGGGGGCTTAAGGTCACCATGCTCAAGCTGGACCCGTACATCAACGTCGACCCGGGCACCATGAGCCCGTTCCAGCACGGTGAAGTGTTCGTCACCCACGACGGCGCCGAGACCGACCTGGACCTGGGCCACTACGAGCGGTTCATCCGCACGACCATGACCCAGAACAACAACTTCACCACTGGCCGTGTCTACGAGCACGTACTGCGCAAGGAGCGCCGTGGTGATTACCTGGGCGCCACTATCCAGGTGATTCCGCATATCACCGACGAGATCAAGCGTCGCATCATCAAGGGCGCCGGCGATGCCGACGTGGCCCTGGTGGAAATCGGCGGTACTGTGGGCGACATCGAGTCGCAACCGTTCCTCGAAGCCATCCGCCAACTGCGGGTCGAAGTCGGCTCCAAGCGCGCGATGCTGATGCACCTGACCCTGGTTCCGTACATCGCCACCGCTGGCGAGACCAAGACCAAGCCGACCCAACACTCGGTGAAGGAACTGCGCTCCATCGGTCTGCAGCCTGACGTGCTGATCTGCCGCTCCGACCATCCGGTGGATGTGTCCTCGCGTCGCAAGATCGCGCTGTTCACCAACGTTGAAGAGCGTGCGGTGATCTCCCTGGAAGACGTCGACACCATTTACAAGATCCCGGCCGTACTGCACGCCCAGGGTCTGGACGATTTCGTCGTCGAGCGTTTCGGCCTGCAATGCAACGGCGCCGATCTGTCCGAGTGGGAAAAGGTGGTAGACGCCAAGCTCAACCCTGAGCATGAAGTCACCATCGCCATGGTCGGCAAGTACATGGAACTGCTGGATGCCTACAAGTCGCTGATCGAAGCGATGAGTCACGCCGGCATCACCAACCGCACCAAGGTCAACCTGCGCTATATCGATTCCGAAGACATCGAGAACCAAGGCACCGCGCTGCTGGAAGGCGTTGATGCGATCCTGGTCCCGGGCGGTTTCGGCCTGCGTGGCGTGGAAGGCAAGATCACTGCAGTGCAATACGCTCGCGAGAACAAGGTGCCGTACCTGGGTATCTGCCTGGGCATGCAAGTGGCGGTCATCGAGTTCGCCCGTAACGTCATGGGCTGGAAAGATGCCAACTCCACCGAATTCGATCGCATCAGTGGTCACCCGGTCGTCGGTCTGATCACCGAGTGGGAAGACGCCACGGGCGCTGTCGAAGTGCGTAACGAAGCGTCCGATCTGGGTGGCACCATGCGTCTGGGCGCCCAGGAATGCTTGCTGGAAGCGGGCTCCAAGGTCCACGACTGCTACGCCAAGGACGTGATCATCGAGCGTCACCGTCACCGTTACGAAGTGAACAACAAGCTGCTGCCACAGCTGATCGAGGCTGGCCTGAAAATCTCTGGTCGCTCGGGCGACGGCGCGCTGGTTGAAGTGGTCGAAGCTGCGGATCATCCATGGTTCGTCGCTTGCCAGTTCCACCCTGAGTTCACCTCGACGCCACGTGACGGTCACCCACTGTTCAGCGGTTTCGTCAAAGCAGCATTGGCTCAACACCAGAAGAAGGCTTGAACCTGATGGCGCAGAAGATCATCCGCGTAGGCAACATCGAGATCGCCAACGACAAGCCGATGGTGCTGTTCGGCGGCATGAATGTGCTGGAAAGCCGCGACATGGCGATGCAGGTCTGTGAAGAGTACGTACGGGTTACCGAGAAACTCGGTATTCCCTATGTGTTCAAGGCCAGCTTCGACAAGGCCAACCGTTCGTCGGTGACTTCTTATCGTGGTCCTGGCCTGGAAGAGGGCATGCGGATTTTCGAAGACGTGAAGCAGGCCTTCGGCGTGCCGATCATCACCGATGTCCATGAGCCGGCCCAGGCCGTCGTGGTCGCCGAAGTCTGCGACATCATCCAGTTGCCGGCGTTTCTCTCGCGGCAGACCGACCTGGTGGTGGCCATGGCCAAGACCGGCGCGGTGATCAACATCAAGAAGGCCCAGTTTCTCGCGCCTCAGGAAATGAAACACATCCTGAGCAAGTGCGAAGAGGCGGGTAATGATCAGTTGATCCTCTGCGAGCGCGGCTCCAGCTTCGGTTACAACAACCTGGTGGTGGACATGCTCGGCTTTGGCATCATGAAGCAGTTCGAATACCCGGTGTTCTTCGACGTGACCCATGCCCTGCAGATGCCGGGCGGTCGTGCCGACTCTGCTGGCGGTCGCCGGGCTCAGGTCACCGATCTGGCCAAGGCCGGCATGAGCCAGTCCCTGGCCGGCCTGTTCCTGGAAGCCCACCCGGATCCGGACAACGCCAAGTGCGACGGCCCTTGTGCTTTGCGCCTGGACAAGCTTGAGCCGTTCCTGGCTCAGCTCAAGGCTCTGGACGAGCTGGTCAAGAGTTTCCCCACGGTAGAAACCGCGTAAAACCGGCGACTTCCTCTGTAGGAGCCGGCTGGCCGGCGAAGGTGTCCTCGCGGGCCCGTTCGCCAGCCAGCCGGCTCCTACAAGAATGCAATTTGACCCACAAGTTATAAATCGAGCGGTACTCAGCGTTTTCGTCAACTTTGGAGTGTTTACAACAATGGCAAAAATCGTCGACATCAAAGGTCGTGAAGTTCTCGACTCCCGTGGCAACCCCACTGTCGAAGCGGACGTGCTTCTCGACAACGGCATCATCGGCAGTGCTTGCGCGCCGTCCGGTGCCTCCACCGGCTCGCGCGAAGCGCTGGAGCTGCGTGATGGCGACAAGAGCCGTTACCTGGGCAAGGGCGTGCTCAAGGCGGTAGCCAACATCAACGGTCCGATCCGCGACCTGTTGCTGGGTAAAGACCCGATCGACCAGAAAGCGCTGGATCAGGCGATGATCAAGCTCGACGGTACCGAGAACAAGGCCACCCTGGGTGCCAACGCCATCCTCGCCGTGTCCCTGGCCGCGGCCAAGGCTGCCGCCCAGGACCAGGACCTGCCGCTGTACGCTCACATCGCCAACCTCAACGGCACTCCGGGCGTCTACTCGATGCCGGTACCGATGATGAACATCATCAACGGTGGCGAGCACGCCGATAACAACGTCGACATCCAGGAGTTCATGGTGCAGCCGGTTGGCGCCAAGTCCTTCTCGGAAGGTCTGCGCATGGGCACCGAGATTTTCCATCACCTCAAAGCCGTGCTGAAGGCCCGTGGCCTGAACACCGCTGTGGGCGATGAAGGTGGTTTTGCGCCCAACCTGGCTTCCAACGAAGATGCGCTGAAAGTCATCTCCGAGGCCGTGGCCAATGCCGGTTACACCCTGGGCACCGACGTGACCCTGGCTCTGGACTGCGCCGCCAGCGAGTTCTACGAAGACGGTAAGTACAACCTGTCCGGCGAAGGCCAGGTGTTCACCGCCGAAGGTTTTGCCGAGTACCTCAAAGGCCTGACTCAGCGCTACCCGATCATCTCCATCGAAGACGGCCTGGACGAGTCCGACTGGGCTGGCTGGAAGATCCTCACCGACAAGATCGGCGACAAGGTGCAACTGGTCGGTGACGACCTGTTCGTGACCAACACCAAGATCCTGAAAGAAGGCATCGACAAGAAGATCGCCAACTCGATTCTGATCAAGTTCAACCAGATCGGCACCCTGACCGAAACCCTGGAAGCCATTCAGATGGCCAAGGCTGCCGGTTACACCGCCGTGATTTCGCACCGTTCCGGCGAAACCGAAGACTCGACCATCGCCGACCTGGCTGTGGGCACCTCGGCTGGCCAGATCAAGACCGGCTCCCTGTGCCGTTCCGACCGCGTATCCAAGTACAACCAATTGCTGCGTATCGAAGAGCAATTGAACGGCAAGGCCAAGTACAACGGTCGCAGCGAGTTTCGCGGCTAAGCCGTAGATGGTAAAAAGACACCGGATTGTGTCGGGAAAATCGCTACAGCGAGTTTTTTGCCACTAATCTGATGCCTTAAGAGCACGAAGCCTGGTTCTTCCAGGCTTCGTGCTATCAGTAGGTCCGAAGTTGTTGGCATGGCTGTCTTTTTTCACTGGATACCCGATATTCGATGCGCAGTCCCAATTGGTTGTTCCTGGTCTTGCTCTTGCTGCTGGCTGGCTTGCAGTACCGCCTGTGGGTGGGGAGCGGCAGCTTGGCCCAGGTAGCTGACCTGACTCAGCAGATTGCCGACCAGCACGCTGAAAACGAGCGTTTGCTGGAGCGAAATCGCGTACTCGATGCGGAAGTCATGGAACTGAAGAAAGGCATGGAGACCGTTGAAGAACGGGCTCGCCACGAGTTGGGCATGGTCAAGGAGGGTGAAACCCTCTACCAGTTGGCCCAATGAGCGATAGATTGCCGGCCTTCTGGGCCGTGATTCCTGCCGCGGGCGTCGGTGCCCGCATGGCCGCGGATCGTCCCAAGCAGTACCTGCAACTGGGCGGACGCACAATTCTCGAACACAGCCTCGGCTGTTTCCTCGACCATCCTGGCCTCAAGGGGCTGGTGGTCAGCCTGGCGCTGGACGATCCTTACTGGCCAACCCTGGCCTGTGCCCATGACTCGCGGATTCAGCGGGTCGAAGGCGGCGCCGAGCGTTCCGGGTCGGTACTCAATGCCTTGCTTCATCTGCATGCTCAGGGCGCGGCCGATGAGGATTGGGTTCTGGTTCACGATGCCGCACGCCCCAATCTTTCCCGAGATGACCTGGACAAGCTGCTGAGTGAATTGGCGCACGACCCGGTGGGCGGGCTGCTGGCGGTGCCGGCCCGGGACACCCTGAAGCGGATCGACAAGCACGGAAGGGTTTTGGAAACCGTGGATCGCAGCCTGATCTGGCAAGCCTACACACCGCAGATGTTCCGTCTTGGCGCGCTGCACCGCGCCTTGGCCGACAGCCTGGTAGCCGATGTGGCGATCACCGATGAGGCTTCGGCAATGGAATGGGCCGGGCAGGCGCCACGCCTGATCGAAGGCCGTTCCGACAACCTCAAGGTCACTCGCCCCGAGGATCTTGAGTGGCTGCGCCAGCGTTGGTCCAATCGGCGCTGATCGCGGGCGGGCGCTGAACCTTGTAGCCGCTGCCGCAGGCTGCGAACGACTCCGAAGGAGGCGCCGCTCTTAAAACCCTGAAGGCCCTGCGGGCCTTGTCGCAGCCTGCGGCAGCGGCTACACATCGCGGTATTCCGGGCGTTCGGCCAAACCTTGCTTGAGATAATCCACCAGCTTGCGCACTTTCGGCGACAGATGCCGTTGCTGTGGATAGAGCGCCCAGACTGCGGTGTTGGGCGGCTGGTGAGCTTCCAGCAAGGAAACCAGCGTACCGTCCTGCAGGTGCTCCAGAACGTAGTAGTCCGGCAGTTGGCAGAGTCCGACGCCTTGTAACGCCGCGTCCAGCACTGCCTGTCCGCTGTTGCAGCGCCAGTTGCCCTGCACCCTTTGCGAAAATTCGCGCCCGTCGACCTCCAACTGCCAGATATCCGAGCTGCCGATCAGGCAGTTGTGCCGGCTCAATTCCGAAAGGCTGTGAGGGCGGCCATAGCGTTCCAGATAGGACGGCGATGCACATAGGTACATGCGGCGCGGTGCCAGGCGAGTGGCGACCAGGCGTGAGTCCTGCAGGCGTCCCAGGCGAATGGCCAGGTCGAGCCCCTCGTGCACTAGGTCCAGGGGACGGTTGCTCAATTCGATGTCCACCCGCAATTGCGGGTAGAGGCCCATGAAACGCGTGACCAGCGGCACGATGAAACGCTCGCCATAGGCCACTGCGCAAGTCATGCGCAGCATGCCCTTGGGCTCGCTGGTCAGGTCCCCCACGGCTCGCAATGCTTCCTCGCGTCCGTCCTGCAAGCGTTGGCAATGCTGGAGAAAGGTCTGCCCGGCCTCGGTCAGGGTGACGCGGCGGGTACTGCGATACAGCAGGCGGGTCTGCAAGCGCTCTTCCAGGCGCACCACCTGGCGGCTGATATGAGATGAGGACACCCCCAGGCGTTCGGCAGCGGCAGTGAACTGGCTGCATTCGGCAACCGCGACAAATTCGTCGATGCCTTCCCAACGGTTTTCGCTCATTGATTATCCCTGCATGGCAATAATGTTTTGCTTTTGCCTGGATTATTCATCGCCTTGCGCTGTTTTACACTCACTGCCTCGTTTTTATTCGCTGGAGAGTCAGGATGATCAAGTCACGTGCTGCCGTAGCCTTCGAGGCCAAGAAGCCCCTGGAAATCGTCGAAGTGGATGTTGCCATGCCCAAGGCCGGCGAAGTGCTGTTGCGGGTTGTCGCTTCCGGCGTCTGCCACACCGACGCCTACACCCTGTCCGGTGCTGATCCGGAAGGTATCTTTCCGGCGATCCTCGGCCATGAAGGTGGTGCAGTGGTGGAAGCGGTGGGCGAGGGCGTGACCTCGGTGGCCGTCGGCGATCATGTGATCCCGCTCTACACCCCGGAATGTGGCAAGTGCAAATTCTGTCTGTCGGGCAAGACCAACCTCTGTCAGGCCATTCGCGCTACCCAGGGCAAAGGCCTGATGCCTGATGGTACTACCCGTTTTTCCTACAAGGGTCAGCCCATTTTCCACTACATGGGTACCTCGACATTCTCCGAGTACACCGTGCTGCCGGAAATCTCCGTGGCCAAGATTCCCAAGGACGCGCCTCTGGAGAAGGTCTGCCTGCTGGGTTGCGGCGTGACCACAGGTATTGGCGCGGTGATCAACACCGCCAAGGTCAAGGCCGGTGACACCGTGGCCATCTTCGGCCTGGGCGGCATTGGTCTGTCGGCGGTAATCGGTGCGGTCAAGGCCAAGGCCGGGCGCATTATTGCTATCGATATCAATCCGGCCAAGTTCGAGATCGCCAAGCAATTGGGCGCCACCGACTGCGTCAACCCCAAGGATTTCGACCGTCCGATCCAGGAGGTCATCGTCGACATGACCGACGGCGGCGTGGATTTCTCCTTCGAATGCATCGGCAACGTACAGTTGATGCGCGCAGCCCTGGAATGCTGCCACAAGGGCTGGGGCGAATCGGTGATCATCGGTGTGGCCGGTGCCGGCCAGGAAATTTCGACCCGTCCCTTCCAGCTGGTGACTGGCCGCGTTTGGCGCGGTTCGGCATTCGGTGGCGTGCGTGGTCGCAGTGAGCTGCCAAGCTACGTGGAAATGTCCCAGACCGGCGAAATCCCGCTGGATACCTTCATTACTCACACCATGGGCCTGGAAGATATCAACAAGGCTTTCGACCTGATGCACGAAGGCAAGAGCATTCGTTCGGTCATTCATTTCTAAGAGCAGCGGCAAGCGGCAAGCCACAAGCACCAAGAAGGGATTCCCACTTGCGGCTCGTAGCTTGCGGCTTGTGGCTGGAGGTCTGCCATGAGTCTGGAAAACCTTTCCTGCCAGAAGAGCTTCGGCGGCTGGCACAAACGCTATAAGCATCATTCCCAGGTGTTGGGCTGTGACATGGTGTTCGCCGTGTACTTGCCGCCCCAGGCGGAGCAGGGGGGCAAGCTGCCGGTGCTTTACTGGTTGTCCGGCCTGACCTGCACCGACGAGAACTTCATGCAAAAGGCCGGCGCCCAGCGCCTGGCGGCGGAACTGGGCCTGATCATCGTCGCTCCGGACACCAGCCCTCGCGGCGCAGGCGTGCCCGGTGACCCGGAGGGCGCTTGGGACTTTGGCCTGGGCGCGGGGTTCTATCTGAACGCGACACAGGAGCCCTGGGCCCAGCATTATCGGATGCATGACTATGTGGTGAACGAGCTGCCGGAGTTGGTGGAGGCGCACTTTCCCGCGTCGCAGAAACGTGGGATCAGCGGCCACTCCATGGGCGGTCACGGGGCGTTGGTCTGCGCGTTGCGTAATCCCGGTCGCTATCAGTCGGTTTCGGCGTTCGCTCCTATCAGTAATCCCATGGATTGTCCTTGGGGGCAGAAGGCGTTTTCCCGTTATCTGGGGGAAGAGCGCTCACGCTGGCGCGAGTGGGATGCCAGCGTATTGATCGCCGAGGCCACGCAGAAGCTGCCGTTGCTAGTGGATCAGGGGGATCGCGACGATTTCCTCGCCGGCCAGCTCAAGCCTGAAGTTCTGCAGCAAGCGGCAAAGAATGCCGGGCATGAGCTGACGCTGCGCATGCAGCCCGGTTATGACCACAGCTACTTCTTTATCGCCAGCTTTATAGACGATCACTTGCAGCACCATGCACGTGCTCTTAACGCCTAATACCCGCCAAAGCAGGTAGAATCACGCCCTGACTTTTTCGGGGCGTTTTTTTATGCGTATTGGCCACGGCTACGATGTGCACCGTTTCGCTGAGGGCGACTTCATTACTTTGGGCGGTGTGCGTATCGCCCATCATTCTGGGTTGCTCGCCCACTCCGACGGTGATGTGTTGTTGCACGCACTCAGTGATGCCCTGCTGGGCGCCGCGGCGCTGGGGGATATTGGCAAGCATTTTCCGGACACCGATCCGCAGTTCAAAGGTGCCGACAGCCGCGTCCTGCTGCGTCATGTTGTCGCGCTGATCCATGCCAAAGGCTGGAAGGTCGGCAACGTCGACAACACCATCGTCGCCCAGGCCCCAAAAATGGCGCCTCATATTGAAACCATGCGGGCCTTGATTGCCGAGGACCTGCAAGTCGAACTGGATCAAGTGAACGTGAAGGCCACCACTACCGAAAAACTCGGTTTCGTCGGTCGCGAGGAAGGTATCGCGGTGCACTCCGTGGCCTTGTTGCTGCGCCCATGAATGAACTGCAACTGTTGGGCCCGCGGGCCTATGGCGATGCCCTGGGCAGCGCGGTGCTCAAGGCCACTGCCGAAGATTTCCAGGTCGATGAAGTGCTCGATATCCCGCTGAGCGGTGAAGGCGAGCACCTGTGGCTGTGGGTGGAAAAGCGTGGCTTGAATACCGAAGAGGCCGCGCGGCGGATTGCCAAGGCCGCCGGAGTGTCGTTGCGCACCGTGAGCTACGCCGGGCTCAAGGATCGCCAGGCGCTGACTCGCCAATGGTTCAGTGTGCAACTGCCGGGCAAGGCTGATCCGGATCTTGGCGCGGCGGAAAACCACACCCTGAAAATCCTCAAGGCCACCCGCCACAAGCGCAAGCTACAGCGTGGAGCCCATGCGGCCAACGGTTTTACCCTGCGTCTGACAGAGCTTACGGCGGACCATTCGGCCATTGATGAGCGTTTGCAGCAGATCGCCCAGTTTGGGATTCCCAACTATTTCGGCGCCCAGCGTTTTGGCCACGACGGCGGCAATCTAGTGGATGCCCGCGGCTGGGCCGCGCGCCAGGCACTGCCAGAGCAGCGCAATGTGCGTTCGCGGTTGTTGTCTACGGCCCGCAGCTACTTGTTCAACCAGGTGCTGGCAGCACGGGTGGCGAACGGTAGTTGGCAGCAGGCGCAGATAGGTGACCTGCTGGCGTTTACCGACAGTCGCAGCTTTTTCATGGCCGGGCCTGATGAATGCTCGGACCCACGCCTGGCGATTCTCGACCTGCACCCCACCGGTCCGCTGTGGGGGGAGGGTGTTTCTCCGGCGGGCGGTGTATCCCATGAGCTTGAGCAACAGATTGCCGATCGTGAGGCGGCACTCTGTGATTGGCTGATTAAAGCCGGCATGAGCCACGAACGACGCATCCTGCGGCTGCCCATTGGCGGTTTGACGTGGCATTATCCCGAGCCTGACATTCTGCAACTGGAATTCGTCCTGCCGGCCGGGTGTTTCGCCACCGCATTGGTGCGTGAACTCGTCGATCTGGTGCCGGTGGGGCAGACGGACAGCTCATGCGTATTCTGATTTCTAACGATGATGGGGTAACTGCACCCGGTATCGCCGCGCTGCATGCTGCGTTGGCGGATTACGCCGAGTGTGTGGTTATCGCACCGGATCAAGACAAAAGCGGCGCCAGCAGTTCGCTGACGCTCGACCGTCCGTTGCATCCGCATACCCTCGGCAATGGTTTCATCAGTATCAATGGCACACCGACCGACTGCGTTCACCTGGGGCTTAACGGCCTGTTGGAGCATGAGCCGGACATGGTGGTGTCGGGAATCAACCTGGGGGCCAACCTCGGTGATGACGTGCTGTATTCCGGAACCGTCGCCGCTGCGCTTGAAGGACGTTTCCTGCAGCGCCCGGCGATTGCCTTTTCGCTGGTGTCGAGGCAGGTAGAAAACCTCGCCACTGCTGCCCATTTCGCGCGCAAGCTGGTACAGGCTCAGGGCTTGCTGGATTTGCCACCACGGACGGTGTTGAACGTGAATATTCCCAACCTCCCGCTTGATCATATCCGTGGCATACAGCTGACCCGGTTGGGCCATCGCGCGCGCGCAGCGGCGCCCATGAAGGTCGTCGATCCCCGTGGCAAGTCGGGTTACTGGATTGCCGCCGCAGGGGACGCCGAAGATGGCGGTCCGGGTACTGACTTCCATGCTGTCATGCAAGGTTATGTGTCGATCACGCCGTTACAGCTCGATCGCACCTTCAATGAGGCGTTCAGGAGTCTGGATGGTTGGTTGGAGGGGCTGCGCTGATGGCTCGTGAGCAGGACGATTTGCTACGACGGGGAATAGGCATGACTTCCCAGCGAACCCGCGAGCGCCTGATCCAACGGCTTTACGATGAGGGCCTGTCCAATCCCCAGGTATTGGAAGTCATTCGTCGTACACCACGGCATCTGTTCGTTGATGAAGCTCTGGCGCACCGTGCCTATGAAGACACAGCGCTGCCCATCGGCCATAACCAGACGATCTCCCAGCCTTATATGGTGGCTCGCATGAGCGAGTTGCTGTTGGCGGCAGGCCCGCTGGACAAAGTGCTGGAGATCGGTACCGGTTCCGGCTACCAGACGGCAGTACTGTCGCAGTTGGTTGAGCGGGTGTTTTCGGTGGAGCGGATCAAGGTCCTGCAGGATCGGGCCAAGGAGCGTCTGCAGGAATTGAACCTGCGTAATGTGGTGTTCCGCTGGGGCGATGGTTGGGAGGGCTGGCCAGCGTTGGCGCCTTACAACGGCATCATCGTCACCGCCGTGGCTACCGATATTCCTCAGGCACTGCTTGATCAACTGGCGCCTGGTGGGCGCCTGGTCATTCCAGTGGGAGCCGGAGAAGTACAGCAGTTGATGCTGATCATTCGTGAAGAACATGGCTTTGCCCGACATGTCCTGGGGGCGGTGCGGTTTGTGCCGTTGCTCAATGGGCCACTGGCCTGAGCATTTATCGCCGCCTGGGTGAATTCTGTTTGCCCGGTTGTGTCTTAGTGCCGTATTGATCGGCAATGAGTGGGACGGCGATCAATGGCAACCTCTTGTGACTGTGTGTTGCGCTTTGCCAGCCGTAAAGCGCCTGCCTCCAGTTATACTTGCGTCATTTCATGCCTGAGCCAGGCAATTAATATCGTCAACCACCATAAAGGGAGCGGCGGGTGAGTCTCACAGTCATTGCGCAGCGTATGGGTATAACAAGCTTTCAGCGACTGATGATTGGCCTTGTCTTGAGTTCCTTGTTGGTCGGTTGTTCCAGCACCAAGTCCAGCAGTGTGGGTGTGGTTGAACGCAGTAATAATGCGGCGCCTCAGCGTCCAACTGTGACCACGGGACAATATGTAGTACGTCGCGGGGATACGCTGTTCTCCATCGCGTTTCGCTACGGCTGGGACTACAAGGCGTTGGCTGCTCGTAACAATATTGCCGAGCCCTATACCATCCATCCGGGGCAAACCATTCGTTTTGATGGTCGCACGGGTGTTGCGCCGACAACTGTGGTTACCAGCACCCAGTCTGGTGCATCGTCCTCCAGCAAGACCACGGTTATTCGTCGTCCGGCGGGGGCAACGACAGCCACCGCAACGGGCACTTCTACAGCTACTGCAAGCAAGCCGGCGCCCGCTCCGGTTACGCCTGCAGGCCCCGCTCCGACGGGCTGGGGCTGGCCTTCCAACGGTGTTCTGATTGGAAAATTCTCTTCAAACGGTAGTTTGAATAAAGGCATTGATATCGCCGGGGATTTGGGACAGCCTGTTTTAGCTGCGTCTGATGGGACGGTGGTTTACGCCGGGAGTGGCTTAAGGGGCTACGGCGAATTAGTCATCATCAAACACAACGAAACCTACGTCAGTGCTTACGGCCACAACCGCAAGCTATTGGTTCGGGAGGGACAGCAGGTCAAAGTCGGACAGACAATTGCCGAGATGGGATCAACTGGTACAGACCGGGTGAAACTGCACTTTGAGATTCGCCGACAAGGTAAACCTGTAGATCCGCTGCAATTCCTGCCACGTCGTTGATCCGTTACCAGCCTGTTCCGCTCACGTAGAGGGAACAGGCTCCAGCGTTGCCAAGGATTAAGGCGCCGCTTGAGCCTGAGGTCGAACTCACCAAAGGACTATAACAATGGCTCTCAGTAAAGAAGTGCCGGAGTTTGACATCGACGATGAAGTTCTCCTTATGGAGAGCAGCATCGATATGGATTCGATGTCGAATAATGAGGGGGCAACTCCACCTTCCGTTCGCGCCAAATCCAAAAGCTCCGCTTCACTTAAGCAACACAAGTACATTGATTACACGCGTGCCCTCGATGCAACGCAGTTGTACCTCAATGAAATCGGCTTTTCTCCATTGCTCTCTCCCGAAGAGGAAGTGCACTTTGCGCGTTTGTCGCAGAGTGGCGACCCCGCCGGGCGCAAGCGCATGATTGAAAGTAACTTGCGACTGGTGGTGAAAATTGCCCGGCGCTATGTCAATCGTGGATTGTCGCTGCTGGACCTGATCGAAGAGGGCAACCTCGGCCTGATCCGAGCAGTGGAGAAGTTCGACCCGGAACGCGGCTTCCGCTTTTCGACCTACGCCACCTGGTGGATTCGCCAGACCATCGAACGGGCGATCATGAATCAAACCCGGACCATTCGGTTGCCGATTCATGTGGTCAAAGAGCTTAACGTCTACTTGCGCGCCGCCCGTGAGTTGACGCAAAAACTCGATCATGAACCCTCTCCCGAAGAAATCGCCAACCTGCTGGAGAAGCCGGTGGCTGAAGTCAAACGCATGCTCGGTCTGAATGAGCGGGTTTCTTCGGTTGATGTCTCGCTGGGACCGGATTCGGATAAAACCCTGCTGGATACCTTGACTGACGATCGTCCAACGGATCCTTGTGAACTGTTACAGGACGATGATCTGTCGCAAAGCATCGATCAATGGCTGTCCGAATTGACTGAAAAGCAGCGTGAAGTGGTGGTCCGCCGCTTTGGCCTGCGAGGTCATGAGAGCAGCACTCTTGAAGATGTTGGCCTGGAGATTGGCCTGACCCGTGAGCGGGTTCGACAAATCCAGGTTGAAGGCCTCAAGCGCCTGCGAGAGATCCTTGAGAAGAATGGGTTGTCCAGTGAGTCTCTATTTCAGTAGCTTCTGGAACTGACTCGCAAGAGCCCCGATCTATTCGGGGCTTTTTATTGCGTGATTATTTTGACTCTGAGTTCTGGGATTCTGGTCAGGGTTGGGATTACTCTTCACTGGCGTGTAAGCAATAGATTACGTTTCCGTAAGTGTTCGGTTCTCGATTGCTTCAGACTTGCCTGAAATGGTTTAAGTGATTTTTTATATTGTTGATTTATAAGTATTTTTTAAGTCTTTCTGTTTGTGTTCGACAAGTTTTCCGGGGAATAGTGCGATTGCTCTTACCAGGGAATTCTCTAATATCAGCCCTGTGTCGACGGATAGACACAGCCATCAAGGACGATGGTCAGGACATCGCAGGAAGCGATTCATCAGGACGATGAAAAGGAACACAGGGACTAGGGAAAAATGTGGGCGGGTCATACCGCCCCTTTTTTTGCCTGTCGAAAAGTCCCGAGGACAAGAGCCCTATTCCCAGAAATGCAAAAAGGCCCGCAAGGGGCCTTTTCAGGAACGCGGGGGCAATCAGCGTTCGAGGTCTTTGATCTTGCCTTTGACGCCATCCCACTCTGCGGCATCCGGCAACGATTCTTTCTTTTCAGTGATATTCGGCCAGATCTCTGCCAGCTCGACGTTCAGCTGAATGAACTCCTGCATCTCCTCCGGGACTTCATCCTCGGAGAAAATGGCTACAGCCGGGCATTCAGGCTCGCACAGCGCGCAGTCAATGCACTCATCCGGGTGAATCACCAGGAAGTTCGGCCCTTCGTAAAAGCAGTCCACCGGACAGACTTCTACGCAGTCGGTGTACTTGCACTTGATGCAGTTGTCGGTGACGACGAAGGTCATTTCTAATTCTCTCCTCAGGCGGCGGCAGCGGAGCCCCTACATGACGGGGTCGCCAGGTTTGGGAGCGATAGTCTGCGAACCAGGCTAATAGTCCGCAGCATCCCAAACCGCGCGAGATTCTAACAGCTTGAAGGCGTTCGCGTTAGATGCGTGTCTTCAATGTATAGAGCATTTCCAGTGCCCGGCGTGGCGTCAGGTCATCCAGATCCAGTTTGGCCAGTTCCTCGAGGACAGGGTGCGGCAGGCTGGCAAACAGGTCGCTTTGCTGCGGAACCGAGGCTTTGCCTGGCGCGGGGCGTGGTGTTTCATGGGGCAGGCTGGTGGTCTCCAGGCGGCTCAAATGTTCACGGGCTCGCCCGATGACAGCGCTGGGAACCCCCGCCAGCTGGGCTACCGCCAGGCCATAGCTCTGGCTGGCAGGGCCGGGCAATACATGGTGCAGGAAGACGATGCGCTCGTTGTGTTCAGTGGCATTGAGGTGCACGTTGGCCACCAGCGGCTCGCTTTCCGGCAGTACGGTCAGTTCAAAATAGTGGGTGGCGAACAGGGTGTAGGCCCGCAGATGGGCGAGACGTTCTGCCGCAGCCCAGGCCAGGGAAAGTCCGTCGAAAGTACTGGTGCCGCGGCCCACTTCGTCCATCAGCACCAGGCTGCGTTCAGTGGCGTTGTGCAGGATGTTCGCGGTTTCACTCATTTCTACCATGAAGGTCGAGCGACCGCCGGCCAGGTCGTCGCTAGAGCCGATCCGAGTAAAGATCCGATCCACCAGGGACAGCTCGCAGCTCGCCGCCGGGACAAAACTGCCGATATGGGCCAGCAGTACGATCAGCGCAGTCTGGCGCATGTAGGTGGATTTACCGCCCATGTTAGGACCGGTGATCACCAGCATCCGGGTGTTGTCGTCCAGATTCAGGTCGTTGGCCACAAAAGGTGTGGTCAATACTTGCTCCACCACCGGGTGACGGCCCTGGGTGATGCGCATGCAAGGCTCGCTGACAAAACGCGGGCAATTGAGGTCCAGGTTCAGCGCGCGTTCGGCCAGATTGCTCAGCACGTCCAGTTCCGCCAGGGCACCGGCGGTATCCTGCAGCGGCGGCAGATGGCTGATCAGGGTTTCCAGCAGCGCATCGTAGAGCATCTTTTCCCGGGCCAGGGCGCGGCTCTTGGCCGACAGCGCCTTGTCTTCAAACTCCTTGAGTTCCGGAGTGATGAAGCGCTCGGCGCCCTTCAGGGTCTGGCGACGAATGTAATCCGCAGGTGCCTGCTCGGCCTGTTTGCTCGGCAGCTCGATGAAGTAGCCATGAATGCGGTTATAGCCGACTTTGAGGTTGGCCAGACCGGTACGGGCTTTTTCCCGGGCTTCCAGATCGATCAGGAATTGCCCGGCGTTCTCGCTCAAGGATTGCAGTTCGTCGAGCTCGGCGTCGTAGCCGGTCTTGAGCACGCCGCCGTCGCGGATCACCGCCGGCGGGTTGTCGATGATCGCTTTGGCCAGCAGCGCGGCCAGTTCCGGGTAGGTGCTGGTGGTGACTGCCAGTTGCTTGAGGTGCTCTGCCTCCAGTTCGGTCATCGCCTCTTGCAGCTCTGGCAACGCTGCCAGGGCATCACGCAGGCGAGCCAGGTCCCGAGGACGGGCATTGCGCAAGCCGATTCGCGCGAGAATCCGCTCGATATCGCCGATTTCCTTCAACTGCGGCTGCAGCCGTTCGAAACGGTAGCCGTCCAGCAGGCAGGTGATCGAGGACTGACGCGCCTGCAAGACCTTGAGATCCCGTAGCGGGCGGTTCAGCCAGCGGGTCAGCAGGCGGCTGCCCATGGCGGTCTGGCAGCGATCGACTACCGATTGCAGGGTGTTGTCGCGTCCCCCGGCCAGGTTGGTGTCCAGCTCCAGGTTGCGGCGACTGGCACCGTCCAGCACCACCGTGTCGTCCAGGCGTTCGTGCCGCAGGCTGCGCAAGTGGGGCAGGGCGGTGCGCTGGGTTTCCTTGGCGTAGCTCAACAGGCATCCGGCGGCGCCGATGGCCAGGGTCAGGGTCTCGCAACCAAAGCCCTTGAGGTCTTGGGTGGAGAATTGCTGGCAGAGGCTCTTGTGGGCCGAGTCGCGCTCGAAGTCCCAGGGGGCGCGACGTCGAACACCCCGGCGCTTTTCCGCCGGCAGGCCTTGTGGCCAGTCATCAGGGATCAGCAGCTCCACTGGATTGATGCGTTCCAGCTCCGCCAGCAAGTTCTCCCAACCCTTGATTTCCAGGACACTGAAATTGCCGCTGGTGATGTCCAGCACCGCCAGGCCGAACAAGCGCTCATCGCCCAACACGGCCGCGATCAGGTTGTCGCGGCGTTCGTCCAGCAGGGCTTCGTCGCTGACGGTGCCCGGGGTAATGATGCGCACCACCTGACGTTCCACGGGGCCTTTGCTGGTGGCCGGATCACCCACTTGCTCGCAGATGACCACCGACTCGCCGAGTTTCACCAGCTTGGCCAGGTAACCTTCGGCGGCGTGGTAGGGAATGCCACACATGGGAATTGCCTGTCCCGCCGACTGTCCGCGTGCCGTCAGGGTGATGTCCAGCAGCTTGGCGGCCTTCTTCGCGTCTTCATAGAAGATCTCGTAGAAGTCGCCCATGCGGTAGAACATCAACTGATCAGGGTGCTGGTTCTTGAGGCGCCAGTACTGCTGCATCATCGGCGTGTGAGAGGACAGATCGGAGGTATTTTTACTCATTGGTATTTAGGCGGATTCGTTGAATGGGTGAAGCAAAGGAGCGCTGGGCCCGGCTTTTTGCAGATGGCGGCAAGGTTACCATGGGCGCCCTGGCCTCGCAGACACCAAGGCACTACTGCGTTTGTCCGGTAAATGCAGCACAAATATGCAAAACAGCATTTGTCATGGGCTAAAAGTTCGAGCACTATGCGTTCTATGCAAATACGCAATGTTTCTACCGTCTTAAGAGAGCTGCTGGATCGTGATGGAATCTCCCCCACGGAGCTTCACCGTCGGACTGGTGTGCCTCAATCCACCCTCTCGCGGATTCTCAGCGGGAAGATCGTCGATCCTTCGGATAAACACATCTCGCGGATCGCTGAATACTTCCAGGTGAGCACCGACCAATTGCGCGGGCGCGTGGATATCGCGCCTGCCCGGATTGCTGCGCCCCGCGACGAGATTCATTCGGAACTCAAGGACATAAGCCTGTGGGACGACGATACCCCTGTCGATGACGACGAGGTGTCGGTTCCTTTTCTGCGTGAGGTTGAATTGGCTGCTGGATCAGGAAGATTCGTCATCGAGGAGAGCGAGCGCGCCAGCCTGCGCTTCGGCAAGCGCAGCCTGCGGCACAACGGCGTACAGTTCGATCAGGCCAAATGCGTCACGGTGCGGGGCAACAGTATGTTGCCGGTGCTGCGCGATGGTGCCACGGTCGGGGTCAATGCCGGCAAGTGTGCCATCGGCGATATCGTCGATGGCGACCTGTATGCGATCAACCACAATGGCCAACTGCGAGTGAAGCAGCTGTATCGCTTGCCCACCGGGATTCGCCTGCGCAGCTTCAACCGCGATGAGCATCCGGATGAGGACTACAGCTTCCAGGAAATCCAGGAGGAGCAGATCAGCATCCTCGGTCACGTCTTCTGGTGGGGCATGTACGCCCGCTAAGCCATCACTGTCAGACAAAGCCCGCCACTGAGCGGGCTTTTTTTCGCCCTCGAAAAATCCCCCCCGCCCTGCATCTATGCGGCTCTCATGCATTCGCGCAATTCGCATGCATAAATAAATGCGTTTACGCATTGACTGCATATGCATGAATGCATATTATCCATCTCAAGCCGTTCAACAACGGCTGCAACGACGCTCTTTAGTGGCAAAGCAAAGGCAGCGATGAACCGGCCTCGACGGTTCAGAGGGTTGGCAACTGACCCGGGTGTGCAGCGTAAAGCACCAGAAGCAGTTATCCGGCGGACAGGGTCGCGGTCGGAGGAACAATTTGAATGGGTCCGTACCGCACCAGTCGTGCCGAAAGACCAAGGTTTGCATTACTGAAAAGCCCGGGCGACCGGGCTTTTTGGAATGCCTGCCTAACGTGGGCCACCAACAGACAGGGACCCCTTGAAACATCGTTATCAGCCTTCTATCAACTGGCCATCTCGCTGGCCTCAATCCGCACGGGAGACGTGAATGACAAACGAGCAACAAGCGTTGCTGGACATGCCGATCTGGCTGGTCATCGTCCTGGCGCTGGTCGGTGGCGTTTCCGGCGAAATGTGGCGCGCCGACAAGGAGGGCGCTCGTGGCTGGTCGCTGCTGCGGCGCCTGGCGCTGCGCTCCGGAGCCTGCGTGGTCTGCGGAGTCTCGGCAATCATGCTGCTGTATGCCGCCGGCGTCTCGATCTGGACCGCCTGCGCCTTCGGCTGCCTGACCGCCATGGCCGGCGCCGACGTCGCCATCGGCCTTTATGAGCGCTGGGCGGCCAAGCGCATCGGGGTTTGCGAACCGCCCTCACGGGACTCGAACTCGGATCAGCGTTGATCCGCTCCGGCCTTTCAAAAGGTCCACTGGACTTGAGCCCGAAGGCTGGACCGCCTCGACCTAATTCTGGAACTAGACAATGAACGAACTGACCCAGCTAAAAGACGCCATCACGTCCACGATCAAGCTGGCGATGCCCCATCTGCAGACGGTTGAGGCATTCCCCAAGGCGTTTGAAGGCGCCACTGAGCCGGCGCTCTACTTTGCCGTCACCGGCCTGGACCAGGCAGCCGACCCGGGTGACGGTCGCTGCTGCATGCGGGCCACTTTGGAGGCCCGGGTACGGGTTGACCCCGAGCTTGCACAGGCACCTTTGCAGGCGGCCATTCTGGCGGCTCAGTTAATCGAGCTGCTGCGTTGTCAGCAGTGGGATCTGGACTTTGTCGAAGGCGCGACGGCCGTGTGGGCCAAGCCTGTTGGTACGGCTGCAGAGTCGGTTTACCGGGCCGAGTGGATCGTGCAGTGGCAGCAGCTTATCTACCTGGGTCAGGAGCAATGGCCCTGGCCGAATCAACCACCGGGCACGCTGGTGTTGGGTTTCAGTCCCGACACTGGCTCCGGTCATGAGGGCGGCTACCAGTCGCCGGAGCACATGGCGTGAGTTACGTGTCTGCAACCCACGACCGCATGATTGCCGGCCTGATCCTGCCTTGCAGCGTGGTCGGCGTGGATCTGGCTGCTGGCCTGGTGCGGGTATCCGATGGCGCCGGCTGGACCAGCGCCTGGGTGCGCTGGCACAGCCAGGCCGCCGGCAAGGCCCGGCACTGGCGGGCGCCGAGCCTGGGGGAGCAGGGCGTGCTGATCAGCCCCAGCGGCGAGCCGGCCCAGGGCACCTTCGTTCCCGGCCTGTATGGCAACGCCGGTCCCCAGCCGGACAACCGTGACCACGTCGAGGTCTGGCGTTTCGAGGATGGCGGCTCGCTGGTCTATGACTGGCAGGCCAAGAGTTACAGCATCAGCCTGCCCAGCGGCACGGTGACCATTCAGGTCGGCGGCAGCTCGGCGGTGGTGACCGACAGCGCCCTGACCGGCAAGGCCGACAGCATCACCCTGACCGGAGCGATCACCTTGAATGGCGATGTGCACATCAACGGCGGGAGCTTGAAGCACAACGGGGTCAACGTCGGCTCGACCCATACCCATCTGGGTGTGATGCCGGGGCCCGGTTCAACTGCAACGCCGCAGTGACCCACGCGGGTCGTGGGCCTCACGACTCAGCGCTCACGTCTCATCTATCACCGAACACCCCATCAACCCGCCCCGAGCGGTTTTTTTGTACCCGGAGATACCTATGGCCACCCCTAAGAAAACTCCCGGTCGCCCTGTGGGCGCCGGCACTGTGGTGTTTCGCGACACCCTTTACACCTCGCGCAATTTGATCCTGCCGGATGGCCGCCAGTTGCGGGTTGCCCACGGACAGGTGTCGGTAAAGGCCGGCGACCTTGTCGCCCTGGACTACCTGAACGCCCACCCGGATCTGCAAGCGCAGGAGTGACACGATGATCGGAATGGATCGCCGTACCGGCCTGTCGCTGTCCGGCATCGAGCATGTGCGGCAGTCCATCGAGGACATTCTGACCACGCCGCTGGGCAGTCGGCGGATGCGCCCGGAGTACGGCAGCAACCTGCGCCGCTACGTCGACTTGCCGGTAACCGGCGGGTGGAAAAGTGCGGTGCAGGCCGAAGTGGCCCGAGCGCTGTTGCGCTGGGAGCCCCGGCTGAAGCTGGAACGGGTAAGAGTGGTTGCGGTGGTGGGTGGTCAGATCAGTTTTCAACTGACCGGCCAGTACCTGGGTGATAGCGCGGTTTTGGAGGTGACGGCATGAGTACGTTGGACTTGTCGGCGCTGCCGGCGCCGCAGGTGCTTGAGGCCCTGGATTTTGAGGCCTTGTACCAAGGCAAGCTGGCCACCTTTCGCCGGCATATGGGCGATAACTGGACGGCCAACCTGGAAAGCGACCCGGTGAGCAAACTGCTGGAGCTATCGGCCTACGGCGATATGCAATTGCGGGCCCGGGTCAACGATGCCGCCAAGGCGCTGCTGCTGGCCCATGCCAAGGGCACGGACCTGGATCACCTGGCGGCCAACGTCAAACTGCAGCGCCTGGTGATCCTGCAGGGTGACCCGCAGGCAGTGCCGCCGGTGGAGGAGGTCAAGGAAGCCGACGACGCTCTGCGCGAGCGCGTGCAGTTGGCCTATGAAGGACTGACCACGGCCGGCCCGCGCAACAGCTACATCCTGCATGCCCGTAACGCTTCTGCGCTGGTAGCAGACGCCGAGGCCGAAAGCCCGGCACCGGCCCGGGTGACGGTCACGGTGCTGAGCCTGGAGGGAAATGGCGCGGCCAGTCCTGACTTGCTGGCGACCGTTGCCGCAGCCCTCAACGATGAAGACGTGCGACCGCTCGGCGACCGGGTCACGGTCCAGAGTGCCCAGGTCTTGCCGTATCGCATCGACGCGGTGCTGCACATGAAGGGCTCCGGCCCGGAAGGTGATGCTGCCCTGGCAGAAGCCGAGCGCAAGCTGGCTGCCTGGGTCAACCCACGCCGGCGCCTGGGCATCGAGGTGGCCCGTTCGGCCATTGATGCGCAGTTGCATGTGGCCGGCGTGGCTCGGGTCGATCTGGCGGGTTGGCAAGACATCACCCCGACCAAGGCTCAAGCGGCGTATTGCACCGGTTACAGCGTCACGCTGGGGAGCTGAGATGACCAGCCTATTGCCGATCAATAGCACGCCGCTGGAGCGCGCCCTTGAGGCGGCCAGCGCGGGCGATACCGCCATCATGCTGCGCACCCTGTACAACCCGTCCACCTGCCCGGTGCATCTGCTACCGCAGTTGGCCTGGGCCTGGTCGGTGGATCGCTGGGACCCGCGCTGGTCCGAGACGGTCAAGCGCAACGCCATTCGTGCCTCGTACTTCATCCACGCTCGCAAAGGCACCATCGGTGCACTGCGCCGGGTGGTGGAACCGCTGGGCTACCTGATCGAAGTGGTCGAATGGTGGCAGACGGTCCCTGAAGGCGAACCGGCCACCTTTGCCCTGAAAGTCGGCGTTCTGGACACCGGTATCACTGAGGAAATGTACCAGGAGCTGACCCGGCTGATCGACGACGCCAGGCCTGTCAGCCGGCACATGACTGGCCTGGCCATCAGCCTGGAAAGCTCCGGAGTGATTGGTCTTGGCGCCTATGAATATCAGGGCGAAGACATCGACGTTTACCCCCCGACACCCCGCGATATCGAAGTGACCGGCCGTTATGGCCAGGTCATGTGTATTGATGAAACAGACACCCTGGATGTGTACTCATGATTGATTCCAACAGTCAGTTCTTTGCCATTCTCACGGCGGTGGGCGAGGCGAAACAGGCCAACGCCACGGCCCTGGGCACGCCCTGGACCTTCAAGGAAATGGCGGTCGGCGATGCCAACGGCACCGACCCCATCCCAAACCGGGCTCAGACCAAGCTGATCAACGAATGGCGTCGCGCCCCGGTCAACCAGGTGCGCACCGACCCGGCCAACCCCAACATCATCATCACCGAACAAGTGATCCCGCCTGATGTTGGCGGTCGCTGGATTCGTGAGATCGGCCTGTTCGATGCCGACGGTGACCTGGTGGCGGTAGCCAACTGCGCCCCAAGCTTCAAGCCCCTGCTGGCCCAAGGCACCGGCAAGACCCAAGTCATCCGCATGAACTTCATCGTCGCCAACACCGCGCAGATCGTGTTGAAGATTGATCCGGCGGTGGTGCTTGCTACCCGCCAGTATGTGGACGACTCCCTGGCTGCTGCACTTCCGGCGGATAAGGTGGCTGGTACTTATCGGCAAGTCACGATCGATAAACGAGGCCTAGTTGTTAGTGGTATCAACCCCACAACTCTGTCTGGTTATGGGATTGCTGATGGGGCAACAAAGGCAGAGCTGACTAGCGCAGTCAGCAAGCTCCTTCCCATAACGGGTGGACGGTTGAATGGCTCAATATTACTGTCGAGTGAAGGTAGCGACTCTCCGGAGTTCGGTTGGGTGACGCCCAGCAGCGAAGCCCGCATGGATCTTCTGAATGACAATGTGAGGATTTTTGCAAATTATGGCGGGGAAACAATAACGCCGCTTCTTCTGAGCCTTGCCAACAAGTCCGCAACCGTCTTTGGCAACTTGCTATGGGACGCCGCCAATTTTGACCCGACACGCAAAGCAGACAAGGCGACCACCCTTGCGGGATACGGCATCACCGATGCATTGCCGGCCAACCGTTTTATCTACTCTCCAAATGCCCCTAAACCAACTGACGGTTCGGTTGGTACGCTTTGGCTGCAATACGAGGAACCATAATGAACTTCCACGTAAAGCTGGATGGAGGTTACCGACCTGGTGTTATGCCTTATGTAAAGCTTGCAGATGGCTGGCGAGAAGGGGCAGAGCTGTTCATCAAAACCGAAAGTGGGTGGCGCACGGTCTGGCGTCGAACCGTTGTGTTTATCAACACAGTAGAACGAGCAGGTGCGAGCATTTTTGACCTCATGGGCAAGCCGACCAAGGCGCGACGTTATCTCTTTATCAACCGGGCAATGATTTACGGCGGTGGTACGGGGTTTTCATTGAGAACGGGAGTCTTTCCACCAGGCTCCACGCTAAAAATCGTCAATGAACACTACATCCGTGGTGCGGGTGGCGCGGGGGCTTATCCCGCTCGGCCCTTGCCAGGCGCCACAGCTGTTGTTCTTGATTTTCCTGCAACGCTCGATAACCGCAATGGCTACATTTTCGGTGGCGGAGGTGGCGGCGGGGATGCCTACTGGCCCAACGTACTGCATACCGGAGGTGGCGGTGGCGCGGGACGTCCTGGCGGCGCAGGTGGCGGAATGTATCAAGTTTCTACTTACGGCTATGGCTACCCAGCGGCAGGCAGTTTGGATGCTGGTGGCGCTGGGGGCTGGTATACAGCCGGATGGAACGGTGGCGCAGGCGGCGCTCCTGGTAGCCCCGGTGCAGCGTCGACCAATGCACCTGGTGCTGGTGGCTATTCGATTGAGAAAAATGGCAACAACTTGATCTTTGAAGGGGGCAACAGCCCTGATCGAGTAAAGGGGAATATCTTGTGAGTGGATTTAAAGTTCTCTCTGTGTCGGCTACCGCTGGCACCATGCTTGTCGACTGGGGAAATGTGACGTTAAACCACTACATCCCCCAAGAAATCTTAACTAACCCTGACATCGACTCGGTGGCATTGGCAAAAGTCATCGAAGGTATGCGGCCGGCACCAGCTGTCACGTTGCCGCTGCCTGATGCGCTCCACGCTATGGTTGAACCTTTCAACCAGGGGGAGGATGAACGAATCTGGCGAGCTGCCGAGTTGGCGGCCGTTACATGGCTGCGCGACCGCCATCGAGATCAGCTTGAAATCAAAGTGCCTACTGCCCTTTCGGACAATCAGTACAACGAGCTGCTTGTGTACATGCAATCCCTACGCGACTGGCCGCAATCCCCGGACTTTCCACAGATTGAACATCGTCCGGTGGCGCCGCCCTGGATCGCCGAGCAAACCCAGTAAACGCCCCGCACCGCCGGGGCGTTTTCTTTCCCGCTTTCCCTTAACTCAACATCCCTTACAGCCCCCTTCATCCGGGGCTTTTTCATGTCTGGAGTTTATCCATGAGTGGTTTTTTCCACGGCGTTACCGTTACTAACGTCGACACCGGCACGCGCACTATTTCGCTGCCGTCGTCTTCGATCATCGGCCTGGTGGACACCTTCACCGAAGGCCCGACCGCCGCTGCCAAGGTCAATGACCTGCTGCTGATCACCAACGAGCGTGAGGCCATTGCCGCCTGGGGCCCGGATGCGGCCATCACCAAGGCCTGTCAGGCCATCTATCAGCGGGCCAAGGCGGTGATCGTCGCTTGTGGCGTGGCCAAGATGACCGACGCGGCCGAGCAGACTTCGGCGATCATCGGCGGGGTGCTGGCCGACGGTAAGCGTACCGGTCTGCAGGCGCTGCTGGACGGCAAGAGCCGTTTCAACGCCCAGCCACGTCTGCTGGTCACCCCCAAGCACAGCTCGACCCTGGCCATCGGCACCGCCCTGGTGGCCCTGGCCGACAAGCTGCGTGGCCTGGCCATTCTCGATGGTCCCAATACCACCGACGAAGCGGCCATGGCCTACGCCAAGAACTTCGGCGCCAAGCGCGCCTATATGGTCGATCCGGGTGTGCAGCACTGGGACAACGGCGCCAATGCCACCGTCGATGCGCCGGCCTCGGCCTGGGTTGCCGGTCTGTTCGCCTGGACCGACAACGAGTACGGCTTCTGGGCCTCGCCGTCGAACAAGGAGTTCGTCGGCATCACCGGCACCAAGCGGCCGATCGAGTTCCTCGACGGCGATGAAACCTGCCGCGCCAATCTGCTGAACAACGCCAACATCACCACCATCATTCGGGATGCGGGCTTCCGCCTGTGGGGCAACCGCACGCTGTCCAGCGATCCGAAATGGGCCTTCGTCACCCGGGTGCGGACCATGGACATCGTCATGGACGCCATCCTCTTCGGCCACAAATGGGCCGTGGACCGCTCGATCACCGCGACCTACGTCAAGGACGTCACCGAGGGCCTGCAAGCGTTCATGCGTGATCTGAAGAACCAGGGCGCGATCATCAATTTCGAGGTCTACGCCGACACCGAGCTCAACACCGCCAGCCAGCTGGAGCAGGGCAAGGTGTACTGGAACATCCGCTTCACCGACGTACCGCCCGCCGAAAACCCCAACTTCCGGGTCGAGGTCACCAATCAGTGGTTGACCGAAGTCCTCGACCAAGCCGCTTAAGGAGCCGCAGCAATGGCAATGATTCCCGAAACCCTGGCGAACATGAACCTGTTCGTCGATGGCATCAGCTTTCAAGGCGACGTGCCGAGCCTGACCCTGCCCAAGTTGACCCTCAAGACCGAGGAACACCGCGTCGGTGGCATGGATGTGCCGGTGGAACTGGACATGGGCATGGAGAAACAAGAGGCCGGCTTCACCACCACCGGCGTGCGCCGCGAGTCGCTGAAGATGTTCGGCCTGGCCGATGGCAGCGGCTTCAACGGTGTGTTCCGTGGCGCCTTCAAGGGCCTCAAGGGCAAGGTCACCCCGGTGATCGTCACCCTGCGCGGCCTGCTCAAAGAGGTCGACATGGGCGACTGGAAGTCCGGCGACAAGGCCGAGATCAAGCACAACGTGGCCCTGACCTACTACAAGCTGGAAGTCGACGGTCGCCTGATCTACGAGATTGATGCGCTGGGCATGAAGCGTGTGATCAACGGCGTCGACCAGCTCGCCGCTCAACGTTCGGCCCTGGGCCTGTAAGGAAGACACCTCATGTCTCAAGCAATCGACAAGACCCCGGCCTGGATGACCCTGAGCAGCGACAGCGTGGTGGTGGCGCTGAGCAAGCCGGTGGAGATGAACGGTGTGGTCTGCGACCGGCTCACCCTGCGAGCGCCGACGGTGCGTGATGTGCGCGCCGCCAGTGCGGCCGGCGTTGGTGACGATGAACAGCGCGAGCTGATGCTGTTTGCCAGCCTCGCGCAAATCAGTACCAAGGACCTGGAGAGCATGGCACTCAAGGACTATCAACGCCTGCAGGCCGGCTATTTTCGCCTGGTGCAAGACGACGAGCTTTGATCCGGGGGTGATGAAGGTGGCGGCGAAACGGCTCGCTCGCGAGCTGCATTTCGCCGCTGAGGAAATCATGACCATGAGGTTTTCCGAGATGGTCTGGTGGCTCACGGATTGAGCCCGTCACCCAAGGATCAGGAGAAGCACATGGCGAACAAACTGGTATCGGGGCTGGTGGTAGTGGGTACTGCCCTCAGTTCGACGTGGGACGCCGCCTTCAAGACGGTGGAAGACCGGATCAAGCAGCTGGAGCGGCAGGGCGGCAAGGCCAGGGTGCTGGAAAAGACCATCGGCCAGACCCTGCGCCTGCAGGATGAATGGAAAAAGGCCCATGACACCGGCGCCGCTTCCGCGGCCGGGCTGTTGCGCCGGTTGGAGGAGAGCCGGGATGGGCTGCGCCGGCAGGGGATTCAGGTGCACAAGCTGCGCCAGGAATATCAAGCGCTGGGCAATGTAGCGCGGGGCTCGGCGCTTCAGGCCCGAGGACTGCAGCAGGTTGCCCAGGGCAAGGCCGACTTCAAGGCGGCTTATGACTGGGCAAAGTTTGGCGTCGATAAGCTCCGCGCCCCGGTCAAGATCAGTGCTGATTATCAAGCGCTGATCCGCGACATGGCGATTAAGGCCAATGTGGTCAACCAGCCTCAGGAAGCGCAGCTGAGCCGCACGGTGATTCAGACCTCCCGTGACACGGGCATGGCCCGTAACGATGTGGCGGCTCTGGTGAGCCAGATGATGGCCAGCGGCATGTCGCTGGACAAGGCGCAAGGCTACACAGGGCTGGCCGCCAAGTTTGCAGTGGGGCAGGGCGCGAGTGTCGACGACACCGCGAAGCTGATGCGGGCCCTGGAGCTGAAGGCCGGGATCAGCGATCCCAAGGTTATGGAGCAGGCTCTTGAGGCCATCGCCCTGCAGGGGCAGGCCGGCAATTTCGAGGCGGCCGACATGGCGCGCTTGCTCCCGGCGCTGCTCAAGAGCGCGAGCGCGGAAGGACTCACCGGCATGGAGGCGGTGAGTCAGTTGGGGTCCATGCTGCAAGTGCAGATGAACACTGCGGGCAGTGCTGATCAGGCCGCTGGCCAATTGCAGAACTGGATCGAGAAAATCGGCTCCAGTGAGGCGGTCAAGGCTTATGAAGACGCCGGCATTGATTATCAGGCTTCGCTGAATACCGGTATCCAGAAGGGCATGTCGAGCCTGGAGGCGAGCTTTGCCCTGGCCATGCGCTACGTCAGGGCCATCGACCCGGCCAAGGCGGCGAAGATGGCCGAGGCCCAGGCGAAGATCAGCCAGGAAACAGACCCGGCCAAGGCCAAGGCCATGCTTGAGGCTTTGGAAGAGTCCCTGCGTACCGGTGACCTGTTTACCGATATGCAGATCAAGGCGGCCTTGCTGGCCCAGACCCAGGGCCGGCAGCAGTATGAGCAAGTGAAGAAGGACTCGTTGAGCGCCTCTGGCGTTCTCGCCAGGAACCTCGCGGAGCGTCGAGAAGCCTCCAAGCAGTTGTGGGCTGAAGCAGGTCAAGCCATCGATGAAGGCCAGCGGGTCGTGGGGCAGGCCCTGCAACCGGTGACGGATCTGGTGGCCAAAAGCATCACCGTGGTGGTCGGCAAGCTGAGCGAATTGGCAGAGCAGAACCCATCGTTGGTGCAGGGTGTGGTTGCCCTGGGCGCTGCTTATGTCGCGGTGAAAAAGCTCATGGCCGTCTACACCATGGGCAAGGGCCTGATCAATGTCTTGCGTGGTGGGTTGAAGGTTGACCCCAACGTTGTCCAGCGCGTGTTTGTCACCAATGCGCTGGGAATGGGCGCGGGTGATTTCGACGTGGACGGTGGTAGGAACAAGAAGGGCAACAAAGGCGGCAATGGCCCCGGTGGCGCAAGACCCAAGCGTGGCGTGCTCGGTCGCATTGTCCAGACACTGAAAAATGTATTCAGCCCTGGCAATTTGAGTCGCCTTGCCAATGCTGGGATGAGAGTCGCCCAGGTTGTCGGAAGCGGCTTGAAGTCTCTGTGGAGTAACGGCAAGAAGTTATTCAAGCGGGGTGGTGCCCTGTCGATACTGGATGCCGGTCTGCAGATCGCAGACACCTATCAGAATGCCAAGACCCGCGATGAGAAGGCCGAAGGCTATGGCGGTGCGCTCGGAGGTTTAGCAGGCACATTGGCCGGGGCCAAAGCGGGGGTTGTTGCCGGGGCTGCCATTGGCTCTGTCGTGCCAGGCCTTGGAACAGCCATTGGCGGCGCCATAGGTTCCGTCATCGGTGGCGCTCTTGGTTACTGGGGCGGTGGAGCCTTGGGCTCCTATGCTGGCAAGGCGATGTTCGGCTCCGACGACTCGCTCAAGAGAATGCCCGCAGCCGGTCCGCTGATGATGCGCAACGCCGGGCAGAACATCCCGCCGGTAATGGGCGATATCGCCAAGTCCTTCCAGCCGGGGCAGACACCTCCGCTGATGGGGCAGGCCGTGCGTTCGATGGCCAGCCCGTCGCCGTCGGCATCGACCTCTTCGCTGCTCAAACCGGCGGAGCCGTTCACATCGGCGACGCCACCTTCGATCGAACAGCAGTTCAGCTTCGCGCCTTATCTGTCGATTTCGGTGCAGGGCGATGTCAGAGATCCGGCGCTATTGGCCCGGGAGCTGGAACCCTATCTGCGCTTTCAGTTCGACGAATACAGCCGTCAGGCGGCGGGTCGTCAGTTGTTCGACGCGGCACACGTTTAAGGAGGCGGCATGGCCTATATGGAACAGCTGCAATCGGGGCTCACGTCCCTGGTGGCGGCAGCGGAGGCGGGGCGGCGCAGCGCCGATGAAATGCTGGGGCCCATGAACGGCGCAATCAGCGACATCACTGGCGCCGCCTCGGAGCTGGAAAATCTGCCCTGGGTCGGCCCGGTGCTGGGCGCCAAGCTGCAACGCACGATGCGCAGCATCGGCGCGGCGCAGTCGGCGGTGGGTGAAGTCGCGGCCAAGTACAGCCAGGCCGTGACCGTGGCGGGGCAGATGCAGCAGCGTCTTGGCGCCTTGCAGGAGCAGGTGGCCAAGGCCGGCGCGGCGATCAACCGCATCGGCGGGCAGATCAGCCCGGCCCTGGGCAATATCTTCCCTTCCGGCGCGCTGGCGCCTCAGGACACCCCGGCGGCGGAGGCGGTGAAACCCTTCCCGCACCTGCTGATTCTGCAGCCCCTGGGGACCGCGGCCGAGCCGTTCTACTTCAACCTCGATACCGCGGCCTTCGATGAGTTGCGCCGGCAAACCGGCTTTCGCTGGGCGGCCCAGGAGCGCCTGAGCCGCAGCATCGCGCAGCAGGCGGTGGGGCAGGGCGACGACAAGATCTCCCTCAAGGGCGCGATCTTTCCCGGGTTCAAGGGCGGGCTGGGGCAGTTGCAGGCGTTGCGCAGCATTGGCCGGCGCTTGCAGCCCCTGAGCCTGACCACGGGTTACGGCGAAGTGCTGGGCACCTGGTGCCTCACCAGCATCGACGAGGAACAGAGCCACCTGCTGGCGGGCGGCATTCCCCGCAAACAAGGGTTTTCACTGGAGTTTGTGAGCTATGGCAACGACCTGCAGAACCTCTGACGGTGATCTGCTCGACACCCTGTGTCATCGCTACTACGGGCACCTCAATGGCAGCGTCGAGGCGGTGCTGGACGCCAACCAGGGCCTGGCCGATGAGCCACAACCCTTTCGGGCCGGGGTACTGATCCTGCTACCGGAGCTGCCGATTCGCACAGAGGCGATGGTTCAGCTATGGGACTGACCTTGCCTCCACTCAACAGACCCCGCTGCGTGCGGGGTCTTCATTTTCTGGAGCACAGGCCATGACCCCGGTCTTTCGTATCCTCGCCGATGGCCGCGACATCACCGCGCAGATCAATGACCGGCTGCTGACCCTGCGCACCCTGGACAAACCGGGAATGGAAGCGGACGAGTTCGAACTGCGCATCGATGACCGTGACGGTGCGGTCGCCTTGCCCCGTCGTGGCGCCGCCATCGAAGTGTTCCTCGGCTATGCCGGGCAGGCATTGACTCGCCTGGGGCGCTACACGGTGGATGAAGTGGTGGTCAACGGGCCGCCGGATTCCATCGAGATCCGCGGCAAGGCCAGCGACATGCGCGGCAGTGGCAAGACCACCCGCAGCGGCAGCTGGGAGAACGTGGCACTGGCGCAGATAGTCCGCGATCTGGCAGCCCGCAACGGCTGGCAGGCGGTCTGTCCGGTGGCGACCAAGGTGCCGCGGATCGACCAGCTCAACGAGTCCGACTTCAACTTCATCACCCGCCTGGCCCGGCAGTACGACTGCACCGCCAAGGTGGCCGAAGGCAGGTTACTGGTGCTGCCCCGTCAGTCCGGATTGAGTGCCAGCGGCAAGGCCCTGGGCGTTGTCAGCCTCAGCCGCCGCGACGTCAGCCGCTATCAGTTCCGCCTCAGTGACAGCAGCACCCACAAGGCGGTGCAGACCAAGCATCAGGACCCGAAGAGCGGCACGCTCAAGGTCATCGACCTGGGCAACAGCGACTCACCGGCCAGCGTGCCGGCGGTGCACACCGATCGGCACCTGTACCCCAACAAGTCCGCCGCCGAGCAAGCGGCCAAGGCCCGCTTGGCAGCCTTCAACCGCAGCAGCGCCAGCCTGCGCCTGGAAATGCCCGGGCGCACCGATCTGTTTGCCGAGCGCCTGATCAATGCCCAGGGCTTCAAGGCCGGCCTGGACGGCGAGTACCTGGTGGACTCGGTGGAGCAACTGTTCAACCCGTCGGGGTGGAGCACCACGGTCGAATGTAACGGCGGCAAACAAGGCAAGGCCAAAGCCAAGGCCAAGAAAATCCCCGCCAAAAAACCACTCAGGGTGGTGCAGCTTTAACCCTTCAATGGCGCCGCGAGCATCCTTGCGAGCGGCTCATTCGGATCGCCTCCGATCCCGCATTCACTTCCTTTCAATCCACGCGGAAAGTCCGCAGGAGCATTCATGAATCCAGGCTTCAGCAGCCCGGCCTCGAAGCGAGGCATCCGGCGTTTTTTTCAGGCATTGATCGCTGGCTGCACTCTGTTGCTGGCAACCGCAGCCCATGCCGGGCCCTTTGTTCTGGCCTACATCGATGGCCAGGTCGAAGCGTCCTACAGCAACCTGCAAGCGTTCCACCGCCACCTTTCTGCTGTCGGTCTGGGCAGCATCTACGGGCTGACCGTCACCGGCCAGTTGCACCAGGAAGGGATGAACCCAACCAGCGAAAACATCATTCGCTTCGCCCAGTCCAAGGCCCTGCCGCTGTACCCCACGGTCTCCGACTACAACGAGGGCATTGCTGATTTCGACCCGGCCATTTCCCACTCCATCGTCAACGACAAGAGCTTGAGTGCCGGCAGCATCAAGCAACTGGTGAGGCTGGCCAAGGAGGGCGGTTTTGCCGGGATCAACCTGGACTTCGAACAGGTCGAGCCAAGGAACGCCAAGGCCTTTTCCGCCTATGTCAAAGCCCTGGGCAACGCCCTGCATGCCAGTGGCAAGAAACTGATCATCAGCGTCCCGCCCAAGTCCAGCGACCGCGAGCCCGAGTACCTGCAAGGCTACGACTACAAGGCCCTGGGCGCGGCGGTGGATTACTTCCAGGTCATGACCTACGACCAGGTCGGCCCCGGCTGGAGCAGTGGCGGTTTCCATGGCGAAGTCTGGCCCGGCCCCGTGTCCGGTGCCGACTGGCAGCAGGTGCTGCTCAGCTACGCCGTGTCGCAAGTCGCGCCGAGCAAGGTCCTGTCCGGGCTGCCGGCCTACGGTCAGGACTACAGCATTGGCAACCGAGTGCACTGGTCGGCTTATCAGGAAGTGATTGCCGAGCACCGCGCCGTCGCCCGCCGAGACGCCGCTTCCGCAACGCCTTACGCCACCTGGGGGCCGGTCAAGAGCTTCGCCGATGGCGTGGAATGGACCCCGGAGCGCGCGCAGCCGGTGCTCTGGTACGACGATGCCACGAGCATCAAGACCAAGACCGCACTGGTGACCAAGCTGGGCCTGGGTGGTACCAGTGTCTGGGCCATGGGCTATGAAAATGCCGAGTTCTGGACGGCGCTGCAGGCGGGGCTCAAGGAAGGTCGAGCACTGCTGCCTGTCGGGCAGGAGTGAGAGGCCGATTAGCGAGAAAACAGCGGCCGTAGAACCGCGTTTCCTGCGGCATCGCAGTCCTTGCCGGCGGGAGTTTATGCGTTGCGCGTAATGTCCTGGGAGTTGCCGGGAGCCTGCGCTTTAACCATACAGGTGCCGGATCAATGTCTATCGGCTCCTGTCGACTTGAAGGAACAGATCAATGACTTCGCAAAAACATCTTCAGTTCATGAACTTCCAGGCAACGGTTGTCGCGCCTACCTGCAGCATCGACGACGACCTGTGTACCGATGTCGAGCTTCTGCCATTGCGTGCTCGCGCCGTGGAGTGGGAGCGGTTTGTCGATCTGGGAGCGACATCGGCCTCGCAGATTGACCAGGGGAGCGTCCCGGCGGTCATGTTCGAAGTCTTGCTTGACCCGCAAAAGCGCCACGGCGCGAAGACGGTTCAAGTCTATTTCGATGGTATTACCCATGACGGCGTGACACTGGAGAACGAGCGCAGCGGAGCGAGCGCGGCGCGAAATGTCGGTGTGCAGATCCTGGACGCGTTCGGCAATGCCATGACCCTGGGGCAAGCCGCTGTGCACTACCCCGCGGATACCGACAGGTTGCAGTTCATGGCTCGACTGGTCGGAACTCAAGGGGCGGTCACGGCCGGACTCTACGCCGCGCTGTCCGAGTGCGTGATCGTTTATGCCTGAACCTGCGGTCCTGCGGGCATTCGCAGGACCCTGTCATCGGCCTGGGGTGGATGCTTCAGGCTACTTCTCTCCCACCCGCTGCGGCGGGTTTTTTGTGCCTTGGAGAAACCTATGGCAACTGCTTCCCGAGAGACCCTGATGCTCGATCGTGGCAGCCCGCAACGGACCTGGATCAGCCCCGGTCCCGGAGCCACTCGATGAAACTCAGTGCTGTTATCAACCAACTGCAAAGCCAGTGTCCCCGTCTCAGCGGGCGCATTCTGGCGGGCATCAACCTCGATACTCTGGGCGGTAACACCAGCCAACCCCTACCGGCTGCCTACTGGGCTCCGATCAACGACTTGGCTTCCGGCAACACCGCCCAGAACGTCCACCGCCAGACCATCCGCGACCGCTTCGAAGTCGCCTTGCTCCTCGACGCTAGCAACCCACAACAAGCCCTGGACCAACTCCACGACCTGCGCGCCGAAGTCTGGCGCGCCCTGGTCGGTTTCAAGCCCGGCGCCGAGTACAACCCGATCCAATACGACGGCGGTGAACTGGTGTCGTTCGACGCCACCCGCTTGCTCTACCGCCTGCGCTTCTTCGCCGAGTTCCAGCTGGGGCGCAATCTGCCCGGGCAGCCGGCGGAAACCTGGCATGAGCGTGAACTCGACGGCTTGCCGTCCTTGACCGGGGTCACGGTGCGGGTCGATGCCATCGATCCGGCGGACCCCAATTTGAAGAAACCGGGCCCCGACGGGCGCCTGGAGCTGACTTTTTCAGGAGAGCTGAAGCAATGAGCAAACGCATCACCGTGCTGCCGGTCGCTGGCCGCGCCGTACCGGACCCGGAAGCAGGCGATCTGCTGCCCGCCTCCGGCCGTGAAGTGCCGGACAACGCCTGGTGGCGCCGGCGTCTGGCCGATGGCGATATCACTAGCAAAGCCGTGAAAGCGGCGAAATCTCAAGGAGCCAAATAATGGCGATCGGTTTCAGCAATATCCCGGCGGACATCCGTGTTCCGCTGTTCTACGCCGAGATGGACAACTCGGCGGCCAATAGCGCGTCTTCGGCCATGCGCCGTCTGATCGTCGCCCAAGTCAATGACAACCAGACCGGAGATGACCTCGGCAAGCTGGTGCTGGTGTCCAGCGTGGCCCTGGCCAAGAGCATCGGCGGGCAAGGTTCGATGCTCGCCTCGATGTATGAAACCTGGCGCAAGACCGACCCGGTGGGCGAGATCTGGTGCCTGCCGCTGCACAGCACCGAAGGCAGCGTGGCCAAGGCCGAGTTGAAGCTCACCGGTAGCGCCAGCGCCGCCGGCCTGCTCAATCTGTACGTCGGCGGTGTGCGGGTGCAGGCCTCGATCGTCAGCGGCGCCACTGCCGCTCAGGCGGCCAGCGCCCTGGCGCTGAAGGTCAATGCGGCAGTGGATCTGCCGGTGACCGCAGCGGCGGTCGACGGCACGGTGACCCTGAGTGCCAAGTGGACCGGCGACAGCGGCAATGACATCAGCCTGCAACTCAATCGCCTGGGCAAGAGCAATGGTGAAGAAACCCCGGCAGGCCTGACCCTGGTGCTGGGCAAGATGGCCGGCGGCACCGGCGTGCCGGATCAGGTCGCGGCCCTGGCGGCCCTGGGCGATGAGCCGTTCGAGTTCATCTGCATGCCCTGGACCGACACCGCCAGCCTCAATGCGTGGCAAGCGGTGATGGACGACAACACCGGCCGCTGGTCCTGGGCCAAGCAGCTGTTCGGTCATGTCTACAGCGCCAAGCGCGGCACCGTCGGCACCCTGGTGGCGGCCGGTCAGGCGCGCAACGACCAGCACATCACCATCCAGGCCCTGGAAACCGGCGTGCCCCAACCCGTGTGGGTTCAGGCCGCAGCCCTGGCGGCGCGGACTTCGGTGTTCATCTCCGCTGACGCCAGCCGTCCGACCCAGAGCGGTAGCCTGCCGGGGATCGATCCGGCGCCGGCCAGCGAACGCTTTACCCTGACCGAGCGCCAGTCGCTGCTCAGCTACGGCATTGCTACTGCCTACTACGAAGGCGGCTACATGCGCATTCAGCGGGCGATCACCACCTACCAGAAGAACGCCTACGGCCAGGCCGACAACTCCTACCTGGACAGCGAAACCATGCACCAGTCGGCGTTCATCGTGCGCCGGCTGCAAAGCGTGATCACCAGCAAGTACGGGCGCCACAAGCTGGCCGCGGATGGCACCCGCTTCGGCGCCGGCCAGCCGATCGTCACCCCGAGCACCATTCGCGGTGAGCTGATCGCCCAGTACGCCAAGCTGGAGCTGGAAGGCCATGTGGAGAACGCCGAGCTGTTCGCCGAGCACCTGATCGTCGAGCGCGACGTGCAGGACCCGAGCCGGGTCAACGTGCTGTTCCCGCCGGACTACATCAACGGCCTGCGGGTGTTCGCGCTGCTCAACCAATTCCGTCTGCAGTACGACGCCGCGGCCTGAGCCGGACCTGCATCACTGCGCTTTTTCAGCCCGCCTTGAGCGGGCTTATTTTTTGGGAGAAACATCATGGGTCAACTGATTGCGGGCACCTGCTACGTCAAAGTGGACGGCGCTCAACTGACCATCAGCGGTGGCTGCGAAGCACCGCTGATGGCCGTCAAGCGGGAAACCGTGGTTCCGGGTTTCTACAAGGAAACCGACCTCACCCCGTCGTTCAAAGTCACCGCGCTGCACACCCCGGACTTTCCGCTCAAGCAGCTGATCGAAGGTGTCGACATGACCGTCACCTGCGAGTTCGCCAACGGCAAGGTCTACGTGCTGGCTGGCGCCTACCTGGTGGACGAGCCTATTGCCAAGGGCGACGACGCCAGCATCGAGCTGAACTTCGAAGGGCAGAAGGGGACCTGGCAATGAGCAACACCGTGAAGCTGCAGGTGCCCATCGAGGCCCACGGCGAGCCCCTGGCCGAACTCACCCTGCGCCGCCCGACGGTGCAGGAAGTGCGGGCGATCAAGGCGCTGCCGTACAAGATCGACAAGAGCGAAGAAGTCAGCCTCGACATGGACGTCGCGGCCAAATACATCGCGGTCTGCGCCGGCATTCCACCGTCTTCGGTGAACCAGCTGGACCTGGTGGACCTCAACGCCCTGAGCTGGGCGGTGGCGAGTTTTTTCATGAGTGCGGCATCGCAGCCATCGCCGACCTGATCGCTGTCGCCTATGACCTGGCCTGGTTCTGGAAGGTCGACCCCGAACAGATGATGGCCAGGCCACTGGATGTGCTCCGGGAATCCCTGGAGCACGCGCAACGGATCAATGCGATGCAGCAGGTGCAGTGATGGCAGACACACAAACCGTAGAGAAGAAGTCGGTGCTGTTGACCGGCATCGACGAACTGTCACCCAAACTCGTCGCCCTTCAAGGCAAGGTCGACTCTTTCAAGAAAAACCTTGAGCAGACCGGGCTGGGCAAGCTGGATATCAGCGGTCTGTTCAAGGGCGGCAGCTTGATCACCCCGTTTCTCGACGGGATCAAGGCCTGCGACGCGTTCAAGGGCAAGCTGGCCGAGGTTGGCGATTCCAGCGCGTCGACTGATGCAGCCAAAGGCATGAATGTATTCAGTCAGTCCATGGCCAAGGTGTCCTCGGCCATTGATGCTGCGCTGGCGCCGGCGGTGGGGGCACTGGTGGTCGGTCTGGAGCCCATGCTCAACAGCGTGGGGACGCTGCTCGACGACAACCCCAAGCTGGTTGAGGGGCTGGCGATGGGTGCCATTGCCTTTTCGGCGATGCAAACCGCCGTGACCGGTGCGACCCAGGTGCTCGACCTGATGGGCACCGTGGCCAAGGCCAACCCGGTGATGCTGATTGCTATGGGCATTGCCCTGGCGGCCGGTGTGATCATTGCCAACTGGGGGCCGATCTCGGCCTTTTTTGTCAGTCTCTGGGAGGGCGTAAAGAATCTTGCGGCGCAGGCGCTGGAAGGACTCAAGACCCTGTTCAGCTGGACGCCCTTGGGCATGCTGATCGGCAACTGGGGGACCATCACGGCGTTCTTTGCCGGGCTCTGGGACAGTATCAAGGCAATGACGGCTTCGGTCGTCGGCTTCCTCAAAGAGGTGTTTTCCTGGTCACCTCTGGGACTGATCATCGATAACTGGGCTGGGTTGACGGGCCTGTTCGCATCCATCTGGGAGTCGCTCAAGGCCTTGACGGTACCGGCGATGGCCTTTCTAAAAGGCCTGTTCGACTGGGTGCCGATGGACATGATCACCAAGAGCTGGGGCGCGGTCACCGGCTTCTTCGCGTCGATCTGGGGAGCGTTGCAAACGGGCATCCAGGCGATCAAAACGGTGTTCCAGACGCTGTTCGACTTTTCTCCGTCCGTGTTGCTTTACAACAACTGGGGGGCTGTCAGCAGCTTCTTCAGCTCGATCTGGGCGGCGCTGCAACCGGGTATCGATGCGATCAAGAAGGTCCTGCAAACGCTATTCGACTTCTCTCCGCTGGTGATTCTTTACAACAACTGGGGCGCGGTCACGGGCTTTTTTAGTTCGATCTGGGCCGAGTTGCAACCGGGTATCGACTCGATCAGGAAGGCCATTGAAGCCCTGTTCGACTGGTCGCCGATGGAGCTGATCATGACCAATTGGGCCCCCATCGCCGATTGGTTTTCCGGGCTGTGGAGCAAGCTTCAAGAGTTGATGGTGCCGATCAAGGAGCTGTTCGAGGGCGGTTTCGGAGGGCTGATTGCCACGGTCACCGGCAAGGTCGAAGGCTTTACCGAGGCGCAAAGGCAAATCAACGCCGAGGGTAAAGGCGGGCTGGCATCACCCTTTGCCGCAACCCAGGGCAGCTCGCTGACCCAGAACTCCAGTGCCCTGATCCAACAGAACGCTGCCAACAACCGCACGCAACTCGAAGGCGGACTGACCGTGCGTTTCGAAAACGCCCCGGCAGGCCTGCGTGCGGAACAGGCCAAGACCAATCAACCAGGCCTGAACGTGGCTTCGACCCTGGGCTATCGCTCACTTTCCCTAGGAGGTTCCAATGGCGGATAACTGGCGTGATCGTTTGTTGCCCGCATCCTTTCGCGGCGTGCCGTTCTGGGTCGATCAGGCGAAAACCCCGGTGGGGCAGAAAGGCCAGTTGCACGAGTACCCGCAGCGCGACCAGCCGTTTTTCGAGGGCCTTGGCCAGCAGGCGAAAATCCACGATCTGACGGCCTTTATCGTCGGCGCCGATTGTCTGGAGCAGCGCGACAAGCTGCTCAAGGCCCTGGAGGAGGGCAGCGGCGAGCTGGTGCACCCCTGGCTTGGGCGGATGCAGGTCAAGGTCGGCGAATGCGAGATGACCCAGAGCCGCCAGGACGGCGGTCTGGTGACTTTCAGCCTGAAGTTCTATCCGGACCAGCCGTTGCGCTTTCCCTCGGCGGTGGTCAATACCCAGCAGCAGGTGCTGGTGGCCAGCGATACCTTGCTGGGGTCGGCGGTGCTGCGGTTCGAGTTTGCCACCAACCTGATCAAGCAGGCACGGATCGGCGTGGCGTCTTTGCGCCAGGGGCTGGCGGACGTGTATCAGGTCATCGAGCACGAGTTCAAGCCGTTGATCGAGTTCTATGGCGATCTCAACACCCTGGTCAAAGCGGTCAAGGAAATACCCAAGGAGCTGAGCACGGAGTTCAAGGGGTTGCTGGACGATGTACGCGGGCTCAAGGGCTTTGCCCGTACCGGCTATCGGCAGATGCTCGCCGATATTTCCCAGCAGGTGGAGGCGGCCCGGCGCATCGATGCGCCGAAGCTGACCACCGGCAAGGACACCACGGCGGCGGCCGAGGCGGTGGCCAATCTGGTGCAGGATGCGCTGCTGGTGCAGATCGCCCGGCTGGTGTCGGCGCTGCCGGTAGCTACCCCGGTGGTGAAGCTCAAGAACACGCCGCCCCTGGCGCAGCAGGCCAGCCGGCCGGTGCAGCGCCTTGAAGTGCCGGTGGCCGACGATGTGCTGGCGCTGCGCGATCAGTTCAATGAGCTGATCTGGCAAGCCGCGCTCAAGGCCGACGCGGTGCATTACCAGGCGCTCAACACCCTGCGTCAGCAGGTGCAGGGGCACCTCAATGCGGTGGCGTCCTCGGGGGTGCGGCTGGTCAGCCTCAGCCCCAAAAGCAGCGTGCCGGCGCTGGTACTGGCCTATCAGCGGTTTGCCGATGCGACGCGGGTCGGCGAAGTGGTGCAGCGCAACCGGGTGGCTCATCCGGGCTTCCTGCCGCCGGCTGATCTGCAAATCGCTCGGGAGTGACCCATGGACGAATTGGCAAATATCGTCACCCTGACGGTGGACGGACTGGATTACAGCGGCTGGAAAAGCGTCGAAATCAGTGCGGACCTGGAGCGTCAGTTCCGTACCTTCAGCCTCAACATCACCTGGCAATGGCCGGGGCAGGATGCGCAGGTACGCATCCGTCCGGGCGCTCGCTGCCAGGTGCGCATCGGTTGCGATCTGGTGCTCACCGGGCATGTCTACAAGGCGCCGATCAGTTACGACGGCCAGCAGATCAGCCTGAGCATCCAGGGCAGTTCCTTGACCCAGGATCTGGTGGATTGCGCGGCCATCAACCGGCCGAGTCAGTGGCGTAAGCAGGACGTGCTGAGCATCGTCCGCGCCCTGGCCGGCTCCTATGGGGTCGGGGTGCGCAGCGAGATCGCTCCAACCAGCAAGCTGCACACCCACAGCATCGTGCCGGGGGAGACGGTGTTTGCCTCCATCGACCGTTTGCTGACCCTGTACCGAGTATTTTCCACCGACGACGCTGACGGTTACCTGCTGCTGGCGGCGCCGGGCAGTGGTGGGCGCGCCAGCGATGCCCTGGAGCTGGGCAAGAACATTCTCTCGGCCAATGCCGCCATGGATTTTTCCGCGGTGTTTTCCGAGTACCGGGTGATCGGCCAGCACAAGGGTAGCGACCAGAGCAGTGGGGCAGCAGTCAGCGAAGTATCCGGCCAGTCCAGCGATGCCAGTGCTTCACGCAAACGGGTGACGGTGATCAGCGAGGCGGCGCAACTGAGTGCGGAACTGGCTCAGCAGCGCGCTGACTGGGAGCGCGGCACCCGCACCGGCAAGGCCCTGACCACCACCTATCAGGTGCAGGGCTGGCGCCAGAGCAATGGCGACTTGTGGAGGCACAACACCCTGGTGCGAGTGATCGATCCGGTGCTGGGGTTTGATCAGGACATGCTGATCTCCAAGGTCACCTGGTCGCTGTCCGAGCAGGGCTCGATCACCACCCTGCAGGTGGCCCCGCCCCACACCTTCGACGCCAATCCGACACCCGGCAAAACCTGAAACCCGCGCCCATCCGTAGGAGCCGGCTTGCCGGCGAAGGCATCCGGCACGAAACCGCGCAATCCCTGTTCGCCGGCAAGCCGGCTCCTACCCTCCAAGGAACTCAGCATGAGCCTACTGACACGCCTGTTGGCGCGGGGCACCGTGGTGCTCGCCAACTCGGCCAACAAACTGCAATCGCTGCAAATGCGCCTCACCGCCGGCGAGGTCAACGACGACATGGAGCATTTCGAGCCTTACGGGTTCACCAGCAATCCCCTGGCCGGCGCCGAGGGCATTGCCACCTTCCTCGGTGGCGACCGTTCCCACGCGGTGGTGCTGGTGGTGGCGGACCGGCGCTACCGCTTGCAGGCCCTGGCCGCCGGCGAAGTGGCGATCTACACCGACGAGGGCGACAAGATCCACTTCAAGCGCGGTCGGGTCATCGACATCGACACCGCGACCTTGAATATCCGCGCCAGCAGCGGCGTCAACATCGACAGCCCGACCCTGAGCATGAGCGGCAAGATCGTCTCCCAGGGCGATCAGGTCGCCGCCGGTATCAGCCAGATCAACCACGTCCACAGCGGCGTGCAACCCGGCCCGGGGCAGACCGGCGCGCCGGTGGGAGGTTAAGCATGTTTGCCACCTATGACCTGAAGAACGCCCTGACCCGGGCCGTGGAAATCAGCCTGTTCACCTGGCGCCGTGCTGCTGATGACGACGCCCTGGACGATGACCAGCGCTACGGCTGGTGGGGCGATAGCTTTCCCACGGTGGCCGACGACCGCATCGGCTCGCGGCTGTGGCTGCTGCGGCGGGTCAAGCTTAGCCGGCAGACCCAGCTCGACGCCGAGTTCTATGCCCGTGAGGCCCTGCAATGGCTGATCGACGACGGTCATTGCAATGCCGTCGAGATCCTCAGTGAACGCCTCGATGCCCAGCGCCTGAACCTGCGCACGGTGCTGATCCTGGCCGACGGCGAGCGCCTGGACATCAACCCCATTCACAGTTGGCAGGTGACCTATGCCGTTTGAAACCCCTTCGCTGCCGGTGCTGATTCAGCGCACCCAAAGCGACCTGGCCAGCGATTCGCTGCGCCAGTCCGATGCCCAAGTGCTGGCCCGTACCTTGAGCGGTGCCGCCTTTGGCCTGTATGGCTACCTGGACTGGATCGCTGAGCAGATCCTCCCGGACAAGGCCGATGAGTCGACCCTGGAACGCATCGCCGCGCTGCGTCTGAACCAGCCGCGCAAGGCGGCTCAGGCGGCCCGTGGCAGCGTCAGCTTCAACGCCGCGGCCGGTGCCGTGCTGGATGTCGACACCCTGCTGCAGAGCAGCGACGGCCGTAGCTACAAGGTGACGGCCGCCCGCACCACCATCGCGGGGCTCAACAGCACCACGATCCAGGCGGTCGATGGCGGGACCCTGAGCAATGCCGATGCGGGCCTGGAATTGACCGCGGTGCAGCCGGTGCAAGGCATCGGCAACGCGTTCACCGTCCTGGCCCCGGGGCTGAGCGGTGGCGTGGCCCGGGAAAGCCTCGAATCCCTGCGCTCTCGGGTGATTCGCTCCTACCGGATCATTCCCCACGGCGGTTCGGCGGACGACTACGAAACCTGGGCCCTGGAATGCCCGGGGATCACCCGCGCCTGGTCCCGGCGCAATTACCTGGGGCCGGGCACTGTGGGCCTGTTCGTCATGCGTGACGATGACCCGCAGCCGATCCCCAACGCCGAGCAACTGGCGCAGGTTCAGGCGTATATCGAGCCGCTGCGCCCGGTGACCGCCGAGGTGCATGTACTGGCCCCGGTGATGCTGCCGGTGACCTACAGACTGCGCCTGACTCCCGACACCAGCGCGGTGCGCGCCGCCGTCGAGGACCAGCTGCGCGATCTGCACAGCCGCGAGGCCGGCCTGGGCCAGACCCTGTTGCTCAGCCATATCCGCGAAGCCATCAGCAGCGCCACCGGCGAGCAGGATCACCAACTGCTGGCGCCCTTGGCCGATGTTCCGGCGGCGAATAATCAGTTGCTGGTATTCGGAGGTTGCCAATGGCAGCAATAAGAAGCGCCACCCAGTACCAGGATCAGTTGCGCAGCCTGCTGCCCAGCGGCCCGGCCTGGGACCCGGAGCGGGTGCCGGAGCTTGAGCGAGTGTTGCAGGGCATCTCCCAGGAGCTGGCGCGCATCGACGCCCGGGCCGTGGACCTGCAAAACGAAATGGACCCGGCCAGCGTCAGCGAACTGGTGACCGATTGGGAAAAGGTCATGAACCTGCCCGATCCCTGCCTGGGCCTGACCCCGCTGTTCGAAGACCGACGCCTGGCCGTGCGCCGCCGCCTGCTGGCGGTGGGCAGCCAGCGCGCCGCCTACTTCGTCGAAATCGCCCGCAGCCAGGGCTACCCCAATGCCAGCGTCACCGAACTGAGCACTCCGCGCATGGGCCGCTCACGTTTTGGTCACGCGCATTTCGGCACCTGGCGGGCGAATTTCATGTGGACCCTCAATACCGGCGGCCGCCTGCAACTGGGCCGGCGCTTCGGCGCGAGCTATTGGGGCGAACGTTTTGGCATGAACCCGGGCAGCGCCCTGGAGTGCCTGATCCATCGCAGTGCACCGGCGCATACCCAGGTGTACATCAACTATGACTAGAGAAGACAAGAACAAGTGGATTATCCGAAAAGTGTTCCCAGCGTAGGGCTGGTGAACGGCAAGTTTGTCGACGAGAACCCGGTCACGGGGCAAGTCGGCTCACTGATTTCCTCGCAATGGGGAAACGCGGTTACCGACGAGTTGCTCAACGTGATTCGTGCGGGTGGCAAGGTGCCGGCCGAGGCCGAGCATGACCAGTTGCTGGCGGCGATCAAGGCGATCGTCCGTGATTCGATACCGCCAGAGAAGATTCGCACCACCTTGGCCGAGTACGGCATCACCGACGCCTACACCAAGTCGGTGACCTACACCAAGGCGGAGATCGAGGCACTGTTGAAGAACATGTCGGCCCTGCCGGTGGGGGCCATGGTGCCGTTTCCCAAGGGCACGGTGCCGGCGGGGTTCCTGGAGGTGGATGGCAGTGTGCAGAGCGCTGCGACTTATCCGGATCTGGCGGCTTATCTGGGGACTACGTTCAACACCGGGGGCGAGGGCGCGGGGAATTTCCGTCTGCCTGAGTCGCGGGGTGAGTTTTTGCGGGGTTGGGATCATGGGCGGGGGGTGGATGCGGGGCGCTCTCCTGGCAGTTGGCAGGCGGATGCGTTTCAGGGGCACTACCACGCTAGTGCTGCCGATACAGCTAGACCGTATTCGACTGGCGGAACTGTTGGTGACTACCTCGCCCGCTTCGGGACGGGGAATCCAACAACAAACGGAGTACGAGACGCAATCAATAACGGCGTCGATGGTACGCCGCGAACAGCTTCAGAGACTCGGCCACGCAACCTGGCAGTCATGTGGTGCATCAAAGCCTGGAACGCACCGAGCAATCAGGGAAACATCGATGTCGCTGCTCTAGCTGCCGAAGTTCAGAAGCTCAAAGCTCTATCGGGTAGCAGCTATCAGGGACTCTACGTTTCTGCTTCGGGAACCAATGCACTGATCTCGGTGAAGGCTCGCAGCCTGATTGTCGGTAAAGCTAGTGCGGCACAGGCATTGAATGCCGTGGACCTGAGTATCAACCTGCAAACCATAGGTCTGAACGGTCTCGATAGCGGTGTGCTTGCGGCTTCCAGTTGGTACAGCGCCTGGGTTGTATCCAATGGCACTCAAGTTGCCGGTATTGCTGCCTTGATGCCGGCAGTCCAGTGTTCGACCATCGTCGGTTCGGCAGTCGTAACCGGCATTGCCAGCACTTCTTCAATGCGTGTTGGAATGCCGTTCGGTGGAGCAAGCTTTCCGCCAGGAACTTTCATCAAGTCTGTTGACTCGTCGAGTCAGATCACGGCGAGCGTGCCTGCGCTCATCACCGCCGTAGATACAACGCTGAGGTTTGTGTTTGAACCGATTATTCCAGCAGGTTTCATTGCAACACGCGTGAGCGCATTTTTCACAGACACCACGGCAAACCGATACCCACTGTCATATGTACAGGCTGGTCGGAGCAGTCGTTACAAAGTTGCGTCAGGTTCGAACCTGGCATCACTTCCAATGATGGCGTCGGGGGCCATGGGGACTGCCACAGCTCTTGTTGCTGTCAGCATTTTTCAGTTTGTTCCGCCAACGGCCACAGGTATCTGCCTTCAACTACTTGGGGCAACCAACAGCAACTCTTCAGCTGCGCCAAACGCAAGTTACATCGGTGGTTACATTGGGCCCAATAGTCCACCGCTCAATAGCACCGGCTCTACTAATACGCAGCACAATACCCAGGGGCGGTTTGTGCTGGAGGAGCCAAGAGTTTACTACTGGGGAGCAGGCGCCGCAGGGCTGATGTGTTATGGCTGGGAGGACGATGTATGAGTTGGGCTGTACGAAATGATGGTGTTCAGGGGTGGCGTGCGATAGAGGGTGCTGATGAGCTTTTTCCGAATGAAGTTTATTCAGAATTTGAGCCCGTGCAGGTGATGCCTTCCCCACACAGTATTGAAGATCTTTCTGCTCTAGTGAAGGTGCGGCGAAGTGAATTGCTGACGTTTGCAGCACACAGAATGGGCCCGTTACAGGATGCAATGGATATCGGTTGCATTACAGACGTAGAAGCAAAGCAACTTTTATTGTGGAAAAACTATCGAATCAGTCTTAACAGAATTGAGGAGCAGGATTTCTTTTCGAGTGAATTTCAGTGGCCTCTATCTCCAGATGAAATTTTGACTCAATAAACGCCCCGCACCGCCGGGGCGTTTTCTTTTCCAGTTTTCTAACTATGTCCACGCCGAGCTGTGTCGGTGTGGATGAATGACAACGAGAGGACAGACGAGTGGATTATCCAAAGAGTGTGCCAAGTGTTGGGTTGGTTAATGGGAAGTTTGTCGACGAGAACCCGGTCACGGGGCAAGTCGGCTCACTGATTTCTTCCGACTGGGGAAATGCGGTGACCGATGAATTGCTCAACGTGATTCGTGCGGGTGGGAAGGAGCCGGCCGAGGCCGAGCATGACCAGTTGTTGGCGGCGATCAAGGCGATCGTGCGTGATTCGATTCCGCCGGAAAAGATACGCACGACCTTGGCCGAGTATGGGATCACCGATGCGTACACCAAGTCGGTGACCTACACCAAGGCCGAGATCGAAGCGTTGCTGAAGAACATGTCGGCCTTGCCGGTGGGGGCCATGGTGCCGTTTCCCAAGGGTACGGTGCCGCCGGGATTCCTGGAGGTGGATGGTAGTGTGCAGAGTGCTGCGACCTATCCGGATCTGGCGGCTTATCTGGGGACGACCTTCAACACCGGGGGCGAGGGCGCGGGTAACTTCCGTTTGCCGGAGTCGCGGGGAGAGTTCCTGCGGGGTTGGGATCATGGTCGGGGGGTGGATGCGGGAAGAGCGTTGGGCGCTAGCCAAACTGACGCACTGCAGAACATCACGGGGGAATCGTCAACGTTTCCAATAGGGAGCACCGCGCCGTTAAGCAGTTCGGGGGCTTTCAAAACGAATGCTCGATCTCTTGTACCTACTGGTATCGCTGGAGGAGGGGCTTGGAGTTCCGCATCCATTGATTTTGATGCAAGCCGAGTGGCCAGAACGGCTGCGGAAACCCGCCCTCGCAACCTGGCGGTTATGTGGTGCATCAAGGCCTGGAACGCTCCTATCAACCAAGGGAATATCGATGTCGCTGCGTTGGCTTCCTTAGCTGTTCAGGCGACAGAGATGAATCAGGGTACAGCGAGGGTTGCGACGTTAGCGCAGACGTTTACAGGGACAGACGACTCCGTGATCGTCACTCCGAATAAGCTGCGGTGGGGATTCTCAATCAGTCTTTCACCTAATGGATACATTGCTTTGCCAAGTTGGCTAGGAGGATTAATTCTCCAGTGGGGTGTGGTCTCTGCGACTGGAGGTACTGCCCCGTTCGGTACATTAAACTTTCCTATGGCATTTCCAGGCGTTACACGTGTAGTGCTGGGCGCACCTGGTGCCACTAATATCAATGTAGGCCTCAATACTTCTGGATCAGGCGGTATCCCTATTGTTGCGTTTGATTTAATAACACTCACGGGCGCGAGATGGAGACTTGATAGCAATAATGGAACTGCTATGAGTGCCGGAATTCCTATCCGTTGGATTGCAATTGGAAGTTGAGATCTGAGATGAAAAGACTTTATAGCAAGACAACACAGACGACATATCTCATGGGGATTCATGCTCGCATCCCAATGGATGCTATCCAGATATCAGAGGCGCTTTATCAATCTGTGATTGGAAATCCTTTGCCTGGTCAGATTCGCGTGCATGATGAACAAGGGCTGCCATTCTTAATTGATGCGCCTATAGTGGTCCAGGATTTTTCAAGCCAAGAGCGAGGGTGGCGCGATGAAAATCTGATGTCCGTCATATGGTTGCGTGAGCGGCACCGTGATCAATTGGAAGTTAAAGCGCCGACTAGTCTTGATAGTGAGCAGTTCAATACTCTGCTTGTGTATATCCAGGCTTTACGCGATTGGCCGCAATCTGCCAACTTTCCCAATAGTCGATATCGCCCTGTTGCACCATCGTGGATAACTGAACAGACCCAATAAACGCCCCGCACCGCCGGGGCGTTTTCTTATCCATTTACAAACACCGACCATGCCAATCACCGAACAACAACTGCAACAAATCATGCCTAACGCCCGCCGCCAAGCGGGCGTTTTTGTTTCTCCACTCAACACCGCCATGGCTCATCGGCAGATCGATACGCCGAAGCGCCAGGCGGCCTTTCTCGCCCAGATCGGTCACGAATCCGGGCAACTGCAATACGTGCGCGAGCTGGGCAGTGATCAATACCTGAGCAAGTACGACACCGGCACGCTCGCGGCACGCCTGGGCAACACCCCAGAAGCCGACGGCGACGGCCAGCGGTATCGCGGGCGTGGGCTGATCCAGATCACCGGGCGCAGCAACTATCGCCAGTGCAGCCTCGGGCTGTTTGGCGATGAGCGCCTGCTGGAGTTGCCACAGCTGCTGGAGCAGCCGCAATGGGCCGCCGAGTCGGCGGCTTGGTTCTGGGAGCGCGGCGGGCTTAATGCTCTGGCTGATCGCGATGAGTTCAACAGCATCACCCGCCGTATCAATGGCGGTTTGAACGGCTTGCAGGATCGCCTGCAACTCTGGGCCAGGGCGCGGGCGGTGCTGTGCCTGCCCGTGGTCTGAGGTCATGGGGAGGTGGGCACCTTCTGTAGCCGCTGCCGTAGGCTGCGATTGGACCTGGAGGGAAGGTCCTGCGGACCTTTTCGCAGCCTGCGGCAGCGGCTACAGGGATTTTTGCAGGCCACCTGATGCATTTCACATCGGTCAAGGGAGGGCGTGATGAATATCCGCAGTTGGCTGGCTCTCGCCGTCGTAGCTGGGTTGCTCTATGCCCTTGGCTTCGTCAGCGGTGCCGGCAGCGAACGCAGTAAGCAGCAGCGCCTGGACGAGGCTCGACTGCAGCAATCCTTCGAACAAGGCCAGGCCCTGGGCACGGTCAAGGAGAAGGTGGTGGTCGAGTACGTCGATCGCGTCGTCAAGGTCTATCAGGCGGGCGCCACTATCACCAAGGAGGTTCCTATCTATGTTTCGAAAGCGGCTGATAACGCCTGCGTTGTACCTGCTGGTTTTGTCCGGGTGCACGACGCCGGCGCCGCCAACCTGCCCATGGCCGCAGGCCCCGGCGTCGCTGATGACGCCGCCTCGGGCCTTGCACTCTCTACCGTCGCCGCCAGCGTCGTCGACAACTACAGCCAATGCCACGCAAACGCCGAACAACTGAAAGCGTTGCAGCAGTGGGTGCGGGAGTCTCAGGCGTTGCTGCAAGGTGCCCCGGCGATGCGCTGAGGGCCTTGAGGCGTGTATGAAAATGGATCGCTGCCGCGGTTTGTGTAGGCGCGTGGAGTGACTGAAATCAAATGGACTTGCAGATGTTAAAAGAATGCAGATGCGGCAACTGCAAACGACTGCTCGCCCGTGTGGGCGAGTTTACCGAGCTCCAGATCAAATGTTCCCGCTGCGGAACCTTGAATCATGTGAAGGCCTCGAGCCTTGGGCAATCGCCTTTGAGCGACATGAAAACGGCACTCTCAGTGACCGACCATTCCACTCAAAGGTGAAAAATATGAACGCAGTAACCATGGGCAAGCACTTTATTACCGTATTCCCAAAAGGGATTGTGGAGATCGTTTCGGCAGCTCAAAACACCGGTGGCCTGATCATCCAGACGGGGTTGATCAAGACCTCGACCGGTGTTGTCGACCTGTATGTGGGACCGACCGGCTCTTCCATCTCCAATTCGGCCGTCATCTTCTCTGGCAACGGCTCTAGCATTTCCGGCAGCGACTCCGAGATTGTCATGCCGTACCCGATCCGTATTCCCGCAGGCCAGGCATTGTGGGCATACGCATCCACTCCGGGTGGCGCGATAGCTTTGACTTGGGACTTGCTGGCCTGACCTGTCTGCGCAGAGAAGTTAGATCAACAGGCGTCGGTGCTTTTGCTCATTTCGGCAGGCTTTGGTCGCTGGACTAGCCGCGTCAGCTTGGTGGCTGGCGCTGTTCCTGGCGCAATGATGGACTGTTCGCGCCAGATCCTCTGAAGCCTTGTTCCAGAGCCGTTGGTTTTCCTGACAGCTTGTCACTTGCAAGCCTTCTTTCCTGGTGTACGGTAAGCACACGCCAGCCCCATCAGGAGAGAACTGTGAAAGAAATTACCCAGCTTGCCGCTGAACTCGGCCGGCGTCTGCAGGTTCTGAATGCCCACGTCACCACGGCGGAGTCCTGCACTGGCGGCGGGATTGCCGAGGCGATCACGCGGATCCCGGGCAGTTCGGCCTGGTTTGAGGCCGGTTATGTCACCTATTCCAACCGCCAGAAGACCCTTCAATTGAATGTGCCGGCCGATTTGTTCAATTCGGTTGGTGCGGTCAGTCGTGAAGTGGTAGAGGCCATGGTCCGTGGGTCACAGGCCAAGAGTCATGCGCATTTTGCGGTGGCGGTCAGTGGCATCGCTGGGCCGGATGGCGGTTCTGCGCAGAAGCCGGTGGGTACGGTTTGGCTAGCCTGGGGCGCGGGAGAGACGTTGACCTCCGAGTGCCGACACTTCCCCGGGAATCGCGATGAGGTTCGCCGACAAACGGTGAAGGCCGCGCTAGAGGGGTTGCTGCAACACGCTGCAGCAGAAATCGCAAATCAGGGGTAGGCGATCCTCGAGCGCTGTGGAATAATACTGGCTACTTATACAGGTGTTGGCCGTCAGGCCTTATTGATTACGTGAGGACTTTAATGGACGACAACAAGAAGAAAGCCTTGGCTGCGGCCCTGGGTCAGATCGAACGTCAATTCGGCAAGGGTGCCGTAATGCGTATGGGCGATCACGACCGTCAGGCGATCCCGGCCATTTCCACTGGCTCTCTGGGTCTGGACATTGCTCTGGGCATTGGCGGTCTGCCAAAAGGCCGTATCGTTGAAATCTACGGCCCTGAGTCGTCCGGTAAGACCACTCTGACCCTGTCGGTCATTGCCCAGGCGCAGAAAGCTGGTGCCACTTGTGCCTTCGTCGACGCCGAGCACGCGCTGGATCCGGAATACGCCGGCAAGCTGGGTGTCAATGTCGACGACCTGCTGGTTTCTCAGCCGGATACCGGCGAGCAGGCCCTGGAAATCACCGACATGCTGGTGCGCTCCAACGCGGTTGACGTGATCATCGTCGACTCCGTGGCGGCCCTGGTGCCCAAGGCTGAAATCGAAGGCGAGATGGGTGACATGCACGTGGGCCTGCAAGCCCGCTTGATGTCCCAGGCGCTGCGTAAAATCACCGGTAACATCAAGAATGCCAACTGCCTGGTGATCTTCATCAACCAGATCCGCATGAAGATCGGCGTGATGTTCGGCAGCCCGGAAACCACCACCGGTGGTAACGCGCTGAAGTTCTACGCTTCGGTTCGTCTGGATATCCGTCGTACCGGTGCGGTGAAGGAAGGCGACGAGGTGGTCGGTAGCGAAACCCGAGTCAAGATCGTCAAGAACAAGGTGGCTCCGCCGTTCCGTCAGGCCGAGTTCCAGATTCTTTACGGCAAGGGTATCTACCTCAACGGCGAAATCATCGATCTGGGCGTGCTGCATGGTTTCCTGGAGAAATCCGGTGCCTGGTACAGCTACCAGGGCAACAAGATTGGTCAGGGCAAGGCCAACTCGGCCAAGTTCCTGCAGGACAACCCGGAAATCGGCAACGCGCTGGAGAAGCAGATCCGCGAGAAGCTGCTGACCGCTTCGCCAGACGTCAAAGCCAATCCGGTCAAAGAGACCGAAGACGATATGGCCGACGCTGATATCTGATTGATCCAATGACCGCCGTACTCGATACCCTCGTCGCGGTGCGGCGAACTGCAATGGACCTGCTCGCGCGACGCGAGCACGGTCGAGTCGAGCTGACGCGTAAACTGCGTCAGCGCGGCGCTCCTCCTGAAATGATCGAAGTCGCCCTGGACCGTTTGACGGAAGAGGGGCTGCTGTCCGAATCCCGTTATCTCGAAAGTTTTGTTTCCTATCGTGCGCGCTCAGGTTACGGGCCGATGCGTATTCGCGAAGAGCTCAGCCAGCGTGGCTTGCAGCGAGGTGATATCGATCTTGCGCTGCGCGAGTGCGGTATCGACTGGCAAGAGCAGTTGCGAGACGTCTGGCAGCGCAAGTTTGCCGGGCAGTTTCCTGTGGATGCCCGTGAACGGGCCAAGCAAGGGCGCTTTCTGAGTTATCGCGGGTATTCCATGGACATGATCGGCCGTCTGTTGAGCGGCCGAGGGATGGATGACTGAGGTTGTACCCGCTGCCTGGTGCAGCGGGTGATGGTGCAGGTCAGCTGACTTTGCTGGTTTCTCGTGCGCGCTGGCGGGTCTCGGATTGTTGCCTGGTCCAGTTCTCCGGCAGGTTGATAAAGTCGATCAGTTCCCGCAGACGGCCGTTGTCACGAGCGTTGAAAACGAACGATAGCCGCGTCAGATGGCTGAACTGAACTTCGTCGTGCTCCTCTCCACTGTAGGTATGTTGCCGAAACTGGCCACTCAGGCACAGGTCGGCGAATGCTGTCTGCATGTGTTCCAGCGCCTGCTCATTGAGGCTGTGGTTCATGCGGATGACAAACTCCTGTTTTAGCCAGCGGCTGGAGTGGAAGTTGGCGTAGAACTGCTGGATTTCCTTAACTGCTTCTTCGGTGCTGTGTACCAGGCGCACCAGCTTCATGTCGCTGGGCAGGATGTAGCGATTGGCCTCCAACTGGTTATGGATGAAGTCCAGGGCGCCTTGCCAGAACTGCCCGCCAGGTGCGTCCAGTAATACCACCGGTACCAGAGGGCTTTTGCCGGTCTGGATCAGGGTCAGGACCTCCAGGGCTTCGTCCAGGGTGCCGAAACCACCAGGGCAAAGCACCAGGGCATCGGCTTCCTTGACGAAAAACAGCTTGCGTGTGAAGAAGAAGTGGAACGACAGCAGGTTTTCCGTGCCGCCCACGGTGGGGTTGGCATGCTGTTCGAAGGGCAGGGTGATATTGAAGCCCAGGCTGTGCTCCAGCCCTGCGCCATCATGAGCCGCTGCCATGATGCCGCCGCCAGCGCCGGTGATCACCATCAGGTCCGAGCGGGCCAGGGCTGCTCCCAGTTCCTTGGCCATGGCATAAAGCGGATGTTCGCTGGGCGTTCGCGCCGAGCCGAATACCGTCACTTTGCGCCGGCCCTTGAACTGTTCCAGTACCCGGAAGGCATGTTCCAGCTCGCGCAGCGCTTGCAGGGTAATCTTGGCGTTCCAGCGGTTGAGGTCGTCCTCGGCCATGCGCAGGACGGTGAGAACCATGTCGCGGTAGAGGGGGATATTCGGGCTGTTGGGGGCAATCTGGTTGAGTTGCGCTTCGACCTGGCTTGTGAGGTCGACGCCCTTGCTTTGGAAATGACGAGTTAACAGGTCATTCGATTGGTAAGGCATTCAGCTTCTCCTTCTGCACAGAACCTTGTGCACGGCCGAGGTATTCGAACGTGCCACGACACAGCCTGTGTCGCTGCCTGCTCAGCCCAGCGTGTGAGCAACTCTCTTGACCCGATCACCGCTGACCGTCGCTGGGCAGCAATCGAGGTATCCACAGAGGTTCTGCTTTCCTTTATTAAGAAAAAATTGCACTGCAAGACGCACAAGAACGGCCTCCTGAACCGTCCTGGAACAATCGATGGGAACCTTCGGACATGACTTGATCATGTGCCCATAAAGTCTTGGCTGGCAACCGCTTCTTAGTGAATTTAGCGGCCTTGGCACCATTGGTCAGGCGCCGCGGCAAGGGCTCGAGCCTCTGATTTACTAAAGTGCAGCGCTTGGTTCAGGAGCCGGCTCCAGGAAGGGGGCGCGGCCATCCGTCCGTGCAAGCCGAGGGCAGGGAGGCAAGGGATGACCACTGTCGTGCTGGAAGTCGATCCGCAGTTGTACCAGCTGTTGCAAGCTGCGGCGGCAGCCCATCATTTGAGTCTTGAGGAAGAGTGCCGGCGTCGCTTGGCGGGGGAGGAGCGGCCTTCGCGATATCTGCAGGCCCTGGTAGCGGAGTTGCGCGCCGATGATCAGCAGCGGCGCGCGTCCCGTCCTTGATTCACTTCTTCTTGGGCGTGTTTTGGGAAGGGCAATCCGATTCCTGGAAGCGCGCCGAGGCTACAGGGCGATTGGTGCGGTTTTCGGTGAACTCGTAGCGCATGACTGCGCCTTTGGCCATCAGCTTGCGGTAGTTGGGGTTACGGCAGACGCTGGCACCCAGCTGCAAGTAGACGGCCTTGGGGTTGGCGCGCATTTGTTCGGCGTGGCCGGCCTGGACACTGAGGTGATTGATCAACTCCTTGCCTTCAACGGTATAACCCTGATCGAGAATGTTCTCGTTGACTTCCCGGGGAGTGCCGACGTTGCTTTCCGCAGCGACCTTCTCCAGCATTTTGCTCAGTTCGAACTCTTGCAAGGACGCAGCCTGGACACCCAGGGGCAAGGCCAGCAGAAGGGCGACGGTAGGGATGGTAAAGCGCAACATGAAACTCTCCTGGTGCAGTGACTGATGCTTCGACCAGCCACTCGACTGTGCGTTCAGTGGCGACGAATTATAGGGGGAGAGCTAGGAAGGCGGTACAGGTTTGAACAGATGGCTCTGATAAACTTGTCCGACTTTTTACCCCTTCGAGTTATTTCCGTGTCGATTCCTGTCCTTTGCCGGTGTGCTCAGCGATGAGCCATGCGGTATCCCGTCTACGTGATCTGCGCATGGCTCGTGCAGTCAAACCCTTTTTTGCGCGCGGCTCACGCGCTGAGCGCTGCCCGCGTTGCCGAGTGATTCCCAGCCACTGCCTGTGTGCCTGGCGGCCCAAGGTCAGCGCCGAGTCGGCCATGTGCCTGGTGATGCACGATGTGGAGCCGCTCAAACCGAGTAATACCGGCTGGTTGATCGCTGATGTGATTGCCGATACCTGGGCGTTTCACTGGTCCCGTACCGAGGTCGATCCGCAATTGCTGGCCTTACTGGCTGATCCGCAGTGGCAGCCTTATATCGTCTTTCCCGGAGAGTTCGTGGCCCCCGAGCGAGTGGTCAGCGAGGTCCGGCAGCAGGAAGGCAAGCGCCCGCTGTTCATTCTGCTGGATGCCACCTGGAGCGAAGCCCGCAAGATGTTTCGCAAGAGCCCCTATCTTGAGCACTTGCCGGTGCTGAGCCTGTCATCGGAGAAGCTCTCGCGCTACAAGTTGCGGCGCTCCAAGCGTGACGACCATTTCTGTACCGCCGAGGTAGCTGCCCTGTGCCTGGAGTTGGCGGGGGACGAGCAGGTCAGCCAGGTCATGGACGCCTACCTTGACGTATTCAGCACTCATTACCTGTCGGCGAAGTTCCAGAAGGCCATCGATCCGCAAGATGAAGTGCATTCCCGGCTCAAGCCCTTTGTGTAGTGGTAGCCGTTGCCTGGGATTTTTGCGGCCATAGCTGGGCCACCAACATGCCGCTGAGCATGAGTGCGCAGCCGAAGTAACCGCGCAGCTGCAGTGATTCATCCAGCAGCCAGGCCCCGGCAATGGCGGCAAACACGGCTTCGAGGGACAGAATGATTGCCGCGTGGGAGGCGATCGCGTCCCTCTGGGCAATCACTTGCAGGGTGTAGCCGATGCCGACAGCAATCACGCCCCCGTAAAGAATGGCCGGACCGGCGGCGACAATCGCGTTCCAGTGAATCGGCTCCAGGCACAGCGCGAGGATCAGGCTCACCACCGAACAGGTGGCAAATTGCAGGAAGGCCAGGCGAATCGGGTCGTGGCGGCTGGCGAATACTCCCACCAGAATCACGTGTGCGCCCCAGACAAAGGCGCCGATCAATTGCAGCCAGTCGCCGGACGCAACGTGAAAGCTGTCGCTGACGGTCAACAGGAACATGCCCACCACGGCCAGCACCGCGCCGAGCCAGGTACCTAGTCCCGTCTTGTGGCCAATCAGCAGTCCCAGCAGCGGCACTACAATGACGTAGAGCCCGGTGATGAACCCGGCATTGGTTACGCTGGTAAACATCAGACCGACCTGCTGCAGGTTGATCCCCAGAGTAAGGGCCAGGCCCATGAGTACGCCGCCCAGCAACAGGCCACGATTGAGCAGGGGGGCGGGGTGGCGATCAGCGGGCGTTCTGCGTAGTACCAGTGGTAGCAGGCAGAGTGAGCCCAGAGCAAAACGCAGGCCGGAATAGAGGAAGGGGCCGATATGATCCATGCCGGAGGATTGTGCGACAAACGCAGCCCCCCAGATGACAGCGGTGATCAGCATCAGGACATCGGCACGCAAGGCTTGGCTTCGCATGAGGGCTCTCTTATTAGTTAGCTGGCTAAGATGCCGCAAAGCTTCACGCTTGACCACCCTGGCTTCGCTGGGCATGCTTGGCGCCGATTAGGGCGCCAGCGCTGTTTGAACCACCGTTTTGCTCAGGCTTTTCGCGGTGTTCGTGCTCTTTGGGTATCGCATTCTGGCGAGCCCCCATGTTGCTGGGTGAGGGCTGAATGCATCAGTCCTGCCATGAAAAACAGGATCATTTGAAAAATGGCCACATACGAAATCCTGATTGCCGATGACCACCCGCTTTTTCGCAGCGCACTGCATCAAGCTGTCACTCTGGGCCTGGGTCCTGATGTGCGTCTGGTGGAAGTGGCGAGCATCGCCGAGCTGGAAGCCCGCCTCACCGAAAAAGCTGACTGGGATCTGGTGCTGTTGGACCTGAACATGCCTGGTGCCTACGGTTTTTCTGGCCTGGTGCTGTTGCGTGGGCAGTATCCGCAGATTCCGGTGGTGATGGTTTCGGCGCAGGAAGAAGCGTCCGTCATGGTTCGTTCCCGTGAGTTCGGGGCCAGCGGTTTCATTCCCAAGTCCAGTTCTCTGGAAGTCATTCAGCAGGCGGTGCGTAGTGTCCTCGATGGTGACGTCTGGTGGCCGCCGCAAGCTTTTGAAGAAGTCAGTGTTTCGGCGGAAGCCAAGGCCGCCAGTGAAGGCCTGGCAAGCCTGACGCCTCAGCAGTTTCGGGTACTGACCATGGTCTGCGAGGGGTTGTTGAACAAACAGATCGCTTATGAGCTGAGTGTTTCCGAGGCGACGATCAAGGCTCACGTGACGGCAATTTTCCGCAAGCTCGGGGTTCGCACCCGTACCCAGGCGGCCTTGCTCTTGCAACAACTTGAGTCAATTTCCAACCATTAACCCACGGGTTGTTCACGCTTTTTTGACTTTGGTTGAACTAGTTTCCCCACTCCTTTTTTCAGTTGCTCAGCTTATGTCGCCTTTCAAAGGTCAAACCGGTCTCAAACGTATCCTCAACGCCGCCGGCTATTCGTTCGATGGCTTGCGCGCCGCCTTCACCGGCGAGGCGGCATTTCGTCAGTTGGTGTTGCTCAACGTGATCCTGATTCCCTTGAGCTTCCTGCTCAACGTCAGCCGGGTCGAGCGCGCGCTGCTGATTGCCGTGTGCCTGCTGGCGCTAATCGTCGAATTGCTCAACTCGGCGGTGGAGGCAGCGATCGACCGGATTTCCCTGGATCGTCACCCGTTGTCGAAGAACGCCAAGGACATGGGCAGCGCGGCGCAATTTGTCGCCCTGAGCATGATCACCATCGTGTGGGCCGTGATCCTGATCTAAGGAATGCTCGGCAGGACGATTTCGTCGCTGCGCTGTACCCCGGCGGTAAAGGAACGGCACAGTTCGAGGAACTCGCGCATGGCTGAAGTCTGATACTTCTGCTTATGCCAGATGAAGTAGAACTGCCGGGCCAGATCCAGGCCCGGTGTTTCCACTGGCACCAGGCTGCCACGACGAAAGGCATCTCGCAGCGCCAGCCTGGAGATGCAACCAATCCCCAATCCAGATTCCACTGCACGCTTGATGGCTTCGGTGTGCTCCAGCTCCAGGCGGATGTTCAGCGCACTGCGATGATGACGCATGGCCTGGTCGAAGGTCAGGCGTGTCCCGGAACCCTGCTCCCGGAGAATCCAGGCTTCGTGGGTCAGCTCCTCCATGGTGGCGTGGCCGCGTTTGGCCAGTGGATGCTGGGGCGCGCAGAACACCACCAACTCATCCTCGACCCAGGTCTGCACCTCGATATCCGGGTGGCTGCAGTCGCCTTCGATTAGACCCAGATCAATTTCGTAGTGGGCCACCTGTTGCACGATATGCGCAGTGTTCTGCACATGGAGCTTCACCTGGCTTTCCGGATGCACCTGCATGAAGCTGCCGATCAGCAGGGTCGCCAGGTAGTTGCCAATGGTCAGGGTCGCGCCCACCGACAGCGAGCCGAATCCGGACTTGCCGTTGAGCAGGTCCTCGATCTCCTTGGCCTGGTCCAGCAGCGCCACCGCTTGTGGCAAAAGCTGTTTGCCCAGGGCGTTGAGGCTTAGGCGCTTGCCAGCGCGATCAAACAGCTGGCAGCTGGATTGGCGCTCGAGCTCGGTGATCGAGGTACTCGCCGCCGATTGCGACAGGGCCAGGAGCCCGGCAGCGCGAGAAACGCTCTCTTGCTGGGCGACGGCGACGAAGACTTGCAGTTGACGGAGAGTAAATCGCATATCGATATAACCGATAACCCTTATCTTAATAATCCAGTTAACAGATATTGTCGCCGCCATTAGAATGCTGTGCAATTGCGCTCATGGTTAGCGCAGGCAATTTCTAGGAGCCCCCGTACATGAGCAACATGAACCACGAGCGTGTCCTCAGTGTTCATCACTGGAATGACACTCTGTTCAGCTTCAAGTGCACCCGCGACCCGGGTCTGCGCTTCGAGAACGGTCAGTTCGTGATGATCGGCCTGCAACAGCCCAATGGCCGTCCGCTTATGCGTGCCTACTCCATTGCCAGCCCGAACTGGGAAGAGCATCTCGAATTCTTCAGCATCAAGGTTCCAGACGGTCCGTTGACTTCCCAGTTGCAGCATCTGAAGGAAGGCGACGAGATCATCATCAGCAAAAAGCCTACCGGCACCCTGGTGCTGGATGACTTGAAGCCGGGCAAACACCTGTACCTGCTCAGCACTGGCACCGGCCTGGCGCCATTCATGAGCGTGATCCAGGATCCTGAAACCTACGAGCGTTTCGAAAAAGTGATCCTGTGCCACGGCGTTCGCTACGTCAACGAAGTCGCCTACCGTGAGTTCATCACCGAGCACTTGCCGCAGAACGAGTTCTTCGGCGAAGCGCTGCGTGAGAAGTTGATCTACTACCCCACCGTGACCCGCGAGCCGTTCGAGAACGAAGGCCGCCTGACCGACCTGATGCGCAGCGGCAAGCTGTTCCGCGACATCGGCCTGCCGCCGATCAACCCGCAGGACGACCGCGCCATGCTGTGCGGCAGCCCGAGCATGCTGGAAGAAACCAGCGAAGTGCTCAACAGCTTCGGCCTGACCGTTTCGCCGCGCATGCGCGAGCCGGGCGACTACCTGATCGAGCGCGCCTTCGTCGAGAAGTAGGAGCGAGCTTGCTCGCGAAGATCGCCCAAGCAGCGCATTCGTGCTAATTGGGCACGATCTCCCGAACGCAAAAAAGCCCGCGTTGCCTGTCAAGGCAACGCGGGCTTTTTCGTTTCTGCGGTTCAGCCCGCCGGGACTACTTCCAACACCCGGATCAGCCCTGGCTCGGGGTAATGCCAGCGCACATCCAGGTCCCAGAACTGCGCACCGTATTCCCGCTCGGCAGTGGGCACCTGATAGGCCGGGCGCGGGTCCTGGGCCAGGCACTGCTCGATCAGCTCCACCAAGGGCTCCTGCAGGCGCTGAGCGTGGGTCTGAGCCTGGTGCAGGGCATTATCCTGCCACTGCACTGGTATCAACTGTGGTGCAGCGCTAGCGATCTCATTGCTCGCCGCAGCAATGATGTCGGCGTAAGGCACGTAGGGTTTGATATCGAGGATCGGTGTGCCGTCCAGCAGGTCGATGCCGGAGATCCACAGGCGGTTGGCCTCGACCTTGTCCAGCTTGACCACCGACTGGCCGATGCCGTTGGGTCTGTGGGTCGCTCGGGTAGCGAAGACCCCCATGGACTTGTTGCCCCCTAGGCGCGGCGGGCGCACCTTGAGCCGCGGCTTGTCTTCCAGGGCCTGGTGAAACAGGAACAGCAGCCAGATATGGCTGACCCGCTCCAGCCCTTGCACCGCCTCGCCCTGATCGAAGGGCGCCACCAGTTCCAGTACCCCACGGGCGGCGGGTGCCAGTTGCGGCTGGCGCGGGATGGCGAACTTCTCCTTGAAACAGGAGCGCACGAAACCGATGGGGGAAACGCTGTAGGTCATTTGGCAGGCCTCAAGCTTTGAGCCACAAGCCGCAAGCTACAAGCGTTGAACTGGCAGCTTGAGGCTTGCAGCTGTCTTAAGCTCTAACCCGCAGGGTCAGGCCCTTGAGGAAGTTACGCAGCAACTGGTCGCCGCAAGGGCGGTAGTTGGTGTGGCCGAACTTGCGGAACAGCGCGCTGAGCTCAGGCTTGGACACCGGGAAGTCGGCGGCCTTGAGCACGGCGTGCATGTCGTCTTCCTTAAGCTCGAAGGCCACGCGCAGCTTCTTCAGGATGATGTTGTTGGTCACCGGCAGTTCGATCGGCAGCGGCGGACGGCTTTCATCCTTGCCACGCTTGAAGATCACCAGGCCGTCGAGGAAGTGCGCCATGACCTCGTCCGGGCAATGCACGAAGCCTTCTTCCTCATCCTTTTTCAGGTAGCTGACGATATCGTCCAGGCTGACCTTGAAGCCGGTGAGCTTGATGATGTCCACGACCTTCTTGTCGCTGATGTCGAGCATGTAGCGCACGCTGCGCAGTACATCGTTATGAATCATGGTTACAGTCCTGATCAATGCGCGTTGAGCGCCGCGCCAGGGCACGGCGTCTGAATGGGGGCGGTTTTAGAACTTTTCTTTGGCCGACAGGTAGCGCCACTGGCCCAGCGGCACTTTGCCGATGGACACGCCGCCGATCCGGATGCGGCGAATGGCGACGACCTTGAGGCCGACGGCTTGGCAAAACAGTGCGATCACGCCCGGCTGCGGGTTCTTCATGGCGAAGCGCAGGCGGTTTTCGTTCTGCCAGCTGGCTTTGACCGGCGGCAGCTCGCGGCCCTTGTAGGTCAGGCCGTGGTTCAGGCGGTTGAGGCCGTGATCGATCATCTCGCCTTCGACCTCGACCACGTATTCCTGCTCGATCTTGGCCGCATCGGCCGTCAGCTTGCGTAGCACTTTCCAGTCCTGGGTGAACACCAACAGGCCACTGGCGTTGGGCTGCAGGTCTTCACTGGCGGTCAGGCGCAGGAAGTGCCCGCGCAGCGGACGTTTGCCGTAGCGGTGCTCGTCCGACAGGCTGTCGGCGCCGATGGATGCCAGGGCGCTGTCCAGATCCTGGCCGGCGGGCACGTTGAGCAGGATGGTTACCGGCTCCGGGGCGGTGGCCTTGGCCTCGGGGTCGAGGACGACCTTTTGCGCGCCGACCTTGAACTGCGGTTCGTCGATGACTTCGCCGTCTACGGTGACCCAGCCGCCCTCGATGAACAGCTCAGCCTCCCGGCGGGAGCAGCCGACCAGTTCGATGAGGCGTTTGGAGAGACGAATCGGGTCAGTCATGTCAGGGGCCGTATCAAAAGAGGGCGGCTATTGTACCTGCCTGGCGCCGGTTAATCGCGGGTCCATTTGCCCGCTGTGGCTTTTAGCCGCGTCGGGCCTGCAGTTGTGGTTGTTTCAGGCGCATGTGCAGCAACGGGTAGGGCTGGCCCATGCCGTCCTGTTCGGAGCGGCCGACCACCTCAAAGCCCTGCTTGAAGTAGAAGCCCAGGGCCTGGGGATTCTGTTCATTGACGTCCAGTTGCTGGGCATTCAGGTGTTCCACCGCGTAATGCAGCAGTTGCCGGCCCAGGCCCTGGCCGCGATGAGCCGGGTCGATGAACAGCATCTCGATCTTGCCCGCTGCCACGCCAGCGAAACCGGTGATGCGTTGCCGCTGATCCCGGGTACAGATCAGCATCACCGCATCCAGGTAGCGAGTCAGCACCAGATTTCTCAGCAGCTCTATATAGCTGTCCGGGAGAAAGTCGTGGGTGGCGCGCACCGAGTCTTCCCAGACGCGGACCAGTTCCGGGTAGTCGCTGAGTTTGGGGGTGTGGATGACCGAGTGGTGGCGCATGCCGCTTGTCCCTGAAGTGATTGGCAAGGGCTAACGATAGACCGAAAAAAGCCCCGCATCTCGTGGCGAGAGCGGGGCTTGGCAGTTTTTTTACGCCTTACAGGGTCTCGGCCCAGAGGTCGTATTCGTCGGCGTCGGTGACCCGGCACCAGACCTTGTCACCCGGCTTCAGGTCGCCCGCACCGTCGATGAACACGTTGCCGTCGATCTCCGGCGCATCGAAGAAGCAGCGGCCCACGGCGCCATTCTCGTCGACTTCATCGATCAGCACTTCGATCTCTTTGCCGATGCGCTGTTGCAGGCGTGCCGAGCTGATTTCCTGCTGGTGCGCCATGAAGCGCTCCCAACGGTCCTGCTTGACCTCGTCCGGGACCACTTCCAGGTCCAGGTCATTGGCCGGAGCGCCTTCCACCGGCGAGTACTGGAAGCAGCCGACGCGGTCCAGCTGGGCTTCGGTCAGCCAGTTGAGCAGGTACTGGAAGTCTTCCTCGGTTTCGCCAGGGAAGCCGACGATAAAGGTCGAGCGGATGATCAGCTCGGGGCAGATCTCGCGCCAGGCCTTGATCCGCGCCAGGGTCTTGTCTTCGAAGGCCGGACGCTTCATGGCCTTGAGCACTTTCGGGCTGGCGTGCTGGAACGGGATGTCCAGGTACGGCAGGATCTTGCCGGCGGCCATCAACGGGATCAGCTCGTCCACGTGCGGGTACGGGTACACGTAGTGCAGGCGCACCCACACGCCCAGAGTGCTCAGGGCCTCGCAGAGCTCGGTCATGCGGGTCTTCACCGGCGCACCGTTCCAGAAGCCGGTGCGGTACTTGACGTCGACGCCGTAGGCGCTGGTGTCCTGGGAGATCACCAGCAGTTCCTTGACCCCGGACTTGACCAGGCGCTGGGCCTCGTCGAGCACATCGCCCACTGGGCGGCTGACCAGCTTGCCGCGCATCGACGGAATGATGCAGAAGCTGCAGCTGTGGTTGCAGCCTTCGGAAATCTTCAGGTAGGCGTAGTGGCGCGGGGTCAGCTTGATGCCTTGCGGCGGCACCAGGTCGATCAGCGGGTTGTGGTCCTGTTTCGGCGGCACCACTTCGTGCACGGCGTTGACCACTTGCTCGTACTGCTGCGGGCCGGTCACTGCCAACACGCTTGGGTGCACGTCACGGATATTGCCTTCTTCCACGCCCATGCAGCCGGTGACGATGACCTTGCCGTTTTCCTTGATGGCTTCGCCGATCACTTCCAGGGATTCGGCCTTGGCCGAATCGATGAAACCGCAGGTGTTGACCACCACGACATCGGCGTCCTGGTAGGTGGACACCACGTCATAGCCTTCCATGCGCAGTTGAGTGAGGATGCGCTCGGAGTCGACCAGAGCTTTTGGGCAACCCAGGGATACGAAGCCGACTTTCGGGTTGGCCGGCGCGGAGGGGGTGGACATGTCTAACCTCGGTATTGGGTATCGAATCACTTGGGGGGCAAGTGCGACGCTTGGGCGCTGGCTGCGCCTCTGATCAAAAAGTGCGCAATTCTAGCGATGGTCGACGCGCTTGACCAGCTTTATACGGGGGAAATACGACCAGCGCTGGACTATGCTTCTTCCCGTTATGCCCGGTTGCTTTCATACGACGTTAGTTGGCGCCTTAGTGGTAATAAGAATCTGCAAATTACATGGCAAACTGCGCAACTTAAGAGAATAGCGCTTGTATAACCTTGCGCTTTCTATATAAGAAGCCCCGGTCTTGAGTAGTAGGAGTCATTGATGGGTCAGGCAAGTAGTCAGGCGGCGAGTGGCGAGCACTCCGGGGGCAAGCCTCTGGGGATGCTGGTGGCGGCGGTCGGGGTGGTGTATGGCGATATCGGCACCAGTCCGCTCTACACCCTCAAGGAGGTGTTTGCCGGCCATTATGGGGTTCAGGTCAATCATGACGGGGTGTTTGGCATCCTCGCGCTGATTTTCTGGTCGTTGGTCTGGGTCGTCTCGATCAAGTACGTACTGTTCGTCCTGCGGGCCGATAACCAGGGCGAGGGCGGCATCATGGCCCTGACCGCGTTGGCCAGGCGGGCTTCCGGTTCCTATCCGCGCTTGCGTTCGATGCTGGTGATTCTGGGTCTGATCGGTGCAGCCCTGTTCTATGGCGACAGCATGATCACCCCGGCGATTTCCGTGCTGTCGGCGGTCGAGGGCCTGGAGTTGGCATTCAGCGGCCTGGAACACTGGGTGGTGCCAATGGCGCTGGTGGTACTGGTGGCCTTGTTCCTGATCCAGAAACACGGCACTGATCGCATCGGCAAGCTGTTTGGCCCGGTGATGGTGGCCTGGTTCGTGGTTCTGGGCGGGCTGGGGGTCAACGGCATTCTCCAGCACCCGGAAGTGCTGCAGGCGTTGAACCCGATGTGGGGCGTGCGCTTCTTCATTGTCCATCCGGGCATGGGGGTCGCCATCCTCGGGGCGGTGGTTCTGGCATTGACCGGTGCCGAAGCCTTGTACGCCGACATGGGGCACTTCGGGCGCAAGCCCATTGCCCGGGCCTGGTTCGCCCTGGTGCTGCCGGCGCTGGTGCTGAACTACTTCGGCCAGGGCGCGTTGCTGCTGGAAAACCCTGAAGCCGCCCGCAACCCCTTCTACCTGCTGGCGCCGAGCTGGGCCTTGATTCCGCTGGTGGTGCTGGCCACCCTGGCCACGGTGATCGCGTCCCAGGCGGTGATTTCCGGCGCCTTCTCCCTGACTCGCCAAGCAATCCAGCTGGGTTACATCCCGCGGATGCACATTCAGCACACGTCCAGCGCCGAGCAGGGGCAGATCTACATCGGTGCGGTGAACTGGGCGCTGATGGTGGGTGTGATCCTGCTGGTGCTCGGTTTCGAGTCCTCCGGTGCCCTGGCTTCGGCCTACGGCGTGGCGGTGACCGGAACCATGCTGATCACCAGCATCCTGGTGTCGGCGGTGATCCTGCTGCTGTGGAAGTGGCCGCCGATGCTGGTGGTGCCGCTCCTGCTGGGATTCCTGTTGGTGGATGGGCTGTTCTTCGCCGCCAACGTGCCGAAGATCTTCCAGGGCGGCGCCTTCCCGGTGCTGGCGGGGATCGTGCTGTTCCTGCTCATGACCACCTGGAAGCGCGGCAAGGAATTGCTGGTGGATCGCTTGGACGAAGGCGGGCTGCCGCTGCCAATCTTTATCGGCAGCATCCGCGTACAGCCGCCGCATCGGGTGCAGGGCACTGCCGTGTTCCTCACGGCCCGTCCAGACGCCGTGCCCCACGCCTTGCTGCATAACCTGCTGCATAACCAGGTGCTGCACGAACAAGTGGTGCTGTTGACGGTGGTCTACGAGGACATTCCGCGGGTGCCTGCAAATCGGCGCTTCGAGGTGGACTCCTACGGTGAAGGTTTCTTCCGGGTGATCCTGCACTTCGGTTTCACCGACGAACCGGACGTCCCGGAGGCCCTGAAACTGTGCCACCTGGACGAGCTGGACTTCAGCCCCATGCGCACCACCTACTTCCTCAGCCGTGAAACCGTGATCGCCTCCAAGCTGGTGGGCATGGCCCGCTGGCGCGAAGCGCTGTTCGCCTTCATGTTGAAGAACGCCAACGGCAACCTGCGCTTCTTCAAGCTGCCGGTGAACCGGGTGATTGAACTGGGTACTCAGGTCGAGATGTAATCCTGACCAGACAAAAGCCCCCGTTGCTTTGCGGCAGCGGGGGCTTTTTCGTTTCACGGACCCTGTAGGAGCGAGCTTGCTCGCGATAACGGACCGACCATCAACATCGATGCTGATGACAGGACGGTTTCTCCCGGAGCCCACCGGCCCCGTGATCGCCCTTAGTCTTTACGCGGCGAGCGCCTGCACCACATCGTCCACCACCGCCTTGCCCATGGCGGTCAGGTAGTGCGCGGCCCAGGCGTGACGATCGCTGTCTTTGCTGTAGGCAGCGTCTTCGGCAAAGGCCTTGGCCAGGGACAGCATATCGGAAGCTTGGGCCAGGGCGTCGCCAATGGGCAGGCCGGGGCTGACCTGGAACAGCGGGCGTTCCGAGCAGTAAAGGAAAGTGCTTAAGCCGATAGTTTTCAGATCTGACAGTTGAGGCAGGTTCGCATTGTTCATGGTCCAACTCCTGAATTTGAGGAGCTACCACGTTCGTTTCCAAGCGAATGGGTGGCAGCTGTACGCAGGTTGGAAAACCGGGAATCCAGGAAACCGGCAGACCCGAAGGTCTCCCACGCACAGCCGCCATAACAGATGGATTGCAGGTGCTAAATTCGCCTGCAATCACTATGGGGTGCTAGTTGCCCAGACTCTTCGGGTTTCCAAGCCCGGCCGCTGAAGGATCAGCGACACCCGGAGCCTAGCCCGTCGAAGCGCAGGCCAACAAGGCAGCAAAGTGCCCAAAACGCACCCCCTACACAACTCTCGGAGTTTGCCTACAACCTGCGCGGGAGTCATCCGCCATTACGCGGTCTTCAACGAGGCAACTAGGCAGCTGATGTAAAAAAGCCCCTGCAACCTGAGGCTGCGGGGGCTTTGTCGGGCGAGGCTCAGCTCACTCTTGAGCGGTGGCCTGATCCTTGGCCTGGCGCTTTTCGATGGCGTCCACCAGGCGTTTGGCCAGTGCCGGGTAGTTCTCATCGAAGTGATGGCCGCCCGGCAGCTTCATGGCTTCACCGACCGCAGTCTTGTCGGTGCAGCCGCTTTCGTCGACTTCTTCCTCACCGTAGATGCACACCACCTTGGCGGCGGGCAGCTTGGCCATTTCCGGGCCGGTGGCGGCTTCCTTGCCAGCATTGCCCAGCCAGCCTTCGACTTCGATCTCGAAGCTGCCGGTACGGGCGAAGGCCAGCAGGATAATGGCGTCGACCCGCTGCTGCTCGGCTTCCGGCAGGCGGTTGTAGATCGCCGGCAGCACGTCGGCGCCGAAGGAGTAGCCGGTCAGCACGAAGCGCTTGGTGCCCCACTTCTGCCGGTAGTGCTGCATCAGTTCGGTGAGGTCAACGGCGCTTTGCTCAGGCGTCTTGTGCTGCCAGTAGTAGCGCAGGGTGTCGATGCCCACCACCGGGTAGCCGATCTTGGCCATCTCGCCCGCTACGTCACGGTCCAGGTCGCGCCAGCCGCCGTCGCCGGAGAGGAACAGGGTTACGGTGTCCTTGGCCTGACCGGCCGGGACTTCCACCACGGGAATGTTCAGGCCGCCGTTTTCAGAACCCACCAGCAGCTTGCGCAGCTCGTTGTTCAGCACTTGGGGCAGGTGGATGTCGTAGTCGCTGATGCTGGTGGTGGCGTTGGGGGTATCACGCACGAAGCCGGCACTTTCGTCATCCGGGTTGTCGTTCCAGGCCACCAGCCAGTGGCCGTGGGCCAGGGTCTTGGGCAGTGGATCGGTGCAGCCGGGCGCCGGGTTGATGGTGAAGCCTACCGACACGGCTTGGGCCTTGTCGTCGTTCTGGGTGGCGACCCAGCGCCAGGCCAGGGCGGCGCCAGGGCCGATGCCGCTGACCAGGGTGGCCGGGCCACTGAGCTGGGGCAGGGCGCTTTGCAGGGCTTGTTCCTGCAGTTTGCAATCGTCCTTGGGCAGGATCACCTGGACGATCTGCGCCGCGCCGCTGCGGCTCAGGGCCAGCAGTTGTTTATCGGTAAGGGTCGAGTCAGGCAGCACCGCCACCACCACCCGGGCCTTGGCCTTGGCGCCTGGGGTCACTCGGGTCAGGGTCGAGCCATCGGCCTGGGTCAGTTGTTCCAGGGTCGGTTCAGGGGCGGGGCGGTTCCACCACCAGTAGCCACCACCCGCAAGCAAAGCCAGTACCACCAGTGTGGCCAGCAGATACCGCCAAGAGCGTTGAATCATCAGCGTTTCACCAATCCAGTCAGGCCGCCTGCGATCAGGGCGGCGGTGTCGGCCAGTGCCACCAGCGGGTCGAGCCCGGCCGGCACGGCCATGTAACGGGGTTCCCAGTCGGGCTGGAACTTGTCTTTGAAGCGGCGCAAGCCTTGGAAGTTATACAGTTGCTCGCCACGGCGGAAGACCATCGAGCCGAGGCGTTGGGTCAGCGGCGCGCCACGCCGCGGTTGCAGGCCGGACAGCGGCACCATGCCCAGGCTGAAGCGGGCGTATCCATGATTTTTATAATGCTGGATCAGGCCGACCATCATGAACTCCATGGTCAGCTTCGGCGCGTCCGGGTGCGCGCGCATCAAGTCGAGGCTGGCCAGGTCATGGCTGTAGGTCTCGAGCAGGTTGGCGAAGGCCACCGGGCGTCCTTCAAAACGGATGATGGCGATGCGGAAGTGCTTGAGGTAGTCGTCGCTGAAGCGGCCCAGGGAGAAGCCTTTCTCGCGGACATTCTTGCCGGTCAGCCAGGCGTCTGAGATCACTTTCAGCTCGTCCATCGGCGCTTGCCCCGGCTCGTGGATCTCCAGCGACAGGCCGTCGCGGGTGCCGCGGTTCCAGGTGTAGCGCAGGTCCTTCATCTCCTTGCCCTTGGCTTCCAGATCAAAGCGCTTGAGGTCGACCCGGGCTTCTTCGCCGAGCTTGATCGCGGTCAGGCCGATGTCCATGTAGTAGGGCAGGTTTTCCGCCCGTACCTGGTAGAACACCGGGCGCGCGTGGTGCAGGTCGCACAGGTCGCGGAACTGCCAGATCATTTCCGCGCGCTGCTGGGTCGGGCCGATGGGGTCGTACAGCGCCACCAGGCTGCGGCCGCGGCGAGCGTACATCAGGAAGGCATCGTCGTTGGGGTGGAACAGCAGCGCCTTGTCGCCGGTCAGGGCCAGGCCGCCGTCAGGTTGGGACGAGGCCATGAGGATCTTCGCAGCCTTGTCCAGCTCGTCGCTGGTGGGCAGGTGGATGACCGGGCGCGCGGTACGCAGCAGCCAGGTCAGGGACACCACCAGCAACAGCACCGCAGCCCCCAACAGCGAACGCAGGCCCCGAGGGGCGTCGGCGTCGAGGGTGAACTGCCACCACAGTTGATGGCTGTAGGGCACGTCCTGATAGGCGAACAGCAGCAGCCAGGTGGAGGCGCCGAGCACGCAGACGCTGGCCACCAGGTACAGCGGCGAGAAGGGCAGTTCGGTGAGGCGGCTGGGGCGATAGAACGAGCGCCGGAACACGGCCAGCAGGCTGGCGGTGAGGGTCATCAGGCAGGCTTCTTCCCAGTCAAAGCCTTTAAGCAGCGAGAGCAGGGCGCCTACCAGCAACAGAATGGTGGTGAGCATCCAGGCGGCGGACAGGCGCCGGCGCAGGCCTTGGGCCAGCAGCAGGCAGAGCACGCCGATCAGGCTGGCGCCGAAGTGCGAAGCGTCCACCAGGCGGTGAGGAATCAGGAAGCCGATGTGCTGCAGGCGGGTATCGATTTCCGGGGTGGCGCCGGAGAACAGCAGCACCACGCCGGAGAGAAACACCAGCACCGCCAGGATCGGCGCCGCCAGGCCAGAAGCCACTCGCAGGGATTGTCGGGTCTGGAACAGGCGCTGGGCTTCGTTGATCAGCAGCAGGACGCAGGCCACCAGCATCGGCAGCACCACGTAGATCAGGCGATACAGCAGCAGTGCGGCCGCCAGGGGCGCGGCCCCGAGCTTGTCGGCAAACGCCGCCAGCAGGATGGCTTCGAACACCCCGACGCCGCCAGGCACGTGGCTGAGCACACCGGCGGCCAGGGCCAGCAGGTACACCAGCAGGAAGGCGCCGAACGGCGGTGCCTCGGGCAGCAGCAGGTAGAGCACGGTGGCGGCTGCGGCGACGTCCAGGGCGGTGATGATCAGTTGCAGGAAGGTCAGGCGGCGTCCAGGCAGGCGCAGGGTGCGGCGTCCGACCCGCACCAGCAGGTTGTCGCGCAGAGGCTGCTCTGGCAGGCGTCGGCGATAGATACCGACGGCCAGTACCGCGCCCAGCAGCAGGATGGCCAGGGCAATGCCGGCCAGCAGGCTTTCAGGCAGGCGCAGGGCCGCCGAGGCTGCCGGCAAGTTACTCAAAGTGGCCAGTGCCGCCAGCGGTGGCAAGGCACAACCCAGAGAGAGGCTGGCAAACAGGGTCATGTGCGCGACGTCGGAGGCCCCCAGCCCATGACGTGCATACAGGCGATAACGTACCGAGCCGCCGGACAGCAGCGACAGACCAATGGCGTTGCCGATGGCGAAGGCGGTGAAGCCGCCCAGAGCCAGGGTGCGGCCGGGCAGGTTGACTCCGGCATAGCGGCTGGCGGACCACTCGTATCCCAGCAGAATGATGAAGCCGACGATGGTCGCGCCCAGGGCGCCCAGTAGGGCGGGCTTGGGTACTTCGAGGATCGAGTCGTGCAGGGCGTAGAAGTCCAGCTCGCTAAGCAGGTGACGGCAAGCGATCAGGGCAATGGCGAACAGCAGCAGGGTTATGGCCAGGCCCAAGGGTTGGCGGTACTTGCTCAACAGGTCCAGCCAGCGCAGGCGAGTGGTTGTCACAGGTTGAGTGGCGGTAGTGGTATCGCTGTCTTGCGAATCAGACGTGTTGGCGCGCATCAATCACCTCGTGGATTGTGCGCGACAGGATGGGGGTATCCGGCCAAGTTACCAATCCCTGTAGAAAAAATAGTTTCAAATATTAACGCGTCTCACCGTGGCCCGGCGACCCTGGGCGATGGCCGCCGGGTGGTTGCTCGAGACAGAGCATAGCTCGCATCTTGAAGGGTCGAAGCATCGCTAAAAGGCTCGCAACACTTTGCCAGGTCATTGTTGCGAAAGGACTTTTTCAACAGATACAAAAAAGGCCACTCTTTCGAGCAGCCTTTTTTGATGTTTGGTTGCGGGAGCCGGATTTGAACCGACGACCTTCGGGTTATGAGCCCGACGAGCTACCAGACTGCTCCATCCCGCGTCTGTGTGGCGGCATTCTACAGGCGAACGACTGAGTGTCAACCATTAATGGTTCGACAGGTCAAATAAACGTCGAATGGCCGGTTCCGTCTCTTAAGTCATCGACAGCTAAAGAGTTTTGCCTATGCCGTGTTTGAGAGGGAGTAGTGCAAAACAGGCGCGCACAAAAAAGGCCACTCTTTCGAGTAGCCTTTTTTGATGTTTGGTTGCGGGAGCCGGATTTGAACCGACGACCTTCGGGTTATGAGCCCGACGAGCTACCAGACTGCTCCATCCCGCGTCTGTGTGGGCGGATTCTACAGCGTCGCTGGCGCCTGTCAATCACTAATTTTTAAAAAAGGCTTCCTGTTCAATCGCTTAGCGTGCTTCCAGGAGCGTTTTTTGAGGCTTGGGCCCAGGTAGAACGTGGCTTTCAGCTCTATGGAACGCTTGCTGCTCATTAAGAGAATAAATTTCTCATCGCGCTTTGCCGATTGATCTGAGATGCAAGGTACTGGTGCTATATACAGGTGTCGGTAGATACTGGCTGCCCGCTTTGATTCCAACTTCGGCTTTCAATGATCACTGCCTTTATATGATGCAGCGCAAAATCATCCACATTGACTGTGATTGCTTCTACGCCGCCATCGAAATGCGCGACGACCCGCAATTGGCCGGCAAGCCGCTGGCAGTGGGTGGTTCCGCAGATCGGCGGGGGGTGATCGCCACCTGCAACTACGAGGCGCGGGCCTATGGCGTGCGTTCTGCCATGTCGTCGCGGCACGCGTTGACCCTGTGCCCGGACCTGGTGATCGTCAAGCCGCGCATGGATGCCTATCGCGAGGCGTCGAAAGAGATTCATACGATCTTTCGTGACTACACCGATCTGATCGAACCCTTGTCGCTGGACGAGGCCTATCTGGATGTTTCCGATAGCCCGAACTTCGCCGGTAGCGCCACGCGCATTGCCCAGGACATTCGCCGGCGGGTTTCCAACCAGTTGCATATCACGGTGTCGGCCGGGGTCGCGCCCAACAAGTTTCTGGCCAAGATTGCCAGCGACTGGAAAAAGCCCAACGGCCTGTTCGTGATCACTCCGGATCAGGTGGAGGATTTTGTCTCCGAACTGCCGGTGAGCAAGTTGCATGGGGTGGGCAAGGTCACGGCGGACAAACTGGGTCGCCTGGGGATTGTCGACTGCCTGCAGTTGCGCGAATGGAACAAGCTAGCCCTGGTGCGCGAGTTCGGCAGTTTCGGCGAACGCCTGTGGAGTCTAGCCAGGGGGATCGACGAGCGGCCGGTGCAGAATGACAGCCGGCGGCAGTCCATCAGCGTGGAAAACACTTACGACGTGGACCTTCCCGATCTGGATAGCTGCCTGCAGAAGCTGCCGGAGCTGATGGAGACTCTGGCAGGGCGCATTGCGCGTATCGACAGCAGTTATCGGCCGGGCAAACCCTTCGTCAAAGTGAAGTTCCACGACTTTACCCAGACCACTCTTGAGCAGGCGGGGGCCGGACGGGATCTGGAGAGTTATCGGCAACTGCTGACCCAGGCCTTCAAGCGTGGCGGCAAGCCAGTGCGGCTCTTGGGGATTGGCGTGCGATTGCAGGATCTACGCGGTGGTCACGAACAGCTGGAGCTGTTTCGGGGCGTGTTGTAGGCGCTGGCTGGCTGGCGAATTGGGCGTCGCGATCGATCCGCGGCGTTGTGTTCGCCGGCAAGCCGGCTCCTTGTCAATCAGTGACCGGGATCGGCGACCAGGCGGCCGGCGTTCTTGGTCAGGGACTTTAGAAACTCGCTCTGCAGTTCCGGATCGTTGCGGGTCAGCTCGATCAGGCTCTGCTCCAGCTCGCTGGCTTCTTCTTCCAGCCCCAGTTCCGACAGGCGCTTGACTCGGTGCACCCATTGGCTCACTTCGTCATCTTCCAGGTCGTCGTAGATCAGTGCGTGAGCTTCCACCAGCTTGCCGCGCAGGGTGCTGCTCAGGCTCAGGGACGAGTCGGAATGCACTTCGTCCTGAGCATCCTCGACACTGATCTGCAACTTGCCGATGTGGTTCAGATCCTGTTCGGAGAATGGCGCGTCCAGCAGGTTCAAGCGCAGCACGCCATTACGATCGGTGCTCATGTCGTAGGTTTGCTTGCCGGCCTTGACCTGCACCGGGCGCTCGCTCCAGGGCAGGCTCGAATACTCCAGGCGCTTGTCACGCTGGACTTCATCGATGGCTGCCAGGTTCTGCTGGGCCCGACCGTGGGACGGCATGTTCATGAACGGGTTGAGCCCGGACACGCCATAGCTGACCCAGTCCTTGGTGACGCTATCCGGCAGGTTGCCCAGAGCAAACACGTTGACCACATTGGCGCCGACGCCGGCCACCAGGGCTACCGCGCCCAGCGGGATCTCGTAGATTTCCCGCCAGGGTTGATAGGGCGTATAGCGATCGTAGCGGCGAGTGACCTCGAACTCAGTCACTTCGAAGGTCTTCTGCTCGTGGATGCGTACCCGGCGTTGCGGCAGCTCAAGCACCTTAGGCTCACCGACATCGATCTGCAGGCTGTGGTCGAGCAGTTTGCGCTCGACGCGTTCCTCGTGTTCGCTGCGTTGCGACATCTGGTTGGCGCAGCCGCTGACCAGCAGGGCGCCGCACACGGCGGCGCCCCCGAGGCTTAAGGTGTTTCGCTTGAACATGACTTCTCTATCTGGTTTCAGCGACGGATACGGGCTTGGAGGAAGGGCAGGACGTCGGCTACGGGCAGCGCTTGTGCCTGGGCTTCGGTACGGCTCTTGTATTCCAGGTTGCCTTCGGCAAGGCCGCGGTCACTGACCACGATCCGGTGAGGAATGCCGATCAGCTCCATGTCCGCGAACTTGATGCCCGGGCTGGTTTTCTTGTCACGGTCGTCCAGCAGCACTTCGAAACCGGCGGCAGTCAGTTCTGCGTACAGTTTGTCGGTGGCTTCGCGAACCTGCTCGGTTTCGTAGCGCAGCGGTACCAGGGCGATCTGGAACGGCGCCAGGGTATCGCTCCAGATAATGCCGTTTTCATCGTTGTTCTGCTCGATGGCGGCCGCCACCACGCGGGACACGCCAATGCCGTAGCAGCCCATTTCCAGGGTCACTGGCTTGCCGTTTTCGCCCAGCACTTCGCACTTCATCGCCTTGCTGTACTTGTTGCCCAGCTGGAAGATGTGCCCGACCTCGATGCCGCGCTTGATTTCCAGAGTGCCCTTGCCGTCCGGGCTCGGGTCGCCGGCCACCACGTTGCGCAGGTCGGCAACAGTCGGAACCGGCAGGTCGCGTTCCCAGTTGACGCCGAAGTAGTGCTTGTCGTCGATGTTGGCGCCGACGCCGAAGTCGCTCATCAGCGCCACCGAGCGGTCGATGATGATCGGCAGTGGCAGGTTCACCGGGCCCAGGGAGCCGGCGCCGGCGCCGATGGCGTCACGCAGCTCGGCTTCGGAGGCCATGACCAGCGGGCTGGCAACGCCAGGCTGGTTGGCGGCCTTGATTTCGTTCAGTTCGTGGTCGCCACGGATGATCAGGGCGATCAGCTTGCCGGCTTCTTCGGCATGCACCACCAGGGTCTTGACGGTCTTCTCGATCGGCAGGTTGTAGCCTTCCACCAGCTGGGCGATGGTTTTCGCGTCAGGGGTGTCAACCAGGCGCATCTCTTCGGTCGGAGCCGGGCGCGAGGTTTCGCGCGGCACGGCTTCAGCCTTCTCGATGTTCGCTGCGTAGTCGGAACCGTTGCTGAAGACGATATCGTCTTCGCCGGACTCGGCCAGTACGTGGAATTCGTGGGAGCCGGCGCCGCCGATGGAACCGTTGTCTGCTTCAACCGGGCGGAACTTCAGGCCCAGGCGGGTGAAAACGTTGCAATAAGCCTGGTGCATGCGGTCGTAGGTGACCTGCAAGGACGCCTGGTCGGCGTGGAAGGAGTAGGCGTCCTTCATGATGAACTCGCGGCCGCGCATCAGACCGAAGCGTGGGCGGATTTCATCGCGGAATTTGGTCTGGATCTGGTACAGGTTCAGCGGCAGCTGCTTGTAGCTGCTCAACTCGTTGCGGGCCAGATCGGTGATCACTTCTTCGTGGGTCGGGCCGGCGCAGAAATCGCGCCCGTGACGGTCTTTGAAGCGCAGCAGCTCCGGGCCGTACTCTTCCCAGCGACCGGATTCCTGCCACAGCTCAGCCGGTTGAGTGCTCGGCATCAACACTTCAAGCGCGCCCGCGGCGTTCATTTCTTCGCGAACGATGGCTTCAACCTTGCGCATCACTCGCAAGCCCATCGGCAGCCAGGTGTACAGGCCGGAAGCCAGTTTACGGATCATGCCGGCGCGCAGCATCAGCTGGTGGCTGATCACGACCGCGTCGGAAGGCGTTTCTTTCTGTGTGGCGAGCAAATATTGACTGGTACGCATGGTAGGCCGTTGTCGGTTGCTGAGACTGGAAGTGACGGAGCATTGTACGGGCGAGTTCCGCTGGCGTACAGGATTGCGCTTTGAGGGGACGGGAGCCGCGGAGAAAAGCCGCAACTCCCGGGATTTTCTAGGATTCCTCGCCCACGACAGCGCCCTTGGCGGGCTGCTCCGACGGGTCTTTCGGTCCGGCGCGGCGGCTCTCCTGGAACCAGTGAATGGCGATCAGAATCAGGGTCGGCACCCCGAGTATGGCGGTGATGAGGAAGAAGTCGTGATAGCCGTATTTTTCCACCATGACTCCGGAATAGCCGCCGATCAGGCGTGGAAGCAGCAGCATGATGGAGCTGAGCAGGGCGTACTGAGTGGCCGAGAACTTGAGGTTGGTCAGGCTCGACAGGTAGGCGACGAAGGCGGAAGTGGCCATTCCCGAACTGAAGTTGTCCAGGGAAATGGTGGCAATCAGCATTTTCAGGTTCGGGCCCATGTCGGCGAGCATGAGGAACAGCAGGTTGGTGCCGGCAGACGCGGCACCACCGATGAACAGGATCGGCAGGATGCCGAAGCGCACGATCAGCAGGCCGCCCATGCCGGCCCCAAGCAGGGTCATGATCAGGCCGAAGATCTTGCTGACCCCGGCAATCTGGTCCTTGGTGAAACCCTGGTCGATATAGAAAACATTGGCCATCACGCCCATGACCGTGTCCGACATGCGATAGGTGGCGATCAGACCCAGTAGCAGGAAGGCTTGCCAGCGGTAGCGCAGGATGAAGTCGTTCACCGGGGTCAACACCGGCGCCAGGCCTCGACGGCCCATGGCCGACAGGCACAGGGTGCTGAGGGTGATGTAGAGGATCGCCCGCAGGAAGGCCCGGTCTTCCAGCAGCAGGTCCAGCAGGCTGACGCCGTCGAAGATCACGCTGGCGAAGTCGGTGTTGTACAGCTGGGTAAAGGTGGCTGGCACTGAAACCAGAAGCACGATCAGGACGAACACCGAGATCAACTGGTGGGCGAAGCTGTAGCGCCCTGCCGACAGTTGAGTGCGCAATGGCACTGCTGGTTCACGCATCAGCAGGGTGGTGAGCAGTGCTGGAATCATCAGCACGCCGAACAGCACGTAGGTACCGGTCCAGGCCGAATGCTTGTAGCTGAAGCCGGTGGAGCCGAAGCCTTCGGCGAAGAACAGCGCGCCGGCGGTGGCCAGCAGTACCGCGACCCGGTAGCCGGACATGTAGCTGGCGGCCAGCGCGGCCTGTCGACTGTCGTCGGCGATTTCCAGGCGATAGGCGTCGATGGCGATGTCCTGGGTCGCCGAGGCAAAGGCCACGACCACCGCAATGGCGATCAACCAGGACAGGTGTTTTTGCGGATCGCAGAAGCCCATGCCGATCAGACCGAGAATCACCAGGACCTGGGCCAGTACCAACCACGAGCGGCGTCGGCCGAGCTTGCCCAATAGAGGCAGGCGCCATTGGTCGAGCAGTGGCGACCACACCCATTTAAAGGCATAGGCCAAACCGATCAGGCTGGCGTAGCCGATGGTTTCGCGAGCCACACCGGCCTCGCGCAACCACACCGAAAGAGTCGAGAACACCAGCATGTAAGGCATGCCGGCAGCGAAACCAAGCAGCAACAGCACGAGCGTCGAGGGGCTGGCATAGGCGGCAAGTGCGGCGCGCCAGGTTTTACGGGGCATGGGCTGAAGTCTGCCTCAGATTACGGAAACAAAGCGCGCACTCTAACCGCTGTGCTCTACCGGGCGCCAGCCATGGCGCTGAATATCCACGCGATTGTTCAGGATAGAGACACCTTCGCCGCGCAGTCTGGCGCGCTGCTCGTCGCCTGATGGGCTACCGACGGGCAGGCTGATGCGGCCGCCAGCACCGAGTACCCGGTGCCAGGGCAGGCTGGTATCGGCGGGTAGCTGACTGAGGGTGCGTCCAACCCAGCGCGCGGCCCGGCCCAGGCCGGCCATTTCTGCCAGTTGGCCATAGCTGACGACCTTGCCTTCGGGGACTTGGGCCAGGGTCAGGTACAGCGCCGTGCGTCGGATTTGCGCGGGGGTTTGCGAGTCTTCGCCGTGTTCGGTCACATTCGCGGTTCCAGATAGGGGCAGGGGCACGGGGAGATTGTGAGGATGAAAGTCTTGTGAGTATTGAACTCACTCTCGATACCCGGGTCAGTCCTGACTAAGGCTTGTTCAGCAGGAATAATGCCGTTTTTTTTCGCAAGATCGAGTCCTGTATTGCTTATGTTGCCTAGAACGTTGCTGTGTTTCGCGGTGCTCAGCGCCTCCATGCCTGCTCTGGCCGATACCGTCTGGTTGAAGAACGGTGACCGGTTGAGCGGCAAGATCAAGGTTTTCGACGGCGGTAAGCTGTTGATCCAGACCGATTACGGTGGCGCCATTTCCATTGATTGGAAGCAGGTCAAGACCCTGGAAAGCGATCAGGAGTTGCTGGTCAAACAGGATGCCTACACCGGGGAAAAGGCCAAGTCGCTGCAGGCGGCGGAGGAGGGCAAGGTTGTCCTGGCCAACGGTGAGGCGCCCAAGACCGTGGAGTTGGCCAGTATCCAGCAGATCATGAAACCCAAGCCGCTGGTGGAGGATGTGGTCTGGAAGGGCAATGTCGACGTGGCCATGGATTACAAACGTGCTGAAAAGGACACCGATGACTATGACATCGACTTCAAGACTTCGGCGCGCCATGGTGCCTGGCGTCACAACGCCCAGGGTGAGTACAACCGTGAGTTCCAGAATCAGGTGGTGACTACCGACAACTGGAATGCCGAGTACGCTCTGGACCGCTTCATTACCGAGAAGTGGTTCTGGGAAGGACGCCTGACCTACAAGCGCGACAAAGTAGAAGATCTTGCGCGGCAACGGGTGGTGGGTACGGGTCCCGGCTACCAGTTCTGGGACGATGAGCTTGGGGCGTTCTCCTTGGGCTCGCTGCTCAACCGCACGGATTACGAGTACGCCGATGGCGGTAAGGACAGCTTCTACTCACTGGCGATGAAGTGGGATTACAACCGTTACCTGATTGGCAAGCGGGTGGAGTTCTTCACTAATGGCGAAGTGGGCAGGCCGTTTTCCGGCGTCGCCGATTACGCGCTGGATGCGGAGATGGGGCTGCGCTACAAGGTCACGGACTGGGCGTCGCTCAACCTCAAGGCGGAAAAGGATCTGATCCGCGGTACCGAGGACAGCGACTTGGATAAGACCCGCTATACCGTGGGCTTTGGCGTGACCTGGTAACGGGGTACCAGCCAGGTGCATTCGCGAGGATGCGCCTTGGCTGCACGCCGCAAAAACCTGCGGGCACAAAAAAGCCCCGCTGTTGAGGGCGGGGCTTTTTACTGGATCAGTACAAGTTAGATAACTTGAACTTCTTCAGCTTGCATGCCTTTCTGACCGCGGGTAGCGATGAAAGAAACCTGTTGGCCTTCTTTCAGGCTTTTGAAGCCGTCGGATTGGATAGCTTTGAAGTGTACGAACAGGTCGTCACCGGATTGTGGAGTGATGAAGCCGAAGCCTTTTTCATCGTTGAACCACTTAACGGTACCGGTTTGGCGATTAGACATGGTGTATCTCCTTGGACAAAGTTAACTGCGACTCAGGAAAAGCCCTGGCCGAGACTGAGTGCAAAGAGCAGGAAAAATTCTTGGAGATGGTTGGATCGAAATTCAACATCGTGTAGAGATTCTCAGTGACACAAGCAGCACAGTGGCGCCACCTTAACCCTTTTTCCTGAACGTGCCAATGGCTAGGGCCAAGGTTTCTCGGTTTTCGTGACTGACGGCCCGTCGTTCGTCGCCGAACCCTTGAAAATCCTGGTGTCGGGCGAGAAAAACGTCCCGGACTTTGAACCCGACCCCGCGCCCCGGTAAGATGCCGGACAGATTTTTTTCACCTCGTTATTTCAGGACACCCGCCATGAGCATCAAATCGGACAAGTGGATTCGCCGCATGGCGCAAGAGCACGGCATGATCGAGCCCTTCGTAGAGCGCCAGATGCGTGGCGAAGGCCCGGATCGGCTGATCTCTTTCGGGGTGTCGAGCTACGGCTACGATGTGCGTTGCGCCGATGAATTCAAGGTGTTCACCAACATCAATTCGGCCACCGTCGACCCGAAGAACTTCGATGAAAAGAGCTTCGTCGACATCAAGAGCGACGTCTGCATCATCCCGCCAAACTCCTTCGCCCTGGCCCGTACCGTCGAGTATTTCCGCATTCCGCGCAACGTGCTGACCATTTGCCTGGGCAAGAGCACCTATGCCCGTTGCGGCATCATCGTCAACGTGACTCCGCTGGAACCCGAGTGGGAAGGCCACGTGACCCTGGAGTTCTCCAACACCACCACCTTGCCGGCCAAGATCTACGCCAATGAAGGCGTGGCGCAGATGCTGTTCCTGGAGTCGGATGAAGAGTGCGAGGTTTCCTACAAGGACCGTGGCGGCAAATACCAGGGCCAGCGTGGCGTGACCCTGCCGCGTACCTGATTGCGTCCGTCTGACAAATAGCGGGAATTCCTGAGCACACCCACACTCTATTGGGTGTATTTCCGGTATGCGCAAGGTGTACCGGGCACAGCTCAGGAGTGCCCCATGAAGATAGATCCGCGAATCAGCGCCACCTTGGCCAGGCTGGAACCCAATCAGGTTGGGGTATTGGCCTGGACCCTGCTGGCACATCCGCCTGTCAACATGGCAGGCGGCATTCCCGGTCAGCCCGACCCGGACTCTCCCCAACCCCCAGAACCTACCGAACCTGGTGAGCCCACTTTGCCGGACGAGCCGCCGCCCGCGCCTGTGGCTTGAACTCACTGGATACCGTCAGTCGCCCCGTCCGCGACAATCTTGCGCGGACGGTGGCGTTCTACGCGGCCGCTATTTCAGGTTGCCACTGAGAAACTGCTGCAGGCGCTCGCTTTTCGGGTTGCCCAGCACCTCCTCAGGAGTACCTTCTTCCTCCACCAGACCCTTGTGCAGAAACAGCACCTGGCTCGACACCTTGCGGGCGAAGCTCATCTCGTGGGTGACCATGATCATGGTCCGGCCTTCCTCGGCCAGGCCCTGGATCACCTTGAGCACCTCGCCCACCAGCTCCGGGTCCAGGGCTGAAGTGGGTTCGTCGAACAACATGACTTCCGGCTCCATGGCCAATGCCCGGGCGATGGCCACTCGCTGCTGCTGGCCGCCGGAGAGGAAGGCCGGGTACTGGCCAGCGACGCGGGCCGGCAGGCCGACCTTGTCCAGATAGCGCCGGGCCCGTTCTTCGGCGTCCTTGTTACTGACTCCCAGCACCCGACGCGGGGCCATGGTGATGTTTTCCAGCACCGTCATGTGGCTCCACAGGTTGAAATGCTGGAACACCATCGCCAGGCGCGTACGAATCCGCTGCAGCTCGGCAGGATCGGCCACGTGCATGCCGTGGCGATCGCTGACCATGCGGATCGGCTGGCCATCCAGGCTCATGGCGCCGTCGTCCGGGGTTTCGAGAAAGTTGATGCAACGCAGAAAGGTGCTTTTGCCCGAACCGCTGGCGCCGATCAGGCTGATCACGTCACCGGTCTTGGCCTTCAGAGACACACCTTTGAGCACTTCATTGTCGCCGTAGCATTTATGCAGGCCTTCAACGGTCAGTTTGTACATGGGGCTTGCATCCTCAAGGCGAAAGTAGATAGCCGCTGCGATAGGCCTCGCGGCCGGCGACATGGGCGATCACCATGCCGGCGGTGGCCATGCGCCGCAGCGAGCGGGCATACAGGAGCCCGGCATTGTTGCAATGGATAGGGGTAACCCGGTCATGGATCGGGTCGATGATTTCAGCCACCAACTGCCCGGCCTCCAGGTATTCCCCCGGTAGCGCAGCGAACACCAGCAGCCCGCCCACCGGCGTCGCTACCGGTTCGACCGCCGCCAGCGGCGTGGCCGGAAAGGGCAGCTCAGGCAGCGGCGGAACCTGGCCGGCAATGGCGCCGAAGCGGGTCAGGTAGTCCAGCATGGCCTGGCAGTCGAGGCTGGCCAGGCCGTGGTTGACGTCGCCCTGACCACGCAGCTCGACCGTGACCGCAAAGGTGCCCGTAGGAATGGCGAAGTGTTCGCCGAAGCGCTGTTGCAGTTGCCACCACAGCAGGCTGAAGCACTCGTCGAACGACCAGGCCGCGGAGTCGGTGGCCAGGAGGCAGGCTTCGGCGCCGAGGTAGCGGGCCAATGGCTCTACCTGGGGCCAGGCTTCGGGGGTGGTGTACAGGTGCGCCACGGCTTCGAAGTCGCAGTGCAGGTCCAGCACCATGTCGGCGTCGCAGGCCAGCCGTTGCAGGGTCAGTTGCAGGGACTGCAATTGCGTCTGTGGTCGTTGACGGGGCAGGGCATCGCTCAGGTGTCGGCGAATCAGGTCGAGGTTGTGCTGCGGATCGTGAGTGAGCAGCCCTTCGATGGCGTTGCCGACCTCTTCACTGAGGTCGACGAAGCCGCGATTGAAGTTCTGGCCGCTTTCCAGCTGGTAGCGCCCCAGTGGAACGTCCATCAACACCTGTTCCAGGCCCACCGGATTGGCCACCGGCACCAGGACTATTTCATGCAACAGGCGACCGGCGGCTTCCAGCTCCGTCAGGCGTTGCTTGAGGTGCCAGGCCACCAGCATGCCGGGCATTTCATCGGCATGCAGGGAGGACTGGATGTAGACCTTGCCTTGGGCCTGGGCGGGGCCGAAATGAAAACTGTGGACCTGGCGCGCGGTGCCCGGCAGCGGAGCGAGCAGGTCGTGGATCTCGTGGCGCATTGATGATTTCCCGGCAGCAAGTCCTAGTGGGTCGGCCCGAGGAAGGCCAGCCAGCGGCGTTCAGCGAGACGGAACAGGCCCACCAGGGTGAAGGTCACGCACAGGTAGATGATGGCGGCGATACCGAACGACTGAAACGTCAGGAAGGTCGCCGAGTTGGCGTCCCGGGCGATTTTCAGGATGTCGGGAATGGTCGCGGTAAAGGCCACCGTGGTGGAGTGCAACATCAAGATCACTTCGTTGCTGTAGTAGGGCAGCGAGCGGCGCAGGGCCGAAGGCATGATCACGTACGCATACAGCTTCCAGCCGCTCAAACCATAGGCCTTGGCTGCCTCCACTTCGCCGTGGGCCATGCTGCGGATCGCCCCGGCGAAAATCTCCGTGGTGTAGGCGCAGGTATTCAGGGCAAACGCGAGGATGGTGCAGTTCATCGCGTCGCGAAAGAACGCGTCGAGCAGCGGTTGCGCGCGGATCGCGGCGATGCTGTAGATCCCGGTGTAGCAGATCAGCAACTGGATATAGAGCGGTGTGCCGCGAAACAGGTAGGTGTAGAACTGCACCGGCCAGCGGATGTAGCGCTTGGGCGAGACCCGGGCGATGGACAGCGGGATCGACACCAAAAAGCCAATGCAGATCGAGGCCGTGAGCAGCCACATGGTCATGGCCAGCCCGGTCATGTGGTAACCGTCGCTGTAAAGGAAGGGACGCCAGTATTCCTGCAGGAGTTCGATCATCGCACGGCCTCCCGGGCGCCGGCGGCATAGCGCCGTTCAAGCTTGCGCAGGACGAAGTTGGAGGCGCTGGTGATCAACAGGTAGATCAGTGCCGCCAGGACCAGGAAGTAGAACAGCTGATAGGTGCTCTTGCCGGCATCCTGGGCGGCCTTGACCAGATCGGCCAGGCCGATGATCGACACCAGGGCCGTGGCCTTGAGCATCACCATCCAGTTGTTGCTGATGCCTGGTAGGGCAAAGCGCATCATCTGCGGGAAGACCACGAAGCGAAAGCGCTGGCCGCGCTTGAGGCCATAGGCGGTGGCCGCTTCTACCTGGCCCCGGGGCACGGCGAGGATCGCCCCGCGGAAGGTTTCGGTGAAATAGGCGCCATAGATGAAACCCAGGGTGATCACCCCGGCGCTGAAAGGGTTGATCTCGATGTATTCCCACTCCATGAAATCGGTGAAGGAGGTCAGCCAGGTTTGCAGGCTGTAGAAAATCAGCAGCATCAGTACCAGGTCCGGCACCCCGCGGATCAGGGTGGTGTAAAGCTGGGCGGGGACCCGCAGCAAGGCAACGCTGGAGAGTTTGGCACTGGCGCCGAGCAGGCCGAGCAAGACGCTGACCAGGAGCGACAACACCGACAACTTGATGGTCATCCAGGTACCTTCCAGCAGCAGAGGGCCGAAACCCTTCAGGCTGAAGGCGGAAAGCCCCAGGTTTTTTAGAAGTTCTTCGAGCATTGATCAATGACCCGTGGCGATAAAAAAGGCGCCCATCGAGGATGGGCGCCGGCAGGTTATTTACCGCTGTAGAGGTTCAGGTCACCGAAGTGTTTTTTCTGGATGGTGGCGTAGGTGCCATCATCGTGTAACGCTTTGATACCTTTATCCAGGAGCGCTTTCAGCTCTTTGTTACCTTTTGAGATACCGATGGCGGTCTTGGACGGCAGCAGTGGGTCATCCACCGGCTTGCTGACTTCGTAGCCCGCCCCCTGCGGCGATTTGAGGAAGCCCAGTTCGGCTTGCAGCATGTCCTGGATCGAGGCATCCAGGCGCCCTGAAGTCAGGTCGGCATAGACCTGATCCTGGTTCTGATAGGCCTGGGTCTTGACTCCTGCCTTGTCCAGCACGGCCTTGGCATAGGCTTCCTGAATGGTGCCCTGCTCATAGCCCACAGTCTTGCCCTTGAGCGAGGCGGTGTCTGCGCTCAAGCCCGAACCTTTCTTGAACACGAACGAGGTGGGACCGGAGAACAGCTCGTTGGAGAAGTCGATGACTTTTTCCCGGGCTGCAGTGACGGTCATGGACGAGATCACACCGTCGAATTTATTGGCTTTCAGCCCGGGAATCATGCCGTCGAAGTCACTTTCGACCCATTTGCACTTGACCTTCAGCTCGGCACAGATGGCGTTGCCCAGGTCGATGTCGAAGCCCACCAGGCTACCGTCGGCGGCCTTGGATTCGAAGGGGGCATAGGACGGATCGACGCCAAAGCGCAGTTCCTTGTATTCCTTGGCCAGCGCGGAGCCGGCGGCCATGCAGAGAGCCAGTGCGGAAAGGGTCAGCAATGCTTTTTTCATTATTCAATCCCTAAGAACCAATATGAGCGCTTGTGGCGCATGAGTACTGTTACTGGAACGCATAAGACTTATTGAAAGTAGCAATTTCCGAACCAGAGCCCCGAACAAGTGTTTTAAAAGCAGTTGGCAACACCTGGGCAAGGCCTGTTGTGCACTGAAAGGAGGCGTGTGGGCGGCGCGGCGCCAAGAGGGGGCGGCGATGCAGGGGAGCGGACTACGAGGCGCTGCAGAGCGGATGTCTGCTGGTTTGGGCGCTGGCGTCTGGAGAGCTAGTGATCGTTATGGGGCGACACCGCTGGCGCAGGATGCGCCAGCGGGTTCGGCCGGGGGGAGGTTACTTGCCCGGGACCAGGGTCAGGCGGGTCTTGCCGTAGCTGCGTTCAAAGTTCTGCGGTTGCATCGGGAAGCTCAGGTACTGGGCCTTGAGCCAGCCGTCGATGCCGTTGGCGTAGTTCGGGCTCACCGGGTTGCTGGATTGGCCACTGCTGTTGAGGCCCATCAGCGGCTCGCTCAGCGCGAAGTCGACGACGAAACGCAGGGCCGGGGTCGTGGTGATGGCAAAGTCCTGTCCCCAGCGATAGCCGGCGCTGTTGACGGTGTTCTGGTCGCCACCGGCCTGCAAGGGGGCGCGTATCGCCTGGCCGCTGTTGTGGGTCCAGCGGTAGCTGTGCAACTTGCCCCACTGCCAGGCCTTGCGGTCCGTGCCCAGCAGTTGCTCGCCCGAACTGATGGCCGCCGCCAGGCTGCGGGCGAGAATGGTCGGCTTGTCCTCTTTTTGCCCGTTGCGCGAGTCGCCCCAGAACGGGCTGTCTTCCCGGCTCAGAAGATGGTCGGCTTGGGCCGGATAGGACAGGCCCGCATTGGCAACGAACGCCTGCCAGGCAACGCCGGGCTCCGGACCGAGCTGTTTGAGGAAGGTCTGCTTGGCGCTTTCCTGGAGGAACAGTTCGTAGAGCGCGGCGTCGGCGGAGCCGGCGCTGAGCTTGCCGTCGAACGCCATCAGCCGGCTGTAGGCTTCACGGGCCTTGGCGCGGTCTGCATCGGGCAGGGCGTCGATGGCGTTTTTCAGCGGCAGGGCCATGCCCGGCGCCTCGAACATCATCTTCAACTTGGCGGCGAACAGGGTGGTCTGGTCGTACTGCAGGGCAATCAGGCTGCGGTTGTCCTGCTTGCCGCCCGACAGCCATTGGCCGATGCGCTCGGCCCGCTCCGGAGCGTCCCAGGAGTTGGACAGCTGCATGCCGTAACCGCGGGGGATGACCCGCTGATTGGCGGTGGCGATCCAGCCTTGCGCCGGGTCCTGGTCATAAGGGTGGAGCATCGGGTCGGCGTAGCCATCCCAGTCATAGCGTCCGTCCCAGCCGGGAGAGGGCAGCAGGCCTTCGCCCTCGCGGCGGTTGGGGAAGCGCCCGGTGACCTGCCAGCCGATGTTGCTGGCATCGGCATAGACCATATTCAGGGCAATGGCGCGGATCTCGCGGCTGGCGTCGGAGGCCTTCTCCACATTCTGGGCCCGTGACAGATCGAAGAACGCATCCAGGCTCCTGTCGTCCTTGAGCTCCGGCATTTGCAGCGCCAGGCCGTAGCCACTGGCCAGGGCATTGTTGGCGTTGATCCCCAGGGTGCTGTTGAGCAGCGGACCGTGGCGGGTTTCGTACACCGCTTCGCGAATTGGCCGCTGTCCTTTGATGAAGTAGGTCTCGTTGCGAACGATGACCGGCTGCCATTTTCCGTTGTTCTGGTAGTACAGAGCGTTGCCCTGGCGTTTGAGTTTTTCCAGGAACAGGTCTTGGTTGTCGCCCATCGCCGAGCTCATGCTCCAGGCCAGCTTGCCGTTGAAGCCTTGCAGAATGGCCGGTAGACCAGCGATCGAGGCCCCGGCCGCCTGATATTTCGGCGCGCGGATCTGTACGTAGTACCAGGCGCCGATCTGGCTGTCGCTGGCCAGCAGGCTGCGACCGCTGCGAGCGCGCTGCGGGGCGACGGCCAGGTTGCTGCCGGCCGTGACACCCAGTGAGTTGAGGGTCGACATCTGCTTGGCGGCCAGGCTGAGTTCACTCAAGCCCGGCACCTGCAAGGCCAGCCCCTTGAGCTTGTCGGCCTCGGCCGTGGGCAGCGGTTCATCGGGGTAGCTCGGGGTCAGCCAGGGCAGTTTGTCGCTGCCGACCTTTTGTGCCAGTACCAGGCTGTTGATCTCTTCCAGCAGATTGGCGGACTGGCCGAAATTCAGCAGGCAGAAAATCAGTGCCGAATCCTCGGCCTTCCAGTATTCAGGGATGTAGCCGCGGGCGGCCAGGTCTGGCGGCAGCTTGTCGCGGTAGCGGAACAGGTAGGCGTTGACGCCTCGAGCGTAGACCTCGAAGAAACGCTTGATCCGTGGTGATGAGGCCTTGTACAGCTCGTCGGCGCTTTTCTTCAGATTCACCGCGCGCATCAGGCGGTCGACTTCCAGCACCTCGGCGCCGGACATCTCCGCCAAGCGGCCCTGGGCCAGCAGGCGCAGGGTGACCATCTGCTCGATACGATCGCTGGCGTGTACATAGCCCAGGGTGAACAGCGCGTCGTGGAAACTGTTGCTTTCGATCAGCGGTACACCGACGACGCTACGCCTAACCGAAACATTCTGCGCCAGGCCCTTGAGGGGCTGTACGCCGGAGGTGGGTGGCAGGCTGTTTTGAGTGTTCCAGGACTGGCAACCGGCCAGGCTGAGAGCACCGGCCACTGCCGCGGCAACGCCGAACCGGGGAAGAAAATGTGAGAGGGCTGGCGAGGCCATGGCAAAGCTCCTGCGGGGGGTAGCGTCGATAAAGGCGCTACGTTAGTGAGCAGGCGAGTGCCGCGCAAGCGGGGGCTGGAGGTATTTCTTGACCGCGCCACAAATAGCCAGCGCCGGAGCGCCGTCATCTGTCGTTTCATGCTCGACGATGGCACGACAGCAAGCGTCTGCATTAGGTCGTCCGGTGTGCAATGAGTGGCTTGCCTGTCACAGCAGGTGATGTTGAAGTTGGCAAAATTCAATGACGCTCCAACGGAGAATGTTGCATGCCCATTCCGGCCGACACGGCGCTGCTAATCATCGATCAACAGCAAGGCATCCTGCATCCCCGGCTCGGCCCACGAAACAATCCCGAGGCAGAGGAGCGGATGCTCGAGTTGCTGGCCCATTGGCGCTCCCGGGGTTGGCCGGTGATCCATGTGCAGCATCTGTCGCGCTCGACGGATTCGGTGTTCTGGCCCGGGCAGTCCGGCGTGGAATTTCAGCCGCGTTTTCGTCCGCAAACGGGGGAGGGACTGATTCAGAAACAGGTGCCGGATGCCTTTTGTGGCACCTCGCTGGAGGCGGATCTGCGCCAGCAGGGGATCGGGCAGTTGGTGATAGTCGGTGTGGCCACCAACAATTCGGTGGAGTCGACGGCAAGAACCGCCGGTAATTTGGGCTTTGCGGTATGGGTGGTGGCCGACGCCTGCTTCACCTTCGACAAGCGCGACTTTGCCGGTCGAGCCCGTTCTGCCGAGGAGGTGCATGACATGTCGCTGGCCAACCTGCACGGCGAGTACGCCACGGTGTTGAACCTGGCGCAGCTTTTTTAGGAGAGGCCGGACGGCGACGTGGCGCGGACAGGCCTCTACTGCGCGATCAGATCAAGCGCCGTGGCACTTCTTGAACTTCTTGCTGCTGCCGCATGGGCAAGGATCGTTGCGGCCAACGTCTTTCAGCGCGTTGCGCACGGGTTCCTGGTGGGCGTGGTTGCAGTGCGGACCGTGAACATGGCCATGGTCATGATCGTGGTGGTCATGGTCGTGGTTGCAGTCCGGGCCATGGACATGAGGTTGCTGGGTCATTGCGGGTTACTCCGGGATAAAATCGCCGGGAATTATCACGCCATTGCGCTTCAGGTGCACGTCCTGGCCGATGAATAATCCTATTTCCAGCTCCCCTTCGAGGCGATAGGGGATCGGCCGTTCGGGCTTGCGCAACAGTTTCACCACATCCCGGATCTGCGGCCAGAGATTGGTGCGCACCGGCACCTTGAAGTAGCGGCTGCTGTGGGGCGTGACGGTGAACCAGTGTTCATGCTCGCCCTCGCTGAGCAGAAAACGCTCCAGGTAGACCCGGTAGGTCAAGCGGCGCACGGTCAGGTCGCTGTCATTGGGATTGTCGACCCGCAGGTGCAGGGTGAAGCGCTGCTCCAGCAGGTTGGCCTTGACCACTTCGACCTTGACCAGGTGGACCGCAGGGGCCAGGTCCTCATCGGTGAACCAGGACGCGCATCCCGACAGGCTCAATAGTCCGAACAGGCAGACGGCCCGTAGTGCGCGCAGTTCACCGATCATTGCAAGACTCCCTTTGAACCCCCTGTACCCGTCCTGGGCATGGGGTGCCTGGCCTGCAAAGGCTCAGCGTGTGAAATAGCCGGCGCAGCACTTCTTGAATTTTTGCCCGCTACCACAGGGGCAGGCGTCGTTGCGTCCGGCATTCAGGGGCACGGTGGGGTCGATGAAATACCAGCGTCCATGATTCTGCACGAAGGACGAGCGTTCGCGATGGCTGTGTTCGCCCTGGTTGTCATGCCAGCGCGCAGTGAAGGTGACGAAGGCATGTTCGGGCTGACCGCCGAAGACCTCCGAGCTTTCTACCTCCAGCCCCAGCCAGGTGCTTTGTGCGCTCCAGTCACTGATGGATTGGCGATCCAGGCCTGCCTGTTGTACGGGCAGTGTGGTGGCCAGCAGGTAGTCCACTTGCCCCAGCACGTAGGCGCTGTAGCGCGAACGCATCAGGGCTTCGGCGCAAGGGGCGGGATGACCGGCGTGGTAGTGGCCGCAGCAGGCGTCCAGCAGGTTGCCGCTGCCACAAGGACAAATCGAGGCGCTCATTGTGTTACCACCAATACTTTCCAAAGTTTTCCGGGTTCGCCCAGAAGCGAGCGTTGAGCCAGTCGGGCACTTGTTTGTATTCAAGCAGATCATAGGTAAACAGGGTCAGCACCTGTTCGTCCCGCTGGAAGCGTTCACTGGCCTGCAGCGCCAGGGAGAAAAAGTCGGTCTCCTGCCAGCCGCAGGCACTCAGGTCGGCCAGCACGGCAATCCGGCTGGCATTGAGGTTGCGAATGCCCCCAAGCAGGTTCAGGCCATCACGCTTGGGCAGGTGCTCCAGGCAATCCACCGCCAGGGCCAGGTCGAAACGCCGTGCAGCCAGCTCCGCAGGCAAGGGGCCGGGGGCCGCCTGAGCCACCTCGGTAGCGGGATGAGCCTCCTTGAATGCGGCCAGGGCGGGGAAGTCGCTGGCGCCGATCAGCAGCAGCTGTTGGGGGGCGTAACGGTCCAGCAAGGCCGCCAGAGCCTGCTGGGGGGTACGGGTAGAAATTCCGGCGCTCATTGTAGCTCCTCGATCAGAACGCCCAAGACTAGCGTGCTGGCACCCTCGGGCCTAGAGCGGTTCGCCACTAAATCGGCGAACCTCCCGTATTTACGGGGCGAAATCACTGATAGCCCGGTGCTGGCGCAGATGAAATGTGCAGTCTTTACTCCGTGAATCGGCCTCGAGCCGATCCCTCAGGAGAAATCAGATGAGCATCATTCGGACGGCAGTACCCTTGGTTCTGTTAACCAGTGTGTTGACTGGTTGTGCAGGTTTGCAGAAAACCGACTGGCCAACCTGTGCCGCAGTCGGCGGCGTCACGGGCGCGGCGTTGGGCGCCACCGAAAGCGCCTCGTGGGCGGGTGGTGGCGCACTGTTGGTCGGTGGTCTGGCAGGTGCCTACTGCTGGGTAAAAGGCGATGGCGACGAAGACGGCGATGGCGTGCCGGACAGCCGCGACAAGTGCCCGCATACCCCCAAAGGTGTACAGGTCGATGCCAACGGTTGCCCGCCGCCGCCTCCGGTGGTGGAAGAAGTCGTGGTGGTCAAGGAGGAAACCATCGTCATCCGCGATGTCTACTTCCATTTCGACTCGGCCAAGTTGACCGACGCCGACAAGACCAAGCTCAACACCATCGTGAGCCGCCTGAAACAGGAAGCGCCGACTGCACAGCTGCGCGTGACCGGACACACCGACAGCGTCGGCAGCGATGCCTACAACCAGAAACTCTCGGACAAGCGTGCCCACTCGGTCGTGGACTATCTGATCAGCAACGGCATCCCCCGCAACAGTTTCGTGTCAGTGACCGGAGCCGGTGAAAGCAAGCCGGTGGCGGACAACAAGACGGCCGCGGGTCGGGCGATGAACCGTCGTACGGAGATCCAGATCAACCGCTGAAACCCTTTGCCTGCGCGGCTTGTGCAGCCGTCGATGGCAGTCTTTACTCCTGTGTGACCGGTCTTGCCGGTGACACAGGAGCATTCATGATGAACCTTCTTCCTCGGGCCGTTTTCCCGGTCCTGTTGCTCGGCGGCCTACTGACAGGTTGCGCAACCCACAGTGATGGCACTGCTCCCCTCAACCAACGCACCTGGCCCCTCTGTAGTCTGCTCGGCGGGCTGGCCGGCGGTGGCTTGGGAGCGATCGAGAGTGGTAGTTGGGCGGCTGGAGGCGCGGCCCTGGGGCTGATCGGTGGTGGCCTGATCTGTTACGCCCAGGATGGCGACGAGGATGGCGATGGGGTATTCGATCGTCGCGATCGTTGCCCGGACACGCCTTCCAACACGGCGGTGGATAATCGCGGTTGCCCGATGCCCGAGTATCCGGCAGTGGTCAAGGCGCCGGAGCCTGAGGTAGCAGCGCCTGCGGAAGTGATCACCCTGAGTGACCAGGGCAATGTGCTTTTCGCCTTCGACTCCGCGGAGTTGACCGCCGAGGCGCGCAACCAGCTGCAGGGGCTGATGGCCAAGCTGGCCGATGCCGATGTGGTCAGCATCAAGGTGCTCGGGCATACCGACAGCCAGGGTTCCGATGCCTATAACCAGAAGCTCTCGGAGCGCCGCGCTAGCAGTGTCGTCACCTTTCTTGTTGGCCAGGGCGTGGCGTCGGAAAAAATCAGCAGCCAGGGCCTGGGAGAAAGTCAGCCGGTAGCGGATAACGACAGTGAGCAGGGGCGAGCAACGAATCGTCGCGTGGAACTGCATCTCCAACGTTGAAACGAGGCGGTCCGGGTCGGCGATCCTCGCCGATCGGGCCGCTAAACAGACGCTTCGGGAAGAATTTTCATCGACCTCTGGCGTATCCCCGGGGTAAGTCGTTACTGTGCGCGCAAAGAATAATTCACAAGGGGAGCCTATGAAGGTCTTATGGGGGGCGGGGAAGTTTCTGACCTTGGTCTTTTGGCTGGTGGTGTTGATCAATCTGGTCAATCCATTGATCAATCCGTTGCACCTGCTGGTCAACCTGGCGGGTAGCCTGTTGCTTTTGACCCATTTGCTGGAACTGCTGCTGTTCAATGGCAGCCTCAAGGAGCGTCCACATCCCTGGCGTGATCGTTTACACATCCTGCTGGTGGGGATCTTCCACCTGCAAACCCTTCCCGCTGCTGCTCCTGTTGCCGAGACCGACCATGCGTAAGCTTTGCCTGCTGGCCCTGTTCTGCAGTCCTCTGGCCGTGGCCCAGGTGGTCCAGGTTGAAACCAACTCCTTCATGCGCCTGCCCAATGCCGCCAGCACCCTGCAGCTGGAGCGTCTGGACGTGGCGGACTACGGCACCTTGCTGATTCCGGCCAATGTCACCGAACTCAAGGTCGACGACCTGCATCTGGGACGTGACGCGCGGATCGCCATCGCGCCTACCGGGCAAAGCCTGCAACTGATTGTCCGCCATGCGCAGTTGGAGAGCGGCAGCCAGATCAGCTCCCGTGGTGCACCGGGCACCTATGAGAAGGTGGCCAAGCCGGGGCGCAATCTGAACCTGCGAATCGAGTCCTTGAACGCGGAGCAATTGTTCGTGGACGCCCGCGGTGGCAAGGGGGCTCCCGGTTACGTCGGCCTTGATGGCGCCAATGGCCAGGAGCCGGGTTGCACCTGGGGGCAGGCCGGGCGCGGTGCCGATGGTGACAACGGCGGTGACGGCCGGCCCGGGGCTTCGGGCGCGGTGGTCCGGCTGGAGTTGCCCCGTGATTACCCCAGCGAGCAGATCAAGGTCCTGGTCGATGGTGGCGCCGGCGGCCTGGCCGGTGCCGGCGGCAAACCGGGGGCTGGGGGCAAGTCCAAGGGCTGCCTGGTTTACCGAACCGACGGCGGCAAAAGCGGGCGTCCCGGTGCTCAGGGGCAGCCGGGCCCTGTGGGCGAGGCGGGGTCACTGACGGTCCAGCGCTTGTAGTCAACCTCGAAAGATGGATTGTTCCAGCCGCCCGCTCCTGTAGCGGGCGGTTGCTTTCAGAAGCTTGGCCGGGCCGCTGCCAGGGCCACCAGTACCAGGCCGATGATCAGGTTGCTGCCCACCAGCCGGCGGATCTTGCCCAGCGCCGCGGCGCCGGCCGGCCAGTCCTGCGCCGCGACGGCCTTGCGCAGCTCCGGCAGTTGCAGGGACTGGATGCGGATGAACAGGGCGGTCATCACCAGATACAGCCCCATCATGATCTGCACATACTTCGGTGCGGTTTCAAAGCCGCTGAAGCGCAAATGCAGCAGGCCGATACCGCTGATCGGCAACAGCACCACGGCGACCCAGACCCAGACGAAAAAACGCGGAAACACTTGCACCCAGAGCTGCAGTCGCGCCGGTCCCTCAAGAGCCGCCACGGCTGCCGGGCGCAGGACCATCCAGGCGAAAAACATGCCGCCGACCCAGACCAGGGCGGCCAGTACATGCAAGGTGTAGGCAAGGGCGAAAGCGGTCATTCGGGTACTCCGTTCTGCGCGACATGAATTAGCGGGGTATGATAGCGGCCGATTCGAACCACTGAAAATTTATCCAGCGTTTTGTGCGCCCGAAAAACCATGATCAGCAACGAACTCAAAACCACGATCCAGGGCGCCTACTCGCGTTTTCTCGAAGCCAAGAGCCTCAAGCCGCGTTACGGCCAGCGCCTGATGATTGCCGAAGTGGCCAAGGTCCTGGGTGATATCGACACCGACGACGAGGGCCGGCGCAGTGGCGACCCGGCGGTGGTCGCGGTGGAAGCCGGCACCGGTACTGGCAAGACCGTGGCCTACAGTCTGGCGGCCATTCCCACGGCCAAGGCCGCCGGCAAGCGCCTGGTGATTGCCACCGCCACCGTCGCCCTGCAGGAACAGATCGTCTACAAGGACCTGCCGGACCTGATGCGCAACAGCGGGCTGAACTTCAGCTTCTCCCTGGCCAAGGGCCGCGGGCGCTACATGTGCCTGTCCAAGCTCGATATGTTGCTTCAGGAAGGCCACGCGCAGACCGCCACGGCCCAGCTGTTCGAGGAAGAAGGCTTCAAGATCGAAGTGGATGAAGCCAGCCAGAAGCTGTTCACCAGCATGATCGAGAAGCTCGCCGGGAATAAATGGGACGGTGACCGCGACAGCTGGCCCACCGCCCTGGAAGACGCCGATTGGGCACGCCTGACCACCGACCACAGCCAGTGCACCAATCGACACTGCCCGAACTTCGGCCAGTGCGCCTTCTACAAGGCTCGGGAAGGCATGGGCAAGGTGGACGTGATCGTCACCAACCATGACATGGTCCTGGCCGACCTGGCCCTGGGCGGCGGCGCCGTGCTGCCGGACCCGCGCGACACCCTCTATGTGTTCGACGAAGGCCACCACTTGCCGGATAAGGCCATCGGCCACTTTGCCCATTACACCCGGCTGCGCTCCACCGCCGACTGGCTGGAGCAGACCGCCAAGAACCTCACCAAGTTGCTCGCCCAGCACCCGCTGCCGGGGGATCTGGGGCGCTTGATCGAGCAAGTGCCGGAGCTGGCGCGGGAGATCAAGACCCAGCAGCAGTTCATGTTCAGCGCCTGCGAGCAGATCGCCGACTTCAAGACCGGCGAAGACATGGAAGGCCGCGAACGGCCACGCCATCGCTTCGTCGGCGGGCTGATCCCCGACCACATGCGCGAGATGGGCATCGAGTTGAAGAAGGGCTTCTCCCGTCTCACCGATCTGTTCACCCGCCTCACTGAGCTGCTCAAGGAAGGCATGGATGGCGAGGTCAATATCGGCATCGCCAGCAATCAGGCCGAAGAGTGGTATCCGCTGTTCGGTAGCCTGCTGGCGCGGGCGTCGGGCAACTGGGAGCTGTGGACCGCGTTCACCATCGAGGACCCGGAAGACAATCCGCCCATGGCCCGTTGGCTGACCCTGGCCGAGAGCGGCTCGCTGTTCGACATCGAGGTCAACGCCAGCCCGATCCTCGCGGCGGAGATGCTCCGACGCAATTTGTGGAACGTGGCCTACGGCGCCCTGGTGACGTCGGCGACCCTGACCGCCCTGGGCACCTTCGACCGCTTCCGCATGCGTGCCGGGCTGCCGAAGAAAGCCGTGACTGCGGTGGTACCCAGCCCGTTCCATCACGCTGATGCCGGGGTGTTGCGAGTGCCTGACCTGCGTGCCGATCCGCGGGATGCGCCGGCGCATACGGCGGCGATCATCCGCGACCTGCCGGAACTGGTGGAAGGCTCCCGGGGCACCCTGGTGCTGTTCTCTTCGCGCAAGCAGATGCAGGACGTGTTCGACGGTCTGGATCGGGATTGGCGCAAGCAGGTGTTCATCCAGGGCAATCTGTCCAAGCAGGAAACCCTCAACAAGCACAAGGCCCGGGTCGACGGTGGCGATTCCAGCGTGCTGTTCGGCCTGGCGAGCTTTGCCGAAGGGGTGGACTTGCCCGGTGCCTATTGTGAGCACGTGGTGATCGCCAAGATCCCGTTCTCGGTACCGGATGATCCGGTGGAAGCGGCGCTGGCGGAATGGATCGAGGCCCGGGGTGGCAATCCATTCATGGAAATCTCGGTGCCGGATGCTTCTCTCAAGCTGGTTCAGGCCTGCGGCCGTCTGCTGCGTACCGAGCAGGACCGCGGCACCATCACCCTGCTGGACCGCCGCCTGGTCACCCAGCGCTATGGCAAGGCTATCCTCAATGCCTTGCCGCCATTTCGCCGAGAAATATCATAAGCAAGGCGCGCACCTTTGCGCGCCTTGCTGTCTATTTCATATCACCGCTTCAGCACCGGCCGTTCATCGGTCTTTAGGGAGAGCCAGGTTCATATGATTCGCCGTTCGTTGCCCGCTGTATTTGCCCTGTTGTTTACCGCGCCTGTGTGGGCGGCCCCGACCGGACAACAGACGCTGTTCAACTTTGTCCGGCCTGCCGCTGTGGTGCAGGTGGCGACACAAGATGCCAGCCTGCCGCAGTCCAACGCGGAGCAAACGGCCGAAGGCGAAGTGCTGCGGCGCATCATCTTCAACCCGACCAGTCGGCCCAGCCTGACCCTGACGCCCCAGAGCGGTGCCTGGGACTGGTCGCAGTCGGGGATGATGAGCCTGCGCATCCAGAGCGCCATGAACTGGGCCCTGACCCTCTATGTGACCATTCAAAGCAACGACGGCAAGACCCTGGTCAGCCGCGTCGATCTGCTCGCGGGGCCGGCGCAGACCCTGCTGGTGCCATTGGTGGCCAACACTCCCCTGAGCCAGGGCATGAAGGCCGCGCCGCCGATGCCGATGACCGTGGACGGCCAGCGCATCCTGCTGGCCAGCAGCGAGGGACAATTGGACCGCAGCCAGGTGGTGTCGGTGACCTTGTCCCTGGATAGCCCCAAGGCCGCTCAGAGTATTCTCCTCGAGCGCTTTGGCGTGCAGGACGGCGAGGGCGTGATCAAGGCGGTCTACGGTTCCCTGGTGGATGGCTACGGCCAGTCGACCCGGTCCCGCTGGCCGGAAAAGATTACCAGCGACGATCAGCTCAAGGCGGCCGATGCCAAGGAACAGCAGCAACTCAAGGCGTGGCTTGGCGAGCGCGAGAAGACTTCCCTGGACAAGTTTGGCGGCTGGGACAAGGGCCCGAGCTTCAAGGCCAGCGGTTTCTTTCGCACGGAAAAGCGTGACGGGCGCTGGTTCCTGGTGACTCCGCAAGGTCACCCGTTCTACTCCCTGGGCGTCAACACCGTGGCCCCGGATAACAGCCAGACCTATGTCGCCGGGCGTGAGTGGATGTTCAGCGCCTTGCCCAAGGACGGCGAGCCCCTGGCGAGCCATTACGGTGAAGGCGACAACCGTGGCGGCAACGGCGCCGACCGGGGACGTGCTTACAACGCCGGCCGCTGGTACGACTTCTATCGGGCCAACCTGCAACGTACCTACAGCGCCCCCTGTGCAATGGCCAGCGAAGCTCCGGCCGAAGCCTCCAGTACCGAGCCCAAGCCAGCGGCGCCTGAAGCCGCCGCAGTCCCATGCGCGACACCGACCTTCGATGAGCGACGCTGGGTCAGCCACACCCTGGACCGCTTGCAGGCCTGGGGATTCAACACCATCGGTAATTGGAGCGCCCCGGCGCTGGGGGCGGCCGACCGGGTGCCCTACACCTTGCCGCTGTCCATCGTGGGTGATTACGCCAGCATCAGCACGGGCAGTGATTGGTGGGGCGGCATGCCGGATCCCTTCGATCCGCGCTTTGCCATGGCCACCGAGCGCGCCGTGGCCATCGCCGCCCGCGACCATCGGGATGATCCGTGGCTGATTGGTTATTTTGCCGACAACGAGCTGGCCTGGGCCGGTCCCGGTGATGATCCAAAAGCCCGCTATGCCCTGGCCTACGGCACCCTGCGCCTGACCACCGATGTGCCGGCCAAACGGGCCTTCCTCAAGCAACTGCGGGACAAATATCGTAACCAGGCGGGCCTGTCGAAAGCCTGGGGCATCGATCTGCCGGCCTGGGAGTTGATGGAAGACCCGGGTTTCGTGCCGCCACAGCCAAGTCCCGAACACCCGGAGATCGAGGCTGACTTCAAGTATTTCCAGAAAGTCTTTGCCGAGACCTATTTCAAGACCATCGCCGACTCGCTGAAGTGGCATGCCCCCAACCATCTGCTGCTGGGCGGTCGCTTTGCCGTCAGCAATCCCGAGGCGGTGGCGGCCTGTGCCCAGTACTGCGATGTGCTGAGCTTCAACATGTACACCCTCAAGCCTCAGGACGGTCAGGACTTTGCGTACCTGCGCAGCCTGGACAAGCCGGTGCTGGTGACCGAGTTCAATTTCGGCTCCCGGGATCGTGGCCCGTTCTGGGGCGGGGTGACCGAGCTGGCTCGGGAGGAAGATCGTGGACCGGCCTACGCCAACTTCCTCAAACAGGCCGTGAGTGAGCCATCGATTGTCGGTGTGCATTGGTTCCAGTATCTCGACCAACCGGTAACCGGACGTCTGCTGGACGGTGAAAATGGCCATTTTGGCCTGGTGGGCATTACCGATGTGCCCTTCCAGGGTTTTGTCGACAATGTGCGCAAGAGCAACCTGCAGGCGATTGAACAACTGGCCAAGGAAACACAGAAGGCCCGGGTTCAGGCGCAGCAGGCTGAAGCCGCCGAGCATGGCAGCGAGGAAGCGGGCAAGGGCCACGAAGGCAAGGGCGCGGGTGAGCACGCTGGCGGCCATTCCGCTAACGGTCATTGACTGATCCGGGGCTCTGCCGCGCTGCGCAGAGCTCCGTTGGCTGTTCCCAAATCCGTTTCGGGCTGGAACAATGCGCGCCTCGTTGTCGAGCAAATGTGCTGGGGGAGTCAGGGTGCAGATTCAGGGTCATTACGAACTTAAATTCGAGGCGGTACGCGAAGCCTTCGCGGCACTGTTCGACGATCCCCAGGAGCGCGGCGCGGCGCTGTGCATCCAGATCGGCGGAGAAACCGTCATCGACCTGTGGGCCGGCACCGCCGACAAGGACGGTGCCGAGGCCTGGCACAGCGATACCATCGCCAATCTGTTCTCCTGCACCAAGACCTTCACTGCGGTCACTGCCCTGCAACTGGTGGCCGAAGGCAAGCTCCGGCTGGATGCGCCGGTCGCCAGTTACTGGCCGGAGTTTGCCGCAGCAGGCAAAGCTGCCATTACCTTGCGCCAATTACTCTGTCATCAGGCGGGCTTGCCGGCCCTGCGCGAGTTGCTGCCTGCCGAGGCCCTCTACGACTGGCAGACCATGGTCGATGCCCTGGCCGCCGAGCAGCCCTGGTGGACGCCGGGTGACGGGCATGGCTACGCCGCTATCACCTATGGCTGGTTGGTGGGTGAACTGATCCGACGCGCCGATGGACGCGGTCCGGGAGAGTCCATTGCGGCCCGGGTGGCAAGACCCTTGGGGCTGGACTTCCATGTCGGCCTGGCCGACGAAGAGTTCCATCGGGTGGCGCATATCGCCCGTGGCAAGGGCAATGTGGGTGACGCAGCAGCCCAGCGCTTGCTGCAGGTGACCCTGCGCGAGCCGACGGCCATGACCACCCGGGCCTTCACCAATCCACCGTCTATCATGACCAGCACCAACAAACCCGAATGGCGGCGCATGCAGCAGCCGGCAGCCAATGGCCATGGCAACGCCCGCAGTCTCGCCGGGTTCTACAGCGGCCTGCTCGATGGCAGCTTGCTGGAGGCCGATATGCTCGAAGAGCTGACCCGCGAACACAGCCTGGGCATGGACAAGACCCTGCTGACCCAGACCCGATTCGGCCTGGGCTGCATGCTTGATCAACCCCAGGTCGCCAATGCCACTTTTGGCCTGGGGGCTCGGGCGTTCGGGCATCCGGGGGCCGGGGGTTCCATCGGTTTTGCTGACCCGGAGCATGATGTGGCGTTCGGTTTTGTGACAAATACCCTGGGGCCTTATGTATTGATGGATCCACGGGCACAGAAGCTGGTGCGGGCTTTGTCGGATTGTCTGTAAAAAGGTTGCTGTTAAGCACTTTTTTGCTTAAACATGCTTGGAAAGCTGCAGGACGGAACCCTGTGGCTTTTATAATTTCCAAGCGTCTGTTTGTACCGGTCATGTAGACCGAATTTTTTATCTCATTTTGTGGATATCCCATGTCGTCGAACAAGTCTCTAGCCTTGGCCATCTGCCTGACCGTCACCGGTTGTGCACAAACCCCACAAAATGAAGCGGATGGCGGCCATTGGTGGTCGTTCGGGTCCGATAAGGCCAGCAGCAAGGAAGCCCCGCAGGCCGCTGAAAAACCCGTCGCAGCCGAAGCTCCAGTTCCTGCCGCTCCAGCGGGCAAGCCGGCAGTGGCGGCCAAGCCCGCTGCTCCTGCGGCCGCTGCCGGTAAAACCACCGCCTCCGCGAAGCAGGCAGCACCGGCCGGCAAAGCTCCGGTTGCCGCCAAGACGGCAGCAGCCGAGCCTGCTCCAGCTCCTGCCCCTGTAGCCGCAGCACCTGCCGCTCCTGCCGCCAAGGCCGAGAGCAGCAACTGGTGGTGGCCGTTCTCCTCCAAGGAATCCGCCGACAAGCCTGTGGCTGAGACCAAGAAAGCCGAGCCGACTCCAGCTCCAGAGGTCGCCAAGGCCGCCGACTCCGAGACCCACTGGTGGTGGCCGTTTGCCAAGAGCCAACCCAGGCCCCTGAGCAAGGTCAACGTGGCGGACATTCCAATGCCCGACCCGAAAATCACCCAGGCCTGGCTGGACGACTACGAGCCGCGCCTGCGTGAAGCGGTGAAGGACAGCAAGCTGCAAGTAGAACGTCGCGAAAACGTGCTGGTGGTGACTGCGCTGGTCGATGCGTCCTTCAACCCGGACCGTCCAGCCATGCTGCTGCCGGTGACCCTGGGCCCATTCACCCGCGTGGCCAAGGCTGTTGAAGGTGACCCCAAGACCGCCGTACTGATTCTCGGTCACGCCGATGCGACCGGCCCGACCCTGGCCAACCAGAAGCTGAGCCGTGATCGCGCCCAGTCCGTTGCTGCCATCTTCAGCCTCAGCGGCTTGAAGCAGGACCGCCTGATGCTGCGTGGCATGGGTGCGGTCATGCCACGTGCTGCCAATGACAGCCCTCAAGGCCGTTCGCTGAACCGTCGAGTGGAAATCATGCTGACCCAGCGCAGCACCATGCTGGGCCTGCTGAGCAAGTACAACCAGCCGACGCCGTCCGAGACCGAAATGGTCGCGGTGCAAGATGCCAAGCTGCCCGTTCCTGCTGCCTCCGGCAAAAAGGCCGCAGCGCCGGCGAAGAAGTCCACCGTTGCCAAGAAGCCTGCCGCCAAGAAGGCTCCAGCGAAGAAGGCCGCAGCTCCAGCGAAGAAAACAACGGCTACTGCTCAGGCTAAAAACTGATTCTCAAGGATAAGGAAGCAGGCATGACTCAGTCTCTGGCTGATATGCGCCGGGATTACACCCGCGATGGTTTGTCCGAGGCTCAGGCCCCGGGTGAACCCTTCGCGCTGTTTCATCAGTGGTTTGCCGAAGCGGTGAAGACCGAGCAACCGCCGGTAGAGGCCAATGCCATGACGCTGGCGACTGTCGATACCGAGGGTCGTCCCCACTGCCGCATCTTGTTGCTCAAGGGGCTGGATGAACAGGGTTTCACCTTCTTCACCAACTACGAAAGCGCCAAGGGCGAGCAACTGGCCGCACGGCCCTTTGCCGCCATGACCTTCTTCTGGCCGACCCTGGAGCGTCAGGTGCGGATCGAAGGAAAGGTGGTCAAGGTCACTCCCCAGGAGTCTGATGCCTATTATCAGGTGCGCCCTCTGGGGAGTCGGTTGGGGGCCTGGGCTTCACCGCAAAGCCGGGTGATCGCCGATCGCAACGAGTTGCAGGAATTGCTCAAGGCCACCGAGGCGCGTTTCAGTGATAGTCAGCCCGATTGCCCGGAACATTGGGGGGGGTATCGCCTGCTGCCGGAGCGCATCGAGTTCTGGCAGGGTCGCCCCAGCCGCCTGCATGACCGTTTGAACTATCGCCTGCAGGCGGGGCAGTGGAGCCGGGAGCGCCTGGCCCCCTGAAGCGCGCAGGTCAGTCGCCGGGATAACCGGCCGCAGCGGCTTCCAGCCATTGCGGCAGGTCCCGGCGTTTTACTTTCTGGCGTTGGGCCTCGGCCAGCTGTTGCAGCATGAATTGTTTCTTCTGTTCATCGGTTCCGGCCAGGGACAAAGCCAGGTCCCGGTCCACCCAACGCTTGATGCGCACATAGAGCCACCAATGGAAATACAGACCGGCGATGGTGGTCACGATGATGATGAAGTAATCCATGAAAATCCCTTGCTGGTTGGCGCTATGCTGGAAATCGGCGTTACCGTATTGAGACGGTTTGGCTTTTTTGCAGTCTGTACTTTGGCTGAATGAAACCAATTTTATCCGGGCGGTGCCGTGACAGGCGTCAAGCTGCGGAGTCTAATGGCTATCTGTCCTTTGGAGTTGATCCTATGCGTAAGTCTGTTTTGCTGGTTGCGTCTTTCACCACGATGGCAATGTTGCTCGGCGGTTGTGCCTCTAACCTGACCGGTGACTCCTACTCCCGTGATGAAGCACGTCGTGTGCAAACCGTGCGTATGGGCACCATCGAGTCCCTGCGTCCGGTGAAAATCGAAGGCACCAAGACCCCCATCGGCGGCGCTGCTGGCGCTGTGATTGGTGGCGTGGGTGGCAGCGCCATCGGCGGCGGCCGTGGCAGCATCGTCACCGCTGTGATCGGTGCGGTAGCTGGCGGTCTGTTGGGTTCGGCCACTGAAGAAGGCCTGACCCGTACCCAGGGCGTGGAAATCACCGTGCGTGAAGACGATGGCAGCATGCGTGCCTATGTACAGCAGGTACAGGAAAACGAAGTGTTCCGGGTTGGCGATCGCGTACGCATCATGAGCGTCAACGGTACCAGCCGCGTTACCCGCTGATATTTCTGCTACAAAACAAAACCCCGGCCAGGCAACTGGTCGGGGTTTTGTGTTTTCAGGCGGTCGGATCGGTGTGGATCAGGAGGCCGGCGCCGTGTTCTTGCGGCTGGCGGCGGCGGTAACCGCATAGCCAATCAGTGCGGCCAGCAACGAGCCGGTGAGAATCCCCATGCGATCCATGCCGGCGTATTCGCTGCTACCGGGCACGAAGGCCAGGGAGCCGACGAACAGGCTCATGGTGAAGCCGATGCCGCAGAGAATTGCCACCCCGAGGATCTGGCCCCAGTTGGCGCCGGCAGGCAAGGCCGTAAGTCCGGCTTTGACCGCCAACCAGCTGAGGCCGAACACACCGATGGTCTTGCCCAGCAACAGGCCGATGGCGATGCCCATGGGGACATGGTGGGTGAAGCTCTCAAGGGTCACGCCGCTCAGGGACAGGCCGGCGTTGGCGAAGGCGAACAGTGGCAGGATGCCGAACGCCACCCAGGGATGCAGCGCATGTTCCAGGGCCAGCGAGGGCGAGGGTTCGGCATTACGGGTACGCAAGGGAATGCAGAAGGCCAGGGTCACGCCGGCCAGGGTGGCGTGGACACCACTCTTGAGCACGCAAACCCAGAGAATCAGGCCGATGATCATGTACGGCCCGAGTTTCACCACCCCCATGCGGTTCATCGCCACCAGGGCGGCAATACAGGCGGCCGCCAGCATCAGTGACAGGGTCGACAGGGCGCCGGAATAGAAGATCGCGATGATCACGATGGCCCCCAGGTCATCGATGATCGCCAGGGTCATGAGGAACAGTTTCAGCGATGTCGGCACCCGCTTGCCCAGCAGGGCCAGGACCCCCAGGGCGAAGGCGATGTCGGTGGCGGTGGGAATCGCCCAGCCATTGAGTGCCGCCGGATTGTCCCGGTTGAGAAACCAGTAGATCAGCGCCGGGACCAGCATGCCGCCAATGGCCGCCATGCCCGGCAGGACGATTTGCGAAGGCTTGGACAGTTGCCCTTCCAGGACTTCGCGCTTGACCTCAAGGCCGATCAGCAGGAAGAACAGCGCCATTAGACCGTCGTTGATCCACAGCAACAGCGGTTTGGCGATCTTCAAGGCGCCGATCTGGGCCACCACCGGGGTTTCCAGCAGGCCGTTGTACAGCCAGGACAGTGGCGAGTTGTTGATGATGAGAGCCAGGATGGCAGCGGCGATCAATAACAGACCGCTGGCAGCTTCCATGGCAAAGAAACGAGTGAAAGTGCTACGCAGAGGCAAGGTCGCTCTCCATCTAAATCTAAAAAAGGTGGCACACCCTAACCCGTACAGATAGTTGTTAAAACAAAAATTATATTCTTTTTTGTTATATGCAGAGGCTAAAGGGCCTGCTTGAAAATGCGCTTTTGCAGTTGTGTTTCCAATTGCTTCCCAGCTGTACCTGTAAGGTCCGAAAGTTATTTCATAACATGTCTTTTCAGGGCCGTTCCGAGCTGTTTTTCCCGGGAAAACGCCAGTCAGCCACGAACCCGGATCATCTCCGCCGGGTGCATTTCATCTTCTTGCGCCGGTACGGCGTTCGATCTGACGAGAATAGAACATGAGTGACAATCGCCAGTGGGCCCGTGAGGCCATCCGCATCATCGAAGCCGACTTCCAGCGCAGCGCCGACACCCACCTGATTCCGCTGCCTTTGCCGGGACTGCCGGGCATTGAATTGTATTTCAAGGATGAATCCAGCCATCCCACCGGCAGTCTCAAGCACCGCCTGGCTCGCTCGCTGTTTCTTTATGCCCTGTGTAACGGCTGGCTCAAGCCCGGTGCGCCAGTGATCGAGGCCTCCAGTGGCTCCACGGCGATTTCCGAGGCTTATTTCGCCCGTCTCCTGGGATTGCCTTTCATTGCCGTGATGCCAGCCACCACCTCCCAGGAAAAGATCGCGCAGATCGCCTTCTATGGTGGCAAGAGCCATCTGGTGCAGGACCCCACGCAGATCTACGCCGAATCCGAGCGCCTGGCCCGGGAGAGTGGCGGCCACTTCATGGATCAATTCACCTACGCCGAGCGGGCCACCGACTGGCGGGCCAACAACAACATTGCCGAGTCGATCTTCCAGCAGCTGCGCTTCGAGCGTTATCCCGAGCCCAGCTGGCTGATCTCCAGCCCTGGTACCGGCGGCACTACCGCGACTCTGGGTCGCTACGTGCGTTATCGCCAGCACGGCACCCGGGTGTTGTGTGCCGACGCCGAGCGTTCGGTGTTCTTCGACTACTACCTGAGCGGCGATGCTAGTTTGCGTTTGGACTGCGGTTCGCGGATCGAAGGCATCGGCCGTCCGCGGGTCGAAGCTTCGTTCCTGCCCAAAGTGATCGACGCCATGGTCAAGGTGCCGGATGCCTTGTCCCTGGCGGCCATGCATTACCTGGCCCAGCGCCTTGGCCGACGGGTTGGTGGCTCCAGCGGCACCAACCTGATTGGCGCACTGATGGCCGCGCAGCAGATGGCCGCCGCGGGTGAGACGGGGTCGATCGTGGCGATTCTCTGTGACGGTGGCGAGCGCTATGCGACCACTTACTACGATGAGCAGTGGCTGGCGGAGCAGGGGTATGAGTTGGATGCCTTGATCGATGCGGTAGCGGCCAGCGTCGAGCGTGGCGAGGCACTCCCGGCCAGCGTATTGCGCGCCGGCATCTGAACCTGTCGTAGGAGCCGGCTTGCCGGCGAAGAGGCCCTTGAGCCTTGCACTGTCCTGGATGACATCTTCGCTGGCGAGCCAGCTCCTACGGCAGGCGGTAGGAGCCGGCTTGCCGGCGAAAGGGCCGGTGCGTCAGGCCTGAATGCCGAGGATGTCGCGGGCCACGGCTTCGGCAATACGAATCCCGTCCACTCCGGCGGAAAGAATTCCCCCGGCATAACCGGCGCCTTCGCCAGCGGGGTACAGACCCTTCACATTCAGGCTCTGCATCGAGGCATCACGGGTAATGCGCAGTGGCGATGAGGTGCGGGTCTCGATGCCGGTCAGCACCGCATCGTGCAACGAGTAGCCCTTGATCTGCCGTTCGAAGGCCGGCAGCGCCTCGCGAATGGCCTCGATGGCGAAATCCGGCAGGGCCAGCGCCAGATCCCCCAGGCTTACGCCGGGCTTGTAGGACGGTTCGACGCTGCCCAGTACCGTGGTGGGTTTGCCGGCGATGAAGTCGCCCACCAACTGCGCTGGGGCCTGGTAGTTGCTGCCACCCAGGACGAAGGCGTGGGACTCCAGGCGCTCTTGCAACTCGATACCCGCCAACGGCCCGCCCGGGTAGTCCACTTCAGGAGTGATGCCTACCACGATGCCCGAGTTGGCATTGCGCTCGTTGCGCGAGTACTGGCTCATGCCGTTGGTCACCACCCGGTTTGGCTCAGAGGTGGCGGCAACCACGGTGCCGCCCGGGCACATGCAGAAGCTGTAGACCGAACGGCCGTTCTTGGCGTGGTGCACCAGCTTGTAGTCGGCGGCGCCGAGTTTCGGGTGGCCGGCGTACTTGCCCAGGCGCGCGCTGTCGATCAGCGATTGCGGGTGTTCGATGCGGAAACCCACCGAGAACGGCTTGGCTTCCATGTACACGCCCCGACTGTGGAGCATGCGGAAGGTGTCGCGGGCGCTGTGACCCAGGGCCAGGATCACGTGCCGGGAATGCAGTTGTTCACCGCTGGCCAGTTCCACGCCCTGCAATTGACCGTCTTCGATCAGCACGTCGGTGACCCGCTGCTCGAAGCGCACTTCACCGCCCAGGGCGATGATCTGCTGGCGCATGTTTTCCACCACGCCAGTGAGGCGGAAGGTGCCGATGTGCGGCTTGCTGACGTAGAGAATCTCGTCTGGCGCACCGGCCTTGACGAACTCGTGGAGCACCTTGCGGCCGTGGTGCTGCGGGTCCTTGATCTGGCTGTAGAGCTTGCCGTCGGAGAAGGTCCCGGCGCCGCCTTCGCCGAACTGCACGTTGGACTCGGGGTTGAGCACGCTTTTGCGCCACAGGCCCCAGGTGTCCTTGGTGCGCTGGCGCACTTCCTTGCCGCGCTCGAGGACGATCGGCTTGAAGCCCATCTGGGCCAGCAACAGGCCGGCAAAGATGCCGCAAGGGCCGAAACCCACCACGATCGGTCGCTCGCTCAGGTCTGCCGGGGCCTGGCCCACCACCTTGTAGCTGACATCCGGCGCCGGGTTGACGTTACGGTCGTCGGCGAACTTGAGCAGCAGCGCCGCTTCGTCGCGCACGTTGAGGTCGATGGTGTAGATGAAGCACAGCTCGGAAGATTTCTTGCGCGCATCGTAGCTGCGTTTGAACAAGGTGAAATCGAGCAGGTCATCGCTGGCGATCCCCAAGCGCTGCACGATAGCGGCGCGCAGGTCTTCATCGGGATGGTCGATCGGCAACTTGAGTTCGGTGATTCGTAACATGACAGGATCCGGGTAGGCGGTGCGCAACAGTGCGCCGGCTTGCTTTGCACAAACCGGCGATTATAAGCCGCAATCCACCGTCGCCGTGAGGCTAAAACCGCTGCTCGTCGAATCAGTCGTTGCGCGAGCCGCCGAAATAGCCGCAACCGCGCTGCACCTGACCATCCACCCGCAGCTCGGCGCTCAGGTGCTGGACGCTGCCGGTAACGGGGTCGACGCAGCGTTGCGGTGCGACCCAAAGCTCCACGCGCTGGTGATTGGCTTCGCTGCTGAGGTTGAAACGGCCGTCGCCCAGTTGCTCTTCCAGATACGGCAGAGCCAGGTTTGGCTGGCCGACGCGCTCGATCATCATGCCCTTGGCACTGACATCGACATTCCAGGCCGGATTCTTGCCGCCGGCCCGCAGGATCAGACGCTGGAAATTCGGGTCGTTGCAGGCATTGCCGGAACCTTCGATGCGATACAGCTGGCGCAGGTCCAGCTGCCCGTCGCTGCTGCCGCTGGCGGAAAACTTGCCTCGCAGGTCGGCGAACAGCTTGCCCTGTTTTTCAGCCAGGGTAGCGGCCTCTTGCAGCACGCTGGTGTCGCCGCCATCGCTGACCACATAACGGCGATCTTCGGCGCAGGGCTTGAACAGCAACTTGCCGTCTGCCGCGCTGAGTTCACCCTGCATCCGGGTCAGCCCGGCCATGGAGGGCGCCTCGGGTTGTGAGTTGAACATCGGCAACATCTGACAGCCGGCAAACAGCGGTAACAGGGCGAAGCAAAGCAGTGAACGGGCGGTGCGCATCATGGGGCCTCCAAGCGGAAGCCGACACGTTACGCAGCCCGCCCGGTCACCACAACCCCGGATTGAACGCAGCAGCGCCATCAACCGTAGGAGCCGGCTTGCCGGCGAAGAGGCCCTGGAGCCTTGTGTGGTTCGGGAGGACGCCTTCGCTGACAAGCCAGCTCCTACACAAACCAGCTCCTACACAAGCCGGATCAGCCGACGTGGTAGGTCTGGCCGGTCTGCAGGCCTTCCACGCTCTTGGCGTAGGCCAGGGCCACGTCGGCCGCCGGCACCGGCTTGAAGCCGCGAAAGTAGGGGGCATAGCTGCCCATGGCTTCCTGCAGCACGTTGGGGCTGATGGAGTTGACTCGCAGGCCCCGGGGCAGCTCGATGGCGGCGGCCCGCACGAAGCTGTCGATGGCGCCGTTGACCAGGGCGGCCGAAGCGCCGCTGCGGATCGGGTCGTGGCTCAGCACGCCGGTGGTGAAGGTGAAGGACGCACCGTCGTTGGCGTATTCGCGGCCGATCAGCAGCAGGTTGACCTGGCCCATCAGTTTGTCGTGCAGGCCCAGGCTGAAGTGTTCGGCGGTCATTTCTGCCAAGGGGGCGAAAGTGACGTTGCCTGCGGCACAGACCAGCGCATCGAAGCGACCGGTCTTTTCGAACAGTGCGCGGATCGACTGGGCATCACTGATATCCACCTGGAAGTCACCGCTGGTGCGGCCGATACGGATCACTTCGTGGCGCTGGGACAGTTCCCGGTCTACCGCCGAGCCAATGGTGCCGTTGGCACCGATCAAGAGAATCTTCATGGGCTGTTCCTCGAAAAGGGGGGGAGGTTGCAGTCTAGAGTGGTTTTTTCCATGGATTAACGCGCTAATAGGCAACCTTTGGTTTTCAAATGGAAACAATCCATGAGCGAGATGGATGATCTGGTGGCGTTTGCAGTGTTGGTGGAGGCGGGCAGCTTTACCCTGGCGGCCCAGCAACTGGGGTGCAGCAAGGGCCAGCTGTCCAAGCGCATCAGTGCTCTGGAAGCCAAGTTCGCCGTGGTGCTATTGCAACGCACCACTCGGCGCCTGGACCTGACCGCCGCCGGCGCGGCACTTTTGCCTCAGGCCCAGGCGCTGGTGGCTCAAGTCGAGCGAGCGCATCAGGCCCTGGCGCGGCTCAAGGACGACATGGCCGGCCCGGTGCGCCTGACGGTGCCGGTGTCCTTGGGCGAAACCTTTTTCGACGGCCTGCTGCTGGAGTTCTCCCGGCACTATCCCCAGGTGCAGATCGAGCTGGACCTGAACAACAGCTACCGCGACCTGGCTCGGGAGGGGTTTGATCTGGCGGTGCGCTCGGAAGTGGCCAACGATCAGCGCCTGGTCGCCCGGCCGCTGCTGGCCTGGCATGAGATGACCTGCGCCAGCCCGGCCTATCTGGAGCAATACGGTGAGCCGCAGACTCCCGCGGAGCTGGCCGAGCATCGCTGCCTGCTCAACAGCCACTACAGTGGGCGGGAAGAGTGGCTCTATCACCAGCGTCACGAACTGCTGCGGGTGCGGGTCAGCGGTCCTTTTGCCAGCAATCACTACAACCTGCTGAAGAAGGCCGCCCTGGTGGGGGCGGGAATCGCCCGGTTGCCTTCCTACATGCTGCACAGCGAGCTGGCCGATGGCCGCTTGCGCTGGCTGCTGCGGGACTACCAGACCCGCAGCATGCCGATGTACCTGGTGCATCCCTATCAGGGCGGCCTACCCAGGCGCACCCAGGTGCTGGCCGATTACCTGATGGACTGGTTCCGCCGCAGCGGTGAGGCGCTGGATCGTCTGTAGCCGCGGCCAGTGGGGTGCGAACTTGAATCGGTTCAAGGGCCTATGGCCCTTTTCGCAACCTGCGGCAGCGGCTACAGAGGACGGTGGTGAAAATGCCGGGCCAGCAGGTGGTCGAGGGAAAACATGCCCGGGCCACGGGCCATCAACAGCAGCAAGATCGCCGCCCAGGTGCCGTGGGTCGGGTAGGCGTCGGGGTAGACGAAAAGCTGGATGGTCAGGGTCATCCCCAGCAGCGCCAGGGCGGAAAAGCGCGTGGCCAGTCCCAGCAGGATCAGCACCGGGAAAAAGTGCTCGGCAAAGGCCGCCAGGTGCGCCGCCACTTCCGGGCTCAGCAGGGGTACGTGGTATTCGCTCTGGAACAGGGGAATGGTGGAGTCCGCCAGACGCGGCCAGCCCAGCTCGAAGGTCCCGGAGAACAGGTCGATGGCCAGTCCCTCGACCTTGGTCTGGCCGGATTTCCAGAACACCGCGGCGATGGAGAAGCGCGCGATAAAGGCGATCAGGCTGTAGGGAATACGCTCGAACCCTTGAATGATTCGGTGCAGCAGTCCGCTAACGGGGGCAGGTGTCTGGGTGTTCATGGTCAAGCCTTTTGGTGAGGTTGCAGGTCGATGAGGGCGCCGTGGGCCAGCAGCAGGCCCAGGCACTGGCCCAGGTCGAAGTCGGCCTGGGCGTCCAGGGCATAAGCGACGGCGATTTCCAGCGGCCAGTGGTGGCGCAGGCTGTCGATGAAGGTGGCGCTGCCGGCGTCCAGTGCGATCACCCGCACTTCCATGGCATTGCGCAGCACCAGGGCGTGCTGGCTCTGGTGCAGGTCGAACGCCGGCCAGGCAGCGTCGCTCTGGTGAGCGGCCCACAGGCTGACGACGGCGAACGCCGAGTGCAGGGTGCGCAGTGACGGATGCAACTGCAGGCAGAGCTGGCCGAGGCGATCGGGCTGGTTCATCGCCGCCAGCAGTTGGGCCGGTTGCAGAGGCTCGGCGTCGGCGGCGTGATAAGCCTCGACCCGCAGCCGTTCCAGGCGCGCCATATCGGCCAGATAGGGCAGGGCCGCCGCCGGAGCGAAGCCCTGGATGAAGTCCGCCAGGTCCTGGCCGTAGTCGTTGAGCAGCGGGCTGTGTGGAGGGAAATCCTGCACATACAGACGGGCCATGGCGTTGAAGAATGTCTGCCCCACCAGTTGCGCCAGCACTGGGTAGGCCTCCGCCAGGGCGTTGATCAGCGAGCCTTGCACGTTGTTGCGATAGACCGCGAAGCGACTGGCCGGATCGGCGCCGTTGCTGCTGCAAAGCCCCTCTGGGCAGATGGATTCGGCGCTTAGTAGCGCCTGGGCAAAGAGGGCGTGGTTGCTCATGGCTGCACCCGCGCCTGGTGTAACAGCGCCTGGGCCTGAGCGGCCTCCCCCAGCAGCGTGGTCAGGCTCGGCACCTGATTGTCCCGTTCGATCAGGGTGGCCATGGGGCCGATCCGCCCCAGCACCTGTTGGTACAGGGCCCAGACTTCCCGGTCCACCGGGGCGCCGTGGTCGTCGATCAACAGGCGGTCGCCGAGGTTGTCCCGGTCTTCGGCGAACCCGGCCAGATGGATCTCGCCCACGGCCTGCAGCGGCAGTGCCTGCAGATAGGCCAGGGGATCGCGCTGGTGGTTGATGCAGGACACGTAGAGGTTGTTGACGTCCAGCAGCAGGCCGCAACCGCTGCGCTGGATCACTTCGCGGATGAAGTCCGTCTCGTCCAGGGTCGAGCGTTGGAACTGCAGGTAGGTAGCGGGGTTTTCCAGCAGCATGGTTCGCCCCAGATGATTCTGCAGTTGGTCGATGTGGTCGCAGACCCGCTGCAGGGTCGGCACATCGTAGGCCAGGGGCAGCAGGTCGTTGAGAAACACCGGGCCGTGGCTGGACCAGGCCAGGTGTTCGGAAAAGGACTGGGGTTGATAGCGCTCGATCAAGACCGCCAGACGCCGCAGATGCTCGCTGTCCAGGGGGCCTTCGCCGCCAATGGACAGACCGACACCGTGCAGCGACAGCGGATACTCCTGGCGAATCAGGCCCAGGTAATGATGGAAGGGCCCGCCCGCCACCATGTAGTTCTCGGCATGCACCTCGAAAAAGCCAATGTCGGGACGCTGTTCGAGGACGTCCTTGAAGTGTTGGCTCTTGAGCCCCAGGCCTGCACAGGGCGGCAGGCTCGGGGTGGACGCCTGAATGTCTTGGCGGGGACGTGGGATCAAGGCTGTGTTCATCATCGACACTCAGGCTGGCGCAGGATCAGGACTTGGCTTTGAAGGCTTCGAGCTGGCCGAAACCGGTGGGCGAGGTGCTGCTGGCGGTTTTTTCGCAAGTGCCCTTGGGCACCAGTTTCCAGGCGTTGGCCTGGTCGTTGACCTTGGAGGTACCGGCGCAGCTGGTGCCGGCGCCCGCGGCGCAGTCGTTCTTGCCCTTCATGGCCACGCCGAAGCATTTCTCCATGTCGTCGGCGGCGTGGGCGGTGGTGGAGACGGCAGCGATGCTCAGGGCGGAGCCCAGGGCCAGGACTAGGGCGGTGGCGGACAGGGTGCGAGTGGTGCTCATGATGTTTCTCCAGATCGGTTGGGTAAGGAAGCATTTGTGCTTGCTTACCCCTCTAGAGAAGGCTCATTGGCATTCGTTACAGCCCGGGACAGTTTTTTATCCCGGAATAAAAAAAACGGCCCCGAAGGGCCGTTTTTTGTGACGCAGGTGTTTAGCCGCCCAGATAGGCTTCGCGCACCTTCGGATCGGTCAGCAGCGCTTCGCCGGTGCCTTGCATCACCACCCGGCCGTTTTCCAGCACATAGGCGCGGTCGGCGATCTTCAGCGCCTGGTTGGCGTTCTGCTCCACCAGGAACACCGTCACGCCGTCGCGGCGCAGCTGTTCGATGATGTCGAAGATCTGCTGAATGATGATCGGCGCCAGGCCCAGGGACGGTTCGTCCAGGAGCAACAGCTTGGGCTTGCTCATCAGCGCCCGACCGATGGCAAGCATCTGCTGCTCGCCGCCGGACATGGTGCCGCCGCGCTGGGTGAAGCGCTCCTTGAGCCGTGGAAACAGCTCCAGGACCTTGTCCATCTGCTCCTGATAGTCGCCCTTGTCGGTGAAGAAACCGCCCATGGCGAGGTTTTCTTCCACGGTCAGGCGGGCGAACACCCGGCGGCCTTCCGGCACCACGGCAATGCTCTTGCGCATGATCTGCGCCGAGCTTTGCCCCACCAGCTCTTCACCCAGGTAACGGATGCTGCCGCTGTGGGCCTGTGGCGAGCCGCAGAGGGTCATCAGCAGGGTGGATTTGCCGGCGCCGTTGGCGCCGATCAGGGTGACGATTTCGCCCTGGCGGATCTCGACGTTGACGCTGTGCAACGCCTGGATCTTGCCGTAGTAGGTGGAAACGTTTTCGAACTGCAGCATTTACGCTTCCCCCAGGTAGGCTTTGATCACTTCGGGATTGTCGCGGATCTGTTCCGGTGTGCCGTCGGCCAGGGGCGTGCCCTGGTTGATCACCACGATGTGGTCGGAAATGCTCATGACCAGCTTCATGTCGTGCTCGATCAGCAGCACGGTGACGTTGTGCTCCTCACGCAACACGCTGATCAGCGCCTTGAGGTCCTCGGTTTCCTTGGGGTTGAGGCCGGCGGCCGGCTCGTCGAGCATGAGGATCCGTGGGCGGGTCATCATGCAGCGGGCGATTTCCAGACGCCGTTGCTGACCGTAGGCCAGGGTGCCGGCGGGACGGTTGGCGAATTCCCGCAGGTTGACCTTGTCCAGCCAGTAGCCAGCGTACTCCATGGCTTCGCGCTCGCTCTTGCGGAACGCCGGGGTCTTGAACAGACCGGCCAGGAAGTTGGTGTTCAGGTGACGGTGCTGGGCGATCAACAGGTTCTCGACCGCGGTCATGTCCTTGAACAGGCGCACGTTCTGGAAGGTTCGCACCACACCCTTGCGGGCGATCTGGTGGCCCGGCAGGCCTTCGATCGGCTCACCGTCCAGGAGGATGCTGCCGGCGCTTGGCTGGTAGAAACCGGTCAGGCAGTTGAACACCGTGGTCTTGCCGGCGCCGTTCGGGCCGATCAGCGCCACCACTTGTTTTTCCTTGACGGTCAGGGCCACGCCGTTGACCGCCAGCAGGCCGCCGAAGCGCATCGACAGGCCGGTTACTTTGAGGATCTCACGGCTCATTTGCGCAGCTCCATGTGAGGACGTTGCATGGGCAGCAGACCTTGAGGACGCCAGATCATCATCAGCACCATCATGGCGCCGAACATCAACATCCGGTATTCGCTGAATTCACGCATCATTTCAGGCAAGAGGATCATCACGATCGCCGCCAGGATCACACCCAGCTGCGAGCCCATGCCACCCAGCACGACGATGGCGAGGATGATCGCCGACTCGATGAAGGTGAAGGACTCCGGGGTCACCAGGCCTTGGCGCGCGGCGAAGAAGCTGCCGGCGAAACCGGCGAACGCGGCGCCCAGGGTAAAGGCCGAGAGCTTGATCACGGTGGGGTTCAGGCCCAGCGCGCGGCAGGCAATCTCGTCTTCACGCAAGGCTTCCCAGGCACGGCCGATGGGCATGCGCAGCAGGCGGTTGATGACGAACAGCGCCGCCAGCGCCAGCAGCAGGGCCACCAGGTAGAGGAAGATCACCTTGTTGATCGAGTTGTATTGCAGGCCGAAGAACTCGTGGAAGGTCTGCATGCCTTCTGCTGCCTTGCGCTCGAAGGTCAGGCCGAAGAAGGTCGGCTTGTCGATGTTGCTGATGCCGTTCGGGCCGCCAGTGAGATCGGTCATGTTGCGTAGCAGCAGACGGATGATCTCGCCAAAGCCCAGGGTCACGATCGCCAGGTAGTCACCGCGCAGGCGCAGCACCGGGAAGCCCAGCAGGAAGCCGAAGGTGGCCGCCATCATCCCCGCGATCGGCAGGCAGATCCAGAAGCTCAGGCCGAAGTAGTGCGAGAGCAGCGCGTAGCTGTAGGCACCGACGGCATAGAACCCCACGTAACCCAGGTCCAGCAGGCCGGCCAGACCGACGACGATGTTCAGGCCCAGGCCCAGCATCACGTAGATCAGGATCAGCGTGGCAATGTCCACCGCACCGCGGGAGCCAAAGAATGGCCAGACCAGGGCAACGACGATCAATGCCAGGATGATCCAGCGCTGGGTGCCCGGCAGGGTCAGGAAGTTGCTGGCCTTGGCCGGAATCAGCGGCATGCTGGGAGAAGACTTCCAGGCGGCGCTGATCTGGCTATGGAACAGCACCCGCAGGAACATCAGCACCGAGCACACCGCGATGGTGGCCAGGATGGTCGGGCTGGTGTTGTGGACTTCCAGGTTGATGCCGACGATGGTCAGTTTCAGGCCCAGTACCGGGTAGGCGACGGCCCAGACCAGCAAGGCGCTGAATAGCGCCGATTTAAGATTCCTAGTCATACTTTCTCAACCTCCGGACGGCCCAGAATGCCGGTCGGACGGAACAACAGCACCAGAACCAACAGGCCGAACGCCACGACGTCCTTGTACTGGTCGCCGAACACGTCGGCGCCAAAGGCTTCGGCCACCCCCAGCACCAGCCCGCCGAGCATCGCGCCCGGGATACTGCCGATGCCGCCCAAGACCGCTGCGGTGAAGGCCTTGAGGCCCACCAGGAAACCGGCGTTGGGGTTGATCACACCGTATTGCATGCTCAGCAGCACGGCGGCGATGGCCGCCAGTGCGGCGCCGATCACGAAGGTCAGGGCGATGATGTTGTTGGTATTGATCCCCAGGAGGTTGGCCATCTTGATGTCTTCGGCACAGGCACGGCAGGCGCGACCCAGACGAGAACGGGAGATGAACAGCGTCAGACCGAGCATGGCGACCAGGGTCACCACGAATACCACGATCTGCATGTAGGAAATCAGCACTTCATGTGCGCCACCTGGCCCGATGGAGAAATTGCCCGGGATCAGGTTGGGAATGGATTTGTCCTTGGAGTCTTGCGCCAGCAGAACGGTGTTCTGCAGGAAGATCGACATGCCGATGGCCGAGATCAGCGGGATCAGGCGGTTACTGCCCCGCAAGGGGCGGTAGGCGATCCGTTCGATGCTGTAGCCGTAGGCACTGGTGACGACGATGCTCGCGATAAAGGCTGCGGTCATCAACAGCGGCACGCTGTCGAGTCCCATCATGGCCAGCCCGGCGATGGCGATGAACGCCACATAGGAGCCGATCATGTACACCTCGCCGTGGGCGAAGTTGATCATTCCAATGATGCCGTAAACCATCGTATAGCCGATGGCGATCAGGGCATACGTGCTGCCAACGGTGAGACCGTTAACCAGCTGTTGGAAAAAGTGATAGAGGTCAGGCATTACAACGCTCCTAAAAACCTGATACGCATTTCACTGGTGGAGTCATTTTCCCGCCCAGGCCCCGTGGATCTGCACCCACTTCGGGCTGGGTTTTGCCAGCGAACCGCTGATGACGGTTTTGAGATTTTCAGGTGGGCGGGATTCCGGATCACGGAACACAGGCCCATACATTCGTAAAACAAAGCCCACGGCGAGCCGTGGGCTTTATTGGCAGTCAGTCAGGGCGCGCCTTACTGAGGAGAGACTTCGGTTTTAGGTTTGCCGAAGTGCCACTCGTAGACCACGAATTTGAAGTCTTTCAAGTCGCCCTTGGCGTCGAAGCTCAAGTCACCGGTCGGGGTCTTGAAGGTCCCGGCGTGGATGGCTTCAGCCACCTTGGCCGCGTCTTCGCTCTTGGCGTTGGTGATGGCGCCAGCGATCACTTCAACCGCGGAGTAGGAGGGGAATACGAAAGGACCGCTCGGGTCTTCTTTCTTGGCCTTGAATGCGTCAGCCAGGGCGACGTTGGCCGGGTCCTGGTCGAAGGATTTGGGCAGGGTCACCAGCAGGCCTTCGGACGCGTCCTTGGCGATCTGCGAGATGGAGTCGTTACCCACGCCTTCCGGACCCATGAACTTGGCCTTCAGGCCCTTTTCCTGGGATTGACGCAGGATCAGGCCCAGCTCCGGGTGGTAGCCGCCGTAGTAGACGAAGTCGACGTTGGCTTGCTTGAGCTTGGCGATCAGCGAAGAGAAGTCCTTGTCGCCGGCGTTGATGCCTTCGAACACGGCCACCTTGGTGCCTTTCTTCTCCAGGGTCTGCTTCACGGCGCTGGCGATGCCTTCACCGTACTGCTGTTTGTCGTGGAGTACGGCAACGACTTTTGGCTTCACGTGGTCGGCGATGTAGTTACCGGCGGCAGGGCCCTGGGCGCTGTCCAGGCCGATGGTGCGGAACACCATTTTGTAACCACGGGCGGTGATGTCCGGGCTGGTGGCTGCCGGGGTGATCATGATCACGCCTTCATCTTCGTAGATGTCGGAAGCGGGTTGAGTGGAGCTGGAGCACAGGTGGCCGACCACGAACTTGACGCCATCGTTGACCACTTTGTTGGCCACCGCCACGGCTTGTTTTGGATCACAGGCGTCATCGTATTCAACGGCTTCGAGCTTCTTGCCGTTGACGCCGCCCTTGGCGTTGATCTGCTCGATGGCCATTTTCGCGCCACTGAACTGCATGTCGCCGTACTGGGCTACCGGGCCGGTCTTGGGGCCGGCGATACCGATCTTGATGGTGTCAGCTGCGAACGAATGGCTGGCAACACCGGCCAGGACCATAGCGGCAAACAGTTTGGAAATCTGCTTAGTAGCCTTATTCATAGTGCTCCACTCTTACTGTTGTAATTTTTATAGTTCCGGCGGCCTTGGTCGCAGAACCGAATCAGATATATCGCGAATATCCGTCGGAAGTGCCCCTGGCAACTGTACCGGTACAGTGTAGAGCGCCGGTTGTTCGCTTGAAAAGCTGGCGGCTGGGGGCAAAAACGCGGGGTGTCGCTTAATCGAAAGAAAAAGACAGATTTGCGGCGTGGCTTGCGCCCGGTTCGGCGTCAGTCCCTGGCGCTTCTGAGCTTCTCGATCGGTGATGCATTTGCTTCTGGGTTTTTCTGCCAGAGCACCGACGTTATGATTGCGCCGATTTCATTTCTGGACAGTCCCATGACTCAAGAACCTAGCACCCTCTATGCCAAGCTGCTTGGTGAGACCGCATCTATCAGCTGGAAGGAACTGGAGCCGTTCTTTGCCAAGGGTGCCCTATTGTGGGTCGACGCCGACCTGGATCTGATCGAGGCGGCCCAGGCGGTAGCGGAGAATCAGGCACAAAAAGTCGCGGCCTGGCTGGCCGAAGGGAAGGTTGAAAAGCTGTCTGCGACGCGGGCGTCCGATCTGTTGGAGCGTGATCCGCAGCTGTGGGCCGTGGTGGTCTCGCCCTGGATTCTGACCCAGGAGAGGGCGTCGCGCTGAAGGTGAGCGCCAATCTGGTGCGCTATTTTGTCGGACAAAAGTGTGTAGCCGAGTAACCGTGAGTCCAGTGATGGCATCTTGCCGTGGAGAAAGGCCCCACAGGGATTTCAGCCAGGGTGACGTTCACGGAAGGGGCACAGTTTCAAGTCGGTCCGACGAGCTGCTTAATTGTTTCGCGGTGTGAACAAATAGACCATTGGCCGGCGAGCGGAACGCCGCCCGGCCGCCCCTACAGGGCAGCAGGTTTTTTCCCTGCTGTGTAGGAGCCGGCTCGCTGGCGAAGCCCTTCTTAATAGGCGGTCTTGCCGGTGTGGCTATTGAGGGAGATGACCCGGGTCTTGCCGATGCGGTGACGGTAGATCTCGCGCAGGTACTTGATGGCCTTCTTCACGCAATCGCGGGACAGGCGGATGTCGTTGATCGAGACGAACTTGTCCTTGTCGTTGATCAGCTCGCGGTACTTCTTCTCGTACATCGGCTTGATCGCGTACCAGTTGGTATCGAGGATCTTCGCCGGGTTCTCGAATTCGTTGAGCAGATCGTCGATGCGGTCTTCGTCGAATTGCTCGCTGACGATGAAATCCAGCACCGAGTTGTCCAGGGTGTCGTCGAAGCGGTACGGATTGCGCGCAAAGCAACGCTTGATAAAGGCCACGATCAGGGTCAGGAAATCATCCGACAGGCACGGGCTCTTGGCGATCAGGGTGGTCAGCGACAGGTTGGCCGAGGCGCCGATCACCAGCGCGTAGCGCTTGAGGGTGGTGTTGGGGAACAGGCTGTTGAGGTGAGTCTTGAGCCGGTTCAGGTCCATGTAGGACAGCTTGTAGTCCTTGGGCAGGGACACAATCGATACCACCGACGAGCAGTTCTTGAAGAAATGCAGGTCGTGCAGCGCCGCGGCGTCATACCCCGAGGCCTTGTACTGCTCCAGGGCCGCACGATAGCGCTTGGACTCGATGGGCAGCAGGCTGATGCCTTCAATGGCCTGGGTCACCTTGTTGAAGTGCGGCAGGTCGATGGAGCGGAAGAACAGGTCGTCGATGTTCAGGCGCTGCGGCTCTTTCTCGAACACCTTGAACTTGTCGCCGCTGGGCACCGGCTGCTCCGGCACCACGGATTCGGCGTAGGCGATCGCCACCGGGCCGGCCAGGCTCATGAACAGGTCGTTGGCGTCCAGGCGGATGGTCTCGCCGATGTCGATGCCGGCGCGACGGAAGTAGTTCTGGTCGTAGTCGGTGGTCACTGCCTGGGCAGTGAGGATGTTGAAGATCTGCTGGGAGATGTACTGGTTGGCGTGCTTCTCCATGGCGTTGACGTCAATGTTCTGGATGTTGCCGTCATCGCTTTCTTCGGCGTAGCGCATGATGTCGTTGGAGATCAGCATCATCGCGTTCCAGGGGCGGATCCGCCCCATGACGCTGGCTTCGCTGCTGTCTTCATTGTCGAAGTTGTAGGAGAAGTCCCACTCTTCCGAAAGGTATTTGCACAGCAGGCGGCCGGCGTTGATGTGCAGCGCCTCGGACATTTCGCTGCGATGGTCCGAGATGTTCGGCAGCACGCAGATGCCGCTGGTGAAGATCGGCTCGAAGACGAAGGAGTGCCCGCTCTTGCTGTCGTGCTCGTCCATCGGCTTGGTGTCGAAGGTCTTGTTCATGTACGAGTACTGCTGGGCCAGGCCGAATTCCGAGGCCATGCCCGAGCCGGTACCGCCACCGGCACTGAAGATCGAGAAGTACAGACGCGACTGGTTGGCCTTGATCCCGCAGGAATCGATCAGGTACGAGTGGATCATTTTCCAGTCAGGGCTGGAGAAACGCTGGGTGTCCTTGTTGAGGATGATCTTGGCCAGGTACTGGCCGAGGATCGGCGCGTTACCGGCGCCACCGGCGTGGACTTCCGAGAGGTCCATGATCTTCATCTTGCTGTAGTCGCGGATGAAGCCGCTTTTCTCACCCTTGCGCGAGAAGCGGATGCGCCCGGCGATGTCCTTGTCCAGGTCACCGAGCATCACCAGGGGCTCCACCAGGAACACCGGCTTGCTGGCCTTGCTCTGGCCCAGGCGCAGGTTCTGGCGGATCCACTGGCCGGGGCTGTAGCCGCCTTCGTAGGCCTTGTCTTCGTTATTGAATTCGTTGAGGTAGAACTTGCGGGCGTTGTACACCAGCTCCGCCACGTCCAGGGCGATGTTGGAGCCGCAGCGGCCCAGGCCGATCAGGCACACCGACGGGAATTCCTGGTCACGGCGATTTTCCTGCTCGTCTTCCAGGTGCGGCGGGCGCGGGAACACGGAGTCGCGCAGGCCATCGAGGTTGTCGAGGATGCGGTCGGTGTTGGTTTCGGTGAAATACAGGTACTGCTGGGTCGACAGGGGGCGTGAACTGGACAATGGCTTCGTATCTGAGTGGCTTGATGTGGGGGAGGTCAGCGTCATCTCGGAGACTGCGTTGGCAGGATTGTTTTTAGAAGTCATTGTGCGCCATATGCCTGGTCTGGTTGGCTCGAGACGAGGTGTCAGCGAACCATCACGGAATGGGACCTCGCCGCTGCGTGGAGCGCGAATTTTGCCCAAGGCGTCAGGGTATTTACTGAGCGTCGCTCGGGGGAATCCTTTCCTGAATCATGATGAATCGGCCAGTATTCGATGATCTTTAATCAAATGGGGGCAATATGATGTCAGCGTTACCTTCACTCGGGTTTGCCGGGATCGGCCTGATGGGGCTGCCCATGTGCCGGCGCCTGCTGGCTGCGGGCTATCCGCTGACGGTGTGGAACCGCAATCCGCAGAAGTGCGCGCCTCTGGTGGCCGCCGGGGCGCGACAAGTGGCCACACCCGCGCAGCTGTGCGAGCACGCGGATCTGGTGCTGCTGTGCCTGGCCAACACTGACGTGGTGCGCCAGGTGGTGTTTGCTGCCGATGGCATCGCCCAGGGCGCCCGGGCCGGGCAACTGCTGCTGGACCTGTCCAGCCTGGAACCCATCGCCACCCGGGAGATGGCCGCGATGCTGGCTCGCGACACCGGCATGGCCTGGGTCGATGCCCCGGTTTCCGGTGGAACCCCCGGTGCCGAGTCCGGCAGCCTGGCGATCATGGTGGGCGGTGAGGCGGCGGATATCGAACGGGTTCGCCCGGTGTTGCTGGCCCTGGGGCAGCGGGTCACGCACATGGGGGCTGTGGGGGCAGGACAGATCACCAAGGCCTGCAACCAGATGATTGTCGCCTGCAATGCCCTGGTGATTGCCGAAGTGGTGGCCCTGGCGGAGCGTTCCGGCGTGGATGCACGGTTGATTGCCGAGGCCCTGGCCGGCGGTTTCGCTGACTCCAAGCCGCTGCAGATCCTGGCCCCGCAGATGGCTGAGAGCCGTTTCGAACCGGTGAAGTGGCATGTGCGGACCCTGCTCAAGGATCTGGACGGTGCGGTGAAGTTTTCCCGGGAGCAGGGTTCGGCTACGCCGATCAGCGGATTAGCTGCACAGTTGATGCGTCTGCATGGTGGTCAGGGCTATCTGGAGCAGGACCCGGCGACCCTGGTTCGCCTCTATCGAGACCCGGCATCCGCAGATTGAGCCTATCGTGGCGCTGGTTCAGTTCATCCAGTACCCGACCCAAGTCCTGCAGCGGCACCGGGCGACTGAGCAGGTAGCCCTGCAGGTAGTCGCAGCCGTAGTGTTCGAGGAACTGCTGCTGCTCCAGGGTCTCGACCCCTTCGGTGACCACCTGCAGGTGCAGGGTGTGGGCCATGACGATGATTGCCTGGACTATTTCCCTGTCCTGGGTCGACTTGGGGATGTCCTGGATGAACGATCGATCGATCTTCAGGGTATTGAGCGGCAGGCGCTTGAGGTAGGCCAGGGATGAGTAACCGGTGCCGAAGTCGTCGATCGACAGGGATACGCCCAGGTCGCGGATCTGCTGGAGCAGGGCCAGGGTACTGGCGATGTTGCCCATCAGGGCGTTTTCCGTGACTTCCAGTTCCAGGCGTTGCGGGGCTACCTGGGCGTCACGCAGGGCGGTCGCGATTTCCTCGGCCAGGGTGTCACGGGTCAGGTTCAGGGCCGAGCAGTTGACTGCGATCTTCAACTCGCCACTGCCGTTTTGGGACAGGTAGGCCAGGTCCTCGCAAGCCTTGCGCAATACCCAGTTGTCCAGCTCGGCGATCATGCCGTTGGTTTCGGCAATGTCGATGAAGCGATCCGGTAACAGCAATCCATGCTGCGGATGTTGCCAGCGGACCAGGGCTTCGAGCTTGGTGACCCTGCCGAGCTTGAGGTCGTAGATCGGCTGGTAATACAGCAGCAGCCCTTGATCGTCGCGCAGGGCATTGCGCAGCTCTTCTTCCAGTTGCAGCTCCAGGGTGGCGCGGGTCTTCAGGCCGGAACTGAAGAAGTGCAGGCTGTTGCGCCCGGCACCCTTGGACTGATAGAGCGCCAGGTCGGCGTTCTTCAGCAGCTCCTCGCAGGTCTTGCCGTCGTCAGGGAAGACACTGATGCCGATGCTGGTGGTCATCACCATGCGCCGGCCCCCCAGTTCGATCGGTTCCTTCATCTTCTGCATGATGCGCTGGGCCATGAGCCGCGCCTCATCTCGCTCATGGAGGTTGATGAGAATGCAGAATTCATCGCCACCCAGGCGTGCCACCACGTCTTCATGGCTGCGGGTGGAACTCTTGATATGCCCGGCGATGACCTTGAGCAACTCGTCGCCGGCATCGTGGCCGAGGCTGTCGTTGATTCGCTTGAAGTGGTCGATGTCGAGGAACATCACCGCCAGCATGCCGCCGAAGGTGTTTTTCTCCATGAGTTTTTCCGCGAACAGCTGGTTGAAGCCACGGCGGTTGATCAGGTTGGTCAGGGCATCGTAATGAGCCACCTGCTGCAGCGAGACCCGGGCCTGGTCCAGTTGCGAGAGCAAGGCGTTGACCCGACGCAGGTCCCGCTCCTTGTGTTGCAGCTTCTTGTCCGCCAGGGCCGCACTGATACCGCTGGCGATGATCAGGAGCGTGATCACGCTGAGGGTCAGGCCCAGTTGCATGTGGCCGTTGGGTGCCACTGAGGTCGGCAGGCTGCCTGCGGGCAGCACCAGGGTCATGGACCAGATGCCGGTGAAATGCATCAGCACGATGGCGCCACCCAGCACCAGGCTGATGGCGTACTTGAGCAGTTGATGGAACATCCCGCTGCCATCGCGCAGGTGCCGGGACAGCAGCAGCGCGGCCAGGCTGCCGCCGATCGCCACCAGCAGCGACAGCCCCATGAGCATTGGTTCGTAGTACAGGCTGGCACTGGAGCGCATAGCGGCCATGCCCACGTAATGCATGCAGCAGATGCCCAGGCCAATCCACACCGAAGCCACGCCATAGCGCCAGAGCGGCAGCTCGATATGGCTCAAGGTGTTCATTGCCAGCCAGGCGGCGATCAGGGCGAGGAGCAGGGAAACCAGGGTCAGTGGCAGGTCGTACTGGATCTCCAGGGGCACTTCGAGCGCCAGCATGGCGATGAAGTGCATGGCCCAGATACCGCCGGCCAGACAGCAGACACCGACCCAGCGCCACAGGCGTTGATGGGTGGCTTGTTCGACGTGGCTGACACGTTCGGCCATATCCAGTGTCGCGAAGCTGGCGGCACAGGCCACTATATAAGCCAGCAGCACCAGGACCGGGTTGTGACTGCATTGCAGAACCACTTGCCCGCTATCTGGAAGCTCGGTGAGGAAATGCAGACCCAGCCATTCCATAGCATGCCCATCTCTGAGTCATGTGGTGTCGGCGGACCCGCGCGCCAACAAGTGCTTGCAGTATAGAAGGCACCCGTTGGCTGCAATGGGAGGTGGCAATCTGGCTCTAATGATTTGCTTATGAGCCCTATCGCCAATGGTGCTATGCGCTTTTCTCGAACCAGGGCTCGTGATCCAGCGGCTCCAGGGGCGCCAGGCCAAAGGCGGCCCGGGCGGCGTCGCAGTCGCTGTTGTGCTGGCCGTCGGCCCAGGAGGCTTCGAACTCCCGGCAGGGGCTGGAACGCTGCTCATAAATCGAGCAGCTCACGCCCTGGCCGACCTCGCCTTCAAGGGCGATGCAGCGCGGCGATTTGCAGTCGGTGCCGAGCATGGCTACCCGAGTGGGACTGATGCTCTGCACCAGATCGTCGGGGACCGTGCCACCGGATGAGGCGCATTCGCCCCAGAAAAAAGACACACGAAAGTATGAACAGCAGGCACCGCAATTCAGACACGGACTGGCTTCGGACATAGGCGTATTCAAAGGGAGAGGGAAGGGTAAGGGGGGGCAGGCAAGGCGGCTATTCTAGGCTTCCCATCGGCCTTGGGAAGGGGGGGGCGCCAGGTATTTTTTCAGTGCCGGCCAAGCCCTTGAAAAGACTGGGAAAGCCCCGGGTCCTGGGGGCTGTGGCGAATTCGCCGCGCCGCGCTGTGAGGGTTTTGAAGGTCGCGGCCGGGGCCTGCATGCGATGGTTTGATATCAGGCTGACGAATGATCACAGACAGCCAAGCCGGGCCTGACTAGATTGCAGCTTCCAGGCTCGCTCGCGTCTGGCCGAATAACAATAAAGAGATCGACCCCATGGATAACTCGACTCAAGCGGCAAATGCCTGGCGCATTCTGTTCCTGTTGTTTTTGGCAAACCTGTTCAACTTCTTCGACCGCACCATTCCCGCCATCATCATCGAGCCGATCCGCATGGAATGGCACTTGAGTGACTTCCAGCTGGGGATCATCGGCACCGCCTTTACCATCGTCTACGCCATCGCCGGCCTGCCCCTCGGGCGCCTGGCCGATACTGGCTCGCGGAGCAAGCTGATGGGCTGGGGCCTGGCGGTGTGGAGCGGGCTGACGGCGGTCAACGGCATGGTCGGCAGTTTCTGGAGTTTCCTGCTGGTGCGCATGGGGGTGGGCATTGGCGAGGCGAGCTACGCACCGGCGGCCAACTCGCTGATCGGCGACCTGTTCCCCGCGCACCGCCGGGCCCGGGCCATGGGTATCTTCATGCTTGGGCTGCCCCTGGGGCTGGTGCTGGCCTTCTTCACCATCGGGGCCATGGTCAAGGCTTTTGACAGCTGGCGGGCACCGTTCTTCATCGCTGCGGTACCCGGGTTGGTGCTGGCGGTGTTCATGTTTTTCATCAAGGAGCCCAAGCGCGGCGCGGCGGAAGCGGTGAAGGTGGCGCAAGTGCCTGTCGACCGTCCGATTCGCCGGGTGTTGGCGATTCCGACCTTTCTCTGGCTGACCTTGGCCGGGCTGACCTTCAACTTCGCCACTTACGCCTGCAACTCCTTCCTGGTGCCGATGCTGCAGCGTTACTTCCTCATGCCCTTGCAGGAGGCGGCCATGGCGACGGGGCTGATTGTCGGCGTTACCGGGTTGGTGGGTTTGACCCTGGGGGGCTGGGTCGCCGACAAGATTCATCAGCGGGTTGCCAACGGCCGCCTGCTGTTTGCGGCCTGCAGCCTGATCATCTCGACCTTGGCCACTGGCTGGGCGTTGCATGCCGGGCGCGTCGAGATCGGGGTATTTGTTGCGGTGTTCAGCGTCGGCTGGCTGTTTGCCTACAACTTCTACACCTGTGTCTATACCGCTTTGCAGGACGTGGTCGAACCCCGTTTGCGGGCCACGGCCATGGCCTTGTTTTTCGCCGGTCTGTACCTGCTGGGCGGCGGGTTGGGGCCAGTGGTGGTCGGTGCGCTGTCGGATCACTTCGCCCACTCGGCGATGTATGCCGCCGGTGCCGAGCTGATGACCGAGGAGTTCAAGGCCATCGGCCTGCACGACGCCATGTACCTGATTCCGGTGGCGCTGTTCCTGACCCTGCTGTTTCTGTTCCAGGCCGCTCGTTGTTTTGTCCGCGATGCCCAGCGCATGAAGGAGGGGCTGGCGCTGGCTGAGCCTGCGGCGACGGCGTTGGCGGTCTGATCTGGCAGATGAAAAAAAGGCCCGCACGATGCGGGCCTTTTGTTTAGCGCTTGGCGTCGGGCAATCAGCCCGCCACCAGCACCCGGATCGCTTCCAGGCGCAGGGCGGCTTTTTCCAGCATCGCCAGACCTTGTTCCCGTTGCTTGCGCAGGGCGACCAGCTCGCTGTCACGGACGGTCGGGTTGACCGCCTGCAACGCGGTCAGGCGCGCCAGTTCTTCATCGGTATCGGCCGCCAGGCGACGTTGGGCCTCGGCCACGCGTTCGGCGTGACGCGGTGCGACCTTGGCTTCGCCAGCGTTGATCTTCGGTGCCAGCTGGTCGCGCTGAGCCTGGATGAACTTGTTGGCGCTGGCCTTGGGCACGCTTTCCAGTTGGTCGTTGAGGGTCTCGAAAGCCACCCGTGCCGACAGGTCGTTGCCGTTGGCGTCCAGCAGGCAGCGCAGGGCGGCCGGCGGCAGGTAGCGGCCCAGTTGCAGCGAACGCGGGGCCACGACTTCACTCACATACAGCAGCTCAAGCAGCACGGTGCCGGGTTTGAGCGCCTTGTTCTTGATCAGCGCCACGGCGGTGTTGCCCATGGAACCGGATAGCACCAGGTCCATGCCGCCCTGCACCATCGGGTGCTCCCAGGTGATGAACTGCATGTCTTCGCGGGACAGCGCCTGGTTGCGGTCGTAGGTGATGGTCACGCCTTCGTCGTCGCCCAGGGGGAAGCTGGCATCGAGCATCTTCTCGCTGGGCTTGAGGATCAGGGCGTTTTCCGAATGGTCTTCGCTGTCGATGCCGAAGGCGTCGAACAGGGTTTCCATGTAGATCGGCAGGGCGAACTGGTCGTCCTGTTCGAGGATCGCTTCCACCAGTGCATCGCCTTCACCGGCGCCGCCGGAGTTGAGCTCCAGCAGGCGGTCGCGGCCGGTATGCAACTCGGCTTCCAGGCGCTCGCGTTCGCCACGGGCTTCGTCGATCAGGGCTTGCCACTCGCCGTCGTCGGCGTTTTCCAGCAGCGGCAGCAGGCGCGGGCCGAACTGGTGCTGCAAGGCGTTGCCGGTCGGGCAGGTGTTGAGGAAGGCGTTCAGGGCTTCGTGGTACCACTGGAACAGGCGCTCTTGCGGGCTGGTTTCCAGGTACGGCACGTGCAGTTCGATCACGTGTTTCTGGCCGATCCGGTCGAGACGGCCGATCCGCTGCTCCAGCAGGTCCGGGTGCGACGGCAGATCGAACAGCACCAGGTGGTGGGCGAACTGGAAGTTGCGGCCTTCACTGCCGATTTCCGAGCAGATCAGCACCTGGGCGCCGAACTCTTCATCGGCGAAGTAGGCGGCAGCCCGGTCGCGTTCGAGGATGTTCATGCCTTCATGGAAGACCGTGGCCGGAATGCCGGAGCGCACGCGCAGGGCGTCCTCCAGATCCATGGCGGTTTCCGCGTGGGCGCAGATCACCAGGACCTTGGTGCGCTTGAGCATCTTCAACTGGTCGATCAGCCACTCGACCCGCGGGTCGAATTTCCACCAGCGCTGTTCTTCATCGCTGGCGTCGGGCTGGGCCTGGAAGCTGACTTCCGGATACAGCTCGGCGTGTTCGCCCAGGGGCAGTTCCAGGTATTCGTCCGGGCACGGCAGCGGGTAGGCGTGCAGCTTGCGCTCCGGGAAACCTTGCACGGCGGCGCGGGTGTTGCGGAACAGCACGCGGCCGGTGCCGTGGCGGTCCAGCAGTTCGCGCACCAGGCGCGCGCTGGCTTCGCTGTCGCCGTCGTTGACTGCGGCCAGCAGGGCTTCGCCTTCGTTGCCGAGGAAGCCGTGGATGGTCTGGTGCGCCTCGGGAGACAGGCGGCCCTTGTCCAGCAACTCCTGCACCGCTTCGGCCACCGGGCGGTAGTTCTCGCTCTCGGCGCGGAAGGCCGCGAGGTCGTGGAAGCGATTCGGGTCCAGCAGGCGCAAACGGGCGAAGTGGCTGTCCTGGCCCAGTTGTTCCGGGGTCGCGGTCAGCAGCAGCACGCCAGGGATGGTCTCGGCCAGCTGTTCCACCAGGGCGTATTCCGGGCTGACCTGATCTTCGTGCCACACCAGGTGGTGGGCTTCGTCCACCACCATCAGGTCCCAGCCGGCGGCGAACAGCGCGTCCTGGGCCTTCTCGTCGTCCACCAGCCACTCCAGGGCCACCAGGGCCAACTGGGTATCTTCGAACGGGTTGCTGGCATCGCTTTCGATAAAGCGCTCTTCGTCGAACAGTGCCACTTGCAGGTTGAAGCGCCGGCGCATTTCCACCAGCCACTGGTGCTGGAGGTTTTCCGGAACCAGGATCAGCACCCGGCTGGCGCGGCCCGAGAGCAGTTGGCGATGGATGACCAGGCCGGCCTCGATGGTCTTGCCCAGGCCCACTTCGTCCGCCAGCAGGACCCGTGGCGCGATACGGTCGGCGACTTCACGGGCAATGTGCAACTGGTGAGCGATGGGTTGGGCGCGCACGCCGCCCAGGCCCCAGAGCGAGGACTGCAGTTGGCGGCTGGTGTGTTCCAGGGTGTGGTAGCGCAGGGAGAACCAGGCCAGCGGGTCGATCTGTCCGGCGAACAGACGGTCGCTGGCCAGACGGAACTGGATGAAGTTCGAGAGTTGGGTTTCCGGCAGGGTAACGGCCTCGTTCTGCCCGTTGAGGCCGTGATAGACCAGCAGGCCGTCGACGTCGTCGACTTCCTGAACAGTCATTTTCCAGCCTTCGAAGTGGGTGATGCTGTCCCCTGGAGAAAACCTCACGCGAGTGAGGGGCGCATTCCGTAGCGCATACTGGCGGGTGTCGCCAGTGGCCGGATAGAGCACGGTCAGCAAGCGACCGTCCTGTGCCAGAACGGTGCCTAAACCTAGCTCGGCTTCGCTGTCACTAATCCAGCGTTGCCCCGGTTGATACTGCTGCGCCATGCTGCCTGACTCCCGCTTTGAAAAAGCCGACTATCTTAACGGAACGACGCTTCCAGTCCAAAGAACTCTGATAAAAACCCCTGGAATAAAAGGTAGCGTACAGCGGCGTTCGTCGGCCCCGAGGGCACTATCGGCTGACGACCGGGTCACAGTTTTGCGACCGATGGCTCAAGTCGCCCGTGCCGCAGCCGACAGCCTGCCGACAGGAGACCCATAACATGCTGCCACCGATGCTCCCCTTGAGTGCCGTGCCCATCACTGCCCAGCAGGACCCGATCCGGCAGCGTCCGGATATCCCGCCAGTGGTGCCGGTGCAGGAAAGCTCCAACGAAAGCACCATCGACTTGCAAAAGCGCGATGCCGAGCAGTCGGCCCTGCTCTTGCGCGAGGAGCAGCAGCGCCAACAGGAAAAGCAGCGGCGCAAGCGTGAGGCCGATGACGATCCGGAGCAGCACCTGGCCGTGCCCGGCGACGAATTGAACGCCGACAACACCGTGCCGGTGGCACCGCTGATCGAGGATGCCCCGCGCCAGGGCCTGTGGGTGGACGTGCAGGTCTAGCCCGCGGGGCCGCGTTCGGCCAGTTCCGTCAGCGCCTCCAGCAGGCACTGGATTTCCGCTTCGGTATTCAAATAGCTCAAGGCGATCCGGGCAATCTGGGTCAGGCCTCGGGCCTGCATGTCCAGCGGGGTGTAGGCCACGCCATTGGCACCGATATTGATGCCCCTTCGAGCCAACGCTTCCTTCAGCGCAAAACAGTCCCAGCCCTTGAGGGTGAAGGCAATCAGGCCTGACTGCTGCCCGGCGACCCCCAGGTCCTGGCGCTGCAGGCCGGGCAGGCGGTCGAGGTCCTGACGCAGCGTGTCGGCCAGGGTCTTGATCCGCTGGTGTATGGCGTCGATACCGATGCTGTTCAGTTCCTGCAAGGCATTGGCCAGCCCCGCCAGCAGCACCAGCGAAACTTCGCTGGTTTCGAAGCGCCGTGCATCGTCTCGCAAACTGAAGCCCTGGCCGTTCCAGGGAGCAGACAAGACATCCCGCGGCAGTGGCTGCAACTGTTCCAGGAAGCCCGGCCTGACATAGAGCAGGGCCGTGCCCCGTGGCCCGCGCAGGTATTTGCGTCCCGCGCCTTTGAGCACGTCGCACCCCAGCGCCTGTACATCACAGGGCAGTTGCCCCAGGGCCTGGCCGGCGTCGATGAAATAGGGAATGCGCCTTTTTCGGGCCAGTTGGCCGACGGCGGCGGCCGGATTGATCAAGCCGCCGTTGGCCGGCAGCCAGGTCAGGGCGATCAGGCGCACGTGGGAGTCGAGCATGGATTCCAGCGCCTCCACCGAAACCGCGCCATGGCGGTCGCAGGGGATGACTTCCAGTTGGGCGCCGGCACTTACCGCCTGGGCCAGGCAGGCCAGGTTGCCCCCCCATTCGTGGCGCCCCACCAGAATCCGGTCTCCCGCTTGCCACGGCGGCAGGGCGCTGAAGGCCATGCTCCAGGCTGCCGAGCCGCTGCTGGCAAAGGCGATTGCAGCGGGGTGGGTATTGAGCAGCCGGGCGGCGGCCTCACGGGCCTGTTCCTGCAGCTGTGCGCCGGTGATGGCGGCCTCCATCGGCCCTTCACGGGCTTCCCGTTGCAGTTGCCCGAGCATCGCGTCCAGGGTGCCCTGGCTGGGCAATGAAGCACCCGCGTGGTTGAAGTGGCAGACCTGGGCACAGCCGGGTGTGGCCTCGCGCAGACGGGCGAGGTGCGCTGGGTCCAGGGGACTCATGGCTTGAGTTCGAAAATCGCGTCGACCTCCACGGCGACCCCGGCGGGCAGGCTGGCCACGCCCACCGCGGTGCGTGCATGCCGGCCTTTCTCGCCCAGGGCGTTGACCAGCAGGTTGGAAGCGCCATTGGCCACGATGCCATGGCTCTGGAAATCGGCACTGGCGGCAATGAATACACCGAGCTGGCTGATGCGCTGAAGCCGCGACAGGTCGTCGTCCAGCGCCGCGCTCAACTGGGCCAGCAAGGCCAGGGCCGCGAGCTCGGCGGCCTGGGTGCCTTGCTCCACCGTCAGGCTTTCGCCGAGACGGCCCTGCAGGGTCGGTTGACCTTGCAACAAGGGAATTTGTCCGGAGATCAGCAGCAGGTTCTGGCTGCGTACATGGTTGACGTAGTTGGCGATTGGCTGGCTGGGGGCGGGTAGTTCAAGCCCCAGTTGCTGCACGCGGTGTTTCAGGGAGTCGCTCATGGGAAGTCCTCGGATGCAAGGCCTGCAGCATCCGCGTTCAGTCCAGGAGCGACAAACGGATAGATCTAATTCGACGTATCTGAATTTCTCATGGGTCGAGGCCTTGCTCCAGTAGCCACTGTGCAAAGCACTCCAGGGCCGGGTTCGACGCTCCTTCAGCGGTCACCAGCCAGTAGCCGATCTGACTGCACAAGGGCGGCAGGTCGAAGGCATCCACCAGGCTGCCCTGGGCCAGATGGCGTTGGATCAACTGGCGACGCCCCATGGCGATGCCCTGGCCGGCCACCGCGGCCTCTACCACGATGTTGTAGTCGTGCAGCATCACCCTGGGGTGGGAGGCAAGGTCCATAGCCTGTTGCCTGCTCCAGTCATCCCACTCGAAGGGTTGATGGGAGCGAGCCATCAGCAAGGGGCCATTGGCCAGTGAGGTGGCTTTGAAGGCAGGGCTGCAGACTGGCGATAGCTGCTCGGCGAGAAAACGCGTGGCCCGGACCTTTGGCCAGTTGCCCTTGCCGTAGCGAATAGCCAGGTCGACCTCGGCGCCGGCGACATCCGCCAGGTCGATGGCCGGTAGCAATTCCAACTGGATCTTTGGATGGCGGCGGTTGAAGTCTGCCAGGCGAGGCGCCAGCCACAAGGTGGCGAAGGACGCCAACAGACCGATGCGCAACACCTGTTGCCCTGCGGGCGCAAGCAGCGCCTGGGTGGCTTGGGCGATCTGCTCCAGGGCCGGGCGAATCTGTCGGTAATAGGTGTCGCCGGTGGCGGTCAGGTCGATGGCGCGAGTCCGACGTATGAACAGGCGTTGGCCCAGGTGCTGTTCGAGTTTCTGCACTTGATGGCTGACCGCGCTCTGGCTCACGCACAGTTCCCGAGCCGCCTTGATAAAGCTCAGGTGGCGGGCCACGGCCTCAAATGCGCGCAGGGCCAGCAGTGGCGGCAGGTGCTTGGGCATTTCCACATCAGGCTCCGTGGGGCGGTTTGCAAAGGGCCATTGTGCGGATAAAAACTCTTCACGGCAGCGACTTTATTGCCTTTGTGCCGGTCTGATCACTGGTCAGGTGCGGCGGCACGCCGCATTATTGGCCTATCCGCCAGGGCCGCTCTGCATCCTGTAGCAGTGCGGTTGATATTGACCTCCCAGTGATGCCAGCCAAGCCATGAATCAAGACGACAAGCTGATCGACCTGAATGCCGAACGCGCCAAGCGTGTGCATGACCTGAACGAGAAACGCCTGAATGAAGTACGCCAGGCATTCGAGCAGGCCATGCCTTTGGGCAAGGCCAAGAAAAAGCCGAAAAACAAACCGAAAAAGCGCTGAACTGGGCGCTTTCTGTTGATACAGGTCAGTTATTTCCCCTTCCTCGCGCCCAGTCTTGGGCGACATTGACCCCGGTCAATTTTCCCCGCGGCCTCTTTGGTTAACTTAGCCCCATCGCAACAGGGCAAGAGCAGGAGGCCAGTCATGTTTTTCGACAATGTGGTGATCGCCGGAGTGCTGACTGTCGGCCTCATGGTTCTGTTTTTCGCAGGGTTTGGTTTCTTCATCTGGAAAGACGCGAATAAGCGTAAAAAACCTTAAGTCTCTCCAGAACAACGAGCACGCAAGGCATTTTGGGCAACTTCGGTTGCCCTTTTTTTTGCCTGTGGAAAAGGCATAAAAAAAGGTGCGTCCCGAGGGGCGCACCTTTTTTGTTGGCGCTGGGGTATCAGCTACCCAGGACTTTGGAGGCCGCCCAGAACAGACCGGCAGACAGGGCCACGGTCGCCGGCAGGGTGAGGACCCAGGCCAGGAGGATGGTTCTCACCGTACCGCCTTGCAGGCCGCTCTTGTTGGCGACCATGGTCCCGGCCACGCCGGAGGAGAGTACGTGGGTGGTGGAAACCGGCAGGCTGAAGATGTTCGCCAGGCCGATCAGGCCCGCGGCGGTGATCTGTGCCGACATGCCCTGGGCGTAGGTCATGCCTTGCTTGCCGATCTTCTCGCCAATGGTCAGCACCACACGCTTCCAGCCGATCATGGTGCCCAGGCCCAGTGCCAGGGCGACGGCCAGGATCACCCAGAACGGTGCGTACTCGGTGGTGGCGGTCAGGTCCTTGCGCAGCTTGTCCAGGTCAGCCTTTTCACGGGCCGACAGGTTCGGCAGTTTGCCCACTTTCTTCGCCGTGTCGTCCAGACACAGCAGGTAGCGACGCACTTCGATGCGGCTTTCCGGCGACAGCGAGTGGTAGTCGGCGACACCCTTGAGGCTGCTCAGCAGGGCGCTGATGGTGGGCTCGGTCTGTTGCGGGTTGCAGCGGAACTTGCCCGGCAGGTCGTCTTTCACGCTCTTGCCCAGGGCCAGGAACTCGCCCAGGGAGTCGTGGTTGCGCTCGTAGAACTGACTCAGGTGCAGGGTCGCGTCGCGGGTACGCTCGATCTGGTAGGTGGTGCTGTTGAGGTCCAGCACGAACTGCGCAGGCACGATGCCGATCAGCACCAGCATGATCAGGCCAATGCCTTTCTGACCATCGTTGGAACCGTGGACGAAGCTCACGGCCATCGCCGAGATCACTAGAACCAGGCGGTTCCAGAACGGTGGGTGCTTCTTGTCATCGACCTTGCGGCGCTGTTCCGGGGTCTTGTGCATCTTCGAGATCGGACGCCACCATTTCAGACCGATCAGTACCAGCGCAGCTATAAGGAAGCCGGCCATCGGCGAGAACACCAGGGACGCCCCGATATCGATCGCTTTCTGCCAGTTCACGCCGTCCCCCAGGGGAATGTCGTTGATCAGGGCGTTGGCCAGGCCGACACCGAGGATCGAGCCGATCAGGGTGTGGGAACTGGAAGCCGGGATGCCGAAGTACCAGGTGCCCAGGTTCCAGGCGATGGCCGCGGCCAGCAGCGAGAAGACCATGGCCAGACCGTGACCGGTGTTGACATTGATCAGCAGCTCGACCGGCAGCAGGTGAACGATGGCATAGGCCACGCCGACGCCGCCCAGCAGCACACCGAGGAAATTGAAGACACCGGAAAAGAACACGGCCAGGTGTGGCGGCATGGCTTTGGTGTAGATGACAGTGGCAACCGCGTTTGCGGTGTCATGAAAGCCGTTGATGAACTCGTAGGCGAGGACAAAAGCCAGGGCGAGCAAGAGGCTCACAAGCACCCAAGCATCCAGTCCGCTGAATAAATCGATCATGAAGGTTTTCTGACCCGGTCATAAGGGGGCGCGATTATGCCAGAAAACCCTGCTAATCAATGCACAAGGTGCTAACCGGTAACATTCTTCAACGAAAAAACTGACCGGGAGCAGAGTTTTCGCCAATTCTCGCCAAATGTGGCAAGTCATTGAGTTTATTGGGCCAAAGCACGATGACGAGGGTTTGAGCCCGGGAGTGAGAAGGTTCAAACGCTTGTATGAAATTTCAACGAAAGGGCCTGCCGGGTACCGTTTCTCGCTGTGGGTGGGGCGAGGCGGTGAGGGGCCCGGGGTAGCGAGCATCAATGGTCTGCCTGGCCGCTGGGGTGATCGAGCGGACAAGAGAGCAAGCCCTGAGAAGCTCAGGCCGCCGGCATTATGGCTGTTCGGCCTTGAGCTCTTTTTCCATCTTTTGCAGTTCTTGGGTGAACGCCTGGTCGCGAATACTTGCGCGTTTGCGCCAAGGTTTGCGTTCAGGTTCCGGTTGGGCGGCATAACGGGTGATCTCGCCGCCGTAAACTTCCTTGTAACGTTGTTCCTGGCGCTCAAGTTCCGCGCGCAGTTCGTCTTTCGTCACAGTGTTACCTAATTGAGTAAGGGTCCATTCCGGTGCAACGCATTGCTTGTGGGCGACTATCAAGAAAGCAGACTGATTGCCTGCCGAAGCCTTGGGGCCTGCTCTTTCCAGCCAGCCTTTTGTTGCATGCGGCCACGTCACCGGATGAAAACGACTGTCGTAGCAACAGTGTTGTTTGTTGCAAGCGGATTGGCCGAATCTGGTTAGGGGTCAAGCGCTTGCGACAGGTGACCGATTGCAGCCTTGGGTCACCTGAGCGAGGTACGAGCGGGACTGATTGCGCGTTACTCACTTCGGCAGTATAGCCTCGGCAAAGAATAACTCTACGCTCGGCAAGTTTAAAACTGTCAACTTTATTGTGAGCGTTTTGTGACACGGAAGTTCTAATGAATTCCTACACGGCGCTTCCCGTCTTCGTACTCCGTTGGCAGAAATCTATATGGGGCTAATCCGCTCTTGATACAAGTGGCAGGTCTGAAGATGGTCACTGAGTCCACCGCCTGCTGGTGATTATTACCATGAGTTTTTGCAATAAAAGAGTGGGCGAATGGTTGGCAGCGGCAAGCACCGCAGATTGCGATTATCGGTCGACGGTTCGATAATCGCCCAATCTTGCAGGGGCTGACTTGTGCTGCCTCTCCAATACGGCTTGTAATACGGAAGAATTTCATCGCAGAGACCCTGAAATGAACGATCAGATGCGTAATTCCTTCACCTCAGTGGCGCCGCCTATCGTGGCTTCGGCAGCGAAGAGGATTCAGGCGTTGACCGGTGACCCGGATTTCATGACGTCTCTGGCCCGTGGCCTGGCGGTGGTGCAGGCGTTTCAGGAACGCAAGCGTCACCTGACCATCGCCCAGATCAGCCACCGCACGGAGATTCCCCGAGCGGCAGTGCGCCGCTGCCTGCATACCCTGATCAAGCTGGGGTACGCCACCACCGACGGGCGTACCTATTCGCTGCTGCCCAAGGTGCTGACCCTGGGGCACGCTTACCTGTCGTCGACGCCCCTGGCGGTTTCCGCGCAGCCTTATCTGGACCGCATGAGCGAGCAACTCCACGAAGCCTGCAACATGGCCACCCTGGAAGGTGACGACATCCTCTATATCGCCCGTTCGGCCACTACCCAGCGGTTGATTTCCGTCGATCTTTCGGTGGGCGGCCGGCTACCGGCCTATTGCACGTCCATGGGGCGGATTCTGTTGGCCGCGCTGGATGACTCCTCGCTGCATGAGTATCTGGAGCACGCCGACCTGCAGGCCAAGACCAGCCGTACCCTGCATACCCCCGAAGCCTTGCTGGAGTGCTTGCAACAAGTGCGTCAGCAAGGCTGGTGCATCGTCGACCAGGAGCTGGAGCAGGGACTGCGCTCCATAGCGGTGCCGGTGTACGACGCCTCGGGCCAGGTGCTGGCAGCATTGAACGTCAGCACCCACGCGGGCCGGGTCAGTCGCGCCGAATTGGAACAGCGTTTTCTCCCCGGCCTGCTGAGCGCCAGCCGCGATCTCAGCGCCCAGCTGTTTGCTTAAGCGTTCGATAAACGCACAGATCCGCCTTTGACGAATTGACGCTCTTTCCCCTGGCTCATTAATGTCGCGCCAGCGTCATCGGCGGCCAGCCGGCATTGCCAGCCTGCTGCCGATGACCCGTCCAATAATAATGAAGAGGCCAACTCATGAGCATGCTCTCCCTGCGTCGTTGCCGTGACCGTTCCTGCCGTCCCGCTCGAATCGCCTGATTTTCGCCACCTTTTCTACGTGACCTGATCAGCCCTTGGCGGCCTGTGCGCGCCTGCGTTTTAGTGTGGAAATAAAAACAATGAATCAACCCCAATCCGCTGTAGGGAACTGCCTCGATGTGCAGTCCTTCATCAATTCCCAGCCGCTGTCGCGTTACCAGTGGCGAGTCGTGATCCTGTGTTTCCTGATTGTCTTTCTCGATGGCCTGGACACCGCGGCCATGGGCTTCATCGCCCCGGCGCTGTCCCAGGACTGGGGCATCGACCGTGCCAGCCTGGGCCCGGTGATGAGTGCGGCGCTGATCGGCATGGTCTTCGGTGCCCTGGGGTCCGGGCCCCTGGCTGACCGTTTTGGTCGCAAGGTGGTGCTGGTAGGGGCGGTGCTGCTGTTTGGCGCCTTCAGCCTGGCTTCGGCCTACAGCACCAACGTCGACCAGTTGCTGGTGCTGCGCTTTCTCACCGGCCTGGGATTGGGGGCGGGGATGCCCAATGCCACCACGCTGCTTTCGGAGTACACCCCCGAACGTCATAAGTCGCTGTTGGTGACCAGCATGTTTTGTGGGTTCAACCTGGGCATGGCGGGCGGTGGTTTCATTTCCGCCAAGCTGATCCCGGCCTTCGGCTGGCACAGCCTGCTGCTGATCGGCGGCGTCCTGCCGCTGATCCTGGCCCTGGTGCTGGTGGTCTGGCTGCCGGAGTCGGCGCGTTACTTGGTGGTGCGCAATCGCGGCACCGACAAGGTGCGCAAGACCTTGGCCCCCATCGCTCCGGCCATCGTCAGCGAGGCCGGCAGTTTCAGCGTGCCGGAGCAGAAGACGGTAAAGGCGCGCAACGTCTTTGCCGTGATCTTCTCCGGCACTTACAGCGTCGGCACGCTGCTGCTGTGGCTCACCTATTTCATGGGCCTGGTGATTGTCTACCTGCTGACCAGCTGGCTGCCGACCCTGATGCGCGACAGTGGCGCGAGCATGGAGCAGGCGGCCTTTATCGGCGCCTTGTTCCAGTTTGGCGGAGTGCTCAGTGCAGTCGCCGTGGGCTGGGCCATGGACCGTTTCAATCCGCACAAGGTGATTGGCTGTTTCTACCTGCTGGCCGGGGTCTTCGCCTACGCCGTGGGACAAAGCCTGGGCAACATCACCGTGCTCGCCACCCTGGTGCTGATCGCCGGCATGTGCGTCAACGGTGCGCAATCGGCGATGCCTTCCCTGGCGGCGCGTTTCTATCCGACCCAGGGACGGGCCACCGGGGTGTCCTGGATGCTCGGCATCGGTCGATTCGGCGCCATTCTCGGTGCCTGGATGGGCGCCACCCTGTTGGGCCTGGGCTGGAACTTCGAGCAGGTGCTGACCGCGCTGGTGATCCCGGCGGCGCTGGCCACCACGGCGGTGGTGATCAAGGGCATGGTCAGCCATGCCGACGCCACCTGACAGGCAATAAAGGCCAGGATTGAGTGCAGGGCGAAGAATCGATAGCCCTGCAACAATCCGTTCGATAATCGAACGCTCAGTCGATTATCGGATTGTTTGGGGTATTGCTCCGGCTTAATCTTCAGTCACTGCGGCGCGCCTAGAGCGCCTTTTTCTCCAGTCGCTGAATAACAATCGGGAGACCCCATCCATGGCTGAAATCCTTTCGCTGCACGACGCGGTGAAGCAATTCGTCAACGACGGTGACACCGTCGCACTCGAAGGCTTCACCCACCTGATTCCTACGGCCGCAGGTCATGAAATCATCCGCCAGGGCAAGAAAGACCTGACTCTGGTACGGATGACGCCTGACCTGATCTACGACCAGTTGATCGGTGCCGGTTGCGCTCGCAAGCTGATTTTCTCCTGGGGCGGCAACCCGGGTGTCGGCTCCCTGCATCGTCTGCGCGACGCCGTGGAAAAGCAGTGGCCACAGCCCCTGGAAATTGAAGAGCACAGCCACGCCGACCTGGCCAACGCCTATGTGGCCGGGGCCTCCGGCCTGCCATTCGCGGTGCTGCGGGCCTATGCCGGCTCCGATCTGCCCAAGGTCAACCCACTGATCAAGACCGTGACCTGTCCCTTCACCGGTGAAGTGCTGGCGGCGGTGCCTTCGGTGCGTCCTGACGTGACGGTGATTCACGCGCAGAAAGCCGATCGCAAGGGCAACGTCCTGCTGTGGGGCATCCTTGGGGTGCAGAAAGAGGCCGCCCTGGCCGCCAAGCGCTGCATCGTTACCGTCGAGGAAATCGTCGACGACCTGAATGCGCCGATGAACGCCTGCGTGCTGCCGACCTGGGCCCTGAGCGCGGTGTGCCATGTGCCCGGCGGCGCCCATCCGTCCTACGCCCATGGTTATTCCGAGCGCGACAACCGCTTCTACCAGGCCTGGGACCCGATCGCCCGCGACCGTGAGACCTTCACCGCGTGGATCAACGAATACATCCACGGCAGTGCCGACTTCAGCGAATTCCAGGCCAAGCTGGCCGCAGCTTCGGAGGCCCAGTAATGACCTACTCCACCAATGAAATGATGACCGTGGCCGCGGCCCGTCGCCTGCAGAACGGTTCGGTATGCTTCGTCGGCATCGGCCTGCCGTCCAAGGCCGCCAACCTGGCGCGCCTGACCTCGTCGCCGGACGTGGTGCTGATCTACGAATCCGGCCCGATTGGCGCCAAGCCCAGCGTGCTGCCGCTGTCTATCGGTGACGGTGAACTGGCGGAAACTGCCGACACCGTAGTCCCCACCGGAGAGATTTTCCGCTACTGGCTGCAAGGCGGGCGCATCGATGTGGGGTTCCTCGGCGCGGCCCAGGTCGACCGCTTCGGCAACATCAACACCACAGTGGTGGGTGATTACCACCGGCCCAAGGTGCGCCTGCCGGGGGCCGGCGGCGCTCCGGAGATCGCCGGTTCGGCGAAAAGCGTGCTGATCATCCTCAAGCAGTCTTCCCGTTCCTTTGTCGACAAGCTGGACTTCATCACCTCCGTCGGTCACGGCGAGGGCGGCGACTCGCGCAAGCGTCTGGGCCTGCCCGGCGCCGGGCCGGTGGGGATCATCACCGACCTGTGCATCATGGAACCGGAAGCCGGTACCCACGAATTCGTCGTCACTTCCCTGCACCCGGGGGTGACCCGCGAGCAGGTGGTGGCCGCCACCGGTTGGGCGATCCGTTTCGCCGAGCACGTGGCCGAGACGGCCGCGCCTACTGAAGTCGAACTGACCGCCCTGCGTGAGCTGGAAGCACGCACCGCTGCGGCCCACGGCCAAGCACCTGGAGAAGCCTGATGCGCGACGTATTCATCTGTGATGCCATTCGTACCCCCATCGGCCGCTTTGGCGGCGGCCTGTCGGCGGTGCGCGCCGACGACTTGGCGGCGGTGCCGATCAAGGCGCTGATGGAGCGCAACCCGACGGTGGACTGGACTGCCGTGGACGAGGTGTTCCTCGGCTGCGCCAACCAGGCCGGTGAAGACAACCGCAACGTGGCGCGCATGGCGCTGCTGCTGGCGGGCTTGCCGGATAGCGTGCCGGGCGTCACCCTCAACCGCCTCTGCGCCTCGGGCATGGATGCCATCGGCACCGCCTTCCGCGCCATTGCCAGTGGCGAGATGGAACTGGCGATTGCCGGCGGCGTCGAGTCCATGTCCCGTGCGCCCTTTGTCATGGGCAAGGCCGATGCCGCCTTTTCGCGCAACATGAAGCTGGAAGACACCACCATCGGCTGGCGTTTCATCAACCCGTTGATGAAAGCCCAGTACGGTGTGGATGCCATGCCCCAGACCGCGGACAACGTGGCCGACGACTATAAAGTGTCCCGCGCTGACCAGGACGCCTTCGCCCTGCGCAGCCAGCAGCGCACCGCCGCGGCCCAGGCCGCCGGTTTCTTCGCCGAGGAAATCGTCCCGGTGCGCATTGCCCACAAGAAGGGTGAGAGCGTGGTGGAACAGGACGAACATCCACGGGCCGACACGACCCTGGAAGCCCTGGGCAAACTCAAGCCGGTCAACGGCCCGGACAAGACCGTCACCGCCGGCAACGCGTCCGGAGTCAACGACGGCGCTGCCGCACTGATCCTGGCTTCGGCCGAGGCGGTCAAGAAACACGGCCTGACTCCACGTGCGCGAGTGCTGGGCATGGCCAGCGCCGGTGTGGCGCCACGAGTGATGGGCATCGGCCCGGTGCCGGCGGTGCGCAAACTGATCGAGCGCCTGGGTGTGGCCGTCAGCGACTTCGATGTGATCGAACTCAATGAAGCTTTCGCCAGCCAGGGGTTGGCGGTACTGCGGGAGCTGGGTCTTGCCGACGATGCGCCGCAGGTCAATCCCAATGGCGGCGCCATTGCCCTGGGTCACCCCTTGGGCATGAGCGGCGCGCGCCTGGTGCTGACAGCCCTGCATCAGCTGGAAAAGAGCGGCGGTAAAAAAGGCCTGGCCACCATGTGCGTGGGCGTCGGCCAAGGGCTGGCACTGGCCATCGAGCGGGTTTGAATGCCTGCCCTATATAAGAAGAGAACGAGGAACCACCATGAGTGACAAGCCCGGTTACCGGCGCCCGCAAGCGGGTACTCAGCCTGATTACCTGCACCCGGCCTACCAGTCGACCAACACCCGCTCGCCGTCCAAGCCGCTGGTGTTCCTGCCCCATTCGCTGTCGGAAATCACTGGCCCGAGCATCGGCGCCGAGTCGATCCAGGAGCGGGACAACGACCTGACGGCCCAGCACCAAGGCCAGCCCCAGGGCGAGCGGATCATCATCCACGGCCGGGTGCTGGACGAGAACGGCCTGCCGGTGCCGGGCATCCTGGTGGAGATCTGGCAGGCCAACGCCGCCGGTCGCTACAACCACGACCGCGACCTGCACGACGCGCCCCTGGACCCGAACTTCACCGGCACCGGGCGTACCGTCACCGATGCTGAGGGCTGGTATCAGTTCCAGACCATCAAGCCCGGCGCCTACCCCTGGGGCAACCACCACAATGCCTGGCGTCCGGCGCATATCCATTTTTCGTTGTTCGGCCCGAGCATCCTCACCCGTCTGGTGACCCAGATGTATTTCCCCGGGGACCCGCTGCTGGAATATGACCCGATCTACAACTGCGTGCCGGACACCCGTGCCAAGGAACGCCTGATCGCCCGCTTCGACCTGGAGAAAACCATTCCTTCCTACGCCCTCGGTTACCGTTGGGACATCGTCCTGCGCGGCCGCGATGCCACGCCGATGGAGAAATAACATGAGCCTGACCGCGACTACCTCCCACACCGTCGGCCCCTACTACCACATCGGCCTGACCTGGCTGAACCGCGAAGACCTGACCGAAGAAGGCACCCTGGGCGAGCGAGTGGCAATCACCGGCCAGGTGGTGGACGGCAACGGCAACTTCGTCAACGACGCCATGCTGGAAGTCTGGCAAGCCAACGCTGCCGGCAAGTACCGCCACTGCGAGGACGACCAGGACAAACCTCTGGACCCGAGCTTCCAGGGTTTTGGCCGGGTCCCGGTGGATGGCGAAGGGCGCTTCCGCTTCACCACCATCAAGCCGGGCGCGGTGCCGGGTCTGAAGGGCACGACCCAGGCGCCGCACCTGGTGGTGCTGGTGTTCGCTCGTGGCCTGGTCAAGCACTTGCTGACCCGGATCTATTTCGAGGGTGAACCGGCCAATGCCACTGACCCCTTGCTGGCCTGTGTACCCGAGGAACGCCGCAGCACCTTGCTGGCCAAGTCCGATGCCGAGGGCCGCTATCAGTGGAACGTGATCCTCCAGGGCACCGACGCCGAAACCGTGTTCTTCGACTACTGAGCCGGAGCACTGTGTAGCCGCTGCCGCAGGCTGCGAACGACCCGAAGGGGCGCGGGGTTCTCAAGGTTGCGGCGAGTTTGGCGAGAGATTGCCGAGCAAGGCCCTGCGTACCGAACGCGGCCCGGCCTTTCGCAGCCTCGCCGTGGCTCGGCAGCGGCTACAGGGCAGAACCACAGGGCCCACGTCCCGTAGGGAACGGGGTTGTTGCAAAGTGTGTCTAGATTCGCACTGTCCCCCATGAGTGAAAAACCATGACTACAACGACAAGTCACTACACCGCAGAGGAGCGCAGCAAAAGGATCTTTGCCATTGTCGGTGCGTCCTCCGGCAACCTGGTGGAGTGGTTCGACTTCTACGTCTATGCCTTTTGCGCCATCTACTTCGCTCCGGCTTTCTTCCCCTCTGACGATCCCACCGTGCAACTGCTCAACACGGCCGGGGTATTCGCTGCGGGGTTCCTGATGCGTCCCATCGGCGGCTGGCTGTTCGGCCGGGTTGCCGATCGTCATGGGCGCAAGAACTCGATGATGATCTCGGTGCTGATGATGTGCGCCGGCTCCCTGGTCATCGCCTTCCTGCCAACCTACGCCAGCATCGGTGCCTGGGCGCCGTTCCTGCTGCTGGTGGCGCGCCTGTTCCAGGGCTTGTCGGTGGGCGGTGAGTACGGCACCACCGCCACCTACATGAGTGAAGTGGCGCTCAAGGGCCAGCGTGGGTTCTTCGCGTCCTTCCAGTACGTGACCCTGATCGGCGGACAACTGCTGGCGGTGTCGGTGGTGGTGATCCTCCAGCAGTTCCTCGATGAGGCCGAGCTCAAGGCCTGGGGTTGGCGCATTCCCTTCGTGATCGGCGCCATCGCGGCGGTGATCTCGTTGCTGCTGCGGCGTTCGCTGAAGGAAACCACCAGCAAGGAAATGCGTGAGAACAAGGACGCCGGCAGCATCGCCGCGCTGTTCAAGCATCACTCGGCGGCCTTTATCACCGTGCTGGGCTACACCGCTGGCGGCTCGCTGATTTTCTACACCTTCACCACCTACATGCAGAAGTACCTGGTGAACACCGCGGGCATGCACGCCAAGACCGCCAGCTACATCATGACCGGCGCGCTGTTCCTTTATATGTGCATGCAGCCGCTGTTCGGAATGCTCGCGGACAGGATTGGCCGGCGTAACTCGATGCTCTGGTTCGGCGCCCTGGGCACCCTGTTCACGGTGCCAATTCTGATGACCCTCAAGACCGTCACCAGTCCGTTCCTGGCCTTTGTACTGATCACCCTGGCCCTGGCCATCGTCAGTTTCTACACCTCCATCAGCGGTCTGGTGAAGGCGGAGATGTTCCCGCCACAAGTGCGGGCGCTGGGGGTAGGCTTGGCTTATGCGGTGGCCAATGCGATCTTCGGTGGCTCGGCAGAATGGGTGGCCCTGAACTTCAAGAACATGGGCATGGAAAACACCTTCTACTGGTATGTCACGGCGATGATGGCGATTGCTTTCCTGTTCAGCCTGCGTCTGCCGAAACAGGCTGCATACTTGCACCATGACCTTTGACCCGTACGCCTGTGCCCGCCCAGGGCACAGGCGCACCAAGGACTGTTTATGACCTTACCTGCGAGCAACCAGTTGTTCGATGCCTACTTTACTGCCCGGGAAATGCGTGGGGTGTTCTGTGACCAGGGGCGAGTCCAGGCCATGCTCGACTTCGAGGCTGCCCTGGCCCGGGCCGAGGCGCGCACCGGGTTGATTCCAAGCGCGGCGGTTGCCCCCATCGAGGCGGCTTGCCACGCCCATCTCTATGACTTCCAGGCCCTGGGTGAAGCGATCGCCACGGCCGGCAATTCGGCGATTCCTCTGGTCAAGGCCCTGGGCAAGCAGATCGCCCGGACCGATGCCGAGGCCGAGCGTTATGTGCACCTGGGCGCCACCAGCCAGGACGTGATGGACAGCGGGCTGGTGCTGCAATTGCGCCGCGCCGTGGACTTGCTGGAGCAGGACCTGAACCGTCTGGGCGGCATACTCGCGGCCCAGGCCCAGCGCTATGCCGACACGCCCCTGGCCGGCCGTACCTGGCTGCAACATGCCACGCCGGTGACCCTGGGCATGAAGATCGCCGGTTGGCTGGGGGCCGTGACCCGCAGCCGCGAACGGCTGCAGCAACTCAAGCCGCGTCTGCTGGTGCTGCAGTTCGGCGGTGCCTCCGGAACCCTGGCGGCCCTGGGCGAACAGGCCCTGCCGATTGCCCAGGCCCTGGCGCAAGAACTGCAACTGAGCCTGCCGGAACAGCCCTGGCACACCCAGCGCGACCGTCTGGTGGAGTTCGCCTCGGTGCTGGGCCTGCTGGCCGGCAGCCTGGGCAAGCTGGGGCGGGATATCAGCCTGTTGATGCAGACCGAGGCGGCGGAAGTCTTCGAGCCTTCGGCGTCGGGCAAGGGCGGTTCGTCCACCATGCCGCACAAGCGCAATCCGGTGGGCGCGGCGGTATTGATCAGCGCCGCGACCCGGGTTCCGGGCCTCTTGGCGACGATGTTTGCCGCCATGCCCCAGGAGCACGAGCGCAGCCTCGGCTTGTGGCACGCTGAATGGGAAACCCTGCCGGAGATCTGCTGCCTGGTGTCTGGAGCCCTGCAACAGGCCTTGCTGGTCGCCGAGGGCCTGGAGGTCGACAGCGCACGCATGGCGCGCAACCTTGACCTGACCCAGGGCCTGGTTCTGGCGGAAGCGGTGAGCATTGAACTGGCCCAGCGCCTGGGGCGGGAGACGGCCCATCACCTGTTGGAACAATGCTGCAAGCGTGCGGTGGCTGAACGACGCCATCTGCGCGAGGTATTGGCGGACGATGCCCAGGTCAGCGCCGAGCTGTCGGCGCCAGAGCTGGATCGTCTGATGGACCCGGCGCACTACCTCGGTCAGGCCCAGGCCTGGGTCGAGCGCGCCGTGGCTGAACATTTTGCCTTGAAGGCCTGAAGGAGACTGCTGTGGGATTCGTGAAACTCGCCGAGGGCGATCTGCACTATCAACTCGAAGGGCCAGAGGGCGCGCCGGTACTGGTGCTGTCCAACTCCCTGGGCACCGATCTGCACATGTGGGACAAGCAGATCGCGGCGTTCACCCGGCACTTTCGGGTGTTGCGCATGGACACGCGCGGCCATGGCCGTTCGCTGGTGACCGAGGGGCCTTACAGCATCCAGCAACTGGGCCAGGATGTGCTGGCACTGCTGGATGCCCTGGATATCCGCCGGGCGCATTTCTGCGGTCTGTCCATGGGCGGCCTGATCGGCCAGTGGCTGGGGATCAATGCCGGCGAGCGTCTGCACAAGCTGGTGGTGTGCAATACCGCGGCGAAGATCGGCGACCCGTCCATCTGGAACCCACGGATCGAGACCGTGCTGCGTGACGGCCAGGCCGCCATGGTGGCGCTACGCGATGCCTCCATTGCCCGCTGGTTCACCGAGGACTTTGCCGCCGCGCGTCCTGATCAGGCCAAACTGATCACCGACATGCTCGCCGCCACCTCGCCCCAGGGTTATGCCGCCAACTGCGCAGCGGTGCGGGATGCGGATTTCCGTGAGCAACTGGCAGCGATCAAGGTGCCGACCCTGGTGATTGCCGGCAGCGAAGACGCGGTGACGCCGCCTTCTGGCAGTCACTTCATCCAGCAGCACGTGGCCGGCGCCGAGTACGCCGAGTTCTATGCCGCGCATCTGTCCAACGTCCAGGCCGGTGACGCGTTCAGCGACCGTGTCGTGGAATTCCTGCTGGCCTGACCCCGGATTCAAGGAGCCCTTTGTGGACGAGAAACAACGTTATGACGAAGGCATGCAGGTCCGCCGCGCCGTACTGGGCGACGCCCATGTGGACCGCAGCCTGAATGCCCTGAACGAGTTCAACTCGGAGTTCCAGGAAATGATCACCCGCCATGCCTGGGGTGATATCTGGACCCGTCCGGGCCTGCCGCGGCATACCCGCAGCCTGATCACCATTGCCATGCTGATCGGCATGAACCGCAACGAAGAACTCAAGCTGCACCTGCGGGCAGCGGCCAACAACGGCGTGAGCCGAGCCGAGATCAAGGAAGTGATCATGCAGAGCGCGATCTACTGCGGCATCCCGGCAGCCAATGCCACCTTCCACCTGGCCGAATCGGTGTGGGACGAACTGGGCACCGAATCGCGTGTGTAACCCGTTCCATGGCTCAACAAAAAGGCCAGCCCGATCACCGGGCTGGCCTTTTTGTTGGGCGTTGTGCGGTTACAGCAGGCTCAGCGGATAGCTGACGATCAGGCGGTTCTCGTCGAACTCGTTGTTGCTGAAATCACGGCGCATGGTGGAGTTGCGCCATTTCAGGTTGAGGTTCTTCAAGGTGCCGCTCTGCACCGTGTACCCAAGCTCGCTTTCCCGGCCCCATTCCTTGCCATCGCTGACGGTGGTGGTGTGCACGTTGCTGCCGCTGATGTAGCGGTTCATCAGGGTCAAACCAGGCACGCCCAGGGCGGCGAAGTTGTAGTCATGGCGCAGTTGCCAGGATTTTTCCTTGGCGTTGTCGTAGCTGGCGTTGTAGCTGTCGTTGGCCAGGGTCCCGCCGCTGGTGCCATTGACCCGCATCCAGCCGCTGTCGCCAGTGAGTTTCTGCAGGCCGACGTAGAAGGTGTTGCCGCCGTATTTGGCCGAGAACAGGCCGGACCAAGTGCGGTTTTCCAGATCGCCGGCCCGGGCGCTGCCGTCTTCCTTGCCGTAGAAGAAGCCCAGGTTGGCCCCCAGGGTCCAGTCGCCCAGCGGCTGGGTGTGGATCAGGTTGACGAACTGCTGGCTGTAGATGTCCTTGAGCTCGGCATTCCACAGACCGATCTGGGTGCGCTTGTCATTGAAGGCGTATTCGGCCCCCTGGAAGTTGAAGCGATCCGAGGTGAAGGCCGCTTTGCCGAACATCGTCATGTCGCTCATGCTGCTGTCGTCGCGGGGGCTGTTGCCACGGAACTGACCGCCGTAGAGGGTCAGGCCGGCGATTTCCTTCGAGGTGATCTGGCCGCCGCGGAAGGTCTGCGGCAGCGAGCGACCGTCATCCGAACGCAGGATCGGCAGCACCGGCATCCATTCGCCAACCTTGACCTCGGTCTGCGACAGCCGGGCCTTGAAGGCCACTCCCAGGCGCCCGAAGTTGTCCGCCGGGCGCCCGTCGTGGTCCAGGGGCAGCAGCTGGGTGCCGCCGGTGCCCTTGCCACCGTCGAGCTTCAGCGAGTACAGGCCCAATACATCCATGCCGAAGCCTACCGTGCCCTGGGTGAATCCTGACTTGGCGTCGAGGATGAAGCTCTGGGTCCACTCTTCAGCCTTGCCCTGGGCCTTGCTCGGGTTGGTGAAGTTGCGGTTGATGTAGAAGTTGCGCAGGTTCAGGTTGGCCTGGGCATCTTCGAGAAAGCCCGACTCTGCGGCCATGACCGGCAGGGCGGCGCTGGTCAGCGCCAGGGCCAGAAGGCTGGGCAGAAGGTGGTGCGGCGGGGTGATTGGCTTCATTCGTCGGTCTCTCTAATTGTTAGGGGTGCAACGATCCACTGCCGCAAAAAGCCCATGCGGACAGCTTTCAAGGTGTGGGAGGTGGCGCTTGCAGGATCAGCCGGAGCGGGCAGGACGTGAGGGCATGGCATCGAACCTGTTGTTATTGGTGTGTTCGGGTGCCGGGAATGGTGCGTCGCGGATCAGGGCCGATCAATTGGCGAATGCGGGTTCTGGGCGATTAACGAACAGTTATCGGGCCGGGTGTGGTGGGGCGCCAGGGGATATATCCCTGATGAATCCTGAGGTTGTCCTCGCTGATCGATCAATGCTGGAAGTTGCGCTATTTCCATGACGCTGCGGGCGGCATCAACTAGTTAATAAAAAGGACTTATTGCTTTAGTAGTAAATCCTTGTTGTTGGATGTTGTTCTTGTATAAAAGGATATAGGGCTAATCGCCAGTTAAACTTGATATTCGGTGTTATCGATTATCGTAAAAAGGTTTAAGTGAAAGGTTTGTGCTCGCTGGAAAAGCAGGTTTGCCTTGCTATATTGAAGTTCCTCAAGGCGGACAAGGATAAGTTTAAAGTTTCGTCGGGAGAGGGCTTTTTATCGTGTTGTGAATATACAAGGAGAAATACCATGAGTACGAGAGTCAATCAGGAACGCTTGGCGTCGGTAGTCGGTCGCGCACTTCTGGATAAGGAGTTCGCCGCACAGTTGCAAAAGGACCCAGAAGCAGCGGCCAAAGGTATCGGTGTGCACCTGAGTGTTACCGAAGTGGGTGCAGTGAAAAGTATCGATACGGCAAAACTGACCAGCGCCGGTTCGGCGATTCGCGACAAAATTGGTGTCGCGGCAATCTTTGACACTCAACAGCAACAGGCGCGCATGGACTGAGCCAGGCGTGTGCAGTCCGGTGTGCCGCGCTCAAGTTTTCATCAGTGCGGCACACCGGAACCGGGATTCAAGGTCATCGTGGAGTGCCTGTCCGTGTCCATCACCCTGGTGTCGATGCAGGAAGCCGACTTCAGTCGTTTCGCCCAGCGAGCCCTGGATGAATACGCCACCGGCATGGTGGCGGCCGGGGAATGGTTGCCTGAGCAGGCGTCGCTCCAGGCGGCAGAGGTGTTCCGCCAGTTGCTGCCGCAGGGGCGTCTGAGTACGCACAATCACTTGTGGCGGGCGCTGTGTGCGGGACGGGCGGTGGGCGAGTTGTGGATCGCCGAGCGCCAGGTGGGCTCTCGACGGATTGCCTTCATCCTCGATCTTTATATCGAACCGATCGAACGTCGCCGGGGTTACGCCAGGCAGACGCTGCTGGCCGGTGAGTCGGCGGCGCGTGAGTGGGGGTGTGACGAGATGCGTTTGCATGTCTTCGGGCACAACCAAGGGGCGCGTCGTCTTTATGAACTGCTGGGCTATGAAGTCGCCAGCCTGACGATGAGCAAGCCCTTGCCGTGACCTTAAGGGAAGGTTGAACCATGGACAGCGTTAACAGTCAGCAACCAGAACTTTCCATTGATGAGCTATTTCAGGGCACTACTTTTCTCCCGGACAGCGAGCCGGAACGTTTTTTAAAGTTACAGGAGCAAGTCGAAAAGAATCGTTATACGATGTTTGTCGCGTTATATGCCGAGCTGTCAAAGTTGTTTGCTGCCGATTCTGCGTTGAATCTTTTTTTTAAACAGGTGCTGGATATTATTCTGTCTCCACCCAGTGTTCGCGCCAAACTTATCGCCCATCCAGTGTTTCAAATCTGGAACATTCTGACGTTTCGTGATGTTAACTATCTGTTGACCGGAAAGACGCTGGATGATGCTGAAGTTAAAGCCAGGCTGCTGGAGTTTGCGCAAGTACTGCAACGGATCGAAGCTTCGCAGGATGCACAGGTCGATGAGCAATACCCGCCGGTTTATCGATTCGATGTCGACCCGCTGATCACCCAGGTCACGCCGCCCAGTTATGACTATCCGCCAGATGAGCAAACCCGGCGTCAGTTGGAGCGGGCGGGTTATTCCAAAGCCTTTTTCAAGGACGTCATGCAGCTTGCCCTGCTGCGGATCAAGCACACCTGGCCGGCCTGTCATGAACAGTGGCAAGTGCTGGTCAAGGCCGTGTGCTATTTGCCCGACGGCAGTTTTCGCAGTTGCTCGGCGTCCCGCTATACCGGGGTGATCCTGCTGTCGAGCCGGGACAACTCGATACTCGACATGGAAGAGTCGCTGGTGCATGAAGCGACCCACCAGCTGCTGTACAACATCGTCGAAGTCGCTGCGGTGGTGGAGCCCCACGCCTCCAAAGAGGCCCTGTATTCCTTGCCCTGGTCGGGGCAGCAGCGGGACTTGTATGGCTACTTCCACGCCTTCTACGTCTACATCGCCCTGGTCAAGTACCTGGAGCGGGTCCAGGCCCGTCCGGCAGAGGAAATGCGCCGGGCCGAGCAGCGCATGCTGTTTATCCTGCGGGGCTTGAGCAAGGCGCTGGCGGATTTTGAAACCGCACCGGGTTTCACCGCGCAAGGGCGGGAACTGCTGGGCAACCTGATGCAGGAAGTGCATCGGCTGGAGCGTCGTCATGCCGGGTTGCTGAGTCGGGGCGAGGGTGCCAGCACCGTTGCCGCGCCCCTGCACCTGACGGCCTGAGCCAGGGAGGCGGACATGCAAAACTTCGATTCTTCGCGTTTCCCCGAAGCCGGGGTGGGGCTGGAATACCATTTGCCACATGGCGCCGGGGCCGGCTCAGCAGGGCTTGATCCCACCATCGAGCGGATTCTGGATGAAGGGCTGCCGTACTTCGATTACCTGGAGTTCCAGCCCACCCACTGCATTCTGCAGCCGCGGCTGAACGAGCTGGGCGGACGGGTGCCGGTGCTGCTGCATTCTTCCAGCCTGTCCCTGGGCAGCGTCGGCATTGAGATGGACCGGGAGTTTTTGCGCATGACCCGTCGTCTGTGCGACCGAACCTCATCCCCCTGGCTGGCCGAGCATATTTCCTGGTCACGGTTTCAGGGTGGTGATACCCAGCATTTCATTCTGCCGAGCCTGGCCCGTGAAGTGGCCGATACGGTGGTGGCCAATGCCATCGAGCTGCAGGCCTTCACCCGGACCCCCCTGGTGCTGGAGAACGCCCCCCGGCTGTTTTCCATGGACATTGGCCAGGAACTCTCCGAAGGCGGGTTCATTTGCAGTGTGGTCGAGCGCAGTGACAGTGGCTTTCTTCTGGACCTGGACAGCGCCATCAGCACGGCCAGGGCCCTGGGCTACGACTTGCGCGATTACCTGCGCTCATTGCCGCTGCAACGTCTGATTGAGGTGCATATCGGCGATCCGCGCCGGGACTGGGACATATTGCGCCAACTCTTGCAGTGTGCGCCGCTCAAGGCGGTCACCATCGAGTGGGACATCGCCGATCGAGCCGAGGACCCGCAGTTGTCGGCGCTGATCAAGGAGATCAAGGCCCTGCGGCCCGAACCTCTGTTCTGGCAGGCCGCGCCTGTTGCCAGCGCGCCGGCCCCGACGGTTGGCGCGGTGGATGGCCAGAGCTTGTTCGAACTGCGGCCGGGGACCTGGCTCGGTTTCGCCCATCAGGCCTTTTCCCTGCGCGATCGTCGGCGCGGCCTGGACCTGGAGTTGTCGACGGAGTTTTTGCCGCTGGTACGGCATTTTCTCTGCCCGCGGACCCTGGACAGCGCACTCTTGCTACCCGGCGCGTTGCAGGGCGAGAGCCTGGCGGTGCTCCAGGAGCTGATTGAGTTGGGCCTGTTGCAGCCCGGGCAGTCCCAGGGCCTTGCCGAGCCCGAGGACGCCGGCGATATCTGGGCCCATTGGCAGGACGCCCTGGATTTCTACCTGGGGACTCGCACTCAAACCGCTACGCCCTACATCAGTGTGGCGCAGATGGAAGAACAGCTGGCTGGCAAGGCGTTGCAGCAGCGTCAGCCATCGGCGTTCAAGGACTACTTTTCACACCCGTTCCTTGCCCTGGACAATCCTCTGTTGGCATCTGCACCGGCGTTGGGTCAGCAGAGCCTGGTGGATACCTTGAGCGATCGTGCGACTTGCCGGACCTTCGACGGTTCGCCCTTGAGCGCCCGGCAGTTGTCCCTGCTGCTGTATTACACCTGGGGCGCTACCCAGATGCGCCGCAACCCCATGGGCGACTTCTTCCTGAAGAAAACCTCGGCCTCCGGCGGCTCTCTGCATGCCATCGAGGTCTATCCGATCCTGCTCAATGTGCAGGGCTTCGAGGCGGGGTTGTACCACTATTCGGTGCGTCGGCACGGGCTTGAACTGCTGTCGCGAGAGGACCCCAGGGCGTGGATTGGCGCAGCCTGTGGCGAGCAGGACTGGATCAGCAAGGCCGCCGTGGTGTTTCTGTCCACCGCGCGGCTTGAGCGCCTGGCCTGGAAATACCCGGGCAGCCGGGCCTTGCGCGTGGCCTTGATGGACTGCGGCCACTTGAGCCAGAGCTTCGCCTTGGTGGCCACGGCGCTGGGGCTCAAGAGCTGCACCACGGCAGCCTTGCGCGACGAGACCTTCGAAACCCGACTGGGCCTGGATTACCTGCGCGAGCCGGTGTTCCTGCTCAATGGTGCCGGCGGCTGAGGGGAGGGCGAGCGAGGCATAAAAAAACCCACCGTCAGGTGGGTTTTTCATACAGACAGACTGTGCTTCAGAACAGGTGCAGCGCCGGGGCCTTTTCAGCCAGTGGCTCGTTCTTCGCGGTCTGTTCGCTCCAGCCGCCGCCGAGGGCCTTGTACAGGTTGACCTCGCTGGTCAGCTGCGACAGGCGATCGGTGATCAAGGCCTGCTGGGCACTGAACAGCGAGCGCTGGGCGTCGAGGAAGGTCAGGTTGCTGTCGACCCCGATGCGATAGCGACGCTCGGCCAGGCGGTAGTAGTCCTGGTTGGCGTTGACGAAGTCACGCTGGGCCTGCAACTGCTGGTTGTAGGTCTGGCGTGCGGCCAAGCCATCGGAGACTTCCTGGAAGGCGGTCTGGATGGACTTCTCGTACTGCGCGACGCTGATGTCTTTCTGGATCTTCGAGTAGTCCAGGCTGGCCCGCAGGCTGCCGGCGTTGAAGATTGGCAGATTGATCTGCGGCTGGAACAGCCAGGTTCCCGAACCACCCTTGAACAGCCCGGAAAGGTCCGGGCTCAAGGTGCCGGCGTTGGCCGTCAGGCTGATGCTCGGGAAGAACGCCGCCCGCGCCGCGCCGATATTGGCGTTGGCTGCTTTGAGCTTGTACTCGGCTTCGAGGATGTCCGGACGCCGTTGCAGCAGTTCCGACGGCAGACCGGCCGGCAGCTCGCTCAACAGATTGGCCGACAGCGGCTGGGCCGCCGGCAGATTGCTCGGAATCGCCGTGCCCAGCAGCAGCGTCAGGCTGTTTTCATCCTGGGCCACCTGGCGGGTGTAACGGGCCAGTTGAACCCGGGCGTTTTCCACCGAGGTTCGTGCCTGGCTCAGGTCCAGTGCCGAGGCGACGCCCACTTCGTTGCTGCGGGAGGTCAGCCGGTAGCTTTCCTCGTAGGCAGCGAGGGTGTCCTGGGTCAGTTTCAGCAGTTCCTTGTCGGCCTGCCAGGTCATGTAGGCATTGGCCACGCTGGCCACCAGGCTGATCTGGGTGCTGCGCCGGGCCTCTTCGCTGGAGAAGTAGGTCTGCAGGGCTTGCTCGCTCAGGCTGCGAACCCGGCCGAACAGGTCCAGCTCATAGGCGCTGACGCCCACGGTGGCCGAGTACTGGCTGGTGATCCCGGCTTCGCCGGTCTGCGACATGCGTGCTGGAGTACGCTGGCGGCTACCGCTGGCGTTGGCCGAAACCGCAGGGAACAGGTCAGCCCGCTGGATCTGGTACTGCGCGGCGTAGGCATCGATGTTCAGCGCCGCGACTTTGAGGTCGCGATTGTTTTCCAGTGCAGTCTGGATCAGCTGCTGCAATGCCGGGTCATGGAAGAATTGCCGCCAGCCCTGTTCGGCGGCCGCCACGTTGGCGGCCTCCTTGGGCGAGTAGGCAGGACCTTGGGGGAATTGCGCCGCCACCGGCGCCTGCGGTTGCTGATAATCCGGTATCAGCGAGCAACCACTTAGCGCGATGGCGGTGATTGCCAGGGAGAGTAGCGACTTGCTCATTGGCCAGCCTCATTAGCAGTTGCAGTAGTTTCTGATTGGTCCGCTTTCCTGCGGCCCATGGACGACACGGTGACGAAGAACAATGGCACCCAGAAGATCGCCAGGATCGTCGCGGTGAGCATACCGCCAATCACCCCGGTACCGATCGCATGCTGGCTGCCCGAGCCGGCGCCGGTGGAGATGGCCAGTGGCACAACCCCGAGGACGAAGGCCAGGGAGGTCATGATGATCGGCCGCAGACGCATGCGGCAGGCTTCTACCGCCGCGTCCACCAGGGAGCGGCCCTGCTCGTGCAGTTCCTTGGCGAACTCGACGATCAGAATGGCGTTTTTCGCCGCCAGGCCGATGGTCACCAACAGCCCCACCTGGAAGTACACGTCGTTGGACAGACCCCGCAGGCTGGTGGCCATGAGCGCACCGATGATCCCCAGAGGCACCACCAGCATGACCGCGATCGGAATCGACCAGCTTTCATACAGGGCTGCCAGACACAGGAACACCATCAGCAGGGACAAGGCGTACAGCGCTGGGGCCTGGGAACCCGACAGGCGTTCCTCGTAGGACAGACCGGTCCAGGAAATGCCCACACCCGGCGGCAGCTTGGCGGCAATGGCTTCGACTTCGGCCATGGCCTCACCGGTACTGTAGCCAGGGGCTGGAGCACCGAGGACTTCCATGGCTTCCACGCCGTTGTAACGGGCCAGTTTCGGCGAACCGTAGATCCACTCGCCCTTGGCGAAGGCGGAGAACGGCACCATGGTCCCGGCGCTGTTGCGTACGTACCACTTCTTCAGGTCTTCAGGGCTCATGCGAGCACCGGCCTGACCCTGGATGTAGACTTTCTTCACTCGACCGCGGTCGATGAAGTCGTTGACGTAGCTACTGCCCAGGGCAATCGACAGGGTGTTGTTGATGTCGGTGAGGGTCACGCCCAAGGCACTGGCGCGCTCGTCATCGATGGTCAACTGGTACTGCGGTTCATCGTTCAGGCCGTTCGGACGCACCTGGGACAGCACCTTGCTCTGGGCGGCCATGCCGAGGAACTGGTTGCGTGCCGCCATGAGTTTCTCGTGGCCGATACCGGCACGGTCCTGGAGGAACACGTCGAAACCGGTGGCGTTACCCAACTCCAGTACCGCCGGAGGGGCGAAGGCGAACACCATCGCGTCACGGAAGCTGAAGAAGTGCTGCTGGGCGCGGGCCGCCAGGTTGAACACGCTGTTTTCTGCGGAGCGCTCGCCCCAGGGCTTGAGCATGATGAAGGCCATGCCCGAGCTCTGGCCGCGACCGGCGAAGTTGAAGCCGTTCACGGTGAACACCGAGGCCACGGTGTCCTTTTCCTTGTCCAGCAGGTAGGCGCGCATCTCGTCCACCACCACCTGGGTCCGTTCGGCACTGGAGCCGGCTGGGGTCTGTACCTGGGCGAACAGAACGCCCTGGTCTTCTTCCGGCAGGAACGCGGTCGGGATGCGGGTGAACAGCCAGATCATGCCCAGGACGATCAATACGTAGGCCAGCAGGTACGGGACCTTGTGGCGCAGCATGTTGCCGACGCCGCGCTCGTAGCTTTTCACGCTGCGATCGAAGGTGCGGTTGAACCAGCCGAAGAAGCCGCGCTTCTCGTGATTCTGCCCCGCAACCACAGGCTTGAGCATGGTGGCGCACAGGGCCGGGGTGAAGATCAGGGCCACCAGCACCGACAGGGCCATGGCCGACACCACGGTGATCGAGAACTGTTTGTAGATCACGCCCGTGGAGCCGCTGAAGAACGCCATCGGCAGCAGTACCGCGGACAGCACCAGGGCGATACCCACCAGGGCGCCCTGGATCTGGCCCATGGATTTCTTCGTCGCTTCCTTGGGTGACAGACCTTCCTCGTGCATCACCCGTTCGACGTTTTCCACCACGACGATGGCGTCGTCCACCAGCAAGCCGATGGCCAGTACCATGCCGAACATGGTCAGGGTGTTGATGCTGAAGCCGGCCGCCGCAAGGATGCCGAAGGTCCCCAGCAGTACCACCGGCACCGTCATGGTGGTGATCACCGTGGCGCGGAAGTTCTGCAGGAACAGGAACATCACCAGGAACACCAGGACAATCGCTTCCACCAGGGTTTCAACCACACCCTTGATGGATTCGGTCACCACTGGCGTGGTGTCGTACGGGAACACCACCTTCATGCCTTGCGGGAAGAAGGGTTCCAGGTCGCTGATGGTCTTGCGCAGCGCCTTGGCGGTGTCCAGGGCGTTGGCGCCGTTGGCCAGTTTCACCGCCAGACCGGAAGCCGGCTTGCCGTTGAACTGGGCGCTGATGGCGTAGTTTTCGCCGCCCAGCGCGACATCGGCAACATCACCCAGGCGTACTTGCGAACCGTCCTTGTTGACCTTGAGCAGGATTGCCTTGAACTGCTCGGCCGTCTGCAGGCGAGTCTTGCCGATGATGGTGGCGTTCAGCTGCTGGCCGGGCAGGGCGGGCAGGCCACCGAGCTGGCCGGAGGACACCTGGACGTTCTGCGCGGCAACCGCGGTCTTCACGTCCACCGGGGTCAGGTTGAAGTTGTTCAGCTTGGCCGGGTCGAGCCAGATCCGCATGGCGTACTGGGCACCGAACACCTGGAAGTCACCCACACCCGCGGTCCGCGAGATCGGGTCCTGCATGTTCGACACGATGTAGTTCGACAGGTCGTCCTTGGACATGCTGCCGTCCTCGGAAACCACGCCGATCACCAGCAGGAAGTTCTTCACTGCCTTGGTTACGCGGATACCCTGTTGCTGCACTTCTTGCGGCAGCAGCGGGGTGGCCAGGTTGAGCTTGTTCTGTACCTGGACCTGCGCGGTGTCCGAGTTGGTGCCCTGCTCGAAGGTGGCGGTGATGGTCATGCTGCCGTCGGAGTTACTTTCCGAGGACACGTAACGCAGGTTGTCGATACCGTTGAGCTGCTGCTCAATCACCTGGACCACGGTGTCCTGCACGGTCTGTGCAGAAGCGCCTGGGTAGGTCACGGAGATCGCAATCGCCGGAGGGGCGATGCTCGGGTACTGGTTGATCGGCAATTTGAGGATCGATAGAGCCCCGACCAACATGATCACCAGGGCAATTACCCAGGCGAAAATCGGACGGTCGATAAAAAATTTCGACATGGTTTACTCCCCTTTGCCGCCTGCAGCTTTGTCAGTTGCCTGTGCAGGGGCCGGGTTCTTGGTTGCTACATTGGTCGCTTCGCTGGCCTTGACTTCAATGCCTGGCTTGACGAATTGCAGGCCTTCGGTGATCAGCCGATCACCAGCTTTCAGGCCATCTTCCACCAGCCACTGGCTACCGACGGTGCGGCTGGCCTTGAGCTGGCGCAGCTCGACCTTGTTGTCCGGGCCAACCACCAGGGCGGTCGGGGTGCCTTTCAGGTCGCGGGTCACGCCTTGTTGTGGGGCCAGGATCGCCGCACTGTTCACCCCAGCTTGCAGCTGGGCGTGGACGAACATGCCCGGCAACAGGGTGTGCTGGGGGTTGGGGAACACGGCGCGCAGGGTCACCGAGCCGGTGGTTTCATCCACCGAGACTTCGGAGAACTCCAGCTTGCCGTCGAGCTTGTACTGGCTGCCGTCTTCCAGAGTCAGTTTGACCTTGGCGGCGTTGTCGCCGACTTTCTGCAGGCGACCGCTTTCCAGCTCGCGGCGCAATTCCAGCAGCTCAACCGAGGACTGGGTGACGTCGACGTAGATCGGGTCCAACTGCTGGATCACCGCCATGGCATTGGCCTGGCCGTTGCTGACCAGGGCGCCTTCGGTCACCGAGGAGCGGCCAATGCGGCCGGTCAAAGGCGACAGCACTTTGGTGAAGCGCAGGTTGATCTGGGCACTTTGCAGGGAGGCTTCCGATTGCAGACGGTTGGCCACGGCGGTGTCGTATTCCTGGCGGCTCACGGCCTGCTCATCGACCAATTGCTTGTAGCGATCTGCAATTGACTTGGTCGATTGCAGATTGGCCTCGGCGCTCTTCAGCGTTGCCTCATAGACCGATGGATCGATCTGATAAAGCTGCTGACCTTCCTTAACATCTCCGCCTTCTTTGAACAGACGCTTGAGAATGATCCCGTTTACCTGTGGGCGAACTTCGGCGATGCGGAAAGCAGTGGTCCGGCCCGGGAGTTCGGAAGTCAAGGTAAAGGCTTGTGGTTGCAGGGTAACGACGCCGACCTGAGGGGCTTGAGGGGCTGGCGCCGCCTCTTCCTTTTTACATCCGCTGAGCAGCGATGCCAGGGCGACGGCAGTGACCAGAGCGGTAACAGCTGGCTTGAGTTGCATGAAGATCCTCGGGTCAGGCACGCAAGATGCGCACAAGAAAAGTGGAAGGGTAAAAAGAGTTGGCTGAGTGGATTAGTAGCTTGCTAAGGAATATACTTACGTTCATGGTTGTTTGTAAATACCCTGGCGGCGTACCCATCCGGTTACAAAAGCCCCTGTAGGTGTTGAATTGTAGGTTGGGCAAACGGCACTCGAGATGCCGTTCCATATTTATTCAGAAGGTCTTCACGCATCGCTGAAAGATCCTGATCGAGGTTTTACTGCCATGGTCCGTCGTACCAAAGAGGAAGCTCAAGAAACTCGCAGCCAGATACTCGAGGCCGCCGAAAAGGCCTTTTACGAGCGTGGCGTGGCGCGTACCACCCTGGCCGATATCGCGGCGCTGGCAGGGGTGACTCGGGGTGCCATCTATTGGCACTTCAGCAATAAGGCCGATCTGGTACAGGCCATGCTCGACAGCCTGCGTGAACCCTTGGATGAGATGGCTGCCGCCAGTGAAAATGTAGATGAAATGGATCCGTTGGGCTGGATGCGCAAGTTGCTCATTCATTTGTTTCATCAAGTTGCCCTGGACCCGAAAACCCGACGCATTAATGAAATTCTGTTTCATAAGTGCGAATTCACCGATGAAATGTGCGACCTGCGTCGCCAGCGTCGTGCCGCCAGCCTGGACTGCAACCTGCGTATCGAGTTGGCGCTGACCAATGCAGTGAATCGTGGGCAATTGCCCGAAAACCTCGACACTATGCGAGCGGCTATCAGCATGCGGGCCTTTATCGATGGCATCCTTTATCAATGGCTGCTGGCCCCTGACAGCTTCGCTCTGCACACCGAGGCAGAGCGCTGGATCGACATCGGGCTGGACATGCTGCGCTTGAGCCCGAACCTGCGTCATTAAGACAAAATGCGTAATTGAGTCCAGTTATGTCAAGATTTACGGCGAGGGAGATTCATTACCGCGCTCGCCGGATCGCGATGGGGTGCTTTTATATACGGGCTGGCTGCATCTTGATAGATAGCGAGCTACGTATTTTGTAGTGATTTTGTTGCGGGTGTGTGAATGAGTGTGAACCCTTCACCGTTCAAAGGCGCAGAACAGCCAATCAAGGGGATCGCCCTGATTTGTCTGGCGGTTCTGCTCTTCGCCAGTCACGACACGCTGTCCAAATATCTCTCGGCCTTTTACCCCATCGTCATGGTGGTCTGGGCTCGTTACGTGGTTCATACCTTGATGATGCTGGTGGTGTTCGTCCCTCGCAGCGGTTTTTCCGCGGTGGTACGAACCAAGCGTCCCGGCCTGCAACTGCTCCGGGCCTTGTGCCTGATCGGCACCAGCCTGCTGTTCACCACTGGCCTGCGCTATATCCCCCTGGCGGAAGCTACCGCGGTCAACTTTCTTGCGCCCTTGCTGGTCACGGCCTTGTCTGTGCCGTTCCTGGGCGAGCGGGTCAGCCGCGGGCAATGGCTGGCGGTGCTCGCGGGCTTCGTCGGGGTGCTGATCGTGGTGCGCCCTGGTGGCGTTCTCTTCACTCCGGCGATCCTGCTGCCCCTGGGGTCGGCGCTGTGCTTCGGCTTTTATCAGTTGCTCACCCGCAAGCTCAGCGGCATCGACAGCCCGACCACCAGTAACTTCCTGACCGGGATCTTCAACAGCCTGATCATGAGCGCGTTGTTGCCGTTTTTCTGGAGCACGCCAAGCTTTGTCCACGGCCTGTTCATGATCGGCCTCGGCACCTGCGGCATGCTGGGCCATATGCTGCTGACCCAGGCCTTCCGCCACGCCGCGCCGGCGATGCTGGCGCCTTTCAGCTACGGACAGATACTGTTCGCTGGCCTTTATGGCTACCTGATCTTCGACCACACCCCGGACCGCTACGGCCTTATCGGCATTGCGGTGATCTGCCTGAGCGGCCTGGCGGTGGCCTGGACTCAACGCAAGCGTTAATCCTGGTACTCAAAGAAAAGCCCCGGCTCGCGAGAGTCGGGGCTTTCTATTTACAGAGGCAGGCTTACAGCGTCGGGTAGTCGATGTAGCCCACCGGGCCCTTGCCGTAGAAGGTTTCCGGATGCGCCTCATTCAAGGGAGCATCGGCCTTCAAGCGGGCCGGCAGGTCTGGGTTGGCGATGAAAGGTACACCGAACGCGACGGCGTCAGCCTTGCCGGCGGCCAGCCAGGCATTGGCACTGTCCTTGGTGAAGCGCTCGTTGGCGATGTAGGGGCCACCGAAAGCCGCTTTCAACTGCGGGCCCAGGCTGTCGGCGCCTTCTTTCTCGCGGGAGCAGATAAAGGCGATGCCGCGTTTGCCCAGCTCGCGGGCTACGTAGGTGAACGTCTCTGCCAGGTTGTCGTCGCCCATGTCATGGGAGTCGGCACGGGGTGCCAGGTGCACGCCCACTCGGCCAGCGCCCCAGACCTCGATGGCGGCGTCGGTGACTTCCAGCAGCAGGCGGGCACGGTTCTCCAGAGAACCGCCGTACTGGTCGGTACGCTGGTTGGTGCTGCTTTGCAGGAACTGATCCAGCAGGTAACCGTTGGCGCCGTGGATTTCCACACCGTCGAAACCGGCGGCCTTGGCGTTTTCCGCACCGACCCGGTAAGCGTCGACGATGTCGGCGATCTCAGCGGTTTCCAGGGCTCGCGGGGTTGGGTAGTCGGCCAGTGGACGCACCAGGCTGACATGGCCCTTGGGCTGGATGGCGCTTGGCGCCACTGGCGTTTCACCGTCCAGGTAGGACGGGTGGGAAATCCGCCCCACGTGCCACAGCTGCAGGAAGATCTTGCCGCCAGCGCCGTGCACGGCCTTGGTTACATTGGCCCAGCCACGCACCTGGTCGTTGGACCAGATGCCGGGGGTGTCCGGGTAGCCCACCCCCATTGGGGTCACCGAGGTGGCCTCGCTGAGGATCAGGCCAGCGGAGGCCCGCTGCACGTAGTACTCGGCCATCAGCGCATTGGGCACGCGGCCGGCGTCGGCGCGGCAGCGGGTCAGTGGGGCCATGATGATGCGGTTGGACAGCTCGAGGTCGCCGATCTTGATCGGATCAAAGAGAGTGGTCATGGAATACAGCCTTCTATAATAGGAAAGGAACGGATCAGTGGGTTGCAGCAGCCAGTTCGGCGTTGCCGCCCTGGCGGAAGGTAATCAGCGTCACCAGCAAGGCCAGGATCGCCAAGGCCGCCGCCGCCAGGGGTACGCTGGTCAGGCCGAAACCGTGGGCGATGACGCTGCCGCCGACCCAGGCGCCCAGGGCGTTGCCGATGTTGAAAGCGCCGATGTTCAGGGTCGAAACCAGGTTGGGTGCGGCTTTGCCGAAGGTCACCACATTGACCTGCAAGGCCGGCACCGCAGCAAACGAAGCGGTGGCCCAGAGGAACAGAGTGATCTCGGTGGGAATCAACGCCACGCTGGTCCAGGTCAGTACGGTGGAGACCACGGCCATGGCCGCGAACACGCCGATCAGGGTGGCGCCCAGGCGCTTGTCCGCCAGCTTGCCGCCGATGATGTTGCCCAGGGTCAGGCCCAGGCCGATCAGCAGCAGGGTCCAGGTCACGCCCCGGGGCGAGACGCCGGTGACATCGCCGAGCAGCGGCGCAACGTAGGTGAAGAGGGTGAACATCGACGCGGCGAACAGTGCGGTCATGCTCAGGGATAGCCAGATCCCCGCGCCCTTGAGGGCCGCCAGTTCCGCGCGCATATCGAGTTTTTCCTCATCGCGCTTGGCCGGCAAAAAGCGCAGCAGGCCGATCAGCGCCACCACACCGATGACCGTCACCGCCCAGAAGGTCGAGCGCCAGCCGGCTGCCTGGCCCAGGGCAGTACCCAGGGGCACGCCGAGTACGTTGGCCAGGGTCAGGCCGGTGAACATCAGGGCCACGGCCGAGGCGCGCTTGTTGGCGGGCACCAGGCCGGCGGCCACCACTGAACCGATACCGAAGAAGGCACCGTGGCACAGCGCCGTGATTACCCGGGCGAACATCAGCACGTTGTAATCACTGGCCAGTGCACACAGCAGGTTGCCGACAATGAAGATCCCCATCAGTGCTACCAGGGCTGCCTTGCGCGGCAGCCGTGCGGTGGCCAGGGCCATGAACGGCGCGCCGATGGCCACGCCCAGGGCGTAGCCGGTCACCAGCCAGCCGGCACCGGGAATCGACACCCCGAGGTCCGCCGCCACATCGGGCAAAAGCCCCATGATGACGAACTCGGTGGTGCCGATGGCGAAGGCACTCAAGGCCAGGATGATGAGTGAAAGGGGCATTGTCGGGTCCTTGTCAGATCAGAGCTGTTGGCTCATTTGCGTGAGGAACTGCTGGATGACTTCCTCATTGCGTTTGAAAAAATGCCATTGGCCGACTTTCCGGCTGCTGATCAGGCCTGCGCGTTGCAACGTGGCGAGGTGGGCGGACACGGTCGACTGCGACAGGCCGCAGCGTTGATCGATTTGTCCGGCACAGACGCCGTGCTCATTGCTGTGAGCCTGATCGGGAAATTCGACTGTCGGGTCTTTCAGCCAGTGCAGGATTTCCCTGCGAACCGGATGTGCCAGGGCTTTTATTATTTCGTCGAGGTCGAGGGACATGGCGGTGCTCGTTTTCCATAAAACGTTGTATCGCGATGAGGCGAAATTTAAATCGTTATTTCGCGATATACCAATATGATTTTGATCTTAAATCATCACTTATCGGTATATCGGGTTATAACGATATGTTGGGCGCGGTGCTAAGCTGCGCGAATGAATTATCTCGCACATCTACACCTTGGCGGCCAGCGTCCGGGTCAATTACTCGGCAGCCTGTATGGCGATTTCGTCAAAGGCCGCCTGCAAGGGCAGTTTGCCCCCGAGGTCGAGGCGGCGATCCAGCTGCATCGGCGCATCGATACCTACACCGACAGCCATCCTCTGGTGACGGCGGCACTGTCGCGTTTCTCCCTGACCCGGCGGCGCTATGCCGGCATCGTCATCGACGTATTCTTCGACCACTGCCTGGCCCGTGACTGGGCTCATTACGCCGATCGTCCCTTGCCGCTGTTCACCGCCGAGGTGTACCGGGTGCTGGCGGCCGAGCCGCAACTGCCGGCGCGCCTGGCGCGGATTGCGCCCTACATGGCTGCTGATGACTGGCTGGGTTCCTATCGGGATTTCGCGGTGCTGGAGCAGGTCTTGCGGGGCATTGCCCGACGCCTGTCACGGCCAGAGGAATTGACTGCAGCGATGATTGAGCTGGAGCGGCTGTATCAGCCCTTGAGCGAAGATTTCCGAGCCTTCTACCCGCAGTTGCAGGCATTCGCCGCGCAGCACACCCAGTTGCTCTGACGAACGTTCCTCCGGTAGAAGCTGGCTTGCCAGCGAAGGCGCCTTCATGATTGACGCCAGGCTTGAAGGCCTTTTCGCCGGCAAGCCGGTTCCTACAGCGAGTTTCAGGCGGCGACCAGTTCGCCGTTGCGGCGTGGTTCGGCGGGCTGCACGACATCACCGAACAGGGCTTTCTGCACGGCTTGCTGAGCCTGGAAGGCCAGCGCCGCACGTTCCTGGCCCTGGCAGGCAATGGGCTTGAGCACATGGATTTCCACTCGGCCCTGATCGTTGGCAAACAGCCGCATCAGGTGCGAGAGCAGGTCGTCGTCGCCAATGAAGGGGGCCAGGGTATCGATCTGGCCATCGCGCAAATAACGGATCGCCACGGGTTGCAGGGACACCTCGGCATCGATGGCGCTGGCCAGCAGGCGCCCGTGGAAGGTGCGCAGGCCACGGCCGTCGGTGGTGGTGCCTTCAGGAAACAGCAGCAGCGGGTGCTGCTCTTGCAGGTGTCGGGTCATCTGCTTGCGGATCAGCTGGCTGTCACCGGCCCCACGACGGATGAACAGGCTGCCGGCCTTGGCCGCCAGCCAGCCCGCCACCGGCCAGGTGCGCACCTCGGCCTTGGACAGGAACGACAGCGGCGTCAACATGCCCAGCAGCGGAATATCGGTCCAGGACACGTGATTGCTGACCCAGAGCATCGGCTGGCGAGGCAACTCGCCGTGCACCGTGACCCGAAACGGCAGGGCATTGCTCAGGCGAGCCATGAAGAACCGCGACCAGCGCTGGCGCCGGACCATGGAGTTGGCGACCCCCAGGCGTTCCAGCAAGCCGAAGATACTGGCCATGCTCAGGCCCAGCGCGACCACCAGCAGTACCCGGGCGATGCGCCCGTAGACCCGCAGCCGGCGCATCAGACCGCCGCCTTGAAGTGCCGGGCATAACGCGGGCACAACTCGTCGCGCTTGAGCAGGATGAACACGTCGGCGACCTGGAAGTCCTGGTCCCAGCAGGGTTCGCCGCAGATCTTTGCCCCCAGGCGCATATAGGCCTTGAGCAGTGGCGGCATCTCGGCGATGACATTGGAAGGAATATCCAGGCTGGGCAGCGGGTGCTTCGGCTCGGCCCGCAAGTGTTCGGTACTCAGGTAGCGCTCGCGCAGCCGTTGCATGATGGCCTGGGCCTGGATGCCGCCGTCCTGCATGGGGATACTGGCGCAACCCATCAGGTAGCTGTAGCCGCCCTGGTTGAGCACTTCGGCCAGCTCGCCCCAGAGCACGGCGATGGTGCCGCCGTTGCGATAGGCCGGGTCGACACAGGTGCGGCCGATTTCCAGGATGGGGCCCTTGAGGTGCGCCAGGCCGTGCAGGCTGAACTCTTCCTCGCTGTAGAAGCGTCCCAGGCTGCTGGCGGCCTGATGGTCCAGCAGGCGGGTAGTGGCCACCAGACGCCCGGTGTTCAAGTCGCGTACACCGATGTGGCTGCAGTGAACATCATAGTCATCCATGTCCAGACCCCATTCCGCGCCCTTGAGCTTGGCGTTGAACTCGCCGCTGAAGACGTTGAAACGCAGGGCCTGGGCTTCTTGCAGGGCCTGGGCGCCAATCAGGCGTTCGGCTTGCAGGCGGCGTTCAGTGCCGGTGTCGCTGATGCGGGCGATCTGAGTCATCGTGAATCTCCGTGCGGGCTACCGACCCGCCTTGGGTTGCAGCCAATCGACTTTGTTGTGCAAAGTCAGGCTATGTAGCCCCGGTGTCATCGCCATGAAGCTTTGGTGATGCTTATATGACAGCCCCTGAGGATCTTCGAATGCCCTGGCAAGCCCTGCTCGAGAGCCGTGACCGACTGCCCGTCAACCCCGATCTGGCCGAGGGCTACGGGGCTTTGCTGGCCCATTTGGGCAGTGTTACGCCCTTCGAACTGGCGGTGCTCGGCGGCCGCCTGATGGAGACTCCGGGGCTGGCGTTCCTGGTGGGTTACCAGGCGGCGTTGCGCATGTTGTGGCCCAGTGCGCCGCAAAGCCTGGGGGCTATGTGCGCGACCGAACGCCGCAGTCTGCGTCCGGCGGACATGCAGACCCGGCTGGAGGATCTGCGCCTGCAGGGGCGCAAGGATTTCGTGACCGCTGGCGATGCCGCCGACTGGCTGTTGGTGGCGGCCCGCAGCGAGGCCCCGGGTGAGCGGGCAGCCTTGCGCCTGACCGTGGTCTATGCCGGGGAGCCTGGGGTCAAGGTCCAGACCCTGCCCGCCATCGCCCTGATGCCAGAGATCAGCCACGGCTGCCTGTTGCTGGAAAACGCCGCCTGCGAACTGCTGGCCGGCGATGGCTGGGACGCCTATGTCAAACCCTTCCGCACCCTGGAGGACATCTATGTCCTGAGCGCCATGCTCGCCTGGCTGTATGGCGTGGGGCAGGACAGCGGCTGGCCGCAGCCCTTGCAGTTGCAGGTGCTGGGGTTGCTTGCAGGTTGTGCCGAAGTCAGTCGGCAGAATCCCTCCTTGAGTGGCGGGCACATTCTATTGGCTGGTTTGTTCACGCAGTTCCAGGTATTGCGGCCTGAAATCGACGCCGCATTCGCCAATGGCCCCGAGCATTGGCGCAACCAATGGTCCCGTGACCAGGCCCTGCTGGACCTGGCGGCCAGCGCCCGGGAACAACGCCTGGCCAAAGCCCTGGCCTCGTTTCAGCAGCGGCCTCCCCTTGCGTAGGAGCCGGCTTGCCGGCGAAAGGGCCCGAGGGCCTCGCACAAGGCTCGATGACGTCTGCGCTGGCCAGCCAGCTCCAACAAACGGGGGCACTTGCAGTGAAATTGTCATCAGCCTGGACTAGGCTCGGCCACTGACGTTGTTCGAGTGTCATCCATGGCCAAGGCTCCGATTTTGCTGGCGTTACTGGTGTACCTCTGCTTGCCGGCCTGGGCCGAGGAGTGGCCGGCGCAGCAATGGAGTCGGGCGCCGACTGTCAGTGGCCCGGCGCTCAAGGCTCTGGAGGACTATGCCTTTGTGCCCAGGGACGACCAGTCCCAAAAAGGCATTCGCACTGACGCCTTGCTGGTGATCCGCGATGGCCAGGTGCTTTACGAGCGCTACGCCGGCGCCACCGGACCACAGACGCCCCATCTCATCTGGTCCGCCAGCAAAAGCCTGTTGGCGGTGGTGTTGGGCGTTGCCTACGGTGAAGGCCGCTTCCAGCTCCAGGACCCCGCGGCAAAATATTACCCGGCGCTGCAGCCGCATCCGGCCATCACCCTGGGTGACTTGTTGCACTGGGCCTCGGGTCTGGACTGGCAGGAAGACTACGAGTACGCCCCCCTCAATTCCTCAGTGGTGGCCATGCTCTACACCCGCGGGCATCGGGACATGGCGGCATTTGCTGCACAGCAGGCGCGCTCCACCCCACCGGGGCAGGTCTTCCGTTATTCCAGCGGCGATAGCAACCTGCTGGCGGCCAGCCTGCGGGGGATGGTCGGGGCAGACCAGTACGCGGACTACCCCTGGCAGGCCCTGTTCGAACCGCTGGGCATCACCCAGGCGGTGTGGGAACGCGATGCCGCCGGCACCTTTGTGGCGTCTTCCTACCTCTACCTGACGGCCCGCGATCTGGCCCGTGTCGGCCTGTTGATGCTGCGCGAGGGTCGCTGGCGTGATCGGCAGTTGCTGCCCAGGACCTGGGTCGAGTTCAGCCGCACGCCCTTTGCCGGCTATCGGGCCAACCAGGATGAGGCGGTGGCGGGCGGGCACTGGTGGCTCAACCGCTCGGTGGACGGTGCTCCTCAGCCCTGGCCCGATGCTCCGGCGGATGCCTATGCGGCCCTGGGGCACTGGGGACAGGCGCTGTATGTCCTGCCGGCGCAGCGCCTGGTGATCGTGCGTTACGGCGACGATCGCGATGGCAGCTATCGGCACAATGAGTTGCTCAAGCGAGTCCTGGCGGCGTTTTCCAGCCAGGGGCAGCCATGAAGCGTCGGGCCTTTTTCCGCCGTCATCCGCTGCTCGGCCTGGTGTTGGTGGCGCTATTCCTGCTGCTGGGCTGGAGCTGGCAGCACCGGGTGGCCCTGCAAGCCTTCCCGGATATCCTCGGTGCCTACACCGCCAAGGAGTACTGCTCCTGCCGCTACGTGATGCAACAACCTGCCGACTACTGCCGCGCCTATGTGCGCCAGTACCTGCCCATCAGCGGTTTTAGCGATGAGCCGCAGAGCCGACGTGTCACCGCCAGCGCCCTGGGGCGCACCCACAGCGCGCTCTGGCTAGGCCCCCGGGAAGGCTGTCGCCTCGCCCCCTGATCCCTGGATCAGGCAGCGCTGCAGATTATGTGTTCCATCCAGTGGAACCACATTTGATTGTCCTGTGCTCCGGCTCGCGGTTATCTGACGCCGAGCTTCGAGCACGCTCCGGCGCCTCGTGCAACGCTCCGAAAAAAGAACGGGAAGCCACCCGGCCCAGAGGAGATACGCCATGACCCGACACCAGCACATCCTTGCCTGGCTCAACGACATTGCCAGCGATCTGCGGGCCATCCGCCAGGATATTCATGCCCACCCGGAACTGGGTTTCGAAGAGCAACGCACTTCGGCGCTGGTGGCTCGCTGTCTGCAGGAGTGGGGTTATGAAGTGCACACCGGCGTCGGCCGAACCGGGGTCGTGGGTGTTCTGCGCAACGGCACGGGCACACGCACCCTGGGCCTGCGGGCGGACATGGACGCCTTGCCGATCATCGAGAACACCGGGGTTCCCTACAGCAGCCGCCATGGCGGTTGCATGCACGCCTGCGGGCATGACGGCCACACCACCATCCTGCTGGGGGCGGCGCGCTACCTGGCGGCGACCCGAGCGTTCGACGGCACCCTGAACCTGATCTTCCAGCCCGCGGAAGAAGGCCAGGGCGGTGCCGAGGCGATGCTTGCCGATGGCCTGCTGGAACGCTTCCCCTGTGATGCGCTGTTCGGCCTGCACAACATGCCTGGGCTGCCGGCCGGTCACCTGGGCTTTCGCGAAGGGCCGATGATGGCGTCCCAGGACCTGCTTGAGGTGATTGTCGAAGGCGTCGGCGGTCACGGCTCCATGCCCCACCTGGCGGTGGACCCCTTGGTGGCCGCGGCCAGCATGGTCATGGCCTTGCAGACGGTGGTGGCGCGCAATATCGACGCGCAGGAAGCGGCGGTGGTGACGGTGGGGGCCTTGCAGGCGGGTGAGGCAGCCAACGTGATTCCCCAGCAGGCGTTACTGCGCCTGAGCCTCAGGGCCCTCAACGCACCGGTGCGCGAGCAGATGCTGGAGCGAGTCAAGTCGATCATCCGCACCCAGGCCGAAAGCTTTGGCTGCAGCGCCAGCATCGACCATCGCCCGGCTTATCCGGTGCTGATCAATAGCCCGGAAGAAACCGAGTTTGCCCGGCGGGTCGGTGTCGAGCTGGTGGGGGCCGAGGCGGTCAATGGCAATACGCCGAAGCTGATGGGCAGCGAAGACTTCGGCTGGATGCTGCAGCGCTGCCCCGGCAGCTACCTGTTCATCGGCAATGGCGTAGCGCAACCGATGGTGCATAACCCGGGTTACGACTTCAACGACGACATCCTGCTCACCGGTGCGGCCTATTGGGGCGCCCTGGCGGAGAGCTGGCTCAAGCCCGTCTGAGCCCTCCTGTTCCTGTAGCGCTGTGCGGCCCGGGCGTGCCATGCGTCCGGCACTTTTCCGAGCCCGCAAGAAGGCTCAAAAGTATCAAGGAACCTCCCATGAGCGTCTCGACACCTGCTGTTTCCAAGACCCGGCAAGTGGTTGCCGCCGTGGTTGGCAACGCCCTGGAATGGTACGACTTCATCGTCTATGGCTTTCTCGCCAGCTTTATCGCCCGCCAGTTTTTCCCGGCTGAAGACGAGTACACCTCGCTGCTGATGGCCCTGGCCACCTTCGGCGTGGGCTTTTTCATGCGCCCGGTGGGCGGCGTGCTGCTGGGCATGTATTCCGACCGCAAAGGCCGCAAGGCGGCGATGCTGGTGATCATCCAGCTGATGACTGTGGCCATTGCGATGATCGTCTTTGCCCCCAACTACGCGGCCATTGGCCTGGGCGCGCCGTTGCTGATCGTGGTGGCGCGGATGCTCCAGGGCTTTGCCACCGGGGGGGAGTACGCCAGCGCCACGGCCTACCTGGTGGAAAGTGCCCCGGTGGACAAGAAGGGGTTGTATGGCTCCTGGCAGTTGGTAGGACAGTGCCTGGCGGTGTTCAGCGGAGCGGCGATGGTGGCGGCGGTGACCCACCTCTTTTCGCCGCAGACCCTGGATCTCTGGGGCTGGCGCCTGCCGTTCGTGATCGGCCTGCTGATCGGTCCGGTGGGACTGTGGATTCGCAAGTACATGGAGGAGCCGGAGGCCTTCATCGAGGCGCGCAAGCAGGCAGGTGGCGAGGGGCCGGGGCTGTGGCAGGTGGTGTCGGCCCATCGCCGGGCGATCCTGATCTCCATGGGCCTGTGCTGCGGCAGCACGGTGTCTTTCTATGTGGTGCTGGTGAACATGCCGACCTTCGCCCACACCAACCTCGGCCTGCCCCTGGATCAGGTGCTGCTGGTGCAGATGTTCGCCGTGGCCCTGATGACCGTGGTGATTCCCTTTGCCGGGGCGCTGTCGGACCGCATCGGCCGGCGCCCAGTGCTGATGGCCTTCACCCTGGCGTTTTTCGTCATGGTCTATCCCTTGTATGTGTGGGTCGCCGCGGCGCCGTCCATTGAGCGCCTGCTGGTGATGCAAATGTTGCTGTGCGGTGCCATTGGCGGCTTTTTCGGTCCCGGTCCTACGGCCCTGGCCGAGCAGTTTCCCATCGAGGTGCGTTCCACCGGGGTGTCGGTGGCGTATAACGTCACGGTGATGCTGTTCGGTGGCTTTGCGCCCTTGATCGTGACCTGGCTGAGCAAGGTCATGGCCACGCCGGTGGCGCCATCCTTCTATGTCTTGCTGACCTCGATCCTCAGCCTGCTGGGTATCTACTGCATGCATGACGCGGTCAGAGACGACAAACCCGATGCCGTGACCCTGGGAGGCGAGTCTTGATCAAGCACAGCGAAGCAATGGCCAACGAGTCCATCGTCGAATTGGATGCCTTGGCACTATCCCGGGCGATCCATGCGCGCGAGCTGTCCTGTCGCGAGGTGATGCAGGCTTATCTGCAGCAGATCGAGCGTTACAACCCGGGCGTCAATGCCCTGGTCTCCCTGTGCGATCCGCAGGATCTGCTGGCCCAGGCCGATGAGCGTGACCGGCAACTGGATCGGGGGCAGTCCATGGGCTGGATGCATGGCATGCCCCAGGCGATCAAGGATCTGGCAGCCACCGCAGGGCTGGCCACCAGCATGGGCTCGCCGCTGTTCGCCGATCAGGTACCCCAGGTGGATGCCATCAGCGTGGCCCGGGTCCGGGCCAGCGGCGCGATCATTGTCGGCAAGAGCAACGTGCCGGAGTTCGGCCTGGGCTCCCATACCTACAACCAGCTGTTCGGCACCACCGGCAATGCCTATGACAGCAGCCTGAGCGCCGGCGGCAGCAGCGGCGGGGCGGCGGTGGCCCTGGCCTTGCGCATGCTGCCGGTGGCCGATGGCAGCGACATGATGGGCTCGCTGCGCAATCCGGCGGCCTTCAACAACGTGTTCGGCATGCGTCCCTCCCAGGGGCGGGTGCCATTCGGCCCGACCCCTGAGCTGTTCGTGCAGCAACTGGCTACCGAAGGGCCGATGGGGCGCACGGTGGCTGATGTGGCGCGGTTGTTGAGCACCCAGGCCGGATACGATCCGCGAGTGCCCTTGTCCCTCAAGGACGATCCGGCGCTGTTGCAGGCGCCTCTGCAACGGGATGTACGCGGCCTGCGCCTGGGCTGGCTGGGTGACTACAACGGCTACCTGGCTATGGAGCAGGGCGTCCTGAGCCTGTGCGAAAAGGCCTTGGCCGACTTCACCCATCTGGGCTGTGAAGTGGAAAGCTGCCAGCCGGAGTTTTCCATGGCGCAATTGTGGGACTGCTGGCTGGTGCACCGGCACTGGCTGGTCCAGGGTTCCCTGGGGCTGTTGCACAACGACCCGGACCAGCGCCGCTGGCTCAAGCCCGAGGCGCGTTGGGAAGTGGAGGGCGCGGCCAGCCTCAGTGCCGCGGACGTGTATCGCGCTTCTCAGAGTCGCAGCGATTGGTATCGCGCCTTGCTGCGGCTGTTCGAACGTTACGATTTTCTGCTGCTGCCCACGGCCCAGGTGTTCCCTTTCGATGCACGGCAGGCCTGGCCAAGGCAGATCGATGGGCAGGAAATGGACACTTATCACCGCTGGATGGAAGTGGTGATCGGTCCGACTCTGGCCGGCCTGCCCAGTATCAGCATTCCGGTGGGGTTCAATCTGGCGGGCCTGCCCATGGGCTTGCAGATCATCGGGCCGGCCCAGGCCGACCACGCCGTGCTGCAACTGGCCTATGCCCACGAACAACTGACGCACTGGGTGCGGCAACGCCCTCCGGGTAACCTGCTGTAACCAGGCAAATGCCGTTGATAGGGTTCTAGGCTCTGTACGAAAAGCCTTGATACTCGGTGATGCTGCGTTGAAAACGGTCTCGGAATGCTCATTTACAACCCGTAAACTCCGCTTCCTCGACCGTTTTCGCCTTGCCTGACCTTCGTCTCAAAACTTTTCGTACAGAGCCTAAGGCCCGCATCTTGCTGGGAAAAACCTTTACCCATCTTCAGTCAGGGAGTTCGGACTATGGCCAGCAAGGTAGAAACCGGCAGCGTGCGTTCCGTGGAACGGGCCCTGGCCATCGTCGAGTTGCTGGGCCAGCACCAGGCCTTGGGCCTGGAGGAGTTGCACTACCTGACGGGGCTAGCCAAGGCCACGGTGTCGCGCATGTTGCTGACCCTGCAGGAGCAGGGCTGGATCTACCGTGGCCTGAGCGACAGGCGTTATCGCCTGAGCGCCCGCAGCCTGTTCGGCGACAGCCGGCAACGCTTCAAGCGCCATCTGGTGGAGCAGGCGGCGCCCTGGATGTTGGAATTGAGTGCACGCACCGGACTGGTCAGCGACCTGTCGAGTTTTGACGGTGAGCACCTTGAGGTCCTGGAAAGTGCGGTGCCTGCGGTGTTGCGCAAGCGCTACCCGAACAACAGCCGGATTGTCGGCCAGCATGCCAGCCTGTTTCATTCGGCCATGGGCAAGGCCTGCCTGGGGGCCCTGGCCAGTGATGAAGTCGAGCGTCTGGCCGAGCGTGAGCGAGTACCGGCCGAAGACCAGCAGCAGGCTTGCGCCCAGTCCCAGCATCTGGGCTTCGGTCAGCGTACCGAGGGCCACTGGGAATATCCGGTGCGCCTGCCTTTTCTGATTCGTGCCGTGGCCCTGCCGTTGCAGGCCGAAGGCCGGGTGATCGGCAGCATCGCTCTGCATTGGCCGATGGACCTGAGCTGTGTCGAGCAGGTGCGCAATCGTCACTTGGGATTGCTGGCCGACACCATCGAGCAATTGCAGAAGTCCATTGCCTGAGCCATTCCCCGTCTGCAACGGCTGGGCCCCACTTGAGCGCGGTGTTTGCCAGCCCCCTGGCAGCCGGTTAAGGTGGCGCCTTCTGTTCACGGGAGCTTGCATGCGTACGCCGATCCGCCTTCTTATCAGCCTGCTCGGGGTACTCGCCCTGCCGGCCCAGGCCAACTGGTACCTGGACAACGAGTCTTCCCGGGTGTCCTTCGTGACCACCAAGAACGCCAGTATTTCCGAGGTCCAGCGCTTTCTGGTGTTGCACGGCAAGGTCGACGCCAAGGGTCAGGCCCGGTTGCAGATCGAGCTGGACTCGATCAGCAGCGGCATTCCCCTGCGCGATGAGCGCATGCGCCAGGAGCTGTTCCAGGTCCAGCAGTTTCCCGAGGCGCAGATCACGACGCAGATCAACCTGCGGCCGATCAACGACCTGGCCCCCGGGGCGCAGATCGAGCTGCTGTTGCCGGTCACCGTGGCCCTGCACGGCCAGGAACACACCTACAACGCCGAGCTGCTGGCCACTCGCCTGGATGAGCGGCGTTTCCAGGTGGTGACCTTGGAACCGCTGGTTCTCAATGCCGAAGACTTCAACCTGGCACCGGGCCTCGACAGCCTGCGCAAAGTGGCTGGCTTGTCGGCCATCAGTTTCTCGGTACCGGTGGGTGCGGTACTGATCTTCACGGCGCGCTGAAATGCGCGGAGCGGTGTTCCCTTGGCGTGAAGGCAACCGCTTCGAGCTGTTGATCGACGGTCCCCAGTTCTTTCCGCGCATGCTGGTGGCCATTGCCCGCGCCCGGCAGCAGGTGGAGCTGGAGCTGTATCTGGTGGAAGCCGGCGCATGTGCCGACGCTCTGGTCCAGTCCCTGGTCCAGGCTGCCGAGCGCGGGGTGCGGGTGCGCTGTCTGTTCGATGACTATGGCAGCCTGGCTTTTACCCAGGCCTTGCGCCTGCGCTTGACTACGGCTGGTGTCGAGCTGCGTTTCTACAACCGCCTGAAGTGGCGCCAGGGCTTTCTCAATCTGTATCGCGACCATCGAAAACTGTTGCTGGTGGACCAGTCCCTGGCCGTGGTGGGCGGTACTGGGGTTACCGATGAATTCTGGCGGCCCGAGGACAACAGCTGCGACTGGCATGAAGTGATGGTGGAGATCGCCGGGCCCGCGGTGCTGGACTGGCAAAGGCTGTTCGACCGCCAGTGGAGCGCCAACCTGCGCAAGGGCGCCTGGCGGCCCGACGTGGATTTCGGCCTGCCCCATCTGCCCCGTGTGCCTGACTCGGGAGAGGGCATGGGCCGGGTGGCGTATGCCGACTCGCGTCAGCATCGCGACATCCTGCATTCACTGATTCGTGCCCTGCACAGCGGCCAGCAGCGCATCTGGCTGGCCACGCCTTACTTCTTGCCGACGTGGTCGGTGCGGCGCTCATTGCGCAAGGCGGCCGCCCGGGGCGTCGACGTACGCCTGTTGCTGACCGGGCCGCACACCGATCATCCGGCCGTGCGCTATGCCGGGCACCGTTACTACCCGCGCTTGCTCAAGGCCGGTGTGCGGATTTTCGAGTATCAGCCGTGTTTCCTGCATTTGAAGATGGTGCTGGTGGACGACTGGGTCAGTGTGGGGTCGTGCAATTTCGACCACTGGAACCTGCGCTTCAACCTGGAAGCTAACCTGGAGGCCCTGGACCCGCCACTGACCCACTCCGTGGCGGCGAGCTTCGAGGCGGACTTCGCCCAGAGTGAAGAGATCAGCCTGGCACAGTGGCGCAACCGGCCGTTGTGGCGGCGGGTCAAACAGCGGATCTGGGGTTGGGTCGACCGCCTGGTGGTCAACCTGCTGGACCGTCGCGGCTGACCGTCACGGCTGACATGGCTGGCTGTAGCCGCTGCCGGAGGCTGCGAACGAGCGCGAAGCGGTCGCGGCGGTCGTGAGTCCGATGGAGGTTTGGCGGTAGATCGACAAGCAAGGTCCTGCGGACCTTTGCGCAGCCTCGCAGGCTCGGCAGCGGCTACAGATATTGCAGCGATTGTGGGGATTGCGGGGATTGCAGAAGGAGGCGGGGCGCAGGTCCTGCGCCGGCCGCTGACAGGCATCAGAGCAGTTCGAAGCTCTGTTGCTTGACGTCCTGGGAATCCAGGCCGATCTGTACATTGAAGTCGCCCGGTTCCGCGGCGTACTTGAGCTGCGCGTTGTAGAACTTCAGGTCATCCTCGGTGATGGTGAAGTGAATGGACTTCTCTTCGCCGGCCTTGAGCATGACTTTCTGGAAGTTCTTCAATTCCTTGATCGGGCGGATCATTGAGCCGGCCACGTCCTGGATGTACAGCTGCACCACGGTTTCGCCGTCACGCTTGCCGGTGTTCTTCACGGTCACGCTGGCATCGAGCTTGCCGCTCTTGTTCAGGGTGGTGGAGGACAGGGCCATGTCCGACAGGCTGAAGCTGGTGTAGCTCAAGCCATAGCCGAACGGATACAGCGGGCCGGTGGTGTCGTCGAAGTACTGCGAGGTGTAGTTGCCCGGCTTGCCCGGCGTGAACGGCCGGCCAATGGTCAGGTGGTTGTAGTAGGTGGGAATCTGGCCCACTGAGCGGGGGAAGGTGATCGGCAGCTTGCCCGACGGGTTGTAGTCGCCGAACAGCACGTCGGCAATGGCGTTACCGCCCTCGGTGCCGCTGAACCAGGTTTCCAGGATGGCGTCGGCTTGCTGGTTTTCTTCCAGCAGTGACAGCGGCCGGCCATTCATCAGCACCAGCACCAGAGGCTTGCCGGTGGCCTTGAGGGCCTTGATCAGCTCGCGCTGGCTGGCGGGAATGTGCAGGTCGGTGCGGCTCGAAGACTCGTGGGACATGCCACGGGACTCACCCACAGCGGCCACGATCACGTCCGCCTGCTTGGCCGCCTTGACCGCTTCGTCGATCATCTGCTGCGCCGGACGCGGGTCGTCCACCACTTCCGGGGCATCGAAGTTGAGGAAGTTCAGGTAGTCCACCACCTTCTTGTCGGCGGTGATGTTCGAGCCCCGGGCGTACACCAGTTGGGCCTTGTCACCCAGGACGTTGCGCATGCCGTCGTACAGCGTCACCGACTGCGCCGGTACGCCAGCGGCGGCCCAGCTGCCCATCATGTCGATGGGGGCCTTGGCCAGGGGGCCGACCAGGGCGATCTTCGCGGTTTTCTTCAGCGGCAAGGTGTCGTTGTGGTTCTTCAGCAGCACCAGGCTGCGGCGGGCGATGTCCCGGGCGTCGCTGCGGTGCAGGCGGCTTTCGGCGTTGGTGTCGGCCGGGTCGTCCTCGGCCTTGCCGATGCGCACATAAGGGTCCTTGAACAGGCCCATGTCGTACTTGGCCGCCAGCACTTCACGCACCGCGTTGTCGATGTCCTTCTGCTCGATCTCGCCGGACTTGAGCAGCCCCGGCAGTTCCTTGCCGTACAGCGAGTCGTTCATGCTCATGTCGATGCCGGCCTTGATTGCCAGCTTGGCCGCTTCACGACCGTCCTTGGCGACGCCGTGGCGGATCAGCTCGATGATCGCCCCGTGGTCGCTCACCGCCAGGCCCTTGAAGCCCCATTCCTTGCGCAACAGGTCGTTCATCAGCCAGGTGTTGGAGGTGGCCGGCACGCCGTTGATGGAGTTCAGGGCCACCATCACTCCGCCGGCACCGGCGTCAATGGCGGCGCGGTAGGGCGGCAGGTAGTCCTGGTACATCTTCACCGGGCTCATGTCGACGATGTTGTAGTCGCGACCGCCCTCTACTGCGCCATACAGGGCGAAGTGCTTGACGCTGGCCATGATGCTGTCCGGCAAGGCCGGGCTCTGGCCCTGGTAGGCATTGACCATGACCTTGGCGATGCGCGAGACCAGGTAGGTGTCTTCGCCGAAGCCTTCGGAGGTACGGCCCCAGCGAGGATCGCGGGAGATGTCCACCATCGGCGCGAAGGTGATGTCCAGGCTGTCGGCGCTGGCCTCCTTGGCGGCGATGCGCCCGGAGCGGCCGATGGCGTCCATATCCCAGCTGGACGCCAGGGCCAGGCTGATGGGGAAGATGGTCCGGTGGCCGTGGATCACGTCATAGGCGAAGAACATCGGGATCTTCAGCCGGCTGCGCATGGCCGCGTCCTGCATCGGCCGGTTTTCCGGGCGGGTGATGGAGTTGAACGTGCCGCCGATATTACCCGCGGCGATTTCCTTGCGGATCAGCTCACGGGGCATTTCCGGGCCGATGCTGATCAGGCGCAACTGGCCGATCTTCTCTTCCAGGGTCATGCGCTTGAGCAGATCGCTGATAAAGGCTTCTTTGTTTTCCAGGGGGACCGGGGCAGATTCGGCCAACACAGGGTGACTGGCCAGGCTGACCAGCAGGCCCAGCAAACACAGCTTATTCATGAATAGTGTTCTCAAGGGCTCAAGACCGACGCATGAGTGACGCGTCGAACAGCCAAAATTTAGGGAGCGGCTATTGTTGTTCAGATAAATCCAGCACACTTCTGAACTCTTTTTCGCGCTGGGCATCTTTTAGCCCATCAGCCCGATGCATTCCAGTGGCGCAGGCAGATTTTGCCCCACAGGATGTGTGAAACCGGGCAAAAGATTCTTTTCCATCAGGTTGTGCAAGGAGCCCCACCCATGAACATCACCCAAAGCCTGCGCTCGAGCTGGCCCATCGCTGCCCTGTTGCTGCTTACCAGCCTGCTCAGCGGCTGCGGCATCAACAACATTCCGACCCTGGACGAGCAGGTCAAGGCCGACTGGGGCCAGGTACAGAACCAGTACCAGCGCCGCGCCGACCTGATCCCCAACCTGGTGGAGACCGTCAAGGGCTACGCCAAGCACGAGGAAGCCACCCTGACCGCGGTGATCGAGGCGCGGGCCAAGGCCACTTCGATCCAGGTGGACGCCAGCACCCTGGACAACCCGGAAAAACTCAAGCAGTTCCAGCAGGCCCAGGACCAGTTGAGTGGTGCCCTGAGTCGTCTGATGGTGGTCTCCGAGCGTTATCCGGATCTGAAGGCCAACCAGAACTTTCTGGCCCTGCAATCTCAGCTGGAAGGCACCGAGAACCGCATCGCCGTGGCCCGCCGCGACTTCATCCTCGCGGTGCAGAAGTACAACACCGAGATCCGCACCTTCCCCGGTCGCCTGTGGCACAGCCTGATGTACAGCGATCTGCCGGTGCGTGAAACCTTCGAGGCCACCAGCCCTGACGCCGACAAAGCGCCGCAAGTGAAATTCTGATGGGCCGCGGGCAGCGCGTGCTGCCAAGCACGCGGCTGTCGCTATGGCTGGTGAGTGGCGCCGTATTGTCGCAACAGTCGTTCCAGCTCCAGTTCCGACTCTGACCGCCGCCGTAGCGGCGGCAGTTTTGGCGGTGGCGGGGCGTCCGGCAGTTGGTAGCACACGCGGACAAACATTAAGGATGAGGTGCTGATGCGACTTTATAAAATCGGCCTGGTGCTGTTGCTCTGGGTCTTTGCGGTCACGGCCCAGGCCGAGCTGAGGTTTCCGGCCCTGAGCGGGCGGGTGGTGGACGACGCGCAGATGATCGAGCCGACCATCAGCGCCCTGCTGACTCGGCAACTGCAAGCCCACGAACAGGCCACCGGCGAACAGTTGGTGGTGGTGACCCTGCCGGACCTGCAAGGCGCCAGCATCGAGGAATACGGCTACCAGTTGGGGCGTCACTGGGGCATCGGCCAGAAGGACAAGAACAACGGCGCGCTGCTGATCGTCGCTCGGGACGAGCGCAAGCTGCGCATCGAAGTGGGCTACGGCCTGGAGGAGCGCCTGACCGACGCCCAGGCCTCGGTGATCATCAACCAGGTGATCACCCCGGCGTTCAAGACCGGGCAGTTCAGCAAGGGCATCAGCGACGGGGTTTCGGGCATGCTCCTGGTGCTCGGTGGCACGCCGCTGGACGAGCCGGCCACGGCCTATGACAGCGGCGGCGAGAGCAGCGACCAGGACGATTTTGTCCAGCGTCACCCGTGGCTGTTCATCTTCATGGTGCTGCTGTTCATCCTGGTGGTGATAGTGGCGCAGGCGCTCGGGTTCATCACCACCACCAGCGGGCGCGGCGGTGATGGAGGCGGTGGCTTCGGCGGTTTTGGTGGTGGGTCCGGTGGCGGTGGCGGCTTCAGCGGTGGCGGTGGCAGCTTTGGCGGCGGCGGTTCCTCCGGCGGCTGGTAACTCAAAATAAGAAGCGGAAATCCAACGACATGGCATTACTCAGTGAATACGAACAACGGCAAGTGGCCGAAGCCATTGCCCGGGTGGAACAGCAGACCGACGCCGAACTGGTGACGGTGCTGGCCGCCCGGGCCGACGACTACGCCTATATCCCGCTGCTCTGGGCCAGCCTGCTGGCGCTGGTGGTGCCGGGGCTGGTGCACTACGCCACTGGCTGGCTGAACATGCACCTGTTGCTGCTGGCGCAATGGGCGACCTTTATCGTGCTGTGCCTGGTGTTTCGCCTACCCTGGATCACCACCCGGCTGATCCCGCGCTCGGTGCGCCATTGGCGGGCTTCCAACCTGGCCCGACGGCAGTTTCTCGAACAGAACCTGCACCACACCGTGGGCGGCACCGGGGTGCTGATCTTTGTCAGCGAAGCCGAGCGTTACGTGGAAATCCTCGTGGACGAGGGCATTTCCAAGCGTCTGGATAACAAGCAGTGGAACGGCATCGTGCGCAACTTTACCCAGCAAGTCCGCCAGGGCCAGACCCTGCAGGGCTTCCTCGACTGTATTGAAGCCAGCGGCGAGTTGCTCAAGACCCATGTGCCCCTGACCCAGGTACGCAACGAATTGCCCAACCGCCTGGTGGTGCTCAACTGAGCTCACCGCCGTAGGAGCCGGCTTGCCGGCGAACAGGCCCCTGAGTCTTGCGCCGCCCTTGAGGACGCCTTCGCTGGCAAGCCAGCTCCTACGGCGGTGCGATATCGCTGTTGTTCATGCAGGAGCCGGCTTGCCGGCGAATGGCCCCTGAGCCTTGCACCGCCCTCGGGCGAGGATTTTTTACCGTCGAGTGAATAACTTCGTGCCCCGACGGGGCTAGCTCCCTAAAATACCTGCCACTCCCTGATTCACACCCCGCATCGCCCGAGGCACCTGCCCCCATGTCTGTGACCGCACCTTCCGCCCGTCCCGCGCCGGATCATCACGCCCAGTTCCTGCAATTGCTCGACACCAGCCTTGCGCAGAACGCCTTTATCAAGCTGGTACTGGCCAAGCACGTGGGCCCGGAGGCGGACCTGCAACGCCTGATCATCAAGCAACTGACGGTCAAGGAGCAGCCGTGCCTGTCCTTCGTCTACCGCTACAAGACCCGGGACATCACCAAGAACTTCTCCCTGGACGAAGGCATCGCCGCCATCGCTGGGCTGCTGCCGGCTGCGTTCAAGAACGCCCACCTGCTGACCCTGACCGACGAAGTGCAGCTCGAATACAGCAAGAAGGGCAAGAGTTCGCTGTTCAAGGGCAAGCCGCAAACCCAGCGCGATGTGCCGTCGGCCGAGCACAACCGCGAGAAGAACCGCTTTCTCGACCTGAGCCGGCCTTTCCTCGCCGATCTTGGGGTGACCAACAAGCAGCACGAACTGATCCCGGCCATGTCGCGCAAGTGGAAGCAGATCAACAAGTTCATCGAGGTCTTCAGCCACGCCCTGGGCAGCTCGCCGATCAAGCTCGATCAGCCGGTGCGGGTCGCGGACTTCGGCTCCGGCAAGGGCTACCTGACGTTCGCCATCCACGATTACCTGCGCAACACCCTCAAGGCCGAGGGCGAAGTCACCGGCGTCGAATTGCGCGAGGACATGGTGACCCTGTGCAACGCCGCCGCGCAGCGCCTGGAACACCCGGGCCTGGTGTTCAAGTGCGGTGACGTGCGCAGCGTAGCCCCCAGCCAGCTGGACGTGATGATCGCCCTGCATGCCTGCGACATCGCCACCGACTACGCGATCCACACCGGCATTCGCTCCGGCGCGGCGATCATCATGTGCTCGCCGTGCTGCCACAAGCAGATCCGCCTGCAGATCCAGAGCCCGGCGCTGCTCAAGCCGATGCTGCAATACGGTCTGCACCTGGGACAGCAGGCGGAGATGGTCACCGACAGCCTGCGAGCGCTGTTCCTCGAAGCCTGCGGTTATGAAACCAAGGTCTTCGAGTTCATCTCCCTGGAACACACCAACAAGAACAAGATGATCCTGGCGGTCAAACGCGCCGAGCCGGTTGACCCGACCCAGTTGCTGGCCAGGATCGAAGAACTCAAGGCCTTCTACCAGATCAGCGAACACTGCCTGGAAACCCTGCTCAAGGCCGACGGCTATCTGCAGAGCAGCAGCGCCAAGCAGTAAGCTGCAAGCCACAAGTCTGGAGTTTCACGCCAGCAGCTTGCAGCTTGAGGCTTACAGCTTGCCGCTGTAGTAAGTGGCTATTACCCGGACTGGCGCAATGGGACTACCTTGAGTACTCCTTCCGCCCACGTCTTTCCCTGAAAGGAGTCCACTCCATGGCCGCGAAAAAGATCCTCATGCTGGTTGGCGATTACGTCGAAGACTACGAAGCGATGGTGCCGTTCCAGGCACTGCTGATGGTCGGTCATACGGTGCACGCCGTGTGCCCGGACAAGATCGCCGGGCAGACGGTGCGCACGGCGATCCACGACTTCGAGGGCGACCAGACCTACAGCGAGAAACCGGGTCACCTGTTTGCCCTCAACTACGACTTCGCCCAGGTCAGCTCCGCTGATTACGACGCCCTGCTGATCCCCGGCGGACGTGCTCCGGAGTACCTGCGCCTGAACGCCAAGGTGCTGCAACTGGTCAAGGAATTCGACCAAGCCGGCAAGCCCATTGCCGCGGTGTGCCATGGCGCGCAACTGCTGGCGGCGGCGGGTATCCTCGAAGGCCGCGAGTGCAGCGCCTACCCGGCCTGTGCCCCGGAAGTGCGGCTGGCCGGTGGCACCTACATCGATATCCCGGTGACCGAAGGCCACGTCCAGGGCAATCTGGCCACCGCCCCGGCCTGGCCGGCGCACCCCAGCTGGCTGGCGGGTTTCCTCGGCCTGCTGGGCACCCAGATCACCTTGTAAGCGAGGACCACGCCATGTGCGAGCTGTACGTCAAGGCCGACCCGATTCTCTACGAATCCCGTTCCCGCTCGCTGCGCATCTGTGGCGTGGTCACCACCTTGCGCCTGGAAAACCAGTTCTGGGACATCCTCAGCGAAATTGCCGAAGTGGACGGCATGACCACCAACCAGCTGATCGCCAAGCTGTATGAAGAGGTCATGGATTACCGCGGCGAAGTGGTGAATTTCGCCTCCTTCCTGCGGGTCAGCTGCACCCGCTACCTGAGCCAGCGGCGCACCGCTGCCCCTGACCTCAGCCTGGTACGGCGCAACGCACTGTAGCCGCTGCCGCAGGCTGCGAACGGCCCGCAGGGACGCGGGGTTCTGCAGGGCGCCGGAGGTTTGGCGGGCGATCGCCAAGCAAGGTCCTGCGGACCTTTGCGCAGCCTCGCGAGCTCGGCAGCGGCTACAGGGCTCAGCTGATTTTGCTGAGGAAGCCTGGTAGTTCCGGTTCCGGGAGCACCGACAGCACCTTGAGGCGTTGCAGCATGCGCTGGCCGGCGCGTTGTAGGTGTTCGCGAAGGTTCAGGGCGGCGGCGTCGAAGGCGCCGTGCAGCAACAGTTCGAGAATCAGTCGGTGCTCGGCAAGCATCGCCGGGTCGGCGCCGATGCCCAGCAGACGGTAGAAGATCCGGTTGATGATCATCGGGCTCTGGGCCTGGCGGATCAGCGCCGCCATCTTGCGGTTGTGCAAGCCGCTCAGGCAGTGCTGGTGCAGGTCTTCTTCCAGGCACTCCAGCACCTGCAGGTCGCAATGCTCGGCCTGTTGCGCCTGGGTCACCCGTTCCAGCATCTGTTCCAGCCATTCACGGCCCAGGCCCGGCGCGCTCTGGCGCAGGGCTTCGGGTTCCAGGCAGGCGCGCAGTTCGTAGTCTTCGGTGACTTCGCGGGCGGTCAGCGGCCCGGCCAGCCATTGGGAGTAGGGCTCCTTTTCCACAAGGCCGCGGTCGCGCAGGCGCATCAGTGCTTCGCGGACCACCGCGCGGCTGACGCCGTAGTGCTCGGCGGCGGCCTGTTCGTCGAGGCGGAAGTGGCCGAAGGCGATGCAGGTGGAGAGGGCACTGCCCAGTTCTTCGTAGATCCGTTCCCCCAGGGGCCGGGTGTCCACCAGTTCTTCGTCGCTGGCCAGTCCCAGGTGGGCATGGCTCAGGGGCAGGCGCAGCGGTTCGATCTCCAGGCCCTGGGGGTTGATCAGGTAGCCGCGGCCGTCAAAACGGCTGATCAAGCCTTCGCCATGCAGCAGGTCGAGGGCCTTTCGCACCGGCACCCGGCTGGTGCCGAACAGTTCCGCCAGCGGCGCTTCCAGCAGCACTAGGCCCTGCAGGGCGGTGCCCTGAAGGATGGCGTCGCGCAATACCTGACGGATCATGGCGTAGCGCGATGCGGTGCGCGGGTCCTCTGCTGACACTGCTTTCATCGGTTCCTCTAGGGGCTGGGCGGCGATGGCCGGGGATTCTCTCACAGTTGCCGAGTGTCACTGAGTGCCACGTTTGGCTGCCCCGTCCTGGGGCCGTCAGGGCTGAGTTGTTACCTTTCTGCACCAAAATGTACTTTTTAATAAAAGATACATTATTTCATTGGCAGAACCAGGCGCGAGGATTTTCTCCGTCGATCGCCTCGTGGTCTGTGTCAGCAACCCACTCTGGCTCGATATTGCAGAAGGATTTGCGAGTTTTCAGAGTCGCTGGAGCGGTGCGCGTGCTCCTGAGCTGGCACGGAATCTGCTCTGGATAAAATGTATATTTTAATAATTAGTACATTTTATCGATTTGCGGAGTGAACCATGCACGCTGATTCGTTGAACGATGCCACGGCCATGGCCCAAGCCTTTGCCCAGGGCCGCACCGATCCGGTCCAGGTCCTGGAGCAGGCCCTGGCGTTGGCCGAGGCGACGCCCCATGTGTTCATTTCCCTGTGCCCGGCCCGGGCACGGCGCGAGGCCGAGGCGGCTGCCGCTCGTTGGCGCGATGGCCAGCCGCTGAGCCTGCTCGATGGCGTGCCCCTGGCCTGGAAGGACCTGTTCGACCTCGTCGGCAGCATCACCACCGCCGCCGCCCAGGTGCGTCGCGAGGCACCGCCGGCCAGCATCGATGCGCCCAGCGTGCGGCAGTTGTGCCGCGCCGGGCTGGTCAGCCTGGGCAAGACCAACCTCAGCGAATTCGCTTATTCCGGGCTCGGCTTGAACCCGCACTTCGGCACGCCGATCAACCCCCACAGCGATGCCCAGCCACGGATTCCCGGTGGCTCCTCGGCAGGCTCCGCGGTGGCGGTGGCGGCCGCTATCGTGCCGATCGCCATGGGCACCGACACCGCCGGTTCGATCCGCATTCCCGCGGCCTTCAATGGCCTGGTGGGTTACCGCGCGACCTCCCGGCGCTATGACCGCGAGGGGGTATTTCCCCTGGCCGAAAGCCTCGACAGCCTCGGGCCGCTGACCCGCAGCGTGCGTGATGCCTGGCTGATCGACGGCTTGTTGCGCGGTGGCGATCCCCGGCAATTGCCGCCGCCCCGCAGCCTGGCCGGGCAACGCTTCTGGGTCGATTCGCAAGTGCTTGACGACAGCCGTACCCAGGCCGCCGTGCGGGCCAATCTGCTGGTGGTCATCGAAAGCCTGCAACAGGCCGGGGCGCTGGTGGAGCAACGGCCGCTGCACAGCCTGCAAGCCACCCTGCAACTGATTCAGGAGCACGGCTGGCTGGGCGCCGCCGAGGCCTTCGCCCTGCACCAGCCGTTGCTCGACAGCGAGTACGCCGAACAGCTCGATCCACGGGTCCGCCGGCGCCTGGAAAGCGCCCGGCAGATGCCGGCCAGCCAACTGCTGCGGCTTTACCAGGCGCGGCGCCAGTTGCAGCAGCAGATCCATGACGAACTGGACGGCGCCGTGCTGATCACCCCCACCGTGGCACATGTGGCGCCGCCCCTGGCGCCGCTGGAGCAGGACGACGAGCTGTTTGCCCGGACCAACCTGGCGACCCTGCGCCTGACCATGCCCGGCAGTTTTCTCGACATGCCCGGCGTGGCCCTGCCCAGCGGCCGCGATGCCCAGGGCCTGCCCACCGGGCTGTTGCTGAGCCTGCCCCAGGGCCATGACCGGCAGTTGCTGAACGCGGCCCTGGCGCTGGAGGTGGTGTTGCCGCGCTAAGCCCCGACGACTTTTTTCCAACAACAAGCAATCACTGGAGGCCGCTCATGGCTAAAGAAATTCTCTGTGCATTTGGTGTCGATGTGGACGCGGTGGCCGGCTGGCTCGGTTCCTACGGCGGCGAGGACTCGCCCGACGACATCTCCCGCGGCCTGTTCGCCGGCGAGGTCGGCGCGCCGCGCCTGCTCAAGCTGTTCGAGCGCTACGGCCTGCGCACCACCTGGTTCATCCCCGGTCACTCGATGGAGACCTTTCCCGAGCAGATGAAGGCGGTGGCCGACGCAGGCCACGAGATCGGCGTGCACGGCTACAGCCACGAGAACCCCATTGCCATGACCGCCGAACAGGAGGAGATCGTCCTCGACAAGTCCATCGAGCTGATCACCCGGGTCACCGGCAAGCGCCCCACCGGCTACGTCGCGCCCTGGTGGGAATTCAGCAAGGTAACCAACGAGCTGCTGCTGAAAAAGGGCATCAAGTACGACCACAGCCTGATGCACAACGACTTCCATCCCTACTACGTGCGGGTCGGCGACAGCTGGACCAAGATCGACTACAGCCAGCACCCCGACACCTGGATGAAACCTCTGGTGCGCGGCCAGGAAACCGACCTGGTGGAGATCCCGGCCAACTGGTACCTGGACGACCTGCCGCCAATGATGTTCATCAAGAAGGCGCCCAACAGCCACGGCTTCGTCAACCCGCGGCACCTGGAAGAAATGTGGCGCGACCAGTTCGACTGGGTCTACCGCGAGCACGAACACGCGGTGTTCACCATGACCATCCACCCCGACGTCTCCGGCCGCCCGCAAGTGCTGTTGATGCTCGAACGCCTGATCGAACACATCCAGAGCCACGCCGGCGTGCGTTTCGTCACCTTCGACGAGATCGCCGACGACTTTATCCGCCGCCACCCGCGCAACCGCTGATCCCGGCCACTTCATCGAGGCGTGATTGATGTCTATCTATAACAAGCTCGACCTGACTGGCTGGAAACCCCAGCAACTGACCCCGGACCAGGTGCGCTTCGCCACCTGGATCGCCTTCTTCGCCTGGGTCTTCGCGGTGTATGACTTCATTCTGTTTGGCACCTTGCTGCCGGAGATCGGCCGGCACTTCGGCTGGGGCGAGGTCGAGCAGGCCGAGATCGCCACCTGGGTGGCGGTGGGCACCGCGGTGGTGGCCCTGGCCATCGGGCCGCTGGTGGACAAGCTGGGGCGGCGCATGGGCATCATTTTCACCGTCAGCGGCTCGGCCATCTGCTCGGCGCTGACCGCCATCGGCGGTGCCTGGGGCAAGTCGCCGCTGATCCTGATCCGCTCCCTGGGCGGCCTGGGTTACGCCGAGGAAACGGTGAACGCCACCTACCTCAGCGAGCTGTACGCGGCCTCCGATGATCCGAAGCTGGCCAAGCGCCGGGGCTTCATCTACAGCCTGGTGCAGGGTGGCTGGCCGGTGGGGGCGCTGATCGCCGCGGGGTTGACCGCGGTGCTGCTGCCGATCATCGGCTGGCAAGGCTGCTTCATCTTTGCCGCGATCCCGGCCATCGTCATCGCGGTGATGGCGCGCAAGCTCAAGGAGAGCCCGCAGTTCCAGATCCACCAGCGCATCAGCCAACTGCGCAAAAGCGGTTCGGTCAGCGAGGCGCAGGCGGTGGCGCTGACTTACGGCGTGGACTACGACGAGCACAGCAAGGCCGGCCTGGCCGCGGCCTTTCGTGGCCCGGCGCGGCGCGCGACCCTGGTGATCGGCGCGGCGATCCTGCTCAACTGGGCGGCGATCCAGGTGTTCAGCGTGCTGGGCACATCGGTGATCGTCAGCGTGCACCACATCTCCTTCGAGAACTCGCTGATCATCCTGGTGCTGTCCAACCTGGTGGGCTATTGCGGCTACCTGAGCCACGGCTGGATGGGCGACAAGATCGGCCGGCGCAATGTCATCGGCCTGGGCTGGATGCTCGGCGGCCTGTCGTTCGCCGGCATGCTCTACGGCCCGAGCAACCTGCCGATGGTGGTGGGCCTCTACAGCCTGGGCCTGTTCTTCCTGATTGGCCCGTACTCGGCGGCGCTGTTCTTCATCAGCGAGAGTTTTCCCACCAGCATCCGCGCCACCGGCGGCGCGATCATCCACGCCATGGGCCCGATCGGCGCGGTGGTGGCGGGTTTCGGCGCCACCCAGGTGCTGTCCGCCGGTGGCGACTGGCAGACCTCTGCGCTGTATTTCGGCGCGTTGCCTTGCTTTCTCTCCGGTGCGCTGATGTTCGCCGCGCGCCATGTGCGTCCTGAAACCGTTCAATAAGGAAAGTGATCCATGACTCAAAAAGTCGCCTTGATCACCGGTGCCGCCAGCGGCATCGGTCAGGCCCTGGCCGTGGCCTATGCACGGGCCGGTGTGGCGGTGGTGGGCGGTTATTTCCCCGCCGACCCCCATGACCCGCAAGCCACCCGCGAGCTCGTGGCCGAGGCGGGCGGGCACTGCCTGATGCGGCCCCTGGACGTGACCGACAGCGTCTCGGTGGACGCCCTGGCCGAGCAGGCCGTGGCGCACTTTGGCCGCCTCGATTACGCCGTGGCCAATGCCGGCCTGCTGCGCCGTGCGCCGTTGCTGGAGATGACCGACCAAGCCTGGAACGCCATGCTCGATGTCGACCTGACCGGGGTCATGCGCACCTTCCGCGCGGCGGTCAAACACATGGAGGAGGGCGGTGCCCTCGTGGCGATTTCCTCGATTGCCGGCGGCGTCTATGGCTGGCAGGACCACGCCCACTACGCCGCGGCCAAGGCCGGGGTGCCGGGGCTGTGCCGCTCGCTGGCGGTGGAACTGGCGGCCCGGGGCATTCGCTGCAACGCGGTGATCCCGGGGTTGATCGAGACCCCGCAGTCGCTGGACAGCCAGAACTCCCTGGGCCCGGAAGGCCTGGCCAAGGCGGCCCGGGCGATTCCCCTGGGGCGGGTCGGGCGGGCCGATGAAGTGGCGTCGCTGGTGCGCTTTCTCACCAGCGACGAGTCCAGCTACCTGACCGGGCAGAGCATCGTCATCGATGGCGGCCTGACGGTGCGCTGGCCGGATTGAGCTGCGGTTGCGACCTGTAGCTGCCGCCGAGGCTGCTCATCGCTCTACCGCCAAACCTTCTACGTCTTCAATTCAGCCGCGCCCCTTCGGGGGCGTCCAGGGGCTGAGCTTTTTCAGGAGTGCTGCACATGCAACACCTGCACAACCGCCGCGCCGTGATCACTGGTGCCGGCAGCGGCATCGGCGCCGCTATCGCTCGGGCTTATGCCGTCGCCGGCGCTCGCCTGCTGCTGGCCGACCGCGACCCCGCGCGCCTGGCCGAGAGTGTTCAAGCCTGCCGCGAACTGGGCGCTGAAGTCGTCGAATGCCTGGCCGATGTCGGCAGCGTCGAAGGCGCCCAGGCCGGGGTCGATGCCTGCGTCGAGCATTTCGGCGGCATCGATATCCTGGTGAACAACGCCGGCATGCTGACCCAGGCCCGTTGCGTCGACCTCTCCATCGAGATGTGGAACGACATGCTGCGGGTCGATCTGACCAGCGTCTTCGTCGCCAGCCAGCGGGCCTTGCCTCACATGCTGGCGCAGCGTTGGGGGCGGATCATCAACGTCGCCTCGCAACTGGGGATCAAGGGCGGCGCCGAGCTGACCCACTACGCGGCGGCGAAGGCCGGCGTCATCGGTTTCACCAAGTCCCTGGCCCTGGAAGTGGCCAAGGACAACGTGCTGGTCAACGCCATCGCCCCGGGGCCGATCGAGACGCCGCTGGTGGCCGGCATCAGCAGCGCCTGGAAAACCGCCAAGGCCGCCGAATTGCCCCTCGGGCGTTTCGGCCTCGCCGATGAGGTGGCGCCCACGGCGGTGCTGCTGGCCAGCGAGCCGGGGGGCAACCTGTTCGTTGGCCAGACCCTGGGCCCGAACTCCGGGGATGTCATGCCATGAAGGAGGACTGAGCATGTGCGGCTTATGCGGGCTGCTGGGCGAAGACGTGCACTGGAGCGATCCGCTGGGGGATCAACTGCCCCGGCGTCGCGAACGCTTGCGCAGAATCGCCGCGATCAATCGGGTGCTGGCGCCGTTGCGGCTCAAGGTCGAGGACTTCCAGGGCTCGGCCTACTTGCTGCTCGGCGCCACTGGCCGCCAGGAGTTGGCCAGCGGCCTGGAGCAGCTGTGGAGCCTGGCTGAATCCATGCTCGGCCGGCCCCTCGATCCTCTCGACCCCGTGCTTCTCAAACACCTGGAGCAACAGCCATGAGCATGCCGCTGAACGTCATCACTGGGTTTCTCGGCAGTGGCAAGACCACCTTGCTCAACCGCCTGTTGCAGGACCAGAGCCTGGGCGACACGGCGTTGCTGATCAACGAGTTCGGCGATATCGGCATCGATCATTTGCTGGTGCAGGAGGTGGCGCCGGACACCGTGCTGCTGCCCAGCGGCTGTGTCTGCTGTTCGGTTCGCGGCGAGTTGAAAGAGGCGCTGCTGGCGCTCCTGGCGCGGCGCAGCCGGGGCGAGGTCCCGGCCTTTCGCCGGGTGCTGCTGGAAACCACCGGGCTGGCCGACCCGGCACCGATCCTGGCCACGGTGAACAACGACCCGCAATTGCGCGGGCGGGTGCACATCGGCCTGCTGGTGACCCTGGTGGATGCCAGCCACGCGGCGTTGCAGGAGCGCCTGCACCCGGAGTGGCTGGCCCAGGTGGCGGCCGCGGATCGCTTGCTGCTGAGCAAGACCGATTGTGTCGACGAGGCGACCCAGGCGGCGTTGCGCGAGTATTTGCAGCGGCTCAATCCCGGGGCGCCGCTGTTGTTGACCCAGCAGATCCAGAGTGGTGACCAGTTGTTGCTGGGGGAAGGCCTGCGCGGTGCGACGGCCGAGCGGGAAGTAGTGCGCTGGCAATTGCAGCGGCCACTCAAAGCGACTGCGCCACAGCATGGCGCGGCGCAAGTGTGCAGCCTGGAGTTCGAACAAGCGCTGGATTGGGTGGGCTTCGGGGTCTGGTTGTCGATGCTGCTAAGATGCCACGGCGAACGAATTCTGCGGGTGAAAGGATTGCTCAATATCAACGCCAGCCAGGCCCCCATCGTCATTCATGGCGTGCAGCATTGCCTGCACGCTCCCGTGCATCTGCCGCGCTGGCCCAGTGCCGATCATCGCTCGCGGCTGGTGTTTATCCTGCGCGGGCTGGAGCCCGAGCAACTGCGTCGTTCTTTCGAGGTGTTTGCCCGCAGCTTCGCTCCGCTCGCCGGGGAGAGTGCCTGATGGCGGCGACGCAACCGGTCACCCTGCGGGTACTGGGCACCTCGGTGACCCTGCTCGAATCCCTGCGGCTGCGCGCCGAGCAGGACCTGGGCATTCGCCTGGTGTATCAGGTGCACGATGTGGAACAGGCCCAGCGCATCGCGGTGATGCAGCCGGACAGCTACGACCTCTATGACCAGTGGTTTCACAACGTCGATTTCGTCTGGCCGGCCCAGGCGATCCAGCCCATCGATACCCGGCGCATTGCCCTGTGGCACGAGATCAACGACCTGCCCAAGCGCGGACGCTTGTCGCCCAGCGATCGCCTGGGCAGTGGCAGCGTGCCCAGCGAACGGCTCTATGTGCAGCACGACGGCAGCCTGGGCAGCACGGTCAGCGAGCGCATCAGCATGCTGCCGCTGACCCACAACGCCGACAGTTTCGCCTACCGCCCGGAGCGCCTGCCGGCGGGGTTTTCCAGCGCCAACGAGAGCTGGGGCTGGCTGCTGGAACCGGCCTGGAGCGGGCGCATCGCCTTGCAGAGCGACGCCGCGATCGGCGCTCTGGACGCTGCGCTGGCGGTGCAGGGCTGTGGCCTGGAGTCGTTCAAGGACATCGGCAACCTGAGCATCGAGGAGATCGACCGGCTGGCGCAGATCCTGGTACGCAAGCAGCGCGAAGGGCATTTCGCGGCGTTCTGGTCGGACGACGAAGAAGCCGCGCAACTGATGCTCAGCCCGCGCATCGATATCCAGAGCCTGTGGTCGCCGACCCTGATGCGCTTGCACCGCGCCGGGGTCAAATACCGTCTGGCGGTGCCGCGCGAGGGCTACCGCGCCTGGTTCGGCGGCCTGTCGTTGTCGCGCCATGCCCAGGGCGCGGTGCTGGACGCGGCCTACGCCTATCTCAATTGGTGGCTGTCGGGCTGGCCCGGAGCGGTGATGGCGCGCCAGGGCTACTACATCGGCAACCCGGCGCGTACCCGCGATCACCTGAGCAGCGCCGAATGGGATTATTGGTACGCCGGCAAGCCGGCCCGGGAAGAGTTGCCGGGCAGCGATGGCGCGCCGCTGATCGATATCGGCGAGACTCGCGACGGCGGTTCCTACCCGCAGCGCATGGGGCACATCGCCGTGTGGAACTCGGTGATGGACGAGCACAACTACCTGGTGCGCCGTTGGGGCGATTTCCTGCGGGCGGGCCGGGTTGCGGGCCGCGGCAAAGGCTGAGGGCTAGAGCCCCAGGCGTGCCAGCTGGCGCAGGTCGGCGATCACCCCCGGGTTGCCGCCTTCGAGCACATCCAGGCGCATTTGCGCGATCAGCGATTTGAGCAGCTCGGTCTGGGTCATCCGCGTCGCCTGCAGCAGGCGCGCGAGATCCTCGGCCACATAATGGTTGACCTTCAGCGACAGGCGTTTCATTGAATGGACCGCCGGCAGCTGGCGGGCCTCGGCCTGTTCGGCCAGGTAGGCGGTGAAAGTGCTATGCACCCGTTCCAGGCACGGGGCGACCCGGGCGCTGAAGTAGTAGCTGAAGAACAGTTTGCGCATCTGCACCCCGGCGTCCTGGATCACCGAGTGCATGGCGGCATCCAGAACATCCAGATAGACCGCGGGCAGCCGCGCCTCGATGGAGGTCAACGGGTGCTGGCGCGCGTCCTTGATCGCCGGCGTCGACTGGGGCGGAATGGCTACGGTGGTGGCGCACTGGTCGCAGACCCCCACCAGGATGTCCCGGGCCAGGCCGTTACCGTCGCTGAAGGGGACGTCGCGCCGTAGGTAGGTGATGCCGACCACCTGTTGGCAATGCTCGCAGAGCGCCTTGCCCCGGTCGCCTTGCAGAAAGAGTTTCATGGGTTGCCCTCATCGGTGAACGCTGATGAACCACACATCTGGCTCGATAAAGTAGAACTTGATGTACCAGCCGGCCTTTTTCAGCACGTGGACCGCGATGCCCGGGACGCTGTGATGTGCGCTGCAACTGTGGTCCGGGCCCTTGCAGGCGCTGATGACCTCGATCAGTTGATCGGCCGAGACTTCGCCCGTGGCCAGCAGGTTCTTGACCTCGATCGAGCCGCGCGCGGCATGCAGATAGTCGCCATTCTGTAGTGCATTGATCAGGTCACGCCTGACCTTCCTGAAGCCTCTGTCCATGATGCTTTCTCGGTTGTACGACAGATGTCGTACACAATCAATGGGAAGTCGACTGAAAGCGCCCAAAGGCATTTCAGCGGTTTTCAGGGGGGAGTCGATCTTAGCCCGGCAGGAGCGGGCGGCAGGGCTTGGCTAAAGGCTTGCAATACATCCGTGATGGCCAACGGCTGGCCTGCTGCGGTGCGTCCGATGCACCGCAGCCAGCGGCCGTCAGAAGAAGCGGGTCACGCTGATCTTGGCGTTGCGTCCCAGGCTGGAGGCGTTCTCGCCGCTCAGCGGTGGGCGATAGTCACGGTTGAACATGTTGTCCAGGGTGAAGTTGACTTCGGTGCCCTTGAGGTAAGGCTGCTGGGGTTTCCAGTTGGCGAACAGGCCGTGCACGTTGTAGCGGTCGTTCTTGTACTGGTCCCAGGCGGAGTCGCCCAAGACGCTGGCCGGGCCGCCGGCATAGATGTCGCTGGGTACCCGGTCAGTCTGGCGCACCCACTGGCCCTGCCAGCCCACTTGCGCATCCCACTGTGGAATCTTCACCCCCAGGCTGGCCACCCACTTGCGTGGCGGAATGTCCCGGGCCCAGACATTCGGGCCCCAGGGGTTGGTGTAGGCAGCTTCATGCTTGCCGGTGATCCACGAGTACGACAGCGAGCCAAACAGGTAGGTCGAGTCGTAGAAGCTTTCCACCTCGAAGCCCTTGATGGTCAGGTCGCCGATATTGCGGTAGACGCCGATGGTCGGCTGGTTGCACACCTGGCCGATGTTCTTGCCGCTGGTGAGTTGCTCGGGGCAGCCGATCCCGAGGTTCTTCATGATTTCGTCTTTGATGGTGTTGTGGAACAGCGTGGTACGCACCTGCACGCGGTCGGCCTGGGTGAACACGTCGGAGAAGCTGGTGATGTTACCGGCGCGCAACGCGGTGATGCGTTCCGGGTCGAGGTCGCGGCTGGTGGCGGAGCGGGTGGAGGCGGCCGATTGGACCTCGTACTGCTCGTCGATCACCGGTGCACGCCAGGTCTTGCTGTAGTCGGCGAACAGGGCGAATTGCGGGGTTACCGTCCAGAACGCCGACAGCCGAGGCGACCAGCCGGTGTAGGTCTTGTCGCCGTAATCATGGCCCGCCACCGGGTCGGGGCTGTTGTAGAACGGTGCGTCGTTCTTCTGGCCGCGGTTGCGCACATGGTCGTAGCGCAGGGACGGGGTCAGAGTGAAATTCCCCAGGGTGATGGCGTCCTGGATGTAGAAGGCATTGTTGTCGACCTTGCCGTGGGGCATGAAGCCCGGCTGGTAGTGGCCGTAGTTGTACTTGGGCACTTCATAGGTCTTGCCCGGCATCCACATGTCGACTTCGCGGGTGTGCTTGCGGATCTGGATGCCATTGGTCAGCGCGTGTTCCAGCGGGCCGGTGCTGAAGCGGCTGGTATTTTTCAGGGCCAGGATCTTGTCGTCATAGCCCACGGTGATCTTGCGGCCACCGGATGTCGGCTGGAAGTAGGCGTTCGGTCCGCGCTCGTCGGTCTGGTCGGTGGTGGAGTCGGAGTACTTGGCCTCGAAGTCGATCCACGGATTGTCTACGGGGGTGTACTGGTACTTGGCGATCCAGGTGGTGTCGATGGTATTGCGCTGGGCCAGGAAGCGGCGGGTGGCGCCGTCATAACCGTACTTGTTGATGTCGCTCTGGCTCGGCGGCGTCGGGTAGCTCTTGGCCGAGAAGGGCGCCCAGATGTCGCTGTTGGAACGCATGTAACTGAAGCCCAGGCGATGCTCGTCAGTCAGTTGCATGTTCAGCTTGAACAGCTCGCCTTGCATGTCCTGGGCGGTGTTGGGCAGGCGCTTGGGGTTGATCGGGTAGGCATTCTTCGGGTCGGGCTGGGCGCTGGCTATTTTCATGTCATCGCCGTCGCGCTTGGTCCAGTAGGCCAGGGCATCGAAGCGCTGATCATCGGTGCGGCCGTACACCGCGCCGGTGTAGGCCTGTTCGTGGCTGTTGCTGCTGTAGCCGTACTTGAGCATGGCGCCGCTGTTGCGCCCGTCTTGCAGCAGGTCGGGTGCGTCCTTGGTCTCCATGTGCACGGTGCCGCCGAAACCGCCATTGCCGGTCTCGGGGGAGTGCGGGCCCTTTTCCACCTCCAGGCGCTTGATCAGTTCCGGCTCGATGAACACCGAACCCTGCTGGTAGCGTTCGAAGCCGCTCTTGGTGGCGCCATCGACGCTCATCGGCACGTCTTCGGCGTCCCCCAGGCCCCAGATGTTGATGGTCTGGCCGCCGGGTTTCAGCGAGCCGCCCAGGCTTACGCCGGGCAGGGTGTCGATCAGGCTGACCACGTTGGTGGCCTGGTGGCGATCGATTTCCGCCTGGTTCAAGGTCGAGCGGCCAACACTGGCGGCGTCCACTTCGGTGCCGTTGCCGATCACGCTCATGGCCCCCAACTGCAGGGCCGAACCGCTGCTGAGGCTGGTCTCGGCAGGGCGCACGATGTAGGTGTTGTCGACCTTCATCAGATTGAACTGGCCGTTCTGCAGCAGGGCGCGGATCGCCTCTTCCGGGCTGTAGTCGCCTTGCAGGGCCGGGGCCTTGGCATTGCGCAGCAGTTGTTCATCGAACAGCAGCTGGATTTTCGCCTGCTGGGCGATCTGGCTCAGGGAGGCGGCCAGAGGTTGCGCCGGCAACTGGAAATGCAGCGGCCCGGCATGGGCCTGCAGGCTGAATGCCAGGCAGGCGGCGAGCAGGGTCGGGCGGGTACGGACTAACGGAACAGGCAAGAACGCGCGAAACATGACTTCCCCCAGAGCGGCTTAAAGGCCAAAAAGGCGCTGCGGACAGATCGCAGACAGGAGGAAGACGCGGCAGTGAAAAAAAACCTCATATGCGAATGCAAAATATTCTCATATAAAAAATTAGCGGGCTTCGATCTTCAGCTGACCGTTGGCCTGGACCCGGGTTTTCACCGGGATCAGGGCCGGTAGAGCCTTGACCAGGGCATCCGGATCGTTGACGTCGAGGTTGCCGGAAACCTTGTAGGCACCCAGCGGGCCCTCGGCCAGTTGTACCGGTTGCTGGCGGTACAGGTTCAACTCGTCCACCAGACTGGCCAGGTCGCGGTTGCGAAAGGCCAGGCGCCCGCTGCGCCAGTCGGCTACCTCGTCGCGGTCCAGGGTCTGTTGGCGCAAGGTGCCTTTTTGCAGGTCATAGGTGGCCTGTTGCCGAGCGCCCAGCAGGGTCAGCTCCCCGGGCTTGCCGTCCGGGCTGAAGGCCACCTGGCCGTGGGCCACGCTGACCACCAGTTGGCGCTGGCCGCGCCGCACGTCGAAAGCGGTGCCCACCACCCGTACCTTGGCCTCGCCGCTGTGCACCCACAGTGGACGCTCCTTGTCGGCGGCGACTTCCAGGTACAGCTGGCCCGCCTGCAAGTAGATGTTGCGCTGATGGGCGCTGAAATCGACGCTCACCTGGGTATTGGCATTGACGTACAAAGTGCTGCCGTCCGGCAGCTTGAAGGCTCGCGCTCCCTGTTCCTGGGCTGCGATCTGCTGCCGGTAGGGGGCCTGGGGCGTGCCCAGGTTGGCCGCCAGTACCGCGCACAGCAGAGCAGCGGCCACTGCCAGGGCCGGGCGCCAGAGCGGCGCCTTGCGCCGGGGAAGTGGCACCGGGCGGCTCAGTTGTTGCAGCTGCGCCAGGTCGTCCCACAGCTCCTCGAATTCGGCGTAGGCCCGGGCATGGGCCGGTTCACTGACCCAGCTCTCGAAGGCCTTGCGCGTGGCACGGTCCGGATCATTGCGGTTACGGGCGAACCAGCTGGCGGCCTGGGCATCGATCTGCTCGCTGTCGAGGTCGTCGCGGGTGCCGGGAAAGCGGGTCATTCAGGCTGCTCCTTGCCATTTTCTCGTTGTAGGTGCTGCTTGCAGTGCAGCAGGGCAAAGGCGATGTGTTTCTCCACCATGCTCACGGAAATCCCCATGCGTTCGGCGATCTGCGCCTGGCTCAGCCCTTCTAAGCGGTGCAGCATAAGGGCTTCGCGGCGGCGCGGCGAGAGTTGGGCGAGGACTTCTTTCAATTGTTCCAGGCGTTGCAGGCGCTGGGCGGCGGGCAGCGGCTCGTGCTGTTCGTCGGCCAGGGGCTCGCTGTCGAAATTTTCCTCGTGGCGGGCCTCGTGGTGCACCTTGGAGCGCACTTGCTGGCGCCGCCAATGATCGCGCAACAGATTGCGCGCCATCTGGAACAGGAAGGCCCGGGGCTGCTCGACCTGGGCCCGATCACGGTAATCGAGCCATTGGGTGAACACGTCCTGGGTCATGTCCGCCGCGTCGCTGGCGTTGTCCGTGCGTTTACGCAGGAAATGCAGGATGTCCGCATAGAACCCGCGAACAGAGTCCGCCGACGCAGAGTCGGTCTTGGAGCGAGACATGGATATCCTTCTTGACGACGCGGTGAGCACAAGGTCGCGAATGATATCGAGAATTATTGCTATTTGTCACTTTGCGAATGATTGGTCAGCAGGTGCCTGTTTTTCCGGATCAATCAGGCCTTGAACCGTGCTGGGAACGGCTCGCCAGGGCAGATCGTCGATGAACTGGCGACCTGGTACGAGGAGTACGCCGCCGATGGCTTCAATGTGCTGTTTACCCATTTGCCGGGAGCCATCGAGGATTTCGTGCAATTGATCACCCCGCAGCTGCAACGCCGGGGCCTGTTTCGCCAGCGTTACACGGGACACACCCTGCGCGAACACCTGGGGCTTGCGCGAGTGGAAAACCGATTTTTCAGTCATCGGGGCAATGGCTGAATCGCGCAAAGAGTCTTTACTTTCAAGGCGCAACGCCCATCAATCAACGCAAGGAACAACAGCATGTCCGGATGGTATGAGTTGAAGAAAAGCAGCAACGGTCAATTTCGTTTCGTGCTCAAGGCGGCCAACGCCGAGACCATTCTCACCAGCGAGCAATACACCACTCGCGCGGCCGCGGAGAACGGTATTGCCTCGGTGCAGGCCAACAGTCCCCTGGAGGAGCGCTACGAGCGCAAGAGCACCAAGGACGGCCAGCCCTATTTCACGCTGAAGGCGGCCAATCACCAGATCATCGGCAGCAGTGAAGCCTATTCATCGGAAGCGGCCCGGGACAAGGGCATCGCCAGCGTCAAGGCCAACGGTCCGAGCCACAACATCAAGGATCTGACAGCCGTTTGAACCCGGTTCGGTAATGCCTGAGGCCGCTCGGCCTGATCAGGGGCAAGGCCGCACGGCTGCGCCGCCATTTGCCCAGCTGAAGCTTGTCGCCCGTGATGGCGGCAAGCTTTGGTTCGAGCCCCTGGCGGACGCCAGCCGTTTGGCGACCGAATTATGGCGAAATGATATTACTTGCTTTATCCTCCGCGCCCGTCACCGGGCGCTCGGCATGCCAGGCACCTTGGGTGACGTAATCGATCATTGTCCAAGGGATCTGCGACCTCATGATTCGCCCTCTCGTATTACTCGCTGCGCTGCTGGCGCTGAGCGGTTGCTACAGCCTGCCTTCCACGAAAATCGCCGAGAGCATGCGCCCGGATTCGCAGTCGGGGGTGGCCTATGTGGTGGGCGTGGTGGGCATCTGGCCGAAGGCGGTGCACACCGCCAACGAACAGATGCTGCTGATTCGCCCACGAGGCGGTGAGGGATTCGCCTCGGCACGCTTGTACAACCAGATCTACGGCCGCACGCCACGGGATGTGCGCGAGACCTGGCACGGCATCGGCAGCCTGTTCGTGATGCCGCTCAAACCCGGGCGCTACGAGATCTACAACCTGCACTTCGACCGCGGTAACGCCACCGCCTGGAGCCGCGAAGACTTCTCCATCCCCTTGGAACTGGAAGCCGGCAAGGCCTATTACGTCGGTGATTTCCGCGCCGGCTGCCTGTCGGCGGCAGGGGCCAAGTGCGTGTTTCTGCACAGTGACCACCTGGAGCGCGACGCCGCCCTGGTACGCGCCAAGTACCCGCAGGTGCCGAGCCTGCAGCGGGTCGATCTAGAGAAGATGGAAGACGTCACGTCGTTGATCGTCAAGGAGCAGGGGACCAAGGCGTCGATGCTCAAGGCCATGCTGTCGGGGGATCTGTAATGCGCAGTCGGTTGTGGTTGTTGCTGGTGCTGATGCTGGGGCTTGGCGGTTGCCAGACCAGCCATAGTCTCAAGCCGGCCGAGGTGGATTATCAGCAGCGGTTGCCGGCGATCAGCGTCAGTGTCATGGGAGCCATCCCCGCCGGCCTGATCCGTGACAACCTGCGTCGTCGCGGCACCTTCGAGCAGGTGCAGTCGGGGTTCAGTGTCGATGGCTACAACGTGATCGTAATGGCCAACAGTGATTACTTTGGCTGGCAGAACATTCCCATGGGGCTGCTCAGTGCGATGACCTTGTTTATCGTGCCGGGCCGGGCCACCTGGGACAGCCAGGTGATGTTCCATGTCAGCCGTGGTGACCAGCCGCTGGCCAAGTATCGGGTCAGCAATCAGACCCGCTCCTGGCGCGGCTGGGCCAATCCCGATGGTGGCCAATACCAGCATGTGCAGCGCATCACCGACGACTTCATCGCGCAGATGTTGCAGGACCCGCAGTTCAAGGCCCAGGCCCCTGTGGTGCAGAACAGTCACTGAGCCACGCGTGAGCGCGGCCCATGCCAAAGCCCGGACGGTGTCAGCCGCCCGGGCTTTTTTGTCAGGGCTTCAACCCAGGGTCTGCAGCAGCGCCTGCAACTGTTGGCGTGCGCCCTCGTTCAGGGCAAACACCGGCCGGCGCGGCTCGCCGGCGTTCAGTCCGGCCAGTTCCAGCCCGGCCTTGACCGTGGCCGGCAAGCCACCCTTGAGGATGAAATCCAGAAGCGGCAACTGGCGGTAGAACAGCTCCCGGGCCCGTTGCAGGTCATGCTCCAGCACGGCCTGGTACAGATCGAGATTGAGCTGGGGGATCAGGTTCGCCGCCGCCGTGCACCAGCCGCGGGCACCGGCAGCGAAGGCTTCCAGGGCCAGGGGGTTGCAGCCGTTGTAGAACGGCACCTGGCCTTCACCCAGCAGGTGCAGCTTGTGCATGCGCTGGATGTCGCCGGTGCTTTCCTTGACCAGGGTGACGTTCTCCACGGTGTGGAAAATCTTCAGGATCAGCTCCACCGACATGTCGGTGCCGCTGGTGGCCGGGTTGTTGTAGAGCATGATCGGCACGCCGATGCTGGCGCCGATGGCCTGGTAGTGGGTGAGGATCTCGGCTTCGCTGAGTTTCCAGTAGGAGGTGGGCAGCACCATCACCACGTCGGCGCCCTGGGCTTCGGCAAAGCGCGCGCGGCGGATGGCCTTGGCGGTGGTCAGGTCGGAGACGCTGACGATGGTCGGCACGCGCTTGGCGACGTGGCGGATGCTGAACTCGGCGACCTGGTCCCATTCCGCGTCGCTGAGGTAGGCGCCTTCGCCGGTGCTGCCCAGGGGCGCGATGGCGTGGACGCCGGCGTCGATCATGCGGTCGATGGAACGCCCGAGGGCGTCCAGGTCCAGGCCTTCGCCGTTAGCGCCGAAGGGGGTGACGGTGTAGCCGATGATGCCGTGGATATCGGGTGTGGACATGGTGCAACTCCTAGCAAGGCATAAGGGGTGGATCAGTTCAGGCAGTCGGCGTGTTTTTTCAGGTTCTGCCGCGCGTAGTAGTTGAAGGCCGCGCCGTGGCGCTTGGGCTTGGAAATCCAATCGTGGGCTTCACGACCCAGCTCCGGAAGGATCGGCTTGATGGTGCCGGCCGCCATGGCCAGCAGTTGCAGCTTGGCTGCGCGCTCGATCAGTTGGGCGATGACGCAGGCTTCCTCGATGCTGGCCCCGGTGGACAGCTGACCGTGGTGGGAAAGCAGGATCGCGCGTTTGTCGCCCAGGGCCGCGGAGATGATTTCGCCTTCTTCGTTGCCCACCGGCACCCCGGGCCAGGCTTCGAGAAAGGCACAGTCCTCGTACAGCGGGCAGAGGTCCATGTGCGATACCTCCAGCGGCACTTCCAGCATCGACAGCGCGGCAACGTGGGTCGGGTGGGTGTGGATGATGCAGTTCACGTCCGGCCGGGCGCGGTACACCCAGCTGTGGAAGCGGTTGGCCGGGTTGGGCATGCCGTGGCCTTCGAGGACTTCCAGGTCTTCGTTGACCAGCAGCAGGTTGCTGGCGCTGATTTCATCGAAACCCAGGCCCAGTTGCTGGGTGTAGTAGGTGCCTGGCTGTGGACCGCGGGCGGTGATCTGCCCGGCGAGGCCCGAGTCGTGACCGTTCTCGAACAGAATGCGGCAGGTCAGGGCCAGCTTTTGCCGGTCGGTCCACGTATTATCCGCCAGGGTGTTTTGCATCTGGGTCAGGGCTTGCTTGATCAGTTGGTCCTTGGGCAGTGCTAATGTCTTGGCCATATCGGGGTCCTTGGTGAGGGTGCAATGGACGTCGGGTCTGCACTTCACCTGTTACTTGCAAGGTCGTTGGGTGAATGCTGATGACACTAAAGAGGCTATATGACACTTTGTGTCATTGGCAAGCGCCAATCGTTGTTTTCTAGATGGATTAATCGCTCCACATGTCTATCCGTTTGAAATTACTGAGAAAAAAACTTGGCGTGACCCTGGAGGCCCTGGCCGAAAAATCCGGGATGACCAAGAGCTACCTGTCGAAAGTCGAGCGCGGGTTGAACACCCCGTCGATCGCCGCCGCCTTGAAGCTGGCCAAGGCGTTGAACGTCAAGGTCGAGGAGCTGTTCGCCGAGGACAGCATCAGCCTGGACAGCTACAGCCTGGTGCGCAGCGATGAGCGCCAGTCATTGGCAGCCAACGACCAGACGCCGGGATACGCGGTGCTGGCCCATCAGGTCAGCGAGCGCAACCTGCTGCCGTTCATCATCTACCCGGCCAAAGAGTTCAGTGACAAGACCTTCAAGGAACACCTGGGGGAGGAGTTCCTGTTTGTCCATGAAGGCCAGGTGGAAGTGGACTTCATGAACGAGCGGGTGATTCTCAACCGTGGCGACGCGCTGCACTTCAATGCCCAGAAGCCCCATCGCATCCGCTCCCTGGGCGACGAGCAGGCGCAGCTGCTAGTGGTGGTACACAGCAACGAAGAATGAGCCCTGTAGCCGCTGCCGCAGGCTGCGAACGGGCCGCAGGCCCGCAACGATCCCAAGGACGCCCAAGCCCGGCGCAATCAGCGTTCCACGGGCACCGACAGGGCCGGGTTGCCCAGGGCGTGGGTCTTGGAATCGAAGAAGCGCAGGTTCAACTCCAACCCTTCGAACAGCTTGGCGTAGTGGCGCTTCTGGTGCTGGATGAACGCCGCGCTGCGCGGGTAGATGGAGATCGCCAGGGTCGTGACGGCCGACTGGCGGATCGCCTGCACCAGGTGCTGGTCCTGGGGCCCCAGGTTGTGGCCGAAGATGCACAGGGCGCCGCTGTGGTCTAGCAGTTGCTGGTAGCAGAACGACAGGTAGTCCGAGCTGCGGATGGTCTTGAGCTTGTCCGCCAGGGGCCCTTCGCTGACGAACAGCGGCACGTCATCCAGGGTCTTGAGGGTGTTGTTGATGGCGAAGCTGCCCAGCAGGGTGCCTTCGGTGGAACTCAGCTTGCGCGCGCTGCCGTCCAGGTTGCGCACCAGGTGCAGGCCGCCGTGGAGGTAGAGCAAGCGAGTAGCGGCGCTGGAGGTGGTGCCCAGTGCGAAGGCCGGATCGGCGCCGTGAAACAGGTCATCGATGCCTTGGTTGTCGTGCTGCACCGCCCAGTAGTTGAGCAGGTCGTAGTTGCTGGTGAACACCGTGGGATAGCGTCGCAGTTCCTGGTTGATCGCCGCCAGGCTTTGCGGCTGTACCAGGCGCCAGGGGATGTGTACCGCATGCACGGTGTTGATCAGGGCTTCCTTGATGGCGTAGTAGCGGTTGCGCGGCGCCGCCGAGCTGACCGCCAGGGCCTTGTTGACCCGGCTGGTGGTTTTCAACGCGCCCAGTACCTGTTCGAAGCTGCGGGTCTGCAGGGCTTCGAAGACGCTGAGCTCGGACTGGCTCAGGGGCTTTTCTTCCACTGTGCGAGCGTTTTCGAACAGCGAGTCGTAGGCAAAGTCTTCCCAGACGGCACGGCTGGCACCGTTGCCGATCAGCAGGCCATTGAACGGTGTGCTCGTGCCCAGGGCGTTCCAGTCTTCAAGTTCGGCGTCAAATTCCTGGAAATCCGTCATCGCGGTCATTGGTCTCAAGGCAGAAGGTCATCAGGGCGCCGACTTTATCACGACCGACCCTTGAGCCAGATCAAGATCGCCCGTGACCGATGAGTCGATCCTGTCGGGCAGACATAAATCGACACCCCGCATTGGGCATTCGCCTGGAGACTTCCTCATGAGCAGCACCTTCTTCATCCCAGCCGTCAACATCATGGGCATCAATTGCCTGGACGAGGCCATGAGCGCCATTCGCAATTATGGGTTTCGCAAGGCGCTGATCGTCACTGACGTCGGCCTGGCCAAGGCCGGGGTGGCGGGCATGATCGCCGAGAAGTTGGCCATGCAGGACATCGATTCGGTGATCTTCGATGGCGCCAAGCCCAATCCGAGCATCGCCAACGTCGAGCAAGGGCTGGCGCAGTTGCAGCAGTCGCAGTGTGATTTCGTCATCTCCCTGGGCGGCGGCTCGCCCCATGACTGCGCCAAGGGCATTGCCCTGTGTGCAACCAACGGCGGACACATTGGCGACTACGAAGGGGTCGACCAGTCGAGCAAGCCACAACTGCCGTTGATTGCCATCAACACCACCGCTGGCACCGCCAGCGAGATGACCCGCTTCTGCATCATCACCGACGAGTCGCGCCACGTGAAAATGGCCATCGTCGACCGCAACGTCACGCCACTGCTGTCGGTCAACGATCCGGCGCTGATGGTGGCGATGCCCAAGGGGTTGACCGCCGCCACCGGCATGGACGCCCTGACCCACGCGGTGGAGGCCTATGTGTCCACCGCCGCCAACCCGATCACCGATGCCTGTGCGCTCAAAGCCATCAGCATGATCAGCGCGAACTTGCGCCAGGCGGTGCACGACGGCAGCGATTTGCTGGCCCGGGAGAACATGGCGTATGCGCAGTTCCTCGCCGGCATGGCCTTCAACAACGCTTCCCTGGGCTTCGTGCATGCCATGGCTCACCAGTTGGGTGGCTTCTATGATCTGCCCCATGGCGTATGCAACGCAGTGCTGTTGCCCCATGTGCAGAGCTTCAACGCCAGCGTCTGTGCCGAGCGCCTGACCGATGTGGCCCACGCCCTGGGTGCGGATATTCGAGGCTTCAGCCCGGAGGAGGGGGCCCAGGCGGCAATCGCGGCGATTCGCGCTTTGGCTCGGGACGTGGAAATCCCCGCCGGTTTGCGGGAACTGGGCGCCAAGTTGCAGGACATTCCACTGCTGGCGGCCAATGCCCTGAAAGACGCCTGCGGCCTGACCAACCCGCGTCCGGCGGAGCAACGGCAGATCGAAGAGATTTTCCGTAGCGCGTTTTGAGGAACGGGTAGGTCCGTTTCGCTGGCAAGCCAGCTCCTACAAGTGAAGCGTTCACCAACGTGCCGGGGGCTGACGGCGGGTATGGAAAATTCGCAGAATCTGTAGCCGGTCCCCGCGCACCCGGTAGGGAATCAGGTAAGGCCAGCCCGGCACTACCCATTCCCGGGTGCCGGGCAGGCGGCCTTCGCGGCCACTTGAGGGGAACCGGGCCAGTTGCTCGATACCGATCAACAGCGCCCTGACAAATTCCCCGGCGGCCCGGGGATCGTCCTGGGCGATATGACGGGCCTCAGCGTCCAGGTTGTTCAGGGCGCTGCGTAGCCATTCAATGCGCATTGTTGGTCCACTTGCCGGCGATGGCCGCCACTTCTTCGGCACTGGCGAAGTCACCTGCGTCGGCCTCGTTCAGGGCCTTCTGGATTTCCTCGATTTGCCAGGCTTCCCGCGCCAGGTATTCACGCAGGGCGTCCACGGCGAGAAACGACTTGCTGCGTCCGGTGGCTTTTGCCAGCAGGGCCAGAGTTTCAGCAAGTTCATCGGGCAAGCGTAGGGACATGATGGACATGGCAGTCTCGTTGTAGTGATGTGTAATACAACATATTACCTCGTCATACCCTAGCCCAGGTCCGGCCATTCGTCAGGCCTGCAGTTGTTACAAGGCAAGGCCACTCCCACGCGCGTGCTCCCAGCGTTGAAAGCGTCGACGGGGCAGAGGATAGTGCGACCTGAAATCGCGCTGTATCCGCCTGTCACAAGGAGTCGTGAATGTTCCGTCGCTCTTCTTTGATCCCGCTTCTGGGCAGCCTGGCGCTGCTGGCCGGCACCACATCCGTCGCGGCCCAGTGCCTGCCGCCGCCACGCAACGCCGAGGTTCCGGGCTTTTCCCTGTGCAAGGACTGGCCGGCCTTTGACGACCAGAGCATCAGCCTGCTGTCGGAACAGGTTCCGGACCCCAGCGACACCGGCGACGGTGACGGCACCTACAACCTGCAACTGGCGGTGCTGGACCGCAACAGCGGCAAGCCCCTGGCCAGTTACAGGCAGCCTGTGGCTTTCGTCTCCGACGCCTTCCGCCTGGAAAGCGTGAAGCTCGACACCGGGCGCTTCCAACTGGCGCCACAAGTGCGGGCCTTCGGGGTTCGGGCCGGGTTCGAGGGCTCGTCCCGGGTCAACCCTTTCAATCAGATCTGGCTCAGCCTATATGTGCGCGAAGGCAGCACCCTGCGCCCGGTGCTGGAGAAGTTCCTGGCCCATTCCTACAACGGCGAATGGGATGGCCAGTGCGCCGGCGAGGGCACTGAAACCACGCGTACCCTGGAGATCGCCAAGACCCGCAGCCATGGTTATGCCGACCTGATCGTGCGTTCGGTCAGCGTCAGTACCCGGAGCGAAAAAGTCGGGGAGGAGTGCCAGTCCAAGTCCGTGACCGCCAAGCCGGTGCTCATCACTCTGCATTACGACGGCCAGCGTTACGTGCTGCCCAATGGCTACAGCGGTATCTGAGGGAGTTTTGATGAAGTGGCTTGAATCATGCGGCCTGGGCCTGGCCCTTTGTGCCGGGTTGGGGGGTGTCACGGCGGCGCAGGCGGGGTGCGACAACACGACGGGGGTTCCCGGAGAGTTCTATGTCTGCAAGCCCTGGCCCGCGGAGCCGGAGCTGAGCATCAGTGCCCGGGCGACGCCCATGCCCGGGAGCCAGACTGGCGACGTCAGCAGCTACAGCCTGGACGTATCGCTGCAGGACATCGACTCCGGTTGGACCCTGGCCAGCAACTACAAGGATTCTGCTCTGTTCTCCGATGCCGTGGCCCTGCAGGGGCTGCAGATCGACACCGGGCGCTACCGTTTGAATAAAGAGCAGCGAGCCTTTGGCCTGCGGGTTCTCTATCACCACAGCTCCAGTGCCATGCCCTACGAGAAAAGCGTGCTGACCCTGTATCGACATGAAGACAAGGAAGTCCTGCCGCTGCTGGAAGGATTGGTGATGGATGAGAGCCACGGCGAGTTTGGCTGGGGCAGTGAGTGCGAGGGCCGCTCCCGGACCCTGCACCGGACCCTGGAAGTCGGCAGTGGCCAGCGCAACGGTTACGCCGATCTGATCGTGCGTACCCGTGAAGTCAGCACCAAGCATTTCAAGGGCCGTGATGGCTGTGAAAGCCGTGATCTGCCGCCCAGGAACACGGTGGCGACCCTGCATTATGACGGCCAGCGCTATGCACTGAGCAAAGCCCTGAAAGGACAGTAATCGATGCTCACCGGCCTCAATCACCTGACCCTGGCGGTTAGCGACTTGCCCCGCAGCCTGGCCTTCTATCACTCGCTGTTGCAACTGCGTCTGGAGGCCACCTGGGATACGGGAGCCTACCTGTCACTGCCGGGACTGTGGCTGTGCCTGTCCCTGGACCCGCAACGGCAGGCACCGGCAGTTGCCGATTACACCCATTACGCCTTTGGCGTCGGCGCTGCAGATTTTGCAGCGCTGATTCAGCGCCTGCGTGAGGCGCGAGTGCCGGAGTGGCGCGACAACCGCAGCGAGGGCGCGTCGTTTTATTTTCTCGATCCCGATGGGCATCGACTGGAGGCTCATGTCGGTGACTTGGCTTCGCGATTACGGGCCTGTCGCGAACATCCTTACGCAGGAATGCGCTTTTACCCCGCCGACTGAGGCGCCGCTACCGGGAAGCAGCTGACGAAAGCCGCTGGTGGCAAGGTGCCTTGATCGTGCAGAATCCGCCAGATTCGTTCTGTGCCTGGCGTTGCCGTGAGGTGCATCCGTTCTGGAGTCTTGCTGATGACCTCATCGCTGTTGCTGGCTGTTATCGCCTCGGGTTTCATTTACGCGATCACCCCCGGGCCCGGGGTCCTGGCGGTCTTCGGTATTGGCGCTTCCCGTGGTCGACAGGCTGGCGCAGGGTTTCTCTGCGGGCACTTGCTGGGGGATGTGGTCTGGTGCAGTACGGCACTGATCGCCATTGTCGGCGCCCGGGAAATCGGCAGCGACGCCTTCAACATTCTCGGGGTGCTCAGCGGTCTGTACCTGTTCTGGCTGGGGCTGCGGGCGATCCGCAGTCGTGGTGGCAATGGCGATGAGCCTCAGGGTGCAGCGCGCAATCCGTTCTGGCACGGGATCATCTTCGGCCTGACCAACCCCAAGGCTTATCCGGTGGCGGTGGCGACGTTCACCGCTCTGCTGTCCAGTCGTGCGGAGCTGCTCAGTTGGTCCATGCTTCCCGGCCTGATTGCCCTGAGCTTCCTGGGCGGCCTCGGCGCTTACGCTATTCTCATCGGCGTGGTGGGTGCGCGGCAGGTACGCAGTTGGTATCAGCGTCACGAGCTGGCGATCACCCGGGTCTGCGGGGTGATGTTCATCGGTTTCGCGATCAATGCCCTGCTGCATGCGGTGCCGGGGCTGATCGGCAACAAGGCATAACGCCGCTCGCGGAGTGCGAGGGTGGTGTTCAGCCGGTGTTCGTCACTGGCTGACCGGGCTCAAGGGATGGGTACTCAGTGCATTTTTCATGGGTAGTAGCTTTCTCTGATGGCAACCAAGAACTCCGCGCCTCTGGCGAGTTTCATCGATCTGCTTCTGGACGTCGTGTGCGCCGTAGATAGCCAGGGTCGTTTCGTATTTGTCAGTGCCGCCTGCGAGCGGGTCTTCGGCTACACCGCCGACGAGCTGATCGGCCGGCCGATGATCGAGCTGGTGCACCCGGCCGATCGTGAGCGCACCCTGCAGGCCGCCCGGGAAATCATGGGGGGCGTGCCCAAGCCCAATTTCGAGAACCGTTACCTGCGCAAGGACGGGCGGGTGGCGCACATCCTCTGGTCGGCGCGCTGGTCGGAAGTGGACCAGTTGCGCATCGCCGTGGCCCGGGACATTACCGAGCGCAAACAGGCCGAATCGAAACAGGCGGCGTTGTATGCCATTTCCGAAGCGGCCCACGCCACCGAGGACCTGCTGGTGCTGTTCAAGCATGTGCATCGGATCATCGGTGAGTGGCTGCCGGCGCTCAATTTCGTTCTGGCGCTGTACGACGAGCGCAGCGATAGCCTGAACTTTCCTTATCACGTCGATGACTGCGAAAGCAGCCCGGAACTGCCCGGGACCCTGATCGGGCGTTTCTGCGCGCAGGTGCTGCGGCACGGCCAGTCCTTGCTGCTGGCGCCGGAGTGTCCGTTGAGCCGGGATTTGTGGAACCAGTTCGCCGTCGTTCAAGGTCCTCGCTGCTGGTTGGGCGTGCCACTGAATTCGCAGAAGGGCACCATCGGCGTGCTCATGGTCAAAAGTGCACCCGGTGCCCAGGGCTACGGGGAAGCAGAGCTGGAATTGCTGCAGTACGTCAGCGCCCAGCTCGCCGCGGCCATCGAACGGGCGCAATTGCATGCGCGCCTGCATTACATGGCTGAGTACGATCAACTGACCCACCTGCCTAACCGCGAGCTGCTGCGCGAGCGCTTGCGTTCAGCCCTGGCTCGGGCCCGGCGCGACTCGGGACGCATGGCCTTGCTGTATGTCGACCTGGACAAGTTCAAGGAGGTCAACGACACCTGCGGGCATGCTGTGGGCGACATGCTGCTGCAAGCGGTGGCCAATCGCCTCAAAGGCTGCGTACGGGAAACCGACACCGTGGCACGCATGGGCGGCGATGAGTTCGTGGTGCTGCTGGAGAGCGTGCAGCACAGCGACGATGCCCAGCATGTCGCCGAGAAGATTCGCCGCGCGCTCAACGAGCCGCTGCGCCTGGATGGCCATTCGTTGAATATCCTGCCGAGTATCGGCATTGGCCTGTACCCCGAACATGGCCTGGAAGAAAAGCAGCTGTTCAAGCACGCCGATGAGGCGATGTACGCGGTCAAGCGCGAGCGCAAAAGCCGCTCCAGCGCCTGAGGTCCTGGCCAGGGGCGAGGCTCTGCTTCTGGCCTGAACGACTCGCCATTCGTCGTTCCACCGGCGATTTTTCTAAACCTTTGCGGCTTCGGGTTTTCCCTATGCAGGCGGGTGCTGTGGCTCCCGCCGTACTGACTTGCAAGAGGAGACTCCCAGCATGAACCCCATGGCCACCATCCTCGGTCGTGCCGGCCTGGCCCTGTTGCTCGGCCTTGGCGCCAGCAACGCCCTGGCCCAGTCCCCCGCGGCCTTTATCGACGACGCCTCGGCCAAGGGCATGGCCGATATCGAAGCCAGCCGCCTGGCGCATCAGCACACCTCGTCCAGGGCGGTAAAGGAATACACCATTCAGGTGATCAACGATCGCACCACGGCCAACCAGCACCTGGCCAAAATCGCCAGGCAACTGGACCTGCCGGTGGCCCCCCGAGAGCAGGTCATGGACCAGGCCAAGCGCTTGATGCCGCAGCTACCCGAGGGGACGGATTTCGACCGCGCCTATGCCGCCAACCAGATCAAGGCCACTGAAGCGGCGATCCGACAGATCCAGCAACAGGCGCAAACCAGTAACGTGCCGCAACTCAAGGCCTTCGCCGAGGAAACCCTGCCCAAGCTGGAGAACCACCTGCAAATGGCCAAGGCCATCCAGGCCGGACGTCACACCGAGCGTATGGATGGTTGAGTGATGATCAGCCACTCCTGATCGTTGGAGGAGCGCAAAGCGGCTGTTCAGCGTTCCTCCCGCACCTCTGTCTGTTTATGAGACTTGCTGATGCATCGTTGGATGTCGTCTGCGGTTTAGTGCTGCCCGTGACTGAAGTGCGCCTCACTTGATGTGGATGTCTGTCTTGGTGACGGTTTGTGTCTAGTATCTACTGGCGGTCAAAGTGCCAGCACGCTAACTCACGGATCGGTATCAGTCAGAGGTCGCTCATGGAATTTTTCGAAAAACTAACCAGTCTTGCTGCCAAGGTGCGTTTGCAAGGCGCAGCCATTCAAACTGAAGAGGCAACGAAGAACGCTTTCGTCATGCCCTTTATCAATACGGTTCTGGGTTATGACGTCTTCGATCCCATGGAGGTGACCCCTGAATTCGTCTGTGATGTTGGAACCAAGAAGGGCGAGAAGATCGATTACGCGATCATCAAGGATGGCGAGGTGCAGATACTCATCGAGTGCAAGAAAATCGGTGAGCCGCTGCACATCAATCATGCTTCTCAGTTGTTTCGTTATTTTCATGTCACCAGTGCGCGTATTTCCATTCTTACTAATGGTCAGGTCTACAAGTTCTTCACCGATCTGGATGCGCCGAACAAGATGGATGAAAAGCCCTTCCTTGAACTTGATCTGCTGGATATCGACGAATACTCCGTCCCTGAATTGATCAAGTTGACCAAGTCGGCGTTTGACGTTGAATCGGTTCTTAGTGCGGCGGGGGAGTTGAAGTACGTCAGCCAGATCAAGAAGGTCATTGCGTCTCAGGTGAGCAAACCCGACGACGACTTGGTGAAGGTTTTTGCGTCCCGCGTCTATGAAGGTGTGATCACTCAAAAAGTGCGGGAGCAGTTTTATGAATTGACCCGCAAGGCGCTCGGTCAGTTTCTCAATGACCAGATCAATGATCGTCTCAAGTCGGCAATGAGTGGCTCCAGCCAGGTGGTCATTAATCAGCACTCGGCACCTATCAACGATGTGCAGGAGACCACTGAGACGGACGGATCTGAGGAAAAGATCTTCACTACGCTGGAGGAGCTGGAGGCGTATCACATTGTGCGGGCGGTGGTGCGTTCAGTGGTTGATGCCAAGCGTATTGTCCAGCGCGATACCCAGAGCTACTTCGGTATTTTGCTCGACGATAACAATCGCAAGCCCATCTGCCGTTTGCATTTCAATCGAGCCCAGAAGTACATCGGCATTTTCGACCAGGACAAAGTCGAGACACGTCATCCGATCAGTTCCGTCGACGAAATCTACGAGTATGCGGATCACTTGAAGAAGACTGTGGGTTATTACGAATAGGCCTTCCGTGCGCTGAGAACTGCACTGTTGCAGCTCATGTGGCGGCGGAACTCGCCACATGAGCAAGGCGCTCCGCTTTTTGCTTACACCTCAGAGCATCCCTTCGCACAATAAAACAGGATTGTGCTGGAGCCGCTGGGCCTGTGGGCTTAACGTGGCCCGGGTCAGGCGGCGCATGGCGCGTCGCGAGGCTCAAGGAGGTAGCAGATGGTGCAGGTGCCCAGCGCGTCGATCATCGATCTGTATCACCAGGCGGAAGACTATTTCTTCGTTTCCATCTCGCAGTTCCATCGGCGCTTCGGCGCCGATCTGAGCGCCTATTGCACCGGGCTTGAAGCCAGCAGCCTGAATCTTTTGATGATGAAGGACCGGCCTGGCGACAACAGCCAGCAACTGGCCGAGGGCGTGGCGTTCCTGCAGCGCACCGGCATGCCGTTCTGTGTGGTGATCCCTCAGGCGCAGGTGTCGCGGGTCAGTCTGCAGTTGCAACAGCAGCACCTGATGGCCGCGGACAAGACCACTTGCATGGTGCTGGATCTGGCGACCTACGAAGTGCAGGAGGGACTGGCGCCACTGGCGGATGTGCATTGCACCGATGAGCATCTGGAGGATTGGGGGCTACCGGTGCAGAGCGCGTTCGAGCCCGATGGCGGAGGCATTGAGCTGTACCTGGAGCGGCACCGGGCGGCGTTGCTGGCCGGCAGGGCCCTGCGCCATTTCACTTTGTATGTCGACCAGCGTCCGGTCAGTGCCCTGACGCTGTCCCTGGGGCCGGGGGTGGCGCGGCTGGATGATATCGGCACTTTGCGGGAGTGCCAGGGGCGGGGCTATGCCACGGCGCTGATCCACTCGGTGCTGCGCCTGATCCAGGCCCAGGGCGCGAAAATCTGTGTGCTCGAGGCCTCTCTCGACGGCCTGTCGATCTACCGCAAGGTCGGCTTCACGGGCTTGTTCGACTACTGCACCTTCTGCCAGGCGTAAGTCCTGGCTACGTCGTGGCGTTGAGCCGGAACTGCCGTGGGCTGAGTCCGGTCAGGGACTTGAACTGCCGGCTGAAGGCGCTGTGATCGGTGTAGCCGCATTGCAGCGCCACCTCGGTGATCGGCTCCTGGGTCAGCAGCAGCCGTGAGGCGTGTTCCAGGCGTGCCTTGTGGATCATCTGCCGGGGCGTGAGGTGGAAGATGCGCTTGCAGTAGCGTTCCAGCTGCGCCGTGGACAGGTTGGCGATGCGGGTCAGATCCTGCAGGCGGATGGCTTCGCTGTAGTGCTCGCGGATATGCCGGTCCACGGCCGCCAAACGCTCGTAGGCCGGATGGGTGTCACGGGCTGCCTGCAGGTCCAGGGAGATGCCGGCCATGCCGATGATCTGTCGGTCGTGTCCATACAGCGGCAGTTTGTGGGTCAGGCACCAGCCGGGTTCACGGCTGCCGTACAGATGCAATTCCAGTTGGCCCTTGATGGTGATGCCCTGGCGCAGCACGCGCTGGTCCTGCTCGGTGTAGACCGGGCCGAGCACCGCCGGAAAGACTTCGGCGGAGGTCTTGCCGAGCAATGGCCGGATGTTCTTGAAGCCGCAGCGCTGGGCCAGGGTCAGGTTGGCGATCAGGTAGCGGGCCTGCAGGTCCTTGATGAAGAACACTGCGCTGGGAATGCAGTCCAGCAGGGGCGTGATCGGGGCCATGCTGGCCAGCAGGCTGTTGATGTCCCCGAGGGATTGGGCGGCGATGGCCCTGGGCAAGTGGTGGAGCTGTGCGCTATCGATCATCGTCGGCCTCTCTCTAGGGGGCTTGGGGGATGGATCTGTGTCGATAAAGCCAGGGGGTACAAAAGGGCTGTGCAAGCTGGCCGGGTGTTCCCGGCCAGGGCGGTTTCAGGGGCTCAGTCTGCGGCGTCGTGGCAGGTCTCGTCGAGCATCAGGGTGGCGAGCCGGGCCGGCACCAGCGGCGTTCGCGGGGCCACCATGGGCCAGTTGAACAGGCGCTGGGCGGCGCTGGCGCAGACCCGGCCCTGGCAGGCCCCCATGCCGCACCGGCTGTGCAACTTGGCGCTGGGCCAATCGGCTGCTGCCGCCACCGCAGCGTAGGGCACATCTTCGCAACGGCACAGCAGTGTCTCGGGTCGGGCCAGTTCGAGGATCTGCGGTTGCAGCTCGAAGTGACGCTGCAACTGCCTGGCAAAGGCCTGCCAGTGCTGGCGCTGGCGGATCAGGCCGGCGGCGCGGGCGCCCTGGCCGCTGGCCACGCAGCCGGCAATCTCGCCTTCGATCAGGGCCAGTTCGCTGCCACCGATGCCGGTGCATTCTCCGGCGGCAAGGACCTGGGGCAGGCTGCTGCGCTGCTGCTGGTCGACCGCAATGGCGCCGTGTTCCAGATGACAGCCCAGATGGCTGGCCAGACGGGTATTGGGCACCAGGCCGAAGCCGCAGGCCAGGTAGTCGCAGGGGATTTCCTCGCTGCGCCGGCCCTGGCGGATGCGTACTCCTTGCAGGTGCCGGTCCCCCAGGGCCTCCACCACATGGGCGTTGCAACGGTAGGCCGGGGTAGCCAGCTTCAGGGCCTGGGCCAGCTTGCTTGGCCAGCGCCACAGTTGGCCGGCGAAACCCAGCACGGAGGCTGCGGTGGCCTGTTCCAGCACCCGCACCACGCGGGCGCCGGCCTGGCGCGCGGTGGCGGCGCTGGCCAGCAGCAAGGGGCCGCTGCCGGCGATCACCAGGGTTTTTCCATTCACCTGCAGGCCATTCTTCAGCAGGGCCTGCAGGCCACCGGCACCGGTGACCCCGGGCAGGGTCCAGCCGGGAAAGGGCAGCAGCAACTCCTGGGCACCGCAGCACAGGATCAGCTGTTCAAAGTCCACCTGCCAGGCCTGTTGCGCGTCCTCCAGCAACAGGCGTTGCGGGCCCAGGGCGGCGATGATACGGGTGGCGCTGAGGTAGCGCAGCGCCGGGTGCTGCAGGATCTTGAAACGCTCGGTCTGGAGGGCGGTGGGCGGGTGCCCGGGGCCATTGCGCCAGATCTGTCCGCCGGGCCGCGGGTTGTCGTCGATCATCAGGATCGAGGTGGCGCTGTGGCTGGCGGCCTGGGCGGCGGCGAGCCCCGCCGGGCCGCTGCCGACTATGACGATCTGGCAGTGCAGGCGTTGGGCGCTCATTGGCTGCGCTCCACTTGCATGCCATCCCGGCACAGGGTCTGGCAGGCCAGTTGACGGCGACCGTCGATGGTCATCCGACATTCCTGGCAGATGCCCATGCCACAGAACGGCGCTCGTGGAGCACCGCTGCAGGCGGTGCGGGTATAGGGCACGCCGCTGTTGGCTACGGCAGTGGCCACCGTGAGGCCGGAGCGGACCTCCAGCGCTTGCTGATCCAGGTAGATGATCACGGGCATTCTCCAGTCAGGGCGGCGAAGCGTCCGGGCAGATAGGGGCGCGGGTCGATTGCCGGGCATTCGCAGAGCATCAGGTCCACCAGCAGCCGCGCGCTGCCGGGGGCGGTCGTCACGCCCAGGCCTTCATGGCCAACGGCCAGCCACAGGCCCGGTTGTTGCGGGTGTTCACCCAGGATCGGCAGGCCGTCCGGGGTGGCGGCGCGAAAGCCGGTCCAGGCGCGGATGCCGTTGAGCGTTGCCAGCTCCGGCAGGTATTCCACTGCCCGTTGCAGCATGGGCGCCAGCACGACCGGTTCGACCTGTGGATCGAGGGTGTCGAACTGTCGGGACGAGCCGATCAGCAACTGGCCGGTCGGACGCGGCTGGACGTTGAAGGCCACCGAGGTGCCGTCACTGGCGTGGGCACTGGCGGCGTAGCCCAGTTCGACCAGTTGATGCTGGACCTGTTGCGGGTAGCGGTCGGTGATCAGCAGGTGGCCCTTTTTCGGTCGCAGGGGCAGGGCCGGCAGCAGTTCCCGGGCGGCGAAACCGTTGGCCAGCAGCACCCGGGGGGCGCGCAGGACCCGGCCGTCGTCCAGCTCCAGCTGATCGCCGGCCACCCTACGCACATGGCCGAACTGGCGCTGGATCAGTGGATGGCTGCTGAGCAGCCAGTGGGCGGTGGCCGGGGCGTAGAGAATGCCGTCTCCGGGGATCTTCAGGGCGCCGCCCAGGCCTTGGCGCAGCATCGGCTCCAGCGCCGCCAGCTGCGAGCCGTCGAGCAGTTGGCCGGTGACGCCGTGGTCTGCCAGGGTCTGCTGCTTGGCTCGCGCCAGGTCCATTTCCTCGCGGTCGGCGGCCAGCCACAGGGTGCCACAGTTGCGATAGGCGCAGGCCTCGGGCAGACGTTCGCGCAACTGCCGCCACAGGCCGATGGAGTAATGACTCAGGGCCAGCTCCGCCGGGTTGTCGTCCATGGCCACCAGATGGCCCATGCCGGCCCCGGTGGCGCCGCCACGGGCGTCGTCCAGCACCTGCACCCGCAAGCCGCGGCCGGCCAGTTCATGGGCGCAGGCGGCACCGATGATGCCGGCGCCGACCACGATCACGTCGGCCTCGCCCTGGGCATTCACGAGCCGATGCCCCAGGCGAACGGGTCGCTGTCATCGAGCAGCAGGGTCGCTTCGGCGCTGATGTGGGCGCTGCCACGCAGGGTGGGAATGATCCGCTCGCCGGCCTGCTCGTAGTGGGCGCTGAACTGGCTGCCGATGACGCTGGCCTGGCGCCAGGTCTGGCCCGGAGCGAGCTTGCCGTCCGCCGCCAGGCAGGCCAGCTTGGCGCTGGTGCCGGTGCCGCAGGGGGAGCGGTCGTAGGCCTTGCCGGGACAGAGCACGAAGTTGCGGCTGTCGGCCTGTGGGTCGTCGGCGAACAGTTCGATGTGGTCGATGACTTCGCCCTCGGCCCCGGTCACCCCGGCGGCTTCCAGGGCCTCGCGCACGCGCCAGGTGAATTGGGTCAGGGCTTCGACATTGTCCAGGGCAATGTCCTGGCCGTGATCGCTGATCAGGAAGAACCAGTTGCCGCCCCAGGCGATATCGCCATGCACCGTGCCGTGCCCCGGCACTTGCAGCGCCACCTGGGTGCGGTAGCGATAGGCGGGGACATTGCGCACGCTCACCGACAGGTCGTCGTGCAAGGTGGCCTCCACCGTGCCCACCGGGGTTTCGATGCGGTGCACGCCGTAGTCGATGCGTCCCAGGTGGTACAGCGAACGCACCAGGCCGATGGTGCCGTGGCCGCACATGCCCAGGTAGCCGCTGTTGTTGAAAAAGATCACGCCGGCACAGGCATCCCTGGCCTGCGGCTCGCAGAGCAGGGCCCCGACCAGCACGTCGCTGCCCCGGGGTTCGAGGACGCAGGCGCGGCGCCAGTGATCGTGCTGGCTGCGCAGGGTCTGCAGGCGCTCGGCCATGGAGCCACGGCCCAGCTCGGGAAAGCCGTCGATCACCAGGCGAGTGGGTTCACCTGCGGTGTGTGAGTCGATCACGGTTATTTTTTTCATGGCGGCACCTGACGGGAAAGAGCTACAGAGTGGCCTTGGCGGGGGCGGCGTTGCTTGTGGGTTTTCGCTGTGGCAGATGACGAAATCAGCACAGTCTCGCCATGGCCGCTGTGGCGCTGGAGCCGCAATGGGGTGAGGGGCGAGTGTGCCGATTTCGTCTCTTGCAGGGGCGAAAAGCCTCAAGCTGCAAGGGGGATAAAAGGCGACTCTGGTCTGGGTTTTCAACGTCAGTCGGCCCGGCCGACCTCAAACAAGGACAAGACCATGAGCCGTAAAGCCATCCAATGGAGCGGTGTATTCCCCGCTGTGACCACTCAATTCAAAGCCGATTTCTCCCTCGACCTGCAGGCCACCCACAAGGTCATGCGCAACCTGGTGGACGACGGCGTATCCGGCCTGGTGGTGTGCGGCACCGTGGGGGAGAACACCTCCTTGAGTACCGCGGAAAAACTGTCGGTGATCGAAGTCGCCAAGGACGCCGCCGGCGGTCGGGTGCCGGTGATCGCCGGGGTGGCCGAATTCACCACCGAGTTCGCCCGCCATACGGTGCGCGAAGCGGCTCGGGTCGGGGTCGATGGGGTGATGGTGATGCCGGCCCTGGTGTACTCGGCCAAGCCTCATGAAACCGCGGCGCATTTTCGTGCGGTGGCCACCGGTACCGACCTGCCGGTGATGGTCTACAACAACCCGCCGATCTACAAGAATGACGTCACCCCCGAGGTGCTGATCGCCCTGCAGGACTGCGAGAACATCGTCTGCTTCAAGGATTCCTCCGGCGATACCCGGCGTTTCATCGACCTGCGCAACGCAGTCGGCGATCGCTTCGTGCTGTTCGCCGGTCTCGACGATGTGGTGGTCGAGAGCGTGGCGGTGGGGGCCGAGGGCTGGGTCTCGGGCATGTCCGTGGCCTTCCCCAAGGAGGGTGAGACCCTGTTCCGCCTGGCCAAGGAAAAACGCTTCGAGGAGGCCCTGGCCCTGTACCGCTGGTTCATGCCGCTGCTGCACCTGGACGCTCGTCCGGACCTGGTGCAGTGCATCAAGCTCTGTGAAGAACTGGTGGGCCGTGGTTCGTCCATCACCCGGCCGCCGCGTCTGGCGCTGCAGGGTGAAACCCTGGCCGAAGTCAAAGCCCTGGTCGCCAAGGCCCTGGCCACGCGCCCGAGCCTGCCGGACGTCGGCCTGTAGAAACGGGCCTGCAGGACTTGGTCGGGTGCCCTGGGTGGGGGCACCCGCTTCTGCAATACCCCATGTGCTGCAAGCGTCGAGCGGGTCCGCCGACGTGACATTCGACTTGCCTATTCCAATAACCTCAAAAAAGGCGCAGCCCCATGTCAGGCAAAGGCAAATTCAAGAAACAACTCTCTCTGGTGGACCTGACCTTTATCGGTCTGGGTGCGATCTTCGGTTCCGGCTGGCTGTTCGCGGCCAGCCACGTTTCGGCGATTGCCGGGCCGGCGGGGATCTTTTCCTGGCTGCTGGGCGGGTTCGCCGTGCTGCTGTTGGGCATCGTTTACTGCGAGCTGGGGGCCGCTCTGCCCCGGGCCGGTGGGGTGGTGCGCTACCCGGTGTTCTCCCATGGCCCGCTGCTGGGCTATTTGATGGGGTTCATCACCCTGATCGCCTTTTCCAGCCTAGTGGCGATTGAAGTGGTGGCGGCCCGGCAGTACGCCGCGGCCTGGTTCCCGGCGTTGACCCATGAAGGCTCCAGCAACCCGACCATCATCGGCTGGCTGGTGCAGTTTGCCCTGTTGTGCCTGTTCTTCTGGCTCAACTACTACAGCGTCAAGACCTTCGCCAAATCCAACAACTTCATCAGCCTGTTCAAGTTCATCGTGCCGCTGCTGGTGATCGCGGTGCTGTTCACCTTCTTCAAGCCCGACAACTTCCATGTCCAGGGTTTTGCCCCGTTCGGCCTGTCGGGGATCGAGATGGCGGTCTCGGCGGGGGGCATCATCTTCGCCTACCTGGGGCTGACGCCGATCATCTCCGTGGCCAGTGAAGTGCGTAATCCGCAACGCACCATTCCCATCGCGCTGATTCTCTCGGTGCTGCTCTCGACCTTGATCTACGGCCTGTTGCAACTGGCCTTTCTGGGCAGCATTCCCACGGAAATGCTGGCCAACGGCTGGAGCGGCATCAGCAAGGAATTCTCTCTGCCGTACCGCGACATTGCCCTGACCCTCGGGGTCGGCTGGCTGGCCTACCTGGTGGTGGCCGACGCAGTGATCTCCCCCAGTGGCTGCGGCAACATCTACATGAACGCCACGCCGCGGGTGGTCTACGGCTGGGCCCGGACCGGGACCTTCTTCAAGGTTTTCACCCGCATCGATGAAGAGTCCGGCATCCCGCGTCCGGCGCTGTGGCTGACCTTCGGCCTGTCGGTGTTCTGGACCCTGCCGTTCCCCTCGTGGGAAGCGCTGATCAACGTGGTGTCAGCGGCCCTGGTGCTCAGTTATGCGGTGGCCCCCATCAGCGTCGCGGCGTTGCGCAAGAGTGCACCGCAACTGGCGCGGCCGTTTCGGGTCCGCGCCTTTGCAGTGCTGGGCCCGGTGTCGTTCGTGATCGCGGCATTGATCGTCTACTGGTCCGGCTGGGGCACGGTGTCCTGGCTGCTGGGGCTGCAGATCCTGATGTTCGTGATCTACCTGCTGTGCAAACGCCTGGTGCCCACCGACCACCTGAGCCTGGGCGAGCAGGTGCGCTCATCGCTGTGGCTGATCGCTTTCTATGGGCTGACCATTGTCATTTCCTACCTGGGCAGCTTCGGCGGCATCGGCGCCCTGACTCATCCCTACGACACCCTCACCGTCACCCTCATGGCCCTGTGCATCTACTACTGGGGCGCCAACACCGGAGTGCCCAGTGCCAAGCTGGTGCTGGACGGCGATGAGGTGGAATGACCATGACCACTTTCATGCAGACGAGGTTATCCATGACTGTTACCGGACAGATGCTGATAGGTCACACCGCCGTGCTTGGCGGCCAGGGCTCGATTCATGGGCTGGCCGCCGCCAGTGGCGAGGTGTTGCAACCGGCTTTCGGTGGCGCCTCGGCCGCTGAACTTGAGCGTGCCTGTGCCCTGGCGGAGGCGGCGTTCGATCCTTATCGCCAGTTGCCGCTTGCACAGCGGGCGGCCTTTCTGGAGAGCATTGCCAGCCATGTTCTGGGCTTGGGCGAGGAGCTGATTGAGCGCTGTCACTTGGAAACCGGCTTGCCCCGGGCTCGCCTGGAAGGTGAGCGGGGGCGCACCGTCGGCCAATTGCGCCTGTTTGCCCAGGTAGTCCGTGACGGTGGTTTTCTCGGGGTCAGGATCGACCCGGCGCAACCTGAGCGTCAGCCTCTGCCCAGGGTCGAGTTGCGCCTGCGGCATATCGGCCTGGGCCCGGTGGCGGTGTTTGGCGCGTCGAACTTTCCCCTGGCGTTTTCCGTGGCCGGCGGCGACACCGCCTCGGCCCTGGCGGCGGGTTGTCCGGTGATCGTCAAGGCCCACTCGGCGCACCCCGGTACATCAGAGTTGGTGGGGCAGGCCATTGCCCGGGCCGCGCAGAGCCTGGGATTGCCCGAGGGGGTGTTTTCGCTGCTGTTCGACAGCGGTCGGGCCATCGGCCAGGGACTGGTGGCGGACCCGCGGATCAAGGCAGTGGGGTTTACCGGCTCGCGCACGGGCGGGGTCGCGCTGATGCAGATCGCCGCATTACGTCCTGAGCCGATTCCCGTGTATGCCGAGATGAGCTCCATCAATCCGGTGCTGTTGTTGCCCCAAGCCCTGGAGGCGCGGGCGGAGCAGATTGCCCCGGCGTTCGTTGCCTCGCTGACCCAGGGTGCCGGGCAGTTCTGTACCAACCCGGGCTTGATCCTGGCCCTGGAAGGCCCGGCATTGCAGCGCTTTGAAAGCGCCGCTGCCGCTGCCCTAGCCACACAGGCAGCGCAGACCATGCTTACCCCAGGCATTCACCGCAGTTACTGCCAGGGCGTTGCCGCCCTGGCGGCCCATGCCCAGGTGCAGACCTTGGCCCAGGGCTTGGCGGGGCAGGGCACTCAGGCCCGAGGCGCGTTGTTCGCCACCTCGGCCGAGGCCTTCATGGGCTGCGCTCAATTGCGGGAAGAGGTCTTTGGCCCGGCCTCGTTGATCGTTAGGTGCCCGGACTTTGCCGCCTTGCAACAGGTGCTGCAGAGCCTGGAGGGCCAGTTGACCATTGCGCTGCACCTGAGCGATGGCGATCACCCCCAGGTCCGCACGCTGCTGCCGCTGTTGGAGCGCAAGGCCGGACGCCTGCTGGTCAACGGATTCGGCACTGGGGTCGAAGTGGCCCACGCCATGGTTCATGGCGGTCCGTTCCCGGCCACCTCCGACAGCCGCAGCACCTCGGTGGGCAGCCTGGCGATCCAGCGCTTTCTGCGCCCGGTGTCCTACCAGGATCTGCCCGAGGCGCTGTTGCCTGCCGAACTGTCCAGCGGCAATCGGTTGCACGTGCCGCAACTGATCGATGGCCAGGGGCCGATCAGCCCCACAACACACTCTCCCACAGGAGCTTTCACTCACCGCTCATAGAGGTTCCACCATGTCTGAATACATCACCCTGTCATTGGACGAAGTCCGCAGCCTGTCCTACCAGGTGCTCAGCCGACACGGCCTGTCCGACGCTCACAGTCGGGCGATCGCCGAGGTCATTACCCAGGGCCAGCGTGACGAATGCCATTCCCACGGGGTGTATCGCCTGCTGGGCTGCGTGCGCTCGGTGCGCGAAGGCAAGATCGACCCCCGGGCCGAGCCCAGCCTGCGACATGTGTCGCCTGGGGTGCTGGAAGTGGATGCTCATTACGGCTACTCCTTGCTGGGCTTCCACACCGGCCTGCCGGTCCTGGCGGAGAAGGCTCGTAGCCAGGGGGTCGCCGCCATGGTGATCAAGCGCTGTTTCCACTTTTCCGCCCTGTGGCCCGAGGTCGAGGCGATTGCCGCCACCGGGCTGGTGGGCCTGGCGATGAACCCCAGTCATAGCTGGGTGGCTCCGGCCGGAGGCCGGCACCCGGTGTTCGGCACCAACCCCCTGGCCTTTGCCTGGCCGCGACCGGGGGGCGATCCTTTTGTCTTCGACTTCGCCACCAGCGCCATTGCCCGCGGCGATATCGAATTGCATGCACGCCAGGGCAAGCCGATTCCCAGCCATTGGGCCATCGATGCCGACGGCGAACCCACCACTGACGCCCAGGCTGCATTGCGCGGTGCCATGCAGACCTTTGGCGGTCACAAGGGCTCGGCCCTGGCGGCGATGATCGAGTTGTTGGCCGGGGCCCTGATTGGCGACCTCACCAGTGTGGAGTCCATGGCCTTCGATGAAGGCGTCGGGGCGACGCCTTGTCATGGCGAGCTGGTGCTGGCGTTCGATCCCCAGGTGTTTCTGGGGCAGGGGTATCAGGCGGGGCTGGAGCGGGCGGAGGCTTTGTTCGCGGGGATTGCCCGGGATGGAGCGCGGTTGCCGTCCCAACGCAGGTTCGAGGCGCGGGCGCGCAGCCTGGAGCACGGGGTGCAGATTCCACGGGAGTTGCTGGAGGAGATCCGGCGGTTGCTCTAGGCAGGCGTTCGCTGACAAGCCAGCTCCAACCACACGTAGGAGCTAGCTTGCCGGCGAAAGCATCAGAACCTGACGTTCGCCGCCAGCTCGGCAGAGCGCCCTGGCGCGACAGTGGCGAACATGCCGACGTGGGAGGCGTCGTAGTAGGTCTTGTCGGTGAGGTTGAGCACGTTGAACTGCAGGTCCAGGTTCTTGTTCACCCGATAGGCCAGCATGGCGTCGTAGCGCCAGTAGGCATCGAGGCTGCGGGTGTTTTCATCGTTGGTGTAGCGCTCGCCCACATAGTTGGCGCCGGCACCGACTTTCAGGCGGTCGGTGAGCATGTAGGTGCTCCACAGCGAGGCGCTGTTGGGGGCGATGAATTTCATCTGGTTGCCGTTGAAGTCGGTGTTCCTGCCTGAGGCGTACTTGACCGTCTTGGCATCCAGGTAGGTGTAGCCCGCCATCACCTCCCATTGATCGGTCAGGTGGCCGGTAGCCCCGACTTCAAAACCTTTCACTTCGACATCGCCATCCAGGGTCACTTCGTTGCTGATCGGGTCGTAGGTTCGGGCGTTGGTCTTCTCGGTCTTGAACACCGCTGCGGTCAGGGCCAGGCGTTCGTTGAGCAGGTCCCATTTGGTGCCCAGTTCGAGGCTGCGGCTCTTTTCCGGGTCCAGGTTGCTGAGCCGGCCGCCTGCTGCGCCATCGGCGCCGCCCGACTGCCCGGCGGTTTCGCCCGAAGGGTTGAACGAGGTGCCGTAGGACAGGTAGATGCTGCCGTAGGGCAGGGGCTTGAAGACGATACCGCTTTGGTAGGTCCACATATTGCTGCGGTTGCTCTGGCTGGGGTCCCTGACGTGATAGGCGTCATAGCGCACCCCCAGGTTCAGGTCCCATTGCTCGTGCAGGGCCAGGGTGTCCATCACATAGACGGCGCGGTTGTTGTGTTGGGTGACCGTGTGTTGGCCGTCGCCTCGTAGCACCGGGGCGAATGGGTCTTTGGGATTGGGGTGATTGAGGTGGCCCAGGTTGCTGCTCTTGGGGCTTGCATAACGATTCTTGACGTCGATCCGTTCGCGCGAGAACTCCAGGCCCGCGCTGTAGCTGTGGCCGATGGAGCCGGTGTCGAATGTGCCGAAGATGTCGGTCTGGTTGATCAGCGATTCGTTGACCACGTTGCGCCCGCGAGCCGCACGTTGCACGGTGTTCGCCTGTTCCTGCGCCGCCGTGGATATCGGCCGGCTCATGACGTAGTCCTGCATGCTGCGGCCCTGGCGGGTGGTGTTGCGCAGGGTCAGGTGGTCGTTGAAGTCATGTTCCAGTTGCAAGGTCGCAAGGTCTGCCGAGGTCTTGCGGAAGTCGCGCTGGGTGAAGCCATAGAAGTTGTCGCGGTCGACCTTGATCGGCTTGCCGGAGATTTCCGACACCGGGATGCCCTGGTCGGGCATGTCGTCGGTCTGCAGGTGGTAGTAGCTCAAGGTGGCGCGGGTGTCGGTGTTCAGGCCGAAGGTCACGCTCGGTGCCACGCCCCAGCGCGACACCTGCACATGATCGCGCCCGGGGGTATCGGCTTCATGCTTCATGGCGTTCAGGCGCAGGGCCATGTTCTGTTCGGGCAGGTACTGGTTGAGGTCGAGGGTGCTGCGCCGCTGATGATCGGTGCCCAGGGTCAGGCTGCCAGCGCTGAAGTCCTCCTGCTGCGGTACTTTGCTGATCAGGTTGATGGTGCCGCCGGTGGAGCCGCGTCCCGAGTAGGCCGAACCCGGGCCTTTGACGATTTCGATCTGCTCGTAGTTGAACACTTCATGGTTCATCCGGCCGACGTCGCGGATGCCGTCGATCATGATGTCGGTGCTGGCCTCGAAGCCGCGGATGAAGGGGCGATCCCCCAGCGGCGTTCCGCCTTCCCCGGCGCCGAAGGTGATGCCCGGGGTCGTGCGCAAGGCATCGGTCAGGGTCGACACGGCACGTTCCTGCATCAGGGTGTCGGTGATGATGGTCACCGACTTCGGCGTTTCCCGCAGGGGCGCGGTGAACTTCACCGAGTCCGAGGCCTCACGCTTGTAGCCGGGCTGATGCACCCCTTGCACATGGGTTGGGGCCAGGGTGACAGGTGTCGCCTCGGTGTGACGCTTGGCGTCTTCAGCAGCGGCTCCCAGGCTGGCTTCGCTGAGGGCCATCAGACCGAGAGAGGTGGACCACAACTTCCAGGGTTGTGGGCGGGCGGGACTGGACATTGAGATAGAGCCTCCGTTTTATTTGGAAGCGATTCTCATTAGATAATTATTATCATTCAATCAGATAGTTCTGAACAATGGTGTCGAAAAGTGTATGCGTGGCTGTATACGAAGTGAGGGGGCTTGATCGGGTTTGCTGTGCGGAGCGACATATTTTCTTGCGGCGGGCTGTTTTCTTTTTCCGCCAGCCGCTGTTTCATGGTCGACCATCAACCCAGGAGATCACGGATGAATCTGCACTTCGAAACCCCCAACTTGATATTGCGCCCACGCACGCTCGAACACTTCGAGGCCTGCTTGCGCATGGACCTGGACCCTGAAGTCACGCGCTTCACTCCGGGAATCTGGGACGGTGGGCAATGGCACCGGGATTTCTTGCAGTCGCGCATGACCCAGGACTTTGGTGAGCGATGCGGTTATTGGGCGATCTTCGCCAAGGAGGCCCCGGACGATTTACTGGGCTGGGTCTCGTTCATTCCTTTCGACGCCGTGGGCCCGGAACTGGAGATGGGCTGGCGTCTGGTGCGGCGGGCCTGGGGCCGGGGGGTGGCCTCTGAGGCCGCCAGGCGCATTGTCGAGCACGCCTTTGCCGACCCGGAGGTCGAGCGGATTGTCGCTGATGCTCACATCGACAATGGCGCCTCGTTGGCGGTGGCTCGCAAGCTGGGTTTTCGTTTCACTCACGACGGCGAATTCGAAGGCCTGCCAAGCCGGTTTTTCGAAATGACCCGTGAGGATTTTCATCAGCAGACAGCGACCGGTTGAAGGGCTGCTGGCTCTGGGGAGACGGGGCGCCGTTGCGTGGCGCCCCGCAATGAAGACCGTTGCCGGTCAAAGGTGACGGCTGACCCACCACAACACCAGGAAGGCGATGGCCGCGGCCAGGGCTGACAGCTGGAACAGATTGATCAGCCATTTCAGGCCCAGGGGGAAGTTCTTGTAGTCCCGTACATCCATGCCGCCATTGCGCAGAAAGAGGTGGGGCATGGCGAACATCCCGCCGATGCACACCAGCATGCACAGACGGCTGAGAGGGTCTTTGCCCAGCAGTGGCATGCGAATGGCGATGACCCGGCAGCGGGCCAGGTACTTGACCATGTCATCGATCTTGAAATAGCCCAGGTAGACCTGGATCACCAGGGACACCAGACCGGACATGACCACCAGAATCCAACCCGCGGTATAAATATCTTTGGCGTTGCACATATCTATTCAGTGACCTCCTCAAGCTTCACGACCAGGCGTTCAGCGTCGCACTCCTCCAATGAGCCCTGGCACGCAGGGCAGCCGACCACCATAGCACCCCTGGACCAAGGACGGGCGCAGGGCTCCCCTGGGGCAGGAGAGTTGTAGCGACCCTAGCCGGGGGCTGGCCCGGTTGCCATGAGACGAGTACCAAAGACCCGGGGTTGGCGTGCTGGAAGGGAGGGCTCAGAGCTTGGCGCAACGTTCCACGTCGGCCTGGGTGGTGACCTGGGTATCGATGCCCAAACGGTACTTGCAGTAGTCGATGATCATCTGCCGGTGCTCGGGAGTGAGCTTTTCCACGCGCCGGTAGTCGCCGTCATTGGCGTGGATATTGAAGAACTCCAGGCGCAGCGTCGGGGACTGCTTGATAAACCAGCGGGTGTGGGTCTCGGCTTCTTCCAGCTCGGTGTAGTAGCCGACGTTGAGCACCACCAGCAGGCCGAGGAATAGCAGGAATACGAGTTTTTTCATGGTACGGCTCCATCCATGGGCAGGGCGGCGCATGGTTCCGGCTTTGCTCATGCTTGGCAAGGGACTGTCATGAATTGTCACGCTTGCCGCCGGCAGGTTCAGCCAGCAGACAGTCGCAGGCTGTTAAAAGATTCGGACGCCCGGCAGGAGCAGGGTAGTGACAAGGGGGCAAGAAGGTCGGGACTCTGGAACTGGCCTGATGATGCAATAGCAAAGAAAGCGATCTGCGGATCGCTTTTTTTGTCTTCGCAAGGTACGCGCCTGCCGATCTGCCAGGGTTTGCAGAGAGGGGTTCGAGCAGGACGCAATGGCCGGCAAGGTCTCTTTGTCATGGGGCGCGAGCGCTCTGGAACGGTCTTTTCAAGGTCGCGATGTATTGTTCCGGGCAATACCGTTCGTCCGACGGATGGAATTGGCAAGCACTAGTCACTGCGTCATGCTGTCGATGGATGTCGTAATGCCACCATTTTGGGCTCAACCCGTTTCCAGGTGGTGTTTTCCCCCTGCGCTGCTGAGATAGGTTTTCTGATGAGTGTGTTGATCCTGCCTGAGGCGCGGTATGCCCGATAAGGCGTTGGTCGAGGAGCAGCGCCTGGCTGCTCTGTATGCCCTGGAACTGCTGGACACGGCCCGTTGTGAGCGTTTTGATCGTATTTGTCGCCTGGCGGCGCAGTACTTCAAGGTACCCACGGCCCTGATCACCCTGGTGGATCGGGATCGCCAGTGGTTCATGTCGCGGGTGGGTTTCGTCGCCGAGCAGACCCCCATCGATCAATCGTTCTGTGCCTACACCATCAAGTCCGGCGATGTGTTTGAAGTGGAAAACGCCCGCCGGGATGTGCGCTTTCATGCCAACCCCCTGGTCACCGAAGATCCATGCATCGGCTTTTATGCCGGCGCGCCGCTGATCACATCCACCGGCCACGCCATCGGCAGTTTGTGCGTCATCGATAAACAGCCCCAGCGCTTGAATGCCGTCGAGCGCCAGCAACTGCGGGACCTGGCGTGCCTGGTGATGGAGCAGATCGAGCACCGTCAGCGCCAGACCCGTCGCGATCCGGTCAGCAGCCTGCCCAATCGGGAGCAATTCCAGAGCGATCTGTACGACCTGGCGGAACAGCATCCTGGTGAAAAGCGCGTGCTGGTGCTGGTGGATGCGGTGGACATGACCGTGGCTCACGAGCTGACCCTGGCCATGGGCATGGCTCCGTTTGAAATCATCGTGCGCTTCCTGGCCCAGCAACTGCTCACCTACCTGGGGCGGCATGTCCGGGTGTATCACGTCTCGGTCAAGCGTTTTGGCTTTCTGCTACCGGCAGCGCCGGGCATCGAACGTTTTCTCGAAGGGCTGGTTCGGCGTTTGCGGCGCCAGCCGCCGGGCCTTGAGCTGCCGATGATTCCCGCGGTATGTGCAGGCACCGTGGAGTTCTCCACGGACCGCGACGCGGTGCCGGACGTGCTGCGCAAAGCCATGTTCGCCCTGGAGCTGGCGACCTTGAAGCGCAGCACCTGGGCGCCCTATGACGTGGTGCGGGACCAGGCCTATCGACGTGCCTTCAATCTGGCGTCGGACATCAGCGAAGCCCTCGACAGCGGACAGATCTACCTGATGTTCCAGCCGCGCTTCGCCCTGCCCGATGGTGCCCAGGTCAGCGCCGAGGCACTGATCCGCTGGGATCACCCTTGGCTGGGACCGATTTCCCCGGCGGAATTCATTCCGGTCATGGAGCGCAACGCCTTGATCCACCGGGTGACCCATTGGGTGATCAACGCGGTGCTGGACAGGCTGCACAGTTGGAGTTCCAGCGATGTACAGCGCCTGTCGATCAACCTGTCCCCCCAGGATTTCGAGGACCAGGACATTGCCGATGTACTCAGGGAGGCCTGCCAGCGTCACCGCATCGATCCCCGGCGCCTGGAGGTGGAGATCACTGAAGGTGCCTGGCTGCGCTCCAACCCCAAGGTGCTGGATCAGTTGAGCAAGATCCGCGGCCTGGGCATGGACGTGGCCATCGATGATTTCGGTACCGGCTACAGCAACTTCGCCTACCTGCATCAGATTCCCGCCAATGTGGTGAAGCTCGACAAATCCATGGTCACGGACCTTGAGAGCAGCGCCCAGCACCAGAAGATCACCCGTTCGGTCATTGCCCTGGCCAGGGAGCTGGGCTATCGCACCGTGGCCGAGGGCATCGAGAGTTTCAAATGCCTGCAGATGCTACGAGCCTTTGGCTGCGACGAAGCCCAGGGCTATTTCCTGGCCCGGCCCATGGCCCAGGAAAAATTCCTCGCTCACAGCGGGGCCCGGCGTTTTCCGTTGCAGCAGGGCGTCTAGCATGCAAGACAAGCCTGCCGAGGTGGCCGCGCAACGGCGGCCGCCTCAGCGCTGGGCGGCCACCAGCAACATCATCGGTCGCTCGCGCTCTTCTTCCAGAGCCGGTTGCTCCAGCACTTGCTGGGCGCTCGGTCCCCACTCCTCGACATGGCGAATGCTGAACCCTGTGTCGATCAGGGTGTTGAGCAGAGTGCCCAGGGTCCGGTGCTGCTTGATCACGCCCTCCGCCAGCCAATGGGTCACCCGTTCGCCTTCTTGCTGGTAGCTGTCCAGCGGCCAGGATTTGCGGCCCTGGTCATCCACCTGCCAACCCGGGTTGCGCGGGGCCATGAAGATCGGGTGCTCGATGGAGAACACCAGGCGTGCCCCGGGTACCAGGGCGGCATGGACCTGGGTGAACAGCCCGCGCAAGTCCTTACCAGCCATAACCGCAGCCCAGGTCCAGCACCTTGAGACCGTTCATGGTGGGCAGCAGAGCTTGCAGGGCTGGCCATTCCGGTGCCGCATCGAGGCCGCCGAGGGAGCGGCCCATCTGGCTGTAGCCCTGGAAAAAGGTCGGATCGTCGTAAATATTCTGGGTCATGCAGCGTTTCCTTGAGGGTCGTGTGCAGCCGTGATGTCGGGCGGATGATGCAAAAGACGTGGCTGAGGTTTTTCCTCTGACCCGGTCACGGCGATTTTCACTCAGTGTGGGTTATGCATTATCGTGCGCCACGCCTCAAACGATCAGCGTCGTCATCGACACCAAGCCAACCGATAGCGGTGGGTGATCGTCTGTAAGGGCCAACCGAATCCCCCGAACCTGGGTCTGTACCCTAAGCGAGGCACCTTGGGCAAAGCGCGAGTGATAGGCACGACAATAGAGGCCATTCATGCTGCCGAGACGGCATTAGGGCGAACCTTGCCCAGGTCATTCGTGGACTGGCTGCTGGAGCACAACGGCAAGGCGCTGGGGGGGCTGGAAGTGTTTCCTGTCTTTGATGCGCGTGATCCCCGCAAGACCTGGGAGTCGATAGTCCGCCATTTCGAGCAAGGCTGGCGGGCTTGGCAAGACACTTTCTCCGGCATCGAGCTCGACTGCTCCAGCCTGTTGCCGTTCGCTCAATTTGGGACGGGCGACTATTACTGCTTCGATTACGCGGTGTTGGGCGACGCCGGTGAGCCGGTCGTGGTGCTGTGGTCCCATGAGACGGGCCGAACCTGCGTCGTTGCGGATGGCTATGCCGCTTTTTTGGCCAATCCCGATCAGTTGTGCCACGCACCCGGCTGATGGGCCGTTGGCACAGGTCGATGCTGAAACAGCGGCGCTCCAATGATCTGCACGAGGCTTGGGCTTGGTTCGCTAGGTTTGCTGCTGGGAGGAGAAGAGATCGTTTGAATCAACGACTTGAGAAGCTTCTACAGATATCTGCGGGAGCCCGCAGATTGGGGAAGTGGAGCGGGTGAAGGGAATCGAACCCTCGTTATCAGCTTGGGAAGCTGGAGTAATGCCATTATACGACACCCGCTCGAACGGCTGACTTTGTACCAGAAGTGGCCGGGGATTTGAAGTTTTTCTTTATCTGACTTGTGCTTGCGTGTCGGTTGAGGTCGCCACAGGTGCCCCACCCGCCAGGAAAAACAGGGTTTTTCAAGGCGGGGTGACGGCCTGTGGCGACGGGGTTTCAGATGGCCCGTGCATGCTGATCATGAACATAGTGTGGACGCGAGCGGTTGTCGTACTGGGCTGGCTTGAGGAAGCCCAGGAGTGCCTGGCGACTGTCGCGGCAGGCGGCCTTGTGTTCCATGTCGAGAAAATGCCCGGTGGCCTGGATGGTGCTGAAGCTTGCGTGCTGTACATGGTCGGCGAACAGCTTGGCGTCGTTGGCTGAGGTGTACTCGTCCCACTCACCGTTGAGAAACAGCACCGGCACCTGGATGTTCTTCGCCGCTCGCAAGTAGCACTGGCGATCACCGTTGAGCACATGGCTGATGTGGAAGTGCATCTGCCCGTACTCATGCTCCGCCAGGCTGCTGACATGGCGATAGTTGAAGCGCTTGAACAGCGATGGCAGGTGTTTGCCGATGGTGTCGTTGACCAGGTGGCCGACGCGATGGCGGTCGAGGCTGCCGAGGTAGTCGACACCGCGCTCCAGGTAGTCGCGCATGGGTTCGTTGAGCACCGGAGAGAACGAGCTGATCACCGCCTTCTCGATGCGTCGAGGACGTTGGGACAAGGCCTGCAAAGCCGCGGCGCCGCCCCACGAGAACGACAGCACATGCTCGGCGGCGAAGTGCTCGATCAACTCCAGCAGGATCTGCCCTTCCACTTCCTTGGTGAGCATCCGTTCGTGCTTGTTGTGGGCCTTGGACCGGCCCGCGTAGGGCTGGTCGTAGAGCACCACGTTGAACTGCGGGTACAGATTCTTCACGGTCTGGGCAAAGGACGCAGTGGTGGCCATCGAGCCGTTGACCAGAATGATGGTCTTGTCTGCGGCATCTGCGCGATAGAACTCCGTGTAAACCCGATACTGACCCTGTATATCCAGCACAGCGATTTCTGGCCTCATGTCATAAGACTCCTGGCAAGCGGGTATGCGCGCAACGTTGAGTGTGCACGGGCAATGTGACAGGTAGGCATACGCCTGGAATCGGAGCCCATGTCGATCCGGTAATGCAGGTCGACGGGTATTGTTATAGGCGGGCGATTTACCGGGTTGAATGCAGAGCAGGCAGGGCTCAGGCCGGCAAAAGGTTTCTTAGATGTCTGTTGGTGACTCATCGGTCACATTTCGGCCGACGGACTGATTCAAGCAGGGCAACCGGGAACCTGCAAGTGCGTTGGACAAATTGTTCGACAGCTTCTGCCCAGCGGTCATTCAGTGGGACGCGGCGTCAGATCAGGCGGATTTCGTCTGCACTGAGGGGGCGGTATTGGCCTGGGGCAAGGCATTCATCCAGTTCCAGTGGTCCCATGCGTTCGCGGTGCAGGCGCACCACCTTGTTGTTGAAGTGGCCGAACATCCGTTTGACCTGGTGATAGCGCCCCTCGACGATGCTCAGCCTGGCGCTATGGGGGCCGAGGATCTGCAATTGCGCAGGCAGGGTGGTGAGGTCCTCGAAGGCGAAATACAGACCCTGGGCGAAGGTCTCGATGTACTCGGGGCCAATCTCCTGCTCGGTTTCCACGTAGTAGAGCTTGGGCAGCTTGGTCTGCGGCTGGGTCAAGCGTCGCGACCAGCTGCCGTCGTTGGTGATCAGCATCAGCCCGGTGGTGTTGTAATCCAGGCGCCCGGCGATGTGCAGGTCCTGGGGATCCGGCTCGTGGATCAGTTCCAGCACGGTCCTGTGCTCCGGGTCGCGGGTGGCGCTGACACAGCCCATGGGCTTGTGCAGCATGAAATAACGCGCCGGCTTGCCGACCTGGAGCACTTCCTCATCCAGTTCCACGCGACTGAACTCACGGACCTCGGCCTTGGGGTCGCTTACCGGCTGCCCGTCGATGCGGATGCGGCGTTGCACCAGCAGCAGGCGCACCTGCTGACGGTTGAAGCGGGGCAGGTTGCTGAGGAAACGGTCAATGCGCATGGTGATCGGCGGTTGGGGGCAAGGTGAGGAGGTTCAGGAGCGCGGCAGGGCGCCGGCGCGCAACTGCGCTTCGACCCCGGCACAACGGGGACACAGGCAGGAGCGGTCGCGCAGCTCTGGCGGCAAGGCTTCGATGATTGCCGGGTCGATGCTCACGCTGTAGCACCAGCAGGCATGGTCCGCAGTACGCGGGTCGGCCAGGGTGCAGTCGTTGCGGGCACCGCAGGCCGGGCAAAGGTCAGGTTCATTCATGGCTGGAGTGGGGCATTTCCACACAGGTTCGATTGCGTCCGCTCTGCTTGGCGCGGTACATCGCATGGTCGGCACGGGACAGCAGGCTGTGCAGGGTGTCTGCCGATTGCAGAGCGGTCAAGCCGATACTGACGGTCAGTTGCAGAGGCTGCCCTTCATAGTAGTAGCGCTGTTGTTCGGTCTGCTGGCGGATCTTCTCGGCAATGACCAGGGCGGCGCTGCTCTGGGTGTCCTTGAGCAGGACAATGAACTCCTCGCCGCCCCAGCGGCAGACGATGTCGGACTGGCGTAGGCAGTCCTGCAGGTCACGGGCAAAACCGCTGAGCACCAGGTCCCCGGCCAGATGGCCGTAGGTGTCGTTGAGGCGCTTGAAGTGATCCAGGTCCAGCAGCAGGGCGCACAGTGGCGTCATGTCCCGCCGCGCTTCCTGCAGAGCCTGGGCTGCCAGCAGATCGAAGCCGCGACGATTGGGCAGGCGGGTGAGGCTGTCGAGGGTGGCCTGGGCCTCGATCTTGCGCCGGTAGCGACGCACCACGCCGCTGAGCAGGATCAGCACGATGCTGGTGACCACCAGGCAGATCAGCAGGTTCAGGTACAGCGACTGACGGATGCTGTTGAGGGCGCCGTCTTCGCGCTTGTCGACGAACAGGTACCAGTTCAGTTCGGGAATGAAACGCACATTGAGAAAGTGCCCCTGGCCCTGGGTCGAGTATTCGTAGCTGCCGCTGTGGGGCTTGGGCAGTTGGGTCATCAGTTCCTTGAGGCTGTCCAGGTCATGCAGGGACTGGCCGCTGCGGGCGCCCTGGGGCCCACCGTCGGCGCCGGTGAGGACGATGCGGCCGAAGGTGTCGACGAAGTACACACTGCGCTGGTAGCGCTGCTGGTACTTGTCGATCAGCTTGATCACCGCGTCCACCGTCAAGCCCACTCCGGCCGCACCGATGAAGCGCTCCTGATAGTCGTAGACCTTGTAGTTGATGAAGAAGGTCAGCTTGTCCTGGTTGGCCAGGTCCGGGTCGACGTTGATTTCATAGGGCGTGGCCATGTCGCGTACGCGAAAGTACCAGGCGTCCCGGGGCTCATCGACCTTGACCTGCTTCAGCACGCCCTTGGCCTGGTAGTAGGTGAGGCTGGTGTTGGAGACGAAGAACGCGGTGTAGGCGCCATAGTGGGTCATGACCTCGTTGAGGTAACGGGTCATCTGGGTAGGGTCGCGTTCGCCGGCCACCACCCAGTCACGCATGAAGGTGTCGCGGGCCATCATCGAGGAGATCAGGACCGGCCGTACCAGGTCCTTCTGGATTTCCGAGTACACGGTGTCGGAGGTCAGGGGCAGCTCGGTGTTGACGATGTTGTCGCGGATCGAGTCCCGGGAGGCGTAGTAGCTGAGCAGGGAAGTGGCGAGGAAGCCGCTGCCCAGCAAGGTGATCAGGACCAGTACCAGCGAACGTTGCGAATACAAGGGAGAACGAAGCGGCATGGCAATTCCGTGATAGTGGCCCGATGACGCATTCTAGTGGCACGGCGCGGAAATAACTCGTTCATCAGCGCACTGAGTTGTCTCGGAATCGACACGCGGCATGGTGTTTTTCCGGCGTCGGAAATGCGGCCCTGAGTCGTCCTGACAGGGCGGTTACCGGCGGTCGAAGGACTTGTATCAACGTGTTGCCAAAATCGCACCAGAAGGGGTTTTCGCGGTCAGATATTTCGTCAGTCGGCCTGTTGTCGACTGCCGCCTGCCAGCGTCGCTGGTGTGGCTTCTTCGCGGTCCAGGAGGCCGCCATGTATCGTCGACTTCTGCTTGTTGCATTACTGGGTTTGAGTCTTAGCGCGTGCGTCCCTTATTACGGTGGAGGTTCAAGCTATTACAGCTCCGAAGTCTACAGTTCTCCCACGCCTGCCTATTACTACGGTGGTGGTTCTTCCTATTACTCCACTGGCCGTAGTTACTACGCACCGCGTTACTACCAGCCGGCACCCCGTTATTACCAGTCGGCTCCGCGTTACTACCAACCGGCTCCGCGCTACTACCAGCCACCCCGGGCGGTGTACCGGCCGTATCCGAACCAGGGCTGGGGCGGGCACGATCGCCACAGCAACTGGGGCAACAACAATTGGGGCAACAATGGTGGCCATCGGGAATGGGGCGGTCACGGCGGACGTGGTGATCGTGGCCGAGGCGATCGTGACCGGGGCGACCATGGGCGAGGCGGTCGCGGCCATTGATCCCGAGTGGGCCAAAAGCCTGTAGCCGCTGTCGGCGGCTGCAGGCTTTTTAGTAATCCGTCAGGTCCGCCAGGGGATGACGGCCTTCCCAGGCCTTGTGGAAATGCGCTTGCACCACCGCCTCGGGCACGCTGTTGATATCCGACCAATGCCAATGGGGCTGATGATCCTTGTCGATCAGGCGGGCGCGCACCCCTTCGGCGAATTCCGGGTGCCGGCAGCAGTTCAGGCTCAGGGTGTATTCCATCTGGAATACCTCGGCCAGGGACAGGTAGCGAGCACGGTGGATCTGCTCCCATACCAGGTGCGCGGTCAGCGGGCAGCCCTCGACCAGCGTCTTGGCCGCTCGGCTGTAGAGGGCATCGCTGTGGTTCTGCAACTGGCTGATGGCACGCCAGGCACAGGCCACGTCACTGACGTCCAGCCAGGCGTCGATCTGCTGCCGACGCGGCAGCCATTGGGCTTCGGGCAGTTGAGCCGAGGCTTCCTGCTGCAAGGCCTTGAGCAAGCTGTTGAGTTGCCTTGGCGTCTGTTCCTGCCAGTTCAACTGCAACAGCCCCTCGATCAGTGCTTCCTGTTGTTCGTCCAGCAGGAAGCGGTCGGCGAGGTTCAGGTCCAGGGCATCGCGGCCATTCATGTGGGCGCCGGTCAACCCCAGGAACAAGCCGAGCTTGCCGGGCATGCGCGAGAGGAACCAGCTGGCGCCGACGTCGGGATACAGGCCGATGCTGATTTCCGGCATTGCCAGGCGACTGCTGGGGGTGACGATACGAATCCCGGCACCTTGCAGCAGGCCCATGCCACCGCCCAGCACATAACCGTGGCCCCAGCAGATCAAGGGTTTGGGATAGGTGTGCAAGCGATAGTCGAGACGGTATTCCGCGGCAAAGAAATGCCCGGCCAAGGTCGGTACTTCGCCGGGGTGATCGAGGCAAGCCTGGGCCAGGCTGCGTACCTCGCCGCCGGCACAGAAGGCCTTGGCGCCGTTACCCCGCAGCAGCACACAGACCACTTGCGCGTCCTTGGCCCAAGCATCGAGACGCTCGCTCAACTGCTGGATCATGGGCAGCGACAGGGCATTCAGGGATTTTTCCGCGTCCAGGGTGGCAATGGCGATGCGTGCGCCATCGGTGCCGGTGAGTTCTTCGACGTGCAGGTTCATCGTGACCTCGAGGGGAAATAGAAGCGCTCAGTATGATCGCTGGTAGGGAAAGTGCAGGTTCCGTGTCAGATCAATTGACAAGCGAAGTCGGCTTTCCTAGGGTGCGGCCATTGTTTTTTTCACGGGCATGGCCATGACTGCTGACGATCGTATCAAACTCGAACCGAGCTGGAAGGAGGCGCTGCGTGCCGAATTCGAGCAGCCCTACATGAGCGAACTTCGCGAATTCCTGCGCCAGGAACATGCCGCCGGCAAGGAAATCTATCCGCCGGGTCCGATGATCTTCAATGCCTTGAACTCAACCCCGCTGGACAAGGTCAAGGTGGTGATCCTCGGCCAGGACCCGTACCACGGACCGGGCCAGGCCCATGGCTTGTGCTTCTCGGTACAGCCCGGGGTGCCAGCGCCGCCCTCGCTGGTGAACATCTATAAAGAGCTCAAGCGTGACCTCAACATCGACATTCCCAACCACGGCTACCTGCAAAGCTGGGCCGACCAGGGCGTGCTGATGCTCAACACCACCATGACCGTGGAGCGGGCCAACGCGGCATCCCATGCAGGCAAGGGCTGGCAGTTCTTTACCGATCGGATCATCGAAGTGGTCAGCGAGCACCAGCCGCACCTGGTGTTCCTGTTGTGGGGTGCCCACGCCCAGAGCAAGCAGAAACTGATCGACGCCACCAAGCATCTGGTACTGACCTCGGTGCATCCTTCACCGCTGTCGGCCTACCGCGGCTTCCTCGGTTGCGGGCATTTCAGCCGCACCAACAAATACCTTGAGCAGAATGGCGAGACGCCCATCGAGTGGCGCCTGCCGCCGTTGTAACTATTGCTCGATGGGGGCTGCTTGGTGGCAAAACCACCTGCGACTTGAACCAAGGCATATCTGTAGCCGCTGCCGCAGGCTGCGAACGGCCCGTAGGGCCGCGGCGGTGGTTCGGCCACTGAAGGCTGTGGACCTTGTCGCCCCCCGCGGCAGCGGCTACAGGGGGCCTTTGTTCCAGTGGCGGAACAGGGGCTCGGCGAGAAACAGCACGAACAACAACCTCATCACCTGCATCGCGGTCACCAGTGGCACCGACAGTTGCAGGGTCTCGGCCGTCAGGCTCATTTCCGCGATACCGCCGGGCATCATGCCCAATGTCAGCGAACGTAGATCCAAGTGGGTCAACACACTCAGGCCCAGGGCCGCAAGGCCGGCGATCAGCATGCTCAGGGCGGTGCCGATCAAGGTCCGCCCCATGAACGAGGGCGCTCGGCGGAAGAACTGCCGATTGAAGTGACAGCCCAGGCCGCTGCCGATCAGCCATTGGCCCACCTGACTGCCGCCCTCGGGCAGGCCGATGTGCAGGTCCCAGGCGATGCTCACCGTAGCGCTGAGCAGCAAGGGGCCGAACAGCCAGGGGTTGGGTTGGTGCAGACGCTGCCAGACCCAGGCCAGCAGCGCGCCCGCGGGAAACAGCAGGGCCAGCCACTGCCAGTCCACGCTGGTGGCATGCAGGGCGGGGGTGCCTTCCCCCAGCAGATATTTGAAGGCCGCCGGAACACAGAGCACCACGGCCAGCACCCGCAGGCTCTGCCCAGCCGCCACGCGGCTGAGCACCGCGCCATTGCGCGCGCCGAGATTGACCATCTCCCCGGAGCCGCCGGGCATGCTGGAGAAAAACGCGGTGGCCCGGTCTTCTCCGGTGCGCCGCAGCAACCACACCCCGACCACGCTGGACAGGCTGGTCACCAGGGCGCCGAAGAAGATCAGTCCAAAGTGACTCATGACCTGTTCCATCACCTGCGGCGTGAAGTGCAGGCCAATGCCGATGCCGACCACCCATTGCCCGCATTTGCGGCCGCCGGGGATTTCCGCCAATTGCCAGGGCGTCAGGCAGCGCACCAGGATGATCGCCAGCAACGAGCCGACCATCCAGGGCAATGGCCAGCCGATCTGGCTGGCGAGATAACCGCCAGCCAGGCCCACCAGGGGCGTGCCCCACCATTGTCTGAAGCGGGCTTCAGACATCGGCCACGGCACGTTGCTGGGCCGAGCGCTTGCGCCAGATGCGCAGCAGCGGCATGAACAGCATGATGAGGGTCAACACCCAGACCCCGACCGTGATCGGGCTCGACCAGAGGATCTCCATCGCGCCATTGGAGATCGACAGCGCCCGGCGCAGGTTCTGCTCCATCAAGCCGCCGAGGATGAAGCCCAGCAGCACCGGCGACAACGGGAAGTCCAGCTTGCGCAGGATGTAGCCGAAGATGCCGATGCCCACCATCAGGAACAGGTCGAAGGTGGTGGCGTGCACTGCGTAGACGCCAATCCCGGTAATGATCGCGATCACCGGCACCAGGGCCCAGTTCGGCACGGCGAGGATGCGGGTGAAGAGGCGGATCATCGGGATGTTGAGGATCACCAGCATGATGTTGGCGACGAACAGCGAGGCGATCAGGCCCCAGACAATGTCCGGCTGCTGCTGAAACAGCAGTGGGCCGGGCGTGATGTTGTACAGCGACAGGGCGCCGATCATCACCGCCGTGGTGCCAGAGCCGGGAACGCCGAGGGTCAGCATCGGCACCAGGGCGCCGCAGGCCGAGGCGCCGATGGCGGTTTCCGGGGCGGCCAGGCCGCGCTTGTCGCCTTCGCCGAAGGTGCCGCTGGCGCCGGCGATGCGTTTCTCGGTCATGTAGGCCACGGCGCTGGCCAGGGTCGCGCCGGCACCGGGCAGTACGCCCATGATGAAGCCCAGCAGGCCGCAGCGGATGTTCACCACGAACACCGAGGCCGCTTCCTTGAAGTTGAACATCATGCGTCCGGTGGCTTTCACCGCTTCCTGGCCGCGATGGGTCTTCTCTAGCAGCAACAGAATCTCGCTGATGGAGAACAGGCCCAGCACCAGCACCACGAACTGGATGCCGTCGGTGAGGTGAATGTTGTCCCCGGTGAAGCGGTACACACCGCTGTTGGCGTCAATGCCCACCGCCGACAGGAACAGGCCGATCAGCGCCGCAATGAAGGTCTTTAGCGGCCGATCGCCGGCCATGCCGCCCAGGCAGACGATGGCGAACACCATCAGTACGAAGTATTCCGCCGGGCCGAAGGCGATCGCCCATTTGGCCAGCAGCGGGGCGAACAGCACCATGCCGCAGGTGGCGATGAAGGCGCCGATGAACGAGCTCCAGGCCGAGAGTGACAGGGCCACGCCCGCCAGGCCTTTGCGGGCCATGGGGTAACCGTCCAGGGTGGTCATCACGGTGGAGGCTTCGCCCGGAATGTTCAGCAGGATCGAACTGATGCGGCCGCCGTATTCGCAACCCAGGTACACCGCCGCCAACAGGATCAGCGCCGATTCCGGCGGCAGGCCCAGGGCGAAGGCAATGGGGATCAACAGGGCCACGCCATTGATCGGGCCCAGGCCCGGGAGCAGGCCGACCACGGTGCCGATCAGGGTGCCGGACAGGGCGGTGACCAGGTTGTAAGGGGTCAGCGCAACGCCGAAGCCCTGGCCCAGATAACTGAGGGTATCCATATCAATTCTCCAGAACGTCGAGCAGGCCGAGGGGCAGTGGTACGTCCATGACCCGGTCGAACAACCAGTAGAGGCCGACACTGAGCAGGCTGATGATCACCAGGCTAGGCAGCCAGCGGCCGCCGTAGAGCCGTGCCATGGGTACGCCGATGAGGATGCTGGCGACGATGAAGCCCAGGGGTTCGAAGGTTCCGGCGAACACCAGCAGCAAGGTCACGCAGATCGTGATCTTGGTCAGGGTTTGCCGGTCCAGGGGCGGTTCATCTTCGCTGTGCTTGATGGGTGTCGGGCGAAACAGCATGTACAGCAGGGCCAGCCCCATCAGACCGAGCATCAGCAAAGGGAAGGCCCGCGGGCCCACGGGTTCATAGGAAAAGGCCGCCTGATACGGCCAGGCCATCAGTGTCAGGCCGGCACAGGCCAGCAGCAACACCGCAGCGAAGAGACGTTGAACGAGCATGGCTAACTCCTGGGCGCGGCCCTCGATGCGCGAGGGTCGCGCCTTCAGCAAGGGACGGTCACTGGATCAGGCCGAACTCTTTGGCCAGGGTCTTGTAGTCGGCCACCTGTTTCTTCACATAGGTGTCCAACTCGGGGCCGGTCAGGGCGAAGGGGAACAGCTCGCGCTGGTCACGCAGCTTGGCGAACTCTTCGGAGACCAGGAGCTGGTCGAAGGCGTTTTTCCACCAGGCGTATTCCTCGTCGGTGACTTTCGGCCCGAGGTAGAAACCGCGTACCACCGGCCAGACGATGTCGTAGCCCTGCTCCTTGGCGGTGGGGATGTCTTTCATTTCCGGCTCGTCCAGACGCTGTTCGGAGAACACCGCCAGCAGGCGCATGTCGCCGGCCTGGATATGGGGCATGGAGTCGGAGATGTCGGTGCTGCCCACCTGGATGTGTCCGCCCAGCAGGGCGGTGGCGATTTCACCACCGCCTTCCAGGGCGACGTAGCGCAGGTCCCGGGGGTTGATCCCGGCGGCCTTGGCGATCAGCGCGGTCTGCATCCAGTCCTGGCTGCCCACGGTGCCGCCGGAACCTATCACCACTTTGCTTGGATCTTTCTTAAGAGCCTGGACCAGATCGTCGAGGGTCTTGTAGGGCGAGTCGCTTTTCACCGCGATAGCGCCGTAGCTGGTGCCGACCGCTGCCAGCCAGCGCACCGCGCTTTCATCGAAACGGCCGAACTTGCCCTGGGCCAGGTTCAGCAGCGAGCCGCTGGACCAGGCCACCAGGGTTCCGGCGTCGGCGGGACGCTGGGCCACCACGGCGTTGTAGGCCACGGCACCGACACCGCCAGGCATGTAGGTGACGCGCATCGGCTTGGTGAGGAGTTTTTCGTTGACCAGGGCGCTTTGCACCAGCTTGCAGGTCAGGTCGAAACCGCCGCCGGGGGAGGCCGGGGCGATGCATTCCGGGCGCTTGGGCTCGGCGGTCGCGGCCAGCAGTTGGCCGGCGAACAGCATGCAGCCGGCGGCGAGGGCTAGTTTGCGCAGTGAAAGGTCCATGAACGTCTCCACAGGAGTTGTTGTTATCGGTATGTCCGGGTCATCCCCGACCCTTTTTCCGCAGGAGCCGGCTTGCCGGCGCCTACGATGCAGCGAGATACGGGTGGCTTACCACAGGGCCACGCTGTAGCTCACCAGCAGGCGTACTTCATCGGCATCGCGTGCCGAATAGTTGGAACGGTAGGTGGCGTTGCGCAGGCGCACGGCGACGTCCTTGAAGGTGCCGCTTTGCACCACGTATTTGACCTCGGTGTTGCGTTCCCACTCTTTGCCGGTGTCGCCGTTTTTCAGGGCGACGTTGTCGCCGCTGAGGTAGCGGGTCATGAAGCTCAGGCCGGGAATCCCCAGCTTGGCGAAGTCGTAGTCATAGCGGGCCTGCCAGGAGCGTTCCTCGGCCCCGGCGAAGTCGTTGATCTGCACGAAGTTCACCAGGTACGGGTCGCTGCCATCGACATAGGGGAAGGCGCTGTCGCCGGACATGTGCTGGTAGCCGGCGCTGAGTTTATGTCCGTTCAGGGCATAGCTCACCAGGCCGTTGAGGGATTTGTTGTCGATCTTGCCGCCCCGGGCCTGGCCCTGGTCGTCGCTGATGGCCAGGCGCAGGTCGGTGCCGAAGGTGCCCGGTCCCATGGGCTGGGACGCTACCAGGCCGAGGAAGTGCTGGTTGTAGACATCGTCCAGTTGGGCGAAGTGGTAGCTGCCGGTGATCTTGTCGGTGAACTTGTAGTCCAGGCCGCCGAAATTGAAGTGCTTGCCGGCCACGGTGCCGGCGAAGCGGCTGTTCTTGTTGTTGAGGCGGATGTCCTCGTAGTTGCTGTCGTCGCGGTCCTTGGCCTTGTCCAGGCGCCCGCCGGTGAAGGTCAGGTTCTTGATTTCCTTGGAGGTCAGCAGGCCGCCTTCGAAGGTCTGCGGCAGGATGCGCCCGTCGTTGGGCTTGAGGATCGGCAGTTCGGGGATCAGGCTGCCGATTTTCAGTTCGGTGGCGGAGATCTTCACTTTGCCGGTCAGGCCGAGCTTGGAGTACTGGTCGGCGGCGCGTCCGTCATCGTGGGTCGGCAGCAGGCCGGTGCCGGTGCGGTCGGGGCTGGAGTCGAGCTTGACCCCGAGCATGCCCAGGGCGTCCAGGCCGAAACCCACGGTGCCTTCGGTGTAGCCCGACTGCAGGTTGAGCATGAAACCCTGGGCCCATTCATCGCGCTTGGATTGCTGGGCGCTGGTGCCGTCGCGAAAGTCGCGATTGAAATACATGTTGCGGGTTTCGAAGGTGGCGCTGCTGTCTTCGAAGAAGGCGGCCTGGCTTAAGGGCGCGACACCGGCGAGGGCCGCGGCGCTGGCCAGGGCAGTCGGGGTCAGACGGGAAAAAAATACAGGTGTGACGGCGTGAGGGCGCGTGGACGGCATCCAGGGGTACTCCGTTATTGTTCTTATTTTGACGAAAACGCTTCGAGGCGTTTTGCGTATCAGCGGCCATCGGGGCCAGGGCAGTCGAGACTGTCCGTAGCCGGACTCTAAAGGGCCAACCTTTCGCTAACCTTTCAACGTACTTTCACGGTTTTCGGGCTTCACAGCGGCGAATGCAGCGGTACACTCCGCGCCAAAGAGCGGCGTCGATCCCCCCGGAACGAGGTAAGAAAACATGCGAGTCCTGCTCGTCGAAGACCATCTGCAACTGGCCGAAAGTGTCGCCCAGGCGCTCAAGAGCACCGGCCTGACCGTGGATGTGCTGCACGATGGCGTGGCCGCCGACCTGGCTCTGGGCAGTGAGGAATACGCCATGGCGATCCTCGATGTCGGCCTGCCGCGCCTGGACGGTTTCGAGGTGCTGGCGCGCCTGCGGGCCCGGGGCAAGAACCTGCCGGTGCTGATGCTCACTGCCCGCAGCGACGTCAAGGATCGGGTCCACGGTCTGAACCTGGGGGCCGACGATTACCTGGCCAAGCCGTTCGAACTGACCGAGCTCGAAGCCCGGGTCAAGGCGCTGTTGCGCCGTAGCGTGCTGGGGGGCGAGCGCCAGCAGCGTTGCGGAGTGCTGGCCTATGACCTGGATACCCGGCGCTTCACCCTGGGCGAAGAACTGCTGACCCTGACGTCCCGCGAGCAGGCCGTGCTCGAGGCATTGATTGCCCGTCCCGGCCGGGTGATGAGCAAGGAGCAATTGGCCTCCCAGGTGTTCGGCCTGGATGAGGAGGCCAGCCCGGATGCCATCGAGATTTACGTCCACCGCCTGCGCAAGAAGCTCGATGGCCATGCAGTGGCCATCGTGACGTTCCGCGGCTTGGGTTATCTGTTGGAAAGCCGCGATGCATAGGCCCAGCAGCCTGCGCTGGCGGTTGCTGTGGAACCTGGCGCTGCTGCTGGTGGTGCTGATGCTGGCCAGCGGCTTGAGTGCCTACTGGAACGGCCGTGAGGCCGCCGACACCGCCTATGACCGCACCCTGCTGGCCTCGGCGCGGACCATTGCCGCCGGGTTGTCCCAGCGTGACGGCAGCCTCAGCGCCAATGTGCCCTATGTGGCCCTGGACACCTTTGCCTACGACAGTGCCGGGCGCATCTATTACCAGGTCAACGATATTCACCAGCAACTGATCTCCGGTTATGAAAACCTGCCTGGTCCGCCGCCAGGTACTCCGCGTACCGATGACTATCCGGCCCTGGCGCGTTTCTACGATGCCACCTATCAGGGCCAGAACGTGCGGGTGGTGAGCCTGCTCAAGGCGGTCAGCGAGCCGAACATGAACGGCATGGCGGAAATTCGCGTGGCGGAGACCGACGAGGCGCGGGTCGCCATGGCCCGCAGCCTGATGGCCGACACCTTGCTGCGCCTGGGAATGCTGGCCATGGGGGCGTTGCTGCTGGTGTGGTTTGCGGTGAGTGCCGCCTTGCGTCCGCTGGAACGTTTGCGCGGTGCGGTGGAGGAGCGCCAGCCCGATGACTTGCGGCCGCTGCCGCTGGTTTCGGTACAGCGTGAGTTGTGGCCCCTGGTGCGGGCCTTGAACCATTTCACCGAACGCCTGCGGGGGCAGTTCGAGCGCCAGGCACAGTTTATTGCCGAGGCCGCCCATGAGTTGCGAACACCGCTGGCAGCACTCAAGGCCCGTCTGGAGCTGGGGCTGCGTTCCAGCGAGCCGGACACTTGGCGCACGACCTTGGAAAGCGCGGCTCAGGGCACCGATCGCTTGACCCACCTGGCCAATCAGTTGCTGTCCCTGGCCCGGGTGGAAAATGGCGCCCGGGCGATCGCCGAGGGCGGCGCACAGTTGCTCGATCTCAGCCAGCTGGCCCGGGAACTGGGCATGGCCATGGCGCCTCTGGCCCATGCCAGGGGGGTGGCCCTGGCCCTGGAAGCCGACGAGCCGGTGTGGCTCAAGGGCGAGCCAACCCTGCTCAATGAACTGCTGAGCAACCTGGTGGACAACGCCCTGGCCCACACGCCGTCGGGCGGCAATGTGGTGTTGCGGGTATCGGCGCCGGGGGTGCTGGAGGTGGAGGACGACGGGCCGGGTATTCCCCTGGAGGATCGCGACCGGGTCTTCGAACGTTTTTACCGGCGTAATCAGCAGGTGGCCGGTTCGGGGTTGGGGCTGGCAATCGTGGGGGAAATCTGTCGCGCCCATCTGGCACAGATCAGCCTGCACGATGGCCAGCCTTCGGGGCTCAAGGTGCGGGTGAGTTTTATCGCGGGGTTAGGATCAGTAGAGCATTGAGCGGGATTCTTGCAGCTCGTTGCACATGGCCTGGTTTTCCGGGTCGATCCCCAGCTTCTTGAACGCCGGCACGCTGAAGGCGTCAATGCGCGAGAGGGAGTGATCTGTGTCTTTGTGGCAGTACAGGGTCGCCACCTGGACCAGATCGACGTAGTCGATCCCGCTGGTCTGGCGGTTGAATTCCAGGTAGTGCCCGGGGATCTCCACCAGTTGCTCGGGGAACTCCCAGACCCGAAGCAGCTTGTCCCCCAGCAACGGGTGAATGCGTTCGATCACGTGATTGAGGCTGACCGGGTCGGAAAGCAGTTCGTAGTGGTCTTCGGCGTAGGTCAGGATCGGCAGCACGCCGATCTGGTGTACCAGTCCGCCAAGGGCTGCCTGGTCGGGCTTGAGCTGGGAGTAGCGGCGGCACAGGGCATAGCTGACCCCGGCCACTTCCAGGCTGCGGCGCCACACATCGTGCATTTTCTGTGCAACCACCTCGGAGCGGGCATTGAAGATCTGCTCCATCACCAGGCCGATGGCCAGGTTGCTGCTGTAGTTGACGCCCAGGCGGGTGATGGCGGTATGCAGGTCGGTGACTTCCTGTGCCGCCCGCAACAGGGGGCTGTTGACCACCTTGATCAGTCGCGCCGACAACGCGGTGTCGCGGCCTATCACTTTGCTCAGGGTGCTGACGCTGATTTCCGGGTCTTCGGCGGCCCGGCGAATCTGCATGGCCACCTCCGGTAGGGTTGGCAGAACCAGGTCATCGTTGTCGATGGCCTCCACCAAATCCTGTTGGACCTTTTGCGCCAGCTCAGTCATTTCAGTTCTCTAGGGTGTTGCAGGAAAGGGGGAGTCGGTCAGCGCTGGATTTCGCGATCGCGGTCCAGCTGGTACGGCAGGTCAAGCAATTGCAGACCGGGCCCTTCGAGTGCGCCCAGGTGCAGGTTGCCATCTTCTGCCGCTTCGGCCTGCAACACGGCCAGCAGTTCCACCTGGTCTTGTGCCTGGGCGGCCAGGACCACTTCACCGATGGAGCTGTTGTGGGTCGGGGAGAACAGCGGGGTGCCTGGTATGGGGAGTTCGCCGCTGGGCAATGCGAGTCGGTAGAGGCGGCGCTTGAGCTTGCCCAGGTATTGCATGCGGGCGACGATTTCCTGACCGGTGTAGCAGCCTTTCTTGAAACTGACGCCGCCCACGGCCTGGAGGTTGAGCATCTGTGGAATGAACAGTTCACGGGTCTGCGCCATGACCTGGCCGAGGCCCGCGCGGATCTGGCCTAACAGCCACTGATTGAGCTCTCCCTGGGGCAGTTGCGCAGCCAGTTGCTGGCTCAGGCTCTCGGCGCGTTCCGCTGGGACCCAGAGTTCGACGCGGTGGCTTGAGGCGCGCACGGCAATCAGGTCGTCGGCGCGGACTACGGCGCCGTCGTCCTGGGGCAGTTCAAGGCCCAGGCCGCTCAGGCTGGAGTCGGCATGGCTGAGGCCGAAGCGCACCCAGTTGGCGCTTTCATCGGTGAGCTTGGCCTTGGAGAAGACTGCGTACTTCTTCAGGTCCGCCAGTTGCGGCTCAAGCAGTTCGCTGGCCATGGCCAGCAGGCAGCCGTCACCTTCCAGGAGGATGCGGAAACTGGACTGCATGCGGCCTTTCTGGTTGCAACGGGCGCCCAGGCTGGACTGGCTGTCGCTGAGGTAATTGAGGTTGCAGGTCAACTGACCCTGAAGGAATTTGCTGGCATCAGGGCCGCGGACGGCGAGGACGCCTTCGTGGGACAGGGGGCAGAAAAAAGCGGAGTCAGCCATGGTTCATCGCAGGGTAAAAAGTCTGGGGCACATCATAAGGGGGCGCCCCTGAAATGGATAGTTCACAAAGGACAGGTGGTGACCGACCAAAGCCGACTGTTCTCGTGTTCCCCGGGCTGTATACTTGCGCTCTATTTGAGGAGCGCTCCATGGTTGAAGATGTTGAACTGAATCGCCTCTACTGGCACAGCCGTCGCGGCATGCTTGAGCTGGACGTATTGCTGGTGCCGTTCGTCAGGGAGGTGTACCCGCATCTCAATGAGACCGATCGCGAGTGCTACCGCAAGTTGCTGGAGTGTGAGGATCAGGACATGTTCGGCTGGTTCATGGAACGCAGCGAGTCCGAGGATCCTGAGCTGCAGCGCATGGTTCGCATGATTCTGGACCGTGTCCAGCCCAAGTAGGCTGTTCGAGTGCCGCTGGCGTGCTTCACGGCAACTGCTGGCGGCCTACCTGCTGGCCCAGGCATTCGCTCTGGTCGCTATTTTCCTGCTGGATATCCCGTCTTTGGCCAAGGTGCTGGGCATCCTGCTGTGCCTGTTGCACGGCGGCTGGGTGCTGCCTCGACAGATTTTGTTGACTCATTCCCGAGCATTCAGCCGCTTGCGGCATTCATCAGAGGGTTGGCAGCTGTGGAGTCCGGCCACGGGTTGGCAGGGGGTGCAGTTGCGGCCTGACAGCCTGGCATTGCCGCTGATCGTGGTATTGCGCTTCCGTCTGCAGGGCGAGCGCTGGGTGCGCTCCCTTTGTGTGCCGAGGGACGCGCAGACCGCCGATGAGCATCGGCGTCTGCGGGTGCGGCTCAAGTTCGGCCGGAGTAGGTGGGCGGCAGCAGAATAGTGTCGCGAGCTTCGGGCAGCAGCTGCGGATAGTCGAGGGTGTAGTGCAGGCCGCGGCTTTCCTTGCGCTCCATGGCCGAGAGAATCATCAATTCGGCCACCTGGGCCAGGTTGCGCAACTCGATCAAGTCACGGCTGACCTTGTAGTTGCTGTAGAACTCGACCCTATGAGGCTAAACCCAATGGATACAGGGGTTTCAGCCGATGACCGCCAACCACCGCTCCCAAAGTGGGACAAACCTGTTACAAACTGCGCTCGCCAAGCCGTACCACTATCGCCGTTCTGGTCGCTATTACCTTCGCCTTCGCCCCCAAGGAACCGTTAAGGGCTTCTTCACGCTGTCACTCAGGACTACCGACAAGGCCTCCGCAATGACCATCTCCGACGACATCCTCTCGACCCTCAAGGCTTACCACTTAGACAACCCTGAGGCGTCATGGGACGAACTCCGTGAGCGTCTTATAGACATCGCAGAGTACAACTTGACGATGGCGCACGGTGACAGCTCTCTGGTCGCTTACGAGATGATCAACGATGAGCATCATTTGGCGTTGCGTATGGCCTCCGCAAAGCTGCCCCTCAGCGTTAACCAGCAACGGGCAGTGAGTAAGGCACTTGAGATCATTGAGGCCTCACAGGAACGTATGCGTGGCCGTTCAGGGAAATTGGTCGAGATCGTTAAGGACCTCAATGATGAGTCTTGTGGCGTGCCTTTGGCTCTCTCCCTGCCTATATCTGTAAACGCTTCCCCAAGTCTGCCCTTCAAGTCCCTCTCTGCGCTGTACATGGAGGAACGCAAGGACAGCATTGAGGCCAGCACCATGCGTGACGTGAAGTCATCGTGTGAGGCTATCGGCGTGATCCTTGGCGACTTGGACATGAGGGGGCACACTCGTGAGGACATGAAGAACCTTCGGGACAAGCTCCTTAAAGGCCGTAAAGGGTCCACTGTGAACAAGCTGATGACCCGGCTATCAACGGTGATGGATTGGGCTGTGAATAACGGCTACCTCGACAAGAGTTTTGACAAGGGGCTGAAGCTTTCCAAGGATGCTGACAGCTCGCGTGAGGCGTTCTCTACGGTTCAACTAAAGGCCCTAATGACTCACGCTAACTCACTACCAGCGGACGCATGGCAGCGTTGGGCGTTGTCACTTGGGGTCATCACCGGGGCGCGTATTGAGGAACTGAGGCAGTTGACCAAGGCTGACGTTAAGCAAGTTGGGGGCGTGTGGGTCATAGACATCAATAGGAACGATGGCAAGACGGCCAAGACCAAGAAAGCTTTGAGGGTCATCCCGTTGACCGATGGCGCTTACGGCTTCGACCTCCAGGCCTTCCGTGAGTTTGTAGATAGCTCCGACTCCCGACTGTTCACGTTGGGGGCTGGTCAATACTCCAGCGTGCTTAATGGCGCCCTTAGGGATGTCTTGAGCTTGAACGCTGATCGGACCCTAACCTTCCACTCGTTGCGTCACTCGCTGGCCGGTGCCTTGAAGGCCGCTGAGGTGCCTGTGGGAACCGCTGAGTCCATCTTGGGGCACGCTTCAGGGTCTATCAGTTATGACCTGTATGGGGCAGGGAGTGCCGTTGAGGTGGGCCGTATGGCTGAAGCTCTGGTGAACGCGTTCCGTATGGCCTTATGATATTGCTGAAATTTGAATGGAGTCAGCTATGAGAAATCTTGATCTATACGGAATTGCTAAGGTCAACAGCGAACTACAGGCGCGCGCGATATTAGTGGATCGAATTCCCTCTCTTGGTGAAAAAACAGCTCGAATTATGGCTTGGCAATGTTTCATTCAAGACCAGGTAAATTTAGACGACAGCAACGAGCGAACTTCGAACCTTGCGCGAATTAAACACGGAGAGGCTATCGCTGCTTTTTGGGAGACCGGCGACGAGATGGACGTAGACTCAAATGCGTTTGTTTCGTACTTTTTCGATGAGCTTGGCGTCATTAATCGCAAGGTCACCAAAAAGGGTGTGCAGATAGCCTTCTATATCTTCGTAGCCCTCGGCTTATTCGGTTTATACAAACTCTTTTCCTGAGCAGCGGTTTAGCTGGACCTCGGACTACCACCTTTAAGGTCCGTCACGACTTAAATTACGAAATATCGTGGGAGCTGTGAGGCCCATCACTGACGCACTTGGAAGCCCTCAATGAGTGTTGCTATTACGGTTAGTGTATTAAGTGTCCTGACTATCAGGAGGGTTCAGGCTGGGTCTGGACGGATTATAAAAAAAGCATCGCGACACTGCCCAGGAGACCTATCTTTTAGGTGTTCGCTATGAGGCTGCAATTGATGCCACACGGCTCCTGTATCAGTGGTACAACCTGACCCTAAGAGGACCTGAAGAGGACCCCTTGGTTAAGGAGGTCCTTGAAGTTCTATCAGAGCTTGATGCAGAAGCCTTACGTATGAGAGCCATCACTGATGAGAATCGTAGGAAGCCTGGAAGCTGGACCTTAACGGATTTGAAGAGGTTCGCCAGGAAGGAAGGGCATTGAGGGTAACCTTAAGTTGGTTGTCTCTCAATGCTCTATCATTCACCAAGGTAATAAAAAACGTTCGATTTATTGCAGTAAGCTTATGGGGTTTTTGTGATCTTTAAGTCTATTGGTGTGATGATCGGAACCTCAGGTGCAAAGGGGGAGATGCTCGAAATTGAATTGCAAAGTGCGCCAAGCTGCTGCATAGAAATATGAGCGTATTCGAGTGCGTCTCTTGAGGAGTCCATATTCTCAATAAAGTTCAAGCCGCGAGCAAAGTCTACGTTGGGGTCTTCAAAGTATTGTCCAGTAGTTCGATTTTTAGTTACTTGAGCAGGTTTTAATGGAATTGGTAGCTGTATGGCTGGCAACTGCTGGCCATGAAAGTCTATTGTCCTCGTGAAGGCCAGTAGGGTCTTCGCAGCATTTGCTAAAGGGGCGACATGGACGACTAAGTCTCGGTATGCGCCGAGTTCGTAGAGCCAATTGTCGGGCGACGATGAGGCTTTCAACTCCTTGCCCGCTTTATCCTGAGGTGGCTGAGATCGCCAGATCTTTAATAGGCCACTTAAAGCGGTGATTTTGGGAGCGGCCGGATCATTTTTTCTTATTGTTGCCTCTGAGTAGAACTCTGAAAGATAATCTCTTAAAGTGCAAGAATCTACCAGAAACGACTGTAGGGCCAAGTAACATAACGAGGTATGACCATCAAGAAAGCGTTCGTTGGGTTTAAAAGATTTCGAGTGTAATCTTCCGTTCAGTTGATCTGAATATGCTTCCGATAACTGCCTCAATCTCCATTCACATGCTCTTATTTGATGGGAAATTCGAGAAGCTATATCGTAAAATAGTCCATTTTTTTTTAGAAATGCGGCATTGGCTATGAAGGACCAATTATGACCTTGGTCTGTGCATATCCACGTTGGAGAGGCTGCGGGATTAATTGACCTCCACTCGGGAGGTACGAAACTTTTCGCTTGCTCTTCTGTGTGAAAAAAATCACATCCGACTATCTGGAATCCTAAAGCTTTAACATCAGCATAAAAACTACCATAGCTTTTTATAGTTAATGTTGCGGACTTTCCATTCATTGCACTGGGCCGAAGATCAGCTTTTTGATCCATCCCATTCAGAATGCGTCCGCCACCGTATAGATGCAATTCTCTCAAAACCGGTTGCCATTCCATGCGAATGCTCCTTGCTTAGGTTCGGGCGTGCGTGACTCAGCGACCGGGCGCTCAGAACGCGCCGCTACCACTAAGCCAGATAATAAAGAGCGATTCAACAAATTGGAGCGCCGTGGGTCACACCGGGCTTTGTTATTTTCTGACGGTCTCCATAGGTAGCGCTATAGACGACCAAACGGCGCGGCGGTCTTTATTGAATCCTTCAAAACTCACTTAGCGCGCAGCTCTACAAAATGTAAGGAGTGAGCTGATGTGTGGGTCTGCACAAATTGCATGGCGACACGGTATTGATAGAACCCTGGCTTAACTGCTGGGCTACATCGTTTATGAGGGCCTGCTGGGCTCCCTGTAAATTATAGCCTTAGCCTGCCGCATAGCCCTGAGTAAACCCTCACTAACGCGGGAAGGCCCGAACAGTTTCCTCTGCTGACCGCCTGACTGTGCGCGTAGAAACCCTCACTAAGGCTACGAGTTGACACCTCGGATCAAAACCCCTCACCCATTGAGAGATAGGCGCCTGTCGCCAAGTAACTGGCTGCCTGTGTGGGCCACGTTCTGATACTTAGGAACAGATACCCTCACAAGAACACGGACAACACAGTTTCCTCCTAACGTCTCCCGCTGCGATTCCCTCAATGGGTCTCAAGGTGGGCTCGTTTAGACACCTCGGATTAAAACACCTCCCCCGACAAGAGGGCATCACCAATCACCCTGCACCACGGGAGGCTCAACGCTGCCCGTCGATAAGGAGAACTATAGGAGACCACCACCATGATCCACCTCACACCCGTTCCACTCCACACCTTGGCCGATGACTTCGACCGGGCCGACTATCTTACAAGCCTGCGTCTTGTCCCTGAGAAACCCAAGCGAGGAACCGTTCCGACAATCATTGAGAATCCTTTCTGTAGTCATCTGGATTTTCAGGACCGGTATGACCGATGGTCTGAAGACATTCTTTCAGGAGTCGCAAAGCTGGACCACGGCGGAACCAAGCAGCTCCCCGTTAAGACCCTCTATGAATTGCTTGAGTCCCTTGAGGTGTTCTCTACAGAGACCATTGGGGCACATCTGGGCCTGTCCTCCCGGATGGCTCGCCGCTATCTCAGCGCCCTTGAGGTCGCCTTGCAACCGCTTATGAGGTCCCGGCCTAAGTGGCTGAGGGCTGCTATGGGAGGCCTTGAAGGTCACCAGCGCGAGACCATCTCGGCCATTCAATCGGCACCTGACCAGATGGCACAGCTACGCCTGGACCTGGGAGCTGATGCGTTCCTCATTTAATGCGGACACAAGATGAAGAACCCTATGGACCGACCTCTAAGAGGCGCTGACTCAATGAGGACACAAGACTAAAGACCCTCTAAGAGACCTTTTGTGATGTGGATTATTTGCTGATAAGCAATCCCATCTCAGAGAGAGACCTTTAGACCCTCTGGGCTTAAAGCCTGGGTCTACCGACCACATACTGACCAACGTCACTGAGCAACCTTTAGGGGATCACTGAGCAACTACACGCACCTATAAGACCCACACCACGGGTCACCCAGGAGAACCACCAACCAAGAGACCACAAGGAGTACCACCACATGCAAAACATTCAGATCGACGTTAAGACCCTTTCCGCTTCCTACAAGGCCGACTCCCTGAGCCCTTCGGGCCTTGCGACCCTTGAAGGTCAACCCGTGGGCACACAGCGCCCTGATGGCTATTGGTCATTCCAAGGGCTGGCAGTTCACCGGGTCGTGTATGCACTGACCACCGGCACTGATCCCCAAGGCCTGTACATCGACCATAAGGACGGTGACCCAGGCAACAACAAGGCCAGCAACCTACGGGCCTGCACCAATCGCCAGAACGCACGCAACACCCCAGGCCGTGGAGGGTTCTTCCCTAAAGGGGTCTACCTCAACGCCAAGACCGGGCGCGTGACTGGCTGTGTCGAGGGCTACAGCCTGCGCAAAAGTTTCATGCTTGACCGTGACCATGACGGCGCACAGCTCAACGCAATGTGTCGTGCTGCCCTTGAGGCAATCCTTGAGGAGCATGGCGAGTTCGCCAACGTGACCAGCTTCTACTGTCAGCTCCCGCTTGAGGCCGTAATGGGTCCCGCTGAGGGCTGGCCGTAAGGCTCACTTTAGGGACTGGGATTAAAACCCCTCACCAGATGAGGACCCTGTTGATTCCCTAAAGGAGATTCCCACATGTCTAAAGTCAACCTGAACCAAGCAACCGGCACCATTAACCGCAACACTGACCACCGTGACGCCCGTGACCGTTTCGCCATGCCTGACCGTATGCACGTTGACTCGGTCGTTGAGGGTTCCACCGTGGCCCGTTTCAGTGACTCCCGTGTACGTTAAGGCGCAGCACCTAACGAAAATGACACAAATTTCTGTGAGACCACCTGTCATAGCTAACCTGCGCGCTTACCCCCGTAGGCCTCGCACGCTCGCTCAGGCGCACAATAAGGACCCTTGCGGGCAGGCGATAAGGACCCCAGCGTTGGGACAAATGTGCGTCAAAGCTGTTACAAAATCGGGTCCTACGGTGCTACGCTATGGGCTCCTAACGTGCCTCATTAGGTCGGTGTAAGGATCGTATCCTTCGCCTCTGGCAGCATCCCTGGATAGTCCAGCGTGTAGTGCAGACCCCGAGATTCCTTACGTTCCATGGCAGACCTGATCATCAGTTCCGCTACTTGAGCAAGGTTCCTCAACTCAATCAGGTCTCTGCTTACTCGGTAGTTGCTGTAGAACTCGTCGATTTCGTCCAGTAGCAGGCGAACCCGGTGTTGAGCCCGTTGCAGGCGTTTGTTGGTCCGCACGATACCGACGTAGTCCCACATGAATCGCCGCAGTTCGTCCCAGTTGTGCGCAATGATCACGTCTTCGTCAGAGTCGGTGACCTGGCTGGCATCCCAGGCCGGCAGGGCGATGGGAATCGAGATCTGAGGCAGCTGCTGGAGAATGTCGGCCGCTGCCGAGCGGGCGTAGACGAAACACTCCAGCAACGAGTTGCTGGCCATGCGGTTGGCTCCGTGGAGGCCAGTGAAACTGGTTTCGCCAATGGCATACAGGCCTGGCACATCGGTGCGCCCTTGTTGATCGACCATTACGCCGCCGCAGGTGTAGTGGGCGGCCGGCACCACTGGGATCGGCTGCCGGGTGATATCGATGGAAAATTCCAGGCAGCGTTCATACACGGTGGGGAAGTGGGTTTTGATGAAGGCTTCCGGTTTGTGGCTGATATCCAGGTAGACGCAGTCGATCCCCAGGCGCTTCATTTCGTGGTCAATGGCCCGGGCGACGATATCCCGGGGAGCCAGTTCAGCCCGAGGGTCGAAGCGCTGCATGAAGCGTTCGCCGTTGGGCAGCTTGAGGTGGGCGCCTTCACCGCGCAGGGCCTCGGTGATCAGGAAGCTCTTGGCCAGTGGGTGATACAGGCAGGTGGGGTGGAACTGGTTGAACTCCAGGTTGGCCACCCGGCAACCCGAGCGCCACGCCATGGCGATGCCATCGCCACAGGCACTGTCGGGGTTGCTGGTATAGAGGTAGACCTTGGCTGCACCGCCGGAGGCGAGGATCACGAAGCGGGCGCCGAAGGTGTCCACTTCACCCGTGCCGCGGTTGAGTACGTAGGCGCCCAGGCAGCGATCACCTTCCAGGCCCAGGCGTTTTTCGGTGATCAGGTCAACGGCAACCCGCTGCTCCAGCAGTTCGATATTGGGGTGTTGTCGGGCCTGGGCCAGCAGTGTCTTGAAAATGGCTGCGCCGGTGGCGTCTGCGGCATGGATGATCCGTCGGTGGCTGTGACCGCCTTCACGGGTCAGGTGGAACTCGAAGCCATTGTCATCGCTGCTGGCGTCTTCATCACGGGTAAAGGGAACCCCCTGGTCGATCAACCACTGGATGGCCTCACGGCTGTGTTCCACGGTAAATCGCACGGCATCTTCGTGGCACAGGCCGCCACCGGCGTTGAGGGTGTCATCGACATGGGATTCGACGGTATCGGTATCGTCCAGAACGGCAGCGACGCCGCCTTGGGCCCAGTAGGTCGAGCCGTTGGCCAGATCGCCTTTGCTCAGGACGGCGATACGCAAGTGGCGGGGCAGTGTCAGGGCCAGGCTCAAGCCGGCGGCGCCGCTGCCAATCACCAGAACATCGTGTTGAAACTGTTGGCTCATTTGAAGGATTCCGCTCAAAGCGACCCAATATGGGGTTGGCGCCAGACGCCTGAATCGGCGAGTCAAAGCAGCCACACAGCCCACTAGTATATAGAGGGGGGGATCGGCACAATAGTCGCGCCTTCATGGCGTTGTGCGACTTCGCTGAGCAAAAGCGTTGCTCTCGACCAGCCTCTACTCGCGGCGTTCAAGCTGCCGCGCGGGTTGATCGAAGAAGTAGGGCTGTTTTTCTCTTCACCGTTACACAATCTTCGTTCGGCGCAGCTATAAAGATTGGGAACTTTTGCCAAGGCCCCAAACTCAATAGAAGGTTGCCTGAAAGAAGGGACAGCGTCGGTTCTGGCCAGGGTTTGCAATCTGTCCCTTGGTGACAGAAATCGACGACAGGATTATTCGCGCAGCCGGCCTTGCCCGCGCTGCGTTTTTCGTGCGTGCCGGATCAGAGCCCGCAGGAAACTTGCTTGGAGGGGGAGAACTTTTGCGAAAAGCCCGAGTCTATGTTTGCAAGCCTGATCGATTAGTGATGCAAGCCTCCTCCGAGCTTATCGAGGAGTGTTCATGCTAACCCAGGAAGAGGATCAGCAGCTGGTCGAGCGCGTTCAGCGTGGCGACAAGCGAGCGTTCGATCTGCTCGTGCTGAAGTACCAGCACAAAATTCTCGGGTTGATCGTGCGTTTCGTGCACGACACCCATGAAGCCCAGGATGTCGCACAAGAAGCCTTTATCAAGGCTTACCGTGCACTAGGTAATTTTCGGGGGGACAGCGCGTTCTATACGTGGCTGTACCGTATCGCCATCAACACGGCGAAAAACTATCTGGTTTCACGCGGCCGCCGGCCGCCGGATAGCGATGTGAGTTCTGAGGATGCGGAGTTCTATGACGGCGATCATGGCCTGAAGGATCTCGAATCGCCGGAACGTGCATTGCTGCGGGATGAGATCGAGGGCACCGTCCATCGAACCATTCAGCAATTGCCTGAAGATTTGCGTACAGCCTTAACTTTACGTGAATTCGATGGTCTGAGTTACGAGGACATTGCCAGCGTCATGCAGTGTCCGGTGGGTACCGTGCGCTCCCGGATTTTCCGCGCTCGGGAAGCCATCGATAAAGCCCTGCAGCCGTTGTTGCAGGAAACCTGAGACAGCGGCGACAGCCAAGAGAGGAACCGCCATGAGTCGTGAAGCCCTGCAGGAATCGCTGTCCGCGGTGATGGATAACGAAGCGGACGAACTGGAATTGCGTCGGGTGTTGAATGCCGTCGACGAAGTAGAAACCCGTGAGACTTGGGCTCGTTATCAAATCGCCCGGGCAGCTATGCACAAGGAGTTGCTGCTTCCACGTCTGGACATCGCCGCTGCTGTTTCGGCAGCTCTGGCTGATGAGGCCGTACCAGCCAAAGCGTCCCGTGGACCTTGGCGCAGTCTGGGCCGTCTGGCGGTAGCTGCATCGGTGACTGTGGCGGTACTGGCCGGTGTGCGCCTGTACAACCAAGATGAGATCGCAGGCGTTGAACTGGCTCAGCAAGCCGCTCAACCTACCCTGGCGACTCCACAAATTAAGGGCCCTGCTGTACTGGCCGGCTACAATGAAAGCTCGGAAGCCACTGGCCCCATGGCTAATGGTGTATTGCAAGGGCAGCCAGGCTGGCACGATCAGCGTCTGCCAAGCTATCTGCGTCAGCATGCTCAGCAAGCTGCACTCAAAGGCACTGAAAGCGCACTGCCTTATGCCCGTGCGGCAAGCCTGGAAAACCGCTAAGGAGGATCATGCGCGCCATACCTCTACTCTCGCTTCTGCTTAGTGGCTGGTTTGTGGTTCCAGCCCACGCCGATGAAGCCCAGGGCTGGTTGCAGCGTCTTGGGCAAGCGGAACAGCAGCAAAGCTTTCAGGGCACTTTCGTTTACGAGCGTAACGGTAGTTTTTCTACCCATAACATCTGGCATCGCGTCCAGGGTGGAGAGGTCCGTGAGCGTTTGGTTCAGCTCGATGGATCTGCTCAAGAGGTGGTGCGTATCGATGGTCGCACCCAGTGCGTAAGCGGTACGTTGATGGCAGGGTTGGGCGATGCTCCGGACTCTGCGGCCCGTGCGCTGGACCCGCAAAAGCTCAAGAATTGGTATGACCTTGCCGTTATCGGCAAGTCACGTGTGGCTGGGCGTCAGGCAGTGATCGTTTCGGTTACGCCCAGAGATCAACATCGTTATGGCTTTGAGTTGCATCTGGATCGGGAAACCGGCCTGCCGCTCAAATCCCTGTTGTTGAACGACAAGGGACAACTATTGGAGCGCTTCCAGTTCACTCGTCTGGATACTGCAGATGTCCCTGAAGATGCCGAGTTGCAAGCGGGTGCTGACTGCAAACCCGTGAGCCTGGACAGCGACAAGGCTTCGGCCATCAAGACTGCGCAAACCTGGCATTCCGACTGGCTACCTCCAGGTTTCGAGCTGACCAGTAGCTCCGCCCGCAAGGATCCGCAAACCAAGACCCTGGTCAACAGCTTGCTGTATGACGACGGTTTGGCGCGGTTCTCGGTGTTCCTCGAGCCACTCAATGGTGCGACGGTTACCGATACCCGCACCCAGCTCGGTCCGACTGTTGCCGTATCACGTCGCTTGACCACGCCTGAAGGCGAAATGATGGTCACCGTGGTCGGGGAAATCCCCATTGGCACTGCTGAACGTATTGCGCTGTCTATGCGTTCCGATGCCACCGCCAAGCAATGAGCCTTTGTTGGTTGTGTAAGAGGTCGGTAATGCCTACTCCACAATTGAGAAGATGAAATGTTTGGTGAGCAATTTCATTTGCAAAATCCCCAGAGTTTTTTTATAGGTCAGAACCCCTCGGTTCTGACCTTATTTGTCGTTCCTGGAGCAAAAGTACCGCCCCTGTATTTTCGGTGCGACTTGCTCCATATCGCTTAACCACGCTCGTCGTAACGGGAGCCGTATGTCGATACCACGCTTGAAGTCTTACTTCACCATTCTTGCCACCGTGCTGGTGCTGGGGCAGGCCGTGTCTGCCCAGGCAGCCGAGTTGCCTGATTTCACCCAACTGGTCGAGCAGGCCTCGCCTGCTGTGGTGAATATCAGTACAACGCAGAAGCTGCCTGATCGGCGGTTTTCCAACTCGGCACAGATGCCCGAACTGGAAGGCCTGCCGCCAATGTTGCGGGAGTTCTTCGAGCGTGGCATGCCTCAGCAGCGCTCTCCGCGAGGGGACCGCCAGCGTGAAGCCCAGTCCCTGGGCTCGGGTTTCATCATTTCCCCGGATGGCTACATCCTCACCAACAATCACGTGATCGCCGATGCGGACGAGATTCTCGTGCGTCTGGCCGACCGCAGTGAATTGAAAGCCAAGCTGATAGGCACCGATCCGCGTTCCGACGTGGCACTGTTGAAGATTGATGGCAAGGACCTGCCTGTGCTGAAGCTGGGTAAATCCCAGGACCTGAAAGCCGGGCAATGGGTCGTGGCCATCGGTTCGCCATTTGGTTTCGACCACACCGTGACCCAGGGCATCGTCAGTGCCATTGGTCGCAGTCTGCCAAACGAAAACTACGTTCCCTTCATTCAGACCGACGTGCCGATCAACCCGGGTAACTCCGGTGGCCCGCTGTTCAACCTGGCGGGGGAAGTGGTGGGCATCAACTCGCAGATCTACACCCGTTCCGGTGGCTTCATGGGGGTGTCCTTCGCGATCCCTATCGACGTGGCCATGGACGTTTCCAATCAGCTGAAAACCGGTGGCAAGGTCAGTCGTGGCTGGCTGGGCGTAGTGATTCAGGAGGTCAATAAAGACCTGGCAGAATCCTTTGGTCTGGAAAAACCTGCCGGTGCACTGGTCGCGCAGGTTCAGGACGGAGGCCCAGCGGCCAAGGGCGGCCTGCAAGTGGGGGACGTGATTCTCAGCCTTAATGGTCAACCTATTGTCATGTCCGCGGACCTGCCGCATCTGGTCGGGGCGTTGAAGGCCGGAGCCAAGGCCAACCTGGAAGTGATCCGTGAAGGCAAGCGCAAGAATGTTGAGCTCACCGTGGGCGCCATTCCTGAAGAAGACAAGGATCTGAGCATGCTGCCCAAGTCCGGCGTCGAGCGCAGCAGTAACCGTCTCGGCGTAGCCGTTGTAGAGCTCAATGATGAGCAGAGAAAGGCTTTTGACCTCAAGGGTGGCGTAGTCATCAAGGAAGTTCAGGATGGCCCAGCGGCGTTGATCGGCCTGCAGCCGGGCGACGTGATCACCCACCTGAACAACCAGGCGATTACCACCGCCAAGGAGTTCACCGAAATCGCCAAGGCGCTGCCGAAGAACCGTTCGGTGTCCATGCGCGTACTGCGTCAGGGGCGAGCCAGTTTCATTACCTTCAAACTGGCCGAGTAATACGTCTGACGCCGTGCTCGCGCAGTAAAAAGCCCGCCTCGTAAGAGGCGGGCTTTTTTATGGCGCCTGGAAACATCAGCGCATCATGTCTTTGACCATCTGCTCCTGGTCCATCATCTCCCGCTGACGAGCGTCGATTCTCGACGACAGTGGGAAGTTGCTGCCGGCCCGCCGTTTGGCGAAGTCCAGTTGCTGAATGGCTTGGCGGTAGTCGCCGACCAGGGCGAAGTACTCGGCTCGGGCCTGGTGCAGGCCAATGATATTGCCCGACAGGCCGCGGGTTTCCGCCACCAGATACCAGACATCCGGATCGTCCGGACGGCTTTTCAGCAAGCCTTCCAGGGCCTTTTCCGCATCCGCGGGGCGGTTCTGCTTGAGCAGCAGGTCCACCCGGATCTGATTCAGCGGGTAGTTGCCCGGGTACAGGTTGAGCATCCGCTCCACACGAGCTTGCGCATCCGGCAGGCGGTTGTTGGCCATGTCCAATTCGATCTGGGCCAGGTTGTAGGTGACATCGTTGGGGGATTTGGCCAGCAGCGGCTTGAGGTTTTCCCGAGCCTCGTTCCACTGGCTGCCCTTGATCTGGGCGATGGCCAGACCGTAACGGGCAATGTCGTTCTTCGGGTTTTCATCGAGCTGGGCGCGAAAGCGCTTGGCGGCCAGACCAGGAGATTCTTCGTAATTCAACTGCACTCGCGCACGGATCAGTTGATAGCGCAGGCTGTCTTCGGTGCCTCCGAGTTTGGCCTGTTCTGCGCGGTTGCGGGTGTCGGCGATGCGCGATTCGGTGACCGGGTGCGTCAGGAGGAATTCCGGAGGCTTGGCATCGAAGCGGTATTGGCGCATCAAACGTTCGAACATGGTGGGCATCGAGCGTGGGTCGTAGCCGGCTTTCTCCAGATTGAGAATGCCGATGCGGTCGGCTTCCTGTTCGTTTTGCCGGGAAAAGCGCCGCTGTTCCTGGATGGCCGCGGCCTGGGTGCCGGCGATGGTGGCGATCCCCGCATCCCCGGCGCCAGCGGCAGCGATCACGATCCCGGCCAGCAAGGCGGCCATCATTGGCACCTGCATGCGCCGCTGGGCTTCAACCCCGCGGGCAAAGTGGCGTTGGGAAAGGTGCGCCAGTTCGTGAGCCATCACCGAGGCGTACTCTCCCTCGGTCTGGGCATTGAGAAACAGGCCACCGTTGACCCCGACTATCCCGCCGGGGGCGGCGAAGGCGTTGAGCTGCGGGCTGTTGATCAGGATGAACTCAAGGCGGCGGTCGTTGACCTGGCTGGTCTCCACCAGTTTGTAGACGCTGGTTTCGACATAGTCCTTGAGTTGCGGGTCGTTGAGTTGCGAGACCTGGCTGCGTAGCAACGCCAGCCAGGCACGGCCCAGCTGGTGTTCCTGTTGTGGAGAGACAATGGATGAACTGGCATCACCAAGTGACGGCAGGTCGTCGGCGAAGCCCGGTGAGGCGAGCAGGCAAGCGAGCGTCAGCAGGGTAGGGCGCAATAAATTCATGCACAAAGCCTTATTCGACAAAGGCTCTACTGTAGCTGCCCGCTGGTCCGGGGACCAGATAAAGCCAGTGAAAACTCTGCGGATAAAAAAGTGCTTTCGGGTAAATTCCGACGTCTACCTCATCGAGCTTCTATCACGGCGCTGCAGCGCTCTGGTTTCAGGCTTCTTTATTGCCGACGGCTTTGCCTTGCAGGGTATTCTAGGCGCCTTGAATTGATGATCGGAGTAAGCCAATGACCGATGTTGTCGCCCATGACGCCGAGCTCGATGCCAGTGGACTGAACTGCCCACTGCCACTGCTCAAGGCCAAGATGGAACTCAATCGCCTGGCCAGTGGCGCGGTGCTCAAAGTCATTGCCACCGATGCCGGGTCCCAGCGTGACTTCCGCACCTTCGCTCGCCTGGCCGGTCATACCCTGTTGCGCGAAGAGGACGAGGCCGGGGTCTATCGTTACTGGCTGAAAAAGGCCTGACGGCCGTTCACCGCTTTCATCTAAGGATCATTGATGTTCAAAGTGCTACGTGACTGGATACAGCGCTACTTCTCGGATGAAGAGGCGGTGGTGCTCGCTGTGCTGCTGTTCCTGGCCTTTACCGCTGTGCTGACCTTGGGTGGGATGCTGGCGCCAGTACTGGCGGGCATGGTCCTGGCTTACCTGATGCAGGGGCTGGTGGTCAGTCTGGAGCGCCTGCGCCTGCCCGGTGGGGCGGCGGTGGGGTTGGTGTTCGCGTTGTTCATGGGCCTGCTGCTGGTGTTCATCCTGGTGGTGGTACCTTTGCTCTGGCACCAGTTCGTCACCCTGTTCAACGAATTGCCGGGGATGCTCGCCAAGTGGCAGTCACTGTTGCTGCTGTTGCCCGAGCGCTATCCGCACCTGGTGTCGGACGAGCAGGTGCTGCAGGCCATCGAAGTGGCTCGGGGCGAGATCGGCAAGTTCGGTCAATGGGCGCTGACGTTCTCCCTGTCCAGCCTGCCCTTGCTGGTGAACATCATGATCTACCTGGTGCTGGTGCCGATCCTGGTGTTCTTCTTCCTCAAGGATCGGGCGATGATCAGCCGTTGGGTTATCGGCTACCTGCCTCAGGAGCGGACCCTGATCACCCGGGTTGCCCACGAAATGAACCGGCAGATCGCCAACTACATCCGCGGCAAGGTCATCGAGATCGTTATTTGCGGTGGTGTGACCTACATCGCCTTCGTCGCCCTGGGGCTTAACTACGCGGCCCTGCTGGCCCTGCTGGTAGGGATTTCGGTGGTGGTGCCCTATGTCGGCGCCGTTGTGGTCACTGTGCCGGTGGCGCTGATCGCCCTGTTCCAGTGGGGCTGGAGCGACCAGTTCATCTACCTGATGGCGGTCTACGGGATCATCCAGGCCCTGGATGGCAACGTGCTGGTGCCGCTGCTGTTCTCCGGTGCGGTGAACCTGCACCCGGTAGCAATCATCTGTGCGGTGCTGCTGTTTGGCGGGCTGTGGGGCTTCTGGGGGATTTTCTTTGCGATTCCCCTGGCCACGCTGTTCAAGGCTGTGCTGGATGCCTGGCCGAGGAAGGACCCGGTGGTGGCGCCTTTACTCTAGATAACGCGGGGCGGCTGATTCAGCCGCCCCGTTGGTTTCAGGCCTTGTTCAGTGCCTGGGCTGCTGCCAGTACGGCGTCGACATGGCCCGGAACCTTGACCCCGCGCCATTCCTGGCGCAGGACGCCGTCCTTGTCGATCAGGAAAGTGCTGCGGTCCACGCCCAGGTATTCCTTGCCATAGAGCTTCTTCAACTTGATCACGTCGAACAGCTGGCAGACGGCTTCGTCCTTGTCGCTGATCAGCTCGAAGGGGAACTCCTGCTTGCACTTGAAGTTCTCGTGGGACTTCAGGCTGTCGCGGGAGATGCCGAAGACCTCGGTGTTGGCGGCCTGGAAGGCGGCGTATTGATCACGAAAGCCCTGGCCCTCGGTGGTGCAGCCTGGGGTGCTGTCCTTGGGGTAGAAGTAGATCACCACTTGCTTGCCCTTGAGGCCGGACAGACTGACGGTCTGGCCGCTGGTGGCAGGGGCCTGGAAATCAGCGACGGGTTGGTCGATAGCAACAGCCATGGGAGCTTCCTTACATGGGGTTCTGTGGGCGCCAGGGTTCGATCAGCGCATCGAGGTTCATGGCATCGGCAAAATCCAGGAACTGGTCGCGCAACCAGCTGATCTGGGTGCCGGCGGGCAGTGTCACGGTGAAGGTGGCATTGAGCATGGTGCCGCCGGTTTGCGGAGCCTGGTAGGTATCGCAGGTGAGGTTTTCCAGTTCGACATGATGGTCGATGAAGAACTGGCACAGCTCATTGACGATGTCAGAGCGGTAGGCCGCGCTGACGTAGGCGACATAAGGCAAGGCCTGGGGACGGCTTTCCAGAGCGGCGCTGCGCACCACGTTGACCGTGAAGGCGTGCTTCTTGGCAAGGGACGGCAGGCTGCTTTCCAGGCGCGCCAGGGCGTCCCAACTGCCGGAAATCTCCAGCACCAGGGCGCTGCACTCGCCGTGTCGGGTCAGACGCGAAGTCACCACGGCACAACGGTTTTCATGGCTGGCGCGGCACAGGACGTTGGTCAGCTCCATGGGGTTGGCGCCGAGGGCACTGATGACAAGGAATTGTTCGCGAACTGTGGGGGTGGACATGCAGCATTCCTAAAGCGATGAGCGGTCGGTACTTTTTGACAAGCCAGTAGCAGGCAAGCGTTGCAAGCTGAACTTCAGGGCCTTGAACCACAAGCCGGCGACGGGCCCCGAAACGCTCGGAACACAGTCTGGCAACGCGGGAATGGGGCTTTGCAGATCCAACAGGCAGGCGATAACCCGGTTTACATGCTTATCAGTAGCGATCAAAGCCTGAAGGGTAGCGAAAACCATCGCTCAGGGGAATGCTCACGGCAAGGGACTTCGCTTGTGCAAGGAACTTGGCGCCAGTACCATTACCGCTCTCTTTTTCCGGCAGGAGCGGTTGCATGATTGCGGGCAGTATGGTGGCACTGGTCACACCCATGGATGCACAGGGAAATCTCGACTGGGACAGCCTGAGCAAACTGGTGGACTTCCACCTGCAAGAGGGCACCAACGCCATCGTGGCGGTCGGCACCACAGGTGAATCGGCCACACTGGATGTCAACGAGCACATCGAAGTGATTCGTCGGGTGGTGGCCCAGGTTGCAGGGCGTATCCCGGTGATTGCCGGTACCGGCGCCAACTCGACGCGTGAAGCGATCGAACTGACCACCAATGCGAAGATCGCCGGCGCCGATGCCTGCCTGCTGGTGACCCCGTATTACAACAAGCCGACCCAGGAAGGCCTGTACCAGCATTTCCGCGCCATTGCCGAGGCCGTGGACATCCCGCAGATCCTCTACAACGTTCCAGGCCGTACCGCATGCGACATGCAGGCCGAGACCGTGATCCGTCTGTCCTCCGTGAAAAACATCATCGGCATCAAGGAAGCCACCGGCGACCTGCAGCGTGCCAAGGCCATCCTGGCCGGCGTGCCCGACGATTTCCTGGTGTACTCCGGCGATGACGCCACTGCCGTTGAACTGATCCTGCTGGGCGGCAAGGGCAATATCTCGGTGACCGCCAACGTCGCGCCTCGGGCTATGAGCCAGATGTGCGCCGCGGCCATGGCCGGCGACGCCGCCAAGGCCCGCGAGATCCACGAAACCCTGATGCCGCTGAACAAGACACTGTTCATCGAATCCAACCCTATTCCCGTGAAATGGGCCCTGCACGAAATGGGCTTGATGCCGGACGGTATCCGTCTGCCGCTCACCTGGCTCAGTGCCGCCTGTCACGAACCGCTGCGGCAGGCCATGCGCCAGTCCGGCGTCTTGGTTTAATTGAGGAAGTACAACGCATGAAGCGAATGGCCGGACTTTCCGCACTTGCCTTGATTATCTCCAGCACCAGTGGCTGCGGTTGGATCTGGGGCCCGGAAGGCTACTTCCGTGACCGGGGTAGCGATTACCTGCAAGCGCAACAAACAGCACCAATGCAACTGCCGCCGGATGTCCAGACCGCCAAGCGTCTGGATCCGTTGCTGCCAATCCCGCGCAACGTGGCCGACGACAACGTCAAGGGCGAGTACCAGGTACCTCGTCCGCAGCCGCTGTCGGCCATTGCCGATGCCAGCGACTACACCCTGCAGAAAAGCGGCGACTCCCGTTGGGTCATGGCCCAGCATCCGCCGGCCGAAGTCTGGCCAGTGGCAGTGCAGTTCTTCCAGGACAACGGTTTCCGCCTGGATCAGCAACGCCCGCAAACCGGCGAGTTCAGCACCCGCTGGCAGCGTTCCGACGAGCTTTCCGCTGCCGTGGCCAAGCGCCTGAGCAGCGCCGGCGTCGCCGCCGACAGTGAAACTCGTGTGCGGGTGCGCATCGAACCGGGTGTGCAGCGCAATACCAGTGAAGTCTACGTGGTCAGTGCCGAGCGTCCCGCCGGCAGCACAGCCGATGTGGAGTTCACCAACCGTTCGGTCAACACCGGCCTGGACGCCGCGCTGGTGGATGACATGCTGGCCAGCATGAGCCGTACCTCCGAGAAGGGCGGTTCGGTGTCCCTGCTGGCTGCTCGCGATTTCGATACCCCGAGCCGGGTCAGCCTCAGCGAAGACGGCAGCGGCAACCCGGTGCTGAACCTGGGCGCCGACCTCGATCGTGCCTGGTCCAGCGTGGGCCGCGCCCTGGAGCAGGGCGAATGGCGGGTTGAGGACATCAACCGCAGCCTGGGCCTGTACTACATCAACCTGGCGGAAAAAGCCGAGAAGAAGAACGACGAGCCGGGCTTCTTCGGCAAGTTGTTCGGCAGCAAGCCGGCCAAGGAAGAGATCGAAGCCCGCGCCGAGCGCTACCAGGTGCGCCTGAGCAAGGTGGGTGACAACGTCCAAGTGACCGTCGAGAAGAACATCAACACCGTGGCGCCGGCCGATGTGGCGCGCAAGGTGTTGGGCGCGATTCAGGACAACCTGGGCTGATCAGATGCGTTTCGCCGTTCTCGGCAGTGGTAGCCAAGGGAATGGCACGCTGATCGCCAGTGCTGACACTTACATCCTGGTGGATTGTGGTTTCTCCTTGCGGGAAACCGAGCGGCGCCTGCTGCGCCTGGGAGTTCATCCCTCGCAGTTGAGCGCCATCCTGGTGACCCACGAACATGCCGACCACGTGCATGGCGTGGGTTTGCTGTCTCGGCGCTACAATTTACCGGTCTACCTCAGCCAGGGCACTTTGCGCGGGATGCGCAAGCCGGTGGAGGCTGCAGGTTTTGTCCGCGGTGGCGAGCAACTGCAGATTGGTGCCTTGTGCATTGACGTGATTGCCGTCGCCCACGACGCCCAGGAACCTACACAGTTTGTCTTCAGCGACGGTCAGCGGCGTTTTGGCCTGCTGACCGACCTGGGTTCCTACTGTACCGGCGTACTGGAAGGCTACCGTGGCCTGGATGCCTTGATGATCGAGGCCAACCATTGCCGGGACCTGTTGGCGCGCGGTTATTACCCGTACTTTCTCAAGCAGCGGGTCGGCGGTGACCAAGGGCATTTGAACAACCATCAGGCCGCAAGCCTGGTGGCCGAATTGGGATGGCAGGACCTGCAGCATCTGGTCCTTGCTCATCTGAGCAGCAAGAACAACCTGCCGCAGCTGGCCCGGCAATGTTTTGTCGACACCCTCGGGTGCGATCCGGACTGGCTGCAATTGGCCGATCAAGATTCAGGGCTCGACTGGCGCCACATCGCCTAGCCCACCTACGTAGCAAGCGGAGCCCATCATGGAAAAACGTGAAGAACTCTACCGCGGCAAAGCCAAGTCGGTTTACAAGACCGATGACGCTGACCGCTTGATCCTGCTGTTTCGCAACGACACCTCGGCGTTCGACGGCAAGCGCATCGAGCAGTTGGACCGCAAGGGTATGGTGAACAACAAGTTCAACGCCTTCATCATGCAGAAACTCGAAGCCGCCGGCGTGCCGACCCAGTTCGACAAGCTGCTGGGCGACAACGAGTGCCTGGTGAAGAAGCTCGACATGATCCCGGTGGAGTGCGTGGTGCGTAACTACGCAGCCGGCAGCCTGGTCAAGCGCCTGGGTGTGGAAGAGGGCATGAAGCTCAACCCTTACACGTTCGAGCTGTTCCTGAAGGACGACGCCAAGGGCGACCCGTTCATCAACGAATCTCACGTTGTGGCGTTCGGCTGGGGTACCGCCGAGCAACTGGCGCGCATGAAAGAGCTGTCGCTCAAGGTCAACGAAGTCCTGAGCAAGCTGTTTGATGACGCTGGCCTGCTGCTGGTGGACTTCAAGCTGGAGTTCGGCGTGTTCAGCGACGGCTCCATCGTCCTGGGCGACGAGTTCAGCCCGGACGGCTGCCGTCTGTGGGACAAGGACACCAAGAAGAAGATGGACAAGGACCGCTTCCGCCAGGGCCTCGGTGATGTCATCGAAGCCTACGAAGAAGTCGCCCAGCGCCTGGGCGTGCCGCTGTAATCGACGCAAGCATCTGATAGCACGGAAAAAATTTGCTCGGGGGCTTCGCATCCGGCAAAGGTGCTGTTATGATGCGCGCCGTTGGAGAGATGCCAGAGTGGCCGAATGGGACGGATTCGAAATCCGTTGTACCTTCACCGGTACCTAGGGTTCGAATCCCTATCTCTCCGCCATTATTGAACAAGACTAGCCCTCGTAATCATTGAAGATTACGGGGGCTTTTTCGTTTCTGTGGCAGTTGTCAGGGCATTTTTAGGGCAAAAGATGCGGCATGCAGGGCCGCTCTAGTCGGCATGGTCTAGCTGGCGCGCCACCCACTCGGCAGGAACCTAACTCCACAGCATCAGGCTCGCGAACGTATGGCGGCATTGGTTGGCACCGCGGTGCCGGTCGCCTTCGATAACCCAACATTCGCCAGCGGCGAACTCACCGGCAACCGGAATGCTCGGTTGGCGGGCCTGGGCTTGGGTGACATTCGTCAATCTGCAGCCTTCGGCAATAGCCAGGTAATTGCTGGCCACGATAGGTGGGGTGACGAGTAACGGATGGGACGGCCCCGCTGATAACGGGGCCGGTCTCGGGGGCTTCATGGTCATTCATGGTGTACCCGATGTACCCCGGCTCGTTGCAGAAGCCGAAAATCTGCCCTGGCGTGTGCTTCAGACGCCGAGGCTTTCCAGATCCCGGGCCAGCATCACCAACTGGTGGGCCAGGGAGCTTTCGAGTTTTTCGCTGGACAGCTGAAAGCTCGGGGCGCCGCAGGTCAGGGCCATGATGCTGCCGTCGGCCAGGCGCAGCGGCACGCCGGCGCCATTGACGTTGCGGTCCCATTCTCCCAATGACAGGCAGAAGCCAAAGGCTTCGTATTCACGGAAGGAGTCCTCCAGGGACTTTTCCAGGGCCGGCCATTCATCTCCGACTTTTTTCGCCACTTCCCGCAGCAGATGGTCACGCTCGATTTTCGGCGTGGCCGCCAGGTAGGCCCGCCCCGCGGCACTGGTGGCCAGGGGCAGGCGCAGTCCGGGTTCCATGCGCAGACTGGCGACCTCCGGCGGGCGGCTGCTGTCCACGTGAATCATCGACAGGCGATCGCGGCAGGTCAGGCTGACCGTGGTGTTGGTGCGCCGGGAGAACTCGTCCATGAAGGGTTTGCCCAACTGGCGAACTCGCAGGCTGGCGGAGTAGGCGTAACCCAGGGCCAGTACCGCCGAATCCAGCTGGTACTTCTCCAGGTCCTGGTTGTACTTGAGGTAGCCCAACTGCGTCAGGGTGTAGGTCAGGCGCGACACCGTGGGTTTGGGCAGGCCGGTGATGCGGGCGATGTCCTGGTTGCCGCGTACCGCGTGACCGTGGGTAAAGGCCCGCAGTACTTCCAGGCCACGGGCCAGGGCTTCGACGAACTTGCGGTCTTTGGGCGCTGGTTCCGGGGCGTCGTTCGGGTCGTGCATGGGGTCTTCCGGTAGGGGCTGGTGCCGGGCGCAATGCCAGTTGACCACACAGCGGGTTCTTGGAAACAAGGGAAAAATGTTATCCCGGAACCGCTTGAATTGAAATCGACGATTCCCTCTCGGAACGCTGTTACGCCAGGCAGGCACCTGTCTCGTCAGGCGATCACGGTCCGGTCGATCTGCCGTCTGCGCCGTAACGCCTCAGCGGCTGTCGTGACGCAGGCGGCCACGCTTGAATACGCCCTTGGCGCTGACCAGCAGTCAATCCTCTGCATCCAGCAGGTCGTCACTGGCGATATAGAACCTCGTGCCACCACCCTGGGTGCAGGCCACGGCGCGGACCTCGGTCCTCGGTGGCGTGCTCGCCATGTCGTTAGTGTTCAACGATAGAGTCAGGGCTCGTCGCCATCGCTTGGGGGGCGGCGTGTTTGGCCTGGGCCTGTGGTTGTCTGCCCGAGAGACTCATGGGGTCGGTACTTGGCCGAGTGCGATGTAGCGTTGCAGGTGATGATCCTCGTCCCCCAACTGGTGGTCGATCATCACCAACCGCTTGGCGTAATGGGCCAGTGGCAGCTCCCAGGTCATGCCGATACCGCCATGCAGCTGGATGCATTCCTCGGCCACCAGGGCGCCGATGCGACCAATGCTGACCTTGGCCGCCGACAGGCTGCGTTCGCGGGTCAGGCGGTCGGCGTCCAGGGCGGCAGCGGCGTTGATCACCGCCGAACGCGCCTGCTCGATCTCCAGCAACAACACCGCCAGGCGATGTTGCAGCGCCTGGAAGCTACCGATAGGACGGCCAAATTGTTGCCGGGTACGCAGGTAGTCCAGGGTCGCCAGCTTGGCCACTTCCATGGCGCCAAGGGCTTCCGCGCAGAGCGCCAACAGGCCCCGGCCGATGGCCCGTTCGAGGATCGCGTGGCCCTGATGCAAGGGCCCCAGCAAGGCCTGTGCCGGCACTTTTGCATGGTGCAGGCGCACTTGCGCGACGGGGCCGCTATCGAGGGTCGGGCAGGCCAGGATCTCCAGGCCCGGGGTGTCCGCCGGCACCAGGAACAGCGAGATGCCCTGGCTATCGTCCAGGGCTCCGGCCGTGCGTGCCGCGACCACCAGCAACCCGGCCTGGCGGCCGTTGAGGACCATGCTCTTGATACCGTCCAGACGCCAGCCGGCAGGGTCCGCCTCGGCGCGGCAGGCGACCCGGTGGGTTGCATAGTGGTTGCCGGGTTCTTCATGGGCCAGGGCGGCGATCAGGCTGCCGTCGATGATGGGCCCCAGGTGCATTTTCTGTTCTTCGGTGCCGGCGCTGGCGATGGCCCCGCCGGCCAGTACCGCACTGCCCAGCAGAGGTTCCACCAGCAGTCCGCGGCCTATTGCCTCGAAGACCAGGGCCAGGTCGAAGCCGCCGCCACCGAAGCCGCCGTCGGCCTCACTGAACAGGGCACCGATGACTCCCAGGTCCGCCAGCTGGCGCCAGATATCGGGGTTGAAACCCAGCCCGGACTGCAGGCTCTGTTGGCGCTTTTCCAGGTTGTATTGCTGGGTGATGAAGCGATTCAAGCTGTCGGCGAGCATGCGCCGTTCTGCGCTGTGTTCGAAGTTCATGTGCGCGCCCTCAGAGCCCGAGAATCATTTTCGAGATGATGTTTTTCTGGATTTCATTGGAGCCGCCGAAGATCGACAGCTTGCGATTGTTGAAGTACTGCGCCGCGGCATTGGCCGCGAATCCGGGGCCCGCGTCCAGCGCTTCGGGGGTGGCGTCATCCAGTATGAGCCGGGCTTCGGGGCCCATGGCCCGGCGCAGCAGCGCGGTCAGTTCCTGACGGATTTGCGTGCCGCAGATCTTCAGCATCGAACTTTCTGCACCGGGAGCCCCACCCCCGGCCACGGCGGCGATCACCCGCAGGTTGGTGGTCTGCATATTGGCCAGGTCGATCTCGACCCGGGCCAGGCGGGCGGCGAACTGCGGGTCCTGCAGCAGCGGTTGGCCGTTGCGGGTGCGCTGCGCGGCCAACTGCTTGACCCGTTGCAGCGCAGCCATGGACAAACCCACCCCGGCGATATTGGTGCGCTCGTAGGTCAAGAGGTACTTGGCGCAGGTCCAGCCCTTGTTTTCCTCGCCCACCCGATTGGCTACCGGCACCCGCACGTCGGTGAAGAAGACTTCGTTGATTTCGTGATCGCCCTCCAGGGTGATGATCGGCCGTACCTCGACCCCGGGGCTGGCCATGTCGATCAGCAGGAAGCTGATGCCTTCCTGGGGCTTGGCTTCACGGTCGGTGCGTACCAGGCAGAAAATCATGTTGGCGTGCTGGCCGAGGGTGGTCCAGGTCTTCTGGCCGTTGACCACATAGTGATCGCCGTCGCGCACGGCGCTGGTTTTCACCGCGGCCAGGTCCGAGCCGGCACCGGGTTCCGAATAGCCCTGGCACCACCAGTGGCGGCCGTCGAGAATCCGTGGCAGCCAATAGTCCTGCTGCTGTGGGGTGCCGTACTTGATCAGCACTGGCCCCAGCATATTGACGCCAAAGGGCACGATGCGCGGCGCATTGGCCAGTCCGCACTCCAGTTCGAAGATGAACTTTTCCACGGGGCTCCAGCCCGGTCCGCCAAAGGCTTGGGGCCAGTGGTTGGCCAGCCAGCCCCGGGCATTGAGCAGCGCATGCCATTGCTCCATGTCGGCCTTGGACAGACGCTCGCCTGCGGCCACCTTGTCACTCAGGCCAGTGGGCAGGTGTTCGGCAAGAAAGCGTCGCACCTGGTCGCGGAAGGCTTCTTCCTCTGGAGTGAAACTCAGGTCCATGGCGAGGTCCTCAATAGATTTCGAACAGCGCGGCGGCGCCCATGCCGCCGGCGATGCACATGCTGACCACGGCGTACTTCACGCCCCGACGGCGCCCCTCAAGCAGCACATGGCCGGCCAGGCGCGCGCCGGTCATGCCGAACGGGTGACCCAGGGCGATGGCACCGCCGTTGACGTTCAGGCATTCGTCGGCAATGCCCAGCCGCTGCTGACAGTAGAGCGCCTGGGAGGCGAAGGCTTCGTTGATTTCCCAGAGGCCGATGTCCTCGACCTTGAGGCCATGTCGGGCCAACAGCTTGGGCACCGCGAACACCGGGCCGATGCCCATTTCGTCGGGCTCGCAGCCAGCCACCGCCATGCCGCGAAACACCCCCAACGGGGTCAGGTTGGCGCGGGACGCTTCCCGGGCCTCCATCAATACGCAAGCCGAGGCGCCGTCGGACAGTTGCGAGGCGTTGCCGGCGCTGATGAAACGCTCAGGGCCTTGCACCGGCTGCAGTTTGGCCAGGGCTTCGTAAGTGGTGCCGCGACGGTTGCAGGTGTCGGCCTCCACCGTGACCTGCAGCTGGCTGACCACGCCGCTCTGTTTATCGGTCAGCGCCATGGTGGTGCTGCAGGGGATGATTTCCTCGCGGTAGCGGCCGGCCAGTTGTGCCGCTTCGGTCTTGCGCTGGCTCTCCACCGAGAAGCGGTCCTGGGCCTCGCGACTGATGCCATAGCGCGCGGCAACGATGTCGGCGGTTTCGATCATCGGCAGGAACAGTTCCGGCTTGTGCTGCAGGAGCCAGGGGTCGAGGTCCGGGTCGTCGCTGGCGCCGCGGCCACGGATCTGGGAAATGCTCTCCACGCCGCCGGCGATGATCGCTGGGGCACCGTCCACCACGATGCGTCCCGCCGCCATGGCAATGGCCTGCAGCCCGGAGGCGCAGAAGCGGTTGACCGTGGTGCCGGCGATGCTGATGGGCAAGCCGGCGCGGACCACTGCCAGGCGCGCGACGTTGCGCCCGGTGGTGCCTTCGCCGTAGCCGCAGCCGAGGATGGCATCTTCGATCAGCCCCGGATCGATGGCGGCCCGCTCGACCGCGGCGCGTACCGCGAAGGCGGCGAGGGTGGGGCCGGGGGTGATGTTGAATTCACCTCGATGGGCCTTGGTCAGGGGCGTGCGGGCAGTGGAGACAATGACGGCTTCGCGCATGGGACGTGCTCCTTGGTCAGTGGCTGTGATTGAGGCTGTCAAAGTTCTCGCCGCGCTCTACCAGCTGCACCAGCAAGGGTGAGGCTGTCCAGAACAGCGGATCTTCTTCGGCAAACTCGCGGATATCCGCCAGGACCTGGGGCAGGCCGTACTGGTCGGCGTACTTGAGCGGGCCCCCGCGATAGCGCGGAAAGCCGTAGCCGTGGATAAGGGTGATGTCCACGTCCAGGGGCCGCAGGGCGATGCCTTCATGCACCACGTTGGCGCCCTCGTTGATCATGGCCGCCATGTAGCGCCGCAGGATTTCCGCGTTGCTGAAGGCCCGGGGCGTGATGCCGACCCGGGCCCGCTCGGCGTCGATGATCGCCAGGACTTCCGGGTCCTGGCTGGCGCTGCGCGGGCCCTGGGCATAGAGGTAGTAGCCGCGACCGGTTTTCTGCCCGAACCAGCCGCGCTCGCAGAGGCGGTCGGCGATCTGTACATAGCGGGCCCGGGGATCACGGGTGGCGGCCTTGCGCTGGCGGGTCGCCCAGCCGATGTCGCCACCGGCCAGGTCCGCCACCTGGAAGGGGCCCATGGGGAAGCCGAAATCGCGCAGGGCCTGGTCGATCTGATAGGGCGAGGCGCCGTCTTCCATCATGTAGTCAGCGGCCTGGCGATAGACCGCGAGGATGCGATTGCCGATAAATCCATCACAGACGCCGGCGCGTACCGGCACCTTGCGCAACTGTTTCGCCAGCTCGAAGGCCGTGGCGACGACCTCCGCGGCGACCTTGGCCGGCACCACGATCTCCAGCAACTTCATGATGTTGGCTGGGGAGAAGAAGTGCAGGCCGATTACGTCGGCAGGTCGCGAGACGCTCTGGGCGATGGCGTTGATGTCCAGGTAGGAGGTGTTGCTGGCGAGTACGGCGCCGGCCTTGCATACGCGATCCAGTTCGGCGAACACCGCGAGCTTGGCCGCCATGTCCTCGAACACGGCTTCGATCACCAGATCGGCCTGGGCCAGGTCCTGGTAGTCGGTGCTGGCGCGGAAACGGGCCAGGGTCGCGGCTTTGTCGGCCTGGGTCAGGCGACCTTTGTCGATCAGGGTGTCGTAGACCTTCTCGACATTGCCGCGGCCGCGATTCAGGGCGTCCTGGTCGCGTTCGATCATGGTCACTTCCAGCCCCGCGTCGAGGACCGTTACGGCGATGCCGGCGCCCATGGTGCCACCGCCCACCACCCCCACCCGGGCAATGGCCCGGGGTGCTGCCGCGCGGGTCTCGGGGGCCTTGAGCACTTCCCGTTCAGCAAAAAAAGCATGCACCAGCCCGGCACGCTGCGGGCTGTCGAGGCACTCCAGAAACAGTCGGCGTTCTTCGCGCAGGCCGTCTTCGAAGGATTGATCGAGGGCCGCTTCCACGGCCTGGATGATGTGCAACGGCGACAGCAGGCCTCGGAATTTCTGCGTGGCCTGCTGGCGGGCGGCATCTATCGCTTGGCGCTGGGCGGCTGGCTCGCTCAGGGCCTGAGCATCCCGGGTGCGTCGGACAGTGGCGCCCTGTGCCAGCAACTGGCGCATGTAGGCCAGGCCTTCGGCCAGGGCGTCATCGCTGTCCCCCAGACGGTCCACCAAACCCAGATCCAGGGCCTCCTTGGCGCTCAGATGGCGCCCGCTGAGCATCAGTTCCAGAGCCGCTTTGGCACCGATCAGGCGTGGCAGACGCTGGGTGCCGCCGGCCCCGGGAAGCAAGCCCAGCAACACCTCTGGCAGGCCGAGCCGGGCGCTGCCGGTGGCCAGGCGGTAATGGGCGGCGAGGGCGACTTCCAGGCCTCCTCCGAGGGCCACTCCCTGGATCGCCGCCAGCACCGGTTTGCTGCTGTCCTCGATCCGCTTGACCACCTCCGGCAGCGCCGGAGCCTGGGGCGTCTGGCCAAATTCGCGAATGTCGGCGCCGCCACAGAAGTGTCGTTCTGCACCGACCAGCAGTATGGCTTTGACCGCCGGGTTGTCGTTGGCGCTGTCGATGGCCGCCAGCAGTCCGCGGCGGATCTCCACCCCCAGGGCGTTGACCGGCGGGTTGTTGAGGGTCAGCACCAGGATGTTTCCGTGTAATGCGCTTTCGACGATTGGCAGGGCTGTTTCGCAACTCATTGCAGCAGTCTCCGGGGTGAAGGGCAGCGAGAGGTCGGTGGGCGCGGCATGGCGTTGAGGGTGACCAGCAGAACATCCCAGTCACGGATAGCTTTATTCCGCTATTTGAATCACTTGGCGAAAATAATCCTGTCATCAATGAATATTGTGGTCAATACGGAATATTGTTCCGCAGTGCGGAATTTATTAAATGTTTTAACGGTTAATTTGCCCTTCATGACGGGTTGTGGATCAAATCCTGAGGTTTGACATATTTGATTTGTGATCACATATTGTCGGGCACAAGAACCACAACACAGGTAGATGCCATGTCTGAAGGTCCTATATCCCAAGGCCCAATCCCCCTTCCCACGCTGCGTCAGGTTTCTCGCGATACCTTGCAGGAGCAGGTGTACCGGCAGATTCGCGAAGCCTTGATGAGTGGGCGTTTTCAGCCCGGCCAGAAGTTGACCATTCGTGGCCTGGCCGAAGCCCTGGGTTCCAGCCCCATGCCGGTGCGCGAAGCCCTGCAGCGCTTGAGCGCGGAAAACGCCTTTGAGGTCACGGAAACTTCCCGCCTGCGAGTGCGAATGATGACGCTGGAGCGTCTGCGGGAGATCCGTGATGCACGGGTGGCCCTGGAAGGGCTGCTGGCGGAAAAGGCCCTGCAGCATCTGCAAGAGAGCGATCTGCAGGAGATCACCGATCTGTGCCGGCAGATGCAAAAGGCTGCCGATGAGGTGGATGTGTCCCGTTACCTGTGGACCAACTTCGCCTTTCACCGACGTATCTATGCCGTGGCCCGAGCCGAGCTGACCATGGCCGCGGTGGAGAACTTCTGGCTGCACATGGGGCCGTGTTTTGCCCTGGTGGCACCGGACCAGGCCCACCTGCAACGTTCCATGGAAGCCCACAATCGCATCGTCGAAGCCCTGGCCACCGGCGATGGTCCGGGAGTGCGAGCGGCCGTCACCGACGACATCATGCAAGCGGCGGATTCCCTGGGCCGGCTGTTGGCCAAGAAGCCTGGTGCGGCGGCGCTCAAAGGAGGTCGGGCATGAGCATCTTGCAGCGTTTACAGCCTTACCCGGGCTTGCGGGTGATGATTTCCGGCGGCGCGGCGGGCATCGGTGAAGTGCTGGCCAGGGCCTATCTCGAAGCCGGCGCCCAGGTGCACGTCTGCGATGTCAGTGAGGCGGCCCTGGCGGCGTTCCGGGATCGCTACCCCGAGGCGCTGGCGACCCGCACCGATGTCGCTGATCCGGCACAGATCCACGCGCTGTTCGAGCTTCAGGTGGAGCGCTTCGGCGGGCTTGATGTGCTGGTCAACAACGCTGGTATTGCCGGGCCCACGGCCGGCATCGATGCCGTCAGCGACGCCGACTGGCAGCGCACCATCGATATCAACCTGACCGCGCAGTACCGTTTTGCCCACCACGCAGTGCCGTTGCTCAAGGCTTCGGACAACGCCCATCTGCTGCACATCGCCTCGGTGGCCGGGCGCCTGGGATATGCCTGGCGTACGCCGTATGCGGCCACCAAGTGGGCCATTGTCGGGTTGATGAAGTCTCTGGCGGCCGAGCTTGGGGCCAGCGATATCCGGGTCAATGCGCTGTTGCCGGGGATAGTCCAGGGGCCGCGCATGGACGCGGTGATTCAGGCCCGGGCCGAACAGACCGGAGTGCCGGTGGCCGAAATGCGCCAGGAGTACCTGAACAAGATCTCCCTCAAGCGCATGGTCAGCGCCGAGGACGTGGCCGCCATGGCGCTGTTTCTCTGCTCGCCAGCGGCTCGCAACATCACCGGCCAGGCGATCAGCGTCGACGGCAACGTCGAGTACCTCTAGCCGCGCCCGCGATCCGCACCGCTGAAGGTCGTCAGCGGTGAATTCCATCAGCGACACCCAGGGATTTTTTTCATCAAGAATAAAAGTCGGAGTACCGTCATGTCTGAAAAAACGCCTGTCATCATCACTTGTGCTGTCACCGGGGCGATTCATACCCCGTCCATGTCGCCGCACCTGCCGATCACCGCCGCAGAAATCGCCGCCGAGGCCATCGCTGCGGCCCAAGCCGGTGCGGCCATCGTGCACCTGCATGCCCGAGACCCGGAGGACGGGCGGCCGAGCCAGGACCCCGAGCTGTTCCGGCGCTTCCTGCCGCAGATCAAGGGGGCCTGCGACGTGGTGATCAACCTCACCACCGGTGGTGCCCCCACGATGGGCGTCGAGGAGCGCCTGCAGCCGGTGCTGGAATTCAAGCCAGAGCTGGCCTCGTTGAACATGGGCTCGATGAACTTCGGCCTGTACGAAATGCTCAACCGCTTCACCGAGTTCAAGCACGACTGGGAGCGGCCGTACCTGGAGGAGAGCGACGACCGGATCTTCCGCAATACCTTCCGCGATATCGCCCATATCCTCAGCGCCTGTGCCGAGAATCGCACCCGCTTCGAGATCGAGTGCTACGACATCGGCCACCTGTATACCGCGGCGCATTTCCTTGAGCGCGGCCTGCTCAAGGCGCCGCTGTTCATCCAGTCGGTGTTCGGCCTGCGGGGCGGCATCGGTGGTCATCCCGAGGACCTGGCGCACATGCGTCGCACCGCCGACCGGCTGTTTGGCGATGCCTATCACTGGTCGATCCTCGGCGCCGGGCGCAACCAGATTCCCCTGGCCACCATGGGCCTGGCCATGGGCAGCCATGCCCGGGTCGGCCTGGAGGACTCGCTGTGGGATGGCCCCGGCAAACTGGCGGCCAGCAACGCCGATCAGGTGCGGCGCATTCGCACGGTCATCGAAGCCCTGGGCGGTCGTGTGGCGACCCCGGATGAAGCCCGGGCCCTGCTCGGGCTCAAGGGGCGTGAGCACGTCGCGTTCTGACCCTTGACGGTCCGTGTCAGCGGCCCTGGCTCCAGGCCCGCTGACGATCCCGCATAACAACTACAAAGGGATATGCCCCATGAACACTGCAACCACTGCAGCGCCCCGGGACCCGCAACAGCTGACCCGCCTGATGTTTCTCAAACTCATGCCGCTGTTGATCGCGGCCTATGTCCTGAGCTTTCTCGACCGCACCAACATCGCCCTGGCCAAGCATCAACTGGATGTGGACCTGGGGATTTCCGCCGCCGCCTATGGCCTGGGTGCCGGGTTGTTCTTCCTCACCTATGCGCTGTCCGAGGTGCCCAGCAACCTGATCATGCACAAGGTCGGCGCGCGCTTCTGGATTGCCCGGATCATGGTCACGTGGGGGCTGATCTCCGCCGCCATGGCCTTCGTCCAGGGCGAGACCTCCTTCTATGTACTGCGCCTGCTGCTGGGGATCGCCGAAGCCGGCCTGTTTCCCGGGGTCATGCTGTACCTGACCTACTGGTTCGACCGCCGGCAACGGGCCCGGGCTACCGGCTATTTCCTGCTGGGGGTGTGCCTGGCCAATATCATCGGCGGTCCGCTGGGCGCCGCGCTGATGAAGATGGACGGCTTGCTGGGCTGGCATGGCTGGCAGTGGATGTTCCTGCTCGAAGGGCTGCCGGCGGTGTTCTTCGCCTGGGTGGTCTGGCGGCGCCTGCCGGACCGTCCAAGCCGCGCGCCCTGGTTGAGCGCCGAGGAGGCCCGGGGCATCGAGCAGCGCCTGGCCGACGAAGCCGATGAGGGGGCAGGGCAGGGCGGGCATTCGTTCCGGCAGTGCTTTACGCCGCAGATCCTGCTGGCGATCTTTGTCTACTTCTGCCACCAGATCACCATCTACACCGTGATCTTTTTCCTCCCCAGCATCATCGGCAAGTACGGCAGCCTGAGCCTGATGAGCGTCGGCCTGCTGACCTCCTTGCCGTGGATCGTCGCGGCGCTGGGGGCGATCAGCCTGCCACGGCTGGCCACCAGCGCGCAGCGGGCCCGGCGCTTGCTGGTCTGCGGCTTGCTGACGATGGCGGCCGGGCTGCTGATTGCGGCCTTTTCCGGGCCGGTGTTCAGCCTGCTGGGGTTCTGCGTGGCGGCGCTGATGTTCTTTGTGGTGCAGTCGATCATCTTCCTGTACCCGGCGTCACGGCTCAAAGGTGCGGCCCTGGCGGGAGGCCTGGGCTTTGTGAACTCCTGCGGACTGTTGGGCGGTTTTGTCGGCCCCTCGGTGATGGGGGCGATCGAGATGAGCACCGGCGATGCCATGAACGGCCTCAAGGCCATTGCCCTGGTGCTACTGGTGGCGGCACTGGCGGCCTTGCGCTTGCGTCAGGGCCAGGAAGACCCGCGTCCGGTGCGCCCCATGGCCGCAGTTGCGCACCCAGTTTCGGGGCGCTCAAACGCGTTGTGAGCGCTTGCAGCACAGGCTGCGTTGTCGAGAGCTCTGGCCAAACGCCCGGTGCAATGCACCGGGCGTTTTTCGTTGGGCGGATGTTCGGGGCTTGCCCAGCACTTGGGTCCGGAACCGGCCGACCGTCACTTGATCAGTTGGTTACAGCGCTGAATCTCTGTCGTATATCGCGTGTTTGCAGTCTATGGGGCTCTATATAAGAAGTGTCTTATTTATTGGCTGTTTTTAGTGTGTTTAGTGGTTTTTAAGTAGTACAAGTTTCCGAGAAAAATCTTGTTCATTTAGAGAGTGCTCCTCGTTACGTGAGGATTGGTCGTTATTCTAAAAGAAGAGGGCAGTCGGTATCGTAATGTCCGCTCTGGATGGAATGCAGATGCCTGTTGTCAATATGCATTTTATTGTGGGCGAGAGCGGTTGGTCGAGGTTGTTGTGGTGTTCAACTCATGTCTCGTTGGCTCGAAGTTCAGCAAGGCTGTACGTCTCGGGAGGGCGAAGTTGTTTTGAATACTGTGCTCTTAGACGGTTTTTAATAATAGGGAATCAGATGAAACTTAAATCTTTTGCATCCATGGCGACCTCCGGGTTGCTGCTTGCGGCACTGACTCCGGCATTGAGCTACGCAGAAACCGGTCTCAACTCCGGCAACGTGAAGTTCGAAGGCCTGATCTCCAGTGTCAGTTGCAAGGTTCAGGTCGATGCCAACGAATCCGGAGCGAACACCGGCACGGTCAAGTTCGGCAACGTCCTGCCTTCGGTTTTCACCGGTGGCGTCGGCACGGCTTCCGAGTTCAAGGAATTCAACATCAACCTCAGTGGCGGCGGCTGCACCGACGGCTCCAAAGCCGCCGTCAGCTTCCACAAGGATGGCTTCATCGATAACGCCACCGGCAACCTGCGTCTGATCGACAGCGGTTCCGGTTCGGCCTCGGGCGTGCAGATCCAGATTCACAACAACGGCGCCACGCCGGGGAAAATCGACCTGTCGGAAAACAACAATCAGCAGGTTGCCGAAGTTATCGGTAACAAGGCCGTGCTGAAGTTCAAGGCCTCTTATGTGGCGGTCAGCGACACGATCGTCGAAGGTCGCGCCGACTCCAATATCAACTTCGATGTGACGTACAACTGACATCTGTCAGTTACATAAGGAGTTGCTCATGGCGCCGAAAGCGCATGTATTTAAAACGTTCGTTATCGGCGCCCTCTTCCTGAGTTTGTTCTCTTCGGTAGTCAATGCGGAAATAGTCATTCATGGCACTCGTGTGGTTTATCCGGCGAGTGCGCGTGATGTGACACTGAGAATGAATAATCCAGGCGGTATGCCGATATTGGTTCAGGCCTGGATTGATGATGGTGATGCCAGTAAGGCGCCGGAAGAAATGAAAGTGCCCTTTCAACTTACACCGGCACTCAGTCGCCTGGAGCCCAATGCCGCGGCGGTACTGCGTATTGGTTATTCGAAAGAACCGTTGCCCGCTGATCGTGAGTCACTGTACTGGCTGAACATTCTGGAAGTTCCGCCACAACAGAAACAGGATGAAAACCGATTGGCCTTTACCTTCCGTCATCGGATCAAGTTGTTCTTTCGCCCTGCGGACTTGAAGGTCGATGTCAACTCGGCGGTGGGAAAACTCAGTTGGAAGTTTGAGCCCGCGGGAGTGGCCAAAGACCAGGCCGCAGGTCCGGTCATCCAGGTATCCAATCCAACGCCTTACTACCTGTCTTTCAGCAAGGTCGAGGTGCAAGTGCAAGGACGCACCGTCGACCTGGGGGCCGGGATGGTCGCGCCTTTTGGTCGGGAGTCCTTCGCCTGGCCGGCAAGTGCTGAAAGAGCGCCACGCAATGCGGCTGTGCGCTTTGAAGTAGTCAATGACTTCGGTGGCAGGGTGCCGCTTGAAAAGAACCTTCTCTAGTTGCCCTGTTAATTCAACTCCGCTCTTGGCCCTGGTTATTAAACGCTGAGTGCATTGGTATCGATTATGTTCAGTGTGCGGCCCTTTTGGCTGGGTTTTCCTGTGCTTGCGCGAGTCTGTCCTGGCGATGGTCCGGCCCGGCTCTTGCGAGCACTGTCGGTGCTGGCCGGGCTGCTGGGGCTGGCGGCTCCTGTGGCTGGCCAGCCGACGACCGCTGATCAAGCCGTGCTGTCGGAGGTGTCCGGCGACACGCCGCAGAACAGCCCGGTGTTCTTCGATACCCAGATGTTGTTCAAGGGGCCGGGAACCCTCATCGACACGCAGCGCTTCGAGCGCGCGGGTTACGTGGTGCCGGGCAAGTACCTGCTGGATGTGCGGGTCAGTGGCGCCTGGCGCGGGCTGATCGAGATCGAATTGCGCGAAAGCGCTGACCCCCAGGGCAGCCAGCCCTGCTACGACCGCGAGTTGCTCACGCAACTGGGCATCGACCTGCACAAAGCCGACGCTGCGCTGGCGCCTGCCAGCCATCCGCTGCAAGGCGATGGCCTGTTCTGCGGGGACCTTGCCAGTTACATCCCCCACGTCACCACCAGGGTCAACATGGCCGAACAGCAGCTTGAGCTCTCGGTTCCACAGCTGTTCGTGCTGCCTGAAGTCGCCTCCAGCTATGTCGATCCGGCCAGTTGGGACTCGGGCATCAACGCTGCCCGGCTGAACTACAGCACCAACCTGTTCAGCTCCCAGAGCCGTGGCCAGCGCAGTACCAACGGTTATGCCGGATTGAGCATGGGCCTGAACCTGGGAAACCTGCGCCTGCGTCACAGTGGCACCTTGTCCTGGTCGCCCGACAGCGGCAGCGATTATCAGCGGGGCTACATCTACGGCCAGACCGACCTGACCGACTGGCGTTCGCAATTACTGGTGGGGGAGAGCGTGACCGATTCCGAGCTGTTCGATTCGGTGTCGTTTCGCGGGGTCAAGTTGTTCAGCGATGAACGCATGCTGCCCACCACCCAGCGCTATTTCGCCCCGGTGGTGCGCGGCACGGCCAATACCAACGCCAAGGTCACGGTGCAGCAGCGTGGTTACCTGGTGTATGAAACCACCGTTGCCCCAGGCCCCTTCGAGATTGCCGACCTGCAGGCCGCCAGCTTTGGTGGTGACCTGGAGGTGACGGTCACCGAGGCCGATGGCCGTACCCAGCGTTTTACCGTGCCCTTTGCCACCATGGCCCGCCACCTGCGTCCCGGCGTCACCCGCTACAGCCTGACCGGCGGTCAGGTGATCAGGGCCGGAGGGCGTGGCCTGCACCAGTATGTGGCCCAGGGCACCCTGCAACGCGGGCTGGACAACCGGGTCACCGGTTATGCCGGCGCCTCGCTCACCGGCAGCTACATGGCCGGCCTGATCGGCGCGGCGCTGAACACCGAGCTCGGTGGTTTCGGTCTCGACCTGACCCAGTCCCGCACCCAGGTGCCGCGCAATGGCAATCTGCAGGGCACCAGCCTGCGTCTTTCCTACAGCAAGAACCTGCATGACAGCGGCACCCAGTTCTCGTTGCTGGCTTATCGCTATTCCACCCGGGGCTACCTGAGCCTGCGGGACGCCATCGACCTTGAGGACTTCGTCAACCGAGGCGCGCGCTTCGAAGACTTCGCCCGGGTCCGCGATCGGCTGGATGTGACGATCAACCAGCGGGTGGATGGCATCGGCGGTAACTTTTACCTCAACGGCTCCTCCCTCAACTACTGGAACAGCCGCGGTCAGGCCCGCAACTACGCCATGGGCTACAACCACCAGTGGCGCGGCCTCAGCTATGCCCTAAGCGTCCAGCGTACCCAGGGTTCGAGCCAGTTCTCGGGGCGTCGCACCCGCAGTGAGAACACCTTGTGGAGCCTCAGTCTGTCGCTGCCCCTGGGGGGCGTCGCCGGGCGTTCCACCCTGGCCAATGCCTTTGCCAGTCACGACCAGAATTCCGGTGCCCGTTACTCCAGCGGCATTTCCGGTTCACTGGGCGAGCACGACACGGCGTCCTATGGCGTCTCGGTGTCCCATGATGCCCAGCCGCGGGAAACCTCGACCAACGCCAACCTGAGCTACTACCTGCCGCAGGTGACCCTGAGTTCGAGTCTGTCCCAGGGCCGTGACTATCGGGCCCAGTCGCTGGGTGCCTCCGGCGGCATGCTCCTGCATTCCGGGGGCCTGACCCTGTCCCAGACCCTGAGTGAAACCGCTGCCCTGGTGCATGCCCCCCATGCCAGGGGCGCCAGTGTCGGTTACGCCGGTACGCAGGTGGACGGACAAGGTTATGCGGTGCTGCCGAGCCTGGCGCCCTATCAGCTCAATACCGTGGACCTGGACCCCAGCGGCATGGATGAGGATGTCGAACTGCAGGTCAGTTCGCGCAATGTCGCGCCCCGGGCGGGGGCCGTGGTCAGGCTGTCCTACCCGACCCGCAAGGCCCGGGCGTTTCTGATCGACAGCCGGCAGGCCGATGGCGCGCCGCTGCCCTTTGCCGCCAGTGCCCTGGACGCCGACAGCGGCGAGGAGCTGGGGGCGGTGGGGCAGGGCAGTCGCCTGGTGCTGCGCAGCGAGAAGGACCGGGGCCGCATCCGTGTGCAGTGGGGCGAAGGACCTGGCGAGCAGTGCCTGATCGACTATGTATTGCCGGCGCCCGCGGCGCAGCCGGGCAACGATTCGCTTCTGCTCGACTTGCCGTGTCACCGCTGGGCGCAGCAGAGCGCCATCACCACGGAGCCTGCATCTTGAGTAGCCGTCTTGCTGGTGTGGTGCGTTGCGTGTGCCTGTTGGCGGCGGTGCTGCTGTTCAGTCAGGGCGTGCGCGCCGATCTGTCGATTGTCGGCACGCGCTTTATCTATCCCCAGGGGCTGGCGGCCTTGAGCATCCGGGTCGGCAATCTCGGGACGGCGCCGCTGCTGCTGCAGACCTGGCTGGACAAGGGCGATGCCTCGGTCGATCCGAGCCGGCTGGCGGTGCCATTCGTGCTTTCGCCCCCGCTGTCGCGGCTTGATCCGCAGCAGAGCTCCGTCCTGTCGCTGCGTTACAGCGGTGAGCCGCTGCCTGCCGATCGCGAGTCGGTGTTCTGGCTCAACTTTCTGGAAGTGCCGTCCCTGCGGCCTTTGAGCAGCAACCAGCTGAGCCTGAGCTACCGCCTGCGCATGAAGCTGCTGTATCGCCCCAAGGGCCTGCCGGGTCGCGCCGACGAGGCGGCGCACCAGCTGCGCTGGAGCCTGCAGAAGGCGGCGCAGGCGGATGGAACAGCGGTGCTCAGCGTGAGCAATCCAACGCCGTACTACGTGGCCCTGGCTCGGGTGGATGTGGGCGAGCCGCACCAACCCATGACTGTGCAGGGCATCACCGTCGAGCCGTTCGGCTCGGCGCGCCTGCCTTTGTCCGCCGCGCCGGTGTTGAGCGGCGGCGCGGCAGAAATTCGATACCAAGTGGTTTTAGACAGCGGGGAGACGCTGAGTGGAAGTGTGCAAGTACAGCTGTAGTGGTGCGCCAGCCGGACTGTCGGTTGGTGTGGGCAAGGGGCGAGGTCCGGAGCGGGCGCGAGTGTCGTTGGCGCGGCGGCCGGTGATGTTGCTGGCGCTGTTGTTGCCTGTGCTGGCGCAGGCCCAGATGCGGGTTCAGGTGCCCAGCGCCGGACAGGCCATTCGGGATATCGAAGCCACCCAGCCGGCGCTGCCGCCGCCCACCGATGACGTGCAACTGGATGTGCCCAAGGCCGAGCGGTCGACATCGGCTGCGGATGCTTCTGGGGTGCGCTTGCAGGTCAAGGCTTTCGTCATCGAGGGCAATCAAGTGTTCAGCGATCAGGACCTGCAGCCGCTGCTGGACGATCTGCGCGGGCGGGAACTCGACCTTGACGGTTTGCGTGACGCGGCGCAGCGCATCACCGCCCATTACCAGCAACAGGGCTACCTGCTGGCCCGGGCCTTCTTGCCGGCTCAGGAAATCGATGGCGGCGTGGTGCGCATCGAGGTCATGGAAGGTCGCTATGGCCGGGTCGAGCTGAGCAACCAGTCCCGTGCCCGGGATGGCGTGCTCCGTGGGCCGCTGGCCGCACTGGACGATGGCGCGGCGGTCAACAGCGCGGACCTTGAGCGCAGCCTGCTGCTGCTTAACGATCTGCCCGGGGTCCGGGTCAAGGGCACGTTGCGTGCGGGACAGGCCCCCGGCACCAGCGATCTGCTGGTGGAGGCACAGCCCGGTCCCTGGGCCAGTGGCAGCCTGGAGGCGGACAACTTCGGCGGCTACCACACCGGCGAGTTCCGCCTGGGGGGCAGCTTCAACCTCAACAACCCCCTGGGCCTGGGGGACCAGCTCAATGTGCGCCTGTTGGGCAGTGACCGCGACCAGCGCTACTGGCGCAGCGCCTATCAGCTGCCCCTCGGGCCCTGGTCGACCCGGGTCGGCGCGGCCTATTCGCACATGAGCTACGAGCTCAACAGAAAGCGTTTGAAGAAGCTGCAGATCAATGGCCAGGCCAGTGTCCAGAGCCTGTTCCTCGCTCAGCCGATCCTGCGCGGGCGGACCTTCGACCTGAGTGCGCAACTGCAGTACGAGAACAAGCAACTGCGCGACGACATCGACCTGTTTGAGCTGAGCAAGCGCAAGCACATCGAGTTGTGGACCCTGAGCCTGGGCGGCAACCGTCAGGACCGGTTTCTCGGCGGTGGCTACAACCAGTTCAGCCTGTCCTACGGCTCGGGCCGCCTGACCTTCGATGATGCCTTTGAGCAGCGCCTGGATCGCTATAGCGCCGCTACCGGCGGCGGCTTCGCCAAGACCAACCTGCAGGTCGCGCGGCTGCAGCGCCTGGGCAACCGCTTCCAGCTCTATGCCCAAGTCAATGCCCAGTGGACCTCGGCCAACCTCGACAGCTCGGAAAAGATGGGGCTGGGCGGCCCCTACGGCGTGCGCGCCTATCCCCTGAGCGCCGGTATTGGCGACCAGGGCTGGCAGGCCGGCCTGGAGCTGAGCTACGCCCTGGCACCCGGCTGGCAGCTCAGCCTGTTTGCCGACAAGGGCTATGTGCAGGTCAACCGCCTGCCCTGGACGAGCGAAATCAATACCCAGCGCCTGCAAGCGGCGGGGCTGGGGGCACGCTGGAGCGGCGATCAGCGGCAACTTAACCTGACCAGTGCCTGGCCCCTGGATAACCAGAAGGCCGGGGACGGTCCCGAGCGCACCCCACGGATCTGGGTCAGCGCGACACAGTTTTTCTGAAGGCCTGCGTGTGCTTTGGAAGTAGTGCCGTTCTGCGAAAAACAGCAGAGCGTTTAAACGTCAATAAGGAGTCATTGTGAATAAGATTTATGCGTTGGTATGGAACCAGGCCCAAGGTCGCTGGAGCGTGACGTGCGAGGGCGCGCGGCGCCGGCGTCGCAGTGGTGGGCGCAAGGGGTTGCTGGTGATGGCAGCCGGCTTGCTTGCCCTGGGAGGACTGACGCCGGCGATGGCGTTGCCCCAGGGAAACGTTACGGTTAGCGGTAGTGCTGACTACAACGTCACGGGTAACAACATGGTGATCCAGCAACACAGTGACAAGTTGGTGACCAACTGGAACGAGTTCAGCATCGGTGCCGATAAGTCGGTGACCTTCAACCAACCCGGGCGCGAGTCCATCGCCCTGAACCGGGTGACCGGCTTAAGGGGCAGTAATATCCAGGGCATGCTGAATGCCAACGGCCAGGTGTTTCTGATCAACCCCAACGGGGTGCTGATCGGTCAGGGCGCCCAGGTCAACGTGGGTGGCCTGGTGGCCTCGACCCGTGGCATCAGTGACGATGACTTCAATAACGGTCGCTATCAGTTCACCGGAAAATCGGCGGTTGAAGTGATCAACGACGGCAAGATCACCGCGGCCGACGGCGGCTACGTGGCGCTGCTGGGCGCGCGGGTGCGCAACAATGGCGAAATCGTCGCCAATCAGGGCGCCGTGGCCCTGGGCGCCGGTAACGATTTCACCCTGAGCCTGGGTAGCGACAATCTGATCAACCTAGAGGTCAAGGGGGCCGCCGCCGATGCATTGGTGCAGAACACCGCGCTGATCAAGGCCGATGGCGGTCAGGTGATGATGCTGGCCAAGAGCGCCAATGCGCTGACTCAGGCAGTGGTCAACAACCAGGGCGTGATCGAGGCCAATACCCTGTCCAACAAGGATGGGCGCATTGTTCTGGACGGTGGTGAGCGTGGCGTGGTCAATGTGGGTGGGAAATTGACGGCCAAGGCCTCAGCCACCGACGGTAACGGCGGTACGGTTCAAACTTCGGGCGCGGTCACTCGGGTCGAACTCAACGCCGAAGTCGATACCCGCTCCAGGAACGGTCGTACCGGCGCCTGGATCGTTGAGTCCAACGAGGTCAAGGTGGGTTCCACGGGTGAGCCCGGCAATCCGGCCCTGGTCGAAAGCACGCTCTCCCAGAACTTGAACAACACCAACGTTCATCTGCGCAGCCGTAATGGCGATGTGGCGGTGGACGCTGCGGTGGAGTGGAAAAGCGGCAACCAACTGACCCTGACCTCCGCCAAGGACGTCAAGGTCAATCAACGGATCAACGCCACGGGTGACAACTCGCGCCTGGAATTGAACGCCGCCAAGTCGGTCCGTCTCGACAGTCACGTGAGCCTCACCGGCGTCAACAACAGCCTGGTGGTCAAGCATGGCGAGCAACTGGTCGTGGGCAACAAGGGCCTGGTGACCTTGTCTGGAGAGAACGCCGGGTTTGACGCCAATGGCAAGCAGCACAAAGTGATCCAGAACAGCCAGCAGTTGCAGGCCATCGGCAACAAGCTCGATGACCACTATGTCCTGGGCAATCAGATCAAGGGCTCGGGGAGCATCAACTCGATTGGCGGTGATCAGGTGTTCACCGGCTCCTTGAACGGCCTGGGCAATACCATCAGTGGCTTCACCATCAACAGTTCGGGCCTGTACGCCGGATTGTTCGGCCAGTCCTCCGGCACCATCAGCGATCTGAAGCTGGCCTCGATCACCGTCCACGGGCGAAACAGCAAGAACGGTTTCAGTGAAATTGGCGGTCTGGTGGGGCGCAACAGTGGCAGCATCGAACGGGTCAGTGCCCGCGATATGCAGGTCTCTGCCAATAGCGACCAGCGCAACAAGGTCGGCGGCTTGGTGGGGGGCAACTACGGCGGCTCGATCAGCGACTCTTCGGTAGCCGGTTCGTTGTACGGCGGCAGCCTGACCACGGCCATCGGCGGCGTGGCCGGGGAAAACCGCTTCGGCAATGGCAGAGTCGGTCTCATCAGCGGCAGTGCCAGTGATGTCGATATCACCACCAAGATGTATAAACAGGCCATGGGCGGCGCCGGAGGACTGGTTGGGATCAACAATGGCGCAGTGATTTCCAACTCGTCGAGCAAGGGCACCATCGGTACTTACAATCCACTCTATAAGGGACTGAACCTGGGCGGGCTGGTGGGCAACAACCAGAACGGCACCATTACCGGCTCCAGTTCCTCGATGAACGTGTACGGCGCGCTGGAGAGCCATATTGGCGGCCTGGTCGGGTTCAACCGCTCTGGCACCATCAGCGGTTCCAGTGCCAGCGGTAACGTTTACGGGGTGGGCAGCGAGTCCGCTGGTGGGTTGATCGGCTCGCAGCAGAACCAGAGCGTGGTGAGCAACGTCAAGGCGACTGGCGATGTGATTGACCGCTTCGGCACGAACCTGGGTGGCCTGGTCGGAAAAAGTGACGACAGCACCATCCGCGGTTACATCGAGGCCAAGGGCGATGTCAAAGGAGGTGTGAAGGCCAACGTCGGCGGTCTGGTCGGTAGCAACATCGGTGGCCTGATCTACGATGCCAAGGCGCATGGTGCGGTGGAGGGCTACGCCAAGAGCAATATCGGCGGTCTGGTCGGCTACAACGATGGTGACCTGGTCTCGGTTGCGGCTCACGGCAAGGTCTTTGGCGATACCTACAGCTCCGTGGGTGGGTTGGTGGGCTTCAACGCCGATTACTACGACCACGTGATCGAGCGTGCCGTGGCGACCGGCAATGTCCATGGAACCTGGCACAGCAAGGTCGGGGGCCTGGTCGGCGACAACCAGTCGCGGATCGTCAACTCCGAATCCCGTGGCCGCGTCAGTGGCGGCTGGCGTGCCACCCTGGGTGGGCTGGTGGGTGTTAACGAGGGGCGGATCCAAGGCTCGAAATCCACCGGCAAGGTCGATACCGTCTGGGCCTACTTCCAGACTTACGGTAACCAGATCGGCGTCAACCACGGCACCAACTCTTCGGCCCGGGTTTCCAAAGGCCTGATGGACTAAGGAGCGTCGGCAAGACCTCGGCCCGGCTGCCCCTGGCATGCCGGGCACTTGCCACCTATTCACTATCGATTGACCGGCTCCCGGGGCACCGCAGCGTGCACCAGGGGCCGGCTTGGAAAAAGAGGCAATGACCGATGAGTGATCCATGGTCCAGGCTCCTCACCGATGGGCGCCGGCGCGTTCTGTTGATACGCGCGATCATCCTGATGCTGTTGGGCGTGCAGGCGAGCGCGCCGGTGTACGCCGTTACCGATGAGGGCAATGCCAAAGGGTGCGTGTTTAGTAGTTATGGCGGCTCTGCCCAGGATTGGGTCGAGATCACACCACTGACCCGGAGCACGCCGGTGGGGTCCGTGTTGAAACAGCGTCATGTGAACCCGATCATTGAATACACCACCACTGAGAAGTCTGTAACCAAGGAGCCGCATGAATTGGTTTTAGGTGCGCATTTGCCGGGGATCAGGTTTCTCGATGGCATCGTTCCGACCAATATCGATGGCATCAGTTTTAAAGTGACGGCCTATCCTTCAGGCTCGGACGCGCAGATACTGACGGGTAGTTTCTATCCCTTGGTACTAAAAAAATACAGGGTGGAGAGCTCAAACGGCGAGCTGAAAAAAGACTTCATAAACTACGTGTATTCGCTGATTCTGACCCGACCCGCCAATGAGTTACCCAAGGGATCGCTGCAGGTCAACAGCCTAGCCGGTGTCCAGGTGGCGATGTACGCGCTGGACCTGGACGCGGGCGTGGCCCAGGTCGGGCAACACTTGCTGGAGCTGCCGCAGCAGGACAACCGGGATCGGTGTTCGAAACAACTGTTGCTCAGCGAACAGGATCTGCTGGGCGCCGAAGGCGTCAAGTTCGCCGCCAAGTGCCAGGTGGTCACCCGCAACGTTACGCTGCGTCTGGGCAGTCCCTCGGCCAATGACTTTCCCACGCTGGGCTCGACTTCGCCGCCCTCGGCCGTGGCCAGGCTTGAGGTCAACGACTGCTCGTTCAACAGCCTGCCGAAGGTCGCGTTCAGCGCCGAACCCGCCTCGCGCTGCGACCCGACAGGGATCCTGGGGCTGACTCAATCGGCTCAGGATCAGGTGCGGTCCGTCGCCAAGGGCGTCGGCATCGTTATGTTCAATGAGCAGATTCCGCGCATTCATTGCAATGGCACTCAATACGCCATGGAGCGCCTGTTGGGCAGCGATAGCGCCAGCTTCAGCTTTCGCGCCCAGTACATTCGCACGGGGCCGATCACTGAGGGGGCAGCCAACAGCAGCGCCCAGTTCAACTTCACCTTCGACTGAAGCACCGGCCGCAGGCCTCGGGTGTTTACCTGGACGCCGGCCCACAGGCCTTTCTACACTGACCTCCGTCTGGGGACCGGGGGAGCACCGATGAATCGCAATGAATTGCGCAAGGCCGACATCAACCTGATGGTGGTGTTCGAGGCGTTGATGCTGGAACGCAATGTCACCCGGGTAGCGGAGAAGCTGTTTCTCGGCCAGCCCACCATCAGCTCCGCCCTCAACCGTTTGCGGGCGATGTTCAACGATCCGCTGTTCATCCGTGTCGGCCATCGCATGGAGCCCACGGCGCGTGCTGAGCAGCTTATCCAGCACCTGTCGCCGGCCCTTGACGCGCTGTCCTCGGCCCTGAGCCTGACCCACGATTTCGATCCCGCCAGCAGCACCATGACCTTCCGTATCGGCCTGTCCGACGACGTCGAGTTCGGCCTGCTGCCGCCTTTGCTGCGAGCCCTGCGCCAGGAAGCACCGCAGGTGGTGGTCGTGGTGCAGCACGTGGACTACTGGCGGATTCCCGACTTGCTGGCCTCCGGCGACATCACCGTCGGCATCAGCCAGACCCGGGGCCTGCCGGCCAATGCCAAGCGCAAGCTGTTGCGGCATATCCAGCCCTGCTTGCTGCGGGCCGACGCCAGCGACACGCCGCTGACCCTCGATGAGTACTGTGCGCGGCCGCATGTGCTGGTATCCCACACCGCCAATGTCGCCGGCTTCGCCGATGAGTGGCTGGCGGAGATCGGCCGCACCCGTCAGGTCGTGCTGTCGGTGCCGCAGTACAGTTCTTTGCCGGCCCTGCTGGCCGGGACCAAGCTGATTGCCAGCCTGCCCGACTACGCCGCTGCGGCCATGGCCGCCTCGGGGCAGCTGTACTGCGAGCCGTTTCCGTTCAAGACCCCAACCCTGGACCTGTCCATGGTCTGGCTCAGCCATGTCGATACCGACCCCGCCGAGCGCTGGCTGCGCTCACGGCTGGAAGCCTTCATGAGCGAGCGGGAGCCCCTCGCGAGCTAATCGTGCTTTGTAGCCGCTGCCGCAGGCTGCGATGGACCGCGCAGCGGGCCCGAAACCGGCCCATGCGGTCTGCCTGGCGGATCGGGTGGGCGGCCTTGCCCGTCCTGCGGACTGGGTCGTAGCCTGCGGCAGCGGCTACAGCGGCGCAGTGAACGGAGGCCGCCAGCTTGGCATAGGCACAGGCGGCTGCTTTGCTGTGTGGATCGTCTGTTGAAACATTGATCGGTGGAGTGTGCCCATGAGTCGTTCCCGTTCCCTGTTGCGTGGGCGTGGCAGCCACGACAGCGGCAAGGTTGGCATGGTCGAGCTGTTCTTCGACCTGGTGTTCGTGTTCGCCGTGACCCAGTTGTCCCATTCCCTGCTGGCCCATCTGTCCCTGGGCGGGGCGCTGCAGGTGGCGTTGCTGATGGTGGCGGTGTGGTGGGTGTGGATCTTCACGTCGTGGATCACCAACTGGCTGGACCCGGAAACCCTGCCGATCCGCCTCGGGCTGTTCGTGCTGATGGTGGCGGGGTTGCTGCTGTCGTCGTCGATTCCCCAGGCCTTCGGTGAGCGCGGCCTGCTGTTTGCCGGCGCCTATGTGTTCATGCAGGTGGGCCGCACCGCCTATTCCCTGTGGGCAGTGCGCGGCGAGCCGGTAAACATGACCCGCAACTTCCAGCGCATCCTGTTGTGGCTGATGTTCTCGGGGGTTTTCTGGATCACCGGCGGCCTGCTGGAGGGCCCGCAGCGGCTGGCCTTGTGGGGGCTGGCCCTGACCATCGAAGTACTGTCGCCGTCGCTGTATTTCTGGGTGCCGGGGCTGGGGCGTTCGACCCTGGCCGACTGGAATGTGGAAGGCAATCACATGGCCGAGCGCTGCGGCCTGTTCGTGATCATCGCCCTGGGAGAATCGCTGCTGGTGACCGGTGCCACCTTCGCCGAGCTGGCCACCAGCGCCCAGGGGCTGCTGGGGTTCGTGGTGGCGGTGCTGGGCAGCATCGCCATGTGGTGGGTGTATTTCGACAGTGGCGCCGAGCGTGCCCACCACCGTATCGCTCATTCCGACGACCCGGGGCGTCAGGCGCGCATCGCCTACACCTATCTGCACCTGCTGATCGTGGCGGGGATCATTGTCAGTGCCGTGGCCGATGAGCTGGTGCTGATGCACCCGGAGCACGCCAGCCCGGCCGGGGTACTGGTGATAGTCGGTGGTCCCTGGCTGTTCCTCTTGGGCTGCGCCCTGTTCAAGTGGGTGATGAACGATCGGCTGTTGCCGCCGCTGTCGCACCTGGCCGGGCTCGCGGTGCTGTTGCTGTTGTTGCCGGCCGCCTGGAATCAGCTGTTTTCTGCTCTGGCCCTGGGCAGCCTGACCACCTTGGTGATGGTGCTCGTGGCCGCCTGGGAAACCCTGGCCCTGCGCGAGCGGGCAGCGACGGCGGGGCAATGAGGCCAGCGGATAATGCAAGCGCTAGGTCGTGCCTTGTGTAGTATGGAGCGCCTTTTCCCCCTGACAGACCAGGAGTTCTGCCATGCCGCACCTGCATATGGAATACACCGCCAACCTGCCCCAGCTGGACGTCGACAAGGCGCTGCTGCGGCTCAATCACGGGCTGGTGGCCTCCGGGCAGTTTGCCGATGAGTTCGATATCAAGAGCCGGGCAGTGAAGGTCGAGTCGTTCCGGGTGGGTACCGGCCTGGGTGAGCGGGCCTTTGTCCACGTCAAGTTGGCCCTGCTCAGCGGCCGCTCGCCGGAGATCAAGAAGCAATTGTCCGACAGCCTGCTGGCCCTGCTGCAGGACCTGGCGCCCTGGCCGGCTGAGCTGGCGGTGCAGTTGTGCGTGGAGATTATCGACATCGACCGCGCGTCCTACAGCAAGGCGACTGTCGGTCTCTGATGGGGGCAGGGCCTAAAGCAGGCCCGGTTCGGCGCAGACCTTGACCACCTGTTCGCGGAACCAGGTCTGCGCGCTGTCCTGATCGGTGTTCTGGTTCCATTGCATGTCCAGGGTGAACCCCGGCAGGCCGCTGGGGGCCTCGCAATGGTTGAATACCGCTTCGTTGGCCAGCAAGGCCTGGATGCGTCGAGGCAGGGTCAGGATGAAGTCGGTGCCGGTGATCATTTTCAGCGCTGCGCTGTAGCTGTTGGAGCGGGCGACGATCTGCCGCTTGTGCGCCTGGCGGGCCAGCCAGCCATCCACCATGTTGCTGTCCGACGTCCAGGGCGTAGGAAAAACGTGGCGCCGTTCGATGAACGATTGCAGGCTGAAACGCGGCTCCTTGGGCGGTGTGGCGCGCTTGTCGAAGACGCACACCAGATCGTCCTCCAGCAGCATCTGCGACTTGAAGTCGGCATGGCTGCGATGGAAGTTCGGACCAAAGCAGATCACCAAGTCAATGCTGCCGTCACGCAGCTCCTCGGCAGGAATGTCGCTCTCAAGCTTCTGCACATTGACCGTCACCGGCAGGTCGGCGTAGTCGAACCCCTTGAGCAGGCGCGGCAGGATCAGCAGCTCGAAGTATTCCGGGGCGCAGAGGTTGAAGGTCACGGCCTGGCGGGTCGGATCGAAGGCCGGTACGCCGCTGTGGCACAGATTGATGCTTTCCAGGATCTTCAGCACGTGGCTGTACATGCTGGTGGCCTTGTAGGTCGGGCGCATGCCGGTGCGGGTATTGATGAACAGCTCGTCCTCGAAGCCGTTGCGCAGTTTCTTCAGGCAGTAGCTGACAGTCGACTGACTGACGCACAGGGTTTCCGATACCCCGGTGACACTGCTTTGCTCGTACACCGCGATAAAGACCATCAGGTCCTGCATGTCGAGTTTTCTGAGCACGTTGCTGATGAGCATCTGTTCCATCCCGCTGAGCACCTGGCGCCGGTGGCGCACAAACCGGGTCGATGCTAGCGGAACGATCGTCCTAATCAAATGCCCGGGGTGGGGATTCGCGGACAGCATCCGGACATTAAATTCCGATAACACGACCTGCGCAGTTTCTCGCAGAATAATGTCCCCTGTCTCAGGGTCATTTCAGGCCATGGCTGCCCCGGGACGGCTGCCGCGCACCAGACCGAACATGCCCAGGGCCACCAGCAGAGCACCGAGCCCTTCTCCCAGGAGCGGACGCTGGCCCAGCCACAACCAGTGGAACAGGGTGAGGAACAGGGTGCTCAGGTAGATGTAGGAAATCACCGTGGAAGGGGCGATGACGCCTATGGCCCGGTGCAACAACCAGAAGGTCGCTAGGGTTGCGAACAGGGCCAGGTACAGCAGCCACAGCAGGTCGTTGCTGCCGAGCAGGGCGGCGCTGCGCCAGCCGCCGCTGACCAGGCTGGCGGCAAACAGGAACAGCGCCCCGAAGAGCATGTTCCAGAACGTCATGGCGGCCGGGCTGCGGCCTTGCAGGCTGCGAGCCTTGAAGCGCTGGCTGAGGGGCGAATAGGCCGCCATGGCCAGGCAGCCCAGGGCATAGACCGCCATGGCATGCAGGGAGGGCAACTGCCCCGGCGCGCCCCCCTTGAGCACCAACAGCAAGGCCCCGGCGCCGGCCACCAGCATCGGCAGCAGGCGGCGTTGCTGGCTGCCGCCGGGCAACAGCCAGCCTTCGAACGCCAGGGTCAGCAGCGGCACCAGGGTGAACAGGGTGCCGGTGTTGACCGCCGAGGTGTAGCGCAGGGCTTCGAACAGCGAGCCAAAGTACAGCGCCAGCAGCAGGCCCAATACCGCGTGGGCGCCCAATCCGGCCCGGGTCGGCGCCGCAGCGCCCTGGAACCACAGCAGGGGCACGAACATCAGTGCCGAGAACAACAGGCGCAGGGCGGTCAGCAGCACCGGATCGATGGCCTGGCTGACCTGGGCGGCCGCGAAGAACGAGGCGGCGATCAGCGCTGCCCAGAGCAGCATGCCGAGGTTGGCTTGGGTGAAACTCACAGGGTTCATGCAGGCCTCCCGGGCCGATGCTCAGCGGATGTGCCGGGCGTAATGCCGAGGGTCGAAGCGCAGCACCATGAGGATCATCACCCCCATCACTGCCGTCAGTGACCACCAGGCCCATTCGAAACTGCCCAACTGGTCGCGGATCATCCCCGCCAGCAGCGGTGACAGGCCGGCGATCAGGTAGCCGATGCCCTGCACGAAGGCGGTCAGGCCGCCGGCCCGGCGCGGGTCGGGCAAGTGGTCCAGGGACACGATCAGGCTCATGGGAAACAGTCCGCCAATGCCCAGGCCCAGCAGGCACGGCCAGAGCAGGCTCAGGTATTGCGGGCTGAGGATCAGGCCGCAAAAGCCGGCGATGATCAGCACCAGCAGGGCCACCAGCACTCGGCGCCGATCCTGGCTGCGGTTGGCGATGGCCGGGGTGACCAGCCCGGAAATCACTTCCATGGCGGTGAGAAAGCCCAGCAGCAGGCCGGCGTTCTGTTCGCTCCAGCCGTTCTCCACGTAGTAGGGCGCCAGCCACGCCAGCACGCAGGTGTAGGACGCGGTGCCAAGACCGAAGAACACCGCCAGCAGCCAGGCCCGGCGATTGCCGCTGAAGGACTCACGCCCGCCGCCGGCGGCCGGCAGGCTAGGCAGTGAACGGCGCTGGGCGGACCAGAACACCAGGGCCAGCAGGGCCAGGCCGGCCCAGATCGCCAGGGCCAGGCGCCAACTGCCGCTGTGGTTCATCACCAGTGGGGCGAAGGATGCCGCGATGGCCGCGCCGCCCATGATCGAGGTGACATACAGGCCCATGAACAGCGAGACGTTATCGGCAAAACGCGACTTGATCAGGGCCGGCATCAGCGCCTGGATCAGGGCGATGCCGACACCGGCCAGCACGGCGCTGAGAATCAGCTCCGCCGCCGAGCCCATGAACAACCGCGAGACCGTGGCCAGCCCGATGATCAGCAAGGACAGGACCACCGTGCGGTGTTCGCCCAGGCGCTGACTGATGGCCATGCCGAAGAACATCGCCAGGCCCATGGCCATGACCGGCAACATGGTCAGCAGCGACGCCAGGCTGAAACTCAGCGGGACATCGCCACGGATGCCCGACAGCAGAGGGCCGACGGCGGCCATCGACGGCCGCAGGTTGAGGGCCACCAGGACCACGCTGACCATCAGCCAGAGCGCGGGACGGGAACTTGCACGAACGTTTTCCATAACCAGACCTTCAAGGAACAGGGGCTGATTAGGCGGCGAGGGGGACAGTCGGGGCAAATCAGAAAGTCCGCAGTGTTATTTAAAAACTAAATATCACTGCGGACCTGTAACCGCTGCCATAGGCTGCGATTCGGTGCGCAGGACGGGGCAAACCGGGCGCCGCGGTTTATCGGTAAGGCCCGGTGCCTCGTTGCGACCCGGCGCCGCCTGCAGCGGCGGCGACTAGGCATGGTGGATCAGAACGGTTTGGTTGGCAGGTACTTGCCATCCAGGGTGATCACCGCGCGGGAACCACCTTCCGGGTCTTCGACCTTCTTGATGTCCAGCTTGAAGTTGATGGCGCTGATGATGCCGTCGCCAAACTGCTCATGCACCAGGGCTTTGAGGGTCGAGCCGTAGACCTGGAGCATTTCATAGAAGCGGTAGACGGTCGGGTCGGTGGGGATGCCCCCGGCGATGCTGCCCCGCAGGGGAATGCTCTGCAGCAGGCGGTTGGCGTCCTGGTCCAGGCCGAGTTTTTCGCATACCCGATCGGCAGCAGCAGCGGGCAGGGCATGCTGGCCCAGCAGGGCGGCGGTGACGAAGGCCAGGCTCAGCCCGGTACCGTCGGCAAGGTCCTGCCACGACAGGTTCTGGCGCGCCTTGGCGTCGATGATGGTGTCGGCCAGGGCCAGGCGTGGAGCTTGGGCGAATTGAGATTGCAGCATGGGTCTGTTCCTCTTGGGGGATGAAAGGGGTTGTTCAGGCAGCGGTTGAAGCGTGGCTGGCCAGGGCGCAGGTCTGCGGGTGTTCGGTCAGGGAGACAAAGCGCTGGCTGTTGCCGTCGAGGGCGGCGATGGCGCCGCGCTCGATGTCATACACCCAGCCATGCAGGTTCAGCCGGCCCTGTTCCAGGGCCAGGGCCACCGAAGGATGAGTCTTGAGGTTCGCCAACTGGGCGATCACGTTGTCACGCACCAGGGCGTCCAGGTGCTCGGCGGGGGAGGCATGCTGGCGGGCGGCGTTGATCACCTTGGCCGACTCGGCGTGGCGCAGCCAGTTGGCCACGGCGGGCAGGTGATCGAGGCATTTGCAGGTGGAGATGGCGGTCATTGCGCCGCAGTCGGAATGGCCGCAGATGACGATGTCACTCACCCCCAGCACCGCTACCGCGTATTCCACGGTGGCCGACACGCCACCGGGTTCCGGGCCGTAGCTGGGGACGATGTTGCCGGCGTTGCGAATCACGAACAGGTCGCCGGGCTCCTGCTGGGTCAGCAGCTCGGGAACGACCCGGCTATCGGAGCAGGTGACGAACAGGGTGCCGGGGCTCTGCTTGTTGGCCAGCTGCCTGAACAGCTCGCTGCGTTGCACAAAGGCCTCGCGCTGGAACTTGAGGAAGCCGTCGATGATGTTCTGCATGGGAGTCTCCTTGCGTCGCTGATGGGGCAAGGATGGAAGTGTTCGGCTATAGCGTCCAAGACCGGTTTATTATGCTTTCCATAAGCCCTGCCTATAGTTGGAGCCGTCATGCTCTTGCGTCATATCCGTTACCTGCTGGCCGTGGCCGAGCATTGCAATTTCACCCGTGCCGCCGAGGCGCTGCATGTTTCCCAGCCGACCTTGTCGCAACAGATCAAACAGCTGGAGGAGTCCCTGGGGGCGCCGTTGTTCGACCGCTCCGGGCGCAGCGTGCGTCTCACCGATGCCGGTCAGGCCTATGTCGTCTATGCACGCCGCGCCCTGCAGGACCTGCAGGCGGCCAAGCGGGCGATCCATGATGTGCAGGACCTGAGCCGCGGTTCACTGCGCCTGGCGCTGACCCCGACCTTCACTGCCTACCTCACCGGCCCCTTGCTCAGCCGCTTCAACCAGCAGTACCCGGGGATCGACCTGAGCCTTGAGGAAATGACCCAGGATCGCCTGGAAGCAGCCCTGGCCGAGGACCGCCTGGACCTGGGGATCGCCTTTGCCGGCGAGCACCTGGCGGACATCCACAGCCAGCCGCTGTTCACCGAAACCCTGAGCCTGATGGTCGGCCAGCACTATCCGCAGCAGGGCCAGCAACCCTTGAGTGCCTCGGCCCTGGCTCGTCATTCCCTGGTGCTGCTCAGCGCCGACTTTGCCACGCGCCAGCATATCGACCTGTATTGCCGGCAACAGGGCATTGCGCCGCGTATCGCCATCGAGGCCAATTCGGTGAGTGGGATTGTCGAGATCGTGCGTCGCGGGCCGTTGGCGACCCTGCTTCCGAGTGCCATCGCCCGCGAGCAGCCGGGCTTGCGGGCATTGGCCCTGCAATCACCCCCGGCGCCCCGCAGCGTGGTGCTGCTGGAACGCCGGGGCGCCTATCGCAGCGCCGCCTGCCAGGCCTTTCGGCAGATGCTGCTGGACCAGGACTACGGCGCCGCCAGCCACTGATTCACCACTTGGTCATAGGCGCCGGTGGCCTTGCTCAGGTGCAGCCACTGGTCGACGTAGCTTTTCCAGGCCATGTCATCCCGAGGCAGGAGAAAGGCCTTCTCGCTGTATTGCAGGTAGCGCTCGGGGTTGACCGCGCACAGCCCCGGCTTGTGCTTCTGCTGGAAGCGCGCCTCCGAGGCGTCGGTGATCATCACGTCGGCCTGCTTGGTCAGCAACTGATCGAAGATTTTCACGTTGTCGGCGAACAGGATCAGCTCGGCCTTGGGCACATGGGCCCGGGCGAAGACTTCGTTGGTGCCACCCGGTGGTTCGATCAGGCGCACCGAGGGCTGGTTGATCTGCTCCAGGGTTGCATAGCGCTTGAGGTCCTGGCAGCGCACCAGGGGAATCTTGCCGTCAATCCCCAGGGGCTGGCTGAAGAAGGCTTTTTTCTGCCGCTCCAGAGAGACGGAAATACCCCCGACGGCGATATCGCATTGCTGGCTCTGGAAGTCCGCCATCAGGGTCTTCCAGGTGGTGTTGATCCACTTCACCCGGACCCCGAGGCTTTTCGCCAGGGATTCGGCCATGTCGATGTCGATGCCTTCGTAGTGGCCATCGTCGCGCAGGTAGCTGTAGGGCTTGTAGTCGCCGGTGGTGCAGACCGTGACGTGGCCACGTTCGAGTACCTGGTCCAGACGGGAGGTCGGGTCCTGGGCGAAGCTGAGGGCGGGGGCACTGAGGCCGAGCAGAGTGCAGAGCAAGAGGCGGGGCAGCATGGGTCGTTCCTTGAAGTGAAGGGCGGGACGCGGTGCCGAAGCATTATTGGCATCGGCCCTGGGTCGGGCAAGGGTGGCCTGGTGCCCCGCCTGGACAAAACCGCTCGAGGGCTTTCGACCTTTTTTTCACGAACGACTGGTTAACCTGTGGCTTCTGGATACCTACAAGAGTTCGCCAGTCATGTCGTCCCATCCCCCACCATCCATCGAGCTGGAGTTCGCCCGGCGCTATGACCAGGAGCACGCCCGGGTCTGCGGCGAGCCCCGGCCTGCCGGGCTTGCCGCGCGCCTGGCGCTGTGGCGCACGGTGCGCCTGGTACGCCATGCCCTGAAAGTGGCCGGCGAGCCGGGACTGATCCTGGATGTGGCCTGTGGTGCCGGGCGTTACTGGCCGGTACTGGCCGAACATGGCAACCGGGTGATCCTGGCGTCGGACCCTTCCCAGGACATGCTCAATCATGCCCAGACCCATCACCCGGCCAGCCTGCTGCAACGGGTCAAGACCTTGCACAGCTCGGCGTTCGACATTGGTCTGTCGGCCAATGCGGTGGACAGCATCATCTGCATGCAACTGTTTGCCCATGTGACCCGCAGTGAGGATCGTCTGGCGCTGCTGCGGGAGTTTCATCGGGTCAGCCGTGATTCGGTGATCCTCGCGACCCGGGTCGAGCCGTTGTTCAAGCACCTGGCCACTGCGCGGGGAGAGTCCGCGGCGTCACTGGCGATCGGCAGGGTGCAGTTGGAAGGCGAGTTCAAGCAGGCCGGTTTCGAGGTCGTGAGCCAGCAGGATTTCCTGCCCGGCTGTGGGGCGGCGCGGGTCTATGTCCTTAGAAAACCCAGCTGATTGCGACTCTCGGACTATTCTTGCCGTCCGACATAAGGTTTCGCACTTGCTCTTGTCGGGTGAATGCTCAGAAATCGCCGGAGGCGATATATACTGCGCGCCATTCTTCAAGGGAGAGCCGTGTGGCCATCGATATACACTGGATTCGCGACAACGATAGCCTCGGTCAGTTTTGCGCCGAGTGGCAGCAGTTGCCATTCGTCGCCCTCGACACCGAATTCATGCGGGTCGACACTTTCTATCCCATCGCCGCCCTGTTGCAGATCGGCGATGGGCAGCGCGCTTACCTGATTGATCCTTTGACCATCGACAACTGGAAGCCCCTGGCGGCCCTGCTGGAGAACCCGGCGGTGGTCAAGGTGGTGCATGCCTGCAGTGAGGACCTCGAAGTCCTGCTGCGCCTGACCGGCAGTCTGCCGGCGCCTTTGTTCGACACGCAACTGGCGGCTGCCTACCTGAACCTTGGCTTTTCCATGGGCTATTCGCGCCTGGTGCAGGAAGTCCTGGGCATCGAACTGCCCAAGGGCGAGACCCGCTCCGACTGGCTGCAGCGCCCGCTCTCGGAAACCCAGGTCAGCTACGCCGCCGAAGATGCCGTGCATCTGGCCCAGGTGTTTACCGAGCTGCGGCCGAAGTTGTCCGAGGACAAGTACCGCTGGGTGCTGGAAGACGGCGCCGAGCTGGTGGCCAACCTGCGCCGCGAAGTGGACCCCTACGAGGTTTATCGCGAGGCCAAGCTGGCCTGGAAACTCTCCCGTGCCCAGTTGGCGGTGCTGCGTGAGCTCTGTGCCTGGCGCGAGCGTGAAGCCCGTGCCCGGGACTTGCCGCGCAACCGCATCGTGCGTGAACACGCCCTCTGGCCCCTGGCCAAGACCCAGCCCGATACGCTGGCGGCGCTGGCCAAGATCGAAGACATGCACCCGCGTACCGTGCGTCAGGACGGCGAGTTTCTCCTCGACCTGATCAAGCGCACCGCGGCCCTTGGCCCGGATCAATGGCCGCCGGCCGTACCCGAGCCGTTGCCGATCGAAGCCGCGGCCCTGCTCAAGCGCCTCAAGGCAGTGGGGCAGGCCGAGGCCGAGCGTCTGGGCATCGCCCCGGAAGTCATGCTGCGCAAGAAAACCCTGGAGAGCCTGCTCAAGAGCGGCTACCCCAACGGGCCTTACCAATTGCCTGATTCGCTGCGTGGCTGGCGCCGCGAATTGATGGGCCAGGCGCTGCTGGACAGCCTGGCCACCGCCGGAGAACAGCCTTGAAACGTATCTGCTCCATCTATAAAAGCCCACGCAAGAACGAGATGTACCTCTACGTCCTGAAAAGCGAGGCCCTGGAACGCGTGCCGGAAAACCTGCTGCTGGCTTTCGGCAAGCCGCAACATGCCTTCGATCTGGTGCTGACCCCGGAGCGCAAGCTGTCCCGGGAGGACATCCACCAGGTGCTGGAGAACCTCGAAAAGCAGGGCTATCACTTGCAGATGCCGCCGGCGGAAGACGAGTACATCGAGCACTTGCCCGAAGAGTTGCTGCGCCGCAATGATCCGGTCTGACCTCTAGAGGCTCGGTCCCGAGCCGCTGTGAAATGCAATTGACTGACCTGGCCACCGCCTTGATCGATGGAGCAATGCTCCGTCGGCGGCGGCCTGCACCGTTTTTTAAGGTTTGAACCATGCGCGTTCTGATTGCCGAACACGATCACGCTGTTTATGCCCGCCTGTTGCGTCAGGCGGCCCCGGAGCTGGAAGTGCTGACCAGCGGCGATTCCGCCGAACTGTCGCGGCTGGCGGCCGATTGCCCGGTCTGGCTGGGCCAGCCGGACCTGCTGGCGACCCTGCTGCGTCAGGGCCATCAGCCCCAGTGGCTGCAATCCACCTGGGCCGGTATCACCCCGTTGCTGGCCGACGGTCTGCCCCGGCATTACCGCCTGACCCGGGCGGTGGGCATCTTCGGCCAGGTAATGGCCGAGTACGTGCTTACCTACATCCTCGGCCATGAGCGCGAAGTGCTGGCGCGGCTGGTCAGCCAGGTGGAGCGCAAGTGGGACAACCGCATGGGCCAGAGCCTGGTGGGGCGCAAGGTGCTGATCGTCGGCACCGGCGACATCGGCCAGAGCGTGGCGCAATTTCTGCTGCCCTTTGGCGTGAAGCTGTACGGCATCGCCAGCCAGGCGCGGGAGCAGGCCCCCTTTATCGAAGTGGCCGGCCTGGAAGACCTGGGACGCTTGGTGGGGGAGGTGGATTATGTGGTCAATCTGCTGCCCAACACCCCAAGTACCCACGACCTGTATGACGCGGCGCTGTTCAAGCAATTCAAGTCCACGGGGCTGTTCATCAATGTGGGCCGTGGTGTTTCCGTGGTTGATGGTGACTTGGTGCAGGCCCTCAAGGATGGGCATCTGGCAGGGGCGGTGATCGATGTCTGCCGCCAGGAACCCTTGCCGCAACGGCACCCGTTCTGGACGGCCTGGGGCTTGCTGCTGACGGGCCACAGCTCGGCGCCGACCTCGCCGGAACTGATGGTGCAGTTGTTCGTCGACAACCTGCGGGCCTACCAGGCCAAGCAGGCCTTGCGCGGCGAAGTGGATTTCGCTCGCGGCTACTGAAACGTGCCTGATCGTAGGAGCGAGCTTGCTCGCGAAAGCCGCGCTTGCCAGGCACGCGCGGCGGCCTTCAGGGCTTCGCGAGCCAGCTCGCTCCTACAGAGGCGATCGCGGTTTTAGAGGCTGAAATCGCCTTCGGCCACGGTCTCGCTCAATGGACGGCGCGGGCTCGGTTCTTCCCGGGCCTGCAGGTAGTCGGCCAGGGTCGACTTGTCTCCCAGCTTGCCCACCGCTATCGCTGCGTGCAGTGCATAGCCTTCTGGAATCTTCAGCTCCTTGCGGGTCAGCTCCTGGTCGAAGCCGGCCATGCCGTGGGTGTGCCAGCCGCTGAGGCTGGCCTGCAGTGCCAGGTGGCCCCAGGCCGAGCCGGTGTCGAAGGTGTGCCACAGGGCCGGGCTTTCTTCCGTGGCGCCGGGGGCAGTGAAGGTGGTCTTGGAAATCACGATCACCAGGGCCGAGGCATGTTGCGCCCAGCCACGGTTGAATTCGTTGAGCAGGCCGAGGAAGCGCTCCCAGTTCGGCGTATCGCGTCGGGCATAGAGAAAGCGCCAGGGTTGCGAGTTGTAGGCCGAAGGCGCCCAGCGCGCGGCTTCGAAGAAGCTCAGCAGGGTTTCTTCAGGGATGGTTTCGCCGGTGAAGGCCCGTGGCGACCAGCGCTGAGTGAACTGCGGGTGGATGGCGTAATCGGCAACGCGAGGATTGGCGCTCATGGAAAAACTCCTGGCAGCAAGTGAGAAGGGTGGAATAAACCGGCAAGCGCAGATCAGCTGAGCGAAGGGGTATTCCTGACCCCGTGCGGTTTGCCGGGTGCAACGCGGTCGAGCGTTAATGGCACTCGGACGCGGGGTGGTCCGAGGCGCAAAGCTACTGTGCGGGCCTGCCGCTGACAAGCCCCGGCCTACCGACAGTCGTAAGCGCTTGGCCCGCCGGGCCTTCGGCACTAGACTGGCGGCCTTTTCACCCTCGGATACTGATGCTTGAGCCATGGCCGCCAAAGTCGAACCTTTCTGGATACGCAAAACCCTCGAACAGCTCGACCAGGACGAATGGGAGTCGTTGTGCGATGGCTGCGGTCTGTGCTGCCTGCAAAAGCTTGAGGACGAGGACGACAACAGCGTCTATTACACGCGCATCGCCTGCAAACTGCTGGACCTGAAAACCTGCCAGTGCAGCGACTACCCCAATCGCCGGGCGTCGGTGCCCGACTGCATCCAACTGACCCCGGGCAAGGCCGACGAATTCAAGTGGCTGCCACCCACCTGTGGCTACCGCCTGGTGAGCGAAGGCAAGGACCTGCCGCTCTGGCACCACCTGGTGTGCGGCGATCGCGATGCGGTGCACCACGAACGTATTTCCCAGTCCGGGCGCATGCTGGCCGAAGGCAGCGTGGCGGAAGAGGACTGGGAGGATCATCTGATTTTCCGCGCCGGCTGAGGATTCGCCGCGTTGGCTGCAGAACCAGGTTACCCAGGAAAGGAGTGTGTATGAGGGTGGGGGCGAAACTGGCGCTGGCCGCTGCAATGCTGGCATTGAGCGCATCGGCCTTTGCGGCGAAGAAAGTCGATCTGGATTATCACGTGCGTTTCCTGCCCCAGAGCGATCAGGCCGAGGTGCGCCTGACCCTGGCCGAGGGCTCGGCCTTGCGCAGCCTGGACTTCGACCTGGGGCGGGACGGCGACTACAGCGACTTCAAGGCCGATGGCCAATGGCAGGCCGGGGCGGCGGATGCCGGTGGCCAGCGCGGTGTCTGGCGTCCGGCCAGCGGCAAGGCCAGCCTCAGCTACAGGGTGCGCCTGAGTCACAGCATCAAGAAGGGCAGCTACGACAGCCGCAGCAGCGCCAACTGGGCGCTGTTGCGCGGTGAGACCCTGGTGCCCCCGGCCCGGCTCGATCAACAGGATGGCGTCGAATTGGTGGCGCGCCTGGACTTCGATTTGCCGGCCGGTTGGAAAAGCATCGAGACCGCCTGGCCGCGTATCGGCAAGAATCGCTTCCGCATCGACAATCCCTCGCGGCTGTTCGACCGTCCCGCCGGCTGGATGCTGGCCGGCAACCTGGGCAGCCGCCGCACGCGTCTGGGAGCAACCGAAGTCAGCGTGGTGTCGCCCCTGGGCCAGGGCATGCGGCGCATGGACGTGCTGACCCTGCTGACCTTTGTCTGGCCGCAAGTACAGGCGGTGTTCCCGCGTCAGCCCGGCAAGCTGTTGATCGTTGGCGCGGCCGATCCGATGTGGCGCGGCAGTCTGGCGGGGCGTGACTCGCTGTTCCTCCATAGCCGCCTGCCCCTGGTCAGCGAGAGCGGCAGCAGCCCGCTGTTGCGGGAACTGGTGCAGTCACTGTCGCGGATCAACGACAGCCAGGGCAGCGACTGGATCAGCGAGGGGCTGGCGGAGTACTACGGCATCGAACTGTTGCGCCGGGCCGGTGGCATCAGTGACGAGCGCTATCAGGTGCTGCACAAGCGCCTGGTCCGGGACAGTCACAAGGTCGACAGCCTGCGGGGCGAGCAGGTGGACAGCGCCACCGTGGCCAAGGCCGTGCTGCTGTTGCAGGAGCTGGATCGGGAAATCCGCCTCAAGACCCGCAACAAGCGTTCCCTGGACGATGTGCTGCAAGCGGCGATGCGCCTGGAAAGCGTCAGCACCGCCGAGTTCATCCAGCTCAGTGAAAACGTGCTGGGCGAATCGTCCAAGGTCCTGGACACCAGCCTGCTGCACTGACCTCTGCCCGCGCAGGGGACCCGCAGGAACGCCTTCGCCTCAAGCCTTGGGCGTCTTCACTTCATCATTGCTGGCCGCCTTGGCATGGCGGCTGGCCGCTTCGGCATTGGCTTTCAGAGTGCGCAGTTCTTCCCCGGCGCGCTCGATCTTGCTGCGTACGTTGTGCATGTCCTGGCGGCTCTTCTCCAGCAGGCTTTTCGCCGAGCTATGGCCGGTAATCCCCCGGGCCAGGGCCACGCCACCGATGGCCACCTGAATCAGGCCGAACACGCCGCCGCGGCGCAGGCCCTTGCCCATCATCACCACGCCACCGGCCAGGGAGCCGATACGCTCCCAGCCCTGGACGTTCTGGGTCGGTTGGCTCGGCAAGGGTGTGGCTTCCATCGTTTGCAGCTGTTTGCGCTCGCTCATGCTCTGTCTCCAAGGGCGGTGTGGGATACAAAGCTGACTGCACCAGGGCGTCGCTGGTTCCCGGGGATTGATCGACGGGTTTTCAGTACTTCGGACCGGAGCGGGTGTTGTTGCCCTTGGCCAGGCGATCGTAGAGCACCACGTTGACCGTGGCCGCCAGGTTCATGCAGCCGGTGGTGGGGATGTAGACCACGTCTTCGCACCAGTCGCGGATCTCCTTGTCGAGGGAGCCGTCTTCCGGACCGAAGATGTACAGCGCGCGGTCCGGGTGGGTGTATTCCGGCAGCGCACGGGCGCCTTCCACCAGTTCCACGGCCACCGGGATGCAGCCCAGGGGGAGGATTTTCTTCAGGTCGTCGATGCCGATCAGGGGAATGTCCTGGTGGACCTTCTTGGTGTCGGTGACGAAGTCGCGGGCACGTTCATAGCGCTTGCCGGTGTAGAACACCGAGGCGACGCCATAGCAGCCGGCGGCGCGCATCACCGAACCGACATTCTCCGGTGACTTGGGGTTATACAAACCGATGCAGCTGTACCTTTTGTTTGCCACGAGCGAGGAGCCTTGGGGGAAAAGAGCGCGATTATACGGGGATTGTACGGGGTGTGGCGGGGTGCTCGGCGGTTCGCGGGCAAGCCGGGCGGCTGGCCCGCGAAAAGCTTACTCGTCGTCTTTCTTCATCAACCCGGCCAGGGCGGCAAACGGGTTGTGGGTCGCCTTGGCAATTTTCGGGGTGCTCAGGGAGCCTTCGCCGAAGTACTGCTGGTCGGTGTAGCGCGAGTGCTCGTTGTCATGGCAGTACAGGCACAAGAGTTCCCAGTTGGAACCGTCCTGGGGGTTGTTGTCGTGGTTGTGATCGCGGTGGTGCACGGTCAGCTCGCTCAGGCGCTTGCCGGAAAACTCCCGGGCGCAGCGGCCGCAGACGTGGGGGTACATCTTCAGCGCCTTGTCGCGGTAGCCCATTTCCCGGTCGCGCTGGGCGTCGGCAAGGATACGGTCCAGCTTGGCGGTGTTGGACGGGGGAGTGGACGAACTCATGGGTTCACCTTTGTAGAAGGACTAATGACGGTAATGGACAAAGTTTAGCTCAGGCCTTGAGCTTCTCGGCAATCCAGATGGTATGCCGGGTGCCGCGATTGCCGTGAGCGTACACCTGCACTTCCTCGGCCTTGAAGCCGGCCTTGCGCAGGCGCTCGGAGAACTTCTGGTCGGCACTGGCCGACCACACCGCAAGAATGCCCTTGGGCCGCAGAGCGCGGGCACAGGCGGCCAGGCCGGCGCTGGAGTAGAGCCAACTGTTGGCTTTCTGGGTCAGGCCTTCGGGGCCGTTGTCGACGTCGAGCATGATCGCGTCGAAGCCCTGGGGCTCGGCCTGCAGGACCTTGGCCACGTCTTCCAGGCGGATCACCGTGCGCGGGTCCAGCAGCGGCCGGCCGGACTTTTCCCCGAGCGGGCCGCGGTTCCACTCCACCACTCCGGGCACCAGTTCGGCGACCACCACCTCGGCGCTCTGGCCCAGGTGCTTGAGGGCCGCGGCCAGGGTGAAGCCCATGCCGAGGCCGCCGATCAGCACCCGCGAGTTCGGGCGCCCGGCGACCTTGCTGCAGGGAATCTGCGCCAGGGCGTCCTCGGAGCCGTGCATACGGGTGTTCATCAATTGGCCGCCGTCGCCGCCCTGGATCTTGATGACGAAATCCTCACCGTATTCGAACAGGCACAAGGCACCGCCGTTGTCGGGAATCGCAGTGGTGTCCAGCAGTACGAAACGTTTCATGGAGATCTCATTGAGGAAGGCAAAAGCTCCCGGTTGGGAGTAGCCTGACGCCAGACAATAGCAATGGAGCCATTGATGAAGCGCACTATTCTAACGGTGATTGCCCAAGCGGCGCTCGCCCTGACCGCCGCCCTGGCGCTGAGTGCTGGCCCGGCCCTGGCCGACGAGCCGCAAAGCGCCCCGGTGGTGACCCCGACGCCGACCCTAGGCACCCCGGGCACGGCCACCCCCACGCCTTATCCGCAAGTGACCCCACCCAGCACGCCGAAAACCGGCAGCAGTGGCAGTGCGCCCTTGCTACCGCCCATCGACATGCCCAAGCCGCCCAAGGATCAGACCCTGCCGGGGCTGGAGCAGAATGACAACAAGGCCAAGGTGCAAGGAGCCTAGATCTGCTGTGCGAGCAACTGGCCGTCGGCCATGCGCAGGCGCTTGGACAGGGAAATAGCCAGGGCGCGGATGATCTTGGCGGCGATCTTCGGCGCATCGTTGAGCATCTTCTCCAGGGAGTCCTTGCCCAGGTTGAGCAACTGGCAATCGCTGGCCGCCACGCAGGTGGCCGAGCGTCGCTCGCCATCGAGCACTGCCATTTCGCCAAAGGCCCGGCCGCTGCGCAGGGTGGCGATGGTCAGCGGCTGGCCGTCCAGGGTGCTCTTTTGCACGGCCACCTGGCCGCTGTGGATGATGCACATGAAACTGCCGGCATCGCCTTCACGAAAGATCGCTTCGCCTTCGGCGATGCTGCTGATGCTGAAATAGCCGGCCGCCGCGTTGAAGTCGGCGGGTTGCAGTTGGTCGAACAGGCCGCAGTCCATCAGCCAGACGCGGATCTCGTTGTTCAGTAAGGTGGGTTCAGACATGGGATCAGGGTCTTTTTCTTGTGTCTGTTGCACGGGCGCAGGCCCGGTCCGGCGGTTGCCGGCGGCGGTCCAGGGTTAAGACAGGAGCGCCGCAGGTAGTTCCTCAGTCCAGGCCCAGAATGTTCAGGATAAAGGCATATTCGAGGGCTACGTCACGTAATCCCTGGTAACGGCCGCTCATGCCGCCATGGCCGGCACCCAGTTCGGTCTTGAGCAGCAGCAGGTTGTCGTCGGTCTTGGTGGCGCGCAGTTTGGCCACCCATTTGGCGGCTTCCCAGTACTGCACGCGACTGTCGTTGTAGCCGGCGATCACCAGGGTCGCCGGGTAGGCCTGGGCCCGGACGTTCTCGTAGGGGGCGTAGGCCTTGATCCGCTCATAGACCTCAGGCTCCTCGGGATTGCCCCATTCGTCGTACTCGGTGACGGTCAGTGGCAGGTCCGGGTCGAGCATGGTGTTGAGCACGTCGACGAAGGGCACTTCGGCGATGGCCACCCGGAACAGTTCGGGACGCTGGTTGAGCACGGCGCCGATCAACAGGCCGCCGGCACTGCCGCCGCTGATGGCCAGTTGCTGGGCGCTGGTCAGGCCCTGGGCGATCAGGTGCTCGGCGCAGGCGATGAAGTCGCTGAAGGTGTTCTGTTTGTGTTCCTGTTTGCCGGCGCGATACCAGGCTTCACCCAGTTCGCCACCGCCGCGCACATGGGCGATGGCAAAGGCCACGCCGCGATCCAGCATGCTCAGGCGGGCATGGGAGAACCAGGGATCGAGGCTCTCGCCATAGGCGCCGTAGCCATACAGGTACAGCGGTGTCGGTTGGCCCAGGCACTCGCGCTTGACCACCAGGCTGATGGGCACCTGGGTACCGTCGGCCGCGGTGGCCCAGAGGCGCTGGCTGACGTAGGCATCGGCGTCGAAGGGGCCCAGCACCGGGGTTTCCTTGAGCACCTGCTGTTGACCGTCGGCCAGTTGCAGCTGGCGTACCTGGGCCGGGCGATTCAGCGCCTCGTAGCGCAGGCGGATGCGATCGCTGGAAAACTCCAGGCTGTTCTGCACGTGCAGGCTGTACGCCGCATCCGGCAGTTGCACGCGATACACGGGCAGGTCCTGGGGATGCACTTCGATGATCGGCAGCCCGCCTTCGCGCAGGCTCAGGGTCATGGCGCCGGCATTGAGGGTCACGCCGTCGAGCATCACCTCGGGGTTGTGCGGGACCAGCAGTTGCCAGTCGCTTTCCTCGGGGATAATGCCTTCGTCCGCAGCCTGGTAGAGGGCGAAGTTGATGCCCTCACGGTTGCTGCGGATGAACCAGGTCCACTGGCCGTCGAGTTGGCCGTGATCGACGTCGTATTCATGGCCTTCGACCCGTGGCGCCAGGCAGGTGAACGGCAACTGCGGCTGCGCGGCATCCAGGGCCCAGGTTTCGCCGGTGGTCTTGCTGCCCAGGGACAGCAGCAACTGGCGCTCGGAGCTTGAGCGGTAGCAGTGCAGGAAGAAGCGTCCGTCCGGTTCGTGGAACACTTCCTCGGCGGCGGTGCCGTCCAGACGGTAGCGGAACAGTTTGTGCGGGCGGTGAGTGTCGTCCAGTTCGCCGAAGAACAGGGTCAGGCTGTCGTTGGCCCAGGTCATGCTGCCGTCGCAGTTGTCGAAGGACAGCTCGCTGACCTTGCCGTTGGACAGCTCCTTGATGAACAGGGTGTAGATTTCCTCGCCGGTGGTGTCGAGGCTGTAGGCCAGGCGCTGGTGGTCGGGGCTGATGCTGAAGGCGCCGAGGGAGAAGAAGCCACCGTTGGCCAGGGCGTTGGGGTCCAGCAGCAGCTGTTCGCGGCTTTCGTCCACCGTCAGGCTGTCGTCTGCCGGGCGCGGGCAGCGGTAGTGCCGGGCGTATTCGTCACCGGCGGTGGTGCGGGTGTAATACAGGTACGGGCCCCAGGGGGAGGGCAGGGACAGGTCGGTCTCGAGGATCCGCCCCTTGATCTCCTGGAACAGTGTCTCGCGCAGCGGCGCCTGATGGGCCAGCCGGGCTTCCTGGTAGCTGTTTTCAGCGTTCAGGTAGTCGAGCACCGCGTCGGTGTCGCGTTCCTGCAGCCAGGCATACGGGTCAGCGCCTTCGGCCTTGTGGGCAATCGGGGCGCTGCTGTCGTTGGCGGGTAGGGGCATGGGTGGCTCTCGAACGAAGACAAATGAGGGCTTGGCAGACGGCGGTGCAGCCTGACACGGGAAAAGTCGTTATCATAAGCGCCTCTTTGCCTGCCTTGCCATGGACACCATGACCGAGAACGACTATCTGATCGCCTGGGGCCTTTACGCCTTTGCCGCCTTGGGCTGCCTGCTGGTGTGGATGCGCCTGACCCGCTGGATGTGGCGCTGGCTGCGCGAGCCGCTGCGTGTACTGGTGGCGGTGCTGCTGTTCAGTCCCACCATCATCGACCCGGTCAAGGAAAAATTTGCCCCGGCGGTGGCCATCACTGCCCTGGATATGGCCTTCAAGGTCGGCAACAACGCCTGGCGTGCGGTGTCCGATCTGTTCATGTACGGCATGATCGCCTTTGGCGTGTACCTGCTGTTCGTGCTGATCCGCTGGCCCATCGAGCGTGCCGCCAATGAACGCCGCCAGCGCAACGAAGCGGCGCAAGCCGCGGCCAAGGCTGCCGAAGTCGAGGATGACCAGCCCTTTGGCGGTGCCGGCAATGACCGTTATGGTCGTCCGCCAGCTGCGGGCACCCCCCTGAACACGCGGGTCGAGCCGCGTCTGTAACCTGGCCCCGGCATTGCAGCGAGAGTCCGAGCATGTGTGAGTTATTGGGCATGAGCGCCAATGTACCGACCGATATCGTCTTCAGCTTTACCGGGCTGATGCAACGCGGCGGCCGTACCGGCCCCCATCGCGACGGTTGGGGCATCGCCTTCTACGAAGGCCGCGGCCTGCGGTTGTTCCAGGACCCGGCGGCCAGCAGCGAGTCGGAAGTGGCCAACCTGGTGCAGCGCTACCCGATCAAGAGCGAAGTGGTCATCGGCCACATCCGCCAGGCCAACGTCGGCAAGGTCTGCCTGGCCAACACCCATCCCTTTGTCCGTGAACTCTGGGGCCGTAATTGGTGCTTTGCCCATAACGGTCAGTTGGCGGACTTCCAGCCCCAGACCAGCTTCTATCGTCCGGTGGGCGATACCGACAGCGAGGCGGCCTTCTGTGACTTGCTCAACCGGGTGCGCGAAGCCTTTCCCGAACCGGTGGAGGTCGAGCAACTGCTGCCAACCCTGATCCAGGCCTGTAGCGAATACCGCAGCAAGGGTGTGTTCAACGGCTTGCTCAGCGACGGTGACTGGCTGTTCTGCTTCTGCTCCACCAAGCTGGCGCAGATCACCCGGCGCGCGCCGTTCGGCCCGGCCCGGCTCAAGGATGTCGATGTGATTGTCGACTTCCAGGCGGAAACCACCCCCAACGATGTTGTGACGGTGATCGCCACCGAACCTCTGACCGAAAACGAAACCTGGACCCGCTACCAACCGGGCCAATGGAGCCTGTGGCGGCGCGGTGAATGCGTCAGCCACGGCCAGACCGAATAAGGACATCTCTATGTTGCTCAGTTATCTGCGGCTGGTGTTGTTCGCCGCCGGCCTGTTGATCGGTGTGCAAGTGCCGGGTTTCATCAGCGACTACGCCAAGCGCGTGGAAGCCCACTTGATTGAGTCGCAGAACAGCCTGCGAGGCTTCCAGGGCACCGCGCAGCAGTTCTTCAAGGGCGATCTGAATGCGCTGGTGGCCCATTACCGGGCCAGCGAAGACCCGGTGTTTCGCAGCGATGCCGAAAGCTTGAGCGGTTTGCTCCATCGTCAGCTGGCCCTGGACAAGCAATACCAGGCGATGCAGGGCCCGTGGTACATCCGCCTGCTGCAAGTGGCCCTGGCAGCCGACCCGGATATCCGCAAGGAAACCTGGGACGGCTACAGCTACCAGATCCTGCTGACCCCGGAAGCGATGATCTGGGGCATGAGCGGCGCCATGCTGCTGTCCTTCGGCCTTGAGTGCCTGTATCGCCTGATCGACTGGGTGGTCCTGGGCGGGCGGCGCTTGCGCCAGAGCCGTCCGATCGAAGAGCGCGACCTAAAGGGCCTCTGACCTCTGTAGGAGCCGGCTTGCCGGCGAAGCGGCCGCGTGGCTTGCGCCTGGCTGCAGATCGCCTTCGCTAGCAAGCCAGCTCCTACGAGGGGTGTGATGGCGATGTTTACTGGGGGGCGATCAGAACCAGCTGATCCTCGCCGACCTTCTGCCCATAGCGCTGCACCACGCGCTGGCACAGCTCCACGATATCCTCCACCAGATCCACGCCCACGCGCCACGACACCACCACCTGCAGGTTGGGCGGACGCTGCTCGATGGCCAGCAAGGTCAGTTCGCCACGGGCCAGTTCTTCACGGACCAGCACCGGGGGCAGGGCGCCAATCCCGAAGCCATCTCTGAGCAGGCGGGTGATGGCCGACACCGAGTTGACGCAATTGAGCCGTGGCGCCAGCACCCCGTTGGCCTGCATCAGGCTCAGTACCTGCTGGTGGGGCAGGGAGTTCTTCGAATAGGTGATGATCCGCTCCCGGGCCAGCTCGGCGAGATTGGCGTAGTCGCGGTTGTAGATCGAGTTGCTGGCGGCAATCCAGCCCACCGGGTGGCTGGCCAGCTCCCGGCTGCGGATACTTTCCTGGCGTAGCAAGTCGGTCTGCAGCACCAGGTCGAGAAAGCCTTTTTGCAGCTGGTCGCAGAGATTCAGCGAGGTGTCGGCCACCAGTTCGATTTCCACTTGCGGGTAGTGATCCATCATTTCCGCCACCAGGGGGCTGAGCCAGGTGTGGATCACCGTATCCATGACCCCGATGCGAATCCGCCCGACCTTGCTCGACGGCGCCTCGATGGACTGTTTCAGCACCTGCAGGGTGTCGAGCATCTGCTCGGCGTGCTCCAGCACCTTGAGCCCTTGCGGGGTCAGGCTGACGCCCCGCGAGTCCCGCAGGAACAGCTTCACCCCCAGTTCGCCTTCCAGCACCGCGATACGGCTGGAGATTGCCGCCTGGGTGGTGAAGAGTTTTTCCGCGGTCAGGCTGAAGCTCTTGAGCCGCGCTACCCAGACGAAGGTTTCGAGAAACTTGAGATTCATGGGATCAACTTTTCTTATGCCTTGGGGCGGTTTTTATTAGTTGGACGCAGGTTGTGCCTGAACCGAAGAATGGCCCGACCCACGATATGCGTCGTCGGGGCCCAGAACAATACCAACAACACTACCCTGGAGATCGCCATGAGTGCGCCCGAAACATTGGCCGCCAAGGCTCCGCGCCGCGCCGGCCCGTTTGACTGGTACCGGGACATCAACCAGCAGGAACGCCGGACATTCTGGAGCTGCAAGATAGGTTACGGCCTGGATGGCATGGACACCCAGATGCTCAGCTTCGTGATCCCGACCTTGATCGCGCTGTGGGGCATCACTTCCGCCGAAGCCGGCCTGATCCATACCAGTACCTTGCTGGCCTCCGCCCTGGGAGGCTGGATCGCCGGGATTCTTTCCGACCGCATCGGCCGGGTACGCACCCTGCAACTCACGGTGCTGTGGTTTGCCGTCTTCACCTTTCTCTGCGGTCTTGCGCAGAACTACGAACAGTTGCTAATCGCCCGCACCTTGATGGGGTTTGGATTCGGCGGCGAGTGGACCGCCGGGGCGGTGCTGATCGGTGAAGTGATCCGCGCCAAGAACCGTGGCAAGGCGGTGGGCATGGTGCAGTCCGGCTGGGCCCTGGGCTGGGGGCTGACGGCGCTGCTGTATGCGCTGCTGTTCTCCTTGCTGCCGCCGGAGGACGCCTGGCGCGGGCTGTTTCTGCTGGGCATCCTGCCGGCGATTTTCGTGATCTTCGTTCGTCGCCTGGTCAAGGACCCCGAGGTCTACCGGGCAACCAAGGCACGTGAAGCGCCAAGCAACCCGGCGCGGTTCTACGAGATCTTCGCCCCGGGGATTCTCAGCACCACTCTGCGCGCCTCCTTGCTGGCGGCAGGGGCCCAGGGTGGTTACTACGCCATCACCTTCTGGCTGCCGACCTATCTGAAGACCGAGCGCGGCTTGAGCGTGCTCAGTACCGGCGGCTACCTGGCCATGGTGATCGCCGGCTCCTACGTGGGCTATGTGATCAGCGCCTACCTGACGGATATTCTCGGCCGCAAGAAGAACTTCGTGCTGTTCGCCGCCGGCTCTTTCACCATTGTCCTGCTCTATACGCAAATGCCGGTGAGCAATGCCGTGATGCTCTGGCTGGGCTTTCCCCTGGGCTTCTTCGCTTCAGGCATTTTCAGCGGCATGGGGGCGTTCCTCACTGAGCTGTTCCCCACCCGTATCCGCGGTTCCGGCCAGGGTTTCTGCTACAACAGCGGCCGGGCGCTGGCGGCGCTGTTCCCGCTGCTGATCGGCCTGCTGAGCCAGCATGTACCCCTGAGCGTGGCCATCGGCAGCTTTGCCGCGGTGTCCTACGGCGTGGTGGTGCTGGCGGCCCTGAGCCTGCCGGAAACCCGCGGCAAGGAACTTGAGGCGCGCTAACTGATAATCTGCGCGGACATTGCGCGACAGCCCTGCAGCTGACCCACAACAAGAACCACAGGAGCACTGACCATGAGCCGCCTGTTATTGAATTGCGACATCGGCGAGAGCTTTGGCAACTGGACCCTGGGCCTGGATGCCGAGGTGATGCCCTTTATCGACTGCGCCAACATTGCCTGCGGCTTCCATGCCGGCGACCCGGGCATCATGCGCAAGACCGTGGCCCTGGCCCTGGCCAATGGCGTGCGCATCGGTGCGCACCCGGCCTATCAGGATCTGGCCGGTTTCGGCCGCCGCTCCATGAGCTATTCGCCCGAGGAGATTCGTGACCTGCTGCACTACCAGATCGGCGCGCTGGACGGCATCTGTCGGGCCCAGGGCGCGCGGGTCAGCTACGTCAAACCTCACGGCGCGATGTACAACGACATGATGGCCAAGCCGACCCAGTTGCGGGCGGTGATCCAGGCGGTGGCGGCCTACGACCCGCAACTGCCGCTGATGCTCATGGCCACGCGGGATAACAGCACGGCCCAGGCCCTGGGCGATGAATACGGCGTGACCCTGTGGTTCGAGGCCTTTGCCGACCGTGCCTACGACAACGCCGGGCATCTAGTGTCGCGGCAGTTGCCGGGCGCGGTGCATCACGATCCGCAGACCATTCTCCAGCAGGCCTTGACCATCGCTCGGGGCGACACCCTGACCGCCAGCGACGGCAGCGCCTTGCTGCTGCAGGCCGACACCCTGTGCGTGCACGGCGACAACGCCAGTTCGGTGGCTGCCGTGCAGCGCATTCGCGAGGCCTTGAACCAGCAGTCCGGCCTATGAAGCCACAGGTTGAAGTCGTCGCCATCGACTGCCTGATGGTGCGCTTGTTCGAGGTGATCGCCGAGGACAACATGCCCTGGATGCTGGCCGCCGCCCAAGGGCTGCGGCGGGCCTTTGGCGAGTCTCTGATCGATCTGGTGCCGTCCTATACCACGTTGATGGTGCATTACGACCTGCTGGCCCTGAGTCCGTCCGAGGCTCGGCAGCGGATCGCGGTCGCCTTGACCGATCTGGCGCCCAGTACCACTCAGGCCGGGCGCGAGCATGTGCTGCCGGTGTGGTACGACCTCAGTGTCGGGCCGGAACTGGCGCTGTTGTCCCGGCGCAGCGGACTGTCGGTGCCTGAGCTGATCGAGCGTCACAGCCAGCGTGAATATCAAGTGTTCGCCCTGGGTTTCGCGCCCGGATTCGCCTTCATGGGGCTGGTGGAAGAGGCACTGGCGGCGCCGCGGCTGAATACCCCGCGCAAGCGGGTGGCGGCGGGCAGTGTGGGGATCGCCGAACGCCAAACCGCCGCTTACCCGGTGGTATCGCCGGGGGGCTGGAACCTGATCGGCCGGACCCCGAGCCGCCTGTTCGATCGCGAGCGCGAAGGCTACAGCCTGATGCAGCCGGGGGACCGCGTGCGCTTTGCTGCCGTGGAGCGGGCCGAGTTCCTGCGCCTGGGGGGCGATGACACGCCGCTGGAGGTGTCGGCATGAGCCGCTTGATGATCGAGGCCAGCACCCCGCTGTGCCTGCTGCAGGATGCCGGGCGTTTTGGTGTGCGCCATTTGGGCGTGACCCAGGGCGGGGCGCTGGATTGGGTGTCGATGTCCTGGGCCAACTGGCTGCTGGGCAATGCCCTGGATGCGCCGGTGGTGGAAATCACCCTGGGCGGTTTCACCCTGTTGGCCGAGGACTATTGCCTGCTGGCCCTGGCCGGGGCCGATCTGGGGGCATATGTCGATGAGCGGCCTTTGAGCCCGGGACGCAGTTTCATCCTGCAAAAGGGCCAGCGCCTGCGTTTTACTCAACCTTTCTTCGGCGCCCGGGCCTACCTGGCAGCCCCTGGCGGATTTGACGCGCCCAAGGTCCTGGGCAGTTGCGCCAGTGTGCTGCGCGAAGCCCTGGGCGGGCTCGATGGTTACGGCCGGGCGCTGAGCGAGGGCGGGGTACTGGGTTATTCGGGCACCGGCGGGGCGCTCAAGAGCTTGTCGGCTGCGCAGTTGCCGGACTGGCAATCCGCGGCGCCGCTGGAGGTGATTCTGGGCGCGCAGATCGGCCAGTTCAGCGGTTTGAGCCTGTTCGACGCCTTCAACAGCACCTGGACCCTGGACAGCCGCGCTGATCGCATGGGCGCGCGCTTGCTGGGACCGACCTTGCAGTATCAGGGCCAGCCGATGATTTCCGAGGGCATTCCCCTGGGGGCGATCCAGGTGCCGCCGGACGGCCAGCCGATCATCCTGCTCAATGATCGGCAGACCATTGGCGGCTATCCGCGATTGGGGGCGTTGACCCCCTTGTCACTGGCGCGGTTGGCGCAGTGTTTGCCGGGCAGCGAGGTGCGATTGACGCCGGTGGTGCAGGAAACGGCGCATCGGCAGCAGGTGGCGTTCTTGCGCAGGTTTGGGTAGTGGCTGAAGGCGGCCGCTTCGCGACCGTTCGCAGCCTGCGGCAGCGGCTACAGGGGATTTCCTGTAGCCGCTGTCGAGCCTTGGCGAGGCTGCGAAAAGGCCCGCAAGGCCTTGCTTGACGGTCCCGCGCCGCTTACTTGGACAGGAAGCGCATGCCTTCTTCCAGGCCACGCAAGGTCAGCGGGTACATCTGGTCTTCGATCAACTCGCGAACGATGTTGGTCGAAGCGGTGTAGCCCCAGGTGTCTTTCGGGTAGGGATTGATCCAGATGAGCTTCTTGTACTTCTCCATGAAGCGCTGCATCCACACATAGCCGGCTTCTTCGTTCCAGTGCTCGACGCTGCCGCCGGCCTGGGTGATTTCGTAGGGCGCCATGGCGGCGTCACCGACGAAGATCACTTTGTAGTCGGCGCCGTACTTGTGCAGCAGGTCCTGGGTCGAGGTGCGCTCGGAACCGCGACGCAGGTTGTTCTTCCACACCGATTCATAGATGAAGTTGTGGAAGTAGTAGTACTCCAGGTGCTTGAACTCGGTCTTGCAGGCCGAGAACAGTTCCTCGCAGATCTTCACGTGGGCATCCATGGAACCGCCGATGTCGAACAGCAACAGCAGCTTGATGCTGTTGCGTCGCTCCGGGCGCATCTGGATGTTCAGCAGTCCGGCATCCCGGGCGGTGTGGTCGATGGTGCCGTCGATGTCCAGCTCCTCCGCCGCACCCTGGCGCGCGAACTTGCGCAGCCGGCGCAGGGCCACCTTGATGTTGCGGGTGCCCAGTTCCACCGAGTCGTCGAGGTTCTTGTATTCGCGCTGGTCCCAGACTTTCACCGCCTTGCCCTGGCGCTTGCCGGCATCGCCGACGCGGATGCCTTCCGGGTTGAAACCGCCGGAGCCGAAGGGGCTGGTGCCGCCGGTGCCGATCCACTTGTTGCCGCCGGCGTGGCGTTCCTTCTGTTCTTCCAGGCGCTTCTTGAACTCTTCGATGAGCTTGTCCAGGCCGCCCAGGGACTGGATCTGCGCCCGCTCTTCATCGGTCAGCGAACGCTCGAACTCCTTGCGCAGCCAATCCTCGGGGATCAGCGCCTGCAGGTGGTCATCGAGCTTTTCCAGGCCATTGAAGTAGGCACCGAAGGCTCGGTCGAACTTGTCGAAATGCCGTTCGTCCTTCACCAGGATCGCCCGGGCGAGGTAGTAGAACTCGTCCATGTCGGCGAAGGTTACGCGCTGCTTGAGTGCGTTGATCAGGTCCAGCAGCTCGCGTACCGACACCGGCACCTTGGCCGCGCGCATTTCATTGAACAGGTTGAGCAGCATGGCATCAGCCTCTTAACGACTACCGCGACGGCTCATGAACGCCAGGCGCTCCAGCAGTTGTACGTCCTGCTCGTTCTTCACCAGGGCGCCGGCCAGGGGCGGGATGGCCTTGGTCGGATCGCGTTCGCGCAGCACCGCTTCGCCGATGTTGTCGGCCATCAAGAGCTTGAGCCAGTCCACCAGTTCCGAGGTCGAGGGCTTCTTCTTAAGGCCCGGCACTTTACGCACATCGAAGAACACGTCCAGGGCTTCGCTGACCAGGTCTTTCTTGATGTCGGGGTAGTGCACATCGACGATCTTTTGCAGGGTGGTGCGGTCGGGGAAGGCGATGTAGTGGAAGAAGCAGCGACGCAGGAAGGCGTCCGGCAGCTCTTTCTCGTTGTTGGAGGTAATGATGATGATCGGCCGCTGCTTGGCCTTGATGGTCTCGTCGATTTCGTAGACGTAGAACTCCATCTTGTCGAGCTCTTGCAGCAGGTCGTTGGGGAACTCGATGTCGGCCTTGTCGATCTCGTCGATCAAGAGGATCACCCGCTCCTCGGATTCGAAGGCTTCCCAGAGCTTGCCCTTCTTCAGGTAATTGCGGATGTCGTGGACCTTGTCCACACCCAGCTGGGAGTCGCGCAGGCGGCTGACCGCGTCGTACTCATACAGACCCTGGTGGGCCTTGGTCGTGGACTTGATGTGCCAGGTGATCAGCTTGGCGCCAAAGGATTCGGCCAGTTGCTCGGCGAGCATGGTCTTGCCGGTGCCGGGTTCGCCCTTGACCAGCAGCGGACGCTCCAGGGTGATGGCGGCGTTGACTGCCAGCTTCAGGTCATCGGTGGCGACGTATGCGCTGGTGCCTTCGAACTTCATCTGCAATTCCTCGAACGGTGACGGCGAGCTGCCCGGGGCAGATCGATTGAATGGAGAGTGATGGCGCGACTATAACGCGGTGCCCGGTCGACTGTGAACGTGGACGCCCCATTCAGTCTCTGAATGGAGCGTCACGGGGTGACTCAGTCAGTCGAGGGCTTGGGTTGTTCGTAACGGGCATTGAAGGCCTGGATGAATCCATTGCGCAAAATCTGCAAAAACGCCTGGAATGCGCTGATATCTTGCTGGTGCACGCTGCCGCTGAGTTCGACCCGGGTGGCGAACTGGTTCTTGTGCTGGTTCTTCAGCAGGTTTTCCCCGGCCCCCACCAAGGCTTCCCATACCGAGCGGAATATTCCTTTGTTGCGGTTCTCCACGTCCTGCTGCCAGTTGAAGATTTCCACGTCCCGCAGCAGCGGCTTGATATAGCCATGCAGTTGGCCCTTCTCGGCCTGGGCTTCGATCACCACGTCGCCGTGTCCGGCATTGAAGTCGAACTTGCCGTAGGCCGAGGCGAAGTCGTTGAAACGCTTGAGTTCGATATCCCGGGCCCGCAGACGGAATTCGAAGTCCTCGAAATTGCTCAGGGGGTCGAAGGTGGCGGTGCTTTCCATGGGGGCCTGGCCTTGCAGCAAGGCCTTGCCGTCGAAGCGCGCATCGCGTTTGCCCTGGGTATCCACCACGTTGGTCAGGTTGTAGAAACTGGCATTGACCTGGGTGGCGCCGATGTTCACCGGGGGAGTGGAGCTGAAGTTGCGAAAGTGGATCTTGCCGTCGCTGATCCGCAGCTCGTCGAGAGTGATGGGCAACAGCTTGCCCAGTTGCGCCCGCCAGTCGGTGCCTTCACCGGTCTGCGACGCTTGCTTGTCGGCGCCGCCATCGACGAAGTTCAGCTCCGGCTGGACAAACTGCACCTTGGCCACCACGGCGTGGTCGTACCACAGTGAATGCCAGCTCACCGCCAGGTCGATCTGTGGCGCCTTGACGAAGGGCACCGGTACCTTGCCGCTGACCTTGACGATCTCCAGCCCGTTGATGCGGTAGGCGCCGCGCCACAGGGCCAGGTCGATATCGCTGATCTGGCCACGGTAGTCGCCCATGTCCGCCAGTTTGTCATTCAGGTAGTCGCGCACCAGATAGGGCAGGGTGACGTGCAGGGCCAGCAGCAGGACCAGCAGGCCGGCCAGTGTCCATAGGGGCCAACGGTAACGACGTTTCATGATCAGCAGTCTCCAGCCGTATAGAGGCATTGACTGCCTGGGGTCGCAGTCGTTCGGCGCGACTGGACGCTCAAAGGCACCAGGCATACCCTTGAGGACTTCTTCACTGCTGCATAAGGACCCAGCCATGAGCCGAATTTTTGCTGACAATGCCCATTCCATCGGCAATACGCCCTTGGTGCAGATCAACCGTATCGCCCCTCGCGGCGTGACCATCCTGGCCAAGATCGAAGGGCGTAACCCGGGCTATTCGGTGAAATGCCGGATCGGCGCCAACATGATCTGGGACGCGGAAAGTCGCGGCAAGCTCAAGCCGGGCATGACCATCGTCGAGCCCACTTCGGGCAACACCGGGATTGGTCTGGCCTTCGTCGCCGCTGCCCGTGGTTACAAGCTGATGCTGACCATGCCCGCGTCCATGAGCATCGAGCGGCGCAAGGTGCTCAAGGCCCTGGGGGCGGAGCTGGTGCTGACCGAGCCGGCCAAGGGCATGAAGGGAGCGATTGAAAAGGCGGCGGAAATTCTCGCCAGCGATCCGTCCAAGTACTTCATGCCGCAGCAGTTCGATAACCCGGCCAACCCGGCGATCCACGAGAAAACCACCGGTCCGGAAATCTGGAACGACACCGACGGCGCCGTGGATGTGCTGGTGGCTGGGGTCGGCACGGGTGGCACCATCAGCGGCGTGTCGCGCTATATCAAGAAGACCCAGGGCAAGCCGATCCTCTCGGTGGCGGTGGAACCTGCCACGTCGCCGGTCATCAGCCAGAAACTGGCCGGCGAAGAGATCAAGCCCAGCCCCCACAAGATCCAGGGCATCGGCGCCGGTTTCGTGCCCAAGAACCTGGATCTGGAAATGGTCGACCGGGTCGAGCTGGTGACCGACGAGGAATCCAAGGCCATGGCCCTGCGGTTGATGCAGGAAGAGGGGATTCTCTGCGGGATTTCCTGCGGCGCGGCCATGGCGGTGGCGGTGCGCCTGGCCCAGACCCCGGAAATGCAGGGCAAGACCATCGTGGTGATCCTGCCGGACTCCGGAGAGCGCTATCTGTCGAGCATGCTGTTCAGCGACCTGTTCACCGAGCAGGAAAACCAGCAGTAACGCACCTCGGGCATTCGCCGACAGGCGCCGGCTCGCCGGTGAATGCTGACCTACATCAGGCAAGGGCCTGGCCGCATATGCTACTTAAGCGCCTTTGTTGCACGCCCGTTAACACTGAATGTTGAGTCGTGCGGGTTTTTCCAGGGTCCAGGAGTGTTTATCATTGCCGGCTGCCAGGTTGGGTGAACACTCCCCCACACAGCCTGCACAGGTGCCTATTTCCAAGGAGTCGTTGCATGAGCTTTTCCTTTGCCGCCAAGTTCGCGGTGTTGTCGCTGTTCGTCGGCAGCATCCTTTACGTGCATCTGCGCGGCAAAGCGCGTCTGCCGGTACTGCGCCAGTTCGTCAACCATTCGGCGCTGTTCGCCCCCTATAACGCGCTGATGTATCTGTTTTCCGGAGTGCCTTCCAAGCCTTACCTGGACCGCAGCAAGTTCCCCGAGCTGGATATCTTGCGGGATAACTGGGAAGTGATCCGCGAGGAGGCCATGCATCTGTTCGATGAGGGGTATATCCGCGCGGCGGAGAAGAACAACGATGCCGGCTTCGGTTCCTTCTTCAAGAAGGGCTGGAAGCGTTTCTACCTCAAGTGGTACGACAAGCCCCTGCCGTCAGCGGCCGCGCTGTGCCCCAAGACCGTCGAGCTGGTGAGCGCCATTCCCAACGTCAAGGGCGCGATGTTCGCCCTGCTGCCCGGTGGCAGCCACCTGAACCCGCACCGCGATCCCTTTGCCGGCTCGCTGCGTTATCACCTGGGGTTGTCGACCCCCAACTCCGACGCTTGCCGGATCTTTGTCGATGGTCAGGAGTACGCCTGGCGCGACGGTGAAGACGTGATGTTCGACGAGACCTATGTGCACTGGGTGAAGAACGAAACCGAAACCACCCGGGTGATCCTGTTCTGCGACATCGAGCGTCCGTTGAGCAGCCCGTTGATGACGCGCATCAACCGCTGGGTCAGCGCCCAGTTGGGGCGTGCGACCGCGCCGCAGAACCTTGATGACGAGCGCGTCGGCGGGATCAACCAGGCCTATGCCTGGAGCAAGCGTTTCAGCGACAGCTTCAGCGGTGTGGTCAAGCAGTGGAAGCGCCGCAATCCCAAGCTCTACCGCATCCTGCGCCCGGTTCTGGCGGTGGTGGTGCTGGTGGTCTTGTGGAGGTGGCTGTTCGGATAAATCTTGCAATGAATATCGGGCGCCGGTTACATTCGGCGCTCGATGAGTCAGCAGACTCATGGTTTTTTCCCTTCAAGAAAGATCAGCTCATGGCCTTTTCCCCTCTCAACGCGGTAGTGGTTTCAGCGGTCAACGCTGGCGTCGTGCCGTGCGGGAATCAGCAGCCTGTGCAGATCGGTCAGTACCCCCCACCTGTCAGTAGCACGCCGGTGTACGCAGTCGTATCACCGCCGGGCGTTGGCCTTTCGGGCTGATCAGCAATCGCTGCTGTTCCCTGTGCCCGCCTGAACCAAACACTACTGAACTTCAGCCTTGGCTGAATTGGCTTCTTGCCTGATTACAGGTGGTTTTCATGTTGCTCATTTCCAAAAAGTCCGCGCTTGCGGCGGCTTCCACGAGCCTGTTCGTCCTGCTCTGGAGCAGTGGCGCGATCTTCTCCAAATGGGGCCTGACCCAGGCTTCGCCCTTTGCCTTCCTGCTGCTGCGTTTCATCATCGCCCTGATGGGCCTGGTGCTGCTGATGCCCCTGCTCAAGCTCAGGTTGCCCCAGGGGCGCCGGGCCGTGGGCTTTGCCATGGCCACCGGCCTGGTGCTGCTGGGGGCCTACCAGATCTTCTACATCCTGGCCCTGGACCTTAAGGTCACCCCTGGCGTCATGGCCACCATCATGGGTGTGCAGCCGATCCTCACCGTGGTGCTGATGGAGCGCCAGCGTTCCTGGAGCCGCCTGTTCGGCCTCAGTCTGGGGCTCACCGGGCTGATCATGGTGGTCTACCAGGGCATCGGTCTGGCAGGGATATCCGTCTCCGGCATGCTCTGTGGCCTGCTGGCCCTGGTCAGCATGACGGCCGGTTCGATCATGCAGAAGCGCATCACCGACAACCCCTTGGGCACCCTGCCGGTGCAGTACCTGGCGGGCCTGTTGCTGTGTGCGCTGTTCGTGCCGTTCCAGCCGTTTCACTTCGAGTACAGCGCCGGCTTCGTGATTGCGCTGCTGTGGATGGGGTTGGTGGTGTCGGTACTGGCCACACTGCTGCTGTACCGCTTGATCGCTCAGGGCAACCTGGTGAATGTCACCAGCCTGTTCTATCTGGTACCGGCGGTGACCGCATTGATGGACTTTATCTTTTTCGGCAATCGTCTGGCCTGGCTGAGCCTGATGGGCATGGGCCTGATCATTGTCGGCCTGGTCTTCGTGTTCCGTAAGAGCGCCTGATAGTTACGGGCGACGATCTTCGCGGTGGTTGTCCAGACCTGCGGCCGAGCGCAATGCTCGGTCGCTTTTGCCCATTATTGATTCAATTAATGATCGACTATAAGCATGAATACTGGCTAGATGCCACTATCGTCGTGTAGTTCTTTGCCGGTCAATAAAGGTCTGATTTCAAACCTTGTATGTGCACGTAATGAGCGACTGAAGCGAACCCTCAAGGTTCTTTTGATAACCAGATGCTTAGACTTTTTTGTTGGTATTCCAAATTAGTCCATCAGACAAACCTTAAAAGCTAAAGCCGGTACCTAGACTGACGACATAGTCCTTAAACAAAGGAGAGTCAGTATGAACGCAACGTTCGCTTCAACCGCTTTCGGTTTGCTTTTGGGACTGTCGAGCAGTTGTTTCGCCGCTGCTCCCGTGGCACAGGGGGTCATCCGCTTTACCGGCAGTATCGTTGAGAGCCATTGCACCACCAGCGCCGCCAGCACAGGGCTTAGCCTACGCCAGTGTCCTCAAGGCTCCCGCGGCACCGCAATCGACGTAGCCCGTGTGGGAGCCGTGGCCAGCGTCAGCGCTTCGGATCATTCCGCCGTCAAGGTCAAGCTCTTGGCCGACAGCGGTTCCCAGGGCCGCTACTACAACCAGCACTATGCCTTTGTTGATCAGGCCGGCAAGGCCGTAACCTCCGGCACCTACCTGATTACCCTGAACGTTCCTTGAGCCCCTTGCTGGCACTCAGTCTCGGTTCAACCCATGTTCCTTGCGAACCGAGTTCATGAAGGCCTGCATCGCCGACGACTGGATGCGGTGCCGCCGGGTGATCAACCCGAAGGGCGGCAACCGCGCCTCGAACTGGATCGGCAGCACCGCCAACAGGTGACGCCCGGGATAGTCCTCGACTACCGAAACCGGTGTAACACCGATCATGTCGGTCTGCTGCACCAGGGACAGCAAGGTCATGATCGAGGTGGTCTCGACGATGCTGCTGGGGATGTCGACCCGTGCGTTGTGGAACACTTGGTTGATGATCGAGCGCATGGGGCTGGGATGCTGTTGCAGCACCCAGGTTTCGTTCTGCAATTGTGCCCAGCTCAAGTGCGTGGCTTGTGCCAGTGGATTCTGCGCCCCGGCGATCACGCACAGGGCCTCTTCACCCAGGCTGTCGAAGAGCAGTTCCTCGGCCCGTGCGCCGGCGGGGATCCTGCCCAGGACGATGTCCAGTTGATCCTGCAATAACGCCTGTACCAGCACATCGCTGGTGTCTACCTGAATGCTCATGGACAGCCGGGGGTGACTCTGCTTGAGGGTCGCGATGGTCCGCGTCAGCAGTCCTGAGGCCAGGGCTGGAATGGCCCCCACCGCAACCCGCCCGAGGTTGCCGGATTCCAGGGCTACCAGTTCCTCGCGCATGCCACTGAGTTCGGCGAAGACCATCTGGGCGTAGTAGATCACCGTCTCGCCGAAGGGCGTGGAGCGCATGCCCCGAGGCAGGCGTTCGAACAGCTCGACCCCCAGCAGGTCCTCGGCCTCATGGAGCATCTTGGTCGCGGCTGGCTGGGTCATGCCTATGTTGTCCGCAGCGCGGCGCAGAGAGCCGAACTCCTGCAGGGCCAGCATCAGTCGTAATTGGCGCAGGCGCAGGCGACTGTGAATCATGTTGGCATCAGGAATCTTGGTCATAGGGCCGGGCTCGCAGTAAGAGGCAGCGGCAAGCCTGACAATAAATGCCAGGCGTTGCCAGAAGTAGCATTCAAGGGGAGGAATGACTGTCGGCCGGACCCTGCGAGCGGCCCTTGACCAGGTGTTGCAAGGCCGTAGACAACAGGGGCCAGAACAGCATGATCAGCGCCGCCGTGGTCAGGCTGCCCACCAGCGGGTTGGACCAGAAGATCCCCAATTGCCCGTCGGAGAACAGCATCGATTGGCGGAAGGCATCCTCGGCCTTGTCTCCCAGTACTGCCGCCAGCACCAACGGCGCGATGGGGTAGCCGAGCTTTTTGAACAGGTAGCCCAGGGCGCCGAAGCCCAGCATCAGCACCACGTCGAAGAAGGCGTTGTGCACCGAGTAGGCACCAATGGCGCAGACCATGATGATGATCGGCGCAATGATCGAGAAAGGAATCCGCAGGATCGAGGCGAACAGCGGCACGGTGGCCAGCACCACGATCAGGCTGACCACGTTGCCCAGGTACATGCTGGCGATCAGGCCCCAGACGAAATCGTGCTGCTCGACAAACAGCGTCGGCCCCGGGTGCAGGCCCCAGATCATTAGCCCGCCGAGCATCACCGCGGCGGTGGCAGAACCGGGAATGCCCAGGGTCAGCATCGGCAGCAGGGCGCTGGTACCAGCAGCGTGGTCGGCGGTTTCCGGGGCGATCACGCCTTCGATCTCACCCTTGCCGAAGTGCTCGCGGTGCCTGGAGAAGCGCCGTGCCAGGCTGTAGCCCATGAACGAGGCTGCGGTGGGACCGCCGGGTGTGATGCCCATCCAGCAGCCCACCAGGGTGCTGCGCACCAGCGTCAGCCAATAGCGCGGCAAGCGCGCCCAGGTACGCAGGATGATCATCGGCGTGATCCGCGCGTGCTCGCCACGGAACACCAGGCCTTCCTCCACGGTGCAGAGGATCTCGCCAATGCCGAACAGACCGATCACCGCCACTTCAAAGCTGATGCCGGTCATCAGCATCGGCTGGTCGAAGGTCAGTCGCAGGTTGCCCGACACCGTGTCCATGCCCACCGCGGCCATGGCGAAGCCGAGCATCATCGCCACCAGGGTTTTTAGCGGCGGGTTCTTGCTCATGCCAATGAACGTGCAGAACGCCAGCAGGTACACGGCGAAGAATTCCGGTGAGCTGAAGGACAGGGCGAACTCGGCAATCCGCGTCGACAGGAAGGTCAGCAGCAGCACGCCGCAGAGGGCACCGATCAGTGCCGAACTGAAGGCTGCGGTCAGGGCCTCGGCCGCCCGACCCTGGCGGGCCATGGGGTAGCCGTCGAAGGTAGTGGCCACCGATGAGGGCTCACCGGGAATGTTGAACAGGATCGAGGTGATCGAACCGCCGAACAACGCCCCCCAGTACATGCACGAAAGCAGGATAATCGCCGACACCGGCGTCATGCTGAAGGTCAGCGGCAGTAACAGAGCGACACCGTTGGGCGCGCCGAGCCCGGGCAGCACTCCCACCAGGATACCCAGCAGTACGCCCACCACCATCAGTCCGATATGGCCGGGGGTGAGGATCAGGTTCATGCCTTGCAGCAGGGAGTCGAATTCGCTCATTTCAGGCGACTCCCGGCCAGGGCCAACCAGTCGCCCAGCGGCCCGGCATCCAGCGGCACCTTGAACCACAGGGCGAAGATCAGGTAGCTGGCCAGCACTGCTCCGAAGGACACGCCACCGATCATCCATCTGCCATAAGGCCGGGCCCGCAACCGGTCGCGCCACATGAACCAGGCGATGAACAGTGCTGAGGCCAGGTAGATGCCGGTGAACGGCATGGCCGCAACGAACAGGGCAATGGGAATGAACACCGAGAGCACCTGGACGAACGCCTTGCGGCTGACGAAGGCCAGGCCCAGGGCGTGCCAGCGCAGCCCGGTGAGCAGGGCGTTGGCGGCGCTGGCGCCACTGAGCAGCAGGCCGATGTAGAACGGGAAATACCCAGGCTGGGGGCCGGCGTCGCCCCAGCCGATGCCTTGTTCGAGGCTACCGAGCATCACCGCGGCGCCGATCAGGGCGGTGAACAGGGCCAGCCCGAGTTCGACCCAGCGGGTGCCCAGGAGTGATGATGAATTTGCGCAATGGGACATGCTTGCACCTCCGAAAAAAGGGCGAGCGGCAGCGGCCCTGCCTGAGTCTCAGGCGGGGCGGGGCCGCCCGCGGGATCAGTCGCGCAGCCAGCCGGCTTCCTTGAAGACCGGGGTCACCCGTGCAGTGTCCTGCTCGATGTAGGCGTTCAGTGGCTCGCCTTCGAGAAAGGTCGGCACCAGGGCGTTCTGGCTCACGTAGGCCTTGAACTCCGGAGCCTGGGTGACCTTGCGCAGCAGCTCAACGTAGAACACCCGCTGCTCGGCACTGACCCCGCCGGGCATGAACACGGTGCGCGGGAAGCGGTACTGGTCGATCCCCAGGCCTTGGGAGTGGCAGGTGGGAATGTCTGACCAGGAGCGTTCGCCGGCGACCTTGTCGGTGTACTGCATGGGCTCGCGGCTGAACACACACAGGGGCCGGACCTGATTGCCGCGCCATTGGCTGATGCTTTCTGCGGGATTGTTGACGTTGCTGGCGATGTGTTTGCCCGCCAACTGGGTGGCCGCCTCACTGCCGCTCTTGAAGGGGATGTAGGTCAGCTTGCTGCCGATGGTGCGGTTCAGCAGCAGGGTCAGGGTCTGGTCGACGTCCTTGGACTGGCTGCCGCCCATGCGCAGCTTCGGCTCGGTTTTGACTGCCTCATAGAAAGCCTTGGCGTCTTTCCAGGGCGCGTCCTGGTAGGTCCAGAGGATGAAGTCGTCCTCGGCCAGGGCGGCCACCGGCGTCAGCTCCTGCCACTGGTAGCCGAGTTTGGCCACTAGCGGCAGCAAGTAGATGTTGTTGGTGCCGATCACCAGCTTGCCTGGATCGCCCTGGGCCATCTTCAGGTCAAGGAAGGCCTCTGCGCCGTTGCCTCCCCCCTTGTTCAGGACCACGGTGTTGACGTCCAGCAGCTTGTGGGTGGTGATGATTGACTGGATCAGTCGGCCGAGTTGGTCGGTACCGCCTCCGGGGCCACCGGCGATTACGATCTCGACGTTCTTTTCCGGCTGCCAGGCCAGGGCGGGCAGGGCGCAGAGCAGGCTGGCGCCGAGCAATAGGCGTGACGTGCGACGAACGAAGGTTGAGCGCATGGTAGAGCCTCTGGTTCTTGTCGTTGTTATGAGTGGCTTGTCCGTGGCCTGAGGCCGCAAGCCTGGAACCGAGTGTGGGAAGCCGGTGGCACGACGTCTACTCAAAACATGAGATACACCGATAGCCTGGGGTTATAGATCGACGGGGCGGCGCAGCAGGAAAGACGCTGAAACAGGCGGTTCAGAGCCTTTTGTGAAAGTTGGTTGGAAAATACCCTAGAGCTTCGGAGTTCTCTGAATCCCTTGTAGGCATATCTTCCAGCTATCGGTGTATCTCAAGTTTTGATTAGACGGTTATCTCCAGGGCCTCGATAGTGCCCCCAACGTGGCGCTGTCCCAGTCGAGCGCTGCATGCATTACAACAATTTCAAACACAGGGTCGCCGATCTGCCACGGGCCGATCAGCAGCGCCTGTTCTACAGCAATGCGCAACAGCTCTTCCGTTGCGAGCCGGGCGTGGATGCGCGCCCCGAGCCTGAACCTGCAAGGAGTGAAGCATGAGCAAGAGCACCATCGCCATGGTCCTGGGGGACCCGGCTGGCATCGGCCCGGAACTCATTGCCCGGTTGTTGAGCCAGCCCCAGGTGCGGGCCCAGGCCAAGGTGATCCTGATTGCCGATGAAGCAGAAATGCGTCGCGGCATGGACATCGCCGGGTGCGAGTTTGCCTATCGCAAGGTCAGTACCCTGGAGTCGTTGGCGTTCACTGACGACACGCCGCTGTTCTATGATTTTCGCGGCAATGCAGTAGGCGAGTTTGCGCGCCGCCAAGCCAGCGCCGTGGGTGGGCGTTATTGCCTTGACACCCTCGAAGTGGCCCTGGGCCTGACCCGCGACGGGACCACCGACGCGGTGCTGTTCGGCCCCTTGAACAAGACCTCGCTGCACATGGCCGGTATGGCCCACAGCGATGAGCTGCACTGGTTCGCTGAGCGGTTGGGCTTCCACGGGCCGTTCTGTGAGTTCAACGTCCTCGACAACCTCTGGACCTCACGGGTGACCTCCCATGTGGCCCTGGCCGAGGTGCCGGGCCTGCTCAGCCAGGCGCGAGTGCTGGAGGCCATCCAACTGATCGACCAGGCCCTCAAACGCAATGGTCTGGCACGGCCGCGCATCGGCGTCTGCGGTCTCAATCCGCACAATGGCGACCATGGCTCTTTTGGTCGCGAGGAGCTGGATATCATCGGCCCGGCAGTGAAGACCGCCCAGGCCCTGGGTATCGGCGCTGACGGGCCTTATCCGGCTGACACCATCTTCCTCAAGGTCCAGGGCGACGCCAGTGCCTTCGACGCGGTGGTGACCATGTACCACGACCAGGGGCAGATCGCGATCAAGCTCATGGGCTTTTCCCGTGGCGTCACCGTGCAGGGCGGCTTGCCTATTCCCATCACCACGCCGGCCCACGGTACGGCGTTCGATATTGCCGGGCAGGGCCTGGCCAATGCCGGCGCCATTGGCCAGGCCTTCGAGATCGCCTGCCGCATGGGCGCCCACCGCCACTGATCGCAGCGTTTGCTTGCTCGCGCATTCCCATGCCTTGGCATGGGAATGCTTTCTGGCATCCGCCGTTTGCCGGAACGCCTGGGCCGGCATGGCTGTAGGAGCCGGCTGGCCGGCGAAAGGCAGGCGCTCTCTCTGATAACCCTGAAAGGCAATAAAAGGTCTCTTGCGATCACCGGTGGTTATCGCTGGATACCCATAAGTGATTAGCCGGTGCTGTCGGCGCTGGCTAAAGTCGCCCCATCGATTGAGCGGCTGCCAGCGACTCCCTCAAGCGATCGAACAACTACAAGAAGCCCGCCTTGTCCCTTGCGCAAGGCATGATCGGCACTCAAGGAACATCCACATGACTCGTCCAGATTCCGCGCTGGCGCTCGCCAGCGCCATCTCCAAAAGCCGGCTGCGTCTGCTGCCGTTCCTGATCCTGATGTACATCCTGGCCTTTATCGACCGCTCCAACGTCGGCTTCGCCAAGGCCGCATTACAAGCCGATACCGGCCTCGGCGATGCGGCCTTCGCCTTTGGCGCGAGTATTTTCTTCATCGGCTACGCCTTCTTCGAAGTGCCCAGCAACTACATGCTGCATCGCCTTGGTGCGCGGGTCTGGCTGTGCCGGATCATGGTCACCTGGGGCCTGGTGTCGGCGGCGATGATGTTCGCCCACAACGCCCAGACCTTCTATGTGCTGCGCTTTCTCCTGGGCGTGGCCGAGGCCGGCTTCTTCCCGGGGATCATTCTGTACCTCACTTACTGGTTCCCGGCCCAGAGCCGGGGCCAGGCCCTGGGGCTGTTCTATTTCGGTCTGCCCTTGGCGCTGGTCCTGGGCAGCCCGCTGTCGGGTTGGTTGCTGGAGTTCCACGGCGTGTTCGGCCTGACCAACTGGCAATGGCTGTTCGTGGTCGAGGGCCTGATGGCCTCGGTCGTCGGTGTTGCCGCCTACTTTTACCTGGTGGATCGTCCCGGCGATGCACGCTGGTTGAGCCACGAGCAGAAGCAGGCGCTGCATGAGGCCCTGGCCGAAGAGGACGCGAGGAAAAAGGACAGCAGCCCCCACGGCTTCTTCAGTGCCTTGCGCAACCGCCGGGTCCTGCAATTCTGCCTGGCCTATTTCACCATCCAGATGAGCGTCTACGGCGTGGTGTTCTACCTGCCGACACGCATCGCCGGGCTGCTGGATGGCCACGTCGGCCTTAGCGTCGGGCTGATCACCGCGATTCCGTGGATCTGCGCCTTGCTGGTGACCCGTCTGGTGACTCGCTATGCCGACCGCAGTGGTCAGCACCGGCACCTGGCGGTGGTCATGCTGAGCATGGCCGCCCTGGGCATCGCTGCTTCGGCGCTGGGCAGCAGCATGGTGCCGGTGGTCCTGGCCTTCTGTTTCGCCGCCGCCGGCTTTGTCGCCGTGCAGCCGCTGTTCTGGACCATTCCCACCGGCTACCTCAGCGGCGCCGCGGCGGCCGGCGGCATCGCCCTGATCAACTCCATCGGCAACCTCGGCGGCTTTGTCGCGCCGAACCTCAAGACCCTGATGGAAACCCAGTTTGCCGACCCGCGTGCGGGGATGTTCGCCCTGGCCCTGGTCGGCATCCTCGGCGCCATTCTGTTGTCACGCCTGAATACCCGGCACACCCCGACCACTCCCAAACAGCTCACACCGGCCCAGGTCGGCTGATCACTACCCACGCCTTGCAAGGAAAACCTCCTGATGAAAATCACCGCGATCCGTACCCGTGTATTCGAGTGGAAAGGCAAAGTCGTGCCACCCCAGGCGCACTTTTGCACCAACGCCACGGACATCCTCTTCGAGCGTGGCGATGCCATGGGCTCGTTCCGTTTCCACGGCTGGCTGGTGGTGGAAGTGGAAACCGACAACGGCTTGGTGGGCATAGGCAATTGCGCCCTGGCGCCGCGGGTGGCCAAGGAAATCATCGACACCTACCTGGCCCCGATCGCCATCGGTGAGGACCCTTTCGACAACGAATACATCTGGCAGAAAATGTACCGTCAGAGCCACGCCTGGGGGCGCAAGGGCATCGGCATGGCGGCCATCTCGGCGATCGACATTGCCCTCTGGGACATCATGGGCAAAGCAGTGAACAAGCCGGTATTCAAGCTCCTCGGCGGGCGCACCAAGGACCAGATCTGGACCTACGCCTCCAAGCTCTACGCCAATGACAATCTCGATCTGTTCCTCGAAGAGGCCCAGGGCTACCTCAACCAGGGTTTCACCGCGCTGAAGATGCGCTTCGGCTACGGCCCCAAGGACGGCCCGGCCGGCATGCGCCGCAACATCGAGCAGGTACGCGCCCTGCGCGAACTGGTCGGCCCGGACGTGGACATCATGCTTGAGTGCTATATGGGCTGGACCCTGGAATACGCCCGGCGCATGTTGCCCAAGCTGGCGGAGTTCGAGCCGCGCTGGCTGGAGGAGCCGGTGATCGCCGATGACCTCGAAGGCTACGTCGAGCTGAAGAAGATGGGCATCATGCCGATCTCCGGCGGCGAGCACGAGTTCACTTCCTATGGCTTCAAGGACCTGCTGGAACGTCGCGCCGTCGACGTGATCCAGTACGACACCAACCGTGTCGGTGGCATCACCGCCGCGCGCAAGATCAACGCCATGGCCGAAGCCTGGTCGGTGCCGGTGATTCCCCATGCCGGGCAAATGCACAACTACCACTTGACCCTGTCCACCACGGCCTCGCCGATGGCCGAGTTCTTCCCGGTGTTCGACGTCGAGGTCGGCAACGAACTCTTCTATTACGTGTTCAAGGGCGAGCCGCAGCCGGTCAAGGGCTACATCCAGCTCGACGACCACAAACCGGGCCTGGGCCTGGAAATCTCCGAAGATTACCTGAGCGAATTCAACATCATCGAATAAGCCTCGGGCGCCGCTTGCGGGCGGCGCTGTGCAGACCTGTGGGAGAGCGAACATGCGCTTGATTCAATTTTTCAGCAGCACCGGTCAGCGTCAGGTCGGGGTGATCGAAGAGCAGCAACTGCGAGTATTGCGCAACACCGCCAGCACCCGAGAGTTGGCCCTGGCGGCGATCCGCAACCAGCGCACCCTGCAGCAGGAAGCGCAACGGCGTGGCAGTGATCCGGGGCCGGACTATGCACAGCTGCTGCAGCAGCGCCGGGTCCTGCCGCCCCTGGATCATGAGGACCCGGCCCACTGCCTGATCAGCGGCACCGGCCTGACTCACCTGGGCAGCGCCTCGGCCCGGGACAAGATGCACCAGCATGACGCTGGGGTGGAAGCCGGCATGACCGACACCATGCGCATCTTCAAATGGGGCCTGGAAGGCGGCAAGCCCGCAGCCGGGCAAGTGGGAGCCCAGCCGGAATGGTTCTACAAGGGCGACGGCAGCATTGTCGTACCTCCCGGCGGCGATTTTCCTGTACCGCCCTTTGCCGAGGATGCCGGCGAGGAGCCGGAGCTCACCGGCCTTTATGTGATCGGCGAGGATGGCCTGCCGTACCGCGTCGGTTATGCCCTGGGCAACGAGTTCTCCGACCATGTGATGGAGCGGCGCAACTACCTGTACCTGGCCCACTCGAAGCTGCGCTACTGCGCCTATGGCCCGGAATTGCGGGTCGGCGAACTGCCCCGGCACCTGGTGGGCCGCAGCCGCATCATCCGCGACGCTGAAGTGCTCTGGGAAAAGGAGTTTCTCAGCGGCGAGGACAACATGTGCCACAGCCTGGCCAACCTCGAATACCACCACTTCAAGTACGCGCAGTTCCTGCGTCCCGGTGACGTCCATGTGCACTACTTCGGCACCGCCACCCTGTCCTTTGCCGATGGGGTGCGCACGCGTCCCGGCGACCGCTTCCAGATCAGTCTCGAAGCCTTCGGTGCGCCCCTGGAAAACACCATCGGCGAAAGCGCCCAGCCCTTGGCCATTGGCCAGGTGCGTGCCCTGTAAACCTTCAATCACCGGCCCCTGGCGCCGGTCAAGGAATGCCTCATGACTCGTTTGTCTGGACACAACTACATTGGCGGCGGCCGCAGCGCACAGGGTGAGGTACAGCTGCACAGCCTGGATGCCGACAGTGGCCAAGCCCTGCCGGGAAGCTTCTTCCAGGCGACTGCGGCAGAAGTGGATGCCGCGGCCCGGGCCGCCGCGCAGGCCTTCCCGCTGTACCGCAACCTCAGCGCCGAGAGGCGCGCCCAGTTTCTCGATGCCATTGCCGATGAACTGGATCGTCTCGGGGATGACTTCATCGCCACCGTCTGCCGGGAAACCGCCTTGCCCGCCGGGCGTATCCAGGGCGAGCGTGGGCGTACCAGCGGCCAGTTGCGCTTGTTCGCCAGGGTCCTGCGCCGGGGCGACTTCTATGCCGCACGCATCGACCGCGCCTTGCCCGAGCGCCAGCCGCTGCCGCGCCCGGACTTGCGCCAGTACCATATCGGCCTGGGCCCGGTGGCGGTATTCGGTGCGAGCAACTTTCCCCTGGCGTTCTCCACGGCCGGTGGCGACACCGCTGCGGCCCTGGCCGCCGGTTGCCCGGTGGTGTTCAAGGCCCACAGCGGACACATGGCGACCGCCGAGTGGGTGGCCGACGCGATCATCCGTGCGGCGCAGCGCAGCGAGATGCCCGCCGGGGTGTTCAACATGATCTACGGCGCCGGGGTCGGGGAGTGGCTGGTCAAGCACCCGGCGATCCAGGCGGTGGGCTTTACCGGCTCCCTCAAGGGCGGCAACGCTTTGTGTCAGATGGCTGCGAACCGGCCGCAGCCGATCCCGGTGTTCGCCGAGATGTCGAGCATCAACCCGGTGATCCTGCTGCCCGAGGCACTCAGGGTCCGGGGCGCGCGGATCGCCGCCGAACTGGCGGGCTCGGTGACCTTGGGCGCGGGTCAGTTCTGTACCAATCCGGGCCTGATCATCGGCCTGCGCTCGCCGCAGTTCAGCGCCTTTCTCCAAGCGTTCAGCGCGCAGATGGACCAGCAGGCGCCGCAGACCATGCTCAACAGCGGCACGCTGGCCAGCTACTGCCGGGGTGTTGAAGCCTTGCACCAGCATCCCCGCCTGCGGCACCTGGCGGGTCGGCCACAACAGGGCGCCCAGGCACAGGCTCAGCTATTCCAGGCTGATGTCAGCCTGTTGCTGGAGGGGGATGAACGGCTTCAGGAGGAAGTCTTCGGCCCAGCCAGCATCGTCATCGAAGTGGCTGATTGGAGCGAGCTGGCGGCGGCCTTGCAGGGGCTGCGCGGGCAACTGACCGCGACCCTGATCGGCGAGGAGCCGGAGTTGCTGGAGCATCGCTGGTTGACCGAGACCCTGCAGGACAAGGTCGGTCGGCTGTTGCTCAACGGTTATCCGACTGGGGTCGAAGTCTGCGATGCCATGGTTCATGGCGGGCCTTACCCGGCCACTTCCGATGCCCGGGGCACCTCGGTGGGCAGTCTGGCGATCGAGCGCTTCCTGCGGCCGGTGTGTTTCCAGAACTACCCGGACGCGCTGTTGCCCGAAGCCCTGCGCAATGCCAACCCGTTGGGTATTCGGCGTCTGGTGGATGGCGAAATGAGCAACGCCGCGCTTTAGGCTCCGTAGCCGCTGCCGAGCTCCGGCGAGGCTGCGAAAAGGCCCGCAGGGCCTTGCTTGACGGTCTGCTGCCGAACCTTGTGCGGGCGCCAGATGGCCGCGTCTGCTGCGTCGCAATGCCGCCCAAGCCGTTCGCCGCCTGCGGCAGCGGCTACACGACCCGCGCTAGCCGTGGCCACAAGAGCCACGGGTCAGCGGGCGCTGCTCGTGACCGTGGGCCGCAGCACCAGCCACAGGGCGGCGCCAATCAGCGCGCCGCCATACAGATGCGCCATGGACAGCGGCTCATCCAGCAGCAAGGCCCCCCACAACACGCCGAACGGCGGAATCATGAAGGTCACGGTCATTGATCGCACCGGACCGATGGCGCTGAGCAGACGGAAATACAGCACATAGGCAAACGCCGTGCAGCCCAGCCCCAAGCCCAGCAGCGACAGCCACACGCTCCAGCCACCCCAACTGGCCGGTGGCTGGCTGATGGCGTTGTAGGCGAACAGGGGCAACAGCAGCAGGGTGGCACCGAGCATGCTGCCCAGCGCCGAGAGGCGACTGTCCAGGCCGCCGGCCTGATCCAGCCAGCGCCGCGCGAGGAAGCCGGCAAAGCCGTAGCAGGTGGTGGCCATCAGGCAGGACAGGGCGCCCAGCAGCAGTTCATGGTCGAAGGCCACGGGGCCGGCGCGGGTCAGGATGCCGACGCCGAACAAGCCCAGGCAGACGCCGGCGATCTTGCTCAGGCTCAGCCGCTCATGAAAGAACAGCCCGCCGATCAACACCCCCATCAAGGGCGTGGTGGCATTGAAGATCGCCGAGTAGCCGGCAGGCAGCACCTGGGCTGCCACCGAATACATCGTTGCCGGTATGCCTGAGTTGATCACACCGAGCAGCAACACGGTCTTGAGCTTGCCGCGAAAATTCCAGTCGACCCGCATCAGCGCCAGCATGACCAGCAGCCCGAGCGCGGCAATCGACACCCGGAAAAACGCCGTGGGTACGCTGCCCAGCACCGGGGCGATGATGCGCATGAATAAAAAGCTCGCGCCCCAGATGGCGGCCAGCGACAACAGACGCAGGAGATCGACAAGTCTCACGGAAGGATCCTTCGGTTTGAGGGCGGGGATCTTGCCCAGCGCTGGCGGGCATGGCAAACCTTATTGGCGCACAGGGCGAAGAAACCCGGCACTGGGTTTGTTGTGTCCCACGATCCGCCACACAAGCCTGGGGAGCAGGGCGACTGCCGGGTCATTTTCCGGCGTACGCTTGATCACAAAAATACGCTTCTCCTCAAGCCGTTTCACTGGCTAAGCTCTGGCATCGTAAATTCCCGCAGAGGTCTACTTATGCCGCAGTCATGGCCCGCCGCCGATATCGCTCGAATGATCCTCGATGGCTTCGACGACTACCGCGAGCATTTTCGCCAGATCACCGACGGTGCCCGGCAACGCTTCGAGCAGGCGCAATGGCAGGAAGCGCAGAGGGCCTCGGCGGCGCGGATCAATCTGTATGAGGAAAAGGTCGGGGAAACCGTGGCCCGGTTGCACCAGTACTTCAGCGACGATGCGTTGATGGATGTCGGCCAGTGGCCCCTGGTGAAAAGCGCCTACATCAGCCTGATCGACCTGCGTTTTGACGATGAGCTGTCCGAGACCTGGTACAACTCGATCTTCTGCGGGCTGTTCAGCCATGACCTGATCAGCGACGGCTGCATGTTCATCCACACCACCCGGCCCAGCCTGCGCCGGGCCCGGGCCGCGCAGACCCGCAGCTACCACCCCAAGGGCAACCTGCCGGCGATGCTCGAACAGGTGTTCGCCGACTACCGCTTCAGCGAGGACTATGCCGACCTGCCGGGGGACCTGCGGCGCCTGGAGGCGCAACTGCGGGAGAACCTGCCGGACTGGGTGTGCAAGGACCCGGAGTTGACCCTGGAACTGTTCTCCTCGGTGCTCTATCGCAACAAGGGCGCTTACCTGGTGGGGCGTATCTTCACCCACGAAGAGCAATGGCCCCTGGTGATCCCGCTGCTGCATCGTGAAGGCCGGGGCATCCAGATCGATGCGCTGATCACCGACGAAGCCGATGTCTCGATCATCTTCTCCTTCACCCGCTCGTATTTCATGGTGGATGTGCCAGTGCCGGCGGAGTTCATCGGCTTTCTCAAGCGCATCCTGCCGGGCAAGCACATCGCCGAGCTGTACACCTCCATCGGCTTCTACAAGCACGGCAAGTCGGAGTTCTACCGCGCCCTGATCAACCACCTGGCCAGCACCGACGACCGTTTCATCATGGCTCCCGGTGTGCGCGGCATGGTCATGAGCGTGTTCACCCTGCCGGGCTTCAACACCGTGTTCAAGATCATCAAGGACCGCTTCTCGCCGTCGAAGAACGTCGACCGGGCCACGGTGATCGAGAAGTACCGATTGGTGAAAAGCGTCGACCGGGTCGGGCGCATGGCCGATACCCAGGAGTTCGCCGATTTCCGCTTCCCCCTGAGCAAGTTCGACCCGGCCTGCCTTGAGGAACTGCTGGAGGTGGCGCCGTCAACCGTGGCCGTGGAAGACCAGACCGTGCTGATCCGCCACTGCTGGACCGAGCGCCGCATGACCCCGCTCAACCTCTACCTGGAGCACGCCAACCCGGATCAGGTCCGCGAGGCTCTGGAGGACTACGGCCTGGCGATCAAGCAACTGGCGGCAGCCAACATCTTCCCCGGCGACATGCTGCTGAAAAACTTCGGCGTGACCCGTCACGGTCGGGTGGTGTTCTACGACTACGACGAGATCTGCTACCTCACCGAAGCCAACTTCCGTCACATTCCGGCGCCCCGTACGCCGGAGGACGAGATGGCTTCCGAGCCCTGGTATTCCATCGGCCCCCACGACGTGTTCCCCGAGGAGTTCCCGCCGTTCCTGTTCGCCGATGCCGGCCAGCGCAAGCTGTTCGACCAGTTGCACGGCGAGCTGTACAACGCCGACTACTGGAAGAGCCTGCAGGACGCCATCCGCGCCGGCAAGATCATCGATGTCTTCCCTTACCGGCGCAAAGGCCTGGAAGACGAATAGAAGTGCAGGAGCCGGCGTGCCAGCGAAGGTGCCCGTGAGGACGCCTTCGCCGGCACGCCGGCTCCTACGTATTGCCTGCGCTTTTCTGCGACAATCGCGCCCTGCCTACATAGACGACATTTTGCGTACCTGATGACTTCCGAATCGCCTGCAATCGACCAACTGTTGAAAAACCTCGATCAAGCCATGCTCGCCGACCGCCACCGGTTGCGCCGGCAGTTGCTCGAACTGCGCAAGAAGCCCGACGAGGCCAAGCTCGCCCAGTGGCTGGAGCGGATGCAGGCGTCGTGCAACCTGGTGACGGCGCGGCGCGACAGCGTGCCGCTGATCCGCTATGACGACAGTCTGCCGATTGCCGCCAAGCGCGACGAGATCAAGGAGGCGCTGCTCAAGCATCAGGTGCTGATCATTGCCGGTGAGACCGGCTCGGGCAAAACCACCCAGTTGCCGAAGATCTGCCTGGAGATCGGTCGCGGCCAGCACGGTCTGATCGGCCATACCCAGCCCCGGCGGATCGCTGCCCGCAGCGTCGCCAGCCGAGTGGCCGAAGAACTGGCTACGCCCCTAGGGGCGCTGGTGGGTTACCAGGTGCGTTTCGAGGATCAGAGCGACTCCAGCACCCTGATCAAGTTGATGACCGACGGCATCCTGCTGGCGGAAACCCAGAACGACCGTTACCTGGAGCGCTACGACACGATCATCGTCGACGAGGCCCACGAGCGCAGTCTGAACATCGACTTCCTCCTCGGTTACCTCAAGACCCTGTTGCCTCGGCGTCCGGACCTGAAGGTCATCATCACCTCGGCCACCATCGACCTGGAGCGCTTCTCCAAGCACTTCGATAACGCGCCGATCGTCGAAGTCTCTGGCCGCACCTTTCCGGTGGAAACCTGGTATCGCCCCCTGACCCTGGAGCAGGACGAGGAGGGCAACCGGGTCGAGGACGACCTGACGGTGGACCAGGCGATCCTCGCCACCCTGGATGAAATCGCCGCCTACGAGCGCAGCGAACGCCGCAGCCCCGGAGACGTGCTGGTGTTCCTGCCGGGGGAGCGGGAAATTCGCGACGCCGCGGACATGCTGCGCAAGGCTCAGCTCAAGCACACCGAGATCCTGCCGCTGTACGCGCGCCTGTCGCCGGCGGAACAGCAGCGGATCTTCCAGTCCCACCCGGGCCGGCGGGTGGTGCTGGCGACCAACGTTGCGGAAACCTCGCTGACCGTGCCGGGCATTCGCTACGTGATCGACAGCGGCACTGCTCGCATCAGCCGCTACAGCTACCGGGCCAAGGTCCAGCGCCTGCCCATCGAGGCGGTGTCCCAGGCCAGCGCCAACCAGCGTAAAGGCCGTTGTGGCCGGGTCGAGCCGGGGATCTGCGTGCGCCTGTACAGCGAGGAAGATTTCCTCGGCCGGCCGGAGTTCACCGATCCGGAGATCCTGCGTACCAACCTGGCGGCGGTGATCCTGCAGATGCTCCATCTGCGCCTGGGGGAAATCACCGCCTTCCCGTTTATCGAGCCGCCGGATGGCAAGGCCATCAGCGACGGTTTCAACCTGCTGCAAGAACTCTCGGCAGTGGACCGCAACAGTCAGTTGACGCCCCTGGGCCGGCAACTGGCGCGGCTGCCGGTGGACCCGCGCATGGGCCGCATGCTGCTCGAAGCGGCCAAGCTCGGCAGCCTGCAGGAAGTGCTGATCGTTGCCAGTGCCATGTCGATCCAGGACCCTCGCGAACGTCCGCCGGAGCGTCAGCAAGCCGCCGACCAGGCTCACGCACAGTGGAAGGACGTGGATTCGGACTTCGCCGGGCTGGTCAATCTGTGGCGCGGCTTTGAAGAGCAGCGCCAGGCCCTGACCGCCAGCCCGCTGCGCAACTGGTGCCGCAAGAACTTCCTGAATTACCTGCGCCTGCGGGAATGGCGCGATTCGCACCGGCAGCTGAGCCTGATCTGCCGCGACCTGCAACTGAGCCTGAACAAGGAACCGGCGGACTACCCGAAACTGCACAAGGCAGTGCTGGTGGGCCTGCTGAGCCAGATCGGCCAGAAGACCGAAGACGGCGATTATCTGGGGGCTCGTCAGCGACGTTTCTGGATTCACCCGTCCTCGGGCCTGGGCAAGAAGCGCCCGCAATGGCTGATGACCGCCGAGCTGGTGGAAACCACCAAGCTCTACGCGCGCATGGTGGCCAAGATCGAGCCCGACTGGATCGAGCCCCTGGCCGGCCACCTGGTGAAGAAGAACCACTTCGAACCCCATTGGGAGAAGAAGCGTGGCCAGGTGGTGGCTTACGAGCAGATCACCCTGTTCGGGCTGATCGTGGTCGGCCGTCGGCCGGTGCATTACGGGCCAGTGGACCCGGTGGTGTCCCGCGAGTTGTTTATCCGCGAAGCCCTGGTGCGCGGTGAGATCCAGTCCAAGGCCAAGTGTCTGACTGCCAACACCCAGTTGCTGGAACAGCTCGACGCCCTGGAAGCCAAGGCCCGGCGCCGGGACATCCTGGCGGACGAGGAAACCCTGTTCGCCTTCTACGACGAGCGCCTGCCGGCGGAGATCCACCAGACCGCGACCTTCGACAGTTGGTACCGGGTCCACAGCCAGAAGAACCCGCAGCTGTTGATCATGCGCGAAGAAGACGTGCTGGCCCGCGAGGCCAGTGAAGTCACCGCCAAGCAGTACCCGGACACCCTGCATATTGGCGATCTGGAACTGGCCCTGAGTTATCACTTCGAGCCCAACCACCCCCGGGACGGCGTGACCCTGCGGGTGCCGGCGCCCCTGCTGCCGGCGCTGCCCGCCGAACGCCTGGAATGGCTGGTGCCGGGACTGATCGAGGCCAAGTGCATCGCCCTGGTGCGCAACCTGCCCAAGGCCCTGCGCAAAAACTTCGTGCCAGTGCCGGACTTCGTCAAGGCGGCCTTGCAGCGCATGGTCTTCGCCGAAGGCTCGTTGCCCCAGGCCCTGGGCCGCGAGCTGTTGCGCATGACCGGTGCACGGGTCAGCGACGAGGCCTGGAACGAAGCCGCGCAGCAGGTGGAAAGCCACCTGCGGATGAACCTGGAAATCGTCGACGCCCAGGGCAAGTTCCTTGGCGAAGGCCGGGACCTGGCCGAACTGACGGCGCGTTTTGCCGAAGCCAGCCAGGCCGCCCTGGCCGTGCCGCAAACCGCCAAGAGCCAGCAGCCGGTGGAGGCCCGTGTGTTTGCCGCGGTCGCGGAAAAGACCCAGCAGAAGATCGCCGGACTGTCGATGACGGTGTACCCGGCCCTGGTGGAAGAGGCGGGGACGGTCAAGGAAGGGCGTTTCTCCACCGCCGCCGAGGCCGAATTCCAGCATCGCCGGGCCCTGCAGCGCCTGCTGTTGCAGCAATTGGCCGAACCGGCCAAGTTCCTGCGTGGCAAGCTGCCGGGGCTGACTGAGCTGGGCCTGCTGTACCGTGAACTGGGCCGGGTCGATGCCCTGGTGGAGGACATCCTCCTGGCCAGCCTCGACAGCTGCATCCTCGACGGCGAAGCCTCGCTGCCTCGCGATGGCGCGGGCCTGGCGTCCCTGGCCGAGCGCAAGCGCGGCGCCTGGACCGAGCACGCCGAGCGTCTGGCGCGCCTGACCCTGGAGATTCTCAAGCTCTGGCACGGCCTGCAAAAACGCTTCAAGGGCAAGATCGACCTGGCCCAGGCGGTGGCCCTCAACGACATCAAGTCGCAGTTGGCGAATCTGGTGTACCCGGGTTTTGTCCGGGAAACCCCGGCCCTGTGGCTCAAGGAACTGCCGCGCTACCTCAAGGCGGTGGAACTGCGTTTCGAGAAACTCGGCAGCCAGCTGCAGAAGGATCGGGTCTGGAGCACTGAGCTGGCGGGCCTGTGGAGCCAGTACCAGACCCGGGCGCAGAAGCATGCCCAGGAAGGCAAGCGCGACCCGCAACTGGAGCTGTATCGCTGGTGGCTGGAGGAATACCGGGTGTCCTTGTTTGCCCAGCAACTGGGGACCAAGGTGCCGATTTCCGACAAACGCCTGAACAAGCAGTGGAGCCAGGTCGAAGCCTGAGCCCATGCAGGCGCCGGCTCCCCAGCGAAGGTGTCTGCGTGGGCAACTCAAGGCTCCAAGGCCCCTTCGCCGGCAAGCCGGCGCCCACCGGGCATACTGCAATTGCGGCGAAATGCCGGTGTTTATGGCAAACTCCGCCGTCATAAATACCGGCCCTGTTGTTCTGTACCCCAGGCAAACGGGCGGATCGGAATAAAGCGATGCCAGGAAGGCTCCCACCAGCGGGGCAGTCCGTTTATGGTTTGGCACGGCGGTGCCAAGACCTTCTGCCTCATCACACTAGAGGAACGACCGTGCATAACGTCGTCATCAGCGGCACCGGCCTGTTTACCCCGGCCAACAGCATTTCCAACGAAGAGCTGGTGGAATCTTTCAATGCCTACGTCCACCAGTTCAACAGCGACAACGCCGCGGCCATCGAGCGGGGCGAGGTGCAGGCCCTGACCGAATCCAACGCCGCTTTCATTGAAAAGGCCTCGGGGATCAAAAGTCGCTTCGTCATGGACAAGGACGGCATCCTCGACCCGCAACGCATGGCCCCGCGCCTGCCGGAACGTTCCAACGACGAATGGTCGGTGCTTTGCCAGATGGCGGTCGCCGCCGCCGAACAGGCCCTGCAACGGGCCGGCAAGACCGCCGCCGACATCGACGGGGTGATCGTTGCCTGTTCCAACCTGCAGCGTGCCTATCCGGCCATCGCCATCGAAGTCCAGGCCGCCCTGGGCATCCAGGGCTTCGGCTTTGACATGAACGTGGCCTGTTCTTCGGCGACCTTCGGCATCCAGGCTGCCTGCAACAGCGTGCAACTGGGCCAGGCCCGGGCCATCCTGATGGTCAACCCGGAAGTCTGCACCGGACACCTGAACTTCCGTGACCGTGACAGCCACTTCATCTTCGGCGACGCCGCCACCGCGGTGATCATCGAGCGTGCCGACCTCGCCACCTCGGCCCAGCAGTTCGAGATCGTCAGCACCAAGTTGCTGACCCAGTTCTCCAACAACATCCGCAACAACTTCGGTTTCCTCAACCGCGCGGCGGAAGAGGGCATAGGTGCCCGGGACAAGCTGTTCGTCCAGGAAGGCCGCAAGGTGTTCCGTGACGTATGCCCGATGGTGGCCGAACTGATCGCGGCCCACCTGGAAGAAAACCAGCTCAATGTCGGCGACGTGAAGCGCTTCTGGCTGCACCAGGCCAACCTGAGCATGAACCACCTGATCGTCAAGAAACTCCTGGGCCGTGAAGCCACGGTGGAAGAGGCCCCGGTGATTCTCGACACTTACGCCAACACCAGTTCGGCCGGCTCGGTGATTGCCTTCCACAAGTACCAGGACGACCTGGCCAGCGGCTCCCTGGCCGTGCTCAGTTCCTTCGGCGCCGGCTACTCCATCGGCAGCGTACTGCTGCGCAAGCGTTGATCTAGGCTGATGCGGGTGTGGCGCAGGGCCGGGTTGGCGCGTCACACCCTCTCAAACCTGCATGATTGAACGAGGCACGAATGGCTGCTGCTGATGACACGCAACTGCTAGAGCGCCTTTTGGCGGGTGAGCAAAAGGCATACAAGGAACTGGTCAGTACCTACCAGAGCGCTATGCGCGCGGTGGCTTACGCCATTGTCGGCAACCGCCATGCCGATGAAGTGGTACAGGACGCCTGGTTGTCGGTGGTGCGCAATCTGTCAGGGTTTCAGGGGCGTTCCAGCCTCAAGACCTGGCTGCTGACCATCACGTCCAACGCGGCCAAGGGCCGTTACAAACAGAATCGCCGGGAAGTCCTGCTGGATGACTTGCCCGCCCCCCACGGCACCGTGGGCGATGAGCGTTTCTCTTCCAGCGATGGCCACTGGCTGGTGGCGCCCTTCGCCTGGCACGAAGACACCCCGGAGGCCCTGCTGACCGAGTCCGAGCTGCGAGACTGCCTGGAGCACACCCTGCTCAGCCTCTCGGAACTGCAAAGCAGCGTCCTGCTGTTGCGCGAACGTCAGGGGTTGGAGCTGGAAGAAATCTGTAATCTTTTGGGGCTCACGCTCTCCAATGTACGGGTGCTGTTGCACCGGGCGCGTTTGAAAGTCTTCGCCACCGTGGAGCATTTTGAGGAAACCGGCCAATGCTGACCTGTAAGGAACAAGTGGCACGTTCCAGCGACTACCTGGACGGCCAGCTGAGTTTTCGCGAGCGCCTGATGGTTCGCCATCATCTGCTGTTCTGCCCCAATTGCCGGCGTTTCATTCGTCAGATGCGCCTGCTCCAGGCCACCTTGCGGGTGCTCCCCGAGCCGCCTCTGGAAGGCCTGGACGAACTGGCCGAACGCCTGGCTGCCGAGCACAAGCGCGACCTCTGACCTTTGCCCCCATGCGGATGCCGCCGTGCATCCGCATCTGTCATCAATCGGTCATCCGATCGAAGGTGACAGCCCTGTAATGTCCCCCCATTCCCCCGCAAACCCTGGCGAAAGCGCTCTAGCACGGGCTTTTTGCCTTATTGCATTTCGAAGTAAAAAAGTTCCCCTGTAATTAAATCTTTATCTATCAGCAACCCGGCTGAAATAACCCATCGCCAAGATTCCCACCCAACACCAGCGGGCCAACCCCGCGTGTTTTCCAACGCTACAGACCACCAATTAGGGGAACTCTTCGATGATCCGTAAGCACTTCGCCGGTTTTGCCGCCAGCGCCCTGGCCCTGGCAGTAACCGCCCAGGCTTTCGCTGGCACCGTCACCACCGACGGCGCCGATATCGTAGTCAAAACCAAGGGCGGCCTTGAGGTTGCTACCACCGACTCCGCATTCAGCTTCAAGCTGGGCGGTCGTCTGCAAGCCGACTATGGCCGTTTCGACGGGTTCTACACCAAGAATGGTGATACCGGCGACGGCGCCTACTTCCGCCGCGCCTATCTGGAATTGGGCGGCACCGCCTACAAGGATTGGAAATACCAGATCAGTTACGACTTCTCCCACAACTCGGGCACCGCCGATGACGGTTACTTCGACGAGGCGTCCATCTCTTATGTGGGCTTCAAGCCGGTGACCATTCGCGCCGGTCGTTTCGACGCCGACTTCGGTCTGGAGAAGGCCACCAGCTCCAAGTGGGTCACCTCCATGGAGCGTAATGCCGCCTACGAGCTGGCCGACTGGATCAACTCCCACGAGAACGGCATGGGGCTGCAGGTCAGCTCGGTGGTGGCCGACATGGCTTACCTGTCCGGCAGCGTCTCGGCCAAGGACATCAACGACAGCGATGGCGACAGCGTCAAGCAGCTCAACGCCCGTGCCGTGTTTGCACCGCTGCATGAAACCGGCAACGTCCTGCACTTCGGCCTGGACTTCGCCAGCCGCGATCTGGGCGATACCGCCTTCGACTCGCGGATTCGTCCTCGCCTGGGCGTGCGTGGCATCGCCACCAACGGCGGCAACGATGCCGGCGCCAACGGCAACCGCGCTACCTTCGGCGGTGGCGTCGGCCTGAACGCCTCGAACCTGACGACAGCAGGCGCTTATGACAATGACCGAGTGTTCGGCGGCGAGTTCGCCTTCGCCAGTGGCCCGTTCTCGGCCCAGGCGGAATACCTGACTCGCAAGCTCAAAGCCGACAGCAACGCTTACAAGGACGTCAAGGCTAACGGTTTCTACGGCCAACTGGCCTACACCCTGACCGGCGAATCCCGGGTCTACAAGCTCGATGGCGCCAAGTTCGACACCATCAAGCCGGAAAACAAGCAGTACGGTGCCTGGGAAGTGTTCTACCGCTACGACAACATCAAGGTTGATGACAAGAACATCGTCGCCGCCACCGCTACCCGTGAAGTCGGCGATGCCAAGGCCAACATGAACACCATCGGGGTCAACTGGTACGCCAACGAGGCGATCAAGGTGTCCGCCAACTACATCAAGGTCAGCACCGACAAGATCAGCAACAGCGTTGGCGATGACAGCGGCGACGCCCTGGTGGCTCGCGTGCAGTACGTGTTCTAAGGCTGTTGCAACATCCAGGTAGAGCTCTTTCTCATCCGTTATAGCTCCTCTCGTTTTGACCCCGCTGCGGCGGGGTTTTTTTTTGCCCGAATACGGCAATACGCTGTTTCTGGAGTGAAGGTTATAGCGATCGAAGGACGCTAGTTAGCCCCTTGGCAGGCGTCAAATTTAAAAAATAAATAGCCTCTGGATAGTTCCCGTCGAGTTTATTTTCGCTGTTGAAATCCGCCATCAATCGCTCTCGCTACAGCCGTTGGCGAAAGTGCTCATGGGCCAGTCGATACGGGGCAATGGTGGATGAGGCGAGGGCGTCGATATGGTTTTTTTTCTGGAGTGATTTTCTTTCTTAAAAAATATTACGGTTTTTTAGAATGAAATTAGTGCGGTTGACAGTCTCGGAATGGCTATGGAAGTATCAAAAAAGATTTCAGATCAAGCATTGGGAAAGTTGTCTGAAAGATAGTGTTCTACACGGAGTTTTGTAGAGCTGGTCAGGCTGATTGTTGTCAGGGAAGTTAGAGCTTTAACCGGATTGTTAATACGCTGGTGGCCGGCGCTGGTTGGTTTGGTCATGCCCCGGCCCGATAAGCCCTTCAAGGAAGTGAGGGGTGGGGCAGAGTAATTAAGTACCCCTGTACCGGGGGTCGCAAGGGATTGCTGACATGACGAAAGTTGAACTTTACGACCCGACACTTCGGGACGGTAATCATGCGCTCGGGCACCGCCTTGGCCTGGAGGACATCAGTGCCTATTGCCGCGCCGTGGATGCCTGTGGGCTCTATTGCGTGGAGGTCGGTCATGGCAATGGCCTGGGGGCTTCGTCCCTGCAACTGGGGCTGGCTCCCCACAGTGATGAAGCGATGCTGAGCACCGCCCGGGAAGCTTTGCAGCAGACCCGCCTGGGGATTCATGCGATTCCCGGGTTCGCCAGGATCGATCATCTGCACATGGCCATCGAGCAGGGCGTGGATGTGCTGCGCATCGCCTGCCATTGCACCGAGGCCGATATCACCGCGCGCTACATCGACTTCGTCAAGTCACGGGGCGCCGAGGCCCAGGGCGTGCTGATGATGACCCACATGGCCAGTGCCCGGACCCTGCTGGAGCAGGCCCGACTGCAGGTCAGCTACGGCGCCGACGCCATTGTGCTGATGGATTCCGCCGGGGCCTACATGGAGCAGGACGCCTTTGAAAAGGTCTCGCTGCTGGCCCAGGAGTTGCCGGTGCCCATAGGTTTTCACGGGCATAACAACCTGGGGCTGGCGGTGGCCAATAGCCTGAGCGCGGTCAGGGCCGGTGCCCGGTTGCTCGACGGCACCATCAATGGCCTCGGCGCCGGCGCCGGTAATACCCCCCTGGAAGTGTTGTGCGCGGCGCTGATGAAGCTCGGTCTGGTGGACGAGGCTCGGGCCTTTGCCGTGATCGTCGCCTCGGAGCAGAGCACGGACCGGATCAAGAGTGCGCAGCCCCATATCAGTGCCATGAACATTGTCAGCGGTTTGTACGGGGTGTTCTCGGGGTTTGAAAAACCGGTGTTGAAGGCCGCACAACAACATGGTGTCGCGGCGCTGGATATATATCGCGTGCTGGGCAAAAGAAAAGTAGTGGCAGGTCAGGAAGACCTGATTATTGAAGTTGCGATGAATCTGGCCAAGGCGCTGTGAATTCAACTGACTTCCCATAAGCAAGGAGAGCGCTTTATGGTACTTAGAGTCGCGATATTAGGCAGCGGTAATATTGGCTGTGATCTTCTGTTGAAGGTCATGCGCAGTTCTTATTTGCGCTGTGATTATTTTATTGGGCGCAATCAACAGTCGGCGGGGCTGGACTATGCCGCAAAACTGGGTGTGCGTTGTGATCATCGCGGTATTGATAAGTTAGTTGAACATCTGGATGAAGTTGATGTGGTGTTCGATGCCAGCAGTGCCCAGGCCCATGTGCAACATGCCCAGGTGTTGGAGGGGCAGGGCAAGTTGCTGATCAACCTGACTCCGGCCGATACCGGCGTCTGGTGTGTGCCCACGATCAATTCGAGCACGTTGCGGGATGTAGAGAACCTCAACATGGTCACCTGCGGTGGCCAGGCCTCCCTGCCGATCGTGCACGCGCTGCGGCGCACCGGGCAGCACCTGAACTACGTGGAGGCGGTGTCGTCGATTTCCGCCCGCAGTGCCGGCGCCGCAACCCGGCTGAATGTGAACGAGTACCTGTGCACCACGGAGAAGGCCCTCAAGCATTTCTCCGGCGCCCCGAGCGTCAAGTCGATCCTCAACATCAATCCGGCCGATCCGCCGGTGGACATGCAGACCACGGTCTTCGCCCTGATAGACAAACCGGACATGGCCGAGCTGCGGCACAGTGTCCGCGTGATGCTCGATCAGGTGCGCCAGTACATGCCCGGCTACTCGCTGATCATGGAACCCAGCCTGATCGACGGCAAAGTGGTGACCATGGTCCGGGCCAGGGGGGCAGGGGACTACTTGCCGGCCTATGCGGGCAATCTGGACATCATCACCAGTGCGGCAGTCCGGGCCGCCGAAGATCGTTGCCGGAACTGAACCCAGGACGGGTTCGAGGTTTATCTCAGGAGAGTGTCGACATGACCACGGTATATGGAACCTACGGGCCGAAGCTCAAGCGCCTGCCCGAGTGGGTCAAGCGCGTGACCGACTATGTCTACGAGAAGTTGGGCCGGCGGCAGCATTTCTACAGCGGTGAAAGCGCTTTCGCCCAGGAGCGCGGAGCGGAGTTCGCCCGGCGTCTGGCCCAGGGCGAGAGCCTGTACCTGCTGGGGGTCGGTCCCTTCGGGCACAACACCGGCGTGGCCCTGATCAAGGTCAGCGCCAAGGATGGCATCCACATCATTGCCAACAACGAGGAGGAGCGCTTCAGCGCAGAAAAACACTCCAACAAGTTTCCCCAGCACAGCCTGGCAGAGATCCGCCTGATCATGGCCAGCCGCAACATTAGCGCGCAGGACATCTTCTGCATTCTTGGCAGTTGGGACTACATCCGCGCCCTGGGCTTTGACCTGAAGATCATCTTCGAACATGCCCCCAGCAGCCTGACCCTGCTCAACCCGCGGCACGACCCGAACTTCAACCTCAGCCACCTGGTCAAGGGCCTGGGGGCGCCCAAGCGGATCTCCCAGAGCCTGGGCCTGGAAACCACCCAGCCGCTGATCGGCATGCATCACCACAACAACCATGCCTACCTGGCCTATGCCCTGTCGCCGTTCGCCCGGGAGCCTGAGCCGGTGATCCTCACCGTGCTCGACGGCACTGGCGACAACGGTGCCATCTCGCTGTACGAAGTCCGCGACGGCCAAGTCATCTGTCACCGGCAAAACCAGAGCACCATCGACTCCCTGGGCTACCTGTACGGCTACATCAGCTCGACCCAGGGCGGCTGGAGTTTCCTCAGCTCCGAAGGGCGCTACATGGGCGCTGCGGCCTGGGGCAATGCCAGCCGCCTGACCAACCCCTATTACAAGCGCCTGCGGCAGATCCTGTATTTCGCCGAGGAAGGCAACATCCACGTCAACCGGACCATGGTCAACTGGCACATCAAGAGCCACACCGAGCCCTATGGCCAGCCGCTGATCGACATCCTCGGCGCGCCCATCGCTCCGGGGGACATGTGGAACCCGGACAGCGTGCTCAGCGTCGACGACATCGAGCATTCGGACATCACCCAGGATCGGGTCGACAAGGCCCAGGCCCTGCAACTGGTGTTCGAGGACGCGCTGTTCCATATCGTCGATCACCTGATCCGCAAGACCTGTGCCCACAAGCTGGTGCTCACCGGCGGCACGGCGCTCAATTGCATTGCCAACATGCATCTGGTCCAGCACTTCAATCGCGACTACTTCCAGCGCTACCTGGGCCAGGACCAGTGCCTGAAGATCTGGGTGCCGCCGATCCCCAGCGACTGCGGTGTGGCCCTGGGCGCGGCGATACAGTTCGCCATGCGCAATGGCGCCGACGCGCGCAACGATTTCGCCAGCCCGTACCTGTGTGGCCTGGCACCGTCCACGGCGCAGATCCAGCGCGCAGTGATCGAGGAACAGGGGGTCGAAGCCCGCAAGATCGGCTCCCTGAACCAGGCCGATTCCCTGACCGAGGTGGCGCGTTTCATGGCCAGCCTGGTGTGCAACAACGCCGTGATCGGGGTGTTCCAGGGCCCGGCGGAAACCGGTCCGCGGGCCTTGGGCAATCGCAGCATCCTGGCCAACCCGCGCAATCCCAACACCTTGGAACTGCTCAACTCGAAAGTGAAGTTCCGGGAGAAGATCCGGCCGCTGGCGCCCATGGTCACCCTGGAAGAAGCCCATCGGCTGTTCGAGCTCGATGAAGGGGCCAAGACCGACGACTACTCGGCCTACAACTACATGGTGCTCACCGCCCGGGCGCGCCCCGAGGCCCGCAGCCGGGTTCCGGCGGTGGTCCATGTGGACGGCACCAGTCGCCTGCAGATCGTGCGTCAGTCCCTCAACCCGCTGATCCACGCCTACCTCAAGCAGATGGGGAAACAGTGCGGGGTCGAGGCCTCGGTGAACACTTCGCTGAACGTCGGCAGCCCGATCGCCCAGACCCCGGCCCATGCCCTGCAGACCCTCAAGCGGGCCAAGGGCATGGACGCGCTGATCATGGTCGGCGCCAGTGGCGACATCTTCGCGGTGTGGAAAACCGACAGCGACTTCAAGCGGCGGCTGGCGGTGTTCGAAGCCCAGGCCCTCGACGTCATGCCTACCTGACAGGCACCTACTCACTCGAATTCCGGAGAGCATCATGACCGACAACACTCAGCCTCAGGCCACCAACAAATACCGCAACAACCTCAAGGCCTTCGATTACGGCAACCAGTTCTGGGACGAATCCGAACGCAACGGCCTGGCGGGCATCGTCGCCAACCTGGTGGGGGACGGCAGCCTGGAAACCGCCGATGGCCATCGTTTCATCAACGTCAGTTGCTGCTCCTACCTGGACCTGGATTCCCATCCGAGCATTGTCCAGGGCGCCATCGACGCCTTGCATCGCTATGGCGTGCTGGATCACTGCATTTCCCGGATTCGCATCCAGATTCCGGCGCTGCTGGAGCTGGAGGCGTCGCTCTCGCAGCTGTTCGAGGCCAAGGTCATCACCGCCATTTCCGCCGGCGCGGCCACGGCAGGCATCCTCCCGCTGCTGGCGTCCGGGCACCTGACCCAGGGCGTGCGCCCGGTGATGGCCTTCGACAAGTTCGCGCACTTTTCCATGAGCCTGTACAAGCCGGTGTGCGGCGATGAGACCGAGGTGTTCACCATCGGCCACAACGACATGAATGCCCTGGAAGACCTGTGCCGCAAGTATCGCAAGGTCGCCTATGTCGCCGACGGCACCTACAGCATGGGCGGCCACGCGGCCCTCGGGGACTTGCTGACCCTGCAGGAAAAGTACGGCCTGTTCCTCTACCTGGACGATTCACACTCGCTGTCCATCGTCGGTCGCCACGGCGAGGGCTATGTGCGCTCGCACATCGATCAGGTCAATGAAAACACCATCATCGTCGCCACCCTGAACAAGGCGTTCGGCACCAGTGGCGCAGCCATCATGTTCGGCCCCAAGGGCAAGCAGGTGGAGGACATCCTGACCCGTTTCGGCGGGCCGATGGCCTGGTCGCAGCCGATGAACACCGCGGCCATCGGCGCCTCCCTGGCGTCTGCCGAGCTGCATCGCGGCCCGGAGCTGGCGCTGCGGCAGAACGCCCTGTCGCGCAACATCCAGCTGTTCGACGAGTTCATCCGCACCGAGCAGGCCGGCAATGCCTTTCCGATCCGCCTGGTGCAGTTGCCCAACGACAAGGTGATCCGCAGCGGCCGGCTGCTGTTCGAAAACGGCTTCTATGTGTCGCCGGTGTTCTTCCCCATCGTGGCCAAGGACAACGCCGGGCTGCGGGTCATGTTGCGCTCCACCATCAGCGAGGAGCAGGTGCTGTCCATGTGCGAACTGCTGCGTGGCTGCATCGAGTCCTGAACCCATCCATTGCTGCGAGTGTCCGGTTATGCAAACCCGTGGTTATTCAGTTGCCCCCATTCCCCGGTTGCCCCGTTCGATCCTCTACACCCCGGCCTTCAACCTGGAGCGGCTGCAAGGCGCTCGGGAGGCGGGGGCCGATGTCTGCCTGATCGACCTGGAAGACTCGGTGCCCCCAGCCAGGAAAGCCCTGGCCCGGGAGCATTGCCTGCAATTGCTCAAGGCTCCGGCGTCGGCGTCCCGGGTGGCGGTGCGGATCAACGAACTGCGCTCGCCCCAAGGCCTGCTGGACCTTGAGGCCTTCATCCGCCATGGCCTGGCGCCGGACATCGTGATGCTGACCATGGTCCGCGATGCCTGCGAACTGGAGATCGTGCGTGCCCAGCTCAGCGAGCTGCAGCACCCGGTGGAGCTGTACGTCACCGTGGAGACCCTGGAGGCCATCGACGCCATCGACCCGATTGCCAGCCAGTGCTCGGGGCTGGTGTTCGGCTCGGCGGACTTTGCGGCCGAGCTGGGGGTGGAAATCGGTTGGGAAAACATGCTCTACGCCCGCCAGCGCATCGCCAACGCAGCGGCGCGCTACGACATCGCCGCCATCGACACCGCCTGCTATCACCTGGACGACCCGCAGCTGTTGCTGCAGGAAAGCCGGGCGGTCAAGGCCCTGGGATTCCATGGCAAGGCCATCGTCCACCCGCGCCAGCTGGCCACGGTCATGGAGGTGTTCAGCCCCAGCCCCGGCGAGCTGGAACGGGCCCGGGAGATCCTGCGTCGGGCGGAGCACAGCCAGGGCGAAATCTTCACCCTGGATGGCGACATGATCGGTCCTCCATTCATCAAGAAGGCCCGCAAGCTGCTGAACAATTTTACCCAGGAGCCACATCCATGATCTCGACCCTGCAACGGCTGGACAACGGTGAGTACCTGGAGTCGCCGGGGATGTTCTTCGAGGACTTCAAGCCCGGCGACGTGATTCGTCACTGGCCCGGGCGCACCGTGCTGGAAACCGACAACACCTGGCTGACCCTGTTGTCGATGAACCATCACCCGCTGCACTTCGACCACGAGTACGCCAAGGACACGGAGTTCGGCAAGGTGCTGGTCAACAGCGTGGTGACCTTCGCCATCATCAATGGCATGTCGGTGCAGACCATGAGCTTTCGCACCCTGGCCAACCTGGGCTGGGATCAGGTGCGGCTCTCGGCCCCGGTGTTCATCGGCGACACCCTCTACGCCAAGTCGAAGGTCCTGGCCATCCGCCCCAGCCGTTCACGGCCGGGGCAGGGGATCGCCACCATCGAGACCGAAGGCTTCAAGGCCGATGGCAGTGTGGTGCTCAGTTACCAGCGTTCATTCCTGGTGCCCCGGCGCGAGCCCCTGGCCTTGCCCGCGGCCGAACAGGAGGTGCCATGAATTTTCTCAGCCTCGATCGCCAGGCCATGGCTCGGGCACTGTCCATGGGCGAGGCCATCGAGGCCCTGCGCCAGGCCCTGGCACCAGCCATGGCGGACGGCGTGCAAGTGCCGCCGCGAACCATCATGACCCTGGGCGACAGTGCCGAGAGCAACCAAGTGCTGGTGATGCCGGCGGCCCTGCCCTTGGCCCAGGCGGTGGCGGTCAAGGTTTCGACCATCACCCCGGACAACCCCCGCCACGGTCGGCCGCTGATCCATGCCCTGGTGATCCTGCTCAGCAGCCAGACCGGGGAAATCCTGGCGCTGATGGAAGGCGCCCATCTGACGGCCCTGCGTACCGGGGCCATGGCCGGGCTGGCCACCGACCTGCTGGCGCGGCCCGCATCCCGAGTGCTGGCGGTGATCGGTGCCGGGGTCCAGGCCCGCAGCCAGATCGAGGCGGTCTGTGCGGTGCGCCCCATCGAACAGCTGTTGCTGCATTCCAGAAGCCTGGACAAGGCCCGGGCCCTGGCGGCCTGGGTCAGCGATCGTGGGTTGTGCCCCCAGGTCATGGTGACCGACAGCGTGGCCCGGGCGGTGCGCATGGCGGACGTGATCTGCACGGCCACTTCCACCGCCAGTGCCGAGCCGCTGGTGCGGGCGGCGGATGTGCGCCCCGGGACCCACATCAATGCCATCGGCGGGGTCGATGAAATCGCCTGCGAGATCGATCCGCTGCTGCTGGGACAGGCGGCGGTGTACGTCGAGGAGCGCGATGCCGCTCTGCGTGAGGCCGGCGAGCTGATTCAAAGCCTGCGCCTGGGGGTTCTGATGCCCGGGGATGTGCAGGAAATCGCCAGCCTGCTGGGCGGCTCCGTCGTCCCGCGAGGCACCGCCAGCAGCCTGTTCAAGTCAGTGGGCACGGCGATTCAGGATGTGGCGGTGGCGGCAGCCCTGCTGCGCTCGGCACGGACCAAGGGGCTGGGCACACGCGTCAGCCTCTGAAACCACAGTGCCTGGGGCCCAGGCATGACAAGGATGAATACATGGCAGAACAACGATTGTCCGGCAAGAACGCGCTGATCACCGGCGCCAGTCATGGCATTGGCCAGGCCATCGCCCTGGCCATGGCGCGAGAAGGGGCCAATGTGGCGTTTACCTATCAGCGCGATGAGGCCGCCGCGGCCCAGGTGCTGGGTCAACTGCAAGAGTTGGGGGTGAAATGCCAGGCCTTCCAGGTGGATGCGGGGGAGGCCAGTGCCGCGCCGCAACTGGCCGGTCGAGTCCTTGCCGGGTTCGATGAGCTGCATGTGCTGGTCAACAATGTCGGCATCACCACACGCACGGGGTTTCTCGAAACCAGCGTCGAGGACTACCACAAGGTGATGAATGCCAACCTGCGGTTTCCGTTCTTTCTGACCCAGGCGGTGATCGCCCACATGCTCGAACGGCGGATCGCCGGCAGTGTGATCAACGTGTCTTCCATCAGTGCCTTCAAGGCCATCAGCCAGATGGCCCACTACCAGTCATCCAAGGCCGGGCTGTCGATGCTGTCCAAGAGCCTGGCCTACGAGTTCGCTGCCCAGGGCATCCGGGTCAATACCCTGTCACCCGGACTGACCGCCACCCAGGGCAACCGCAACCAGTGGCACAACGATCCGCAGCTGTGGCGCGAACGGGGCAAGGACATTCCCCTGGGCCGCGCCGGCACGCCCCAGGATCACGCCGGCGCGGCGGTGTTTCTGGCCAGTGATGAAGCCGCCTGGGTGACCGGTGCCGACATCGTGATCGATGGCGGCGAAGCGACCCTCTGATCCATTCCCACCGAGGGCTTGCCCCCTCATTTGCATCAGGAAGCGCGATCCATGAATTTTGAAGAGCTCAATCGCCCGTTGTTCGATGTGTTTGGCCAGCGCAATCCGCAGTTGATCAAGCCCCAGGGATACAAGGCGACCCCCTTTCCCCTGGCCCTGTTTCCCGCCGCTGCCTTTCAGGCGGTGGCCGCCGACCTGCGTCTGATCCTGGCGGCGCAGTCGCGGATGCTTGCCCATTTGCTGACCCTGCACAGCCGTGAGCACATCCTCGAATTGTTCAATGTGCCGGTTCAGGTCCGGGACCTGGTGGATTGGTCGCTGCTGGAAAAGGGCGGTCGGCTGATTGGCCGTGCGGACGTTCTGCTGAGCGAGGATGGCCAGTACCAGCTGTGCGAACTGAACATCGGGCCGGCCATCGAAGGCCCGCAGTTGCACGAATTCTGCGCCCGTTTCCTGGAGTCGCGAGGGGTGCAACTCAGTGGCTTCGAACACGGGCAATCGCCCTATGTCGATCTGGCGCGGTTGATCCAGCGCCTGTGCAAGGAGCAGCGGCGCAGTCGTGTGGTGCTCCTGGATCTTGAAGCCTATGACCACTGGGCAGGCGCTTCGGCCTACCAGCCGTTGTTGCGCCATGTGCGTCAGGCCTGTGCGGATCTGGAAGTGGTACTGATCAAGGAGCACCAGTACCAGGCGCAGTGGCTGAGCGCCGAAGAGGGCGCGCGCACCCTGGTCTATCGCCTGTTCCTGGAGGAGGAAATCGTCGATGGCGGCGATCTGGTGCGGCGTATCTGCGGTTCGGGCGCCTTGCTGCTCAACACCTTTGAAAACTACGTGAGCAGCTGCAAGTCATGGTTCTCGCTGTTTCATGAGCCGGCGCTGCGGGCGGTGCTGGACGCTGAACAGCGCGCCGCCATCGATCGCCGGATACCCATGACGGTGCGGGTCAGTGCGCAAAACCTTGAGGGTTTGCTGCAGCGGCGCCAAGAGCTGGTGTTCAAGCCCTGCAACTCCACCGGTGGCAAGGGGGTGATCCTCGGTGAGGAAGCCACTGACGAACTGATCCGCGCCTGCATCGGTCCAAGTCACGGTGAATGGATTGCCCAGGCCACCATCCGCCAGCGCTCCTATGCTTTGCCCCAGGCCTTCTGGAACCAGCCGGTGGAGCAGTTCGTGGTGTTTGGCCTGTACTACATCAATCAGCAGATGTCGGGCCTGTATTTGCGCTGCAACGGTCGCTCTAGGGCGGTCAATGTGTTGTCCGGCGGCATGCCGGGCTGGGCGCTGCCGATCACCGACCAGGAGCACCAGCGGCTGCTGGCGCAACTCAAGACCCAGGAGCCTGAACCGTGCCCTCTAGCGCAATGAACCAGGGCCGGGGAGGACAGGCTCCCCCTGGCGGGAGAAGTGGGCCGGCCCATGATTGAAAGAACCTTCAGCTGGGCGCGCTACGCCACCCTGCCCAGGGAGATCCATGTGGTGCTGTTCGGCACCCTGCTGACCCGCAGCGCGTTCTTCATGATCTGGCCGTTCCTGGCGATCTTCCTGTACCAGGACTATCACCTGGGGGCGACCTTGATCGGCACCCTGCTGGCGGTGGCCATGGTCGGCGGCGCACTGAGCAGTATCTACACCGGCTGGCTGTCGGACCGCTTCGGGCGCCGGCGCCTGATCCTGGCGGGCGCCTTGTTGAGCGCGCTGTCGTTCTTGCTGTTCATCGAGGCCGGCTCGGTGTTCTGGTTCGGCGTGGCAGTGGCCGGCGTGAGCATCGGCTGCTCGCTGCTGGAGTCGACCTGCAAAGTGCTGATCGGCGATTACGTGGAGGACCTGCAGTCCCGGGAGCTGGCACTGTATGCCAACTATTTTCTGGTGAACGTCGGCGGCTCCATCGGGCCGTTGATCGGCATGTTGCTGCTGTCCAGCGTGCGCTCCCTGGTGTTCGCCGTCTGCGCCCTGGTGTACACGGTGTTCGGCCTGCTGCTGTGGCGTCTGCTGCGGGACAAGGAGGCCCGGGTGCAGCGGCATGCCAGCGCCCCGACCCCCAACTTCCTGGTGGCCTTCGGTGCGGTGCTCAAGCATCGGCGATTTACCCTGCTGATGCTGTGCAACACCGTGGCGGCCTTCGTCTATGCCTCGTTCGACTCGACCCTGCCGCAGTACCTGGCGCGTAGCGAAGTGCAGGACCCGGTGACCCTGCTGGTGATCCTGATCACCCTCAACTCGCTGATTGTGGTCTTTACTCAGTTTCCTCTGTTGCGCTTGCTGGAGGTTTATTCCACTCGTTGCCGGCTGTTCTGGGGCATGGCCCTGATGTTAGCGTCGCAGCTGGTGTTCGCCGGCTCGCCGGTGACGCTGTTCTGGGGGCTGGCGCTGGCCACGCTGCTGTTGAGCGTGGGCGAGTTGATTGTGTTCCCGATCTTCAGCATAGAGGTCGACCGGCTGGCTCAGGAGAGTCTGCGCGGCACCTATTTCGGGGTCTCCAGCCTTTATCGGGTGGGCATTGCGCTGTCGCCGATCTACGGTGGCGGCATGCTCGACCTGGTGGGGGGGCAATGGATGTTCATAGGACTGGCCGCACTGTGCGGGCTGGTCATGGTGGTACAAAACTACGCCGTCAGGTAAAGGGCAGGGTTGCCGCCTGAGGTTCGAAATCTTCAAGGATGAGGTGTATCCGACATGTCTGTAATGCGCATTCTGGACCAACGTTTCGCGGCCGCCCTCAACGGCCTGGGCGCCACTGACAGTCCGCCGGTGATTCAACTGGCCAGCCGTCCCGAGTTTGGCGATTTCCAGATGAGTGGAGTCATGGCCGCGGCCAAGAAGCTGGGCCTGGCGCCGCGCGAGTTGGCCTTGCAACTGGTGGAGCGGGTGGACCTGCGGGGCATCGCCGAGCACCTGCAGATCGCCGGGCCGGGCTTTATCAACATTTCCCTCAGCAAAGACTTCCTGCGCGAACGCCTGGAGCATGCGCTGCTGACCCGCAACCTGGGAGTCGAACCGCAGCCGGCCAAGCGGGTGATGGTGGAGTACGCCTCGGTCAACCTGGCCAAGGAAATGCACGTCGGGCACCTGCGCGGCAGCATCATTGGCGACGCTCTGGCGCGGATCAATCTGTTCATGGGCCAGGACGTGATCCTGCAGAGTCACGTCGGCGACTGGGGCACTCAGTTCGGCATGCTCCTGGCCTATATGAAAGAGGCCACCGATACCTGCCGGCAGGACTACGAACTGCGGGACCTGAACCGCTTCTACCAACAGGCCAAGCTGCGCTTCGATGAATCGGAGGATTTTGCCCGCCGTGCCCGGGATTATGTGGTCCGGTTGCAACAGGGAGACGCCGAGGTGCTGCGCATGTGGCACACCTTCGTCGAGGTGTCGCTGTCCCACTCCCTGGATATCTTCCAGCGCCTGGGCCTGTTGCTCAAACAGTCGGACATCCGTGGCGAGAGTTTCTACAACGATGACCTGCAGCCCCTGGTCCAGGCCCTGCAGGACAAGGGCCTGCTGACCGAAAGCCAGGGCGCCAGGGTGGTGATGCTGGCGGAGTACGCCAACAAGGAGGGCCAGGAGGCGGCCTTTATCGTACAGAAGCAGGGCGGTGGCTTTCTCTATGCCACCACGGACCTGGCGGCGATCCGTTTTCGCATTCGCCAGCTCAAGCTCGACCGCTGCCTGTATGTGGTGGATGTGCGTCAGTCCCTGCATTTCCAGCAGTTGTTCCTGGTGGCGCGCAAGGCCGGCTTCCTGCCGCCCCAGGCGGATTTTGAGCATGTCAGCCATGGCACGATCAAGGGCGCCGATGGCAAGCCGTTGAAGACCAAGTCCGGCGAGTCGGTCAAGCTCGATGCGTTGCTGACCGAGGCGGTGGAGCGGGCCGAGGTGCTGATCGCCGCGAAGAACAACGGGCTGGACCCCGAGGCCCGTCGACACGTGGCCCGGGTGGTGGGCATCGGCGCGCTGAAGTACGCCGACCTGTCCCGTCATCGCAACACCGATTACGTGTTCGACTGGGACGCGATGCTGTCCTTCGAGGGCAATACCGCGCCTTACCTGCAATATGCCTACACCCGGGCCAACCGCGTGCTGACCCGGGCCGGGAGCGTCAAGGAGCAAGGCCTGCAGATCATCGAGCCCCATGAGCACAGCCTGGCCATCGAGCTGCTGCGTTTCGAGGATGTGATGTTGCAAGTGCTGCGCGAAAGCCTGCCCCACGTGCTGTGTGCCTATCTGTACGGGCTGGCCACGGCGTTTTCGCGTTTCTACGAGTCCTGCCCGGTGATTGCTGACGAGCGTGTCGATGGTTCGCGGCTGAAACTCTGTGAACTGACCGCCCGCACCCTGAAGGAGGGCCTGGGGCTGCTGGGGATCGAGGTGGTCGACACCATGTGATGCCGTGCTTGGCCGAGGCGGGGCGCGTGCCGCGCCTCGGGCAAAGGGCTCAGGGGCAGGCGGTTTCGTGCAGGTACAGCCACTGCACCGCATCGTCCTGGACCCGGATGATCGCCAGTGACAGGCGCGAGGTCTGGCTCTGGTTCAGGCAATGGGTTTCCTTGTAGCGGATCGCCGCGCTGTGGCCTTCCTGCCACAGGCAGTGCAGATCGCTGACGATGATCTCCAGCCCGGCGCGGGTGCCCAGGGCACCGCGAAACAGCTGCTCCACCTGTGCCCGGCCAACCAGGGCGCCACTGGTGGTCACCATCTGGAAATCCTCGGCGAACAGCGGCAGCAGTTGCTCGATGCAGGCCGCGCCATCCCCCCGTTGATCGGTGAAGACACGGTGAATCAGTTGATGAATCCAGTGCACGCTGTGCTGTGCCTGTTTAACGATCGAGTTGGGCATGGGAGGCCTTTTGTGGAGTGAGTCTGCCGAGGGCCGGCAAGGGAAGCAGGCCGGCCAGGGCGGCCAGCAGCAGGCTCAGGTGATAGGCCGCGAGAGCGTCCAGGTACCTGAGCAGGAGGTTGTAGAGCATCAGCAGCAAGGCGGCGCCAAGGCTGAAGGCCAGCTGCCGGTTGATGTTCCAGATCACGCTGGCCTTGTGCGTGTCGCTGCCACTGAAGTCCAGCAGTGCGGTGGTCTGGGCGGTGTTGGCGCCGGCGCCGCCACCAAGGCCCATCAGCAGGTAGGCCAGCATGATCAGCGGCAGGTCGGATGTCGCGTTGACCCAACACAAGGTGGCGATGCCGGCGCTGTGCAGCACCAGGGCGATGGCGAACAGTCGCGGGGCGCCGATGCGGTGGTAGTAACGCCCGCAGGCCAGCATCGCCAGCAGGGCACCGGCGGCATACAGCAGCATGAACATGCCGCTGTGTTGCGCGCTCAGGTGCAGGCTGTCCTGCAGGAAGAACAGGCTCAGCAGGTTGACGCCGGTGAAGATCCCGGGAATCGCGTGGTAGATGCCCACCGACAGGCCGAGGCGGGGATTTTTCAGCAGGTGCAGATCGACGATGGGCTGGGGGCAAGCCTGGCAGTGCCTGCGGTACAGCGCGGCCAACAGCAGGCCGGCCGCGAGGCAGAGCAGGGCCTGATGGGCCGGGTAGCCGCTGCCGTACAGCGACATGCCCAGCAGCAGGCTGCCCAGGCTGGCGCTCACCAGCAGCAGGCCGCGCAGGTCCGGTCGGGCCGGATGCGCCGTGCGTTCGCTGCGGACCCAGCGCCAGGACAGCAGCGCCGCCAGCAATGACAACGGCAGGCTGGCGAAGAACACCCAGCGCCAGGAACTGTGGTCGACGATCGCGCCGCCCAGGGTCGGTGAGAGTGCCGGGGCCAGGAGTGCCACGGCCATGATCAGGGTCGAGATGCGCGCCCGTTGCGGGCCCTGGAACAGGTTGAAGGTCAGGGCTTGCCCCAGGGGAATCAGCAGGCCGCCGGCCATGCCCTGCACCAGTCGCCAGAACACCAGCCACCTGAAGTCGTCGGCCAGCCCGCAGAGCAGGGCCGCGCCACTGAACAGCAGCATCGAGGCGCTGAGGATCTCCCGGCTGCCGAAGCGTCCTGCCAGCCAGGTGCTGATGGGAATCACCAGGGTCAGGCCGAGAATGTAGGCGTTGGCGACCCAGGCCACGCTGGCGCTGGAGACCTGCCAGTGCGCGGCGATGCTCGGCAGGGCCACCGCCGACATGAAGATGTTCACGCAGTCGATAAAGAATCCGAGAAGAAATACCACCGCCACTTTGTATCTGTAGGTCATGCCGCCTCCGTTTTGCCCGCAGCTTAGGGAGGCTGGGCGGAGACTGTCGAGGTACCTATACTTGACGCATTGTTTAACAGGATTTGACAGTGAGCGAGACCTTTCACGGCCAACTGCACCGGGTGCAGACCTTTCTCGCGGTGGTGGACTTTGGCTCCTACACCCGCGCCGCGCAGTACCTGGGCATCAGCAAGGCCATGGCCAGCCTGCATATCAAGGCGCTGGAGCAGGCCCTGGCCAGTACCTTGCTGATCCGCACCACGCGGCATATCGCCCTGACGGAAAGCGGCCAGGACCTGTATGACGAATTCAAGGGGATTGTCGCCAATATCGATACCGCCTTTGACAACGTGCTGCACGGACGTAACCGGGTCAGCGGCAAGTTGCGCATCAGCTCCACGGCGGAGTACGCCGAGACTTTCGTGCTGCCGATCCTGCCGTTGTTCACCGCGCGCTACCCCGAGGTGCGCCTGAGTTATCACTTCAATTCGTCGTTGAATGACCTGGTGGCGGAAAAGCTCGATCTGGTGATTCGCCTCGGCCACCTGGCGGACTCGGGTTTCAAGGGTCGCAAGCTGGCGGACTACGGCATCGCCCTGGTGGCCAGCCCGGATCTGCTCAAGGGCGTGGAACTGGCGCAGGCCGAGGATCTCTGCCGCTTGCCGTGGATCGGCAACAGCAATCTGGCGGGGCCGCCCAGCTGGACCTTCAATCATCCGCGTCGGGGCGAGGTGGAGGTGCGGGTCAACCCCGGGCACGAGTCCAATTCGGCGACGGCGATTCGCGCCCTGGCCCTGGCCGGCCTGGGGCTGGCGGTGCTGCCCGAATGGCTGGTGCTCGACGACCTGGCCAACGGGCGCCTGGTGCGGGTGCTGCCGCCGTACAGCCTGGCGCCGCAGCCGGTGCATGTGCTGTTTCCCAACAGCGCCCACTTGCCGCGCAAATCCCGGGTGTTCATCGATTTTCTCGCCGAACACCTGGGGCATTGAGAGGGGGGCAGGGTGCTGGCGGTTTCGGTGAGTCCGGGGATGGAGGATACTCGCCGGGTCGTTCGATCTGAATTCCGGGGACCCCCATGCCGCTGCAATCCTTGAACAGTCTGTCAGCCGTCGATCCTGTGCAATGGGATGGCCTGCTCAAGGACGGGCAACCCTTTGTCCGTCACGCCTTTCTCAGTGCCCTGGAAGACAGTGGCAGCCTGGGCCCGGGCTCCGGTTGGCAGGCCGAGCACCTGCTGCATGTAGAAGACGGCCGGCTACTGGCGGCCCTGCCCAGCTATCGCAAATGGCACTCCTACGGTGAATACGTGTTCGATCATGGCTGGGCGGATGCCTGCGCGCGGGCCGGGATCGACTACTACCCCAAGCTGCTGACCGCGGTGCCGTTCAGCCCGGTGAGCGGCGCCCGGGTGTTGGCGGCGACCCAGGCGGACGCCTTCGAACTGCTGAAAAGCCTGCCCGGTTACCTGGAGATCGAAGGGCTTTCCAGCGCTCACATTAACTTCACCGACGACTTCAGCGATCAGGCCCTGGAACAGCAACCGGGCTGGTTGCAGCGCCTGGGCTGTCAGTTCCACTGGCAGAATCGCGGCTACCGGGATTTTCAGGATTTTCTCGACGCCTTGAGCTCGCGCAAGCGCAAGCAGATGCGCAAGGAGCGCGAACAGGTGGCGGGGCAGGGCTTTGATTTCCAGTGGTTCGAAGGCCATGAACTGGACGAGGCACTGTGGGATTTCGTCTATGCCTGCTACGCCAATACCTATGCGGTGCGGCGCCAGTCGCCGTACCTGACCCGGGCCTTCTTCAGCCTGCTGGCCGAGCGCATGCCCGAGGCGATTCGCGTGGTCCTGGCCAAGCAGGGCGGGCGCCCGGTGGCCATGGCCTTCAGCCTGGTGGGGGGCGACAGTTTCTACGGCCGCTACTGGGGCTGCCTGGCGGAGTTTGACCGCCTGCATTTCGAGACCTGTTTCTATCAGGGCATGGACTACGCCATCGCCCAGGGGCTGCAGCGCTTCGACGCCGGGGCCCAGGGCGAGCATAAACTGATTCGGGGCTTCGAACCGGTGATCACCCGCTCCTGGCATTACCTGCGTCACCCCGGGCTGAATGCCGCGGTGCAGGATTTTCTGCATCGGGAGCGGGTCGGGATTCGCGCTTATGCCGAGGAGGCGAGGGACGCCTTGCCCTATCGGCAGGCGTGATCCTCGCCGCCGTTGCTCAGCCGTCTTCCTTGCCCAGCCAGCGGTAGAGCACGGCGCCGATCACCGCGCCGAGGATCGGTGCCAGCCAGAACAGCCACAGTTGCTGCAGGGCCCAGCCGCCGACGATCAGCGCCGGGCCGGTGCTGCGGGCCGGGTTGACCGAGGTGTTGGTGACCGGGATCGAGATCAGGTGGATCAGCGTCAGGGCCAGGCCGATGGCAATGGGCGCCAGCCCCGCCGGGGCGCGTTTGTCGGTGGCGCCCAGAATGATCACCACGAACATCCCGGTCATCACCAGTTCACAGACAAATCCCGCTGCCATTGAATAGCCGCCGGGGGAGTGCTCGCCATAGCCATTGGAGGCCAGCCCCGAGGCCAGCTCGAAGCCGGGCTTGCCGCTGGCAATGAAATACAGCAGCGCTGCGGCGATGGCCCCGCCGATGACCTGCGCCACGATATAGGCCGGTAGCTCCCTGGCTGGAAAGCGTCCGCCCACCACCAGGCCCACGGACACGGCGGGATTGAGGTGGCAGCCGGAAATATGGCCGATGGCGAAGGCCATGGTCAGCACCGTCAGGCCGAAGGCCAGGGCGACGCCCAGCAGACCGATGCCGACATTGGGAAACGCCGCCGCCAGCACGGCGCTGCCGCAGCCGCCGAGAACCAGCCAGAAGGTCCCGAGCAATTCAGTCATGGAACGTTTGAACAAAGACATGAGTGATTCCTTGATAGGCCAACCTATCAACGCGATACAACTGTTATGCATCCCGCGGGTTAACTGCAGGTTCTGTCCCGGAACCTAGGCTCAGTACAGCAGGCTTTTGGCGCAATTCCAGCCCACAAAAAAACGCCAGGGCCCCTGGAAACGGGGCCCTGGCGTTGCGAGGCACAACCTTCTGCACCTGATTGCTGTAGCCGCTGCCGCAGGCTGCGACCGAGTCTGCAGGACTCGCAAGGCGACCACCGCGATTGACCAGGCAAACCGCGGATGCAGGTCCTGCGGCCCCTGCGGTGCCGATCGCAGCCTGCGGCAGCGGCTACAGATCAGTCGCCGCCGCCGGTCAGTCGATGCCGACGAATCCTCCAGTCTGGTGCTGCCACAGGCGTGCGTACAAACCACCATGGGCCAGCAGTTCGGCGTGGGTGCCGGCTTCGGCAATGCGCCCCTGTTCCAGGACGATCAGGCGGTCCATGCGGGCGATGGTGGAGAGACGGTGGGCGATGGCGATTACGGTCTTGCCCTGCATCAGGGTCTCCAGGCTTTCCTGGATCGCCGCTTCCACTTCCGAGTCCAGGGCCGAGGTGGCTTCGTCCATGATCAGGATCGGCGCGTCCTTGAGCAGCACCCGGGCAATGGCGATGCGCTGGCGCTGGCCGCCGGACAGCTTGACCCCGCGTTCGCCAACGTGGGCATCGAAGCCGGTGCGGCCCTGGGCGTCGGACAACTGCGGGATGAACTCGTCGGCCCGGGCCTTGCGCACCGCTTCCCAGAGCTCATCGTCGGTGGCATCGGGGCGGCCGTAGAGCAGGTTGTCACGGATCGAGCGGTGCAGCAGCGAGGTGTCCTGGGTGATCATGCCGATGCGCTCGCGCAGGCTTTCCTGGGTCACCTCGGCGATGTTCTGGCCGTCGATGAGGATCTGCCCGCCCTGCAGGTCGTAGAGGCGCAGCAGCAGGTTGACCAGGGTCGATTTGCCGGCCCCGGACGGGCCGATCAGGCCGATCTTCTCCCCGGGACGGATGTCCAGGTTGAGGTCGCTGATGACCTTGTTGGCCTTGCCGTAATGGAACTCCACATGCTCGAAGCGCACGCCGCCCTTGGCCACCGCCAACTTCGGCGCCTGTTCGCGGTCGGTGAGTTGCAGCGGTTGGGCGATGGTCTTGAGGCCGTCCTCGACCATGCCGATGTTCTCGAAGATGCCGTTGATCACCCACATGATCCAGCCGGACATGTTGACGATGCGGATCACCAGGCCGGTGGCCAGGGCGATGGCCCCGGCGCTGATCAGCGACTGGCTCCACAGCCACAGGGCCAGGCCCGTGGTGCTGACGATCAGCAGGCCGTTGAGGCTGGTGATGGTCACGTCCATGGCGGTGACCACGCGGCCGGCCAATTGGCTTTTCTCGGTCTGTTCGGCGATGGCTTCGCGGGCGTAGCTCTGTTCGAAATGGGTGTGGGCGAAGAGCTTGAGGGTGGTGATGTTGGTGTAGCCGTCGACGATCCGCCCCATGAGTTTGGAGCGGGCGTCGGAGGCGTCCACCGAGCGCTTCTGGATGCGTGGCACGAAGTAGCGCATGGCACCGATGAAACCGGCGATCCACAGCAGCAGGGGGATCATCAGGCGCCAGTCGGCGTCGGCGAACAGCACCAGGGAGCCGATGGCGTAGATGGTCACGTGCCACAGGGCGTCGATCACCTGCACCGAGGAGTCCTGCAGCGAATAGCCGGTCTGCATGATGCGCTGGGCGATGCGCCCGGCGAAGTCGTTCTGGAAGAAATTCAGGCTCTGGCGCAGCACGTAGCTGTGGTTCTGCCAGCGGATCAGGCTGGTCATGCCGGGGTTGATGGTCTGGTGCATCAACAGGTCGTGCAGGCCCACCATCAGCGGCCGGAACAGCAGGGCCACCACCGCCATCCAGGCCAGCTCCAGGCCGTGGTCGGTGAATACCTGGACGCTGGGCGTGCCCTGGGCCAGGTCGATGATGGTGCTCAGGTAGCTGAACAGCGACACCTCGATCAGGGCCACGAACAGGCCCACCACCAGCAGGGCGACGAAGCTGGGCCAGACTTGCTTGATGTAGTGGAAGTAGAAGGGCAGGACCCGATTGGGCGGGGTGGCGCTGGGGGCGTCGCGGAAGATATCGATCAGTTGTTCAAAACGACGAAAGAGCATGGGGGTCTTGAAGCCCGGGGTACGGGCTCTCCTGTTCTGAAAGCGGACGGGGCGCCGGGTAGGGCGCCGCCGTCGGGACAGGCTGCGGAATTCAGTCGATGCGCTTGGCCGACTTGATCAGCACCGGGTCCACAGGCACGTTTTGCATGCCTTGCTTGGTGGTGGTCTGGGAATTGACGATCTGGTCCACCACGTCCATGCCGCTCACCACCTTGGCGAACACCGCGTAGCCGGCATCGCGGCCCGGGTCGAGGAAGGCGTTGTCGGCGACGTTGATGAAGAACTGGCTGGTGGCCGAGTTGGGGTTGGAGGTGCGGGCCATGGACAGGGTGCCGCGGACGTTATGCAGGCCGTTGGAGGCTTCGTTCTTGATCGGGTCGCGGGTGTCTTTCTGCACCATCTGCGCGGTGAAACCACCGCCTTGGGCCATGAACCCCGGGATTACCCGGTGGAAGATGGTGTTGTTGTAGAAGCCGCTGTCGACGTAGTCGAGGAAGTTCTTGCTGGAGATCGGTGCCTTGACCGGGTCCAGTTCGACTTCGATCTTGCCGAAGCTGGTGTCCAGCAGGACGTGAGGCGCCTTGGCCGGTTGGGCGGCCATCAGGTTGGCAGCGAACAGCACGGAGCCGGCGACGAGGGCGATTTTTTTCAGCATGGTTCAGTGATCCTGAGTGGTGGTGTCGACTGTGGTTATGAAGTCCAGCAGGGTGTGGTTGAAGCGCTGCGGCTGGTCCAGCGGCGTGGCGTGTCGGGAGTCCTCGATCACCACCAGCCGTGCATCCGGCAGCAGTTTGACATAAGCCTCTTTGACCGCCACCGGGGTGTAGTCGCGGTCGGCGCTGACGACCAGGGTTGGACAGGTGATCCGCCCCAGACGTTCCTGCACTCCCCAGCCGACGATGGCGTCGAAGCTGGCGAGATAAGCACGTTTGTCGTTTTTTGCCCAGCGCTCGGCCATCTTTTGCCGCAGCTCACCCTGCTCCGGCTTGGGAAACAGGCGCGGCCCCAGGGCCTTGCCGATGGCGGCCGGGCTCAACACCCGGGCCAGGCTCCAGCGCTTGAACCACTGCCAGTAGTCATTGGCGCTGCGTAGCTTGACCTCGGGGGCGCTGTTGACGATGCACAGGCTCTTGAGCAATTGCGGCTGATCCACCGCCAGCTGGAAGCCGATCATGCCGCCCATGGACAGCCCGACGTAGTGCGCGGGACCCAGGTTCAGGTGCTCGATCAGCGCCACGATGTCGGCGCTGAAGCCCGGGATGCTGTAGCGCTCCCGAGGTTTGTCGGAACGCCCGTGACCGCGAATGTCCGGGATGATCAGCCGGTAGCGGGCCGAGAGCTCGGGGATCTGCTTTTCCCAGTCCAGGGCGCTGGAGCCCAGGCCGTGAACCAGCAGCAGGGGTTCGCCCCGGCCGTATTCCTCGTAGTGCAGGGTGCAACCTTCATGCTCGAAATACGCCATGGCAGAACTCCTGTTCTGGTGGGTGGGACGTCAGGCTTGCTCGGGGGCGGCAAAGGGCGCATCCAGGGGCGCGGTGTCGAAGGTGCGCAGCAGTTCCACGAGGATCTGCGTGGCCGGGCCCAGGGGTTTGTCCTTGTTGGAATAGAGGAAGAAGGTCGGATGGCGGCTGCCGCCCTGGTCCAGGGGCAGGACCTTGAGCAGGCCTTCGCGCAGCTCCCGTTCGATCAGGTGCCGGGGCAGCCAGGCAAACCCCAGGCCGCTGCTGACGAAGGTCGCGGCGGTGGCCAGGCTGCCCACGGTCCAGCGTTGTTCGGCGCCGAGCCAGCCCACATCCCGCGGTTGCTGGCGGCCGGAGTCGCGGATCACCACTTGCAACTGGCTTTCCAGGTCCTGGAAATGCAGTTCGCGTTGCAGGCGGTGCAGGGCGTGTTCCGGGTGGGCCACGGCGACAAATTCCACCGAACTCATCTCGGTGCCCAGGTAACCGGGAATGTTGAAGCCACTGATGGCCAGGTCGGCCACGCCTTCGAGCAGCACTTCCTCGACCCCGGACAGTACTTCTTCGCGCAGGCGTACGCGGCAGCCACGGCTTTGCGGCATGAAGGCGGTCAGGGCGCGCACCAGGCGCGCGTTGGGGTAGGCGGCGTCCACCACCAGTCGCACTTCGGCTTCCCAGCCCTGTTCCATATGGTGGGCCAGGTCTTCCAGCTGGCTGGCCTGCTTGACCAGTTGTCGTGAGCGGCGCAGCAACACGCCGCCGGCCTCGGTGAGTACCGCCTTGCGGCCATCGATGCGCAGCAGCGGCACGCCGAGCTGGTCCTGCATGCGCGCCACGGTGTAGCTGACCGAGGACTGCGAGCGGTGCAGGGCTTCGGCGGCCTGGGCGAAGCCGCCGTGATCGACCACCGCCTGCAGGGTGCGCCATTGATCCAGGGTCACGCGGGGCGCTTTCATGAGGGACTCCTCTTGTCCTAAGCTGGCGCTCCTTATTGGAGACTGCCGAATGAGAAAATTCTGTTGTGTGTTGCTGGCGCTGTTGCCCCTCGGCGCCTGGGCCTATCCCATCGATGTCGAGAAGCAGTTGAACGGCCAGAGCATCGACTACACCACCTTTGCTACCGATGAAGACATCGGCTCCATCCAGTTGAACAACTACGGCAAGAACGACGCCGTGTGTTCGGTGGTGTTTCGCAATGGCCCCGAGGCGCCCCGCACCCGCAAGGTGGAAGTGGCGGCCGGCAAGAGCAAGAACGTGACCGCCAAGTTCAATCGCAAGATCATCAAGCTGCGCCTGGACCTGAACTGCCAGGCCAAATGATGGACTCTGGGCCGGCCCGGCGTGCTGCGTTGGGGCTGGCTCCGCTTATAAACGAATTTGTTGATTGGTTATAGCAGTTATTTGCGCTTTTTCATCGATATCACTCTGTTTAATCTGCGCTCCATCGACTTACGCATACCCCGATGGAGGCTTCAGCCATGTCCCGTGTCCTGATCATTGAAAGCAGCGCCCGCCAGCAGGATTCCGTATCCCGGCAATTGACCCAGACCTTTATCCAGCAATGGCAGGCCGCTCACCCCGGCGACTCGATCACGGTGCGTGACCTGGCCCGCAACCCGGTGCCGCATTTGGACGCCAACCTGTTGGGAGGCTGGATGAAACCTGCCGAGCAGCGCAGTGCCGCCGAGCAGGAGTCCCTGCAGCGCTCCAATGAGCTGACCGAGGAGCTGCTGGCCGCCGACGTGTTGGTGATGGCCGCGCCGATGTACAACTTCGCCATTCCCAGCACCCTGAAAGCCTGGCTCGATCATGTGCTGCGTGCCGGGGTGACCTTCAAGTACACCGACACCGGGCCCCAGGGACTGCTCACCGGCAAGCGTGCCTACGTGCTCACTGCTCGTGGCGGTATCTACGCCGGCAGCAGCGCCGATCACCAGGAACCCTACCTGCGTCAGGTCATGGGCTTTATCGGTATCCACGACGTCGAATTCATCCACGCCGAAGGTTTGAACCTGGGCGGCGACTTCCACGAAAAGGGCTTGAACCAGGCTAACGCCAAGCTGGCCCAGGTGGCCTGAGCCCCGTTGGGCGAAGCGGCGCTGCAAGATGGGCGCCGTTAATCCGCAGATAATCCGCCGGTGTTCAAGTAGCGCCTGCGGATCCCCTTCAAGCCGGTTCGCGCATCGAACCTCCCTTTGCACTGGTTGTTTCTTCAGTGCCGACGCCCGATTGCACGCCTAGCGAGATCGGGCTTTTTTTTGCCCGGGATTTCATCTGTACCGGCAAAACCGCTATCGTCGCCGCCATTCAAGATGAGGCGAACATGGGCTATCTACTTTTTGTCACTCTGATCCAGGCATTTTCCTTCAGCCTGATCGGCGAATACCTGGCCGGGCATGTCGACAGTTACTTCGCGGTGCTGGTGCGGGTGCTGCTGGCGGGGCTGGTGTTTCTCCCGCTGACCCGCTGGCGCCGGGTGGAACCGGCCTTCATGCGCGGCATGCTGCTGATCGGGGCCCTGCAGTTCGGCATCACCTACGTGTGCCTGTACCTGAGCTTTCGGGTGCTGACGGTGCCGGAGGTGCTGCTGTTCACCATCCTCACGCCCCTGCACGTGACCCTGATCGAAGACGCCCTGAACCGGCGCTTCAACCCCTGGGGGCTGCTGGCGGCGCTGGTGGCGGTGGCGGGCGCGGTGGTGATTCGCTACGACAGCGTCAATCCGGACTTCTTCATCGGCTTCTTGCTGCTGCAACTGGCCAACTTCACCTATGCCGCCGGGCAAGTGCTGTACAAGCACCTGGTGGCGCGCTACCCCAGCGACCTGCCGCATTACCGGCGCTTCGGCTACTTCTACCTGGGGGCGTTGCTGGTGGTACTGCCGGCGTTCCTGCTGTTCGGCAAGGCCCATTACCTGCCTGATGCGCCGCTGCAATGGGCGGTGCTGCTGTTTCTCGGCCTGGTGTCCACGGCATTGGGGATGTACTGGTGGAACAAGGGCGCATGCCTGGTGACCGGCGCCACCCTGGCGGTGATGAACAACCTGCATGTGCCGGTGGGGCTGCTGGTCAACCTGCTGATCTGGAACCAGCATGAAGACCTGGGGCGCTTGTTGCTGGGCGGGTTGGTGATCCTTGGGGCGGTGTGGATCAGCCGCCGCGGCTCTGCGGTGCTGGCGACTCGCTGAGGCAGCGATCCAGGGGCTGGATGCTGGCGGCGCTGCCGGGCTGGTTGTAGCCGCTGCCGCAGGCTGCGACCGAGTCCGCAGGACTCGCAAGGCCGCCGCCGCGTATGACCAGGCGAACCGCCAACACAGGTTTCACGGCCCCTGTGGGGCCGATCGTCCGAACGCGGCCCGAACCTTCGGCAGCGGCTACAGGTTAAAGCGCGTGCTTTTCTGGTTGTGGAACATGGCTGGCGCCCGCTATCGCCGGCAGCAAACCGGCCCGCAGATCGGTGCCGCTGGGCTGCTGGTAGAGGTTCAGGCCAAATTCCGGCATCACCGCCAGCAGGTAATCGAAGATATCCCCCTGGATGCGCTCGTAATCCACCCAGGCCGTGGTGCGGGTGAAGCAGTAGATCTCCAGCGGAATGCCCTGGGCCGTGGTCTGCATCTGGCGCACCATGCAGGTCATGTTCGGCTGGATCTCCGGGTGGCTCTTGAGGTACGCCAGGGCATAGGCGCGGAAGGTGCCGATATTGGTCATGCGCCGGCGGTTGGCCGATAGCGCGGCGACGTTGCCCTGGGCTTCGTTCCAACTCTTGAGCTCGGCCTGCTTGCGCCCGATGTAGTCGGTGAGCAGACGCACCTTGCTCAGTCGCTGTTCTTCGTCGTCATGCAGAAAGCGCACGCCGCTGGCATCGATGTACAGGCTGCGCTTGATCCGCCGACCGCCGGATTGCTGCATGCCGCGCCAGTTCTTGAACGACTCGCTCATCAAGCGCCAGGTCGGGATGGAGACGATGGTCTTGTCGAAGTTCTGCACCTTGACCGTGTGCAGGGTGATGTCCACCACATCGCCGTCGGCGCCCACCTGGGGCATCTCGATCCAGTCGCCGACCCGCAGCATGTCGTTGCTGGTCAACTGCACGCTGGCGACGAAGGACAGCAGGGTGTCCTTGTAGACCAACAGGATCACCGCCGACATGGCGCCCAGACCGGACAGCAGCAACAGCGGCGAGCGGTCGATCAGGGTGGCGACGATGATGATCGCGCCAAACACATACAGCACCATCTTCGCCAGTTGCACGTAGCCCTTGATCGAGCGAGTGCGGGCGTGTTCGGTGCGCGCGTAGATGTCCAGCAGGGCATTGAGCAGGGCGCTCAAGGCCAGGAGCTGGAACAGGATGGTGAAGGCCATGGCCAAGTTGCCGAGGAACAGCAGGCTGGTCTTGCTCAGCTCCGGCACCAGGTGCAGGCCGAACTGGATCACCAGGGACGGGGTCATTTGCGCCAGGCGGTGGAACACCTTGTTGTGGCGCAGATCATTGAGCCAGTGCAGGGACGGCTGGCGGCCCAGCAGCCTGACGGCGTGCAGGACCAGGTAGCGGGCCACTCGTCCGAGCACCAGGGCGATCACCAGTAACAGGGCCAGGCCGATGCCTGCGTGCAGGAGAGGGTGTTGATCGAGGGCTCCCCAGAGGTCCTGGGTATTGAGCCAGAGCTGTTTGAAATCCATGGGCTAAAACGATTCTTCTATGAGGCACAAGGGCAGGATTAGAGCATTTAACCCTGGGAAAGTTACGGTTAAGGACAAATCGGCTAACAAAAAACCAACTCTTTGCCACCGTTTGCACAAAGAAACTCGGCCTGCGCGCTCGAAACCGTTACCCTATGCAGCTGTTTTTTTGCATATCTTCGAGGTAGCACCCGTGTTTTCCCAATTCGCCCTGCACGAACGCCTGCTCAAAGCCGTGGCCGAGCTTAAATTTGTCGAGCCGACGCCGGTGCAAGCAGCGGCTATTCCGCTCGCGCTGCAAGGGCGTGACCTGCGGGTGACGGCACAGACCGGCAGCGGCAAGACCGCGGCCTTTGTCCTGCCAATCCTTAATCGTCTGATCGGCCCGGCGAAGATCCGCGTCAGCATCAAGACCCTGATCCTGTTGCCGACCCGGGAACTGGCCCAGCAGACCCTCAAGGAAGTCGAGCGTTTCTCCCAGTTCACCTTCATCAAGTCCGGCCTGATCACCGGCGGTGAAGACTTCAAGGTCCAGGCCGCCATGCTGCGCAAGGTGCCGGACATCCTCATCGGCACCCCGGGGCGCATGCTGGAGCAACTCAACGCCGGCAACCTCGACCTCAAGGAAGTCGAAGTGCTGGTGCTCGACGAAGCCGACCGCATGCTCGACATGGGCTTTGCCGAAGACGTGCAGCGCCTGGTGGACGAATGCCCGAATCGCCAGCAGACCATGCTGTTCTCCGCCACCACCGGCGGCTCCGGCCTGCGCGAGATGGTCGCCAAGGTCCTCAACAACCCTGAGCACCTGCAACTCAACAGTGTCAGCCAGCTGAACGAAACCACCCGTCAGCAGATCATCACCGCCGACCACAACCAGCACAAAGAACAGATCGTCAACTGGCTGCTGGCCAACGAGACCTACCAGAAGGCCATCGTCTTCACCAACACCCGGGCCATGGCCGACCGCATCTACGGCCGCCTGGTGGCGCAGGATTACAAGGCTTTCGTCCTGCACGGCGAGAAGGACCAGAAGGACCGCAAGCTGGCCATCGATCGCTTGAAGCAGGGCGGGGTCAAGATCCTCGTGGCCACCGACGTCGCCGCCCGTGGCCTGGACGTGGACGGCCTGGACCTGGTCATCAACTTCGACATGCCGCGCAGCGGCGACGAATACGTGCACCGCATCGGTCGTACTGGCCGTGCTGGCAACGATGGCCTGGCCATCTCGCTGATCTGCCACGGTGACTGGAACCTGATGTCGAGCATCGAGCGCTACCTCAAGCAGAGCTTCGAGCGCCGCACCATCAAGGAAGTCAAAGGCACCTACAGCGGCCCGAAAAAGGTCAAGGCGTCCGGCAAGGCCGTTGGCGTGAAGAAGAAAAAGACCGACGCCAAGGGCGACAAGAAAAAGTCCGTGGCCAAGGCCCCGACCAAGCGCAAGACCGCCAACCGGCCGAAAAGCGACAGCCTGGTCAGCCAGGACGGTCTGGCGCCGCTCAAGCGCCGCAAGCCACAGGCGCCGGCAGCCGAATAAGCCAGCGGCCAGCGGTAAACGAAAAACCCGGACCTGGTCCGGGTTTTTTTTGGCTGGCTTTCAGAGCTACTCCGGGCCTCGATGGCTCAACTGGCCTTGGGTTTCCCGGCCCATTCCGGCATCCCGGGCAATCTGGGCCATGCCCCCGAGTTTTGGCTAAGTGGCCAAAGCTCGAAGAGACGCTTCTGGCGGATCAACAGCCCGCTGCCAAGAAAACTTTCCTGAAGATTCAGAAGCGTCTGATGTGTCGCTTGCCGGGGTCTATCTAGTATCGGCACCCGCTCCAGTGCCCGGATGATGCGGGGATACGCAGTTTGTCGGGGCGTTCAGCGCTTATTTGACGCCAAGATGGTGGCACATTAACATCGCGCGCCCTGTCTTGACCCTTGCTGCCCTTTCGAAGGACCGAATATGTCTATCCCCACCCTCGGGATGAGGTTGTGCTGTGCCCTGTCTTGCCTGCTGCTGGCCGGCACCGTACACATGGCTGTTGCCGCTCCCTTGCCCGCACCGACCTTCAACCCCGGTGACCAGGACCTGATCCGCGACCGGCAGAACCGCCTGCTGGAAGAACAGCAGCGGCGTCTCGAAGAACTCAAGGACCTGCCCGGCAAGAGCGCCGCGCCTGTAGCGCCTAGCGCGCCCAGCGATAGCCGCTGCTTCCCGATTCAGGATATCCAGCTCAAAGGCGCCGATTCGCTGTCCGCCAGCGAACGCGAGAGCCTGCTCAAGCCCTATATCGGCCAGTGCCTGGGGGTGGCACAGCTCAACGAGCTGCTCAAGGTCATCACCAACCGCTACATCGAGAAGGGCCTGGTCACCAGCCGCGCCTACCTGCCGCAACAGGACCTGTCCAGCGGCCACCTGCAGGTGCTGGTGGTAGAGGGCAAGCTCGAAGGGCTCAAGGCCGCCGAGGGCAGCAAGCTCACAGCCCGCGAACTGAACATGGCCTTTCCCGGCAGCAGCGGTGAGCTGCTCAACTTGCGGCAGATCGAACAGATGGTGGACCAGCTCAACCGCCTGCCGTCGAACCAGGCGCAGATGGAACTGGCCCCGGGGCAGGCCGTGGGCGGCAGTGAAGTCCTGGTCAAGAACAACCCGCAAAAGCCCTGGCGCGTCGGTCTATCGCGCAGCAACGAGGGCCAGAAGAGCACCGGCGAGCAGCAGTGGGGCAGCTCTTTCGAATGGGACAGCCCTCTGGGATTGGCCGACCAACTGGTGTTGCGCGGCGGCCACGACGCCGTCAGCGACCACCAGAAAACCTCGCGCAACGCCATGCTCTACTACAACCTGCCGTTTGGCTGGTGGAACCTCAGCTACAGCTACAGCCAGAGCGAATACCGCTCCCTGGCCCAGGCCGTGGGCTTCAACTTCAAGCAGACCGGCGACAGCCAGAACCATCAACTGCGTCTGGAGCGGGTGATTCATCGCGACGCCCTGAGCAAGACCTCCCTCAACAGCGGCCTGAGCTACCTGCGCACCAACAACTACATCGAAGACAGCAAGCTGAGTAACAGCAGCAACCGCCTCAGCGAAGCCCAGTTCGGCATCAACCACGGTCGGCGTATCGGCAGCGCCTTCCTCAACCTCGACCTGGGGCTGCAGGACGGTATTGGCGCCTTCGATGCCCAGCGCGAAAACCAGCGCGACAAATACGGCAATCGCCAGGCCAACGCCCGCTACCGCAAGTACACCGCCACCGCCAGCTACCTGCAGCCGTTCAAGCTGTGGGACGAGTCCCTGGTGTTCAGCAGCCTGGTCACCGGCCAGCGCAGCGAGGATGTGTTGTTCAGCTCGCAACGCATGAGCCTGGGCAGCCAGTCCTCGATCCGTGGCTACAAGGACCAGAGCCTCAATGGCGACAGCGGCTACTACTGGCGCAACGACCTGCGCTGGAGTCGCCCGGTGACCTGGGACTGGCTGCGCCCGGTGTTCGCCGAGTACGGCACGGGGCTGGGCTATGACCTCGGCGCGATCCGCAACGACCGCTACAACGCCGAGCAGCATGGCCGGGTCTCCAGCGACTCCATCGAGTTCTTTGCCCGCGGCAAGAACCTCGCCGCCAGCGTGACCTTTGCCCACTCCCTCGAACGGCCCGAAGCCCTGAGTGAACGCGAAGCCCCGATCTATTTCCGTCTGGACCTGTTCCTTTAATTCCGCTCTTTACCCGAGATACATGACATGGACGCTCGTCAGTTTGCCTTTCTGGCCCGCCAGCCTTCCGCCACCCTGCAAGCGCGGGATACGTTCTGGGGGCTGTCCAAGCGCGGACTGGCGTTCATCCTCGCCAACATGATGTTCTGGCAGCCCGTGGTGGCGATGGCCGACGGCATTGTGGTCAACGGCAGCGGCACCACACTGGGTCAGGCCGGCAATGGCGTGCCCATCGTCAACATTGCCGCGCCCAACGGCAGCGGGCTGTCCCACAACCAGTTCAGCGACTACAACGTCGGCCAGCAGGGCGTGATCCTCAACAACGCCATCAACCGCACCCAGGAAACCCAACTCGGCGGGATCATCCTCGGCAACCCCAACCTGGGTGGCCGCGCGGCCAATGTGATCCTCAACGAGGTCAACGGCGGCAGTCCCAGCCAGCTCAAGGGCTACACCGAAGTGGCTGGACAGTCGGCCCATGTCATCGTTGCCAACCCCTACGGCGTCAGCTGCAACGGCTGCGGCTTCATCAACACCCCGAAAGCCACCCTGACCACCGGCAAACCGGTGATCGAGAACGGCCAGCTCCAGCGTTACCAGGTGGATCAAGGCAGCGTCGCCATTGAAGGCGCGGGGCTCAACGCGAGCAATATCGACCAGTTCGAAATCATCACCCGCAGCGCGAAAATCAACGCCGAGATCCAGGCCAAGCACCTGGCGGTGATCGCGGGGGCCAACGATGTCGACGCCAAGACCTTGAACGCCACGGCGCGGACCACCAACCCGGCGGATGCGCCGCAACTGGCGATCGACTCATCGGCCCTGGGCGGCATGTACGCCGGAGCCATCAAGCTGGTGGGTACTGAGGCTGGGGTCGGGGTCAAGCTCGACGGCAAACTGATCGCCAGTGGCGGTGATATCCAACTGGATGCCAATGGCCAGTTGCGCATGGCCGACGCCACTGCCGAGAAGGGCGCGGTGGCGATCAAGGCGCAAAGCCTCAACGCTCAGGGCGCGGTCTACGCCGGCACCGATCTCGAGGTGCAAACCCAAGACGACCTGAACAGCCACAGCACCCTGGCGGCGGCCAACAGCATCAATCTGGGCAGCGGCGGGCAACTGAACAACCACGGCATCATCGAAGCCGGGGTCAACCTCGACAACAGCCGCAACCCGAACGGCGATGTCACCCTGACGGCGCAAAACCTGAACAACAGCGGCAAGAGCGTGGTGGCCAGCCGTGATCTGACGGTCACGACCAAGCAGACCCTGAACAACCAGGGCGGCACCCTGAGTGGGCAGCGCCAGGTAACGGTCAGCGCTGGGACTCTGGATAACAGCCATCAGGGCAAGCTGCTGAGCGCCGAGCGCCTGCAACTCAATGCCGATCAGGTGCGCAACGGCCAGGGCGGCCTGATCAAGAGTCAGCAGTCCCTCAACGCCACCCTGGGCCACTTGGGCAACAGCGGTGGCGAGCTGTCGAGCCAGGGCAGCAGCACCCTGGTGCTGGCCGGCATGGACAACCTCACCGGCGTGGTGCTGGCGCAACAGACCCTGGAGATTACCGGTACTGCGGAACTGGACAACCAGGGCGGGCTGCTGTCGGGCTGGCAGGGCCTGACCCTCAAGGGCACCGGCCTGAACAACAGCAACAAAGGCACCGTCTCCAGCCTCAAGGGCGGTGTCGACATCACCCTCAGCGACGCCTTGAACAACAGCCAGGGCGGCGCCCTGGTCAGCCAGCAGGCCCTGGACGTTAAGGCCGCGAGCCTCGACAACAGCTTCAAGGGCGTGATCTCCAGCGCGGGTGCACAGAGCCTCAAACTCAGCGACCGGCTGGACAACAGCCAGGGCGGCTCCATCGACAGCGCCGCCACCCTGACCCTGCAGGCCATGGCCCTGGGCAACCAGGGCGGCACAGTCAACGCCACCGGCGACCTGGAATTCATCGGCAGTGACCTGGACAACAGCCACGGCACCTTCACCGGCAAGCAGGGCGTCACCCTCGATCTGCTGGGACACTTGATCAATAACCAGGGCACGCTGTCTGCCGCCGGCCCTTTGCTGCTCAAGCGCAGCACTAGGGTTGAGAACCAGGGCGGCGAACTCTCCAGCCAGCAGTGGCTGCGGCTGTTCACCGAACACTTGGACAACCGTCAGAAAGGCCGTGTCGCGGCCAATGACTTGGTGTTGATCAGCGCCAGTGGCGAAGTGCAGAACAGCGATGGCGGCGAGATCCTCAGCCGCGAAGCCGACCTGCAACTCAATGCCGAGCGCCTGGATAACGCCAAGGGCCTGCTGCAGGCCAAGACCACCCTGGGCCTTGAGGTTGCCGCTGCTGCCGGCAACCAGGGCGGGCAGATCATTGCCCAGCAGGGCGACCTGACGCTCAAGGCGGGCCACCTCGACAACAGGGCCGGCAAGGTGTCCGCCCTCAACGGCGGCGCCACCCTGGAAACCGCTGCCGGTGGCCGCCTCGACAACCGCGACGGCGCGCTCTTCGCCCAGCAGGGCCTGCATATCAGCGCCAAGGACCTGGACAACAGCGCCGGCCAGATCAGCGCCCGGCAGATTGAGCTGGAGCTGGCTGGCGCGCTGGACAACCGCCAGGGCCTGATTGAAAGCCGCAGCACCCTGGCCACCGCCGCCGCCAGCCTGGACAACCAGCGCGGGCAACTGCGGTCCCTGGGCCTGGTGAGCAAAACCCGCTTCGATATCGGCGGCACCTTCGACAACCGCGACGGCCTCCTGGAAACCGCCAACCACGACCTGGCCTTCGACGCCGGCGGCTTCAACAACCGCGGCGGCAGCCTGCTGCACAGCGGCAGCGGTGTGTTCGGCATCTCCATGGCCAACCTCGAAGACGTCGGCGGCCGCCTGAAGACCGCGGGGCAACTGACCCTGGAGGCCGAGCGCTGGACCAACAGCAGTGCAATCCAGGCCGACCAGTTGCTGGTCAAGGTCGACCACCTGACCCAGACCGCCGACGGCCAGCTCCTGGCGGGCAACGGCCTGACCGGCAGCGGCAGCCACTGGAGCAATGACGGCCTGATCGGCAGCGACGCCGCGCTCAACCTCGACCTGAGCGGCAACTACAGCGGCAAGGGCCGCCTGAGCAGCCTCGGGCAACTGGACCTGCATGCCGCCCAACTGGATCTGGCGGACAGCGCCAGCATCGCCGGCGGCGCCAACAGCACCCTGAAGATCGACGGCGCGCTGAACAGCGCCGGGCGCATCACCGCCAAGCAGAACCTGCACCTCACGGCCGCCAGCATCAACAACCACGGCACCCTGGGCAGCGGCGAAGACCTGAACCTCACTGCCGCCACCCTGGTCAATGACCACGGCCTGATCTCCAGCGGCGGCAATATGCAGCTGCTGACCACGAGCTTCAGCAACCGCTACGCCCAGGTGTACAGCCTGGGCACCGCGCTGATCGCCAAGGACGACCAGCAAACCCGCGCCGACCTGCTGGACAACCGTTCCGGGGATATCGAAAGCCTCGGCAAGCTGAGCATCGCCGCCAGCACCGTCAACAACGTCATGGACGTGCTGGAGTACACCGAGCACGAAAAGAGCGCGGCCAGCATCACTCGCTTGCCGTGTGAGTGGATTGGTTGCGACGACCGCGGAGGCGGCCGCATCAACGGCTTCTGGGAAGTGGCCGAAACCGATCGCCTGCGAGTGACCAACAGCAGCGCCGCCGCCAGCCTCAACAGCGGCGCCGACTTGCAGATCGACACCCAGGTATTGACCAACACCAGCAGCCTGATCACCGCGGCCGGCGACATCAACGTCAAGGCCGAGACCGTCCACAACCAGGGCCTGCAACCCCAGGAAATCACCACCCTGCGGCGGTATCAGAGCTTCGTCAACGAGACTGGTAACGCCGCTGCCCATGCCGCCGCGTTCAACGCCCGCAACAACCCGACTCCGTCTGCCAGCTTTGCTTCCGACCTCAGCGCCTTTATCGCCTGGACCGGGGTATTGCGGTCTTCCAGCAGCAAAGTGGTGGATGGCGACCAATCCTTCGCCGCCACCATCCAGGCTGGCGGCAAGGTCAACCTCAAGGCTGACAAAACCCTCGACAACAGCGTGATCCGCTCCTTCTACGAGTACGTCGGCGCCGGCAAGACCCTGACCGACACCGGCGTTGGCAACGGCTACTCGACGCCGATCCGGATCAACCCGCAACTGCCCCCGGAACTGGCCCAGCAACAGGTCAACCCCCTGGTACTGCCGGGCTTCACCCTGCCCACCAGCGGCAACGGCCTGTTCCGCCTCAGCGGCCAGGGCAGCACCTTGGCCCAGGCCCCGACGCCTGCGCAGATCGCCGGCCTGCCGGACGCCGCGAGCCTGTCCCGGCCGCACAAGTACCTGATCGAAACCAACCCGGCGCTGACCAACCTCAAGCAGTTCATGAGCTCGGACTACCTGTTGTCCAACCTCGGCTACAACCCCGATGAAAGCGCCAAACGCCTGGGGGACGGTTTCTACGAACAGAAACTCATCCAGCAAGCCATGGTGGCCCGCACCGGCCAGCGCTTTATCAACGGCCAGGACAGCAACGAAAAGCTCTTCAAGCACCTGATGGACAACGCCCTCCAGAGCAAGCAACAGCTTGACCTGTCGGTGGGCGTGACCCTGACCTCCGAACAAATCGCTGCCCTGACCCACGACATCGTCTGGCTGGAAAGCCATGAAGTGAACGGCGAACAAGTGCTGGTGCCAGTGCTGTACCTGGCCCAGGCCAACAACCGCCTGGCGCCCAACGGCTCCCTGATCGCCGGCAAGGACGTGAGCCTGATTGCCGGCAAGGACTTGAACAACGTCGGCACCCTGCGCGCGGCCAATGACCTGTCGGCGGTGGCGGGGGAGAACCTGGTCAATAGTGGGTTGGCGGAGGCGGGCAAGGGCCTGAATCTGACGGCGGGCAAGGATCTGCTGAACAAGGCCGGTGGTGTTATCGCTGGGCGCGATGTGGCCTTGACGGCAACTGATGGGGACGTGGTTAACGAGCGTACTTTGACCTCGCACCAAAGCAGTAAGGATTCGTTCGCGCAGCAACGGGATTTTGTCGACAGTGCTGCACGGATTGAGGCCGCGAATAACCTCACCATCAATGCGGGACGCGATTTCAATAACAGCGCGGGAGTCCTAAAGAGCGCCGCAGATACCCGCATCACCGCTGGCCGTGATGTCAGCCTGACGGCTGTGGAGCAGGTGGTCGGCAATCAGCTGAACGCCAACTACCGTGACAAAAGTGTCACCCAGCATGGTTCGACGCTTGAGGCAGGTCGCGACCTGTCCATCAGTGCTGGTCGCGATATCACGGCGATTGCCAGCCAGATTGAGGCCAAGCGTGATGTGTCGATGTCGGCTAAAGAAAACCTGACATTGGCTTCTGCTGCGAATGAGCAGCACTGGTTCAGCCAGACCAAGAGCTTCAAGGGGCAGGAGGATCATGGTCAGCAGGTTTCTACTGCGGTCACTGCAGGTGGCAGCGTGGCACTCAGTGCCGGTAAGGATCTGGAACTGATTGCCAGTCGGGTGAGTGCGGGGGATGAGGCTTATCTTTACGCAGGCAATGACCTGAATCTGGAGACCGCTGAAAATACCGATTACTCCTATTACTCCAAGGCCAAGAAAGGGGCGTGGGGCAAGAAGAGTTCGAAGATGAGCGAGAGCGAAAACGATGTCGCTGTCAGCTCGTCTATCGAGGCTGGAAAGAAAGTCGTTATTTCAGCTGCTCAGGATATCAATGCCGAAGGCGCCAAGGTCTCTAGCGCCGGGGCATTGCTGGCGACTGCAGGGCGCGATATCAATCTCGAGGCTGCTGAGAACTATGCAAGTCAGGCCAATGCCTCATCCAAAAAAGGTCTGTTTTCGAGTAAGTCCAGTAGCAGCTCGACCAGCCAAACGACGCTGACTACTACTGAGTTGGTTGCGCAGAGCATCGATCTGCGAGCGGATAACGATATCTCTCTCAAGGCGACGGCTCTGCGGGCAGACGGAGCGGTAAAACTGAATGCCGGCAACGACGTCGAAATCGGTACGGCCGAAGTGCATCAAACGTCTAGTCAGTCCAAGCAGTCCGGCAAGGTTGGCATGACCGTCACTGGTTGGGTTTCAGCAACTAAGAAAGCCCAGCAAACCGAACAAAGTGCTTCGCAAAGCATCGGTAGTGATATCAGTGCCGACAGTCTGCAAATCACCAGCGGCCGCGATACCAGCGTGCGTGGAAGCACATTGGTTACAGATCGGAATTTGCAGGTCGAAGCTGGGCGCAATCTGGAGGTGGTCAGTGCTGAAAACACTAGCAGTGCGAACTCCAAATCCAGCAGTAAAAAAGTCGGTGAGGTGGGCTCCTGGTGGCAGGGAGCGACCGGAGTAGTCAAACAGAAGGGCACCGATCAAAGCGACACCATCCGCCAGTCGGGCAGTCAGATCGCCTCGCTAGAGGGCAATGTTTCCCTGAAAGCGGGAGAGCATTACAACCAGATAGCCAGCCAGCTCGTTGCGCCTAAAGGCGATATTGATATCAACGCTAAGCAGGTGGATATCCAGGCCGGTTTCGACACCCTCAAAACCAACAACACGGCCAGTACCAGTCGAACGGCCATTGGCGGCACGGTCAGTGTTCCATTGTTGAATGCGCTGCAGGGGATTCAGCAAATGGGCAAGGCCGCCCAGGAAACCAGCGATGGTCGGATGTTGGCATTGGCCGCAGTCAATGTCGCGATGAATGCCAACCAGGCGGTAGAGGCCGGTCAGGCGTTGATGGTAGATCCTCGTGCAGGCGTGAAGATCAGCATCAATTTGAGCAACAGCCGCAGCGACAAAGAGGGTAGCCAGAGTGGTAGTAACGTGGTGGGCAGCAGCGTTGTTGCAGGCGGAGACGTCAATATTGTTGCCAAGGGCGCCGGTGCAGCGAGCAACTTGAATGTTGTGGGGAGTCGTATCGAAGCCGGTGGTGATGCCAATCTCAAAGCAGATGGCCAAGTCAATCTGCTGGCGGCACAGAATACTGCTCATCAACAAAGCAGCAATGGCAACAGCGGCTGGAGCGCGGGTGTCGGTTTTGGCTTTGGCGAGAGTAACGGCATTACCTTTGAGCTGGCCGCGAACAAAGGGCGTGGTAAGTCGGACGGTGACGATGTCACGCAATCCAACACCTATATCAAAGCCGGGCAGACGGTGCGGCTCGACAGCGGTGGTGATACCTCTCTCAAAGGTGCGGTGGTTTCCGGTCAGCAGGTCAAAGCCAATGTGGGTGGCAATCTCAATGTCGAGAGCTTGCAGGACACCAGTACTTATCGCTCGGAGCAACTGAGTGCCAATGTGGGGGTCAGTCTCTGTATTCCACCATTCTGCTATGGCATGAGCAGCGCCAGTGGCGGCATTGCTCAGCAGAAGATGCACAGTGACTATGCCAGTGTCAGTGAACAGTCTGGTATCAAGGCTGGCGATGGTGGCTTCCAGGTTGAGGTCAGGGGCAATACCGACCTCAAGGGAGCAATCATTGCAAGTACAGATAAGGCTGTGGCTGACGGCAAGAACAGCCTGAGCACTGGCTCGTTGACCAGTTCGGATATCAAGAACAAGGCCGAATACGATGCGAGCAGTATCAACCTGAGCGGTGGCTTTGGTGGCAAGGTAGGGCGTGACAAGGATGGCAATGCTAGCGCGACAGCCAACAAGAACGGCCCAGTCATTGCGAGCAAAGAAGGTGTCAGTGTCAGTGCTCCTATCGCGTTGTTTGCTGGCGATAGCTCAAGTAGCAAGACTCTGAGTGGTATCAGCGGAGCAACGGTCTCTATCACCGATAGCGCAAAACAACAGGCATTGACTGGCCAGACAGCCGAGCAGGCTATAGCGGCCATCAACACTGATGTGTCCAGCGACCGGGATGGCAGTAACAAGCTCAAGCCAATCTTCGATGCCAAGGAAATTCAGGTCGGCTTCGAGATTACCGGCAAGTTTATCCAGAACGCCTCCATGTACCTGGAGTCCCGTGCACGGGAGGTGGATGAGACGCGTAGGCAGGCTGATAAAGAGTATGCCGCTGCACACAATCAGGAATTGAGTGATGAAGAGCGTCAGCTCCACCGCAATAACTATTTTGCTCTGAAGGAGCGGGCTGACACCGTTGCCAAAGATTGGGGGGCAGGCGGTACTTATCGGCAAATTGCTACAGCTTTGGTCGCTGGGGTCAGTGGCAATGTCAGCGGCAGCACCTCGCAGTTCGCGCAGAACATGTTTGTCAATTATGTCCAGCAACAAGGCTCGGACTACATTGGCAAACTGGTGCTCAACGGCCTGAAAGAAGGCAGCCCGGAACATGCAGGTTTGCACGCGATCCTTGGATGTGCGGGGGCTGCCGCAAGCAACCAAAGCTGTTCGGCCGGCGCCCTGGGTGGTTCCGCCAGCAGCGTACTGGCGGGCCTGTTCAACGAGACCAGCCCGAACGAAACCAACGAAGAGCGCGAAGCAAAACGCAACATCATTGCCTCGGTAGTGACCGGCATCGCTGCGATGAACAACCCGAACGGCGCGGCCACGGCGACTAATGCGGCAATTGCCAATGTTGACAACAACTGGCTGGCCACTCAGCAGATGGTTCAAATGACCAAAGAGCTGGCGGCGGCCCCAAGTTTTCGCGAAAAACTTGCGGTTTATGGTAAGTGGTTAAGCGTCTCTGGTAATCAGGATTTCATTGCTGGCAGTGCATTATTCAAGAGCTTCAGCGATAGCATGGCTAGCGCGGGAATCGATACCCTTAACGGTGCCGCGGGTGTTCTGAAAGACCCTATCGCCAGCATCGATGCCATGAATGAGTTTATTTTGTCTGTTGATGGCCAAAAGCTCTTTGGTGCAGCAGCAGATACTTTCCGTTCTCAAATTACTCAAATGCGTGATGCTCTAGTCATTGGCGGTGATGAGAATGCTGAGAATCTAGGCAAGCAGCTAGGTCAAGCACTGGCCCTCTATGCACAGGTAATCGCTTCTGGCGGTACAGGTGCGGCTAAGGGAGCGTCCACGCTTTCCAAGGCGGGGGTCGAAGTCTCCAGCAGCGGAATGAAAGACATCGCGACCACCGTTAAGGCAACCGGTGGCATTGAGACTAAGCTGGCCAAGTTGGAGAGGGTTGGGCCTGATCCGGATGTGCCGCAGATGCCGGTGGCTGTACCCAAACCGATTGAGCCACCTAATTTTGTACTCGTTGATGGTGCGAAGTACGTTGAAAGCGCGACCATTCAAGCCAACACTACGGTGAAACTCTCTGAGAGAGTAACCCTTGCGAATGGCACGGTTGTTCCAAAGGGCAGCGTTGTCACGGTCAGTGATGATGCGATGAAGATCGTCTACCCTGATGGAACGAGTGAGCTAGTTTCTTACGCGAAGGTGACATCGAAGCCTTTGGAGCTGCCAGCTACAAAAGAGACCGCGAAAAATCTAGTCTCTGGGGAAACTAAGGTTGTAGGTATTGATAAGCCAGCGGCTAACGATGCTAATTTTACGTTGACATTACCTTCAGGAAAGAAAGGGACTGTAGTTAGGGGGGCTTTAGAGGATCACGAGTTTAAACAGGCATCTGATATCGTTTCCTTTAGAGGTGGTGAATTTAAGGGGGCCGATACACCTAGTTTTGCGGGCATTGATGGCTGGCTTGATGGTGTTCCTGTTCAACTTAAGACAGTCAAAGGGACTAGTATAAACTCGGTTAGAAGAAATATCCTTAGTGGTGCTGAGGATATGGCTAAAGCTGGGTATAAGGGGGATTTGTATATTGATGCAGCTAGTACAGGAGTGTCCATGGAAAAGATGTTAAGTCACTTTAAGTCGGGGTCCCCAGTCTCAAATGTTGTTGGTGAAGGGACGGTGAGCAATATTTATATAAAAACTCAGGATGGCTGGATGAATATATCTTCTGGTCGAGTTGCTCAATATAAAGGGTGGGAATGATGTCGGCTGGTTTGTTTGTTCCGATCAGGGTGGTTCCTGATTTTAAGAGTCTCTTAGGCGGACTGTTTACCTTTCTTTCCGGTTTTTTTATATCGGCAGGGCAGCTAAGGGTTGGTGTGAATCTTGGCGGAGGGGGGGAGCTAATTGATAGTTTTGTCTTTGTGCATGATCAAGAGCAGAAGGCTCTTTGTTGGATTAGCTTTATGGAAGTGGCTGAGGATTTGAGAGAGATCTCAGAAGTGGATTTGCCTATTGTTGCTCAAGTTACAAGGAGTTCGAAGCATAATATGTTGTTTTCAGTGGCTGTTGCTTGTGCGATAGGAAAAGCGTTCGGAGGGCGAGTGATATATGATGATGCCCAGGTGTATTTTGATTGTAAGAAAGACGTTTATACTCTTTTGGAGAGTGAGGAGTATCTTTCTGTTAGATTGTGAAAGTGTTTGCTGAGGTTGGCGGAAGGTGTTTTTTTGAGCTGGACGGGTGCTGTGTTTGTAGTGGTCTAATTTCCCCGGACACCTCGATAGGTGGAAAATGCATCTGTCGAGGAGTTTTTCATAACTAACAAACGCAGAACATTCGATGACAGCTTCAAGTTGGAAGTCGTGAAGATGATCAAAGATCAGGGCCTGAGCGTTCCACAGGTTTGTCGTGATCTTAATATCGCTGATACGGCCGTTCGACGCTGGATACAGCAGTACGAAGCTGAGCAGCTGGGGCAAGCAGGTATGGGCAAACCGCTGACATCCGAGCAGCAACGTGTCCTGCAGTTGGAGCAGGAAAACCGCCAGCTCAAGATGGATAACGATGTATTAAAAAGGTTCTTCACGGAATCCCGGGAAACACAGAAACAAGAACGCCGATTTGATTGATGATGTTCGTGCGAGCAAACACATCTAACAAACCGGCGTTCTTATGCGCGATATTAATACTTTCCTTCCTTTTTGGGAGGGCTTTTCTGTTGTCACGATCAAACCGGATGGCGACGTTCTACTGAGGAATTTGCAGGCGCCTTGCAGAGTTGGAAGAAATTCAATCTCTCGCAATAAGTGTTAGTGGATATATATCGATTTTTAAATTTCTATAGGTAAAGGAGATATGTCTGTTCTAGATGTCAATTGGCAGCCTGGATTTGGCTCAATATTCACTTGGTTTGCAATGGATAAATTTGGGCGGATTGCTGTGATGGTGAATAACTGCTTCGGTGATTTGCCCAAGGCGTTGCTCAGGATTGCTGCGGTTGAGTCACCGCTCGATCGAATGAATGAATATATATGGGAGGAGTCAAAAGAGTTTTGTGATTATCCAGTGCCGAAAAATGGCGGCTTTGATTTGGACCTGTATTCCGCTTGTCGTCACCGAAGTTACTTATGCAAGAAGTCTATTGTAGATGGTCTTGAAAGTGAGCTGGCGAAAATTGGTCATTACAGTGAAACGAATTTGCCAGTCAATAAGGGCCTTTTTGTCTATCACGCTATTGAAGGCAGCTACGAAGGTGAGGATTATCCAGTAGGGTACGATGGCAACACGGTGATGGGTGACTACTTCAGATATCTGCTCCCGACAGTTTTCGCATCGATCGAGGATTTTCCTGAACCATTGCGCAGAGACATCGCTGTTTCGGATCAGTTGGACTTTACAGTTGATCGATTACTGCACAACGAACGTATCAATGAATATTTCCCCACTCTGTACTCAGGCTAAAGGGGGCGGCTTTGTACCGCCCCTACCTGTTTATGCCGATAGCTGACCTTGCATCCGTCGCCCTGCCACATCCATCAAATCACATCCATCACGCAGCAAAATGCTGCACACCAGCGACAGTTCCTGCAGCACCACTGCACCTTTGGGCGCGTCATCACAAATCGCGAAGTTCTCCAGCAGTTGAGTCACGGCGCGAATGCGATACGCCGCTGCATCGTGCAGGACGTCTATGGGAGCTTGGGTATCGATCAGCAGGGATGGAATGTTGCAGTCGTGACCGGTTATAGCTTGATAACGCGTCATTTATTGAGCCTCTTTAGTTTGACTGAGGACTCTGTAAATCAGGTCGCCAAACCCGGTCGTCCTTTCAACGACCCCTCGACTATATCCAGTGCTCACCCTGTCCTTAAAGCCCCATTCCTACTGGATCGTCTGCTTCTGCCGTAAGGCAATTCCTAATTTGCCGAGAGTATCTTTTCAAGCCGGTCCGCCACGATTTTCCTGGCTTACAATGCCGCCGCTCATCGCCATGCCACAGTTGGTTTTCAGGTGGCGGTGCGTTGTTGAAAACCTTCTCAAGGAAGATCCGTCATGCGTCTGTTGTCTTTGCTCTTCACCCTCGCTTTGCTCGCCGGTTGTGCCTCCACCCCGGACTATTACATCTCGCCCAAACCGGTACAGATTCCCGCTACCGCCACTTACTGGATCGACACCTTCAACCTGCAACTGGTCGGCGAGAGCGAGCGCTTTCTGCCCGAGGACAAGCTGCGCCAACAACTGGGCATGGAGTTGATCCGGCAATTGGGCAATGCCAATCGCTACGCCGCCACCAAGGACAGCGCCGACTACCTGCTGGATGTGAATGCGGTGTACAAGCGCCGCCTCAGTGATTCCAAGGGTGGGCTGGTGTCGATGGTTGTCGATGACAATACGATCCTTGCCAGTGTCGATTTCGGCTACAAGGTTCAGGTCAAGCGCGACGGCGCCGAGGTGCTGCATTTCGCTCAGGAGCGCAATGGTTTGCAGCCTGCCGGGGCCATGGGTCAGTTGCGCAATATGAAGACCATGTTGGGGGCGATCACCAACAGCGGTAATTCGGATGTGGAGAACTTCTACATTCGCGCTCTGCCGAAGTTCATCGTTCGTGATATCACGGCCATTCCTTCTCGTTGAGTGGGTGTGTCGGGATTGTAGAAGCGAGCTTGCTCGCGATGAACCCGATGGCGCCGCGCTCTGTCAGTAACAGCGCGTTATCGTTGGCGTTCTTCGCGAGCTCGCTCCTACATGGGGATCAACGTGCTTTTTGGGTTACAGCTTCTTCACCGGAATGCAGATCTCACACTCCAGCTCTCCCGTCTTGAGGTTGTAATACGCATCCGCCGGGTAGCGCTCGAAGGCCGGGCGTGGGTCGAACTGCAGGCCGCTCTTGGGTAGCCAGTCGCGGCACAGTTCGATCCAGGCGTCGGCGATAGCTGGGCCCAGGCCGCGGTAGTGGGCCACGGCGTAGAGGCCGCCGGGCAGGGTGGTGATGACGGCGGGGGCGCTGGCCTTGAAGTCCTTGGACACTTCGACGCAGGCGTCGTAGCGGCATTTGTCGGCAGGGGTGAGGTCCGGGTCGTCGTGGCCGATGCCGTAGCGCACGTGGTTGAACAGCTGGTGTTCGAGCATCCAGGGCATGGCGGTCTCGCGCCAGAAAACGCCAATGCCGGGCCCGTAGGCGCCGATGTAGCGTAGGTAGGCTACGCGGGTGGCGGGCAGTTGCTGCAGGGTGACGTTCATCGTTGTTTCCTTCAGGTGAATGAAGGCGTCAGGATCGTCGAAGGCCGGGATGTGGGTCTGATCAGGATTGCTCAATTCACGCAGGCGGCGTTCGCGGATGTCGTCGAGGCGGCGGTGCCAGCGTTTGGGTTCGGTGTCGCGCCAGGTGCTGGGTGAGACCGAGAAGTGTTGCTTGAAGGCCCGGGAGAAGGCTTCGCCGGAGCCGAAGCCGACATCCATGGCGATTTCCAGGATTGAGGCTTCGGGGCGGCTGGCCATCAGATAAGCCCCACAGGCCAGGCGCCGACGCCGCAGGTAGGCCCCGAGGGGCTCTCCGACCCAGGCGCTGAACAGGCGGTGGAAGTGGTAGGGCGAGAAATGCGCCACCCGCGCCAGATCAGCCAGCTCCAGGGGCTGGTCCAGGTGTTGGTCGATATGCTCCAGCACCCGGCTCATGCGCAGGGTGTATTCGTGGAGGCTGTGGTAGGCGGCGCTCATGTTTGCAGATTAGTTGGCTGTGGGGCGGACGTTGCAGTCTGCCGCAGATTTGTGCCGTTTGTGAGAGCGAATCGCCTGTCGGTACGATTCGCCGGCAGCCGGCTCCTACAAACGCCCCGTAGCCGGCTTGCCGGTGAACACGATCTTAAGCGTCACCACAGCAAGGGTGGCTTCCCTTGCCTTCGGGTGTCTGTTCGTAGCGGTCATGGAGACGGACCCAGTCCATGATCTGCTCTTCATTGCGCCCTTTGGGCGTCAGATCGAGGAAGTTATAGGCTCCCACCAGCAGGTCCAGTCCGCGGGCATAGGTGGAGTAAGTGTGAAAAATCTCACCCTGGTCGTTGCGATAGAACAGGCTCAGGCCGGGCAACTCGGCTTCATCGCCACTGGCCTGTTCATAGTTGTAGGTCGCGGTGCCCGCGGCTAGCTGCTGGGCGCTGAGGCTGACACCGAAGTCCTGGTTGAAGTCGTCACCGGCACTGGAATACCAGTCGAAGCGCCAGCCCATGCGTCGACGGAAGCTCTGGAATTGGGCATAGGGCGCGTGGGAGACAGCCACCAGCGTTACGTCGTGATGGGCCAGGTGCAGGTTGGCGCCGTCGAAGTGGTCCGCAAGAAAGGAGCAGCCCTTGCAGCCTTCTTCCCAGCCGGCGCCGAACATGAAGTGGTAGACCAGCAACTGGCTACGCTCGCCGAACAGTTGCGCCAGGCTCAGTGCTCCGTCGGGGCCTTGAAAGCGGTAGGGCTTGTCGATCTTGACCCAGGGCAACGCCCGTCGCTCGGCACTGAGCTGGTCGCGCTGGCGGGTAAAGGCCTTTTCATGGATCAGGTGCTGCTTGCGTGCGAGCAGCCATTGTTCCCGGGAGACCACGGGGTGATCGGTAGTGCTCATGGCGTTTCTCCTCAAGGCAGGGGGCATGGGTCTTACACACGCTAGTCGTTTGGCGCAGGGCTGGATCGACAAGCTGCCCAGCGGTTTTCCGATCAGGGGTCAGACTGGCGCGGCGTATTTCCTGAACGGCTGAAAACCCGGTCGGTCACAACCTATGAACGGCATTTCATTCTCATGTCTGGAGGTTGAACCGCAATGACCACATATAACTGGGATCTGATTGAACGACTGCTGCACGAAGTGCAGAACGGCGCCGGCCACAGTTTCACGCCTCGCCCCTACGCCGAGCAGCATGCGGCGGCCAAGGAGGCGGAGGGTGAGCCCACCGGCAATCTGGATGAACTGAAAGTCACCGCCACCCAGTACGAAAAGTTGCTGCTGGACCGGGGTTTTATTGAAACCAGGCCCGAGGAAGAAGGCGGCAACGGCGAGAACTTTGTACTGACGCCTCGCGGCTCAAGCCTGTTGTGTCTGATCGACAGCAGTATTCCGGGCAACGATCACCCGCGTCAGGTGCTGGATGAACAGGCTGATGCCCTGGCTGCGGATACCTTTGACGAGGTGGCCTCCAAGGCGCAGATCGCCTAGTTTCGCGATGCTAGCCCTGGCTTGCGTTGTGCAGGCATTTCAGGGCGGCGAAGTCCTTGCGTACACCGTCGATTTTCTTCAGCAGGTGCTGGCGTTGGTCCACGCTGCTGGCGGCCATCAAGTCAACCAACAGGCTGCGTGAGGCCTGTTCGGTGTGGGCGTAGGCCTGGCGGTAGTCGTCTGTCCATAAACTCTCGCGGTTGATCAGCAACTGCTCGATGCGCTGTGGGAAATCGCTGTCTCGGCGTTGCGCCACCGCGGCGCTGAATTGCGTCTGCCAATGGACGCGATTGGCGATCCACTGCTGGTTCTGCTCTCCCAGGGAGGCAGACCATTGCTCGATTCGTTGTTGCTGGCTGGGGGTCAGGGGGCCGAGCCAGGCATTCAGGCGCTTGCTCATGCGCTGACTGCGCTGCTGGATCTGTTGCGCCAGTGATGGCGTGAGGTACTGCTCGCGGTGTTCTTGCTGGTCCTTGGCGAAGGCGTTGTTCATCTCTTTGACTTGCCCGTCGTCCAGGCCCTGGAGCAGTTCTACAGCGGAAGGGGTGATCTGTCTTACAGTCTCGGCGATGGCCTGCTTGGCTTCCCGGGTTCGTGCTTGCAGGTCCTGATCACTGACCTGATTGCTCTGCACCATCAGTTGCAGGCGATCGAGCCAGTCCAGATAGCCGGGCAACTGGGTGCTGCAATGCCAGCTCAGGTGCTGCTGCAGACGCTGGTTGAACCAGCTTTTCTGCTCGCTGTTCATGTCCAGGTAGTCGTTGAGGGTCCAGGGGATGATTACATCCAGGTTGCGATAGGCCAGGCCGACTCGGCTGCAGGCGCCGAGCAGCAGGCTGAGGATCAGCAACGAGATAAGCAGGGGCCACTGGCGCGCCATGTTCGAGTCCTTGCGAGTTCGGGTTCCTGCATCTGAACCCGGAAGGCTGCCAGCCGTTCAGTCGCAGGGCGGAAGGCCGGCAGTGATGAACTGGGAGTTGGCTGAAACTATTGATCCAGAGAGCTGAAAGGATAGCGGCCAGGAACAGCGGATAAGGGCCGTTGGTCGACTTTTAGTGCTAGGGGGAGGAGAGAAGGGGTGCTAGTCCTAGCGCTTTGAGGGCAAAGCGCTAAGGGACCAGGATAATGCGGGGGAATTACTTTTTGCCGAGGCTGATCTGCTTGGATGGGCCGAAAGTCTGGCCGCTGACGCCTTTGGCAATTTGCTGGATTTCGCCGCCCGATTTCAGGAAGGCCGCGATTTGTTCGTTGATCGATTCGCTGGTTTCAACGGCGGGAGCTGGTTTTGCTTTGCTGTTGGAGGCTTTTACTCGCATGGCGGCCATTTAACCTTTTGGAAAATTAATTTGGCCAGGCATCTTATCAGAAATACTTGACAATTGCTTGGTAAATATCCTCTGAAACAAAGGGTCGTTTTTTGGGCTTTTTCCTTAAGTTGATCTTGCTGACATCTTCCTAAGTGGCTGTTTTAAATAAAGACCCGTTACTGAAAATGCGGCCTGGTGGCTGTTTGCCCTTAGCCGGCAGGTCGCTGTTGGCCTGACGAATGGCCGCTTGAGCGCCAGTGATGCTAGAAAAACCAAGGCTCTTCACGGAATTTTCCGGTCCGGGACTCAGGAGCGCCAACCTGGGCGTGGAAAACAGGTAGAATGCTGCCCACGCAATGAGGGTATTGGAAATGGCTTTAGTCGGGCGCTACAACAGTTTGCAAGTGGTTAAACACACTAACTTTGGTTTGTATCTGGACGGAGGGGCGGACGGCGAAATATTGCTGCCCAATCGTTATATTCCCAAGGACATTCCCAGTGAAGATGAAGACTGGTTGAATGTTTTTGTTTATCTGGACAGTGCCGACAAGTTAATCGCAACTACCGAAAAGCCGAAAGTTCAAGTTGGCGAGTTTGCCAGCCTTAAAGTCGTCGAAGTTAACAGTATCGGGGTATTCCTGGATTGGGGATTGCCCAAGGACCTGCTGCTGCCCTACTCGGAAGAGAAGCGCCAGATGAATGCCGGCGAGTACTGCGTGGTGCATGTCTATCTGGACAAGCACACCCGTCGTATCACGGCCACGGCTCGCCTGGACCGCTACCTGGACAAGACTCCGGCCAACTACAAGGTTGGTCAGGAAGTCGACCTGCTGGTGGCCGAGTCCACCGACATGGGCTTCAAGGCGATCATCAACAACAAGCACTGGGGCCTGATTCACAAGAACGAAGTGTTCAAGTTCCTGCGCTCCGGCATGCAAGAGAAGGGGTTCATCAAGGAAGTGCGGGCCGATGGCAAGATCAGCCTGAGCCTGCAACCGGTGGGTGAAGAAGCGGCCACCAGCCTGAACTCGAAGATCCTCGCCAAGTTGCGCGAAAACAATGGCTCTCTGGCGGTCAGCGACAAGAGCGATCCGGCCTTGATCAGCAGTTTGTTCGGGGTCAGCAAAGGCAACTTCAAGAAGGCCATCGGCGCGCTCTATAAACAGGGCCAGATTGTCATTCACGCAGATCGTATCGAGCTAAGCTGATTCTTGTTTCGCTCTGGGGTGGATGTGCTTAAAGCCCCACCTCTTCTATGTCTCGTGTTGCTTGTCTTTCCTGGTGCGGCCGGCCTTGCAGCACGACGGCTGGGCGCGCGCCTGGGGGCGTTGTCTTTTCCACAGCGGGTAGCTGTCATGTCGATGAATCAATCTGAGGGACTGCGGTGAGCATCGAGCGGCGCAACGCCGATGGTTTTGCCCTGCAGGTGATGCTGGGGTTGTGCCTGATCTGGGGCGTGCAGCAGGTGATGATCAAATGGGCGGCGGCGGATATTGCCCCGGTGATGCAGGCGGCTGCTCGTTCCGGGATTTCGGCGCTGCTGGTGGCCCTGCTGATGTGCTGGAAAGGGGGCTGGTCCCAGGTCTCCAGTACCTGGCGCGGCGGTTTACTGGCCGGCGCCCTGTTCGGTCTGGAGTTCCTGTTCATTGCCGAGGGGCTGAAGCTGACGAGCGCCGCGCATATGTCGGTGTTCCTCTACACCGCCCCGATCTTCACTGCCCTTGGGGTCAATTGGTTGCTGCCCAGTGAGCGGCTGCGGCCGTTGCAATGGTTGGGGATCATCCTTGCTTTCATTGGCATCAGCATCGCCTTTGCCGGTGGAATCTCCCTAGACAATCTGGATCGGCGCATGCTCCTGGGCGATGTATTGGGATTACTGGCGGGGCTGGCCTGGGGCGCGACCACGGTGGTGGTACGCGCCTCGCGATTGTCGGAAGCGCCAGCCACACTGACCCTGTTCTATCAGTTGATCGTCGGGTTCGTCGGCCTGCTGCTGATTGCGGTGCTCAGCGGCCAGGTGACCCAGGTCAGCCTGACCCCGGTGGCCGTGGCCAGTGTGTTGTTCCAGGGGCTGGTGGTGTCGTTCTTCAGCTACCTGACCTGGTTCTGGCTGTTGCGTCGCTATCTGGCGGCGAACCTGGCGGTGTTTTCGTTCATGACACCGATGTTTGGCGTGACCTTCGGCGTGCTGTTGCTGGGTGAACCCTTGAGCCTCAACTTTGTGCTGGGGGCGCTGCTGGTGTTGTTGGGCATCACCTTTGTCAGCGCCGAGCAATGGCTGCGTCGGCGGATCAAGCGCTTTCTATAAGCCGCTGCCCAGGAGACTGCCGGGCAGGCGCCACAGGCGCTGCGGGCCAATGGCTGAATAGCCTTGGCCGATTCGCTTCAATCCAGTAACAGTTCATTGCTATTGCGAGGCAGCGCGCGGGAAAAGTTAGGACTATTATCTGCTTGAGGCGGCGCAGTATCGCCGCTCGGCACGACCCTGAGGGGGCACTATGAAAGACAAACTGCAAAGCTGGCTGCACGACCTTGGTGTCGCACTGGGCCTGATCGAGCCACCGCTGCAACCGGTGCCGATTCCTACCGACGAAGAACTGCGGCGCCGTCAGCAACGTCGTCGTTGAGCTCAGGGCGAGAGCGGAGTGCAGACTCCGGCTCTCGCCAGGGTTTTCTGGCCGGCAGTCGCTCGGCCATCCACCCGAGGCAATCGGGTCAATCCTGATTTTGCCGGGACTTTTCCAGCAACCATCGCACCAGGTCGTCGACCTTTTCCAGGCGCCAGAGCGCTCGCTGCTCTTCCCGGGGGGAGATGCAGAGATCGAACCTGTCCTCCAGGCGCCAGAGCAGCGCTTCGATATCCTCCCGGTCGAGTCCGAGTGCTTGCAGAGCGCTTTGGTCATCGAAGTCGGTGAGTTCATCCAGCCCCCGACGGATGAGCAGGTGTACGGCCACGCGTGCTTCGGCCCGTTTCATCGCGTTACTCCCGAGGAGCGAGCAGGTCAGGCGGGACGGGCAGCGTCGGTGCGGGTCTTTTCCAGGATGACCTGGCTGAGTTCGCTGATGGAGTTGATCCGGTACAGATCAAGGTCCGGATCAAGGCGGATGCTTGGCTGGATGTCGAAACGGTCCATAAACACCTCGGGGCAGGGGAGAGGTTCTGATTGTTTTTTGACCCCGTCCAAGGGTGAAGCGATAGCGTGCCCTGAGGCTGCCAGCGATCCTTGTACTGTTCAGTAACAGTCGTCGCTGAATCAGATTACAGCAGAGGTTTTTTCCGGCGGTGGTGACCGCTCGTCCAGTGGGCGGCTTCCTGGGTCGGGCTGAAGCGAGCGTCATCCGGCGTTGTGGCACTTTTTCGTGGACGAAAAAAACGGGTGCGGCCACCGACGCCGCACCCGTCGAAGAAAGCTTCAGGCGTCTGACTTCAGGTCAGATCGCGTTGGCCAGAGGCACCGAGCGCCGGGAGACCAGGCTCACCACCACGAAACTCACCAGGCCCACGGCCAGGCTGTAGTAAATCGGTGTGTTGGCGTCCAGGCCGTCCTTGAACATGAAGAACAGCGCGGTCATGAAGCCCAGAGACATACTGGTGATGGCCCCGGCCGTGGTGGCGCGTTTCCAGTAGATGGCGCCGATCAGCGGAATCAGCATGCCGCCCACCAAAAGGTTGTAGGCCAGGGTCAGGGCACTGATCACGTCGCTCACTACCAGGGCGATACCCAGCACCACAACCCCCAGCAGCAACGTCGCGATGCGGTTTTCATGCACGTCGCCATTGCCGCTTTCACGGCCACCGCGCAGCCGCGGCAACAGGTCCTGGGTCACGGTGGTGGAGGCCGCCAGCAGGCCGGCGCTGGCGGTGGACATCAGGGCTGCCAGAGCCGCGGCAATCACCAGGCCGCGAACGCCGTTGGGCAGGCTGGTCTGGACGATGCTGGCGAAGGCATTGTTGACGTTATCCAGATCCGGCAGGACCACCTTGGCGGCCATGCCGATCAGCGCGCCGGCCAGGCCGTAGAGCACGCAATAGATGCCGGCCGCGGTCCCGGCAATCTTGGCTACCCCTTCGCTGCGGGCGGTGAACACTCGTTGCCAGATGTCCTGGCCGATGAAGATGCCGAAGAAGTAGATCAGGAAGTAGGTGAGGATGGTGTCCCAGCCGATGGCGGTGAAGTCGAAGTAGCTGGCGGGCAGTTTGGCCACCAGGGTATCCCAGCCGCCGGCATCGACGATGGACAGCGGCATCAGCAGGAACACCAGGCCGATGGTCATGATCAGGAACTGCACGATGTCGGTTAGGGTCAGCGACCACATGCCGCCGATGGTCGAGTAGAGCACCACCACACCGCCGCCCACCAGGATCGATACCCAGAACGGCAAGCCGAACAGCACTTGCATCACTGTCCCAATGGCAATGGTGGAGGTGGCGCCGATCATCAGTGCGTAGACCAGCATGATCAGTCCGCTGGCGTGGCGTGCCGCGGGGTTGTAGCGGCGCTCCAGCACTTGGGTGACGGTGTAGATCTTCAGTTTCAGCAAGGGTTTGGCCAGAAACAGGCTGAGTCCGACGATGCCCAGGCCGATGGCGCCGCAAAGCCAGAAGCCGGAAATGCCGTGGACGTAGCCCAGGCGTACGGTGCCGATGGTCGAGGCGCCGCCCAGTACGGTGGCCGCCATGGTACCCAGGTAGAAGCCCGGCCCGAGGTTGCGGCCGGCTACCAGATAGTCATCACGGGTCTTGGCCCGGCGCATGCCGTACCAGCCCAGGGTGATCATGCCGGCGGCATAAATCAGTACTACGAGAATATCCAAGCCCATGTTCGGGTCCTCACAAGCAAGTTGTTATTGTTGTTGCCACCCGCCGATGCGGACGGTCACCCCGTTGACCAGTGGAGGCCGGTCTTCCGGAAGAGCTGCGGTTGCTGGGGCAGTTCAGGCCAAGGGGGGCCTGTTTCGAGAGAGGTCGTACAGGGTGCTGCGTCGAGGGGCGGGAATCTGGGCGTCCCCGTTGTTCATGTCGTTAAGGCTGTTTTCTTTATTGTTATTCATGATCTGCTCCGACCACGTTGGCTAAGGTGTTGCGCTCCTTTGCATGACGGTTCCATGGCCGCGCTCGTGCTTGAGCGCGGCACCAGCCCTCCCAGGGCCGAGACTCAGCGGTGGGCCACGCCGGGCAGTACGCAGAGCATTTCGTACAGCAGGTTGGCACCCAGCAGCGAGGTGTTGCCGGTGGTGTCGTAAGGCGGCGAAACCTCCACCAGGTCGCAGCCCACCAGGTCCAGGCCCTGGCAGCCACGGACGATCTCGATGGCCTGGATGGTGGTCAGGCCGCCGATTTCCGGGGTGCCGGTGCCTGGAGCCCAGGCCGGGTCGATGCCGTCGATGTCGAAGCTCAGGTACACCGGACCGTTGCCGACCTTTTCACGGACTTCGGCCATCAGCGGTTCCAGGGATTTGTGCCAGCACTCTTCGGCCTGGACCACACGGAAGCCCTGCTTGCGGCTCCAGTTGAAGTCTTCGGCGGTATAGCCCTGTGCGCGCAGGCCGATCTGCACCACGCGGTCGCAGTCCAGCAGGCCTTCTTCCACTGCGCGGCGGAAGGTGGTGCCGTGGGCGATCTTCTCGCCGAACATGTGGTCGTTGACGTCCGCGTGGGCATCGATGTGCACCAGCCCGACCTTGCCGTGTTTCTTGTGGATGGCCCGCAGGATCGGCAGGGTGATGGTGTGGTCGCCGCCCAGGGTCAGGGGAATCACGTTGTGTTCGAGGATGCCGTCATAGGCTTCTTCGATGATGCGCACCGCGTCCAGCAGGTTGAAGGTGTTGATCGCCACGTCGCCGATGTCGGCCACCGACAGCGAGTCGAACGGAGCGGCACCGGTGGCCATGTTGTAAGGGCGAATCATCACCGACTCGGCGCGGATTTCCCGCGGGCCGAAACGGGTGCCGGCGCGCAGCGAGGTGCCAATGTCCAGAGGCACGCCGACGAACGCAGCGTCCAGGCCGGCGGCGGATTGCAGATGGGGAAGACGCATCATGGTGGCGATGCCGCCGAAGCGCGGCATTTCGTTGCCGCCCAGTGGTTGGTGGAGAATCTTGTCCACGGGATAGGCCTCATCGTTGTTTTATATTTATGGGGCTGAGGGCACAGCAGGTATCGCCCGTTCAACCGATTGGGCCGATTCTGCGAAATGTAGTGAGGGGAAAGAATCGCTACGAACAAATACTTAGTTCAGATTTTTCTAAACTAATGGCCGGGGTCGCGCTAGACTCCCGCACGGCTTCCAGGGCCCTGCGTGGTGAGTGAGCGAGCATCCGCTCGGTGGCGTAGCCACCGTTATCCGGGTTGCAGGGTCTGGTTGAAAGTGCGCATGGAGGTCATCGGGGCTGCTTGGTCGCCCGGCGTCAGTACGCTCTCTTGGCACAGGGAAGTGGTTGTTTTGCCTGTTATCGGAGCCTGTCATGGCCAACGCTTTACCTGATCTGAAACTATTGCGCATCTTCGTCAGCGTGGTGCGACATCAGGGGTTCGCCAATGCCCAGCACGAACTCAATCTCTCGACGTCGGCCATCAGCACCTACATGAGCCAGCTCGAAGGCGCCCTCGGGCTGGTGCTCTGCCACCGTGGCCGTGGCGGGTTCAGCCTGACCAGCAAGGGGGAGCTGTTCCACCAGGAGACCTTGCGTCTGCTGGGGGAGCTGGAGGGCTTCGAACAGTACGCCGCGGCCCTCAAGGGCGAGTTGCGCGGCACCCTGAACCTGGGGGTGATCGACTCCACCGTCAGCGACAAGGCCCTGCCGTTCGCCGAGGCCATCGGCGCCTATAGCCAGGAGCATCCGGCGGTGCATTTGCACCTGTCGGTGATGAGCCCCCACGAACTGCAACTGGGGGTCCAGGACAACCGCCTGGACCTGGCCATCGGCGCCTTTTCCACGCGCATGAGCGGCCTGGTGTACATGCCGCTGTACCGCGAGCAGCACTGGTTGTATTGCAGCAACCGGCATCCGCTGTACAGCGAGCGGCGCATTCCGGAGCAGGTCATCACCCAGCAGCGCATGGTCGGCCGTGGCTACTGGAGCCAGGCGGAACTGGCTCGGCACGGTTTCAAGCACAGCGCGGCGACCGTGGAGAGCATGGAGGCGCAGTTGATCCTGGTGCTGTCCGGCGCCTACATCGGCTACCTGCCGGAACACTATGCCCAGGCCTGGGCCGACAAGGGCGACCTGCGGGTGCTGCTGCCGGCAACCTTCGGCTACCAGGCGCCGTTCTCCATGATCATGCGTCGTGGCCGGGGCCGTGAACCCCTGATCCAGACCTTTCGCGATCTGCTCAAGGCCCAGCTCAACCAGTCATAAGGAATTCCCATGTCCAGAGCACGCTGCGAGCGTTGCCTGCGTCCCACAGGCCATTGTCTGTGCCCGCTGATCCCGGATTTGCCCAGCCGCACCCGGGTGTTGCTGCTGCAGCATCCCAGTGAGGTCAACCACGCCTTGAACACGGCGCGGCTGGCGGCCCTGGGGCTGCACAATGCGCAGTTGCGGGTGGGCGAGGTGTTCGAGGATCTGCCGACGCTGCTCGCTCAACCCGGATACCGGGCCTGCCTGTTGTTCCCGGCGGACGATGCCCAGCCGCTGCAGGCCTATGCCGAGACCGATGAACCGCTGCTGCTGGTGGTGCCCGACGGCACCTGGCGCAAGGCCCGCAAGCTGTTGCACCTCAATCCGCTGCTGGCGGCCTTGCCGCGAGTGACCCTGGCCGCCGCGACGCCCTCGCGCTATCGCCTGCGCAAAGCCCCGGGACCGGGTGCGCTGTCGACCCTGGAAGCCATTGTCCAGGCGTTGCAGGTACTGGAGGCGCCGGCCTCCTTCGAGCCCTTGCTGCGCCCCTTCGAGGCCCTGATCGAAGGGCAGATCGCGGCGATGGGCGAAGACACCTACCAACGCAACCACGGCGCCAAACCCTGACGTCTTGCCTGTAGGTGCGGGCTTGCCCGCGAAAGCACTCTCAAGTCTGCGGCAAAGTCAGAGGGCCTCTTCGCCGGCCAGCCGGCTCCTACGTAGCCGGCAGTCAGCGTTCGCGCATGGCTTCGGTGCGGGCCTTGAGCACGGGCTTGAGCAGGTAGTCCAGCACGCTTTTCTCGCCGGTGATGATGTCCACCGTGGCCACCATGCCGGGGATGATCAGCAGTGGATTGGCGTCGCCCCCCAGGTGGTTCTTGTCGGTGCGTACCTGGATCAGATAGAAGCTGTTGCCCTTGTCGTCGGTGATGGTGTCGGCGCCGATCAACTCCAGCTTGGCGCTCAGGCCGCCGTAGATGGTGTAGTCATAGGCGCTGAACTTGACCATGGCTTTCTGTCCGGGGTGCAGGAAAGCCACGTCCTGAGGCCGGACCTTGGCCTCAATCAGCAGGTTGTCTTCCATGGGCACGATTTCCACCAGGTCGCTGCCGGGCTGGACTACGCCGCCGATGGTGTTGACCTTGAGCAGCTTGATCACGCCGTGCACGGGCGATAACACCGTGGTGCGGTTGACCCGGTCATCGATGGCGATCCCCGACGCGGTGATCTTCGACAGGTCGGTGCGTTTCTCGTTGAGTTCCTTGGCGGCATCGGAGCGGAAGGTCTGCACCGATTCATCGATCTTGCTCTTGATCTCGTTGATGGCCGATTCGGCCCGTGGAATGGCCAGGGTGGTGGCGTCCAGGGAGCCGCGAATCTCTACCGCGCTGCGCTTGAGCCGCAGGATTTCCACCGGTGACACGGCGCCAGTGCCCACCAGGGGGGCCGACATGTTCATCTCTTGATTGAGCAGGGCCAGGCTGGAGCTGTATTGCCCCTGCTTGGAGCGAAATTCCGCCAGTTCCTGGGTCTTCTGCCGCAACTGTTCGCTGAGGGTGCGCTGCTCGCTGGCCAGGCGCCGTTGGCGCTGGTCGTACAGCGAGCGTTCGTCTTCTGCCACTTGCGGCGCCTTGCTCAGCACTTCGGCGGATGGGGTGAAGGGCTTGCCTTCGGCTTCGGCGGACAGACGCTCGACCTGGGCCATCAAGGCGAAGCGATCCGCCTCGCTCTCGCCCTTGTTCGAGCGAAAGCGCGTGTCATCCAGGCGCAGCAGGGTCTGGCCCTTGTCCACCATCTGCCCCTCGCGGACGAAAATCTCGGTGACAATGCCACCTTCCAGGTTCTGGATCACCTGGATCTTGCTCGAAGGAATGGCCTTGCCTTCGCCCGTGGTGACTTCCTGGAGCACCGCGAACCTGGCCCATACCAGCGCGCAGAGGATCAGCGCGGCGGCGATCCAGACCGTCAACCGTGATCTGCGGGGCGAGTCTTGCAACGAGGCTTCTGCGGTTTCCGGCATGAATTCGCTTTCCGCGCTTCGGCGAAAACTGCCCAGGTAACTGCGGGGTGACGATGGTGTCGACATGCTCGGCACTCCTAGACGGCTGCAGAGCCAACACGGCCCTTGCGCAGTGCATCGATAACCGCGTCTTTCGGTCCGTCGGCGACAATCCGTCCTTCGTCCAGAACCACCAGGCGGTCCACCAGGCTGAGCATCGAAGTGCGGTGGGTCACCAGCAGCAGAGTCTTGCCTTGGACCTTGGCGTGCAGACGCTGACGCAGAGCGTCTTCGCTGCTGTTGTCCATGGCGCTGGTGGGTTCGTCCAGCAGCAGGATCGGCGGGTCCAGCAGCAGGGCACGGGCCAGCAGCACGGCTTGGCGCTGGCCGCCGGACAGCAGTTGCCCACGTTCACCCACCGGTCGGTCGAAGCCTTGGGGGTGGGCGCGGGCCAGTTCGGTGACCCCGGTGAGCTCGGCGACTTCGAGCATTCGGGCATCGCTGATGTAGCGCGCGCCCAGGGTCAGGTTGTCCCGCAGGCTGCCGGCCAGCAGCGGCAGGTCATGGGCGACGTAGCCGATCTGTTGACGCAGGTCGGCCACGTCCAGTTGTCGCAGATCCAGGCCGTCCAGCAGCAGTTGGCCTTCCTCCGGGGCGAGAAAGCCCATCAGCAACCGGGCCAGGGTACTTTTCCCCGAGCCGCTGCGGCCGATGATGCCGACCCGCTCTCCGGGCTTGAGGCTGAAACTGATGTTGTTCAGCGCCGGGGTGCTTTGCCCGGGGTAGCGAAAGCTCACTCGGCTGACTTCCAGGGCGCCGTGCAACTGAGTGCGCTCCAGAGGCCGCTGACGGGCATCGCGTTCCTGGGGCAGGGCCATCAAGGCGTCGGTGCTGCGCATGGTCAACTGCGCCTGTTGGTAGCGGGTGATCAGCCCGGCGATCTGTCCCAATGGCGCCAGGACTCGACTTCCGAGCATATAGGTGGCCACCAGGGCGCCGACGCTGAGGTTGCCGGCGATGATGCTGTAGACCCCGGCGACGATGGTGGCCATGCCGGACAACTGCTGAATGAACAGGGTGCCGTTGGTGGCCAGGGCCGAGAGGTTGCGGGCGTGGCTGTCGAGGCGGGTCAGGGCGCCGTGGGTGCTTTCCCACTTGTGCTGGCGTTCGCTTTCGGCGCTGCAGGCCTTGAGGGTTTCCAGGCCGCCGAGGGTCTCGATCAACAGCGCCTGACGTTCGGCGCCCAGGGCCAGGCTTTTTTGCACGGTGTCCCGCAGGCGCACCTGGATCAGCATGGCGAAGACGATAGTGATGGGGAACGCGAGTATCGGGATCACCACCAGCCAGCCCCCGAGCAGGCCGATCACCACCAGCATCAGCAGGGCGAAGGGCAGGTCGATCAGGCTGGTCAGGGTCACGGCCGTCAGAAACTCCCGCAGGCCCTGGAAGTCGTGGATGCTTTGGGCAAAGCCGCCGATGGTGGCTGGTCGGGCCTTCATGTTCATGCCGGTGATGCGTTCGAACAGGGTGGCGGAGAGGATCACGTCGGTCTTTTTCCCGGCCTGGTCCAGCAGGTGGGCCCGTACCACCCGTAACACCAGCTCGAACCCGGTGCCCAGCAGCAGGCCCAGGGTCAGCACCCAGAGGGTCGAGGTGGCCTGGTTGGGCACCACCCGATCGTAGGTCTGCATCACGAACAGCGGCACCATCAGGCCCAGCAGGTTGATCAGGAGGCTGGCGAGAATGGCGTCGCTGTAGAGCCAGCGCGAGAGCTTCAGGGTGTCGCGAAACCAGGCGTCGACCCTGGGCACCAGGGGGCTGCGCAGGTCTTCGAGTTCATGGCGGGGGCGGGCGAACAGGGCCTGACCGCTGTATTCCCGGGCCAGTTCCTCGCGGCTCACCCACTGCTCGCCACCTTCGGCCTCGCTGGGCAGGATCAGGGCCTGGCCATCCTCGCCCCAGCGCCTGAGCACTGCGCAACGACCGCCTTGGAGGATCAGCAGCACCGGCAGGTTGAGAGCGGATATCGCCCCCAGTTCCCGGCGCAGCAGGCGAGCCTGAAGGCTGGCCCGGGCCGCGGCCCGGGGCAGCAGGTCGAGGCTCAGGCGTTGCTTGTCCAGGGGCAGGCCTGCGCTGAGGCTGCCCCGGCTGACGTTGCAGCCGTGGAGTCGGCACAGGATCAGTAATCCGTCCAACAGCGGGTCATCGAAGCTGGCACGCGGATCGGCGTGCGGGCTCCCGGGTTCGAGGCTGGTCAAATCGAGTCCTCCACGGGACTACTTCATTTCCGGCAGGCGCGCCTCGCTTTTCACTTCGCTTTGGGCGATGGCTTCGGCCGGTACCACGACTTTTTCCTTGCTCAGCAGTTCGCCCATGTTGGCCAGTACCCGGTACATGGAGAACTCTTCGGTGTAGCGCACTTCGGTGTAGCGGCGGTTGGCGTTGTACAGCTCGTTTTCACTGTCCAGAACGTCGAGCAGGGTGCGTTGGCCGAGGCCGAACTGGTCCTGATAAGCGGCCCGCACTCGGGTGGTGGTTTCCGCATATTCCCGGGCGGTGGGGGTCTGTTTCTTGGCGTTGAGCATGGCGTTCCAGGCCAGGGTGATGTTTTCGTTGAGCATGCGCAGGGCGTTGTTGCGGATGTCCATGGCCTGGTTGATCTTGTGCGCGTTGGACTGCAGGCGGGCCTTGTCACTGCCGCCGCGGAACAGGTTGTAGTTCATGATCACCCCGACCCGCCATTCGTTATCGTGGCCCAGGTCGCCCTGCACATTGTCGTTGGCGTTGACTGCGGCCTCGGCGTCGAAGCGTGGATAGAAGGGCGACTTGGCCACTTCGTACTGACTCTCCGCCGCCTGGATGTCAGCCTGGGCGGACTTCAGGTAGGGGTTGTTCAGCAGCATGCTCTGCTTGGCGTCGTTGAGGTTCTGCGGGATTTCGCCGCGGATCGACGGCAGGCTTTCCAGCTCGTCGGGCAAGCGTCCGACTGCGCTGTAGAAGTTGGCCTCGGCATCGGCCAGGTCGACCTGAGCGGTGTCGTAGTTGTTCTCCGCCAGGGCACGCCGGGCTTTGGACTGGTCGAGGTCGGCGGTACTGCCCACGCCTTGCTGGCTGCGCAGGCCGATCTGGTCGTTGACTCGCAGGTGGGCCTGCAGGTTGTTCTTGGCCAGGGTCAAGAGTTCACGGCGCTTGAGCACCTCCAGGTACACCTCGATGGTGCGCAGGGCGAGGCTTTCGGCGGTGCCGCGGGTGAAGTAGGCCCGGGAGTTGACCACCGACTGGGTGCGGCCCACTTCATTGGCCGTGTTGAAGCCGTCGAAGAGCATCTGCCGCAGGCGCAGTTCCGACTGGGTGTAATTCAGGGTCTCGGTGTTGTGGTTGCCGGTGCCGCGTGCCACCCCGTAGCCGCGGGTGGTGCTGTTGTCGCTGTAGCCGCGGCCATAGCCGGCATTGAGGTCCAGGCTGGGATAGAAGCCACCCTTGGCCACCTTCACATCCTCGTCGGCAGACAGCCGGTTGTTCTGGCTGGCGCGAAGTTCAGGGTGGTTGTCCAGAGTGCTCTGGATCGCTTCAGTCAAAGACATGGCCTGAGCCGGGCTGACGCAGATTGAGGCCAAAAGAATTGCACCGCTGAGGGGGGTGAAAACGCGCATGGGTGTCTCTCCCTGATCCAGTGAAACAGTGTTTTCGTCAAAAATATGACTAAAAAATTGAGACTTAACCGTCTCATCTTGTTTACAACAGAGCTAAGAACATCCAGAAGGATAGCTAAGAAAAAAAATTCATAAGTTTTATGCCAAAAAAAACTTATGCATGTTTGTCAAAGCAAGACATTGTTCCAATCGCAGGCCCGGAATTTTCAGGCGTTGAGGCATTTTCTGAAATTTCTGGGGACGTTCAAATTTCAGGTAGTTCAGGGCGGGGAAGTGGTTACAAGGAAGAAGGTACGGAACAGGATATGGCGGCATTTTTTTGGCGATTTCGCCTTTTGACCTGTTTCGCACAATGTAGTTGGTGAGCGATCCGAAGGCACGGATGAGGCTGTTTTGTCCGGCGCCCTGCGGTATCAGCCGTCCGACTGGTAGCAAGGGAGGGCGGGACATCAAGACTGGCGCGCTTCGCCATGGGGGCGGAGCGGCCAGACACAGGGTCTGTTCAACCACGGGTTAACGCTGTCTGTGCTGCCGCTAGCAAGCGGATGCCGATTGTTCTCGGCATCGGAGGAGTGCACATGGCAACGTTAATCGGCATTGTGACCAAGGTGATCGGGCAGGTTTACGCGGTAGGCGCGGATGGCGCCCGTCGTCTCCTGGTGGAAGGGGACCGGCTGTTTGTCGGTGAGCAGTTGGTCACTGGAGCCGAAGGTGCGGTGGCAGTGCATCTGCAAAATGGCCAGGATCTGACCCTGGGCCGTGACAGCAGCCAGCAACTGACGGCGCAGTTGCTTGACCAGCAGGCCACTCAGGTCGATACCCCGCAAGTGCTGGCACCCAGCGATGCGCAACTGAGCGATGTCGAACAACTGCAACAAGCCATTGCCGCCGGTGATGACCCAACCCAAACCGCTGAAGCCACTGCGGCGGGCCCCACCGGTACCGGTGGCGCGCCGGGTGCCGAGGGCGGCGGTCACAGCTTTGTTCTGCTGGAAGAAGTCGGGGGCCGGGTCGAGCCGGTGATCGGCTTTCCGACAGCGGGCTTCAATGGCATCCCCGAATTTGTCCCTGAGCGCATCGATGGCCTGCTTCCGATCAATGGTGCAACCCCCAACAACCCGGTGAGCCTGAGTGGGCTTGCGGTGGAGGGCGGTGAACTCACGGTCAATGAAGCCAACCTGGAGCAGGGCTCGGCAAGCAATCCGGCGGCCCTGACCCAGAGTGGCACTTTCACAGTCTCGGCCCCGGATGGGCTGTTCAGTCTGAATGTCGGTGGCATCAATGTGGTCAGCGGCGGCGTGGCAGCGGCTTTTCCACAATCCATCGCCACCGGCCTGGGCAATACCCTGACCATCACCGGCTTCAACGCGGCCACCGGGGTGGTCAGCTACAGCTACACCCTCAATGGCAATGATCTGCACTCCGCGGCGGATGGCACCAACAGTCTGAGCGAGCAGTTCAGCGTGGTTGCCATCGACAGCAATGGCGACTCGGCCAGCAACACCCTTGACGTCAATATCACCGACGATGTGCCGACGGCAGTCAATGACAACAACGCAGGCACCGCCTCGGAAAGCCAACTGACCCTGAGCGGCAATGTGCTGACCAATGATGTGCAGGGCGCTGATCGGGTGGCGGCCGGACCTGTTACCGCCGGCACCTTCAATGGCACCTTCGGCACCCTGGTGCTGGCGGCGGACGGTAGTTACACCTATAGCGTGAACACCAGCGATCCGGCCTTCCTGGCGCTCAAGGGCGGCGGCAGCGGCACTGAAACCTTCGCCTATACCCTGACTGATTCCGATGGCGACGCCAGCACCGCCAACCTGGTGCTGCAGGTGAACAACAATGACGATCCGGTGCTGCTGCGAGGCTTGGAGGTCGAGGGAGGCGAGCTCACTGTCTATGAGAAGAACCTGACCACCGGCAGCGGCCCGGATACCCCGGCCCTGACCCAGAGCGGCACCTTCACGGTGACCGCCCTGGACGGCCTGCAAACCTTGACTGTCGGCGGTATCACCGTGGTCAGCGGCGGCGTACCGGCGGGCTTTCCGCAAAGCGTCACCACTGGCCTGGGCAATACCCTGACCATCACCGGTTTCAACCTGGCCAGCGGCGAGGTCAGCTACAGCTACACCCTCTATGGCAACGATGCCCATCCGAATGCCAATGGTGCCAATAGCCTTGGCGAGCAGTTCAATGTAGTGGCCACTGACGTGGATGGCAGCAGTGCCAGCGCCTCACTAGATGTGAACGTGGTGGACGACCTGCCCACGGCGGTCAACGACAGCAATCCCGGGACCGCTTCGGAAAGCCTGTTGAGCCTGACTGGCAATGTGCTGGGCAACGACGTACAGGGCGCCGACCGGGTCGCTTCCGGGCCGATCACGGCCGGTACCTTCACCGGAACCTACGGCACCCTGGTGCTGGCAGCGGATGGTTCGTACACCTATACCTTGCATCCCACCGACCCTGCGTTCCTCGCGCTGGGCGGGGGCGGCAATGCTACCGACACCTTCACCTACACCCTGACCGACGCCGATGGCGACCCCAGTACGGCCAATCTGGTGCTGCAGGTGCACAACAATGACGACCCGGTGACCTTGAACGGCCTGGAGGTCAATGGTGGCGAACTCACCGTTTACGAGAAGAACCTGACCACTGGCAGCGGCCCGGATACTCCGGCGTTGACCCAGAGCGGCACTTTTACTGTAACGGCCCTTGATGGTCTGCAGAGCCTGAACGTGGGCGGCATCAGCGTGATCAGCGGCGGGGTGGTGGCGGGTTTTCCGCAATCCATCGCCACCGGCCTGGGCAACACCTTGACCGTCACCGGTTATGACGCAGGCACCGGGGTAGTCAGCTACAGCTATACCCTCAATGGCAACGATGCCCATCCGACGGCCAATGGCGTCAATAGCCTCAGCGAGCATTTCAGTGTGCTGGCCACTGATGTGGACGGCAGCACCGCCAGCGGCTCTCTGGACGTCAACGTGGTGGACGACCTGCCGACTGCGGTCAACGATAGCAATCCGACCACTGCCTCGGAGAGCCAACTGACCCTGACGGGCAACGTGTTGACCAACGACACTCAAGGGGCAGACCGAGTGCCCAGCGGGCCAGTGACTGCCGGAACCTTTACTGGCACCTACGGCACCCTGGTACTCAACGCTAACGGTTCCTACACCTACACGCTGAACACTGCGGATGCTGACTTCAAAGCCCTGCGCGGCAATGGCAACGGCACAGAAACCTTCGCCTACACCGTCACCGACTCCGATGGCGACCCGAGCACGGCGAACCTGGTGCTGCAGATCCATAACAACGACGATCCGGTGACCTTGAACGGCCTTAACGTCAACGGTGGCGAGTTGACGGTCTATGAGAAAAACCTCAGCGACGGCAGCAGCCCGGATACACCGTCCCTGACCCAGAGCGGCACGTTTACCGTGACCGCACTGGACGGCCTGCAAACCCTGACCGTGGGCGGCATCAATGTGGTCAGCGGCGGCGTCGCGGCGGGTTTCCCGCAAAGCGTCACCACCGCCTTGGGCAACACCCTGACCATCACCGGCTATAACGCCGGTACCGGAGTCATCAGCTACAGCTACACCTTGCTGGATAACGAGGCCCACCCGAGCGCCAACGGTGCCAACGGCCTCAGGGAACAGTTCAATGTGGTGGCTACGGATGTGGATGGCAGCAGTGCCACCGGAACTCTGGATGTGAACGTGGTGGACGACCTGCCTACTGCGGTCAACGACAGCAATCCGACCACTGCCTCGGAGAGCCAGCTGACCCTGACGGGCAACGTGCTAACCAACGACACTCAAGGCTCTGACCGAGTGCCCAGCGGGCCGGTGACTGCCGGAACCTTTACTGGCACCTACGGCACCCTGGTGCTCAATGCCAACGGTTCCTACACCTACACGCTGAACACTGCGGATGCTGACTTCAAAGCCCTGCGCGGCAATGGCAACGGCACAGAAACCTTCGCCTACACCGTCACCGACTCCGATGGCGACCCGAGCACGGCGAACCTGGTGCTGCAGATCCATAACAATGACGACCCGGTGACCTTGAACGGCCTTAACGTCAACGGTGGCGAGTTGACGGTCTATGAGAAAAACCTCAGCGACGGCAGCAGCCCGGATACCCCGTCCCTGACCCAGAGCGGCACGTTTACCGTGACCGCGCTGGACGGCCTGCAAACCCTGACCGTGGGCGGCATCAATGTGGTCAGCGGCGGTGTGGCTGCGGGCTTCCCGCAAAGCGTCACCACCGCCTTGGGCAACACCCTGACCATCACTGGCTACAACGCCGGCACCGGAGTCATCAGCTACAGCTACACCCTGCTGGACAACGAGGCCCACCCGAGCGCCAACGGTGCCAACGGCCTCAGCGAACAGTTCAATGTGGTGGCTACGGATGTGGATGGCAGCAGTGCCACCGGAACTCTGGATGTGAATGTGGTGGATGACCTGCCGACTGCGGTCAACGACAGCAATCCGACCACTGCCTCGGAGAGCCAACTGACCCTGACGGGCAACGTGCTAACCAACGACACTCAAGGGGCAGACCGAGTGCCCAGCGGGCCGGTGACAGCCGGAACCTTTACTGGCACCTACGGCACCCTGGTGCTCAATGCCAACGGTTCCTACACCTACACGCTGAACACTGCGGATGCTGACTTCAAAGCCCTGCGCGGCAATGGCAACGGCACAGAAACCTTCGCCTACACCGTCACCGACTCCGATGGCGACCCGAGCACAGCGAACCTGGTGCTGCAGATCCATAACAACGACGACCCGGTGACCTTGAACGGCCTTAACGTCAACGGTGGCGAGTTGACGGTCTATGAGAAAAACCTCAGCGACGGCAGCAGCCCGGATACCCCTGCGTTGACCCAGAGCGGCACGTTTACCGTGACCGCGCTGGACGGCCTGCAAACCCTGACCGTGGGCGGCATCAATGTGGTCAGCGGTGGTGTGGCCGCGGGTTTCCCGCAAAGCGTCACCACCGCCTTGGGCAACACCCTGACCATCACCGGCTATAACGCCGGTACCGGAGTCATCAGCTACAGCTACACCCTGCTGGACAACGAGGCCCACCCGAGCGCCAACGGTGCCAACGGCCTCAGCGAACAGTTCAATGTGGTGGCTACGGATGTGGATGGCAGCAGTGCCACCGGAACTCTGGATGTGAATGTGGTGGATGACCTGCCGACTGCGGTCAACGACAGCAATCCGACCACTGCCTCGGAGAGCCAACTGACCCTGACGGGCAACGTGCTAACCAACGACACTCAAGGGGCAGACCGAGTGCCCAGCGGGCCGGTGACAGCCGGAACCTTTACTGGCACCTACGGCACCCTGGTGCTCAATGCCAACGGTTCCTACACCTACACGCTGAACACTGCGGATGCTGACTTCAAAGCCCTGCGCGGCAATGGCAACGGCACAGAAACCTTCGCCTACACCGTCACCGACTCCGATGGCGACCCGAGCACAGCGAACCTGGTGCTGCAGATCCATAACAACGACGACCCGGTGACCTTGAACGGCCTTAACGTCAACGGTGGCGAGTTGACGGTCTATGAGAAAAACCTCAGCGACGGCAGCAGCCCGGATACCCCTGCGTTGACCCAGAGCGGCACGTTTACCGTGACCGCGCTGGACGGCCTGCAAACCCTGACCGTGGGCGGCATCAATGTGGTCAGCGGTGGTGTGGCCGCGGGTTTCCCGCAAAGCGTCACCACCGCCTTGGGCAACACCCTGACCATCACCGGCTATAACGCCGGTACCGGAGTCATCAGCTACAGCTACACCCTGCTGGACAACGAGGCCCACCCGAGCGCCAACGGTGCCAACGGCCTCAGCGAACAGTTCAATGTGGTGGCTACGGATGTGGATGGCAGCAGTGCCACCGGAACTCTGGATGTGAATGTGGTGGATGACCTGCCGACTGCGGTCAACGACAGCAATCCGACCACTGCCTCGGAGAGCCAACTGACCCTGACGGGCAACGTGCTAACCAACGACACTCAAGGGGCAGACCGAGTGCCCAGCGGGCCGGTGACAGCCGGAACCTTTACTGGCACCTACGGCACCCTGGTGCTCAATGCCAACGGTTCCTACACCTACACGCTGAACACTGCGGATGCTGACTTCAAAGCCCTGCGCGGCAATGGCAACGGCACAGAAACCTTCGCCTACACCGTCACCGACTCCGATGGCGACCCGAGCACAGCGAACCTGGTGCTGCAGATCCATAACAACGACGACCCGGTGACCTTGAACGGCCTTAACGTCAACGGTGGCGAGTTGACGGTCTATGAGAAAAACCTCAGCGACGGCAGCAGCCCGGATACCCCTGCGTTGACCCAGAGCGGCACGTTTACCGTGACCGCGCTGGATGGCCTGCAAACCCTGACCGTGGGCGGCATCAATGTGGTCAGCGGCGGTGTGGCTGCGGGCTTTCCGCAAAGCGTCACCACCGCCTTGGGCAACACCCTGACCATCACCGGCTACAACGCCGGCACCGGAGTCATCAGCTACAGCTACACCCTGCTGGACAACGAGGCCCACCCGAGCGCCAACGGTGCCAACGGCCTCAGCGAACAGTTCAATGTAGTGGCTACGGATGTGGATGGCAGCAGTGCCACCGGAACTCTGGATGTGAACGTGGTGGATGACCTGCCTACTGCGGTCAACGACAGCAATCCGACCACTGCCTCGGAGAGCCAACTGACCCTGACCGGCAACGTGTTGACCAACGATGTACAAGGCGCGGATCGGGTGGTTTCCGGACCCGTCACTGCCGGTACGTTCACCGGCACCTACGGCACCCTGGTGCTCAATGCCAACGGTTCCTACACCTACACGCTGAACACTGCGGATGCCGACTTCAAAGCCCTGCGCGGCAATGGCAACGGCACAGAAACCTTCGCCTACACCGTCACCGACTCCGATGGCGACCCGAGCACAGCGAACCTGGTGCTGCAGATCCATAACAACGACGACCCGGTGACCTTGAACGGCCTTAACGTCAACGGTGGCGAGTTGACGGTCTATGAGAAAAACCTCAGCGACGGCAGCAGCCCGGATACCCCTGCGTTGACCCAGAGCGGCACGTTTACCGTGACCGCGCTGGATGGCCTGCAAACCCTGACCGTGGGCGGCATCAATGTGGTCAGCGGCGGTGTGGCTGCGGGCTTTCCGCAAAGCGTCACCACCGCCTTGGGCAACACCCTGACCATCACCGGCTACAACGCCGGCACCGGAGTCATCAGCTACAGCTACACCCTGCTGGACAACGAGGCCCACCCGAGCGCCAACGGTGCCAACGGCCTCAGCGAACAGTTCAATGTAGTGGCTACGGATGTGGATGGCAGCAGTGCCACCGGAACTCTGGATGTGAACGTGGTGGATGACCTGCCTACTGCGGTCAACGACAGCAATCCGACCACTGCCTCGGAGAGCCAACTGACCCTGACCGGCAACGTGTTGACCAACGATGTACAAGGCGCGGATCGGGTGGTTTCCGGACCCGTCACTGCCGGTACGTTCACCGGCACCTACGGCACCCTGGTGCTCAATGCCAACGGTTCCTACACCTACACGCTGAACACTGCGGATGCCGACTTCAAAGCCCTGCGCGGCAATGGCAACGGCACAGAAACCTTCGCCTACACCGTCACTGACTCCGATGGCGACCCCAGCACAGCGAACCTGGTGCTGCAGATCCATAACAACGACGACCCGGTGACCTTGAACGGCCTTAACGTCAACGGTGGCGAGTTGACGGTCTATGAGAAAAACCTCAGCGATGGCAGCAGCCCGAATACCCCAGCGTTGACCCAGAGCGGCACGTTTACCGTGACGGCCCTGGACGGCCTGCAAACCCTGACTGTGGGCGGCATCAATGTGGTCAGCGGCGGTGTGGCTGCGGGTTTCCCGCAAAGCGTCACCACCGCCTTGGGCAACACCCTGACCATCACTGGCTACAACGCCGGCACCGGAGTCATCAGCTACAGCTACACCTTGCTGGACAACGAAGCCCATCCAACGGCGCTGGGCGCCAATAGCATTGCTGAACAATTCAATGTGGTGGCCACCGATGGCGACGGCAGTACCGCGTCCGGGGTGATAGACGTCAACATCGTCGATGACCTGCCCGGCGCCGTGGCGGATACGGCCAGCGGCACGGAAGGCGCCACCATCAATGTCAGTGTGCTGGGCAATGATGTGCTGGGCGCCGATGGTGCAGCCGTTGGTGGCGCGGTGGTCGGCGTGCGCGCCGGCAGCAATACCGCCACCTCGGCCATCGGCGGGCTGGGCAGCAGCATCGCCGGCACCTACGGCACCCTGACCCTGGATGCCGCCGGCAACGCGGTGTACCACAGCAATCCGAACTCGGTGAGCCCGCCCGGGGCCAGTGATGTCTTCACCTACACCATCCGCGACAGAGATGGTGATGAGAGCACCACCACCCTGACCATCAATGTCACTGACAGCGGCCTCAAGGCAGTGACCGATCAGGACGTCACTGTCTATGAAAAGGCCCTGGACCTGAATAAGGATGGTCAGGACCTGGCTGCTGGCACCGTGGCTGGTAGCGATCCGGGCTCCACCGCGGAAACCGCCATCGGTACCTTGGTGGGCTCGGTCACCGGCGGCTCTGGAGGTATCACCTTCAGTCTGGTGGGCAGTGCCACGGGCAGCTACGGGCAGATTCTGCTCAACCCCAATGGCACCTACACTTACACCCTGACCTCGGCGCCGAAAACCACCCCCAATGCCAACGATGGCGCCAATACCTTGAGTGAGAGCTTCACCTACAAGGCCACCGATGCCCTGGGCAACAGCACCACCGGCAGCATCCTGGTGAGCATTGTCGATGATGTGCCCAAGGCAGTGGCCAGCGAGCGTTCGGTCACGGCGGTGGAGGTGGACTCCAACCTGCTGCTGGTGATCGACGTGTCGGGCAGCATGGCTGATCCTTCAGGTGTTTCCGGGCTGACGCGGCTGGGCCTGGCCAAGCAGGCCATCAGCGCCTTGCTCGACAAGTACGACAACATGGGCGATGTCAAAGTCCAGCTCGTCACTTTCAGCAGCTCCGCTACCGCCCAGACTTCGGTGTGGGTAGACGTGGCCACGGCCAAGGCAATTGTCGCCACGCTGGTGGCAGGAGGCGGGACCAACTACGACGCGGCGGTGGCGGCGGCGAAGCTGGCCTTTGTCACCAGTGGCCAGCTCAGTGGCGCGCAGAATGTCGGCTACTTCTTCTCCGACGGCGCACCGACCTCGGGTCAGGAAATCGGCACCGCGGACGAGACGGCCTGGAAAGCCTTCCTCGATGCCAATGGCATCAAGAACTATGCGATCGGCCTGGGCAGCGGGGTCAGCAATGGCAACCTCGATCCGCTGGCCTATGACGGCAGTACTCACGTCAACACCAATGCGGTGGTGGTCACCGACCTGAACCAGCTCAATTCGGTGCTGGCCGGTACGGTGCAAGGCTCTCCGGTCACCGGCAGCTTGCTGGGGGATGGCGGCAGCTTTGGTGCCGACGGCGGGTTCATCAAGTCGATCGTGGTGGATGGCGGAACCTACACCTACGACCCCAAAGGCAACAGCAACCAGGGCTCGCTGACCTTCAGCGGCACCACCAACAACGGTACCTTCAATACCGTCAACAACAGCATCAGCATTGCCACCAGCAATGGCGGTACCCTGGTGGTGAACCTCGATACCGGGGACTTCAGCTACAGCTCGCAAAAAGTCACAAACTCAGTAATCACCGAAACCTTTGGCTATACGGTGAGCGACAACGACGGTGACCTGGCGAGCTCGACTCTGGTGGTCAAGGTCAATCCCAATGCGTCTCCGGTCGCCGGGGATGACCACATCATCACCAACGTATTGTCCAGCAGTGTGGCGATTCCCGAGGATGCACTGCTGGCCAACGACAGTGACGTCAATGGTGATCCTCTGAATGCGGCGCCCACCACTTTCAACACCGGCTGGGCGGCCAAGGGCGCGGCGTTCACGGCGGCGAGTCAGCAGACCATCGGCTTTGCCGGGAATGGCAACAATGGCGCCAACCAGGCCATCACCATCGATCGCGCCTCGTTCAATGCCAACGCCGCGACCATGACCGCGGTGGTGCTGGTCAGCGGTTACCTGGGAGCCGTCACTAACGCCAATGCCAACGATGAGGACGTGATCACCGTCAATCTCAAACAGGGGGAAACCCTGAATCTGAATCACAATCTGGCCGCCGGCCGCGTCTCCATGGAATACGCCTTTAACGGTGGAGGCTACACGGCGATCGCCGATGGCGGCACCTTCACGGCGGCGGCGGATGGGCCTTACCAGATCCATATCGTCAACATCACCAACACCAGCGGCAGCAACACCACGGCAGCGGAAAACTATCAGCTGACCATGACCGTGAATTACTCCGGGGCGCAGGACGTCACCCCGGATTACCACGGCACCTACACCGCCAGCGATGGTCACGGTGGCAGCGATGTGGCGGCGGTGAGCATCTCCTATCAGGATGGCAACACCCTGACCGGCACTTCCGGTGACGATGTGCTGGTGGCGGGCAGTGGTAACAACATCCTCAATGGCGGCGATGGCAACGATGTGCTCACCGCAGGCTCGGGCAACAACACCCTGAATGGTGGCAGCGGCAATGACCTGCTGTTCAGCGGGCCGGGCAATGATCTGCTGGATGGCGGTGCGGGTATCGATACCGCCAGTTACGCCCATGCCACGGCGGCGGTGACGGTCAACCTCGGCCTGGCGGGGGCGCAGAACACCCTGGGCGCGGGCACTGACACCCTGACCGGCATCGAGAACCTGGTGGGCTCCAACTACAACGACACCTTGACCGGCGATGGCAACGCCAACGTCATTACCGGCGGGCTAGGGAACGATGTGCTCAATGGCGGTGGTGGCGATGACCTGCTGATCGGCGGGATGGGCAACAACACCCTGACCGGAGGCGGCGGCAGCGATACCTTCCAGTGGCTGCAGGGCAACAATGGGCACGATGTGGTGACCGACTTTACGCCGGGCACCGACAAGCTGGACCTGTCGCAGCTGTTACAGGGGGAGAATGCGACTTCCGCTTCCCTGGATGACTACCTGCACTTCAAGGTCACTGGCAGTGGCGCGACCCTGGTCACCAGCATTGATGTCAGCGCGGTGGCAGGGGCGACGCCGACCCAGACCATTGACTTGGCGGGGGTCGACCTGGCCAGCCATTACGGAGTCACGCCAGGGGCGGGCGGGGTGATTGCCGGAGGGGCGGACACGGCCACCATCATCAACGGCATGCTCAACGATCACTCGTTGAAGGTGGATACCGTCTGATGGTTGTCACGGTCCTTGAGGCCGCTGCCCAGGCAGCGGCTGCTGGGGCTGCTCAAGGGCGCCGCAAGGTTTTCTGGCGCAGGATGTAAATGCTGACCAGCACCGCGCTGGTCAGCATGAAACCTCGTGCCCAGGGCAGTGGCACCAGGTAGCACGAGAGCCCAATGCTCAGCCACATCAGGCCGATCGCATACACCTTGCCCTTGAGCGGAATGCCATTGCCATCCAGGTAGTCGCGGATCCACGGACCCAGGCGCGGGTGTTGCACCAGCCATTGGTAGAAGCGTGGAGAGCTACGGGCGAAACAGGCGGCCGCCAGCAGTAGGAAAGGGGTGGTGGGCAATACCGGAAGGAAGATGCCGAGTACCCCCAGCGCTACGCTCAGCCAGCCGATGGCCAGCAGAACGTAACGCAACACCAGGGGGCGTTGGCCTATGGGCTTGGCCATAGGCGCCGACTCAGTGGTGGCGAGGCTTGAGCAGCGCCGGTTTTTCGTCGGGTGCGTTGCACAGCAGGTACAGCGCGGTCAGTGCTTCGGGGATCTGCACGATCATGTCGTCCATCAGGTTGGCATCGCTGGCGATGTCGGAGAATTCCGGCTGCTCGTCGAACAGGCCGGAACCCACCATGATCGGCAGCAGCATCTCGCTGACTTCTTCCTCTGCGGTTTCGAACCAGGCTGCTTCACGCAGGAACACGCCTTCCATGAAACCGATGCACCAGCCGCGCAGGTCGGAGTCGTCCGGGTCGTCGCCCAGATCGAGTTCGCAAGGTAGCTCGAACTCTTCATCGGAAGCCAGTTGGCGCGCGATGTGCGCCTTGAGGGCCAGCAGCGTGGATTCGATGGCTTCGCGTTCGGCGTCGTCGCTGTAATGCGGCTCTTCGGCGAACAGGGCGTCGATCCATTCACGGTCGGGAACGCTTTCCGAGCAGATCGACAGCGCGGTCAGGTAGCCGTGAGCGGCCACGTAGTCCAGCGCCTCGTCGTGCAGATCATCTGCGTCGAGGAAGACTTGCAGGCGGGTTAGTTGCTCAGCGAAGGACATTGACGGCTACCTTGGGGAATAAACGATGCTGAATTCTAGGCTTTCTTGAGCGCTCAAGCCAGCCACGGGGCAGATTTGAGCGGTTCTAAAGGTTACCAGCGGTCCATTGTCGGCGCCCTCTGCCGGGAAGGGCTCGGGTATACTCGCGCGTTTTGTGATGCCCTGCAGGCCCGACGGCAAGTGCGGACAAGTCCGCTAACGCATTTGTCGGTGAACCACGCCGACTTTTCGGCCAGTCTGCATCCAGGGAAATCGGCGATTTTTGGAGTTTTTCATGCTCGAACAGGCTCAACGCGTCCTCAAGGACATCTTCGGCTACGACAGTTTCCGTGGTCGCCAAGGTGCGATCATTGAGCGCGTTGCCAGCGGCGGCGATGCCTTGGTACTGATGCCCACCGGCGGTGGCAAGTCGTTGTGCTTCCAGGTTCCGGCCCTGCTTCGCGAAGGCCTGGCGGTGGTGGTCTCGCCTTTGATCGCGTTGATGGACGATCAGGTGGCCACCCTTGAGGAACTCGGTGTTGCGGCCGCCGCCTTGAACTCGACCTTGAGCGCCGAGCAGCAGCGTGACCTGGCGGCGCGTATTCGTCGCGGCGAGGTGAAAATGCTCTACCTGGCACCGGAGCGCCTGGTTCAGCCACGTATGCTGGCGTTCCTGCAGAACCTCGATATTGCTCTGTTCGCCATCGACGAAGCTCACTGCGTGTCCCAGTGGGGGCATGACTTCCGTCCTGAATACCTGCAGCTGGGGCAGTTGGCGGAAATGTTCCCGAACGTGCCGCGCATTGCCCTGACCGCCACCGCCGACAAGCGTACCCGGGAAGAGATCGTCAATCGCCTGCACTTGCAGGACGCCGAGCGTTTTCTTTCCAGCTTCGACCGACCGAACATCTTCTATCGCATCGTGCCCAAGGAACAGCCGCGCAAGCAGTTGCAGGCCTTCCTCAACGAGCGGCGCAGCGATGCCGGGATCGTCTATTGCCTGTCGCGCAAGAAGGTTGACGAAGTGGCGGCCTTCCTCTGTGAACAGGGCTTTACCGCGCTGCCGTATCACGCTGGCCTGCCCAACGAGTTGCGCGCCTATCACCAGAAACGCTTCCTCAACGAGGAAGGCCTGATCATGGTGGCGACCATTGCCTTCGGCATGGGCATCGACAAACCCAACGTGCGGTTTGTGGCCCACATGGACCTGCCCAAGTCCCTGGAGGCGTACTACCAGGAGACCGGTCGTGCCGGCCGTGACGGCCTGCCGGCGGACGCCTGGATGGCCTACGGACTGCAAGATGTGCTGATGCTCAAGCAGATGCTGCAGAACTCCGAAGGCGACGAACGCCACAAGCGTCTTGAACAGCACAAGCTCGATGCGATGCTGGCCCTGTGCGAGGAAACCCGTTGCCGGCGCCAGACATTGCTGGCCTATTTCGATGAGGACATGCCCCAGCCTTGTGGCCATTGCGACAATTGCGTCGATGGCGTGCAAACCTGGGACGCCACCGAGCCGGCGCGCCAGGCACTGTCGGCCATTTATCGCACTGGTCAGCGTTATGGTGTCGGGCACTTGGTAGACGTGTTGCTGGGCAAGGACACCGAAAAGGTCCGCAGCTTCGGTCATCAGCACTTGTCGGTGTTCGGGGTCGGCAAGGCCCGTAGCGAAGGCGAATGGCGCTCTCTGTTTCGCCAACTGGTGGCTCGCGGGCTGGCGGACATCGACCTTGAAGGTTATGGCGGTCTGCGTCTGAGCGACACGTGCCGGCCCTTGCTCAAGGGCGAGGTAACCCTGGAGCTGCGACGCGATCTCAAGCCGCAAAGCACTCCCAAGAGCAGCACCAGCCAGGCCAGCCAACTGGTACGTGGCGAGGAGCGCGAGCAATGGGAGGCGCTGCGAGCCCTGCGGCGCAAGCTGGCGGAAGAACATGGGGTGCCGCCCTATGTCATTTTCCCCGACTCAACCTTGTTGGAGATGCTTCGCAGCCAGCCCGGCTCCATGGCGGAAATGGCCGAGGTCAGTGGTGTCGGTGCGCGCAAGCTGGAGCGTTATGGCGCGGCGTTCCTCGAAGTGCTGGGGGGCGGTGTCGAGGCGCCGAAGGTGGTCGCCGATATCCGCCACGAGCTGATTACCCTGGCCCGTGCCGGGATGACCCCGGTGCAGATCGCCGGGCAACTGCAGTGCACGGAAAAGAACGTCTACACCTTGCTGGCCGAAGCCATTGGCAAGCAGCAACTGTCCCTGGAGCAGGCGCTGGATCTTCCAGAAGACTTGCTGGGGGAAATCCAGGACGCTTTCCTCGACGGTGAGGGCGAACTACCGCCCGTGGTCGAGATCAGCCAAGTGTTTGCCGGACGAGTCCCCGAAGGTGTTTTGTACTGCGTGCGTGCCGCGCTGCAGTCGGAGTTTGAAATGTGAAGGGGTGCGTCAATGTTGTAACGATTCAGTCCCTTAGAGGCCTTGCCTCCTGGCAAGTGTCATGCTTAGCTGACTAATAATTAGTTTTTCTTTATTTTCAGTCTGATCATGAGTGTTTTATGCCGTTAACCGATGAACACCGTTTTGGTATGCAGCTGGCGCATATGTCTCGCGGCTGGCGTGCCGAACTGGACCGCCGCCTGGCCGGGCTTGGCCTGTCCCAGGCCCGCTGGCTGGTGCTGCTGCACCTGGCCCGTTTTGAAGACGCGCCAACCCAGCGTGAGCTGGCGCAAAGCGTTGGCGTAGAAGGGCCAACCCTGGCTCGGTTGTTGGATAGCCTGGAAACCCAGGGCCTGGTCCAGCGCCAATCGGTGGTGGAAGATCGCCGGGCGAAGAAGATCGTCCTCTGTCCTTCCGCGCGGCCCTTGATCGAGCAGATCGAGACCATCGCCACTGCCTTGCGCCATGAATTGTTCATTGGCGTCGACGACGAAGACCTGCGGGTCTGCATGCGCGTTCATGGGCGCATCCTGGCTAATCTGGAAAAATCCTGATGCCTTCAGCCGGGGTTGCCTGACCCCGGTTCGTCCTATTTTCGCTTCCCTTGAATCCTGCTGATTGCGCCGTCCGGTGCGGCATTTGTGCGCCTGTCAGAAGGTTTGGCCAAGGTTCAGCGACAGGGCCTTCTGGTTGTCGTCGTTGAAGCCGTAGCTGAAGTTCAATGGGCCCAGCGGGGTGTCGAAGCCCAGGAAGATGCTCGCGGCATTGATATAGCCGCTGTCGAAGGCGTTGTCGTTGTTCCACACCCGCCCGCGTTCCAGTGAGCCGCCCAGGTAGAGCGGGAAATCCAGTGGCAGGTAGGAGCGTGGTGTGAGTCGGCGAAAGTACACGGCGCGGGCCAGGGTGATGTTCTGCCCGGACAGGGCATCCTGACGGAAGCCGGACAACTGTCGTGCGCCCCCCAGGAGGAAGCTGGAGGTCACGACATCGGCATTGTCCAGGGTTCGGCCATAGCGCCCTCCCAGTACGAAGGTATTGGGGCCGCTGCTCAAGGCCTTGTCGAGCTTGAACTCCCACTGGCGGTAGCGATTGTCCGAACCCAGGCTCGGTTCGAACTGGCGCAGGGTCAGGCCGATGTCTTCACCGGAGTGGGGGAAGTAGACGTTGTCCAGGGAGTCGAAGGAGTACTGCAGCTGGTAATAACCCTCATTGAAGTTCTCGCTGGGCAGGTCGTGATCGCCGATCCGCACATCGGCCTTGCCCCAGGCCTCGCCCACACCGAAACGCACTTCGCCGCTGTTGCCGATCTGCCGCCCCAGATTCAGGCCCAGGCCGTAGCGTTCCAGGCGGTATTCGGCGATCGGATCGTTATCCAGCACCGCCTCGACATTCTGCGCTTGGGCAGCGATAAACGGCGCAATGAAATAGCGTGAACCGGCATCCAAGGGTTGATAGAACTCGCTGTAGATTTCCTGCCGGTCGCCGATCTGCACCCGGGTCAGCCATTCTGCACCGAGGCTGTTGATACCGTTCATGCGATAGCTGGCGCCGATGTTGAAGGCGCTGTCGCCGCGCATGTCATCGGACAGGTTCAGGCCCAGGCGCAAGTAGTCAGTGCCGCTGCGCTTGCCCCGCGCGCTGATCACCAGGGTGTTGTCCTGGCCTTTGTGCACCACTCGGTATTGCACCTGTTCGAAGAAGTCCAGGCCGTACAGGGTGCCCATGTCGGTTTCCAGGCGGCCCAGGTCCAGGGGTTCGCCGATGTGTTGGCGGATGTAGTAGCGAATGACCTCATCGCTGACCTTGGAGTCGTTCTCCACCTTGATTGCGCTGATGATCGGCGTGCGCTGGCTGGGCAGGCGCGCGGCGGCCAGTTGCGCATCCTGTGGTTGGGTCGCACGCAAGCGCGCCAGGCGGGCGTCGAGGATGCGGGTGGCGCGATAACCGGCGTCGATCACCTCCTGGGCTCGACCGAAGTCGGTGACGCCGAAGCTCGACAACGACGGCTGGATCAGCACGTCGTCCTTGTGCAGCGTCGCCAATTGTTCCTCGGAATTGCGCCGGGTCATCAGGGTAATGGACTGGTTGAGCACGTCGACCACGGTGTTGAGTTGCTTGCGCGAGCGCAGCGGCGTGCCGATGTCCACCACAATGGCAATGTCGACTCCCATGTCTCGGGCGACGTCCAGGGGAATGTTGTCGGTCATGCCGCCGTCCACCAGTAGCCGGCCATCGAGCTCCACCGGCGCAAACACTGCCGGAATCGACATGCTGGCGCGGATCACCTGGGGCAGGTGGCCCTTGCGGAACACCACCTTTTCGCCGCTGGCGATGTCGGTGGCCACGGCCCGGAAGGGTATGGGCAGCTTGTCGAAATCCCGGGTGTCGCTGGCGTGCGCCAGCTTGCTCTCTAGCAGTAACGCCAGGTTCTGGCCCTGGATCACCCCCAGTGGCAGGCCCAGGCTACCGTCGTCACGGAAGCTGAGTTTCTGCTTGACCAGGAAATCCCGATCGTCCTGCTTGCGCCGGAAGGGCACGTCTTCCCGGGGCGGAGCGTCGGACAGCGCTTGCCTCCAGTCGATGTTCAGGGCGAGTTTTTCCAGCTCGTCGATCTTGTAGCCCGAGGCATAGAGCCCGCCGATCACCGCGCCCATGCTGGTGCCGGCAATCGCGTCGATGCGGATGCCTTGCTCTTCCAGAGCCTTGAGTACGCCGATATGCGCCATGCCACGGGCAGCGCCTCCGGACAGCACCAGACCGATTTTCGGTCGCGGCGCTTCACTGGATTGAGCGAGCAGGGGCAGCAGGCAGAGGAACAGGCAGGACAGCAGGCGGCGCATCGTGGTTCTCGGGGACGGACGATAAAGCCGGCTATTATAGCGACGCCCTTGAACTCAGGAGTCGGCCGTACCATGACTGAACGTAAACCCGAAGTGGTCATCACCTATTGCACCCAATGCCAGTGGCTGTTGCGAGCCGCCTGGCTGGCCCAGGAGTTGCTGAGCACGTTCAGCGATGACTTGGGCAAAGTGTCTCTGGAGCCTGCTACCGGTGGCACGTTCCGCATTTCCTGCGATGGCGTGCAGATCTGGGAGCGCAAGGCCGATGGCGGTTTTCCCGAGGCCAAGGTACTCAAGCAACGGGTGCGCGACCAGATCGATCCGGAGCGCAACCTGGGCCACAACGATCGTACTCAGTGAGAGCCGGCTTCAGCCGTGGCAGCCTTGCTGCCTGAGCCCATCGACAGGCGACTTGAAACCACGATGGCAACGATGATCAAGGCCCCCCCCATCAGCATGCGCAGCGTCGGATTCTCGCCGAACAGCAGCCAGGCCACGGTAATCCCGTAGACCGGCTCCAGGGCGAAGACCACCGCCGCGGTGCGTGCCTTGATCACTGCCAGGCTGGCGACAAACAGGCTGTGGGCCAGGCCGGTGCAGAAGATTCCCAGCAGACTGATCCACAGCCAGTCCATGGCCCGAACCTGGCCAAGCTCCGGTGCCGCCACCGGTAACAGGCATAGGGCTACCACCACGTTCTGGCAGAGGGCCGCCTGCACCGCAGGAATACGTCCGGAGCTGGCGCGGTTGTTCAAGGACAGCAGGGCAAACAGCAGGCCCGACCCCACGGCCCAGAGCAGGCCGGTGGTGGCCTGGCTGGCCAGATCGAAGTCCGGGGTCACCAGCACCAGGCCGATGCTCACGAGGATCACCAGCAGAATCTCGTTAAAGCGGATTCGCTCGCGGAAGATCAGGCCTTCGAGAATCACCGTAAAGGCCGGGAAGCTGGCAAAGCCCAGGGTGGCAATGGCCACCCCGGCAACTTTTACCGCGACGAAGAAACTCACCCAGTGGCCGGCCAGCAGCAGGCCGCTGACCAGCAGGCGCCGCCCATCGGTGGCGGCCAGTTTCTGCCAGGGGGTATTGCTGGCCAGCCGGGCAAAGACGCCCAGGGCGAGTACGGCAAAGGCGGCGCGGCCGAAGACGATGACCGCGGGCGAAGCGGCGGCGAGCTTACCGAATACACCGGTCAGGCCGAACATCAGGGCGCCGATATGCAGGGCGCCAAGGGCGGTACGCGGAGTCATCTCTATCCTTAGCCACAAGACGGGCAGTAATGGCCTTAGGCTTTGTACAAAAAGCCTTGATACTCGGTGATGCTGCGTCGAAAACGGTCTCGTGCGCGAGTCTGATCGGAATGCTCATTTACACCCCGTAAAGTCGAACGCGACCCCGGCCGTTCCTCGACCGTTTTCGCCTTGCCTGACCTTCGTCTCAACACTTTTCGTACAGAGCCTAGGCGGCAATGGGCTCAGTCTAGGGGCGGGCGATCTGTTGGTCTGTCGCGATCCTGGCGTTTTTTGTCGAGGGACTAGCGTCTGCTCCTTGGCGCAGTTGGCGCGGCGAGTGGCCGTACTGCCGCAGTATTGCTGCGGCAAAGGCACTCTGGGAGCTATAACCCACGCGGCTGGCGATTTCGCCCATGGGCAAGGCTGATCCGCGCAACAGTTCCAGGGCCATGTGCAGGCGCCGGCGTCGCACGTATTCCATGGGGCTGGCCCCGCACTCGGCGATGAACCGTGCGTGCAGACGGGCAGCGGACAGCCCGGCGATGCGGGCCAGGTCGGCCACCTGTAAGGGGTGGGCGGCGTGACGATCGATATGGGCATTCAGGGCGGCATAGGGCAGGCGGCGCTCGCCAGGCTGGCTGTCGGCGCAATGGTTGAGGCTGGCCAGCAGTAGGACTGCGCCTTGCTGGGCAATCAAGGGGTCGTCCACCGGGCTGTCCGCCAGCCAGTTGACCAAGCGGCTCTGGCTCGGCCCCAAGACCCGATGCCGGGGCGCATCGAGCAAACGTCGGCTGGCCTCGGCATGTTCGCCCAAAGACTGTTGCACCCAGCGTTCACCGGGTATGTCCAACACCAGGCAATGGCTTCCGCTGGGGCTGCCGCAGACATGCCGGGCGCCGGCCGGCACCACCACGAAGCTCTGCTGCTGCACTTGGCTGCCCTGGCCTTCGACTTCGAACTGGAGCTGGCCACGCAGGCCGAACACCAGTTGCGCATGCTCGTGGCTATGGGCGATCAGGTCATGGGTGTAGTGGCGCAGGGTGAGAATAGATCCCATCACGGTCTCCTTGGCAGGCGGCCAGTGTACACCGGCGGTCGGAGGGCTCGCGTTGTCATCGCACTGCCGCATTTTTGTCATGGGCTATTAATCGCTGCGGCGCAAGCTCGCAAAAAATCCCGGAGAGCGTCCATGACCCATGCCGAACTCGCCAAGCCCAGCCGCAAGCAACGGGTACGGACCTTATGGATTTCCGATGTGCATCTGGGCACCCGGGATTGTCAGGCGCAACACCTGGCGCAGTTTCTCAAGGGGTATCAGGCCGACCGTATCTATCTGGTTGGCGACATCATCGATGGCTGGAAACTGCGGGGCGGCATGTACTGGCCCCAGGCCCATACCAACGTGATCCGCCGCTTGCTGACCATGAGCAAGCGCGGCACCGAGGTGATCTACGTCACCGGCAATCACGATGAGTTCCTGCGCCGTTACTCCAAGCTGATTCTGGGCAACATCCAACTGGTGGACGAAGCCGTGCACGTCACGGCTGACGGCCGCCATCTGCTGGTGATCCACGGTGACCAGTTCGACGTCATTACGCGATATCACCGCTGGCTGGCCTTTCTCGGCGACTCGGCCTACGAGTTCACCCTGACCCTCAATCGTTGGCTCAATCATTGGCGGGCGCGCTATGGCTACGGTTACTGGTCGCTGTCGGCCTACCTCAAGCACAAGGTCAAGACTGCGGTGAGCTTCATCAGCGACTTCGAGGAGGCCATTGCCCACGAGTGCGTCAAGCGTGAGTTGCACGGGGTGGTCTGTGGCCACATTCACCATGCCGAGATCCGTAAGGTGGGCGAGGTGGATTACCTCAATTGCGGCGATTGGGTGGAGTCCTGCACAGCCCTGATCGAGCACTGGGACGGCAGCATCGAACTCTATCGCCTGGCCGAGGCCCAGGCCCGGGAAGCCCAGCTCAAGGCCGAGCGCATGAAGATGGCGGAGCCGGCCTGAGCGATGGGTTATCGATCAGGCTTCAGGTGGGGCTGGCCTGTTTCCATCGCCGCCTTGTACAGCGACGCTCGGGGCTGGAGTCTATGCCTGCGTCCCGTCACCACAGTGGCTGTAGGGGGCGGCTTGCTGTCCGGCCGGGCCTAGAAGGGGACCTTGCCGAGAATCATGTCGCGGTACATGACGAAGTCCCCCAGCAGGCTGTACAGCGGATGCTGGAAGGTGGCCGGGCGATTTTTCTCGAAGAAGAAATGCCCGACCCAAGCAAAGCCATAGCCGGCAACCGGCAAGGCCAGCAGTAGCAGCCAGGCGCCTTTGCCGATGGCAAAGGCCAGGAGGAAGATCACCAGGCTGGTGCCGATGAAGTGCAGGCGACGGCAGGTGCTGTTGCTGTGCTCACTCAGGTAATAGGGGTAGAACTCGGCGAAGCTGTTGAACTGTCGGATATTTTCCATGGCCGCGATCTCTGTGCTTGTTGTTCGTGAGCGGATGTTCTGCGGGGAGCTTATTTGAGTCTAGAGTCCTTGGCAGCGCTGGCCAGTGACAATAGGCGCCACTTTAGTATCCTTGTGAAATTGGCCGTAGCATGCGGCTCATCATGTAAGAAACCCTCATGAGCGAACGAACGACTTCTGCAAGCTGGGCCTTGGGAATAGTCAAGGCCCTGGAGATGGACGGCCTGGATTGCCGCGCTTTGTTCCTGCAGTTAGGGCTCGACTATGGCGCCCTCGACGACCCCGACGCGCGTTTCACCCAGGACTCGATGACACGGCTCTGGCAGCGTGCGGTCGAGTTGTCCGGCAACCCGGCGATTGGCTTGAACATGGGCAAGTTGGTTCGCCCGGCGTCCTTCCATGTGGCCGGTTATGCACTGATGTCGAGCCGCACCCTGGTAGAGGGCTTTCAGCGCCTGGTGCGTTATCAACGGATCATTGCTGAAAGTGCTGACCTGAGTTTCCGTCTTTTACCTGAGGGTTATGCGCTGATTCTGACGGTGCATGGCGATCATCTGCCCCCTACCCGGCAAAGCTCCGAAGCCTCGCTGGCTTGCGCCCTGGCCTTGTGTGGCTGGTTGACGGGGCGCGCCCTGCAGCCGCGCAAAGTGCTGTTGCAAGGACCGCAACCGCAGGATGTGCAGCCTTACAAGGACATGTTTCATGCGCCGCTGGTGTTCGCTGCGCCTTTTGATGCGCTGATTTTCGAGCGGGCCGACATGGAAGCACCACTGCCAACTGCCAACGAGGCCATGGCCTTGTTGCACGATCGTTTCGCCGGCGAATACCTGGCGCGTTTCTCCGAGAGCCGGGTGACCCACAAGGCGCGGCAAGTGCTGTGCCGTCTGCTGCCGCAGGGCGAGCCCAAGCGCGAGATGGTGGCGCAGACCCTGCACTTGTCCCAGCGTACGTTGCAACGCCGCTTGCAGGAGGAGGGCACCAGCTTCCAGACCCTGCTCGATGACACCCGCCGCGAACTGGCCGAACAGTACCTGGCACAGCCGCGCATGACCTTGCTGGAAATTGCCTACCTGTTGGGGTTTGCCGATCCGAGCAATTTTTTCCGGGCGTTCCGTCGCTGGTTCGATGTCACGCCCGGAGAGTACCGGGCGCGGTTGCTGGCGCTGCCGGGCTCGATCAATGACGCCAGAACGCCGGAATGCACAGCACGAACACCGTGATGATTTCCAGCCGGCCCAGGAGCATGCCCAGGGACAGGATCCACTTGGCAGCGTCGGGCAGGGTGGAGAAGTTGCCCGCCGGGCCAATGGTTTCTCCCAGGCCCGGGCCCACCCCGGATACGGTGCTGGCGGCGCCGGTCAGGGCGGTCATCCAGTCCAGGCCCAGCAGCGACAGGGCGAGGGCGATCATGCAGATGGTGATCGCGAAGAAGAACGAGAAGGTCAGGATCGAGCGGACGATTTCCTCGTCCAGGCGATGGCCGTTGTACTTCTGCTTGATCACTGCCCGGGGGTGGATCAGCTGATTGAGGTTGGCCTTGAGCAGGATGTAGGCGACCTGGAAGCGGAAGATCTTGATCCCGCCCGCCGTTGACCCCGAACACCCGCCGACGAACCCCAGGTAAAAGAACAGCATCAGTGAGAAATTGCCCCACAGGCTGTAGTCACCCAAGGCAAACCCGGTGGTGGTGACCACCGAGGTCACGTTCAGTGCTACGTGACGCAAGGCCTCCAGCCAGTGCAGGTTGGTGGTCCACCAGTACCAGGTGCCGAGCACCAGCCAGGTCACCAGGAGCATGCCCAGCAAGCCCTGGACCTGCTGATCCTTGATCAACGCTTTGCGGTTGCCCCGCAGGGTTGCCACATAGAGGGCGAAGGGCAGGCTGCCGAGGATCATCACCACCACCGCCACCCAGTGCACCGCCGGTTGCTGCCAGTTGGCCAGGGATTGGTCAGAGGTAGAGAAGCCCCCAGTGGAGATCGCCGACATGGCGTGGTTGATGGCATCGAAGATGTTCATCCCGGCCCACCAGAAGGCCAGGCTGCCGAAGATGGTGATGCCCACGTAGGTGGCGACAATCAGGCGCGCCACCATGTGCGAGCGCGGCATGACCTTTTCCGAGCGGTCCGAAGATTCGGTCTGGAACAGGCGCATGCCACCGATGCGCAGCAACGGCAGGATCGCCACCGCCATGCCGATAAAGCCGATGCCTCCCAGCCAGTGCAGCATCGAGCGCCAGATCAGGATGCCCGGGGACATGCTGTCCAGGCCGCTGAGCACGGTGGCGCCGGTGGCGGTGATGCCGGACATGCTTTCAAAGAACGAGTCGGTGTAACTGATGTGCTGGGTCAGCAGGAACGGCAGGGCGGCAAAGATACACACCACCACCCAGCTGGAGACCGTCAGCAGGTACATGTCCCGGGGGCGCAGGTGAATATGCTCGGGACGGCCAGGAATCACCAGAGCCAGGCCGGCGATGAAGGTGATCATGCTGGCCCAGAGGAAGGACGGCAGGTCGCCGGTGCGTTCGAAGATCACCAGTGTCGCCATCGGCACCACCATGGCGATGGCCAGGGTGATGAGGAAGATGCCGATAATGAAACCAATGATCCTTAAGGTCGGCAACGCCATGTGTTCCGCTCGGGCTGGTATGAGAAGGGCGCCCATTCTACCTGCGGTGCAGGGCATGTAAACCGGCACCCGGCCGGCAGATACCGCTAGAATAGCCGGACATTTTTTTCAGGAGGTGGCCGATGGAGGCTCTCGACGCTTTGCTCAACCGTGTTTCCGTGCCGCGCCTGGTGGAGCCAGCCCCCACGGCGCAGCAACGCGAAGCACTGTTCGCTGCCGCCTTGCGGGCGCCGGATCACGGGCAACTGCGCCCTTGGCGCTTTCTCACCGTTGAAGGTGAAGCCCGTGACCAGTTGGGCGAACTGCTGGTCGAAGCGGTACAACTGCAAGGCGGCGAAGTGACTCAGGCCGCGTTGGACAAGGCTCGGGCCATGCCGCTGCGTGCACCGCTGGTGGTTGTGGTCGTGGCACGGCTGCAGGAGCATTTCAAGGTGCCCAAGTCCGAGCAATTGCTGGCGGCGGGCTGTGCAGCCCACGGTATTTTGCTGGCAGCCTATGCCCAGGGTATCGGCGCGGTATGGCGCACGGGCGAGTTGTCCTATTCGCCCCATGTGGCCAAGGGGCTGGGCCTGGCGGACGGCGAAGAGATCATCGCCTTCCTTTACCTGGGCACGCCGCTGAACGAACCGCGGGTCGCACCGAAAGTCGACACCGCCGAGTTCGTCAGCGCCTGGACCGCCAGGGCCTGATTATCCCCTTCGAAAGCTGAGTACCTTGCGGGCAAGCCCGCTGCTGTCGAACCTCGCAGCAGCGGCTTGCCCGCGTTGCATTCAGGCCTGCACCACGGCTCCCGGGACCAGGGGCAGCTCCAGCGTGGCGATGAATCCGCCCAGGGGATGGTTGCCCAGTATCAGGCTGCCGCCGTGGCGTTCCGCTGCGCGGCGGGCGATGGCCAGCCCCAGGCCATGGCCTGGAGCACTCTGCCCTGGGGCGCGGAAGAACGGCTCTCCCAGTTGTCGCAAGTGCTCGGCATCCACGCCAGGACCATGGTCGCGCACGCTGATCTGGATCTTCTCGCCCTGGCGCAGGGCCGTGACTTCGATCGGTTGCCCGGCAGGATTGAAGCGCTGGGCGTTGCGCAGCAGGTTGTCCACCGCCCGTTCAAGCATGGTCGGCCAGCCCCGCAGGCTTAGTTGCGCTTGGGCAGTGATCTGGACCTGCTGCTCGGGACAGGCCAGTTGCGCGTCTTTTTGCAGGGCCTGCAGCAAGGCGTTGAGGTCGACCTCTTCGGCGCTGGCGTTGTCCGCATCGACCCGAGCCAGCACCAGGATCTCGCTGATCAGCGCCTCCAGACGATCACATTCCCGTGTCAGGCGTGGCCAGAGTCTCTCCCGTTCTTCGGGGGCGGCGCGCTCCGCCAGTGCCAGGGCAATACGCAGGCGCGCCAGGGGCGAACGCAGTTCGTGGGAGACATCCCTGAGCAGTTGGCGCTGGCTGCCGATCAGGCTCTGCAGGCGTGAACCCATGCGGTTGAAGTCTCGGGCCAGCACGCCGAACTCGTCACGGCGATTGGCCAGGCGCGCCAGGCTGTTCTGCTGATAGGTGGCCTGGCCAAGGTCGTGAACCGCGCCGCGCAGGCGGCTCAAGGGGCGGGTGATGGACAGGGTCACCAGCAGGCTGAACAGGGTCAGCACCACCAGGGCAATGGCCAGGGCGCTGAGGGGCCAGGTCAGGCTGTCGCGATGCCAGGCATCCAGTTCCGGATGGGGGATGCGGTAGATGAACAGGTAGGTGTCGCCGGTGGTCGGGCTGGTGTATTCCGCTGTCAGGCGGCGCCAGGGCAGGTGGCGGTCATCGTTGTTCTGCCGGGCTTCGAAGGCAGCCGCGCGGCGCGGGAAAGTCCCGCGTACCACCGGGTCGCCGCTCTCGTTGAGTACCTGAACATCGATGTGGTACTGGCGCTTGCGCTGCTGGAGGATGTCCTGGGCGGCGTCTTCGCCCTGGGTCTCGTAGGTTTGCGTCCACTGTGCGGTGAGGCTGTTGAGCCCCGGATGGCGGCTGAGAATCCAGGCGTCCTGGTTGAGCATGTGCCCAAGCAGGATCGACAGTCCTGCAACCAGGGTGATGGCCAGCCAGAAACTGGCCAGGATGCGCCAGAACAATGAACGCACAGGAACTCCTCGAGCGCGAAAGCCCAGTGGGGGAGGCCACTGGGCTATTAGGGTGAACGCTAACGCATTATTGTGCTTTTTGCGGTTGTTGCGCTTTCCAGGCCTTGAACTGGGCCCATTCGGCGCGACGTTCCTCTTGTTTCTTGACGATGGCGTCGAACTCTTTCTGTTGTTCGGGCTTGAGCAGGGCGCGGATGTCGGCCTGGGTTTTCTGCTGTTTGGCGGCCAGTTCATCCTTCATGGCTTTCTGGTCGGCCGGCGAGAGTTTCTCCAGGTACTTTTCCACCACGGCCTTGCGGTCGTGCATTTGCTCGCCCATCAGTTTGCCGATCTGCTGACGCTGTTCACGGCTCAGGTCCAGTTCGCTGAAGGGGCCTTTGCCGCGCATGTGTTCGCTGTGCCGAGGGCCGTCCATCGGGCCCATCGGGCCGTTGCCTTCAGGCATGGCCATGGCCACGGTTGGCAGGGCGGCGGCGAACATCAGGGCGATCAGGGTCTTGCGCATGGTGTCTCTCCTTGTCTCATTCCCGGTAAGTTCCGGATGAGTTCAGGTTACCCAGATCAAGGTCAGCGGCAGTCAGCGGAGGGTAAAGCTTGGGTAAAGAAGGTATTTCCGGGCCCTGACAAATGCGCCAGGGCACATTGCAATCACAGGCTGTAGTAATAACCGCGGCTGCGCAGGGCGACGATTCGTGGGCGGCCGTCGGGGTGGGGGCCGATCTTCTTGCGCAGGTTGCTGACGTGCATGTCCAGGCTGCGGTCATACAGGGTCAGTTTTCGGCCCAGGGCGATCTGCGCCAGCTCCTGCTTGTCCAGGGGCTCGCCAGGCTGCTTGAGCAGGGCTTCCAGCAGGCGGCTTTCGGAAACGGTCAGGGTGATGTCCTGTTCGTCGATGTTGACCACGCCGCGCACTGGGCTGAAGCACAGATCGCCCAGCTCCATCTGGCTGGAGGCTGCCACCGGGTGGCTGCGGCGCAGCACGGCGCGCAAGCGGGCGGTGAGTTCGCGAGGGTCGCAAGGCTTGGCCAGGTAGTCGTCGGCGCCCAGTTCCAGGCCGAGGATACGGTCCAGGGGCTCGCCACGGGCCGAGAGCATCAGTACCGGCAGGTCGGGGTGGTCGTTGCGCAGTTGCTTGAGCAGCTCCAGGCCGCTGCCGTCGGGCAGCATCACGTCCAGGACTACGGCAGCCGGGGCCATTTCCGACAAGGCCCGGCGTGCACTCAGGCCATCGTGGCAGGCCCGCACTTGAAAGCCTTCCTGGCCGAGCCAGCTGCTCAGTAGCTCGCACAGCTCCTGGTCGTCATCAATCAGTAACAGGTCGCTCATGAATCACTCAATTTAGCCATTGTCGACGCTTGCGATGTCCGCCACTGGCAAAGATACCGCAGAGCAGGGCGATGAGGGCCACGCCGCCGCCGGTGACGAACCATTGCTGCTGGTCGGTCAGCAGGTGTGGCGCCGGGTTGGCCTGGGCCTCTTTGAGTTGCAGCTTGAGGCGCTGGTTCTCCTGGCGCAAGCGGGTCAGCTGCGGGCTTTCCCGTTCGGCATCGGCACTCTGCAGTTGTTTGCTCAGCTCTTCACGCAGGCGTTCGCTTTCTTTCAAGCGTTGCTGCAACTCGGTGATCTGACTGCCGGCGCTCAGGGACAGCGGCGTGGAATGGCCGGTTTCCTGGGTTTCCTCGGCAAGGGCCGGAGCCCCGATCGACAACATGACCAACAGCAGGCACAGCGGACCTTGGCGCATCGAAACTCCTGATTCCAATCGAGTGTTGGGCAGGTTGTCGGCCGTCAAACGAGAATAATGAGCGATTGAGAACGCGATGAACCGTGAAGGTTCATCGCGTCAGGGAGGATTTACGGCATCGATTGCCTGAACGGCTTGACCTGCACATGGGCATAGACGCCGGAGGTCACGAAGGGGTCGGCGTCGGCCCAGGCTTGGGCGGCGCTCAGGGAGTCGAACTCGGCGACGATCAGGCTGCCAGTGAAGCCGGCGGCGCCAGGATCATTGCTGTCGATCGCCGGGTGTGGGCCGGCCAGCACCACACGCCCTTGGTCCTTGAGCACTTGCAGCCGTTCCAAGTGCGCCGGCCGGTTGGCCAGACGTTTTTCCAGGGAGTTGGCGACGTCTGTGGCAATGATTGCGTAAAGCATGTCAGTCCTCGGTTTTCGGGGTAGTGGGATCAGCGTCATGCAGGTGGCGCGACAGGTAGACGCCCTGGCCCACCAGGAACAATACAGTCATGCCCAGGCTGCCGAAGACCTTGAAGTCGACCCAGATGCTCTGGAAGGTGAAGGCGACGAACAGGTTGGCGGCGCCGCAGAACAGGAAGAAGGCGATCCAGGCGATGTTCAGGCGGGTCCACACCGGGTCCGGCAGGGTCAGGGCATGGCCCATGATGCGCTTGATCAACAGGCGATCGCCGATGAAGTGGCTGCCGGCAAAGGCCAGGGCGAATAGCCAGTTGACCACCGGCGCCTTCCATTTAAGGAAGGTTTCGCTATGGAAGGCCAGGGTCAGGCTGCCAAAGACCAGGCAGGCGATCAGGGTCAGCCATTGGCTTTTTTCCAGTTTGCGCTGGGAAATGAACAGTGCGCCGTAAACCACCAGGGAGCTGATGATCAGTACTGCGGTGGCGCTGTAGATACCGCCCACGCTGACTTCGTGACCGGCAAGGTCGACGATCCGGGGATCGATTTTGTAGACGATGAAAAACAGGAACAGCGGGATGAAGTCGATGAATTGTTTCACAGTGGCAGCCAGAAGCAGGATGTGGCGGCATAATAACAAACATCCTTGGTAGCGAAAGCGCCAGCTGACTTGAGGTTTTATCGTCCTGTGAATGTTGATTTGCACTGCCATAGCACGGCCTCCGACGGCGCCCTGGCGCCTGCGGTCCTGGTTGCGCGTGCGTACGAGAGAGGCGTGCGAATCCTGTCCTTGACCGACCACGACACCCTCGAAGGCCTGGCGGAGGCCCGTCAGGCAGCGGCGCAACTGGGCATGCAGTTGGTCAACGGCGTCGAGCTGTCCTGCACCTGGGGCGGCGCCACTATTCATGTGCTGGGCTACGGATTCGATACCCAGGCCCCGGCCTTGGTGGCGGCCATCGACAAACTGCACGAGGGGCGCTGGCTGCGCTCCGAGGAGATCAGCCGCAAGCTGGCCCTCAAGGGCATGCCCGGGGCGCTGGAAGGCGCCAGGGCGATCCAGCAGGAGTTGGGGGACAGTGGCAATGCCCCGGCGCGGCCGCACTTTGCCGACTATCTGGTACGTGCCGGTTTTGTGAAGGATCGTGCCGAAGCTTTTCGCAAATGGCTGGGGGCGGGAAAGCTGGGGGACGTCAAACAGCATTGGCCGACACTGGAAGACACCGTCGGCACCCTTCGCGAGGCGGGGGCCTGGGTCAGTCTGGCCCATCCCTGGCATTACGATTTCACCCGCAGCAAGCGCCGCCGCTTGATTGCCGACTATATTCAAGCCGGCGGCCATGCAATCGAAGTAGTCAATGGCCACCAACCTGCAGAGCAAGTGGGCAGTTTGGCTATCCTTGCTCGTGAATTCGGACTGCTGGTCAGCGCTGGCAGTGACTTTCATGGCCCAGGAGGCTGGTCCGAGATCGGCGAGTATCGTCCGGTTCCGGAGGACCTGCCGCCACTTTGGTGTCGGTTCAAACATGAGCCAATTATTGCCGCCTGAACAGGTAGAGACAGTGAGTCAATTTTTCCAGATCCACCCGGAAAACCCACAGCCACGTCTGATCAAACAGGCCGTCGAGATCATTCGCGGCGGTGGCGTGGTGATTTATCCCACGGATTCGTCCTACGCCGTTGCCTGCCAGATGGGTGACAAGGGCGCGATCGAACGAGTGCGGCGCTTGCGTCAACTGGACGACAAGCACAACTTTGCGCTGATCTGCAGTGACCTGTCGCAGTTGGGGCTGTTCGCCAAGATCGATACCGGCACTTTCCGCCTGCTCAAGGCCCATGTGCCGGGGCCTTACACCTTCATTCTCAATGCCACCCGGGAAGTCCCGCGTCTGCTGCTGCACCCCAAGCGCCGCACCATCGGCCTGCGGGTGCCGAGCAATCCTATTGCCCTGGCGCTGCTGGCCGAGCTGGGTGAGCCCCTGATGAGCGTCAGCCTGATCATGCCCGGCGATACCGAGGCTCTGAGCGACCCCTATGAAATGCGCCAGCTACTGGAGCATCAGGTGGACCTGATCATCGACGGCGGCTTTGGCAGCACCGAGTCCTCCACGGTGATCAGCCTGGCCGATGGTGAACCGGAAGTGATTCGCGTCGGTTGCGGCGACCCTGCGCCGTTCATGGCCGAGGCCTAGATGTCCGTACTGGAAACCGTCGACGAGCAGGCCGGCGCCCAACAGGAGCTGCCATTCGCCATGGTCTACGGCCAGGCGGTCATGGAAATGCCCCTGGACCTGTACATCCCCCCGGATGCCTTGGAGGTCTTCCTCGAAGCCTTTGAAGGCCCGTTGGACCTGCTGCTGTACCTGATTCGCAAACAGAACATCAACATCCTCGACATCCCGGTGGCGGAAATCACCCGTCAGTACATGGGCTATGTGGAGCTGATGCAGTCGGTGCGCCTGGAGCTGGCCGCCGAGTACCTGGTGATGGCGGCGATGCTGGCCGAGATCAAATCGCGGATGCTGCTGCCGCGCTCCGCTGAGATCGAGGAAGAAGAGGACGATCCCCGGGCCGAACTGATTCGCCGCCTGCAGGAGTACGAACGCTTCAAGGCGGCCGCCGAAGGCATCGACGGCCTGAGCCGGGTCGGCCGCGACGTGGTGGTGCCCAAGCTTGATGCCCCGGAGGCCCGGGCGCGCAAGCTGCTGCCGGATGTGGCCCTGGAAGAGTTGCTGATGTCCATGGCCGAGGTGCTGCGCCGTGGCGACATGTTCGAAAGCCATCAGGTCAGCCGCGAGGCCTTGTCCACCCGCGAACGCATGAGTGATGTGCTGGAGCGGCTCAAAGGCGGTGGCTTCGTGCCCTTTGTCGAGCTGTTCACCGCAGAAGAGGGGCGCCTGGGAGTGGTGGTGACCTTTATGGCGATCCTCGAACTGGTCAAGGAATCCCTGGTCGAGCTGGTGCAGAATGAGCCCTTTGCGGCCATCCACGTACGGGCGCGAGCCGAATAACGAGCTTAAATCATGAATTTGAATGAACCCCGCGAGCTGGCGCCCCTGCTCGAAGCCTTTCTGTTGGCCTCGGGAAAACCCCAGTCCCTGGAGCGCCTGTTCGAACTCTTCGAAGAAGCCGAGCGACCGGACCCGGCCGTCTTCAAGAAGGCCCTGACCCTGCTGGGCAAATCCTGCGAAGGGCGGGCTTTCGAGCTCAAGGAAGTGGCTTCCGGCTATCGCCTGCAGATCCGTGAAAAGTTCGCGCCCTGGGTCGGCCGCTTGTGGGAAGAGCGCCCGCAGCGCTACTCCCGTGCCCTGCTGGAAACCATGGCCCTGATTGCCTACCGTCAGCCGATTACCCGGGGCGAGATCGAGGATGTGCGCGGCGTTGCGGTCAACAGCAACATCGTCAAGACCCTGCTCGAACGCGAGTGGATTCGGGTGGTGGGTTACCGCGATGTGCCGGGCAAACCGGCGATGTTCGCCACCACCAAGGCGTTTCTCGACCATTTCAACCTGAAGAACCTCGATGACCTGCCGCCCCTGGCCGAGTTGCGGGAGATCGAGGCCGAGCCGGTGCTGGAGTTCGACGATGCGCCGGTGCCCGAGCACCTGCAGCAGTTGGCCGATGCCAGCGCCGAGCCTGAGGAACCCAAGGAAGAAACCAGCTTCCATAGCCTGCTGCTGGAGCTGGACTCCATGGAGGAGGGAATCAAGACCGACTTCGACGACCTGCATCGTGATGGCGCGGTTGAGTCAGAGAACCCGGAGCCGCTGTTCGATCAGCCTGAGGGGCAAACCGAGGCTGCCGTCCCTGATGACAACTCTGATGACACCGATGAACTTGCGGTCGAGCCCGAAGAGGAGCCGCTGCTTGACGCCGAGGACGATGTGCTGGGCGTTGCCGAGGCCCGAGCCAAGTTGCTGGCTGCCGTTGCGGCCCTGGAGCCTTCGGCGCCGGACTTGAGTGAAGAAGAGGCCGAAGCCCTGGCCCTGGCCGAAGCGATCGAAAACGAACGCCGTCTGCTGGACGACTGACCGTAGCTGGCTGGCCAGTGAAGGTGTCGACCGGTTGGGTGCAAGGCGTGTGGGCCTCTTCGCCGGCAAGCCGGCTTGTGCAGAAGGGGCGCCGGTGGGCGGAAAAAAGCCTGGGCGGCGACTTATCAACTAGTCTGTGATGCGCAACCGCCGCCATGAGCGTATGATTCGCGACCCTTTGGCGATCCCTTCGCCAGAGAACCTGTTTTCACGTCTTCAGGCCGCTCTAGCCTGAAGCGATACACCGGGAGGTGCCCAGATGAGCGATAACGATCAGAACGACCAGGAAATCCGTCCAGCCGGCGAGAAGCTGCAGAAAGTCCTCGCCCGCATTGGCGTCGGCTCGCGCCGCGACGTCGAGTCCTGGATCAGCCAGGGCCGGATCAAGGTCAACGGCAAAGAGGCCACCCTGGGCCTGCGCGTCGACCTGCATGACGCCATTTCCATCGATGGCAAGGTGATCAAGCGCGAAGAGGCCGCCGAATCGGTGCGCCGCGTGATCATGTACAACAAGCCCGACGGCGAGATCTGCACCCGTGACGACCCGGAAGGCCGTCCGACCGTGTTCGACAAGCTGCCGCGTCCGCGGGAGGGCCGCTGGATCAACATCGGCCGCCTGGACATCAACACCACCGGCTTGCTGATGTTCACCACCGACGGTGAGCTGGCCAACCGCCTGATGCACCCGTCCTACGAAATGGACCGCGAGTACGCAGTGCGTGTGCGTGGTGAAGTCGACGACGAGATGATCGAGCGCCTGAAGGCGGGCGTCATGCTCGAAGACGGCCCGGCCAAGTTCACCGATATCCAGCAGGCGCCTGGCGGCGAAGGTTTCAACCACTGGTACCACTGCGTGGTGATGGAAGGCCGCAACCGTGAAGTGCGTCGCCTGTGGGAGTCCCAGGGCCTGGTGGTGAGCCGACTGAAGCGCGTGCGTTTCGGCCCGGTGTTCCTCAACTCCGACCTGCCCATGGGGCGCTGGCGCGAAATGAGCCAGTACGAAGTCGACGTGCTCAGCGCCGAAGTCGGCCTGACGCCGGTGGCGCTGCCACAGCTCAACGCCAAGTCCAAGGACAAGCTGGAGCGCATGCAGCGCAAATCCTCGCGTCCGGTGGGCAAAAGCGAGCGTGTACGCACCCTGCGTCCGGCCAATGGCGCACCGGCCAATCCGCGGGTGTCCCGCGAGCCGCAGATCGAAGGCGAGCGTCCAGGGCGCAAGCCGGCGGCCCGTCAGGATGGCGAGCGCGCGCCACGTGCACCGCGTCCGGCAAGCGGCCGTGGTACTCCAGTAGCCGAGCGTCCGGCGGACACCAAGCGTCCAGCCAAGCCGGCACCGAAGTCCAAGCGCCCAAGCCTGGTGCTGGACAAGGACGCACCGTCCGGCAAGCGCCGTGGTGCCCCGGCCGGTAGCGGCCAGCGTCCAGGCTTCGGTCGTCGCAAGCCGGAATAAGCTCCGGCCCGCAGACAAAAAAACGCCAACCTTCGGGTTGGCGTTTTTTTTGCCCGGTGTTTCGTAGGAGCCGGCTTGCCGGCGAATAGACTCTCAAGCCTTGGGCAAGGCTCATGATCGCCTTCGCCGGCAAGTCGGTTCCTGCATCAAGGAGGGTTAAAAGGCGAACTGGCCGTCGAACACTGGTTTGTTGTCCACCGCCAGCACGCCGGCGCTGAAGATCAGGTCCAGGTGGTGGCTGCCCTTGGCTCCGCCTCCCAGCCCCAGATGCAGGCCGCAATGACGCTCTTCAAAGCCGGAGTTGCGTCCGTACAAGGACTTGATGCCTTCGTTGGTGCCGATCCCCAGCTCCTCGATGCGTCGGTTCGACGGGTTGGCGTCCAGGTACTTGTTGAAGTCATTGGCCAGCCCGGGCACCTGGGTGGCGACCTGGCGGATGCTGGAGTTCTCGATCCACAGCTCCAGCGGAGTCTGCAGCACCCCGTACTTGCGAGCAAAGGGGATGGTGCTGAGGAAGGTGCCGAGGAATTTCACATGGCCATTGATTGCATCGCTGTGGGTGGCGATCTCACCCGGTGCCAGGTCGTAATTGCCCACGCCGTTGATGTCGGTCCACTTCTTCACGCTGTTCAGGGGCGCCTCGAAATACGAGCCCTGGGGATCGCTGAAGCTCAGGGTGCTGGCGTGGGACAGGCGCCGGATCAAGGTGGCGTTGAGGTCGGCGATACGTTGTGGCTCGACGCTGAAGGTGTCGTAGAAATAGTCGCCGTAATCCTTGAACAGCAGGGACTTCTTCCAGTGTTCGGCCATCAGGCCATGCAGGGGGCGGAGGAATTCCGGGCCATCGGGGCGTGGCTGGGGCAGGGTCGAGGAGTCGTAGAAGAAGATGTACAGGTCACAGTCGATGATCGCCTGGGCGAGGCGTTCGGCCGGCTCCAGGTCCAGGCGCAGGGCGCTGACAGTCAGGGGTGTGGCCTGGCGCGATTGTTCGATGATGGCGTTGGCCATGGCCTGGTAGTCGGCGGTATGACCGATCACCACATTCGATGCCTGGGCACCGCTCAAGGCCGGATGGCGTTCGAGGTAGTACAGGAAATGGCGGATGGCGCGGGTCTGGTCCATAAAACCTCCCTGGAGGACAAAGGTGACCGGGGCAGGCGCGAGGCCTGCTCCGGTCCGGGCGCCTTACATCGGCCACATCGCCGTGCCGAACGGCACCACCGCCTCGGCCTGCATCATTTCCACGGCCGCATCGTGGGTTGCCGCTTCGAACCAATCGTCCAGTTGCAGTTCGGTTTCCAGGTCTTGTTCCAGTGTTTGCATGGTGACTCTCCTAGATGACATAGGGCACAGCAGTCCATTGGCGGAACGGATCAACAGCGGCGAACGGGATGGTTGCGAGGGCTGCTCATCCACTCCTCGTACTTGTCGGATGAGGCATCCGGCAAGTGGCTGGAAACCTAGTTCAGGGGATTTTGAAGTGCAAAAAAATAATTAGATTATTTTCTACTGAACTTTATTTTCTATTTTAAGGGCGGAAATTTATCACCTGAAAACAAAAAGCTAAGGCTTTTTCCGATGTGGGATGGCGTGCGCGTCAATTTGCAGTCGCCGCGCTGGTCGATCTGGTTTGGCAAATTAACGTTACGCACTGTAAAGAAAGTATTACGAAATCCTCCGTGTTTCGCCCTGAATCGGCCAAGGCTCGGACGCTGTAAGGAAAAGCTGCCGTCGGGCATCGGTTAATCCGCTCGCCAGAGCTCTGGCCCGCTTGTTCCAGGGCGCCAAGGCAGGTGAGATGCACACCTGCCTGCGTACAGGTGCATAACAAGAAGGAGGCGCAATGAACGCCGTAACCGACTTTCACCGACACCCTTCGAAGGGCGATGGTCATCGCACCTTCATCGACGACCCCACTCGGTCCGTCCAACTTTGCGCCGCCGATGCCGAGCATCGAGCAGGCCCCTCAGGATCCCGGTTACCGGCACGCTGATACAGCGGTGTCTGGCGGCAGGGGGTCAGGGGTGTACAATGCGCGGCGTTTTAACTGTGACCCAACTGCGTACCCGCGCACTTTGCGTCTGCGCCGCGTGTTTCAGCCTGCTACCAGGGCGCTGAAGACACTGCTGCCGGGCCAATAAACTCAAGGTTATCCACCTTGTTCACTCCGCCGCGTCACGAGCGTGGTGGGTTCGATTTCGTCACAGATAAAAACAAACAGGTGACGCATGACCGTTAGAAAAACGCTGAACTTCGGGTGCCTGCGCTGGGGTTTGCTCCGCGCCGCTTAAGCCTTCACCGGGCGGCAACGTCTTGCAAACATCATCAAACCTTGCGTGAGAACCTTTTCATGAGTGGACAAAACTCGCATTCGGGCGAGCTGAAACGCGGCCTGAAAAATCGCCATATTCAACTGATCGCCCTGGGTGGCGCGATCGGTACCGGTTTGTTCCTGGGGTCGGCCGGGGTGCTCAAATCCGCCGGTCCGTCGATGATCCTCGGTTACGCCATCTGCGGTTTCATCGCCTTCATGATCATGCGCCAGCTGGGCGAGATGATCGTTGAAGAGCCGGTGGCCGGTTCTTTCAGTCACTTCGCCCATAAGTACTGGGGCGGCTTTGCCGGTTTCCTTTCCGGCTGGAACTGCTGGATTCTCTACATCCTGGTGGGCATGTCGGAACTGACCGCGGTCGGCAAGTATGTGCATTACTGGTGGCCGGAGGTGCCGACCTGGGCCTCGGCGGCGGTGTTCTTCGTGATGATCAACGTCATCAACCTGGCCAACGTCAAGGTGTTCGGCGAGGCCGAGTTCTGGTTCGCCATCATCAAGGTGGTGGCCATCGTCGGCATGATCGCCCTGGGCAGCTACCTGCTGGTCAGCGGTAACGGCGGCCCGCAGGCATCGGTGAGCAACCTCTGGTCCCATGGCGGCTTCTTCCCCAACGGCGTCAGCGGACTGGTGATGGCCATGGCGATCATCATGTTCTCCTTCGGCGGCCTGGAAATGCTCGGCTTCACTGCAGCAGAGGCCGACAAGCCGAAAACCGTGATCCCCAAGGCTATCAATCAGGTGATCTACCGCATCCTGATTTTCTACATCGGCGCCCTGGTGGTGCTGCTGTCGCTGACCCCGTGGGACACCCTGCTGGTGACCCTGAATGCCTCCGGCGATGCCTATAGCGGCAGTCCGTTCGTCCAGGTGTTCTCGATGCTGGGCAGCAACACGGCAGCGCACATCCTCAACTTCGTGGTCCTGACTGCAGCGTTGTCGGTGTACAACAGCGGCACCTACTGCAACAGCCGCATGCTGCTGGGCATGGCCGAGCAGGGCGATGCGCCGAAAGTCCTGGCCAAGATCGACAAGCGCGGCGTGCCGGTGCTGTCGATCCTCGCCTCGGCGGTGGTGACCTTCGTTGCCGTGGTGCTCAACTACCTGATTCCCCAGCACGCCCTTGAGCTGCTGATGTCCCTGGTGGTGGCAACCCTGGTGATCAACTGGGCCATGATCAGCTACTCGCACTTCAAGTTCCGCCAGCACATGAACCGTACCGGTCAGACCTCGCTGTTCAAGGCGCTGTGGTACCCCTACGGCAACTATGTCTGCCTGGCGTTCGTGGTGTTCATCCTCGGCATCATGCTGATGATTCCAGGCATTCAGATCTCGGTGTACGCGATCCCGGTGTGGGTGGTGTTCATGTGGGGCTGCTACCTGATCAAGAACAAGCGCAGTGCTCAGCACTCGCTGCAAGCAGCCAGCACTGCGCTGAAGTAAGCGCGGCCTCGGCCATGACAGACCCGGCTCCGGCCGGGTTTTTCATGCCTGTGATCTTTGTGGGAGCGAGATCGCTTTCGTCGGCCAGTCGGCTCCTGCATGGGAGCTGACCGTTGCAGGCGCTGGCTTGCCAGCGAACAGGTCCGCAAGAGCGTGGGGAATGGGGGTATCCTGTGCGCCCTGAAGACGGATTCCTGTTCCATGCTGGTGATTTCCAACAACGTGCATCTGCCGGATGCCGAGATCGAGCTGACCGCCATCCGCGCCCAGGGCGCCGGTGGTCAGAACGTCAACAAGGTGTCCAGCGCAGTGCATCTGCGCTTCGATATTCCGGCCTCGTCCCTGCCACCTTTCTACAAGGAGCGCCTGCTGGCGCTGCGCGACAGTCGCATCACCAGTGACGGCGTGATCATTCTCAAGGCCCAGCAGTACCGCACCCAGGAGCAGAATCGCGCCGATGCCCTGGAGCGTCTCACCGAGCTGATCCTCAGCGCCGTCAAGGTGGAAAAGAAGCGCCGCCCCACCAAGCCGACCCTGGGCTCGAAGAAGCGCCGCCTGGAGAGCAAGGCCAAGCGCGGCAGCATCAAGGCTGGCCGCGGCAAAGTGGACTTCTAGCGGTTCGAACGTTCCTTACGCTGCTTGGGGGCCTGGTGATACAGGTACAGGCTTAGCAGCAGGCCGCAGCACGCGGCGATGGCGGCAAACAGGAAGATCGAGGCAAAGCCGAAACCGCCGGCAATCGCCCCGGCCAGTGGTCCGGTGATGCCCAATGACAGGTCGATGAACAGCGAGTAGGCGCCCACCGCCGCGCCACGGCTGGAGGCCGGCACCAGATTGACCGCTTCCACGCCCAGTGCCGGGAACACCAGGGAGAAGCCAAAGCCGCTCAAGGCCGCGCCGGCCAGGGCCCAGTTGGCATCGGGGGCCAGCCACAGCAGGAGCAGGCCGAGGGTTTCCACCGACAGGCAGGCAATGGCCACGCGAAAGCCGCCGAGGCGGTTGATCAGGTTGCCGAACAGCAGGCGTGCACCAATGAAACTGGCGCCGAACAGGCTCAGGCACAGCACCGCGTTGGACCAGTGCTGGGTCGTGTAGTACAGGGTGATGAAGGTGGCGATGGTGCCAAAGCCGATGGAGCCCAGGGCCAGGCCGCAACCGTGAGGGAAGACTTTGCCCAGCACATGGATGAACGGCAGGCGTTCCCCGGCGACTATCGGCGCGGCGAGTTTTGGCCAGGCCAGTAGCAGGCCGAGCACCGCCAGCAGAATGATGCTTACCCCCATGCTCCACAGGCCCAGGCGGTTGACCAGCCAAACCCCCAGGGGCGCGCCGATGGCCAGGGCGCCATAACTGGCGATGCCGTTCCAGGAAATCACCTTGGCGGTGTTCTGTGCGCCGACCCGACCGATGCCCCAACCAATCGACCCCGAGCCCACCAGGCTTTCCGCGCTGCCCAGTACCAGGCGGCCGATCAGCAGGCTGATCAAACTCAGGGTCGGCTGACCCTGCAGCCAGGCGGAAAGCAGCATGAACACGCCGCTCAGGCCGCAGCCGGCCAGGCCGTACATGACAGCGCGCTTGCAGCCCAGGTTGTCGATGATGCGTCCGGCGTAGGGACGGCTGAGGAGGGTGGCCAGGTATTGCACGCTGATCACCAGGCCGGCGATCACCGCGCCAAACCCCAGGTCGCTATGGACGTAGCCTGGCAGTACCGCCAGGGGAATGCCGATATTCAGGTAGCCAATAAAGGTGAACAGGACGATGGAGACGACTTGCAGCGTGACCGTCAAGGGGCGCTGGGTATCTGGCATGGGAATGGGTCCACTGCGACAGCTCAATAGATAGGCTGCTTATGATACCGATGTGGACGGGGATGCAGGGGCAGAAATCGACGCGTTGTTCAGAACGTCCCTGGTTGAGGGATTGAGTCAGGCGTTTTTGGCGCTCAGCAGCTGAGTGGTGACCAGAGCGGCCAGGGCATTTTCCTGGGTGCCGAAACGGGCCAGCAGGGCGGCCTGTTTTTCCGGGCTGAGGCGATTCCAGATCTCGATCATTTTTTCCGCAGTACCCAGCAGTACGCTGGCTTGGGTTTCGCTGAAGGAGTCGGTCATGGTTCGGCAGGGGCTCGGGGGGAAAGATTCAGGCGGTGTGGAAAGCGCTTGAGTAGCGCTTTCCACACGGTCTGGTTACAGCTCTTTTCAGTCTTCGCTGTCGGCCTTGCGGCTGTCGGCGGCTTCTTGCACTACAGGCTTTTCGGCACTGGCTTGTGGCGTGGTTGTCTGCTCAGTTTCGTGCAGGCTTGGGAAGGGGAGATTCGGGATCTCATGCATGTCGTTGCTCCTCGCAAAGTCTGTTTTTTAAATCGCTGGGTAGGTCCGCGCTTTTAAAAAGCCTGGGCAGGATACAGCACTGGAAATGACAAAAAGATTTTTATCGCGATTTCGGGATGAAAGGACAAAGCGGCGGCAGGAACCGGCTTGCCAGCGAAGGCACCCTCAGGGCCTCCCGCGCCGGCAAGCACGCGCTCTGCTTTTAGACGACCCGAGCGATCGCCTCAGCCAGCAGGTTCAGGCGCGAAGCGTCGATTCCGGCCACATTGGCCCGGCCGGAACTGACCATGTACACGCTGTGGTGTTCACGCAGTTCCTTGACCTGAGACGGGCTCAGGCCGGTGTAGGAGAACATGCCGCGTTGCACGCCGATGTGGGCGAAGCGCTCGGCCAGTCCATAGGGCTGCAAGGCTTCCAGCAGGCCGGCGCGCAATTGGGCGATGCGCTGGCGCATGGCTTCCACTTCGTCGGCCCAGAGGCTTTTCAGCTCCGGGTCGCCGAGGATGGTGGCGACTACTGCGGCCCCATGATCCGGTGGTGTGGACCACAGGTTACGGGCGATATGGGCCAGTTGACTGCGCACGTCGAGGAGCTTTTCGGCGTCCCGGGTGCAGACGATCAGGGCCCCGGTGCGATCGCGGTACAGGCCGAAGTTCTTCGAGCAGGAACTGGTGATCAGTACTTCCGGCACTTCGGCGGCGAACAACCGCACCGCCCAGGCATCCTGTTCCAGGCCGTCGCCAAAGCCCTGGTAGGCGAAGTCGATCAGCGGCAGCAGGTTGCGCTTGCGCACCACCTCCAGCACCCGTTGCCAGTCGGCCTGGCTCAGGTCGAAGCCGGTGGGGTTGTGGCAGCAGGCGTGCACCAGCACCACGTCGCCTTCGGGCACCCGGTTCAGGGTGTCCAGCATGGCCTCGACGTCCAGGCGGTTGTCGCTGCCCACGTAGGGGTAGTGACTGACCTTGACCCCGGCTGCGGCGAAGATGGTTTCGTGGATCGGCCAGGTCGGGTTGCTCAACCAAACGCCGCGGCCCGGCAGGCACTGGGCGATGAAGTCGGCGCTCAGGCGCAGGGCGCCGGTGCCGCCCGGGGTCTGGGTAGCACCGGCGCGCTGCGCGGCGATGAGTGGCGAATCACTGCCCAGTACCAGTTCATTGATTACCTTGCCGAAGGCCGCGTCACCGTGGCCTCCGATGTAGGTCTTGGTGGTCTGGCGATCCACCAGGCGCTGCTCCGCCAGCTTCACCGATTGCGGGATCGGCGTCAGGCCCTGAGCATCCTTGTAGACCCCCACGCCGAGGTCGAATTTGCGCGGATTGGGATCGTTGGCGTAGGCCTCCATCAGGCCGAGAATCGGATCGCCGGGTACGCGACCGATGGCATCGAAATGCATTACTTGCGTCCTTCTGCGGTCTTGGCCACTTCGTCGGTGCGGGCGGCCATGATGAAGTCGTTGCGGTGCAGGCCCTTGATCGAGTGGCTCCACCAGGTCACGGTGACTTTGCCCCATTCGGTGAGCAGGCCCGGGTGGTGGCCTTCGGCCTCGGAGATCTCGCCCATGGCATTGGTGAAGGCCAGGGCGAATTTGAAATTCTTGAACAGGAAGACTTTTTCCAGCTGCATCACGCCGTCACGCACTTCGATGTTCCAGTCGGGGATCTGCTTGATCAGTACCGGCAGTTCTTCGTCGCTGACCTGAGGGGCATCGGCGCGGCAGGCTTCGCAATGGGCTTGGTTCAGAGCGGTCATGGTGTATTCCTGAGTTCGATTCTTGTTGTAAGTTACTATCTTTCGCAGCCGCCCGCGAGGGCGGGCTGCTCAGGCCGCCTTGGGTTTTGGCGGGAACTTGGGGGCGTGCAGGCCCAGCTGCATGCCTTGGTGGACCAGGGCCATGATGTCTTCATGGGCCAGGTCGAACAGGCGCTTGAGGTTGGGCAGGGCAAAGTAGATGGGTTGCAGGATGTCGATGCGATAAGGCGTGCGCATGGCTTCCAGCGGATCGAAGGCCTGGTGCTCCGGCTCTTCGGACAGGCTGTAGACGGTTTCCTTGGGCGAGGAGAGGATGCCGCCGCCGTAGATGCGTCGTCCGTCGGGGGTGTCCACCAGGCCGAACTCGATAGTCATCCAGTACAGACGCGCCAGGTAAACGCGCTCTTCCTTGGTGGCTTGCAGGCCGAGCTTGCCGTAGGTGTGGGTGAATTCGGCGAACCAGGGGTTGGTCAGCAGCGGGCAGTGGCCGAAAATCTCGTGGAAGATGTCCGGTTCCTGCAGGTAGTCCAACTCTTCAGGAGTACGAATGAAGGTCGCCACCGGAAAGCGCTTGCTGGCCAGCAGTTCGAAAAAGGTCTGGAAAGGAATCAGTGCCGGCACCCGGGCCACTTGCCAGCCCGTGGTTTCGCCGAGGACCTTGTTGATTTCACTCAGCTGCGGGATGCGGTCGTGGGGCAGTCCGAGTTTGTCGATGCCGTCCAGGTACTCCTGGCACGCGCGCCCCTCGATCACTTTCAACTGGCGCGTGATCAGGGTGTTCCACACCGCGTGTTCTTCGGGTGGATAGTCGATAAAACCTTGCGCGTCGGGCTCGCGGGCCACGTACTGCGTCTGCTTCATGCTGCTCTCCTGCCAGGGGATGCGTTCTTGTTATGTGTGACCCCAGTGATACCCCAGGGTGCGACGCTTTGCAGCAGCTGACTGGCGCTGACGGAGGGGGTTAGGACGTCAATTTGTAAACTAATCGTTACGGTTTTGCCCAGGGCTCCCAAGTATTGTGGGTTTTCAGGTTTGAAAAAGCCCTTTGCTGTCACATAATCTTGACGATTATCTGCGCCATCCAGCAGAAAGTTTGCAAATGCCGACGTCAAAAGCGTCGGTTTTCGGCGTTTATGCCCTCCATTATCCGCTTCGGGCCTTTCTTCATGCGTATCAAAGTTCACTGCCAGAACCGCATCGGCATCCTGCGGGACATCCTCAATCTGCTGGTGGAATACGGGATCAACGTGGCCCGGGGCGAGGTGGGGGGCGAGCATGGCAACGCCATCTATCTGCACTGTCCGAACCTGATCAACCTGCAGTTCCAGGCATTGCGCCCCAAGTTCGAATCCATCGCCGGAGTGTTTGGCGTCAAAAGGGTCGGGCTGATGCCCAGCGAGCGTCGGCATATGGAGCTCAATGCGCTGCTGGGTGCCCTGGAGTTCCCGGTGCTGTCCATCGACATGGGCGGCTCCATCGTGGCCGCCAACCGAGCGGCAGCGCAGTTGCTGGGCGTGCGGGTGGATGAAGTGCCGGGGATTCCGCTGTCACGCTACGCCGAGGACTTCGATTTGCCGGAGTTGGTGCGGGCCAACCAGTCGCGGATCAACGGGCTGCGGGTCAAGGTCAAGGGCGACGTGTTTCTGGCGGACATCGCCCCGCTGCAATCCGAGCACGATGACAGCGAGGCTATGGCCGGTGCGGTATTGACCCTGCATCGGGCGGATCGGGTTGGTGAGCGTATCTACAATGTGCGCAAGCAGGAGCTGCGGGGCTTTGACAGTATTTTCCAGAGCTCGAAAGTCATGGCAGCGGTGGTGCGGGAAGCCCGGCGCATGGCGCCCCTGGATGCGCCTCTGTTGATTGAAGGCGAGACCGGCACCGGCAAGGAGTTGCTGGCCCGCGCCTGCCACCTGGCCAGCCCTCGGGGCCAGTCGCCGCTGATGGCTCTGAACTGCGCCGGGCTGCCGGAATCCATGGCCGAGACCGAGCTGTTCGGCTATGGCCCCGGGGCCTTCGAAGGGGCTCGGGCCGAGGGCAAGCTCGGGCTGCTGGAGCTGACGGCCGGCGGCACGCTGTTTCTCGATGGTGTGGGGGAAATGAGCCCGCGCCTGCAGGTCAAGTTGCTGCGTTTCCTCCAGGATGGCTGCTTCCGTCGTGTCGGCAGTGACGAGGAGGTGTACCTGGATGTGCGGGTGATCTGTGCGACTCAGGTGGATCTGTCCGAACTCTGTGCCCGGGGCGAGTTTCGCCAGGACCTGTACCACCGACTCAACGTGCTGTCCCTGCATATTCCGCCGCTGCGCGAATGCCTCGATGGTTTGACGCCCCTGGTGGAGCACTTCCTCGATCAGGCCAGTCGCCAGATCGGCTGTCCGCTGCCACGGTTGGCTCCGGCGGCCATGGAGCGCCTCAGTCACTATCACTGGCCGGGCAATGTCCGGCAGTTGGAGAACGTGCTGTTCCAGGCGGTCTCGCTGTGTGATGGCGGCATGGTCAAGGCCGAGCATATCCGTCTGCCGGACTATGGCGCGCGCCAGCCCCTGGGGGACTTTTCCCTGGAAGGCGGCCTTGAGCAGATTGTCGGTCGCTTTGAAAAGGCGGTGCTGGAAAGTCTCTATGCCGAGCATCCCAGCAGTCGGCAACTGGGCAAGCGCCTGGGGGTTTCCCATACCACCATCGCCAACAAGTTGCGCCAGTACGAGGTCGGCAAGGAGTCGCCGGAATGAAAAAAGCCCCGCTTATGAAGCGGGGCTTTTCGTTTGGCTCGGGGCTGGCTGTCTTCAGATATGGAAGTAGCCGACACAGGAGTCAAAAGGCAGGCGCTTGAGTTCGATCTTGTTCATGTCGAACACTTCGCGCAGGGCCTTGGTTTCGCCCGGGAAGTTGCGGTAGGCGACTTCGTCGAGAACCACGATAGCGCCCTTGGGCATGTACGGCAGGAAGGTTTCCAGGGCGACCTTGGTGGGCTCGTACAGGTCGGTGTCGAGGATCAGCATGGCCACTACCAGGTCCGGACGCGACTTGACGAATTCCGGCACGGTCTTGCAGATGTCGCCCTTGACCAGCTCGCAGCGCGGGATGCGGTTCACCGGACGCAGCAGGTCGTTGGCATCGATCATGTCCTGGATCAGCGACTGGTCGGTGTCGGAGAACATGCTTTCGTTGATGTCGGCCGGGTCCTCGTCCTTGTTGATGCTGGTGAAGCCTTCGAAGGTGTCGAAGCCGACGATGGAGCGGTTGATGGCATAAGGCTCGAGGATCATCGACAGGTGCATGTAGAGCATCAGCGAGTTGCCCTTGTACACGCCGCACTCGATGATCGCCCCGGGCACATCCATGACCTTCTTGAACAGCTCCATGCGCGACAGCGCGGCGGTGACGTTGATGCGGTTGGCGAAGACGAAGGGCGCGTCGGCTACGTACTCGGCGTCGACCCGCTTGAGTACGCCGGCGCGGGTTTCGTTGTATTGGGCTTCGGCGGGGGTAAGGCGACGTTTGGTCATGGCTTGAATCCTTGGAAATTCGAGAAGTCGTGGGCGTGGAAGTAGTCTTTGAAGCCGGAGCCGACGTCGGGGCAGGCGCTGTCTACGTTGGGGGCTCCGCGGTTGTGTTTCAGGTCTTCGAGGTGCATCAGGCGGAAGTCCACGCTGAAGCGGGTGCGGTCGGTACGGTTGGGGACAGTGCCGTGCAGGTGCGAGCCGGAGAACACCAGCATCTCGCCTGAGTTGCCGGCGATGCGCAGTTCAGAGCTGTCGTCGATCTCCCCCAGGGGCACCGGGTGGACCCGTACTTCTTCGGTCAGGTTGTCCTTGGCCTTGTGTCGCTGGTTGCTGATCCAGTCCTTCAGGCTCCAGTCCTTCGAGGTGTTGGCCACCGGCTTCTCGAAGTAGCTGGGGTTGATCATCATGGTCTGGTCCGGGGTGATGGTGTAGACCGGCATCCAGGTGTTGATCTGGCAATCCACGCTGCCGTACCAGCTGTCGCGATGAGGCTTGTAGGCGTAGCTGACGCCAGCGTGCAGGTAGTCGTAGTTGGGCACGACCCGCAGGCGCGGTACGTCGAAAATGTAGTCCCGAGGATCGATGCCGATCTCGTGAATGAAGCCAAGGATCAGATCCTTGACGCGCTGGCTGTTGGTGAACTGGCCCTTGAGTCGGGTAACCCGGCTGACGAACTCTTCTACCGGCATCATCGTGTGCAGAGCCTGGTGGTTGGTTTCGCCATCGAATGCCGCGGTGATGCTTTCCTTGGCGTACCCGCAGAGTTCTTTTGCGGTGGCCAGGTCAGTGTCCAGGAAGATATCCCCGGAATAGATGGCTTCCTTGAAGTCAGCTGTCTTGCGCAGCTGATTGAGGTACAGGTTCAAAGTGGTTCTCCTTGGCAGTCACTGGCTTAGGTGTCGGCCACCCCTGCGCAAACTGAAGTTGCGATAGCCAGTCACTGTGCCTAGCAAGATCCGTTCACAAAGTGTCCAGCTCGAGTGCGGAACGAACCCAGGGCGTGCGACCGAGACTTGCCGTTAGCGGCATAAGTCCGCCGTTTTTTCGTCTCTCATTCCGCCCTGAAAAACTCGTTGCTCGCGGCAAAGCCCCGGCCTGCATGGGGGGCGCTGTTGGAAGTTAAAGTTGGTGTAGAAATTGCTTACGCCATGCTCAGTACAGTGTGGGGCGGCAAACGTCCGGCAGATGAGGAACGATTGTGGACAAGTACCTTTATGTGGCAATGACCGGCGCCAGCCAGAATGCTCTGGCGCAAAAGGCTCATGCCAACAATCTGGCGAACATCTCCACCAACGGTTTTCAGCGCGACCTGGAGCAGGCGCGCGCGATGCCGGTGTTTGGTGACAGTTTTCCGGCGCGGGCCTTTGCCATGGGGGAGCGGCCGGCAACGGATTTTACTCCCGGCTCCATGGTGGAAACCGGTCGTGACCTGGACGTAGCCGTCAGCGGCAAGGGCTGGATCGCCGTGCAGAGCCCCGATGGCAGCGAAAGCTATGTGCGCACCGGCAGTTTGAATGTCGACGCTCTGGGCGTGCTGCGTGCAGGCAATGGCATGCCGGTCATGGGCAATGGCGGTCCTATCGCCGTGCCGCCAGAGCAGAAGATCGAAGTCGGCCAGGACGGCACCATCAGCATTCGTGCCATGGGTGAAGGTCCGCGGGTCATGGCCGAGGTCGATCGCATCAAGCTGGTCAATCCGGATATCAAGAACCTGACCAAGGGCCTGGATGGGTCGATCAAGACCAAGGACGGCCAGCCGGCGCCTGCCGATGCCAATGTGCAGTTGGTCTCGGGTTTCCTGGAGTCGAGCAACGTCAATGCCGTGGAAGAAATGACCGCGGTGCTGGCCTTGTCCCGCCAGTTCGAATTGCACGTCAAGATGATGAACAGCGCCAAAGAAGACGACCAGGCCATGGCTCGGGTCTTGCAGATCAGCTAATTACCAGTATCTAGCGCCGTAAAACAGGCGCGAGAGGAGAATCGAATGCTTCCGGCTCTATGGGTTGCCAAAACCGGTCTGTCCGCCCAGGACACCAACCTGAGTGTTATTTCCAACAACCTGGCGAACGTCTCGACCACGGGTTTCAAGCGTGATCGCGCCGAGTTCCAGGACCTGCTGTATCAGATCAAGCGCCAGCCCGGTGCCCAGTCGACCCAGGACAGCGAACTGCCAACCGGCCTGCAGGTCGGTACCGGTGTGCGCATTGTCGGGACTCAGAAGAACTTCACTGCCGGCAGCCTGCAGACCACCGAGCAGCCTCTGGACCTGGCCATCAATGGCCGTGGTTTCTTCCAGATCCTGCAGCCCGACGGCACTACGGCCTATACCCGTGACGGTACGTTCCACCTCAATTCCGATGGCCAGATCGTCACTGCCAGCGGTTTTGCCCTGGAGCCTGCGGTGGTTGTGCCCAACGACGCACAGACCTTCACCGTGGGTCAGGACGGTACCGTATCCATCACCATCGCCGGCAACCCGGCTTCCCAGGTGATTGGCAACCTGCAAACCGCCGACTTCATCAACCCGGCTGGCCTGCAGTCCCAGGGCAACAACCTGTTCCTGGAAACCGCCGCCAGCGGCGCGCCGCAAATCGGTACTCCGGGCCTCAACGGCTTCGGCACCACGCTGCAGAACACCCTGGAAGCGTCCAACGTCAGCACCGTTGAGGAAATGGTCAACATGATCACCACCCAGCGGGCCTACGAGATGAACTCCAAGGTGATCTCCACTGCGGACCAGATGCTCTCGTTCATTACGCAGAAGCTGTAATCAAGTCTTGAGGTCGCCACGGGTCTGAAGTGGCGCGCCGGCAACATCGTGAGGAAGGGTCATGAATCGGTTTATGTGTGTTCTAGCGCTGAGTGGGAGTGCCGTGCTCGCGGGCTGTGTTGCTCCGCCGCCCAAGCCCAATGACCCTTATTACGCCCCGGTGTTGCCGCGCACGCCACTGCCTTCGGCGTCCAACAATGGCTCGATCTACCAGGCTGGTTTTGAGCAGAACCTGTACAGCGACCGCAAGGCGTTCCGGGTGGGTGACATCATTACCATCACCCTGAACGAGCGGACCAGCGCCAGCAAGGGCGCCAACTCGGCCCTGAACAAGACCAGCTCCAACAGCATCGGCCTGACCTCGCTGTTTGGCGCTGTGCCCAATGTCAACAACCCGTTGAGCGATGGCGACCTGACGTTGAATGCCGGCTACAGCGGTAATCGCGCCACCAAGGGCGACAGCAAGGCCGCGCAGAGCAACAGCCTGACCGGTTCGATCACGGTCACCGTGGCCGATGTGCTGCCCAACGGCATCATCGCGGTGCGCGGCGAGAAGTGGATGACCCTCAATACCGGTGATGAGCTGGTGCGCATTGCCGGCCTGGTGCGTGCGGACGATATCGCCACGGATAACACGGTGTCTTCGACCCGGGTGGCAGATGCCCGCATTACCTATTCGGGTACCGGCTCGTTTGCCGATGCTAACCAGCCTGGCTGGTTCGATCGTTTCTTCCTCAGTCCGCTGTTCCCTTTCTAGGTGATGAGAAGCCTCATGTTCAACTTCAAGCACCTGATGGCGGCGGCGTTGTTGCTGTCCACTTCCCTTGGTGTCCAGGCCGAGCGGTTGAAGGACATTGCCAGTATTTCCGGCGTGCGTTCCAACCAATTGATCGGTTACGGCCTGGTGGTCGGGCTTAACGGCACCGGCGACCAGACGACCCAGACCCCGTTCACTCTGCAGACGTTCAACAACATGCTGTCGCAGTTTGGCATCAAGGTGCCGGCCGGCTCCGGCAACGTGCAGTTGAAGAACGTCGCGGCGGTGTCGGTCAGCGCCGATCTGCCGGCATTCGCCAAGCCGGGTCAGCAGGTGGATATCACCGTGTCCTCCATCGGTAACTCCAAGAGCCTGCGTGGCGGCACCTTGCTGCTGACCCCGCTCAAGGGGATCGACGGCAACGTCTACGCCATTGCCCAGGGCAACCTGGTGGTGGGCGGTTTCGATGCCGAGGGGCGTGACGGTTCGAAGATCACCGTCAACGTGCCATCTGCCGGACGGATTCCTGGTGGTGCCTCGGTGGAGCGCGCCGTGCCCAGCGGTTTCAATCAGGGCAACAGCCTGACCCTGAACCTCAATCGTTCGGACTTCACCACCGCCAAGCGCATTGTCGACAAGATCAACGACATGCTCGGCCCGGGCGTGGCCCAGGCCATTGATGGCGGTTCGATCCGGGTCACCGCGCCTCTGGACCCAAGCCAGCGCGTGGACTACCTGTCGATCCTGGAGAATCTGGAAGTCGATCCGGGGCAGGCGGTGGCGAAGGTCATCATCAACTCCCGTACCGGCACCATCGTCATTGGCCAGAACGTCAAGGTGTCGCCGGCGGCGGTGACCCACGGCAGCCTGACCGTGACCATTACCGAAGACCCGATCGTCAGCCAGCCTGGCCCTCTGTCCAATGGCCAGACCGCTGTGGTGCCGCGTTCGCGGGTCAACGCCCAGCAGGAAGCCAAGCCGATGTTCAAGTTCGGCCCGGGCACCACCCTGGATGAGATCGTCCGTGCGGTGAATCAGGTCGGGGCTGCGCCAGGTGACTTGATGGCGATCCTCGAAGCCTTGAAACAGGCCGGCGCCTTGCAGGCCGACCTGATCGTGATTTGAGGTGAGCGCCATGGATATTCGTAAGAGCGGACTGATTGGCAGCGGCGATTCCGGGTCTTACTCCGACCTCAATCGCCTGCAGCAACTCAAGGTCGGCGACAAGAACGGCGAAGCCAACGTGCGCAAGGTGGCGCAGGAGTTCGAGTCGCTGTTCCTCAATGAAATGCTCAAGTCCATGCGCAAGGCCACCGATGTCATTGCCCAGGACAACCCGCTCAACACCCCGGCCGCCAAGCAGTACCAGGACATGTACGACCAGCAGCTGGCGGTATCCCTGTCTCGTGAGGGTGGCGGTATCGGCCTGGCCAATGTGCTGATGCGCCAGATGATGAAGAACAAACCGGCCAACCCGGGCGCGACCCATACGGCCTTGACAGCCGCGGCGCCGGTGGCGACTCCGACCCCGATTGCCGCCGGTACCACCGCCCAGGATGGTCCGTTGAGCCGGGTCAATGGTCAGCGTCCAATGTGGGCCTCGCGTGCCCAGGACCCGTTGCGCAGCACGGTGTCGCATAACGATATGGCGTTGCTCAATCAACGGCGCCTGTCGTTGCCGAGCAAGCTTACCGATCGCCTGTTGACCGGTATCGTGCCTTCGGCCGGTGCGACTGCTGACGCCTCTACCCAGAACGTTGCGCCTACCCGCAATAGCGCAGCCGCCGATGCGGTGCTGCGTGGCGAGTGGCGGGTCAACCAGGGCTACGCCGAGTCCCAGGGCAAGATGCGCGTGTATGGCCGGGCCATGGCTCAGCCGCCGCTGGCGCCGGCCAAGCGCGCCTTCAGTTCCGCAGATGATTTTGTCGCCACCATGTTGCCGATGGCGCAGCAGGCGGCCCAGCGCATCGGTATCGATCCGCGTTATCTGGTAGCCCAGGCCGCGCTGGAAACCGGCTGGGGTAAATCGGTCATGCGTCAGCAGGATGGCAGCAGCAGTCACAACCTGTTCGGCATCAAGGCCAACAAAAGTTGGCAGGGCGCTCAGGCCCGAGCGATCACCAGCGAGTTCCGCGATGGGCAGATGGTCAAGGAGACGGCGGCGTTCCGTTCCTATGATTCCTACCAGGACAGCTTCCACGATCTGGTGACCTTGTTGCAGAGCAATAATCGCTATCAAGAAGTGCTGAAGGTTGCCGATAAACCAGAACAGTTTGTTCGCGAGTTGCAAAAAGCCGGGTATGCAACGGACCCGGATTACGCTAGCAAGATTTCGCAGATAGCCAAGCAGATGAAGAACTACGAGAGCTACGCTGCGGCGGGCGTTTCCACGAATTTATAAGGTCTGAATCATGAGTTTGCTCAATATTGGGATGTCGGGGCTGGCCGCCAGCCAAACGTCGTTGGTGACTACAGGTAACAACATTGCCAACGCCGACACCGCCGGGTACTCGCGCCAGCAGACCGTGCAGGGCACCAAGGCCTCCGCTCAATTCGGCAATGTCTTCATCGGCACCGGTACCACCCTGGCGGACGTACGCCGGGTGTACAACAGCTTCCTCGATGCCCAGTTGCGCACCGCCACGTCCTTGAACAGTGACGTCGCGGCCTACCAGGGCCAGATCAGCCCGGTCGACCAGTTGCTGTCGGACAACGGCACTGGCATGAATGGCGCGCTGACCAAATTCTTCGCCTCGCTGCAGAACCTCAACGCCAAGCCTACCGATGAGGCTTCCCGGCAGTTGCTGCTCAGCGACACCCAGGCCTTGAGCAACCGTTTCAACTCGGTGTCCAGCCAGCTCAACGAACAGAACAGCAACATCAACGGCAACATGGCGAGCATGGCCGACCAGGTCAACAAGCTGGCCAATACCGTCGCCCAGCTCAACCAGAAGATTTCCGAACTGTCGACCAACGGCAACGGCATGCCCAACGACCTGTTGGATGCCCGTAACGAAACCGTGCGCCAGCTTTCGACCTTTATCGGCGTCCAGGTGTCGGAGCGTGGTTCCAGCCTCGACTTGTACCTGGGCAGTGGCCAGCCGCTGGTGATGGGCAACTCCGCCAACACTCTGGAAGTGGTGCAGGGCAAGAACGACCCGACGCGCTCCATGCTGCAGCTCAATCGCGGCACCAGCACCGTGGACATCACCAACGTCACCACCGGTGGCGAGATTGGTGGCCTGTTGCGCTATCGCAGTGAAGTGCTGGACCCAGCAATGAATGAACTGGGGCGCGTGGCCCTGGTGGTTGCCGACCAGATGAACAGCCAGATGGCCCAGGGTATCGACAAGAACGGTGAGTTCGGCGGCAACCTGTTCAACGACATCAACAGCCTGCGGATGATCAGTCAGCGCAGTATGGCCAGCGCCGCCAACAGCGCGGGCTCGGGCAACTTCGATGTGACCATCAAGGACACCGGCAAGCTGAGCACCGGCGACTACACCGTGACCTTCAGCAGCGCCACGAATTACAGCGTCAAGCGTTCCGACGGCAAGGACATGGGCACCTTCAGCACCACGACCAGCCCGGCACCCGTGATCGACGGCTTTTCGCTGAACCTCAATGGTACGGTGGCCGCCGGTGACAGCTTCAAGATCACCCCGACCCGCAATGCCGCAGCCACCATCCAGACGGAAATGACCGACGCCAAGCGCCTGGCTCTGGCTGCGCCGCTGAAGGCCGAGATCGGTGCCGGGGTCAAGAGCTCCCTGAGCATCTCTGCGCAGCCGTCCCTGGCGGTGCCGATCAACAACTACGATGCAGCCAGCAAGCTGGAAATGCAGACCGCCCTGAAGAACTCCGGCCCGGTCAAGGTGGTGTTCAATGCGGCGTCCGGCGGCAGCCAGACCTACGATTACTTTGACGCCAAGGGCGTCAAGATGGGCAGCGGCTCCATCGTGCCAGGGCAGAGCAATGTCCTGAACCTGCAGATCAAGATGCTCGATGCCAGCGGCAACCCGATCACTGACGGCGGCGCGCCACCTGTGACCAAGACCTTCACGGTGCAGATGACCGTTGCCGGTTCGCCCAATGCTGGCGACAACATGAACATTTCGGTGAATGGCGCCGGTTCTTCGGATAACCGCAACGGCCTGGCGCTGTCGGGTCTGCAGACCAAGCAGACCGTGGACACCGGTTCGGCGAGCAAGGGCATCACCCTGGTGGATGCCTACGGCAAGCTGATCGAGAACGTCGGCGCCAAGGCCAGCCAGGCCAAGCTCGACAGTGCTGCCAACGGTTCCATCCTGGCCAACGCCAAGGGTGCCCGTGACTCGCTGTCCGGGGTCAACCTGGACGATGAGACCGGCAACCTGGTCAAGTTCCAGCAGTACTACACCGCGTCTTCGCAGATCATCAAGGCTGCGCAGGAAACCTTCAGCACGCTGATCAACAGCCTTTAAGGAGTCGTAGCCCATGCGCATTTCCACCGCCCAGTATTACGAGACTTCGGCTGCCAACTATCAGAAGAACTTCTCCAACGCGATCAAGAGCGGCGAAGAGGCCAGCAGCCTGGTCCGGGTCAAGACCGCCGCCGACGATCCGGTGGGCGCTGCCCGTTTGCTGCAGCTGGGTCAGCAGGCTTCCCTGCTTGATCAGTACAAGGCCAACAGCAACTCGATCAAGGCTTCCCTGGGCCAGGCCGAGTCGGTGATGACCAGCATCAACAACGTTCTGGACCGGGCCAAGCAACTGGCCGTCGGCGCCGGCAGCGCCGGTTACACCAATGCCGACCGGCAGGCCAATGCTGCCGAGCTGGGGCAGATCGAAGAGCAGCTGCTGAGCCTGATGAACTCTCAGGACGAAAACGGCAAGTATCTCTTTGGCGGCTCCAAGGACGACGTTCCGCCGTTCAGCCGCAACTCCGATGGCACCTACAGCTACAACGGTGACCAGAGCAGCCTGAAGCTGCCGGTGGGCGACACCATGATGATGGCTGCCAACAGCACCGGTTGGGATGTGTTCCAGCAGGCGCTCAACACCAGTCGTAGCCAGGTCACCATGACCTCGCCGGTGGTGGATGATGGGCGGGTTTCCCTGTCCAATGGCCAGATGACCAACAGCGGCACCTACAACAGCCAGTTCCGCGGTGGCGAGCCTTATACCGTGTCGTTCGTCAGCGGTACCCAGTTGCAGATCCTCGATGGCAGCGGCAACGATGTGACGGCCGAGGCCAGCAAGGGTGGCGTGATCGGTACTTCGCCGAATCAGACCGTGAGTTTCCGTGGTGTCGATCTGAACCTGAACATCAATCTCAAGTCCGGCGATGTCGCTGGCGCGGTGTTGCCGGGGCACAGTTTTACATTGGCGTCGAAGCCGGACACCTTCAACGTTGCACGTTCTCCGGGCAACCCGAGCATGACTCAGGTCTCGGCCGCCAGCGTGACTGATCCGGTGGCCTACAACTCGACGTTCCCGAGTGGCTCTGCCGTGCTCAAGTTCACCAGCGCCACCAACTTCGATCTGTATGCCGCGCCGCTGACGGCAGACAGCAAACCGGTGTCTTCGGGTGTGGTAGGGCCGGGCAATATCGCCACTGCGGCAGGCGTGAGCTTCACCCTGACTGGCGCTCCTTCGCCGGCCGCCAACGATCAGTTCAGCGTGGCGGTTAACACCCACGAAACCCAGAACATCCTGGACACCGTGAGTCAGTTGAAAAACGCGTTGAGCACACCCACTGACGGTGACGTCCTGGCAACCCAGAAGCAGTTGGCCGACCTCGCGTCGGGCATGGCCAACCTGGCCAGTGGTGTCGATCAGCTGTCCATCGGCATCAGCTCCATCGGTGGTCGTGGTTCGGCTTTGGCCACCCAGAACGAAATCAACGAAAGTCTGGCGGCAGCCAACGTCACCACCCGTTCTGCCATCAGTGATTCCGATCCGGCCGAAGTCATGACCCGCCTGACCCTGCAGCAGACCATGTTGCAGGCCTCGCAGTTGGCCTTCAGCAAGATCACTCAGCTCGGCCTGTTCAACAAGGTCTGAGAACATGGCGTTCGAGCTGCGGCTCGAACGCCATGACCGTCGAGTCGTCAGCCGTCTTTTTTAAGCGGTTCTGCAGCCTTGGTCTTTCTGGCCAGGGCTCGCCGCTCGAGAGTTTGCAACCGTGAACCAAGCCCCTCTAGTCAGTATCGTTATCCCCGCCTTCAACCCGCGCTTCTTCAGCCAGGCCCTCGACAGTGCCTTGGCCCAAACCTACCAGCCCCTGGAAATCGTCATTTGCGACGACAGTGCCGACGATCAGATCCAGCGTATCGTTGAAGCCGTGGCCGAGCCTGCGCACCCTGTGCGGTACCTGCGCAACCCGCAACGCCTTGGGCTGCAGAAGAACGTTCTGCGCTGTGTTGAAGAGGCGCGTGGCGAGCTGATCAAGGTGTTGTGTGACGACGATCGGCTGTTTGCACCCAGCATCGCACTGCAGGCGCCGGTGCTGATCGACAATCCGGATGTCAATCTGGTGTGTGCGCTACGGGTATTCAGTGACGCTGGGAATTTCATCCTGCCGCCGCGAGTCGACAACTGCCGCTTTACCTACAACGATGCCGTGCTCAAGGGCGAGGATATGCTGGCGATCTTCGAGAGCACGCCGCGCAATTTTCTCGGCAACTTCAGCTCGGCGCTGATGCGTCGTGCCGATGTGCTGGAGCTGCTGCCGGCATTGATCCAGGAGGGCGCGGGTTTTGTCGCGCTGCTGGATTTCGCCCTGTTCATCTGCCTGATGCGCCGTGGCAATCTCGCGGCGCTGGTGACGGTGCTCAGTTGCGAACGCCTGTACCCGGGGCGCCTGAGCGCTACCCCGGAAATGCTCAAGCAGGCACGCAGTGAGTGGGAGTGGCTGGTGCAGATGCTGGCCGCCCGCAGTGGCGAGTTGGCGCCGGCGGCAGGCTGGGTGCGGTATGTCGATATGGCTCAGGAGGCCGAGCAGCCGCGCAACTGGCAGGAGCTGTGCGTGACCCGGGTGCTGGGCAACCGCAGTACCGTGGTCGATGGCCGGGTGGGTGGCGAGAGCATCAGTTACGAGGATTTCTATCGAGAGTGGCTGTCGGTACGCAAGTTCTCGGCGGTGGAGCAGCGGCTGATGCCTCAGCGCATCGACAGCTGGCCGCGGCGGGTGCAGTTGGTGCCGGTGGTCCTTGACTTCGAGGGCGATGGCGAAGCGCTTGCCCGGACTCTGGACAGCATTGACGGCCAGCTGTTCGCGCCTGCCGCGGTGCTGGTGTTGTCGGTGGGCGAGGAGCAGGTGCGTGACCGGGTTCTGCACCAGCCTCTGCGAGGCGACTGGGTGCAGCAGCTCAATGAGCTGGTGCCGCAGTTGGAAGGTTGCGACTGGTTCTATCTGCTGCAGGCCGGTGATCGCCTGCAGGAGTCGGCACTGTTGATCCTTGCCGAGCGCATCGCCAATACCCCGGCCATGCTCTGCGCCTACAGTGATGAAGGCGCGCTGGTAGAGGGTGAGTCGTCGGAGCCGGTGTTCAAGCCTGACTTCAACCTCGACCTGATGCGCTCCTATCCCTATGTCGGTCGTGCCCTGGCTTTTTCCCGCGAGCGCTTCATGGCCGAAGGCGGGTTCGATCCGCGCCATGGCGAACTGGCGCCCCATGATCTTCTATGGCGGATGGTGGAGGCGGCGGGGCCCCGGACCATCGAGCACATTGCCGATATCCAGCTGGAGTCCGAGTTCAGCTTCGCCCAGTGGTTGTCCCGCCCCCAGGTGATCGAGGCCAGTGAAGGGCTGGTGGCCGCGCATCTGCAGCGGATCGGTGTGGAACACCGGATTGTTCACGATGACCTGCCCCTGCTCAATCGCATCGATTACCTGCATGGCAGCCGGCCGCTGGTGTCGATCATCCTGCCGTGCGGTGACTCCCTGGCGACCCTGCAGCGCTGCGTTGAAAGCCTGATCGAGCAGACGGCCTACAACCACTACGAAATTGTGCTGGTGGATGCCGGCAGTCGCGACCCGGCCATGGCCGACTGGCTGGCGGCCATGGCCCAGCTGGGTGGTGCGATGCTGCGGGTTCTGCCTTATGTCGGTCCGCACAGCCAGGCTGCGCTGATCAACAGTGCGGCGAGCCTGGCGCGTGGCGACTACCTGTTGCTGCTCAATCCGGGGGCGCTGATCTGCAGCGGCGACTGGCTGGATGAGTTGCTCAATCAGGCCCAGCGTCCGGAGGTGGGCGTGGTGGGGGCGCGGATTCTGGCCACCGATGGCTCCATTCTCCATGCCGGCCAGGTGCTGGGCATGGCCGGGCCTGCGAGTTCGCCCTTTGTCGGCGAAGCCATGGACGCCCGGGGCTACATGCAACGGCTGCAAGTGGTACAGAACTGGAGTGCGGTCAGTGGCGATTGCCTGATGGTACGCAAGGAGGTCTTCGACAGCCTGGGCGGCTTGGATGCGCAGGCGTTCGCCGACGAATTGGGTGCGACCGACCTGTGCCTGCGGGTCGACCGCAACGGCTATCTGGTGGTCTGGACGCCTCACGCTACCCTGATGCTGCGGCCAGCGTCGCCTGCCGGTGATGACAGCGAGCGGCAGCTGGCCCGCGAGGCCGAGCAGGAGCGCTTCTACCAGCAGTGGATGGCGAAGATCGCTCGCGATCCGGCCTATAACCCGGCCCTGAGCCTGGGCTACTCCAGCTTCAGTCTGGAGCCTTCCTTGCGCAACAACTGGAATCCGTTCTGCAGTCGCGCCTTGCCCTTGATCCTCGGCTTGCCGGTCAACAGTTCCGCGGTCGGGCATTACCGGGTGACCGGTCCCCTGACGGCGTTGGAAGAAGCGGGGCGGGTGATTGCCCGGGTGGCCTACGAGTCGCCGTCCACGGCGGACATCGAGCGCCTGTCGCCGGATACCATCATCCTGCAGTGCCGCTACAGCGAAGGGGCGGCCAGTGACATTCTGCGGATGAAAAAATACTCCAGCGCCCTGCGGGTCTTCGAGCTCGACGACTACATCGTCAGTGCGCCGAAGAAGAACACCCACGCTCGGAACAAGCCGGTGAACACCGAGCAGATGCTGCGCGAAGGCATCGGCTTGTGTGATCGCGTGGTGGTGACCACCCAGCCCCTGGCCGATGCCCTGTCGAGCATGCACAGCGACATTCGCGTGGTGCCCAACATGCTGGCGCTGGACCCCTGGGCCAGTTTGACCAGTCGTCGTGGTACCTCCAGCAAGCCGCGGGTGGGTTGGGGCGGTGGCACCAGCCATACCGGCGACCTGGAGATCATCGCCGAGGTGGTGCGCGAGCTGGCGAACGAGGTCGAGTGGGTATTCTTTGGCATGTGCCCTGACGACCTGCGTCCTTACGTACACGAATTTCACTCGCTCACCAGCCTGCAGAGCTATCCGTTCAAGCTGGCCAGCCTGAACCTGGATCTGGCGCTGGCGCCGCTGGAGTTTCATATCTTCAACGACTGCAAGAGCAACCTGCGGCTCCTGGAATACGGTGCCTGCGGTTACCCGGTGATCTGCACCGACACCGAGGCCTATCGCGGTTTCCTGCCTTGCACCAAGGTCCGCAGCAACAGTACCGAGGAATGGTTGCAGGCGATCCGCATGCACCTGTCCGACCCGGCAGCCAGTTACCGCATGGGGGATGAGCTGCGAGAAGCGGTGCATCGCGACTTCATGCTGCGCGACGACAACCTGCGGCACTGGCTGTGGGGATGGTTGGCGGACTGATCGTCCTCCCCCGGGCCGGCGATTGCCATCGTCGTTAGCCGGGATGTGGGGCAATCCTCCGTTCGGGTGGTTGCTCTCGCTGTCTTCTGCGGCGCCTGCGGGCGCCGCGCACGCAATTGGCGCACTTCCTGCAAGTCCTCGGCAAATCGCCATAAATCCTTCACTGCGGCGCAGTGCAAGGCCCCCTTTGGTTGCGATGAATGATCTGCATCTGGCGCCGTGCCAGTCCTGAAAGGGCTGGGCTGGCCCACGAAGAGCAAGAGGACAGCGATGAAGGCAGTAATTCTGGCAGGTGGACTGGGTACGCGAATCAGCGAAGAGTCCCACCTCAAGCCCAAGCCCATGATCGAGATCGGTGGCAAGCCAATTCTTTGGCACATCATGAAGCAGTATTCCGCCCACGGGATTCATGACTTCGTGATTTGCCTGGGCTACAAGGGCTACGCGATCAAGGACTTCTTCGCCAACTACTTCCTGCACACTTCGGATGTGACCTTCGACATGCGCAACAACCGCATGGACGTGCATCAGAATTACAGCGAGCCGTGGAGCGTGACGCTGATCGACACTGGAGAGGAAACCATGACCGGCGGACGCTTGCGCCGGGCCGGACGTTATCTGCAGGAAGACGAGGCTTTCTGCTTCACCTATGGCGATGGCGTATCCGATCTGGATATCGGTGCATTGGTGGATTTCCACAGGTCCCACGGCAAGCTGGCCACGGTCACGGCCGTGCAGCCTCCGGGCCGCTATGGCGCCCTGGATCGCGATGGCGACCAGGTCCTGGGCTTCACCGAGAAACCTCGTGGCGACGGTGGCTGGATCAACGGCGGGTTCTTCGTGTTGTCGCCCAAGGTGCTGTCCTACATCGATGGCGACAGCACCACCTGGGAGGCCGAGCCGCTGATCCAGTTGGCCAAGGATCAGCAACTGAGCGCCTACGAGCATTCGGGATTCTGGCAGTCCATGGATACCCTGCGGGACAAGAATCATCTGGAGCAGCTCTGGCAAAGCGGGGAGGCCCCGTGGAAGCAATGGGACTGAGCCAGGAGTTCTGGCGTGGCAAGCGGGTCCTGCTGACCGGCCATACCGGCTTCAAGGGCAGTTGGCTGAGCCTGTGGCTGCAAAGCCTGGGGGCCCAGGTCAGCGGATTCGCCCTGGACCCGGGGACCGAGCCGAGCCTGTTCGAACTGGCCCGGGTGGCCGAAGGTGTCGACGATCATCGTGGCGACCTGCGAGACCTGGGCAGCCTGCTGGAGCTGATCGCCCAGGTGCAGCCGGAAATCGTCCTGCACCTGGCGGCCCAGCCCCTGGTGCGCGAGGCTTACCGTGATCCGCTGGGGACCTACTCAAGCAACGTCATGGGCACCCTCAACCTGTTGGAAGCGATCCGTCAGGTCGGTGGGGTCCGTGCCTGCGTCCTGGTGACCACTGACAAGGTCTACGCCAATCAGGAATGGCTGTGGCCCTATCGGGAAAACGAAGCCCTGGGCGGCCATGATCCCTACAGCAGCAGCAAGGCTTGTTGCGAGTTGCTGGCCCAGTCCTATGCCTCATCCTTCTTTGCTGCCGAGCGTTATGCCGAGCACGGCCTGGCCCTGGCCACGGCCCGGGCCGGCAACGTGCTGGGCGGTGGCGATTTCGCCCCCGAGCGGTTGATTCCCGACGTGCTCAAGGCCTGGTCGGCCGACGAGCCGGTGACCTTGCGTTATCCCCAGGCGGTACGCCCCTGGCAGCACGCCCTGGAGCCCCTGGCCGGTTACCTGCAACTGGCAGCCGGCCTGTACGTGAACGGCCCGCAATACGCCGGTGCCTGGAACTTCGGGCCCGGTGAACAGGACATGTGCAGCGTCGGTGAAGTGGTGGAGTTGCTGGCCCGGCAATGGCCCGAGGCCCCGGGCCTGCGAATCGAACCCAGTGAGCTGCACGAAGCCGGCCTGCTGCGTCTGGACAGCAGTCGTGCGCGCCAGCTGTTGGGCTGGAAACCTCGCTGGACGCTGCAACAGTGCCTGGCGCAGACCCTGGACTGGCACCTGGCCTGGAAGAGCGGCGCGGACATGCGTGCCGTGACCCTTGGGCAGTTGAACCTGTACCGGGGGGCGCTGTGAGCGAGTTCCAGGTCCTGGCTCTGCCAATGGCCGGGTTGTTCGAGGTGCGCCACAAACGCTTCGAAGATCAGCGCGGGCATTTCTCCCGGCTGTTCTGCGAAGGCAGTCTGAGCGCCTTTGGCCAGCCCTTCCATATTCGCCAGATCAACCACTCCTGCACCCGCGAACAGGGCAGCGTGCGTGGCTTGCACTATCAGACCGCCGCCCGGCCCGAAGCCAAGCTCATCAGTTGCTTGCGCGGCGAAGTCTGGGATGTGGCGGTGGACCTGCGCCCCGAGTCGCCGACCTTTTTGCATTGGCATGCCGAGCACCTGCGTGGCGGCGATGGGCGCAGCCTGTTGCTGCCGGCGGGTTTCGCCCATGGCTTCCAGGCCCTGAGCGACGATGCCGAGTTGCTCTACCTGCACAGCGCCGACTACGCCCCCGAGCACGAGGCCGGGTTGTCGGTGCTGGACCCGCGACTGGCGATCAACTGGCCGTTGCCTGTCAATAATCTGTCGACCCGGGATGCCAGCCACCCCTTGCTCGATGCTGCCTTCGCTGGAGTGAGACTATGAATTGCCGCGGTTGTGGCGCATGCCTGAGCCTGCCTCTGATCGACCTGGGCACCTCGCCGCCATCCAACGCCTACCTGCGGGCCGAGCAATTGGATCAGGCCGAGCAGTGGGTGCCGCTCAAGGTCCAGGTGTGCCAGCAATGCTGGCTGGTGCAGACCGAGGACTACACCCGCGCCGACCACCTGTTCGACGCCGACTATGCCTACTTCAGTTCGTTCTCCAGCACCTGGTTGCAGCATGCCCGAGACTACGTGGCGCAGATGGTCGAGCGTTTCGGCCTGGACGCCCGGAGCCGGGTGGTGGAAGTGGCGGCCAACGACGGCTACCTGCTGCAGTACGTGGCCCAGCGTGACATTCCCTGCTTGGGGGTCGAGCCGACCCGCAGCACCGCCCAGGCGGCGCGGGCCAAGGGGTTGCAGATCCGCGAGCTGTTCTTCGGCCGTGGCACTGCCGCGCAGTTGCTGGAGGAGGGCTGGGCCGCCGACCTGATGGCGGCCAACAATGTGCTGGCCCATGTGCCGGACATCAACGATTTCCTCTGCGGTTTCGCGACTTTGCTCAAGCCGACGGGCGTGGCGACTTTCGAGTTTCCCCAGCTGCTGACCCTGATGGCCGGGCAGCAGTTCGACACCCTGTACCACGAACATTATTCCTACCTGTCGCTGACCGCGGTCCTGAGCCTGTGCCAGCGCAACGGCCTGGAAGTCTTCGACGTCCAGACCCTGGCCACCCATGGCGGTTCGCTGCGGGTCTTCGTGCAGCGCATCGACGGCTCGCGCCGGCCGGTGCAAGACAGCGTGGCGCAGCAGTTGCTGTTGGAACAGCATGCAGGGGTGAACACGCCCGATTACTACCAGACCCTGGCGCCGGCCGCTGAACGGATCAAGCACGAGCTGCTGCGCTTTCTGCTCCAGGCCAAGGCCGAAGGCAAGCGCGTGGTGGGCTACGGCGCGGCAGCCAAGGGCAATACCTTGCTCAACTACGCGGGGGTCAAGGCCGACTTGCTGGCTTGGGTCGCCGACGCCAGCCCGCACAAGCAGGGTAAGTTCCTGCCGGGCAGTCGCATCCCGGTGGTGGCCCCCGAGCGCATCGAGCAGGAGCAGCCGGACTATGTGCTGGTGTTGCCCTGGAACCTGTTGGGCGAAGTCAGCGAGCAACTGGCCCAGGTGCGGCAATGGGGCGGGCGTTTCGTGATTGCCGTGCCTGAGTTGAAGCTGCTGTGAAGGGCATGACGGTGCTGGTCACCGGCGCCACCGGCTTTGTCGGCCGGCATCTGGTCGCGGCCTTGCTGGCCCGGGGTTGCCGGGTCCGGGCGCTGGCCCGGGATCTGGACAAGGCGCGGCAGATGCCCTGGTTCGACGCGGTAGAGTTTCGCGCGCTGGATGTGCATGACCCGCAGCTGGATGTCGCGGCCCTGGTGGACGGGGTCGATGCCTTGGCCCATCTGGCCTGGCCCGGATTGCCGAACTACCAGGCGCTGTTTCACCTGGAGCACAACCTGATGGCCGACTATCGCTTTATCAAGGCGGTGGTCGAGGCGGGGGTGAGCCAGGTGCTGGTCACCGGCACCTGCTTCGAGTACGGCATGCAGAGTGGACCTTTGACAGAACAGACCGAGGCTCGTCCAGGCAATCCCTACGGCTTGGCCAAGCACAGCCTGCACCTGTTCCTCCAGGCCCTGCAGCAGCAGTTGCCCTTCAGCTTGCAGTGGGCGCGGCTGTTCTACCTGCATGGCCCCGGACAGAATCCCAAGAGCCTGCTGGCGGCACTGGACCGAGCGATCGATGCCGGTGACGAGGTTTTCAATATGTCCGGCGGCGAACAACTGCGGGACTACCTGGACATCGAGGCGGCTACCGGCTACCTGGCGGCGCTGCTCGAGCAGCGAGAATTTTCCGGGGTGGTCAATTGCTCTAGTGGCAGGCCGATAGCCGTGCGTTCCCTGGTGGAGCAGCGCATCGCCCAGCGCGGTTCGGCGATTCGCCTGAACCTGGGGCATTACCCATACCCGGACTACGAACCCATGGCGTTCTGGGGCTTGAACCAACGCTTGCTGCAAATAACAGGAGCCGAACATGGCGCATGAGTTGTATCGGGTCGCCGACTTGCCGGTGCTGCAGAACCGTACCTTCGCCGATGCCCAGAGTGCCCGGGCCTCGGCGTCTGCGGACATCGTGCTGGTGCAGGATCTCAAGAGCGGGCTGATCTTCAATCAGGCCTTCGATGCCGACAAGCTCAGCTACGACAGCGACTATCAGAACGAACAGGCCCATTCGGCGCAGTTCCAGCAGCACCTGATGGATGTGGAGGGCATCATCGCCCGGCACTTCAAGGGGCGCGAGCTGATCGAGGTCGGTTGCGGCAAGGGCTATTTCCTCGAACTGCTGCGCAGTGAGGGCTATGCCATCACCGGCATCGACCCGGCCTACGAGGGGACCAACCCCGAGGTGATCAAGGCGCCTTTCACCCGTGGCCTGGGGCTGGCTGCCGAGGCCATCGTGCTGCGTCATGTGCTGGAGCATATTGCTGATCCGCTGGCCTTTCTGGCAGAGATTGCCGATGCCAACCAGGGCGGGCAGATCTATATCGAAGTGCCGTGTTTCGACTGGATTCTCGAGCATCGCGCCTGGTTCGACGTGTTCTATGAGCACGTCAACTACTTCCGCCTCGAGGACCTGCAGCGCATGTTCGGCACCGTGCACGAGGCCGGGCACCTGTTCGGCGGCCAGTACCTATATGTGGTGGCGGACCTGGGCAGCTTGACGTCGTCGTTGCCGGCGCCGATCCAGCCCTTGCAGATGCCGGCGGATTTCACCGCCAGCATCGAGTGCGCCAAACGCATCATCGGCTCGGCGCCGCACACCGCTGCCGGGATCTGGGGCGCGTCGTCCAAGGGCGTGATCTATTCGCTGTTCCTGCAACGCGCCGGCGTGGCGGTGGATCAGGTCGTCGATATCAACCCGGCCAAACAGGGCCGGTACCTGCCGCTCAGTGGCATGCGTGTGTCATCGCCACAAGAAGCCATGGAGGCACTGCCGGCAGGCGCCAACCTGTTCGTGATGAATTCCAACTACCTCGAAGAAATCAAGCGCATGACCGACGGCCGTTATGTCTATCACGCCGTCGACAGCGCTTCGTTCAGCTAATTTGCCATTGAGAACCGAACATGACCGAGCACAACGTCATTCAAGCCTTTGAACAAGAATGCCAGGCGCAGATCAGCGCCCAGGGCCAGGATGAGAAACTCAAGGGCCTGGCCCGTGACTTTTTCAACGAGTCCGCGACCCACAAGTACAGCTATCACTTTTCCTGGATGGGCCGGCCGATCATCCAGCTGCCCCAGGACATGATGGCAATGCAGGAGATCATCTGGCAGGTCAAGCCGGACCTGGTGATCGAATGCGGTATCGCCCACGGCGGCTCGATCATCTACTACGCCTCGCTGCTGGAGTTGCAGGGCCATGGCGAAGTGCTGGGCATCGACCTGGATATCCGTCCGCACAACCGCGAAGCCATCGAGCAGCATCCGATGAGCAAGCGGATCCGCATGATCGAAGGTTCGAGCATCGACCCGGCCATCGCCGAGCAGGTTCGGGCCGCCGCCGCCGGCAAGAAGGTGATTCTGGTCCTGGACTCCAACCATACCCACGAGCACGTGCTCGAAGAGCTGCGTCTGTATGCGCCGCTGGTGTCGGTGGACAGCTACTGCGTGGTCATGGACACCGTGGTCGAGGACATGCCGGAAAGCTTCTTCCCGGATCGTCCGTGGGGCCCGGGTGACAACCCGAAAACCGCGGTCTGGGCCTATCTGGAGGAGAACCGCGATTTCGAGATCGACTACCAGATGCAGAACAAGCTGCTGATCACCGTGGCGCCGGACGGTTACCTGCGTCGGGTTCGTTAACTATCAATGGTTGCAGGTTCAAGGCGTTTGGCCGGTTGTGGGGAAGTACCTATGTGGGTTGGAGACAAAGCAATGAATGACAAAGCACCCCTGAGTGAGCGTTTCACCCTTGTGCTGTTGTCCCACAACCGCAAAGCGTTCATGCGGCGCACCTTGCAGTATTACAGCACCTATCCGTGCTCGATCCTGGTACTGGATTCGTCGCTGGAGGCGGATGAGTCCCTGGCGCAGCTCTATCCCCAGGTCGACTACCGGCATCTGCCGCAGTTCAGCTACAAGGGCCTGCAGGACAAGCTGACCTACGGCATGAGCCTGGTGACCACGCCTTACATGGCGTTCGCTGCCGATGACGATTTTCTTCTTCATGATGCGCTGACCAGCTCCCTGGAGTTTCTTGAGGCCCATCCCGACTACGGGCTGTGCCATGGCTACGGGATGATGTATCTGGCCCGGGCTTCGGAAACCAATTACTACCGCCGTGATCGCCGGGTCATGGAGGACTATGACTCCCATGATGCCCAGGATCGGGTGATGAACTTCATGGGGCATTTCCTGCCGCCGTTCTATGCGGTAACCCGCACCGACCTGCTGCGCCAGTGGTATGAGCTGCTGCCGCCGGGGGTGAGTTTCGAATGGCAGGAAATCGGTCACTCCTTCTTCCTGCTGGCCTGTGCCAAGGCGCGGATCCTGCCGATTCCGTTTGCCGTGCGTGAGGCCAACTACGGGGCCTCGGAGCACAACACCAATGTGCTGACGGTGCTGACCTACAAGGACGCGCAATCGGTGGCCCAGCGTGAGGCGTTCGCCGAGTTCCTCGCCTCGCTGCCCACCGGTTTCAGTGGTCGGGACCCCGAGCAGGTGAAGCAGATCGCCCTGGACAGTTTCACCGCCATGGCCGACTGCCTGCTCAGCGGCCGTTCCCTCAAGGGCACGGCGATCTTCCGTTCGGCCTGGGTCGAGGTCGGGGCCGAGCCGGTACGCTCCTTCGGTCCCGAGCAGTTTGTCGAGATGCCGTTCTACAACCAGCCGATGTTCGATCTGCTGACCGAGTTGGAATTCCTCATGCATGCCATGCCCACCGGGCGTCTGCAGCTCAAAGAGCTGGAGGGTGTGTTGCTGCGTCAGGAAGAGTTGATGCGGGTTCATCCCAACGACACACCAGAGAGCCTGCGCGCCCGGTTGTGGGAAGCGCTGACCCTGAACCTGTTCAACCGCGAGGTGGTCAAGCGCCTGGCCGAGTCGATGCAAGACAGCGACGAGCCCGAGGAGGCGCGCAAGCTGCAGGCCTGGGCCGAGCGCCTGGCGTCGGTACCGGAGTCGGACAGCCGTGCGCTGTTCAACGCGACCGAGTCGGGACGCTTGCTCAAATGGCTCGAGGCCCGTGCTCCGGAGCCGGCACAGTTGAGTGCCATCGCTGCGCACCTGGCCCGCCATGCCGGTGGCCCGCAAGTGCAGATCCTGCTGCTGGATCTGGACGCTGACCTGGTCAAGTTGCAGGCCACGCTCGACAGCCTGCTGGCCGGTCATTACAAGGCGTTTAAACTGGTGGTGTTCACCACGGGCGAGCTGCCGGCCACCACCACGGCCCAGGACACCTTGCATTTCGTCAAGGTCACGGAAAACAACTACGTCGAGCGCATCAATCAGGCCATGGCCCAGTCCCGTGCCGACTGGGTGCTGTTGGCCGAGGCCGGTGATCAGTTCACCGCCAGCGGCCTGCTGCGGGCGAGCCTGGAATTGCTCGGCGCCGAAGGCATTCGTGCCGTGGCCATGGACGAGATCCAGCGCCGTGCCGATGCCACTTTGACTTCGGTGTTCCGCCCCGGGGTCAACCTCGATCAATTGCAAGGCACACCGGCGCTGATGGCCCGACATTGGCTGCTGGACCGCGAGACGGTGCTGCAGGCTGGTGGTTTCTCCCGTGAGCTCAAGCAGGCGCTGGAGTTGGACCTGCTGCTGCGCCTGATCCAGGACGGCGGCCTGGCCGGTCTGGCCCACCTGGCCGAGCCCTTGCTGATTTGTCAGGCTCCGGGGGACGAGGCTGACGCCGAAGAGCGGCAGGTGCTGACCCGGCACCTGGCCGCACGAGGCTATCGCGCTCAGGTCGGTTCGGCGCAGCCGGGTACCTACCAGATCGAGTATCAGCACGCCGAGCGGCCGTTGGTATCGATCATCCTGCCCAGCCAGGACAATTTCGCCGAGTTGCAACGTTGCCTGGTCAGCGTGCTGCAGCGCACCCGCTACCAGCGCTATGAAGTGCTGATCGCCGAAAACCACAACCAGAGTGTCGAGCTCGACAGCTGGCTGACCAGCCTGGAAGGCCGCGGCGAGCGCATTCGTGTGTTGCGCAGTGGCCAACGCCTGAGCGCTTCGGCCTTGTTCAACATGGCGTGCCGGGAAGCTCGGGGCGAGTACCTGGTGCTGCTTGCGGCCGATGCCGAGGTGGTCAACGCCAACTGGATCGAGAGCTTGCTCAACCAGGCTCAACGCCCGGAAGTCGGGATTGTTGGCGCCAAGCTGGTGAACGAAAACGGCGTGACCACCCAGGCCGGGCTGATCCTGGGGTTCGACGGCCACCTGGGTGCGGCCTTCGCCGGTGAGACCAAGGAGGCTGCGGGCTACATGAATAGCCTGTGGGTGGAGAAGAATTATTCAGCGGTGTCCGGTGCCTGTCTGATGATCGGCAAAGCGCTGTTCGAGGCGGTGGGCGGGCTGGATGAAGAGCATTTCGACCAGGCTTTCGCCGATGTCGACCTGTGCCTGAAAGTGGCCGATGCCGGTTACCTCACGGTACTGACGCCCCAGGCCCAGGTGCAGCATCCGGGGACGTTGCCGCAACACCCACAGGCGGCCGCGGCCCTGCAAGACAAATGGGCGGCACGCTTTGCCCAGGATATTGCCTATAACCAGAACCTGGCGTTGAGCGGCAAGGGTTTTGCCCTGGGTGCTGCCAGTGCGGTCAACTGGGCCCAGTTGCTCGGATAAGGATTCAGTCATGTTCAACGGCAAGTCGATTTTCATTTCCGGTGGCACCGGTTCGTTCGGGCGCAATTTCATTCGTCGTCTGCTGGAGCAGTATCAGCCCAAGCGGGTGGTGGTGTTTTCCCGTGACGAACTCAAACAGTATGAAATGCAGCAAACCTTCAATGCCCCTTGCATGCGTTATTTTCTCGGCGATGTGCGTGATGCCGAGCGTTTGCGCCAAGCCATGCGCGGCATCGACTATGTGATCCATGCTGCCGCCCTGAAGCAGGTGCCGGCTGCCGAGTACAACCCCACGGAATGCATTCGTACCAACGTCAATGGTGCGGAGAACATCATTGCCGCGGCCATCGACAACGGGGTGAAGAAGGTCGTGGCCTTGTCCACCGACAAGGCAGCGAGCCCGATCAACCTGTACGGCGCCACCAAACTGCTGTCGGACAAGCTGTTTGTGGCGGCGAACAATATTGCCGGTGAGCAGCCAACCCGGTTTGCCGTGGTGCGCTACGGCAATGTCGCCGGCTCCCGTGGTTCGGTCGTGCCGTTCTTCAGCAAGCTGATTGCCGAGGGCGCCAGGGAACTGCCGATCACCGATGAGCGCATGACGCGGTTCTGGATCACGCTGGATCACGGCGTGCAGTTTGTTCTGGACAGCTTTGCCCGTATGCATGGCGGTGAGATCTTCGTGCCCAAGATTCCCTCGATTCGCATTGTCGACCTGGCGTCGGGCATGGCCTCTCATCTGCCGCAGAAACAGGTGGGCATCCGTCCTGGGGAGAAGCTCCATGAGTTGATGGTGCCTCTGGATGATGCGCGCATGACCCTGGAGTTTGCCGATCACTACACGATTCAACCGTCCATTCGCTTCACCAGTGTCAATGTCGATTTTGCCGTTGATGGGGTCGGGGAGCGGGGCGTTTCGGTCGCCGAGGATTTCGAGTACCGCTCCGATACCAATCCGCACTTTCTCTCGGTGGGGCAGATTGCCGAGTTGCATGACGGGATTTCGGCATGATTCCGTACGGCCGCCAGAGCGTGGATCAGGCGGATATTGATGCGGTTCTGGCCGTCTTGCAGTCCGACTGGCTGACTCAGGGGCCCACCATAGATGCCTTTGAGCAGGCCGTGGCGGCCCGTTGCGAAGCAGCCTTTGGGGTGGCCGTCTGCAATGCCACGGCGGCCTTGCACATTGCTTGCCTGGCGGCCGGTCTGGGGCCAGGCGATTGGCTGTGGACCAGCCCCAACACTTTTCTGGCTTCGGCCAACTGCGGGCGTTATTGCGGCGCGGATGTGGATTTTGTCGATATCGATCCGCAGACCTGGAATCTTGATGTCGAGGCCTTGGCTGGCAAGCTGCAGGTTGCCCAGGCCATGGGGCGCCTGCCCAAGGTGGTGGTGGCGGTGGCTTTTTCCGGACAGAGCTGTGACATGCGCCAGTTGGCGGAACTGGCCGAGCGTTATGCCTTCACCGTGATCGAGGACGCCTCTCACGCGGTGGGTGCGCGCTATGCCGGCCGGCCCGTCGGGTGCGGCGAGTTTGCCGCCATGACCGTGTTCAGCTTTCATCCGGTGAAGATCATTACCAGTGCCGAGGGAGGGATGGTTCTGACCAATCGTCCTGAGTTGGCGGATCGTTTACGGCGCTTGCGTAGCCACGGCATGACCCGTGATCCGCAACAGATGAGTGAGGCCAGCCATGGTCCCTGGTATTACCAGCAAGTGGAGCTGGGCTTCAACTATCGAATGACCGATCTTCAGGCGGCGCTGGGCTTGTCACAGTTGAAAAAACTGGATGGCTTTGTACAGCGACGCCAGTACCTGGCAGCCCGATACCAGCAGCTGCTGCAGGACTTGCCGTTGACGCTGCCCAAGGCTCAGGCTGATGCGCAGTCGGCCTGGCACCTGTATGTGGTGCGCTTGCAGCTCGACGGATTGCAGCGCTCCCATCGGCAGGTCTTCGAGGGGCTGCGTGAGGCGGGAATCGGGGTCAACCTGCATTACATTCCGGTGCACCTGCAGCCCTATTACCAGGCATTGGGCTTCGCCCAGGGGGACTTTCCCGAGGCTGAGCACTATTACGCAGAAGCCATCAGCCTGCCGATTTATCCCGGGTTGAGTGACAGCGAGCAGGACTATGTTGTCCAGCAGGTGCGACGCTGGATTCAGGAGCCGTCAATATCGTGAGCGCAATCGCCATCATTCCTGCCCGAGGCGGCAGCAAGCGTATCGCGCGCAAGAACCTCAGGGCCTTTGATGGGGTGCCGATGCTCGCTCGCTCCATCGACAAGGCCTTGAGTTGCGGATTGTTCCAGCGAGTGGTGGTCAGCACCGACGATCCAGAGATCGCCGAACTGGCGCTCGCCTGTGGCGCCGAGGTGCCGTTTATTCGGCCACAGTCCCTGGCAGATGACTTCACCGGCACGGCAGCGGTGATTGTCCATGCCCTGCAGGCGTTGCAGGAGCAGGGGCAAGTGTTTGAGTACGCGTGTTGCATCTACGCCACCGCGCCCTTGCTGCAGGTGCGTTATCTGCGCCAGGGGCTGGAGACACTGGTGCAGCACCCGGACAAGGCGTTCGCCTTCTCGGTGTGCAGCTTCGGCTTTCCCGTGCAGCGGGCGCTGACTCTCGATGAGCAAGGGGCGCTCAATGCCCTGTACCCGGAATTTCGCCAGAGCCGTTCCCAGGATCTGCCACCGGCCTATCAGGATGCCGGGCAGTTCTACTGGGGCAGGAGCCAGGCCTGGCTGGAGGGGGAGGTGCTGTTCTCGCCCCGCAGCCTGCCGGTGATCCTGCCCCGTCATCTGGTGCAGGACATCGATACCGAAGAGGACTGGCAGCGAGCTGAATACCTGTATGCCGCGCTGAAGGCCGCAGGAGAGCTGGAGTGAGGGTGCTGATCCGCGCCGACGCGTCGCCGGCCATCGGCAGCGGCCACGTGGCCCGCTGCCTGACCCTGGCCCAGGAACTGCGCCGTCAGGGTGCTGATGTGGCGTTCGCCTGTCGGCGTCTGCCCGGCCATCGCCTGGAGGCGCTGCGGGCCGAGGGCTTCCAGGCCTTTGAATTGCCGGAGTGCTACGTCGGCGAGCATCCAGAGCTGGGGATCGAGGCGCCTTTGCCCTGGCAGGCGGACATTGCCGCGCTGCAGCTGGCATTGGCCTCTCAGCCGGCCTTCGACTGGGTGCTGGTGGATCATTACGGCCTTGATCATCAATGGCAGAGCGCCGCTCGCCAATGGGCGCCGAGGATTGCAGCGATCGATGATCTGGCCAACCGCAAGCATGCCGTGGACCTGTTGCTGGACCAGAATTTCAGCGGCAGTGCCCAGGCTTATTCCGGATTGCACGATGCGTCGTGCCGGACCCTGTTCGGCCCGCACTACGCTTTGCTGCGCGAAGAGTTCCGCCGTCCACCGATATCGATCCGGCCACAGGCGCGGCGCTTGCTGGTGAACTTCGGCGGCTTCGATGCCGCCGGTCAGACCCACAAGGCCATGTTGGCACTGCTGGATTTTCACGATCTGCAGGTGGACTTCGTCGCCGGCAGCGGCAACCCGGACTGGCAGGCCATGCAGGCCCTGGCTGCCGAACGGCCGCACTGGCGACTGCACAGCTATGTGAAGGATTTTGCCGGGCTGTTGGCCGAGGCCGACCTGTGCCTGGGCGCGGGAGGCGGTACCAGCTGGGAGCGGGCGGTATTGGGCGTGCCTACGCTGTGCATCACTGTGGCCGCTAACCAGGAGGCCAATGCCCGGTTGCTGGCCGAGGCGGGTGCCCACTTGTACCTGGGGGCCTGTGAGCAGGTCAGCGTGGAGCAGGTGCGCCAGGCCCTAAGCCTGTTGCTGGGCAATCCGGGGCTGCGGCATAGCCTGTCTCGCCGGGCCCGCGAGCTGGTGGATGGTCGGGGCGTGCAGCGAGTGGCGGCGGCGTTGTTCACTGCGGTACTGCGCTTGCGTCCGGCGACTTTGGAGGATGCCCGGCTACTGTTCGACGGGCGCAATGCTGAGCCTGTCAGGCGTTGGTCCCAGCAGCCTGAGGCGCTTGAGTGGCCGGACCATGTGCGCTGGCTGGAGGCCGCTGTGAATGATCCGCAGCGGCGGTTGCTGATAGCGGAAATAGCCGCGGGGGCCGTGGGGGTGCTGCGCTATGACCGCCAAGGCGTTCAGGTGGATGTGTCCATCTACCTGTTTGCTGAGCACCTGGGCTTGGGCTGGGGGCGGACGCTGCTGGAGCAGGGCGAGGCTTGGCTGGTGCGCCATTGGCCCGATGTACAGCGTCTGGGGGCTAGGGTGCTGGCAGAGAATCAGGTTTCGCTGACATTGTTTCGCCGGGCCGGCTATTGCCAGGCGCCCTGCGAATTCACCCGTGTGTTGAAGGAACATCTGGATGACTAGTTTCAAGATCGGCTCGCGCTGCGTGGGCGCGGGTGCGGCGCCGTTGATCATCGCCGAGATGAGCGGCAACCATAATCAGTCGCTGGATGTGGCCCTGCAGATTGTCGAGGCCGCAGCCAGGGCCGGTGCCCATGCCCTGAAGTTGCAGACCTATACCGCCGACACCATGACCCTGGACCTGGATCAGGGGGAGTTTTTCATCAAGGACCCGGACAGCCTTTGGGCCGGTTCATCGCTTTACGACCTGTACCAGCGTGCCCATACGCCATGGGAGTGGCACGAGCCTATCTTCGCTCGGGCACGTGAGTTGGGCATGCTGGCGTTTTCCACGCCGTTCGACGAGAGCGCGGTGGACTTTCTCGAGAGCCTCAACGTTCCGGCCTACAAGATCGCCAGTTTTGAAAATACCGATCTGCCGCTGATTCGCCGGGTCGCCGCCACCGGCAAGCCGCTGATCATTTCCACCGGCATGGCCAGCATCGCCGAGCTGGACGAAAGCGTGCAGGCCGCCAGGCAGGCCGGCTGCCGGGATCTGGTATTGCTCAAGTGCACCAGCACCTATCCGGCTTCGCCGGCCAACAGCAACCTGCTGACTATTCCTCATCTGCGGGAACTGTTCGGCTGTGAGGTGGGCTTGTCCGATCACAGCATGGGGGTTGGGGTCTCGGTGGCTGCTGTGGCCCTGGGCGCCACGGTGATCGAAAAGCACTTCACCCTGGACCGTTCGGCCGGTGGGGTCGACGCCAGTTTTTCCCTGGAGCCAGGGGAGTTGGCCAGCCTGGTGGTGGAAACCGAGCGGGCCTGGCAGGCCATGGGGCAAGTGCGCTATGGCGCTACTCAGGCCGAGAGCAAGTCGCTGATGTACCGTCGGTCGTTGTATGTCACTCGGGACATGCAGGCCGGGGAGCTGTTCAGTGCCGACAACGTGCGGGCAATCCGTCCCGGGCTGGGGCTGGCTCCCAAGCACTACGATGCGCTGCTCGGCCGTCGTGCGCGTCAGGCCCTCAAGCGCGGCACGGCACTGGACTGGGCGCTCATCGAATAGGTCTTTGTGTGGCTGATTCGGCAAAATAGCGTGACCTGTGAGTCATAACGTGCATCTTCACTGTATTGTATTGCCCGGGAAGATGGCGCCAGCCCTGCGTGACAGGACCCGTGATAGCCCTTGGTTCTTCCCGATGCCGTTGTGTTCGGCGCAAGTATCTGTGTTTCTTTCGGCAGCCCCTGCTCAGTGACTGAGCGGGGGTATTGAGCTGTTTATTATTGGGAAGCCGTAATGATTGGCATAAAAAGCATTGCGAGCTACGTGCCTGTAGCCGGCGTGGACAATTACGCACAAGGTGCAAAATTCGCCAAGGATGAAGATTTCATCCTGGGCAAGATCGGTTCTGCTTTTTTGCCGCGCAAAGACGACGGGCAAGAGACTTCCGATCTGTGTGTCGAAGCGGTCAATGCCCTGTTCGCCAGCAACCCGGAACTCAAGCGTGAAGCTATCGACGTATTGATCGTGGTCACCCAGAACGGTGACGAGGAGGGGCTGCCTCACACTGCCGCGATCGTTCAGGACAAGCTGGGTCTGCCGACCACAGTGGCGGCCTTCGATATTTCGCTGGGCTGTTCCGGGTATGTCTACGGTATCTATGCCATCAAGGGCTTCATGGAAGCTGCGGGCCTGAAGAACGGCCTGTTGGTCACCGCCGATCCTTATTCGAAGATCGTCGATCCTGAAGACCGCAATACCACCATGCTGTTCGGCGATGCCGCCACCGCCACCTGGCTGGGTGAGGGCGCTACCTGGCAGTTGGGCAAGGCCAAGTTCGGCACCGATGGCTCCGGTGCTCCGCACCTGAAAGTCAGCGACGGCGTGTTCTTCATGAATGGCCGCCAGGTGTTCAACTTCGCGCTGCTCAAGGTACCTGCCCACCTGCACGAGTTGCTGGCCGAGTCGGGCTTGCAGCCTGACGATATCGATGCCTTCTGCATTCACCAGGGCAGTGCCGCGATTGTCGACGCCGTGGCCCGGCGTTTCGAGGGCGATCCGGACAAGTTCATCAAGGACATGGTGGAAACCGGTAACACGGTTTCCTCGAGCATTCCGCTGCTGCTGGAAAAGCACATGTTCGACTCCAGCTGGAAACGCGTGGCCTTGAGTGGTTTCGGCGTTGGCTTGTCCTGGGGGTCGGCGATTATCTATCGCTCCTGACACTCAGCTTCCGGCGGCACACGTAGCGCTCAAGGTGTAATCTTGAGCGCTATTTTTTTGCGCGAGTGATAAGCGAGGCAGCATGAGCGACAGCTTGGAACACAATGCCCGGATCTTGGGCGAGCGCTGGCCGGTGCTGCTGGAGCGGCTGCAGGCTGAAGACAGTGGTGCGTTGCAGGCCGATCTGGTTGAGGGGCTGGGCTCGACCCTGAGCATTGCAGGTATTCAGCTCACCAGTCGTCATGATCGTACCCGTGAGGCGCATACCCAGGCCGCCAGCCTGCCTGAGGCGCCGGTCCTGCATCTGTACGGCTGTGGTTTGGGGGATCTGCAACTGGCGTTGCTCCAGCGGCCGGAGCTGAAGCGCCTGTACGTGCACATCCTCAATGGCGCGGTGTTCAGGCTGGTGCTGCAACTGCTTGATCAGCAGGACTGGCTGGCCGATCCGCGGGTCGAGTTGCTGTATGCCGGCGATCTGCCGGAGATTCAACTGCCGTTCTTTGCCCTGCCGGCCGAGTTGGTGCTGGCCGATGACTACAACGCGAAGATTCGTGATCGGCTGATCAGCGAGACCCATCTGTCCTTCAACAATCGTTTGTTTTCGGCCGATACGCCGGATATCGCCGCGCGCCTGGCTGCCATCGAGCCTTGGGTTGGGGCGGATCGAGATGTTGCCGAACTGTTCGATCTTCACCCTGGGCGCGAGGTGTTCGTGATCGCTACGGGGCCAAGTCTGGAACAGCATTACCCGGCATTGCGGGTCGTGGCCGGACAACCTGAGCGGCCGTTGTTGATCTGTGTGGATACAGCCTATCTGCCTCTGCTCAAGCAAGGCATCCGGGTGGACCTGGTGGTCAGTATCGATCAGCGAATCTCCACGCGACACCTGCCGGGCCAGGGCAGTGAAGGCGTCGTCCTGGTCTATATGCCCCTGGCGGACCCGCTGGTTCTTGAAGGTTGGCAAGGGCCGCGGTACGTGGGCTATTCCTCCAGTCCGGTATTCCAGGCGTTGCGCCAGCGGCTGCCGCGGGCGCAGTTGCATGCCGGAGGCAGCGTGATTCATCCGGCCGTGGACCTCGCGGTGAAGATGGGAGGCAGGCGGATCACGCTGTTTGGTGCTGATTTCGCTTTTCCTCAGAATCGTACTCACGCCGGTTGGCAGGACGGTGATCTCGGGCCTCAGGCCGGTGTGGCCCGGCATTGGGTGATGGACGGTTACGGACAGCGGGTCAAGACTCAGCTCAACTTTCGCAGCTATCTGTGCGAGCTGGAGCGTTACATCGCGAGTCGGCCTGAAGTGGCGTTCTTCAATACCAGTCGCAGTGGCGCGATGATCCTGGGCACCACCTTCCATGGGGACTTTGTTCAATGACGCGACTTGAGCCTGTGTTTGATCGTGCGCGGGAAGTTGCCGATCTGTTCCGGCTGGGCCGGGATGTAGAAGCTGTAGGGGGCATGGTGGAGTTGTTCGAGCCCATACAGTTGTGGGTGGACGGTGCGCCGGTTTCGGTTCAGCAGGACTGGGCTCGGCTGCTGGGCCTGATGCTGGCCTGCCAGGAAATGCAGAACTGGTTGGGTCTGGCTGATTATCTTGAATATGAAATGTTGGATTGGCTGCAGGTTGGGCTCGACGGTTGACGAGGTATCCCATCTGAGGGCTCAAAGTTGGTTTTTGCGTGGGTTTTCTGGCGTCATTTTTTCGCTTGTTGATGGGCTTAACCCCTTGTTTTCCAAGGGGTGGCAGGGTGATGGCAAATATTTTTGAAAAAGCCCTAAAGCAACTTGCATTGGCGACGATAACTATTACGAAGGTTCTCTAGGCCATTACCCGGCGGTTGCCAGGGCCGGAAGCCGCAGTACCCAACCAACGAGGAATTCGTCATGGCTTTAACAGTAAACACTAACGTCACGTCGTTGAACGTTCAGAAGAACCTGAACCGCGCTTCCGACGCTCTGTCGACTTCGATGACTCGCCTGTCTTCCGGCCTGAAAATCAACAGTGCAAAAGACGACGCCGCCGGCCTGCAGATCGCTACCCGTATGACTTCGCAGATCCGTGGTCAGACCATGGCGATCAAGAACGCCAACGACGGTATCTCCATCGCCCAGACCGCTGAAGGCGCGATGCAAGAATCCACCAACATCCTGCAGCGTATGCGTGAACTGGCTGTTCAGGCACGAAACGACTCCAACGGTACTCAAGACCGTGTTGCTCTGAACAAAGAATTTGCTCAGATGTCGGACGAACTGACCCGTATCGCCAAGTCGACCAACCTGAACGGCAAGAACCTGATCGACGGTACTGCTGGCACCATGACCTTCCAGGTTGGTTCCAACACTGGCGCTACCAACCAGATCACCATCACTCTGGCCAGCGGCTTCGACGCTGCAACCCTGAGCGTGGGTTCCGCGACCATCGCCATTACCGGTACTGACAGCACCACTGCTGAAGCCAGCACCAAAGCTGCTATGGACGCCATCGACAAGGCGCTGCAGACCATCAACTCCAGCCGTGCCGACCTCGGTGCTGCCCAGAACCGTCTGACCAGCACCATCTCCAACCTGCAGAACATCAACGAAAACGCCAGTGCTGCACTGGGTCGCGTACAAGATACCGACTTCGCTGCTGAAACTGCCCAGCTGACCAAGCAGCAGACTCTGCAACAAGCTTCGACCGCAGTTCTGGCCCAGGCCAACCAACTGCCATCCGCTGTACTGAAACTGCTTCAGTAATAGCTGGCTAAGCTTTGGCGGGGGAGTGCGCTGGTCGTGCTCTCTCGCTTTTTTACTTTAAGAGGTGATGGACATGGATATGAGCGTGAAGCTGAACTTGTCTTATCCAGCGGCCAAGCCGGTGACGCCCGTTGCTGACAAACCCGTGGAGAAGCCTCGAGAGGTGGTGCCTGCTGTGGTTGAGGCTGCCAGCCAGGACAGCAAGAAAGATGCTCAGACCGAGCAGGACAAGTTGAAGATGGCCGTTCAGGAAATCGAGAAATTCGTCCAGTCGGTCAAGCGCAATCTGGAGTTCTCGATCGACGAGCCCTCCGGCCAGGTTGTGGTCAAGGTGATTGCCAGTGATTCGGGTGAGGTGGTTCGTCAGATCCCCAACGAAGAAGTGCTGAGATTGGCCAATAGCTTGAATGACGCCAGCAGTCTGCTGTTCAGCGCGAAAGTCTGATAGCTGGCATGAAACTTGTTGCTGTGTTCTTTTGGACGTTGTAGTGGTCAAAAGACCGGCGGCACACTGAAGGGAGAAACACATGGCAAGTCCAATTCTACCGGGTACCGGTCTGGGTTCCGGCCTCGACACCGGTGCTATCGTCAAGGCGTTGGTTGCGGCTGATAAAGCGGCCAAGCAGGGTCAGATTGACCGTGCAACTGCCAGCAACAGTGCGAGCATTTCCGGTATCGGCACCTTGCAATCGCTGTTGTCGACTTTTCAGAGCACCCTCTCGGTCACAGGGCTTGGAAGTTCGGTCAATCCCTCCTTTGCCGGCTTTGCGGCGACCTCCAGCGACAACAAAACTGTGGATGCCACAGCCGACAACTATGCGGTAGCTGGCAAGTACACTGTTGAGGTGTCCAATCTTGCAACTTCGTCAAAAGTGGCCAGTAAGGCTTTTGCCGGAGGAAATACCAGTGCCATTCCGAGTGGTACGTTGAACATCACTCAAAATGGCATTAACTATCCGCTGACGATCGGCGCGAATGCGACATTGCAGTCGGTGCGTGACTCGATCAACGCCGACTCCAAGATGGCCATGTCCGGAATCAGTGCCAACATTGTGACTGACTCGTTCGGCTCGCGTCTGGTGATTGGCTCTGACAAGACCGGTGCGGGCTCTGATATTTCTGTCAGTGGTATCGCCGGGTTGGAAATTGACGGCACCCAATCTATGGGGGCAGGCGCCGCTGCATCGGGCAACATTGGTGGGCTGGCCAAGGATGCGGTTTTCACAATCGATGGCATGCAACTGACCAGTAAGACCAATACCGTCACTCAGGCTGTTTCCGGTCTTAAACTCAACTTGGTGGCCAAGACCGATAAGCCGATAACTATCACCGTTGCGACCAATACTGAAGGTCTGAAAACTTCGATTCAGAAGTTTGTCGATGCCTATAACGCCGTGGCCAATGGTATTTCGACCTTGACCAAGCCCTCGCTGGACGACGACGGCAAGCTGACGGTCCCTGCTCAGTTGACCGGTGACGCTCTGCCTCGTTCGATTCTGGCGGCGATTCGTGCGCCGTTGTCGGAAGTGGGGGCGGGTGACAAGTTGACGGTACTGGCGCAGTTGGGGATTACCACCAACCAGAAGACTGGCGCCCTGGACTTCGACGATAAGAAGTTCACTGCCGCCATGACCGATAAAAAGCTCGGTGGCGAGGTGCAGAAGCTGTTTTCCGGCGATGGCACCAATCCGGGCCTGCTTGATCGCATGACTTCCGCTATCAAGCCGTTCACTCAGGGCGTAGGCAGTATGACCGAGGGGATTCTCACCACTCGGACCAAGACCCTGGATATCACCAAGAAAAAGCTCAGCGATCAGCAGGATGCTCTTGACCGTCGAGTGGCGACGCTGACCGCGGTACTGACCAAGAAGTACAACGACATGGATACTTTGGTGGGCAAGTTGAAGGCCACCGCCAGTAACATCACGTCGATGTTCGAAGCGTTGAACGCACAGAAAAAGGGCTAATATCCAGCCTGCGCCAAAAGCCCGGCAGCGTTTTTTCAGCGCTCCGGGCTTTTGCATTTGATCTAAAGTTTTTTGACGTTGCGTCGATACATTGCTTATACGAACCCTTGATTTTTGAAGAGGTATCACATGAATCCGATGTTAGCCCTTCGGCAGTACCAGAAGGTGGGTGCACAGGCACAGACCTCAGAAGCCAGTCCGCATCGTCTGGTACAGATGCTAATGGAAGGCGGTCTGGATCGTATTGCGCAGGCCAAGGGCGCGATGGAGCGCAAGGATGTCGCCAACAAGGGCGTGTTCATCGGCAAGGCCATTGGCATCATCGGTGGCTTGCGTGAGGGGCTGGACCTGGAAAACTCCATGGATACCCTGGGGGATCTGGACAGTCTTTATACCTACATGATGAAGCGTCTGGCTGAAGCCAATATCAAGACCGATCCGAAGATTCTCGATGAGGTCGCTGATCTGCTACGTACGGTCAAGGAAGGCTGGGATGCCATCGCTGCACCGGGTCCGCAGTTCTAAGGAGGAACACCATGAGTGCTGTCCTGCAACGCATCGAAGAAACCCGCGAAGCCCTGGTTGGTGCCTTGGCTGAGCGCAACTGGCAAGCCATTGGCGAGTTGGATCTTGCCTGCCGCTCGTGCATGGAAGATGTGCTTGGTGAGGCTCAGGTTGACGAGGTCGCCTTGCGGGACAATCTGGAGGAGTTGCTGGGTGTTTACCGGCAGCTGCTTGAGGTGGCAACCGGTGAGCGTCAGGCAATAGTCGACGAGATGTCGCAGATCACCCAAGCACAGAACGCAGCAAAGGTTTACCATTTGTTCGGTTAATGTTGAGTTAATCCGAACGTTGCGCGCCATAAATTTGACTGTGCACGCATTTTTGACTTAACTAGTGGCTGTTTTCAGATTTCAGGCGTCTATAAGGCAGAAAATGCCTAAAGCGCGTCTAGCTTGCCCCTCATTCTGGGCATTGAGTTGACTAGGGAAGTTGCTATTGCATGTGGCGTGAAACCAAAATTCTGCTGATCGATGACGATAGCGTGCGCCGCCGCGACTTGGCGGTGATTTTAAATTTTCTCGGTGAAGAAAATTTACCCTGCGGTAGCCATGACTGGCAGCAGGCTGTCGGCTCTTTGTCGTCAAGTCGTGAAGTAATTTGCGTCCTCATCGGGACTGTAAATGCTCCTGGTGCGCTTTTGGGCCTGTTAAAGACACTCTCAACCTGGGATGAGTTCCTTCCGGTTTTGTTAATGGGCGAAAATTCTTCCATCGACTTGCCAGAAGACCAGCGTCGTCGAGTGCTTTCCACTCTGGAAATGCCTCCTAGCTACAGCAAGTTGCTTGACTCCCTGCACCGTGCCCAGGTCTATCGTGAAATGTACGATCAGGCCCGCGAGCGCGGTCGTCACCGCGAACCCAACCTGTTTCGCAGCCTGGTAGGCACCAGTCGTGCGATCCAGCACGTGCGGCAGATGATGCAGCAAGTGGCGGATACTGATGCCAGCGTGCTGATCCTTGGTGAGTCCGGGACCGGCAAGGAAGTGGTAGCTCGTAACCTGCACTACCACTCCAAGCGTCGTGACGCGCCATTCGTTCCGGTCAATTGCGGAGCCATTCCTGCAGAGTTGCTGGAAAGCGAGCTGTTCGGCCATGAGAAGGGCGCATTTACCGGGGCCATTACCAGTCGTGCCGGGCGCTTTGAGCTGGCCAACGGTGGCACCCTGTTCCTTGACGAAATCGGTGATATGCCGCTGCCAATGCAGGTCAAGCTGTTGCGGGTGCTGCAGGAGCGTACCTTCGAGCGCGTAGGTAGCAACAAGACCCAGGGTGTCGATGTGCGAATCATCGCAGCCACCCATAAAAACCTTGAAAGCATGATTGAAGTGGGCAGTTTCCGTGAGGATCTGTACTACCGCCTCAACGTGTTCCCCATCGAGATGGCGCCGTTGCGTGAGCGAGTGGAAGACATTCCGCTGCTGATGAACGAGTTGATCTCGCGCATGGAGCATGAGAAGCGCGGTTCGATCCGCTTCAACTCCGCGGCCATCATGTCCCTGTGCCGGCATGGCTGGCCGGGTAACGTCCGCGAACTGGCGAACCTGGTGGAGCGCATGGCGATCATGCATCCGTACGGTGTGATCGGTGTGGTCGAGCTGCCCAAGAAATTCCGCTATGTCGATGATGAAGACGAGCAGTTGGTGGACAGCCTGCGCAGCGACCTTGAAGAGCGCGTGGCGATCAATGGCCATGCGCCGGACTTTGCTGCCACCGCCATGCTGCCGCCGGAAGGCCTGGATCTGAAGGATTACCTCGGTAGCCTGGAGCAGGGTCTGATCCAGCAAGCGCTGGACGATGCCAATGGCATTGTGGCTCGGGCCGCAGAACGCCTGCGCATTCGTCGCACCACCCTGGTGGAGAAGATGCGCAAGTACGGCATGAGTCGTCGTGAAGGTGATGAACAGGCGGATGATTGACGCCTGTTTTTCAAGTTGTTGAAAAAAGGGCGGTTTTTTTTAGGCACGGGTATTGCTAAGTCTCTTGCAACGTTCCGTTTAACTGACGGTCAGCCACGCGAGAAAGCACGATGCCCCAAGCCGCCCAGATGTCTCCTGCCCCTGATACTTCGGGGCAATCGTCGTCCGTAGAGCAGGCAAGCCGGCTGGGTCTTGAGCAGGCCTTCGCTTTGTTCAACCAGATGTCGAGCCAACTTACTGACTCTTACAGCATGCTTGAGGCTCGGGTGACTGAGCTCAAGGGCGAGTTGGCTGTGGTCAGTGCCCAGCGGATGCAGGAGCTGGCAGAAAAAGAGCGTCTGGCCAACCGTCTGCAAAACCTTCTCGACCTGTTGCCCGGTGGCGTCATCGTCATCGATGGCCAGGGTATCGTCAGCGAGGCCAACCCGGCGGCGTGTGATTTGCTGGGGCTGCCGCTGGAAGGGCAGTTGTGGCGCAACATCATCGCCCGCAGCTTTGCGCCCCGCGAGGATGATGGTCATGAAATATCCCTGCGCGATGGCCGGCGCCTATCGATCGCTACCCGCTCACTGGATGCCGAACCCGGGCAACTGGTGCTGCTTAACGATTTGACTGAAACCCGTCATCTGCAGGATCAACTGGCCCGTCACGAGCGCCTGTCCTCCCTGGGCAAGATGGTCGCTTCTCTGGCGCATCAGATTCGCACGCCGCTCTCGGCGGCCCTGTTGTATGCCAGTCACCTCACCGAGCATGAACTGCCAGTGGCCACTCATCAGCGTTTCGCTGGGCGCCTCAAGGAGCGACTGCACGAGCTGGAGCACCAGGTGCGCGACATGCTGGTGTTCGCTCGTGGTGAGCTGCCCCTCACTGATCGCCTGACTCCCAAGTCGCTGCTGCAATCACTGCAGGCCGCGGCCCTGACCCATGTCCAGGATGTTGCCGTGCGCTGGCAGTGCGACAGTCATCAGGGAGAGTTGCTGTGCAATCGCGACACCCTGGTGGGTGCCTTGCTCAACCTGATCGAGAATGCCGTGCAAGCCAGTGCCGGCGCGGCGCGGCTCAAGGTGCACCTGTACAGTCGTGGTGACACCTTGCGGCTGTGTATCAGTGACAGCGGCAGTGGTATCGATGCGGCGGTGCTGGAGCGTCTGGGAGAGCCGTTTTTTACCACCAAGGCCAATGGGACCGGACTTGGCCTGACGGTGGTCAAGGCGGTGGCCCGTGCGCATCAGGGAGAATTGTCGCTGCGTTCCCGTCCTGGGCGCGGTACTTGTGCGCTGGTGACATTGCCTCTGTTCTCCAGTGCTCATGGAGTGGAGTGAAGGTAATGGCAATCAAGGTTCTACTGGTTGAAGACGATCGCGCGTTGCGCGAGGCCCTGGCGGACACTCTGCTGCTGGCCGGTCATGACTACAAGGCGGTCGGCAGTGCGGAAGAGGCGCTGGAAGCGGTCGCCGTGGAGTCCTTCAGCCTGGTGGTCAGCGATGTCAACATGCCTGGCATGGATGGTCATCAGTTGTTGGGTCTGTTGCGTGCCCGCCAACCGCAGTTGCCGGTATTGCTGATGACTGCCCATGGCGCCGTCGAGCGAGCCGTGGAGGCCATGCGTCAAGGCGCTGCCGATTATCTGGTCAAGCCCTTTGAGCCTCGTGCCCTGCTGGAATTGGTGGCGCGCCATGCCCTGGGTTGCCTGGGGGCGGGCGAGGATGAGGGGCCTGTAGCCTTTGAGCCTGCCAGTGCGCAATTGCTGGAACTGGCCGCGCGCGTGGCCCGTAGTGATTCCACTGTGCTGATTTCCGGCGAGTCCGGCACGGGCAAGGAAGTGTTGGCGCGTTACATCCATCAGCATTCCCATCGAAGTAACCAGCCCTTTATCGCCATCAACTGTGCGGCGATTCCCGACAACATGCTCGAAGCCACCCTGTTCGGGCATGAGAAGGGTTCTTTCACGGGGGCTATCGCCGCGCAGCCCGGCAAGTTCGAGCAGGCCGACGGCGGCACTATTCTCCTGGACGAAATTTCCGAAATGCCCCTGGGGCTGCAGGCGAAGTTGCTACGGGTGTTGCAGGAGCGTGAAGTGGAGCGGGTGGGGGCGCGTAAGCCTATCGCTCTGGATATCCGGGTCGTGGCCACCACGAACCGCGACTTGGCAGGAGAGGTGGCGGCCGGACGCTTCCGCGAGGATCTGTATTACCGTCTTTCGGTGTTTCCTCTGGCCTGGAGACCATTGCGCGAGCGTACCGCCGATATCTTGCCGCTGGCCGAGCGTCTGCTGGCCAAACACGTCAATAAAATGAAACATGCCGCCGCCAGGCTCTCGGCTGAGGCGCAAGCGTGTCTGCTGGCCTATCCATGGCCGGGCAACGTCCGGGAGTTGGACAACGCTTTGCAGCGGGCATTGATCCTGCAGCAGGGCGGCCTGATCCAGCCGGAAGATTTCTGCCTGGCCGGGCCGGTGGCCTGTGCACCCCTGCCGGCTCTGGCTCCTGCCGGTCAGTCGGCGTTGCGCGGCGTGGTCGGCGAGGATGAGGGCGTGCCTCAGGAGTCGGGTGGCCTGGGGGATGATCTGCGGCGCCGGGAATTTCAGATGATCATCGATACCCTGCGTTCCGAGCGTGGGCGGCGCAAGGAGGCGGCGGAGCGTCTGGGGATCAGTCCGCGCACCCTGCGTTACAAATTGGCGCAGATGCGTGACGCCGGAATGGACGTCGAGGCCTATCTGTTTGCGACCTGATTACTGATATGCAAAGTCCTGGATGGGCTTTTGTCGAGTTGGGCCATGGAGCTGGCACCCTTGTTGCTAACACCTCACTAACCGCACGGTGAGCGTCAAAAAATTGCGGGTCGTCAGAGAGAGTAGACCATGAGCCAAGGTGTTGAATTTAATCGGTTGATGCTGGATATGCGGGCCATGCAAATGGACGCGATGTCGCAGCCTAAATCCGCCGCAGTGGCAGAGGTCAGCGGCAGCAGTTTCGCTGACATGCTTGGCCAGGCCGTGAACAAGGTCAACGATACCCAGAAGGCGTCCAATCAGTTGGCCAGTGCCTTCGAGATCGGCAAAAGCGGTGTGGACCTGACGGATGTGATGATTTCCTCGCAAAAGGCCAGCGTGTCTTTTCAAGCCTTGACCCAGGTTCGTAACAAGCTGGTTCAAGCGTATCAAGACATCATGCAGATGCCGGTTTAAGGACGAGATTGAGTCATGGCAGAAGCAGTCGCCGATAACGTACCGGCCAAGGCCACCCCGATAGACGGTAAACCGCCGCTGTTCGGTTTGTCCTTCCTGGAAAACCTGTCCCAGATGACCATGCTGCGTCAGGTTGGCCTGTTGGTAGGCCTGGCCGCCAGCGTGGCGATCGGCTTTGCCGTGGTGCTGTGGTCCCAGCAGCCCGATTACCGGCCGCTGTACGGCAGCCTGGCCGGGATGGACGCCAAGCAAGTCATGGACACCCTGGCCTCTGCCGACATTCCTTACACCGTCGAACCCAACTCCGGTGCCTTGCTGGTCAAGGCCGATGACCTGTCTCGTGCCCGCCTGAAACTGGCTGCCGCCGGTGTGGCGCCGGGTGACGGCAACGTCGGCTTCGAGATCCTTGATAAAGAGCAAGGCCTGGGCACCAGCCAGTTCATGGAGGCGACCCGTTATCGTCGCGGCCTGGAAGGCGAGCTGGCCCGTACCATCTCCAGCCTGAACAATGTCAAGGGCGCTCGGGTGCATCTGGCGATTCCCAAAAGCTCGGTGTTCGTGCGCGACGAGCGCAAGCCCAGTGCTTCGGTACTGGTAGAGCTGTACTCCGGCCGCTCCCTGGAGCCAGGCCAGGTCATGGCCATCGTTAACCTGGTGGCTACCAGCGTCCCCGAATTGAGCAAGTCCCAAGTCACAGTGGTCGACCAGAAGGGCAACCTGCTCTCCGATCAAGCGGAAAACTCCGCGCTGACCATGGCTGGCAAGCAGTTCGACTACAGTCGTCGCCTGGAGGGCATGCTGACCCAGCGGGTGCACAATATCCTGCAGCCAGTGCTGGGCAACGATCGTTACAAGGCTGAGGTCTCGGCGGATGTCGACTTCAGCGCCGTTGAATCCACTTCGGAACAGTTCAACCCGGACCAGCCGGCCTTGCGCAGCGAGCAGTCGGTCAACGAGCAGCGTTCCAGCAGCAATGGTCCGCAAGGCGTTCCGGGTGCTCTGAGCAACCAGCCGCCTTCGCCGGCTTCGGCGCCGCAAACCACCGGTGGCGCGACCGCCGCCGCGGGCATGGTGCAGCCAGGTCAGCCGCTGTTGGACGCCAACGGTCAGCAGATCATGGATCCGGCTACCGGCCAGCCGATGCTGGCACCGTACCCGTCGGACAAGCGTCAACAATCCACCAAGAACTTCGAACTCGATCGTTCCATCAGCCACACCAAGCAACAGCAGGGGCGTCTCAATCGCCTGTCGGTAGCGGTGGTGGTGGATGATCAAGTCAAGGTCAACCCGGCTAACGGCGAAACCAGTCGCGCTCCCTGGAGCGCCGATGAATTGGCGCGCTTCACTCGCCTGGTGCAGGACGCAGTGGGCTTCGATGCCAGCCGTGGCGACAGTGTCAGCGTAATCAACGTGCCGTTCTCCGCCGAGCGTGGGGAAGTGATCGCCGACATTCCGTTCTACTCGCAGCCGTGGTTCTGGGACATCGTCAAGCAAGTGCTGGGCGTGTTGTTCATCCTGGTGCTGGTGTTCGGCGTGCTGCGCCCGGTGCTCAACAACATCACTGGCGGCGGCAAGAACAAGGAACTGGCAGGGCTGGGCAGCGACGTCGAGCTGGGCGGCATGGGCGGCCTGGACGGCGAGCTGGCCAACGACCGCGTCAGCCTGGGCGGTCCGCAAAGCATTCTGCTGCCGAGCCCGAGCGAGGGTTATGACGCTCAGTTGAACGCAATCAAGAGTCTGGTGGCTGAAGACCCGGGTCGTGTGGCTCAGGTCGTGAAAGAGTGGATTAACGCAGATGAGTGATAACCGAGCCGCTACCGCCAAACTGACCCGGGTCGACAAAGCCGCGATTCTGCTGCTGTCCCTGGGTTCCACCGATGCCGCGCAAGTGCTGCGCCACATGGGGCCCAAAGAGGTTCAGCGTGTGGGTGTGGCCATGGCGCAAATGGGCAACGTGCACCGTGAGCAGGTCGAGCAGGTGATGAGCGAGTTCGTCGACATTGTCGGCGATCAAACCAGTCTCGGCGTCGGTTCCGATGACTACGTGCGCAAAATGCTTACCCAGGCCTTGGGCGAAGACAAGGCCAATGGCCTGATCGACCGTATCCTCCTGGGTGGCAACACCAGTGGCCTCGACAGCCTGAAGTGGATGGAACCACGGGCCGTGGCCGACGTGATCCGTTACGAGCACCCGCAGATCCAGGCCATCGTGGTGGCTTACCTCGATCCGGATCAGGCCGGTGAAGTGCTGGGCAACTTCGACCACAAGGCGCGCCTGGACATCATTCTGCGGGTTTCCTCGCTCAATACTGTGCAGCCAGCGGCCCTGAAAGAGCTGAACCAGATTCTCGAGAAGCAATTCTCCGGCAACTCCAACGCGTCCCGTACCACCTTGGGCGGTATCAAGCGCGCAGCCGACATCATGAACTTCCTCGACAGCTCGATTGAAGGCCAGCTCATGGACTCGATCCGCGAAGTCGACGAAGACCTGTCTGGTCAGATCGAAGACCTGATGTTCGTGTTCAACAACCTGGCCGATGTCGATGACCGCGGTATCCAGGCCCTGTTGCGCGAAGTGTCTTCCGATGTCCTGGTTCTGGCCCTCAAGGGGTCGGACGAAGGGGTCAAGGAAAAGATCTTCAAGAACATGTCCAAGCGTGCGGCGGAGCTGCTGCGCGACGACCTGGAAGCCAAGGGCCCGGTTCGCGTCAGCGACGTGGAAACTGCGCAGAAGGAAATCCTCACTATTGCCCGCCGTATGGCCGAAGCCGGAGAGATTGTTCTCGGTGGGAAGGGCGGCGAAGAAATGATCTAAGGTCGCTTTATGTCGTCCAGCAGTGATGAGTCCCAAAGCGAACTGATTCGTGCCCGGGACGTCGAGGGTTTTGACGTCTGGGCGCTGCCCAGTTTCGATCCCGAGCCGCCCGAGCCTGAGCCGGAGCCTGAAGAGGTGCCGGAAGAAATCGAGGAAGTGCCGCTGGAAGAAGTCCAGCCACTGACCCTGGAAGAGCTCGAGAGCATTCGCCAGGAAGCCTATAACGAAGGTTTCGCCACCGGCGAGAAGGAAGGCTTCCACAGCACCACGCTCAAGGTTCGTCAGGAGGCTGAAGTCGCCCTGGTCGCCAAGTTGCAGGCGCTCGAACAGTTGATGGTCAATTTGTTCGAGCCCATCGCCGAGCAAGATACGCAGATCGAACAAACCCTGGTGGATCTGGTCAAGCACGTCACCCGGCAGGTGATCCAGCGTGAGCTGGTGATGGATTCCAGTCAGATCGAACACGTCATGCGCGAGGCCCTCAAGCTATTGCCGCTGGGGGTTGGCAATGTACGTCTTTATGTCAATCCGCAGGACTTCGAGCAGGTCAAGAGCCTGCGCGAGCGGCACGAGGAAAGCTGGCGCATCGTCGAGGACGAGGCGCTGCTGCCCGGTGGTTGCCGGGTCGAGACCGAGCACAGCCGCATCGACGCCAGCATCGAAACCCGGATCACCCAGGCCTTGGATCAACTGTCCGATCAGTTGCATGAGCAGTCGCTGCACCCGGCGGCTGCTGACCTGAGCCTGGACCTCGGCCCAAGGACTCCGTCGGCGCCGGATGTCGACGCCGCAGAGTCCAGCGTTCCAGAGCAGGCCGAGCCTGCGGAACACCCCGATGCGCCTTGAACGCACCAGTTTCGGCAAGCGCCTGGAAGGTTACGCCGAGGCCGTCAAGCTACCAGGTCAGCCGATTCTTGAAGGCCGCCTGCTGCGCATGGTCGGCCTTACTCTTGAAGCCGAGGGCCTGCGCGCCGCCATGGGCACCCGCTGCCTGGTGATCAACGATGACAGCTATCACCCGGTTCAGGTCGAGGCGGAAGTCATGGGCTTTTCCGGGAGCAAGGTGTTCCTGATGCCGGTCGGTAGCGTGGCCGGGATCGCTCCTGGTGCTCGGGTTGTCCCTCTGGCTGATACCGGGCGCTTGCCCATGGGCATGGGCATGCTCGGGCGTGTGCTGGATGGCGCCGGACGCGCTCTGGATGGCAAGGGCGGCATGCGTGCCGAGGACTGGGTGCCGATGGACGGTCCTACCATCAACCCCCTCAAGCGCGACCCCATCAGCCAGCCGCTGGATGTGGGCATTCGCAGTATCAACGGTTTATTGACGGTAGGTCGCGGCCAGCGCCTCGGTCTGTTCGCTGGTACCGGCGTGGGCAAGAGTGTGCTGCTGGGCATGATGACTCGCTTCACCGAAGCCGACATCATCGTGGTCGGGCTGATCGGCGAGCGGGGCCGTGAGGTCAAGGAGTTCATCGAGCACATTCTCGGTGAAGAGGGGCTCAAGCGTTCGGTGGTGGTGGCTTCGCCAGCGGACGATGCGCCGTTGATGCGTTTGCGGGCGGCGATGTACTGCACGCGGATCGCCGAGTATTTTCGCGACAAGGGCAAGAACGTCCTGTTGCTGATGGATTCCCTGACCCGTTTCGCCCAGGCCCAGCGGGAGATCGCTCTGGCCATTGGCGAGCCGCCGGCCACCAAGGGTTACCCGCCTTCGGTGTTCGCCAAGCTGCCCAAGCTGGTGGAGCGGGCCGGTAATGCCGAGGCCGGTGGTGGTTCGATTACCGCGTTCTATACCGTGCTGTCCGAGGGTGACGATCAGCAGGACCCGATCGCCGACTCGGCTCGGGGCGTGCTCGACGGGCATATCGTGCTGTCCCGGCGCCTGGCCGAAGAAGGGCATTATCCCGCCATCGATATCGAGGCCTCCATCAGCCGGGTCATGCCGGCGGTGATCAGCCCCGACAACATGGCCCGGGCGCAATACTTCAAACAGTTGTGGTCGCGTTATCAACAGGCTCGGGACTTGATCAGCGTTGGCGCTTACGTCGCCGGTGGCGATCGCGATACCGACACCGCAATCTCCCTGCAGCCGGCGATGGTTGCCTACCTGCGCCAGGGCCTTAACGACAACGTCAGCCTGGGTCATAGCCAGACCCACCTGGAAATGCTTTTCGCTCCAGCGACGGGGGGCTAACCGGCCATGGCCGACAGCCGTGCGGCGCGTCTGGCGCCGGTGGTGGACATGGCGGAAAACGCCGAGCGTACCGCTGCCCAGCGTCTGGAGTACTTTCACGGCCAGGTGCGTGTGGCCCAGAGCAAGCTCGGGGACCTGGAGCGTTTTCGTGGCGACTACCAGGAACAGTGGGTCGAGCGCGGCAAGCTCGGCGTCAGTGGTCACTGGTTGATGAACTACCAGTATTTTCTCAGTCAGCTGGATACCGCCGTGGCCCAGCAGCGGCAAAGCCTTGCCTGGCATCAGAACAACCTCGATCGCGCGCGCGAGGCCTGGCAGCAGGCTTATGCCCGGGTGGAAGGGCTGCGCAAGCTGGTGCAGCGTTACGTTGATGAGGCTCGAGCGCTTGAGGACAAGCGCGAACAGAAGCTGCTGGATGAACTTTCCCAGCGTCTGCCCCGTCAGAACCCTTATTGAGAGCGCTCATTTTTCGTCTGCAGGTTGTTCGCCGGGTCAGTGGGTGCTAAACCTTTTAAACGTCGTCAATGACAAGGAAGCAGTCACATGTCGGTCGTTACAGAAATATCCCCGGACGGACAAAAACTCACGATTTCCATCAGGGGGCGCTTCGATTTTGGACGCCACCAGGAGTTTCGTGAATCCTATGAGCGCCTGAACCGGACGCCAGAGTCCATCGTGGTGGACCTCAAGGAAGCCACCTACCTCGACAGCTCGGCCCTGGGCATGCTGTTGCTGTTGCGTGATCACGCCGGTGGCGACAATGCCGATGTCCGGGTGATCAACAGCAACTCGGATGTGCGCAAGATCCTTGCCATCTCCAATTTCGACAAGCTTTTCGACATCAGTTGAGCGGTATGCGCTCGATGACCGAGCCCCTGTGTGTGCTGATCGCCGAAGATGGCGCGGCGGACCGCTTGCTGCTGTCTGGCATTATCCGGCGCCAGGGGCATCAGGTGCTGGCGGCCAGTAATGGGGCCGAGGCCCTGGCGTTGTTCGAGCAGCGGCGTCCGCACATAGTGCTGATGGACGCGATGATGCCGGTGATGGACGGCTTTGAGGCCGCGCGACGGATCAAGACCCTGGCGGGCGAGACCCTGGTGCCGATCATCTTCCTCACCTCCCTGAGCGAAGGGGAGGCGCTGGCTCGCTGTCTGGAGGCAGGTGGCGACGACTTTCTGGCCAAGCCCTATAACCCGGTGATTCTGGGGGCCAAGATCAACGCCATGGACCGTTTGCGGCGCCTGCAGGAAACCGTGCTGGCGCAGCGGGACCAGATCACTCGTCACCACGATTACTTGCTCAACGAGCAGCGGGTGGCCAAGGCGGTGTTCGACAAGGTCGCCCATTCCGGTTGCCTGGATGCGCCGAACATCCGCTACCTGCAGTCGCCTTACGCGCTGTTCAATGGCGATTTGCTGCTGGCGGCCTACACCCCGGCGGGTGACATGCATGTGCTGTTGGGGGACTTCACCGGTCATGGCTTGCCAGCGGCGGTTGGGGCCATGCCCCTGGCCGAGGTGTTTTATGGCATGACCGCCAAGGGTTACGGACTGCCGGAAACCCTGCGGGAGATGAATGCCAAGCTCAAGCGCATCCTGCCGGTGGATATGTTCTGTTGTGCGACCCTGCTGTGCCTGAGTAACCAGCGACGGTCAGTGGAGGTGTGGAATGGCGGCATGCCCGAGGGGTATCTGTATCGTCATGCCGGCAGTGCGCGTACGCCCCTGGTGGCGCGACATCTGCCCCTCGGGGTGCTGAGTGCCGAGGCTTTCGAAGATCGCACTGAAGTGTTCCCCATGGCGCCGGGGGATCGGGTATTCCTGCTGTCCGACGGGGTGATCGACACCTGCAACGCCGCCGATGAGTTGTTTGGTGTGGAGCGGTTGCACCGGGTGTTTGCCGCCAACCGCGAGCAGGAGCGACTGTTCGAGGAGATTCAGCAGGCCCTGGAGGACTTTGGTGGCAGTGCCCGGGACGATGTGAGCATGGTCGAAGTCGGCTTGCCAGAATTTCCCAGGCTGGCGCCGCCGGCCCCGGTGTACTCCGACAGCGGCCAGTCCTGTCCGCTGGATTGGTCGGTGAGCTTCGAGTTCCGCGCCGCTACCCTCAAGCGCTTCAATCCTTTGCCGTATCTGTTGCAGTTGTTGCTGGAGGTGCACGGCCTGCGCTCCCAGAGCGGGGCTCTGTACAGCGTGCTGGCCGAACTCTATTCCAATGCCTTGGAGCACGGTGTGCTCAAGCTCGACTCCCGGCTTAAACGGGATGCCGAGGGCTTCAGCCGCTATTACCGCGAGCGATCCGTGAGGCTGGCGGAGCTAGAGGATGGCTTTGTGCGGGTGCATTTGCAGGTGCAGCCCCTGGAGACGGGAGGGCGCCTGATAGTGCGGATCGAAGACAGTGGCGAGGGCTTCGATGTCGCGGCGATCCTGGCTCGGCCCAACGATACCGAGCGCTTGTCGGGGCGCGGCGTGAGCCTGATCCGACAGATGAGCCGCCAGGCGGTGTGGGCGGACGATGGGCGCAGTGTCTGCGTGGAGTTTTCCTGGGAGGCTCTGGCATAATCTTGGGGTTCTTGATCAAGGAGTGAACAAGTGGCTGAGATACATCTGGACCACACGGTGCTCAACGCATTGCAGGAAGTCATGGAGGATGAATACCCCGTCCTGCTGGACACTTTCGTCTGCGACTCCGAGGAACGAGTGCGGCTGTTGCGCAAGTCCGAGGATGCTCTGCAGCTAGTGGCGACCGCCCACAGTCTCAAGGGCAGTAGCAGCAATATGGGGGCGATCCGCCTGGCTGAGCTCTGTCATGAGCTTGAGGTGCGGGCCGGACAGTCTGCCGTTGATGGCATTCGCCAGCTGGTGGGGGAGATCGATGGCGAGTTCGCCATTGTCCGGCGCTTGTGCGAGCAGGAATTGCAGCGCTTCCACTGCTGAGAAACGACCTTTTGTCAGCAGGTTGATAAAGCTGGCTCGACCTTTGCAGTCAAGTCTCTGAACTGTACCTTTGATCCCCGTGCAGCGGAGACTGTCCCATGGCTGTTACCCCTAATTCGCTTCTTCAGGCCACAGCTCAGGCCAACGCTAAGTCCAAGACTCAAGCGGCTCCTGCCAGCCCTCTGGCAAGCGTTGCCGAGCCTGGGGACAAGGCGTCCAGCTTCGCGCAGCTCTATGCCAAGGAGTCTCAGAGCAAGCCGCAGAACAAATCGCCGGCCCTCGCCGACAACTCGCCCAAGCCCGTACGGGACAAGAGCGTCGACAACAGTCCGAAGAAGGATGTTGCCAGCGATCAGTCTGCCGCGCCGCAGCCGGCGGTTGCCGATAGCGGCAAAACCTTGCCTGCCGATAAGCCGGTGAGCAGCGACAGCAAGCCCGCCACTGCCGCCAGTGATGACAGCAAGCCGGCCGATACCACGCAGGCCGACGCCTCGGTGGATCCGGCGCCGGTGGACCCGAGTCTGTTGCCGGCGATCCAGCCGCAACCCCAGGTCGCTGAAGTGCCGCCGCCGGTAGTGGCTGCGCAACCTCAGGTGGAAGTGCCCGTGGCGCCGCCCGCTGGAGTGGTGGCAGCGGTAGCGCCGACGGTGGCACCTGTGGCGGAGCCGCCCAAGGAGGCCTTCGATCCTGAGGCCGATCCGCTGGATGCCTTGCCAGCGCTGCGTCTGGCCATGGAGCAAGGTGGGCATGTCTCGGCTTCCAGTCAGTCTCAGCCCAAGGCTGCACCCGCGAATGCCGATGCCGACGGTCAGTTGACGTCGGTGCAGAACTTCGCCAATGGCATGGCTGGCATGCTTGAGCAGCACACCAGCAAGAACAGCACCGAGCAGGGCGGCGAAAAGGCCTTCACTGGCCTGATTGCCGACGGCCTGAAAGACCTCAAGGGGGCTTCCAGCGATACCCGGGTGGATGATTTCGCCAATCGTCTGGCGGCCCTGACTCAGGCCGCGACGCCGAAGACCGCCAATGCGGTGCCGGTCAACCAGCCGCTGGCCATGCACCAGAGCGGTTGGACCGATGAAGTGGTCAATCGGGTGATGTACCTGTCCAGCGCCAACCTCAGGTCGGCGGACATTCAGTTGCAACCTGCGGAGCTGGGACGCCTGGATATTCGCGTACACATGATTCCTGATCAGCAGACCCAGGTGACCTTCATGAGTGCCCATGCCGGTGTCCGTGAAGCCCTGGAAGGGCAGATGCACCGTATGCGAGACATGTTCAACCAGCAGGGGTTGGGGCAGGTGGACGTCAACGTTTCCGACCAGTCTCGCGGCTGGCAAGGTCAGGAACAGGCGCAACAGGAGCAGAACCGCAGGAGTGGTTCCAGCACCAGTGGCACGCGCCTTGACGGTGGCGACGAGGAGTTGCCCCATGGCGTGGCTGAAGTGGCTGCCCCGGTGCAGACCGTGATTGGCACCAGCGCTGTGGACTATTACGCCTGATTGAGTGACAGAGGGGGCGTGGCCGAGAGAGCTCGCCATGCCCCTTGCTTCTCCTTCCCCGCTGCTTATCCCCCCATTTCGGACAAATCTGGCATAACACTTGCTCTTGCCTTGCCGTGCGACTGTGAACCCCCGAATAGTGACGGATTATTGGCATGGCGAAGAGCGAAGCAGCAGAAAAACCCACCGCAGGGAAAAGCAAACTCAAGCTTATCCTCTTGATTGTTCTGGCGTTGTTGCTGGCCATCGGCTTGTCGGTCGGCGCCACCTGGTACTTCATGCACAGTGCTCAGAGCAAGCCTGCGCCGGTTGCGGAAACCGCCAGCAACGTCAGGCCCGCAGCGATCTACGAGCCCATGGCCCCGGCCTTCGTCGTCAACTTCACGCAGAACGGTCGTCAGCGCTACATGCAGGTGAGCATTACCCTGCTGGCGCGCAACCAGGCCGACCTGGATGCGCTGAAAGTGCACATGCCGGTGATCCGCAACAACCTGGTGATGCTGTTCTCAGGACAGAGTTTCGACACCCTGGCGACTCCGGTTGGCCAGGAAATGCTCCGCCAGAAGGCCACTGCCAGCGTCCAGGAAGTGGCGCAGAAAGAGGTGGGCAAAGTGGTGGTCGAGCAGTTGCTCTTTACTAACTTCGTACTGCAGTAGGAACACGACATGGCCGTGCAGGACCTGCTGTCCCAGGATGAGATCGATGCGCTGCTCCATGGCGTCGACGACGGTCTGGTACAGACCGAACACGCTGCCGAGCCCGGCAGTGTCAAAAGCTACGACCTGACCAGCCAGGATCGCATCGTCCGCGGACGCATGCCGACCCTGGAAATGATCAACGAGCGTTTCGCCCGCTATACCCGGATCAGCATGTTCAACATGCTGCGTCGTTCCGCCGATGTGGCGGTGGGTGGCGTGCAGGTCATGAAGTTTGGTGAGTACGTGCACTCGCTGTATGTGCCCACCAGCCTCAACCTGGTGAAGATCAAGCCGCTGCGTGGCACGGCGCTGTTCATTCTCGACGCCAAGCTGGTGTTCAAACTGGTGGACAACTTCTTCGGCGGCGATGGCCGTCACGCGAAGATCGAAGGGCGTGAATTCACGCCTACCGAGCTGCGGGTGGTGCGCATGGTGCTGGAGCAGGCCTTCGTCGATCTGAAGGAAGCCTGGCAGGCGATCATGCCGGTCAACTTCGAGTACATAAACTCGGAAGTGAACCCGGCCATGGCCAACATCGTCGGCCCCAGCGAAGCCATCGTGGTGTCGACCTTCCACATCGAACTCGATGGCGGTGGCGGCGACCTGCACGTGACCATGCCGTACTCGATGATCGAGCCGATCCGCGAAATGCTCGACGCCGGCTTCCAGTCTGACCTGGATGACCAGGACGAGCGCTGGAGCAAGGCACTGCGCGAGGACGTGCTGGATGTGGCAGTGCCGCTGAGCGCCACCGTGGCCCGTCGTCAGTTGCGCCTGCGGGACATCCTGCACATGCAGCCGGGCGATGTGATCCCGGTGGAACTGCCGGAAGACATGATCATGCGTGCCAACGGCGTACCGTCGTTCAAGGTCAAGCTGGGTTCCCACAAGGGCAACCTGGCGCTGCAAGTGATCGAGCCGATCGAGCGCCGTTGAGCGGCGCTCCAACCTGTTTGCTGTTCAATGAATTTTTGCCCGTCGAGGACCCAAGATGGCTGACGAAATTAACTCCCAGGACGACCAGGCACTGGCCGATGAATGGGCTGCTGCACTGGAAGAAACCGGTGATGCCGGCCAGGCCGATATCGACGCCTTGCTGGCCGCCGATGCAGGCGCCGCATCCGGCTCCGGGCGTTTGCAGATGGAAGAGTTCGGCAGCATGCCCAAGAGCCATGAGCCGGTCACGCTAGACGGTCCCAACCTGGACGTGATTCTCGATATCCCGGTATCGATCTCCATGGAAGTGGGCAGCACCGACATCAACATCCGCAACCTGCTGCAGCTCAACCAGGGGTCGGTGATCGAGCTTGATCGCCTGGCCGGCGAGCCGCTGGATGTGCTGGTCAACGGCACCCTGATCGCCCATGGCGAGGTGGTGGTGGTCAACGAGAAGTTCGGTATTCGCCTGACTGACGTGATCAGCCCCAGCGAACGCATCAAGAAGCTGCGCTAAGTGAACAAGCTGCTTGGCGTGGTCGTGCTCGGTTTGCCCCTGGGCGCCCTGGCTGCAGAGTCGGCAGCGACAGCTGCGGCTGCAGCCCCGGCAGTGGGCAGCGTCAGTGGGCAGTTGACCCAGCTGGTGCTGGGCCTGCTGCTGGTGATCGGGCTGATTTTCTTCCTCGCCTGGCTGCTGCGCCGGGTGCAGCAGGCCGGTCCCGCCGGGAAGGGGCAGGTGATCGAGTTGATCGGCTCCCGGGCCCTGGGGCCGCGCGATCGCCTGGTGCTGGTGCAAGTGGGCAGCGAGCAGATTCTGCTGGGCCTGACCCCGGGCACCATCACCCCGCTGCATGTACTCAAAGAACCGGTGCAGGTGCCCAGTGCCGAGCAGGCGACGCCCGAGTTTGCCCAGCGCCTGATGGAGCTGTTGGGCAAGGATCATAAGGATAAGAAGTAATGCCGTTGCGCATCATCTTGACGTTGGCACTGATGTTGGTGGCGCCGCTGGCGCTGGCGGCCGACCCGTTGTCGATCCCGGCGATTACCCTGGGCACCAATGCCGACGGTCAGCAGGAATACTCGGTCAGCCTGCAGATCCTGCTGATCATGACCGCGCTGAGTTTCATCCCGGCGTTCGTCATGCTGATGACCAGCTTCACCCGGATCATCATCGTTTTCTCGATCCTGCGTCAGGCCCTGGGTCTGCAGCAGACGCCGTCCAACCAGATCCTCACCGGCATGGCGCTGTTCCTCACCATGTTCATCATGGCTCCGGTGTTCGACCGGGTGAACCAGGATGCCTTGCAGCCTTACCTGGCGGAAAAACTCACGTCCCAGGAGGCGGTGGCCAAGGCCCAGGTGCCGATCAAGGACTTTATGCTGGCGCAGACTCGCAGCAGTGACCTGGAGTTGTTCATGCGCCTGTCCAAGCGCACCGACATTGCCAGCCCCGACCAGGCACCGCTGACCATCCTGGTGCCGGCCTTCGTCACCTCGGAGCTCAAGACGGCCTTCCAGATCGGCTTCATGATCTTTATCCCGTTCCTGATCATCGACCTGGTGGTGGCCAGTGTGCTGATGGCCATGGGCATGATGATGCTGTCACCGCTGATCATTTCCTTGCCGTTCAAGATCATGCTGTTTGTCCTGGTGGATGGCTGGGCCCTGATCATCGGCACCTTGGCGGGCAGTTTCGGTGGTGTTTAAAACCTTGTTTGCGGGTGCTCGACAATGACTCCTGAAGTCGCGGTAGACCTGTTTCGCGAAGCCCTCTGGCTGACCACTCTGATGGTGGCAGTGCTGGTGGTGCCCAGCCTGCTGGTGGGCTTGATGGTGGCCATGTTCCAGGCGGCCACCCAGATCAACGAACAGACCCTGAGCTTTCTGCCGCGCTTGCTGGTGATGCTGGTGACCCTGATTGTCGCCGGTCCCTGGCTGGTGCAAACCTTCATGGAATACATCCGTCAGTTGTACGGCAGTATTCCTCAGCTGATCGGCTGAGCCGATGTCCCTGTTGGCGCTGACCGACACTCAGATCAGTACCTGGGTGGCGAGCTTCATGTTGCCGCTGTTCCGGGTCACCTCGCTGCTGATGGTGATGCCGATATTCGGTACCACTCTGGTGCCGCGTCGCGTGCGTTTGTATTTCGCCCTGGCGATTACCGTGGTCATAGTCCCGGGCCTGCCGCCCATGCCCGAAGTGCGTGCTTTGGATCTCAGCGGCCTGCTGCTGATTGCCGAGCAGATTCTGATCGGTGCGGTGCTGGGGTTTTCCCTGCAGCTGTTCTTCCAGTCCTTTGTGATCGCCGGGCAGATCGTGGCGATCCAGATGGGCATGGGCTTCGCTTCCATGGTCGACCCTACCAACGGCGTCTCGGTGGCGGTGATCGGGCAGTTTTTCACCATGCTGGTGACCCTGCTGTTCCTGGCCATGAACGGCCATCTGGTGGTCTTTGAAGTCCTTACCGAAAGCTTCACCACCCTGCCAGTGGGCGGTGGCCTGATGGTCAACCACTACTGGGAGCTGGCGGGCAAGCTCGGTTGGGTCATGGGGGCTGCGCTGTTGCTGGTACTGCCGGCGATCACCGCGCTGCTGGTGGTCAACATCGCCTTTGGCGTGATGACCCGAGCCGCCCCGCAATTGAATATCTTCTCCATCGGCTTTCCCCTGACGCTGGTGCTCGGCATGGGCATTGTCTGGGTCAGCCTGGCTGACATTCTCAATCAGTATCAACCGCTGGCCTCCGAGGCCCTGCAGTTTTTACGCGAACTGGCAAAGGCGCGTTGAGCCATGGCAGAAAGCGAGAGCGGTCAGGACAAGACAGAAGACCCCACGGAGAAACGCAAGAAGGACTCCCGGGAAAAGGGTGAGATTGCCCGTTCCAAGGAGCTCAATACCCTGGCCGTCATGTTGGCAGGGGCGGGCGGTCTGCTGGTATATGGCGGTGGTCTGGCCCAGGACCTGCTGGAAATCATGCGTCTGAATTTCTCCTTGCCCCGGGAGGTGCTGCTCAGCCCGGGAGCCATGGGGCAGTACCTGCTGCACTCGGGCAAGATCGCCATCCTGGCGGTGCAGCCGGTGCTGCTGACCTTGCTGCTGGCGGCCATCATCGGGCCGATTTCCCTCGGGGGCTGGTTGTTCGCGGGCAAGAGTCTGGCGCCCAAGTTCAGTCGGATGAATCCGGCGAGTGGTCTTAAGCGGATGTTTTCCACCAATGCGTTGATCGAGCTGCTCAAGGCCCTGGCCAAATTCGGCCTGGTGTTGTTCGTGGCGCTTTCGGTGCTGTCGGCGGACATTGATGATCTGCTGCGCATTGCCCACGAACCGCTTGAACTGGCGATCATCCACAGCGTCCAGGTGGTGGGTTGGAGCACGTTGTGGATGGCGTGCGGGCTGATCCTGATCGCGGCGGTGGATGTACCGGTGCAGATTTACCAGGCCCATAAGAAGTTGTTGATGACCAAGCAGGAGGTGCGTGACGAGCACAAGGACCAGGAAGGTCGTCCTGAGGTCAAACAGCGGATTCGCCAGACCCAGCGCGAGATGTCTCAGCGGCGGATGATGGCGGCAATCCCCGAGGCTGACGTGGTGATCACCAACCCGACTCACTACGCCGTTGCCCTCAAGTATGACGCCGAGAAGGGTGGGGCTCCGGTGTTGCTGGCCAAGGGCAGTGATTTCTTGGCCCTGAAAATCCGCGAGATTGCCGTGGCCCATGAAGTGATGCTGCTGGAGTCGCCGGCTTTGGCGCGTTCCATCTATTACTCCACTGAGCTTGAAGAAGAAATCCCTGCGGGCCTGTACCTGGCGGTGGCCCAGGTCCTGGCCTACGTCTATCAGATCCGCCAGCACCGCGCGGGCAAGGGCAAGCGTCCGGACCCGCTCAAGGACTTGCCGATTCCGGCGGATCTGCGGCGCGACACTGGCGGCAAGCAATCCTCTGGCGGCCCCATCGAGCCTGTGTAGCTGCAGGCATGCAGGGCCTGGCTTGCCAACGAGTGCGTCCTGCTTTCGTCAGAAAAATGGCTAATTGCCATTATTTCGCCTTGTAACCTTGTTTCTTGCAGCTGACCCAGGGCGCTTCGCTAGCCGACAATGGTGGTCCCGCGATCTTGTTCGCCGGTAGCCCGGTTCTTCCTGGTCAAGGATGGGATTGCGCCGCTTTGGCAAAGTTGGAAGGCTTCTTGCAGTAGCAGCCCCGAGCCGCTTCAGGCGTCAAAAGTTTGCTTTACGGAACGGGGTAAATCGGTGGATCGCTCTCAGTTAATCAACACGGCTCGCAGTAACCTGGTTGACCTCGGTCGAGGCAACCTGGGTGTACCTGTGCTGCTGTTGGTCATGCTGGCCATGATGATGCTGCCAGTGCCGGCGTTCCTGCTGGATGTGTTCTTCACCTTCAACATCGCCCTGTCGATCGTAGTCCTGCTGGTCTGTGTGTACGCCCTGCGACCACTGGATTTCGCGGTGTTCCCCACCATTCTGCTGGTAGCCACCTTGTTGCGGTTGGCACTCAACGTGGCCTCGACCCGGGTGGTGATGCTCCACGGTCAGGAAGGCCATGCCGCCGCCGGTAAGGTGATCCAGGCCTTCGGTGAGGTGGTGATCGGCGGTAACTATGTCGTGGGTATCGTGGTCTTCGCGATCCTCATGATCATCAACTTCGTGGTGGTGACCAAGGGTGCCGGACGGATTTCCGAGGTGAGCGCGCGCTTCACCCTGGATGCCATGCCCGGCAAACAGATGGCCATCGACGCCGACCTCAACGCCGGCCTGATCGATCAGAATCAGGCCAAGCTGCGCCGTCTGGAAGTGGCCCAGGAGGCCGAGTTCTACGGCTCCATGGACGGTGCCAGCAAGTTCGTTCGCGGCGACGCCATCGCCGGCCTGCTGATCCTCTTCATCAACCTGATCGGCGGCATGGCGGTCGGTATCTTCCAGCACAACATGACCTTTGCCGACGCCGGCAAGGTCTATGCCTTGCTGACCATCGGTGACGGTTTGGTGGCGCAGTTGCCATCGCTGCTGCTGTCCACCGCGGCCGCCATCATGGTGACTCGTGCTTCGGGCTCCGAAGATATGGGCAAGCAGATCAACCGGCAGATGTTCGCTTCGCCCAAGGCGCTGGCAGTTGCTGCAGGCCTGATGGCGGTGATGGGGCTGGTGCCGGGCATGCCGCACTTCTCCTTCCTCAGCCTGGCGGCAGTGGCCGGTGGTGCGGCTTATCTGCTCTGGAGAAAGCAGAACCTGGTCAAGGTCAAGGCTCAGGAAGAAGTCCAGCGTCAGCAAGACTTGCTGCCTTCTCCGGCTCGGGCCATGGAGACCAAGGAGCTGGGTTGGGACGATGTGACTCCGATCGACATGATCGGCCTGGAAGTTGGCTACCGCCTGATTCCTTTGGTGGATCGCAACCAGGGCGGGCAACTGCTGGCGCGGATCAAGGGTGTGCGCAAGAAGCTGTCCCAGGACCTGGGCTTCCTTATGCCCACTGTGCATATCCGTGACAACCTGGACCTGGCCCCCAGTGCCTATCGCCTGACCCTGATGGGGGTGATCCTGGCGGAGGCCGAGATCTATCCGGATCGCGAACTGGCGATCAACCCCGGGCAGGTCTACGGCACCCTCAACGGTATCTCGGCCCGTGACCCGGCCTTTGGCCTGGAGGCGGTGTGGATCGAAATCAGCCAGCGGCCTCAGGCGCAGTCCCTGGGCTACACCGTGGTGGACGCCAGTACCGTGGTCGCCACCCACTTGAACCAGATTCTTTACAAGCACTCCAGCGAGCTGATTGGTCACGAGGAAGTGCAGCAGCTGCTGCAAGTGCTGGCCAAGAGTTCGCCGAAGCTGGCCGAGGAGTTGGTGCCGGGTGTGCTGTCGTTGTCGCAGTTGCTCAAGGTGTTGCAGGCGCTGCTGGCCGAACAGGTGCCGGTACGGGACATCCGCAGCATTGCCGAGGCGATCGCCAACAATGCCGCCAAGAGTCAAGATACTGCCGCTTTGGTTGCCGCGGTTCGGGTCGGCTTGTCTCGCGCCATCGTCCAAAGCATTGTAGGTACTGAGTCTGAGCTGCCTGTGATTACCTTGGAGCCAAGGTTGGAACAAATTTTGCTCAGCAGTTTGCAGAAGGCAGGACAAGGCCAGGAAGAAGGCGTTCTGCTGGAGCCAAGCATGGCTGAAAAGCTGCAACGTTCGCTGATCGAAGCGGCGCAGCGTCAAGAGATGCAAGGTCAACCGGTGATTCTGTTGGTAGCGGGTCCGGTCCGCGCCATGCTCTCGCGGTTCGGGCGTCTCGCCGTTCCCGGGTTGCATGTGCTGGCGTACCAGGAAATTCCCGACAACAAGCAAGTGACCATCGTTGCGACAGTAGGGCCCAACGGCTGAGGTAGTGGGTTATGCAAGTTAAGCGTTTTTTCGCCGCCGATATGCGTCAGGCCATGAAACTGGTTCGTGATGAGTTGGGCGCTGAAGCCGCCATTATCGGCAACCGGCGGATTGCCGGGGGCGTCGAGTTGACGGCTGCCCTGGATTACAAGTTGTCAGCCTTGTCGCCGCGGGTTCCGAACATGGAACTTGAAGACGAGTTGCGCAAGACCCAGTCGCGTATCGTCACCGCCCAGGCCGAACTGAGCCTGCGGGGCGAGGGCGACAGTGCCTCGATCACCAATCGCCAGTTGTTCGCCGGTCTGCCGTTGACTGCCGCCGAGCCGCTGATCGAGCCGACCCTGACCGAACGTCCGCGTCCGGCCCCGGCTCCTGTTGCTCCGGCGCCCGATAACCGGGCCTTGGACTCCATGCGTTTCGAACTCAACGGTCTGCGTGAGCTGCTGGAAGTGCAGTTGGGCTCCCTGGCCTGGAGTCAGTTGCAGGGCAGCCGCCCGGAGCAGGCCAACCTCTGGCGTCGCCTGCAGCGCATCGGCCTGTCCGGCCCGCTGGCGCGCGACCTGCTGGCACTGATCAGCGAAATCGACGAGCCCCGCCAGGCCTGGCGCATGTTGCTGGCGCACCTGGCGCGGATGATCCAGACCCCGGAAGTCGAGCCACTCGAAGAGGGGGGCGTGATTGCCATGGTCGGTCCTGCCGGCATGGGCAAGACCACCACCCTGGCCAAGCTGGCAGCGCGCTATGTACTCAAGTACGGCGCACAGAACATTGCCCTGGTGAGCATGGACAGCTTCCGTATTGGCGCCCAGGAGCAGCTCAAGACCCTGGGGCGCATCCTTAATGTGTCGGTGACCCATGTCGATCCTGGTCAGTCCCTGGCTCAAGCCCTGGACCCGCTGCTGCGCAAACGCGTGGTGTTGATCGACACCGCCGGCCTGCAAGCCAGCGACCCGGCGTTGCGCATGCAACTGGAAAGCCTGGCCGGTCGTGGGATTCGGGCGAAGAATTACCTGGTGCTGGCCACCACCAGCCAGAAGCAGGTGCTGACGGCTGCCTACCACAGCTACAAACGCTGCGGTCTGGCCGGTTGCATCCTCACGAAACTGGATGAAACAGCTAGTCTTGGCGAGGTCTTGAGCCTGGCCATCAGTCACGAATTGCCAGTGGCCTATCTCACCGATGGCCCACGGATTCCCGACGATTTGCATCTGCCTCGCCGCCACCAGTTGGTGAGTCGTGCTGTCAGTGTGCAGATGCAGGAAGAACCCAGCGAAGAAGCCATGGCCGACATGTTCGCTGACCTCTATCACAGCCCGACCAAGCGGGTCGGCTGAGGTAGACATGAATAGATTGCAGTGTATCTACATCGATGGTCTGCCATGCATTGTTCCAATGGTGAACGCGCAGCCAGTTATGTGGCCCCGTCTAAGTAAGACAAGGTAAAGAAAGAACATGGGCAGCATGCATCCCGTACAGGTGATTGCGGTGACCGGCGGCAAAGGTGGCGTCGGCAAGACTAATGTGTCAGTGAACTTGTCCCTGGCTCTGGCTGAGCTCGGTCGGCGGGTCTTGCTGCTGGACGCCGATCTGGGACTGGCCAACGTCGATGTCCTACTGGGTCTGACCCCCAAACGCACCCTGGCGGATGTCATCGAAGGGCGCTGTGAGCTGCGCGACGTGCTGCTCCAGGGGCCTGGCGGCATTCGCATCGTTCCGGCCGCCTCGGGCACCCAAAGCATGGTGCACCTGAGTCCTGCCCAGCATGCGGGCCTGATCCAGGCCTTCAGCGACATCGGCGACAATCTCGATGTGCTGGTGATCGACACCGCTGCGGGCATTGGTGACTCGGTAGTCAGTTTCGTCCGCGCAGCCCAGGAAGTGTTGCTGGTGGTCTGCGACGAACCGACCTCCATCACCGACGCTTACGCGCTGATCAAGTTGCTCAACCGCGATTACGGCATGAACCGTTTCCGGGTTTTGGCCAACATGGCCCAGAGTCCTCAGGAAGGGCGCAACCTGTTTGCAAAATTGACCAAGGTCACGGATCGTTTCCTGGACGTGGCCTTACAATACGTCGGCGCAGTTCCCTACGACGAAAGCGTACGCAAGGCCGTGCAAAAGCAGCGTGCGGTCTATGAAGCCTTTCCTCGTTCGAAGTGTGCATTGGCGTTCAAGGCCATCGCGCAAAAAGTCGATACCTGGCCGTTGCCGGCGAACCCACGCGGGCATCTGGAGTTTTTTGTCGAGCGCCTAGTGCATCAAACAGCGGGACCGGTGCTATGACTGCCAGCGGCTACAACCTCTACAAGAAGTCGGCACGTGACAGCCAATACGAATTGATCGAGCGCTACGCGCCCCTGGTCAAGCGTATTGCCTATCACCTGCTGGCGCGGTTGCCGGCCAGTGTTCAGGTGGAAGACCTGATTCAGGCCGGAATGATCGGTTTGCTCGAAGTGTCGACCAAGTACGACGCGAGCAAGGGGGCGAGTTTCGAAACCTACGCGGGTATCCGTATCCGCGGGGCGATGCTCGACGAGGTTCGCAAAGGCGATTGGGCACCGCGTTCGGTGCACCGTAATACGCGCATGGTCAGTGATGCCATTCGCGCAATTGAAGCTAAAACCGGTCGCGACGCTAAAGATCACGAAGTTGCGGCCGAACTTCAATTGAGTCTCGACGATTATTACGGGATTTTGAACGACACCTTGGGCAGCCGCCTGTTCAGTTTCGACGATCTGTTGCAGGACGGCGAACATGAAGGGCTGCATGAGGATGGCGCCAGTGCTCATCTCGAGCCGTCACGGGACCTGGAGGATGAACGCTTCCAGGCTGCGTTGGCGGATGCGATTGCCAATTTGCCGGAGCGCGAGCGACTGGTGTTGGCGCTGTACTACGACGAAGAGCTGAACCTCAAGGAAATCGGTGAGGTCCTGGGGGTCAGCGAGTCGCGGGTCAGCCAGTTACATAGCCAGTGCGCAGCCCGCTTGCGGGGGCGTTTGGGGGAGTGGCGAGCGCGCTGACAGGCAGTGTGGGGACACTGCGATCAGGACCGGTGAAGCAAGCGCTGCACCGGTCTTGCAGTATGTGCTCCATGCAGTCGTTGTGTGTTATGCCGAATTGATTGAATGGCGCGTTCAGGTGCTGGATGCGTTTAAGACTGCTTGGAGGTCGAATTGGACAAGAACATGAAAATCCTCATCGTTGATGACTTTTCAACGATGCGGCGGATCATAAAAAACCTGTTGCGTGATCTGGGTTTCACCAACACGGTCGAGGCCGACGATGGCACTACCGCCATTCCGGTACTCAACAGCGGGAGCATCGACTTTCTGGTAACGGACTGGAACATGCCGGGCATGACCGGTATCGACCTGCTGCGCCACGTGCGTGCCGATGAAAAACTCAAGCACCTGCCGGTATTGATGGTGACTGCTGAAGCCAAGCGCGAGCAGATCATCGAAGCGGCCCAGGCCGGCGTAAACGGCTATGTCGTCAAACCATTCACGGCTCAGGCGTTGAAAGAGAAGATCGAAAAGATCTTCGAACGCATCGGTTGATGTACGTAGCCATTCCGCCACGGGGGAGCTATGGAGCATAACGAATCTTCACTGGGCGACTTTGAGTCGACCCTGAAAAAACATGCGCTGGAACTGGTCGAAAGCCTTGAAAAGGGCAGGTTTGGCGAAGCGGTGCAATTGATCCATGAGCTCAATCAGACCCGTGACCGCGGCCTGTATCAGGAAGTGGGCAAGCTCACCCGCGAGCTGCATAGCGCGATCGTCAATTTCCAGATTGACCCGCACATGCCGCAAGCCGAGGAAGTTTCACAGATCACGGATGCCACTGAGCGCCTGTCCTATGTGGTCCGGCTCACGGAAGCCGCCGCCAACCGCACCATGGATCTGGTAGAGATCAGCACTCCGTTGGTCAATGGCCTGAGCACTGAAGCCCAGGCCTTGAGCGCAGACTGGGGGCGCTTTATGCGGCGCGAGGTCGGCGCTGAAGAGTTTCGCGAACTGGCACGCCGGGTCGACAGTTTCCTGACGCGCAGCGAGCAGGAAACCCGCACCGTCTCGGGCCACCTCAACGACATTCTGCTGGCGCAGGATTACCAGGACCTGACCGGTCAGGTGATCAAGCGTGTGACCCAGTTGGTCACGGAAGTCGAAAGCAATCTGCTCAAACTCGTCTTGATGGCCAGTCAGGTCGATCGTTTCGCAGGCATCGAACATGACCGTGAATCGATCCTCGCTGAAAAAGATCCGCAAAAACATCTCGCCAAGGGTGAAGGTCCGCAGATTCATGCCGATAAACGGGAAGACGTTATGTCCGGTCAGGACGATGTAGACGATTTGCTTTCCAGCCTTGGATTCTAGGAGCACCCATTAATGAGCTTCGGCGCCGATGAAGAGATCCTTCAGGATTTCCTGGTTGAGGCCGGCGAGATTCTAGAGCAACTGTCCGAACAACTGGTCGAGCTGGAAAGCCGGCCAGATGATGCGGACTTGCTCAATGCAATTTTTCGCGGTTTTCACACTGTTAAAGGGGGCGCCGGCTTCCTCCAGCTCAATGAGCTGGTGGAGTGCTGTCACATCGCCGAGAACGTCTTCGACATCCTGCGCAAGGGTGAGCGGCGGGTCGACTCGGAACTGATGGACGTGGTGCTTGAGGCTCTGGACGCGGTGAACGGCATGTTTGGCCAGGTCCGTGAGCGCACCGAAATTACTGCCGCGACACCTGAGCTGCTGGCCGCCTTGGCGCGCTTGGCTGAGCCTGCCGGTGCCGAACCTGCAGCGCCGGTGGTTGAAGAAGTGGCCGAAGCCGTTGTCGAGCCTGAAGCGCAGGCTCCGTCAGGGGACATCACCGATAACGAATTCGAACTCTTGCTCGACTCGCTGAATGCCGCCAAGGCCGACGCCGAAGCCGCACCTGCTGCCGCACCGGTGGCCGAGGGCGAGCCCGCCAGCGACGAGATCACCGATGCTGAGTTTGAGTCCCTGCTGGACCAACTGCATGGTAAGGGGCAGTTCGCACCCGATGCCGTAGCCACCGCAGCGCCTCCTGCTGCCGCTGGTGCTGCCGCGGCGGGCGACGAAATCACCGATGACGAATTCGAAGCCCTGCTGGACCAGTTGCATGGCAAGGGCAACTTTGCCGTGGACGCACTGGAGTCAGCAGTGGCCGCGGTGCCTGCCGCGCCGGCGCCAAGCGCCGCCGCAGCCGGCAGCGACCTGATCACCGATCACGAATTCGAATCCCTGCTCGATGAGCTGCACGGCAAGGGCAAGTTCTCTGAAGCTCCGGGTGCGGCCAAACCGGCAGCGGCTGTTGCCGCGGCACCGGCCGCTGCAACCAGCACCGCCGTCGCCAAGCCCGTGGCGAAGAAGCCCGAAGCCAAGGCCGAGGCGCCAAAACCGGCAGCGGCTGCAGCGCCGGCACCGGCTCGTGCCGCAGCTGCGCCACCAGCGGAAAAGCCTGCCAGCGAAGCAGAAACCACGGTGCGGGTCGATACCGCGCGCCTGGACGAAATCATGAACATGGTGGGCGAGCTGGTTCTGGTGCGTAACCGTCTGGTGCGCCTGGGGCTCAACAGCGGCGACGAAGCCATGTCCAAGGCCGTGTCGAACCTGGACGTGGTGACGGCCGACCTGCAGACCGCGGTGATGAAGACCCGCATGCAGCCGATCAAGAAGGTGTTCGGGCGCTTCCCGCGTCTGGTTCGCGACTTGGCCCGACAGCTCAAGAAAGAGATCAACCTGGAGCTGGTGGGGGAAGAAACCGACCTCGACAAGAACCTGGTCGAGGCCCTGGCCGATCCGCTGGTGCACTTGGTGCGCAACGCGGTGGACCATGGCATCGAGTCGCCGGAAGAGCGCGAAGCCTCGGGCAAGGCCCGTGGCGGCAAAGTGGTGCTGGCGGCGGAGCAGGAAGGTGACCACATCCTCCTGTCGATTTCCGACGACGGCAAGGGCATGGACCCCAACGTTCTGCGAGCCATTGCCGTCAAGCGCGGCGTGATGGACAAGGACGCGGCCGACCGCCTGAGCGACACCGAGTGCTACAACCTGATCTTCGCCCCGGGCTTCTCCACCAAGACCGAGATCTCCGACGTCTCCGGCCGTGGTGTGGGCATGGACGTGGTGAAGACCAAGATTTCCCAGCTCAATGGCTCGATCAACATCTACTCGACCAAGGGCCAGGGCTCGAAGATCGTCATCAAGGTGCCGTTGACCCTGGCGATCATGCCGACCCTGATGGTGATGCTGGGCAACCAGGCGTTCGCTTTCCCTCTGGTCAACGTCAACGAGATTTTCCACCTCGATCTGTCCCGCACCAATGTGGTGGATGGCCAGGAAGTGGTGATCGTGCGTGACAAGGCATTGCCCCTGTTCTACCTCAAGCGCTGGCTGGTCAGTTCCGCGGCTCATGAAGAGCAGCGTGAAGGCCACGTAGTGATCCTTTCGGTGGGCACCCAGCGGATCGGCTTTGTCGTCGACCAACTGGTAGGCCAGGAAGAAGTGGTCATCAAGCCCTTGGGCAAAATGCTTCAGGGAACCCCGGGCATGTCCGGCGCCACCATTACCGGTGACGGCCGCATCGCTCTGATTCTCGATGTTCCGAGCATGCTCAAGCGTTACGCCGCACGGCGTATTTGATTCGGCGGGGAGGGGCGGTTGGCCTCGCCCCACCTAACGGAGTGTTTATGGCAGTCAAAGTCCTGGTGGTGGACGATTCGGGTTTTTTCCGCCGCCGCGTCTCGGAAATTCTTTCAGCGGATTCGAATATCCAGGTCGTCGGTACGGCGACCAATGGTAAAGAGGCGATCGATCAGGCCCTGGCCCTCAAGCCGGACGTGATCACCATGGACTACGAGATGCCGATGATGGATGGCATCACCGCAGTGCGGCATATCATGCAGCGCTGCCCGACGCCGGTCCTGATGTTCTCTTCCCTGACCCACGAAGGCGCTCGAGTGACCCTCGACGCGCTGGATGCCGGGGCTGTGGATTTCCTGCCGAAGAATTTCGAAGACATCTCGCGCAACCCCGAGAAGGTCAAGCAACTGCTGTGCGAGAAAGTCCACAGCATTTCGCGCAGTAATCGCCGTTTCAGCAGCTACAGCGCCCCGGCGCCGCAACCGGCTGCACCGGCTCCGGCGCCGTCGAGTTTTGGCGGCAGTCGTCCGGCGCCTGCGCCTGCTCCAGTCCGTGCTCCTGCACCGGCTGCCGGCCCGGCATCGCCGGCGCCCAAGCGCAAGGCCTACAAGCTGGTGGCGATCGGTACTTCCACCGGTGGCCCGGTGGCGCTGCAGCGGGTCCTGACCCAACTGCCGGCCAACTTCCCGGCACCTATCGTGCTGATTCAGCATATGCCCGCGGCCTTCACCAAGGCCTTTGCCGAGCGTTTGGACAAGCTGTGCCGGATCAGCGTCAAGGAAGCGGAGGATGGCGACATCCTGCGTCCAGGCCTGGCGCTGCTGGCGCCGGGCGGCAAGCAGATGATGATCGACGGTCGTGGCGCGGTGAAGATTCTTCCTGGCGACGAGCGCCTGAACTACAAGCCATGCGTGGACATCACCTTCGGTTCTGCAGCCAAATCCTACAGCGACAAAGTTCTGGCGGTGGTGCTGACCGGTATGGGCGCTGACGGTCGTGAAGGCGCGCGTCTGCTCAAGCAGGGCGGCAGCGCGGTCTGGGCCCAGGATGAAGCCAGCTGCGTGATCTATGGCATGCCCATGGCCATCGTCAAAGCCAATCTGGCGGACGCGGTGTACAGCCTGGACGACATCGGCCGGCATCTGGTCGAGGCCTGTCTCTGATGGATGTGCTCAGCCTTATCGGGATCATCATGGCGTTTGTCGCCATCATTGGCGGCAACTACCTGGAAGGGGGGCACCTGTCGGCCCTGGCCAATGGCCCGGCGGCACTGATCGTGCTCGGCGGGACCATCGGCGCGGCCTTGCTGCAGTCGCCTTTGAGTGCCTTCAAGCGAGCCATGCAGATCCTGGTGTGGATTCTGTTTCCGCCTCGGGTGGACCTGCCCGGGGGCATCGATCGGGTGGTCAACTGGAGCCTGACCGCGCGCAAGGAGGGCCTGCTGGGCCTGGAAGGCGTGGCGGACGCCGAGCCTGACACCTATTCGCGCAAAGGCTTGCAGCTGTTGGTCGATGGTGCCGAGCCGGAAGCCATCCGCAGCATCCTTGAGGTGGACTTCTACACTCAGGAGAGCCGCGATATTGAGGCTGCCAAGGTCTTCGAAAGCATGGGCGGCTATGCGCCGACCATCGGCATCATCGGTGCGGTGATGGGCCTGATCCACGTGATGGGCAACCTGGCTGATCCATCGCAGTTGGGCAGTGGTATCGCCGTGGCCTTCGTCGCCACCATCTACGGTGTGGCTAGCGCCAACCTGGTGCTGTTGCCGATCGCGGCCAAGCTCAAGGCCATTGCCTTGCGCCAGTCCCGTTACCGGGAAATGTTGCTCGAAGGCATTCTGTCGATTGCCGAAGGCGAAAACCCTCGCTCCATCGAGTTGAAGCTGCAAGGCTTCATGGACTGATTATGGCTCGTCGTCGCCAGCAAGAAGAACACGTCAACCACGAACGCTGGTTGGTTTCCTACGCCGACTTCATCACCTTGCTGTTCGCGTTTTTCGTGGTCATGTACTCCATCTCCTCGATCAACGAGGGCAAGTACAAGGTGATTTCCGAAGCCTTGATCGGGGTCTTCACCGACTCCGATCGCAGTCTCAAGCCGATTCCCATCGGTGACGAGCGGCCCAAGACCGTGACCCCGGCCAAGCCGCTGGTCAAGGACAGCGAACAGACCGACGCCGGCATCTCCGGTGGCAGTGATCCGCTGAAAAGCATCGCCGATGACATCAGCGCCGCTTTTGGCGACCTGATCAGCTCCAACCAGATGACCGTGCGTGGCAATGAGTTGTGGGTGGAGATCGAACTCAACTCCAGCCTGTTGTTCGGCAGCGGCGATGCCATGCCCAGCGATCAGGCGTTCACCATCATCGACAAGGTGGCGAAGATCCTCAGACCCTTCGACAACCCGATTCATGTCGAAGGCTTCACCGACAACCTGCCGATCCAGACCGCGCAGTACCCGACCAACTGGGAGTTGTCTTCGGCCCGCTCGGCGAGCATCGTGCGGATGCTGGCGATGCAGGGGGTGAACCCCGCGCGAATGGCTTCGGTGGGGTATGGCGAGTTCCAGCCGGTGGCCAACAATGCCACTGCCGAAGGCCGGGCACGCAATCGCCGGGTGGTGCTGGTGGTATCGCGCAACCTGGATGTGCGTCGCAGCCTGACCGGTACCGGAACCGCCAACGCGACACCGGATGCGGCACTCAAGCGTGCTGGCACACAAACTGCACCAACCCCAGTGAAAACGCCGGTACAGGGAAGCGCCGTCAATTCTCCGTCACCCGCTTTATAACTTAGCGCTATGTCTCGCCCCGCTGTGGCCGGGCGGGAGGAACAAACCGAATGAGAGTCTGGGCAGTTGCCAATCAAAAGGGTGGTGTCGGTAAAACCACCAGTTCCATCGCTTTAGCCGGTTTGCTGGCCGAGGCGGGCAAGCGCGTGGTCGTGGTCGATCTCGACCCCCACGGTTCCATGACCAGCTACTTCGGCTATGACCCGGACAGCCTGGAGCACAGCAGCTACGACCTGTTCCTGCACAAGGGCAATGTGCCCCAGGACCTGCCGGGCCAGTTGTTGCTGGGCACCAGCCATGAGCGCATTTCACTGTTGCCGTCGAGCACCGCCCTGGCCACCCTTGAGCGTCAGTCACCGGGGCAGAGTGGTTTGGGCCTGGTGATCGCCAAGAGCCTGGCACAGCTGTGGCAGGACTTCGATTACGCGGTGATCGACAGCCCGCCGCTGCTCGGTGTGTTGATGGTCAACGCCCTGGCGGCCAGCCAGCAGCTGGTGATCCCGGTGCAGACCGAGCACTTGGCGGTCAAGGGGCTGGAGCGCATGGTCAACACCCTGGCGATGGTCAATCGCTCGCGCAAGCAGCCGCTGCCGTTCACCATTGTGCCGACCCTGTTCGACCGCCGGACCCAGGCTTCCCTGGGCACTCTGCGCATTCTGCGGGACAAGTTTCCCGACGAAATCTGGCAGGGCTATATCCCGGTGGATACCCGCTTGCGGGATGCCAGCCGGGCAGGGGTCACCCCATCTCAGTTCGATGGCAAGAGCCGCGGTGTACTGGCCTACAAGGCCTTGCTCAAGCATCTGCTGGCCCAACAACTCGTGGCGCAGGTGGCTTGACGTGAAGCGCTATTCAAGTCACTCGACCGCTCGGCCGATAACCCCTACAGATCACTGTATCGGGGTTTTTGCGTGGGCATCCTCATGAACCGTCCTCTGGATATCAAGAGCCGGCCTCAGCTGGCGCTGCAGTCGTACCTGGACGCTTTGCTGCAGGATGCTACCGAAGAGGAACAGCTACCGGAGCCTCCGGTCCAGGTTGCTCCGCCGGTCCCGCCGGTAATGTCCCCGGCTTCCAGCGAAGTGCTGGATGAGTTCCAGGCTGCCGTATTGGAAGAGCAGGCGCGGGACGCACAGGCCCAGCACCAGGCGGCACCTGCTGTCCGGGATGCTGCACCTGCACCTACACCTGCGGTAATGGAGGCGCCGGAACCCTTGCCGAGCTCGATCTCGCCGGTGGTGCCGATGCTCCAGGCCCTGGTGCCGCCACTGGTGGAAGTTCATCTGCCGCCGAACAATACACCGCCTCCGGTTTCCGGTAGCGACCGTCCCAGCTGGGCGGCCGAACCTTTCGAGTGCCTGTTGTTCGATGTCGCCGGCCTGACCCTGGCAGTGCCGTTGGTGTGCCTGGGGTCGATCTATTCCCTGGCGGGGCAGGAACTGACACCGCTGTTCGGCCAGCCGGAATGGTTCCTCGGCATCCTGCCGAGCCAGGCCGGTAATCTGAAAGTCCTGGATACCGCTCGCTGGGTCATGCCGGATCGCTACCGTGATGATTTTCGCCAGGGCTTGCAGTATGTGATCTCGGTCCAGGGCTACGAGTGGGGGCTGGCAGTGCATCAGGTCAGTCGCTCCCTGCGCCTGGACCCCAACGAAATCAAGTGGCGCAGTCATCGTGGCCAGCGTCCGTGGCTGGCCGGCACGGTGATTGAGCATATGTGCGCCTTGCTTGACGTTGCTGAACTGGCCGAGTTGATTGCCACCGGTGGCGCCAAGCAGATGGCTATCAGTCAAGCGGCCCACAAGCCGAAGTAAACCAACAACAGGCTACGTCCGTCGGACGTGGCCACACAGAACACACGCCGTTTTCAACGGTTTTTTGAGGGGTCAGGGTATGAATAAGTCGTCGTCTGCACAGGGTTCCGAAGATCCGATCCTGCAATGGGTCACCTTCAAGCTGGATAACGAGTCCTACGGCATCAACGTGATGCGCGTCCAGGAAGTCCTGCGCTACACCGAGATCGCTCCGGTACCGGGTGCTCCCAGCTATGTGCTGGGGATCATCAACCTGCGGGGCAATGTGGTCACCGTGATCGACACCCGTCAGCGTTTCGGCCTGGTGCCGACCGAAGTCAACGACAACACCCGGATCGTCATCATCGAAGCCGACAAGCAAGTGGTCGGGATCATGGTCGACAGCGTGGCGGAAGTGGTTTACCTGCGTCAGTCGGAAGTCGAGACCGCGCCGAATGTCGGTAACGAAGAGTCGGCCAAGTTCATTCAGGGTGTCTGCAACAAGAACGGCGAACTGCTGATTCTGGTTGAACTGGACAAGATGATGAGCGAAGAGGAATGGTCGGAACTGGAGAGTATCTGATTGATCCTCGAGGTAGCGGTGATTGTCCTGGCGATCCTTTGGGTCGCCACTGTGGCGCTATTCCTGTCGTACACCCGCAATCAGCGGCAGATCGCTGCCCAGCAGGCCGAAGGCGATGCCGTGCGCGACCAGCGGATCAAGGAGCTGGCCAAGCGCGTCGATCATTACCAGAGCGGTACGGTGCGCATGGGCGAGGATCTGCACGAGCTGCGAGCGGTGGTGGCGCCGTTGCCGGACAAACTGGCCCAACTGGAGCAGCGTGACCCCTCCAGCCTGTCCTTCGCCCAGGCCGCGCGCCTGGTGGGCATGGGCGCCAGTGTCGACGAGCTGACCCAGTCCTGCGGCCTGACCCAGGCCGAGGCGGAGCTGGTCAGCAAGCTGCACAAAGGCTAGCCACAAGTCGCAAGCTTCCCGAGGGAGGCTTGCGACTTAGCGCTTACCGCGGCTTCTCTTCAATAATCGTCACCGCGCTCGGTGATGTCTTTCTCCAGTTCCACCTGATGCGGATCATGCCCGGCCGGAAACTTGCCCTTGAGGTTCCAGGCGAAGGCGATGATTTCGGCGATGGTCCGGTACAGCTCCGGTGGAATGCTCTCGCCCAACTCCAGGCGCGCCAACAGCTTCACCAGCTCGGCGTTCTCATAGATCGGCACTTCATAGTCCCGGGCGATCTTCAGGATGGCTTCGGCCAGTTCATCGTCACCCTTGGCGGTCAGGGCCGGGGCTTGCTGGCCGTCGTACTTGAGGGCAATGGCCTGGCGTGGAGGAGGTGTGTGCTTCATGCGGTTTCGTCGACCCAGCGTTGTTCCAATCGGGTTTGCGGGCCCTGGGGCGGGATGCCCAGGTGGCAGTCCAGGTCACCGACATCCAGCCCTGAAGCCAGCAGGCGTTCGCGCAGGTTGCCCAGGTGGCTTTCGATCAGGCTCGCGGTGTAGGGGCGTTCGGCCCACAGCTGGCTGGACAGCCGACCTTGAATCAGTTGAGCCTGGACCTGCAGCGGGCCCAGGGGCTCCAGGTCGAAGGCCAGATCGAGCCGCCACAAGGCCTGCTTGGATTCTCGCTCTTCACGTTTTTGTTGCGGCTCAGGTTCCGGCGCTTCTTCGCGCTGCATTTTGACCTGCAAGGGCACGATGTCCTGCAGGTTGCGCATGGGAATTTCCAGCTGCCAGGTGGTCAGTTGCCGGCCATCGTCGGTCTGGCCGCTTTGTTCCAGGCTCGCCAGTTGATGGCTCTGCAGGCGTGATACCGCAGCGGCGGCCAGGCGCAGCAAGTGTTCCAGATCGCCTTCGCCCTCCAGGCTTTGCAGCAGCCGTGCCGGCAGCGGGAAGCCGCTGGGTGAGGTCTTGGCGCTGACCTGGCCGAGGGTGCCCAGGGCGCTGCGCACGAAGCTCGGCAGCGATTGCGCCAGGGTGTTGGCGGCGATGATCGCATTGAAGCTGCTGGAGGAGGGCAGCCCCGGGGTCAACTGGGCGATCAGGCGCAGCAGGTCGCCCTTCAGGTCTGGCGTCTGACCGGGATTGGTGCCGGCCAGCAGCTTGGCTTCCAGAAACAGGCCGCTGCCCAGCAGAGCCTGGGCCACGCCGCGCGAGGTGCTCAACTGCTGATGGTCCGGCAGACCGGCCAGCAAGCGCTCCACGGCGGCCCGCAGGTCGGCGGAGGAAGTGGCCAGTTCGCTGTCGGCGGGCAGGTTCTGCAGAAGGTTGATCAATCCGTTCAGGGAACCCTGGCGGCTTTGCTGGCTGGCCAGTTGTGCGGCGATGGCCAGTTGTTCCTGGCGGTTGCCCAGAGGGACGAAGTTCAGGGTCTGTGCATCCGACACCTGGGCGCTGAGCAGGCTGCCGATACGCAGCGGCTGCGGGCTGTCGATGCTCAAGGTGGCGCCACTTTGCGCGGTGTTGAGCAGGCTCACCAGGGAACGGTAGATCGCCGGCTGATTGCTGCCCTGGGGCAGGAGCTGGGTAGTCAGCACCTTGCCCTGGAGCAGGGTGCCGGCGGGCAGTTGGCTGGTATCCAGGCGCGTCAGGGCGGCGACGCTGGAGGCAATGGCCTGCTGCACGGTGATCGCCAGGTTGCCGGCCGAAGGTTGGATCACCGCCAGGCTGGTGCCCTGGGGCAAGGGCTGGCTGCTGGTGGCTTGCACGGTGGTTTGCCGGCCGTTGTCCAGGGTCACCTTGAGCAGCAGCTGGAAGGTCTGGTCGGTCTGCTTGAGCGACAGCACTTCAGCCTTGGCGCTCTGACCGGCGGCAATCAAGCCTTCCAGTGGCGGCACCAGCTTGAGCAGTTCGCCGCTGATCGGCTGAGGGCGCGAGGGGCCGGGAGCGGGCACCTGGGGCAGTGGCAGGATGTTTATTTCGCCAGTCATTCGGACACAACCTGTGGAAATTAGCCCTCTTGAGAGTAGGGCTTCGCATGTATAATGCCGCCCGTCTTTGGGGGAGTGGGGAAAACATTGCAAATGTTTGACGCAGCTCTCTAGAACAGGCCGCTAATGCATTTATCCTGCATCCCTTTAACGGCCGCTCCACTGCCGACTTGAACCCGTAAAGGCCCACCATCCCTTGACCAGCCCTCTTCTCGAAGCCGTAGCACTCGCCTGTGAGCGCGACTGGCGGATGCTGTTTGAACACCTGGAGTTGCGTCTGACCAGCGGAGACATGGTGCAGATCAGTGGCCCCAACGGCAGTGGCAAGACCAGCCTGCTGCGTTTGCTCGCCGGCCTGATGCAACCCACCAGCGGTCAGGTGCTGCTCAATGGCCAGCCCTTGCATGCCCAGCGCGCCGAACTGGCGCGCAACCTGCTGTGGATTGGCCATGCCGCTGGAATCAAGGATGTCCTGACCCCCGAGGAAAACCTCAACTGGCTCTGTGCCTTGCACCAGCCGGCAACGCGCGACGCTATCTGGCAGGCCCTGGCGGCCGTCGGCCTGCGCGGCTTCGAGGACGTTGCCTGTCACACCCTGTCCGCCGGCCAGCAGCGTCGTGTGGCCTTGGCCCGGTTGTATCTGGACGGCCCGCCGCTGTGGATCCTCGACGAACCCTTCACCGCCCTGGACAAACAGGGGGTGGCCCAGCTCGAGGAGCACCTGGCCAATCATTGTGAACGTGGCGGCATGGTGGTCCTGACCACTCACCACACGCTGACCCGTATGCCGTCCGGCTACCGCGATCTGGATCTGGGGCGGTGGGCGGCATGAGCGTCTTTGCCCAATTGCTGGCCCGTGAAGCGCGCTTGCTGTTCCGACGCCCGGCGGAGCTGGCCAATCCCCTGGTGTTCTTCGCCATCGTCGTTGCACTGTTCCCATTGGCCGTGGGACCTGAGACAAATCTGTTGCAAACCTTGTCTCCCGGGCTGGTCTGGGTAGCGGCCTTATTGTCCGTCCTGCTCTCGCTGGACGGGCTTTTTCGCAGTGATTTCGAGGACGGATCCCTTGAACAGTGGGTCCTTTCGTCGCACCCCCTGCCTCTTCTGGTTTTGGCCAAGGTGCTGGCACACTGGGCCTTTTCCGGCCTGGCACTGGTATTGCTTGCACCCTTGCTGGCCTTGATGCTCGGCTTGCCTGCCGCCTGCCTGCCGGTGTTGCTGGCTTCATTGATGCTGGGCACTCCGGTGCTGAGCCTGCTGGGCGCAGTGGGCGCAGCACTGACGGTGGGGTTGAAGCGTGGAGGCTTGCTGCTGGCGTTACTGATCCTGCCTCTGTACATCCCGGTATTGATTCTCGGCAGTGGCGCCCTGCAGGCGGCACTGCAGGGCATGCCGGCGACAGGTTATCTGCTTTGGCTTGGGAGCCTGACCGCCCTGGCAGTAACCCTTACACCCTTTGCAATAGCTGCTGGCCTGAAGATCAGCGTCGGCGAATAATGAGGTCTGGTTGTTTTTTAACCAGTAAAGACCCTGGCTGTTCGTGAAAGCGAAGAGCAACCGTGATGGAAGCAATGAATGAACTGGACTTGGTTTCATAAGCTCGGCTCGCCTAAATGGTTTTACGGCATCAGCGGCAAGCTGCTGCCCTGGCTGAGCGTCGCCGCCGTGTTGCTGATCGGTATCGGCGTGGTCTGGGGCCTGGCCTTTGCGCCACCGGATTACCAGCAGGGCAACAGCTTTCGCATCATCTATATCCATGTGCCAATGGCGATGCTGGCCCAGTCCTGCTACGTCATGCTGGCCGTGTGCGGTGTGGTCGGGCTGGTGTGGAAAATGAAACTGGCCGATGTTGCCCTGCAATGCGCGGCGCCCATCGGGCATTCGATCACCTTCCTGGCCCTGGTAACCGGGGCGATCTGGGGCAAGCCGACCTGGGGTTCCTGGTGGGTCTGGGATGCGCGACTAACGTCGATGCTGATCCTGCTGTTTCTGTACGCAGGTCTGATTGCGCTCAATGCCGCCATCAGCAATCGTGACAGCGCCGCCAAGGCCTGCGCGGTGCTGGCGATTGTCGGCGTGGTGAATATCCCGATCATCAAATACTCGGTGGAGTGGTGGAATACCCTGCACCAGGGGGCGACTTTCACCCTCACCGAAAAGCCCGCCATGCCGGTGGAAATGTGGCTGCCGCTGCTGCTGACGTCCTTGGGTTTCTATTGTTTCTTTGGCGTGCTGCTGTTGCTGCGCATGCGCCTTGAGGTGCTCAAGCGCGAAGCCCGCACCAGTTGGGTCAAGGCCGAAGTCCAACGCAGCCTGGAGACCGCACAATGAGCTTTGCATCCTTCAGCGATTTTCTCGCCATGGGCCATCACGGCCTCTACGTCTGGTCGGCCTATGGCATTTGCCTGGTCGTCCTGGCTCGTGAGCTGGTGGCGCCGATCCTGGCGCGCAAGCGTTATCTGCAACAAGAGGCGCGTCGTCTGCGCCGGGAGAACGGTAAGTGAATCCGCTGCGTAAAAAGCGTCTTTTGATCATCCTGGCGATCCTGGTGGGCGTCGGCATTGCCGTCGGCCTGGCCCTCAGCGCGCTGAAGGAAAACATCAACCTGTTCTACACCCCGACCCAAATTGCCAATGGTGAAGCACCGCTGGACACGCGGATTCGCGCTGGCGGCATGGTCGAGGCCGGCTCCCTGCAACGTTCCGCCGACTCCCTGGACGTGAAATTCGTGGTCACCGACTTCAACAAGTCAGTGACCATCACCTACCGCGGCATTCTTCCGGACCTGTTCCGCGAAGGGCAGGGCATCGTCGCCCTGGGCAAGCTCAACGCCGATGGCGTGGTGGTGGCCGATGAAGTGCTGGCCAAGCACGACGAGAAATACATGCCGCCGGAAGTCACCAAGGCGTTGCAAGACAGCGGCCAGTCGGCACCGACACCAGCGAAAGAGGGTTAAGCCATGAGTTCCGCACTGTTCGTTCCCGAACTCGGTCATCTGGCGATGATCCTCGCCTTGTGCTTTGCCCTGGTCCAGGCGGTGGTGCCATTGCTGGGCGCCTGGCGCGGCGACCGCCTGTGGATGAGCCTGGCCCAGCCGGCCGCCTGGGGCCAGTTCGCTTTCCTGGTATTCGCCTTCGGCTGCCTGACCTACGCCTTCATGAGCGACGACTTCTCGGTGGCCTATGTCGCCAGCAACTCCAACACCGCCTTGCCCTGGTACTACAAGTTCAGCGCGGTGTGGGGCGCCCACGAAGGTTCGCTGCTGCTCTGGGCGCTGATCCTCGGAGGCTGGACCTTCGCCGTATCGGTGTTCTCGCGCCAGTTGCCGCAAGTGATGCTGGCCCGGGTGCTGGCGGTGATGGGCATGATCAGCACCGGCTTCCTGCTGTTCCTGATCATGACCTCCAACCCGTTTTCGCGAATCCTGCCCCAGGTGCCGGCGGACGGTCGTGACCTCAACCCGCTGTTGCAGGACATCGGCCTGATCGTCCACCCGCCCATGCTGTACATGGGCTATGTCGGTTTCTCGGTAGCCTTTGCCTTTGCCATCGCCGCGCTGCTCGGCGGTCGCCTGGACGCTGCCTGGGCGCGTTGGTCGCGGCCCTGGACCATTGTCGCCTGGGCCTTCCTCGGCATCGGTATCACCCTGGGCTCCTGGTGGGCCTACTACGAGTTGGGCTGGGGCGGCTGGTGGTTCTGGGACCCGGTGGAAAACGCTTCCTTCATGCCCTGGCTGGTGGGTACGGCCTTGATCCACTCCCTGGCAGTGACGGAAAAGCGCGGTGTATTCAAGAGCTGGACCGTGCTGCTGGCCATTGCCGCTTTTTCCCTGAGCCTGCTGGGGACCTTCCTGGTGCGCTCCGGGGTCCTGACTTCAGTGCACGCCTTCGCCTCGGACCCTGAGCGCGGCGTGTTCATCCTGATCTTCCTGCTGTTCGTGGTGGGGGGCTCCCTGACCCTGTTTGCCCTGCGAGCGCCGGTGGTCAAGAGCCATGTGGGCTTCAACCTGTGGTCCCGGGAAACCCTGCTGTTGGGCAACAACCTGGTGCTGGTGGTGGCGTCCTCGATGATCCTGCTGGGCACCCTGTATCCGCTGGTGCTGGACGCTCTGACCGGGGCCAAGCTGTCGGTGGGCCCGCCGTATTTCAATGCGCTGTTCATTCCGCTGATGGCCCTGCTGATGCTGGTGATGGCGGTGGGCGTGCTGGTGCGCTGGAAAGACACCCCGGTGAAATGGCTGCTGGGCATGCTCGGTCCGGTGCTGCTGGGCAGCGTGGCCCTGGCCGTGGTGGCCGGCATTGCCTACGGCGACTTCAACTGGGCGGTGCTGGCGACCTTCTTGTTGGCGGCCTGGGTGCTGCTGGCCGGGGTGCGTGACATCTTCGACAAGACCCGTCACAAGGGCCTGATCAAGGGCCTGCCAAGCCTGACTCGCAGTTATTGGGGCATGCAGCTGGCGCACCTGGGCATTGCGATCTGCGCCCTGGGCGTGGTGCTGTCGAGCCAGAACAGCGCCGAGCGCGACCTGCGCCTGGAGCCAGGCGAGTCCATGGAACTGGCCGGTTATCAGTTCATCTTCGAAGGCGCCAAGCATTTCGAAGGGCCGAACTTCACTTCCGACAAGGGCACTGTGCGTGTGGTGCGCAACGGCAAGGAAGTGGCGGTGCTGCACCCGGAAAAACGCCTGTACACCGTGCAGAGCTCGATGATGACCGAAGCCGGCATCGATGCCGGTTTCACCCGTGACCTGTATGTCGCCCTGGGCGAATCCCTGGGGGATGGCGCCTGGGCGGTGCGGGTACACGTCAAGCCGTTCGTGCGCTGGATCTGGTTCGGCGGCCTGCTCACCGGGTTCGGTGGCTTGCTGGCGGCAATGGATCGGCGTTATCGGGTCAAGGTTAAAAGCCGCGTGCGCGAAGCGCTGGGCATGACAGGAGCCGCCGCATGAGACGCTGGATGATGATGTTGCCCCTGGCGGTGTTCCTGGTGGTGGCGGTGTTCCTCTATCGCGGGTTGTATCTGGACCCGGCCGAGCTGCCGTCGGCGATGATCGGCAAGCCGCTCCCGGAGTTCTCCCTGCCGTCGGTGCAGGGCGACAAGACCCTGACCCGCGCGGACCTGCTGGGCAAGCCGGCTTTGGTCAACGTCTGGGGCACCTGGTGCATTTCCTGCCGGGTCGAGCATCCGGTGCTGAACAAGCTGGCCGAGAAGGGCGTGGTGATCTACGGCATCAACTACAAGGACGTCAATGCCGACGCCCTGAAGTGGCTGGCCGAGTTCCACAATCCCTACCTGCTGGATGTGCGTGACGAGGAGGGCTCCCTGGGGCTGAATCTGGGTGTCTACGGCGCTCCGGAAACCTTCTTCATCGATGCCAAGGGCATCATCCGTGACAAGTTCGTCGGGGTGATCGACGAAGTGGTGTGGCGCGAACAGCTGGCGGCCAAGTACCAGGCCCTGGTCGACGAGGCCAAGCCATGAAGCGCTGGTTAGCCGCCGCCATCCTGGGCCTGAGCATCGCTGGCGTGGCCCACGCTGCCATTGATACCTACCAGTTCGCCAATGACACCGACCGCGAAAGGTTTCGCGAGCTGACCAAGGAACTGCGCTGCCCCAAGTGCCAGAACCAGGACATCGCCGATTCCAATGCACCGATTGCCGCCGACCTGCGCAAGGAGATTTTCCGCATGCTCGGCGAGGGCAAGGACAATCAGCAGATCATCGACTTCATGGTGGATCGCTACGGTGATTTTGTGCGTTACAAGCCGGCCCTGACCGGCAAGACCGCCTTGCTCTGGTTCGGTCCTGCCGGCCTGTTGCTGGGCGGGTTGGTGATCATTGCCGTGATAGTCCGGCGTCGTCGCGTCGAGCGCAGCGACAGCCCGAACACGCTTTCCGTCGAAGAGCGTCAGCGCCTCGACCAACTGCTGGATAAAACCCCCCATGATTGATTTCTGGCTTGCAGCAGGTCTGCTGCTCCTGATCGCCCTGAGTTTCCTGTTGATCCCGGTATTGCGTGAGCGTCGTGCCCAACGTGAGGAGGATCGTACCGCGCTGAACGTGGCGCTTTATGAAGAGCGCGTGGCCGAGCTGCATGGCCAGCAAGCGCAAGGCGTGCTCAGTGCCGAGCAGATGGACGCGGGGCGTGCGGAAGCGGCCCGGGAACTCTTGGCGGACACCGAAGGCAGCGGCCCAGTGCGGACCTCGCGTCTGGGCAAACCGCTGCCGCTGCTGGCGGCGCTGCTGGTGCCGGTGCTGGGCTTGGGTCTGTACCTGCATTTTGGTGCCAGCGACAAGGTCGAGCTGACCCGGGAGTTCGCCCAGGCGCCGCAGTCCATGGAAGAAATGACCCGGCGCCTGGAGCGCGCAGTGGCGGCCCAGCCGGATTCTGCCGAGGGCCTGTACTTCCTTGGGCGTACCTACATGGCCCAGGACCGTCCAGCGGACGCGGCGAAGATCTTCGAGCGTACCGTGGCTCTGGCCGGACGCCAGCCCGAGCTGTTGGGGCAGTGGGCCCAGGCTCAGTACTTCGCCGATAACAAGCAATGGTCGGACAAGGTCCAGGGCTTGACCGATGAAGCGTTGAAGGCCGATCCCAACGAAGTCACCAGTCTCGGGTTGCTGGGTATCGCCGCTTTCGAAGGCGGACGTTTCCAGGAGGCCATCGATTACTGGAAGCGCCTGCAGGCGCAACTGCCGCCGCAGGACAATTCCCGTGCCGCGCTGCAGGGAGGCATTGATCGCGCCAGCGAAAAACTGCTGGCAGCCGGTGGCAAGGTCGCGGCCGAGCCTGCGGTCAAGGCCAAGGGCGCCTTGCTCAAGGTCCGGGTCGATCTGGCGGCGGAGCTCAAGGCCAAGGTCCAGCCGGGTGACAGCGTATTCATCTTCGCCCGTGCGACCCAGGGCCCGCCCGCGCCGTTGGCGGCCAAGCGCCTGACCGTCGCCGATCTGCCGGCCACTGTGGAGCTGGGGGATAGCGACGCGATGATGCCGCAGTTGAAACTGTCGAACTTCCCTGAAGTCCAATTGGTTGCGCGCATTTCCCGTGCCGGCCAGCCAACGGCCGGTGAGTGGATCGGGCAGAGCCAGCCCCTGCCCAGCAGCACCACGGCCGCGCAACAGCTGACCATCGACAGTCCGGATCAATAATCAGAGAAGCCGCCATGACCGCCATCGCTCGTATCACCCTGTTGTCACTGGTCCTGGGGTTGAGTGCTTGTACGGTCCACCGGCCGGCGCCGACCTCCTCTGAACCCATCCCGCCTGCGGGGCCGAGTACGCGCCCGGCCCCGTCTACGGCTCCCGCGCCAGGCAAGCCCGGGGCGCCGATTCCCGCCGCCAAGCCCCTGCCACGCACCTCCGCCAGCTTTGCTCCGCCACCCGGCGGGCACAGCCACTGGGATGCGCGGCTGGGGGTCTATGTGCTGGATAACCAGAGCAACACCTTCTATCGCCAACGCACCTATTACCGTTGGAACAATGGCTGGAGCCGCTCCATCAGCCCCGACGGTCCTTGGGAAGACACCGACATCCATGGTGTACCCGCAGGGCTGGGGCGTCAGTTCCAGTAATTTCCAACACTATTGACTGACTGCACAGGCGCGGGCCAGAGCCGGCGCCGGCCTTGCCATGGTCAGCGGATTATTTAAGCCCTGCCCAGGCTGGCCGATACAGCGGGGTGTTCCTGAGTATCAGCCGTTGAGCGCCCGATGAAGAAAGACCTGAACAAACCCTATGTCGCGCCGATGGTGTTCTGGCTGGCCGTGGTCTGCGTCCTGTTGCTGTTGTACGGCCTGGGGCCGGCGGACGTGCCGGAGCTGATCTATCTGTCCCTGGCACCGGTGTACCTGCTGGTGGCCTTCGCTTTCATGTACTACTTCTTCTGCTGGAGCCTGATCTCGGTTTTCCGCTTGGGGGAGGTCGGCTGGAAGAAAGTCGACTACGGCTGGTTGCTGCTGGCTGCCCTGGCCCTGATCAGCGCCACCCAGGCAGTGCGGGTGGACTGGTTCCAGAGTGACTACCAACTGGCACAAAGCGCCCGGGACGCAGCGCAGCGCAGAGTGCTGGCCGAGATCGACGACATGCTCGGCAGCGCTCACTGCAAGGCGGCGCTGGAGCTGCATGAGCCCCAGGATGCCGCCCAGGTCATCAGCCTGTGCGAACGCTTTGGCACATTGGAGCGTTCTGCCGATGGGCGTCTTTCGGCTTTGGCCGTGATCAAGGTGCAGCAGGCCCTGGGCGACCTTCGTGGTGAGTATTCAGCGCCTCTGGTGCAGCAATGGCTGCAGCGCCTGGGGGAAAGCTTCAGTGAGCTGGAGCACCAGCGGGCCGAGGTACACCGTCTGCATGGCCTGACCGAGGCCAGTCAGGCCGAGAGGCTCTATGGCTACTGCGCACCTTTGCTGCTGGTGATCGCCCTGGCGCTGCGGGCGTCCAAGGTGACCGGCGAGGTACTGCTCAAGGCGCCGCGCCGGCGCAAGTTGTGGCTGATCGTCAACCGGCGGGTAGTGATCGACGGCCTGGGCTTTGTCCGCGGTGCCCGCGCGCGCCTGGACGAAGCCCTGAGGAACTGGCGTGTGGCGCAATGGGGCGTGGTGCACCTGTCCTGCCCGTTCATTGCCGGAGCCAGCCCCCAGGACACCCCGGTCCCGGTGATCCCAGGTTTCTACGAGAACGAGTTCCAGCTCGCCAGTCTTGGCGAGTTCGACAGCAGTGAGTTCGTCCAGTGGGCCGCGATCCAGACCATCGACGTCCTGTATCTGGTGGGTGAAACCGACCTGAGCCTGATCGACCGGCTGCGGCGCTGGGGTGAGGCGGCGAATATCGAAGTGCTGGTGCGCGAGCGGATCTGAGGCCGGGGTTTCACAGACGCTCCAGCAACTGCTCCACATAATCCACGAACGCCCGGGCCTTGGCGCTCACCAGGCGCCCGCCGGGAAACACAGCCCACAGCTGCTGCCGGGGCAGTTGCCAATCCGTGAGCACGGCCTTGACCGCACCCTTGGCCAGCTCCGGGGCAAACATCCATTGCGAGGCCATTGCCAGCCCCTGATGGGCCAGTACCGATTCGCGCAAGCCTTCTGCGGCATTCACTCGAACCCTGCCACTGACACTTACCCGTTGCTCGTCGTCGCCTTGGGAAAAGTGCCAGAGATTGCCGGGCCCCCGGCTATAGATCACCGCTTGATGCCCGGTCAGTTCACCGGGATGCTGCGGCTCGCCGTGCTCGGCGAAGTACTCGGGAGTGGCCAGCAGCAGGCGCGGGCACTCGGCGATCTGGCGGGCGATGAGGGTCGAGTCGGCGAGGCTGCCCATGCGCAGGGCGACATCGACTCCCGCCTCCACCAGATTGATGGTGTGATCATCCATCACCACGTCGATCTGCAACTCGGGGTGCTGCTCCAGAAAGGGCCCCAGGTGAGGAATGATATGCAGGCGGGCGAAGGTCACCGCCGCACAGATGCGCAAGGTGCCACGCAACTGGGAGGCCGAGCCCCGGGCGGCATTTTCCGCTTCGCTGGCTTCCTCCAGGGTGCGTTTGGCCCGTTCGAAGAAGGCCAGGCCGGCTTCGGTGGGGCTCAGGCCGCGGGTGGAGCGCAGCAACAGCCGTACCTGCAGATAGGCCTCCAGTTGGGCGATGCTTTTCGATACGGCGGGCTGACCCAGGTTCAGACGCCGGGCGGCAGCGGAGAAGGAGCCGCTTTCCACCACATGTACAAAGGTTTCCATCGCGGCCAGGCGGTCCATCGGTTGTCCTTGCTGGGTTGAGAAGGGGGGAATCGGGGAGTGTGCGCCAAAACGTTCACCAAGTCCTGGGCGCACGGCCTAGGCGCGGGCCGCGCGGCGGTTGTCCGCCACCAGCAGGAAGCGCAGCAGGGCCAGCAGTGGAAACCCACTGCCCACCAGCACCACTCCCAGCCAGCCGCCGTGTTCGTACACCGCACTGGCAATCGACGAGCCGAAGGCGCCACCGATGAAGATGCTGGTCATGTACAGCGCGTTGAGGCGACTGCGACTGTGGGCGTCCAGGGCATACACCGCCCGTTGGCCGAGCACCATGTTCATCTGCACACAGAAATCCAGGACCACCCCGGTCACTGCCAGGCCGATGACGCTGTAGGCGGGATGGATCAGTGTCGGGATAAAGCTCAGGGCTGCCAGGAGCATGGCCAGCAGCGAGGCGATGCGGGTATGGCCGGCATCCGCGAGACGTCCGCTGATGGGGGCGGCGATGGCGCCGATGGCGCCCACCAAGGCAAAGATCGCAATCTGGCTTTGTGACAGGCCGTGATGCCGTGCCAGTTCCAGGGGGGCGGCGGTCCAGAACAGGCTGAAGGTGGCGAACATGCAGCCCTGGTAGAAGGCTCGCTGGCGCAGGACCGGCTGCTGGCGCAGCAGGCCGCCCAGGGAGCGCAGCAGTTGGCCGTAGGTGGCGCTGTGGGCCGGCTGGCGCTTGGGTATGGTCAGCATCAATACCAGGCTGATGGCGGCCATCAGCACGGCGGCGGCGATGAACATTGCGCGCCAGCCGAAGAGATCGGTCACCACGCTGGACACCGGGCGGGCCAGGAGAATCCCCAGCAGCAGGCCGCCCATGATGCCGCCCACCACTCGTCCTCGGGACTCCTCCGGGGCCAGGTGCGCAGCCAGGGGAATGAGGATCTGTACCGACACCGAGCTGAAGCCGATCAGCAGCGATACCAGGAGGAAGGCGTTGGGCTGCTGGGTATACGCAGCCCCCAGCAGGCTGGCGATGGCCACCAGGGTGGTGATGATCATCAACCGACGGTTTTCCAGCAGGTCTCCCAGGGGCACCAGGAAGAACAAGCCCAGGGCATAGCCGATCTGGGTCAGGGACACGATCAGGCTGGCCAGGGAGCTGGACAGGCCCAGGTCCGGGGCGATCAGCTCGATGATCGGTTGTGCGTAGTAGATGTTGGCGACGATGGCGCCGCAGCAGAAGGCGAACAGCAGCACCATGCCTCGGGTCATTGTCACGTTGCTGGCGGGCAGCACCTGGGTCGTGGAAGTCATCAGGTTTCTCTTGGCGGCGAAAGGATGGAACGAGGTTAAGAGACCGCGCAGTAACGCAGTAGAGAGGGCGGGGCGATAGCATTCATTCCTGCTGGGAATAAATCTCTGAGTCATGAGGCTCTGGAGATGGCCGGGGCGTGCCGCTGCCGAGGCCTGATGATACATTTACTTACATCTTGTTCGATAGCATGCTCATGTTCTTCACGGCCCTGGGGGCAGCCTGCTCAAGGCTGGCAACCCCGCGCTGAAGCTTGCGTTGCCAAATGTTGCTGCGCTGCGCTTGCAGTGGAAGTCGCTGAGGCCTTGGTTTAGGGTTTCCGGTCGTTCAGTGCGGTGGGAGTCCCCTATGGAAAAGTCAACGTTCAACCCAGCCAGTGTGTTCAATTCCCTGCAATACGGTTTCAGCCAGGCGGTGGAGGTGCGCGGCGGTCGACGCCTGCTGCTGTCCGGTCAGGTGGGTGTGGATGAGCAGGAGCGCACCGTAGGACCGGGCCTGCGGCAGCAGACCGAGCAGGCCTTCGACAATATCGAGAAGGTCCTGGCCGAGGCGGGAGGCCAACTGGCGGATGTGGTGATGTTGCGGATCTACATCGCCGAAGCGGCGCGGGATCAGCAGGAGCACATCAGTGCGGTATTGCTCGAGCGTTTTGCCAGCCAGCCACCGGCGTCCTCATGGATCATCGTCAGCGGGCTGTCGTTGCCGGAGTGGTTGATCGAAGTCGAGGCGGAGGCGGTGCTGGATGAGCGTTATCAGGCAGCCGAAGCCGCGCAGTTCAGTTCGGCGCGGGCTCTGTGACTCCCTGATCGGCGGCATAAAAAAAGCGACCTTCACGGTCGCTTTTTTTATCGGGCTACCAGCGTCACTTGGCGTTGGTATAGATCTGATCGAAAACCCCGCCGTCGTTGAAGTGGGTCTTCTGCACGCTGCGCCAGTCGCCGAAGGTCTTCTCCACCGACAGGAAGTCGACTTTCGGGAAACGGTCGGTGTACTTGGCCAGGACTTTCGGGTCCCGTGGGCGCAGGTAGTTGTTGGCGGCGATTTCCTGGCCTTCCGGCGACCACAGGTACTTCAGGTATTCCTCGGCCGCAGCGCGGGTGCCTTTCTTCTCCACCACTTTGTCTACCACCGACACCGGCGGCTCGGCTTCAGCGGAGACGCTTGGGTAGATCACTTCGAACTGATCGCGGCCGAATTCGCGGGCGATCATTTCCGCTTCGTTCTCGAAGGTCACCAGCACGTCGCCGATCTGGTTGGTCATGAAGGTGGTGGTGGCGGCGCGGCCACCGGTGTCCAGTACCGGGGCCTGTTTGAAGAGTTTGCCGACGAAGTCCTTGGCCTTGTTCTCGTCGCCGCCGTTCTTCAGCACGTAGCCCCAGGCCGAGAGGTAGGTGTAGCGGCCGTTACCCGAGGTCTTGGGGTTGGGCACTATCACTTGCACGCCATCCTTGAGCAGGTCTGGCCAGTCTTTCAGGGCCTTGGGGTTACCCTTGCGGACGATGAACACGGTGGCCGAAGTGAAGGGCGCACTGTTGTTCGGCAGGCGCGTTACCCAGTTGTCCGGCACCAGTTTGCCGTTGTCCGCCAGGGCGTTGATGTCGGTGGCCATGTTCATGGTGATGACATCCGCTGGCAGGCCGTCGATCACCGAGCGCGCCTGCTTGCTGGAGCCGCCGAAGGACATCTGCAGGGTGATGTTTTCGTTGTGCTCGGCTTTCCAGTGTTTCTGGAAGGCGGTGTTGTAGTCCTTGTAGAAGTCGCGCATCACGTCGTAGGACACGTTGAGCAGGGTCGGTGCGGCCTGGGCGACGCTGCCCAGGGCCAGGCCGGCGGCCAGAAGCGAGGCGCTGAAGAGTTTTTTCACTGCGCATTCCTTTTGTTCGAGAGTGAAGGCAATTTGCCGCCGACTATAGCCGGGGCGCTATATCTCTTTAAAGATTAAAAAGTACTTTGCTTATTCCATTTTCTTGAACAGCGCGTTGCCACAGCGGGAGCAGAAGGCCGCGGCCGGTTCGTGACTGTTCTTGCGGCACACCGGGCAGTCGTGCTTGAGCTGTTCGCCGCGCATGGCGCTGGCCAGCTCCGCAGTGAAGATCCCGGTAGGCACGGCAATGATCGAGTAACCGGTGATCATCACCATGGACGAAATAATCTGGCCGATCACGGTCTTGGGCACGATATCGCCATAGCCCACGGTGGTCAGGGTGACGATGGCCCAGTAGATGCCCTTGGGGATACTGGTAAAGCCATGTTCCGGGCCTTCCACCACGTACATCAGGGTGCCGAACACCGTGACCAGGGTGCAGACGCTGAGCAGGAACACCAGGATCTTCTGTTTGCTGCCGCGCAGGGCATCGAGCAGGTAATGGGCCTGTTTCAGGTAGGGCGACAGCTTGAGCACGCGGAAGATCCGCAGCATGCGGATGATCCGAATGATCAACAGGTACTGGGCGTCGCTGTAGTACAGGGCGAGGATGCCGGGGACGATCGCCAGCAGGTCCACCAGGCCATAGAAGCTGAAGGCATAGCGCAGGGGTTTGGGGGAGCAATACAGGCGCAGTCCGTATTCGATGAGGAAGATCAGGGTGAAGCCCCATTCGATGTACGCCAGGACGTCGGCGTAGTTGCTGTGCACCTCGTCGATGCTGTCGAGAATCACGATCACCAGGCTGGCGAGGATGATCAGCAGCAGGGTCGTATCGAAGCGTCTTCCGGCCACTGTATCGGTCTGGAAGATCATCACGTAGAGGCGCTGGCGCCAGTTGTCGCGGTTAACCATGGGAATCGCCTGAATCAAAGATCAGCGAAGCCTAGGGGGAGTTGCCGGGGGAGCGCAAGGTGCGTGGTCCCCAGGCGCAGGCCCCAGGACCCGGGTGGCGACATGCATCAGCCAGCAGGCCAGGACGAAGGGGGCGGTGAGGGGCGCTAGCCCCAGGGCGACGATGCCCGGGGTGATCAGCAGCGCCAGGCACATCCCTGCCAGTGGCCGCCACGGACGTCGGGCCCCTTGGCCCAGGGCCAGGGCCACCAGTGCGCAGTTGTAGCCGCCCAGGCCCAGCAGGGCCCGGCCGGGCTCATGCAGCAGCAGTGTCAAGGCCAGGCCGCTGGCGGAACCGATCAGGGCCCAGGTCGCTGCGCGGCGGTTGGCCAGCAGCAGGCCGAGGAGAATCAACAATCCGGCCAGTGGCTGACCGAGGAACATGATCTGGCCCAGGCCCTGGAACAGTCCGCTCAGCAGGCTCCACAGGGACAGGCCGGGCAGCGCCTGGGGCATGGATTGCATGGGTTCCATCAGGCTCAGCAACAGCCAGCCCAGGCCCACGAAGGGCGCGGTGTAGGCCGGCAGGCTGGCTGGGCTGCGGGCCCGTTTCAGCCATTGCTGGGTGATGATCGCGCTGAGGCCGGCGGCGGCGATGATCAGCGGCGGCAGCAGCACCGACCAGGGCAGGTACAGGCTCAGCAGCAGGCCCAGGAGCACGCCGTTATAGCTGAAGAGTCCGGCTTGCCGGTCGGCCTTGGCATAGCCCCGTTGCTGGGCGGTGAGCAGGCCGGCCAGGGCACCCAGCAGGGCGCCCCCGAGCAGGGCCGGGGCGCTGATCAGGATCGCCAGCAGGCACAGCAGGCCGCACAGCGGGTGGCGCTGGAGGAAAATCTGACTGAAACCGTTGAGCAAGGCAGTGGCCCAGTCGGGGCAGAAGGCATTGAAAGACTGTGCAGGCATGACGAGAGTCGGCGAATGCGGTGGTTGTCGTACCGCAGCGTTCGACCCCAGCGGCATCCTCTTTGGGAGGCTCGCTGCAGGTCGCGGGCGCTGCGGCGGGTCAGAGAAGGGTTTCGACGCGCAGGGAGTTGGTGGTTCCCGGCTGGCCGAACGGCACGCCGGTGGTGATCACCACGGTATCCCCGCGTTTGGCCAGGCCCTGGGCCTGGGCGATTTCCAGGGCCGTGGCACAGACCTCGTCCACCTGGCGCAAGCGGTCATTGACCACCGAGTGCACACCCCAGGCCAGGCTCAAGCGGCGCGCTGTCTGCAGGTTCGGCGTCAGGTTGAGGATAGGTACCGAAGGACGTTCCCGGGCGGCACGCAGGGTGGAACTGCCGGACTCGCTGTAGTTCACCAGCACCGCCACGGGCAGGATGCTACACACCCGGCGGATCGCGCAGCTGATGGCGTCGGATACCGTGGCTTCGGCCTGGGGGCGGCTGACGTCCAGTTGAGTCTGGTAGTCGGGGCCGGTTTCCACCTGGCGAATGATCTTGCTCATCATCTGCACTGCTTCCAGCGGGTATTCCCCGGAGGCGGTTTCCGCCGAGAGCATCACCGCATCGCTGCCTTCGGCCACGGCATTGGCGACGTCGGTCACCTCGGCTCGGGTGGGCGCCGGGGAGAAACGCATGGACTCCAGCATCTGGGTGGCGACCACCACGGGTTTGCCCAGCTGACGGCAGGTGCTGATGATGTTCTTCTGGATCTGCGGCACGCTTTCCGCCGGGACTTCCACCCCCAGGTCACCTCTGGCCACCATGATCGCGTCGCTCAGTTCGGCGATTTCCCGCAGTTGGGCCACCGCGGAAGGCTTTTCGATCTTGGCCATCAGGTAGGCCTTGTCGCCAATCAGGGTACGGGCTTCACGGATGTCTTCCGGACGTTGCACGAAGGACAGCGCCACCCAATCCACGCCCAATTCCAGGCCGAAGCTCAGGTCGCGGCGGTCCTTGGCGGTCAGCGGGCTCAGGTCGAGCACTGCCTGGGGCACATTGACGCCCTTGCGGTCCGACAGTTCGCCGCCATTGAGCACGGTGGTCTCGATGGCGTCCGCGTGCTTGGCGATGACCCGCAGGCGCAGCTTGCCATCGTCCAGCAGCAGGTCCATTCCTGGCTCCAGGGCCGCGATGATTTCCGGGTGCGGCAGGTTGACCCGCTGGGCGGTCCCCGGCGTCGGGTCCAGGTCCAGGCGCAGGGCCTGGCCGCGTACCAACTGCGCCTTGCCCTCGGCGAAGGTGCCGACCCGCAGTTTCGGTCCTTGCAGGTCCATGAGGATGCCCAGGGGGTAGTTCAGCTCGCGTTCGATCTGGCGAATCCACTCATATCGCTGAGCATGGTCGGCATGGCTGCCGTGGCTGAAGTTGAGTCGGAAGATGTTTACGCCGGCCTGCACCAGTTCGCGGATGTCCTCGATGCTGTCGGTGGCCGGCCCCAGGGTGGCGAGGATTTTGACTTTCTTGTCAGGCGTCATGTTTGGGGTTCTCGAGGATCAGGATGGCGCGGAAGTCGTTGACGTTGGTACGGGTCGGCTCGGTGACGATCAGGTCGCCCAGGGCTGCGAAGTAGCCATAGCCATTGTTGTTGTCCAGCTCGTCGCTGGCGCTCAGGCCCAGGGCCGCAGCCCGAGCGTAGCTGTCCGGGGTCATGATCGCCCCGGCATTGTCTTCGGAGCCGTCGATGCCGTCGGTATCGCCGGCCAGGGCGTAGATCCCGGGATGCCCCTTGAGGCTGTCGGTGAGGCTCAGGAGGAACTCGGCGTTGCGGCCGCCGCGACCTTTGCCGCGCACGGTAACCGTGGTTTCACCACCGGAAAGGATCACGCAGGGCGCCGCCAGGGGCTGGCCGTGCAAGGCTACTTGGCGGGCGATGCCGGCGTGAACCTTGGCCACCTCCCGGGATTCGCCTTCCAGGTCGCCGAGGATCAGCGGGCTGTAGCCGGCCTGGCGGGCTTTGACCGCGGCGGCTTCCAGGGATTGCTGGGGGCGGGCGATCAACTGGAAGTGGCTGCGGTCCAGGCACGGGTCGCCGGGCTTGACGGTTTCCGAGTCGGGGTTCTGCAACCAGTTGCGTACTGCTGCGGGTACTTCAATGGCATAGCGCTTGAGAATCGCCAGGGCTTCGGCCGAGGTACTCGGATCGGCCACTGTGGGGCCGGAAGCGATGACCGTGGCCAGGTCGCCGGGGACGTCGGAAATGGCATAGGTGTAGACCGTGGCCGGCCAGCAGGCCTTGGCCAGGCGTCCGCCCTTGATCGCCGAGAGGTGCTTGCGCACGCAGTTCATCTCGCCGATGGTGGCGCCGGATTTCAGCAGGGCCTTGTTGATGGCCTGCTTGTCGGCCAGGGTGATGCCCGTGGCGGGCAGGGCCAGCAGCGCCGAACCGCCGCCGGACAGCAGGAAAATCACCCGATCCTGTTCTGACAGGTTGCTGACCAGCTCCAGTACCCGCTTGGCCACGGCCAGGCCGGCCGCGTCGGGCACCGGGTGAGCGGCTTCGACCACTTCGATCTTGGTGCATGGGGCGCCGTGGCCGTAGCGGGTAACCACCAGCCCGGAGACGTCACCCTGCCAGCTGCGTTCCACGACTTGGGCCATGGCCGCCGCTGCCTTGCCGGCACCGATGACGATGACGCGGCCGCTGCGGTCGCTGGGGAGATGGGCTTCGAGAACCTGTTGCGGATGGGCGGCGTCGATGGCTGTGGCGAACAGCTCTCGGAGGAATTGTTGCGGATCGACCGACATGGCGGGCTCCCGGATTTCTTGTTATGGGGGGCTTGAAACGGGTGTAGCCGCCACCTCAGGCGGCGACAAGGTCAGCAGGGCCTGTCCCTGGCCCGCCGTGAGGCGTTTCCTGCAAACCTTGGCGCTGCTTGGGGTAGCGGCTACGGACGCTGCTTATTTCTTATCGCGGATCGAGAAGTTGGCCATGTGTTCCAGGCCCTTGATCAGGGCCGAGTGGTCCCAGTTGCCGCCACCAATAGCGGTGCAGGTGCTGAACACTTGCTGGGTATTGGCGGTGTTGGGCAGGTTGATCCCCAGCTCGCGGGCGCCACTGAGGGCCAGGTTCAGGTCCTTCTGGTGCAGGTTGATGCGGAAGCCTGGATCGAAGGTGCCCTTGATCATGCGTTCACCGTGCACTTCGAGGATCTTCGAGGAGGCAAAACCGCCCATCAGCGCTTCACGCACCTTGGCCGGATCGGCACCGTTCTTCGAGGCGAACAGCAGGGCTTCGGCCACGGCCTGGATGTTCAGGGCGACGATGATCTGGTTGGCCACCTTGGCGGTCTGACCGTCACCGTTGCCCCCCACCAGGGTGATGTTCTTGCCCATGCTCTGGAACAGCGGCAGGGCGCGCTCAAAGGCCTGGCTGTCGCCACCGACCATGATGCTCAGGGTCGCGGCCTTGGCCCCGACTTCACCGCCGGACACCGGTGCGTCCAGGTACTGCGCGCCTTTCTCGTTGATCTTGGCGGCGAAGGCCTTGGTCGCGGTGGGGGAGATGGAACTCATGTCGATGACGATCTTGCCCTTGCCGATCCCGGCGGCAACGCCGTCGGCACGCAGCAGTACGTCTTCGACCTGAGGGGTATCGGGCACCATGATGATGACGAATTCGGCTTCCTGGGCCACTTCTTTGGGCGAGGCCAGGGCCACCGCGCCGGCGGCGATCAGGTCGGCCGGGGCCTTGCCGTGGTGTTCCGAGAGCAGCAGGGAGTGACCGGCTTTCTGCAGGTTTGCCGCCATGGGATGACCCATGATGCCGGTGCCGATAAATCCGATTTTAGCCATGATAAAAATCCTCTATTCAACGGGACCTTGTAGGAGCTGGCTGGCCAGCGAAGGCGCAGCACGGCTTGCGGGCCTGTTCGCCGGCAAGCCGGCTCCTACAGGGGGGGGGCGGTTTCAGATTGCGTTGTGGGTTTTCAGCCAGCCGAGGCCCGCTTCGGTGGTGGTCAGCGGTTTGTACTCGCAGCCGACCCAGCCCTGGTAGCCGATGCTGTCCAGGTGCTCGAAGAGGAAGCGATAGTTGATCTCGCCGGTGCCGGGTTCGTTGCGTCCTGGGTTGTCTGCCAGCTGGATGTGGTTGATCTGGTTGAGGTGGTTGGCCATGGTCCGCGCCAGGTCACCTTCCATGATTTGCATGTGATAGATGTCGTACTGCAGGAACAGGTTGGCACTGCCCACTTGTTCGCGGATCGACAGCGCCTGGGCGGTGTTGTTGAGGTAGAAGCCGGGAATGTCGCGGGTGTTGATGGCTTCCATCACCAGCTTGATGCCGACCGCCTGCAGTTTGTCGGCGGCGTACTTGAGGTTGGCGACGAAGGTCTTTTCCAGCAACGCGGCATCAGCCCCCTGGGGACGGATGCCGGCCAGGCAGTTGATCTGGGTATTGCCCAGGACCTGGGCGTAGGCGATGGCCAGGTCGACGCCGGCACGGAATTCCTCGACCCGGTCGGGCAGGCAGGCGATTCCGCGCTCACCCTTGCCCCAGTCGCCGGCGGGCAGGTTGAACAGCACCTGGGTCAGGCCGTGGGCATCGAGTTGCGCCTTGATCTCGGCGGAGCTGAATTCGTAGGGGAACAGGTATTCGACGCCGCTGAAACCGGCATCGGCGGCGGCCTTGAAGCGAGCGAGGAAGTCCTGTTCGGTGAACAGCATGGACAGGTTGGCGGCAAAACGCGGCATGGTGGTCTCCTGTGAATCGGTGAAGCCTGTAGAGCGGGCGAAGGCTGCAGTCGAGCTGCCCCGGCAGTGCCTCTTGAAGAGGGTGCGGGGCATATCCCGGCCAGGTTCTGCGAACCTGATGGCAGCCTGGGGGCGCGGCTACAGGGTTTAGTCGAGCAGGGAAATGGCGGTCGGGGCGTCGTTGCCCACCAGCGCCAGGTCTTCGAACTCGTTGACCGCGTTGATTTCGGTGCCCATGGAAATGTTGGTTACGCGCTCCAGGATGATCTCCACGACCACCGGTACCTTGAAGGTCTGGAGCATTTCCTGGGCCTGGCGCAGGGCCGGCTGGATGTCCTTGGGTTCGAACACCCGCAGTGCCTTGCAGCCCAGGCCTTCGGCGACCGCGACGTGGTCCACGCCGTAGCCGTTGAGCTCCGGCGCGTTGAGGTTGTCGAAGGACAGCTGCACGCAGTAGTCCATCTCGAAGCCGCGCTGGGCCTGGCGGATCAGCCCCAGGTAGGAGTTGTTCACCACCACGTGGATGTACGGCAGGTTGAACTGTGCCCCTACTGCCAGCTCTTCGATCATGAACTGGAAGTCGTAGTCGCCGGACAGGGCCACCACCTGGCGGTTCGGATCGGCCTTGACCACGCCGAGGGCGGCGGGGATGGTCCAGCCCAATGGGCCGGCCTGACCGCAGTTGATCCAGTGGCGTGGCTTGTAGACGTGGAGGAATTGCGCACCGGCAATCTGCGACAGGCCGATGGTGCTGACGTAGCAGGTGTCCTTGCCGAAGACCTGGTTCATCTCTTCGTAGACCCGTTGCGGCTTGACCGGCACGTTGTCGAAGTGGGTCTTGCGATGCAGGCTGGCCTTGCGCTGCTGGCAGTCATGCAGCCAGGCGCTGCGATCTTTCAACTTGCCGGCGGTCTGCCATTCACGAGCCACTTCCAGCAGCACGGTCAGGGCGCTGCCAGCGTCGGAGACGATGCCCAGGTCCGGAGTGAATACCCGGCCGATCTGGGTTGGCTCGATGTCCACGTGAATGAACTTGCGGCCTTCGGTGTAGACGTCCACCGAGCCGGTGTGGCGGTTGGCCCAGCGGTTGCCGATGCCCAGCACCGTGTCGGATTTGAGCAGGGTGGCGTTGCCGTAGCGATGGGAGGTCTGCAGGCCGACCATGCCCACCATCTGTGGGTGATCGTCAGGGATGGTGCCCCAGCCCATCAGGGTCGGGATCACTGGAATGCCGGTCAGTTCGGCGAACTCCACCAGCAGGTCGCTGGCATCGGCGTTGATCACACCGCCACCGGCTACCAGCAACGGGCGTTCGGCCTGGTCCAGCAGGGCCAAAACCTTTTCCGCCTGCAGCCGGGTGGCCGCCGGTTTGGCCAGGGGCAGTGGCTGGTAGGCGTCGATGTCGAATTCGATTTCCGCCATCTGCACGTCGAACGGCAGGTCGATCAACACCGGACCAGGACGGCCGGAGCGCATTTCATAGAAGGCTTTCTGGAAGGCGTAGGGCACCTGGCCCGGTTCCAGCACGGTGGTGGCCCACTTGGTCACCGGCTTGACGATGCTGGTGATGTCCACGGCCTGGAAGTCTTCCTTGTGCAGGCGGGCCCGGGGCGCCTGGCCGGTGATGCAGAGAATCGGGATCGAGTCGGCCGAGGCGCTGTACAGGCCGGTGACCATGTCGGTGCCGGCCGGGCCGGAAGTGCCGATGCACACGCCGATGTTGCCGGCCTTGGTGCGGGTGTAGCCCTCGGCCATGTGCGAGGCGCCTTCGACGTGGCGAGCGAGGACGTGATCGATGCCTCCGACCTTCTGCAGCGCGGAATACAGCGGGTTGATGGCGGCACCCGGGATGCCAAAAGCGGTATCGACCCCTTCACGGCGCATCACCAGAACGGCGGCTTCGATTGCTCTCATTTTGCTCATGGTTTTGTGCCTCTTGCGTTTTGTAATTGTATACAAGTGGTTTTGCGCAAAGTGTATTCACGGCGGATGGCGCAGGTCAATCCATTTTCTTGAACGGTAGCGGCTTTCGATGGGGCCCTATAAACCGGCGTCCTTTTGTCGCATGAGCTACCTTTCTCGAATTATTGTATACAAAAAATAAATTCATTGTGTTCTATTTGCTGTATCGGACTTCTCCTGCAAGAAGCTTCCACCAGGCTTTCCCAATAACAAGATAAGGACGGCACCCATGAGCGCTTTAACCTTGAAAGTCGCAGTCAACCTGGCCAATCAGGCCATCAATGCGGGGCGCAAGATCAACGCGGCCCCGCTGACCATTGCGGTGCTGGATGCCGGCGGGCATCTGGTGACCCTGCAACGGGAGGATGGCGCCAGCCTGTTGCGTCCGCAGATCGCCATCGGCAAGGCCTGGGGCGCGGTAGCCCTGGGCAAGGGCTCGCGCCTGCTGGCGCTGGATGCGCAGCAGCGCCCGGCGTTCATCGGTGCGTTGAATGGCCTGGGACAGGGCAGCGTGGTGCCCGCGCCGGGCGGGGTGTTGATTCGGGATCAGGCGGGGGCGGTGCTGGGAGCGATCGGCATCAGTGGCGATACCTCGGACATCGATGAGCAATGCGCGATCAGCGCGATCGAGGCTCAGGGCCTGGCGGCGGACGCCGGCGTCAGCGCTTAGCCCTTAACCTTGCGGGCCCGGCCCGGCCCGGCCCTGGCCTGTAGCCGCTGCCGAGCCCGCGAGGCTGCGAAAAGGTCCGCAGGACCTTGCCTGGTGTCTAGATATTCCTGTGCGCAGTTTGCAGCAACAACACAAATGCACGGGAAAGGGCCGAAACGCGATCAGCGATCCAGTTCACAGCCTTTGAGCACCAGGCGGATGATGGTCTGCGCGGCAGCTTCGTAGTCGTCTTCGTCAAGTTTGCTCTTGCCGGTGACCACCGAGATCTGCCAGTCGAAGTCGGCGTAGGTCTGGGTCGCGGCCCAGATGCTGAACATCAGGTGGTTGGGGTCGAGCGGGGCGATCAGGCCGCGATCGATCCAGGTCTGGATGCATTCGATGTTGTGCTTGGCCTGGGCGTTGAGCTGTTCCACCTGGTCCGGGCTCAGGTGCGGCGCACCGTGCATGATCTCGCTGGCGAACACCTTGGAGGCAAAAGGCAGGTCGCGGGAGATGCGGATCTTCGAGCGGATGTAGCCGCTGAGCACTTCACTGGGTACGCCGTCGGCATTGAACGGAGTGGAAGCCTGGAGGATCGGTTCGATGATGCTTTCCAGCACCTCGCGGTAGAGGTTTTCCTTGGACTTGAAGTAGTAGTAGACGTTGGGCTTGGGCAACCCGGCCTTGGCGGCGATGTCGCTGGTCTTGGTCGCTGCAAAGCCCTTGTCGGCAAACTCTTCACTGGCGGCCCGCAGGATCAGTTCTTTATTGCGCTCGCGGATGGTGCTCATAAACCGGGGGATTCCTTGCCTGTTCGGGCGGTTGCGCATGGTAGCACCGGGGTCGCGAGGGGCTCAAGAATGCCCGTTGGCCGCGGTTTTCCTGCTTCTGACATCTCGCTTGTCCGGCCTTTGACGCGGTATGCTGCGCGCCTTATTTCACGCAGGGAAGCCTGGCCCATGGCAGGAAGCAGTTTGCTGGTTTTGATCGACGACATCGCCGCAGTTCTCGATGACGTAGCCTTGATGACCAAGATGGCGGCGAAGAAGACCGCCGGGGTATTGGGCGACGATCTGGCGCTCAATGCCCAGCAGGTTTCCGGGGTTCGCGCCGAGCGGGAAATTCCCGTGGTCTGGGCCGTGGCCAAGGGCTCGTTTCGCAACAAATTGATCCTGGTGCCGGCGGCGCTGGCCATCAGTGCCCTGGCGCCCTGGCTGGTGACGCCGTTGCTGATGATCGGCGGGGCCTACCTGTGTTTCGAAGGCTTCGAGAAGCTGGCGCACAAGTACCTGCCCCACGGCGACGATGCGGCCGAACATGAGCAGACCTTGCGGGCGCTGGCAGACCCTCAGGTGGATCTGGTGGCCTTTGAGAAGGACAAGATCAAGGGCGCGATTCGTACCGACTTCATCCTTTCCGCGGAAATCATCGCTATTACTCTGGGCACGGTGGCAGGCGCCTCCCTGAGCCAGCAGGTGGTGGTGCTCTCGGGGATTGCGATTGTCATGACCGTTGGCGTCTACGGTCTGGTGGGGGGCATCGTCAAGCTCGATGACCTGGGGTTGTGGCTGGCGCAGAAACCGGGCGCCCTGGCCAAACGCGTCGGTGGTGCCATCCTGCGAGCGGCGCCGTGGATGATGAAGAGTCTGTCGGTGATCGGCACGGCGGCGATGTTCATGGTGGGCGGCGGCATCCTCACCCACGGCGTCCCTGCCGTGCACCATCTGATCGAGAGCCTGGCTGAGCGTAGTGCCACAGTCATGGGCCCGGTGTCGGTGATCATGCCGACCCTGCTCAATGCCGTGGCCGGGATCATTGCCGGTGGGCTGGTACTGCTGGCCGTGACGCTACTGGGCAAAGGCTGGCGGGCCTTGCGCGGCTGAGATCCGAGTCAGCCGGTTGCCGCTCTTGCGGTCGGCAACCGGTACAGCAGGTTACTCGGCGATCTGCAGTTTGCGCGATTCGGTGTACACGTAGCGCACCTTCTCGTATTCAAACGGCGAGTTCAGCTGGCCATAGCGAAAGCTGGTCTGGTAGCGCTTGTCGACACCACGCAGCGCCCAGATCTCGGGGTGATTGCTGCTGACTTCCGAGACGTTGAGGAAGTTGATTGCCGATTCGGCGGTGTAGTCCACCGCCAGCCCGGCCGTATCCCTCAGGTTCGACGGGCCGAGGATCGGCAGCACCAGATAGGCGCCGCCGGGCACGCCATAGAATCCGAGGGTCTGGCCGAAGTCTTCGCTATGGCGTTGCAGGCCCATCTTGGTGGCCGGGTCCCACAGGCCGGCAACGCCGATGGTGGTGTTGAGCAGCAGGCGCGCCGTGGTTTCCATCGACCGATGGCCCTTGAACTGCAACAGGCTGTTCATCAGGTTCGGGACGTCGCCGAGGTTATTGAAGAAGTTGCTGACCCCGCTGCGCAGGAAGCTCGGGGTCACATAGCGATAACCGTCCACCACCGGCAGGAACACCCACTGATCGAAGCGGTAGTTGAAGTGGTAGACCCGGCGGTTCCACGACTCCAGCGGGTCATAGATGTTCAGTGCATTGAGGGTCGAACGCTCGAACTCGCGCTGGTCCAGCCCCGGGTTGAACTTGAGTTTCTTCAACGGCTCGGTGAAGCCGTCGGGGTCCTGAACTGTGGAGGCGTGGGCCTTGCTGTTGTCGGCTTGGGCATAGCCTGCGCAGAGCAACGCAGCGATAAGCAGGAGATGTTTAGCCACGGAAGAACTCCAGCATGGCGTCGCTGTTGACGCGGTAGTTGAGGTTGCCGCAATGCCCGCCATGGGGGTAGACGGTCAGGCGGTCGCCAAAGGTTTTGCGCAGGAAGCCCAGGTCGCCGGGGCCGAGGATCACGTCATCGGCGTTGTGCATCACGGCAATCTTCGGGCTGGCCTTGAGGTAGTCCTGCAGGGCGTAGAGGCTTACCTGGTCGATCAGTTGCAGCAGGCTGCCGCCGTCGGTGCGGGCGCGCCACATCGGGATCACCTGTTCGGTCAGGTAACAGTCGAAGTCGCACTGCAGGGCACGCTTGAGAAACGGGGTAAGGCTGGTGCCTTCGCGGATCGGGTACTTGGGCGGGGTGATCAGGCCGCGGCGGTTGATCAGGTCCGAGGTGAAGGCGATGTCCGCTGCCGAGAAGCGGAAGGAGGTACCGATCAGCATGGCCATCTGTTCGTTGGTCAGGTGTTGCTTGGACTGCTGGAAGTCGTAGAGCAGGGCGTCGTTGAGGTCGATGTAGCCCTTCTGCTGGAAGTAGCGGGTCAGCTTGCCCAGCACCAGTTCATAGAAGGTGGTGCTGTTGTTGATGCCCTTGACCTCGGTCTGTACCAGTTTGTCGAGGTTGGTGATCGAGGTGTAGAGGTTGACCGGCGGGTTGAGCAGCAGCACTTTCTTGAAGTTGAAGCTGCGTCGGGTCTCATCCAGTTTGCTGATGAACGCCGCGTCCAGGGCGCCGAGGCTGTAGCCGGTGAGGTAGAACTCGGTGATCGGCAGCTTGGGGTGCTGGGCCCGTACGGCCTGCATGACCCGGTACATGTCTTCGGCGTCTTCCTGGCTCACCCCGGGGGTGGCGAAGCGCGAGGCGGCAGTGATGAAGTCGAAGCTGGTGGGCGAGGATAGCTGCACCACATGGTAGCCGGCCTTGTAGTAGAGCTTCTTCAGGTACTCGTTGAGGCTGCTGTCGTAGCGCGCGCCAGTGCCGGCGATCAGGAAGATCAGCGGCGCGGCGTGGTCCTGGGTGGCGATGCGGTAGGTGAGCTTCTTCACCGCCCAGAAATTGTCCGGGAGGATGAACTCGCGCTCCGGCCGCAGGTTCAGGCTGTAGTCGGACTGACGGATGTCATCGTTGGCGGGCAGTTCCGGGCGCAGCTCCGGGGGGGTGGTGGCGATGGTGGCTTCAAAGGGGTTGGTCAACGGGTAGCCATAGCTGGCCGGGTCGACATCCACCGCCAGTGCGGACGCACTCAGGATAAGGCCGCCGAACAGGGCAGCGAGGCGCAAGGAACGAAGCATGACTGTATCCCTAGAAGGAAGGTACCGAATGAGGTTCGCAGGCTATGACCACCGCGCTGCTGCCGAAGTGCCATGGGTGGGCACAAATAACCCCGGCCACAGGCCTGCTGGGGGGTGATAGTAGCCGGACGATACACTTTGCCGCTATTTGCTGAACAGTTATCTGTGCGTCGTGCTTGCCAAGCGTCCGTGGGCGATTATGCTGGGCGCCGTTTTGATTGTTCGGAGTGTTTCATGTCCCGCCGCCTTCCCGTGATTGTGCTGCTCGTTGTCCTGCCGCTGTGGCTGGCTGCCAGTTATGGCCTGCGCTATGGCTTTATGGAGGATGCTCGGTGGGTGGGCGCCTGTGTTGATGAGGTCGGTCGCTGGGAGTGTTCGCTACGTTCCAGCCTGGGCTGGATGATCCACTTCAAGGTGCTGGGCTGGAGTGCCTTGGGCGCAGCGCTGCTGGGGTTTGTCGTGCCCGGTCGTGCCGGCTGGTGGCTGGCGGTGCTGGCCTTGCTGGCGGGCATTCCGGCCCTGGCCTTGTACAACACCACGCTGGCGGTGTTTGCGGTGGTGATTGCGGCCTTGCGCCTGGTGCGCGCCGCCAAGCCCTAGCCGCAGGCAAAACCTGCGGCTAGGGCTGTTTTCAGGCGATGCGGGCCCGCAGGCTGCGCCACAGCGCGGCCACCATCAGCAGGCTGACCAGGGCCCAGCCCCAGGCCTGCTGGTTGGCCAGGCCTTCCTGATACAGCTGCGGAGCGATGCCGGCACCCAGGATAAAGGTCAGCAAGGCGATTTCGCGGCGTGGCACGCGCACCGGGCGGCACAGGTAGACCAGCGCCGGCAGCAGCAGGGCCGCACTCGGGAAGCTGCGGTAGCGCGGGTCGAACACCAGCTCCAGCATCATCACCGCGGCGGCGAATCCTGCCGTTGCCAGCAACCAGCCTGCACGCTTTTCCAGGGCATTGAAGGCCCGCAGACGCCAGCCTTCGCGAGGGCTCAAGGCCAGGGCGGCATGGGCCAGAATCAGCAGGTTCAGGCCCAGTAGCAGTCCGGCCCAGCACCATTCGCCAGTGAAGCGGCTGGTGACCCGCGCCAGTTCGCCCCAGGTACCGATGGTGCACGCCGCCAGCGCGCCCAGCAGCGGCAAGAGCAGCGCAGCGCGTCGACCGCGAACCCGGCCACCCAGGATCAGGGTGCCGAGGAATATCACCGCGCCCGCGCCCAGCCATTGTGGCCAGTAAGGCAGGTTGGACACCGGGCCTGCGAGGATGCCCTTGTCCTGGCGATCGGCATCGAACAGCCCCCAGTAACCGCCGACTGCGCCCTCGCTGGCGCGTTTCCAGGGCTGGTCGAAGGCTTCGATCAGGTTGTAGTGCCAGCCGTTGTGTTCCGCCAAGGCAACGAAGCCACGAATGAACTTGGCCTCGTTGACTCGGCTCGGCAGCGCCGTTTCTCGCTGGCGGCCTTCGCTGGGCCAGCCGGTTTCACCGATCATCACGTCCTTGGGGGCAAAGCGGTTGCCGAATACCTGGCGTACCTCGGCCACGTGGTTCAGGGCCGCGTCGATGTTCGAGGGGTCGTCTTCCCAGTACGGCAGCAGGTGAATGGTGAGGAAGTCCACCGCTGGCGCGATCTCCGGGTGCTTGAGCCAGAATTCCCAGACATCGGCATAGGTGACCGGCTGCTTGACCCCGGCCTTGACCTTGAGGATCAGCCGCGCCAGTTGCGGCCCGGTGACTTCCTTGCGCAGCAGCGCCTCGTTGCCGACGATCACCGCGCTGACGACATCCGGGTTGGCATTGGCCGAGGCGATCAGCAGGTCGACTTCTTTCTCGGTGTCTACTGGGTTGCTATTGACCCACGCGCCGATCATCAGCTTCAGGCCGTGCTTGCGCGCCAGCTCGGGCAGGGCTTCGAGGCCGGTCATGGAATAGGTGCGGATGCATTCGAAGCGGGTGGCCAGCAATGCCAGGTCGGCGTCCATGCGTTCGGGGCGCAGTTTGAACGGCTGGTCGAAGGGCGATTGGTCCTTGTCGAACGGCGTATAGGAGGCGCATTGCAGTTTGTGGCTGGCGCTGGCGACGTCCGGCAGCGACACCGGCCGGCCAAGGCCGTACCAGTAACTACCAAGGGCCAGCAGGCCGAGCAGGCAGGCGAACAGATAAGCGAGGGTGGGGAAGCGGGCTGTGGCGGACATGGTCAGGCCGTAGTGGAACAAAGCGGGGCATCTTACCCGCATTTGTCCACAGCTTGGTGGCCTGCATGATTTTGACATGCAAAGTTTGGGCGGGCCCTGAGTCGAGGAGGTCGCAGCACCTGGTTACTGGCTATCTGATGTCGTTGCTGGTTGCCTTGAGGTCGCAGGCAGAGCAGGTCGCGGGCGGTGGCGGGTTGATGATCGAAGCATCAGTACTCCGCTGATGATCGAACGCGTTCGCGGTGAGGCGTGATGGGGGCGCTGAGCACCATAACCATACGTTGACGTGCCCGGCAGCCGCCCGGCACTGCACTTTTCGGGGAAGTAACGATGAAGATGCGACGACTCTTAGGCGCAGGTGCCGCACTGGTACTTGCCATCAGCTCCACTCTGGCCAGTGCCGACAGCAAAACCCTGAGCATCGGCTACGTCGACGGCTGGTCCGACAGCGTGGCGACTACCTATGTGGCGGCGGAGGTGATCAAGCAGAAGCTCGGTTACGACGTCAAACTGCAAGCGGTGGCGACCGGGATCATGTGGCAGGGCGTAGCCACCGGCAAGCTCGATGCCATGCTCTCGGCCTGGTTGCCGGTGACTCACGGCGAATACTGGACCAAGAACAAGGACAAGGTTGTCGACTACGGTCCCAACTTCAAGGACGCCAAGATCGGTCTGATCGTGCCGGAGTACGTCAAGGCCAGGACCATTGAGGACCTCAAGACCGATACCAGCTTCAAGAACAAGATTGTCGGCATCGACGCCGGTTCAGGGGTGATGCTCAAGACCGACCAGGCGATCAAGGACTACGGCCTGGACTACAAGCTGCAGGCCAGTTCCGGTGCGGCGATGATCGCCGAACTGACCCGGGCCGAGGATAAGCAGGAATCCATCGCCGTGACCGGCTGGGTACCGCACTGGATGTTCGCCAAGTGGAAACTGCGCTTCCTCGAAGATCCGAAAGGGGTGTATGGCGCCGCTGAAACCGTCAACAGCATCGGCAGCAAGGGCCTGGAGAAGAAGGCGCCAGAGGTGGCAGCGTTCCTGAAGAAGTTCCAGTGGGCGTCGAAGGATGAAATCGGCGAGGTCATGCTGGCCATTCAAGATGGCGCAAAACCGGATGTGGCGGCCAAGGACTGGGTGAGCAAGCACCCGGAGCGGGTTGCCGAGTGGACTGCTAAATAGCCGTCAGGCGTCTAGAACGAGGGTTGTGAGGCCGGCCGCTGATATCAGCGGCCGGCCTTGTGTTTTTTTGGGGGGGAAGTTGGCGAGGTGGCTAATGTCGTTCTAATACTAAGGTCGTCTGGAACCTGCCTCACAGCCGCATAGAGTGGATTAGGTTCTACCTAAAATCTGTGCTGCGAGGATAAAAACAATGAACGACAGCATTTACCTCTCGATTCAAAACAGCCCGCGTTTCAAGGAGCTGGTCAGTAAGCGAGAGCGGTTCGCCTGGATTCTCTCGGCGATCATGCTTGGGCTTTACTCGGGCTTCATTCTGTTGATCGCTTACGGTCCGCAGATCCTGGGCGCCAAACTCAGTCCAACTTCATCCATCACCTGGGGCATTCCCATTGGTGTCGGCTTGATTGTCTCGGCCTTCATCCTGACCGGTATCTATGTGCGACGCGCCAACGGCGAGTTCGATGACCTGAACAATGCGATCCTGAAGGAGGCTCAGCAATGATCCGACGTCTATTCGCAGCACTCGGTCTTGCCGCTTTCGCTCCTGCCCTGTGGGCCGCAGACGCTTTGACTGGCGAAGTCCACAAGCAACCCCTCAACGTCTCGGCGATCGTGATGTTCGTGGTCTTCGTCGGGGCCACCCTGTGCATCACTTACTGGGCCTCCAAGCGCAACAAGTCGGCTGCCGACTATTACGCCGCGGGTGGCAAGATCACCGGCTTCCAGAATGGCCTGGCGATTGCCGGTGACTACATGTCGGCGGCGTCCTTCCTGGGGATTTCCGCGCTGGTGTTCACTTCCGGCTATGACGGCCTGATCTACTCCATCGGCTTCCTGGTGGGCTGGCCGATCATTCTGTTCCTGATCGCCGAGCGCCTGCGCAACCTGGGCAAGTACACCTTTGCCGACGTGGCGTCCTATCGCCTCGGGCAGACTCAGATACGCACTCTGTCGGCCTGTGGTTCGCTGGTGGTGGTGGCGTTCTACCTGATCGCGCAGATGGTGGGTGCCGGCAAGCTGATCCAGCTGCTGTTCGGCCTCGACTACCATGTGGCGGTGATCCTGGTGGGGATCCTGATGTGCCTGTATGTGCTGTTTGGCGGCATGCTGGCCACCACTTGGGTACAGATCATCAAGGCAGTGCTGCTGCTGTCCGGTGCGTCCTTCATGGCGCTGATGGTGATGAAGCACGTCAACTTCGATTTCAACACCCTGTTCTCCGAGGCGATCAAGGTTCACCCCAAAGGTGAGGCGATCATGAGTCCTGGCGGTCTGGTGAAGGACCCGATCTCGGCATTCTCCCTGGGGCTTGCGCTGATGTTCGGTACTGCCGGCCTGCCGCATATCCTGATGCGCTTCTTCACCGTGAGCGATGCCAAGGAAGCCCGTAAGAGCGTGCTCTACGCCACTGGCTTCATCGGTTACTTCTACATCCTGACCTTCATCATCGGTTTTGGCGCGATCCTGCTGGTGAGCACCAATCCGGCCTTCAAGGATGCCGCAGGCGCCTTGCTGGGTGGCAACAACATGGCGGCAGTGCACCTGGCCAATGCGGTGGGCGGCAGCGTGTTCCTCGGCTTCATCTCGGCGGTGGCTTTCGCCACCATTCTGGCGGTAGTAGCGGGCCTGACCCTGGCAGGTGCTTCGGCGGTGTCCCACGACCTGTATGCCAGTGTGGTCAAGAAGGGCAAGGCCAACGAGAAGGATGAGATTCGCGTTTCCAAGATCACTACCGTGGCCTTGGGCGTGCTGGCCATCGGTCTGGGCATTCTCTTCGAGAGTCAGAACATTGCGTTCATGGTGGGCCTGGCGTTCTCCATCGCTGCCAGTTGCAACTTCCCGGTGCTGCTGCTTTCCATGTACTGGAAGAAGCTCACCACGCGTGGCGCCATGATTGGCGGCTGGTTGGGTCTGGTCAGTGCGGTGGCATTGATGGTTCTCGGTCCGACCATCTGGGTGCAGATCCTGCACCACGAGAAGGCAATCTTCCCGTACGAGTACCCGGCGCTGTTCTCGATGATCATTGCCTTTGTCGGTATCTGGTTCTTCTCCATCACTGACAAGTCGGCTTCGGCGGCCAATGAGCGGGCCTTGTTCTTCCCGCAGTTCGTGCGTTCGCAGACCGGCCTGGGCGCCAGTGGGGCGGTGTCGCACTAAGCTCGGCCTGTATATCGGCTTCTATATAGAAGCTGTGTAATAGCAAAATGCCTCGATCGAAAGATCGAGGCATTTTTTTGTCTGCTCGCCCTGTTCAGATACCCTCGATTGCGGGCGTAGCGATAGTCGAGATGCAAGGAGCTGGCGTGCCAGCGAAGGCTTATTTGAGGGGGAGGCAGGGCTGCGGGGTTCTTCGCCGGCAAGTCGGTTCCGGCAGGGGGTAGGTGAGGGGAGGGGGGAGCAGAAACAAATACGACCTCTGTTAGAGGCCGTATCCGGTGCAGCTAAGACGTGTGCGCAAGGCAGGTCTTACTTGCGGTCTTCCAGCTTGGTGATGTCGCGCGATTCGTAGCCGGTGTACAGCTGACGAGGACGGCCGATCTTGTAAGGGCTGGAGAGCATTTCTTTCCAGTGGGAGATCCAGCCGACGGTCCGCGCCAGGGCGAAGATCACGGTGAACATGCTGGTTGGAATGCCGATCGCCTTGAGGATGATCCCCGAGTAGAAGTCGACGTTCGGGTACAGGGAGCGTTCGATGAAGTACGGATCGGTCAGGGCGATCTCTTCCAGGCGCATGGCCAGTTCGAGCTGAGGATCGTTGTTGATGCCCAGTTCTTTCAGGACTTCGTCGCAGGTCTGCTTCATTACGGTGGCGCGCGGGTCGCGGTTTTTATACACGCGGTGACCGAAGCCCATGAGTTTGAACGGATCGTTCTTGTCCTTGGCCTTGGCGATGAACTTGTCGATGTTCGATACATCGCCAATTTCGTCGAGCATGGTCAGTACGGCTTCGTTGGCGCCGCCGTGGGCAGGGCCCCAGAGCGCGGCGATACCGGCAGCGATACAGGCGAACGGGTTGGCACCCGAAGAGCCGGCCAGACGCACGGTGGAAGTCGAGGCGTTCTGTTCGTGGTCGGCATGGAGGATGAAGATCCGGTCCATCGCCTTGGCCAGTACCGGGCTGATCGGTTTGATCTCGCACGGGGTGTTGAACATCATGTGCAGGAAGTTTTCCGCGTACGACAGGTCGTTGCGCGGATACATCATCGGCTGGCCCATGGAGTACTTGTAAACCATCGCTGCCAGGGTCGGCATCTTGGCGACCAGGCGCACGGCGGAAATTTCGCGGTGCTGCGGGTTATTGATGTCCAGGGAGTCGTGGTAGAACGCCGAGAGTGCACCCACTACGCCGCACATTACCGCCATTGGGTGGGCGTCGCGGCGGAAACCGTTGAAGAAGCTCTTCAGCTGCTCGTGAACCATGGTGTGGTTTTTCACGGTGCTGACGAACTGGGCCTTCTGTTCGGCGGTAGGCAATTCACCGTTGAGCAGCAGGTAGCAGGTTTCCAGGTAGTCCGACTTTTCAGCCAGCTGTTCGATCGGGTAGCCGCGGTGCAGCAGAATGCCGTTGTCGCCGTCGATATAGGTGATTTTCGACTCGCAGGAGGCGGTCGACATGAAACCCGGGTCAAAAGTGAAGCGGCCCGTGGCCGTCAGGCCCCGAACATCAATTACATCGGGACCAACGGTGCCGGTTAAAATGGGCAGCTCGACGGGGGCTGCGCCCTCGATGATCAACTGCGCTTTTTTGTCAGCCATGTGGCCTCCTATTTATGCTTGAAATCATCAGACAGACCCCCCACGCAGGGCCCGCACCACTATAGTGAGATAAATCTGAATGTCAATTTGCCTAAAGTCTTGTCCCAGAAGGCTTTGGGAGGGATTTTTTAGCGAAATTCAGCGCCATTTACGCCTTTTATAAGGCTAACGCAATCAGCTATTAGGGGAAGGTGTTTGCGTTGTCATTAGTAGCCTAACTGTCTATACTCGGCCACCGACCTCCGTAGGCTTCTGGGCCCGCTTTATTGGGGGTCGCACTCCCTGGGTAGTGGTTACCTGACCAGTGCACTCCCCAACAACTTTGCCCTGATTGTTAGGGGCTCTTCAGTGTGAAAAAAGCCGTGAATAGCCAACGACCTGTAAACCTAGACCTAAGGACCATCAAACTCCCCATCACCGGCGTTACGTCGTTTCTTCACCGTGTTTCCGGCATCATCCTCTTCCTGGGCATCGGCATCATGCTTTATGCATTGAGCAAATCCCTGGGCTCCGAGGAAGGCTATGCCGAGGTGAAGGCGTGCTTGACCAGTCCGCTGGCCAAATTCGTTGCGTGGGGCCTCCTGTCCGCCTTGCTGTATCACTTGGTGGCCGGTGTACGCCATCTGATTATGGACATGGGCATCGGTGAGACGCTGGAAGGCGGCAAGCTGGGCTCGAAAATCGTTATCGCCGTATCCGTGGTGGTAATCGTTCTGGCGGGAGTTTGGATATGGTAACCAGCGTTACGAACCTGTCGCGTTCGGGCCTTTATGACTGGATGGCACAGCGTGTGTCTGCGGTCGTTCTCGCGGCTTATTTCATTTTCCTGATCGGATACCTCGTAGCGAATCCGGGCATTGACTACACCCAGTGGCATGGCCTGTTCGCAAACAACTGGATGCGTATCTTCAGTCTGCTGGCCATGGTGGCCCTGGGCGCTCACGCCTGGGTCGGCATGTGGACCATCTCGACTGACTACCTGACGCCGATGGCGCTGGGCAAGTCGGCGACAGCAGTGCGTTTCCTTTTCCAGGCAGTATGCGGCGTTGCAATGTTCGCTTACTTCGTCTGGGGTGTGCAGATTCTCTGGGGTATCTGATTCATGGCTAACATTCCAACCATTTCTTTCGACGCCATCATCATTGGCGGCGGCGGCGCCGGCATGCGTGCCGCACTGCAGCTGGCCCAGGGCGGCCACAAGACTGCTGTGATCACCAAGGTGTTCCCGACCCGTTCGCACACTGTGTCTGCCCAAGGCGGCATCACTTGCGCGATCGCCTCGGCGGACCCGAACGATGACTGGCGCTGGCACATGTACGATACCGTCAAGGGTTCCGACTACATCGGTGACCAGGACGCTATCGAATACATGTGTCAGGAAGGTCCGGCTGCGGTCTTCGAGCTGGACCACATGGGTCTGCCGTTCTCTCGTACTGAAACCGGTCGTATCTATCAGCGTCCTTTCGGTGGTCAATCCAAGGATTACGGCAAGGGCGGCCAGGCTGCTCGTACCTGTGCTGCGTCCGACCGTACCGGTCACGCGCTGCTGCACACCCTCTATCAGGGCAACCTGAAAGCCGGCACCACGTTCCTCAACGAGTGGTACGCGGTCGATCTGGTGAAGAACCAGGACGGCGCTTTTGTCGGTGTGATCGCGATCTGCATCGAAACCGGCGAAACCACCTACATCCGCTCCAAGGCCACTGTTCTGGCTACCGGCGGTGCAGGTCGTATCTATGCTTCCACCACCAATGCCCTGATCAACACCGGTGACGGTGTAGGCATGGCGCTGCGTGCCGGCGTTCCGGTGCAAGACATCGAAATGTGGCAGTTCCACCCGACCGGTATCGCCGGCGCTGGTGTACTGGTGACTGAAGGCTGCCGCGGTGAAGGCGGTTACCTGATCAACAAGCACGGCGAGCGTTTCATGGAGCGTTATGCTCCGAACGCCAAAGACCTGGCAGGTCGCGACGTTGTTGCGCGCTCCATGGTCAAGGAAATCATCGCCGGCAACGGTTGTGGCCCGAATGGCGACCACGTGATGCTCAAGCTCGATCACCTGGGCGAAGAAGTACTGCACAGCCGCCTGCCTGGCATCTGCGAGCTGTCCAAGACCTTTGCCCACGTTGACCCGGTGGTTGCTCCGGTTCCGGTCGTTCCAACCTGCCACTACATGATGGGCGGCGTTGCCACCAACATTCATGGTCAGGCGATCACTCAGAACGCTGCTGGCGAAGACACCATCATCCCTGGTCTGTTCGCAGTGGGTGAAGTGGCTTGCGTATCGGTACACGGCGCCAACCGTCTGGGCGGCAACTCGCTGCTGGACCTGGTGGTGTTCGGTCGTGCAGCTGGCCTGCACCTGGAAAAAGCGCTGACCGACGGTATCGAATACCGCGATGCCAGCGACACTGACGTCGACGTTGCCCTGAACCGCCTGGCCAAGCTCAACGAGCGCACCACCGGTGAAGACGTTGCAACCCTGCGCCGCGAGCTGCAGAACTGCATGCAGAACTACTTCGGTGTATTCCGTACCGGCGAGTACATGCAGAAGGGTATTGCTCAGCTGGCTGAGCTGCGCGAGCGTATCGCCAACGTCAAGATCAACGACAAGTCTCAAGCTTTCAACACTGCGCGTATCGAAGCACTTGAGCTGCAGAACCTGCTGGAAGTGGCTGAAGCCACTGCCATCGCTGCCGAAGTGCGTAAAGAGTCCCGCGGCGCTCACGCCCGTGAAGACTTCGAAGACCGTGACGACGAAAACTGGCTGTGCCACACCCTGTACTTCCCGGGTGAGAAGCGCGTTGCCAAGCGTGCGGTCAACTTCTCGCCGAAGACTGTTCCGACTTTTGAACCAAAAGTCCGGACTTACTAAAGGGTGATCGATATGTTGCAAGTTGAAGTTTATCGTTACAACCCTGACACCGACTCGGCTCCGAAAACCCAGGTTTTCCAGGTCGACACCGGTGGCAAGGACTTGATGGTGCTGGACGTGCTGGCGCTGATCAAAGAGCAGGACGAGGGGTTCTCCTATCGTCGTTCCTGCCGTGAAGGCGTTTGCGGTTCCGATGGCATGAACATCAACGGCAAGAACGGCCTGGCGTGCATCACGCCGCTGTCCGCCGTGGTCAAGAAGAACAAGCTGGTTGTTCGTCCGCTGCCAGGTCTGCCGGTTATCCGTGACCTGGTCGTCGATATGAGCATCTTCTACAAGCAATACGAGAAGGTGAAGCCATTCCTGCAGAACGACACGCCGGCTCCGGCCATCGAGCGTCTGCAGTCCCCAGAAGAGCGCGAAAAGCTCGACGGTCTGTACGAGTGCATCCTGTGCGCTTGCTGCTCGACCTCTTGCCCGTCCTTCTGGTGGAACCCGGACAAGTTCCTGGGCCCGGCTGCTCTGCTGCAAGCCTATCGCTTCCTGGCAGACAGCCGTGACACCAAGACATCCGAGCGTCTGGCTTCCTTGGACGACCCGTTCAGCGTATTCCGCTGCCGGGGGATCATGAACTGCGTCAACGTTTGTCCGAAGGGCCTGAACCCGACTAAGGCCATCGGTCACATTCGTAACATGTTGCTGCAGAGTGGCGTGTGATTCAGCTGTTGTACCCGTAGGACCGCTGTACCCGTAAAAGCCAAGGCGCGGGCTTCAACCCGCGTCATGGCTCTAACCTGAGCAGCAGCTCACAAAGTGGCTGCTTTTATTTTTGAAGAAATGAGACAAGCAGGGGCATCCGGGCTGGTACCCGGACTATCAGCGTGATCCTAAGTGGCTTGTTTTGGTCGCTGCATTCGGACTTCTGCAAGCTTGCTCGGTGTCTTCGCCGGTGGTGTTCCCCTAACCGAGGGTGACCAAGCATGCAAGAAAGCGTGATGCAGCGCATGTGGAACAGCGCCTACCTATCCGGTAGTAACGCTGCCTATGTGGAAGAGCTCTACGAGCTCTACCTGCACGACCCTAACGCTGTGCCAGAAGAGTGGCGCACTTACTTTCAGAAGTTGCCTACCGACGGCAGCACTGCCATCGATGTTTCGCACTCGACAATCCGCGATCATTTCGTCTTGCTGGCAAAGAACCAGCGCCGCGCCCAACCGGTATCCGCCGGCAGCGTGAGCAGTGAGCACGAGAAGAAGCAAGTTGAAGTGCTGCGATTGATCCAGGCCTATCGGATGCGTGGCCACCAGGCAGCCCAGCTGGACCCGCTGGGGCTGTGGCAGCGTCCTGCACCTGCAGACCTGTCGATCAATCATTACGGCTTGACCAATGCCGATCTTGATACGACCTTCCGTGCCGGCGACCTGTTCATCGGCAAAGAGGAAGCGAGCCTACGCGAAATTCACGAAGCGTTGCAGCAGACATATTGCCGCACCATCGGCGCTGAATTCACGCACATCACCGATTCCGAACAGCGTCAGTGGTTCCAGCAGCGTCTGGAAAGCGTACGCGGCCGTCCGACCTATTCCGCCGACATCAAGAGCCACCTGCTCGAGCGCGTCACCGCCGGCGAAGGCCTGGAAAAATACCTGGGTACCAAATACCCGGGCACCAAGCGTTTCGGTCTGGAAGGTGGTGAAAGCCTGATTCCAATGCTCGACGAGCTGATCCAGCGTTCCGGTTCCTACGGCACCAAGGAAGTCGTGATCGGCATGGCTCACCGTGGCCGTCTCAACGTCCTGGTCAACACCTTCGGCAAGAACCCGCGCGAGCTGTTCGACGAGTTCGAAGGCAAGAAGAAGGTCGAGCTGGGCTCCGGTGACGTTAAGTATCACCAGGGCTTCTCGTCCAACGTGATGACCGCCGGCGGCGAAGTTCACCTGGCCATGGCGTTCAACCCGTCCCACCTGGAAATCGTTTCTCCAGTGGTCGAGGGTTCGGTGCGCGCCCGTCAGGATCGTCGCAACGACCAGACCGGCGACAAGGTTCTGCCGATCTCGATCCACGGTGACGCGGCGTTTGCCGGTCAGGGCGTGGTGATGGAAACCTTCCAGATGTCCCAGACCCGCGGTTTCCGTACCGGCGGCACTGTGCACATCGTGATCAACAACCAGGTAGGTTTCACCATCAGCAACCCGCTGGACTCGCGCTCCACCGAGTACGCTACTGACGTTGCGAAGATGATCCAGGCGCCGATCCTCCATGTGAATGGTGATGATCCGGAAGCCGTGTTGTTCGTGACCCAGATGGCCATCGACTACCGCATGCAGTACAAGCGCGACGTGGTGATCGACCTGGTCTGCTACCGTCGTCGCGGCCACAACGAGGCCGACGAGCCAAGCGGCACCCAGCCACTGATGTATCAGCAGATCACCAAACAGCGCACCACCCGTGAGCTGTATGCCGATCGCCTGATCCAGAGCGGTGTGCTCGACGCAGAGCGTGTTCAGGCGAAAGTCGATGAGTACCGCAATGCGCTGGACAACGGTCTGCACGTAGTGAAGAGCCTGGTCAAGGAACCGAACAAAGAGTTGTTCGTGGACTGGCGTCCATACCTGGGCCACACCTGGACCGCACGTCACGACACCACCTTCGATCTCAAGACCCTGCAGGAACTGTCCGCCAAGTTGCTGGAGCTGCCGGAAGGCTTCGTGGTTCAGCGTCAGGTTGCGAAGATCTACGAAGACCGTCAGAAGATGCAAGCCGGCGGCCTGCCGATCAACTGGGGTTACGCTGAAACCATGGCGTACGCGACCCTGGCGTTCGAAGGTCACCCGATCCGCATGACCGGCCAGGACATCGGCCGCGGCACCTTCTCGCACCGCCACGCCGTTCTGCACAACCAGAAAGATGCCAGCACTTATGTGCCGCTCAAGCATCTGTTCGAAGGTCAGCCGCGCTTTGACCTGTACGACTCCTTCCTGTCGGAAGAGGCGGTACTGGCATTCGAATACGGCTACTCGACCACCACGCCAAACGCGCTGGTGATCTGGGAAGCCCAGTTCGGCGACTTCGCCAACGGTGCACAAGTGGTGATCGACCAGTTCATCACCAGCGGCGAGCACAAGTGGGGCCGTCTCTGCGGTCTGACCATGCTGCTGCCTCACGGTTACGAAGGTCAGGGCCCTGAGCACTCCTCGGCGCGTCTGGAGCGTTACCTGCAACTGTGTGCCGAGCACAACATTCAGGTGTGCATGCCGACCACTCCGGCACAGATCTACCACTTGCTGCGCCGTCAGGTGATCCGTCCTCTGCGCAAACCACTGGTGGTTCTGACTCCGAAGTCGCTGCTGCGCCACAAGCTGGCCATCTCGACTCTGGAAGATCTGGCCGAAGGTTCGTTCCAGACCGTGATTCCGGAAATCGACGTACTGGACCCGAAAAAGGTCGAGCGCCTGATTCTGTGTAGCGGCAAGGTCTACTACGACCTGTTGGAAAAACGCCGTGCCGAAGGTCGTGAAGACATCGCCGTCGTGCGTATCGAGCAGCTGTATCCGTTCCCTGAGGACGATCTGAACGAAGTCCTGGCTCCGTACACCAACCTCAAGCATGTGGTTTGGTGTCAGGAAGAGCCGATGAACCAGGGCGCCTGGTACTGCAGCCAGCACCATATGCGTCGCATCGTAGGCAATCACGACAAGTCGCTCGTACTCGAGTACGCGGGCCGTGACGCCTCTGCTGCGCCAGCTTGTGGCTACGCGTCGATGCACGCCGAGCAGCAGGAAAAACTGCTGCAAGATGCCTTCACTGTTTAACGCCTTCGCGCACCTGAAACCGAATTTAAGGAACCACTGATAATGGCTATCGAGATCAAAGCCCCCACTTTCCCGGAATCGGTTGCCGATGGCACCGTTGCCACCTGGCACAAGCAACCGGGCGAAGCCGTCAAGCGCGACGAGCTGATCGTCGACATCGAGACCGACAAGGTTGTGCTGGAAGTGCTGGCCACCGCTGATGGCGTGCTGGGCGCTATCGTCAAGAACGAAGGCGACACCGTTCTGTCCGACGAAGTTCTGGGCTCCATCGTTGAAGGCGGTGCTGCTACCGCTGCTCCTGCTGCCGCCGCTGCTCCGGCCGCTGCTGCCCCGGCTGCCGCTGACGGCGAAGACGATCCAATCGCCGCTCCTGCCGCGCGCAAGCTGGCTGAAGAGAACGGCATCAACATCGCCTCCGTTGCCGGTACCGGCAAAGGCGGTCGTGTGACCAAGGAAGACGTGGTGGCTGCTGTTGCCGCCAAGAAAGCCGCTCCGGCTGCCGCGCCTGCCAAGGCTCCGGCTCCAGCCGCTGCCGCTCCAGTCTTCGCTGCCGGCGATCGCGTCGAGAAGCGCGTACCTATGACCCGCCTGCGGGCCAAGGTTGCCGAGCGTCTGGTTGAAGCCCAGTCGAACATGGCCATGCTGACCACCTTCAACGAAGTCGACATGACCGAAGTCATGGCTCTGCGTTCGAAGTACAAGGACCTGTTCGAGAAGTCCCACAATGGCGTGCGCCTGGGCTTCATGTCGTTCTTCGTCAAGGCCGCCACCGAAGCGCTGAAGCGCTTCCCGGCAGTCAACGCTTCGATCGACGGTTCCGACATCGTCTACCACGGCTACGCCGACATCGGTGTTGCGGTGTCCAGCGACCGTGGCCTGGTGGTTCCGGTCCTGCGTAACGCCGAGCTGATGAGCCTGGCCGAAATCGAAGGCGGCATCGCCACCTTCGGCAAGAAGGCCCGCGACGGCAAGCTGTCGATGGAAGAGATGACCGGTGGTACTTTCACCATCACCAACGGTGGTACTTTCGGCTCGATGATGTCGACCCCGATCGTCAACCCACCGCAAGCCGCTATCCTGGGCATGCACAACATCCTGCAACGTCCTATGGCGATCAACGGTCAGGTAGTAATCCGTCCGATGATGTACCTGGCGCTGTCCTACGATCACCGTCTGATCGACGGTAAAGAAGCTGTGACGTTCCTGGTGACCATCAAGAACCTGCTGGAAGACCCGGCGCGTCTGCTCCTGGACATCTAAAAAGCAGTTGCAAGCTGCAAGCGACAAGTTCCGAGCCCTTAAGGCGAGGGGCTTCAAGCTTGCGGCTTGCGGCTTCTAGCTTGCCGTTAAAAGGAACCTTTTTATGACTCAGAAATTCGACGTAGTAGTGATTGGCGCGGGCCCAGGCGGTTATGTAGCTGCAATCAAGGCAGCACAGCTTGGTCTGACGACTGCTTGCATCGAGAAGTACACCGATAAAGAGGGCAAGCTGGCCCTCGGCGGTACTTGCCTGAACGTCGGTTGCATTCCTTCCAAGGCGCTGCTGGACAGCTCCTGGAAATTCCATGAGGCCCAGGACGGTTTCGCCATCCACGGTATCAGCCACGCTGGCGTGACCATGGACGTACCGGCCATGGTCGGTCGCAAGGCCAACATCGTCAAAGGCCTGACCAGCGGTGTTGCCACCCTGTTCAAAGCCAACGGCGTCACTTCGATCCAAGGCCACGGCAAACTGCTGGCAGGCAAGAAAGTCGAAGTCACCAAGCCGGACGGTTCGGTTGAAGTCATCGAAGCTGAAAACGTGATCCTGGCTCCGGGTTCGCGTCCAATCGACATTCCACCGGCCCCGGTCGATCAGAATGTCATCGTCGACTCCACCGGCGCGCTGGAATTCCAGGCCGTACCAAAACGTCTGGGCGTGATCGGCGCTGGCGTTATTGGTCTGGAACTGGGCTCGGTCTGGTCGCGTCTGGGCGCGCAAGTGACTGTCCTGGAAGCCCTGGACACCTTCCTGATGGCAGCTGACACCGCTGTTTCCAAGGAAGCGCTGAAAACCCTGACCAAGCAGGGTCTGGACATCAAGCTGGGCGCTCGCGTGACCGGCTCCAAGGTCAACGGCGAAGAAGTCGTGGTGACCTACACCGACGCCAACGGCGAACAGACCATCACTTTCGACAAGCTGATTGTCGCCGTTGGTCGCCGTCCGGTGACCACCGATCTGCTGGCTGCCGACTGCGGCGTGACCCTCGACGAGCGCGGTTTCGTGCACGTTGACGATCACTGCGCTACTACCGTACCGGGCGTCTACGCCATTGGTGACGTGGTGCGCGGCATGATGCTGGCTCACAAGGCCTCGGAAGAGGGCATCATGGTTGCCGAGCGCATCAAGGGCCACAAGGCCCAGATGAACTATGACCTGATCCCTTCGGTTATCTATACTCACCCGGAAATTGCATGGGTCGGTAAAACCGAGCAGGCCTTGAAAGCTGAAGGCGTTGAAGTTAACGTCGGCACCTTTCCGTTTGCCGCCAGCGGCCGTGCCATGGCAGCCAACGACACCGGTGGTTTCGTCAAAGTCATCGCCGATGCCAAGACTGACCGCGTATTGGGCGTCCATGTGATTGGCCCAAGCGCTGCGGAACTGGTTCAGCAAGGTGCAATCGGCATGGAATTCGGCACCAGCGCCGAAGACCTGGGCATGATGGTTTTCTCTCATCCGACCTTGTCCGAAGCCCTGCACGAAGCAGCTCTGGCTGTGAATGGCACTGCCATCCACATTGCCAACCGCAAGAAACGCTAAGCAATAATAAGAAACCACGGCGGTTGGCCCGTCGTGAGCCTTGTGCGCAAGACTCACCGCGGAATATCCGCTGGACTCGACCTCTTGAGGTAGCGCCACACACTGGATCGGGGCTCAGGCTCCGGGTTCAGGTGTGGCGCTGGTTTGAGAGTAGCGGTCACAGGTGGTGCGGCACTCAATCTTGAGCGCAGCGCCGAATGCGCAGTACCTAACGAAGACGGTAAAAAGCATGAATCTTCACGAGTATCAGGGTAAGCAGCTGTTCGCTGAATACGGCCTGCCAGTATCCAAAGGCTACGCGGTAGACACCCCGGAAGAAGCAGCAGAAGCTTGCGACAAAATCGGCGGCTCCGAGTGGGTTGTCAAAGCCCAGGTTCACGCCGGTGGTCGCGGTAAAGCGGGCGGCGTTAAGCTGGTTCGCAGCAAAGAAGACGCTAAGGCATTCGCTCAGCAGTGGTTGGGCAAGCGTCTGGTGACCTATCAGACTGATGCCAATGGCCAGCCTGTCACCAAGATCCTGGTTGAATCGTGCACTGATATCGCTAAAGAGCTGTACCTGGGCGCTGTCGTTGACCGTTCGAGCCGTCGCATCGTGTTCATGGCTTCCACCGAAGGTGGCGTGGACATCGAGAAAATCGCTCACGACACTCCAGAAAAAATTCTGAAAGCCACTATCGACCCACTGGTTGGCGCTCAGCCATTCCAGGGTCGCGAGCTGGCTTTCCAGCTGGGTCTGGAAGGCAAGCAAGTTGCCCAGTTCGCCAAGATCTTCGTGGGTCTGGCCAAACTGTTCCAGGATCACGATCTGGCCCTGCTGGAAGTGAACCCGCTGGTGATCAAGGCTGACGGCGATCTGCACTGCCTGGACGCCAAGATCAACATCGACGCCAACGCCATGTACCGTCAGCCTAAGCTGAAGACCTTCCACGATCCGTCGCAGGACGATCCGCGCGAAGCACACGCTGCCAAGTTCGAACTGAACTACGTAGCCCTGGAAGGCAACATTGGCTGCATGGTCAACGGTGCCGGCCTGGCCATGGGTACCATGGACATCGTCAACCTGCACGGCGGTAAGCCAGCTAACTTCCTCGACGTGGGCGGTGGTGCTACCAAAGAGCGCGTGACCGAAGCTTTCAAGATCATCCTGTCCGACACCAACGTCGCTGCAGTACTGGTCAACATCTTCGGCGGCATCGTTCGCTGCGACATGATTGCCGAAGGCATCATCGGCGCTGTGAAAGAAGTCGGCGTGAAAATCCCGGTTGTTGTTCGCCTTGAAGGCAACAACGCTGAACTGGGCGCTAAAGTACTGGCAGAAAGCGGCTTGAACATCATCGCTGCTACCAGCCTGACCGACGCTGCTCAACAAGTTGTCAAAGCTGCGGAGGGCAAATAATGAGCGTCCTGATCAATAAAGACACCAAAGTTATCTGCCAGGGTATTACCGGTTCGCAAGGTAGTTTCCACACCCAGCAAGCCATCGAATACGGCACCCAGATGGTGGGTGGCGTAACTCCAGGCAAAGGCGGTACCGAGCACCTGGGTCTGCCAGTGTTCAACACCGTGAAAGACGCTGTAGCTGCCACTGGCGCCACCGCCAGCGTGATCTACGTTCCAGCTCCTTTCTGCAAGGACTCGATCCTGGAAGCAGCTTTCGGCGGCATCAAGCTGATCGTCTGCATCACCGAAGGCATTCCTACCCTGGACATGCTGGACGCTAAAGTTAAGTGCGACGAGCTGGGTGTTACCCTGATCGGCCCTAACTGCCCAGGCGTGATCACTCCAGGCGAATGCAAGATCGGCATCATGCCAGGTCACATTCACTTGCCAGGCAAGGTCGGTATCGTTTCCCGTTCCGGCACCCTGACTTACGAAGCCGTTAAGCAGACCACTGACGCCGGTTTCGGTCAGTCCACCTGCGTCGGCATCGGTGGTGACCCGATCCCAGGCTCCAACTTCATCGACATCCTGAAGCTGTTCCAGGAAGACCCGAAGACCGAAGCGATCGTGATGATCGGCGAGATCGGCGGTTCGGCTGAAGAAGAGGCGGCTGCCTACATCAAGGCTCACGTGACCAAGCCGGTTGTTTCCTACATCGCTGGTGTGACTGCTCCTCCGGGCAAGCGCATGGGCCATGCTGGCGCAATCATCTCTGGCGGCAAAGGCACTGCAGACGAGAAATTCGCTGCGCTGCAAGACGCAGGCGTGAAAACCGTGCGTTCGCTGGCAGACATCGGCAAGGCCCTGGCCGAGCTGACCGGTTGGGCTGTCAAGTAAGCCTCGCGCTTAACTGACGCTTCAACCACAAAGGCCACCTTCGGGTGGCCTTTGTGCTTTCTGCCCCAGCAGCCGACTTGCCGGCGTAGAGGCCTTCAGTTCAGTTGCTGCCCTGGGGGAGGGCTTCGCTGGCAAGCCAGCTCCTATACAAGCCGCGCTTACCTAATTCGGCTTCTATACGGTTCGGCTCCCAGCATGCTGGCTGGTGTGCGGGGATAGGATTAAGCCCGATGGAAATATAATTTCGAAAATGCGACATCCCAATGTCGCATATCAGAAAATTCTCATTGCGCCGGTGCGTTCGTCTTGCAGATTCGGTAGGCTAGCCGCCTCTTTTTGCGTCTGCTGCCCACAAGGTAACTGCGCGCTAAACGGGTCAGTCTTATACGGATTGACAGCATTTCCCTCACCCATAAGGGAAATCCCTCTCTAAATTCCGATTCAGTAGTGTGGTATTTCCTTAATGAAAGTGTTGAAAGGCCAGGACATTCTGGCACTCGGCTTCATGACTTTTGCCCTGTTCGTCGGGGCTGGCAACATCATCTTCCCTCCTATCGTCGGTTTGCAGTCCGGACCCCATGTCTGGATGGCGGCGCTAGGCTTTCTGATCACGGCGGTCGGCCTGCCAGTGATCACCGTGGTTGCCCTGGCCAAGGTCGGTGGCGCCATGGATGCCCTGAGCAGCCCCATCGGTAAAGTCGCTGGCGGTCTGTTGGCGGCGGTCTGCTACCTGGCGGTTGGCCCGCTGTTCGCCACGCCGCGTACGGCTACTGTGTCCTTTGAAGTGGGCCTGGCGCCACTGACGGGCGAGAGCCCGCTGGCGCTGTTCCTCTACAGTTCGGCCTACTTCCTGCTGGTGTTCTTCATCTCCCTGTATCCGGGCCGCTTGTTGGATACCGTTGGCCGTTTCCTGGCGCCGTTGAAGATCATCGCGCTGGCGGTTCTGGGGATTGCAGCGGTCGCGCTGCCAGCGGGTACTGTTGGCGAGGCCACGCCCGAATATGTGGCAGCGCCGTTTTCTCAAGGTTTCATCAATGGTTACCTGACCATGGATACCTTGGGCGCTCTGGTGTTCGGTATCGTTATCGTCAACGCCATTCGCTCGCGAGGAGTCGAGTCGCCTCAACTGATCACCCGTTACGCGGTGATCGCCGGCCTGATCGCCGGGGTTGGTCTGGCGCTGGTCTATGTCAGTCTGTTCCGTCTCGGTTCGGGCAGCCATGAAGTGGCCGCCGGGGCCACCAATGGCGCGGCGGTGCTGCATGCCTATGTCCAACACACCTTTGGCTCCCTGGGCAGCGGCTTCCTCGCGGTACTGATCTCCCTGGCTTGCCTGGTGACCGCCGTGGGCCTGACCTGTGCCTGCGCCGAGTATTTCAGCCGCGTAACACCGTTGTCCTATAAGACTCTGGTGGTGATCCTCGCGGTCTTCTCGCTGTTGGTGTCCAACCTTGGCCTGACCAAGCTGATCGCCTTCTCGATCCCGGTACTGACTGCCATCTATCCACCGTGCATTGCCCTGGTGGCGCTGAGCTTCTGCAAGGACTTCTGGCAGGACCAGCGGCGTATCGTTGGCCCGGTGATGCTGGTGTCTTTCGTGTTCGGTCTGATCGATGCGCTCAAGGGGGCCGGCCTGGCCGATGGTTTGCCTAGCCAGCTGGCCCACTTGCCGTTGAGCGAGCAAGGCCTGGCCTGGCTGGTGCCTTCGGTGATCGTCCTGGCGGTTGCGGTGGTTTTCGACCGTATTCTGGGCAAGCCGGCCCAAGCCCTGGCTTGATCTGCCGCTGATGGCTCTGGATCGCCACAAGCGATCCATGAGCGCCAAGGAAAATGCCTCGTATCCATCGATACGGGGCATTTTTTATGGGGCTTGGGCGGTGTCTTTTTCCTCGGCGTGGCGTCGAAGCAGTGTCCTTGTCTTTTGCCAACGCCTTACAGGAATTTGCATGTCGTTTGTCCAAGCCAACCTGATTCATCTACTGGCCGCTCTGTGGTTCGTCGTCTGCTGGGGCGGCTATACCCGCTATGCCACCTGGAAGGGCCGGGACACGGCATGCCTGGCCAGCGTCCTGCACCTGTACCGCGAGGACTGGATGCGTCGCATGCTGCTGCGGGACAACCGTATCGCCGACGCCAGTGTGATCGGCAACCTGGAGCGCAACGCTTCGTTCTTCGCTTCCAGTACCCTGATCATCCTGGCAGGCATCCTCACAGTGCTCGGTGCATCGGAGCGCGCGGTGTCGCTGCTGGCGGACATTCCGCTGGTGCAGCAGGCGTCCCAGGGCATGTCGGAGATCAAGTTGCTGTGCCTGGCGCTGGTGTTCGTATATGCCTTTTTCACCTTCAGCTGGTGCATGCGCCAGTACAACTTTGCGGCGGTGCTGGTGGGGTCGGCGCCGATGATCGGCGAGCGACATGTCTCCGAGCAGGAGCGCAAGGCGTTTGCTTTGCGGGCAGCCCGGGTGATTTCCATGGCGGCCAACCAGTTCAACTTCGGGCTGCGTTCCTACTATTTCGGCATGACCATGCTGGCCTGGTTCGTCAGCCCCTGGTTGTTCATGCTGATGAGTGCAGGCGTGGTGTTTGTCCTGTACCGGCGGGAGTTTCATTCCGACGTACTTGACGTCATGGTCTATACCCCGACTGAACAGCCTTTGGCCGATAGCCCCAAAGACGCAGTCTGAGCGGGGAGGGCTGATCGATTGATCTGTTGCCCGGTTAAAAGGAGTTGGCCAATGAGTAAGCTGCGTGCCCTGATGTGCCTGTGCCTTTCATTCATTTTGTTGTCCGGTTGCCGGGTGCAAACCCTGTATCTGAATGGCGACGCCCATGGCCAGGTGGTGGATGCATTGAGCGGCATGCCGATCGCCGGGGCCAGGGGCACCTTCTGTGGGGCGCAGTTCCTGACTGGCGAGGACGGACGCTTCCAGGTCGAGCAGGCAACCGACTGGGAACTGGTGATGGTGCTGGCCGGCCGCGCGCCCCAGGACACCCCGCACCCTTGCTACATGAGTATCACCGCGGTCGATTACCAGACTCGCCAGTGGTTGGCACCCTTTACCGCCCACTACGACTTTCCCATCAGGCTATTGCCCGTATCCAGTTCCTCGCACTATGCGTTGGAGTCTTCAGCCAGTGGAGTGTCTGGACACCCGTTGCAGGCAGAGCCGCTCCAGGATGAGTTGTTCCTGGAGTCAGGGTATTGAGCTTCAGTGCTTAGTTACCTATTCGACAACTAAACACCGTTGTATTGAGCTGCTGTTTAGCAGACAAGAAAAAGCCCGCACTTGGCGGGCTTTTTGGTGTTGCGCTAAAACCGACTTAGTTGGTTTTAGGTGCTGCTTCCTTGGCGCTTTCTTCAGCAGCGGCCTTGTTGGATTCAGCCTGATCTTTGGCGGCTTCGGCGTTTTCTTTCGCTGCCTCGTTCACTTTATCCTGAGCTTCGTTCATTTTTTGTTGAGCTTGCTCAGCATGTTGGTTGGCATCTTGAGCTTTGTCCTCGGATTTTTTGTCGCAGGCAGCCAGACCGAGGGAAGCGGTCAGCATCAGGGCAATAGCTAAAGTCTTACGCATGGGGTGTTTCTCCTTAGTGAAGATATCTACTGGCCTTTCGATCATGGCCTTGTGATTTAAGTTCCTTGAGGCTCACAGATATATTAAGTATTCGTTTCACGGAACTTTTGTCTGCTTCATTCAATGCACATTCCTGACAATAACAAGAGGCATAAGCCATGGTGCAGAACCCAATTTTCGAGCGTGCGACGCGCTTTCTTTCCGCTCTGCGCCACTGTCAGGTGCTGGATATCAGGGTACACAGCGCCTCGGTGGAAGGCATGACTCTGACCTTGCCCTACAGCCCGCAGATTGTCGGTGACCCGCAAACCGGGATCATTCATGGCGGCGCCCTGACCACGCTGATGGACAGCGCCTGCGGCATGGCCACGCTTTGTGTGCTGCCGGAGTTCGAAGTGTGTCCGACCCTGGACCTGCGCATAGACTATATGCATCCGGCGATGCCTCATCATGACGTGCACGGCTTTGCCCAGTGTTACCGGGTCACCACTGACGTGATCTTCACCCGTGGCTTTGCCTATCAGGACGATCCCGAACGCCCCGTGGCCCACGTGGTCGGTACCTTCATGCGCATGGGCAAGGGGCTCAAGGGCAGTCGTGGGTTTGCCGGCTCCATCAAGGGAGAGCGGGCATGAGCGTGGGTCTTGCAGGGTTATTGGAGCAGGCTCGTCAGCAGGGCGATTACGCCGCGTTGCTGGAGCAGATTCCCTACGCCAGATTGATCGGCATCGAGTGCACGCCGCTGGGGGATGAGCTGCTGTTTCGCCTGCCGGCCAATAAGGACAATATCGGCAATCCTCTGCTGCCGGCCCTGCACGGTGGAGTGATCGCCGGTTTCATGGAGCTGGCGGCAGCCCTGCATTTGCTGATTCTCACCGGCTCGCCCGGCGTGCCGAAGATCATCGATTTTTCCCTCGACTACCTGCGTGCCGGACAGTTTCGTGACACCTTCGCTCGCTGCCAGGTGTGGCGGCAGGGGAGGAGGGTGGCCAACGTCGCCATCACGGCCTGGCAGAGCACCGCCGACGAGCCAATTGCTACCGCCCGGGCACATTTCAAGATTGAAGAGAGTCTCGCCCCTTGAAATCCAGTCAGCTACCCCCACTTCCATGTCATCCCGCCGCTCTCCGCTTCCGGAGCGCGACCACAGCCATCTGATTGGAGTTTGATGACCATGAGTGTGGAAACTCAAAAGGAAACCCTGGGCTTCCAGACCGAGGTGAAGCAACTGCTGCACCTCATGATCCATTCGTTGTATTCCAACAAGGAAATCTTCCTTCGCGAATTGATCTCGAACGCCTCTGACGCCGTCGACAAATTGCGTTTCGAAGCCCTGTCCAAGCCTGAGTTGCTGGAAGGTGGCGCCGAACTGAAAATCCGTGTGAGCTTCGACAAGGACGCGAAAACCGTCACCCTCGAAGACAACGGTATCGGCATGAGCCGTGAAGATGTCATCACTCACCTGGGGACCATCGCCAAATCCGGCACCGCCGATTTCATGAAGAACCTCACCGGCGACCAGAAGAAGGACTCGCACCTGATCGGTCAGTTCGGCGTGGGTTTCTACTCCGCGTTCATCGTTGCCGACCAGGTCGAAGTGTTCAGCCGTCGTGCCGGCCTGCCGGCCAGCGAAGGCGTGCACTGGTCGTCCAAGGGTGAAGGCGAGTTCGAAGTGGCGACCCTCGACAAGGCCGAGCGCGGTACCCGCATCGTCCTGCACCTCAAATCCGGTGAAGACGAGTTCGCCGATGGCTGGCGCCTGCGCAACATCATCAAGAAGTACTCCGACCACATCGCGCTGCCGATCGAGTTGCCCAAAGAAGCCGCTGCCGCCGAAGGCGAAGAGAAACCGGCGTTGGAGTGGGAAACCGTCAACCGCGCCAGTGCCCTGTGGACCCGTCCGCGTACCGAGATCAAGGACGAGGAATACCAGGAGTTCTACAAGCACATCGCCCATGACTTCGAGAACCCGCTGAGCTGGAGCCACAACAAGGTCGAAGGCAAGCTGGAGTACAGCTCGCTGCTCTACGTGCCGGCCCGTGCACCGTTCGACCTGTACCAGCGTGAAGCGCCGAAGGGCCTCAAGCTCTACGTGCAGCGCGTGTTCGTCATGGATCAGGCTGAGTCCTTCCTGCCGCTGTACCTGCGCTTCATCAAGGGCGTGGTGGATTCCAACGACCTGTCGCTGAACGTCTCGCGGGAAATCCTGCAGAAAGACCCGATCATCGATTCGATGAAATCGGCACTGACCAAGCGCGTCCTCGACATGCTGGAAAAACTGGCGAAGAACGAGCCAGAGCAATACAAGGGCTTCTGGAAGAACTTTGGCCAGGTGATGAAGGAAGGCCCGGCCGAAGACTTCGCCAACAAGGAAAAGATCGCCGGCCTGCTGCGCTTCGCGTCCACTCAGGGCGACGACGGCGAGCAGACAGTGTCCCTGGCCGACTACCTGGCTCGCGCCAAGGAAGGTCAGGACAAGATCTACTTCCTCACCGGCGAATCCTACGCTCAGGTGAAGAACAGCCCGCACCTGGAAGTCTTCCGCAAGAAAGGCATCGAAGTGCTGCTGCTCACCGACCGTATCGACGAGTGGCTGATGAGCTACCTCAACGAATTCGACGGCAAGAGCTTTGTCGACGTGGCGCGTGGTGACCTGGACCTGGGCAACCTGGACTCGGAAGAGGACAAGAAGGCTGCCGAGGAAGTCGCCAAGACCAAGGAAGGCCTGGTGGAGCGGATCAAGACCGCCCTGGGCGAGAGCGTCAGCGAAGTGCGGGTTTCCCACCGCCTGACCGACTCCCCGGCGATCCTGGCCATCGGCGAGCAGGACCTGGGGCTGCAAATGCGCCAGATCCTTGAAGCCAGCGGGCAGAAGGTTCCGGATTCCAAGCCGATCTTCGAGTTCAACCCGACTCACCCGCTGATCGAGAAACTCGACGGTGAGCAGAGCGAAGAGCGCTTTGGCGACCTGTCGCACATCCTCTTCGATCAGGCGGCCCTGGCGGCCGGTGACAGCTTGAAAGACCCGGCGGCCTATGTGCGCCGACTGAACAAGCTGCTGGTTGAACTGTCGGTTTAACCACGTTGCAAGAAAAACCCGCTTCGGCGGGTTTTTTCATTCTGGTGTCCCTCTACTGGAGAAGCTGAGTCATGAGTCAAATCACAGTGCGTTCCGTGGTCTATCAGATCGATGGCCAGCCCTATGAAGGTCGACTGGCCTTCGATGCCGCCCATCAAGGCGCGCGCCCGGGGTTGCTGATGGCGCCGAACTGGATGGGCGTCAGCGCTGGCGCGGAGAAGATCGCCGAGGCGGTGGCGGCCAAGGGCTACGTGGTACTGATCGCTGATCTGTATGGCCAGTCGCTGCGTCCCAGCGATGCCAGTGAGGCCGGTGCCGCGATGATGCCGCTCAAGGATGACCGGGCGTTGTTGCGCAAGCGCATGCAGGCGGCCTTTGCGGCCTTGCAGAGTCAGGGCGAAGCAGCGGTGGACACTTCCAGGCTGGCCACCTTCGGTTTCTGCTTTGGCGGCTGCTGCGCCCTGGAGCTGGCCCGCAGTGGCGCGCCAGTGAAGGCGGCGGTGTCGTTCCACGGCACCCTGGACACCCCCAACCCTAGCGACGCGAACAATATCAAGGGTTCGGTACTGGTACTGCACGGTGCGGCGGACCCGTTAGTGGCCAAGGAGCAACTGCCGGCCTTCGAGGCGGAAATGGATGCGGCGGGTGTGGACTGGCAACTGGTCAGCTATGGCGGTGCGGTGCATTCCTTCACCGATACCCACGCCAATGTACCGGGCAAGATGATGTACGACGCCAAGACCTCGGCGCGGGCCTTCGCCACCATGCATTACCTGCTGGACGAAGTTTTCTGCGGCTGACCCGCCGCCTCTGATTCCGGAGCTGGCTTGCCAGCGAAGGCGTCAGTGAGAGCAGCGCCAGACTCACGGGCCTGTTCGCCGGCAAGCCGGTTCCTAGCGATCAGTGGCGGGCGGGTGGCAATTCGATGCGCTCGCTTTCTCCTGGTACCTGCGGCCAATCACCGGCCGCCCAGCGTTGGCGCGCCTCCTCGATACGCGCCGGATCGCTGGCCACGAAGTTCCAATTGATCCGGCGCGGACCGTCCAGGGGCGCGCCGCCGATCAGCACTGCGTGACAATCGCTTTCGGCGAACAGCGTGGCGTTCTCCCCCTCCGGCAATACCACTAGCGCGTGCACGGGCAAAGGCTCGCCGTCCAGTTGTGCCTCGCCGTCCAGTACATACAGCGCGCGCTGCGGGTGCTCGGTGGGAATCAGCAGGCTGGTGGCGGTCTGCAGTCGCAGTTCGGCGTACAGGGTGGGGGAGAGTACCGGCACCGGCGATTCCAGGCAGAAGCCGCTGCCGGCGATCATGCGGATGCTCACCCCCAGGTTGTCGCTCACCGGCAGGCTGCTGGCCGGGTGATGGCTGTAATGCCCCGGGCCTTGCTCCTGCTCTTGGGGCGAGGCCAGCCAGACCTGCAGGCCGTGCATGGCGAACCCCTGGGCCAGCAAGGGGGCTGGCGTGCGTTCGACATGGGCGATGGCGCTGCCGGCGGTCATCCAGCTGACGTCTCCGGCCTCCACGATCTGGTCGGAGCCCAGGCTGTCCTTGTGCTGGATCTGCCCGGCGAACAGGTAGGTCAGGGTGGACAGGCCGATATGCGGATGTTGGCGGATATTCATGCCCTTGCCCGGCGGGTAGCGGGTTTCCAGCATATGGTCGAAGAACACGAAAGGCCCGACACTGCGGCACTGGGCCGAAGGCAGGGGGCGGAGGATGGGCTGGCCTTCAACGTCCTCGGCACGGGGACGGATCACGAGGGGGGAGTTCATGGCGGATTCCAGGCTGATCGGGTTATGCCCGGGAGCATAACCCGCGTGTGCCAGCCTTGCTGCTATTGGCTGAAGGCGCCTTCGGAGAGGTGGGTCTCGATGCTGACTTCGCTGGTGGTCATCAGCTTGTGGATCGGGCAACGGTCGGCCACCCGGTGCAGCTCATCACGCTGGGCATCGGTGAGCACGCCCTTGAGGGTCAGCTTTACATGCAGGGCGTATTTGCCTTGCGGCTCCTGGCTGTTGTCGTGCTTGAGCTCCACCGTGACCCCGGTCAGCGGGATGTTCTTCTTCTGCGCATAGAGCTTCAGGGTCAGGGCCTTGCAGGCCCCCAGGGCGGCATCGAAGTAGTCATGGGGCTCGGGGGCGGTGCCTTCGCCACCGGCGTACTGGGGCAGGTCGGTGAACAACTGGTGGTCATCCACCTGGATGCTGTGGCGGAAACCTTCGCTGGACTCGGTATTGACGGTAATGGTCATGGCAAACCTCAGGCAGTGATGAATATCGGATCAGGCTGTAAAGGTGCTGAAGTTATAGAGCATGGTGAGGCACAGGCGTTCCCCTTTTTTCTGAACCTGCTGCTGGGGTGCAGGGTCTACCCGGCTGCAACCCTTTGGAGACGCTGCGGTGTACTGGAATCATTTATACGGAACCTGCCTTGGAGCGTTGCTGATGCTGCTGCCCGGCGTGGCGGCCCAGGCACGGGATTACCGCTACAGCGATGCTCACTTGCATTACGTGGACTTCTTCCAGGAATCCGCGGGCATGGATGCGTTGCTCAAGGCCATGGCTGACAACCGTATTGAACAGGTGATGATTTCCGGCATTCCGGTGGCCAAGAAATGGCACGAGGACGAACCCAAGCGTCCACGCTATTACGCCGGTGATGATGCTGATGCCTATTGGTACAGCGCCACCGACGTGCTGGTGGCGGCTGCGGTTAAGCAACTGCCCCCTGAGCAGCGTCAGCGTTTTCATCCCTTCCTGTCCGGTTTCAATCCCAATGACAAGAACTCCGCGGCGCATATCCAGCGCATGCTCGACCTTGATCCGGGGCTGTGGCAGGGCATCGGTGAGGTCTTCACCCGCCATGACGACCTCACGGCCTTGACTGCCGGAGACACGCCACGGGCCAACAACGAGGCGATGACCAAGGTCTATCACCTGGCGGCGGAGAACGACCTGCCGGTCATGCTGCATTCCAACATCACCTCCAAGCGCGAACGCAACCCGCTGTACCTGGCAGAAATCGAAGAGCCGCTGCGCAATCACCCCCATACGCGCTTTATTTGGGCCCACGCTGGCACCAGCGCCGAGATCCATCGTCACCAGACCCGCCTGGAATTCTTGCTGCCGACCCTGACGCGGCTGCTGGAGAGCTACCCCAATCTGTACATCGACCTGTCCTGGAGCCTGCTCACGCCCTATCTGCTGGATGAGCAGGGCAACCCCAGCCAGGCCTGGCTGCAGTTGGTGGAGCGCTTCCCGGAGCGCTTCATGCTCGGTTCGGATGTGGTCGGGCGCTTCAACAAGCTGGGGCGCGAGCTGCACAGCTTCGATGTCTTCCTCGATGCCTTGCCGGAGGAGGTGGCGCGCAAGGTGGCCCATGACAATTTCCTCGCCATCCTTCCCGCCAAAAGTCGCCCTTAGCAGGCCCCAGTCTGTCATCAGCCTGTCACGCCTGCTTCATAAGCTCGCGCCATCTCAATCAAGGAGCGCGATATGCACCTCACTCGTTTAAGCGCATTGGCGGCGCTGATGATCTTCACTGGCCTGGCCAGTGCCGAAGTCCGTGTTGAAGGACCGGTGGAATACGGCGTGTTCGAAGGGCCCAAGGCCGAGCTGCAATCGGGGGAGCGGGTGCTGCGCCGCAGCAACGAGAAGATCCAGCAAACCTCGGTGGTGCCCGCCAAGCTGGGGACCAAGTTCGGTATGCGTTACCAGTTGCTGGGCAAGGTGGCCGAGGATCAGCCCCTGACTCTGCTCTACCTGACTCCGGGCATCCGTACCCCGGACGGGGCGCGCCACGACAAGTTCGAGATCACTCAGAAACTGGTGCCCAATGCTCCTCAGGATGTGATGGCCTACGAATTCACGGAGAACCATGAAGTGGTGCCCGGCGAATGGCACTTCATGGTCTTTCAGGGCGACCGTTTGTTGGCAGAACAGCGATTTTCTGTGCGCTGAATCGTTTTACGCCCAAGTATTGGAGTGCTAGGGCGTTTTGATATCACGTTTTTGTCTTACGCAATTTTCCAACGGCCCGATACCGTCTAAGAGCACCCTGCTGCAAGTTCTTGCAGCGCTCTAGGAAGGAGCCAGAGGAATGAGCCTTAGAAGTCTCAATATCGCGCCGCGCGCAGGCCTGGGTTTCGGCTTGCTGGCGCTGATGGTGTTTGCCCTCGGGGCATTCGCCCTGATGCAGATGGCCAATATGCGCCAGCAGTCCGATGAAGTGGAAAGCAATTGGCTGCCCAGCGTCATGTTCGTCGGTGACATGAGTCAGGACCTGCTGCGCATCCGTGCCCTGACCCTGCGTCTGCTGATCAATCGCGACCCGCAAGCGATTGTCCAGAACGAAAAAAAGATCAACGACATCAAGACTGGCCTGGGGGTTGCCCAGGGGCGCTATGAGTCATTGATCGTGCTGCCCCAGGAACGGGTCCTGTTCGATCGTTTCAAGGCCATTGAGAAGCAGTACCTGCAGCGCCAGGCTCAGGTCATGGCCTTTTCCAGCCAGAACCAGCTGGAAGAGGCGATCAAGGTGGTCAATGGCGAGATGAATCAATTGGCCGATGACATGGCGGCGACCCTGCATGAACTGGTCGAGTTGAACAAGCAGAGCGCGACCCAGGCCACGGACCTGGCCCAGGCCGTGTTCAGCAAGTCGCGGGTCTGGGTGGTGGGCATGATCGCGGTGGCGGCGCTGGTGACCATTGGCCTGGCATTGTTGCTGACCCGCAGCATCGTCCTGCCCCTGGCCCAGTCCCTGAGTGTCGCCGAGGTGGTGGCCGGCGGCGACCTGACGGGTGACATCACGGTGGTTGGCAAGGATGAACCGGCGCGTCTGTTGCTGGCGCTCAAGGCCATGCAGCACAGCCTGCGGGAAACCATCCGGCGCATTTCCGACTCCTCCAGCCAGTTGGCCTCCGCCTCGGAAGAGCTCAGTTGCGTGACCGAGGATGCGACCCGGGGCCTACATCAGCAGAGCCTGGAAATCGAGCAGGCGGCCACTGCGGTGAATCAGATGACCGCCGCGGTGGAGGAGGTGGCCAGCAATGCCGTGGCCACCTCCGAAGCCTCTCGGGAGTCGGACCGGATCGCCCAGCATGGGCGTGAGCAGGTGCATCAGACGGTGCTCTCCATCGAGTTGCTGGCCGAGGATGTGACGACCAATGCCAGCCAGGTGGAAGACCTGGCACAGAAGGTCTATGGCATCAGCAAGGTGCTGGATGTGATTCGCTCCATCGCCGAACAGACCAACCTGCTGGCACTGAACGCGGCCATCGAGGCTGCGCGAGCCGGGGATGCCGGGCGCGGGTTTGCCGTGGTGGCAGACGAAGTGCGGGCCCTGGCCCATCGGACTCAGCAGTCGACCCAGGAAATCGAGCAGATGATTGGCGGGATCCAGCAAGGCACCGACCAGGCGGTCAGTTCCATGCAGCACAGCAACAGCCGGGCCCGCTCGACCCTGGAAGTGGCCAAGGCGGCAGGTCAGGCGCTGGAGGAAATCGCTTCGGCCTTCACCTTGATCAACGAGCGCAATATCGTGATTGCCAGTGCCTCGGAGCAGCAGGCCGCGGTGGCGCGGGAAGTGGATCGCAATCTGATGAACATCCGCGATCTGGCGCTGCAGACCTCGGCGGGGGCCAACCAGACCAGCGCCGCCAGCCAGGAGCTGTCGCGGCTGGCGGTGGATCTGAACACCATGGTGGCGCGCTTCTCGGTGTGAGGCGCTTTCGCTGGCAAGCTGGCTCGTGCAGGTTGCTTGGGCGTCGGCTTACCGGCGAACGCCAGGCGAAAAAAAGCCCCGAACCAGTCGGGGCTTTTTCATTCGGCGAAGCGGCGGGGCTTACTTGCCCTGCCAGCGTTTCAGCACCAGGGTAGCGTTGGTGCCACCGAAGCCGAAGCTGTTGCTCATCACGGTGTTGATGGTGGCGTCTTCGCGAGTCTTGGTCAGGATCGGCATGTCGGCCACTTCCGGGTCCAGCTCGTCGATGTTGGCCGAACCGGCCATGAAGTTGCCTTCCATCATCAGCATGCAGTAGATCGCTTCGTGAACGCCGGCGGCGCCCAGGGAGTGACCCGACAGGCTCTTGGTGGAGCTGATGGCTGGAGCCTTGTCGCCGAACACTTCACGCACGCCCTTCATCTCGGCAACGTCGCCGACCGGAGTCGAGGTGCCGTGGGTGTTCAGGTAGTCGATCGGTGCGTCGACGGTGGACATGGCCATCTGCATGCAGCGGATTGCGCCTTCGCCGCTTGGAGCCACCATGTCGTAGCCATCGGAAGTGGCGCCGTAGCCGACGATTTCCGCGTAGATCTTCGCGCCACGGGCCAGAGCGTGTTCCAGTTCCTCGACCACCACCATGCCGCCACCGCCGGCGATGACGAAACCGTCACGCTTGGCGTCATAGGCGCGGGAGGCCTTTTCCGGGGTTTCGTTGTACTGGGTGGACAGGGCGCCCATGGCGTCGAACAGGAACGACTGGGTCCAGTGCTCTTCTTCACCGCCACCGGCGAAGACGATGTCCTGCTTGCCCATCTGGATCTGTTCCATGGCGGTACCGATGCAGTGAGCACTGGTGGCGCAGGCAGAAGCGATGGAGTAGTTCAGGCCCTTGATCTTGAACGGCGTGGCCAGGCAGGCGGAAACGGTGCTGCTCATGGTCCGCGTTACACGGTACGGGCCAACGCGCTTGACGCCTTTCTCGCGCAGGATGTCCAGTGCTTCCATCTGGTTCAGGGTCGAAGCGCCGCCGGAGCCGGCGATCAGGCCGGTGCGGGGGTTGGACACTTGCTCTTCGCTCAGGCCGGAGTCGGCGATGGCGTCTTTCATGGCCAGGTAGGCGTAAGCCGCTGCGTGGCCGACGAAGCGATAGATCTTGCGATCGATCAGTTCTTCAAGATTCAGGTCAATGGAGCCGGAAACCTGGCTACGCAGACCCATTTCGGCATATTCCGGGTTGAAGCGGATGCCAGGGCGACTTGCACGCAGGTTAGCGGAGACGGTCTCTTTGTCATTGCCCAGGCACGAAACAATGCCCAGACCAGTGATAACGACGCGGCGCATGCGGATAACCCTTAGAAGTTGTCAGTTGAGGTAAACACGCCGACCCGGAGGCCTTCGGCGGTATAGATTTCGCGGCCGTCAACGCTGACCGAACCATCGGCGATGGCCATGTTCAGCTTGCCCTTGAGCACGCGCTTGATGTGAATGTTATAGGTGACTTTTTTCGCGGTCGGCAGTACCTGGCCGAAGAATTTCACTTCCCCCGAACCCAGGGCGCGGCCGCGGCCCGGCAGGCCTTGCCAGCCGAGGAAAAAACCGACCAGTTGCCACATGGCATCCAGGCCCAGGCAGCCCGGCATCACCGGATCGCCTTCGAAGTGGCAAGCGAAGAACCACAGGTCTGGAGTGATATCCAGCTCAGCGACCAATTCACCTTTACCGTACTTGCCACCCTCTTCGCTGATATGGGTGATGCGATCCACCATCAGCATGTTGGGGGCGGGCAGTTGCGCGTTACCTGGGCCGAACAGCTCACCGCGACTGCAGCGCAGCAGGTCTTCCCGAGTAAAGGCGTTTTGTTTGGTCATGCGAGCTCCTCAATAGTCCCGTGCGGCAGGGTTGGGCAATCTTCCCGGCCGATCGAAGCGTTCATGCCTCGAGCCGGCAGCCTACTCATAGACTATTGCGTTGTAGTGAAAGTCACAGCGCAAAGGGCATGAATGTACACTTGTGCACTGAAATTTTTTTTGAGGGCCTTTTCGGGGCCCGTCGGGTGCCTAAGACTGCCGCACTTTCGCCCGTCACGCCAGTCGCACCTGTTGGAAAATAGCCTGTTACTGCACCCAACGTTGGAGAATTTGCTGCAGATCAGCCCGCTTGAACGGCTTGGCCAGGTAGTCGTTCATGCCCGCCGCCAGGCAGGCTTCACGGTCGCCCTGCAAGGCGTTGGCGGTCAGGGCGATGATCGGTAAATCAGCGCAGCCGGGCAGTTGGCGGATCTGCCGGGTGGCTTCGTAGCCGTCGACCAGTGGCAGTCGGCAGTCCATCAGAATGGCCTCGAAAATCAGGCTTTCGGCGCTGCGTACCGCCTGGGCGCCGTCGGTGACGATGCTGACGGTGAAGCCCAGGCTGCGCAACATGGCCTGGATCACGGTCTGGTTCACCGGGTTGTCCTCCACCAGTAGCACGTTGCGGCCTTCGCCCTGGTGAGCGGCCGTGTTCACTCGCGGCGCCAGCACGGGCAGGCTTTGCTGAAACAGCGCCAGGGGGATTTCCAGGGTGAACACCGAGCCCTGGCCTTCCTCGCTCTGGGCCCGCAGGGTGCCGCCCATGCGTTCAGCCAGGGTCCGGGCGATAGGCAGGCCGAGGCCCGTGCCGCCGTAGCGTCGGGAAATCGAGCTGTCGGCCTGCTGGAATGCATCGAACATCAGCTCCAGGCTGGCCGGGCTGATGCCGATCCCGCTGTCGCGCACCGAGCAGGTGAACCACAGGAGTTCGTGATCCAGGGCCTGCCACTGGGGTTCGATGGTGACGCTGCCTTGTTCGGTGAACTTCAGCGCGTTGCCGATCAGGTTGACCAGGATCTGGCGGATTCGCGTCGGGTCGCCCTTGACCTGCAGCGACTCCATGCCCGGCGGCAGCCGCAGTTGCAGGTCCAGGCCTCGTTGCAATGCGCTGTGCTGGAAGGCCTGGGCGCAGCTGCTGATCAACTCGGCGAGGTTGAACGGAATGTGTTCCAGCTCCAGGGCCGAGCGTTCGATGCGCGAGAAGTCGAGGATGTCATTGATCACCTTCAGCAGGTGCTCGGTGGACTCCGAGGCCAGTGCCGCGTACTCGCTCTGCTCTTGGGTCATCTCGGTGGTTTCCAGCAATTGCAGCATCCCTAGTACGCCGTTCATCGGGGTACGCAGCTCATGGCTCATCATCGCCAGGAAGTCCGATTTGGCCTTGTTCGCACGCTCGGCATCTTCCCGGGTCTGGATCAGTTGTGACATTGCCTGTTGCTGCTCACGGCTGGCCAGTTCCAGGCCGGCGGCGAGGTTGTTGATATGTCGCGCCAGATTGCCCAGCTCGCCGTCGTCGACAATCGGCAGCGGCGTCTTGAAGTCGCCTTCCTGAATCGCCTTCACCGCGTGGCCCATGGCGCTGATGGGTTGCGCCAGGCCGGCCGCCAGGCGTCGGGCCAGGAAGAAGGTGAAGAGCAGGGCGAACAGGGCGAGAATCCCGGCCTTGAGGAGGATTTCCTGTTGACGCTGGCTGAAGGCGTCATTGGACATGCCGACAATGACCCGCCCCAGGTAACCGTCGCCCTGGGGGCTCAGGCTGGCGGGATCATTCTGCAGAAAGTCGTTGTGCACCTGAATGCGCTGCAAGCGCACCGGCGCCTGGAAGACCTTGATCTGCTGGGCATGGTTGTGACTGGCGGACGGCTGCTCGACATACACCAGGATGTTGTTGGCACTGTCCTGGACTTCCAGAAAGTGCACATGAGGCGTGGCCAGAGTGGCTTGCAACAGGCTTTCCAGGCCCTCGTTGTTGCCGGAGATCACCCCGTACTCAGTGGCCGGGGCCAACTGGTTGGCGATCAGTTGGCCGGTATGGTTCAACTCCTGGCGCAGATCCTGGAGGCGCACGAAGGTGAAAAAGCTGATCAGCAGCAGAGTCAGGAGCAGGGCCGGGCCCAGGCTGATGAGCTGAGTGCGGGTCTGGATATCCCACCGGCGACGCAATGTCATGGGCGTTTCTCTCCTTCACTCAACTGGTGCGCGACGGCTTGCGGGTCGATTTCCTCGATGCCCAGGGAGCGTGCCACCTGTGGATTGCTCAGTACTTTGAAGGCCGCCGGGTACAGCTCCCTGGGCCAGTGGGCTGGTGCTTGATCCAGCAGGCGGTCCAGGGTCTGCAGCCAGTCCTGCTGGTCGCTGTAGGTGCTGGCCAGGCTGCCGGCCCTGACGAAGCCGGCATTGGGCCCGATCAGCGCCTGTTGCCGGGCGTAGCTGCTCAGCAGCAGGTTCTTCACGGTTTTCGGGTTGTACAGCTTGGGGTCGTCCAGGCCCAGCAGCACCTGGCTGTTGCGCAACAGGTTCTGCAGCGGGCGGCTGTCATTGGTGCTGTCCCAGGGTTCGGCGACGATTTCCATTTCCATGGATTGCGCTGCGTCGCGCAGTTCCCTGAGCAGGAACTGGCTGTCCTCGCTGTACAGCACGCCGATCCGGCGCACTTGGGGCAGCACCTTGTGGATCAGCCGCAGTTGGCGGCTCAAGGGCGGGTCGCTCCAGAGCAGGCTGAGTTTGGGGTGAGGTGCGCCTTGCAGGCGCTGCTGGGCCTGCAGGCGGCTGATCCGCAGGACCAGGGTGGCCGGCCCTTGCGGGTCTTGCAGGCGCCAGTCGAGGCTTTGCGGGTCCAGCAGGATCAGGCGCGTGGCTGCGGGCAGTTGGCTCGGTGCCGGCAGTTGTGCCAAGGGCACGAAGCGCACCTGATCCTGAGGCCGCTGGGTGGCCAGTTCCTCGGTGAAGGTGCGCACGCTGTCGCTGCCTTCACTGGCGGTCAGCAACACGTCGGCTGCCCGCAGCGGAGTCGCCAGCAGCATGCCCAGGAGGATCAGGCAGATACCGAGACAGCGATGAATGCCCAGGGCCTTCCAGGGCCCGCGCTGGCCCATGCTAGAACTCCAGCTCGGCACTGAGGTAGGCCACGTGCCGTGAGTCGTAGAGGTTGTCGGCGAAGGTGGTGGGCTCATGGTCAAGCCGCTGTTGCAGCGTGCCTGCCAGTTCCAGGCTGGCCTTGCCCAGGGCCAGGCGCTTGGCGATGCGGGTGTCGATGCGCTGGAAGCGGTAGCCGTTGAGGGCGTTGTCACCATAGTAGAAGAGGGCGCTGGACCAGCCCTGGCCCCAATTGCGCAGCCAGCCGGCAGAACCGCTGTTGCTGGCGGTCAGGTGCTGGTCCAGGCGATTGCTGGCTTGCGCGTGGACATAGGCGTAGGTCAGGCGCAGGCGGTCGGCGCGGCTCAGTTGCCAGTCGAGCTGGCCCTCGGTGCCGGAGAAGCGCGCCGAGTTGTTGTTGCTGGCGATGTACTGGTTGTTGCGCAGCGGTTCGCTGATCATTCCGCTGATTTCGTCGTAGAACAGCTTGATGTCCAGATTTAGTGCCTGGTCGCTGAAATAGCCGTTGTAGCCCAGCTCCCGAGAGCGCATGTGCTCTTGGTCAAGATTGCCGGGGCCACGGGTCCTGACGAAGTACTGGGCGCTGTTCTGGCCGTAGACCGGAGCGCTCAGGCCGGTGACCCGGTAGCTCCAGTTGACGTTGTTCTCGAACATGTCCGCAGAGCGGATGGCTTCCGAATACACCGCGCGCAGCCCGTGGCGCGGGTTGATCAGGTAGTTGACGGCGATCCGTGGCGTCAGCGAGTTGCCGGTCAGCTGGGTGTCTTCGTACATAGCCCCGCCCTGGATCAGCCAGTGTTCGCTGGCCCGCCACTCCAACTGGCCGAACAGGCGCCAGGTGGTGTCGTCGAGGGTGCCGTTGAAGTAGGTTTCGGAGTCGGCCCGGTCGTAACGATAGTTCATGCCGCTGACCAGCCGCAGGTTATCGCTGAGGCTCAGGGTGTCCTGCAACTCCAGGTCGTAGCGGGTCTCCCGGGCGCTCTGGTCGATATTGCCGCAGACGGGGTTTTGGCCACCATCATTCCATTGATCGATGATTTGGCTTGCCAATGCCCGTTCCGCCGCAGTTCCTGAGGGCGCGCCGCTCAAAGTACTTGGCATATTCCTCGCCAGGCGCTCGGCGTAATAGGGATTGAGTTGCCAAAGGCGCGTCAGTTCAGGGCTGAAGGAAACTGCGGCATCGCAGGCTCTCCATGTCTGCTGGCGGTCCCAGTGTTGGGCCGAGCCCTGTACATAAAGGCTGTGTTGTGGATTGAGCTCCAGATTCCAGCGTAGAGATCCTGCGTAGTCCTTGGCGACAATGTCAGAGTTGTAGCCTTTCTCGGCATAGGCTTTGAAGACTGGTTTATAGGTATAAGGTCGCTGGTTGGTGCCTTCCTTGGCGTTCAATTGCCAATCGATGCTCTGCTGTTCATTGAGCATCTGGCTCACCGACAGACTGACGCGATTCAAGCGCCTGCTGTCGCGGTAGTCCGAACCGTCGAGGCGGCTGTCGAAGCCATCGTCTTCCTGCCCCGACAACGACAGCCGCAGGTCGCCGCTTTCCCAGCCGGTGCCCTGGCTGGCGTACCAGTCGTTGATACCGCGCTGGCCCCTGGTCACCTTGAAGCGCGTGCCGTGGCTGTTGGCGGGGGAGCGGGTAATGATGTTGACCACCGCCATCAGTGCGTTGGCGCCGTAGCTGACGGTGTTGGGGCCGCGAAACACTTCGATGCGCTCGATGTCTTCCATGGCTACCGGAATATCGCTCCAGTCCACCGTGGCCAGGCCCGCGCGATACACCGAGCGCCCATCGATCAGTACCTGCATGCGCCGGGCTTCGCTGGCGTTGGTGCCGTGGTAGTTGACCGTGGCCTGATTGCCGCTGATGGCGCCGACCATCATCCCCGGCACCAGGCGCAGCAGTTCGCTGATGTCCCGCGCGCCGCTGGCCTTGATCAGTTCATTGTCGAGCACCGTCATGCTGCCGGGGACGGCGGCTGGGGATTGCTTCAGGCGCGTGGCGGTGAGGACCTCGGGCAGGGCGCTGCCATCCATGAACAAATCGTCGGCCAGCGCTGGATAGCCGAACAACATGCCCAGCAGCAGTGACAGACGAAGAGGTGAGGGGCCAATGGACACGGCACAGCCTTGAATCTTGAAAGATGGCGCGCATGTTAACCGAGACAGTCGAGTTTTCCAGTCGATAAGCCCGACATTCCCCGAATGAGTCCACCCGTTCCCGACAGATCGTCTGAATGGCCGCTGGGGCTGGTGGTGGGGAAACCGCCCCGTATAATGCCGCCATCGCCACTGCTATGGATAAACGGATTGCATATGACACAACAGCGCCCTATTGCGGTCCTGGGAGGCGGAAGTTTTGGTACCGCCGTGGCCAATCTGCTGGCCGAGAACGGTCACCCGGTGCGGCAGTGGATGCGTGACCCCGAACAGGCCGAGGCCATTCGGGTCAATCGCGAGAATCCGCGCTATCTCAAGGGCATCAAGATTCATCCGGCGGTGGAGCCGGTCACCGATCTGCTGGCCACCCTGAATGACAGTGACCTGTGCTTTGTCGCCTTGCCTTCCAGCGCCCTGCGCTCGGTACTGGCCCCCCACGCGCAACTGTTGAGCGGCAAGATGCTGGTCAGTCTGACCAAGGGCATCGAGGCCCAGACCTTCAAGCTGATGAGCGAGATCCTCGAGGATATCGCCCCGCAAGCGCGGATCGGCGTGCTCTCTGGGCCCAATCTGGCCCGCGAAGTGGCCGAGCACGCCCTGACCGCCACCGTGGTCGCCAGCGAAGACGAAGAACTGTGCCAGCAGGTCCAGGCTGTGTTGCATGGCCGGACGTTCCGCGTCTATGCCAGTGCCGACCGCTTTGGCGTGGAGCTGGGCGGAGCGCTGAAGAACGTCTACGCGATCATCGCCGGCATGGCGGTGGCCCTGGGCATGGGGGAAAACACCAAGAGCATGCTGATTACCCGCGCGCTGGCGGAAATGACCCGCTTTGCCGTGAGCCAGGGTGCCAATCCCATGACCTTTCTCGGTCTGGCGGGTGTCGGTGACCTGATCGTCACCTGTTCCTCGCCCAAGAGCCGCAACTATCAGGTGGGCTTTGCCCTGGGCCAGGGCCTGAGCCTGGAAGAGGCGGTGACCCGCCTGGGCGAAGTGGCGGAGGGCGTCAATACCCTCAAGGTGCTCAAGGTCAAGGCTCAGGAGTTGGGGGTCTACATGCCGCTGGTAGCCGGGCTGCACGCGATCCTGTTCGAAGGGCGTACGCTGAATCAGGTGATCGAGCTCTTGATGCGCGGCGAGCCGAAAACCGACGTCGATTTTATCTCCACCAGCGGATTCAACTGAGTAGCACAGGAGCCAGACATGAACGATACGAATTCCGAAGCCAAATACGAATCCATCCTCCTGCGCGTGCTGTGGATGCTGGTGTTCGTGATGGTGTGGCAGGTGGCGCAGTTTCTCCTTGGTGCCCTGGTCCTGGTGCAGCTTGTTTATCGGTTGATCTACGGCGCTCCCAATGCCGGCCTGATGAACTTCGGTGACAGCCTGAGTCAGTTCCTGGCTCAGATCGGCCGTTTCGGCAGCTTCCATACCGAACAGAAACCCTGGCCGTTCTCGGATTGGCCAACCCCACGAGCACCTGAAGGGGAGGCTCCCCATAGCGTGCCGCCAGCCCCCCATCCGGTGCGCGATGAGGAGCCCAAGCTGTGAAACTGTGGGTCCTGCGCCATGGCCAGGCCGAATCCCACGCGCCCACCGATGCCCAACGCAATCTCACCGCCCACGGCCGTGAGGAAGTGCTGGGCAGCGCCGCGCAACTGATTGGCCAGCCCATCAGCGCAATCATCGCCAGCCCTTATGTACGAGCCCAGCAAACGGCCCAGCTGGTACGTGAGGCCCTGGGGTTCGAAGCAGAGATCCGTACCGTGTCCTGGCTGACGCCGGAGGCCAATCCGCTGCTGGTGCTGCAGCAACTGGACGGTGCGGACAATCTGCTGCTGGTCAGCCATCAACCCCTGGTGGGTAGCCTGATCGGCCTGTTGCAGCATGGCCATCTGCGTGATCCCCAGCCCATGAACACCGCCAGCCTGGCGGAGCTGGAAGGCGACTGGCCTCTGGCGGGGCTGATGACCCTTAACGGCGTCAAGCACCCTTGATGCTGGCGGCGGCCAGGGAATCCCCTGGCCGTCATGACCTTTTGCCCCCGCTCGGTATCGGGTCGTGATCCGCTACATTTCTTAACTTGCAGCGCTCCTTTGTGCGTGGAATAGTCAGCCAAGCAAGTGCTTGGTTGGTGTCGCGAACAGAATAAAAACAAAGGAGCGAGTCATGGCTGCTGCTTTTCGTTTGCCGCTGCAAGTGTTCTACGAGCGCGAAGCTCGTCATCCCCAGCAACGTTTTCTGGTGCAGCCCAGCGCCGGAGGGCAGGTGCAGACGTTGAGCTGGTTCGACGTCGGCCAGCAGGCCCGTCGTGCCGCCCAGTGGCTGCGGGAACGGCAGCTGGCTCCTGGCAGCCACATTGCAATCATTGGCAAGAACTCCGCGCACTGGATCATCAGCGACCTGGCGATCTGGATGGCCGGGCATGTGTCGGTGCCGCTGTATCCCAACCTCACAGCCGATTCGGTGGCCCAGGTGCTGGAGCATTCCGAGTCGGCCCTGGCATTCATCGGCAAGCTCGATGACTGGCCGGGCATGGCCCCGGGGTTGAAGCCCGGGTTGCCCACCATCCGTCTGCCGCTGGGCCCCGAGGGGCATTTCGATTTCGACTGGGAACAGGTGCAGCGTAGCGAGCCCCTGGCGGATAGCCCTTGCCCGCCTGCGGATCAACTGGCCACCATCATCTACACCTCCGGCACCACCGGCCTGCCCAAGGGCGTGATGCACAGTTTCGGCAACCTGGGCTTTGCCGCCAGCCACGGCGTCGGGCTTTTCGGCCTGGGCCCCGAGGATCGGTTGCTGTCCTACCTGCCGTTGTGTCATGTGGCCGAACGCATGTTCGTCGAGATGGCGGCGATCTACACCGGGCAGACTGTGTTCTTTGCCGAAAGCCTCGACACTTTCCTGGTTGACCTGCAGCGGGCCCGGCCCACTGCACTGTTTGGCGTGCCGCGGATCTGGACCAAGTTCCAGATGGGGGTGTACAGCAAGGTGCCGGCCAAGCGTCTGGATTTTCTTTTGGGCCTGCCTTTTATCGGCAGGCGCGTCGGTCACAAGGTGCTGGCCGGATTGGGGCTAGACGCATTGCGCGTGGCCTTGTCGGGCGCGGCGCCGGTACCTCAAACCCTGTTGCATTGGTATCGCCGCCTGGGCCTGGACGTGCTGGAGGTTTACGGCATGACCGAAAGCTGCGGTTATTCCCATATCGGGCGGTCCGGGGAGCATGTTCCGGGCTGGATCGGCCGGCCCTGTCCGGAGGTCGAAGTGCGTATCGATGAGGCGGGGGAGGTCCAGGTGCGCAGCGGGGCCACCATGCTGGGGTATTACAAGGACCCGCAGAAAACGGCGGAAACCATCACCGAGGATGGTTTTTTGCGCACGGGGGACAAGGGGGAGCAGGATGCTGCCGGCAATTTGCGCCTGACTGGCCGGCTCAAGGAAATCTTCAAGACCAGCAAGGGCAAGTATGTGGCCCCGGCCCCCATCGAGAATCGCCTGGCGGTGCATGCCCATATCGAGCAGGTGTGTGTGGTGGGCGATGGCTTGAGCGCGCCCCTGGGGTTGTGTGTGCTTTCGGCGGCCGGCTTGCAGGCAGCTGGCGGCAGCTCCCGGGAAGGACTGCACAGCAGCCTGGAAAGTCTCCTGGTTCAGGTCAACGGCAGTCTGGACAAACACGAGCGTTTGCATCGGCTAGTGGTGGTCAAGGACAACTGGGCCGTGGAGAACGGCTTTCTGACCCCGACCCTGAAGATCAAGCGCAATGTGATCGAAGCCACCTATGGCGGGAGTTTTCAAACCTGGAGCGAGCGTGGCGAAGCCGTGCTGTGGCAGGATTGATCGACAAGAACAACCCGAGAGAAGGAAGCGGCGATGAGTCTGTGGCGTACCACTCCGAACATCGAACAACTGAACGCAATCCAGAAGAACACCATCGGCGAAGTGCTGGATATTCGCTTCGAGTCCTACGACGAGGAGTCGTTGACGGCGAGCATGGTCATCGACCATCGCACCCACCAGCCCTATGGCCTGTTGCATGGCGGCGCGTCGGTGGTGCTGGCGGAAAGCGTCGGCTCCATGGCCAGCTATCTGTGCATCGATGCCAGCCAGTTCTATTGCGTGGGCCTGGAGATCAACGCCAACCACCTGCGGGGCTTGCGCAGCGGTCGGGTGACAGCGGTAGCCAGGGCCATTCATATCGGGCGCACTACCCATGTCTGGGACATCCGCTTGAGCAGTGATGAAGGCAAGGCCAGTTGCGTCTCGCGCCTGACCATGGCCGTGGTGCCGCTGGGACAGAAACCGCCGGTGGCTTGAAACAACGGGTCATAGGCTGAGCCCGGGTGTCAGCATTCCTGTCCGTTACGGTCATTGCCCTGGTACGGGGCCTTGCGGACAATCGTTGTTGGTTTGGTGGATGGATGAGTCGGTATGTCGCAACAGGTTTTTTTCGCTCACGCCAATGGGTTTCCCTCCGGGACTTACGGCAAGTTGTTCGCTGCCTTGGCGCCTGAATTCCAGGTCAGCCACTTGCAGCAGCACGCCCATGACCCGCGTTTTCCGGTGGACGATAACTGGCGCAGCCTGGTGGACGAATTGATTCACCACCTGCAACAGCAGGCCCAGCCGGTATGGGGCGTCGGACATTCATTGGGCGGGGTGTTGCACTTGCATGCGGCCTTGCGTTGTCCGGAACTGTATCGGGGCGTGGTCATGCTCGATTCCCCGGTGCTGACCCGGGCCGATCAATGGGTGATCCGCGCCGCCAAGCGGTTTGGTTTCATCGACCGCTTGACTCCCGCCGGGCGCACCCTGGGACGTCGTGAGGAATTTGCCGATATCGAAGCGGCCCGCAGCTACTTCTCGCGCAAGACCCTGTTTCGCGCGTTCGATCCGGACTGTCTGGACGCGTATTTGCAGCATGGCCTGCAGCAAGTGGGCGACCGCCTGCGGTTGCGCTTCGATCCGGCTACCGAGATCAGCATCTATCGCGGCGTGCCCCACACCAGCCCTGGCAGCGCCCGCCAGCTAAAGGTGCCCCTGGCGGTGGTGCGGGGGCAGCAGAGTCGGGTGGTGATGCGTCATCACACCAGTGCAGTGGGGCGCATGCCCCATGGGGAATCGCTGACCATGCCTGGCGGCCACATGTTTCCTCTTGAGCGGCCCACTGCCACGGCGGCCTTGCTCAAGGAGCTGTTCAGCCGCTGGGACGATCGCCAGCAACGGAGTTGTGCATGAGCCATACCGTCGAGGAAGTGCGCCTGAGTCTGCCCCACATCGAACTGGCGGCTCATCTGTTCGGGCCCGAGGACGGTTTACCGGTCATCGCCCTGCACGGCTGGCTGGACAACGCCAACAGCTTTGCCCGGCTGGCGCCCAAGCTCAAAGGTCTGCGTATCGTTGCCCTGGACCTGGCCGGCCATGGTCATTCCGGGCATCGCCCCCTGGGGGCCGGCTATGCCTTGTGGGACTACGTGTACGACGTGCTGCAAGTCGCCGAACAGCTGGGCTGGAAGCGTTTCGCCCTGATGGGCCATTCCCTGGGGGCGATCGTATCCCTGGTGCTGGCGGCCGCGCTGCCGGAGCGGGTCAGCCACCTGGCCTTGATCGACGGGGTCATTCCACCGACCGCCAAGGGCGAGGACGCCGCCGAACGCCTGGGCATGGCCCTGCAGGCGCAAATCAACCTGCAGGACAAGAGCAAACCGGTCTATCGCACTCTGGAACGGGCCATCGAAGCACGGATGAAGGGACTGGTCGCGGTCAGTCGCGAGGCTGCCGAACTGCTGGCCCAGCGTGGCCTGATGCCGGTTGCCGGTGGCTACACCTGGCGCAGTGACAGTCGCCTGACCCTAGCCTCGCCGCTGCGGCTGACCGAGGAACAGGCCATGTCCTTCGTCCAGCGTGTCAGTTGTCCAACTCAACTGGTGGTTGCGGCCGATGGCATGTTGGTCAGGCATGAAGCGCTGTTGCAGCGTCTACCCTTTAGCCGTGAGCAGCTGCCAGGCGGCCACCATCTGCATCTCAACGATGAGACCGGTGCCAGCTTTGTCGCAGACTGTTTCAATCGGTTTTTCGCCGTTCCTTGACTTGACGGGGTCAACTGTCGAGGCTGGGCGGGTTGAAATGGGAGACAACCATGATAGATCTGTACACCGCTGCGACCCCCAATGGCCACAAGGTTTCCATCCTGCTCGAAGAGCTCGGCCTGCCCTATACCGTGCACGCCCTGAGTTTCGACAAGCGGGAGCAAAAGGCGCCAGCGTTTCTGAAGATCAATCCCAATGGACGTATTCCGGCCATCGTCGATCGCGACAATGGTGATTTCCCCGTATTCGAATCTGGCGCGATCCTGGTGTACCTGGCCGAGCGCAGTGGCCAGTTGCTGCCCGCCGACCCCAAGGGCCGCTCCATCGTCATGCAATGGCTGATGTTCCAGATGGGCGGGGTGGGGCCCATGCAGGGCCAGGCCAACGTATTCTTCCGTTATTTCCCGGAAAAGCTCCAGGGCGCCATCGACCGCTACCAGCATGAAACCCGGCGCCTGTACGAGGTGCTCGATACTCGTCTGCAGCAGGTCGAATACCTGGCCGGGGACTACAGCATTGCCGACATCGCCACCTTCCCCTGGGTGCGCGGTCATGAATGGTCCGGTGTCTCGGTACAGGGATTGCCGGCCCTGCAACGCTGGATGGCGGCCCTGGAGGCCCGGCCTGCGGTCCAGCGCGGCTTGCAGGTTCCGCAGCGCAATGATGACGCCAGCGTCGTCAAAGGCGCCCAGGCCATGCTTATCCGATGAGAGTGTTCATGCGTTCAATCAGTGCTTTGAGCTTGGCCTTGTTAAGCTCGCTGGCGCTTGCCGCCGATCTGCCGGGCAGTCATGACCTGCCTTTGGTTCCCCGTCTGACCGACGCACAAATCGTCGACTACCGCCCCGAAGTGGAGCAGGAGCGCGTCTACCCCTTGGGGTCGGTCCGCAGGATCAGCGGCCAGCTGCGTTTTGACGGACAGGTCAATGCCAGGGGCAAACTCACCGCCATTACCTACCAATTACCCGCCGAGCGCACCTCCAACGAGGCCTTCACCCTGGCCCGGGAGGCCCTGCAGAAGCAGGGGGCCGAGCTGTTGTTCTGGTGCCAGGCCAGGGATTGCGGCGAGAGCAGCCTGTGGGCCAATCAAGTGTTCGGCAACGCCAAGCTGTACGGCGCCGATGAGCAGCAGGCCTATCTGCTGTTGCGCCTGGCGGAGCCCCAGGAGAACACCCTGGTGGCCTTGTATAGCATCACCCGGGGTAATCGCCGGGCCTACCTCCATGTGGAACAGTTTGATGCTGCAGCGCCTCTGGGCGACCTGCTGCCCACCTCGGCGACCTTGCTACGGCAGCTGAAGGACACGGGAAAACTGGATCTGCCAAAACTCGCGGACCCCCAGCCCGTCTGGCTCAATCTGCTCTCTCGTGGCTTGAATCTGGACACCACGATGCGGATCAGCCTGTCCGGCAAGCAGGCTGAAGCCTGGCGCCAGGCCCTGATCAGCCAGGGCGTGCTGGCCACGCGCATGGAGACCGGCAACACCGAAGTGACCGGCTTGCACGTCGAACGGCTGCGTTAAGCTGTTTCAGGCGGCCCGCATTCGCGGGTTCGCCTACTCTTCTCTGATTCTTCTTGCGCGAGACATTTCATGCCCAATAACGATCGCCTGCTGGTGCAGATCCTGCTCCTGGTGTTGTTCGGTGCCAGCTTCTGGGTGATGGCGCCTTTCTGGTCGGCGCTGTTCTGGGGCGCGGTGCTGGCCTTTGCCAGTTGGCCTCTGATGCGATTGCTGACCCGTTGGCTCAATGGCCGCGAATCCCTGGCCGCAGCGCTGCTGACCCTGGGCTGGATGGTCCTGGTGGCGGCGCCCCTGGTCTGGCTGGGCCTCAATCTGGCGGACCATGTGCGCGATGCCACGGCCTTTATCAAGGACGTGCAGGTGGACGGGCTGCCCGAGGCTCCCGCCTGGCTCGGTGGCTTGCCATTGGTCGGAGAGCGCTTGGTGGCGTTGTGGGACAGCATCGACCAGCAGGGCGCGGCCCTGATGCTGGCGGTCAAGCCGTACCTGGGGCAGGTCGGCAACTGGTTGCTGGCCCGCAGTGCGCAGATAGGCGGGGGCATTCTTGAGCTGACCCTGAGTATTGTCTTCGTGTTTTTCTTCTACCGCGACGGTCCGCGCCTGGCGCTGTTCGTGCACAAGCTGCTGGAACGCCTGATCGGTGACCGGGCCGGGTATTACATCGAACTGGTGGCCGGCACGGTGCAACGGGTGGTCAACGGAGTCATAGGTACCGCAGCGGCCCAAGGCGTGCTGGCGCTGATCGGATTCCTGATTGCCGGCGTTCCCGGGGCGCTGGTGCTGGGTATCGTCACCTTCCTGCTCAGCCTGATTCCCATGGGACCGCCCCTGGTATGGATTCCGGCCACGGCCTGGCTGGCCTGGAAGGGCGAATACGGCATGGCGGTGTTCCTGGGAATCTGGGGCACCTTCATCATCAGCGGCGTCGACAACGTGCTCAAGCCGTATCTGATCAGTCGCGGTGGCAATCTGCCCCTGGTGATCGTGCTGCTGGGCGTGTTCGGCGGCCTGATCGCCTTTGGCTTTATCGGCCTGTTTATCGGGCCGACCCTGCTGGCGGTGGCCTACAGCCTGCTGCTGGACTGGAGTGCCAGCCAGGCCCGGGCCCAGGAACCGCGCTGACGTGCGGATTGCCGCTCCCCGAGGGAGCGGCAAGGGGCCTCAGGCGGCGACGTTGACGCTGCTGCCGGGGTTCAACTGATACTGCTTGCTGAGGTTGGCGATCATCTTGCCCAGGGCTTCGGCGATGTTGGCCTGCTGGCTCTGGGCGTCGCTGTCCTGGGTATTTGAGTTTTGTCCCCGTCGCTACACAAGGCGCTCAGGGGCGGGGCAGGTGCAACACTGCAGTCAGGCCGCCGCCCGGGGTTTCGTCCAGCAGCAATTGCCCACCCATGCGCTCCGCCGCCTCGCGGGCAATGGTCATGCCCAGGCCAACGCCGCCGGAGTTGCGGTTGCGTGAGCCTTCGAGGCGGAAGAAGGGCTCGAACACGGCCTCACGCTTGTCGGCGGCAATCCCCGGCCCATGATCGATGACCCGGATCAGCAGCTGCTCACGGTTGTCTTCCAGGGTCAGGGTGGCCTGCCCGGCATAGCGCAAGGCGTTGTCCAGCAGGTTGTTGAGGCAGGACTGCAGGGCCATCGGCTGCACCAGCAGGGGCGCGCAATGGCCTTGGGCCTGGACGTCGGCGCCCTGGTCCTGGGCGTTCTCGCACAGCGACTCCACCAGCGCCTGCACATCCATCCATTGCGCCGCCTCGCTGGTGCGCTGTTCATGCAGATAGCTGAGGGTGGCATCGAGCATCTTGATCATGTCGTCCAGGTCCTGGCGCATTTGCCCTTGCAGCTTGCTGTCCTCGATCTGTTCCAGGCGCAGCTTGAGGCGTGACAGTGGCGTGCGCAGGTCATGGGACACGGCGCCGAGCATGCGCCCCCGCTGCTGAACCTGTTCCTGTATGCGTTTTTGCATCTGGTTGAAGGCGCTGGCCGCTTGTCGCGCTTCCCGGGGGCCGACTTCTTCCAGGGGCGGGCTGTCGAGATTTTCACTCAGGCGTTCCGCGGCATCGCTGAGGCGCTGGATGGGGCGCGATAGCAGCTTGGCGCCGTACCAGGCGGCGATGATCAAGGAAATGAACTGGAAAGTCAGGGGCACCAGTGGGCCACCGAACCAGGGCCGTGGCGGGCGTCTCGGGAAATGCGGTGGCTGAACTGGAGGCTGGCCATTGTTGAACGTCGCCGAATGGGGCGGCGGCGGTGGGGGCGGTGGTCCGTAATGGTGAAACCAGAAGAACGCCAGCAGGTGGGCGAGTACGATCGCGATCAGCAGGACGCCGAACAGGCGGCCGAACAGCGTATCGAAACGCCCACGCATCAGCCGATATCTCGGGCGTCGAACAGGTAGCCCTCTCCGCGCACGGTCTTGATCAACTGCGGCGATTTCGGATCATCCCCGAGCTTCTGCCGCAGACGCGAGACCAGCAGGTCGATGCTGCGATCAAAGGCTTCGATGGAGCGTCCGCGGGCGGCGTCCAGCAGTTGTTCGCGGCTCAACACCCGGCGCGGGCGTTCGATGAATACCCACAGCAGGCGGAACTCGGCGTTGGACAGCGGCACCACCAGCCCATCGGCCGAGATCAGTTGGCGCAGGACGCTGTTCAGGCGCCAGCTGTCGAAGCGGATATTGGCTCGCTGTTCGCTGCGATCATCACGGACCCGGCGCAGGATGGTCTGGATTCGCGCCACCAGCTCTCGGGGTTCGAAGGGCTTGGCCATGTAGTCGTCGGCCCCCAGTTCCAGGCCGATGATGCGGTCGGTGGGTTCGCAGCGGGCGGTGAGCATGAGGATCGGAATATCCGATTCGGTGCGCAGCCAGCGGCACAGGGACAGGCCGTCTTCCCCGGGCAGCATCAGATCCAGTACCACCACGTCAAAGTGTTCGGCCTGCAGGGCCTGGCGCATTGCTGTTCCGTCGGTGACGCCACTGGCATGGATGTTGAAGCGCGCCAGGTAGTCGATCAGCAGTTCGCGGATCGGTACGTCGTCGTCGACGATCAGGGCCCGGGTGTTCCAGCGCTTGTCATCGGCATTGACTGCTGCTTTGGAGTCGTTGAGAGGGGCTGGAGTGTTGTGCATGGGGCGTTCATCTGCCAGGTAGGCTTGCCGCCACTAGAAGGTGACGGCGGGGTTGTGGCTTCAGCATAGGCGTCCGGCCCGGGGGCTGGAAGTGCTGTTCGAGGGTATTGCGGCTGGGGAGGGTAGCGTCGGGGATTGTTGCTGACGTGTCGTCAGTGTATCCGGCTTGATACAAAGTCCGCGTCTCCCGGGGGATTTGTCGGCCGGATCGGCATTCGCGACCACCGTTGAGGATGTTTTACCTTTCATCGGGTCCCGGAGCGCCACGGCTTGCGCTACAATCCGCGCCGATTTCGACTTGCCTGAGAGCCCCTTCATGTCCGCCTGCCAGACTCCTATCATCGTCGCCCTGGATTTCCCCACCCGTGACGCCGCACTGAAACTGGCCGATCAACTGGACCCGAAACTGTGCCGGGTCAAAGTCGGCAAGGAACTGTTCACCAGCTGTGCCGCCGAGATTGTCGGGACCTTGCGTGACAAGGGTTTCGAAGTGTTCCTGGACCTGAAGTTCCACGACATTCCCAACACCACCGCCATGGCGGTCAAGGCTGCTGCGGAAATGGGCGTGTGGATGGTCAACGTGCATTGCTCCGGCGGCCTGCGCATGATGGCTGCCTGCCGCGAGGTGCTGGATCAGCGCACAGGTCCCAAACCGCTGTTGATCGGCGTCACCGTGCTCACCAGCATGGAGCGTGAAGACCTGGCCGGTATCGGCCTGGACATCGAGCCCCAGGAGCAGGTCCTGCGCCTGGCCGCCCTGGCGCAGAAGGCCGGCATGGACGGCCTGGTGTGCTCGGCCCTGGAAGCCCAGGCACTGAAGAGCGCCCATCCGAGCCTGCAACTGGTGACCCCGGGGATTCGTCCGGCGGGCAGCGCCCAGGACGACCAGCGGCGGATTCTCACTCCGCGTCAGGCTCTGGACGCAGGCTCCGATTACCTGGTGATTGGTCGTCCCATCAGCCAGGCGGCCGATCCGGCCAAGGCCCTGGCCGACGTAGTGGCCGAACTGGCCCTGTAACACGCCTCCTCTTGCAGGAGCCGGCTTGCCGGCTCCTGCAGGTCAGACCTTCAGTACCAGCTTGCCGAAGTTCTCGCCGCTGAACAGCTTGGTCAGCGTTTCCGGAAAGGTCTCCAGACCTTCGACAATATCCTCCTTGCTCTTGAGTTGCCCCTTGGCCATCCAGCCGGCCATTTCCTGTCCGGCGGCGGCGAACTGCGAGGCGTAGTCCATCACCACGAACCCCTCCATGCGCGCACGGTTGACCAGCAGCGACAGGTAGTTGGCCGGTCCCTTGACCGCTTCCTTGTTGTTGTACTGGCTGATGGCGCCACAGATCACCACCCGGGCTTTGAGGTTCAGGCGGCTGAGCACGGCATCGAGAATGTCGCCGCCGACGTTGTCGAAATACACATCGACGCCTTTGGGGCACTCACGCTTGAGCCCGGCGTGCACGTCTTCGCTCTTGTAGTCGATGGCGCCGTCAAAACCCAGTTCGTCGATGAGGAACTTGCACTTGTCCTGGCCGCCGGCGATGCCCACCACCCGGCAGCCTTTGATCTTGGCGATCTGCCCGGCGATGCTGCCCACCGCGCCTGCCGCACCGGACAGCACCACGGTGTCACCGGCCTTGGGCGCGCCGACATCCAGCAGGGCGAAATAGGCCGTCATGCCGGTCATGCCCAGGGCTGAAAGGTAGCGCGGCAGAGGGGCCAGCTTGGGGTCGACCTTGTAGAAGCCGCGAGGCTCGCCCAGGAAATAGTCCTGCACACCCAGGGCACCATTGACGTAGTCGCCGACTGCGAATCCCGGGTTGTTCGAGGCAATCACCTGGCCCACCCCAAGGGCGCGCATGACCTCGCCAATCGCCACCGGAGGGATATAGGACTTGCCTTCATTCATCCAGCCGCGCATCGCCGGGTCCAGGGACAGGTATTGGTTCTTCACCAGAATCTGCCCCGCTGCCGGTTCGCCGACGGCGACCTGCTGGTAGGTAAAGGTCTCGCGGGTGGCTGCCCCGACGGGACGTTTGGCAAGCAGGAACTGGCGATTGGTCAGGGTGGTCATGACAGGCACTCAAGGGGTGAATGAAGCTCTAGTTGATAGACCCTCAAGGACGTTGTCGCAAGGTTTGCCAGTCCAGCGAATGGGAGCCAATCCAGTGTGGTGATGTAGAGAGGGGGGCGTTCATCACCAGCAGGCATAAGAGCTCAACCGGCCTTTTGATAGTGCTGACGCGACCATGGCCGGCTGTGGCTAGATTGGATTGGGTAGCTGACCCGTACTTGATCGAGGATCTTTGCAATGAGCATGACGTTTTCCGGCCAGGTGGCCCTGGTGACCGGCGCAGCCAACGGTATTGGCCGGGCGACTGCCCAGGCGTTCGCCGCAGAAGGTTTGAAAGTGGTGGTGGCGGATCTGGACGTGCTCGGAGGCGAAGAGACGGTGGCGCTTATCCGGGCGGCTGGAGGCGAGGCGCTGTTCGTACCCTGTAACGTCACCCGGGAGGCGGATGTGCAGAACCTCATGGCTCGGACGGTTGAGGCTTATGGCCGTCTGGACTATGCCTTCAACAATGCCGGGATCGAGATCGAGAAGGGGCGGTTGGCGGAAGGCTCCCTGGATGAGTTCGACGCCATCATGGGGGTCAACGTCAAAGGGGTCTGGTTGTGCATGAAGTACCAGCTGCCGCTGCTGCTTGCCCAGGGCGGTGGCGCGATCGTCAACACCGCTTCGGTGGCTGGCCTGGGCGCCGCTCCGAAGATGAGCATCTATGCGGCGTCCAAGCATGCCGTGATCGGCCTGACCAAGTCAGCGGCCATCGAGTACGCCAAAAAGAAGATTCGGGTGAATGCCGTCTGCCCGGCAGTGATCGACACCGACATGTTCCGCCGTGCCTATGAGGCTGACCCGAAGAAGGCCGAATTTGCCGCGGCGATGCACCCGGTGGGGCGTATCGGCAAAGTCGAGGAGATTGCCAGTGCGGTGCTCTATCTGTGCAGTGATGGCGCTGCTTTCACCACTGGACACGCCTTGACCGTCGACGGCGGCGCCACGGCCATCTGAATGCAGGCTCGGGCCTTGGCGCAACAGCCCGCCGGGGCCCGATGGAATCGACCTCCAGTGTCCTGAAAACGACCTCGGCGTAGCTTTTTGCCATTATTCCGACGTCAGAGACTTGTGCGCCGGTGCACGCCGTTGCGACCCTTCGCAAAGACAAAATGGCCTTATTGCCATTGGGGATTGGAAGGGGACTGCGCACCATGACTTCGGCCGCGAGTGGACGTTTTGCCAACCTGGGCATGGCAAAGAAACTGGGTATCGGTTTTGCCCTGGTGTTGCTCTTGACGGCCCTGGTGGCCGGCATCGGCGTTTGGTCCCTGCAAACCGTCAGCCAGCGTTTCGATGGCCTCAAGCAGATGTCCCAGCTCAACAGTGGCGTGCTCAAGGTGCGACTGCTGGAGCAGGACTATGCCTTGCACGGCGACAGCAAGACGGTGGACAGCCTGCATGAAAGCCTGGATGCACTGTTGCTCCTGGCCCAGCAGCTCAAGGGGCAGTCGACCGCCAACCAGTCAGTGATGGGGGAGGTCGAACTGGCGCTGGCGGACTACCGCAAGGCCTTCGATGAATTCGTCGAGCTGACCCAGGCCAAGGACCTGGCCCTGGAAATGGCCAGTTGGTCGGTGTCCAGTGTGGCCAACAACCTTGATGTGCTGCAGGCCGGTCTGGCGGATGACGGCGCCTATACGCTCAAGGATTCCCAGGGCAAGGAGGGCGCGGAGTTCATCGAACAGGCCAATCAGATCAGCCAGGTTTCGCGCCTGATGCTGCAAGCCATGAACGAAGCTCGGGTGCGCCTGGACCAGAATCGCAAGGGGGATGAGCAAGGCAGTGCCGAGCAGGGCAATATCGAGCAGGCCGAGCAGGCCCTGGCTCAAGCCGAGCAGTTGAAGAGCGCAGTCAAGGATGGGGGCTACCAGACGGTGCTCAACGAGGTCGCTGGGCACATCGGCAACTTCAGCGAAAAACTCAACGAATACACCGGCCTGTTGGCTCAGGAGAAGCAGGTCTATCAGACGTTGCATGAGCGCGCCGCCCAGGTGATGGCACGGGTCGACCAGGCTTATGCCGCTGAAGATCTGTCGATGCAGGGGGAGCTGGAGAAAAACACCCTGCTGATCATCGGCTCCTCGGCCTTGGCATTGCTGGTGGGGCTGCTGGCGGCCTTGAGCATCACTCGCCTGATCGTTCGTCCGCTACGCAGTGTGATGCATGTGGCCCAGCAGATCGCGGCGGGGGACCTGAGTGCCACAGTGATGGTCACCCGGCGTGACGAGATCGGCCAGTTGATGCAGGCGATGCAGCAGATGGGCAGTGGCCTGAGCGGTATCGTCAGTGGCCTGCAGGCCGGGATCGAGCAACTGGCCAGTTCGGCCCAGTCACTGTCCTCGGTGACCGAGCAGACCAACCTTGAAGTCAGTACCCAGAAGGAAGAAACCGAGCAGGTGGCCACCGCGATGAATCAGATGACCGCCACGGTGCACGATGTGGCGCGCAATGCCGAGCAAGCGGCCCAGGCCGCCCAGGCGGCGGATGACAAGGTGGAGAGTGGCCAGCAGGTCGTGCGCCAGAGCATGCAACGCATCGAGCAGTTGGCGGATTCCGCGACCCGGGCCAGCAGCGGCATCGAGAGCCTGAGCGCTGAGATCGACAACATCGGCAGCGTGCTGGATGTCATCAAGAGCGTTGCCGAGCAGACCAACCTGCTGGCCCTCAATGCCGCCATCGAGGCGGCAAGGGCGGGGGAGCAGGGCAGGGGCTTTGCGGTGGTGGCCGATGAAGTTCGGGCCTTGGCCAAACGTACCCAGCAGTCCACCGAGGAGATCGCGCGTCTGGTGACGGCATTGCATGCCGCTGCCGATTCTTCCGTGCAGCAGATCCAGAGCAGCGGCGAGCTGGTGAAGCTGGCGGTCAGCGATGCCCTGCAGACTGAAAGTGCCCTGGGCAGTATTGCCGCGGCGGTGTCGTTGATTCAGCAGATGAACCAGCAGATTGCCGCTGCCGCCGAACAGCAGAGTTCGGTGGCTGAAGAGATCAATCGCAGTGTCACCAGCATTCGTGCCAGTGCCGACCAGTCTTCCCTGGCCATGCAAGGCAATGCTGCGTCGAGCATCGAGCTGGCGCAGTTGGGTGTGGAGTTGAAGGGGATGGTGGGGCATTTCCGCTTGTAGCGGCGAAGAGGGCGCTGTTGCATCGAACCCCTGCCTGGCGCTGGATGCGCCAGGCGGGGGTTTTTCATATCAGTCGTAGATGGCTTTCTTCTTCCAGTCGGCGTCGGCTTCCACGGTCTTCAGGCCTTGGGTCAGCTCGTTGTCCTCGTCTGGCGCGGGCTCCAGGGTCGACAGCACCATGGCGTTGGCACGGGCCAGGAGCTTATCCAGGTATTCCAGCTGTTCCTTGTAGACCGCCGGGTCCGGTTGCTTGCGCAGGTATTGCACGCCGCGTTCGAAGGCCAGGCGGGCCTGGCCCGGCTGGTTCTGTTGCAGGGCGTATTGCCCCAGGTTGTTGAAGAACTCGATATGCAGCAACACCAGGATATGGCGGATCTCCTTGATCCAGCGCTTGGCTTCATTGGGTTGCAGGAAGCCATCGTGGGCGGCACGGGTGACCTGGCCGTGCATGGCCTCCAGCAGGAAGCGAACATCCTTGGCCTTGGCTTCGGTCTGGATCGGCGACGGTGGATTGTTCACCGGAATCGATTCGCCCTGTCCCACCAAGGTATTGAGCTCGGCCAGACGCGCCTTGAGAGCGCTATCTGTCTTGTCGAGGTTGAGCATGCGCTGCACAACGTTGAGTTCCAGGCGTGTCAGCAGCAGCTTGAGGGCCGGTGACATGAACTGGCCAGGGAAGGTTTCGGTGATCTCGCCGCAGCGACGCAGGCGATCATTGAGTTCGACTTTGGTACGGGCCTTTTCCAGTTTGTTGTTTTCCACCACATGGTTCATGTAGCCAATGGCGATCAATAGTGCGATCCCGGCTATTACCAGCAGGGTGATCATGAGTGGTGTCACCGTTAAAACCTCGTTATAGGATTCGCGTGCGAGTGTAGTGGCTTGGCATTTAGACGCATAGCGCCGCTCGACGAGCCGGGCATGAGTTGTGCTGCTTATATAGGTATAGAACCACCAGGGTGAGCCCCAGGTTCAAATTGCCATCACCGGCTGCGGGGGACTATAGCGTCTTGTCGAGTGCCAGAATATAGGCGTCAAAGCGCGGACGGCAGAAAAGCCCGAAGTGAGCCTAAAACCACTCCGAAGTCATTGATTTAAATAAAATTATATCTGGGGGTTGACGGCCTCCCAAAGCATCCATAGAATGCGCGCCACTTTCAACGGAAAGCAAAGCGCGAAACGTTGAAGGTAGTGAATGTTGTAGCGTGTCCCCTTCGTCTAGTGGCCTAGGACACCGCCCTTTCACGGCGGTAACAGGGGTTCGAGTCCCCTAGGGGACGCCAATGCGGGAATAGCTCAGTTGGTAGAGCACGACCTTGCCAAGGTCGGGGTCGCGAGTTCGAGTCTCGTTTCCCGCTCCAATTTTAAACGGCACTGCTTTCGGGCGGGGTCGAGTGAAACCAGAACCAAGTCTTCGGATGCGGGTCTGGACACCGAAACACACACCATGTGTTCCGGGTAGCGTGTCCCCTTCGTCTAGTGGCCTAGGACACCGCCCTTTCACGGCGGTAACAGGGGTTCGAGTCCCCTAGGGGACGCCATTTGCGGGAATAGCTCAGTTGGTAGAGCACGACCTTGCCAAGGTCGGGGTCGCGAGTTCGAGTCTCGTTTCCCGCTCCAATTTTAAACGGCACTGCTTTCGGGCGGGGTCGAGTGAAACCAGAACCAAGTTTTCGGATGCGGGTCTGGACACCGAAACACACACCATGTGTTCCGGGTAGCGTGTCCCCTTCGTCTAGTGGCCTAGGACACCGCCCTTTCACGGCGGTAACAGGGGTTCGAGTCCCCTAGGGGACGCCATTTGCGGGAATAGCTCAGTTGGTAGAGCACGACCTTGCCAAGGTCGGGGTCGCGAGTTCGAGTCTCGTTTCCCGCTCCAATTTCACAAAAACGCCGCTCATTGAGCGGCGTTTTTGTTTGTCTGCGATTCAACGCTTCGTCCTGCCATGGACAAAAAAAGGCCCGCCAGTCAGACGACTGTGCGGGCCTTTGTCGTAGGTCGCTTACAGCGACAGCAGCAGGCGTCCGGCGAACAGCAGCAGGATCAGCCCCATGCAGCGCTCGAACCAGTGGCCCAGGCGCATGAACAGCAGGCGGACCCGGGTGCTGGAAAAGAACAGCGCGACGATGACGAACCACAGGGCGTTCACCAGGCACATCCAGGCGCCATACAGCGCCTGAATGCTCAACGGCGTGGTGGCGCTGACCAGGGTGGTGAAGATCGCCAGGAAAAACAGGGTCGCCTTGGGGTTGGTGGCGTTGGTCAGGAAACCGGTGATAAAGGCCCGCAGTAACGTCTGCTGCGGCTCATCCGGCGCCGTGTCGCCTGGGATGCTGGTCTTGGCCTTGCTGCGCAACAGGCTGACGCCCAAGTACAGAATGTAGGCCGCGCCCAGCAGCTTGGCGGCGCTCAGCAGCCAGGGCGTCGCGTGCATCAGTGCACCGACCCCCAGCAGGGTGTAGAGCACATGCACCGAAATGCCGGCACCGATCCCCAGGGCGGTACAGACACCGGTCATTCGGCCAAAGCGCACGCTCTGGCGAATGGTGACGGCAAAGTCCGGGCCTGGGGCGACCACGGCAAGAAAGTGAACGACGGCCAGGGCAAGAAATTCCCCAAGATAATTGGACAGCATGCGGACTCCGCAAGGCAGGAAGGTGGGTAAAAGCGTGGGTGGCTCAGCCGAGGCTGTAGCTGACTGAAAGGGTGCCTTTTTTCTCCGCGACCGAGTCGATGATCACCCGTCCCAGCTGTTGCAAGTGCTGGACGTGAGTGCCGCCGCAACCGTAGGCGGGCAACTGGCCGAAGCTGATCTGGCGCGATCCGGCGGCCAGGGAAATATGCCGGGGAAAATCCTCGCTGATCCATTGTGCGAGGGCGTTCTGCACCCGGGCGCAGTCGATTGCCTGAGGCTGTTCGCCGGGCTTGAACGACACCCGTCCCTCGTTCGGCCAGTGATGAGCCTTGATCGGTATCCAGCCCAGGCTCTGTACGAAGTGGCCAATCAAGTGTCCGGCGGAGTGCATGCGGCTGTTGAACAGGCGCTGCTCTTCATCGACGCGAGCTTCATGGCTTCCCGGCGTCAGCGGCTGAGTCAGGTAATGCACGATCTGCTCGCCTTCCTGGGTGACTCGCAGTACGCGGGCCTCGCCAATCCAGCCCGTGTCGCTGGGTTGGCCGCCACCCTGGGGATGAAAGGGCGTGGCGTGCAAGGTCGCGGCGAACAGATCGTCCCGGGGCACGCAGGTCAGCAGTTCTACCGGGGCAGTCAGCAGGTCGTGTTCGAAGTACAGGCGAAGCGTCATTTCTCAAACCCTGGAACCAAGTGTTTTTTTATTATGAGGCTTGGGTAATTGCGTGATAATCCGTTCAAAACTCAATGGACTATTGCGTCATGAGCATAAATCTCCCCCTGCCTTTACTGGCAGAAATGGCCATCTTCGTCAGGGTCGTAGAAACCGGCAGCTTTTCCGAAGCAGCGCGTCAGTTGGGTTCCTCGCCGTCGGCGGTAAGCCGCAGCATCTCGCGGCTGGAGAAGGCCCTGGCCACGCGCCTGCTGCAACGCACCACCCGCAAGTTGCGCTTGAGCGACGGCGGCGAAGAGGTTTTCAAGCGCTGCAGCGAGATGGTCAGTGCGGCCCGTTCGGTCATGGAGATCAGCGGTCAGTTCACCCACGAGGCCGAGGGCGTGGTGCGGGTCAGTGTGCCCAAGGCAGTGGGGCGCTTCGTGGTGCATCCTCATATGCCGGAGTTTCTTCGGCGCTACCCGAAGGTGGATGTCGAACTGCTGCATGAAGACAGGGATATCGACCTGATTGAAGACAATGTCGACCTGGCGATTCGCATCACCGATCGCCCGCCGCCAGGTTTGATTGGTCGTCAGTTGTTGCGCATTGATCACCTGCTGTGTGCCACCCCGCAGTACCTGGCGCAGCAGGGCACGCCGCAGCATCCTCAGGACCTGCGCCAGCACAGTTGCATCTATCTTGGCGAAACCCCCAGCGATGCGCGGTGGAAGTTCACTCAAGGCGGCAAGGCGGTGACTGTCGGTGTGCGCGGGCGTTATGCCGCCAACCACACAGGGGTGCGCCTGGATGCGGTGCTGCAGCATCTGGGCATTGGCAGCCTGCCGTATTTCACCGCGCGGCATGCTCTGGAACAGGGGCTGATTGTCCAGGTGTTGCCGGAGTGGACCTTTCTTGCGTCCTATCACGGCGGTGCCTGGCTCCTGCATTCGCCAACCCGCTACCTGCCGCCCAAGCTGCGGGTCTTCATCGACTATCTGGTGGAGTGCCTGGCTCGGGAGCCGACCTTGAACCGCCCTGGCAAAGCCGAACGCATCTTGTAGAAACTGTCGGCTTGCCAGCGAAGATGCCTTTGAGGGCGATGCAAAAAACCAAGGGCCTCTTCGCCGGCAAGCCGGCTCCTGCGAGGACGACGCGATAAGGCGGGCATAAAAAAGGCCCGCCGGAAAAGCCGGGCGGGCCTTGGCTGCGCGAGGCGCGGCAATCAGTGCTTGCTGTCCTGGGCGGAGAGCGCCAGCAGCTGTTTTTCCTGGTTCCAGTCGAAGGGCTCGTCGTTCTGCTCGGCTTCGAAACGGCGTTCTTCCAGGGCCTGGTACAGGTCGATTTCTTCATCGGGCATGTAGTGCAGGCAGTCACCGGCGAAGAACCACAGCAGGTCGCGAGGCACCAGATGAGCGATCTGCGGATAGCGCTGCATGATCTGGCACAGCAGGTCCTGGCCCAGGTACTGGCTTTCGATCGGGTCGATCGGCAGCGAGGCGCGCAGTTCATCGAAGCGCTCCAGGAACAGCGCATGGCTTTCTTCGGGAACCTGTTCGGCTTCTCCCACCGCCACCAGGATGCTGCGCAGGTGGTCCAGGAGGACGAGATGATCGGCGACGACGTTGGACATGACAGGGTCCTCAAGAGCAAAACGGGCGCGGGAGTATATAGCCCTCGCGCCCGGTTTCATAATCGACCTGTCCCAAGGGGCCCGTTTAGCGGGTCTTGCCCTCGCTCAAGGTCAGTTCCTCCTTGGCGAAATCATCCACATCGATGACTTTGCGTCGCGCCGCTTCGGCGTCCCGCAGGCTCTGGGCTTCGGCCGCTTGCAGCACGCCGGCGTCCAGGGCCGCATCGATGGGCGACTCGCCCGCCGCCGGTTTGACTTGGCCGCTTTTCAGCGCTTCGTGGAGTTTTTTCTGCAGCGGATGGGTCGCGCTCAGCAGGTCGCAGGCGTGCTGCAGGGCGCCTACCGGATCGTCCGTGGATTGCGGGCGATAGCAGCCGGCGAGCACCGCTTCCAGGGCCGGGTCGCCCTGGGCGCGGCCAATGATCGCCGCCACTTCGGCATCCAGGCGGTCCGACGGCCCGGTATGGCGACGGCCGAAGGGGAACACCAATACCCGTAGCAGGCAGCCGAACACTCGGCTGGGGAAGTTGCTGAGCAACTCGTCCAGGGCGCGTTCGGAGTGGCCGAGGCTTTCTTCCAGGGCCCAGGCCAGCAGGGGCCGCAGGTACTCCGGTGAATCCAGATCGTGGTAGCGCTTGAGCGCCGCCGAGGCCAGGTACAGGTGGCTGAGGACGTCGCCCAGGCGCGCCGACAGGCGCTCGCGGCGCTTGAGCTCGCCCCCCAGCAGCATCATGGACACGTCGGCCAGCAGAGCGAAGGCCGCAGCCTGGCGGTTCAGGGCGCGGAAGTAGCCTTGGCTGAGCTTGTCTCCCGGGGGTTGTTCGAAGTGGCCCAGGCCCAGGTTCAGCACCAGGGTGCTGGCGGCGTTGCTCACGGCAAAACCAATGTGCTGCAGCAGCAGGGCATCGAATTCCTGCAGGGCCTGGTCATGGTCCTCGCGTCCGGCCAGGGCCATTTCCTTGAGCACGAACGGATGGCAGCGGATGGCCCCCTGGCCAAAGATCATCAGGTTGCGCGAGAGGATATTGGCGCCTTCCACGGTGATGAAGATCGGCGCGCCCTGCCAACTGCGGCCCAGGTAGTTGTTGGGCCCCATGATGATGCCCTTGCCACCGTGCACGTCCATGGCGTGGCTGATGCACTCGCGTCCGCGCTCAGTGAGGTGGTACTTGAGAATGGCCGACAGCACCGAGGGTTTCTCTCCCAGGTCCACGGCGTTGGCGGTCAGCATGCGCGCGCTGTCCATCAGCCAGGCATTGCCGCCGAGGCGGGCCAGGGCCTCCTGAATCCCCTCGAAGGCGCTGAGGGGCACATTGAACTGCTCCCGTACCTGGGCGTACTGGCCGGTCACCAGGCTGGTGAACTTGGCGGCGCCGGTGCCCACCGCCGGTAGGGAGATCGAGCGTCCCACCGACAGGCAGTTCATCAACATCATCCAGCCTTTGCCGAGCATTTCCCGGCCGCCGATCAGGTAGTCCAGGGGAATGAACACGTCCTTGCCGGAGTTCGGGCCGTTCATGAAGGCCGCGCCCAGGGGCAGGTGGCGGCGGCCGATCTCGACCCCCGGGGTATCGGTAGGGATCAGCGCCAGGCTGATGCCCAGGTCTTCCTCGTCCCCCAGCAGGTGATCCGGGTCGTGGGCCTTGAAGGCCAGCCCCAGCAGGGTGGCCACCGGGCCCAGGGTGATGTAGCGCTTTTCCCAGTTCAGGCGCAGGCCGAGGGTTTCCTCGCCTTGCCATTGGCCCTTGCAGATGATGCCGGTGTCGGGCATGGCTCCTGCGTCGGAGCCTGCCAATGGGCCGGTGAGGGCGAAGCAGGGGATGTCGTCACCACGAGCCAGGCGCGGCAGGTAGTGGTTGCGTTGTTCTTCGGTGCCGTAATGCAGCAGCAGTTCCGCCGGGCCCAGGGAGTTGGGGACCATGACCGTGGAGGCCAGGTCGCCGCTGCGGGTCGCCAGCTTCATCGCTACCTGAGAGTGGGCGTAGGCGGAAAAACCCTTGCCGCCGTACTCCTTGGGAATGATCAGGGCAAAGAAGCCATGTTCCTTGATATGGGTCCAGGCCGCGGGCGGCAGGTCCATGTGCTGGCCAATCTGCCAGTCACTGACCATGGCGCAGAGTTCCTCGGTGGGACCGTCGATAAAGGCTTGTTCTTCATCGGTCAACTGGGCCTTGGGGTAGGCCAGCAAGGTGTTCCAGTCCGGACGGCCGCTGAACAGCTCGCCGTCCCACCACACGGTGCCGGCGTCGATGGCGTCGCGCTCGGTCTGCGACATCGGCGGCAGGACTTTCTGGAACCAGGCGAACAGCGGTGCGCTGAAGTGCTTGCGTCGCAGGTCCGGTAGCAGCAAAGGCGCGGCGACGGCCGCCAGCACTACCCAGAAAACCAGCAACAACCAGCCGGGTGCTCGGCTGAAGGCGCCCATGGCCAGCAGGAAAACGGCCACTGCGCCCAGGGCGGGCAGAGGGGCAGTGCGGCGGTGCGCCAGGTAGGCCACTCCAACCAGCAGAACCAGTATCCACAACAACAGCATATTCAATCCTCCATGAAACCAGGGGCCAAATCACCATCAGAGCTTAGTCGGCCTCCGACAAAGCGGGTGATCGGTGCGGTGCGAGTACAGCGGTCGACTTTGCCGTCGAGCCAAGGCTGGCAAACCCGGTCCGATTGGATCGAGCCGACCCTGACCTTTGGCCGAAACGTCGTTATCGCTGGGACGCACGCCTCGATAGACTCCAGGCTTCGCTCGGAGGTTTTGCCCATGCACGAGTACCTGCGTCCCAGCCGCTTCATCGATAGTGACCACCCTGCAGTGGTGGAGTTCGCCGAATCTCATCGCGGTGCCAGTGGTGATCCGCGACAGCAGGCGGTGAGCCTGTACTACGCCGTGCGTGAGGCCGTGCGCTACAACTTCTATTCCTTCAGCCGCGACCCCGAGACCTTGCGAGGCAGCCATGCCCTGGCCAGCGGCGAAAGCTATTGCGTGCCCAAGGCCACTTTGCTCGCCGGCTGCGCCCGGCATTGCGGGATTCCGGCGCGTATCGGTCTGGCGGATGTGCGCAATCATCTGTCGACGCCCCGTCTGCTGGAGTTGCTGCGCAGCGATGTGTTCGCCATGCACGGCTACACCGAGTTGTACCTGCACGGACGCTGGGTCAAGGCGACGCCGGCGTTCAATCAGAGTCTGTGCGAGTTGTTCGACGTGGCGCCGCTGGATTTTGACGGTGTGCAGGACAGTGTTTTCCACCCCTTCAACCGCCAGGGCGACCAATCCATGGAGTACCTGGTGGACCATGGGCGCTTCGCCGATGTGCCGCAGAGCCTGTTCTTTAGCCACCTGGAAAAGTGCTACCCCCATCTGTTCAATGAGCAGAACCCTGTGCCGCTGGGGGACATGCACGACGATTTGAGTCGCGGCTGATCAGGCGTAGACTGCCCCGGCATTCATTACTGAGGGATGGTCATGCTGAAGATCTGGGGTCGCAAGAACTCGTCGAATGTCAGGAAGGCGTTGTGGTGCGCTGAAGAGTTGGCGCTGGCCTATGAGTCCCTGGATGCCGGCGGTGCCTTCGGCCTAGTGGACACCCCGGAATATCGGGCGCTGAACCCCAATGGGCGCATCCCAATGATTGAAGACGATGGCTTCGTGCTCTGGGAGTCCAACAGCATCGTGCGTTACCTGGCGGCCCGGCATGCCGCCAATAGCCACTGGTATCCGGCCGATGTGCAGGCCCGGGCCAGTGCCGAGAAGTGGATGGACTGGACCACCTCGACCTTCGCCGAACCGTTCCGGCAGTTGTTCTGGGGCGTGTTGCGTACCCCCGAGGCGCAGCAGGACTGGCAACAGATCAATGCCGCCAAGGCCACTTGCGCCGAGTTGCTGACCCGGGTCGATCAGGCGTTGGCTGGGCAGCCCTATCTGTCGGGAGAAGAAATCGGCGTGGGCGATATCCCGCTGGGCAGCTTCATCTATGCCTGGTTCGAGATGCCCATCGAGCGGCCTTCGATGCCCCATCTTGAGGCCTGGTACCAGCGCTTGAAGCAGCGTCCGGCCTATCGTCAGGCGGTGATGACCGCGTTGACTTAATACCCACTATCGATACGCGTGACTGTACTTGCGCGGCCTCGACCCGCAACATGGCGAGCGCCTGGCGTCGTTGCAATCCAGCCAGGCTGCCCTCACTTATACAATTCCCTCTTCTTGGTGCATGAATCCGATATGAGTTCCGCTCTGTCCATCCGGCAGCTAACCAAAACCTACGGCAACGGTTTCCAGGCCCTGAGTGGTATCGATCTGGATGTCGCCGAAGGTGACTTTTTCGCCCTGCTTGGTCCTAACGGGGCCGGTAAATCCACCACCATCGGCATTCTTTCGACCCTGGTGAACAAGACCAGCGGCACCGTGAATGTCTTCGGTCACGACCTGGATCGTGAGCCTGCGGCGCTCAAGCGCTGCATCGGCGTGGTGCCGCAGGAGTTCAACTTCAACCAGTTCGAGAAGACCTTCGACATCGTCGTCACTCAGGCCGGCTATTACGGCATTCCGGCGAAGATCGCCAAGGAGCGGGCCGAGCAGTACCTGACCCAGCTCGGCCTCTGGGACAAGCGCGATGTGCCTTCGCGCTCCCTGTCCGGCGGCATGAAGCGCCGCCTGATGATCGCTCGTGCGCTGGTGCATGAGCCGCGCCTGCTGATCCTCGACGAACCCACTGCCGGGGTCGATATCGAGCTGCGCCGTTCGATGTGGAGCTTCCTCACCGAGCTCAATCAGAAAGGCATCACCATCATCCTCACCACCCATTACCTGGAAGAGGCTGAGCAGCTGTGCCGCAACATCGGCATCATCGACCACGGCACCATCGTCGAGAACACCAGCATGCGGCAGTTGCTGGGCCAGTTGCATGTGGAAACCTTCCTTCTCGATCTCAAGCACGATCTCAGTGTGGCGCCGCAGCTGGCGGGCTACCCGACCCGGCTGGTGGACAGCCACACCCTGGAAGTCCAGGTGGACAAGGCTGTGGGGATTACGGCGCTGTTCGGTCAACTGGCCCTGCAGAACATCGAGGTCTTGAGCCTGCGTAACAAAACCAACCGACTTGAGGAGTTGTTCGTGTCCTTGGTGGAGAAGAATCTGTCGAAGGTGGCGGTATGAGTTCCGAGTTGAAACCCAATCTGGTGGCGCTCAACACCATTGTCTATCGCGAGGTCCGACGCTTTACCCGGATCTGGCCACAGACCCTGCTGCCGCCGGCCATTACCATGGTTCTGTACTTCGTCATCTTCGGTAATCTGATCGGTCGGCAGATCGGCGACATGGGTGGTTTCACCTACATGGAGTACATCGTGCCGGGGCTGATCATGATGTCGGTGATCACCAACTCCTACGGCAACGTGGTGTCGAGCTTCTTCGGCAGCAAGTTCCAGCGCTCCATCGAGGAATTGATGGTGTCGCCGGTATCGCCCCACACCATTCTCATCGGCTACACCCTGGGTGGGGTCCTGCGGGGCTTGATGGTGGGAATCATCGTGACCCTGTTGTCGTTGTTCTTCACCAAGCTGCAGGTGCATCACTTGGGTGTGACCGTGCTGGTGGTGGTGCTGACGGCAACCATATTCTCGCTGCTGGGCTTTATCAACGCGGTGTTTGCGCGCAACTTCGACGATATCTCGATTATCCCGACCTTCGTGCTGACGCCCCTGACCTACCTGGGCGGAGTGTTCTACTCGATCAATCTGCTGCCGCCGTTCTGGCAGACCGTGTCCCTGGCCAACCCGGTGCTGCACATGGTCAACGCCTTCCGTTTCGGCATTCTCGGGGTTTCGGACATCAAGATCAGTGTGGCCATCACCTTCATGCTGGTGGCCACCGTGGTGCTTTATATCGGTTGTGCCCGACTGCTGGTCAGCGGCCGCGGCATGCGTCAGTAAACGCCGTGATGGTGTACTGAAAACGGCCTCCTTTGGGAGGCCGTTTTCGTTTGTCATCGCCGCTGTTGCTTGCGTCTGTGCCATTGGCGGCCGACCCACCAGCGCCAGTAGAGCATGGTCAGGCAATAGGCCAGGGCTCCCAGCACCAATCCGGCCACCACCGAGCCGAGAAGGAAGGGTTGCCACAGGGTACTGAGCTGGCTGCTGATCCATTCCCAGGTCAGTTCGTCGGGCAAGGTGCGCGTCGGCACATTCATCAGCCAGGCGCCCAGTTGATAGGTGCAGAAGAACACCGGCGGCATGGTAATGGGGTTGGTCAGCCAGACCAGGCTGACGCTGATGGGCATGTTGCTCCGCAGCCAGATGGCCAGTACCGCGGCCAGCAGCATCTGCATCGGGATCGGGATAAAGGCGGCGAACAGGCCTACAGCCATGGCTCGGGCTACCGAGTGCCGATTGAGGTGCCAGAGGTTGGCGTCATGCAACAGGGTGCCAAGAAAGCGTAAGGACTTGTGTTCCCGGATGCTGACCGGATCTGGCATGTAACGTTTGAATAAGTGCCGGGGCATAAGGCTTCTCGGTCAGGTCAGACGAGGATTATGACTGGATTCTAGCCAGCGCAAATTCAGACATTGTGACAAATGATAAAGCCGCGCCTGCGATCCTCGGCTAAGCCAAGACTAGGAACTGCCAAGGATGGGCTGATGGATGGTTACAGGGATGCTGGCCCTGGCCGCAGGACTGCTGGCGCTGGGTTTCATGCCGGTGCTGCCGCCCGGCTGGTTGTTGCTGCTGATGGTGATAGGGGGGCTGATGTTGCTGCCTTTTCGTACACATCCGGTGGCATTTTTTTTGTTCGGTTTGGCCTGGGCCTGTGCATCCGGGCAATGGGCGCTGGATGATCGCCTGCCTCAGTCCCTGGATGGGCAAACCCGCTGGCTGGAAGGGCGGGTGGTCGGCTTGCCGGAACCGGGGGCGAGCGTGGTGCGCTTTGAGCTCAAGGATGCCCAGTCCCGACGAGAGCGCCTGCCGCGGCGAATTCGCCTGGCCTGGCACGGTGGGCCACCCGTCAATAGCGGGGAACGTTGGCGCCTGGCGGTCAAGCTGCGGCGTCCTGCCGGTCTGCTCAATCTTCACGGTTTCGATTACGAAGCCTGGCTGCTGGCCCGGCGCATTGGGGCCACCGGCACAGTCAAGGATGGGCAACTGCTGGCGCCGGCACGCCAAGCCTGGCGTGACGGTCTGCGCCAGCGTTTACTCGCGGTCGAGGCCCACGGCCGCGCCGCAGGCCTGGCGGCATTGGTGATGGGCGACGGTTCGGGGCTGACGCGGGAAGATTGGCAACTGTTGCAGGACACCGGCACGGTGCACCTGATGGTGATATCCGGACAGCACATCAGTCTGCTGGCCGCAGTGATCTACCTTGCAGTGGCAGGGCTGGCTCGTTACGGGCTTTGGCCCGCGCGTTGGCCCTGGCTGCCCTGGGCCTGCGCCCTGGCCTTTGTCGGGGCGCTGGGCTACGGCCTGCTGGCAGGGTTCGATGTGCCGGTACAGAGGGCCTGCGTGATGGTTGCGCTGGTGCTGCTCTGGCGCTGGCGCTTTCGTCACCTGCGGGCTTGGTGGCCCTTGTTGCTGGCGTTGAATGCAGTGCTGTTGTTCGAGCCCCTGGCCAGCTTGCAGCCAGGGTTCTGGCTGTCCTATGCCGCGGTGGCGGTGCTCATCTTCACCTTTGCCGGGCGCCTGGGTTCCTGGCGTTGGTGGCAGAGTTGGACCCGCGCCCAGTGGTTGATGGGTATTGGCCTGTTGCCACCCTTGCTGGCCCTTGGCTTGCCCATCAGTCTCAGTGGTCCGCTGGCCAATCTGCTGGCGGTGCCCTGGATCAGTCTGCTGGTCCTGCCCCCGGCCTTGCTGGGCTGTCTGTTGTTGCCTGTGCCTTATGTGGGTGAAGGGCTGTTATGGCTGGCGGGTGGCCTGCTGGATGGGCTGTTCCGCTTACTGGGGGCGATGGCCGGATTATGGCCAGCCTGGGTGGCGCCGTTGATCCCCCTTTGGGTTTGGGGCCTGAGCAGCCTGGGCGCGCTGTTGTTGCTGTTGCCCAAGGGCGTGCCACTGCGGGTGCTGGGTTGGCCGCTGTTGCTGTTGGCCGTCTGGCCTCCCCAGGACCCGGTACCCGAGGGCGAGGTGGAGATCTGGCAGTTGGATGTGGGGCAGGGGTTGTCGTTCATTCTGCGTACCCGTGATCACGCGATGTTGTATGACGCCGGTGCGCGAGTCGCGGATTTCGACCTGGGGGAGCGAGTGGTGCTGCCGACGCTGCATAAACTTGGCATTCGACGGTTGGACTTGATGCTGCTCAGCCACGCCGATAACGATCATGCCGGAGGCGCCCTGGCAGTCCAGCGCGGGATACCGGTGAGCCAGGTGCGCAGCGGCGAGCCTGAGGCCTTGCCGGCTGCCCTGCAGTCGGCCTCCTGTGATAGCGGGCTGAGCTGGCACTGGAATGGCGCCCGCTTCACGCTGTGGCAGTGGACGGGGGCGGCAGACGGCAACCAGGCTTCCTGTGTGCTGCTGGTCGAGGCCGGCGGCGAACGCCTGCTGCTCACCGGCGATATCGATGTCCATGCTGAGCGGGCTTTGCTCGGCAGTCCGCTGGCGGTTCGCATTCACTGGTTGCAGGCGCCCCATCATGGCAGCCGTACCTCATCGTCCATGGCCTTGCTCCGGCGGTTGACGCCGAAGGCGGTGCTGATTTCCCGGGGGCAGGGCAATGCCTTTGGCCATCCTCATCCCCAGGTGGTGGCGCGCTACCGGCAATTGGGCATGGTGATTCATGACAGTGCCGAGCAAGGCGCACTGAAGCTGCGGCTGGGGACTTTCGGCCAGCCTGAAAGCCTGCGCCAACAGCGGCGCTTCTGGCGCGACTGGCCAGCAATGCCTTAAATAACCGTGGGTTATTAAAGCCCCTGAGCATGCGACATCACGGTCTTCGGTGCGTCCAGCCCCTATGTTAGAGTGGCGCACTTTTTCGAGGGGACTGTCACTGTGTGGGAATTGGTCAAATCCGGCGGCTGGATGATGTTGCCGATCATTCTGAGTTCCATCGCGGCTGTGGGCATCATCGCCGAGCGTTTGTGGACCCTGCGGGCCAGCCGAGTCACCCCGCCCCATTTGCTGGGCCAGGTCTGGCGCTGGATCAAGGACAAGCAACTCAATAAGGAGAAACTCAAGGAACTGCGTGCCGATTCGCCCCTGGGAGAGATCCTGGCAGCGGGCCTGGCCAACTCCAAGCATGGTCGCGAGATCATGAAGGAATGCATCGAGGAAGCCGCCGCCCGGGTCATTCACGAACTGGAGCGCTACCTCAACGCCCTCGGCACCATCGCCGCCATGGCGCCCCTGCTGGGCCTGCTGGGTACGGTGCTGGGCATGATCGATATCTTCAGTTCGTTCATGGGATCGGGCATGACCAGCAACGCTGCAGTGCTTGCCGGTGGTATTTCCAAGGCACTGATCACCACTGCCGCCGGTTTGATGGTGGGCATTCCTTCGGTGTTCTTCCACCGTTTCCTGCAACGCCGGGTCGATGAGCTGGTGGTGGGCATGGAACAGGAAGCGATCAAGCTGGTGGAAGTGATCCAGGGCGACCGCGATGTCGACCTGGCTGAGGGCAAAGCGTGAAATTCCGTCGCAAACCCCGGGAAACCGTGGACATCAACCTTGCTTCGTTGATTGACGTGGTGTTCATCCTGCTGCTGTTTTTCGTCGTCACCACCACCTTTACCCGGGAGACCCAACTGCGGGTCGATCTGCCGGAAGCGGTCAGCGGCTCGCCCGCCGAAGACCAGCAGGTCAAGCAGCTGGATATCGCCATCAGCGCTGATGGCGTGTTCTCGGTCAACAATCAGGTGCTGCCGAAGAATGACCTGGCGACCCTGATGGACGCCTTGCAGAAGGAGTCGGCGGGAGACACCAACCTGCCGCTGTCCATCAGTGCCGACGGCAAGACTCAACATCAAGCGGTGATCACTGCCATGGACGCGGCCGGCAAGCTCGGCTTCAGCCATTTGCGCATGACCACCGTCGAGGCGGCGCCGGCACCCTGATGGCACTTTCTGATCGTCTGCTCGCCGCCTGGTACAACGGCCATCCTGCGCTGAAACTGCTGCAGCCCCTGGAATGGCTGTACCGCCGTGTGGTGGTGGGCAAGCGCCAGCGTTTCCTGGCAGGCGAGGGGGCGATCTATCAACCACCGGTGCCCTTGATCGTGGTGGGCAACATCACCGTCGGAGGCACAGGCAAGACGCCGTTGATCCTGTGGTTGGTGGAGCACTGCCAGCGCCTTGGCCTGCGGGTCGGGGTGGTCAGCCGTGGCTATGGCGCCAAGCCGCCGCAATTGCCCTGGCGAGTGACGGCCGACGACAGCGCCACCGTGGCTGGTGATGAACCGCTGCTGATCGTTCAGCGCTGTGGCGTGCCGCTGATGATCGACCCGGATCGTAGCCGCGCGGTGCAGGCCTTGCTGGCTGCCGAACCGCTGGATCTGATTCTTTCCGACGACGGCCTGCAGCATTACCGTCTGGCCCGTGATCTGGAGTTGGTGCTGATCGACGCGGCCCGCGGCCTGGGCAATCGTCGCTGTTTGCCGGCCGGCCCGCTGCGTGAGCCGGTGGAGCGTCTGCACAGTGTCGATGCCCTGCTCTACAACGGCGCTGCCGATGATCGCACCGACGGTTTTGCCTTCCATCTCAAGCCTTCGGCGCTGGTCAATCTGCAGAGCGGCGAGCGTCGCCCGGTGGAACACTTCGCGCCAGGGCAGGCGGTGCACGCGGTGGCCGGTATCGGCAACCCCCAGCGTTTCTTCAATACCCTTGAAACGCTACACTGGCGGCCTGTCCCCCATGCATTTGCCGATCACGCCCAATACAGTGCGCAGGCCTTGGCCTTCACCCCGTCATTGCCGCTGGTCATGACCGAAAAAGATGCGGTCAAGTGCCGTGACTTCGCGGCAGCCGACTGGTGGTACCTGGCGGTGGACGCCGTGCCGTCCGCGGCCTTCGTCGCCTGGTTCGATACCCAGCTGATGCGCCTGCTGCCTGATCGTCTGTTGCCTTAATCGCTTTTATCCAGGGAAACCTCATGGACACCAAACTGCTCGACATCCTGGCCTGCCCGATCTGCAAAGGCCCTCTCAAACTCAGCGCCGACAAGACCGAGCTGATCAGCAAGGGCGCCGGCCTGGCCTACCCGATTCGCGACGGCATCCCGGTGATGCTGGAAAGCGAGGCCCGTACCCTGACCACCGAAGAGCGTCTGGACAAATGAGCAGCGCTTTCACCGTGGTCATCCCGGCGCGTTTCGCCTCCACCCGCCTGCCAGGCAAACCCCTGCAACTGATCGCCGGCAAGCCGATGATCCAGTGGGTCTGGGAGCAGGCCTGCAAGAGCAGCGCCGAGCGAGTGGTGGTGGCCACCGATGATCAGCGTATCGTCGAGGCCTGCCAGGGCTTTGGCGCGCAAGCGCTGCTGACTCGGGAAGACCACAATTCGGGTACCGATCGTTTGGCGGAAGTCGCGGGCAAGCTCGGCCTGGCGGCGGATGCCATTGTGGTCAACGTCCAGGGTGATGAGCCGCTGATTCCGCCTTCGGTGATCGATCAGGTGGCGGCCAACCTGGCGGCTCATACCGAAGCGCGCATGGCTACCCTGGCCGAGCCGATCGAGGACGCACAGACTCTGTTCAATCCGAACGTGGTCAAGGTGGTTACTGACCTCAACGGCCTGGCCCTGACCTTCAGTCGCGCCACCTTGCCCTGGGCCCGGGATGCCTTTGCCAAGAGTCATGATCAGTTGCCGGAAGGCGTGCCTTATCGCCGGCACATCGGTATCTACGCCTACCGTGCAGGTTTTCTCCATGACTTCGTCAGTTGGGGGCCGTGCTGGCTGGAAAACACCGAGTCCCTGGAGCAGTTGCGTGCTCTGTGGCACGGCGTGCGCATCCACGTTGCCGATGCCCTGGAAGCACCTCCCACTGGCGTCGATACCGCCGAAGACCTTGAGCGCGTTCGGCGCCTGTTGGAGGCGTGATGCGGGTTCTGTTCGTCTGCCTGGGCAACATCTGCCGCTCGCCCACCGCCGAAGGCGTGCTGCGCCATAAGTTGAATGAAGCCGGCATGGGTCATCAGGTTCAGGTCGCGTCCGCCGGCACCAGCGACTGGCACGTTGGCAAGGCGCCGGACAAGCGCAGCCAGCAGGCGGCCTTGCGGCGTGGCTACGACCTTTCTGCGCAACGGGCGCAGCAGGTTGGCAGTGCCGATTTCGCCGTGTATGACCTGATTTTCGCCATGGATCAGAGCAACCTGCGCAACCTCAAGGCCTTGCAGCCGGCTTTGGGCAAGGCCGAGCTGGATCTGTTCCTGCGCCGCTACGAGGCGCCGCTGGATGAAGTGCCGGACCCGTATTACGACGGTGAGCAGGGCTTCGAGCAGGTGCTGGACCTGATCGAGGATGCCTGTGATCGGTTGGTGATCGAACTGAAGGGGCGGTTATGAGCCTGGACATTCAATCCGATGTGTCCCTCAAGCCGTTCAACAGTTTCGGGGTCGAGGTCAAGGCGCAGCGGTTCGCCCAGGCCCACAGCGATGACGACGTACGCGAGGCCCTGGCCTATTGCGCCGATCAGCAGTTGCCACTGCTGGTGATCGGCGGCGGCAGCAACCTGCTGCTGACGACGGATATCCAGGCACTGGTGTTGCGCATGGCCACCCGCGGCATTCGCTTGCTTAGCGATGATGGGCAGCGGGTGGTGGTGGAAGCCGAGGCTGGCGAAACCTGGCATCCCTTCGTGCAATGGACCCTGGATCAGGGCTTGTCCGGGCTGGAGAACCTCAGCCTGATCCCCGGCACCGTCGGCGCCGCGCCGATGCAGAACATCGGTGCCTATGGTGTCGAGATCAAGGACGTGTTCGTCGGTCTCACCGCCCTTGATCGGCAGACCGGCGAATTGCGGGACTTCGATCTGGATCAGTGCCAGTTCGCCTACCGCGACAGCCTGTTCAAGCATCAGGCCGGCCGCTGGCTGATTCTGCGGGTGCGTTTTGCCTTGAACCGTGTCGATCATTTGCATCTTGAATACGGTCCGGTGCGTCAGCGCTTGAGTGAGCAGGGCATCGAACAGCCGACCGCCAGGGATGTCAGCCGGGCGATTTGCAGTATCCGCAGCGAGAAACTTCCGGACCCGGCGGTGCTTGGCAATGCCGGCAGCTTTTTCAAGAACCCGGTGGTATCGGCGGTGCTGGCGGCGCAGATCAAGCAGTCGCATCCGGGGCTGGTGGGTTATCCCCAGGCCGACGGGCAGGTCAAGCTGGCGGCCGGCTGGCTGATCGAGCAGGCGGGCTGGAAAGGCTTTCGCGATGCCGATGCCGGCGTGCATCGCCTGCAATCCCTGGTGCTGGTGAATTACGGTACTGCCACAGGCTTGCAGCTGTTGGAGTTGGCCCGACGAATCCAGCGCGATATTGCCGAGCGCTTCGGTGTCGAGCTGGAGATGGAGCCGAATCTGTATTGAGGCAGCTCTTGAACTAAGCTCAGCGCTTGAGTCCAAAGCCTTGCACGGTTTACACCCTGCAAGGCTTTTTTATGCATGACGACTTAACTTAGCTTGCTAACAATGTGAGTATTTGTCGTCGCCAAAGGCCCGGTGAAGCCCCGTCTTCACAAGAGAGCCCGATTAGCCTGAGCCGATCTGCGCGCACCGCAGCCGCGCTGCTGCGTGGCAGATGGCTCGACCCCATCACCTCATAGAATGCGGGCGTGCCCATGATTACCCTGAAGCTCAACGGTCAAGATCATCCACTGGACGTCACCGAGGACATGCCACTGTTGTGGGCCATCCGCGATGTGGCGGGTTACAGCGGCACCAAATTCGGCTGCGGCATGGGCCTGTGCGGCGCCTGCACCGTTCATATCGACGGTGATCCGGCGCGCAGTTGCATCACCCCGGCCGGCTCGGTGCTGGGCAAGAACATCAGCACCATCGATAACCTGCACAACGATCCGGTCGGGCAGGTGGTGCAGCAGGCCTGGCTGGATACAGCGGTGGCCCAGTGCGGTTATTGCCAGGGCGGACAGATTATGTCCGCCACTGCATTGCTCAAGACCCATCCCAATCCCAGCGACGAGCAGATCGAGGAGGCGATGCTCGGCAATATCTGTCGCTGCGGTACCTATAACCGGATCAAGACCGCGATTCGCCAGGCAGCCAACCATCTGCAGGAGGCCAAGGCATGAACCACCTACCCAGTGATTTTGCCCTGAGCAACCTCAGCCGCCGGAGTTTTCTCAAGGGCGTGGGTGCAACCGGAGCCCTGGTGCTGGCGGCCAGTTGGGGCTGGCAGCAGGCGTTTGCCGAAGACCAGAAGTTCGGTGCCGACGGCATGCCCCATGGCTGGGTCGACGATCCCAAGGTCTATGTGAGCATCGCCAGTGACTGCAGCGTGACGGTGATCTGCAACCGTTCGGAGATGGGCCAGGGGGTGCGGACCAGCCTGAGCATGGTGGTGGCTGATGAGCTGGAGGCCGATTGGGCTCAGGTCAAGGTCAAGCAGGCGCCCGGGGACGAGGCGCGCTTTGGCAACCAGGACACCGACGGTTCGCGCAGCATGCGCCATTGGTACGAGCCCATGCGTCGTTGCGGCGCCGCTGCGCGAACCATGCTGGAACAGGCCGCCGCCGAGCAATGGCAAGTACCGCTGAGCGAGTGCCGGGCGCAGTTGCACAAAGTGGTTCACCAACCCAGCGGGCGCGAACTGGGCTATGGCGTTCTGGCCGCAGCGGCGGGGGCTCTGGCGGTGCCGGCCCGGGACAGCCTGCGGCTGAAGCAGGCGTCGGAGTTTCGCTATATCGGTAAAGAGGCGACCCGGGCCATCGACGGCGAGGACATCGTCAATGGTCGTGCGGTGTACGGCGCCGATGTGCACTTTGAAGGCATGTTGTTTGCGGCGGTGGCGCGGCCCCGAGTCTATGGCGGCAAGGTCAAGTCCGTGGATGACAGTGCAGCGCTGAAGGTGCCTGGGGTGATCAAGGTCATGCCCATCGATGGCCGTCCGTTGCCTTCCGAGTTCCAGCCCCTGGGCGGTGTGGCGGTGGTGGCGAGCAACACCTGGGCGGCGATCAAGGGCCGCGATGCCTTGAAGATCGAGTGGGACGATGGAGTCAATGCCGGGTACAACTCCATCGAATATCGCAAGGAGTTGGAGGCGGCGGCGCAAAAGCCGGGCAAGGTGGTGCGCAGCACCGGCAACCTGGATGAAGCCCTGAGTGGTGCGCAGAGCAGCCTGGAAGCCACCTATTACCTGCCGCACCTGGCCCAGGCACCCATGGAGCCGATGGTGGCCGTGGCGCGCTTCGTGGATGGCCGTTGTGAGGCCTGGGCGCCGAGTCAGGCGCCTCAGGTGACCCGTGAGCGGATTGCCGAGCGCCTGGGCATCGGCTTTGACCAGGTCACGGTCAACGTCACCCTGCTGGGCGGCGGCTTCGGACGCAAATCCAAGCCGGACTTCATTCTTGAAGCGGCCATCCTGGCCAAGGCATTTCCCGGTAAGGCGGTGCGGGTGCAGTGGACCCGGGAGGATGATATCCACCACTCCTACTTCCATACGGTGTCGGCGGAGTACCTCAAGGCCGGGTTAAGCGAGGACGGCATGCCCGCCGCCTGGCTGCATCGCACCGTGGCGCCGAGCATTACCGCGTTGTTTGCCCCGGGGATGAACCATGAAGGCGCCTTCGAGCTGGGCATGGGCTTCACCAACATGGCCTATGCGATTCCCAATGTGCGCCTGGAAAACCCCGAAGCGGCGGCCCATACCCGGGTGGGTTGGTATCGCTCGGTGTCGAATATTCCCCACGGTTTTGCCATTCAGAGTTTTGTCGACGAACTGGCCCACAAGGCGGGCCAGGACCCACTGAAGTACCAGCTCAAGCTGTTGGGGCCGGACCGTCAGATCGATCCGCGAACCCTGAGCGAAGAATGGAATTACGGCGAGTCCCCTGAGCGTTACCCGATCGATACCGGGCGCATGCGCGCGGTGCTGGAAACCGCGGCCAAGGCCGCCGGGTGGGGGCGCTCGCTGCCCAAGGGGCGTGGCCTGGGGTTGGCGGTGCACTACAGCTTCGTGACCTACGTGGCAGCGGTGATCGAAGTGGAGGTGAAGGAGGATGGCACGCTGATTGTGCACAAGGCTGATATCGCCGTGGATTGCGGTCCGCAGATCAACCCCGAGCGTATTCGCTCGCAGTTCGAGGGGGCTTGTGTCATGGGCCTGGGCAATGCGGTGCTGGGGGAGATCAGCTTCAAGGACGGTAAGGTGCAGCAGGACAATTTCCATATGTATGAGGTGGCCCGCATGTCCCTGGCGCCGAAAGAGGTGCAGGTGCATTTGCTGACTCCGCCGGGCGAGGTGCCGCTTGGGGGCGTTGGTGAACCGGGTGTACCACCGATTGCGCCGGCCCTGTGCAACGCCATCTTCGCCGCCACCGGCAAGCGCATCCGCAATCTGCCCGTGCGCTACCAGCTGCAGGGTTGGCAGCAGGCGGGTGCCTGATGGACAGCGTCGACCTGAATGTCCTGCGCAGTGTTCTGGAGTGGCGCCGCGCCGGGCGCACGGTGGTGCTCTATAGCGTGGTGCAGACCTGGGGCAGTGCGCCCCGGTTGCCGGGTGCCATGTTGGCCTTGCGCGACGATGGGGTGGTGATTGGCTCGGTATCCGGTGGTTGTATCGAGGACGACTTGATCACGCGCCTGGCGGATGGGCGCTTGTCCCTGTCCGGGCCGCCGGTGCAGTTGCTGACCTATGGTGTGACCCTGGAGGAGGCGGCACGTTTCGGCCTGCCTTGTGGCGGCACCTTGCGCCTGACCGAGGAGCGGGTTGGCGATCCTTCCTGGGTCGCCGAGTTGCTGGAGCGCTGCGAAGCGCACCAGATCGTGGCTCGGGAATTGAACCTGAGCAGCGGCCAGGTGCTGCTCAAGGCGGCGAGCAAGACGGATGAGCTGGCGTTCGACGGGCTCACTCTGCGGGCGATCTATGGGCCGCGCTGGCGTCTGTTGCTGATCGGTGCCGGGCAGCTTTCCCGTTATGTGGCGCAAATGGCCCGTCTGCTGGACTTCGAGGTGCTGGTCTGTGATCCGCGCCAGGAGTTCGTGCAAGGGTGGGAGGATCAGGATGGGCGCTTTGTCGCCGGCATGCCAGACGATGCGGTGCTGAGTATTAAGCCCGATGAGCGCACGGCGGTGGTGGCGCTGACTCACGATCCGCGTCTGGATGACATGGCCCTGCTGACGGCGCTCGATTCTCCGGCGTTTTATGTCGGAGCCCTGGGGTCTCGGGTCAACAGCCAGAAACGTCGGGACAATCTGGCGCTCTTGGGATTGTCAGCGCCGGCCATCGAGCGTTTGCATGGCCCGGTGGGGTTGCACATCGGCAGTCATACGCCGGCGGAGATTGCCCTGTCGCTGATGGCGGAGATCGTCGCGATCAAGAATGGCATTGAGCCCTTGCAGAAGAAGCCGTTGGCCCGAGTGGCCGAGGCGACCACATGATTGCCTCGCCTTGCGCCGTCATCCTGGCGGCGGGGCAGGGCAGTCGTTATCGAGAGGTGGCAGGGAGCGATCAGGATAAGTTGCTGGCACCTTGCAGAGGTCGCGATGGTGTATTGCGACCGGTGCTGGAACAGGTGCTGGTCAACCTGCCGGTGGAAATGCATCGGCGAGTGCTGGTCACGACGCCGGGTCGGCCGCAGGTGGCGGAACTGGCGCAGGCTTATGGCTGCCAGGTGCTGTTGCTGGATTCCCTTGGCATGGGCCAGAGTCTGGCGGCGGCAGTGGCTGCTAGTGCCGATGCCGGTGGTTGGGTGATTTTGCTGGGGGATATGCCCTTTATCTTGCCTGGCACCATAACGCGGGTAATCGAGGCGTTGACCGAGGAGGGCATCAGCGTGCCTCGGCTGGGTGACGATCTGGGGCATCCGGTGGGGTTTGGTCGGGCTTATGGCGCTGCATTGCAAGGCTTGTCCGGTGATCGCGGTGCCAAGTGCCTGTTTACCTCGGGCAAGGTGGTCGAGGTGGCAGTGACCGACCCGGGAGTGGTATGGGATGTGGATCGACCCGAGGCGCTGGTCTATCGGGAACGCTGAATGGCAGGCATGAAAAAGCCCCGCTCGGTTAACCGGGCGGGGCTTTTTCATTGCCGATGGAGTCAGACGAGAGGTTTAGGCTCGTGCTGTTTCTCCTCGGTGTGGGCTACGTGCTCAACGGCGTGTTCGACGTTGTGCGGAGCCTCTTCCACGGCTGGGGCAGCTTGCTCGACCGCAGGTTCGGCGACAGGCGCAGGTGCTGCTTCGGATGCTTCGACAGGCGCTGGAGCGGCCTCGACGACCACTGGCGCTTCTACCGGAGCGGGTTCGGCAGCGACCACGGCTTCAACCGGGGCAGCTGCGGCAGCCAGTTCGGCCTCCTTCTGCAGACGCTCGGCTTCACGCTTGCGACGACGCACTTCGCGCGGATCGTTTGGTGCGCGACCGTTGCTGGTCAGGGCGCTGGCAGGAGCGGCCTCGATCACTGGAGCGGGTGCTTCGGCAACCACAGGGGCGACAACCGGAGCAGGCTCTTCAGCCTGGGCTGGTTGCTGGGCAACCACTGGCTGTTCGACAGCTACAGGCTCAGTTGCAGGCACTGGAGTTTCCTGAGCCGGCTCGATGGCCTTTTCTTCAGTCACTGGCGCTGGGGCTACAGGTTCTGCCACAGGCTGCTGGGCAACCACTGGCTGTGCTTCCACAACCACGGCCGGTTCGGCAGCAACTTCAACCTGGGCGGGTTCTGCAACAACCGGAGCCGCTTCGGCTACTGGAGCAACTTCAACCGCTGGAGCTGCTGGAGCTTCCACTGCAGTGTTGGCTTCAACAACAGGCGCTTGCGGAGCCTTTTCTTCAACCGCGGCCGTAGCACGTTCGGCTTGCTGATGCGCTTCGGCTTCAGCGTTGGCGCTGATGGCGGTGCTGGCAACGGCAGCGGTAACCGCGAGGCCGGCAGCCAGGTCGGCGCTGCTCGGCTCTTCGCCGTTCTCTTCCGAGCCTTCGATCACATTGCCGTTGGCATCGCGCTGACGTTCACGACGGTTGCTGCGACGACGCTGGCCGCGGGAGCGACGACGTGGACGTTCGCCTTCGGCGTTGTCCTGGCCTTCTTCCTGCAGTTGCTCTTCGTTCGGCAGCACTTCTTCTTCGCTGGCGGCAGCGGCTTGAGCCTGCTCGGCGCGTGGTTGACGCTCTTCACGCGGTTGACGCGGCTGGCGCTCTTCACGTGGCTGGCGAGCTGGACGCTCTTCAGTCACAGCGGCGGTAGCGGTGGCTGCAGCCGGAGCGGCATCCAGAGGTTCACGCAGTTCGCGAACACGTTCTTCACGCTCGCCACGTGGCTTGCGGTCTTCGCGAGGGGCGCGTGGTTGACGTTCTTCACGAGGTGCGCGTGGAGCGCGTTCTTCGCGGGCTACGCCTTGTACTTCTTCACGGGCTTCACGAACTTCTCGTGGCTGACGCTCTTCCCGTGGTGCGCGTTCTTCACGCGGAGCACGTTCTTCGCGCGGCTTGCGTTCTTCATCGCGGCGACCATTACGGTTGCGGCTCTGTTGGCGGCCATTGCGACGTTGTTCTTCGTTGCTGCGCGCAGGACGTTCGGTCACTGGCTTCTCGACCACAACTGGAGCCGCTGGCTCTTCCTTGGTGGCGAACAGGCTGACCAGGGACTTCACCAGGCCTTTGAACAGGCTCGGCTCGGCAACAACCGGAGCTGGAGCGGCAACCGGGGCAGGGGCTTCGGTTGGCACTGGAGCGTTGGCGCGGGCCGGAGCGGTCTTCACCGCGGCTTCCTGGCGAACCAGGGTACGGGTGGCGGCGGTTGGCTGAACTTCTTCGGCTTCGGCAGCGGCAGCGGCGATTTCGTAGCTGGACTGGTTGGTGTTGGCTTCCGGGCTGTCATCGCGCAGGCGCTGAACTTCGAAGTGCGGCGTTTCGAGGTGATCGTTCGGCAGGATGACGATGCGGGCACGGGTGCGCAGTTCGATCTTGGTGATCGAGTTGCGTTTTTCGTTGAGCAGGAAAGCCGCGACCGGAATCGGCACTTGGGCGCGAACTTCGGCGGTGCGGTCTTTCAGGGCTTCTTCTTCGATCAGGCGCAGGATCGCCAGGGACAGCGACTCGACGTCACGGATGATGCCGGTGCCGTTGCAGCGTGGGCAGACGATGCCGCTGCTTTCACCCAGGGATGGGCGCAGGCGCTGACGGGACATTTCCAGCAGGCCGAAGCGCGAGATGCGACCGATCTGTACGCGGGCGCGGTCGGCTTCCAGGCATTCGCGGACTTTCTCTTCCACTGCGCGCTGGTTCTTGGCCGGGGTCATGTCGATGAAGTCGATGACGATCAGGCCGCCGATGTCACGCAGGCGCAACTGGCGAGCGATTTCTTCCGCTGCTTCCAGGTTGGTCTGCAGGGCGGTTTCTTCGATGTCGCTGCCTTTGGTGGCGCGGGCCGAGTTGATGTCGATGGACACCAGGGCTTCGGTTGGGTCGATGACGATGGAGCCGCCGGAAGGCAGTTCAACCACACGCTGGAAGGCGGTCTCGATCTGGCTTTCGATCTGGAAACGGTTGAACAGCGGAACGCTGTCTTCGTACAGCTTGATCTTGCTGGCGTACTGCGGCATCACCTGGCGGATGAAGGTCAGGGCTTCGTCCTGGGCTTCAACGCTGTCGATCAGCACTTCGCCGATGTCCTGGCGCAGGTAGTCGCGAATCGCGCGGATGATCACGTTGCTTTCCTGGTAGATCAGGAATGGCGCGGAGCGATCCAGCGATGCTTCTTTGATGGCGGTCCAGAGTTGCAGCAGGTAGTCGAGGTCCCACTGCATTTCTTCGCTGCTGCGGCCCAGGCCGGCAGTGCGCACGATCAGGCCCATGTCGGCAGGAGCTACCAGGCCGTTCAACGCTTCACGCAGTTCGTTGCGTTCTTCGCCTTCGATGCGACGGGAGATGCCACCGGCACGTGGGTTGTTCGGCATCAGTACCAGGTAACGGCCCGCCAGGCTGATGAAGGTGGTCAGGGCGGCGCCCTTGTTGCCACGCTCTTCTTTTTCGACCTGGACGATGACTTCCTGGCCTTCGCTCAGGACGTCCTTGATGTTGACGCGGCCTTCAGGGGCTTTCTTGAAGTATTCGCGGGAGATTTCTTTGAGGGGCAGGAAGCCGTGGCGCTCAGAGCCGAAATCGACAAAGGCAGCCTCAAGGCTTGGTTCGATACGAGTGATGCGGCCTTTATAGATGTTGGCCTTTTTCTGCTCGCGTGCACCGGACTCGATGTCCAGATCGTAGAGGCGCTGGCCGTCTACCAGGGCAACACGCAACTCTTCGGGTTGAGTTGCGTTAATCAGCATTCTTTTCATGTAGTACCGTCGGTTTCCGGGCTGCCGGAAACGGCGTTCGGCACACACGACTTCTCACGGTCGGTGTCAGGTGCGTCAGGAGTGGTTGACCACTCGAGTGTCTAGCGAGGTTCGTCCGAATAACTAAGAACGAAGTCGCGACTCACGCGTCCTGCTTGCTGTGGTGACTAAGGCACCGCTTAAGCAAAAGTCTGTCAGGAGGAGGAATCAACCGGCGACTGTGGACGAGATGAAGCGTCTTGAATAAAGCCTAATGCTACACAGTCCGACGGTTGTGCATCTCCACCCTACACGTATCCCTGATAATTCGGGTGCTGCCGCGCGCAGAATCCGCAGCGGGTTGGCATTTACCGTGAACTCCGAAAGGGGAGGTCACGCATCATGGCTAAAGGCGTTGTTTCCGTAACCTTCGCTCGGGGTTGTCTGTCGCCGACTGCACTTTGTGAACTGGCCGTTAATCGCTGCGTAAAAGGCGAGTGATAACTCTGCTTTCTACGGGTTTCAGGCCTCATGTCACCTGCGCTTGTTACAACGTCAAACTCTTCCGGTATGTAGCGAGAGCTGCGTAGGACGGCCTTGCGTCCTTATGAATTGCGTTGGTCAGGGCCGGCTAGTTGCCGCTGTTCCGCTGTCCAGCCGCTTTTGGCGGCGTTCGCGACTATAGCAGCAATCATTAAGTGCTTCAAATCCATAAAAAATTGTTATCATTCGCGCCATGACGACTACTGCCCCCTCGACTCCAGGCGTTCAATTGCTTGAGGTCTCGCCGGAATATGCCGGCCAACGAATTGATAACTTCCTTCTTGCTCGGCTCAAAGGCGTGCCCAAGACCTTGATTTATCGCATTTTGCGCAAAGGCGAAGTGCGGGTGAACAAGGGGCGGATCAAGCCCGAATACAAGCTGCAGGCGGGTGATGTGGTGCGCGTGCCGCCGGTGCGCGTGCCTGAGCGCGACGAGCCGGTGCCGCTGGCGCAAGGTTTGCTGCAGCGTCTTGAGGCGTCGATCGTCTTCGAAGACAAGGCCCTGATTGTGATCAACAAGCCTGCAGGCATTGCTGTGCATGGCGGAAGCGGCCTGAATTTCGGGGTAATCGAAGCCTTTCGTCAGTTGCGCCCGGATGCCAAGGAACTGGAGTTGGTGCATCGCCTCGATCGCGATACTTCTGGCCTGTTGATGATCGCGAAGAAGCGCAGCATGTTGCGCCACCTGCATGCCGCTTTGCGCGGTGATGGTGTGGATAAGCGCTATATGGCGCTGGTTCGTGGTCACTGGGCTACTGCGCTGAAGCAGGTGCGGGCGCCGTTGCTCAAGAGCAATCTGCGCTCAGGCGAGCGCATGGTGGAAGTGAACGAGGAGGGCAAGGAGGCCTTGACGGTGTTCAAGGTGCTGCGCCGCTTCGGTGAGTTCGCCACTATGGTCGAGGCTAAGCCGGTCACCGGGCGTACGCATCAGATTCGTGTGCACACCCTGCACGCCGGGCACTGCATTGCTGGCGACAGCAAATACGGCGACGACGATTTCACTCGTGAGATTCGCGAGTTGGGCGGTAAGCGCCTGTTTCTCCATGCCTATATGTTGACGGTGCCGCTGCCGGATGGTGGTGAGCTGAAGTTGCAGGCCCCAGTGGACGACATGTGGGCCAAAACCGTGGAGCGCTTGAGTGCACCCTGATTACCAACTGCTGATCTTCGATTGGGACGGCACTCTGGCTGACTCCATTGGTCGGATTGTTGAGTCGATGCACGTATCTGCCGATCGATCCGGTTTTCCTCGGCGTGATGATTTTGCCGTCAAGGGCATCATCGGGCTTGGGTTGCCGGAGGCGATTCGTACCTTGTATCCGGAAATCGACGACGGCCAGTTGGTAGCCTTTCGTCAGCATTACGCGGAACACTACATCGCGCTTGAGGCTGAGCCTTCGCCGTTGTTTGCTGGAGTGGTGTCGTCTCTTGAGGCCTTTCGGGCTGAGGGTTATCGGTTGGCGGTCGCTACGGGCAAGGCGCGTCGGGGCTTGGATCGGGTGCTGAAGTCTCATGGCTGGGAAGAGTATTTCGATATCACCCGGGCTGCTGATGAGACTGCCAGCAAGCCCCATCCCTTGATGTTGGAGGAGATTCTTGCTCATTGCGGTGTTGGGCCTCGGCAGGCATTGATGGTCGGGGATTCGTCCTTCGATCTGTTGATGGCGCGTAATGCTGGCATGGATTCGGTGGCGGTTAGCTACGGTGCTCAGTCCATTGAGGCCTTGCAGGCGTTTGAGCCGCGCCTGTCCATCGACCGTTTTCCTGAGTTGCACGCCTGGCTCAGTCAGGGTGTCGATTAAGTTTTCGTTGGGGTAGCAAGCATGTCTGATGAATGGAAGGCGCCAAGCAAGGCCGGCGCTGAAGGTGGTGACGATAAAAGCTGGCAGTTGTTGGAAAAGACCCTCCTGGTCAGTGTTCAGGAGCAGCGTCGTTCGCGGCGTTGGGGGATTTTCTTCAAGCTGCTGACCTTTGTGTACCTGTTTGTCGCGCTGGCGTTGTTTACTCCGTTGATGACCATGGAGAAGAGCGCCGCTCGTGGTGGTAGCTACACCGCAGTGATCGATGTCACGGGGGTGATTGCCGACAAGGAGTCTGCAAGTGCAGACAATATCGTCGGTAGCTTGCGCACGGCCTTTGATGATCCCAAGGTCAAGGGCATTGTTTTGCGTATCAACAGTCCTGGCGGCAGTCCGGTGCAGTCTGGCTATGTTTATGACGAGATTCGCCGTTTACGGGCTCTGCACAAGGACACCAAGGTTTATGCGGTGATTTCTGATCTCGGTGCTTCTGGCGCTTATTACATTGCCAGTGCTGCTGATCAGATCTATGCCGACAAGGCGAGTCTGGTGGGCTCCATTGGGGTTACGGCTGCCGGTTACGGTTTTGTCGGTGCCATGGAGAAGCTGGGGGTCGAGCGCCGTACCTACACCTCTGGCGAGCACAAGTCGTTCCTTGATCCGTTTCAGCCGCAAAAGCCTGAAGAGACCCAGTTCTGGCAAGGTGTGCTGGATACAACTCATCGTCAGTTCATCGCCAGCGTCAAGCAGGGGCGTGGTGAGCGTCTCAAGGACAAGGAGCATCCTGAGCTGTTCTCCGGGTTGGTCTGGTCTGGTGAGCAGGCACTGCAGTTGGGCTTGATTGACGGCCTGGGCAGCACCAGTTCGGTGGCGCGGGATGTGATCGGCGAGAAGGAAGTGGTGGATTTTACTGTTCAGGAATCGCCTTTCGATCGTTTCTCGAAGAAGCTTGGTGCCAGTGTGGCTGAGCAGATCGCCATGTGGATGGGTTTTCAGGGGCCAACCTTGCGTTGACTTCGAGGGTGAGTAAAAAGCCGGCCGCAGTGCCGGCTTTTTAGTGTCTGCTCAGGGCAGTTCCACGCCTTCGGCCAGTAGCATGTCCACCAGGCGGATCAGTGGCAGTCCTATGAGGCTGGTGGCATCGCTGCCGGCGGTGCTCTGGAACAGGCTGACACCCAGGCCTTCGGCCTTGAAGCTGCCGGCGCAGTCGAAGGGCTGCTCTGCGTGCAGATAGCGTTCGATGCGGGCGCTGTCGAGGTGGCGCATGTTGACCGTAAAGGGGATGCAGTCCACCTGGCATTGGCCGCTCTTGCTGTTGAGCAGGGCCAGGCCGGTGAGGAAGGTCACGCTCGCGCCGCTGGCGTCCAGCAACTGCTGGCGGGCCTTGTCGAAGGTGTGAGGCTTGCCGATGATGCGCTCTCCCAGTACCGCCACCTGATCCGAGCCGATGATCAGGTGTGCTGGGTGGGTGGTTGCCAGGGCGCGGGCCTTTTCCTCCGCCAGGCGCTTCACCAGCTCTATGGCGTGCTCGCCGGGGCGGTGGCTTTCGTCAATGTCAGGAGAGCTGCAAGTGAAGGGGAGTTGCAGGCGAGAGAGCAATTCTCGGCGGTACACCGAGCTCGAAGCTAGTAATAAAGGCAGCATGCGCATCTCCTGGGGTGGGGCGGGAATTCTAGCGGGGCTCGCAAGTGACGGACAGGGCTGAATTTCCTTTGACATGGCCGGGGGCATCCCTATAATGCTGCGCCTATGTTGAATGACCCGATTCCACCTCACGTTGACCCGCGCAAATTGGCTGACCGTGGCACCACCCTTCAAGGTGAACTGCTGCTGGCCGATTTGGAGAGACTCTGCGACCCGCTTTCCGACAATGTCGGTACGGTGCAGGCTAAATTCGTTTTCGAGCGTGACGAGCGTAAAGCTGTAGTTATCCACAGCTCCATCGACGTCGAAGTCAAAATGGTTTGCCAGCGTTGTCTTGAGCTGGTCACCCTGCCGATCCACAGCAAGTGCAGTTACGCCGTGGTGAAGGAGGGTGCGAATACCCAGTCGTTGCCGAAAGGTTATGACGTGCTGGAACTGGGCGAAGATCCTTTGGATCTGCAGGCGTTGGTCGAGGAAGAGCTTTTGCTTGCCTTGCCCATCGTGCCTGCTCATCATCCGGAAGAATGCCAGCAGCCGGCGGGGCTCGATGAGCCCGAACCGAGCGAGGACGAGGTAACGCGGTCCAACCCGTTCAGTGTATTGGCGCAGTTAAAGCGTGACCCAAACGTTTAGGAGTTAATCAATTATGGCTGTTCAGCAGAACAAAAAATCCCGCTCTGCCCGTGACATGCGTCGCTCCCACGATGCTCTCGAGGCTAGCACCCTGTCCGTAGAAAAGACCACCGGTGAAGTTCACCTGCGTCACCACGTATCGCCAGAAGGCGTATACCGTGGTCGTAAAGTGATCGACAAGGGCGCTGACGAGTAATCCTTGTCCGCTCAAGTCATCGCGATTGACGCAATGGGCGGGGACTTCGGTCCCCGCAGCATTGTTCAGGCCAGTATTGCTTGCCTGTCTGCTACCCCCTCGCTGCACCTGACCCTGGTCGGTCAACCCTCCCTACTTGAAGAGCTGCTCTCCGGTCATTCGGCCGTGGATCGCGCGCGCCTGACGATTACTCCGGCAAGCGAAGTGATTGCCATGGACGAGAAGCCTGCCCAGGCATTGCGTGGCAAGCCTGATTCGTCGATGCGGGTGGCGCTCGAGTTGTTGCGGGATGAAAAGGTCCAGGCTTGTGTCAGTGCAGGTAATACCGGGGCGCTGATGGCTCTGTCGCGTTACGTGCTAAAGACCCTGCCCGGTATCGATCGTCCGGCGATGGTGGCTGCCATTCCCACTCAGCGCGGCTATTGCCAGTTGCTGGACCTGGGGGCCAACGTCGATTGCAGTGCCGAGCACCTGTTGCAGTTCGCAATCATGGGGTCGGTTGCGGCACAAAGCCTGGGCATCGTGCGGCCAAGAGTGGCCTTGCTGAATATCGGTACCGAAGACATCAAGGGTAATCAGCAGGTCAAGCTGGCGGCGAGTCTGCTTCAGCAGGCGCGAGGGCTGAACTACATAGGCTTCGTTGAAGGTGACGGGTTGTATCGCGGCGAGGCGGATGTGGTGGTGTGCGACGGTTTTGTCGGCAACATCCTGCTCAAGTCCAGCGAGGGGCTGGCCACCATGATTGCTGCTCGTATCGAGGCATTGTTCAGGCGCAATCTGCTATCCCGGGCCGTAGGTGTGCTGGCCTTGCCGCTGATGCGGCGATTACAGGCGGACCTGGCGCCGGCTCGGCACAATGGTGCGAGCTTTCTCGGGTTGCAGGGAATAGTGGTGAAAAGCCACGGTTCTGCGGGCGTTCAGGGGTTCCAGAGTGCGATTCAGCGTGCATTGATCGAAATCCAGGAAGACCTGCCGCGACGCCTTCATGGGCGCCTTGAAGATCTGTTGCTTTAGGCGTTTATCCTGTGGAGTGCTTAAATGTGACCGCTCAGTTCAATTGGCCATCCAACTGTCAGTTTCTTGCGTCCACCGCGGTGTGACGTCAATTCTCCGACGACAAGATCATTAGGGGCTTGTTACATGTCTGCATCCCTCGCATTCGTCTTTCCAGGACAGGGCTCGCAGTCCCTCGGCATGTTGGCCGAGTTGGGCGCGCAGTACCCATTGATCCTCGACACCTTCAAGGAAGCCTCCGATGCTCTGGGCTACGACCTCTGGGCTCTGACCCAGCAAGGTCCCGAAGAGCTGCTCAATCAAACCGACAAGACTCAACCGGCCATCCTCACCGCCTCCATCGCCCTGTGGCGTGTCTGGTTGGCCGAGGGTGGTGCGCGTCCGGCCTTCGTCGCGGGTCACAGTCTGGGTGAATACAGCGCCCTGGTGGCCGCTGGCAGTCTGACTCTGGCCGAAGCGGTCAAGCTGGTCGAGCGTCGTGGTCAGCTGATGCAGGAAGCCGTGCCGGCAGGTCAAGGCGGCATGGCGGCAATTCTTGGTCTGGACGACGCCGATGTCGTGGCGGCCTGTGCAGAAGCGGCGCAAGGTGAAGTGGTCAGTGCGGTGAACTACAACTCCCCGGGCCAGGTGGTGATCGCTGGTGCCAAGGCGGCGGTGGACCGTGCTATCGAGGGTTGCAAGGCGCGCGGAGCCAAGCGTGCCATGCCATTGCCGGTCAGCGTGCCGTCCCATTGCGAGCTGATGCGCCCTGCGGCTGAGCGTTTCGCTGAATCGATTGCTGCGATCAACTGGCAGGCACCGCAGATTCCGCTGGTACAGAATGTCAGCGCCGCCGTGGCGGCCGACCTCGATACTCTCAAGTGCGACTTGCTGGAACAGCTGTACAAGCCTGTGCGCTGGGTCGAGTCGGTGCAGACCCTGGCGAACCAGGGCGCCACCCAGCTGGTGGAATGCGGTCCGGGCAAGGTCCTGGCCGGTCTCAACAAGCGCTGCGCCGAAGGCGTGTCGACCTCTAACCTGAATACCCCAGATGCTTTCGCTGCCGCTCGTGCAGCGTTGGCCTGAACTAGGAGAAGCTTGCATGAGTCTGCAAGGTAAAGTTGCACTGGTGACCGGCGCCAGCCGTGGGATCGGCCAGGCCATCGCGCTTGAGCTGGGGCGTATGGGCGCCACTGTGGTGGGTACCGCCACTTCCGCTTCGGGGGCCGAGCGCATCGCCGCTACCCTCAAGGAAAATGGCATTCAAGGCACCGGCCTTGAGCTCAATGTCACCAGCGACGAGTCCGTGGCTGCGGTTCTGGCCAGCATCACCGAACAGTTCGGTGCGCCGGCGATCCTGGTGAACAATGCCGGTATCACTCGCGACAACCTGATGATGCGCATGAAAGATGACGAGTGGTACGACGTGGTCGATACCAACTTGAATAGTCTGTATCGCCTGTCCAAAGGTGTTTTGCGTGGCATGACCAAGGCTCGTTGGGGGCGAATTATCAGTATTGGCTCGGTTGTGGGTGCCATGGGCAACGCAGGCCAAGTAAACTACGCCGCCGCCAAAGCCGGTCTGGAAGGTTTCAGCCGTGCCCTGGCGCGTGAAGTGGGTTCGCGGTCGATCACTGTGAACTCGGTTGCTCCAGGTTTTATCGATACCGATATGACCCGCGAGTTGCCGGAAGCACAACGTGAAGCCCTGCTGACGCAAATTCCGCTGGGTCGTCTGGGTCAGGCTCAAGAGATCGCGCAAGTGGTCGCTTTTCTGGCATCCGACGGTGCGGCATACGTTACTGGGGCTACAATCCCGGTCAACGGCGGGATGTATATGTGAGTCAAATGTGACGGATTGCTTCAAAAAAATGTCATACGAGCTGTCTAAAATCCGTTATAAAGCTGCAATCAATTTATAGGCAGATGGCCAAAGGGTTTGAGGGATGAAGCTTTCAGTTGAAAAGCTGAAAAGCCTTTCTATACACTTACCCACTGGCCAGCTGCCTGAATTTGTCCATTAGGAGTGAAAACAAGGTATGAGCACCATCGAAGAGCGCGTCAAGAAAATCGTTGCTGAGCAACTGGGCGTTAAAGAAGAAGAAGTTGTGAACACCGCTTCCTTCGTTGAAGACCTGGGTGCCGACTCCCTTGACACCGTTGAGCTGGTGATGGCTCTGGAAGAGGAATTCGAGACCGAAATCCCTGACGAAGAAGCTGAAAAGATCACTACCGTTCAAGCAGCTATCGACTACGTTACTAGCCACCAGGCTTAATCGTTTGTAGTCGTCTTTTGCTGTCATGGAAAAACCGCACTGCCGTTACGGCGTGCGGTTTTTTCTTTAGGCCTGATACAAAGTGTCGTCATTAGAAAAAGGAGAGTGCTGTGTCGCGTAGACGCGTCGTAGTCACCGGTATGGGTATGTTGTCGCCACTGGGTACGGATGTACCGAGTAGCTGGCAGGGCATTCTGGCTGGCCAAAGTGGCATTGGTCTGATCGAACACACCGACCTTTCTGCCTATTCCACCCGTTTTGGCGGCTCGGTAAAGGGCTTCAATGTCGAGGAGTACCTGTCGGCCAAAGAGGCCCGCAAACTCGACCTGTTCATTCAATACGGTCTGGCGGCCGGGTTTCAGGCGGTGCGTAACGCCGGCCTGGAAGTCACCGATGCCAACCGTGAGCGCATCGGCGTGGCCATGGGGTCGGGTATTGGCGGTTTGACCAATATCGAAGAAACCAGCCGCATCCTGCACGATTCCGGCCCACGGCGGATTTCTCCGTTCTTCGTGCCCGGTTCGATCATCAATATGATTTCCGGCTTCCTGTCCATCCATCTGGGTGCCCAGGGGCCGAACTATGCCATTTCTACTGCCTGTACCACCGGTACCCACTGCATCGGCATGGCCGCGCGCAACATTGCCTACGGCGAAGCCGACGTGATGATTGCCGGTGGCGCCGAAATGGCCGCCTGTGGCCTGGGTATGGGGGGCTTCGGTGCGTCCCGTGCGCTGTCGACTCGCAATGACGAGCCGACCCGTGCCAGCCGTCCGTGGGACAAGGGGCGTGATGGCTTCGTGCTGGCCGACGGTGCGGGTGCCCTGGTTCTTGAGGAACTGGAGCACGCCAAGGCTCGTGGCGCCACCATCTACGCTGAGCTGATCGGCTTCGGCATGAGCGGTGATGCCTATCACATGACGTCGCCACCCGCCGATGGCGCCGGTGCCGCTCGCTGCATCGCCAACGCCTTGCGTGATGCCAAGCTCAATGTCGATCAAGTGCAGTACATCAACGCCCATGGTACTTCGACTCCGGCCGGTGACCTGGCGGAAGCCGAAGCGATCAAGAGCGTGTTCGGCGACCATGCCTACAAGCTCGCGGTCAGTTCCACCAAGTCCATGACCGGTCACCTGCTGGGTGCCGCCGGGGCGATCGAGGCGATCTTCAGCGTACTGGCAATCAACAGTCAGGCCGCGCCGCCCACCATCAACCTGGATGAACCGGATGAGGGTTGCGACCTCGATTTCGTGCCGCACACTGCGCGCAGCATGGACATCGATGTGGTGCTGTCCAACTCCTTCGGCTTTGGTGGCACCAACGGCTCCCTGGTGTTCCGCCGGTTCTCCGAGTGATGCAAAGCTGGGTCGACGGTCGGCCGGCTGACGCGCTGTCGCTCAGGGACCGCGGCCTGGCCTATGGCGATGGTCTGTTCGAGACCATCGCTGTCCGATCCGGGCAACCGCAACTGCTGGAGCGGCACTTGCAGCGTCTGGCCGAAGGCTGCCGACGTCTGGCGCTGAGCGCGGATCAGGCGCTGATTCGCGACGAAGTGCTGGCCTATGCGGCGGCCCTGGGGGAGGGCGTGCTCAAGCTGATCCTGACCCGGGGCGACAGCCTGCGAGGATATGCCGCCGATCCTGCAGGCGCTGCGCGGCGGATTCTCCAGGGCGGGGCCTTGCCGGCTTATCCGGCGGCTCATGCCGATCAGGGGGTTGTGCTGTTCCCTTGCGTCACGCGTTTATCCGAGCAGCCGCTACTGGCTGGCCTCAAGCATCTCAATCGCCTTGAACAGGTTCTGGCTCGCGCTGAATGGCGCGACCCCGAGCACGCCGAAGGCTTGATGCTCGATGGTGCCGGACGGGTGATCGAAGGTGTATTCAGCAATCTGTTTCTGGTCAGTCAGGGGCGTCTCCTGACGGCTGATCTGAGTCGCTGCGGTGTGGCTGGAGTGATGCGCGCTGAAATTTTGTTTCAGGCCGAGTCACAAGGCATTCCCTTTGAAGTGGCGGATATCAGCCTTGATCAACTGCAACAGGCGGACGAGGTCTTCGTCTGCAACAGTGTCTACGGCATTTGGCCAGTGCTTGGCTGCGCCGGGATGAGCTGGTCGGCGGGTGCGCTCACCCGTAAACTGCAGGGCATTACCCGCGCACTACTGGATGCTTGATTCGTGAGACGTAAATTTCTGCTCCTGCTGGAAACCGGACTGGTCCTGGCAGGTCTGCTGCTGGGCGCGAGTGCCTGGAAACTGCACTCGGCCCTGGAACAACCGCTGAACCTGAGTCAGGAGCAACTGCTCGATGTTCCCGCCGGTTCTACGCCCACCGGAACCTTCAATCGTCTGCAGGCTGATGGCGTGATCCAGGACGCGTTCTGGCTGCGCCTTTACTGGCGCTTCAACTTGCCGGGGCAGCCTTTGCACAGCGGCGAGTACCGCATGACACCGGGCATGACTGCCGAAGGCCTGATCGGTCTCTGGCAGCGAGGCGAGGTGGTGCAGTACAGCCTGACCCTGGTGGAGGGCTGGACCTTCCGTCAGGTGCGCAGTGCCCTGGCCAAGAGCGACAAATTGCAACAGACCCTGACCGGTCTCAGCGATAGCCAGGTGATGGAGAAGCTCGGACACGGCGGCGTGTTCCCCGAGGGGCGTTTCTTCCCCGATACCTATCGTTTTGTGCGCGGCATGACCGATGCCGAACTTCTGGAAAAAGCCTACGACCGCCTGGACGATGTACTGGCCAAGGAGTGGAGCAGGCGGGCTGATGATGCGCCTTACAGTGATCCCTATCAGGCGCTGATCATGGCGTCGCTGGTGGAAAAGGAAACCGGCGTGCCCCATGAGCGTGGACAGATCGCGGGGGTCTTTGTACGGCGCATGCAGATCGGCATGCTGCTGCAGACCGATCCTACCGTGATCTATGGTCTGGGCGAGCGCTACACCGGCAAGCTGACCCGGGCGCATCTCAAGGAAGCCACGCCCTATAACACCTATGTGATTGCCGGGTTGCCACCCACGCCGATTGCCATGGTCGGGCGCGAGGCGATTCATGCCGCTCTCAATCCGGTGCCGGGCAAGAGCCTGTATTTTGTTGCCCGGGGTGACGGCAGCCATGTGTTCTCCGATGATCTGGATGCCCATAACAGCGCCGTGCGCGAGTTCCAGCTCAAGCGTCGCGCCGACTATCGTTCCAGCCCGGCGCCAGTAACTGCTCCGGCCGCTCCCGAAGCCGAGAGTTCGGCGCCGGCAGTCGTGCCTCAGGCGGCGCCGGACAGCTCGCCGCCAGCGTCACCCGCGCCGGCTGTGGCTCCGTTGGAGCCCGAACCCGCGCCGAAACGCCCGCAATGACTTTGATTAAGGACTGCCTGTGACTGGCTTGTTTATTACCCTGGAAGGCCCGGAAGGTGCCGGCAAAAGCACCAACCGCGAGTACCTCGCCGAGCGTTTGCGCGCTGCAGGCATCGAAGTGTTGTTGACCCGCGAGCCTGGTGGCACGCCTCTGGCTGAGCGGATTCGCGAAGTGTTGCTGACTCCGGGGGAGGAAGTCATGAGCGCCGATACCGAGCTGCTGTTGGTGTTCGCGGCCCGCGCCCAGCACCTGGCCTCGGTGATTCGCCCGGCACTGGCCCGGGGCGCGGTAGTGTTGTGCGACCGCTTCACCGACTCGACCTACGCCTATCAGGGGGCTGGTCGTGGCCTGAGTCTTGCGCGCATCGCTGCCCTTGAGGATTTCGTCCAGGGCCAGCTGCGCCCGGACCTGACCCTGGTGTTTGACCTGCCGGTGGACGTTGGCCTGGCCCGGGCCAGTGCCCGTGGCCGGCTGGATCGCTTCGAGCAGGAAGGCCAGGCGTTTTTCCAGAAGGTCCGTGAGGCTTACCTGAAGCGTGCTGAAGCTGCTCCGCAGCGTTATTTCCTGGTAGATGCGGCGCAGCCACTGGCGCAGGTCCAGCAGTCCCTGGATGCCTTGCTGCCACAATTGCTGGAGCGCGCCCGTGGCTGAGGTCTTTCCCTGGCAGGACGGCCTCTGGCAACAGTTGGCGGGGCGCGCGCAGCATGCTCACGCCTACCTGCTGCACGGTCCGGCGGGAATTGGCAAGCGGGCCCTGGCTGAGCGCCTGATGGCGCGCCTGTTGTGCCAGCGCCCCGACGGGCTGGATGCCTGCGGTCAGTGCAAGTCTTGTCTGTTGTTGCAGGCGGGTAGTCATCCAGACAATTACGTGCTGGAACCCGAAGAAGCGGACAAGGCGATCAAGGTCGACCAGGTTCGCGAGCTGGTGAGTTTCGTGGTCCAGACTGCGCAGCTGGGCGGACGCAAGGTGGTGCTGATCGAGCCTGTGGAGTCGATGAACATCAACGCCTCCAACGCCCTGTTGAAAAGCCTTGAGGAGCCTTCAGGCGACACCGTGCTGTTGCTGGTGAGCCATCAGCCCAGCCGGCTGTTGCCCACCATCAAGAGCCGTTGTGTGCAGCAGGCGTGCCCATTGCCCAGCGCGGCAATGAGTCAGCAGTGGCTGTCCCAGGCCTTGCCTGAATGCACCGAGGAGGAGCGGTTGGAGCTGCTGACCCTCGCGGCGGGATCGCCGCTGGCTGCCGTCGGCTTGCAGGCCCAAGGGGTGCGTGAGCAGCGGGCGTTGGTGGTGGAGGGGGTGAAGAAGTTGCTCAAGCAGCAACAGTCGCCAACCCAGTTGGCCGAGGCCTGGAATGCCATCCCCTTGTTGCTGCTGTTCGATTGGTTCTGTGACTGGTCGAACCTGATCCTGCGCTACCAACTGACCCAGGACGAAGACGGACTGGGGTTGCAGGACATGCGCAAGGTGCTGCAGTACCTGGCGCAAAAGTCCGGCCAGGACAAGGTGCTGGCGATCCAGGACTGGATCCTGGCCCAGCGGCAAAAGGTTCTGAGCAAGGCCAACCTCAATCGCGTGTTGCTGCTGGAAGCGCTGTTGGTGCAATGGTCGGCGTTGCCTACCCAGCGCTGACAGGCAGCGCCTAGAATCAAGCCTGTATCCGGCCGGACTGTGCAGTCCGGCCCTTTCATTTATCGGATGTAGTTGCAGTCTCTTATGCTCGTAGATTCCCATTGCCACCTTGATCGTCTCGACCTTGCCGCCCATGACGGCTCACTGGATGCCGCGCTCGATGCCGCCCGTCAGCGCGGTGTCGGGCATTTTCTGTGCATTGGCGTCAGTGCCGACAACGCGGCGGACGTCAAAGCGCTGGCCGAGCGTTATGACGACGTCGATTGTTCGGTGGGGGTGCATCCGCTGGATGTGCAGCCGGGGGCGGCTCCGGCGCTGGACTGGTTGCTGGATGAATTGAACCACCCGCGGGTGGTGGCCATCGGCGAGACCGGACTGGACTATCACTACGAGCCGGAAGCGGCTGAGTTGCAGCAGGAGTCCTTCCGTTTGCACCTGCAGGCCGCGCAGCAGACTGGCAAGCCGGTGGTCGTGCATACCCGCGGTGCCCGGGCCGATACGCTGGCGCTGTTGCGTGAAGCTGCATTGCCCAATGCCGGCGTGTTGCATTGCTTCACCGAGGACTGGGACATGGCCAAGGCAGCTCTGGACCTGGGGTTCTATATTTCTCTGTCGGGCATTGTCACCTTCCGCAATGCCGACGCTTTGCGCGATGTAGCGCGGCAGGTGCCTGCCGATCGCTTGTTGGTGGAAACCGATTCACCTTATCTGGCGCCTATCCCCTATCGCGGCAAGCCCAACCTGCCGCAGTACGTACGTGAAGTGGCGGAGTTCCTGGCGATGTTGCGGGGCGAAGCCTATGACGCCTTTGCCGAACAGACCACAGCCAACTTCAAACGTCTGTTTCCCCTGGCGCGAGTCAAGGGCGAGGCCTGAGTCGTCGGTGTGTGGAAGAGCAAATTTCAGGCAAAAAAAACCCGGGTTCTGGGGGGTGAATCCGGGTTAAGACCATTAGGAGTAAAACTAAGGCACGCGGTCCTTCGGTACCTTGATCGGCGTTTCACTTGGGGGAGATGTCCCGCCGACAGTTCAAGTATTGATCACTATTGCATTCAGTCCAGTTGCTCCTGCTCGTTTTTTAAACAAATTTGGAATACGAGCGCTTCGGTTGAGTTCTCATTTGCGGTGTTTTGGGGCTTATTTCGTTGAAAATCACAAAAAATCAGTCTGTTTTCGCAAAATTTGCACGAATTCGACGATTTTCTCTCTTCGGTAAACACACAAGCTGTTGCAGTTTAGTTTCCCGAGAAGCCTGATCCCCATCAATGGTATCGATACATTCAGACCTTTCACCTGTCCCGGATGGAGCTTTCGAGGCTCATCGGTAATATTTCCTGATGCTGATAAAGGCAACACTCCTGCGAAGCAGTGAGGCAATTGCGACTCATTGCGGTGTTTTCGTCGAGTGTGGGGCTGAGGCCGGTATCGAGACCCGATTACAGAAAAATCGAGACTTTACGGTCTGATACGAGGCTTTACAGCTGTCGATGTTTTCTATTTGAACCGCTTGCCGGCCCCGTATTCACTGGATTTTCCGGACGTTTGCGACTCATCTGTGTCTTTTCGTCTCGAGGGCTTTTACGTCAGAAACAGTGGCAACGACGGATGATCCGTGCATTTTGGTGCAAGTTAGGCATAATACGCGGCTTCGATTTTGACCCCGAACAGACCTTTTCTTATGCAAAAAGAACCTCGTAAGGTCCGTGAGTTTCGTCGCCGTGAGCAAGAAATTCTCGATACCGCGCTCAAGCTGTTCCTCGAACAAGGTGAAGACAGCGTCACCGTCGAGATGATTGCGGATGCCGTGGGTATCGGCAAAGGGACCATCTACAAGCATTTCAAGTCCAAGGCGGAGATCTACCTGCGCCTGATGCTCGACTATGAGCGGGATCTGAACGAGTTGCTGCACTCTGCCGATGTCGACAAGGATAAGGAGGCTCTGTCTCGGGCCTACTTCGAGTTCCGCATGCGCGATCCGCAGCGCTACCGGTTGTTCGACCGCCTGGAAGAGAAGGTGGTCAAGGGCAATCAGGTGCCGGAGATGGTCGAGGAACTGCACAAGATCCGTGCTTCCAACTTCGAGCGCCTGACCCTGCTGATCAAGGGCCGCATCAGCGAAGGCAAGCTGGAAGACGTGCCGCCTTACTTCCACTACTGCGCTTCCTGGGCGCTGGTGCACGGTGCCGTGGCGCTCTATCACTCGCCATTCTGGAGCAATGTGCTCGAGGATCAGGAAGGTTTCTTCCAGTTCCTGATGGACATCGGCGTGCGCATGGGCAACAAGCGCAAGCGCGACCCCGACACTTCCAACAGCTGAGGCATTCGCCCGTTGTATTGCGCCATCGGGTAACTGTATGGCGCGGTGTCCGAGGAATATACTCAGGCATGGGACTTGCTAAAACCTGATTTTTGAGTCAGGTTTTGCCGGTTCTCCCTTCTTACGCCGGAGTCATCCATGATCGTTGATCGTCAAGGCAGGCGCTTTCGCAACTTGCGGATCAGCCTGACGTCTGCCTGCAACTACGCCTGTACCTACTGCGTGCCCAACGGCAAGCGGCTGGTGGCTGCCCAGGATGAGTTGTCGGCCCAGGCGATGGCCCGGGGCGTGGCGTATCTGATCGAAGCGGCTGGCATCGAGCGTTTGCGCATCACCGGCGGTGAGCCCCTGGTCAGCCCCAAGCTGGAAGCTTTCATGGAGGCGGTGGGGCGCATGGATCTGGAAGACATCAGTCTGACCACCAACGGTCAGTTGCTGGCGCGCAAGCTGCCATTGTTGCTGGAAGCAGGGATCCGTCGAATCAACGTTTCTCTCGACACTCTGGATGCCAAGGCCTTTCGCAGCATCGCCCGCGGCGGGGATCTGGCCACTGTGCTCGATGGCATGCAGCAAGCCCGTGCCGCGGGGTTGAAGATCAAGGTCAACATGGTGCCGTTGCGCGGACAGAACCTGGACCAGGTCATGCCGTTGCTCGATTACTGTCTGCAGCAGGGCTATGAATTGCGTTTCATCGAGTTGATGCGCATGGGCCACCTGGCTAGCGACGGCAATGCTTTCCTGCAGCAGTTTGTCAGCCTGCAGCAGTTGCTGGACCTGATCGGCCAGCGCTACGACTACCTGCAGGCCGACGCGCCACTGGATGCCACGGCCGTACGCTACGAGATTCCCGGGCTTGGCCATTTCGGAGTGATTGCCAACGAGAGTGTACCGTTCTGCCGGACTTGCTCGCGCCTGCGACTGTCTTCCACTGGCTGGTTGCACGGCTGCCTGTCTTCGAGCAATCGTCACTATGTTGGCGATCTGCTGGACAAGCCGCGTCATCAAGCTTTGCCGGCCCTGCAGCGCCTGTTGGTCAAGGCCTTGGGAGACAAGCAGGATGTGGCCTTCTCCGGCGGAGCCACGGTGATGAAGATCATCGGTGGCTGATGCTGATTTTCCGTGAGTTTCCTTCAATCGCGTAGCTGGCGCGGAAGCTGCATCCCGTGGCCATTCGCCGGTTTTCCGTCACCGGATTTTGGAGGGTAGGATGCGTAGCCTGGTTTTGCTGCTGGCCTTTTTGGCACTTGGCGGCTGCATGAATGTCAGTGATATGGGCGAAGGGGTGCGTTATCACCTGAGTGACGCCGGGGTGCTCGACCACAGTGATACCCGCCGTACCAGCTCATTCCGCATTCAGCCGGATTCGTTCATTTTCATCGCCCAGGGGCCTTTCGCTCCTCCAGGCAGCGCGTACCCGCGGCCCAACGTGGTGGCGGAGGAAGCCTTCAACGGCTTTATCGAATATTTCCCCATGGTGCGTCGCGCCCGAGCAGCCGAAGGCCTCAACGAAGCCATGGCCGAAGCCCGGGAGCTAGGCGCGCACTATCTGCTTTACGCCCGTTTTGCCAAGGCGGATGACCGCATCGGCAACTCCGATGAGTGGCTGGATCAGGAAGCCGTGGACCGCCTGGGGGTCGATACCAGTACCATCCAGATCATGCTGATCGAAACCAGTACCCAGTATCTGATCGATTCGGCACGTATTCGCAGTCGTGGCGGTTTACTGACGTTCCACGACAACAAGCCCCAGGATCTGCTCGGCCCGCCCTTGCAGCAATACGCGCGCGGTTTGCTGGGCTTGAGTGACTGATTGATTGAGGAGAGCGGTATGAGTGGTCCAGGCAAGGCCAACGACCTGTTGGCGCAGATTCCCAAGGCTGAGAAGGGCCTGCCGCCGGTCCACTTGTGGAATCCCGATTTCTGCGGCGATATCGACATGCGCATCGCTCGTGACGGTACCTGGTATTACCTGGGCACACCCATCGGCCGCAAGCCCATGGTCAAGCTGTTCTCCACGATCATCCGCCGCGATGGCGACCAGTACTTTCTCATCACTCCGGTTGAGAAAGTGGGGATCAAGGTTGATGACGCACCTTTCGTTGCCGTGACCCTGGAGGTCGAAGGGCAGGGCGAAAACCAGGTGTTGCGCTTCACCACCCATGTCGATGAACAGGTGGTTGCCGGCGCTGAGCATCCCCTGCGCGTGGTGATCGATCCTCAGACCCAGGAGCCTGCGCCCTATATCCTGGTTCGACACAATCTTGAGGCGCTGATCCATCGCAACGTCTTCTACCAACTGGTGGAACTGGCGCAGACCCGCACCCTTGAAGGCCAGAACTGGTTGGGAGTGTGGAGCGGCGGAACGTTTTTCCCCATGGGTCTTGAGCCTTAGACGGACGTTTCCAGCCGGTGTAAGAAGATATTTCTTGCTCTTGATCCGATCTTTCATGTATCAACCGGACATGATCAAACATGTCCGATTCGATAAGAAAACAAGAGTGGTCGACGAGCTGATCCGGCGCATTGAAAGCGGTCTCATGGAAGACGGCTTCCAGCTTCCGGGGGAGCATCAGTTGGCCGAAGAGTTCGGTGTCAGTCGCGGCACCTTGCGTGAGGCCCTGGCCGAGCTCAAGCGTCGCAACTACATCGCCACACAGAGCGGCGTCGGCTCCATTGTCACCTTCGATGGCGTGGCCCTGGACCAGCATCACGGTTGGGCCCAGGCGCTGGCCGACAGTGGAGCGCTGGTCAATACCGAGGTGTTGCGCCTGGAGGCGATCTGCCGTCCCGAGCTCAAGCACCGCCTGGGCACTGACCAATTCATTGCCCTGGACCGCCGTCGCCGCAGCACCGAGGGGCGGGTGCTGTCTCTTGAGCGCTCCCTGATCCCTGCATCCGGCGAACTTGAAGGCCTGCCCCGGGTTGGCCTGATCGATGATTCCCTGACCATTACCCTGGCCGCCTACGGCTATATCGGCGAGCGTGGCGATCAGTGGATCGGCGCCGAACCCTTGAATGCCGAAGACGCCGAGCTGCTGGGCCGTGCTCCCGGAGAAGTGTTCCTCAAGGCCCTGCGCACTACCTATGACCGCCAGGGACGCTTCATGGAGCAGGTGGAGAGCCTGTTGGACCCGCAGCATTTTCGCCTGCACCTGCAATTTGGAGAGTCAGGGTGAGCCAGCTCCGGCGGGCGCTTGGCGCTTTTTATGGATTGGCCTTGGGCGACGCCCTGGGCATGCCGACCCAGTCCCTGAGTCGTGAACAGATCCAGCAGCGCTTCGGCGCTATCGGTACCCTGGAAGATGCCGGCCCGGATCAGCCGATCGCGGCGAACATGCCTGCCGGCTCCATTACCGACGACACCGAACAGGCGATCCTGGTGGGCCGCCTGCTGGTCCAGGGCCAAGGCCGTATCGCTCCGACCGCGCTGGCCAGCAGCCTGATTGAATGGGAGGCCGCAATGCAGGCCAAAGGCTCCCAGGACCTGCTCGGGCCTTCCACCAAACACGCGATTGAACTGATCCTCGCCGGTCACTCGGTGGAAGAGGCCGGCCGCTACGGCACCACCAATGGCGCCGCGATGCGTATCACGCCAGTGGGCATCGCCAGCGATGTTGCCCACTCCGATCGTTTTATCCAGGCGGTGGTCCAGGCCTGTCAGGTCACCCACAACACCAGCTTGGGCATTGCCAGTGCGGCAGCGGTGGCGGCAGTCGTGTCCGCAGGTGTCAATGGCGCTTGCCTGGCGGACGCTTTGCCCCTTGGGAGGCAGGTTGCCTGGCAGGCACAGGCGCAAGGTTACTGGGTCGCCGGTGCCAGTATTGCCGCGCGCCTGGAGTGGGCTGCCACTCTGAGCGTGGATGGCGACAAGCAGGGGTTTGCCCGGATGCTCTATGAGCTGGTGGGGACCTCGGTGGCGTCCCAAGAGTCGGTGGTAACGAGCTTTGCCCTGGCCGGGCAAGTGGCGCTTGGTCATCTGGAAGCCTTCGAGGCCTTGTGCATGGCTGCCAGCCTGGGGGGCGATACCGACACAATCGCCGCGATTCTCGGGGCCATGCTCGGCGCCTGCCTTGGGCTCGAGGCGTGGCCCAGGGATTTGATCGACCGGGTGCAGCAGGTCAATGAACTGGATTTGCAGCCCCTGGTACAAGAGCTGCTGGCTCTGCGCTGAGCCATTTTGCTCTGAGAACACCTATGGCTATGGAAAGCTAAAAAACACGGCCAGGAATGCCGGGATGTTCAGCGACTTCCGAAATTGCCAATAACCACAACGATGGCAACAGGAGCCTTATTCATGAGTTCATCGAGCGCCGGGCCAGGTGTCGGACAACTGGAAACCCGTGGCATCGAGCCGGTCCCGGAAGCGGAGTGCAACGGTCATCCTTTGCAGCTGTTCTGGGTCTGGTTTGCGGCCAATATCAGCATCCTCGGGTTGCCCCTGGGGGCGACCCTGGTGGCGTTTCGCGGTCTGTCGATCTGGCAGGTGCTGCTGGTGGCGGTCCTGGGCTCGGTGGGATCGTTCGCCGTGGTCGGGCTGATATCCGTGGCTGGCCGTCGTGGTCGGGCGCCGAGCCTGACCTTGTCTCGGGCCATTTTCGGTGTGCGCGGCAATATCGGCCCGACCCTGGTGTCCATGCTGTCGCGAGTCGGTTGGGAAACGGTCAATACCACCACCGCAGCCTTTGTTCTCCTGTCCTTGAGTTCGATCCTGTTCCACACCCCGGCCTCGGCCAAGGACGCGCCACTGCTGACCCTGCTGTTCATCGCTATCTTTGTGCTCATGACGCTGAGTGTGTCCGGTCTGGGTCACGCCACGTTGCTGGTGATCCAGAAGTGGGCCACCTACGGATTCGGCGCGCTGAACGTCCTGGTGGGCGGCTTTCTCTGTGCCACCATCGACTGGACCGCAGTGTTCAATGCCTCCCCCGCGCCTATGAGCGCGATGATCATCGGCGTCGGCACCATGGCCGCAGGCACCGGGATCGGCTGGGCCAGCTCTGGGGCGGACATGTCCCGTTATCAGCAACGTTCGGTCACTGCCGGGCGCCTGGTGGCCTCGGCGGCCTTCGGTGCCGGTATTCCGCTGGTGCTGCTGATCACCCTGGGAGGCTTGCTGTCGGTCGGTAACGATCATCTGGCCTCAGCGGTGGACCCGATCATTGCGATCCGCGACATGCTGCCAACCTGGATGGCCGTGCCTTACCTGATCGCTGCCTTCGGCGGTCTGCTGTTGTCCAATAACCTGTCGGTGTATTCCGCCGGTCTCACCGCGCTGACCCTGGGCCTCAAGGTCAAGCGGGTCTACGCAGTACTGGTGGACATCGTGGCGATCTTCATGGGGTCGATCTACTTCATGTTGATCGCTGACAGTTTCTACGGCCCCTTCATCAGCTTCATTTCCCTGCTGGCGGTGCCGATCACGGCCTGGGTGGGAATCTTCGTGGTGGACTTGATCCATCGCCACTACTACAGCGCCGATGATTTATTGAATGTGGGCCCGAGCAGCGCCTACTGGTATCAGGGCGGCATCGAATGGCGGGCCTTTGGTGCCTGGGTGCTGGCCATCGTCCTGGGCTTCTGTTTCACCAGCATTGGCACCACGGTCGAGGACGTCTGGTTCACGGGACCATTGGCCGATTCCTGGCTGGGGCATAACGGCCTGGGCTGGATCATCACCTTCCTGGTGGCCGGCGGCGTCTATGGCGTGCTGGGCGGCGCCCGTGACCGGCGTCGGGCTTTTGTCGAGAATGCCAATGCCTAGATTGCTCCACAGTGGCCAGGTGATCGTCGATCTGGTGATGGCCGTTGATCGCCTGCCGGAGTCTGGCGGCGATGTGCTGGCGCAGTCGGCCAGTTTCGAGGCGGGTGGCGGTTTCAATGTCATGGCGGCGGCCGCGCGCAATGGCCTGCCGGTGGTCTATCTCGGTCGTCACGGCCAGGGGCGTTTTGGTGATCTGGCTCGGCAGGCGATGCAGGCCGAAGGCATCCAGATGAGCCTGGAACCCAGTCTTGGGGCCGACACGGGTCTATGCGTGGCCTTGACCGAAGCCTCTGCCGAACGCACTTTCATTTCCCATATAGGTGCCGAGGGCGAACTGACGGTCGAAGACTTGGCGCAGGTCGAGGTGAGAGCGGGGGATTACCTCTACGTCAGTGGCTACAGCCTGCTGCAGGCGAGCAAGGCCAAGGCCCTGGTCGACTGGGTGCTGGCGTTGCCAGCCTCGGTGCCCCTGATGTTCGATCCGGGGCCGCTGGTGGGCTCGTTGGATTCTCCCTTGATGGCGGCTTTGTTGCCACGTATCGACATCTGGAGCAGTAACCGGGTCGAGGCCCTGCGCTTGAGTGCCAGCTCGGAAATGGTCGAAGCCTTGCAGCGGCTGGGCTCAATGTTGTCGTCCAAGGCCATGCTGGTACTGCGTGACGGTCCCCGAGGTTGCTGGATCAATCAAGAGGGGCGTGCTGTGCTGGTGCCGGGGTTCAAGGTCGAGGCAGTGGACAGCAATGGTGCCGGCGATGCCCATGCCGGTGTCTTTGTCGCCGCGCTTGCTGCGGGTCATGAGCCGCAGGCAGCGGCTCGTCGGGCCAATGCGGCGGCGGCCATCGCGGTGACCCGCCGTGGCCCGGCCACCGCACCGTGCAGCGCGGAAGTGGACGCAATGTTGCGGGCCTGATGGACTGTCACCAGCCTTGCGCAGCACTAGCTGGATTGAGCCGGCGCCGGGTGTTACTGGCTGCTGCCCTCTGAGCCTGAGCCACCGGTGGTGGTTTTCGATCCGCTACCGGTCTTGCCATTGTCCGGAGTCGTGGCATCCAGGGTGCCGGCGCCGCCCTGGCGGCCGTTGTCGTTGCCCTGGATTCTAGGGTCGGTGCCGGTGGCCGGCGGCAGCGAGCCTTCGTCCATGGCTGGCGGGTTGATGTTGATCTTCGGTGTGCTCTGGGGGGCAGGGGATTGCGGGCCTTCTACCGGATTGGTGGGGCCTGTGGTGCCCGCCAGGGCGGCGCTGGACAACAGTCCGGCCAGGGCCAGGGCTGAGAGTTGGACCTTGATCATGGTGTCGCCTCCATTGTTAGAGTCGTTACCTGATATTGGTCTGCCCTGGCGTGGGGTTGGTGCCGGATGATCGACGAACGGCGCTACGGGTTGTGGGCGATACGCAGTTGGAATGCTCGGCGCCAGCCCAGGCGGCCGAGGCTGATCAGCCAGTTCAGCAGAGCAATTGCCAGTACGGTGAACAGCAGCGCTTGCATGCCGGCCTCGACGATGATCCGCCCGGCCAGCCAGGGAAAGCCGAATACCCCGACAAAATAGGACAGGCTGAACAACAGCAGTGCCTGCGAGGTGCTGCCGGCAGGTGCTTCGTTGGCGGCCAGGCCGTTGATCACTGAATACGTCAGGCCATAGCCAATCCCCAGTATTACTGCGGCCAGCAGGTAGCTGGCGCTGCTGTCGACGACAAACAGAAACAGCAGGATCGACACCACCATCAGCCCCGATAGCAGGCAGGATGCGCGATAGGGGTCACGCTTGACCACGATGCCGGCGATCAGCATCCGGCTGGCGATGGCGGCGCTCATGAACCCGAGGAAGAACAGCGAGTAGTCCACGCCTCGGGATACACCGTAGCTGGTCTGGAAACTCGACAGCCCGCCGAACACACAGCCACCCAGGCCCACCATCAGGATTGGCCACAGGGCCCTGGAAGACAGTACGCGCGCCGCACCGCTCCTGGTGATCCGGGCCGCCGAAGCCCCCAGATGATTGGGCTCGCGACTCAGGCGGGCGCCCAGTCGCCAAAAGATCAGCACCCCCACCAGGCTGGCTGCCGCAGCAATGAAAAAAGCGCTGGTCACGGGATAGCCCAGGGCGCTGGCCAGGCGGCCCAGCAGCGGCCCGGATCCTATGCCGGTCATCATGCTGCCCGACAGCAGGGCGAAGTAACGGGCTCGTTGCGCGGGCTCCACCAGCATCGCCACGATGATTGGCCCCAGGGTGTAGAACACTCCCCAGCCCAGGCCCAGGGTCAGGCCGAAGAGCAGCAGGGCGTGGCCGAACCCGGGGGTCAGGGCAAAGCCCAGGCTGGCTAGGGCCAGCAGGCAGCCGAACAGCGCCACCGAACGTGCGGCGCCAAGCCAGTCCGATAGGTGCCCGGAACCGATCACCGCGACGAAGGTGCTGAGCATCGCTGCCGAAATCACGCTGCCGGCGTCGTGCTCATTGCCGCCGCGGCTGCTGATCAGCAAGGACAGGAGAAAGGTCGATCCGTAAGACAGTGACAACAGATAGCTGCCCAGACAGAACAACCCGAACAATGGCCCCGGCCCCCTGGATTCCTGCATAGCCCGCACGGACATGAAAACTCCTCTCTTATGCTTGTAGTCGTGGAGGGCTTTCTAGCATGGCCTTCTGCGCTGTTTGTTCTGATCCTGCAGGCCTCAGGGTTAGTCGACAGCGGAGTAAGCCGCGAGCCGCGGAATCAGCTTTGCGCGTAAATGGCCGTGCATGTATTTCGGCTGTCGTTCTAATATGGCCACCTGATTCCGCCTAGAGAACCGTCGATGACCGTCGTAATCCGTCCTGCACTGCCCAGCGATGCCCCACAGATTCTTGCTTTCATCACTGAGCTCGCCGACTACGAGCGGGCTCGTCACGAAGTGATTGCCGGCGTCGCCGATATCGAGCGCAGCTTGTTCAGTGAGGGGGCTACGGCCCACGGCCTGATCTGTCTGCGTGACGGCGTGCCAATTGGCTTTGCGGTGTTTTTCTTCAGTTATTCCACCTGGCTGGGCAGCAACTGTCTGTACCTGGAGGATCTCTACATCACCCCGGAACAACGCGGTGGCGGGGCGGGCAAGCAACTGTTGCGGCATCTGGCACAGATCGCCTGTGACAACGATTGCGGACGCTTCGAATGGAGTGTGCTGGAGTGGAATGAACCGGCGATCCAGTTCTACAAGTCCCTGGGCGCCCAGCCTCAGGAGGAGTGGGTCAAGTACCGCATGGACGGCGAAGTGCTGCGGGCGTTCGCCCGGGGCTGACGCCAGCCCCCATGGGCTGGCGCCAGCTGGCCCGTGCCGGAGCCGGCTTGTCGGCGAATGCGTATTGCGTGGAGCGCCTCCTCGTGACAAGCCGGGCCGTCATGGCATCGAGATTCAGAGCTTCAAGGTCGCCATGTCGATCACGAAGCGATACTTCACATCCCCTTTGATCATGCGCTCATAGGCCTGGTTGATCTGGCGAATATCCAGCATCTCGATGTCGCAGGTGATGCCGTGCTCGGCGCAGAAATCCAGCACCTCCTGGGTCTCGGCAATGCCGCCGATCAGCGATCCGGCCAGTACGCGACGGCTCATCACCAGCTTGCCGGCGTGCAGTGCCGGGTCCACCGGCTCGATCAGGCCCACCAGGATGTGCACGCCGTCAAAGCGCAGGGTGTCGAGGTAGGGATTGAGGTCGTGGGGCACCGGGATGGTGTCCAGGAGGAAGTCGAAATGCCCGGCTACCGACTGCATCTGCGCCGCATCGGTGGATACGATCACATGGTCCGCGCCTTGGCGGCGGGCTTCTTCGGCCTTGCTCGCCGAGCGGGTGAACAGGGTCACTTCGGCCCCCAGGGCCTTGGCGAACTTGATGCCCATGTGGCCCAGGCCGCCCATGCCGAGAATCCCCACCTTGTCGCCAGCCTTGACGCCATAGTGCTTGAGGGGCGAGTAGGTGGTGATGCCGGCACAGAGAATCGGTGCTGCGCTGGCCAGGTCGAGTTTCTCCGGGATGCGCACGACAAAGTGCTCGCTGACCACGATGCTGTCGGAGTAGCCGCCCATGGTGTTGCTGCCATCGACCCGATCCGGGGTGGCGTAGGTCATGGTCGGACCTTCCAGGCAGTACTGTTCCAGGTTCGCAGCACAGGCTTCGCAATGGCGGCAGGAGTCCACCATGCAGCCGACGCCCACCAAGTCGCCGACCTTGTGCTTGCTGACGTTGGCGCCGACGGCGGTGACCTTGCCGACGATCTCGTGGCCCGGCATCAGCGGGTACACGGCGATGCCCCATTCGTTGCGGGCCTGGTGGATGTCGGAGTGGCAGACGCCACAGTAGAGGATCTCGATGGCGACGTCGTCCGCGCGTGGGCTGCGGCGCTGGAAGCTCATGGGGGCGAGGGGAGTGGTGGCCGATTGGGCGGCATAACCGATGGCGGTGTACATGAAGAACCTCGCAAAAGCGCTGACAAGTGAGGCGGTGCATTCTCGGCGTCGAGCCTGAGGGCGGCCATGGCGATTCCTCGGCATGTCATGCCTATTCCTCCGGTATTGGCGGTTTTTGCGCGGCATTGGCCAGCAGACCTGCGATGATGTTTTCATCCCTTTTTTCGTGAAGTTTTCTGCATGCTGCTGACCCGTCACCTTGACGCCAATGCCACCCTGGTTTCGCTGATCCAGCCCCTTGCCAGCCGAGATGGTTTTGTTGCCACCGCCTTGCCTGGGGTCCAGGTGCTGCGGGCCAGCTGTGATGTGGCGCGAGGTCCACAGATCTATGAACCGAGCCTGATGATCATTGTCCAGGGCAGCAAACTGGCCTACCTGGGCACGCGGACCCTGGAATACGGCGCCGGGCACTACCTGATCCAGGCCTTGTCGGTGCCCTTCGAGTGCGAAACCTTCGCCTTGCCCGATGCACCGCTGCTGGGGATTTCCATTGCCATCGACCGGGCAGTCCTGAGCGAGCTGGTGCTGGCCATGGGGATCGCCGAAGGCCGGGCGGCTTCGGCGCAAACCCTGGAATCGATGACCTCGGCGGTGCTCGACGACGTCATGCGTGGTTGCGTGGAGCGCCTGCTGCGTTGCCTGCACGATCCTCTGGAGTGCAAGGTCATGGGGGCGTCCAGGGTGCGCGAGCTGCTCTTTGCTGCCCTGCGCGGGCCTCAGGCCGATGCGCTGCGGGCACTGGTGGAGCAGCAGGGGCAGTTCGCGCGGGTCGCGGCTTCGCTCAATCATCTGCACGAGCATTACACCGAGCCGTTGAACGTCGAGACCCTGGCCCGCTGCGCCAACATGAGCACTTCGACCTTCCACGAGCATTTCAAGCGCAGCACCCTGCTGTCGCCAGTGCAGTACCTCAAGCGCCTGCGGTTGCTCAAGGCCCAGCAGTTGCTGGTGGGAGAAGGGCTGGGTGTGGCCCAGGTAGCGCATCGGGTGGGTTACCAGAGCACCTCGCAGTTCAGTCGCGAGTACAAGCGCTACTTTGAGCGTAATCCCGGGGATGAGCGGGCCGTTGCTCTGTAGGTGCTGTTCGTAGGCGCTGGCTTGCCAGCGACGACGCCTTTGGGCCGCTACAAGGCTTGAGGGGCTCTTCGCCGACAAGTCGGTTTCTACCGGAGACTGTGCCAGCAAATCCCGGGCATGAAAAAGGCCCCCATATAGGGGGCCTCTTGTGTACCGCGGCGACTTACATGTTCGGGTAAGTCGGGCCGCCGGCACCTTCCGGAGTGACCCAGGTGATGTTCTGGGCCGGGTCCTTGATATCGCAGGTCTTGCAGTGCACGCAGTTCTGGGCGTTGATCTGGAAGCGCTTCTCGCCGTCTTCCTGGGTGATCACTTCATACACGCCGGCCGGGCAGTAACGCTGAGCAGGCTCGTCGTACAGCGGCAGGTTGCGGCCCAGAGGGATGCTCGGGTCGGTCAGCTTGAGGTGGCAAGGCTGCTCTTCTTCATGGTTGGTACCGGAGATGAACACCGAGCTCAGTTTGTCGAAGCTGATTTTTCCGTCGGGTTTGGGGTAGTCGATCTTCGCGCAGTCCTTGGCCAGCTTCAGGCTGGCGTAGTCCGGCTTGGTGTCGTGCAGGGTGAAGGGCAGCTTGCCACCGAAGATGTTCTGATCCATCCAGTTGAAGCCGGCGCCGATGATCGGACCGAACTTGTGCATGGCCGGGCCGAAGTTGCGGCTGGCGAACAGCTCTTCATACAGCCAGCTGGATTTGAAGGAGTCGACGTAGCTCTTCAACTCGTCAGCCCCTTCGGAGCCGGCGAACAGCGAGTCGGCCACGGCATCGGCGGCGAGCATGCCGGACTTCATGGCGGTGTGGCTGCCCTTGATCTTGGCCACGTTCATGGTGCCCAGGTCGCAGCCGATCAGCGCGCCGCCCTTGAAGACCATCTTCGGCAGCGAATTGATACCGCCCTTGGCCAGTGCACGGGCGCCGTAGCTGATGCGTTTGCCGCCTTCCAGGTACTGCTTGAGCACCGGGTGATGCTTGAGGCGCTGGAATTCGTCGAACGGCGACAGGTAGGTGTTGGCATAGGACAGGTCGACGATCAGGCCCACCACGACCTGGTTGTTTTCCAGGTGATAGAGGAAGGAGCCGCCGGTGTTCTCGTTGCTCATGATGTCCAGCGGCCAGCCGGCGGTGTGGACCACCAGGCCCGGTTGGTGCTTGGCCGGATCGATTTCCCAGATTTCCTTGAGGCCGATGCCGTAGTGCTGGGCGTCGGCGTCGTTGTCCAGGTTGAAGCGCTTGATCAGTTGCTTGCCGATATGGCCGCGGCAGCCTTCGGCGAACAGGGTGTACTTGCCGCGCAGTTCCATGCCTGGGGTGTAGAGGCCATCTTTCGGCTGTCCTTCACGGTCGACACCCAGGTCACCGGTGATGATCCCGCGGACCACGCCGTTTTCGTCGATCAGGGCTTCCTGGGCGGCGAAGCCCGGGTAGATTTCCACGCCCAGATTCTCGGCCTGCTGGGCCAGCCAGCGGCACAGGTTGCCCAGGGAAATGATGTAGTTGCCTTCGTTGTGCATGGTCTTGGGCACAAAGAAGTCTGGAACCTTGGTGGAAGTGTCGCCGCTACGCAGGACATAAATGTCGTCGCGGGTGACCGGGGTGTTGAGCGGGGCGCCCAGTTCCTTCCAGTCCGGGAACAGTTCATTCAGGGCCCGAGGCTCGAACACGGCACCGGAAAGGATGTGAGCACCGACTTCGGAGCCTTTTTCAACCACGCAGACGCTGATTTCCTTACCGGCTTCAGCGGCCTTCTGCTTAAGGCGGCAAGCGGCGGACAAGCCTGCGGGGCCGGCACCGACGATGACCACGTCGAATTCCATGTATTCGCGTTCCACTAGGCTATCTCCTACTCAAGGCTCAACGGTTTTTTCTAATTGGAGGTTTGGCGTTGCATCCGCGCTTTCTCCCATTACAAATGGGGGGAGAAGGGGAGGATGGCCGACCTTTCTCTCTGGGCGGCGCATTATATCTACACCACTCTCAGCGTCCAATACAAACGTTTGTTTGAATTTGCCGCAGCCCAGATAAATCAAAGAAGCGCGGCTTATAAACGGCTATTTTGCCGTATTGACCGGAAAAGGCGTTCCGGTCAAGATACGGTCGGTTTTGCGCTCGCCGTAGGCTGACTGTTGGTTTCAAGAGCACCTCTAAAGACAGGGCAAAGGCAATAAAGGTGACGCACCGCGCAGCTTGAAAGTGCGCAGTTTACACGCCGCGATAATGAATGACTCGTCGGTCACCACTGACGAACGGTCATCACCCCGTGAGCAAGGTCAACCTGATATGCGCCAGCGTTTTTGGAGGTGCCCTTGTGCCGATGAGCATCAACCGCCAGGTTTTCGCCTAGGCGACTTTCTTTTCACCGGAGAGTAACGAGGAATCCATGAAGGTTCTTGTAGCTGTCAAACGAGTGGTCGACTATAACGTCAAGGTTCGCGTCAAAGCGGACAACTCCGGCGTCGACCTCGCCAACGTCAAGATGTCGATGAACCCTTTCTGCGAAATCGCAGTGGAAGAAGCCGTACGCCTGAAAGAGAAAGGTGTAGCGACTGAAATCGTCGTCGTCTCCATCGGTCCTGCTACTGCTCAAGAGCAACTGCGTACCGCCCTGGCACTGGGTGCCGATCGCGCAATCCTCGTCGAGTCCGCTGAAGAGTTGAACTCCCTGGCTGTGGCCAAGCTGCTCAAGGCTGTGGTCGACAAGGAACAGCCACAGCTGGTGATCCTGGGCAAACAGGCCATCGATAGCGACAACAACCAGACCGGCCAGATGCTGGCGGCCCTGAGCGGTTACGCTCAAGGCACCTTCGCCTCCAAGGTCGAAGTGTCCGGCGACAAGGTCAACGTCACTCGCGAAATCGACGGCGGCCTGCAGACCGTTGCGCTGAACCTGCCAGCCATCGTCACCACCGACCTGCGTCTGAACGAGCCGCGCTATGCGTCTCTGCCAAACATCATGAAAGCCAAGAAGAAGCCGCTTGAAACGCTGACTCCTGATGCTTTGGGCGTTTCCACCGCCTCCACCAACAAGACCCTGAAAGTCGAAGCGCCGGCTGCACGCAGCGCAGGTATCAAGGTCAAGTCGGTGGCTGAACTGGTCGAGAAACTGAAAAACGAAGCGAAGGTAATCTGATCATGACTATCTTGGTAATCGCCGAACACGATAACAAGGCGCTGGCTCCGGCCACCCTGAACACCGTTGCCGCCGCCGCCAAAATCGGTGGTGACGTCCATGTACTGGTCGCCGGCCAGGGCGTTGGCGCTGTGGCTGAAGCCGCTGCAAAAATCGCTGGCGTGGCCAAAGTGCTGGTGGCAGACAATGCCGCCTACGCTCACCAACTGCCGGAAAACGTTGCGCTGCTGGTGGCCGAGCTGGGTGCTGGCTACAGCCACATCCTGGCTGCCGCTACCTCCAACGGTAAGAACATCCTGCCGCGGGTTGCCGCTCAGCTGGATGTTGACCAGATCTCCGAGATCATCTCGGTAGAAAGCGCTGACACCTTCAAGCGCCCGATCTATGCCGGTAACGCCATCGCTACCGTGCAGTCCTCGGCTGCCGTGAAGGTCATCACCGTGCGTGCTACCGGCTTCGACGCCGTTGCTGCTGAAGGTGGTTCGGCTGCGGTTGAAGCCGTTGGCGCCGCTCACGATGCCGGCAAGTCGAGCTTCGTTGGCGAAGAGCTGGCCAAGTCCGATCGTCCTGAACTGACCGCTGCCAAGATCGTCGTTTCCGGCGGCCGTGGCATGCAGAACGGTGACAACTTCAAGCACCTGTACGCCCTGGCCGACAAGCTTGGCGCAGCGGTCGGCGCTTCCCGCGCAGCCGTGGACGCAGGCTTCGTGCCCAACGACATGCAGGTCGGCCAGACCGGCAAGATCGTCGCGCCACAGCTGTACATCGCCGTCGGTATCTCCGGCGCGATCCAGCACCTGGCAGGCATGAAGGATTCCAAGGTGATCGTTGCGATCAACAAGGACGAAGAAGCTCCGATCTTCCAGGTGGCCGACTACGGTCTGGTGGCGGACTTGTTCGAAGCCGTACCTGAGTTGGAGAAGCTGGTCTAATCCGGCGGCTTCACTTATAAAGAGCCCGGCCCTTTGGCCGGGCTTTTTTTTGTCTGTTTTTTGTTGGGGAGAATTTCGCCATGGATCTGCGCCGCATGAGTGGCTGGTCAGCGCTGTTGGGCTTGGCGTTGTTGCCATCGCTGTCGATGGCTGCGGGTAAGTGCGAACGCCTGGTGGTCACCGGCAGCCCGGACGCACCGCCCTACCTGTGGCGCGATCCGCAGAATCCCAAGCACCTGATAGGGGCCAGTGCCGATCTGTTGCAGCAGGTGGCGGGAGAGTTGGGGCTCAAGATCGAGTTGCTGTACGCCGGCAAACGTTCCGAGGCCCTGGATGAAGTGCGCAGTGGGCGCATGGATCTGCTAGCCGACGCGCCCCTGACCTTGAACGAACTGGAGTCCTTGGACTACATCCATCCGGCCCTGGTGCAGAACGACTACCTGGTGTGGACCCGCAAGGACTCCACTCTGAGTTATGCCCAGCCGTTGGATCTTGCCGGTCATCCCGGCGCGGTATCGGAAAAGGCCAGGCTGACCCAGCCCTTTCAGGCTATGGCCAAGGAGCATCTGCAACTCAAGCGTTTGCCGAATCTGACCCAAGTCTTCCAGACCTTGCTCCTGGGGGAAGTGGACTATGTTCTGGCGCCGCGTTACGCGGGCATGGCCATGGCCCAGTCCTTGGGGATGGCGGCGGATCTGGTGTCCTTTCCCCAGCCTGTCGACAAACCGGGGCTGTTCCTGGCCTTGTCCCACAACTCCGCCTGCAATGATCCATGGTTGCGCGGACAGTTGGCAAAAAAGATGACAGAATTGCCCGCGTCCGGTCTGACGGAGGCCTTGCTGCAGCGCAATCTGGAGCGCTGGAAGGCCCAGTTGCAGCAACCCGTCAGCAGCCCAAAACCGTAGGAATCACGTGTGACTATTCGACCTCTTTTCGCTGCCCTGGCCCTGTTGGCCCTGGCGGGTTGTGCAACCGATCCGGCGCCCAACGAGCAGATGCGCCTTACTGCCCAGGCCCTGGAACAAGCCAAGGCCGTGGGGGCTTCGGCCGAGGACATGCCTGAGTTGAAACTGGCCGAAGACAAGTTCGCCCGGGCCCAAGGCAATATGCAGGATGAGTCGTACAAGAAGGCGCGGATGCGCGCCGAGCAGGCCGAGCTGGATGCGCGTCTGGCAGAAGCCAAGGTCCTGACTCAGAAAAGCCAGGAGCAGGTGAATGTGCTCAATACCCGCATTACGCGCCTGCGCAAGCAGTTGGGAGACGCCCAATGAGCCTCTCTATCCGTATCTTCGGCGGCGCTGTGCTGTTGGCCTGCGCCGGTCTCTATGGCTGCGCCGGCCAGCACAGTGAGGAAGCCTTGCAGCAAGCCGGCAACGACTTCCAGAAGGTCAAGGAAGACTCCAATGTGCTGCGTATCGCGCCCAAGGACGTGATACGTGCGGGTGAGTCCCTGGCTCGCGCCGATCGTCTGTCGACCTACTGGGGCAGCGGCGGCGACGTGGAGCACTATGCCTACCTGAGCCGTCGTTACAGCGAAATCGCCCGTGAGCACACCGAACAGGCGCTGAATCAGGAGCGTGCGGCCAAGCTCGAGCTGGAGCGTCAACGTCTGCAACTGGCCCTGCGTGAGGCCAAGTTGCTGAGCGTGCAGCAGCAGGGCAAATGGCTCGAAGAGCAGATCATCAGCCTGGCCACCACCCAGACCGATCGTGGTCTGGTGATGACGCTGGGAGACGTGCTGTTCGACACCGGTGAAGCTGAGTTGAAGAGTTCGGCGAACCGCACGGTGCTCAAGGTGGTGCAGTTCCTCCAGCTGAACCCTAAGCGCGTGGTACGCATCGAGGGCTACACCGATAACACCGGGGAGCGTCAGAGCAACCTGCAGCTGTCTCGCGATCGTGCCCAGGCGGTGGCCGATGTGCTGGTGGACCTGGGAATCGACGAAAAGCGTGTCCATGTCCAGGGCTATGGTGACGAGTACCCAGTGGAAGCCAATGCCTCCGAGCGGGGCCGGGCGCAGAACCGTCGGGTGGAGATCGTCTTCTCCGACGACAAGGGCCAGCTCGGCGCTGCTCGCTGAAACACTGATCCCTTTGCCCCTGAAAAGCCCGACGCCTCGCAAGCGTTGGGTTTTTTTATGTCTGAGGGTGTCGCAAAAACCCGACAGTTCTACTTTTCACTGCCCTGTGTCCTCGACTATTGTAGAAACTGTCCCAGTACACTTCTAAACTGTGCCGGTATTGTTTCACACAAGAATAAAACGCCGTGAAATCGAGTGCTGCGCCATGACCAATCTCTTGCTCTATCAACGTATCGCTCAGCAACTGGCTGAGGATATTCGCCGTGGTGTCTACCAGCCGGGGGAGCGCGTACCGTCGGTGCGCAAGATGAGCTCGCAGCTCAATGTCAGCCACGCCACGGTGCTCCAGGCCTACGCCAATCTGGAAGATCAGGGACTGATCCGCGCGCGTCCCCAATCGGGTTACTACGTGCACCAGACCCCGGCTCTGACCGCGCCGACCCCGGATATTGCCCGGGTCGAACGTCCAGGACTGGTCACGCGCAGCAGCATTATTCAGCAGGTGCTGGTGGAGTCCCGTCGCGAGGGCGTGTTTCCCCTGGGTGCGGCAGTGCCCAGCGTTGACTATTTGCCGGTGCGGGCGCTGCACCAGCAATTGGCCAAGGTCACGCGTTTTCACAGTCCGCGGGCGTTCAGCTATATGTTCAGCCCGGGATTCGAGCCCTTGCGGCGTCAGGTGGCGATTCGCATGCGCGATGCCGGGGTCGTGGTCGACCCTTCGGAAGTGGTGATTACCCACGGATGCGTCGATGCCTTGCAGATGTCCCTACGGGTCCTGACCCGGCCGGGTGATCTGATCGCCGCGGAATCGCCGACCTATTACGGGCTGCTGCAACTGGCGGACCTGCTGGGGCTCAAGGTCATCGAGATTCCCAGCGACCCCTCTACGGGCATGAGCCTGGAGGCCCTGCAGCTGGCGGCCAACCAATGGTCGATCAAGGCCCTGGTACTGACTACGCGCCTGAGCAACCCCCTGGGTGGAACCATGCCGGAGGAGCGGCAGAAGCAACTGCTGCGCCTGGCTTCGGACTTCGATATCCAGGTGGTCGAGGACGATATCTACGGCGAGTTGATGTTCGAAGTGGGGCGCACCAAGGCCCTCAAGGCCTATGACCGCCTGGACCGGGTGATCTACTGCTCAAGCTTCTCCAAGACCCTATCGCCGGGAGTGCGTATCGGCTGGATGATTGCTGGCAAGTATCAGCAGGAGATCCAGCGCCTGCAGACCTTCAGTACCCATTCCGCATGCAGCGTGACGCAGATGGGGGTTGCGGCGTATCTGGAGAACGGTGGTTATGACCGTCATCTGCGCTACATCCGCCAGGAATACCGCAAGAACCTCAGCGCCTTTCAACTGGCGGTGCAGCAGCATTTTCCGGAAGGTACGCAGATTACCCGGCCCAACGGCGGGTTCATTCTCTGGGTCAGCCTGCCGGGACGGGTCAACACCCAGGAACTGCACGTGCGGGCTTTGCAGCAGGGCATCAGCATCGCTCCGGGGTTGATCTTCAGTAACACCGAACAGTTCAACCACTGCGTGCGCCTGAATTGCGGGACACCCTGGAACCGCGAGGCCGAGCGAGCCTTGATGACCCTGGGCATGCTCGCCAGTCAGTTATGCCAAGAAGCGGCCGGCGGATTCTAGACAGTGTGGTCCCATGCTTGTCATGGGGCTTGCAACAAGCGAGCATAGGGCACCTTTTGTCGATCTACCTGCCTTTATGAAAGCCTTTTTTCCTGCCATCTGGTTGAGTGCCTGCCTCTTGGGAGTCGTTGCGACGCCTGTCCAGGCGGCCTCGACCCCGGATAAACCGGCTGCCAGCGTTACTCATTCAAGCAAGGCCTCCAGCACCAAGCAGGCTCCAGCGAGCAAGACCAAACCGTCCGCCAATGCCAGCAAAGCCCAGCCCAAGAAAAAGGCCAAGCCTGCGCCCAAGAAGGCCAAGTCCAAGTGGGCCTATCAAGATATCAACACACCTCTGGCCAGTCCCAAGCTCGACTTGAGCCTGCCACCGGAAATGGTCAAGCACTTGCAGCCTGTGGGAGCACTGCCGCTGCCCAAGCGCGAGCCTCTGCTGCCGCAGATGTTTGGCGAGAAGCCCAAGGACAGCAGTCCGTTCCAACTCAACGGTCGATTGCTCAGCAACGAAATGCAGTTGCAGTTACGCAACGAGGAGCGTCGGGATATCGAGGGCGCTGCCCTGGATTTCGAGTTCAAGCAGTAAATTCATCAACCTCTCTGTGACCGAGTTGACCGGCACTTTGTCGGAGACTGATCAGTCACGCACGGTTGTGCGTCAAATCCGTTCTTTGAGTAATTTTAAACGGCTGTTTTAGCGGTTACTCTTGTCCGGCCTCATTCAACACTATGCTTGTCGCGAGGAGCTTTTCGTCATGAACTGCCGTGAAGGTTGTGGCGCTTGCTGCATTGCCCCTTCTATCAGTACGCCGATTCCCGGAATGCCCAATGGCAAGCCGGCGGGAGAACGTTGCCTGCACCTTTCTGTCGAACACCTGTGCGGTCTTTTCGGCAGGCCGGAGCGGCCAGCGGTTTGTGGGGCATTTCAGGCGGATCCTGAGGTGTGTGGCGAAAGCCGAGAAGACGCCATCCGTTTGCTCGGTTGGTGGGAGCAAGTGACGGCTGCTTAGTTTTAATGAACGGAACTTCAACAATAAGGAATAAGACAATGGGTTCGCTGCATCGAATTGCTGTGCTCTGTGGTTTAACCGTGCTGCTGTCGGCAACGGCCCACGCCGAAGACTGGCAAACGGCCAAGGATGAAGACGGCATCAAGATTTCCTTGAGTGAAGTGGCCGGTTCCAAATACAAGGCCTATCGCGGCGTCACCACCATGAAGACCTCCATCGCCAAGCTTCGCGCGCTGCAGGAAGACGTGGCCGGTGCCTGCTCCTGGATTCATGAGTGCAAGAGCCAGAAGCTGCTCAAGCATGAGGGCGATCAAAGCTGGACCTACACTCAGTTCAATACACCCTGGCCAGTGACTGCCCGTGACTCGGTGCTGCACATTACCTCCAGCGAGGCCGCCGATGGCAGCCTGACCCGTAAGCTGGAAGGCGTGCCCACCTACATTCCCGAAGAGAAAGGCTTTGTGCGTGTGTCCCAGGTTGAGGGTTACTGGAAGTTTGTGCCCAAAGGGGCCGATCAGGTGGAAGTGACCTACCAGGTGCATACCGAGCCGGGTGGCAGCGTGCCGTCCTGGCTGGCCAACAAGTTCGTGGTGGACGCGCCCTTCAACACTTTGAAGGCGCTCAAGGCCCGTGCCGAAAAGCCGTAATCGGCTGATTGTCCACGGGATTCATCAAGGCCGCCTCCGGGCGGTCTTTTTATTGGTTTGTCCCCGCCAGCACTGTGGAACGTTTGCCTCGCACTCAAGGTCGAGATGCTGTAGGTCCACTCATGGGGCTATCAAGGAGGCGTTGATGCAAAAGTGGCAAGTCACTTTCGTGGATGATCATGGCGTCCAGTCCGTCGAGCAGTTCGATTGCGAGCAGCAACCGACGTTGGAACGCGCCGCACAATTGGTCCGGGCCAGGTTGCTGCCAGTGAGTGCCGAACTGGATCTCAATGATCTGGATGGGCGCACCGATTCCCCCACCCTCAAGAGCTTGAAAGAGCAGAACAGCATTCAGATTCTCAGCATTACGCCGATGTAATGAGAGCAGAGAGGGCTCCGACAGCAATTTCTGGCGTCGTCCAGGTGTTGGCGCTAATCTGCAAACGAGATCAGCGAATTCTTCGCTAAGCTCTGATCTTGTCAGCTCCATGCTTGTTTCCTGACGACCCGCCCCGGGTCGTGATGTCGGTCACTTTTGGCCGGTGGGTCGGGAAGCACGGAAAGTCTATCCATCGGTTTGAGGAGGACGTTTCATGAGCACAGCCTTTCAAGAAGACCTCAGCAGCAGTGTGTTGCGCCGCATGAAAGAAGGCGGTTTTGACTTTTCACGATTCCATCCCATCGAGTTCTACGCCATTTTCCCGGATGAGGAGCGGGCACGCAGGGCGGCAGGACAGTTTCGCGGTGAATCCTTGAATGCCCAGGTCAGCGTGCGTGACGACGGCGCCTGGTATCTGGAGTTGAGCAAGGTGATGTACGCCACCCATGGCGGCATCGGGGATTTTGAACAGGACTTCGAGGCAGTGGTCGAACCCCTGGGCGGCATCATTGAAGGCTGGGGGGTGAAACAGGAGATCCGTGGGCGTCTGGTATAGCTAAGGTTGTGTGCATCGAGACTGACAATTGGCTGGCCTGCGGGTCGGCCAATTGTGTTTTCAGGGGCCGCAAAGGCAAAAAAAAGCCACCCGATAGGGTGGCTAAAAGGGAAGACCGGTCAGGAGAGGGAACCGGTCGGGAGAGCCCGGACCCGGTTGTCATCGGCGTCATCAAGGTTGCAGCAGCAACTTCATCAGGCTTGGTGAAGTGTTTGCTCGATGGGGCGATTATCCCCGTGTGTCCCCCAGCGGTGAAATCAACTCTGACTATGCTGGTGATAGCCAAAACCTGCGCCTGGCCATTACGTACAAGGGAGCGGCAGCGGCTTCGCGCAGCGAGGGTAGGCACGCCAGGTTGCTGCTTGTCCTCGCCGATCGCGAAACCCGTGTGGTGTCCGGTGGTCTTACTCGTGTGGTCCTGCGTGAAGGCTCCCTGGTGGTGAACTCCTCCCAGGTTGGCGGCACCAAGGACACCTGGGTAGTGGAGGATTAAGGACGCCTGCCATGTTGAGTCGAACCGCTTCAGACCTGTACTGGATGTCCCGTTATCTGGAGCGCGCGGAAAACCTCGCGCGGATGCTCGACGTCAGCTATTCGCTGTCGCTGATGCCCCAGGATGGGCACGGTGACGGTCTGCATGAACTGGCCATGCCGCTGTTGATCACCGGCACCCTTGAGGATTACCGGGCTCGCCATGAGACGCTGCATGCCGAGCGGCTGTTGCAGTTCTTTGCCCTGGATGCCGCCAATCCGGCCAGCATTTATAGTTGCCTGGGTTCGGCCCGGGCCTGTGCCCACGCGGTACGCGGGCGGATCACCGCCGATATGTGGGAAAACGTCAACGCCACCTGGTTGGATATTCAACAGATTGCCCGCCAAGGTCTCAGTACCTACGGCATGAACCGCTTTTGCGAATGGATCAAGGAGCGCTCCCACCTGTTTCGCGGAGCCTCCTACGGCACCATCATGCGCAACGATGCCTTCCGGTTTATCCGCCTGGGCACCTTTATCGAACGGGCCGACAACACCCTGCGCCTGCTGGATGCCCGCTACGAGATGACTGGCGACCAAGTTGATGCGGTCGGTGACGGTACCGCCCGTGCGTATTACCAATGGAGCGCCTTGCTTCGCGCCCTGTCGTCCTTCGAGGCCTATACCGAGATCTACCGCGAAGCTCCCGGAGCCCGGCATGTCGCCCAGTTGCTGCTGTTGCATGCCGACGTGCCGCGCTCGTTGCGCGCCTGCACCGAAGAGATCGACCAGATCCTCGCCAGCCTGCCAGGGGACAACGGGCTTCCGGCCCAGCGTCTGGCGGCGCAGATGAATGCGCGTCTGCGCTGCATCGGCATTGATGAAATTCTCGACGAGGGCCTGCATGCCTGGCTGACCGACTTCATTCCCCTGGTGCGCCAGTTGGGCGATGCCATTCACCGTGCCTACCTGGAGGCTGCGTGAGACTCTCCATCAGCCACGCAACCGCCTATCGCTACCAGCACCAGCACCCGGTACGAACCAGCATCCAGTACTTGAGCCTGACGCCCCACGACAGTGAGCGCCAGCAGGTGCTCGCCTGATCGAGGCTGATGAAGCGTTGCGTGAATTTGCCAGTCAGCAATGCGCAAGGCGCTGTGATCGCACCGCTCTGGTCGACCTGATGCAGGGCTTCACCAGCTCATGGCCTACACATTGAGGGCAACGGATGTGGCTACCAGCGCGGCCGAGGCTTTCGCCGGGGCGGTGCCGGCGAACAGATGCATACCAGGATTGTGCAAGCAGCAGTCACTTCTGCAAGCGCCGGCTCGTCGGCGAAAGGGACTCAAGGAATCTGCTTGCGCCCCGCCATATGCCGGAGGTACTCCAGCAACAATTCCAGCTCCCCATCCGGCAGGACACTGTTGCTGAACCCAGGCATTTTCGCCTGGGGCCAGCGCCTCAGGCTTTGCGGATCGCGGATATAGCGCTTGAGAAAATCACTGCCGAAATACTCGGTGGGGTTATAGGGAATGTTCAGGTCCGGTCCGAACTGAGAGTCGCCAGCGCCATTGAGTCGGTGGCAGGCCAGGCAGTTCTTCTGGAACAGGGCGAACCCCTGGTTGACTGGATCATCGACCGCCAGCTTCGGGTCCGGGCCCAGGGCCGGGAAACGCTCCGCCACCGGCGCCAGGCGCTGAATGCGCGCAACCTGGAACGGCCATTGCTCTGGGCTGATATGCCCGGCCGCGGGGTTGCTCCATACCAGGTAGAAAGGCCCGGCACTGGGCTTGTCCGCTGCCAGTGACGGCCAGGGTTTGTCAGGGTTCTCAATGGCCAGCCAGGCCTGGGCGCCCTTGCGATTGAGCAGGGGCGCGGCGTTCAACTCTGCGGCAAAGCCGTCCAGAGCCACGGCCTGCAGATGGTCCTCGGCCTTGAGGCCCTTGAGCAGGGCCGCCATGGGCACGGCTCGGTACTGCATCTCGCGATTGTAGGACACATCGTCCTTGATGCGGATGTCCCGGGCTTCGGGGTGCTTGAGCAGTTCTTCGGTTTGCCAGGTGCGGCTGTCTGAGCCCAGGTCGATCAGCAGTTGCGCAGCGTATAGCGGACTGCTCGACAACAGAGCAGCGCAAAGGATGAGAGCTTTCAATTGATGTCCATCGGATCGTCGTCAGTGGGTTCGTCGCCGGGGAGTACATCCTCAGGTTGCGACACATGGTCGAACAGGGCAGCCCGGAGTTTTTCATGGTTACCGCCGTTGACGATACCGAAATGGCCGCGTTTGACCAGGGTCTCTTCGGCTTCCAGGGCATGCTGGCCAGTGTCGGTGTAGCTCACCACCGTGGCGTTGGGGGCCAGCACCACGTTGCGCAACTGTTGGGCCAGGCCCTCGGCACTGATGCCGATAACGTCCTCCAGTTCCTCGGGAAGACTGGCACGCAAAACTGTCCCCCGGTAGGAACCGGGGGGCGATTTTCTATCTCGTTGGTCGAGCAGCCACAGATCAGCCGATCACTTTGGTGAGGTTCGGCAAGATCAGCAGCAGTGTGGTTGCAAAGAGAATGAGCCCCGCCTGGCGTACTTTCGAATGTTTGAACATGGCTGAATGCCTTTTGTTGTTATTCCTGAGCATCTATGCACGCCGGTCGCTGTTTTTTTTACGATGAGCCGGCTATGTGTCCTTTTTCTGATCTGTCCCGGCGCAGAATCCGTCTGGGACTTCCTACAGTTTCTACCTTAGGGGCCTTGAATCCTCTGGCTTAGATCCAATTCGTATGAAGTTATAGCTGCACTTCCTTAAAAAGCTATAAATCCGCCCGAATACCGGGTGGCCGCCCTTTGGCTAGACAGCTCGCGACCCTTCATCGGTGGATCGCTTAGCTGCCTACCGTTCGTCTGAGCGTCACCGTCAAGGCGGCTGAGCGCATCGGTCATTGAATCCGTCGCTGCCGCGCCTAATGTGGGAGCTCGACATTTCCCCCCCTGGATAGCGGTTCGAGGACGTCATGACCCAAGCTTTGATATTCGATGCGTTACGCACGCCCCGTGGCAAAGGCAAGGCTGATGGCGCCTTGCACAGTGTGAAACCGGTGAATCTGGTTGCCGGCCTGTTGCGGGCCCTGCAACAACGTTGCGAGCTGGACACCAGCCAGGTGGACGACGTGGTCCTGGGCTGCGTGACCCCCATCGGCGATCAAGGGGCCGATATCGCCAAGACCGCCGTCCAGGCAGCGGACTGGGATGTGAGCGTGGCGGGGGTGCAGATCAATCGCTTCTGCGCCTCGGGGCTGGAGGCGGTCAACCTGGGCGCGATGAAGGTGCTCTCGGGCTTTGAGGAACTGGTGGTGGTCGGTGGCGTCGAGTCCATGTCGCGGGTCCCCATGGGCAGTGATGGCGGCGCCTGGGTACTGGACCCAGAGACCAACATGCACAGTCATTTCACGCCCCAGGGGATAGGTGCCGACCTGATTGCGACCCTGGAAGGTTTCTCCCGCGAGGACGTCGACCGCTTTGCCCTGCAATCCCAGCAGAAGGCTGCCCGTGCGCGCTCCAGCGGTGCCTTCGGCAAGTCCCTGGTGCCGGTTCAGGACCAGAACGGCATCGTGCTGCTGGACCACGACGAATTCATTCGTGCCGATTCGACCCTGGAAGGCCTGGGCAACCTCAAGCCGAGTTTCGAGATGATGGGGCAGATGGGCTTCGACGCCACTGCGCTGCGGGTCTACAGCCATGTGGAACGCATCAACCATGTGCACACCCCGGGCAACAGCTCAGGAATCGTCGACGGTGCGGCGCTGATGCTCATCGGCTCGCAAGCCAAGGGCCGGGAGCTGGGACTCAAGCCCCGGGCGCGGATCGTTGCCACTGCGGTGACCAGCACCGATCCCACCATCATGCTTACCGGCCCGGCGCCGGCCACTCGCAAGGCCCTGGCCAAGGCCGGGCTGCGAGTCGAGGACATCGACCTGTTCGAGGTCAACGAAGCCTTTGCCTCGGTGGTGCTCAAGTTCATCAAGGACATGGCCATCGATCCGGCCAAGGTCAACGTCAACGGCGGCTCCATCGCCATGGGCCATCCACTGGGCGCCACCGGTTGCGCAATTCTCGGCACCTTGCTCGACGAGCTGGAAGTCCGGCGCCAGCGCTATGGCCTGGCCACCCTGTGTGTCGGCGGCGGTATGGGTATCGCCACCATCATCGAACGCCTCTGAGCCCCGACTTCAAGGAATTTCCTTCATGACCGATGCCATCCGTTACGAAAAGGGCCAGGACCAGATCGTCGTCCTGACCATCGATATGCCGGGCCAGAGCGCCAATACCATGAACGCGGTGTACCGCGATGCCATGGCCGCTGCCGTGGCCCGCCTGCAGGCCGAACAGGATTCCATTGCCGGGGTGATCATTACCTCGGCGAAAAAAACCTTCTTTGCCGGTGGTGACCTCAATGAGCTGATCAAGGTCGGCAAGCCGCAGGCCAAGGCCTTTTACGACATGGTGCTGAGCCTCAAAGGCCAGTTGCGTGCCCTGGAAACCCTGGGCAAGCCCGTGGTCGCCGCGATCAACGGTGCCGCTCTGGGCGGTGGCTGGGAGATCTGTCTGGCCTGTCATCGCCGAATTGCACTGGACGACAAGTCGGTACAGATCGGTCTGCCGGAAGTGACTCTGGGCCTGTTACCTGGTGGCGGTGGCGTGGTACGCATGGTGCGCATGCTGGGCCTGGAGAAGGCCTTGCCTTATCTGCTGGAGGGCAAGAAAGTGCGTCCGCAGCAGGCGCTGCAGGCCGGCCTGATCGACGAACTGGCGACAGATCGCGACGACCTGCTGGCCAAGGCCCGGGCCTGGATTCAGGCCAATCCTGCAGCCAGACAACCTTGGGATGTGCGCGGCCATCAGATTCCTGGAGGTACGCCGGCGAACCCGAAAGTGGCGCAAATGCTCGCCATTGCCCCGTCGATCCTGCGGAACAAGACCCAGGGTTGCTTCCCGGCACCGGAGAAGATCCTCTGCGCCGCCGTTGAAGGCGCCCAGGTGGACTTCGACACCGCGCAACTGATCGAGACCCGCTACTTCACCGAGCTGACCACCGGCCAGGTGGCGAAGAACATGATCGGCACCTTCTGGTTCCAGCTCAACGAGATCAATGCCGGCGGTTCACGTCCTCAAGGCATAGCGCCGCAGACCACGAAAAAACTCGGGGTACTCGGTGCCGGGATGATGGGCGCGGGGATTGCCTACGTCAGTGCCGTCGCAGGCATCGAGGTGGTGCTCAAGGATATAAGCCGCGAAGCGGCGGAGAAGGGCAAGGCTCACGCGGCGGCGCTGCTGGAGAAAAAAGTCGCGCGCGGACACATGAGCAACGAGCAGCGTGAGGCAATCTTGGCGCGGATTCTCACCACGGCTGAAGAGACCGACCTGGCCGGCTGCGACCTGATCATCGAAGCCGTGTTCGAGGATCGAGAACTCAAGGCCAAGGTGTCCAGGGCTGCCCAGCAGGTGGTCGGCGCGGACGCCGTGATTGCCTCCAACACCTCCACCTTGCCCATTACCGGGCTGGCCACCGCAGTACCCAATCCGGACAAGTTCATCGGTCTGCATTTCTTCAGCCCGGTGGAGAAAATGCCTCTGGTGGAAATCATCAAAGGGGCGAAGACCAGCGACGAAACCCTGGCTCGAGGTTTCGACTTCGTCCTGCAGATCAAGAAGACCCCGATTGTGGTCAATGACAGCCGCGGTTTCTTCACCTCCCGGGTGTTCGGTACGTTTACCAACGAAGGCATCGCCATGCTGGGCGAAGGCATCGCGGCACCGATGATCGAAGCCGAGGCGCGCAAGGCCGGGATGCCCGTCGGACCGCTGGCAATCTCCGATGAGGTTTCCCTGAGCCTGATGAGCCATATTCGCCAGCAGACCACCAAGGACTTGCAGGCCGAAGGCCGGCCTGCCATCGAGCATCCGGCATTTGCCGTGATCGATTTGTTGCTCAACGAATACAAGCGAGCGGGAAAGGCTGCCGGAGGCGGCTTCTACGACTACCCGGCCGGCGGCCAGAAGCACCTGTGGCCACAATTGCACACGCGCTTCTACAAGGCCGACGGGCAGATCTCGCCCCAGGATGTGCGCGACCGCCTGCTGTTTATCCAGGCCATCGAAACCGTGCGCTGTGTGGAGGAGGGCGTGTTGCAGTCCACCGCTGACGCCAATATCGGCTCGATCTTTGGTATCGGTTTTGCGGCCTGGAGCGGTGGCGCCCTGCAGTTCATCAATCAGTACGGGGTGCAGGATTTCGTCGCTCGCGCGCAGTACCTGGCGGAGCAGTATGGCGAGCGTTTCACCCCGCCGACGCTGCTCCTGGAAAAGGCCCGCCAGGGCCAGTTGTTCTGACACAAGCGGGCAGTAAATGACCCGCCCCGGGGCTTGCCTTGCCGTGGTATTTCAAGGCAGGCTCTGGGGTGTTCATTATTGCCATCGCCTTGTCAGGAATTTTTTATGTCGCTACGCATCTGCATTCTTGAAACCGATATCCTGCGTCCCGAACTGGTCGATCAATATCAGGGTTACGGGCAGATGTTCCAGCGTCTGTTTTCCCAGCAGCCCATCGCCGCCCAGTTCAGTGTCTACAACGTGGTCCAGGGCGAGTATCCCGGCGATGAGCTGGAGTTCGATGCCTATCTGGTGACGGGCAGCAAGGCCGATTCCTTCGGTACCGATCCCTGGATCGAAACCCTCAGGACCTACCTTTTGGGTCGCTACGAGCGCGGCGACAAGCTGTTGGGCATCTGCTTTGGTCATCAGTTGCTGGCGTTGCTCCTGGGGGGCAAGAGCGAGCGGGCGAGTCAGGGCTGGGGCGTGGGAACCCACAGCTACAAGTTGGCGGCCAAGGCGCCGTGGATGAGCCCGGTGGTGGAGGAGTTGACCCTGTTGATCAGCCACCAGGACCAGGTCACCGCGTTGCCGGAAAATGCCACGGTGATTGCCTCCAGTGATTTCTGCCCCTTCGCGGCCTACCACATCAACGACCAGGTGCTGTGCTTCCAGGGGCATCCCGAGTTCATCCACGATTACTCCCGGGCCCTGCTGGATCTGCGCCAGGAGTTTCTCGGCGAGCAGATCTACCAGAAAGGCGTGGCCAGCCTTGAGCACGATCATCACGGCACCACCGTTGCGGAGTGGATGATGCGCTTCGTCGCTCACAAGCCTGAAGCGGCCTGAGGGCGCCTGTGGCCCTGCCGCAAGGGTAGGGCCATCGTCCCTCAGAGCCAGCCTGAGCGCTTGAAACTGGCCCAGAGACCGACACAGCCCACACTGATGAAGCCCAACACCCCGAAGTAGCCGTAGTGCCAGCTCAGTTCCGGCATGTTCTGGAAGTTCATCCCGTAGATCCCGGCTACCGCTGTTGGAAACGCCAGGATCGCTGCCCAGGCGGCGAACTTGCGTTGCACGATGCTTTGCCGGGAAGCCTCCAGCAGCACGCCGATCTCGATGGTCTGGCTGGCGATGTCGCGCAGGGTCGACAGGTCTTCCATCTGCCGAGTGACATGAATCTGCACATCACGGAAGTACGGGCGCATGTTCTTGTCGATGAACGGAAAGCTGAGCTTCTGCAACTCCTCGCTGATCTCCACCATGGGCGCCACATAACGGCGCAGGCGCAGCACGTCGCGGCGCAGGCCGTGGAGGTTCTGGATATCCCGCTCGTTCAGTGAGTTGCTCAGCACATTGCGTTCCAGCTCGTCGATTTCCCCGTGGATGGCCTCGCTGACCGGCTGGTAGTTCTCGGTGACGAAGTCCAGCAAGGCATAGAGGACGAAGTCTTCGCCGTGCTCGAGCAACAGTGGGCGCGCCTCACAGCGCTGGCGGACATAGCCGTAGGAAGCCGATTGGCCATTGCGGGCGGTGATGATGTAACCGTTGCCGGCAAAGATGTGGGTTTCGATGAACTCCAGCTTGCCTTCGGTCCGCACGGGGGAGTAGGTGACGATGAACAGTGCGTCGCCGAAGGTTTCCAGCTTGGGCCGACTGTGTTTCTCCAGAGCGTCCTCAATGGCCAGCTCGTGCAGGTTGAACTGGCGCTGCAGATTGGCCAGCTCGTGGGCGTTGGGTTCTTCCAGACCGATCCAGACGAAGTGGCCGGGTTTCGCGGCCCAGGCAGCCCCTTCGTCGAGGCTGATATCAGCGACTTTCTTCCCGCCGCTATAAACGGCGGCAGCAACAACTCTACCCATGGTTGCGGTTCACTTCTTCTTATCAATGGTGGCGATGACAGATCAGCAGCAGCTTAGCCTGCAATGCAGCATCAGAGTCACTGGTGCAGCTTGAGTTCGGCGATAAATAAAAGCCCGCACGAGGCGGGCTTGGTGGCGTCACAGATGGGGCGGCAGCTTCAGGCCGCTTGCAGTTGGCGATCCATGTTGGCAATGCACTCGCGCATCTGCTCGCGGCACTGGGCAATCAGCAAGGGCATGTCTTCCATGGTCAGCCCGGCCGTGGGAATAGCCGGCAGCGAACGGATAAGGATCTTGCCACCGTTCCAGCGGTTCAGGTGCATGTGCTTGATGTAGCTGCTGACGCACACCGGCACGATCGGCACACCGGCGGCGATGGCCATCTGGAAGGCGCCTTTCTTGAAGGGCAGCAGTTCTTCGCCGAAGTTGCGCGTGCCCTCCGGGAAGACCCAGATCGAGGTGTTCTTGTGCTGCAGGGTGTGGGTGGTGGTGAGCATCGAGCGTCGGGCCTTAAGCGGGTTGCCGCGATCGATCAGAACATTGCCCGCCAACCAGAACAGTTGGCCGAACAAAGGCACCCATTTCAGGCTCTTCTTGCCGATGCACACGGTGCGCCGTGGTACCACGTTGCCGAACACGAACAGGTCGTAGTTGGACTGGTGGTTAGCGATGATCACGCAGCTCTCGGGTTTGTCCATCAGTGGCCCGACTTCGGCTTTGACCCGCAGGCGCAGAATGCACATGGCCGGCCAGGCGTAGAGGCGGGCGCACAGGCGGCTGTTGTCGGGGTTGAACGGGCGGCACAGCCCCAGCAGCAGGCCCAGGCTGCCGGCCAGGATAAAGTGCAGGCCCATCAACGACATACGAAACAGATACAGCATCTAAACGGCTCACCGGGGACAAAAGGTGGCGCAGTGTACGGATGTGCACTGTTTTCGGCAATTACCGTTCTCAGCCGGGAGATGGGCGATGTTTAAGGGCATGTTTCCGGCTGCGATGGCCGGCAGCGGTCTAGAGCGGTGGGCGCTGGGTGTTCAGGCCAATGCAAAAAGCCCGACACGCAGGTCGGGCTGGATCGGGGACGGCAGGTGTTTTAGCCCAGGTGTTCCTGATCCTGGATGATGGCGTTGTCCAAAGTCTCCAGCAGCGCCTTGCGCACTTTCAGCTTGGTGTTCTTGTGGGCCAGCATGTTGATTTTCTTCAGTTGACGCGCGGCAGCCAGGGCGGCGCCTTGCAGTTCCTCGGTGCTCACCACCTTGTCGAGGAAGCCGGCATCCACAGCACTCTGGGGATCGAACATCTCGCCATTGATCACCGAGCGATGAAAGGCCGAGCGCCGCAGACGGTCACGGGCCAGCTCGATCCCCGCGTGGTGCATGGTCATGCCGATCTGTACTTCATTGAGGCCGATGCTGAACGGCCCGTCGACGCCGATACGGTAGTCCGCCGACAGCAGCAGGAAGGCGCCCTTGGCCACAGCATGGCCGGGGCAGGCGACGATCACCGGGAAGGGGTGGGACAGCAGGCGGCGAGCCAGGGTCGAACCCAGGGTCACCAGCGCCACGGCTTCTTTAGGGCCGGCAGTCATCACCTTGAGGTCGTAGCCACCGGAAAGAATCCCTGGCTGACCGGTAATGATCACCACTGCGCGATCGGCCGTTGCTTGATCCAGCGCGGCATTGAAAGCGGCAATCACGTCCGGGGAGATGGCATTGACCTTGCCATTGCTCAAGGTCAGGGTCGCGATACCGTCTTCGAGATGGTAGGAAATCAACTCACTCATGACGCAATTCCTTGTATTGAAGTGCAGCAGAAGTTACCCACCACGATAGATCTGGTAAAGCGCCGTGACTGACTGGTGAGTCAGGCTTGGGACCTGACATCGGCCTGTATGGCGCTGCGGGTAACGGGTGGTTTCTTCTATATAGCTGTAGGCAAGGCTGGAGAATGGCCGGTTTGCCTTGTCGTCGATGGAGGGCGAATCCCCTTCAAGCAGGGATCGGCCTTAAGCGCATGAAAATTCTGAAAAAAAAGTTTGCCATCTGAAAAGCTATCGACTACATTAGCGCGCCTCGACAGACTGAATCGGTTTGAAGAGATACGGTGAAGTGTCCGAGTGGCTTAAGGAGCACGCCTGGAAAGTGTGTATACAGGAAACTGTATCGAGAGTTCGAATCTCTCCTTCACCGCCACATTCTACAAACACAAACCCCTGATTTTCCTAGAGAAAGTCGGGGGTTTGTGGTTTTTGGCGTCTGAAAAATGGCCCTATGGGACCCGCATGGGGCCGGTGGGTGTTTTTCGGTGGCGTTGGGTGGATAACAACTGGTTAAGCGTTGCCCCCTTTGCGCAGTGAATGAGCTGTATATATCTCGGCGAAATGGCCGAGGTCGAATTCGCCGAGCGATGTCCGCAGCAGCATACACATGGAAAGGTATTTTGTTGCTCAAGTCCCATTTCGAAGACGCAACAAGGGTTGTCTCTAAACCAGAAGCAATTGTCTGCCGGCGAGGGCTATTGCTGGGTAAAAAGTATGAGGGCGTCTGTATCTTCGAAGTCGTGTGTGGCTGGGCTGACAGGCTCTGGTGCGTGCTGACCGCGTAAGTCGCGCACCAGGCCTGTCAGAATAGTTACCACTGACCGCTTATGAGACAGCCGACGATTTCCCAGCCGCTGTATTCCCACCAGGAATATCGATCATCGGAGCAACTACTGGCCAGGCTGGCCATCTGGATTTCGCCAGTTGTCTGATGGGGTCCGAAAGGAGTGTCAACAGAGGCTGTCATCTGATTGACGGTCTGGGGAGCCTTGATGGGGGCCTGATGCACGGAGGCGTTCGCGACAGTTGCGGTGAAAGCGAGCGTCGCGGAAACGGCCAGAACAGTTATGGATTTTTTCATGTTCGATTCCTTTCAGTTAGCTGATATGCGGCTTATGCATAGCCTGACCTGCCTTTATCAGTAATCCGAACAGATCGGGCACGCGCGTAATGTGACGCCATGAAAGCCTACCACCGCGCGACCTCCCGCTCAGTCGCTCAACAGCACTATTGACAAGCTGATAATGGTCTGGGTTTTTTCATGGAAAGAGCTGCCAGGGGTTCGAATTTGATGAGCCTGGTGTTGATGCTCTCCCTGAAAATGTCTCCATCCCTAGACATGTACTGCACCACTTCATAAGGCAATTGGATGCCAAGCCCCCGCTAATTTCTGAATGGACGTGCTGCCATATCAAGTGGTCGTCGGGTTCATGGGCCCGGAAATGTGCTCTGGATCATTTTTTCCTCTGATGCCTTGCCACTCGTCGGCACTTGTCTGGTTTGGACGGCAGGTCGACAAATGACTGGCTAGTCTGAAGCGCCGTGACGGTCAGTATTTTCCAGGCAATCAGGAGCTTGCCGGTACTGATCGGTTGTTGGAGGGAGCTGGAATATGAGGAGTCTTGCCTATATCGAAGACAACGGGGATGAGTTCCCAATCAACAACTTGGTGCGTTGCGGTCAGGCCGCATTTGAAGTCGAAGAACAATCCCGAGTCAGTAGCAGAAAGAAAACTGCGCCGCTGCCGGTAGCCAGTAGCACGATGTTCTTTCCCAAGGCAATGCCAAAGAGAAAGTAATCTTAAGTTTTGAGTGCCCCGTTAGATGCGGGGCTTTTTATTGTCCGCAAATCGTTAAGTTCGAATGTCTATCAGGATTGATAGTTGTAATTGGAAGAAATGAGTAGTTTGAGAAAAGACCTGATGTTGCCAATAGTCCTGCTGGCAATAGAGATCCCTGTTTGCGCCGAGCGATGCATCTGTAATGGGGCTTTATCGTGCTGCCAAACGTGAAGGCTGGTCACGAAGTAGGCGGGTTCATTTTCGGTGGTTGGTTGGGGGCATAACGTTCTTGCCGTTGTTTGCGTATTATTTTTTTTCGATTTTTTTGGTAGTCGTATTAATAGTTTATCGCCAGTGAGAGGGGGTAATTGAAGAGGCATCCTTTGTGCTTTTAGGAAATTTCTTATCTCAATTGGCTATAACTGGCGATATGTTCCTTATCCCGATTCAAACGGGGCTGCGCATCCAGCGATGATGCCTTTATATGAAAAGCGATAAGGAAATAAACGTGAAAGCTATTTTCAAACTCCTCGCACTGTCCACTCTCGTAGCCGCAGCCACTGGTTGCACCAGCTACAACATCAGCCAGCCATCGTCGCCCATCGATAGCCAGGTCAAGGCTGACCTGAAGGCAGATGTAGCAGTGGGCGAGGCAATCTCGGGCCAGTCGTCGGTGAATATCCTCTTTGGTTTCCTGCAGTTTGGTGGCGATAACCAGTTTGCTGATGGCGTGACCTACGGCGGTGCTACCGGCGGCGGTCTGGGTGGTCTGGGTCTGGATCCAGTGAGTGCGGTCAAGTCGGCTGCTGCCTTCAAGGCAGTCAAGTCTTCCGGTGCCGACCTGATCGTGGCTCCACGCTATGAAGTCAGCGAAGAAAACTACTTCGTCTTCAAGAAAGTCTCGGTCACTGTCAAAGGCAACAAGGGCAGCATTCGCAGCATTCGCTGAGATCACTGTTGCCAGTGAGCGATCAGGCCGTTATCGAAGCAGTGGCGGGGTAGCCAACCAAGGGGCTGGCCTGTATTGATCGGCTTCGAGCATCTTCAGAAGGTGAACTGAAGATGTTGGCAGGATGGGAAATTGTGTGATCCGCGTCTGTTGCTCCCAGTCGCGGGTACTTTTCACAGAATCTTCACATCTGCCTGCGTACGCTCAAACCATCCGTTAAAAGCAGTACCCCTAGCCCGTTCCCCAGCGGGCTTTTTTTTGCGCGACGATAAAACTCTTTTAGAATCCGCGGTCCAACCCACCGGAGAGCAACCGGGTGTTGCCGTTACGCTCCGCAGCGGGTGGCGCGCGCTGGGCTTTTGTGTCAGTTCGACAGTCTTTTTTTGAGGTTCAAGTCATGCGTTCAACTTTACCTGCCCTGGTTGTAGGACTTCTGCTGGCTCAAGGTGCGATGGCTGGCGATGGCACTGCCGCCATTGGTGGTGGTCTCGGCGGTGCGCTGGGCAACGTGGTCGGGCAACAGCTCGGCGGCAGCACCGGGGCGGCTATTGGTGCGGGTGTGGCCGGGGCGGCCGGTAGTGCGGCGGGTGCGCGCAAGGGCAGCCGGACCAAGGCTGCGATTGGCGGTGGCCTGGGCTCGGCCGGTGGCTCGCTGATCGGCAATCGCCTGGGCGGCAGCACTGGGTCCACCGTGGGTGCCGGCATTGGTGGTGCGGCGGGTGGTGCCCTGGGGAGCAGCATGGGGCACAAGAAGCGTCATTGATTTAGGCTCTCGTTCAAAATAGCCCGGCCCCGCGCCGGGTTTTTTGTGCGCGTTGCCCAGGGCTTCGCCATACTTGATGCAGCCCGTCCCGCTGTTTAAGGAGAGGATCATGCCCCGTGAAATGCCCGCTAATGTCGAGCCAGGCCCAGCGTCACCGTTGGTGATCAACGACCCGGGGAATGAAGATCCCGGCTCCTTGATGGATGATGCGCTGGTGCCACTGCAGGAAGGGCCTGAAGAAGGAGAGGGCGAGCTCGATCCTGGCGACTGAAACTATCCCGCCTCTCGCACTCTGTACCTTGCCCCTCGGTTGCTCCTGACCCAGCCCCGCCGCTATGCTGCTGAATCCTTTAATTGACGCGTTGCCGAACATAACGGGCCGTACCTGAGCCGCTCCCTGGAATGTACTTTTGCTAACGGATCAGATGCGATGAATGCACAGTTGAATGATTTGGGACCGATCAAGGCGATCATTTTCGATATGGACGGTCTGCTCCTGGATACCGAAGGTATCTACACCGAGATCACGCAGTTGATCGCCGAGCGTTATGGCCGCACCTACGATTGGACCATCAAGCAAAACATCATCGGACGTGGTGCCGCCGATCTGGCGCGTTACGTGGTCGAGGCCCTGGACCTGCCCATCAGCGCCGAAGAGTTCCTGGTCATGCGCGAGCCCTTGATGCGTGAGCGCTTTCCTCGAGCCGAGGCCATGCCGGGGGCTCAGCAACTGGTACGCCATTTGAAGCAGCATCAAGTGCCAATCGCAGTGGGCACCAGCTCGTCGCAGATGTCCTTCGGCGAGAAAATCACCCGCCATGGCGATTGGTTTGCGCTGTTCGACACCATTGTCACCGCCGATGACCCGGAAGTGACGGCGGCCAAGCCGGCGCCGGATATCTTCCTCACTGCGGCCCGGCGCCTGGGGGTAGCCCCAGGGGAGTGCCTGGTGTTCGAGGACTCGCCCTTCGGCGTGACGGCTGCCAAGGCCGCAGGGATGCGGGTGCTTGCGGTACCCGATCCGGCCATGGCGGATAGCAAGTTCGCCCACGCTGACGGGATTTTGCGCTCGCTCAAGGGGTTTCAGCCCGCCGCCTGCGGTTTGCCGCATCTGGTGTGGGCCTGAGGTCGCAAGGAAACGGGTAGGGAGAAAGGAGGGCGTTGCCAGCCGGTTCGCCCCCTGCGGCAGCCGTTGGCGGATGCCGCGCAAGCAACCGGGCCACCTGCTACAGGTGGCCCGGTTTTTTTGCGTTGACGGATCAGGCGCTGAAACCGCCGTCGATGCTCAAGCTGGCGCCAGTGATGTAGGCCGCTTCGGGCCCGGCGAGATAGGCCACGAAGCCAGCGATTTCTTCGGCGCGGCCATAGCGACGCACGGCCATGAGATCCAGCAGGCTTTCGGCAAAGGCGCCGTCGGCCGGGTTCATGTCGGTGTCCACTGGGCCGGGCTGTACGTTGTTGATGGTGATGCCCCGTGGTCCCAGGTCCCGCGCCAGGCCTTTGGTCAGGCCTACCAGCGCGGCCTTGCTCATGGCGTAGGGACCGCCACCGGCGAAGGGCATGCGCTCGGCATTGGTGCTGCCGATATTGATGATGCGTCCGCCTTCGCCCATGTGCCGCGCAGCCTCCTGGGTGGCGATGAACACACTGCGTACGTTGATGGCCAGGGTCTGGTCAAAGTCTTCCAGCTTGAATTCGTCCAGCGGGGCCATTGCCAGGACCCCGGCATTGTTGACCAGGATGTCGAGGCGGCCGAAGGCCTGGGCGGTACGTTGCACGGCCTCCCGAATGGCGTCGGCGTCGGCGCTGTCGGCCTGAATGGCCAGGGCCTTGCCGCCCTTGGCGATGATGCTGTCCTGCAGGGCCTTGGCCTTGCTCGCGGAGCTGACATAGGTGAAGGCGACGCTGGCGCCTTCGGCGGCCAGGCGCTCGACGATGGCGGCGCCGATACCGCGGGAACCGCCTTGGATCAAGGCCACTTTGCCGCTGAGGTTGTGCTTGCTCATGTGTTTCTCCAGAGATTCAAGGTCGGGTTGCCTTGTGCTTGGCGTCGAGTATCGACTGCTGATTGGCCGCTGTGTAGCGGGTAATTCCTATACTCTGTGTAAACCAAAAGTATGGAATGGTCAGTGATGGAAGCTTTCGGCAGTATCGAATGTTTTGTCCGCAGCGCTGAAGTCGGCAGCTTTGCCGAGGCGGCGCGACGCCTGGGATTGACCCCGGCCGCGGTGGGGAAGAGCGTAGCCAAGCTGGAGGCGCGGGTGGGTGTGCGTCTATTCCAGCGCAGTACCCGGCGTTTGACCCTGACCGAGGCCGGACGCTTGTTCCTGGCAGAAGTCAGCGACAGCCTACAGACCATCCAGAATGCCGTGAGCAGCCTGTCCACCGTCCAGGGGCGCCCGGCAGGCACGCTCAAGGTCAGCATGGGAACGGTATTTGGCTGTTTTTACATCGTGCCGATGCTCGCAAGCTTCTTGCAGCGTTACCCGGACATCCAGCCGGACTGGCATTTCGACAATCGCCAGGTGGACCTGATCGGCCAGGGCTTCGATGCCGCCATCGGTGGCGGTTTCGAGTTGCCACAAGGGGTGGTCGCCCGGCGCCTGGCACCGGCCCATCGGGTGCTGGTGGCCAGCCCGGCCTATCTCGCGGGGCGAGCGCCGATCCGTGATCCGGAGGACCTGCAGCATTGCCGGGGGATCCTGATCCGTTCTCCGCAGACCGGCCGCATCCGTCCCTGGCAACTGACTGGCCGCGCAGGCGGTGTGCGCCCGCTGGAGCTCAAGGCCAGCATGACCATGAGCGATTCCGAAGCCGCCTGCGTGGCGGCCGCCCAGGACCTGGGGTTGGCCCTGGTGAGCATGCCGTTTGCCGTCAACTACCTGCGTTCCGGCGCGCTGCAACGGGTCTTGCCGGATTGGTACGTCGATGATGGCTACACCTCGATCTACTACGCCGAGCACAAGATGCTCCCGGGCAAGACCCGGGCCTTTGTCGACTTCGTCATCGAGCAATTCGCCGAACAGGGCCTGGCGCAAACCTTCAGCGCCCTGTAGGCGCCGCCTGGCTGGCAAACCCGGGCGCTGGCTAACTCAGCGCCCCAAACGCAGCGGCCAGCCAAGCACCTTTTTTGGCCGTGGCGTCGCGTAGGTGCGCACCTTCGAGGTGGACAGCCCCAGGCGTACCAGCGATTCGGCAATGGTCACCGCCGCCGTGACCCCATCCACCACCGGCACCCCGGTGCGCTGGCGGATCTGTTCATCCAGTCCGGCCATGCCGCCACAGCCCAGACAGATGACCTCGGCCTTGTCCTGGGTCACCGCCAGTTCGGCCTGGTGCACGATGGACTCCACCGCCCGCAGCGGGTCTTCCTCCAGCTCCAGCACCGCGAGGCCGCTGGCCCGTACCGAGGCGCAGCGCTCATAGAGGCCGGACAGCTTGAGCCGGTCCTCGATCAGCGGCACGGTGCGATCCAGGGTGGTCACCACCGAGTAGGCGTGGCCGAGGAACATCGCCGTGCTGGCGGCGGCGTCGGTGATGTCCACCACCGGCACATTCAGCAGCTCCTGCAGCCCCTCGCGGCCGTGCTCGCCGTAACCGGCCTGGATCACCGCGTCATAGGGCTGGTCGTAGGCCAGTACTCGATCCATGACGGCGATGGCCGCCAGGTAGCTTTCGAAGTTGCCTTCCACCGATTCGGCGCCGAAATAGGGAGTCAGGCCGACGATTTCCGTACCCGGCGCTGCCACGCTTTGTGCCTGGCGGGCGATGGCCTGGGTGATGCTGTCGGTGGTGTTGACGTTGACCACGAGAATGCGCATGGGGGCTCCTTGCAGGTTGGGCAGTTCAAGGCCCGGCGCACCGGGCCGTTCAGTTTCAATGACTGACGTTTTCCACGGCGATGGATTCGCCGCTGACGTCCGCGTAACCGGGCTGGCGCTTGGCGATGATCAGGTACAGCAGGCCGGCGATGCCGGCGCCGATCAGCCAGGAAAAGGGCGAGACGCTGGCAAAGCCCGGCACCAGGGCCAGCACGATGGCAATCAGCGCCGCGGGCACGAAGGCCGCCACCGCTCGCAGATTGACCCCGCGGCTGTAGAAGTACGCGCCTTGCGGGTCTTCGCTGTACAGCTGTGGCACGTGGATCTGGGCTTTGCGCAGGATCCAGTAGTCCACCATGATCACCCCGTACAACGGGCCTAGCAGGGCGCCCAGGCCAGAGAGGAAATACACGATCACCAGCGGGCTGTTGTACAGGTTCCACGGCAGGATCAGCACCGCCAGCGCCGCACTGATCAGCCCGGCGCGGCGGAAGGTCAGATACTTGGGGGCCAGGTTGCTGAGGACGAAGGCCGGTGCGACGAAGTTGGCCATGATGTTCACCGCCACGGTGACGATCAGGAAGGCCAGGCAACCCAGGACCAGGAACAGGGTGTTGGGGATCGAGGCGATGATCTGGGTCGGACTTTCGATGACTTGGCCGTTGATCTGGAACTGCGCTCCGCACAGCAGCACGGTGATGGTGGCGAACACCAGGATGTTCACCGGCAGGCCCCAGAAGTTGCCGACCTTGATGGTCTTGCGGCACGGCGAGGAGCGGGCGAAGTCGCAGAAATTGAGGATCAGCGTGCCGTAGATCGCCAGCCACAATGCGCCGCCGGCGAAGATCTGCCGCCACATTTCTCCGCCGGTCAAAGGTTCGCGGATCGACCAGGCAATCTGCCCGTCGGCCTGGGTGTACATCCACCCGGCGAGGCAGGCCACGGTCAGCAGAATGATCGGCCCGGCGAAGGCTTCGTAGCGGCGGATCATCTCCATGCCGTAGGCGAGGATCACCAACTGCACCAGCCAGATCAGCACGAAACAGGCCCAGCCCAGGGTCGAGAGGCCGAGGATCGAGTTGTGGTCGTAGTCGGCGAACCCCGGATGAATGGCCGTGAGCAACACGCGAAATACCACCGAGGCCAGGTAGGTCTGGATGCCGAACCAGGCGATGGCGATCACCGCGCGGATCAGTGCCGGTATCTGCGCGCCATGGATGCCGAAGCTGATGCGGCTGATCACCGGGAACGGCACCCCGGTCTTCTGTCCCATGTAGCCGGACAGGTTCATGAAGAAGTACACCAGCGCCGCGCCTATTCCCAGCGACAGGAGGATCTGCCAGCCACCCAGGCCCAGGGCGTAGAGGCCGATGGCAAAGGAGTAGTTGGCGATGTTGTGCACATCGTTGGTCCACAGGGCAAAGATGCTGTAGCCACCCCAGCGCCGGCCTTCGACCTTGGTTGGCGCCAGGTCGCGGTTGTGCAGGCGCGGGCTGAGGATGACCCTGTCCGGGTCGGTTGTGGCGATGGGCTGTTGCAGGTGGTGCGAGTGCGGCGAGGAGGGCAGATCCAGTGCGATGTTGTTGGAAGGGCTGGTGTGCATTCCGGCGGCTCCTGATTCCGGCCCCGGATGACTGTGCTTGAGCGCAAGGCTCGACAATCTTCGTCGCAGGGGCGGAATCACTGGGTTCTGGGCATCTGCAGCTTGAGTCGTGGATCAGGCGTGCGGACGGTTAGTGTATGTATATTTTGCTGTTTTTGTATACAAAACATAGGTCGACTAAAGCCACTTCTGTGCCAGTTTTGAAACTATGAAATCGGCTGCCGATTTCGTTTTGTTATGGACTGCTCCTAACTGTATGAAACAGATGGATTAAAAATTGACCGTTTGAACAGGTATTTATTTTTCGGCGGATGCGATTGGCTGTCGTATGAATGTTGACGGCAGAAAGGCCTGTCACTTTTTGGGGCGGAGGGTGCTGAAAGTGCACACATAAATGGCACCCTTGGTGACATTTATGTGTACAGGTTTTGCGGGTGCGTCGGTTGGCGTTCCGTTTGCCGGCGAACGCGTCCTCAGGCCGAGGGGCTTTCGCCGGCAAGCCGGTTCCAGGGGAGAAGGGGGAGGGTCAGGCTTTGCTGATGAGGTTGCCGGCGTGCAGGCCGCATTCCTTCTGGGTGGCTTCTTCCCACCACCAGCGGCCTTCGCGCTCGTGCTGGTTGGGCAGGACCGGGCGGGTGCAGGGCTCGCAGCCGATGCTGATGAAGCCGCGCTCATGCAGGCTGTTGTACGGCAGTTCGAGCATGCGGATATAGCCCCAGATCTCTTCGCTGCTCATCTGCGCCAGCGGGTTGAACTTGTACAGGGGACGTTCCGGGGTGGAGAAGGCGCTGTCGATCTCCAGCACGGCCACCTGGCTGCGGGTTCCCGGGCTCTGGTCGCGGCGCTGGCCGGTGGCCCAGGCGCTGACGGTGGACAGTTTGCGTCGCAGCGGTTCGATCTTGCGGATGCCGCAGCATTCGCCGTGGCCGTCCTTGTAGAAGCTGAACAGGCCCTTTTCCTTGACGAAGGGTTCGAGCTTGCTGTGGTCCGGCGAGATCAGTTCGATGTCGATCTTGTAGTGTTCGCGCACCTGATCGATGAAGCGGTAGGTTTCCGGGTGCAGGCGCCCGGTGTCCAGGCTGAACACCTTGACGTTCTTGTTGAGCTTCCAGGCCATGTCCACCAGCACCACATCCTCGGCGCCGCTGAAGGAGATCCACAGGTCGTCACCGAACTGGGCGAAGGCCAGCTTGAGAATGTCCTGGGCGGATTTGTTGGCATAGGTCGCGGCGAGTTCAGCGACGTCGAACGATGGGGTCATCAGGGCGGTTTCCTACAGGTCGGTGGCGCTGTGCGCTCTATAGGGGGGCGATCTTAACAAAATCCACCCGGCCCTGGCGCGCTCCTCTGCGTTGCGCCTGCGCAGGCGAATCGCTAGAGTTCGGCAGTCCTTTTGCTCGCTCAACTTCAATAATCAGAACCAATGGGAGTGTCTTGTGGAAATTGCCTGTCTCGATCTGGAAGGTGTCTTGGTCCCGGAAATCTGGATCGCCTTTGCCGAAAAAACCGGGATTGAATCCCTCAAGGCAACCACCCGGGATATTCCCGACTACGACGTATTGATGAAGCAGCGCCTGCGGATTCTCGACGAGCATGGCCTGAAGCTGTCCGACATCCAGGAAGTGATCGCCACCCTCAAGCCCCTGGACGGCGCGGTGGAGTTCGTCAACTGGCTGCGCGAACGTTTCCAGGTGGTGATCCTCTCCGACACCTTCTATGAGTTTTCCCAGCCCCTGATGCGCCAACTGGGTTTCCCGACCTTGCTGTGTCACCGCCTGATCACCGATGACGGCGGTCGGGTCACCGGTTACCAGCTGCGCCAGAAGGACCCCAAGCGTCAATCGGTGCTGGCCTTCAAGAGCCTGTACTACCGGGTGATCGCGGCGGGGGATTCCTACAACGACACGACCATGCTCGGCGAGGCCGATGCCGGCATCCTGTTCCATGCCCCGGACAACGTGATCCGCGAGTTCCCGCAGTTCCCCGCGGTGCACAGTTTTGCCGAGCTGAAGCAGGAGTTCATCAAGGCTTCCAACCGCACCTTGAGCCTGTAAGTAGCACCTGTAGTCACTGCCGCAGGCTGCGATCGACTCCGAAGCAGGCGTCGCTCTTGAGGTCTTGAAGCCCCTGCGGGGCTTGTCGCAGCCTGCGGCAGCGGCTACAGGGGTTCAGAGCCCCTGCAGCGTTTCCAGCAGCACCCGCACCTTGGTGATGGATTCCTGGTACTCCGCCTGCCAGTCCGAATCCGCGACGATTCCGCCACCGCCCCAGCAACAGATCTGCCCGTCCTTGGCCAACAGGCTGCGGATGGCGATCGAGCTGTCCATTTCCCCGCGCACGTCCAGGTACAGCAGCGAGCCGCAGTACAGCGCCCGTCGCGTGGGCTCCAGTTCGTCGATGATCTGCATCGAGCGGATCTTCGGCGCGCCGGTGATCGAGCCGCCGGGGAAGCTGCCGGCGATCAGGTCCAGAGCGTCCTTGTCGTGCGCCAGCTCGCCGGTCACGCTGCTCACCAGATGGTGCACGTTGGGGTAGCTTTCCAGGCTGAACAGCTCCGGCACGCGCACCGAGCCGGTGCGGCAAGTGCGCCCCAGGTCGTTGCGCAGCAGGTCGACGATCATCAGGTTTTCCGCGCGGTCCTTGGGGCTGGCCAGCAGCTCGGCGGCGTTGGCAGCGTCTTCTGCGGCGTCTCGGCCCCGGGGACGAGTGCCCTTGATCGGCCGGGTTTCCACCCGGCCCTGGCTGACGTGGACGAAGCGCTCCGGCGACAGGCTGAGCACCGCGCCACCGTCCGGCAGGCGCTGAAAACCGGAGAAGGGCGTCGGACAGGCCGCGCGCAACGCGCAGTAGGCGACCCAGGGATCGCCCTGGTACTGGCCGCGAAAGCGCTGGGCGAAGTTCACCTGATAGCAATCGCCGGCCTGGATGTAGTGCTGGATGCGCTGGAAGGCCTGGCGGTAATCCTCGGCGCTCAGATCAGGCTGCATGGCGCTGGTCAGCTTGAATGCCGACTGCGACGCGGGCAGTGGCTGGTTGAACAGCTGGATCAGGCGCTGGCGTTCGGCGGCGTCCAGGCTGGGGTGGAACAGCAGTTGGCTGGTGCCCGTCTGGTGGTCATTGATCAGCGCCCAGCCATACAGGCCAAAGCGCGCGTGCGGTAGGTGCAGGTCATCCTGGGCCAGGTTCGGCAGGCGTTCCAGGTGGCGGCCGAAGTCGTAGCTGAGGTAGCCGATCAGGCCGCCGGCGAAGGGCAATTCATAGGGCGCCGGGACCTCGGCCGGGCCTAGCTGCTGCAGGTTGTGCCGCAGACGCTGGAGGAAGTCGCCGCCACTTTCGTCGGCGGCCACCGTCAGCTCGGCCAGCGGCCAGGCACTGAGCAGGTCATAGCGACCGCGCTCGGCAGCGGGCCGGCCGCTGTCCAGCAGCACGGCACCGGGGGCGTGTTCGATTGCCGCGAAATACTCGGCGGGGTTGGCGCGATAAGGAAGCGGGTGTACGGAACAGGTCAACATGCGGGGCAAATCAGCCATCGGAGCGCGGTTGGCGATTGTATGCCTGTGCAGGAATTGCTCCTAGAGGGTATGTCGGCGATTGCCTGATTCAGGGCGCATTCACCGACCTGTAGCCGCTGCCGCAGGCTGCGAAAATTGCCTTCGCACCCCGCGGCAGCCGTTATCAGCCTTCCACCGGCGGAATGTGGCCGAACAGCTCCTGGGCGAAGCGCACCCGCTCTTCGACGGTTTCCTCGATGCCCCGGGCCTTGAGTTGCTCAAGGTGGGCTTCAATAGCGTGGGTACGCTGGGTCAGGCCGCAGTCGTTGGCGATCTGGATATTCAGCCCGGGCCGGGCGTTGAGCTCGAGAATCAGCGGGCCCTTGTCCTGGTCCAGCACCATGTCCACGCCGATGTAGCCCAGGCCACAGAGCTCGTAGCAGCCGGCTGCCAGCTTCATGAAACCGTCCCAGTAGGGCAGTTGCACACCGTCCACGGCGTTGGTGGTATCCGGGTGCTTGGTGATGATGTTGTTCAGCCAGGTGCCGCGCAGAGTCAGGCCGGTAGCCAGATCGACACCGACGCCAATGGCGCCCTGGTGCAGGTTGGCCTTGCCCCCGGACTGGCGGGTTGGCAGGCGCAGCATGGCCATCACCGGGTAGCCCATGAGCACGATGATGCGGATGTCCGGCACGCCTTCGTAGCTGATGCTCTTGAAGATCTGGTCCGGGGTCACCCGGTACTCGATCAGTGCCCGGTCGCGGTGGCCGCCCAGGGAATACAGGCCGGTGAGGATGCTGGAGATCTGATGCTCGATCTCCTCATGGCTGATGATCTTCCCGGACACGGTGCGGTAACGGCCTTCGAAGCGGTCGGCGATCACCAGGATGCCGTCACCACCGGCGCCTTGCGCCGGCTTGATCACGAAGTCGTTGCGCCCACCGATGATCTCGTCGAGCTTGTCGATTTCCTTCTCGGTGGAGATCACCCCGTACAGTTCCGGCACATGGATGCCGGCCTTGATCGCCCGCTCCTTGGTGATGATCTTGTCATCGACGATGGGGTACAGGCTGCGCTTGTTGTACTTGAGCACGTAGTCGGCATTACGCCGGTTGATGCCCATGATTCCACGCGCTTCCAGGGCTTTCCAGGTCTTCCACAGGCCAAACATCAGGAGTCGGCCTTGACGAAGGCTTTGAAACGCACCAGCTCCGTCAGGCGGTAGCCGCGGTAGCGACCCATCGCCAGCATGAAGCCCACCAGGATCAGCAGCATCGCCGGGAAGGTGAAGACGAAGTACGTAAGCTCCGGCACGCTCATGATCAGGTGCGCCAGGGAGGCGGCGAACAGGGTGCCGATGGCGACTTTCATCGCATGGCCGCCGCCGCGCTCTTCCCAGGTAATGGACAGGCGTTCGATGGTCATGGTCAGGATCACCATCGGGAACAGTGCCACCGACAGCCCGCGCTCCAGGCCCAGCTTGTGGCTGAACAGGCTGATGGCGGCGATCAGCACCACGACGAAGGTCAGCACCACCGACAGCCGCGGCAGCATCTGCAACTTCAAGTGTTCCAGGTACGAGCGCAAGGACAGGCCCAGCGCGGTAATCACCGTGAACAGCACGATGCCGAAGCCCAGTTGGGTCTCGCGGAACGCCAGGGCGATCAGCACCGGGGTGAAGGTGCCCAGGGTCTGCAGGCCGATCAGGTTGCGCAGCACCAGGATCACCAGCACGCCGATGGGGATCATCACCATGATCATGAAGGTCTGCTGGGTCTGCAGCGGCAGGCCGTACAGCGAGTATTCGAGGAAGTTGGCGTCGGTGTTCTCGTCGGTCAGCTTGGCCAGGCGAATGGCGTTCATTTCGCTGTTGTTGAGGCTGAAGGTGACGTTGGCCTTCTTGCCGCCATCGACGGTGATCAGGTTGTCATCGCCGGTCCACCACAGCAGGCGGTCGCTGGGCATGCCCTGTTCGCCGGTTTCCGGGTTGAAGTACAGCCAGTCGGTGCCGTTGAAGCTGCGCAGCCAGAGTTCCGGGGTCTGCGGCTGATCGGCCACCAGGCGGATGGTGTGGACCTTCTCCATCGGCACGTGGGCGATGGACAGCAGCAGCTCGACGATCCTGGCCTTGTTGGCGCTGGAGGGGTCGCCGGCCAGCAGCAGCTTGGCGTTGTCATCATTGGCGTTGTTGACGCGCTTGATGGCTTCGCTGATGAAGGTCTCGACGTCCGCCGAGTGCTGGCGGATTGGCGCCAGCAGGGCTTCGGCGGCGATCTTTTCCGCGCCTTCCACGGCCATGCTGTCGCGGAAGGTCGGGCCCTTGACCTTGGACTTCTCGGCGCTGTAGCGCTTGGTCAGCACCAGGCGGTAGTACAGGGTCTGGTTGCCCTTGGCCCGGCGTGCCGACCAGGTGACCTTGCGGTTGCCGTCGACGCGGTTGACCGCCACCCCGTAGTTGTTGGAAATGAAGCTCTCGTTGAGGCTCACGTAGTCGCGGCTCAGGGGCGGCACGAACATCTGGATCTTGATCGGGTCCTTGCCGTTGGCGACGAACTCGACCTTGGCGTCGATGTTCCACAGATCGTCGGTGGCGTCTTCGGTCACCGGAATGCCGAGCACGAAGATCTGATAGGCCGTGATCGAAATGCCCAGCACCACCAGGATGGCGATCAGGACTTTCAGATGAAGGGTAAGAGAGCGCATTGGAATTACTCTGCGGTATGAGCGTCGGTGGCGCAGGCGGGTTTGCCAGCAGCGTATTTAAGACTGGGGTCGACCAGCGCGTCGAAGCGTTTCAGCGCTTCGGAGCCAATCAGCAGCGGGTATTGGAAAGTGCTGCGGTCGGTCAGGTTCACTTCGATGCTGCGCAAGGCACTGCCCATGCAGACATCCAGAGCGATCACCGGACGCGCGGTGTAATTCTTGTCCTCATCGGGATCATAGTCGCCAGCGCGGCGCTTGATCTTGCTGACCCGGGCAAGGGGCCGTTCGATGGGGTGGGAATGGGCGGTGTCGATGGCCAGGTAGAAACGCACCCAGGACTCGCCATTGCGCTTGAAGCGCTTGATGTCGCGGGCACTTAAGGACGCAGTCTTGGCGCCGGTGTCGAGCTTGGCAGCAACTTCCAGGTCGATACCTGATAGATGCGCGTACTCGTTCAAACCGTAGACCGTCTTGCCGGCGGCGGCACTGAGACCGGGCAGGGCAGGCAGACAGAGGAGTAGGGGAAGGGCCTTGAGTCTCATAGATCCTGATGGGCTTGGGTTCTTCAGTTCAAGGCGACCGGCATTGCTGCGCAAGCTCCCTCGTATGCGTGTCATAAAAAGATGACAGGCCAATGCGGGCAGCATTCTAGCATGCTGGTTTTATGGCGCCAGCGTCGGGGGCGGGCCTTTTGTCTCGTTTGGGTGCAAAGGGTTATTAGACGATTGTCGACAATCTCAATTTTTCCTTTGACTGTTTAGGGGGCATTGGCTAGTTTTTGCCTCATTGATTTTAAAGGTGTCGACAATATGTTGGATCAACTGGAACATCCGCTGCCGACACAGGACGATTCTGAGACCCTGTCCGAAAACGTCTTCCGGCGCATCCAGGCCGCCATCGTCAAGGGCGAGATCGCCCCGGGCAGCAAGATCTCCGAGCCTGAGCTGGCCCGAACCTACGGCATCAGTCGCGGCCCGCTGCGCGAAGCCATCCACCGCCTGGAAGGCCAGCGCCTGTTGGTGCGGGTGCCGCATGTCGGGGCCCGGGTGGTATCCCTGAGCCACGCCGAGCTGATCGAACTCTACGAAATTCGCGAATCCCTGGAGGGCATGGCCTGTCGCCTGGCGGCGGAGCGCATGACCAGCGAGGAAATCGACGAATTGCGCCGGGTGCTCGATACCCATGAGCGCGATGCGGCGTTCCAGGCCGGGGTCGGCTACTACCAGCAGGAAGGGGATTTCGACTTCCACTACCGGATCATCCAGGGCGCGGGCAACCGCACCCTCACGCAAATGCTCTGTGGCGAGCTGTATCAGTTGGTGCGCATGTATCGCATCCAGTTCTCCGCGACCCCCAACCGCCCGCACCAGGCCTTTGCCGAACACCACCGGATTCTCGACGCCATTGCCGATCGCGACGGCGAACTGGCCGAGCTACTGATGCGCCGCCACATCGGCGCCTCGAAACGCAACATCGCGCGTCACTACCAGGACAGCGCCCATCAGACAGCCACTCCACGAGGTGAGTCATGAGTTCCAACAAGAGCACTCCAGGCCAGCGTTTCCGCGATGCGGTCGCCAGCGAACAGCCATTGCAAGTGGTGGGCGCGATCAACGCCAACCACGCCCTGCTGGCCAAGCGCGCCGGCTTCAAGGCGATCTACCTGTCTGGCGGCGGGGTCGCCGCCGGTTCCCTCGGCGTGCCTGACCTGGGCATCACCGGCCTCGACGACGTCCTCACCGACGTGCGCCGCATCACCGACGTCTGCGACCTGCCGCTGCTGGTGGACGTGGACACCGGTTTCGGTTCCTCGGCCTTCAACGTGGCCCGCACCGTCAAGTCGATGATCAAGTTCGGCGCGGCGGCGATCCACATCGAGGACCAGGTCGGCGCCAAGCGCTGCGGTCACCGTCCTAATAAAGAGATCGTGTCCCAGCAGGAAATGGTCGACCGCATCAAGGCCGCGGTGGATGCCCGCACCGACGACAGTTTCGTGATCATGGCGCGTACCGACGCCCTGGCGGTGGAAGGCCTGGAGTCGGCCCTGGAGCGCGCCGCGGCGTGCATCGAGGCCGGCGCCGACATGGTGTTCCCGGAAGCCATCACCGAGCTTGAGATGTACAAGATCTTCGCCGACCGGGTGAAAGCGCCGATCCTGGCCAACATCACCGAATTCGGCGCGACTCCGCTGTACACCACCGAACAGTTGAAATCCGTGGATGTTTCCCTGGTGCTGTACCCGCTGTCGGCGTTCCGTGCCATGAACAAGGCGGCGGAAAACGTCTACACCGCGATCCGTCGCGACGGCACCCAGCAGAACGTGATCGACACCATGCAGACCCGCATGGAGCTCTACGAGCGCATCGACTACCACAGCTTCGAGCAGAAGCTCGACGCGCTGTTCGCGCAGAAGAAAGGTTGATTCGCGAACCACGAACAAACCGTTGATGAAGTTGCCAAGTCCCTAACAAATTCAAGATTGGAGAGAGCAATGGCCGAAGCAAAAGTATTGAGTGGCGCAGGTCTGCGCGGACAGGTGGCCGGGCAAACCGCGCTGTCCACCGTGGGCCAGGCCGGTGCCGGGTTGACCTATCGCGGCTATGACGTGCGCGAACTGGCGGCCGATGCGCAGTTCGAGGAAGTGGCCTACCTGCTGTTGTACGGCGATCTGCCGACCCAGGAGCAACTGGCCGCTTACAGCGCCAGGCTGAGCAAGCTGCGGGACCTGCCTCAGGCGCTCAAGGAAGTGCTGGAGCGGATTCCGGCCCAGGCCCATCCGATGGACGTGATGCGTACGGGCTGCTCGTTCCTCGGCAATATCGAGCCGGAGGCGGACTTCTCCCAGCAGCATGACGTCACCGACCGTCTGCTGGCGGCTTTCCCGGCGATCATGTGCTACTGGTACCGCTTCAGCCACGAAGGCGTGCGCATCAGCTGTGTCAGCGACGAGCAGACCATCGGCGGCCACTTCCTGCACTTGTTGCACGGCAAGAAGCCCAGCGAGTTGCACGTCAAGGTGATGAACGTCTCGCTGATCCTTTATGCCGAGCACGAATTCAACGCTTCCACCTTCACCGCCCGGGTCTGTGCCTCGACCCTGTCGGACCTGTACTCGTGCATTACTGCAGCCATCGGTTCGCTACGCGGCCCGCTGCACGGTGGTGCCAACGAGGCAGCCATGGAGCTGATCGAGCGCTTCCAGAGCCCCGAGGAGGCGACTGCCGAGTTGCTGCGGATGCTGGAGCGCAAGGACAAGATCATGGGCTTCGGTCACGCGATCTACAAAGACAACGACCCGCGCAACGAGGTGATCAAGGGCTGGTCGAAGAAGCTCGCCGACGAAGTGGGCGACAAGGTGCTGTTCCCGGTATCCGAAGCCATCGACAAGACCATGTGGGAGCAAAAGAAACTCTTCCCCAACGCCGACTTCTACCACGCCTCGGCGTACCACTTCATGGGCATTCCCACCAAGTTGTTCACGCCGATCTTCGTGTGTTCGCGCCTGACCGGCTGGGCTGCTCATGTGTTCGAACAGCGTGGCAACAACCGCATCATCCGTCCAAGCGCCGAGTACATCGGCGTTGAACAGCGCAAGTTCGTGCCAATCGAACGCCGCTGACCGGGAGGGCGCCGGCACTATGGCTTGAATGAACCACAAACCTGTAGGAGCGAACTTGCTCGCCATAGCGATGGATCAGCCGACAGCCATGTCGGATCTGCTTCAGTGATCGCGAGCAAGCTCGCTCCGACAAGGGATAGATGTTCATTCAACACGGTGCCAGGCGCTCCCTTTGAAACTACCGTGATCGAGTCCCCTGACCATGAACACTGAATTTCGCAAGACGCTGCCTGGCAGCCAGCTGGACTACTTCGACGCCCGTGCGGCGGTCGATGCGCTTCAGCCAGGCGCTTACGACAGCCTGCCCTATACCTCCCGCGTGCTGGCGGAGAACCTGGTGCGTCGCTGTGATCCGGCGACCCTCAAGGCGTCCCTGGGCCAGTTGATCGAACGTCGTGACGACCTGGACTTTCCCTGGTTCCCAGCCCGCGTGGTGTGCCATGACATCCTTGGCCAGACTGCGTTGGTGGACCTGGCCGGCCTACGCGACGCCATCGCCGACCAGGGCGGTGATCCGGCGCTGGTCAACCCGGTAGTGCCGACCCAGTTGATCGTCGACCACTCCCTGGCCGTGGAGTGCGGCGGCTTCGATCCGGACGCCTTCGACAAGAACCGCGCCATCGAAGACCGGCGCAACGAAGACCGTTTCCACTTCATCAACTGGACCAAAAAAGCCTTCAAGAACGTCGACGTGATCCCGCCGGGCAACGGCATCATGCACCAGATCAACCTGGAGAAAATGTCCCCGGTGATCCAGGTGCGCGACGGGGTGGCCTTCCCGGATACCTGCGTCGGCACCGACAGCCACACCCCGCACGTGGATGCCCTGGGGGTGATCGCCATCGGCGTGGGCGGCCTGGAAGCCGAGAACGTCATGCTCGGTCGCGCTTCGTGGATGCGCTTGCCGGAAATCATCGGTGTCGAGCTCACTGGCAAGTTGCAGCCCGGGATCACCGCCACCGACATGGTGCTGGCGCTGACCGAGTTCCTGCGCAAACAGAAAGTGGTGGGTGCCTGGCTGGAGTTCTTCGGCGCAGGCGCCGCGGCACTGACCCTGGGCGACCGCGCCACCATCTCCAACATGGCCCCGGAATACGGCGCCACTGCGGCGATGTTCTACATCGACCAGCAGACCATCGATTACCTCAAGCTCACCGGTCGTGAAGACGAACAAGTGCGTCTGGTAGAGAGCTACGCCAAGCACACTGGCCTGTGGGCCGACAGCCTGAAGAGCGCGCGTTACGAGCGTGGCCTGCAGTTCGACCTGTCGTCGGTGGTGCGCAACATGGCCGGGCCGAGCAACCCCCACGCCCGGGTCGCCACCAGCGACCTGGCGGCCAAGGGCATCGCCGGGCAGTGGTCCGAAGTGCCGGGGCAGATGCCCGACGGCGCGGTGATCATCGCCGCCATCACCAGTTGCACCAACACCAGCAACCCGCGCAACGTGATTGCTGCCGGCCTGCTGGCGCGCAATGCCAACAAGCTGGGGCTGACCCGCAAGCCGTGGGTCAAATCGTCCCTGGCTCCGGGTTCGAAAACCGTGGCCATGTACCTGGAAGAAGCCGGCCTGGGCCATGAACTGGAACAGCTGGGCTTTGGCGTGGTGGCTTTTGCCTGCACCACTTGCAACGGCATGTCCGGCGCCTTGGACCCGGTGATCCAGAAAGAGATCATCGATCGCGACCTGTACGCCACCGCTGTGCTCTCGGGCAACCGCAACTTCGACGGGCGTATCCACCCCTATGCCAAGCAGGCGTTCCTGGCTTCGCCGCCGCTGGTGGTGGCCTACGCGATTGCCGGCACCATCCGCTTCGATATCGAGAAGGACGTGCTGGGCCTGGACGCCAACGGCCGGGAAATCCGCCTCAAGGACATCTGGCCGAGCGACGAAGAAATCGACGCCGTGGTCAAGGCCGCGGTGAAGCCGGAGCAGTTCCGCAAGGTCTACATCCCGATGTTCGCCATCCACGAGGACACCGGCCCGAAAGTCGAGCCGCTGTACGACTGGCGTCCGCAGAGCACCTACATCCGCCGTCCGCCTTACTGGGAAGGGGCCCTGGCCGGGGAGCGCAGCCTCAAGGGCATGCGGCCGCTGGCGGTGCTGCCGGACAACATCACCACCGACCACCTGTCGCCGTCCAACGCCATCATGCTCGACAGTGCGGCCGGTGAGTACCTGGCGAAAATGGGCCTGCCGGAAGAGGACTTCAACTCCTACGCGACCCACCGTGGCGACCACCTGACCGCTCAGCGCGCGACCTTTGCCAACCCGAAACTGTTCAACGAAATGGTCGAGGAAAACGGCAAGGTCAAGCAGGGTTCCCTGGCGCGCATCGAGCCGGAAGGCAAAGTGACGCGGATGTGGGAAGCCATCGAAACCTACATGCAGCGCAAGCAGCCGCTGATCATCATTGCCGGCGCCGACTATGGCCAGGGCTCGTCCCGCGACTGGGCGGCCAAGGGCGTGCGCCTGGCGGGTGTGGAGGCGATCGTCGCCGAAGGCTTCGAGCGCATCCACCGCACCAACCTGGTGGGCATGGGCGTGCTGCCCCTGGAGTTCCTGGCGGGCACCGACCGCAAGACCCTGGGCATCGACGGCACCGAAACCTACGACGTGATCGGCGAACGCACACCACGGGCGCAGTTGACCCTGGTGATCAATCGCCGCAACGGCGAGCGGTTGGAGGTGCCGGTAACCTGCCGCCTCGACACCGCCGAAGAGGTGTCGATCTACGAGGCGGGCGGGGTGCTGCAACGCTTCGCCCAGGACTTCCTGGAATCGGCAGTCGCCAGCTAAATGACGTACCGGGGGCGGGCCGCAAGGCGCCGCCCCCGGTCTTTATCAGGACCAGAAATCCATGGCATTTGTAGCGCAAATCAAGATTCCGGCCACCTACATGCGTGGCGGCACCAGCAAGGGTGTGTTCTTCAACCTGCAGGACCTGCCCGAGGCCGCGCAGTTGCCGGGCGCGGCCCGCGATGCCCTGCTGCTGCGGGTGATCGGCAGCCCCGATCCCTATGACAAGCAGATCGACGGCATGGGCGGTGCCACCTCCAGCACCAGCAAGACGGTGATTCTATCCAAGAGCATCAAGGCCGATCACGACGTCGACTACCTGTTCGGCCAGGTGGCCATCGACAAGGCCTTCGTCGACTGGAGCGGCAACTGCGGCAACCTCTCGGCGGCGGTGGGCTCCTTCGCCATCAGCAGCGGCCTGGTGGACGCCAGTCGCATTCCGCAGAACGGCGTGGCGGTGGTGCGCATCTGGCAGGCCAATATCGGCAAGAGCATCATCGCCCACGTGCCGATCACCAACGGCGAGGTTCAGGAAACCGGTGATTTCGAGCTGGATGGGGTGACCTTCCCGGCGGCCGAAGTGCAGCTGGAATTCCTCGATCCGGCGGCCGAGGAAGAGGGCGCCGGTGGTTCGATGTTCCCCACCGGCAACCTGGTGGACGACTTGGAAGTCCCCGGTGTCGGCACCTTCAAGGCGACTCTGATCAATGCCGGGATTCCGACGATCTTCGTCAACGCGGCGGACATCAGTTATCGCGGCACCGAGCTGCAGGGCGACATCAATGGCGACCCCAAGGCCCTGGCGATGTTCGAGACCATCCGCGCCCACGGCGCCCTGCGCATGGGCCTGATTCAGCACCTGGACCAAGCCGCCCAGCGCCAGCACACGCCGAAAGTGGCCTTTGTGGCGCCGCCGGCGGATTACCAGGCTTCCAGCGGCAAGGCGATCAAGGCCGGGGACGTCGATCTGTTGGTGCGGGCCATGTCCATGGGCAAGCTGCATCACGCGATGATGGGCACCGCCGCGGTGGCCATCGGCACCGCGGCGGCGATTCCCGGGACCCTGGTCAATCTGGCGGCCGGTGGCGGTGCGCGCAGCGCGGTGCGTTTTGGTCACCCTTCAGGCACCTTGCGTGTCGGTGCCGAAGCCACTCAAAGCGGCGGTGACTGGACGGTGGTCAAGGCCATCATGAGCCGCAGCGCCCGAGTGCTGATGGAAGGCTGGGTGCGAGTGCCCGGCGACAGTTTCTAGGCAGAGTAATGCTGGCTGTGGTGGCGGGGCTTGTGCACTCGCCATCACCGCCAGTCGTGACGTTGTTATTGAATCGCTGAGCAGGCGCAGACCTGCGATGCCGTTATTGACCTGTACCTGAGGAATCACCGCTACCCACAACCTTGCAACAGGAGTGAAGCACTCATGAGCGCCAACGTTGACCTGAACAACCGTCCCGATTACGACCCGGTTTTGCAGGACATTGCCGACTATGTCCTGGACTACGTCATCGACTCCCAAGAAGCCCTCGATACCGCCCGCAATTGCCTGATGGATACCTTGGGCTGCGGCTTGCTGGCCCTGCGTTTCCCTGAATGCACCAAGCACCTGGGACCGATCGTCGAAGGCACGGTGGTGCCCTTCGGTGCCCGGGTTCCCGGCACCAGCTATCGCCTGGACCCGGTGAAGGCGGCCTGGGACATCGGCTGCATCGTGCGTTGGCTGGATTACAACGACACCTGGCTGGCGGCCGAATGGGGGCATCCCTCGGACAACCTCGGCGGCATTCTCGCGGTGGCCGACCATCTCTCGCAAAAGCGTATGGCCAATGGTGAAGCGCCGTTGACCATGGGCGATGTGTTGCGAGCGATGGTCATGGCCCATGAGATCCAGGGAGTGATGGCCCTGGAAAACTCCTTCAACCGGGTCGGTCTCGATCATGTGCTGTTGGTAAAGGTTGCCTCCACAGCGGTCTGCGCCAAGTTGATGGGCGCCAACCGCGAGCAGTTGCTGGCGGCGCTGTCCCATGCCTTTGTCGACGGTCAGGCGCTGCGCACCTACCGTCATGCGCCGAATGCCGGTTCACGCAAATCCTGGGCGGCGGGCGATGCTTCAAGCCGTGGGGTGCGTCTGGCGGACATCGCCCTGCGTGGCGAGATGGGGATTCCCGGTGTCCTGACGGCGCCGCAATGGGGCTTCTATGACGTGCTGTTCAGTCACACCAACAAGGACCTGGCGTTGAAGCCCGAGGCGCAGCGCTGTTTCAGCCTGTCGCAGAAGTACGCCAGTTACGTGATGGAAAACGTCCTGTTCAAGATCAGCTTCCCAGCGGAGTTCCATGCGCAGACCGCCTGTGAAGCGGCGGTGACTTTGCATCCCCTGGTGCGCAATCGCTTGCCCGAGATCGACCGGATCGTCATCACCACCCATGAATCGGCGATCCGCATCATTTCCAAGGTCGGCCCCTTGGCCAATGCCGCCGACCGCGATCATTGCCTGCAATACATGACCGCTGTGCCCCTGGCCTTCGGCACCTTGGTGGCCGAGCACTACGAAGATGATTTCCACGCTGCGCATCCGATCATCGATCAGTTGCGGGGCAAGATGGAGATCGTCGAAGACCCGCGTTACACCCGTGAATACCTGGAGGCCGACAAGCGCTCCATCGCCAATGCCGTGCAGGTGTTCTTCAAGGACGGCTCCAGTACCGAGCAGGTGGCGGTGGAATATCCCATCGGTCACCGTCGTCGCCGCGCCGAAGGCATTCCATTGCTGGAGGACAAGTTCAAGGCCAATCTGGCCACGCGCTTCACCGCCCAGCGTTCGACGCAGATTTTCCAACTGTGCAAGGACCCGGCGCGCCTGGAGGCAACACCAGTGCATAGGTTCGTCGATTTGCTGGTGATCTGATACCCACCCTTGTAGGACCGAGCTTGCTCGCGATGAACGTCAACGATGACGCGGGTTCGCCGGGCGAGCGTGGCGTTCCGAGAAGCTTCGCAAGCAAGCTCGCTCCTACAGCGTCTCTTTAGTGTCGTGAGGGCTTTCTGGACAGCCATTTATCCAATGGCAATTTGGTGATGGCAAAGCCGCCGAGCAGGGTGGCGGAGTACAGCAGCAAGTCCCGGGACAGGCTCTGTCCTTCGTACCAGGCGCCGATGATCACCGCGAACACCGGGAAAATAATGAACACGAAGGACAGGATCACCGGGTTCAGTCGTTTGAGCAGGAAGAAGTAGACAATGAACCCGCCCACCGAAGCAGCCAGCCCCAGATACAGCAAGGCGCCCCAGGAACGCGGGCTGATGGCGGCAAAGTCCGGTTGCTCAATCCCCAGCCCCGCCAGGCACAGCAGCAAACCGGCGATGCCGATTGGCAAGGTGTTGTAGGTGATGACACTGATGGCGCTGCCGTGTTTCTTGGTGACCACGTAGCACAGTGCATGCAGCAGCGCCGCGCCGAGAATCGCCAGTACCCCCGACAGTTCGTTGTGATCGCTGAGCAGGCCCTGGCCGCGGATGATCTGGAACAGGCTGGCGAAGCCGACAGCGATGCCCAGCAGTTGTGCCAGATGAATCTTCTCGCGCAACAGCAAGGCGGAAAAAATCAGGATGAACACCGGCATGCAGCTGAACAGCAGCGCGGTCAGGCCCGAGGAGACGTGGACCTCGCCGTAGTTGAGCAAGGTGTAGGGCAGGCTGAAGTAGCACAAGGTGACGAACAGCAAGAAACCCCGGCTGCCTTTGGGAAACATCAGTGGTTCGCGGCGCAGCCAGGCAAAGCAGGCGAACAGCGGGAAGGCGATCAGAAAGCGCAGCCCGGCGGCGGTCAGCGGCGGCACGCTCTCCACGGCAATCTTGATGCCCAGCCAGGTGGTGCCCCAGCTCAGGCAGACAATCAGGAACAGGGTGCAGGTCACCAGCGTGGCGAGCCACTGGCGCGATGACACAGGCGTGGTAGGTGCTGCCGTGAGGGTGTTCACACTGACATTCCTTTCGTGATTGGCAATTGACCCCTATATTTGGCGAGTCATTTCCGGTGATTGAACCTGTAAAGCACGTTATTGGGGTAAATGATGGCTGTCAAAGTAAGTATTGACATGGTGTCAATGTTGCGTTCCGCGTTGCAGGAGGGCTCGGGGCCCAAGTACAAGCGGCTGGCAGAGGCCCTGGACCAGGGCATTGAGCAAAGCCTGCTGGCGCCCGGTAGCAAACTGTCTCCCCACCGGCTGCTGGCCGATCAACTGGGCGTGACCATCGGCACCATCAGCCGTGCCTATGCCGAGCTGGAGCGCCTGGGGCAGGTGGTGGCGCGGGTCGGTGATGGCACTTATGTGCGCCAGGACGGTTTGCAGCGTCAGCGTGATTCGGGGTTCCGCACTGTCGGAGACGAGTCGCCCGCGCTGTTCGACATGAGTCGCAATACCCATATTCCCGGTTCGGAGAGTCGTTACATCGCCCAGAGTCTGCGGGCTTTAGCCGACGATCCTCAGGGGTTGCTGGAGGTGGCTCGCTACAGCCCGGAAGCCGGGCTGGCGCGCTATCGCGAGGCCGGCGCCCGCTGGCTGAGCCAAGAGGGATTGCAGGTTGATCCCCAGCAGGTCATTTGCGTCAACGGGGCGCAGCACGGCTTGCATGTCGCCTTGCTGGCGCTGCTCAAGGCCGGGGATACCCTGGCTACCGAACACCTGACCTATCCGGGTCTGATCAGCACTGCACGGATGCTGGGGATCAAGTTGCTGGGGTTGCCCATGGATGAGCAGGGGCTGTTGCCCGAGGCGCTGGAGGAGGCGTGCCGGCATCACCGGCTGGCGGCCCTGTATTGCACGCCGACCTTGCAGAATCCCAGCACGGCGGTGCAGTCCCCGACGCGGCGGGAGGCCATTGCCGAGGTCTGTCGGCGACACAATCTGTTGATTCTTGAAGACGAAACCCATGCCGTGCTGATGGATCGGCGCCCGGCGCCGTTGGCTCATTTTGCCCCGGAGCGCACGGTGCTGATCAGCAGCCTGAGCAAGGCTGTGGCGGCTGGGTTGCGGGTCGGCTTCGTGCATGGGCCGCAGCCTCTGGTGGGACGATTGGCCGCAGCGCTGCGGGCAACCTGCTGGATGGCCACGCCGTTAGCCCTGGAGCTGGCTGCCGGGTGGATCGACGACGGCATTGCCGAACGCCTGCGTCAGCAGCAAATGGCCGAGATCACTCGTCGCAAGGGGCTGGTGGCGGGTTTGCTGCAAGGGTTGGAGTGGCGCAGTCCGCAGGCATGCCCGCATTTCTGGATTCAGGTTCCCGAGCCCTGGCGGGCCTCGGAGATCGAAGCGCATCTGAAGCAGCAGCACTATCTGGTGGCCACGGCCGAGGCCTTTGCCGTCGGCCAGGCAGGGGTGCCGCAGTTCATTCGTGCCAGTGTCTGCAATACCACGGCCGATGATCGGAAACTGACTGAGGGTTTTGCTGCGCTGGCTGCGGCGTTAAGCCAGGAGCCTGGATTGCCGGGGTGGTGAGACGCTGAAGGCGGTGTGGATGTGGCAAGGGCGCGTCCTTGCCACATCGGATCGGCTGAAGTGGCGCCGATGCTTACTTGAAGCGCCGTTCCACGCCTTTTTCCACGAGGATCTTGGCCGAGATCTCTTCCACCGAGAAATGCGTGGAGTTGATGTGGGGAATGTTTTCGCGGCGGAACAGGTTTTCCACCTCACGCACTTCGAACTCGCACTGGGCATAGCTGGAATAGCGACTGTTGGGCTTACGCTCGTTGCGGATCGCGGTGAGCCGGTCCGGGTCGATGGTCAGGCCGAACAGCTTGTGCTTGTGGGCGCGCAGGGCGTTGGGCAGTTGCAGGCGCTCCATGTCTTCTTCGGTCAGCGGGTAGTTGGCCGCACGGATGCCGAATTGCATGGCCATGTACAGGCAGGTTGGGGTCTTGCCGCAGCGCGACACGCCCACCAGGATCAGGTCGGCCTTGTCGTAATAGTGAGTGCGGGCACCGTCGTCGTTGTCCAGGGCGAAGTTCACCGCCTCGATCCGCTCCATGTAGTTGGAGTTGTGGCCAATGGAATGGGACTTGCCGACGGAGTAGGAAGAGTGCTCGCTGAGCTCCTGTTCCAGGGGGGCGAGGAAGGTCGAGAAGATGTCGATCATGAAACCATTGGAGGTGGCGAGGATCTCACGAATGTCCTGATTGACGATGGTGTCGAAGATAATCGGCCGATAGCCGTCTTTTTCGGCGGCTATATTGATTTGTTGTACCATGGCCCGCGCTTTTTCCATGCTGTCGATATACGGCCGCGTGAATTTGCTGAAGGTAACGTTTTCGAACTGCGCCAACAGGCTCTGGCCGAGGGTTTCCGCTGTGATGCCGGTACCGTCGGAGATAAAGAAAGCAGATCGTTTCATTTGCGGCTTGGGCCTTAAGCTAGTGACGATTCTTGGATATGATAGGCGCGATTTGTCGGCCGGGAATGGCCCGCATTCTCACTTATTTTCCAGGTCCAGGCCATATAGCGGGCAAACGCTCCAAAGAGCAGCCGGCTTCTGAGCTTTTCCAACACAGTTAGTGGAGAGATCACCTTGGTAGAGTACGTAGTTTCCCTCGATAAGCTCGGCAAACACGATGTTGAGCATGTGGGGGGCAAGAACGCATCCCTGGGCGAGATGATCAGCAACCTCGCAGGTGCGGGCGTATCGGTCCCTGGTGGCTTCGCCACGACAGCTCAGGCTTATCGTGATTTTCTTGAGTTGAGCGGTCTGAACGACCAGATCCATGCCGCCCTCGATGCGCTGGATGTCGATGACGTCAACGCCCTGGCCAAGACCGGTGCGCAGATCCGTCAATGGATCATGGAAGCCGAGTTTCCCGAGCGCCTGAACACCGAAATCCGCACCGCTTTCGCCGCTTTGTCGGCGGGCAACCCGGACATCGCCGTAGCCGTACGTTCCTCGGCTACCGCTGAAGACTTGCCGGACGCCTCCTTCGCCGGCCAGCAGGAAACCTTCCTCAACATCCGTGGCGTGGATAACGTGATTCGCGCGGCCAAGGAAGTGTTTGCTTCTCTGTTCAACGATCGCGCCATTTCTTACCGCGTGCACCAGGGTTTCGACCACAAGCTGGTGGCCTTGTCTGCGGGTGTGCAGCGCATGGTCCGTTCGGAAACCGGCACCGCCGGCGTGATGTTCACTCTCGACACCGAGTCGGGCTTCCGTGACGTGGTCTTCATTACCGGCGCCTACGGCCTGGGTGAAACCGTGGTCCAGGGCGCGGTGAACCCTGACGAATTCTACGTTCACAAGAACACCCTCGAAGCCGGTCGTCCGGCCATTCTGCGCCGCAACCTGGGCAGCAAGGCGATCAAGATGATTTACGGCGATGAAGCCAAGGCCGGGCGTTCGGTGAAGACCGTCGACGTGGACGCGGCCGATCGCGCGCGTTTCTGCCTGACCGATGCGGAAGTCAGCGAGCTGGCCAAGCAGGCGATGATCATCGAGAAGCACTACCAGTGCCCGATGGACATCGAATGGGCCAAGGACGGCGACGACGGCAAGCTGTACATCGTCCAGGCCCGTCCGGAAACCGTGAAGAGCCGCACCCAGGCCAATGTCATGGAGCGCTACCTGCTCAAGGAAACCGGCACCGTGCTGGTGGAAGGCCGTGCCATTGGCCAGCGCATCGGCGCCGGCAAGGTGCGGATCATCAAGGACGTTTCCGAGATGGACAAGGTCCAGCCGGGTGACGTGCTGGTCTCCGACATGACCGACCCGGACTGGGAACCGGTGATGAAGCGCGCCAGCGCCATTGTCACCAACCGTGGCGGCCGAACCTGCCACGCGGCGATCATCGCTCGCGAGCTGGGTATTCCTGCGGTGGTCGGTTGCGGCAACGCCACCGAGCTGTTGAAAGATGGCCAGGGCGTGACCGTTTCCTGCGCCGAGGGCGACACCGGATTCATCTTTGAAGGCGAACTGGGCTTCGACATCAAGAAGAACTCGGTGGATGCCATGCCGGAGCTGCCGTTCAAGATCATGATGAACGTCGGTAACCCGGATCGCGCCTTCGACTTCGCCCAACTGCCCAATGCCGGCGTGGGCCTGGCTCGTCTGGAATTCATCATCAACCGCATGATCGGCGTGCACCCCAAGGCGCTGTTGAATTACGCCGGGCTGCCGCAGGAGATCAAGGACAGCGTCGACAAGCGCATCGCCGGTTACCACGATCCGGTGGACTTCTATGTCGACAAGCTGGTCGAGGGCATCAGCACCCTGGCGGCAGCGTTCACGCCGAAGAAGGTCATCGTGCGTCTGTCGGACTTCAAGTCCAACGAATATGCGAACCTGATCGGCGGCAAGCTCTACGAGCCGGAAGAAGAAAACCCGATGCTGGGCTTCCGCGGTGCTTCGCGTTACATCAGCGAATCCTTCCGTGACTGCTTCGAGCTCGAGTGCCGCGCGCTGAAACGCGTGCGCAACGAGATGGGCCTGACCAACGTCGAAATCATGGTGCCGTTCGTGCGTACCTTGGGCGAAGCCAGCCAAGTGGTTGATCTGCTGGCTGAAAACGGCCTCAAGCGTGGCGAAAACGGCCTGCGCGTGATCATGATGTGCGAACTGCCATCCAACGCCATCCTGGCTGATGAGTTCCTCGAGTACTTCGATGGTTTCTCCATCGGTTCCAACGACCTGACCCAGCTGACCCTGGGCCTGGACCGCGACTCCGGGATCATCGCCCACCTGTTCGACGAGCGTAATCCTGCGGTCAAGAAACTGCTGGCCAATGCCATTGCCGCCTGTAACAAGGCTGGCAAGTACATCGGCATTTGCGGCCAGGGGCCTTCGGACCATCCGGATCTGGCCAAGTGGCTGATGGAGCAGGGCATTGAAAGCGTTTCGTTGAACCCGGACTCGGTGCTGGAAACCTGGTTCTTCCTGGCTGAAGGCCAGGGCGCGGCGTAATCGGTGAACGAAGAGTCGGTCGCTCGTGAGGCTGGCCGGCTCTTGAAGATTCAAGCAGGGCGTGCTTCTTCTGGATGCCGCCCTTTTTTGTGCAAGAAGAATATGCAAAGCAGCAGCAATCTATTTCCCGTCGCCTTGATCAGTGCCGAGCGTCGAGGCGACCTCAGCGAAGATGTCTATCGCTTGAAACCCGGCAACAGTCCGGACAGCTCCGTAGAGCTGGCGGTGACCCGCCTGGGGCTGGCCGATGAGCCCGAGGCCCGGGGTGTGCCTGTGGTCCTGCTTCACGGCAGTTTTTCCAACCGGCGTTTCTGGTATTCGCCCAAGGGCATTGGCCTCGGGGCCTATCTGGCCCGAGCGGGCTTTGATGTGTGGATTCCCGAGATGCGCGGTCACGGTCTGTCGCGACGCAATGCCGATTACCGCAAGAATCGGGTGGCTGACTACGCGCGTTACGATCTGCCGGCGATTGCAGCCTTCGTTCGTGAGCAAAGTGCGCAAATACCGCACTGGATTGGCCATTCCCTGGGGGGTACCACCCTGGCGGCGGCTTTGGGTGGGCAGTATCTGGGGGATGCGGGGGTGGCTTCGGCGGCGTTTTTCGGCACCCAGGTCAGTCGCACCTACTGGCCGCTGAAAATTCCTATGGTGGAGTGGGGCGGGCGCCTGGTCATCAAGCGTTTTGCCCAACTCTCCGGTTCCCGGCTCAAGCGCGGTCCGGAAGACGAGCCCATTGGCCTGGCTTTGGAAAGCATGCGCTGGCATGGCCTGTTCGGTTGTTTTGGCGATGCTGATAAGGATTGGTGGGCAGGGCTAGCGGAGGTTTCAGTGCCGGTGCTGGCGGTCAGCGCAACTGGGGATCATCAGGACCCGACCTGGGCCTGTCGCAAGTTGTTCGATCAGTTGGCCAGCGAGCAGAAACAATTTGTCTGCCTGGGGCGTGAGCTAGGGTTCAGTAGCAATTTCGGTCATGTCGAGATGTTGGTGAGCAAGCCGGCGCAGACTGAGGTCTGGCCGTTAGTGGAGCGCTGGCTCAAGGATCAGCACACGCCGTTGCTGGTTTCAGCGCCCGAGCAGGTGGCTGCGGTCTGATGCGAGGGCTCTGAGAAGGGCATTTCGCTCGATAACGCTTGCGGCTAAGATATGACGCATTGTGCTGTTTTGGTCACATTCAGTTGTTGAGTCGACTTTCCGTTCCAGTGAGGCGGCTGCAAAATACGCGACAGGCCGATCAGCTTCTCAGGCACTGTGGGTTAAACATCTGCCGCTTGAGCTCGTATTTCCAAGGCAGCCCCTGGAATTTGCCGATACCTTCGATCGTGTTCTTTCTGCTACAGGAGTTTCTCGATGAACCATTACCTCACTCCCGACCTGTGCGACGCCTACCCGGACCTGGTACAGGTGGTTGAGCCCATGTTCAGCAACTTTGGTGGTCGCGATTCCTTTGGTGGGGAAATCGTCACCATCAAGTGCTTCGAAGACAATTCGCTGGTCAAGGAGCAAGTCGAACTCAAGGGGCACGGCAAGGTACTGGTGGTTGATGGCGGTGGTTCCCTGCGTCGCGCGCTGCTGGGCGACCTGCTGGCCGAGAAGGCGGCGAAAAATGGCTGGGAAGGTCTGGTGATCTACGGTTGCATCCGCGATGTGGATGTCATCGCGCAGACTGACCTCGGTGTCCAGGCCCTGGCCAGCCACCCGATGAAGACCGACAAGCGTGGCATTGGTGATCTCAATGTGGCAGTGACCTTTGCCGGTGTGACTTTCCGTCCGGGCCAGTATGTCTACGCCGATAACAACGGCGTGATCGTGTCGCCGAGCCCGCTGAAAATGCCTGAATAAGTAGTTGGCCTGACAAGGGATGAGGATGTTCGAGGAAGAAAACGCGCAATGGGGGCTGGTGCATGCCCTGGTGCTGGATGGTGAAGGTGGTGCGCGTTCGATAGCCCGGACTGAGCTTGACGATCTGCAGCTACAGGCCCATGAAAGCCTGTGGCTGCATTGGGATCGCAGTCATCCGCAAACCCAGACCTGGTTGCGCCGCTCCAGCGGCTTGAGCGAATTCAGCTGTGATCTGCTGCTGGAGGAAAATACCCGGCCGCGCTTGCTGGCCTTGCCGGAGTCGGAACTGCTGCTGTTTCTGCGGGGCATCAATCTCAATCCGGGAGCCGAGCCTGAAGACATGGTCTCGGTGCGCATCTTTGCGTCCGCGCAGCGGGTGATTTCTCTGCGTTTGCGGCCTTTGCGGGCCACCGATGAGCTGTTGGTGCAACTGGCCGAGGGCAAGGGGCCGAAAACCGCCGCCGAGCTCCTCCTCTATATGGCCGAATACCTGACCCATAAAGTGCAGGATCTGGTCAGCGATCTCTCTGAAGTGGTCGATGCTGAGGAAGAAAAGCTAGATGCCGACGAACGGTATACCCCGGAGCATGGGAGTATTTTGCAGATCCGTCGCCGGGCTGCCGGATTGAAGCGTTTCCTGGCGCCGCAGCGGGATATTTTCTCCCAACTGAGTCGGATAAAACTGCCCTGGTTCGCCGTCGATGATGGTGATTATTGGAATGAACTGCACAACAGCCTTACTCGTTACCTGGAAGAGCTGGAGTTGACTCGAGAGCGCGTGGGGCTTGTGCTGGAGGCCGAAGACCGGCGCTTGAGCGTACGCATGAATCGAACCATGTATCGCTTCGGGATCATCACCGGGATCTTCCTGCCCATGAGTTTTCTCACCGGTCTTCTGGGGATCAACGTCGGCGGCATTCCGTTCTCCGCCAGCCCTTACGGATTCATCATTGCCTGCCTGCTGCTGGTATCGGTGGCCCTGGGACAATGGTGGTTGTTTCGCCGTTTGCGCTGGGTGTGATGATGCGTCATGTGACCCGAATAAATCTGATCGCGTCTTTTCCAGACATCACCCGAGGTGCGTATGCACGATCCGTTTGAACAGTCTTTGCGTGACATGCTCAAAGCTTCGCCATCGAGCCGCGATGACGATGCCTGCCTGGGCCGCGTACTGAAAACCGCCAACCGCCAGGTTGGTGCGGGGGATCTGTTCAGCCTGCTGGGCCGCTGGCTGCCGGCGCTGATGATCGCCTTGAATAACGGATCGGCCCATATCGCGCCGGTTTCCCGTCGTAAATCTTCTGCTCGCACTGCTGATAAGGCTGATTGAATATGGAACTTGATCTCTGGACGCAGAGCCTCGTCACGGCGATGACTGCCTTGTGGACCAAGGTAGCGAACTTCATTCCGAACCTGTTCGGCGCGCTGGTGGTGCTGTTGCTGGGCTTCGTGGTGGCCAAGCTGCTGGATACCCTGTTGTCGAAATTGCTGGCCAAGCTGGGCCTGGATCGCCTGATGGGCGGTACCGGCTTGACCAAATTGCTGTCCCGCGCGGGCTTGCAAGTGCCGATCTCGACCTTGATCGGCAAGATCGTCTATTGGTTCGTTCTGCTTATTTTTCTGGTTTCTGCTGCTGAATCCCTTGGCCTTGAGCGAGTTTCGGCTACGCTCGACATGCTTGCGCTGTATTTGCCGAAGGTTTTCGGTGCTGCGCTGGTGCTGTTGGTGGGGGTTCTGCTGGCGCAATTGGCCAATGGTCTGGTGCGCGGAGCGGCGGAAGGTGTAGGCCTCGATTACGCCAGTGGCCTGGGACGGATTGCCCAGGGGCTGGTGATCATCATCAGTATTTCCGTTGCGATCAGTCAGTTGGAGGTCAAAACCGACCTGCTCAACCATGTGATCGTGATCGTATTGATTACCGTTGGTCTGGCCGTTGCGCTGGCGATGGGTTTGGGAAGCCGGGAAATTGCCGGACAGATTCTTGCGGGAATCTATGTGCGTGAGTTGTATCAGGTTGGGCAACAAGTACGTGTTGGTGAGGTCGAAGGCCAGATCGAAGAGATCGGCACGGTTAAAACTACATTGCTGACCGAGGAGGGTGAGCTAGTCTCTCTGTCCAATCGGATCCTGCTGGAGCAGCATGTAAGTAGCCGCTAACCCGGCAAACCCTGCTAATGTATGCCGCCGCAAAATGCCCTCATCGGGCTGCGGCGGACATTGACCTGACTGTCGGCACGACTCGTTTTGAATAAAACCCAATCGCTATCCACGCGCTATGACCCCCGTGAGCTCTCTGATGAGGAGTTGGTTGCGCGCTCACATACGGAGCTGTTTCACGTAACACGCGCCTATGAAGAGTTGATGCGACGCTATCAGCGGACCCTATTTAATGTTTGTGCGCGTTATCTAGGGAACGATCGTGATGCGGATGATGTCTGTCAGGAGGTGATGTTGAAGGTGCTGTATGGCCTTAAGAACTTTGAGGGCAAATCGAAGTTCAAGACATGGCTATATAGCATCACGTACAACGAATGCATCACGCAGTATCGCAAGGAGCGGCGCAAGCGTCGGTTGATGGACGCTTTAAGTCTTGACCCCCTCGAGGAGGCCTCTGAAGAGAAGGCGCCGAAACCTGAGGAAAAGGGCGGACTTGACCGATGGCTAGTGCATGTGAACCCGATTGATCGAGAAATTCTGGTGCTACGATTTGTCGCAGAACTGGAGTTTCAGGAGATCGCGGACATCATGCACATGGGGTTGAGTGCTACAAAAATGCGTTACAAACGTGCTCTTGATAAATTGCGTGAGAAATTTGCAGGCATTGCTGAAACTTAGTTCGGCGCAAATATCTCTTACGTCTAGGTGAGTTCTGATAGACTTACCGCCGAGTTGTCCCCCGGTATGTGGGACTGCTTTACAATCACCAGATGGGGATTTAACGGATGAAACTGAAAAACACCTTGGGCATTGCCATTGGTTCTATTGTTGCCGTGACTTCGTTCGGCGTTCTGGCGCAAGGCCAAGGCGCGGTCGAGGGTGAACTGTTTTACAAAAAACAGTACAACGACAGCGTTAATCACGTTGAAGACGGCTTCAACCCAGGCGCATCGATCGGTTACTTCCTGACCGACGATCTGTCGTTGAACGCCACCTACGACAAGACCAACCACACCCGTTCTAACGACGGTACTGGTAACCAGAAAATCAAAGGCGACAACTTCGGCCTGAACGCTCAGTACCACTTTGGTACCGTGGGTGACGCTCTGCGTCCATACGTTTCCGGCGGTGTTGCTCACAAGAGCATGACCAACGTGATCGCTGACGGTCACAGCGGCCGCGACCAGTCGACTTTCCTGACTGCAGGCGCTGGTGTTAAGTACTACTTCACCGACAACCTGTTCGCCCGTGCCGGCGTTGAAGCTGACTACAAGCTGGACAACGGCAAGTGGGACTACGCTCCTACTATCGGTCTGGGTGTGAACTTCGGTGGCAGCGGCGGCAAAGTTGCTCCAGCTCCAGTTGCTCCAGCTCCAGCTCCTGAGCCAGCTCCAGAAGCTCCAGTTGCTGAAGTTGTTCGTGTTGAGCTGGACGTTAAGTTCGACTTCGACAAGTCGGTCGTTAAGCCTAACAGCTACGCTGACATCAAGAACCTGGCTGATTTCATGAATCAGTACCCACAGACCACCACCGTTGTTGAAGGTCACACTGACTCCGTCGGTCCTGACGCTTACAACCAGAAGCTGTCTGAGCGTCGTGCAAACGCCGTTAAACAAGTTCTGGTCAACCAGTACGGCGTTGGCGCTAACCGCGTTCAATCCGTTGGTTACGGTGAGTCCCGCCCAGTTGCCGACAACGCAACTGAAGCTGGTCGCGCAGTTAACCGTCGCGTAGAAGCATCGGTTGAAGCTCAAGCTAAGTAATTAGCCTTGTAGCTTGGAAAAACCCGGCCTAGGCCGGGTTTTTCTTTGTCTGCGATTTACCTGGCCCAGAGGCGCGACTCAGGCTTGGCACGCAGAGGCTTGGACAGCGGACTCAGTGGCCGCCACTGCACCGATCACCAGGATCGCCGGGCTCTTCAACTCGAAGCGCAGGGCATCGCGCTCCATCCCCGCCAGATCGCTGCGGCATTCCCGCTGTTCAGGCAGCGAGGCATTTTCAATCATCGCCACCGGCGTATCGGCTGCCAGACCGCCGTCACGCAAGTGCCCGGCAATCTCCGTCAGCTTCGCCACCCCCATGTAGATCACCAGGGTCGTACCGCTTTGAGCCAGAGCCTGCCAGTTCAGGCTGCTGTCATCTTGAGTGTGGGCGGTCACCAGCGTCACGCCCCGAGCCACGCCTCGCAGGGTCAGGGGAATATCACAACGGGTTGCACCCGCCAGCCCGGCGGTGATGCCATTGACCAGCTCCACCTCGATCCCACGCTCCTTCAGCCACTGAGCTTCCTCGCCACCTCGCCCAAAAATGCATGGATCGCCACCCTTGAGGCGCACCACGCAGCGCCCTTGCCGGGCATAGCGCAGCATCAGGCGATGAATGAAGGCCTGGGGCGTGGAGCGACAGCCACCGCGCTTGCCCACCGGGATGACCCGCGCTGTGGGGCAATGGTCCAGCACCGCGCTGTTCACCAGATCATCGATCAACACCACATCGGCTTCGCCAAGGGCGCGTACGGCCTTGAGGGTCAACAGCTCGGGGTCTCCAGGCCCTGCACCTACCAGCCAGACTTTTGCGCTCATACGTTTTCCTCACACAGGGATGGCGGCGACAGGTTGCACCGGAGCCGCCAGCAGGCGCTTGATCTCCGGCATGCAGGAGCCACATTGGCTACCGCAACCCAGTTGTTGTTTCAGTTGGTCGAGATTCAGGCCTTCAGCGATACCGGCACAGACCGCCCGGTAGCTGACGTTCTTGCAGTTACACAGGGTCCGCTCCCGTTCCCCGCCCAGGCCGCTGGCCCCCGGCGGGCTGCTCATCGGCGCCAGCAACCAGCGCCGTAGTTGCTCATCGGCGCGTCCCTCGTGCCACAGTTCGTGCAGCCAGTGCTGGGCCAGGGTTTCGCCGGCCAGGCGAATTGCGGTGATCCGCCCTTGTTCGATGCGCACCCGCTTGCCGATGGCCCGACGCGGATCGTCATAAGCCAGTACCGGCCCAGTTTCGAGCCCCAAGTGCTGATCGATGAGCTTGAGCAATGCCGGCTGCGGCGCCTCCTGGTGAGCGGCCCGAATCACCAGGGCCGGACGTTCGCGACCGGTCAGGCTGAGGCTGACATAGGCAAAGGCTTCGCACAGAGGGCGCAGAGCCCTGAAGTGCGCCTGCACGTCGCCTTCGATCAGGGCAAACAATTGCCAAGGCAGTTGCACCGGCTCCAGGCGCACGCCGCTGTGTTTGAGTTCCGGCTGTTTGGACAGAGGGTCGAAGGCCGGCTGAGTGACGACATTGATCCCGCCCTTGAGGAAGCGATCCCCCCAGTGCATCGGCACAAAGGCCTGGCCGGGACGCACGCTGTCATCGCTGCTGACGGCGACGATCACACTGCCACGGCGGCTTTTCAGGTTGACCAGATCTCCCTCCCTTAGCCGCTGGCGCCGCAGTTCGTCCGGATGCAGGCTCAGCAGTGCTTCGCTGACATGGCCGAACAGCTGCGCCGCGGTGCCGGTGCGGCTCATGCCGTGCCATTGGTCCCGCAGCCGACCGGTGATCAGGGTCAGGGGAAAGCGGGCATCGCGCTGTTCCTTGGCGGGCAGGTAAGGGTCGCAGACAAAGTGCGCACGGCCAGTGGCGGTGGGAAAACGCCCATCCCCATACAAGCGCGGCGTGCCCTGTGTCGCGCCGCTGGGGAAGGGCCACTGCTGTGGGCCGAGACGGTCGATCAACTGGTGACTGAGGCCGGACAGGTCCAGATCGCGGTCCTGGGTCAGGCCTTTGTACTCATCGAACAGCTGGGCTGGGGAATCGAAGTCGAACAGGCTCGGCTGCCCGGGCCGCAGGCGTCGCTCCAGGCGTTGGGCGAAATCCACGGTAATGGCCCAATCAGGCCGTGCCTCACCGGGTGCGATTACCGCCTGACGCACATGAGAAACCCGCCGTTCTGAGTTGGTCACCGTGCCTTCCTTCTCGCCCCAACTGGCGGCAGGTAGCAGCAGGTCGGCAAAGGGCGCGGTTTCCGTGGTGGCGAAGGCTTCTTGCAGGACCACGAACGGGCAGTGCTGCAGGGCCGCACGCACCGCGTTCTGGTCCGGCAGCGACTGCGCCGGGTTGGTACAGGCGATCCACAAGGCCTTGATGCGACCGCTTTGCAGCTGTTCAAACAACTCGATAGCGCTCAGTCCGGGGCTGGCTGGCAACTGTTCCACCCCCCAATAAGCGGCGACCTCCGCGCGATGTTGGGGATCGGCAGCTTCCCGGTGCCCGGGGAGCAGGTTGCTCAGACTGCCGGTTTCGCGCCCGCCCATGGCATTGGGCTGACCGGTGAGGGAGAAGGGCCCCGCGCCCTTTCGGCCGATTTGCCCGGTGGCCAGGTGCAGATTGATCAGCGCACTGTTTTTTGCGCTGCCGGCGCTGGACTGATTCAAGCCCATGCACCACAACGACAGGAAACTGGGCGCCGTCCCTATCCATTGGGCGCACAGCTGCAGTTGCTCAAGACTGATACCGCAGAGTTGCGCCACCATCGCCGGGGTGTAGTCGCGGACCAGGAGCTTCAGCTCGGCCAGGCCCTCGGTGTGTTCTCGGATGAAGTTCCGATCGACCCAGTCCTCCCACAGCAACAGGTGGAGAATCCCGTGGAACAGTGCGACATCGGTGCCGGGCAGAATCGCCAGATGCAGGTCGGCCAGATCGCAGGTGTCGGTACGACGCGGGTCGATGACGATGACTTTCATGTCCGGACGCTGGCTTTTCGCGTGTTCCAGGCGCCGAAACAGCACGGGATGGGCGTAGGCCATGTTACTGCCGACGATCACCACGCAATCGCTGTGCTCCAGGTCCTCATAACTGCAAGGCGGCGCATCGGCCCCCAGGCTGCGTTTGTAGCCCACCACCGCCGAGGACATGCACAGCCGTGAGTTGCTGTCGATATTGTTGGTGCCCACCAGGGCCCGGGCCAGCTTGTTGAAGGCGTAGTAGTCCTCGGTCAGCAGTTGCCCGGAGACATAGAACGCCACGCTGTCCGGGCCATGCTCGGCGATGGTCTGGGCGAATACCCCGGCGGCATGCTCCAGGGCGCTGTCCCAGTCGCAGCGGCTACGAGCCAGGTCCTTGCCCAGGCGCAGCTCCGGGTACAGGGCGCGGGCGTTGCGGTCGCCGGTCAAATGCAGGCTGGCGCCCTTGCTGCACAGCTTGCCGAAGTTGGCCGGGTGCGCCGGATCGCCGCTGACCCCGAGGATCTGCCGGCCGTCATGCTCGATCAGCACACCGCAGCCAACCCCGCAGTAGCAACAGGTCGAGGCCGTGCTCTGCGGCTTCATCAGCCGGCATCCCGCAGGGCCAACTGCACCCGGCCACTTGCCACCCGCGCCGGATGGTGATGGGCGCAGCCGGTGTCCGGGGCCTGGGCTTCGCCGGATTCCAGGTCGATCTGCCAGTTGTGCAGCGGGCAGGCCACGCGCTTGCCGTAGATCAATCCCTGGGACAGGGGGCCGCCCTTGTGCGGACAACGATCGTCGAGGGCGAAGACCTGATCGTCGCTGGTACGAAAAATCGCGATATCGCCCTTGGGGCCCTTGATGATGCGCGAGCCCAGGGCATTGATCTCTTCCAGGGCGCAGATATCCAGCCAGTTCATGCCGGCACCTCCAGTTGTTTCACGGGGATCGACTCGTACTCTTTTTTCAGCTGCGGCTCAGCCAGGCGCTGCTGCCACGGGTCTTGCTCGAAGGACAGGGAGAACTGCAGGCGCTCGTTCAGCGCCTTGCGCCGCTGCGGGTCTTCCAGCACGGCCTTTTTTACGTGCTCCAGGCCGACCCGTTGCAGGTAGTGCACCGTGCGTTCGAGGTAGAAGGCCTCTTCGCGGTACAGCTGGAGGAAGGCGCCGTTGTATTCGCGGACTTCTTCGGCGGTCTTGAGCTTGACGAAAAACTCCGCCACCTCGGTCTTGATCCCGCCGTTGCCGCCGATGTACATCTCCCAGCCCGAATCGACGCCGATGATGCCCACGTCCTTGATCCCGGCTTCCGAGCAGTTGCGCGGGCAACCGGAGACCGCCAGCTTGACCTTGTGCGGTGACCACATGTTGAACAGGTCGTGTTCCAGCTCGATTCCCAGCTGGGTGGAGTTCTGCGTGCCGAAGCGGCAGAACTCGCTGCCGACACAAGTCTTCACCGTGCGGATGGATTTGCCGTAGGCGTGGCCGGAGGGCATGTCCAGGTCTTTCCAGACTCCGGGCAAGTCTTCCTTGCGGATGCCCAGCAGGTCGATGCGCTGGCCGCCGGTGACCTTGACCATGGGCACCTGGTACTTGTCGGCGACATCGGCGATGCGTCGCAGCTCGGACGGATTGGTCACGCCGCCCCACATCCGCGGCACCACCGAGTAGGTCCCATCCTTCTGGATGTTGGCGTGGGCCCGTTCGTTGATCAGCCGCGATTGCGGATCGTCCCGGGCCTCCCCTGGCCAGGTGGAGATCAGGTAGTAGTTCAGCGCCGGGCGGCACGTGGCACAACCATTGGGGGTACGCCAGTTGAGGTAGCTCATGGTGCCGGCGATGGTCAGCAGATGCTGGTCGCGAATGGCCTGGCGGATCTGCCCGTGGTTTAGGTCGCTGCAGGCGCAGATGGCTTTTTCGCTTTTGGGCTTGACGTCCGCCGCGCCGCCCACGGTGTTGATCAGGATCTGCTCCACCAGGCCGGTGCAGGAACCGCAGGAACTGGCGGCCTTGGTGTGTTTCTTGACCTCGTCGACGCTGAACAGCCCCTGTTCCTGGATGGCCTTGACGATGGTGCCCTTGCACACGCCGTTGCAGCCGCAGACTTCGGCGCTGTCGGCCATGCTCATGGCCTTGTCCTGGCCCTGGTGGCCGACATCCCCGAGGGCCTGCTCGCCGAACATCAGGTGATCGCGGATCTCGCCGATGGCCTGCTGCTCGCGGATTTGGCGGAAGTACCAGCCGCCGTCCGCGGTGTCGCCGTACAGGCAGGCGCCGACCAGTACGTCGTCTTTGATCACCAGCTTCTTGTAGACCCCGCCAATGGGGTCAGAGAGGGTGATGGTCTCGGTGCCGTCGCCGCCCATGAAATCCCCGGCGGAAAACAGATCGATGCCCGTGACCTTCAACTTGGTGGACGTCACCGAGCCTTGGTAGCGGGCAAAGCCCAGTTGAGCCAAGTGGTTGGCGCAAACCTTGGCCTGTTCGAACAGCGGCGCCACCAGGCCGTAGGCGATGCCACGGTGGCTGGCGCACTCACCGATGGCGTAGATACGCGGGTCGAAGGTTTGCAGGGTGTCGTTGACCAGAATCCCACGGTTGCAGGGCAGGCCGGCCCGTTCCGCCAGCTCGGTGTTGGGGCGGATGCCGGCGGCCATCACCACCAGATCGGCGGGGATGATCTCGCCATTCTTGAACTGCACCGAGCCGACCCGGCCATTGCCGGCATCGATCAGGGCCTGGGTCTGTTCACACAGGCGAAACTTCAGGCCACGGCTTTCCAGGGCGCCTTGCAGCAACTGGCCGCTGGTCTGGTCCAGTTGCCGTTCCAGCAGCCATTCGCCGATATGCACCACGGTCACGTCCATGCCCCGCAGCTTGAGGCCGTTGGCGGCTTCCAGGCCCAGCAGGCCGCCGCCGATCACCACCGCATGGGTGTGAGTCTTGGCCGTGTCGATCATCGCCTGGGTGTCGGCAATGTCGCGATAGCCGATCACCCCCTGCAGGTCCTTGCCGGGAATCGGCAGGATAAAGGGTGTGGAGCCGGTGGCGATCAGCAGGCGGTCGTACTCGGCTTCGCTGCCGTCCTCGGCGATCACTCGGCGCTTGATCCGGTCGATTTCCACCACTTTGCGATTGAGCAGCAGCTTGATGTTGTGGCTCAGGTACCAGTCCAGGTCGTTGAGGACGATGTCCTCGAAGGTCTGTTCTCCGGCCAGCACCGGCGAGAGCAGGATGCGGTTGTAGTTGGTGTGGGGTTCGGCACCGAACACGGTGATGTCGTACAGCTCGTCGCTCAGTTTGAGCAACTCTTCCAGGGTGCGGACCCCGGCCATGCCGTTGCCGATCATTACCAGTTTGAGTCTTTTCATGGGCTTCTCCGGAGCTCAGGCAGGTTCAGTGCGGCCTGGCTCGAAAAACTGCGCGCAAACAAAAAAGGCGTCCCGTCAGTGGCCTGACGAGGACGCCTTTGTCCGATCCCGTTCTCTCGGGAAGCCTGCCTTCGTCGTTGAAGGCTGGGCTTTATGTCTGTTGTCCGCTCTCATGCAGCGCTTGTGCCAAGTTGCCGAGGGCGCGGTTTTATGGGGCCTGGGTCAGGTTTCCGGGGATGTCGGGTGTGGCCGTTGCACCTGATTGAGGCGCTGCGCCCTGTTTCGGCGCTTGGGGGCTGTGGGGGGGGGCGATGGGCGGTCAGGGGGGCGTCAAGCAAGGTCCTGCGGACCTTATCGCAGCCTCGCTATGGCTCGGCAGCGGCTACAGGCCCAAGGCAGCCGAGGGTTGTGTAGCCGCTGCCGCAGGCTGCGAACGGCCCGTAGGGACGCGGGGCGCTAACGATGCAGCAGTGCCAGCAGCAACATCAGGTTGAGCAGCAGGGCGAGCAGGGCGAGGCCGCGCCAGACCTTCAGCGGCTCCCGTTCCAGCAAGGGGCGTGGCCGCAGGCTCAGGCTGCGGCGTTCACCCTGTTCCAGCACCAACAGCCATTCTTCGGCGGTTTCATAGCGCTGGGCCGGGTCGGCACAGACCCCGCGTTCTAGGCTTTGCTCCAGCCATTGCGGCAGATCCGGGCGGTAGCGGCTGGGGGGAACAGCAGCGGTGAAGCGCGGGCGCTGGAAGGCTTCGATCTCGCCATGGGGGTAGTGCCCGGTCAGCAGGTAATACAGGCTGACACCCACCGCATAGAGATCCTGTTGCGGGCTGGGAGGTTCGCCGGCGAAGGCTTCCGGGGCGATATAGCTCGGGGTGCCGGGCAGCTGGTGCGCCAGGTCCGCCGACAAGCCCGGGCAGTAGGCCAGGCCGAAATCCAGAATCCGCAGTTCGCCGTCGTCCCCCAGCAACAGGTTGTCCGGCTTGATGTCGCGGTGCAGGATCTGCCGGCGGTGCAGCAAGCCAACGGCCCGCAGCAGGCGCTCTGCCAGGGACTGCCACTGGTCCAGGGGCAGGGGGCCGTTGTAGCGAAATAGCTGTTGCAGGGTGCGACCGGGGTATTCGCGCATCAGGTAATACAGATGCTGGCGCGCAGTGCCACCGTGCACCTGGGGAAAATACCGCCCGGCAACGCGGCGCAGCAGCCATTCCTCGGACAGCAGCCCCTGGCAGGCCGCCAGGTCGTTGTGCAGGGCCGCCGGCAGGGTTTTCAGCAGCCAGGCCTGGTGCTGTTCGTCACGCACGCGGTACAGCAGCGATTGCTGGCTGTGGCTGACCAGGCTCTCCACCTGCCAGCCTTCGAAGCGTTGCCCGGGTTTCAGCAACGGCGGCAGGGGCCATTGTTGCAAGTGCAGCAGGGCATCGCCGAGGCTGCTTTCGCCAAGCGCGTCGACCCGCACCAGCAGCGCGCTGGCATTGTCCTGACTACCGGCCAGGTGCGCGGCGTTGACCAAGGTCTGTGTCGCGCTGTCCAGGTCGGACTGGTCCCGCAGAATGGCGGCGATGGCGCTGTCGCCCAGGGTGGCCCAGACCCCGTCGCTGAGCATCAGGAAACTTTCGCCCTGGCGCAGTTCGCCATCGAGGAAGTCCAGTACCAGATGCTGGTCCAGGCCCAGGGCGCGCTTGAGCACATGCTGCATGCCCGGCTGGTCCCAGACGTGGTCCTCGCTGATGCGTTGCAACTGCTGTTGGTGCCAACGGTAGACCCGGCAGTCGCCGACATGGGCCAGGGTAAAGCGCCGGCCCCGCAGTACCAGGGCGCTGAGGGTGGTGAGCAGGGGCTGGCCGCCGCCGTTGGCCTGGAGCCAGCGGTTCTGGGCGGTCAGCAGGCGTTCCAGGGCCTGGGCCACGGTCCAGGTTTCCGGGGTGGCGTAGTAATCCAGGGCCAGGGCCTGCAGGCTCGAACGCGCTGCCAGGCCGCCGTCGGCGCACTGACTGACGCCATCGGCGATGGCGAACAGCAGGCCCTTGCTCGCCGCCAGATCCGGCGCCGGGGTGACCCGGCGCAAGGCGTCCTGATTTTCCGTCCGCGGTCCGGTGGCGCTGGCCTCGGCATGGCTCAGTTGCAGGCCCATGGCGCGCTCAGACCCGTGCCGCAGTTACGGCAGCGGAGCCCCAGGTGGTTCTCCAGCGGCGCTTGACCCCGTGCAGGCCGAACCAGGCCAGGACCCCAAGACTGGCGAACAGCCACAGTGCCAGTTGATAGCTGCCGGTGCTCTGCTTGATCGCGCCCATGCCTGCCGCCAGGGCAAAACCGCCGATGCCTCCGGCCATGCCGATCAGCCCGGTCATGACCCCGATTTCCCGGCGAAAACGTTGCGGGACCAGCTGGAACACCGCGCCATTGCCGGCGCCGAGGCCCAGCATGGTGCAGACGAACAGGGCCAGGGCAGCGTAGGAACTGGGCAGGTTGAAACCCACGGCGGCGATGCAGACCACCGCCACGCTGTACATCGCCAGCAACGTGCGGATACCGCCGAAACGGTCCGCCAGGGCGCCGCCCAGAGGGCGCATCAGGCTGCCGCCGAAGACACAGGCGGCGGTGTAGTAGCCAGCAGTCACCGGGCTCAGGCCGTACTGGTCATTGAAATAGCCGGGCAGGGCGCTGGCCAGACCGATGAAACCGCCAAAGGTCACGCTGTAGAAGAACATGAACCACCAGCTGTCGCGGTCCCCCAGGGCCTTGAAGTAGTCGCCCATGGATTTGGCCCGCGGCCGCTCGGGGGCGTTCTTCGCCAGCCAGGCGAACAGCACCAGTGTCAGGAGCAGCGGGATCAGGGCGAAGCCGAAGACATTGCTCCAGCCGAAAGCCGCTGCCAGCACCGGAGCGAGCAGTGCGGCGAACACCGTGCCGGAGTTGCCGGCACCGGCGATGCCCATGGCCTTGCCCTGGTGTTGCGGCGGATACCATTGGGAGGCCAGGGGCAGGGCCACAGCGAAAGAGGCGCCGGCCATGCCGAGGAATACCCCCAGTAGCAAGGCTTGCTCATAGCTATGGATGCCTAGTTTCCAGGCGCCGAACAGAGCGCCGATGACAATCACCTGGCCGATCAGGCCGGCGGTCTTGGGCGACAGGCGATCGGCCAGCAGGCCCATGATGAAACGCAGCACTGCACCGGCGAGGATCGGTGTGGCCACCATCAGCCCGCGTTGCTGGGGGCTCAGGTGCAGGTCGGCAGCAATCTGTACCGCCAGGGGGCCCAGCAGGTACCAGACCATGAAGCTCAGGTCGAAATACAGAAAGGCTGCGAACAGGGTCGGGGTGTGGCCGGATTTCCAGAAGCTTGAATTCATCGCGCACCTCAGCTGATAAGAGTCGTTGGAGTCGTCATGAGCTTGCAGGTGGAGCGCCGCCACGGCCGCGCCACCGACCCCGGTCAGTGGGGCCAAAACGAAAAAACGTCGGCATCCGGCTCGTTGTGGCGAGCAGGGTGCGCGACGTCTTTGTCGTAGGTGGGGCAACCGCCGTTGGTTACCGTTGTGGATTTGATAGCAAGAGCCGCGCCAACCGGCGGCCGATGCAGGCTCGCATGGGCAGGCTCGCTGTAGGAGCTGGCTTGCCAGCGAAGGCGCCCTCAACACTGGCACAAGGTTCAGAGGCCTGTTCGCCGGCAAGCCGGCTCCTACGGGGCGCAGGTCAGCCGAGTAGTTCCTGCATGGCGATGATCTGTTCTGCGACCTGGATCAGCTTCTGCTGTTTGCCCATGGCCTGACGGCGCATCAGGGTGTAGGCCTGTTCTTCGTCGCAGTCCTTCATCTTCATCAACAGGCCCTTGGCCAGCTCGATGCGCTTGCGCTCGGCCAGTTGCTGGTCCCGGGCCTGGAGTTGCGCGCGCAGGGCCTGGTCGCTTTCAAAGCGCGCCATGGCCACGTCGAGGATCGGTTGCAGGCGCTGGACCTGGATACCCTCGACGATGTAGGCGCTGACCCCGGACTTGATCGCCTGGCGCATCACCCCAGGATCGTGTTCATCGGTGAACATCACGATGGGCCGCGGTTGATCGCGACTGACCAGCACCACTTGCTCCATCACATCACGGCTGGGTGACTCGGTATCGATCAGGATCACGTCCGGACGCACCGTTTCGACGCGGCCCGGCAGGTCGATGGTCAGGCCGGATTCGTCAATCACCTCGAAACCGGCTTCGCTGAGGGCGGCCTTGAGCCTTCCGACTTTTTTTGCGGTGTCGTTGATCAGCAGGATACGCAGCATGTTCGCGGGCTCCGGTCAGCGCTGGGCGGCAAGGGCAGGGCTGTCGTTGAGGGCATGCAGGCGAAAGCTGCGGGCATAGGCGGCAGGCTCAGAGCCGTCCCACACCTTGCCATCGATCAACTGGCTGCTGCGCATGTCCTGGCCCCAGGCGGTGATGCCCAGCGCGCTGGCGGCTTCGCGATAGAGTTCAAGTTGCTGCACGTGGCGAGCGACGCCCAGGTAGTCCGGGTCTTCCCGCAGCAGGCCCCAGCGCCGGAACTGGGTCATGAACCACATGCCGTCGGACAGGTAGGGCAGGTTGACGGCGCCATGGTGGTGAAAGCGCAGGGCGTGGGGGTCCTGCCAGCGATTGCCCAGGCCGTCGGCGTAAGCCCCCAGCAGCCGTGGCTCGATGCAGTCCAGTGGTGCATTCAGGTAATCGGCAGCGCTCAGCAACTGGGCGGTGCTGCGGCGGTTTTCCGGGCTTTGTTCGATAAAGCGGCTGGCCTCGAGGATCGCCATGACCAGGACCCGGGCGGTGTTGGGGTATTGCTCGACGAAGGCGCGGGTGCAGCCGAGGACTTTTTCCGGGTGATCCGGCCAGATTGCCTGGCTGGTGGCCAGGGTGAAGCCCTGATCCTGCTGCACTGCACTGGCGCTCCAGGGTTCGCCGACGCAGAACCCGTCGATGCGCCCGGCCTGCAGGTGAGCCACCATCTGCGGCGGCGGCACCACTACGCTGTCGACGTCCAGCAGTGGGTGGATGCCCTGGCTGGCCAGCCAGTAGTACAACCACATAGCGTGAGTACCGGTGGGGAAGGTCTGGGCGAAGGTCAGTCGTGCCCGGCGTTGGTGCACATGGCGGTCCAATGCTTCAGGGCTGGTCACTTTGAGGGCTTGCAGTTCCCGCGACAGGTTGATGCTCTGGCCATTCTGGTTCAGGCCCATGAGCACCGCCATGTCGCAGGGATGGGTCCCGCCGATGCCCAGGTGCACGGCATAGATCAGGCCGTACAGGCTGTGGGCGGCGTCCAGTTCGCCACTCACCAGCTTGTCCCGCAGCCCGGCCCAGGAACTCTGGCGCTTGAGGTTCAGCGTCAGGCCGTAGGGCTGGGCAAAGCCCTGGGTGGCGGCGACCACCACAGAGGCGCAATCGGTCAGGGCCATGAAGCCCAGGTTGATGGCAGACTTTTCCGGGGCATCGCTGCCGTTGACCCAGGCCAGTGCGCAGTTGGGGTGTTCAGTCATGGCTTGGCACCTTGCATAAAAAAGCGTCGTACCCACTGGCCAGGCAAAGCCTGTGTGGGTGACGACGCCGTTGTCCTTGAACCTGGGCCGCCATTGGCCCAGGTCTGATGAGCAAGTGGGTGCAAGGCATATGCCATTGTCGGGGATTTCATTCTGCGCCTCGCCTGCAAGCCCTGGGCGCGGCTATAATCGGCGCCTTATTTCGCCGCCAACCGAGTTCATCCCGCCCATGTATACCCTGGCCCGCCAGCTGTTGTTCAAACTCTCCCCGGAAACCTCCCACGATCTGTCCCTGGACCTGATCGGTGCGGGCGGGCGTTTGGGCCTTAACGGTCTGTTGTGCAAGGCGCCGGCGCAGTTGCCGGTGCAGGTCATGGGCCTGGAGTTTCCGAACCCGGTGGGCCTGGCTGCCGGTCTGGACAAGAACGGCGCCGCCATCGATGGCTTCGCTCAACTGGGTTTTGGCTTTGTCGAGATCGGCACCGTCACTCCGCGTCCGCAGCCGGGCAACCCCAAGCCGCGGATCTTCCGCCTGCCTCAGGCCGAAGCCATCATCAACCGCATGGGCTTCAACAACCTGGGGGTCGATAATCTGCTGGCGCGTGTGGCCGCCTCCCAATACAAGGGCGTGCTGGGGATCAATATCGGCAAGAACTTCGACACCCCGGTGGAGCGGGCGGTGGATGACTACCTGATCTGCCTGGACAAGGTCTATGCCCATGCCAGTTATGTCACGGTCAATGTCAGCTCGCCCAATACCCCGGGCTTGCGCAGCCTGCAGTTTGGCGAGTCCCTCAAGCAGCTGCTGTCGGCTCTGAGCCAGCGTCAGCAGGAGCTGGCGAGCATTCATGGCAAACGCGTGCCCCTGGCGATCAAGATCGCGCCGGACATGAGCGATGAGGAAACCGTTGAAGTGGCTCGGGCCTTGCTGGAAACCGGCATGGACGCGGTGATCGCCACCAACACCACCTTGAGTCGCGAAGGCGTCGAAGGCATGGAACACGGCGATGAGGCAGGCGGCCTGTCCGGCGCGCCGGTGCGCGACAAGAGCACCCATACAGTCAAGGTCCTGGCCGCCGAACTGGCCGGTCGCTTGCCGATCATTGCCGTGGGCGGCATCACGGAAGGCAAGCACGCGGCTGAGAAGATGGCCGCGGGCGCCAGCCTGGTGCAGCTGTATTCGGGCTTCATCTATAAGGGGCCGGCGTTGATTCGCGAGTCGGTGGATGCCATCGCGGCCATGGGCCGATAAGAACGGGCGCCAGCGCGGCCATAAAAAAGGGCTCCTCGAAGGAGCCCCTGGGCCGAAGCCCGCCGCCCGGATGGGGCGTGCGTGGTTAAGTCGTCATCTATTCAAGTTGTAGGTGTCGGAATGTGCCCTGATCAGCCGACAGCGCGAAGTTCGTTGAGTCTGTGGATGCCCGCAGTGCCAGTCATACCGTCCCAGTTGTCGCCGCGTCCTTCTCGCCAGCCGTTAATCCAGGCTTGGCGTACCGACGGTAGAGTAAATGGGCAAAGCTCACGGGACTTGCCATTAACGCCATACTGATATCCGCGTAAAAATGCTCTTTCCAACGGATCACGCTTTAGTCTTCTCATAGGGTGTTTCCCTCACTTGTTGACTGTCTTATGTCCCGTCGACCTTCTTCTGAGGTCGGGCAGATTGTCTCTGCCGTTGGTGCTCGCTGCCGGCGTGGCGAGCCTTGATGTTGACGCCATTGCGGCGCCAACCTGTGTTGAGTTCTAACCAATAGGTCACAGCAAGTGAATGATCGTTTTGTCATAAGGACGTAACGATAATGCTGTCCAGGCCATAAGCCGGGACGGGTTTTTTAGCTTGTTTGCCAGGCAAAGCCCGCTGTGATCAGCCTCTCACTAGATGATGAGGTTAATGCTTTAGTGAGAATGTCGAACGGTTGCACTCAACTACTATTCGACGAAGGGTCGACTTATGTCATTTTGTTGCCCTGACTTTTTTATCTGTCCCGGCCTCTAAGCTTTTTTGCCCTGCAAGAAAGCCTGTCTGCCGGGGTGGGACGGCACAGTTTCGTGCCACACGAGCGCTCTTGAAGAAAAGCGCTTGATTGAAAACCGAACGGGCGATGCGTTGTCCGTTCACTTATTGCTAAAGGCCCTGGTACTCCCATGTCGGATCGTTACGAACTCTTCCTCACCTGTCCCAAAGGCCTTGAAGGCCTGCTGATCGAGGAAGCCGTCGGGCTTGGCCTTGAGCAAGCGCGTGAGCACACTTCTGCCGTGCGCGGCATGGCCGACATGGAGACGGCCTATCGGTTGTGTCTGTGGTCGCGCCTGGCCAACCGGGTGCTGCTGGTCCTCAAGCGCTTTCCAATGAAGGACGCCGAAGACCTCTACCACGGCGTGCTCGACGTCGACTGGCAGGACCACATGCTGGCCGATGGCACCCTGGCGGTGGAGTTCAGCGGTCACGGTTCGGGCATCGACAACACCCACTTTGGTGCCCTGAAGGTCAAGGACGCCATTGTCGACAAACTGCGTACACCTACCGGCGAGCGTCCTTCGGTGGACAAGCTCAATCCGGACCTGCGCATCCACCTGCGCCTGGATCGCGGCGAAGCCATCCTGTCCCTGGACCTGTCCGGCCACAGCCTGCACCAGCGCGGCTATCGCCTGCAGCAAGGCGCCGCGCCGCTCAAGGAAAACCTGGCGGCCGCGATCCTGATCCGTTCCGGCTGGCCGCGTATCGCCGCTGAAGGCGGGGCCCTGGCCGACCCAATGTGCGGTGTCGGCACTTTCCTGGTGGAAGCGGCGATGATTGCCGCGGACATCGCTCCCAACCTCAAGCGTGAGCAGTGGGGCTTTACCGCCTGGCTCGGCCATGTGCCGGCGCTGTGGCGCAAACTGCATGATGAAGCACTGGCTCGGGCCCAGGCCGGACTGGCCAAGCCACCGCTGTGGATTCGCGGCTACGAGGCCGATCCACGATTGATCCAGCCGGGTCGCAACAACGTCGAGCGCGCGGGCTTGAGCGACTGGATCAAGATCTACCAGGGCGAGGTGGGGACTTTTGAACCGCGTCCGGACCAGAACCAGAAGGGCCTGGTGATCTGCAACCCGCCCTACGGCGAGCGCCTGGGTGACGAGGCCAGCCTGCTGTACCTCTATCAGAACCTCGGCGAGCGCCTGCGTCAGGCCTGCTTGAACTGGGAAGCGGCGGTGTTCACCGGCGCCCCGGACCTGGGCAAGCGCATGGGCATTCGCAGCCACAAGCAGTACTCGTTCTGGAACGGCGCCTTGCCGTGCAAGCTGCTGCTGATCAAGGTGCTGCCGGACCAGTTCGTCACCGGTGAGCGACGCACTGCCGAGCAGCGCCAGGTGGAACGCGAGCAGGCCCAGGCCGCTGCAGACGAGCCGCCAGTGCGCCAGTACAACAAGAATGGCAACCCGATCAAGCCGGCTCCTGCGCCGGCGCCGGTGGTCGAGCAGGCTCGTCTGAGCGAGGGCGGGCAGATGTTTGCCAACCGCCTGCAAAAGAACCTCAAGCTGCTGGGCAAATGGGCCAAGCGCGAAGGTGTCGAGTGCTATCGGGTCTATGACGCGGACATGCCGGAATACTCCCTGGCCATCGACCTGTACCAGGATTGGGTGCACGTCCAGGAATACGCGGCGCCCAAGTCGGTGGACCCGGAGAAGGCCCAGGCGCGTCTGTTCGATGCCCTGGCAGCGATTCCCCAGGCACTGAACGTGGATAAGAGCCGGGTGGTGATCAAGCGTCGCGAGCGCCAGAGCGGCACTAAGCAATACGAGCGCCAGAGCGCCCAGGGCCAGTTCACCGAAGTTCGCGAAGGCGGGGTCAAGCTGCTGGTGAACCTGACCGACTACCTGGACACCGGGCTGTTCCTCGACCATCGGCCGATGCGCATGCGCATCCAGAAAGAGGCGGCTGGCAAGCGTTTCCTCAACCTGTTCTGCTACACCGCCACCGCCAGTGTGCACGCGGCCAAGGGTGGAGCCCGCAGTACGACCAGCGTCGACTTGTCGAAAACCTACCTGGACTGGGCGCGACGCAACTTCTCCCTCAACGGTTTCTCCGACAAGAACCGTCTGGAGCAGGGTGATGTGATGGCCTGGCTGGACAGCTGCCGTGACGAGTTCGACCTGATCTTCATCGACCCGCCGACCTTCTCCAACTCCAAGCGCATGGAAGGGGTGTTCGACGTACAGCGTGACCAGGTGCAGTTGCTGGACCTGGCCATGGCCCGTCTGGCGCCGGGTGGCGTGCTGTACTTCTCCAACAACTTCCGCAAGTTCCAGTTGGACGAGAACCTCGCCGCGCGCTATCAGGTCGAGGAGATCACGGCGAAAACCATCGACCCGGATTTTGCCCGTAACAGCAAAATTCACCGTGCTTGGAAAATCAGCGCCCGCTGATGGCCGGATAAGTCCCCAACGCCCGTTTTTTCGGGCTTTGGGGGCTGTTTAGCGCTGGTCAAATTAGTGGCTAATAGCTATAACTCACACCAAGTCCGGATGACACCCAAACTCGCTGGCGTGATGAGTTCTACTTATGCCGTTGCATGTGGTACGCCCGAAGATCCTGGGTTTCATTAGTGAAGAAGTCTCTGCCTGGCTAGTAGCTGTGCTGGTGTTGCTTGCGGGCGGCATTCTCACCGGGCTGCTGGCCTGGTCCACTTACAACTCGAACAAACAGCAACTGCGCCAGCGCTTCCAATTGCTCGCCAGTGAACGCTACAGCCGTATCGAAGAGCGCTTTCAAGACCAGGAGCAACGCCTGGACGGTCTGCGGCGTTTCTTTGTCAATTCCGACCTGGTGACCCGCCAGGACTTCGATGGTTACGCCAAGCCTCTGCTACGCCACACTCAGGCCTATGCCTGGGCGCCTCTGGTGAGTCGTGCCCAGCGTCCGGCGTTCGAACAGGCGGTGCGGGATCAGGGGGTGGCGGGGTTCACCATCCTGCAATTGAACGCCAGCGGCCAGATGGAGCCCGCCGGTGAGCAAGAAGACTTTGCGCCGATTCTGTACAGCCAGACTCAAAGCCCGCTGGGGTCGCCCCTGGGGCACGACTTGCTGGCCCAGCCTCAGCGCCGGGCTACTCTGGAGCGGGCCAGGGAGCTCAACGGCCTGGCGGTTTCGCCGCCTTTGCACCTGGTTGCCGTGGACCCGGCCTATGCCCGGGGCGTGCTGCTGGCGGCGCCGGTCAGGCGGCCCCAGGACAGCCCCTTGCCCGAGGCCAGGCCTTACGGTTATGTGCTGGCGGTGATCAGCCTGCGGCAACTGGTGGCGGACGGCTTGCCGGTGCCGGCCAGCGACAATTTGTCGGTGCGCATTCTCGATCTGTCCACCGAGGGCCAGCACGAGGTGCTCTATGAATCGAACAACCCGCCGATCGCCAGTCACCTGACGGCCAGCCGTTTGCTGCGCCTGGCGGACCGGGATTATCAGGTTGATATCCGCCCCAGCGCGGCGTTCCTGCACGCCAACCAATCTTCCCTGAGCAGCCTGGTGATTCTCGGTGGCTTGCTCAGTCTGCTGCTCAGCGCCTTGCTCTATGTGCTGGTGAGTCAGCGGCAACGGGCCTTGGCCCTGGTGGAGCAACGCACGGGGGAGCTGCGCAGTCGCGAGCAGGAATTGCGCGGCACTCACAGTCAGTTGCGCTGCGTGCTCAATGCCGCGACCCAGGTGGCGATCATCGCCACGGACCTGCGTGGTGTCATCAGTACCTTCAATGCCGGGGCCGAGCAGATGCTCGGCTACAGCAGCAGTGAAGCGGTAGGCCACTTGACCCTGGAAAGCCTGCACCTGCCCCGGGAGCTGGAAAGCTGGGCTCAGAGCCTTACCCAGCGCTATGGCAAGGCCATTCCGGTGTCCCGGGCCATGCTGGTGGAAGAAGGCCTGGCCGGTGGCCATGAGGCGCGGGAGTGGACGTTGGTCAGGCGTGACGGCAGCCACCTGCAAGTGAACATGCTGGCGACCCCGGTGCTGGATGATCAGGGGCTGTGGATCGGTCACCTGGCCATCTGCATCGACATCACCGAGCGCAAGCGGGTGCACGAGGCCCTGGCGGCCCGGGACCGCCTGTTGAAAAGGCTCAGTGCCCATGTTCCCGGAGGGATCTACCAGTTCAAGCTGGATGCCGAGGGACACGCGAGCTTCACCTATGCCAGCGATGGCATTCGCGAAATCTACGAGATCGAGCCGCAGGTGCTGCAGGAGGATGCCGAGGCAGTGTTCGAGCGTATCCATCCTGAGGATGTGCAGCGGGTGCGCAAGTCGATCCAGGTTTCCGCCAAGCAGCTCAGTCCGTGGCGCGAGGAGTATCGGGTCTGCCTGCCGCAACGGGGGCTGCGCTGGATGCGTGGCGCGGCGACCCCGGAAAGCCTGCAGGGCGGCGGCGTGCTCTGGCACGGCTATATCTCGGATATTTCCGACCTCAAGCGGGTCGAGGAAGAGTTGCGTGCGTTGTCAGTGACCGACTCCCTGACCGGCATTCACAACCGGCGCTATTTCCAGGAGCAGTTGCAGAGCGAAATGCAGCGTCTTGAACGTGTTGGGGGTGATATGGCGGTGATCATGCTGGATATCGATCATTTCAAGCGGATCAACGACCAGTACGGACACGGCGTCGGGGATCAGGTCTTGCGGGGGCTCTGTGTCCGCATTGGTGGGCGTCTGCGGCGTACCGATGTGTTCTGCCGTCTCGGCGGCGAGGAGTTCATGGTGCTGTGTCCGGGCACCAACGCCCAGCAGGCGCTGATCCTGGCTCAGGAACTGTGGCAGGGGCTGCGCAGTTCGCCGATCGAGCCGGTGGGCAGTGTCACCGCCAGTTTCGGCATTGCCAGCTGGCGCGAAGGCGAGGGGGCGGACGGTTTGTTGTTGCGGGCCGACTCCGGGGTCTATGCCGCCAAGCAGGCCGGACGCGATCGAGTCCAGCCAGAGCTGCCCTGATCGCTGACAGCGGCGGAGCGGGTCCGCCACTGTCGCAACAGCGAGTTAGAGAACGGATGCGCTGGTGGCCAGTTTTGGCTGGCGATACAGATCCAGCAGCACCTGATCCAGTACCGAAGAGGCGCCGAAGGGGCGTGGATCGTTGAGGATCGCCACCACCGCCCAGGTGTTGCCGTTGTCATCGCGGCTATAGCCGGCGATGGCGCGCACGGTGTTCAGAGTGCCAGTCTTGATGTGTGCCTCACCGGACATGGCGGTACGTTTCAGGCGCTTGCGCATGGTGCCGTCCATGCCGGCAATCGGCATGGAGCTGATGAACTCGGCGGCGTAGGGGCTCTTCCAGGCAGCTTGCAGCAGACCGGCCAGTTCCCGGGCGCTGACCCGTTCGGCACGGGACAGGCCAGAGCCGTTTTCCATCACCAGATGCGGCGCGGTGATGCCTTTTTTCGCCAGCCACTGGCGCACCACACGCTGGGCCGCCTTGGCGTCATCGCCGTCGGCTTCATTGCGGTACTTGGCGCCCAGGCTCAGGAACAGCTGCTGGGCCATGGTGTTGTTACTGTATTTGTTGATGTCGCGGATGACCTCCGCGAGGTCCGGAGAGAAGGCTCGGGCCAGGACCTTGGCATCCTTGGGAACTACCGCGAGGCGGTCCTTGCCCTGGATGCTGCCGCCCAGTTCGCTCCAGATCGCCCGCACCGCACCGGCGGTGTAGGTGGCATGGTCCAGCAGCGACAGATAGGTCTGGGAACTGCAGCCATCACCCAACTGGCCGCCAACGGTGACGATCACGCTGCCATCGGCCTGGGGCACGGGGTTGTAGCGAACGTCGCCGGTGCACTGCTTGGTGTTGACTGCCTTGACCTGATTGTCGATGCGGATCTTGGCAATCGGCGGCTCTACCGAAACCAGCACCCGGCCGGAGTCATTGCGGGCGACGAAGCGCAGGGCCTTGAGGTTGACCATCAGCGCGTCGGGCTTGACCAGGAACGGCTTGTTCTCGTCGTTGCCGTCGTCATTGAACTCAGGCAACTGCGGTTGCACGAAGTAGTTGCGGTCCAGTACCAGGTCGCCGGTGACTTGCTGCACGCCATTGGCCCGCAGGTCACGCATCAGCAGCCAGAGCTTCTCCATGTTCAGCTTGGGATCGCCGCCGCCCTTGAGATAGAGATTGCCGTTGAGAATGCCACCGCTGAGGGTGCCATCGGTGTAGAACTCGGTCTTCCACTGGTGGGTCGGGCCAAGCATTTCCAGGGCCGCGTAGGTGGTGACCAGCTTCATGGTGGAGGCCGGGTTGACCGAGACATCGGCGTTGAAAACCGTCGGCGTGCCAGGGCCGTTCAGGGGAATCATCACCAGCGACAGGGCGTTGTTCGGGAGCTTGCTGGCTTTGAGGGCTTGTTGAACCTTGGGGGTCAGGGTGGTGTTGACCGGAGCCGCAGAGACAGGAAATGCCAGGGGAAGAAAAACACTGGCAAGCAACAGAGGACGCAACGATTTGATCATATGAAGTGGAACCCTGCAGTCGAGGGGAAAAAAGGCGAGGGCATGCAGATAAAATCCCTCAGTGATCATGAAAGTGTCGGCATTATGCCCCAAGGTATAGCGGCTTGTGCCGTGCCACGGGCCGCCGCGGCGGTATTTTTTTTACCAATGGCGGTCCTGCATCCTCATAGAGTCAGGCAATCGCCCGCCTAAACTGGTAAAGTGCCGCCCGTTATTACTTATGAGGATTGTTCCATGGCCACTAACCGTTCCCGCCGTCTGCGCAAAAAACTCTGCGTAGATGAATTTCAGGAGCTGGGTTTTGAGCTGAACCTGGATTTCAAAGAAGATCTGGCTGAAGAAGCTATTGACGCTTTCCTCGACGCGTTCCTCAAAGAAGCGATGGAAGCCAACGGTCTGGGCTATGTTGGCGGCGATGACTTCGGTCTGGTTTGCCTGAGCAAGCGCGGTTCCGTCAGCGAAGCACAGCGTGCAGCTGTTGAAGCTTGGCTCAAAGGCCGTACCGAGCTGACCAGCGTTGAAGTCAGCCCGCTGCTGGACGTCTGGTACCCGGACAACGCGATCAACCCAGTCGCGTGATGTCATGCATGAGCGGCCCGTCCGGGCCGCTCATGCGATGTTGCCCCCAGGGCAACCTGTCGATTTCCCCCTTTGTATCCTTGCATCTGCCACGGGCCAGCCCCGGGTTTTGTCGTGGGCGCTATTCGCCGGCAGGCTGGCTCCTGCAGTGGGCGCCGGTCTGTGTAGGCCAGCGAAGCCCTTCAGGCGCTGCGCCAATTCAGAATCATCAAGGTCACCACCCCAGCGACAATTCCCCAGAACGCCGAGCCAATGGAGAACAGCGTCAGCCCCGAGGCCGTCACCATAAAGGTGATCAGCGCCGCTTCTCGCTCCTTCACTTCACTCATGGCGATGCTCAAGCCGTTGATGATCGAGCCGAACAGCGCCAGGGCGGCGATGGACAGCACCAGTTCCTTGGGCAAGGCCGCGAACAGCGCAGCCAGGGTGGCGCCGAAGACCCCGGCAATGCCATAGAAAACCCCGCACCACACTGCGGCGGTGTAACGCTTGCTGCGATCTTCGTGGGCGTGGGGGCCGGTGCAGATCGCAGCGCTGATGGCCGCCAGGTTGATGCCGTGGGAACCAAATGGCGCCAGCAGCAACGAAGCCAGCCCGGTGGCGGTGATCAGTGGCGAGGCCGGGACGTTGTAGCCGTCGGCGCGCAGCACCGCGATCCCGGGCATGTTCTGCGAGGTCATGGCGACCACGAACAGTGGAATACCGATGCTGATGGTGGCCGCCAGGGAAAAGTGCGGCGTGGTCCAGACCGGCGTCGCCACTTCCAGGTGGAAGCCACTGAAGTCCAGCAAGCCCATCAGCCCGGACAGTGCAGTGCCGATCAGCAGGGCCGCGAGAACGGCATAACGTGGCGACAGGCGCTTGACCACCAGGTAGGTGAAGAACATCCCCAGTACCAGACCGGTACGGTGTTGGGCCGCCACAAAGATTTCACTGCCGATCTTGAACAGGATTCCCGCCAGCAAGGCGGCTGCCAGGGATGCCGGGATCTTTTTCACCAGGCGCTCGAAGCTGCCGGTGAGTCCGCAAATGGTCACCAGGACCGCGCAAGTGATGTAGGCGCCAATGGCTTCGCCATAGGTCACTCCCGACAGGCTGGTGATCAGCAGGGCAGCGCCGGGTGTGGACCAGGCGATGGTGATGGGGGTGCGATAGCGCAGAGACAGGCCGATGCTGCACACCGCCATGCCAATGGAGATGGCCCAGATCCAGGAGGAGATCTGACCGCTGGTCAGGCCGGCGGCTTGCCCAGCCTGGAACATCAGCACCAGGGAACTGGTGTAGCCGGTCATCATGGCGATGAAGCCGGCAACGATGGCGGAGGGCGAAGTGTCCGCGAGGGGGCGTAATTGCGCGGGGGTGGCGTCGGACATTACTGCTATTCCTTGTTCTCGAAAGACGCAAAACCCATACCCGGCGAACGCTGCTTGCAGCCTGCGCAAGCAACGAGCCGGTAATAGGGTTCAAGGTTCAAGCCTAAACTTAAAAGTAACTTTGCATTGCAATACAGCCGTGACTACAAATAGCCGTACAGTCGTTGAGTAAGTGGTGGGGCCGGTAACACTTTTTGCTAATGATCCCCAGCGGTTGTGTACAATGTGCCCCTGTTTTAACGCGATACTTGCCAGCGACCCACCGTGGCGTATTAAAGTCACGCCGAAATCGCCGCAGTCCTCCCGACCCGAGTGCCCATGAACGAACAGTTGCAACCTCTCAAGAAACAACCGCGAGCAGGCAAAGCCGGTCGCAGCGGAACCCAGGACGATATTGTCTACGCGCACATCTTTGAGGCCATCCTCGAGCAGCGCCTGGCGCCCGGCACCAAGTTGAGTGAAGAGGCGCTTGGGGAAATATTCGGAGTCAGTCGGACCATCATCCGTCGTGCATTGTCGCGGCTGGCCCATGAAGGCGTAGTCCTGTTGCGGCCCAATCGGGGGGCGGTGGTTGCCAGTCCGAGCGTCGAGGAAGCCCGTCAGGTCTTTCTCGCCCGGCGTCTGGTGGAGCGAGCCATTACCGAGCTGGCGGTCCAGCATGCCACCGCCGAACAGCTGCTGGAGTTGCGGCAGATGGTCAACGAGGAGCGCGACAGCTTTTCCCGAGGCGATCGTGGTGCCGGTATCCGCCTGTCCGGGGAGTTTCACCTGAAGCTGGCGGAAGCAGCGAAGAATGCACCGCTGATCAGCTTCCAGCGCAGCCTGGTGTCCCAGACGTCGCTGATCATTGCCCAGTATGAAAGCGGCAACCGCTCCCACTGCTCCTACGATGAGCACACCCAACTGATCGACGCCATCGAGGCCCGCGACGGCGAGCTGGCGGTGAACCTGATGATGCATCACATGGATCACATCGACAGCAAGCTCAATCTCGACGAGGAAAGCGCCTCGGACGACCTGCATGCGGTGTTCTCGCACCTGCTGCAGACCAAGAAGCCGGGGCGGCCGACGGCCAAGCTGTAAGCCTTGATCAGACTGAAAATCCCTCGCTGCATAGCCCTATGCAGCGGGGGATTTTTGTTTGGCGGCGGGTCTGCCTCCTGATCAGGAAGATTGTTTTAAATTTCAATCAAGATTGTATACAGTGCCTGCTTCGAGGCTCACGGCCGGCAATCCGTGCGCCTCTGGTCCTGCGAAAGGAGCCCGCGGCATGATCGGCAGAACGCTACGCATTCATTCTTCCGCCATCCATTACTTCGACATGGTTCGTCGCTGTCATTCGATCCGCGAGGCTGCTCGGCGCTTGAATGTCGCGTCTTCGGCGGTGAACCGGCAGATCCTGAAGATCGAGGATGAAATCGGCGCGCCCTTGTTCGAACGCCTGCCGGGCGGCCTGCGCCTGACCCTGGCGGGTGAGGTCATGAGCCGTCATGTCAATCTGGTGCTGCAGGATCTGGAGCGGGTGCGCCTGGAGTTCGATGCCCTGCGTGGCCTCAAGAGCGGGCATGTGGAGATTGCCGCGGTGGAAGGCGCGACGGTGGATCTGCTGCCCTCGGTGCTCAAGCGCATGCGCGATCTGTATCCACAGGTGACCATCGGCGTCACGGTGCAGGGCTCGCAATCCATTCCCCAGGCCTTGATCAACAGTCGTGCGGACCTGGGCCTGGCGTTCGCCTTGCCCAGGGCGCCGGAGATCCGCCCCTTGAGCGTCGGTCATTTTCGCCTGGGGGCGCTGGTCAGTCCCGATCATCCCTTGGCCGAGCGGGGCAGCGTCAATTTCGCCACTTGCGCCGAGCACGGGCTGATCCTGGCCAAGAGCGAGCTGTCGATCCATCACTTGCTGGCGCCGTTGCACAAGCGCTTGGGGCTGTTGGACAAGCCGCCCTTGCAGAGCAACTCCATGGAGCTGGCGCGGCAGATGGCCCGGCACAACATGGGGGTGGCCTTCCAGACCCGGGTCGGGGTCGAGGGCGACCTGAGCAAGGGGGAGCTGGTGCATATCCCGCTGAGCGATCAGGGGGGGATCTACAGCGACCTGGGGCTCTATGCCCGCAGCGGTCGTGATCTGCCCAGCGCGGTGGAGGCGCTGGCGCATCTGCTTGGCGAGGAGATCGCCATTCGCGAGCGGGCCGAGCGCGCTTTCGGCCAGCTAACGCTCTGAGTCCATGGCTGTGGGCGGCTGTTGCCGTTTTGGCAGCGCGCTGATCGATATTCTGTGCTTTGGGGCCTGTGGCGCTTGTGCCGATACTGCGTGCGGACGGCAGCCAGCGAAGCTGCCTTACGCCACACCGCCACAGGACATAATAAAAATGAAAAAGGCATTACAAGGCGCAACCCTGCTGATGACACTGATCGGAGCAGGGGAAGCAGCCGCCCTGGAGTGGATGAACAACAGCGTCGGCTTTCGGTACGGCAAGGAGTTCACCAACCCGAACAATCCGCACTACATCAGCAAGCGCATCTACAGTTTCACCCACGCCAGTGGCTACCAGTACGGCAGCAACTACCTGCACCTGGATCTGCTGCTCTCCGACAGCGACGATCCGCGCAAGGGCACCCACAAGGGCAGCAGCGAAGTCTATGGCGTCTATCGTCATCAGCTCTTCGCGTCCCGGGTGTTCGATACGCCCTTGGGCACCGGCCTCGTCAAGGACTACGCGCTGACCCTGGGCTTCGATGCCAGTCGCAACAACAACCTGGGCTCGGCCAAGAAACGCGCCCTGGTCTTCGGTCCGACCCTGAAATTCAACACCGTCGGCGTGCTGGACCTGAGCTTGCTGTACTACAAGGAAAACAACCATTCCGGCATCCCCGGGGCCAAGGACCCGGATCACACCTTCGACGATACTTACATGCTCAACCTGGCCTGGATGCGTCCCTTCGAAGTTGGCAGTCACGCCGCCAAGTTCCAGGGCTTCGTCAACTACACCGGGGAAAAGGGCCACGACTACAACTATCGTGACACCGCAGCGGAAACCCTGGTGCGGACGTCGCTGATGGTGGCCGTGTTGCCCGGCAAGAACGTCAAGCCCAACCTGTACCTGGGTGTTGGCTACGAGTACTGGCACAACAAGTTCGGGGTGGACGGTGGACGGGGTACGCGGACCACGGCGCCGACCTTGAACATGGAAGTGACGTTCTAGTCTGCACCTGATCGCCTGGGACTCAGGCGTGAAAAATCCCCCGTTCGATGTTTCGCGAGCGGGGGATTTTTCGTTTGCGGGCTTAGCGCTGGTGGACTGGCTGGCCGGCGGCGTAGGTCTGCAGCACGGTGCGATCGTCCCCCAGGGTCATCAGTACAAACAGGGTTTCAGCGATGCTGTTGGCCTGCTTCAGGCGATAGCTGAGCAAGGGAGTGGCGTGGTAGTCGAGGACCACGAAGTCGGCGTCGGTGCCAGGGTGCAGAGTGCCGATCCGATCTTCCAGGCGCAGGGCGCGGGCGCCGCCCAGGGTTGCCAGGTACAGGGACTTGAACGGGCTCAGGCGTGCGCCTTGCAACTGCATGACTTTGTAGGCTTCGTTCAGGGTCTGCAGCAGCGAGAAACTGGTGCCGCCACCGACGTCGGTGCCCAGGCCGACATTGAGTTTGTGTTTTTCCGCCATGGGCAGGTTGAACAGACCACTGCCGAGGAAGAAGTTCGAGGTTGGGCAGAAGGCCACGGCCGAACCGGTTTCCGCCAGGCGCGCACATTCGTCATCGCACAGGTGCACGCCGTGGGCGAACACCGAGCGTTCCCCCAGCAGTTGGTAGTGGTCATAAACGTCCAGGTAACCCTTGCGCTCCGGGAACAGTTCCTTGACCCATTCGATCTCCTGCAGGTTTTCACTGATGTGAGTCTGCATGTAGAGATCGGGGTACTCGGTCAGCAGTTTGCCGGCCAGGGTCAGTTGTTCCGGGGTGCTGGTTGGGGCGAAACGCGGGGTCACCGCGTAGTGCAGGCGGCCCTTGCCGTGCCAGCGCTCAATCAGTTCCTTGCTTTCCAGATAGCCGGACTCTGCGGTGTCGGTCAGGTAGTCCGGGGCGTTGCGGTCCATCATCACCTTGCCGGCGATCATCCGCAGGTCGAGTTTCTCGGCGGCGGCGAAGAAGGCATTGACCGACTGTGGATGCACGCTGCCAAACACCAGCGCGGTGGTGGTGCCGTTGCGCAGCAATTCCTTGATGAAGATGTCCGCCACTTCATCGGCGTGGGCCTGATCGGCGAACTGGCGTTCACAGGGGAAGGTGTAGGTGTTCAGCCAGTCCAGCAACTGTTCGCCATAGGCACCGACCATGCCGGTCTGGGGCAGGTGGATGTGGGTGTCGATGAAGCCCGGGGTGATCAGGGCGTCGGGGTAATGATTGATCTGCACATCGGCGGGCAGGCCGGCAAGCAGTTCACTGGCGTGGCCGAGGGCGCTGATCCGGCCGTCCTCGACCACCAGCAGGCCGTCTTCGAAATACTCGTAGGAGGCTTCGATTCCGACTTCGGCCGGGTCGGCGATGCTGTGCAGGATGGCGGCACGGTAGGCTTTGCGAGTCAAAGGCATGGTCGTTCTCAGTGTGTGGCGTGTCAGTTCGAAGTCTGGCTGCGGCGCGAAGCCGGCAGCAGCTTGGCAATGGGTTCGGTGCTGGCGCTGGACTGGCCGAAATGGGCGTTGTAGGTAGCGATGATCTCACCGGCAATGGAGATGGCGATTTCCACGGGCAACTTGCCTTTGACTTCAGCGAGCCCCATCGGGCAACGCATGCGCTGCAAGGTGGTTGCGTCGAAACCGCGATCGCGCAAGCGGTGCTCGAACTTCACCCGCTTGGTCTTCGAGCCGATCAGGCCGAAATAGGCAAAGTCGTTGCGCTTGAGCAGGGCGGCGGTCAACTCCAGGTCCAGCTGGTGATTATGGGTCATGACGATGCAATAGCTGCCAGGCGGCAGGTTATCGATTTCCTCCACCGGTTCTTCGCTGACGATCTTGCTCACGCCCTGGGGAATCTGTTCCGGGAATTCCTGTTCCCGGGAATCGATCCAGCGTACCCGGCACGGCAGACTGGCCAGGAGTGGCACCAGGGCGCGGCCGACGTGGCCGGCACCGAACACGGCGATTTGCGCTTGCACCTGGCCCATGGGTTCGAACAGCAGCACGGTGGCGCCGCCGCAGCACTGGCCGAGGCTGGCACCGAGGCTGAAGCGCTCCAGGTGGGTGGCCTGCTGGCCGCTGGCGAGCAGGTCACGGGCGATCTGCATGGCCTTGTATTCCAGGTGCCCGCCGCCGATGGTGTCGAAGGCCTGGGTGGCGCTGACGACCATTTTCGAACCGGCATTACGCGGCGTTGAGCCAAGCTCCTCGATGATGGTCACCAACACGCAGGGTTCACCCTGGTTCTGCAGGTCGGCGAGGGCGCTGATCCAGTTGTTCATGTTTACCTCGACATCTTGGTGGTCTGTTCGGGCTGCTTCGCCGGCAAGCCAGCTCCTACGGGCGCGGTGCAGGAGCGGGCTTGCCTGCGAAGGCCGTTACAGCGGCGCCAGCTCGACTTGCTGATCCGCGGCCCTGGTCACCTGCAAGCGACGCATCTGCTCGCAGCCCCACAACACTCGCTCCGGTGTTGCCGGGGCATCGATCTGCGGTTGATGGCGGTAGTCGCCCAGGCTGGCCACTGCGTCCTTGATCGCGCACCAGGCAGCGATGCCAAGCATGAACGGCGGCTCGCCCACGGCCTTGGAGTGGAACACCGTGTCTTCTGGGTTCTTGCGGTTCTCCACCAGCTTGACCCGCAGGTCCAGGGGCATGTCGGCCACCGCCGGGATCTTGTAGCTGGCGGGACCATTGGTCATCAGTTTGCCCTTGGCGTTCCACACCAGTTCCTCGGTGGTCAGCCAGCCCATGCCCTGGATGTAACCGCCTTCCACCTGGCCGATGTCGATGGCCGGGTTCAGCGAGGCACCGACGTCGTGCAGGATGTCGGTACGCAGCATCTTGTACTCGCCGGTCAGGGTATCGACTATCACCTCGGCGCAGGCTGCGCCAAAGGCGAAGTAGTAGAACGGCCGACCCCGAGCCTGGCTGCGGTCGTAGTAGATCTTCGGGGTCTTGTAGAAACCGGTGCTGGACAGCGACACCTGGGCGAAATACGCCTGCTGGATCAGTTCCTCGAAGGTCAGGATATGGTCGCGGACACGCACGTGGCCGTTGTGGAACTCCACATCCTCTTCGCTGACCTGGTACTTGCGCGCGGCAAACTCCACCAGGCGCGACTTGATGGTCTGCGCTGCGTTCTGCGCGGCCTTGCCGTTGAGGTCGGCGCCACTGGATGCCGCGGTGGGCGAGGTGTTGGGTACTTTGTCGGTGTTGGTGGCAGTGATCTGTACCCGCTCGATGTCCACCTGGAACACCTCGGCCACTACCTGGGCCACCTTGACGTTCAGGCCCTGGCCCATTTCGGTGCCGCCGTGGTTCAGGTGGATGCTGCCGTCGGTGTAGATGTGGATCAGCGCGCCGGCCTGGTTGAGGAAGCTGGCGGTGAAGGAGATGCCGAACTTCACTGGGGTCAGTGCCAGGCCCTTTTTCAGGATCGGGCTGTTGGCGTTGTACAGCCGGATGGCTTCGCGACGCTCGGCATACTGGCTGCTGGCTTCCAGTTCGGCCGTCATCTCTTCGAGCATGTTGTGCTCGACGGTCTGGTAGTAATGGGTGACGTTGCGTTCGGTCTTGCCGTAGTAGTTGGCCTTGCGCACCGCCAGCGGGTCCAGGTGCAGGTGGCGGGCGATGGCGTCCATCACCTCTTCAATAGCGACCATGCCTTGCGGGCCGCCGAAACCGCGGTAGGCGGTGTTGGAGGCGGTGTTGGTCTTGCAGCGGTGGCCGTTGATGGTGGCGTCGCCCAGGTAGTAGGCGTTGTCGGAGTGGAACATCGCCCGGTCGACGATGGACGCCGAGAGGTCCGGTGAGCAGCCGCAGTTGCCCGCCAGTTCCAGTTGGATGCCGTGCAGGCGGCCGTTGCTGTCGAAGCCCACGTCGTATTCGATGTAGAACGGGTGACGCTTGCCGGTCATGAGCATGTCTTCGACCCGGGGCAGGCGCATCTTGGTGGGCTGGCCGGTGAGGCGGGCGATCACCGCGCACAGGCAGGCAGGGCTGGCGGCCTGGGTTTCCTTGCCGCCGAAGCCGCCGCCCATGCGCCGCATGTCGACCACTATCTTGTTCATCGACACGTCGAGCACTTCCGCCACCAGTTTCTGCACTTCGGTGGGGTTCTGGGTCGAGCAGTAGACGATCATGCCGCCGTCCTCGGTGGGCATCACCGAGGAAATCTGGGTTTCCAGGTAGAAATGCTCCTGGCCGCCGATATGCAGCGTGCCCTGGATGCGGTGTTCGGCGTTGGCCAGGGCGCCGGCGGAATCGCCGCGCTGGTGAGTGTGGCTGTCCAGCACGAAGTGGCGCTTGCGCAGGGCTTCCACCACGTCCAGCACCGGTTCCAGGTCCTCGTACTCGATGATCGCGGCCATGGCCGCCTTGCGCGCGGTTTCCAGATCCTTGGCGGCCACCGCCAGCACCGGCTGGCCGACGAACTGCACGGTATCGATGGCCAGCAGCGGGTCGCCGGGCAGCAGCGGGCCGATGTCCTTCAAGCCGGGAATGTCTTCATGAGTAATGGCGATGCGCACGCCTTCGAAGGCGTAGCAGGGGCCGGTGTCAATGCTGATGACTTTGGCGTGGGCTCGGTCCGACAGTCGCGCGTAGACGTGCAACTGGTTGGGGAATTCCAGGCGGTCGTCGATGTACAGCGCCTCGCCGGACACGTGTTTGTCGGCGCTATCGTGCTTGACGCTGCGGCCAACGCCCGTGGTCAGGTCCTGGTGAAACAGGGCCGTCAGTTCGGCTTGAGTCTTCTCGACTTTGTGATGATTAGACATAAGCGGTCACCCGGGTCTCGATGTGCGGTGTTTGCAGTTCGATGAAGTACTTGCGCAGCAGGTTCTGCGCACTCAGCAGGCGGTATTCCTTGCTCGCACGGAAATCCGAAAGCGGGGTGAAATCCTCCGCCAGGGCGGCGCAGGCGCGCTCCACCGTGGACAGGTTCCAGGGCGCGCCAATCAGTGCGGTTTCACAGCTCTTGGCTCGTTTCGGGATTGCCGCCATACCGCCGAAGGCAATGCGCGCATCGCTGACCACGCCGTTTTCAATCTGCAGGTTGAAGGCCGCGCAGACCGCAGAGATATCGTCGTCCAGGCGCTTGGAGACCTTGTACGCACGGAACAGCCGTTCGGCGCTGGCCCGGGGCACGATGATCTTCTCGATGAACTCGCTGTCCTGGCGGGCCGTGACCCGGTAATCGATGAAATAGTCTTCCAGGGCCAGGGTGCGGCGTACTTCGCCCTTGCACAGTACGATCTGTGCACCCAGGGCGATCAGCAGGGGCGGTGAGTCGCCGATGGGCGAGGCGTTGCCGATATTGCCCCCCAGGGTGCCCTGGTTACGGATCTGCAACGAGGCGAAGCGCTGCAGCAATTCGCCGAAGTCCGGGTACTCGGCGCGCAGTGCGTCGTAGCAGTCGGTGAGGGCCGTGGCCGCGCCGATCTCCAGGCGATCGTCGAAGCGTTCGACGCGCTTCATCTCGGCAATGTTACCGACGTAGATCATCACGGGCAGGGTGCGGTGGAACTGGGTGACTTCCAGGGCCAGGTCGGTGCCACCGGCCAGCAGCCGTGCCTGGGGGTAGGCGTCGTAGAGGTCGGCCAGGTCGGCCACGGTCAGCGGCACCAGGCAGCGCTTGTCGCCGCTGTTGAGTTCACCGGTGTCCTTGGGAGCGATGGCCTTGAGGCGACTGATGGTCTCGGTCTGGCGGGCGTCGAACTGATCGCTCTGCTGGCCGCAGCAGGCCTGCTCGGCAGCAGCGAGGATCGGCCGGTAGCCGGTGCAACGGCACAGGTTGCCGGCCAGGGCCTCATGGGCCTTGTGGGCGTCGGGTTCACTGCTGTTCTTTTGCAGGGCGAACAGCGACATGACGAATCCTGGGGTGCAAAAGCCGCATTGTGAACCGTGGCACTCGACCATGGCCTGCTGCACGCTGTGCAGTTGGCCCTGGTGCTTGAGGCCTTCGACGCTGATCAGCTGTTTGCCGTGCAAGGAGGAGACGAAGGTCAGGCACGAGTTGAGGCTGCGATAGCGAATGGATTCGCCGCCCTGGGCATCCACCTGCAACTCGCCCACCACCACGGTGCAGGCGCCGCAGTCGCCGCTGGCGCAGCCTTCCTTGGTGCCGGGTTTGCCCAGGTGCTCGCGCAGATAGTTGAGCACGGTCAGGTTTGGGTCCAGGGCGTGCTCGCTACGGAGTTCCTGGTTGAGTAAAAACTGGATCACGGAAGGCCTCGCAGACTCTTTATTGTTGTTAAGCGAACTGAGCCGAATTTAGTCATGTCTGACTTTTCGGTCAATGATTTTCTGACCTTTGGGTCAGGAAATTTCTGTGCTCAACATTTCAAGTATGAACGGCATTTGAGAAACCCTTGAATCAACATCAATCTGCTTGTTTCATGCCAAATTCCCCTGTCGGAGCACTCCGCGATGGGGTAGCAATTGCGCTACACTGCGCCGCTTGTGCCGATTAAAGATTTTGAAGGAAAACCATGACGTTCAAGGCGCCGGACAGCCTCGCCGAGCAGATTGCTCACCACCTCGCCGAACGTATCATTCGCGGGGATCTCAAGCCTGGAGAGCGCATTCAGGAACAGAAGGTCACCTTGGCCCTCAATGTCAGTCGTGGTTCGGTCCGCGAGGCCTTGCTGATTCTTGAGCGCCGCCATCTGATTGCCATCCTGCCGCGCCGTGGTGCCCACGTGACCGAGCTCACCGAGCACAAGGTCCGCAGTCTTTGCACCCTGATGAGCGAGTTGTACATCCTGCTGGGCAACTGCGTGGCCAGCGGCTGGGTGCAGCAGAGCGACATGACGCCGTTCCTGCAGATCCAGCAGCGTCTGGAGGGTGCCTACGAGCGCCAGGACATCCGCGCCTTCGTCGAGGACAGCTTCAGCGTGATGCGCGCGGCCTATCCTTTTGCCAACAACCCTTACCTGCAGGAAACCGTCGAGAATCTGCAGCCGGCCATGAGCCGTGCCTATTACCTGGCACTGGAGCAGCGCAAGGCGTCGATGAGCGAGTACCTGGAATTGTTCGAGCAGTTGCTGGCCGCGGTGCTGGCCCGTGATCTGGAGCAGATCCGCCAGGTGTTGACGGCCTACGCCCAGCGCAGCAGCGATCTGGTGGTGTCTGCGTTGGCGGATGCTTAAGCGTGCGACTCAAGTGCATCAAGCTGGCGGGGTTCAAGTCCTTCGTCGATCCGACCACGGTGAACTTCCCCAGTAACATGGCGGCGGTGGTGGGGCCCAATGGCTGCGGCAAGTCGAATATCATCGACGCCGTGCGCTGGGTGATGGGCGAAAGCTCGGCGAAAAACCTGCGTGGCGAGTCGATGACCGATGTCATCTTCAATGGCTCCACCAGTCGCAAGCCAGTGAGCCAGGCCAGTATCGAACTGGTGTTCGACAACTCCGACGGCACCCTGGTGGGCGAATACGCGGCCTACGCCGAGATCTCCATTCGCCGCAAGGTCACACGCGACAGCCAGAACAGCTATTTCCTCAACGGCGCCAAGTGCCGCCGTCGGGACATCACCGACATCTTCCTTGGCACCGGCCTGGGGCCACGCAGCTACTCGATCATCGAGCAGGGCATGATCTCCAAGCTGATCGAGGCCAAGCCCGAGGACCTGCGTAACTTCATTGAAGAAGCCGCGGGCATTTCCAAGTACAAGGAGCGCCGGCGCGAGACGGAAAACCGCATCCGCCGCACCCATGAGAACCTCGCCCGCCTGACCGATCTGCGCGAAGAGCTGGAGCGTCAGCTGGAACGCCTGCATCGCCAGGCCCAGGCCGCCGAGAAGTACCAGGAATACAAGGCCGAGGAGCGCCAGCTCAAGGCGCAACTGTCGGCTCTGCGCTGGCAGGCATTGAATGAGCAGGTCGGCCAGCGCGAGTCGGTGATCGGTAGCCAGGAAGTCAGCTTCGAGGCCCTGGTGGCTGAGCAGCGCAATGCCGATGCTGCTATCGAACGCTTGCGTGACGGTCACCATGAATTGTCCGAGCGCTTCAATCTGGTGCAGGGGCGCTTCTATTCGGTGGGCGGCGACATTGCCCGGGTCGAGCAAAGCATCCAGCACGGCCAGCAGCGCCTGCGGCAATTGCAGGATGATCTCAAGGAAGCCGAACGTGCGCGTCTGGAGACCGAGTCACACCTGGGCCACGACCGCACTTTGCTGGCAACCCTGGGGGAAGAGCTGGCCATGCTCGAACCTGAGCAGGAGGTCACTGCAGCCGCCGCCGAGGAAGCCGCCGCGACCCTGGAAGAAGCCGAAACCACCATGCACGGCTGGCAGGAGCAGTGGGACGCCTTCAACCTGAGTTCTGCCGAGCCGCGGCGCCAGGCGGAAGTGCAGCAGTCGCGCATCCAGCAGCTCGAAAGCAGCATGGAGCGGCTGGCCGAGCGTCAGCGACGCCTGGGGGAGGAGCGTGAGTTGCTCTCGGCCGACCCGGAAGACGCGGCGATCCTCGAACTCAACGAACAATTGGCCGCCAGCGAAGCAACTCTGGAAGACCTGCAAGCCAGTGAGGAATCCCAGGTCGAGCGCCTGGAGCAACTGCGCCAGCAATTGCAGCAGGCGACCCAGGCCCAGCAGCAGGCCCAGGGTGAATTGCAGCGGCTCAATGGCCGCTTGGCGTCTCTGGAGGCCCTGCAGCAAGCCGCGTTGGACCCGGGCACCGGTACTGCACAGTGGCTGCGTGAACAGCAGTTGGCCGAGCGTCCGCGCCTGGCCGATGGCATGCACGTGGAAGCGGGCTGGGAGCTGGCGGTGGAAACCGTGCTCGGCGCCGATCTGCAAGCGGTGCTGGTGGATGATTTCACCGGTATCGATCTGGCCGGTTTCCAGCAAGGCGACCTGCGTCTGCTGAGCCTGCAAGGCGATGCGCTGCGCATGCCCGGCAGCTTGCTGGACAAGGTGGAATCCACGGTCGATCTGTCGCCCTGGCTGGGGCAGGTCAAACCGGTGGAAAACCTCGAACAGGCCCTGGCCTTGCGTGGGCAACTGGCAGCCGGGCAGAGCCTGATCAGTCGCGACGGCTACTGGGTCGGCCGGCATTTCCTGCGGGTGCGGCGGGCCAGCGAAGCGGAAAGCGGCGTGCTGGCGCGAGGCCAGGAAATCCAGCAACTGACCCTGGAGCGCGATGAGCGCGAAGCCAGTGTCGAAGCCCTGGAGAGTCAATTGCTCAACCTGCGGGCCCAGCAACGTCAGCAGGAGAACGGTCGCGAACACTTGCGTCGCCTGTTGCAGGACGAGGCTCGCCAGCAGGGAGAGTTGAAAGCCAAGCTGTCCGCCGGCAAGGCCAAGGCTGAGCAGTTGAATCTGCGTCGTACCCGCCTCGATGAAGAGCTGGTAGAGCTCGGCGAGCAGCGTGAGCTGGAGCATGAACAAGTGGGCGAGGCGCGTCTGCAATTGCAGGAGGCCCTCGACAGCATGGCCCTGGACACCGAGCAGCGTGAGCTGCTGTTGGCCCAGCGCGACAGCTTGCGCGAGCGCCTTGATCGGGTGCGCCAGGAAGCACGCCAGCACAAGGATCACGCTCATCAATTGGCGGTGCGCATGGGCTCCCTTAAGGCCCAACATGACTCTACCCGTCAGGCCCTGGAGCGTCTGGAGCTGCAGTCCGAGCGCCTGACCGAGAAGCGCGAACAGCTCAGCCTCAACCTGGAGGAGGGCGAGGCGCCGCTGGAAGAACTGCGCCTCAAGCTCGAAGAACTGCTGGAAAAGCGCATGACCGTTGATGTCGAGCTCAAGACCGCGCAGATCGCCCTAGAAGATGCCGATCGCGAACTGCGTGATGCCGAGAAGCGCCGTAACCAGGCCGAGCAGCAATCCCAACTGATCCGCGGCCAGCTCGAACAGCAACGCATGGAATGGCAAGCCCTGACCGTGCGTCGCAAGACCTTGCAGGAGCAGTTGCTGGCCGATGGCTACGACCTGGACGGCGTGCTGGCGACCCTGACCGGGGAGGCCAGCGAGCAGGCCGCGGAAGAAGAGCTGGAGCGCATTGCGGCAAGAATTCAACGCTTGGGCGCAATCAACCTTGCGGCCATCGACGAGTATCAGCAGCAGTCAGAGCGCAAGCGCTATCTGGATGCCCAGGACGCCGATCTGGTGGAGGCCCTGGAAACCCTGGAAAACGTGATTCGCAAGATCGACAAGGAAACCCGCAATCGATTCAAAGATACCTTTGATCAGATCAACGGCGGTTTGCAGGCACTCTTTCCAAAAGTTTTCGGTGGCGGCAGCGCTTATTTGGAACTGACGGGCGAAGATCTACTCGATACAGGGGTAACGATCATGGCGCGTCCTCCCGGGAAGAAGAACAGCACCATTCATTTGCTCTCGGGGGGCGAAAAGGCATTGACTGCCTTGGCCCTGGTATTCGCCATCTTCAAGTTGAATCCGGCGCCGTTCTGCATGCTCGATGAAGTTGACGCGCCGCTGGATGACGCTAACGTTGGACGCTATGCAAGATTGGTTAAAGAGATGTCGCAGACTGTGCAGTTCATCTATATCACCCACAACAAGATCGCCATGGAAATGGCCGATCAGTTGATGGGGGTGACGATGCACGAACCCGGTTGTTCGCGCCTGGTAGCCGTGGATGTCGAGGAGGCGATGGCGATGGTGGACGCTTGAGTCCGGGCGACTAAGGCGACTATTGGACGGCAAGTCGGGGGATTTTTCCCATTACCAAGCTGGCCAATCGACATATTGGCCGTAACCGTTGCGACAGACGGTGTAAAGTTGCCTTTGGTCGTGCTAGTTTAATGTCAATTTTTCCTATGCGTGGGCAAAACGCCATTCAGAACATAGAGTTGGCGCCACGTTTTAAAGCGGTTTGCAGATTGTAAACCCCTTATTTTTCAGCATTTTTTATAGAGGCACGGGATTACATGGAAATCGGTCTGCGCGAGTGGCTGATCGTCATCGGCATTATTGTTATCGCCGGTATTCTTTTTGATGGCTGGCGGCGTATGCGCGGCGGCAAGGGGAAGTTGAAGTTCCGTCTTGATCGAAGTCTTTCCAATCTGCCGGACGATGAAGGCAGTGCCGAACTCCTGGGTCCGCCTCGGGTGCTGGATACTCATAAAGAACCGCAACTGGACGAGCACGATCTGCCGTCGGTGAGCATGCCTGCCCGCGAGCCTCGGGATAGTTCTTCGTCCAAGCGCGGCAAGCGTGGGGGCGAGCCTCATCAGGGTGACCTCAATCTGGACCTGGATCTGGATAGCGGCCCAAGCTTCAGTAGCCGCGACGATGACTTCCCGGCGGATGAAGGCAAGGCTGCCGGTCACAGCGACAAGGAACAGCCGCAAGCCGAAGAAGTTCTGGTGATCAGTGTGATCTGCCGCGACAGCGCTGGTTTCAAAGGCCCGGCACTGTTGCAGAACATCCTTGAAAGTGGCCTGCGTTTTGGCGAGATGGATATCTTCCACCGCCACGAAAGCATGGCGGGCAATGGCGAAGTGCTTTTCTCCATGGCCAATGCGGTCAAGCCCGGCGTGTTCGATCTGGATGATATCGATCACTTCAGCACTCCGGCGGTGAGCTTCTTCCTCGGCTTGCCTGGCCCGCGTCACCCGAAGCAAGCCTTCGACGTGATGGTGGCGGCGGCGCGCAAGCTGTCCCAGGAGCTCAATGGCGAACTCAAGGACGACCAGCGCAGCGTGCTGACTGCCCAGACCATCGAGCACTACCGTCAGCGTATCGTCGAATTCGAACGCCGCGCTCTGACCCAGAAGCGCTAAGCTTCCACAGTCAGCTCCTCTCGCAGGAGCTGACTGTGCAGGAACTGGCTTGCCAGCGAAGCCCACGCCCCCATCTTCAGATCGAGCAGCCTAGGCTGCTCTTTTGCTTTATGAGAGAACCCCCATGACCGCCGCTGAAACCCGCATTCTTGAGCTGCGCGCCGAGCTGGACCAACACAACTACCGTTACCACGTACTGGACGAACCGAGCATTCCGGACGTCGAGTACGACCGCCTGTACCACGAGCTCAAGGCCCTGGAGGCCGAGCACCCGGAGCTGGTCACCAGTGACTCTCCAACCCAGCGTGTGGGCAGCGCGGCGCTCTCGGCCTTCACCCAGGTGCGCCATGAAATCCCCATGCTCAGCCTGGGTAACGCTTTTGAAGAAGTCGACATGCGCGAGTTTGATCGCCGGGTCAACGAGGGCCTGGACCTGCCGGCGGGCGATCTGTTCGGTGGTGGCGCGGCGGTGGAGTACAGCTGCGAGCCCAAGCTCGACGGCCTGGCGGTCAGCCTGCTGTATCAGGACGGCGTGCTGGTCCGGGGCGCCACCCGTGGCGACGGCACCACCGGCGAAGACATCAGTGTCAACGTGCGTACCGTGCGCAACATTCCGCTCAAGCTGCAAGGCAGCGGCTGGCCGGCGACCCTGGAGGTGCGCGGCGAAGTCTTCATGTCCAAGGCCGGTTTCGAGCGCCTGAATGCGGCGCAACTGGAGTCGGGCGGCAAGACCTTCGCCAACCCGCGCAATGCGGCGGCGGGTAGCCTGCGCCAGCTGGACTCGAAGATCACTGCCAGCCGGCCGCTGGAGTTCTGCTGCTACGGCCTGGGCCAAGTCAGCGCCGATATTGCCGACACGCATATCGGCAACCTGGAGCAACTCAAGCAGTGGGGCATGCCCATCAGTCGTGAGCTGCGCCTGGCCAAAGGGGTTGATGAATGCCTGGACTATTACCGTGAGATCGGCGAGCGGCGCAATGCGCTGCCCTATGAGATCGACGGTGTGGTGTTCAAGGTCAACAGCATCGCCTCTCAGCGTGAACTGGGTTTCCGTGCCCGGGAGCCGCGTTGGGCCATTGCCCATAAATTCCCGGCCATGGAAGAACTCACCGAGTTGCTGGATGTGGAATTCCAGGTCGGCCGCACCGGCGCGGTGACGCCAGTGGCGCGCCTGAAGCCCGTCAAGGTGGCGGGAGTCACTGTGTCCAACGCTACTTTGCACAATATGGATGAGGTGGCGCGCCTGGGGCTGATGATCGGCGACACGGTGATCATCCGCCGCGCCGGTGACGTGATCCCGCAAGTGGTGCAGGTGGTCGTTGAGCGTCGCCCTGAAAACGCCCGGCCGGTACAGATTCCGCAAAGCTGTCCGGTCTGTGGCTCTCATGTCGAACGCACGCAACTGGTCAAGCGCAGCAAGGGCCGGGAAACCGTCAGCGAAGGCGCGGTGTATCGTTGCGTCGGTCGCCTGGCCTGCGGTGCCCAGCTCAAACAGGCGATCATCCACTTCGTTTCCCGTCGAGCCATGGACATCGAAGGCCTGGGGGACAAGACCATCGAGCAACTGGTGGACGAAAAGCTCATTGCTTCGCCTGCGGATCTCTATCAGCTCAAGTACGAACAGATCATCGATCTGGAAGGTTTTGCCGAGGTTTCCAGCAACAAGCTGCTCAAGGCTATCGAGGACAGCAAGCGTCCGGCCCTGGCTCGCTTCATCTATGCCTTGGGCATTCCGGATGTGGGTGAGGAAACCGCCAAGGTCCTGGCCCGTTCCCTGGGAACCCTGGAGCGGGTCCAGCAGGCTTTGCCCCAGGTGCTGACCTACCTGCCGGATGTGGGGCTGGAAGTGGCCCACGAGATTCACAGCTTCTTCGAAGACAGTCATAACCGGAGCGTGATTGGTGCCTTGCTGGCCGAGGATCAATGCGGCCTGGTGTTGCAGGATCAGGGCGAGCTGGGGGCAGAGTTTGCCGCCAGCACCACGCTGGGCGGCATGCTCGACAAGCTTAATATCCCCTCGGTGGGGCCGGGTGCGGCGCAGAAACTGGCAGACAAGTTCGGTTCCCTGCAGGGCGTGATTGCGGCTGACTGGCTGGATATGCGCCAGGCCCTGCCGGAGAAGCAGGCCAAGTCGGTGCGGGAGTTCTTCGACAACCCGGCCAATGCCCGGTTGGCCCAGGCCATCGAAGAGCAGCTCAAGGCCTTTGGCATGCATTGGCAGAGCGAGAAGAAGGTGGTCGAAGGCCTGCCGTTGGCTGGCAAGACCTGGGTGCTCACCGGCTCCCTGGAGTTGATGAGTCGCGATGTGGCCAAGGAAAAGCTGGAAAGCCTGGGGGCCAAGGTGGCGGGGTCCGTTTCGGCGAAAACCCACTGCGTCGTCGCCGGCCCCGGAGCCGGTTCCAAACTGGCCAAGGCCAATGAGCTGGGGCTCAAGGTCCTGGATGAAGCGGCCTTTGTCGCCTTTCTCGTCGACCACGGCATCCCCATCCCCGCGTGATCCTTGGGAGCCGGCTGGGCAGCGATGGTTTCGCCAGCAAGCCGGCTCCTGACAGGCCGAGGGAACGATGAGGCAGCCAGGATGATCTAGTCTTGGCAAGCCCCAGGGAGGATGCGTCATGTACCGTTTCTTCGAGCAGCTCAGTTCCCGGATCGCCGCGCCCTTCGTCGGTGACCGCTCACGCAACAGCAAACTCTGGTCATGCCGCTGTGGGCAGTCGCTGTTCTTTCGCAACAGCCAGTGCCTGGCGTGCTCTGCCTTGCTCGGTTATGCGCCGCAATCAGGCTGTCTGTCGTCCCTGCAGCCGGGGCCCGCCGCCGGGACCTGGGTGTTGGATGCCGAGCCTGAGGCGGGGGCGTTCAAGCGCTGCGCCAACCTCGACACGCCCGCCGCTTGTAACTGGCTGTTGCCGGCCCACCTGACCGGTAATCTATGCGTAGCCTGCAACCTCAACCGCACCATCCCCGACTTGTCCGTCCCGGAGAATCCGGAGCGCTGGCGCAAAGTGGAAATCGCCAAGCGCCGCCTGGTCGCCCAACTGATTGCCCTCGGGCTGCAAGTGATCCCCAAGAGCGACGACGAAGCGCGGGGCCTGGCTTTCGACTTCCTTGGTGTTGATCTTGAGGGAAGGACGCCCATTACCGGACATGCCAATGGCCTGGTCACCCTGGATATCAAGGAAGCCGATGATGCTCATCGCGAGCGGGTGCGGGCGCAGATGCATGAACCTTACCGCACCCTGCTTGGGCACTTTCGCCATGAAGTGGGGCACTACTACTGGGATCGGCTGATTGCCAACAGCCCCTGGCTGGAGTCGTTTCGCAGCTTGTTCGGCGACGAGCGCTACAGCTACGCCGAGGCTCTGGAGCAACACTATCAGCAGGGCGCGCCAAACGGCTGGCAGCAAAGCCACGTCAGCGCCTACGCCACCATGCACCCCTGGGAGGACTGGGCGGAAACCTGGGCTCACTACCTGCACATGATGGACGCGGTGGACACCGCCCTGGGCTTTGGCATGAGTGCCCGCGACGTCGATCTCGACTACCAGCCGTTTCCCCTGAGCAGCCTGTACGACCCGCAGCATCCTGGCGGACCGGCGTTCCTGGCCTTCGTCAACGCTTGGATCGAATTGGCTGGCATGCTCAACGAACTGTCACGCAGCATGGGCCAGCCGGATTTCTACCCCTTCATCCTGCCGCCGGCGGTGATTGCCAAGCTGCATTTCATTCATTTGGTGATCCAGCAAGAAGGCGGCCGTGCCGACGAAGTGCTGTCCCTGGACTGACTCCACCGTCCTTCAGGCGATGGGGGAAGACTTTCACCCAGGGGTGTATCCAAGTGCTTGAAGCTCATCGGATTTTTTAATCTGCAACGAGCGGTTGTAAGTTCAACTCAGATAGGTACAATGGCGCGGCTCGCCGTCAGGCGAACGTCGTTATGGTGACCCCATCGGTCCCCCCGCAACGATTACCCGTGAACCTGGTCAGAGCCGGAAGGCAGCAGCCACAGCGGGAACATTGTGTGCCGGGGTGTGGCTGGTGGGGTTGCCTCCAATCTTCAAATGATTCTCTTCTAGCTGTTTTTCACCCTTTGCCATGCGCTGGTACAAGGCGTGATATATCCGTATCGCTTCGATCCTACCTAACGTTGTACCGCCACTCGGCCTAAAGCTTCCGAATCGTGGTGCTGGATCTTATGCGTCCGTCGTTTTCTCAAGCATATCTTTTGCTCCTTGCCAGCCTGTGGCGAGCCTGAGGGGCTTATCCATCGGCAAGAGTTTTTGCTGTCAGTTCAAAAGCGCTGCGCTGCACGTCGGGCTTGAGCGGTCTACGCTGTTTCTCCGAAAGGGAAAGGACCTATAGCAGGTCTTCTGCTTTATCCAACGTAGCTTGAACAAGGAAGTCGATAAGATGGCGCGCCTCACGGATAAGGAATTCAATGCGGCTTTGCCCGTGATGCAAAAACTGTTGTGGGCTGACCAGCAGGACAGGGAGCGCTTGCAGGGGCATGGACTTAACTTGATTCCTGTGAACTTCTACTCGAACACGCCATCGATTTCCGAGACATTCAACTCCTATGAATACCGCGAAGCAGAGCCGCCGTATTTGCACTGTGGAATATTTGATCGGGACAAGCTGCGGGCAGAGCTTGTCGAGTTGATTCGATATGGGGTCGACTTCACTCCGGCGCAAACCGGGGATAAGGAAAACAGTCGTTCGTACTTCTGGAAAAACGGCCAGTTCACAGGCAGTGACGCCATGGCCTACTACGCCTACATACGGCGCATCCGTCCGAGGAACATTGTCGAGATCGGCAGTGGTTTTTCTTCGCTGATTGCCTTGGAGGCATTGTCCAGGAACGCGGTCGGGCGGTTACATTGCATCGAGCCCTTCCCGCGGCCGTTCATTGCTGCGCTGGGGGCCGAGGGGGCACTTGAGTTGCAGGTAAGGCCGGCTCAGGAACTGACGGTCGAGTGCCTGAACGCCATTCTGCAAGATGGCGATATCCTTTTTATCGACTCCACGCATACGGTGAAGACCGGTAGCGACTGCCTGCACATTTACTTGCGCCTGCTGCCGAAAATAACCAAGAAGATCTTTGTCCATGTGCATGATGTCTTTCTTCCCTTTGCGCTGCCGCAGAGTTGGGTGATTGATCATCAGATCTATTGGACCGAGCAGTATCTTCTGCTTGCGTTGTTGATTGATAACCCGCGAACCCGGCTGTTGTATGGCAATGCCTATCACAAGCACTTCAATGACGACCTGTTGAGCGAATTCATGTACGGCCGATCCGTTAGTGGTGGCGCCAGTTTCTGGTTTGAGTTTGATGGGCGCAGGGAAGGCGCGTAGCGCCATCTACGGCCTCTTCAAAGACTGCTTCTGCGACCTGGAGGATTCCAAGGGTTGCCTATCGAAGTTAAGCTCTCGCGTTTTTTTGCTACCAGGGACGGAGTGCCAATGGCGCTGACCAGTAAAATCTGTGCTTATGACAATCACTGGCCTGCGGCCTTCACTGCCGAGCAAGCGCGTATCGCCCAGGGCTTGGGCGTCGAGCTAGTGGATATTCAGCATGTGGGCAGCACCGCTGTTCCAGGGCTGGCGGCCAAGCCGGAAATCGATCTTTTGGCAGTAGTCGTGGAGCACCGGGATGAGGCTGCGCGCAATGCCTTCATGGCGACCCTGGGCTATGTCCGGGGCAGTGATCTGTCCCCGGGGCATCACTTTTACCGCCGCGATGTCGAGGGTGTGCGCACCCACAAAGTGCATGTCTGCATCTGTGGTCATGAGCAGATCGGGCGCATGCTGCGTTTTCGTGATCTGTTGCGTCAGGACAGCGGCATCCGTCAGCAATATCAGGATCTTAAGCTTCGGCTTGAAGCCGGCAATCGCGAGGGCATTGGCGAGTATCTCGCGCAAAAGGCGCCCTTCATCGATGCGGTGATGGATGGCCTGTCGCAGTGATGCGCGCTGGCTAGATAGCTGCCCGCAGTTCTCGGGGCGAAAGCCCGTAATGCTTGCGAAAGCGCACCGCAAAACGTGATGCCGAGGCGTAGCCGCTGGCTGCGGCGATTTCACCGATGGGGCGTGGCGTGGTTTGCAGCCACTGCAGGGCCAGGCCCAGCCTGACGTTCTCGAGGATGTTGCTGAAGCTGTCGTTCTCGTTCGCCAGCTGGCGACGCAATGTGGAAGCCCCAAGGTTCAGGCGCTCGGCGACGCAGGCTACTGTCCAGTCCCGCGCCGGGTTGCTCATGAGGATCTGTTGCACCCGTTCGCACAGTGGGTCGTGACGATCCAGCAGCAATGGGCCGGCCCAGCCGCCAAGGGCCAGGGCCAGCAGCACCGCTTCGCCGTAGTGGCTGCGCAGGGCGTCCGGTGCATCGCTGGCAATGCACTCCAGCAGGTTGTCCCAGGCCAGGGCGGTGTGCCGCTCCAGGGGGACGCAGAGGTCCGCGCCGCTGCGCCCGGGACGGGTAATGATCTGCTGGCGGTAGCGCAGGCTGAACGCCCGCAAGGCCGGGGCAGGAAAGGTCACGACATCGGCGATGTAGTGACCCTGCGCGCCCGGATAGTTGCTGATGCCCACTTCGCGTCCCGCCGGAAGCAGGATCAGGTGCTGGCCGCCCACGCGCATCTGGCGGTCGTCCCACTCCATGCGTTTCTCGCCCTGGCGCACCCGGCACAGAGCACTGACGAAAATCGGTACCCGTTGCAGGGCATGGGCTTGCCGGGCGCGGATGACGCAGGTGTCGATACGGCTTTCATGATGCTGCAGGCCGGCAGGGGCATTCATCGTTACTAGCGTCCGTAAGTAGCGGTCAGTGTGGTCTTGGCCAAGGCGTTGGCGTTGAGCATGTAGCCCACCAATGCACCGCTGGCCTGGGCATCGAGGGGCAGTTTATCCACCTTCAATGCCCAGACGGTGAATTGATAGCGATGCGGTTTATCGCCCACTGGCGGGCAGGCGCCGCCAAAGCCGGGTTGGCCGTAATCGGTACGCCCCTGAATGGCGCCGGGCGGCAGTTGCTCGCCGTTGGCGCTACCGGCACCTCTGGGCAGTTGCTGGGTGGAAGTCGGGAGGTTGACCAGGGTCCAGTGCCACCAGCCGCTGCCGGTGGGGGCGTCCGGATCATAAACAGTGATAGCAAAGCTTTTGGTGCCCGGTGGGGCATTTTTCCAGGACAGTTCGGGAGAGGTGTTGCCGCCTTCGCAGCCAAAGCCCTGGAACACTTCACGAGGGCTCAAGGGGTGGCCGTCGCTGATGTCGTGGCTGCTGATGCTGAACTCGGCGGCGTGGGCGCCAAGGCTCAGACCCAAGGAAAGCACGCTGAGTAAAAGTCGGTTTTTCATGAGGGGCTCGTCTGGGTGTTGGTGATGAAAGACGAGTCTATTGGCAGGCTGAGTCCGTTGTTGTGCCGGGGCGCTCGTGCATTGTGCCGAAACGCTCGCCGGCTTGCCGGGAAAGGGCGTCATGCTCCCAGCTGTTCCCGCAACAACTGGGCAAACGCATCCCGTGCACTGTGGCGCTTCACGTCCTGGTGCCAGACAAAGCGGTTGTCCACCGGCAGCAGGTCGCTGAAACGCTGCACGTTCAGGGTCGCCGATTGTGAATAGCGTTCCAGCACACCTTCCGGTATCAGCGAGACGCCGGCACCGACACTGACGCAGCCGATAATGGTGCCCCAGCTGGCATACCCGGTAATGGGCAGGTTCAGGCCGTGCCTGGCCAGCCAGGTTTCCAGGGCGCGGCGATAGGGGCAGCCCGGTGGCCACATGAACAGATTCTGCCCCTGCAAATCGCTGGCGCTGCGGATGGGGGCGGTGCCTGCACTGGAAATCAGCACCAGTGGCTCGTGGTAGAGCACGGTTTGCTGAAGCTTGGGCGGCAAGGTATTGATGGCCACCAGGGCACCGTCGATACGCTGGTGTTGCAGTTCTTCAAAGAGTTGCGACCAGGTGCCGGTTACCAGTTCCACGTTCACTTTGGGGTAGCGTCGGTGGTATTGCGCCAGCAGCGGTGGCAGGCGGCCGCCAGCGCAGGACTCGATCGAGCCCAGGCGCAGCAATCCGCTGGGCTCCGCCTGGCTGTCCACGGCGCGTTTGGCTTCGTCGACCAGAGCCAGGATTCGCTCGCTGTAGCCGAGGAATATTTCCCCGGCCGGGCTGATCTTCAGCCCGCGCCCGATCCGGGTGAACAGCGGGGTACCGAGTTCGCTCTCCAGCTGCTTGAGGCGGTTGGTGATATTAGAGGGCACGCAATGCAATTGCTCGGCCGCGCGGGCAATGCTGCCGGAGCGGGCCACGGCTTTCACCATCTTCAGTTGGGTCAGTTCCATTGCTCATTTCCAGTGAGGGGTAGCCTTAGTATCGGTTAGTTGTGGTGAGTTATGAGGGGCGAGAGACTGCGTTTCTTCTTATTGTCTGGATGCCTGTGCCGTGAAGCGCTTACCTGGGTTCAAGTTATTGCTGGCTACCGCTGCGGTCATTCTGTGCTGGGCCTATTCGCCGGTGGGTATCCATATTGGCCTTGAGGGCTACAGTCCGGGGCATCTGGCGCTGCTGCGCTTCCTGATCGCTTCGCTGTTCATGGCGGCAATGGCAGTGGCGTTGAAAATATCCCTGCCGCGCTGGTGTGATCTGCCTTGGCTGCTGGTGCTGGGGTTCTTTGCCATCACCCTGCATCACGTCAGCCTCAATTATGGTCAGCAGGGCTTGAGTGCCGGCGCGTCCAGCGTGCTGGCGCAGTCGGCACCGATCTTCAGCACGCTGATCGCCTTCTTCTGGCTCAAGGAACCGGTCAGTGGTTGGCGCTGGGGCTGCGTGGTGGTGGGGTTGCTTGGAGCGGTGCTGGTGGTGGCGGCCGACAAGGGGCTGGGCTCGGTCGAACCGCGCGGATTGCTGGTGTTGTTGGCGGCTTTTTCCTGGGGGTTGTACTTCGTTTTGCAACGGCGCTTTTCCGGGCGCTACGGCGTGTTGACCACGGTGTGCTACATGGTTTGGGGCGGTACGTTGCTGTTGTCGGTGTACGCACCCGGGTTGCCCGAGGCGGTGGCACAGGCGTCGTGGCGGGTGAATCTGGCGGTGCTGTTGCTGGGGTTGTTTCCCAGTGCTTTGGCCTATCTGGCCTGGGCTTACGTATTGGAGCGGGTGGAGGTCAGTCGGGCGTCGATCGCCATGTATCTGATTCCACCGACGGCGATGCTGCTGGCTGCGATGGTCCTGGGAGAGCGGGTGCAATCTTCTGTGGTGCTGGGGGCGGCCGTGGTGCTGGGCAGTGTGATGGCCATGCAACTGGAAGGGCGTTGGCGGCTGCGGGCCTTGCCGGCGAAGGAGCGAGATGTGCAGGTAAAACAGGGTGGTTGATAAGCTGCAACGCCCCCTCATCATGCGGGGGGCGTTGCACCTTGCAGTCAGCCTTTTTTCTTCAACAGCCGGCCGGCGAACGCGGCAAGTGCGAGCACGCCGATGACAATGAACTTCTTGCCGGCCAGGAGCAGTACCCCCAGCTTGGCGAACAAGCCAGCCTTGCTGGCCAGGCCACCGGCCACCAGGGCGGCCAGGCCATAGGACGCCAGTTTGTCGGTGCTGGGGTTGTAGTCGGCGTAGCGGTTGCCATCGGTGAAGTTGGTGAAGGCCAGGACCTTGGGAATTTCGCGCTTGATAGTTGCCAGGTCGTCCATGGAGGCGACCGCGTTGAGTTCCAGCACGCCTTCGCGCCCCAGTACGCGGATGCTGTAGTTCAGGGTGTTGCTCTCGGCGCCTTCAGCCTTGAGTTCGCGGGCCCAGTACATTTTGTGGGATTGCGCGTCATAGCTTGGCTGTTCGGCCCAGCCCAGCAAGTGGATGGCGCCGTAGCCCTGTTCCTTGCGTTGCTTATTGTCTTCCTCGTCCGCTTCCTGCATTTGCTTGAGCAGGTCCTGATAATCGATTTTCGCCGCGTCGTCATCGGAAATGTGGCCGTCATTCTTGTAGCTGATGATCACGCCCCAGCCTTCGGCGGACAGCGGGCTGACTGCGCTGGGCACGATCATGCCCAGGGTGGTGAAGCCGGGTGGGTTGCCCCAGCCCTCGGTCAGCAGCTTCTCGGTGTCCTTGGGGTTGAGGTAGTAGAACTCCTGGCTCAGGTCGAGGCTGGCGATATCACCGGGCAGCTTGACGTTGCCGTGGCGTGGGGAGAGCGAGGCGAGAAACTGTTCGGCGGTCTGGGGTTCGGCGTCCTTGCTCTCGTTCGGCGCGGCGGCAAAGGCAAGGAGGGGCGTGGCGCAGAGGACGGCCATCGCCATGAGGAGGCGCAGGTACTTCATCGTATTCCCTTACAAATTGTGACAAGTCGGCGGGGAGGATAGCGATGAGTGTTGGAGGGCTCAATGAGGTGTTTCTAGTAATCTCTCAGCGCTGGCGGGGAAGGCGCTGGTATAGCGCCTCTGTTGGGGCATGGATTCAGTCGACAGTGAGATAGAGCACGCGCAAGCGATGTCCGTCCGGATCAAGGGCGAGCAGGGTGTAGCCGAAGTCCATCTGGGTGGGGGGCTGGGCGATGGTCATGTCCAGCGCTTGCCAGTGGCGATGCAATTCGTCCACGGCTTCTCGACTGTCCACGGCCCAGCCCAGTTCGCCGCCACCACCGGTTGATTGGGCGCTCGGTTCAACCGTGTGCCGGGACCAGAGGCCGAGCTTGATCCCCGAGTCGAGGATGAACAGGGCGAAGGATGGGGATGATTCCACCGGCTGTTTGTCCAGCAGGCGGCTGTAGAACTCTGCACTGAGGGGCGGGCTGTCCACATAAAGCAGGAAGTAGGTGTTACTGATCATGACGACTCCAGGGGCCTTTGGGCTGTGCTGTGGGCACAAGCTTATGGGCTGGGTCTGTCAGTTCCTGTCAGGAGTCGTGGATTAAAAAAGAGGCCAACTTATCAGGGGTGATAAGCGTGCCTCTTCTCGTTGATTTGTTGCGGGGCTCAAGGCTTGGACAAGGCCTGGTCTACCGCTGCTATCAGCTTTCCCAGATCCTTCGGGGTGGCTTTGTGAATGACACCGAACAAATAAGCCCGCTGTTCCTCTTCGTCGCCCAGATCGGCGAAGAAGGCTTTCAGCTTCACTCCCAGTACTTCGGCTAGCAGAAATAGAGCTTCAACGCTGGGGGTGTAGGTGCCGGTTTCGAAGCGGCTGATGGTTTTTGGGTCAAAACCGGTTTTTTCACCTAGTTCAGCCTGAGTAAGCCCCGCTACCTTTCGATAACGCTTGATGGCTGCACCCAAACTTGAAATTTGCATCGCTCAATTCCCATTTAGAATCAAGAACTTAACGATAAATATTGGCATTAGACAACACCATGATTCATCACCTTGCTTTGCAAAATGTGATGCATTTCGTAGAATCGGCGCTTCGGACAGGTATTTGGTGATCTAGTTTCAGAGGGCAGGTTTATGAAACAAGAAATCATTGCATTTCCCTTGTTCACCTAAACCGAGGACTTGGCAGAGGCTCGACCGTCTCGTAAATCCCGCCAACGCACCGTCCGCCGTCCCCCACCTGACGCCTTATCTGATCCTAGTTGATCTTCGTCGAATCGACGGTCAACTGCCGCGCAAACCGCTGTACGGCTGCAATCAGGGCGATCCTTTCGATTGAGTCGTACCGCCAGGAAAGTACATTTCGAATCAACCTGTTGCCGGCTTCCCGGTGCTGTTGATCGCAGGCTGTCTATGGAGTTCTAAAGTGCGTCTCAATTTGCCGGTCACCTCTGTTGAGCAGACCTTTCCCGACCAGCAGCGGCTCATATCCGCCACCGATACCAACAGCCACATCACCTACTGCAATGCCGAATTCGCCGCGATGAGTGGTTTCAGCCAGGCCGAGCTGATTGGCAGCACCCATAACCTGGTGCGTCACCCGGATATGCCGGCGGCGGTGTTCGAGTCGATGTGGGGGTATCTCAAGGCAGGGCAGAGCTGGATGGGCGTGGTGAAGAACCGCTGCAAAAACGGCAATTTCTACTGGGTCAGCGCCTATGTCACGCCCATCCTCGAAGAGGGTCGACTGGTGGGTTATGAGTCGGTGCGGGTCAAGCCGACCCGGGAGCAAGTGAACCGCGCTGAAATCCTCTATGCGCGACTGCGTGCTGACAAGGCACCGGTCTCGGCCTGGCGGCACCTGGAGGCAGCAGCCAGGCCATTGCTGTTGCCGGTAGCGGTGGCGGTGGGTTGCCTGGCGGCATTCACCTGGTTGCCGACGCTGCTGGCCCAGGGGCTGACGGTCACGGGGTTCGTGGGGGTCGGGCTGATGGCCCAGCGCCGTTTGGGGCAGCAGCTCAAGCAGATTGTCCGTAGCACTCCAAACACCTTTGCCGATCCGATCTGTGCCCTGGCTTACAGCGACGCGCTGGGGCCGGCGGCGCAGTTGCAACTGATCCTGGCCAGTGAAGAGGCGCGGCTGAAAACCGCCTTGACCCGACTCAGCGACCTGGCTCGACAGATGGCTACGGCGGCGGCCGACTCCAGTCAGTTGTCCAGCCGCACTGAGTCGGCGCTGCTGGAACAGCGAGCGGAGACCGACATGACGGCCGCTGCCATGACCCAGATGGCCGCTTCGATCACCGAGGTTGCCGAACACGTACAGCACACCGCCAGTGAGGCTCACACTGCCAACCTGCTGGCCCAGCAAGGCAGCCAGGTGGCGGGCACTTCCCGTGACGCCATCCAGTTGCTGGCCCGCACTGTTACCCAGATCAATCAGGCGGTGGGTGACCTGGCCGGGCAGACCCAGGACATCATGGTGGCAGCGAGCATGATCCAGGCGATTGCCGACCAGACCAACCTGCTGGCCTTGAACGCAGCCATCGAAGCCGCTCGGGCCGGAGAGCAGGGGCGCGGGTTTGCCGTGGTGGCCGATGAGGTGCGCGCCCTGGCCGGTAAGACTCGTGAGTCCACCCAGCAGATCCAGGGCATCATCCAGAGCCTGCGGGCCGGTGCCGATGAGGCGGTGCAGATCGCCAGCCTGGGCATCGAGGAAGCCGAACAAGGGGTGCAGCAGGTCTTGCAGGCGCAGCAAGCCTTGCAGGGCATAGGCGCCGCGGTGGAGCGTATCACCGACATGAGTCAGCAGATGGCTGCGGCGTCCCAGGAGCAGTCCCATGTAGCTGAATCGGTTTCCGAACAGATCAACAGTGTCGCCGCCACGGTGCAGCGCACTGCCGAGAATGCCAGCGCCGGAGTCGTTCGCGGCGCGGAGCTGGAAAACATCTCTTCCGGGCTGCGTGCCTTGGTCGAGCGGTTCAACCGCTAGCGACAGTGAGTTCGACTCATGGATGAGAAATACCGCAGGGCCGTCGATGCCGCCGCCATTTTCTCCGAGACAGATCTCGGCGGTTGCATCACCTATGTCAACGACCTGTTCTGCCAGATCTCGGGCTACAGCCGTGAAGAGCTGATCGGAGCCAACCACCGGATGCTCAGTTCGGGGCTGCATCCACCGGAGTTCTTTACCGAGCTGTGGCAGACCATCATCCAGGGGCGGGTGTGGAAAGGTGAGATCTGCAACCGTGCCAAGGACGGCAGCCTGTACTGGGTCGACAGCACCATGGTGCCCCTGGTGGATCAGCGCTCCGGCAAGGTGATGCGCTATGTATCGATCCGCTTCGATGTCAGCGAGAAGCGCCAGTTGCTGCATTCGCTGCAATGGCGGGTTGGGCATGACGTGCTCACTGGTCTGCCCAATCGGGCCTTCCTTTCCGATCTGTTGCACCAGGCGCTGGACTTCTCCCGCCAGGAGAATATTCCCCTGGCGGTATGCATGCTCGATCTGGACGGTTTCAAGGCGGTCAATGATGGCTACGGTCACGCCTGTGGTGACCTGCTGCTGGTGGAAGTGGCTGCGCGCCTGCGTTCGATCATCAGGGGCGAAGATGTGGTGGCACGCCTGGCCGGAGACGAGTTCGTGCTGATCCTGCGTTACGTAAGGGACATGCTGGAGCTGCGGGCGGCACTGCAGCGGGTGTTGGCGACCATTTCCCAGCCGTATTCGATCCAGGGCAAGGACATCAATGTGTTTGCCAGCATTGGGGTGACCCTGTTTCCCACCGATAACCATGATGCCGATACCTTGCTGCGCCACGCCGACCAGGCGATGTACGTGGCCAAGCAAAGCGGACGCAATCGCTTCCACCTGTTCGATGTCCTGCGTGATCGCGAAGTGATGGTCACCTACCAGACGGTGGAGCACGTGCGCCAGGCGCTGAACAGCGGCGAGCTGCAGCTGTATTTCCAGCCCAAGGTCAACATGCGCAGCGGCGCGGTGGTGGGGTTTGAAGCCATGTTGCGCTGGCAGCACCCGCAGCGCGGGATGCTGGGTTCCCAGGATTTCCTGCCTCAGGTGGAAGAGACCGACCTCATCGTCGACATCGGCGAGTGGGTCATCGATCAGGTGATGAGTCAGTTGCAACGCTGGCAGTCGGCGGGCCATGTCTGGCCGGTGAGCCTGAACGTCGCGGCCCGGCATTTCCAGCGCACGGATTTTGTCGAGCGGCTCAAGGGGATGCTCGATCGCTACCCGGATGTGTCACCCGTCTTGCTGGATCTGGAGATCGTCGAGTCGGTGGCCATCGACAATATTCAGCGAGTCAGCGATTGCCTCGATGCCTGCCAGGGCTTTGGTGTGCAGTTTTCCCTGGGGGACTTCGGTACTGGGCATTCGTCCCTCAGCTACCTCAAGCGTCTGCGTACCCAGACCATCAAGATCGATCGATTGTTTGTCCGCGACATGCTTCACGACCAGGATGACCAGGCCCTGATTCAGGCTCTGGTCGGGCTGGCCCGGGCGTTTGGCCGCCAAGTTGTGGCCGAGGGCCTGGAAAGCCTGGCCCATGGCGAGCGATTGATGGCCCTCGGATGTGAGGTGGCCCAGGGTGAGTTCATTGCTGCGCCCATGCCCGCTGACGCCGTGCTGGAGTGGGTAAGCAACTTCGAGCCGCCGCTGCCGTGGCGGTGCGGCACGCTTCAGGGCGACACGGTGTCGGAGGCCTGAGCGCCGGTCTGCGGGTCGACGTAGCGCTGGACGATGGCATCGATCTCGCCGGACATCTTCATCTTCAGCAGGGTCCGCAGAATTCGCTGGGCCGGCACTGCCGGGTCATTGCGCACGTAGCAGCCCACGGCTTGCTCCTGCAGCAGCGCGACGCGGTGCAAGGGTTTGCCGGAGGACTGGGTCTTGTTGAACCAGTCCAGGGTCCATTGGCTGGCGATAGCGTACTGGTAGCGTCCTACCTGGAGCTTTTGCAGGACTTGCTCCTCGTTGCGGGCATCGTCACGAATCAGCTGGGCGCTCTCGAACAGGGGTTGCAGCGAGGTGTAGGTGTAGCTCAGTACGGTGCCGATGTGCTGAGTGGGCAACTGTTGCGGGTTGATCGGCTCATGATGGTAGCGGTTACTGACCAGCAGGTTGCGTTGCACGAACAGCGGCACGCTCCACAGGTAATCCCCGGACAGGTTCGGCAGCCAGGCTTGTGCGGCGAAGCAGCGCACGTCGACTTCGCCCTGGGCCATGGCGTTCTGCACCCGGGCGCGGGCCAGGACGTGGAACTCGGCACGGGTGCCCATATGCCGGGCGAGGCTGTTCATGGTGTCGTAAAGGATGCCGGCGGTGGGTTGCTCGCCATCGACCTCGATGGTCGGCATGGCCCAGCTGTCGGCGATGACAAAGCGTAAAGGCGCTTCGGCGGCTTCCAGGCTGGTGCTCAAGAGTAGCAGGGCGCCCCAGGTCAAATGCATACGGTCTCCCACGGTTCTAACGACCGAGCAATCCTTTGCGAAATGCAGCTTAGACAGATTAGACGAGCGCGCCGGATGCAATTTCGCCCTTGCTCCGCTAGCATTACCGGCTTCCGCTTTCCAGTTGCGACGGTTTTCGATGAGTTATCAGGTTCTTGCACGTAAATGGCGTCCGCGCTCGTTCCGCGAAATGGTCGGCCAGACCCATGTGCTCAAGGCTCTGATCAATGCCTTGGACAGCCAGCGGCTGCACCACGCCTATCTGTTTACTGGCACCCGCGGGGTGGGCAAGACCACCATCGCGCGGATCATTGCCAAATGTCTGAATTGTGAAACAGGCATCACTTCCACGCCGTGCGGCACCTGTTCGGTGTGCTGCGAGATCGACGAAGGACGCTTCGTCGACCTGATCGAGATCGACGCCGCGAGCCGGACCAAGGTCGAGGACACTCGTGAACTGCTGGATAACGTGCAATACGCGCCGAGCCGCGGGCGCTTCAAGGTCTACCTGATCGACGAAGTGCACATGCTTTCCAGTCACTCGTTCAACGCCTTGCTCAAGACCCTTGAAGAGCCGCCACCCTACGTCAAGTTCATCCTCGCAACCACCGACCCGCAGAAGCTGCCGGCGACCATTTTGTCCCGTTGCCTGCAGTTCTCCCTGAAGAACATGACCCCCGAACGGGTGGTCGAGCACCTGAGCCATGTGCTGGGTGTAGAGAACGTGCCGTTCGAAGACGACGCATTGTGGCTGCTGGGCCGCGCCGCCGACGGCTCGATGCGTGACGCCATGAGCCTGACCGATCAGGCCATCGCCTTCGGTGAAGGCAAGGTCATGGCCGCCGACGTGCGAGCGATGCTCGGCACCCTCGATCACGGCCAGGTCTATGACGTTCTCCATGCCCTGATCAATGGTGACGCCAAGGCGTTGCTGGAGGCTGTGCGCCATCTGGCGGAGCAGGGCCCGGACTGGAACGGCGTGCTCTCGGAAATTCTCAACGTGCTGCACCGGGTCGCGATTGCCCAGGCGTTGCCCGAAGGGGTCGACAACGGTCATGGCGATCGTGACCGGGTACTGGCTCTGGCCCAGGCGCTGCCGGCCGAAGACGTACAGTTTTATTACCAGATGGGCCTGATCGGCCGTCGCGACCTGCCGTTGGCGCCGGACCCGCGAGGGGGCTTCGAAATGGTCTTGCTGCGGATGCTGGCCTTCCGCCCGGCGGAGACCGCGGATGCACCGAGACAGCCGCTAAAGCTAGTGGGGATCAGCCAGGCCACAGTTGATTCCGCCCAAGCCGTGGCGGTACCAGCACCTGCTGTGCCTGTGGCTCCCATTACTCCTATTGCTAGCGCGCCGGTCGCACCGGCTGCCGCTCCGGCTCCGATTCCAGATCCGCCGGTCGCGCCTGTACCTGTCGCGCCGCCGGTTGCCGAAGCGCTTGCCGTCGAAGCGGTTGACGTCGAGCCTGGGCCGGTGGCCGCCGAGGAGGTGGTCGACCTGCCTTGGAACGATCCGGTAGCGCCGCAGATCGAGCAGCAACCAGCTGTTGAACCGGTGCTGGACGTGGTGGCCGAACAGCCCGAGCTGACGCCAATGCCAACTCCAACGCCCGACAGCGTGGTGCCGGATGCGCCGGAGTGGGTCAGTGCGCCTGTGCCCGAGCCGAGCGTGGCCGAGGTCGACGCTGCCACCCCGGGCATTGATCTGGACGACGAGCCGCCCCTGGACGAGGACTACATCGAGCCGGACATGGATTCGGCCTACAGCTACCTGGACGAGCTGGCCAGCGAGCACGCCGCCGATCCGGCCCCGGAGCCCGAGCCGGAACCTGCTGCCAAGCCGGCCACCGGCCTGGCTCTGGAATGGCTGCAACTGTTCCCGAAACTGCCGATCTCCGGCATGACCGGCAGCATCGCCGCCAACTGCACCCTGATGACCGTAGAGGGCGACAACTGGCTGTTGCACCTGGACCCGGCCCACAGCGCACTGTTCAACGCCACTCAGCAGCGCCGGCTCAATGACGCGCTGAACCAGTACCACGGACGTACCCTGACCCTGACCATCGAGCTGATCAAGCCCGAGCAGGAAACCCCGGCCCAGGCCGCTTCGAGGCGTCGGGCCGACCGTCAGCGCGAGGCGGAGGACTCGATCCACGGCGATCCGTTCATCCAGCAGATGGTCCAGGAGTTCGGCGCCGTGGTGCGCCAGGATACTATTGAACCTGTCGAGGCCCTGGCCGCTCAGGGTTGATCACTTAAAGGGCGCCGGACCCTGGGTCGGGCGCTGTTTCAATCCCCGTACTTTGAGGTAATTCCCATGATGAAAGGTGGCATGGCCGGCCTGATGAAGCAGGCACAGCAAATGCAAGAAAAAATGGCCAAGATGCAGGAAGAACTGGCCAACGCTGAAGTCACCGGCAAGGCTGGCGGCGACATGGTCACTGTGGTCATGACCGGTCGTCACGACATCAAGCGTGTGAGCATCGACCCGAGCCTGCTGGAAGGCGTCAGCGAAGATGACCGTGAAGTGCTGGAAGACCTGTTCGCCGCTGCGGTCAATGATGCCGTGCGCAAGATCGAGTCCAATAGCCAGGAAAAAATGTCCGGCATGACTGCCGGCATGCAACTGCCTCCAGGCATGAAACTGCCGTTCTGAGTCGCCCAGGCGCTTCGGATGGACGCAAAAAGCCAGGCCTTGAGCCTGGCTTTTTTTATCCTGTCGATAAGCACTGCGCTGTTCGTGGGAGCTGGATTGCGGGCGAAGGCCGCCGCCGATCCGTCTGTAGAAACATCGAACGCCACGGCCCTTGCGGGGTCTGCACCCTATACAGTCCTATCCAACCCTCGATACAGGAGTGTCTGTGATGTCGCAAACATTGACCCTCAACCAGCGTGTGGTGCTGGTCTCTCGTCCCCAGGGTGCACCGGTCCCTGAGAACTTCCGTCTGGAGCGGGTCGCCTTGCCGGAGCTGGCGGACGGCCAAGTCCTGCTGCAGACCCTCTACCTGTCCCTGGACCCCTACATGCGCGGCCGCATGAGTGACGCGCCGTCCTACGCCGCACCAGTGGAAATCAATGAAGTCATGACCGGTGGCGCGGTGAGTCGGGTCGAGCGTTCGCTGAATCCGAAGTTCCAGGAAGGCGATCTGGTCGTGGGGGCCACTGGCTGGCAGAGCCACTGCATCAGTGATGGTCGTAACCTGATTCCGGTGCCTTCCGGCCTGCCCAGCCCCTCCATGGCCTTGGGCGTGCTGGGCATGCCCGGGATGACTGCCTACATGGGGCTGATGGACATCGGTCAGCCCAAGGCCGGGGAAACCCTAGTGGTGGCTGCGGCGTCCGGCGCTGTGGGCTCGGTGGTAGGGCAGGTGGCCAAACTCAAGGGGCTGCGGGTGGTGGGTGTGGCCGGTGGCGCGGACAAGTGCCGCTACGTGGTCGAGGAACTGGGTTTCGACGCCTGCATCGATCACAAGAGCGCCGATTTTGCCGCTGAGCTGGCCCAGGCCTGCTTCAAGGGCGTGGACATCTATTTCGAGAACGTCGGTGGCAAGGTGTTCGATGCCGTGCTGCCCTTGCTCAATCCCAAGGCGCGCATTCCCCTGTGCGGGTTGATCGCTCAGTACAATGCTCAGGAACTGCCGCCAGGCCCGGACCGTCTGCCGCTGTTGCAGCGCGCCTTGTTGACCAAGCGGGTGCGGATCCAGGGCTTTATCGTCTTCGACGACTATGGTGACCGGCATCCAGAATTCATCAAGGCCATGGCGCCCTGGGTGCGCGAAGGCAAGGTCAAGTTCAAGGAAGATGTGGTCGAAGGCCTGGAGCAGGCGCCTGAAGCCTTCATCGGTCTGCTGGAGGGGCGCAACTTCGGCAAGCTGGTGGTCAAGGTTGCCGCGCACGCGAGTATTTGACGCTACCCTGAGGCGCGGGTATAAACCGCGTCTCGTCGTTTTGTCGGACCTTTGCCCATGAGCTTCAGCCCCCTGATTCGCCAACTGATCGATGCCCTGCGCACCTTGCCGGGCGTGGGTCAGAAAACCGCCCAGCGCATGGCCTTGCAGCTGCTTGAACGTGATCGCAGTGGTGGTTTGCGCCTGGCCCAGGCCCTGAGCCAGGCCATGGAAGGGGTGGGGCATTGCCGTCAATGCCGGACTCTGACTGAAGACGAGCTGTGCCCGCAGTGTGCCGACCCGCGTCGCGACGACAGCTTGCTCTGCGTGGTGGAAGGACCGATGGATGTGTACGCGGTGGAACAGACCGGCTATCGCGGTCGATACTTCGTGCTCAAGGGGCACTTGTCACCGCTGGACGGTCTAGGGCCCGAAGCGATCGGTATTCCGCAGTTGCTGGCACGGATCGAGGAGCAAGGCAGCTTCAGCGAAGTGATCCTGGCCACCAACCCGACCGTGGAAGGCGAGGCTACTGCGCACTACATCGCCCAACTGCTGACCAACAAAGGCCTGATCACTTCGCGTATCGCCCACGGCGTGCCTCTGGGTGGCGAGCTGGAGCTGGTGGACGGCGGCACCCTGGCCCATTCCTTCGCCGGTCGCAAACCCATAGCACTTTAACGCGGTAGGAGCCGGCTTGCCGGCGAAAGACCCGCCACACATTTTCTTGAAAACCAAGCAAGCGCTTGGTAAGTTCCCTCGACCCTTCAGAGGAGCTTGCCGATGTCTGCCTGCCAGGAATACTTCGACCCCAGCCACCAGTTGGTCCGTGACAGCGTGCGACGTTTCGTCGAACGGGAAATTCTCCCCGAGATCGATCAGTGGGAGGAGGCTGAAAGCTTCCCCCGCGAGCTGTATCTCAAGGCCGGTGCGGCAGGGATTCTGGGGATCGGTTATCCCGAAGCCCTGGGGGGCAGTCACGAAGGTGACCTGTTCGCCAAGATCGCCGCCAGTGAAGAGCTGATGCGCAGCGGTTCCGGCGGCCTGGTGGCAGGGCTGGGCTCCCTGGATATCGGCCTGCCGCCCATCGTCAAATGGGCTCGACCCGAAGTGCGGGAGCGAGTGGCGCCCCAAGTGCTGTGCGGCGAGAAAATCTGCGCTCTGGCGGTGACGGAGCCCAGTGGCGGCTCTGACGTGGCCAACCTGCAAACCCGCGCCGTGCGTGACGGCGATCATTATCGGGTCAGCGGCAGCAAGACCTTTATCACCAGCGGCGTACGCGCCGACTTCTACACCGTTGCGGTGCGTACCGGTGAGCCCGGTTACGGCGGCATCAGCTTGCTGCTGATCGAAAAGGGCACGCCGGGCTTCACTGTGGGGCGACAGCTGAAAAAGATGGGCTGGTGGGCCTCGGACACTGCCGAGCTGTTCTTTGACGATTGCCGGATACCGGTGGGCAATCTGATCGGTGCCGAGAACATGGGTTTTGCCTGCATCATGGGCAATTTCCAGAGCGAACGCCTGGCCCTGGCGCTGATGGCCAACATGACGGCGCAGATGGCCCTGGAGGAAAGCCTGAAGTGGGCTCGCGAGCGCGAGGCGTTCGGCAAGCCCATCGGCAAGTTCCAGGTGCTCAAGCATCGTCTGGCGGAGATGGCTACGGCTCTGGAAGTCTCGCGGGAGTTCACCTATCGCCAGGCGGCGAAGATGGCCGCGGGCAAGAGTGTGATCAAGGAGATTTCCATGGCCAAGAACGTTGCCACCGATACCGCCGACCGTATTACCCATGATGCGGTGCAGATACTCGGTGGCATGGGCTACATGCGCGAGAGCCTGGTGGAGCGCCTGTATCGCGACAACCGTATTCTCTCGATCGGCGGCGGCACTCGCGAGGTGATGAACGAAATCATCAGCAAGCAGATGGGCCTGTAGAAACCTGCTTGCTGGTGAATACGCGGGTAGATCCTAGCGCTCAGTCAGCGAGAACTGCGTCAGGCAGAAGGTTGGGATGCCCATGTCTTCCAGTTTCTGCGAGCCGCCCAGCTCCGGCAGGTCGATGATGGCGGCGGCCTCGTAGATCTTCGCCCCCATGCGCCGTACCAGATTGGCCGCGGCGATCAGGGTACCGCCGGTGGCGATCAGGTCATCGAACATCAGTACTGAATCGCCTTCGCACAGACTGTCGGCGTGGACTTCGAGAAAGGCTTCGCCGTATTCGGTCTGATAGCCCTCGGCGAGCACGTCCGCGGGCAGCTTGCCCTGTTTGCGAAACAGGATCAGCGGCTTATTCAGTTGGTAGGCGATGATCGAGCCGATCAGGAAGCCCCGGGCATCCATGGCACCGATGTGGCTGAAGTCTTCTTCGACATAACGCTGGGCGAAACTGTCGGCCACCAGGCGCAAGGCCCGGGGAGACTGGAACAGAGGGGTAATGTCGCGGAAGATCACGCCCGGTTTCGGGAAGTCGATGACAGGGCGGATCAGGGATTTGATGTCGAAGGAATCGAAGGCCATCTTCAGGTGTCCTGGCGGGCAAATAGGCCGCGCCAGTATACCCGCGACCGAGCGGCTTGGCTCAGTCGCAAGTGCTGCGGTTCAGCCGTCTACCGAGCCGCCGGCCAGGGCGCAGAGCTGGATCGGATCGAGGATGTGCACTTCCTTGCCTTCGGCGGCAATCAGTTCGTTCTGCTGGAAACGGGTGAACACCCGGGATACGGTTTCCACCGCCAGGCCCAGGTAGTTGCCAATTTCGTTGCGCGACATGCTCAAGCGGAACTGGTTGGCCGAGAAGCCCCGTGCGCGGAAACGTGCAGAGAGGTTGACCAGGAAGGTAGCGATGCGCTCGTCTGCGGTCTTTTTCGACAGCAGCAGCATCATCTGCTGATCGTCACGGATTTCACGGCTCATGACCCGCATTAACTGACGGCGCAGTTGCGGCAGTTGCAGAGCCAGTTCGTCGAGGCGTTCGAAGGGGATCTCGCACACCGAGGTGGTTTCCAGGGCTTGTGCCGAAACCGGATGGCTTTCGGTATCCATGCCGGACAGCCCCACCAGCTCGCTGGGGAGGTGGAAGCCGGTGATCTGTTCTTCGCCACCGTCACTGAGGCTGAAGGTTTTCAGGGCACCTGAACGCACGGCATACACCGAGTCGAAGCCGTCACCCTGACGGAACAGGAATTCGCCTTTTTTCAATGGGCGGCCACGTTTGACGATTTCGTCCAGCGCGTCCATGTCTTCCAAATTCAAGGAAAGTGGCAGGCACAGAGGGGCCAGGCTGCAATCCTTGCAATGGGCCTGGTTATGAGCGCGCAGTTTAACTGGCTCGGACATTCTAGAATCCTTGTGGGAAAACACACATAAGCCGTAAGGGTAACTCACGGGAGGAGGTTCCGGCCAGTCCGTGCCGTATTGATTGTTAGTCGTAAAGCATTCCTTTTATGAGTCGATAACCAGTTAACAAAGTTAACTTGGAGAGCTGCAACTATGTCCTCTGTTGGCGGTATTACTAATGGCAGCAACAACTTGCAGTTACTTTCCGAGACCTCGAAAGGCAGTGATGACGATGAACTAAGGAGCTCTCCATTAGTTACTGAATCGGTGATCGGAGAGGGCGTCAAAGTGTCGCTGTCGGGTGTTGGATTGCAGAAATCCTCCAGTGCTGCGGGCGATGACCGTGACATCGAGGAAAGCGGCCTGCCCGAAAATATTCAACAACTCCTCAAAATGATCAGAAAATTGCAACAACAGATTGCCGAAAAGCTTGCCCGGCTTCAGGCAGTCATGGCCGACAAACACCTGAGCCCTGAAGAGGCCAAGGCGAAGGTTGGCAGCTTGCAGTCTGCCCTGGCGAGCCTGAACAGCGGTTTGCTGACTGCCAATGCCTCCCTGGCCAAGGCGATGAAAGAGGCAGGTCTGAGCCCCGAGCAGGTGATGAAGGCCGCTTCCCTGATCATGAGGTCCTAGATCACCCGGGAAAAACGCTGGCGATTCTGTTGGCCCAGGTATGCATCGAAGATCATGCACACCGAGCGCACCAACAGGCGTCCTGCTGGAAGTACGGTAATCGCCTCGGCGCTGAGTTGAATCAGGCCATCGTCGGCCATCTCCTGCAGATCCGGCCATAGTTCGTTGAAGTAGCCACGAAAGTCGATATTGAATGCCTTTTCTATATCTTCGAACTTAAGACTAAAGTTGCAGATCAGTTGTTGAATAACTTCACGGCGCAGACGGTCGTCGGTGTTGCATACCAAGCCACGACTAGTGGCCAGTTGTGCACCCGCCAAAGCATTTTGATACTGGGTCAAGTCACTGCTGTTCTGGCAGTAGAGATCCCCGATCTGACTGATGGCCGATACTCCCAGCCCAATCAAGTCGCAATGACCATGTGTGGTGTAACCCTGGAAGTTGCGTTGCAGGGTCGACTCCTCCTGGGCGATTGCCAACTCGTCATCGGGCAGGGCGAAATGGTCCATGCCGATGTAGCGATAACCAGCGGCGGTCAATTGCTCGATGGTGCGTTGCAGCATTTCCAGTTTCTCTGCCGGAGCCGGCAGCTCATTGCCATTGATCCGCCGTTGCGGCATGAAGCGCTCGGGCAGATGGGCATAGTTGAAGACTGAGAGGCGATCCGGTTGCAGGCTGATCACTTCTTCCACGGTGCGGGCGAAGTGCTCTGGTGTCTGCTTGGGCAGGCCGTAGATCAGGTCGATGTTGATGGAGCGAAATTGCAGGGTGCGGGCCGCTTCGATCACGGCCCGTGTTTCCTCCAGGCTCTGCAGGCGATTGACCGCCCGTTGTACCGCCGGGTCCAGATCCTGCAGGCCAATGCTGACCCGATTGAAGCCCAGCTCCCGCAGCAGGCCCATGGTGGACCAGTCGGCTTCCCGGGGGTCGATCTCGATACCGTAGTCCCCGGAGTCATCGTCCAGCAGGTTGAAGTGCTTGCGCAGCAGCGCCATCAGTTGGCGCAGCTCATCGTGATTGAGAAAGGTCGGGGTGCCGCCGCCGAAGTGCAACTGCTCGACCCGCTGGTTGGGCGCCAGGTGGCAGGCGATCAGTTGCATCTCCTGTTCCAGGCGTTGCAGGTAGGGCAGGGCGCGGCTGCGATCCTTGGTGATGACCTTGTTGCAGGCGCAGTAGTAGCAGATGTTGGCGCAGAACGGGATGTGCACGTACAGCGACAACGGACGCTGGGCCTTGCGGCTGTCGCGCAGGGCGTGCAGCAGATCGAAGGCGCCGACCTGGCTGTTGAATTGCACCGCGGTCGGGTATGAGGTGTAGCGTGGTCCCGCCAGGTCATAGCGGCGGATCAGATCTGTGTCCCAACGAATGGCGTCGAGCATGCGGGAATTCCCCCGGATAGGCTGGCAGTGTTCGCGAGTCTAGGGGGTTAGGGCTGCGGCCATCTTGATTTGTATCAAGGGTGTTCGGGAGCCGCTGAGGTAGCGCCGACGGGGCGTGCAAGCCCTGTAGCCGGGCACTTTCCTGGGATCAGTGGCCCATCAGCCAGTGCTGGTGAGGACCGGGCAGGGTCCAGATGCCGAACAGCATGACCAGCAGCCCTCCGGCCATGCGCACGCTGCGACGGCGCAGCAGGGCGGTGACCCGTTCTGCCGCGAGGCCCGTGGCCAATAGCACAGGCCAGGTGCCGAGGCCGAACGCCAGCATCAGCAGAGCGCTGTCCAGAGCGTTGCCCTGGCTCGCCGACCACAGCAGGGTGCTGTACACCAAGCCGCAAGGCAGCCAGCCCCAGAGCGCACCCAGGAGCAGTGCACGAGGCAGGCTGGAAACTGGCAGCAGGCGGTTGGCGGCAGGCTGGATATGCCGCCACAGGCCCCGTCCAAGGCCTTCGATGCGGGTCAGGCCGCTCCACCAGCCGGCCAGGTACAGGCCCATGGCGATCAACAGCAAGCCAGCCAGTACCCGCATGAACAGCGCCACCGGGCTGCTGGCCACGGCCCAGCCAGCCAGGCCCAGCAGCAGGCCGGCCAGGGCATAACTGAGGATGCGCCCCAGGTTGTAGGCCAGTAGCAGGCGGAAACGCCGGCTGCGTTGCTCCTGGGGAATGGCCAGGGTCAGAGCGCCCATCAGGCCGCCACACATGCCCAGGCAATGCCCTCCACCCAGCAAGCCAAGGATCACCGCCGAAACCAATAGGGGAGCCAGCTCAAGCATGAGGTGGTTCCGCTTTCTTGACCGGCTCGGCGTCGTTGCCTGGCTGGCCCTTGGCTTCGTCCACCGCTGCGGTGTGGCTAGGGTCTTGATCGTCGAACAGGATGCTGTGGGCCGGGCCGTCGAGGTCGTCGTACTGACCGCTGTCGACGGCCCAGAAGAAGATATAGATGGCGATGGCCACGATCAGCAGGGCGGCCGGAATCATCACATATAGAGCTGGCATCTGGACTCCAGGCCCGGCGGCTCAGGCCGGCAACAGGCGGGTTTCGGGGGCGCTGGCGCTGTCGGCTGACCGCGGCATGCGGGTCAGGCGCAGGGCATTGAGCACCACGGTCAGGGAACTGATGGACATGCCGATTGCAGCCCAGACCGGAGTGATCCAGCCCAGGGCAGCGAACGGCAGCATCAGGCCATTGTACAGCCCGGCCCAAAGCAGGTTCTCGATGATTACCCGGCGGGTCCGGCGGGCCAGGCTGAAGGCCTGCACCAGTGCGTCCAGGCGGTTGGACAGGAGCACTGCATCGGCGCTGGTCTTGGCCAGGTCGGTGGCCGAACCCATGGCCACGCTGATGTCGGCGGCGGCCAGCACCGGCACATCGTTGACCCCGTCGCCGAGCATCAGCACTTTGCGGCCCTGTTGATGCAGCTGTTGCAGTACCTGCAGCTTGTCATCCGGGCGCAGGCCACCACGGGCCTCGTCGATTTGCAGTTCGGCTGCGACGCTGGCCACCATCGGTGAGCTGTCCCCGGACAGTAGCAGGGTATGCCAGCCGCGAGCCTTGCAGGCGGCCAGGAGGGCTGGGGCGTCGCTGCGCAGCCGGTCATCGAGCACCAGCCAGGCGAGGGCGCCCTGGCTGTCACCCAACAACAGCCACTGGCCGGCTTCATCGGGCATCGAGGGCACCGGGCAACCGCTGAGTTCGCAGACGAATGCCGGCTGGCCGATGCGCAAGCGCTGTGTGCCCACCAGGCCTTCCAGGCCCAGCCCCGGGCTGCTGGTGACCTCTTCGGCCGCCACTGGAGCACGGCCAAAAGCCCGGGCAATAGGGTGCTCGGAGCGGTTCTCCAGGGCGGCCGCGAGGCTCAGGCAGTCATCGCTGGACAGCGGCCCCAAGGGGCGAATGGCGCGCAGTGCCAGGCGTCCTTCGGTGAGGGTGCCGGTCTTGTCGAAAATCACCGTGTCGATCTGGTTCAGGCCTTCGAGCACATGACCGCGGGTCAACAGCAGACCGAGCTTGTGCAGAGTGCCGGTGGCGGCGGTCAGGGCCGTTGGGGTGGCCAGGGACAGCGCGCAAGGGCAGGTGGCAACCAGCATGGCCAGGACGATCCAGAAGGCGCGCGAGGCATCCAGTTGCCACCACAGCAGGCCGATGGCCGCTGCAGCGATCAATGAAAACAGCAGGAACCACTGGGCTGCGCGGTCGGCGACCTCCGCGAGCCGCGGTTTCTCTGCCTGAGCCCGATCCAGCAGGCGGACGATGGCGGACAGCCGGGTGTCCTGGCCCAGGGCCTGAACCTCCACCGTCAGCGCGCCTTCGACGTTCAGGGTGCCGGCAGTGACGCTATCTCCCAGGCTGCGTGGTTGCGGCAGGTACTCGCCGGTGAGCAGGGATTCGTCGATGCTCGACTGGCCGTCGAGGATCTTGCCATCGGCCGGCAGCACCGCGCCGGGATGCACCAGTACCCGGTCGCCCAGGCGCAGTTCGGTGAGCAGGATGCGTTCACTCTGGCCATCCTGGCCCAGGCGCAGGCAGGAGGCAGGCAACAGGTTGACCAACTGCGCTGTGGCCGCCGCGGTGCGTTCCCGGGCCCGACGTTCCAGGTAGCGGCCGGCGAGAAGGAACAGCGCGAACATGCCCACGGCGTCGAAGTACAGTTCGCCGACACCGCTGATGGCGGTCCAGATTCCCGCCAGGTAGGCCCCGCCAATGGCCAGGGACACCGAGACATCCATGGTCAGGTGACGGGTGCGCAAGTCGCGCATGGCGCCCTTGAAGAAAGGTGCGCAGCTGTAGAACACGATGGGAGTGGTGAGGAACAGTGCGACCCAGCGCAGGATGGTGTGCAACTCCGGGCTCAGGTCGATATTGAATTCCGGCCAGGTGGCCATGGTCGCCATCATGGCCTGGAACCACAGCAGTCCGGCGACCCCCAGCTGGCGCAGGGCCAGGCGGTTTTCGCTGGCCAGTTGCTCGGAGGCGCGGTCCGGCTGGTAGGGGTGGGCGGCGTAGCCGATGTGCCGCAGTTCGCTGAGAACCTGGCTCAGGGGCAGTTGGCTATCGGCCCAGCGCACATGCAGGCGGTGGTTGGAAAGGTTGAGGCGGGCCTCGACCACTGCTGGCAGGCTGCGCAGGTGTTTTTCGATCAGCCAGCCACAGGCGGCGCAACTGATGCCTTCCATGAGCAGTGTGGTTTCCGCCAGCTCGCCTTCGTGGCGGACAAAGGGCTGTTGCACGTCGGCACGATCGTACAGTGCCAATTCGTCCAGCAACTGCACAGGCAAGGCTTCGGGGTTGGCCGAGGCTTCACTGCGGTGGCTGTAGTAATGCTCCAGGCCGCCAGCAACAATGGCTTCGGCCACCGCCTGGCAGCCCGGGCAGCAGAACTCCCGAGGCTCGCCGAGCACGACGGCGGTGAACCGGCTGCCAGTGGGAACCGGCAGGGCGCAGTGGTAGCAGGGCAGTGGCGTGGTCATCGGCGGTCTTTGTGGTCGGGAAAAAACTCATCGCCGGCCAGTCGCCTGCAACCCGGGTGACGGGGAGGGCGGCGGGCCGGCGATGGACGACAGGTGTTGTTCAGTTCAGGTCTTCCGCCCCTTGCAGCGGCTCATCGCCCAGCAGCAGGTCCTTGTCGTGGCTGACTTGTTCCTCTTCGAACATGCGCCAGGTCTTGTCGCCTTCGACTCCCAGCAGCTCGACGAAGCGCCGGCCTTCGACCTGATCGCTCAGCTGGCCAATGTAGCGACCTTGTTCGGTTTCGCTGCGGGTGAGGGCGATCTTGCGGTCTTTCTCGGGCTGGGTCGGCGAGATCAGGTTCAGCTCCAGGGTCTTGGGCTGGCTGTTACCGCTCAGGCGCAGTTCCACTTCGCCGGTCAGTTCGTCGAGGTGCACGTTGGCGCGCATCTTCAGGGTCTGGGCCAGCAGTTCACGGTCCAGGGAGCGGTTGATGCCCTTGCCGGCCTCGTAGTAGTTGTCGTTGACCAGGTTGTCCGGGTTGTTCACGGCGATGGTCACCATGGACAGGGTCAGGGTCACCGAGCAGGCGAGGATGCCAATGATGATCCAGGGCCAGAGGTGTTTGTACCAGGGGCTGGTGGTGGTAGCTGCGGGCATGATCACTTCTCTTGGCTCTTAACGAATTTGTGGGCCGATGAACCGGCTCTTGGCTTCAACGTGGACGCTGTCATCGTCGGCATCCTTGAGGATGAATTTCACCTCGTTGGTGGTCGATGGCAGTTGCTCTGGAGCGATGGACAATTCCACTGGCATGCTGACGATATCGCCGGCCTCCACGTGGATCTCACGCTTGCCTTGCAGCTTCAGGTCCGGCAGGCCAGCGGCATCGAGCACGTAGGTGTGGTCGCGCTGGTCCTTGTTCATGATCTTCAGGCTGTAGACGTTTTCGATCCGGCCTTCTGAGTTTTCGCGGTACAGCACCCGGTCCTTGCTGACATCGAAGCCCACCAGCGAGCGCATGAAGAACGCGGTGACCAGCAGGCTGATCATGGCCAGCAACACCAGGGCGTAACCGATCAGGCGCGGACGCAGTTTATGGGTTTTCTGTCCGGAGAGGTTGTGTTCGGTGGTGTAGCTGATGAGTCCGCGTGGGTACTCCATCTTGTCCATGATGCTGTCGCAGGCGTCGATACAGGCGGCGCAGCCGATGCATTCGATCTGCAGGCCATCACGGATGTCGATGCCGGTGGGGCAGACCTGGACGCACATGGTGCAATCGATGCAGTCGCCCAGACCCTGGGCCTTGTAGTCGGCGCCTTTCTTGCGTGGGCCACGGCTTTCACCACGGCGCGGATCGTAGGACACGATCAGGGTGTCCTTGTCGAACATCACGCTCTGGAAGCGCGCATAGGGGCACATGTAGATGCACACTTGCTCGCGCAGCCAACCGGCGTTGCCGTAGGTGGCCAGGGTGAAGAAGCCGACCCAGAAGTACGACCAGCCATCGGCCTGGCCGGTGAAGAACTCGATGACCAGTTCGCGGATCGGCGAGAAGTAGCCGACGAAGGTCATGCCGGTGACGAAGCCAATCAACAGCCAGAGGCTGTGCTTGCTGAGTTTGCGCAGGAACTTGTTGGCGCTCATGGGCGCCTTGTCCAGCTTGATGCGCTGATTGCGGTCGCCTTCGGTGACTTTCTCGCACCACATGAAAATCCAGGTCCAGACGCTCTGCGGGCAGGTGTAGCCGCACCAGACGCGTCCGGCATAGACGGTGATGAAGAACAGGCCGAAAGCGGCAATGATCAACAGGCCCGAGAGCAGGATGAAGTCCTGGGGCCAGAACGTGGCGCCAAAGATAAAGAATTTACGTTCCGGCAGGTTCCACCAGACAGCCTGGTGACCACCCCAGTTGAGCCACACAGTGCCGAAGTACAGCAGGAATAATCCGGCGCCGCCCAGCATGCGCAGATTGCGGAACAGGCCAGTGAAGGCGCGGGTGTAGATTTTTTCCCTGGAGGCGTAGAGGTCGACGCTGTTGGTCGCGTTTTTGGCAGGCGGGGTAACGTCTTGTACGGGAATCTGGTTGCTCATCATTGCATCCCACGGCAGTGGAAAAATGCCTCGGCCAGTACATGCCGGCCGGGGTCAAAAGGGGTGTTGCAGTGGCGCAATGATACGCCTGTAGCTCTAGCGCAAGGGTGCGACCTTTGGTCGCGTTGGGGGAAATCAACTGATGGTGTAATGACTTGAATCAATTGACTTATGAATTATGGACCCATTTGCAGGCGGCGCCGTTCAATTCTTCCAGGGAATGATCAGGCGGACTCCGCAGGCCTCAAAGTCCTCCTTGCTCTAGAAATGCTACTACCGGGTTGCCGGGAAGGGTGATCCACCGTCGAGCACCAGCCGATGCAAGGCGCAAACAAAACGGCCCCGTCAATTTTCATTGGCGGGGCCGTCGGGTATTGCTTTCAGGCGTCGGTCTTACTCGGCGTCGGCCTGCTTGTTACCGTGGGACAGGCTGTAGACATAGGCCGCCAGCAGGTGAACCTTGTCATTGCCTTGCAGTTGTTCCTGAGCAGGCATCACGCCCTGACGGCCATGACGAATGGTCTGCTGCAGTTGGGCGAAGCTCGAGCCGTAGATGAAGGCTGCCGGGTGAGTCAGGTTCGGGGCGCCCATGGCTGGTGTGCCTTTGCCTTCCGGACCGTGGCAGACCGCGCAGTTGGCGGCGAACAGCTTCTGACCATTGACCGGGTCGGCCTTGATGCCTTCCGGCAACTTGCGGCCGTCGAGGTTGGTCAGGACATAAGCGGCAACGTCACTGACGCCCTGTTCCTTGATCACGTCCACCCAGGCTGGCATCACCGCGTGGCGACCGCCCATGATGGAGGCCTTGATGGTTTCCGGCTCGCCGCCCCAACGCCAGTCGGCGTCAGTCAGGTTAGGGAAGCCATAGGCGCCCTTGGCGTCGGAACCGTGGCAGACCGAGCAGTTGGACGCGAACAGGCGACCGCCCATTTTCAGGGCTTGCGGGTCCTTGGCCACTTCTTCGATCGGCATGGCGGCGTACTTGGCGAAGATCGGACCGAACTTGGCATCCGACTTGGCCATTTCCTTTTCCCACTCATGCACACCGGTCCAGCCCGGCTGGCCGTTGGCAAACGGGGTCTGCTTCTCGTTATCGAGGTAGTTGTAGCCCGGCAGGACGCCTTTCCAGTTGCCCAGGCCCGGGTACAGCACCAGGTAACCCAGGGCGAAGACGATGGTGCCGACAAACAGCATGAACCACCACTGTGGCAGCGGGTTGTCGTACTCCTCGATCCCGTCGAAGGAGTGGCCGACCGTCTCGTCGGTCTGCTCGGTGCGCTGGCCCTTGCGGGTCGACAGCAGCAGCCAGGTCAGGGCGAAGATGGTACCCAGACTGAGGACTGTGACGTACAGACTCCAGAACGTAGTCATTCTTTGTTACTCCTAGAAGCTTGCTCGACGTGCTTGATGGCGTCGGGATCATCCGCGAACGGCAGCAAGGTCGCGTCTTCAAACTCGGACTTGCGCTTGGGGCTGAACACCCAGAGCGCCAAGCCGATGAAGGCCACCATCACAACAAGGGTGCCCAGGCCACGAATCATCCCGATATCCATCTAGATCACCGTTTGCTTTTGATGATGGTGCCCAGGCCTTGCAGATAGGCCACCAGCGCGTCCATTTCGGTTTTGCCCTTCACAGCATCCTGGGCGCCGGCGATGTCTTCGTCGGTGTAAGGGACGCCGAGTGTGCGCAAGACTTCCATTTTCTTCGCGGTGTCTTTGCCGTCGAGCTTGTTTTCTACGAGGAACGGATAAGCCGGCATCTTCGACTCGGGGACCACGTTGCGCGGGTTGTACAAGTGCGCACGCTGCCAGTCATCGGAGTAGCGGCCGCCGACACGGGCCAGGTCCGGGCCGGTACGCTTGGAACCCCACAGGAACGGGTGGTCCCAGACGCTTTCACCGGCCACCGAGTAGTGGCCATAGCGTTCGGTTTCAGCGCGGAACGGACGGATCATCTGCGAGTGGCAGCCGACACAGCCGTTGGCGATGTACACGTCGCGGCCTTCCAGTTCCAACGCGGTGCGCGGCTTCATGCCCTCCACCGGCTTGTTGGTAACGTCCTGGAAGAACAGCGGGACGATCTGGGTCAGGCCGCCGATGCTGACGGCGATGACCATGAAGAAGGCCAGTAGGCCAATGTTCTTCTCGACTACTTCGTGCTTCATCAGTGAGCTCCAACTACAGCGATCTGAGCGGCGGCTTCAGCTTCAGCCGGGTTCGAGGCGCGAACGGTGCGGAACACGTTGTACGCCATGATCAGCATGCCGGCGGCGAAGAACGCACCGCCCAGAGCGCGGACGATAAAGCCCGGGTGACTGGCTTGCAGCGCTTCGACGAAGGAGTAGGTGAGGGTGCCGTCATCGTTGATTGCACGCCACATCAGGCCCTGGGTAATGCCGTTGACCCACATCGAGGCGATGTAGAGCACGGTACCGATGGTGGCCAGCCAGAAGTGGGTGTTGATCAGGCCGGTGCTGTGCATCTGCTGACGACCGAAGACTTTCGGGATCAGGTGGTACAGGGCGCCGATGGAGATCATTGCTACCCAGCCCAGAGCGCCGGCGTGTACGTGGCCGATGGTCCAGTCGGTGTAGTGCGAGAGCGAGTTGACGGTCTTGATCGCCATCATCGGACCTTCGAAGGTCGACATGCCGTAGAACGCCAGGGACACCACCAAGAAGCGCAGGATCGGGTCGGTGCGCAGCTTATGCCAGGCACCCGACAGGGTCATCATGCCGTTGATCATGCCGCCCCAGCTGGGTGCCAGCAGGATGATCGACATGGCCATGCCCAGGGACTGGGCCCAGTCCGGCAGTGCGGTGTAGTGCAGGTGGTGCGGACCGGCCCAGATGTACAGGGTGATCAGCGCCCAGAAGTGCACGATGGACAGGCGATAGGAGTAGATCGGACGCTCGGCCTGCTTGGGTACGAAGTAGTACATCATCCCCAGGAAGCCGGTGGTCAGGAAGAAGCCCACGGCGTTGTGGCCGTACCACCACTGGATCATGGCGTCAGTCGCACCGGCATAGGCCGAATAGGACTTGAAGAAGCTGACCGGCAGGGAGGCGTGGTTGACGATGTGCAGCATCGCGGTCACCACGATGAAGGCACCGTAGAACCAGTTACCGACGTAGATGTGCTTGGTCTTGCGCTTGGTGATGGTGCCAAAGAACACCAGGCCATAGGTGACCCAGACGATCGCCAGCAGGATAGCCAGGGGCCATTCCAGTTCGGCGTATTCCTTGGTGGTGGTGTAACCCAGTGGCAGGGTCACGATCGCGCCGACGATCACCGCTTGCCAACCCCAGAAGGTGAAGGCCGCAAGGCTGTCGGAAATCAGTCGCGTCTGGCAGGTTCGCTGCACGACATAGTAAGAGGTGGCAAACAATGCACATCCACCGAAGGCGAAGATCACCAGGTTGGTGTGCAGCGGGCGCAGGCGTCCAAAGGTCGTCCATGGCAGATCGAAGTTCAACTCCGGCCAGACCAGTTGCGAGGCGATGAAGACACCGAGCCCCATGCCAAGGATCCCCCAGACCACCGTCATGATGGCGAACTGGCGGACTACCTTATAGTTATAAGCAGTCGGACTGATTGCTGTGCTCATTCTAAGGTTCCACGGTTTGGGTGTTTTATTAGGGATAAAAATCGGCCGCAAGTATGGAGAAAGCAGGGGGTCATTGCAACGCGCCATGACCTGGGTCAATGCGTTCCATGCCTGATTCTGCGGCCTTTCCCTATGCCGAGTAGGGACAAAAATTGCCCTCGGACAAAATGTCGCAGTGGACAAAAAACTTGGGGTGTCAGGTCAGTTGTAACCGGGTGTGTGGAAGTCCGCGGATCAGCTGACAGGTGGTAAGCCAGTCGACAGCCGGTATAAACCAGCCTTTGCGGCCTGTCATCGAGCGAAAGCTTCGAACGTCAAGGATACCGATGGCCTGTGACCGGTCATTGCCAGTCCACTTCGGGGCAAGCTTAGACCTGATTCGGATCAGTGCAAAGGCGGTGGGGGAGAGGGGTGCGACACTTGGTCGCAAAGAGGCAGGAGGGAAAGCTTCAAGCGGCAAGCTGCAAGTGAAATCTCGCAGCTTGCCGTTGATCTTTTACTGGTCGCTTTCAGCTTGTGGCTTGTTGCTGTTGTGGTGGGAGAGGCTGTACACGTAGGCGGCCAGCAGTTGCACCTTGTCGTTGCCGAGCAGTTCGCTCTGCGCCGGCATATGGCCCTGGCGACCGTGGCGGATGGTCTGCTGCAGTTGCGCCAGGCTGGTGCCGTAGATGAAACCGGCAGGCTGGGTCAGGTCGGGCGCGCCCATGATCTGAGTGCCCTTGCCGTCGGCGCCGTGACAGGCCACGCAGGTGGTGCTGAACGCTTGCTGCCCGGCCACCAGGTCGGCGTCGCTGTCCGCTGGCAGGGGCAGGCCGGCCAGTTCGTGACGGACATAAGCCGCTACGTTCTTCACGCCTGCTTCCTTGAGCACTTCACCCCAGGCCGGCATGGCCGCCATGCGGCCGCCCATGATGGTGGCCTTGATGGTGTCGGCGCTGCCGCCCCACCGCCAGTTGTCGTCCGCCAGGTTGGGGAAGCCGAAGGCACCCTTGGCGTCAGAGCCGTGGCACACCGAGCAGTTGGACGCGAACAGGCGTCCGCCCATCTTCAGTGCTTGTGGGTCCTTGGCCACTTCTTCCACGGGCATGGCTGCGAATTTGGCGAAGATCGGCCCAAATTTCACATCCGCCTTGGCCATTTCCTTTTCCCATTCCTTGGTCTGGGTCCAGCCGTCTTCATAGCCCGGCAGAATGCCTTTCCAGTTGCCCAGGCCCGGGTAGAGGATCAGGTAGCCCACGGAAAACACCAGGGTCCCGGCGAACAGCAGGAACCACCATTGCGGCAGGGGGTTGTCGTACTCCTCGATGCCATCGAAAGCGTGGCCCATGGTCTGGTCCACGCTGCCCTTGGTTTCACCCTTGCGGGTGCCGACCAGCAGCCAGGTCAGGCCGATCAGGCTGCCGATGGTCAGTACGCAGATCCACGTACTCCAGAAGGTGGTCATGGCCGAATGCTCCTTGTTACAGGCTCTTGAGGTTGAGCGTCATCAGTTGTATTACCGGCCGGTGCCGCACCCGGCATCGGGTCGTCGGCGAAGGGCAGCAGGCGTGCCTGGGCAAACTCGGGATTGCGTTTTGAGTTGAACACCCAGATCGATAGACCGACGAAGGCGATCATCACCACCAGGGTCCCGAGCCCGCGGATCATGCCGCTATCGAGTTCAAAACCCATGGCTCACCTCTTGCTCTTGATCGCAGTGCCAAGCACTTGCAGGTAGGACACCAGGGCGTCCATCTCGGTCTTGCCCTTGAGCGAGGCGGTGGCCCCGGCGATGTCGTCGTCGGTATAGGGCACGCCGAGGGTGCGCATGACCTTGAGCTTGGTTTCGGTATGGCTGCTGTCCACCGCTGCTGTCACCAGCCACGGGTAGGCCGGCATCTTCGACTCGGGCACGACGTTGCGCGGGTTGTACAAGTGCGCACGGTGCCAGTCATCGGAGTAGCGGCCGCCGACACGGGCCAGGTCCGGACCGGTACGCTTGGAGCCCCACAGGAACGGGTGGTCCCAGACGCTTTCACCAGCCACCGAGTAGTGACCGTAACGTTCGGTTTCAGCGCGGAACGGACGGATCATCTGCGAGTGGCACTGTACGCAGCCTTCGCGGATGTAGATGTCACGGCCTTCCAGTTGCAGGGCGGTGTAGGGCTTCATGCCTTCCACCGGCTTGTTGGTGACGTCCTGGAAGAACAGCGGGACGATCTGGGTCAGACCGCCGATGCTCACCGCGAAGACCATCAGCAGCATCAGCAGGCCGACGTTTTTTTCAATCGTTTCGTGTTTCATGGCGGACTCCTCAGGCCATCTGCGCAGCGGCGTTGACTTCGGCTGGCACGGCGGCACGCACGGTGCGCCAGGTGTTGTAAGCCATCAGGAACATGCCGCTGAGGAAGATCGCACCACCGACCAGTCGCACGATGAAGCCTGGGTGGCTGGCCACCAGGGTTTCGACGAAGGAGTAGGTGAGGGTGCCGTCTTCGTTGACTGCACGCCACATCAGGCCCTGGGCGATACCGTTGACCCACATCGAGGCGATGTAGAGCACGGTACCGATGGTGGCCAGCCAGAAGTGGGTGTTGATCAGGCCGACGCTGTACATCTGCTCGCGACCGAAGACTTTCGGGATCAGGTGGTACAGCGCGCCGATGGAGATCATCGCTACCCAGCCCAGAGCGCCGGCGTGAACGTGGCCGATGGTCCAGTCGGTGTAGTGGGACAGGGCGTTGACGGTCTTGATCGCCATCATCGGACCTTCGAAGGTCGACATGCCGTAGAACGCCAGGGACACCACCAAGAAGCGCAGGATCGGGTCGCTACGCAACTTATGCCAGGCACCCGAGAGGGTCATCATCCCGTTGATCATGCCGCCCCAGCTTGGCGCCAGCAGTACCAGGGACATCACCATCCCCAGGGACTGAGCCCAGTCCGGCAGTGCGGTGTAGTGCAGGTGGTGCGGACCGGCCCAGATGTACAGGGTGATCAGTGCCCAGAAGTGCACGATGGACAAGCGATAGGAATACACCGGACGCTCGGCCTGCTTGGGTACGAAGTAGTACATCATCCCCAGGAAGCCCGCGGTCAGGAAGAAGCCCACAGCGTTGTGGCCGTACCACCACTGCACCATCGCATCGGTCGCACCGGCATACACCGAGTAGGATTTGGTGAAGCTGACCGGCAGTTCCAGGTTGTTGACGATGTGCAGGATGGCCACGGTGATGATGAAGGAGCCGAAGAACCAGTTACCCACATAGATGTGTTTGGTCTTGCGCTGCATCACGGTGCCGAAGAACACAATGGCGTAGGCCACCCAGACAATGGTGATCAGGATATCGATCGGCCATTCCAGTTCGGCGTATTCCTTGGAGCTGGTGTAGCCCAGTGGCAGGCTGATAGCTGCCAAGAGGATGACCAGCTGCCAGCCCCAGAAGCAGAACGCGGCGATTTTCGGCGCGAACAACTGAGTCTGACAGGTGCGTTGCACCGAGTAGAACGAGCTGGCAAACAGTGCGCAGCCGCCAAAGGCGAAGATCACCGCGTTGGTGTGCAGCGGACGTAGACGGCCGAAGCTGGTCCACGGTAGGTCGAAGTTGAGTTCAGGCCAGACCAACTGGGCAGCGAGAAAAACCCCGAGCCCCATGCCGACGATGCCCCACACCACCGTCATAATGGCGAATTGGCGGACCACCTTGTAGTTGTAGGCGGTACTGATAGAAGTGTTCATGGTTCCCCATCCACGGTTCAGCTGAAGTGAAAGCGACTGCGCACGGCAAGGCGCGCTCACTTCGTCTGGAGTTATAGGCAGACTAAAAGCGAGGCAAGCATGAGCAATGAGCACAAGGCCAGTATTGACGGGGATCAATGGGCGCAGTGCGTGCGGAAACGGGGCTGGTTATGGGAGGTCGCCGCTGTTGCCAGCCCGTTGCAGGCTCCGACCCTGATCCTGGCCCATGGTGCCGGTGCGCCGATGGACAGCAGCTTCATGAACGACATCGCTGTACGCCTTGCCGGGCATGGGGTGAACGTCTTGCGCTTCGAGTTTCCCTACATGGCCCAGCGGCGCCTGGATGGCGGCAAGCGCCCGCCCAACCCGGCACCCAAACTCCTGGAGTGCTGGCGCGAGGTGCATGCCTTGGTGCGACCTTATGTCACTGGGGTTCTGGCGGTGGGCGGCAAGTCCATGGGCGGACGCATGGCCAGTTTGCTGGCCGATGAATTGGCTGCCGATGCCCTGGTGTGCCTGGGCTATCCCTTCTATGCCGTTGGCAAGCCGGAAAAACCGCGAGTGGCGCACCTGGCCGAACTGGCGACGCCGACCCTGATCGTGCAGGGCGAGCGTGACGCCCTGGGCAATCGCCAGGCGGTCGAAGCCTACTCGCTGGCGCCGAGTATAGAGCTGTATTGGCTGACGGCCGCTGATCACGATCTCAAGCCCCTGAAGGCCTCCGGTTGCACCCATGAGCAGCACCTGGAGTCAGCGGCGGCCAAGGTCGCTGCGTTCCTGCAAACACTGGCCTGATCCTGTATCAAGCTTGCTCGCGAAGCGCTCACCCGGCCCTCGAATGGGGATCGCGGCGTAGATCTGTCGCGAGCAAGCTCGCTCCTGCGGCTGTTGGGCGAGTTCGCAGGCATAAAAAAACCGCAAGCCGGTGCTTGCGGTTTTTTTGTCGCCGGCCCGGGGGCTTAGCGGTTGAAACGCTCCACCAGCGAGTACTGGGTGTGGGCGGTGCGGGTCAGGGCTTCGCTGAGTTCGGCCGAGTGCTGGGCCTGCTCCGAAGTCTGGTCCGCCAGTTGCGCGATGGTGCTGATGTTGCGGCTGATCTCTTCGGCCACCGAGCTTTGCTCTTCGGTGGCGGCAGCGATCTGGGTGGTCATGTCGGTGATGTTGGCCACCGCTTCACTGATGCCCACCAGCGCCTGGTCGGCTTCCAGCACCCGCGCCACGCCTTCTTCGGCCTGACGGTGACCGGCGTCCATGGTTTGCACGGCGGTGGCGGCGGTTTGTTGCAGCTTGGCGATCAGGGTGTGGATCTGCCCGGTGGACTCGCTGGTGCGTTGCGCCAGCTGGCGCACTTCATCGGCGACCACGGCAAAGCCGCGGCCCATTTCCCCGGCGCGTGCCGCTTCGATGGCCGCGTTCAAGGCCAGCAGGTTGGTCTGGTCGGCGATGCCCTTGATCACATCCACCACGCCGCCGATCTCGTCGCTGTCCTTGGCCAGCTGGGTCACGGTCAGGCCGGTTTCGCCCACCACCACTGACAGGCGCTGGATGGCTTCGCGGGTTTCCCCGGCGATGTCCCGGCCACGGCCGGTAAGGCGATTGGCTTCCTGGGTGGCGTCGGCGGTGCGTTGTACGTGGCTGGCCACTTCCTGGGTAGTGGCGGCCATCTGGTTGACCGCGGTGGCCACCTGCTCGGTTTCGACCCGCTGACGCTCCAGGCCGCTGGAGCTGTTGTGGGCCAGGGTGTCGGACTGGCGAGCCTGCTCGTTGAGGTGCTCGGCCGTGTCCTGCAGGCGGGTCAGGCAGGTCTTCAGGCGTGCTTCCTGGCTCAGGATCGACATTTCCAGACGTGCCTGGGCGCCGCGGCTGTCGGTGTACATCTGGGCGATCAGCGGGTCGGAGGTGGTCTGCTCGGCCAGGCGCAACAGGCGCTTGAGGCCGCGTTGCTGCCAGCTCAGGCCCAGCAGGCCCAGCGGCACCGAGAGCGCGGCAGCCAGGGCGAAGCCCCAATGGGAGTTGAGCCAGGCGCCGATCATGAAGCTCAGTTGGCTGACCAGAATGAAGGGCAGCCAGTCCTGCAGCACCGGTAGCCACTTGTCACGCTTGGGAATGGCCGACTTGCCGGAGTTGATACGCTGGTAAAGCGCTTCGGCGCGGCGCACTTGTTCGGCGGTGGGCTTGACCCGTACCGATTCGTAACCCACCACCTGGTTACCTTCGAACACCGGAGTCACGTAGGCGTTGACCCAGTAGTGGTCGCCGGTCTTGCAGCGGTTCTTGACGATGCCCATCCATGGCAAGCCTTGTTTCAAGGTGCCCCACATGTGCGCGAACACTGCCGCTGGGACATCAGGGTGACGGACCAGGTTGTGCGGCGCGCGAACCAGTTCTTCACGGGAGAACCCACTGATCTCGACAAAGGCATCGTTGCAGTAGGTGATCACGCCTTTGGCGTCGGTGGTGGAAATCAACCGTTGTTGAGCCGGGAAGGTACGTTCGCGCTGAGTGACAGGCTGGTTATTACGCATGGTTTTTCAATCCGCAAGGCTTTGATGGGTTGTCGGCCGCTTCAGCCGATTATTGAAATTATTTTTCAATAATCGGCGCTGGGTCTCATTAGGCAGAAGCTGTCGCTTGCAAAATGCGCCACCGCGGTTCCGATGGCTTTGGCGAGGCGTTAATCATTGACCTTCTTCCTTGATAGTCAATTGTCCTGAAGTACTGGTTTTGGCAACTTTTCGCTGGGCTATCCGGCGAGCATCGGATAGCTGAACAGGCCGAAATGCAGCAGATTGAGACCGAAGTGCGTAGCAATTGCCGCACCCAGGCCTCCAAAGCGATAGGCCAGACCGTAGCCGACCCCGGCGATGGTCGCCAGTAGGGTCCATTGCCAGCCAGCACCCAGGTGTACCAGGCCAAATAACAGGGCCGCACACAGCAGTGCCAGGTTCTCACCATAGGGAAGGGCCTTGAATTTCCGGCTCAGGCCGCCCTGGATGTAACCCCGGAACAGCGCTTCCTCCACCAGGGTGACCAGCAGCAGATTGTTCAGCACCCACAACCAGGCCTGATCCGGCCATTTCGGCGCCCAACTGATGATTCCCAGCAGCAATGCTCCGCCCAATGCGGCGATTGCGCACAACGTCAGGGCCAGAACCGTTGCGTAGAGCGACAGACGCAGCGAGCGCCGACCGACGATCCAGGGGCAGACCAAGAGCAGCCAGAAGCCGATCAGCGGTTTGTCCTGATTCAGGTACATGGAGAAGGGCACTGCGTCGTCGGTAAAGCGCTGCGGGTCGATGGCCCGGCCGTTGTAGAAGCCTGGCAGCCAGTGCATGGCCAGAGCCAGGGCGAGCACCACGAACAGGCCGTGGCCCAGGTATTGGCCGATGCGGCTGTGTTGCTGGCGTACGGCAAATCCGGCGCAGAGCAGCAGGAAGATCGAGAGGGCGGCCAGCAGCCCCAGTTGCCCGTAGCTCAGAGCCAGTGCGTAGCCGATAGAAAGGAGTGCCAGATACATCCATGGCAAAGCGGTCATGTGGAATCCTTGTTGCAAAAGAAAGAGGTATTGCAGAAACGTTGTTCAGCGGCGGATCTGTAGTCGCCATTGCGACCGGTGAGTCAGCTTTGGCGGGCGGCAAGTATAACCAGCTGAGTTTTGTTCGACAGGCCGACGAAAAACACCGCCCTGAGGCGGTGTTTTATTTCGTGGTGGATCAGGATGCAATCAGTTGGCGCAACACGTAGTGCAGGATTCCTCCGGACTTGAAGTACTCGACTTCGTTCAGCGTATCGATGCGGCACAGCACCTCGATTTTCTCCTGGCTGCCATCCTCACGGGTGATCACCAGGGGCAGGTTCATCCGCGGGGTCAGTTCCACGTCGCTCAGGCCGAGGATGTCCAGGGTCTCCTTGCCGGTGAGTTTCAGGCTCTTGCGGTTCTGGTCGAGCTTGAACTGCAAGGGCAGGACCCCCATGCCCACCAGATTGGAGCGGTGGATGCGCTCGAAGCTTTCGGCGATCACCGCCTTGACCCCCAGCAGGTTGGTGCCCTTGGCGGCCCAGTCACGGCTGGAACCGGTGCCGTATTCCTGACCGGCGATGACCACCAGCGGCGTGCCCGAGGCCTGATATTTCATGGCCGCGTCGTAGATCGGCATTTTCTCGCCACTGGGGATGTAGAGCGTATTACCGCCTTCTTCGCCGCCGAGCATTTCGTTGCGGATGCGGATGTTGGCGAAGGTGCCGCGCATCATCACTTGGTGATTGCCCCGACGCGAGCCGTAGGAGTTGAAGTCCCGGGGTTCCACGCCCTTGTCCCGCAGGTAGCGTCCGGCCGGGCTGTCGGCCTTGATATTGCCGGCGGGAGAGATGTGGTCGGTGGTCACCGAGTCCCCCAGCAGCGCCAGCACCCGTGCACCGCTGACGTCCTTGATTTCCGGCAGGGGGCCGGCAATGTCGTCGAAGAAGGGAGGGTGCTGGATATAGGTGGAGTCGTCCTGCCAGACATAAGTGGCCGCCTGTGGCACTTCAATGGCTTGCCATTGGGCGTCACCGGCAAACACCTCGGCGTATTCCTTGTGGAACATCCGTGTGTTGACCTGGGCCACAGCCTCGGCGATTTCCTGGCTGCTGGGCCAGATGTCCCGCAGGTACACCGGCTGGCCATCCTTACCTTGACCCAGCGGTTCGCTGCTGATGTCGATACGTACCGTGCCGGCCAGGGCATAGGCCACCACCAGGGGCGGGGAAGCCAGCCAGTTGGTTTTGACCAGGGGATGCACCCGGCCTTCGAAGTTGCGGTTGCCCGACAGCACCGAAGCCACGGTGAGGTCGGCTTGCTGGATGGCTTTCTCGATCGGTTCCTGTAGCGGACCTGAGTTGCCGATGCAGGTGGTGCAGCCATAGCCCACCAGATCGAAGCCCAGTTGGTCCAGGTAAGGCGTAAGTCCGGCGGCTTTATAGTAGTCAGTCACCACCTTGGAGCCTGGAGCCAGCGAACTCTTGACCCAGGGCTTGCGCTGCAGGCCCTTTTCCACGGCTTTCTTGGCCACCAGGCCTGCCGCCATCATCACGCTAGGGTTGGAGGTGTTGGTGCAGGAGGTGATGGCGGCGATCACCACCGCGCCGTTTTTCAGGCGATAGGTCTGGCCTGCGTCCTGGTAGTCGGCTTCGCCCACCAGGTCGGCATTGCCCACGGCGACACCGCCGCCGCCCTCGCTTTCCAGGCGACCTTCTTCCTTGCTGGTGGGCTTGAACTGTAGGTCGAGGAAGTCAGTGAAGGCTTGGGCCACATTGGGCAGAGCAACCCGGTCTTGTGGCCGTTTGGGGCCGGCGAGACTGGCCTCCACGGTGCCCATGTCCAAGGCCAGGCTGTCGGTGAATACCGGCTCCTTGCCCGGCAGGCGCCACAGGCCCTGGGCCTTGCTATAGGCCTCCACCAGTTTCACCAACTCGGCAGGGCGCCCGGACAGGCGCAGGTAATCCAGGGTGATGTCGTCCACCGGGAAGAAGCCGCAGGTGGCGCCATATTCCGGGGCCATGTTGGCAATGGTGGCGCGGTCTGCCAGGGGCAGGTCGGCCAGGCCATCGCCATAGAATTCGACGAACTTGCCCACTACGCCCTTCTTGCGCAGCATCTGGGTCACCGTCAGCACCAGATCGGTGGCGGTGATGCCTTCCTTGAGCTTGCCGGTGAGTTTGAAGCCGATGACTTCCGGAATCAGCATCGACACCGGCTGGCCCAGCATTGCCGCTTCTGCCTCGATCCCGCCCACGCCCCAGCCCAGCACGCCGAGGCCGTTGATCATGGTGGTGTGGGAGTCGGTGCCCACCAGGGTGTCGGGGAAGGCGTAGGTGCGGCCATCCTCGTCCTTGGTCCAGACCGTGCGCCCCAGGTATTCCAGATTGACCTGGTGACAGATGCCTGTGCCCGGCGGCACCACGCTGAAGTTGTCGAAGGCGCTCTGGCCCCAGCGCAGGAAGGCATAGCGTTCGCCGTTGCGCTGCATTTCGATGTCGACGTTTTGCTCGAAGGCGCTACTGCTGGCGAACTTGTCCACCATCACCGAGTGGTCGATCACCAGATCCACCGGGGACAGCGGGTTGATCCGTTGTGGATCGCCACCGGCCTTGGCCATGGCAGCACGCATGGCGGCCAGGTCGACCACGGCGGGCACACCGGTAAAGTCCTGCATCAGGACGCGAGCGGGTCGGTATTGGATCTCCCGGTCGGAGCGACGCTCCTTGAGCCAGGCGGCGAGGGCCTTGAGGTCGGCGCCGGTGACGGTCTTGTCGTCTTCCCAGCGCAGCAGGTTTTCCAGCAGGACTTTCAGCGACATGGGCAGGGCGTCGATATCGCCCAGGCTCTTGGCGGCGTCCGGCAGGCTGAAATAGTGATAAGTCTTGTCGTCGACTTTTAGGGTTTTAAGGGTTTTCAGGCTATCGAGGGATGGCATTGAATGACTCCTTGTGGCCCGCACGGCTACGGGCCTGTGATACGGACAGAGGGTTAACCTAGCTCTGTTTGGGGCTTATAGCTAATCACTGGACTCCTGGGTTCAGTCCAAGGTTCCGAACTCGGTTATGATGCGCCGGTTTTCGTGACAGGCTTTGCTACAGGGCAGGTTTGCGCATCGATTCGTCGCCATTTGCCCAGGAGATTCAATGAACACCCTGTTTATCCATTGCCGGCCCGGTTTCGAGGGCGAAGTCTGCTCCGAGATCGCCGACCACGCGGCTCGGCTGAATGTCGCCGGCTACGCCAAGGCCAAGCCCAGCACTGCCTGCGCCGAGTTCATCTGCACCGAGGACGACGGCGCCCAGCGCCTGATGCAGGGGCTGCGCTTTGCCGAACTGATCTTCCCCCGGCAGTGGGCCCGCGGCGGCTTCATCGAGTTGCCGGAAACCGACCGCATTAGCGTGATCCTGGCCTACCTGGCCGGCTTTCCCCAGTGCGGCAGCCTGTGGCTGGAGGTGGTGGATACCAATGACGGCAAGGAACTGTCGAACTTCTGCAAAAAGTTCGAAGGTCCGCTGCGCAAGGCCCTGAGCGCTGCCGGCAAGCTGGTGGAGGATGCCGCCAAGCCGCGCTTGCTGTTGACCTTCAAGAGTGGGCGTGAAGTCTTTGTCGGCCTGGCGGATGCCGGCAACTCGGCCATGTGGCCGATGGGCATTCCACGCTTGAAGTTCCCCCGGGAAGCGCCAAGCCGTTCGACCCTGAAACTGGAAGAGGCCTGGCACCACTTCATCCCCCGGGATCAGTGGGATGAGCGCTTGCATAGCGACATGACCGGGGTCGACCTGGGTGCGGCGCCAGGAGGCTGGACCTGGCAGTTGGTCAATCGCGGCATGCTGGTGACCGCCGTCGATAACGGCCCTATGGCTGAAAGCCTGATGGACACTGGCCTGGTGCAACACCTGATGGCGGACGGCTTTACCTTCAAGCCGCGACAGCCGGTGGACTGGATGGTCTGCGACATCGTCGAGAAGCCGGCGCGCAACGCCGCACTTCTGGAAACCTGGATCGGCGAGGGCCATTGCCGCGAGGCCGTGGTCAACCTGAAGCTGCCGATGAAGCAGCGTTACGCCGAAGTGAAGCGTTTGCTGGAGCGGATTGAAGAGGGCTTCAAGGCGCGGGGAATTCGGGTGGCGATCGGCTGCAAGCAGCTGTATCACGACCGCGAGGAAGTGACCTGCCACCTGCGTCGCCTGGATGTGAAAAAGCCCAAATCGGCGTAGTACCCGCAACACCGCCCGCTTCCAGGTAGGAGCCGGCTTGCCGGCGAAAAAGGCCCCACAGCTGTGCAAGGCGTGAGGATGCCTTCGCTGGCAAGCCAGCTCCTACGGCAGGTCCGGGGCCGTGGAACGACGGCAACAGATGACCCTATGGCACCATTGCGCGACAATGGCCGCCTGTTTCAGGAGTGAACCATGAGTCAAATCATCGATACGCCGGTTGACGGCACCCTCGACGCCACCGGCCTCAATTGCCCCGAGCCGGTGATGATGCTGCACCAGCACATTCGCGATCTGCCCGCAGGCGGGCTGCTGAAAGTGATCGCCACCGACCCTTCCACCCGCCGCGACATTCCCAAGTTCTGCGTGTTCCTCGACCACGAACTGGTGGCGCAGCAGGAAGAGGCCGGCACCTACCTCTACTGGATTCGCAAGAAGCTCGATTAACCCGCCGAACGGCCGATGCGGATCTGCTTGCGCGCACTGCGTGTCAGGCGGATCAACAGCATCAGCGCGGCGCAGGTCAAGCCGGCAATCAACCCCTCCCACAGACCGCTCGGGCCCCGTGCCGCTCCGAACCAATCGGTCAGGCCCAGGGCGTAGCCCACCGGCAAACCAATCCCCCAGTAAGCGAACAGGGTCAGGATCATGGTCACCCGAGTGTCCTGATAGCCGCGCAGTGCGCCGGCGGCGGTGACCTGAATGCCATCGGAAAACTGGAACAATGCCGAGTACACGATGAGCATCGAGGCTACCTGGATCACCATCGGGTCGTTGGTGTAGATCGAGGCGATGGGTTCACGCAGCAGGTACATCAGGCTTGCCGACAGGCAGGCGTAGGCCAGTGCCGCGCCCATGCCGACTCCGGCGCTGAAGCGTGCGTCGCGCGGTTGCTGACGGCCCAGAGACTGGCCGACCCGCACCGTTACGGCCATGGCCAGGGAGTAGGGGATCATGAACATCAGGGCGCTGACGTTGAGGGCAATCTGGTGTCCGGCCACTACCGTGGCGCCCAGGCTGCCGATCAACAGGGCGATGACCGCGAAGATGCTCGACTCGGCGAACACCGCGATGCCGATAGGCAGGCCGACACTCACCAAGCGCTTGATCACCGCCCATTGTGGCCAGTCGAACCGGCTGAACAGCTGGATCTTGCGATAGGCCGGTGCCCAGTGAACCCAGCCGGCCATGCCTAGCATCATGGCCCACATCACGATCGCCGTGGCCCAGCCACAGCCGACGCCGCCCATGGCCGGTACACCGAAGTGGCCATAAATGAAGATGTAGTTGATGGGGATGTTGAGGGCCAGGCCACAAAGCCCGATGACCATGCTCGGCACTGTGCGGCCCAGCCCGTCGCTCAAGCAGCGCAGCACGTAGTACAGCGCTACAGCCGGCAGGCCGCTGGCGATGCCGTGCAGATAACCCATGCAGGGCTTGATCAGTTCCGGATCAACCTTCATCAGGTGCAGTATCGGTTCGGCGCTGATCAATATCAGCGTGGCCGAGAGGCCCGTCACTACCGCCAGCCACAGGGCCTGGCGCACCACCGGACTGATCTCGTGCAGCTTGCCGGCACCAAAGCGCTGGGCCACTTTGGGTGTGGTGGCCAGCAGGGTGCCGGTCATCAGCAGGAACACTGGAATCCAGATTGAGTTGCCCAGGGCTACGGCCGCGAGATCCCGCGGACTTACCCGACCGGCCATGACGGCATCGACAAAGCCCATGGCGGTGGTGGCCACCTGGGCAATCATGATGGGCAGGGCCAGTCGCAGCAGGTCGCGCAGTTCGCGGCCAACCCGGGCAGGGCGGCTGGTGGCTGGGGTGATGGGAGTGTCGGTTACGGAATTCACGGGGCGTAGCGTCCATAGGCGTGTTGCGCGGGACGCGACAGTCTACGCGTTGACACTCTGGTCAGGAAAAAATCCAGTGTTGTGGATTTGTAATGGCCGGCCGCGGGGAAATGAGTGCTCGACCTCAAGCCGCGCTGGCTCGGCCTGTCATCTGCGCCTACACTGCGGCTCCGCACGAGGAGCCTGCCATGTTGATTGTTGCCGACGAAAATATTCCCCTGATCGAAGAGTTCTTTGCCGGCTTCGGCGAGATCCGGCGTTTCCCCGGGCGTGCCATTGATCGGGCGACCGTGGAGCAGGCGGATGTGTTGCTGGTGCGCTCGGTGACTCAAGTCGACCGCCAATTGCTGGAAGGCAGTCCGGTGCGGTTTGTCGGCACCTGCACCATCGGCACCGATCATCTGGACCTGGATTACTTCCAGCAGGCGGGTATCAGTTGGTCCAGTGCGCCGGGCTGCAATGCCCGTGGCGTGGTGGATTATGTATTGGGCAGCCTGTTGACCCTGGCCGAGATCGAAGGGGCGGACCTGGCTCAACGCTGTTACGGCGTGGTGGGGGCTGGTGAAGTCGGCGGACGCTTGATCAAGGTCTTGCGCGGTCTGGGTTGGCAAGTCCTGGTCTGTGATCCGCAGCGACAGGCGGCGGAAGGCGGCGACTACGTCAGCCTGGAGCAATTGATCGAACGTTGCGACGTCATCAGCCTGCATACGCCACTGGCTCGGCATGGCGAGCATTCCACCTGGCACCTGCTGGATCGCCAGCGCTTGAGCCAGCTCAAGCAAGGTACCTGGCTGATCAATGCAGCCCGTGGCCCGGTGGTGGATAACCAGGCACTGCGTGAAGTGTTGCTGCAGCGTGAGGATTTGCAGGCGGTGCTGGATGTCTGGGAAGAGGAGCCGACAGTGGATCGCGAGCTGGCGGACCTGTGCGTGCTGGCCACGCCCCATATCGCCGGCTACAGCCTGGATGGCAAGCAGCGTGGCACGGCGCAGATCTACCAGGCCTACTGCCGCTTCCTCGGTCAGGCCGAACAGGTCAGCCTGGCCACCTTGCTGCCGGCGCCCTGGGTGCCGCAAGTCAGCCTGAATGCCAATGCCGATCCGGCCTGGGCCCTGGCGATGATCTGCCGGGCGGTGTATGACCCGCGCCGTGATGATGCGGATTTTCGCCGTAGCCTGGCGGATGATGTCGCCCAGCAACGCAGCGCCTTCGACGGCCTGCGCAAGCATTATCCGGAGCGTCGCGAGATCGACGGGCTGCAGGTGCGGATTCAGGGTGATTCGCCAGCCCTGAGCCAGATCGTTCGGGCCCTGGGCGCCAGCGAAGTCTGAAGTCGTTCAGACAGTAAAGCGCGCCCATAAAAAACCCGGCCGCCAGGCCGGGTCAAGAGGACATGAGGCTGAGTGTCAATCTTGCCGAGCAGGCTTGACCAGTCGCTTTTCCAGTTCGCGGCAGGCGTTCTGGATCATTTCTTCAGTAATAGGTACTTCGCGGCCCTGGGCGTCGATGATGGCACACCCCAGAGACTGGTTCGGCTGGGTACGGATTACTTGAATCTTGTCATTGCTGCTGTGTTGCAAGGACATGGCCTGTCTCCTCATCAGGTTGTGTGCTTACTCTAGAATGGCCGGGTGACCAAGCTGTTACAGACCGCCGCAAGGGCTGGCCCGGCGACTTCACTCCAACAGAAATGCCCGGGGAGTGCCAGCCACGGATTAGACCGATAATCTCTAGGCGCTAGTGTCAGCGGTCATAATCAACCTGACTCATTGTGATTTAGCAAAGTTCCTGCGAATTCCTCTCGTTGCCGCCGCTGCAACGGGTCAGTCGCCGGCGCGTCAATGGATGAACTGCATGCTCTCTTCTCGTCACCGCCGGGCGTTGCATCTGGCCAGCCGTTTTATCGCTCCCTACCGTTGGCAGGCGCTCGGCGCCCTGTTGGCATTGATTGTTACTGCGGGCATCACCTTGTCTATGGGGCAGGGGATTCGCCTGTTGGTGGACCAGGGTTTCATGACCCAGTCCCCGCATTTGCTGAACCAGTCCATTGGCCTGTTCCTGCTGCTGGTCCTGGCCCTGGCGGTAGGCACGTTCGTGCGTTTCTATCTGGTGTCCTGGATCGGCGAGCGCTGCGTGGCGGACATCCGGCGTCAGGTGTTCAATCACCTGATCTACCTGCATCCCGGCTTCTACGAGAACAATCGCAGTTCGGAGATCCAGTCTCGACTCACGGCGGACACCACCTTGCTGCAGTCGGTGATCGGTTCTTCGCTGTCGTTGTTCCTGCGGAATGCGCTGATGGTGTTGGGAGGGATCGTCCTGCTGTTCGTCACCAACCCCAAGCTCACCAGCATCGTGGTGGTGGCCTTGCCGCTGGTGCTGGTGCCGATCCTGATTTTCGGCCGCCGGGTGCGCAGCCTGTCGCGCTTGAGTCAGGACCGGATCGCCGATGTCGGCAGCTATGTGTCCGAGACGCTGGGGCAGATCAAGACGGTCCAGGCCTACAACCACCAGGCCCAGGACGAGCAGCGCTTTGCCGTGACGGTGGAGCAGGCCTTCGATACCGCGCGCAAGCGTATTGTCCAGCGCGCCTGGCTGATCACCCTGGTGATCGTCCTGGTCTTGGGCGCGGTGGGGGTGATGCTCTGGGTAGGAGGCATGGATGTGATCGCCGGGCGTATTTCCGGCGGTGAGCTGGCGGCTTTCGTGTTCTACAGCCTGATTGTCGGTAGCGCCTTTGGCACCTTGAGTGAGGTCATTGGCGAACTGCAGCGCGCTGCCGGAGCTGCGGAGCGGATCGCCGAACTGCTGCGGGCGGAGAACATTATCCAGGCGCCCAGTAGTGGTCTGGTGAGCTTGCCGGCACGTGTGCAGGGCAATCTGGAGTTGGACGGCCTGAGCTTTTCCTATCCGTCAAGGCCGGACCGCTACGCCGTCGATGGCCTGAGTCTGAAGGTTCAGGCCGGAGAAACCCTGGCGTTGGTCGGGCCGTCGGGGGCAGGCAAATCCACCCTCTACGATCTGCTGCTGCGTTTCTACGACCCGCAGCAGGGGCGGATATTGCTGGATGGCGTGCCCCTGACCCAGCTCGATCCGCTGGATCTGCGGCGCTGTTTTGCCCTGGTGTCGCAAAGCCCGGCGCTGTTCTACGGCAGCATCGAAGAGAACATCCGCTATGGCAATCCTGATGCCACCCTGGACCAAGTCCAGGAGGCGGCGAAGATCGCCTATGCCCACGAGTTCATCGAGCAGATGCCAGAGGGGTATCAGACTCATCTGGGGGATGGCGGGCTGGGACTTTCTGGCGGACAGCGGCAACGCCTGGCAATTGCTCGCGCGTTGTTGGTGGATGCGCCGATCCTGTTACTGGACGAGGCCACCAGTGCCCTGGATGCGCAGAGTGAGCATCTGATTCAGCAAGCCTTGCCCAGCCTGATGAAGAACCGCACCACCTTGGTGATCGCCCATCGCCTGGCCACGGTGAAGAATGCCGACCGCATCGCGGTCATGGATCAGGGCAGGCTGGTGGCGGTGGGTACTCATCAGCAACTGATCGCCAACAGTCCGCTCTATGCGCGTCTGGCGGCGCTGCAGTTCAGCGAAGGCCCTCAGGCGCCTGTGTAGGGGCCGGCTTGCCGGCGAAAGCGGCCATCAGGCTGGCGCCGAGTCCGAAGGCCTCTTTGCCGGCATGCCAGCTCCCGCAATGGGTGGCCGCCCAATAAAAAGCCCGCATCGCTGCGGGCTTGTAGAAGGCTGGCTTCACTGGTCGTCGAAGTAGCGCTCATGCCAGTCCACCAGCGGCTGCGGTGAGTTGAGCTTCTGGCCATAGATCACCGAATAGGACAGCACGTTCTGCACATACTGGCGGGTTTCGTCGAAGGGAATGCTTTCCACCCACACGTCGAAACTCAGGTGGTCGGCGCCCTTGAGCCATTGCCGCACCCGTCCAGGACCCGCGTTATAGGCAGCAGATGCCAATACCCGGTTGCCGTTGAACTGGCTGTGGACCTGGCTCAGGTACGCCGCACCCAATTGGATGTTCTTGTCCGGGTCCAGCACTTGCTGGGGAGAGGCCAGGGGAATGCTGAACTTGCGCGCGGTTTCCTTGGCGGTACCAGGCATCAGTTGCATCAGGCCGCTGGCGCCCACGTGGGAACGGGCATCGTCCATGAAGGCGCTTTCCTGGCGGGTGATGGCGAACACCCAGCTGGAATGCAGGCCGCGGACCTTGGCTTCGCGCACCAGGGTGTCGCGGTGAGCCATGGGGAAGCGGATGTCCAGGTCATCCCAGTACTGGGCCTGGCTGATGGTGCGAATGGCCGGGAAGTACCATTTCAGGTCGTAGGCCAGCCTGGCCTGGGCCACCATTTCGTCACGGTTGAAGTGCCGGCTGACGTGGTACCACTCACGGCGACCATCGACGATCTGGCCCCGGGCATGGAATTCCAGGGCGCGACGCACGCCCGGAGTGTTGCGCACTTTGTTGATGACTGCCTGGCTCAGCATCAGCGGTTGGTTGTTCAACTGATAGGGGGCCTTGGCGTGATCCGCGGCGAGGAATCCGTAGAAATCACGCTCCCGGGCCAGGCCTTTGAACAGCGCCAGGGCCTGGGGGTTCTTCGGCTGGGCCAACTCCAGGCTGCGCGCCTGCCAGTAGCGCCAGCGGTTGGTGCTGGCCAGGTCCTGAGGCAGCTTGCGGGTCAACTGGTAGGCATCTTCCCAGCGCGCCAGACGCAGTAGCAGGCGCAGGCGCCATTCGGAGACGGTGTTGTCCCGCAGCTCTGGGTCGTACTTGGTCATGACGTCCAAGGCGCGGCTGTCGAAGCGCCGGGCCAGGGTCAGGCCGATTTCGCGGGCAATGGCCACTTTTTCGTCACGTGAGAAGTGCATGCTGCTGGCATAGCCGTCCAGCAGGGCCATGGCCTTGTCCGGGTCCTGGCGAGCCAGTCGGCGCAAGCCGAGGCCGACCACGTCGGACATCGCCTCATCGGCGGGCTGGAAGCGCGAAGGCTGGCTCAGCAGCTCCGGCTTTTGCGCCACATCCACCAGCAGACGGCCCTGGGGTGCGAGGGTGGTCATGCTCTTGACCAGGCTGTTGGCCAGGGGGTAGTTGCGGGCTTCGGCCGCCAGCTTGGCCCGCTGCCAGCGCTTCTGTTCGGTCAGTTGGCCTTCAGCGGCCCATTGGGCGAACAGTGCGTCGCAAGCGGCGGGCTGGGATTTGCCGGTCAGCCAGAGTTTTTCGGTGGCGGCGTAGCCTTCGGCTTTGAGGTTGTGCCCCAGTTGGTACTGGCCATTGAGGCAGTCCAGCTCGGTGAAGTTGAGTTTCGGGTCGTAATACCGGGTGAAGGTGGCCCAGTCGCCGCGTTCCGCCAGCCAGCGCAACCAGCGCAGTTTCATCCAGTTAGCCTGGGGCAGATCGCCATGTTCGGCGAGGAATTTCTCGATCTCGGCGTTGCTGGCGCTCTTCAGGCGGGCTGTGAGTTCGTCATAGGCCAGGTACGGTTCCAGCGGGTAGTCGCGCAGGGCATCGGCATAACGGAAATAAGGGCCTGAATCGCCCTTGGCCAGAGCGCGTTTGGCCTCGTCGTAATACCGGCGTTGCTGGGTCAGGTCCGCCGCCTGGGCGGATTGGACGGCAGTGGCGGAAAGAAGCAGACAGGATAAAAGGCTGAAAAGGCGACTGCGCATGAGACATCCGGGCAGAGAAATCATGACAAGTGCCGACAAGGCCAACACTGATTGTTCACTAGCTTAGCCTTTTGCCAGCAACCGGTGAAAGCTTTGCCGAGCCCTTGGCATCAGTTGGCAACAAAAGTGCCTTCGGGGTTGCCGGTGGCGAAATAGCGGGCCTTCTGAGGGCGCAAGTCAGGTAGAATGCGCGCCCGGTTTTTGGAGAAGAACATGACCCTGCTCAAATTCAGCGATGTGTCCCTTGCTTTCGGCGCCATGCCGTTGTTGGACAAGGTGTCCTGGCAGATCGCCCGTGGTGAGCGGGTGTGCATCATCGGCCGTAACGGTACTGGCAAATCCAGCATGATGAAGCTGGTCAAGGGCGATCAGAAGCCCGACGACGGCTCCGTATGGCGCGCACCCGGTCTGAAGATCGGCGAATTGCCTCAGGAACTGCCTGTGGCCGACGAGCGGACCGTGTTCGACGTGGTTGCCCAGGGCCTGGACGGTGTCGGCGAGCTGCTGGCCCAGTACCACCACCTGAGCCAGAACATCGTCACCGACGCCGATCTGGAAAAACTGATGCACGTCCAGCACGACCTCGAAGCCCGTGACGGCTGGCGCCTGCAGCAACTGGTGGACAGCACCCTGAGCCGCCTGCAACTGCCAGCCGACAAGACCCTCGCCGAGTTGTCCGGTGGCTGGCGGCGTCGCGTGCTGTTGGCGCAGGCCCTGGTATCCGAGCCGGATCTGCTGCTCCTCGACGAGCCGACCAACCACCTGGATATCGGCGCCATTGCCTGGCTGGAAGAGGCGCTGAAGGATTTCCAGGGCGCGGTCCTCTTTATTACCCACGACCGTTCCTTCCTGCAGAACCTGGCCACCCGCATCCTCGAACTGGATCGTGGCGGCCTGATCGATTGGAACGGCGACTACGCCAGTTTCCTGGTGCACAAGGAAGCCATGCTGGCGGCGGAAGAAACCGCCAATGCGCTGTTCGACAAGCGCCTGGCCCAGGAAGAAGTGTGGATTCGCCAGGGCATCAAGGCCCGGCGTACCCGTAACGAAGGCCGCGTGCGTGCGCTCAAGGCGCTGCGCGTGGAGCGCAGTGAGCGTCGCGAGCGTACCGGCAAGGCCAACATTCAGCTGGAAACCGCCGACAAGTCTGGCAAGCAGGTAATGGTGCTGGAGAATGTCAGCTTCGCTCACCCGGACGGCCCGTTCCTGGTCAAGGACTTTTCCATGGTCCTGCAGCGTGGCGACCGCATTGGCCTTCTGGGCGCCAACGGCACCGGCAAGACCACTTTGCTCAAGCTGATGCTCGGCGGTCTGGTGCCGAGCAGCGGCAAGGTGGAAGAGGGCACGCGGATCGACGTGGCCTACTTCGACCAGTTGCGCCACCAGTTGGACCTGGAAAAGACCGTGATCGACAACGTTGCCGAAGGTCGCGACTTCATCGAGATCGATGGCCAGAGCCGTCACGTGCTGAGCTACCTCGGTGATTTCCTGTTCAGTCCGCAACGTGCCCGTACGCCAGTCAAGGCCCTGTCCGGCGGTGAGCGTGCCCGTCTGTTGCTGGCCAAGTTGTTCAGCAAACCGGCCAACCTGCTGGTGCTCGACGAGCCGACCAACGACCTCGATGTGGAAACCCTCGAGCTGCTGGAAGAAGTGTTGCTGACCTTCCAGGGCACCGTGCTGATGGTCAGCCACGACCGGGCCTTCCTCGACAACGTGGTGACCAGCACCCTGGTCTTTGAAGGCGAAGGCAAGGTTCGCGAGTACGTTGGCGGTTATCAGGACTGGTTGCGCCAGGGTGGCTCGCCGCGGCTGCTGGGGGTTACCGAGAACAAGTCCGGCAAGGCCGAACTGAATTCCGCCGTGGTTGCGCCGGTGCAAGCCGCAGCGCCAGCCCCCGTGCAAGAGGCTCCTGCGAAGAAGAAGCTCAGCTACAAATTGCAGCGTGAGCTTGAGGCGCTGCCGGGGCAGATCGATGCCATGGAACAACAGATTGCCGGGGTCGAGGCGGAGATGGCCGATGCCGGTTTCTATCAGCGCCCGGCGGCTGAAACCGCTGCGGTCATTGCCCGGCTGGAGCAGTTGAATGCCGAGCTGGAGCAGATGGTCGAGCGCTGGGCCGAGCTGGATGCCTGAGTGACCGGTGTTTGATAAAAAAGCCCGACTTTAGCGTCGGGCTTTTTTTCGGAGCAGTGACCGGTCTGGTAACTGTCGGGTGAGGGCTTAGCGTTTGGCCAGGTGCACAGCCAACACGTCACACGGTGCGCCGTGCAGGACGTCATTGGCGGTGGAGCCCAGCAGCAGGGCCAGGCCGTGACGGCCGTGGCTGCCCACCACAATCAGATCGCATTCCTGTTCCTTGGCCAGGTGATGTATTTCCTGGCGCGGTTGTCCATAGGTCAGGTGACTGTATTCCTTGGTCAGCTCCGGGTACTTGTGGATCAGCCGGTCCAGGCGTTCCCTGGCCTGATCGAACTGTTGCTGCTGCAGCTGCGAAAGATCCATGGGCACGTCACCGCCGAAGGCCATGGCCATGGGTTCGACGATGTGCACCAGGGACAGCTTGGCTCCATTGCTCACCGACAGCTCGCGAGCGCGGTGGATAACAGGATCGCACTCTTCGGTTAAATCTACGGCGACCAGAATATGGTGGTAGGACATGAGGCGCTCCTCCTGAGGATTGCAATAGCTTCAAGTATGGCTGGTTTCAAGCGGGTTGGTTCCACCCAGGCCCCGCTCATCTAAAAATCGAGAGTACTGATATGACGGTCTGGATAGTGGTGTCAATCCTTGCGGTGGTTCTGAGCCCGTTGGCGTGGCTGCGGCCCTCGCGCCGCCAGAGCGGCTTGATCGCCCTGCGCCTGGAAGCGCGGCGCATGGGGTTGGCCATGCAGCTGGCGCCCCAGGAATGGCCGCACTGGTTGGGGCAGGAGCCGCCCAATCCTTGCCCGCAATACCACCGGCCGAGGCGCAGCGCACAATCGGCCTGCTGGAGTTACTGGCAGATAGCCCCTGGTAGCTGGGTCAACCAGTGGCGTGAACCCTGTGTCGATGAGGCGCTGCTCCAGCATCTGCAGACCTTGCCGCCAGGGGTCTTCAAGGTTGAAGCGGACAAGCAACTGATCGCCCTGTACTGGAGCGAGCGCGGCGAGGCCAGTGTCTTGCAGGATATCGCCTCGGTGCTCAAGGCCTTGGCCTGAAGTCATGGGGGAGGGCGTCCGCGGCAATCGTGGGCGTTTGGCAATAAAAAGCCCGACTCAGCATCGGGCGGGATGGCCAGGCAGGCCGGTAATCTCGTTTGAGCCACCCTGGGGTGGCTTCTTGCTGTCTGGGCTGTGCCCCTATTTGATAAAACTTTCTGACCTTTTCTTCAGATATATCTCCAGCTTAGTCGCTATCGTTCCCTGTGGGCTGACGATTTAGGGCGATTTTTCTAAATATTGATCCTATGAATGGCGATGAATGCAGGGGTGTGTTGATCATCTGGGGAGCAGTGAAGTGACCGCAAAGTCGCGTTTCAAACAGCGTTTTGTACGATTGACAATTGCCGGATTTTCCCTGAATGTGGCGTACCCAAATCAAACGGGCGTATGAAATGAGCGTTTGTATCTCAGGCGGCTCTATACAGAATCCCGACTATCGCGTTGGCGGGTGTGCCTGGCGGATTGGCGTTAGCATCGACGGTGACGTTAGTGCCAAGCCAGAAGTCAGCGTCCGACGTGTACTGTTCAGCTTCCATATCGTGGAGATCAGTTGATGATTTACGAAGGTAAAGCCATCACGGTTAAGGCTCTTGAAAGTGGCATCGTCGAATTGAATTTCGACCTCAAGGGTGAGTCCGTCAACAAGTTCAACCGTCTAACCCTGAATGAATTGCGTCAGGCTGTTGACACCATCAAGGCAGATGCTTCGATCAAGGGCGTGATCGTCAGCAGTGGCAAGGACGTATTCATCGTCGGCGCCGACATCACCGAGTTTGTCGATAACTTCAAGCTGCCGGATGCCGAGCTGGTGGCAGGTAACCTCGAAGCCAACAAGATCTTCAGCGATTTCGAAGACCTCAACGTGCCGACCGTTGCCGCGATCAATGGCATCGCCCTGGGCGGCGGCCTGGAAATGTGCCTGGCGGCGGACTACCGCGTCATGGCGGCCAGCGCCAAGATCGGCCTGCCGGAAGTCAAGCTGGGCATCTACCCGGGCTTCGGCGGTACCGTGCGTCTGCCGCGCATCATCGGTGCCGACAACGCCATCGAGTGGATTGCCGCCGGCAAGGAAAACCGTGCTGAAGACGCGCTGAAAGTCGGTGCCGTCGATGCTGTGGTTGCTCCCGATAAACTCAAGGACGCCGCTCTGGCCCTGGTTAAGCGCGCTATTTCCGGCGAGTTCGACTACAAGGCCAAGCGTCAGCCGAAGCTGGAAAAACTCAAGCTCAACGCCATCGAGCAGATGATGGCTTTCGAAACCGCCAAAGGTTTCGTCGCCGGTCAGGCAGGCCCGAACTACCCGGCGCCTGTTGAAGCGATCAAGACCATCCAGAAGGCCGCCAACTTCGGCCGCGACAAGGCTCTGGAAGTGGAAGCCGCCGGCTTCGTCAAACTGGCCAAGACCTCTGCCGCACAAAGCCTGATCGGTCTGTTCCTGAATGATCAGGAACTGAAGAAAAAGGCCAAGGCCTACGATGAGATCGCCAAGGACGTGAAGCAGGCCGCAGTGCTCGGCGCCGGCATCATGGGCGGTGGCATTGCCTACCAGTCGGCCTCTAAAGGCACGCCGATCCTGATGAAGGACATCAACGAACACGGTATCGAGCAGGGTTTGGCGGAAGCTGCGAAACTGCTGGTCGGTCGCGTTGATAAAGGCCGCATGACTGCCGCGAAAATGGCTGAGGTGCTCAACGGCATTCGTCCAACCCTGTCTTACGGGGACTTCGGTCACGTCGACCTGGTGGTCGAGGCGGTGGTCGAGAACCCTAAGGTCAAGCAAGCGGTATTGGCTGAAGTCGAAGGTCAGGTCAAAGAGGACACCATCCTGGCGTCCAACACTTCGACCATCTCCATCAGCCTGTTGGCCAAGGCCCTCAAGCGTCCGGAAAACTTCGTCGGCATGCACTTCTTCAACCCGGTGCACATGATGCCTCTGGTGGAAGTGATCCGTGGCGAGAAGTCCAGCGAGCTGGCCGTTGCCACCACCGTTGCCTACGCCAAGAAAATGGGCAAGAACCCGATCGTGGTCAACGACTGCCCGGGCTTTTTGGTCAACCGCGTTCTGTTCCCGTACTTCGGCGGTTTCGCCAAGCTGGTCAGCGCCGGTGTGGATTTTGTGCGCATCGACAAGATCATGGAGAAATTCGGCTGGCCAATGGGCCCGGCGTACCTGATGGACGTGGTCGGCATCGACACCGGTCACCACGGTCGTGACGTGATGGCTGAAGGCTTCCCGGATCGCATGAAGGACGATCGTCGTTCGGCCGTGGACGTACTCTACGAAGCCAAGCGCCTGGGCCAGAAGAACGGCAAGGGTTTCTACGCCTACGAAACCGACAAGAAGGGCAAGCAGAAGAAGGTCGCCGATCCGTCGGTGCTGGAAGTGCTCAAGCCAATCGTCTACGAGCAGCGTGAAGTCACTGACGAAGACATCATTAACTGGATGATGATCCCGCTGTGCCTGGAAACCGTTCGTTGCCTGGAAGACGGCATCGTCGAAACTGCTGCCGAAGCTGACATGGGCCTGGTCTACGGTATTGGTTTCCCTCCATTCCGTGGTGGTGCGCTGCGCTACATCGATTCCATCGGTGTTGCCCAGTTCGTTGCCCTGGCCGACCAGTACGCCGATCTGGGCGCGCTGTACCACCCGACCGCGAAGCTGCGTGAAATGGCCAAGAACGGCCAGAGCTTCTTCGGTTAAGCGCCCACACTAGAGCGAGAGTGAACATATGAGCTTGAATCCTAGAGACGTCGTGATTGTCGACTTCGGTCGTACTCCGATGGGCCGCTCCAAGGGCGGCATGCACCGCAACACCCGCGCCGAAGACATGTCGGCGCACCTGATCAGCAAACTGCTGGAACGCAACACCAAGGTCGACCCGGCGGAAGTCGAGGACGTGATCTGGGGCTGCGTCAACCAGACCCTGGAACAGGGCTGGAACATCGCGCGCATGGCGTCGCTGATGACCCAGATCCCGCACACCTCGGCCGGCCAGACCGTCAGCCGCCTGTGCGGCTCCTCCATGAGTGCACTGCATACCGCTGCGCAAGCGATCATGACCGGTAACGGTGACGTGTTCGTGGTGGGCGGCGTCGAGCACATGGGGCACGTGAGCATGATGCACGGTGTCGATCCGAACCCGCACATGTCCCTGTACGCGGCGAAAGCCTCGGGCATGATGGGCCTGACCGCCGAGATGCTGGGCAAGATGCACGGCATCACTCGTGAGCAGCAGGACGCCTTTGGCGTGCGTTCCCACCAACTCGCCCACAAGGCGACCGTGGAAGGCAAGTTCAAGGACGAAATCATCCCGATGCAGGGCTATGACGAGAACGGTTTCCTGAAACTGTTCGACTACGACGAAACCATTCGTCCCGAAACCACCCTGGAAAGCCTGGCGGCCTTGAAGCCGGCGTTCAACCCCAAGGGTGGCACCGTGACTGCCGGTACTTCGTCGCAGATCACCGACGGCGCTTCGTGCATGATCGTGATGTCGGCCCAGCGTGCCCAGGATCTGGGCATCCAGCCGCTGGCAGTGATCCGTTCCATGGCGGTGGCGGGTGTGGACCCGGCGATCATGGGCTATGGTCCAGTACCGGCCACGCAGAAAGCCTTGAAGCGCGCAGGCCTGGGCATCAACGACATCGACTTCTTCGAGCTCAACGAAGCTTTCGCTGCACAGGCCCTGCCAGTGCTGAAAGATCTGAAAGTGCTCGACAAGATGAATGAGAAGGTTAACCTGCACGGCGGCGCGATCGCCTTGGGTCACCCGTTCGGTTGCTCCGGTGCGCGTATCTCCGGGACCCTGCTCAACGTCATGAAGCAAAATGGCGGCACCTTCGGTGTGTCCACCATGTGCATCGGCCTTGGCCAGGGCATCTCGACCGTCTTCGAACGCGTTTAAGCGTTGGGTTGATGGAAGCCGGGGCCCTGTGCCCCGGTTTTTGTTTTTCTGAAGATTTATTTGTTTTTATTTTGAAAAGAATTGCACGAGGGCCAGAGCATGCAGTTACAACCCGGGCTCTATCAGCATTACAAGGGGCCGCAGTACCGCGTTTTCAGCGTGGCGCGGCACTCGGAAACGGAAGAAGAAGTAGTGTTTTACCAAGCCCTGTATGGGGATTACGGTTTTTGGGTGCGACCCTTGAGCATGTTCCTGGAGTCGGTCGAAGTTGACGGCGAGCAGGTCCCACGCTTTGCTTTGGTGCAGGCCGAACCCAGTCTTTTTTCACCGACGTAAGTGCTGGTCGCGCAGTACCCTGCGCTTGACCTCACCTTGTTGCCACTATATATAGCGGGGCCGCGTCAGGCGCCAACCGCCTTTCACTTCTCGAATTCAGGAATTTTCTGATCCATGGGCAAATCGCTGGTCATTGTGGAATCCCCGGCTAAGGCCAAGACCATCAACAAGTACTTGGGCAACCAATACGTGGTGAAGTCGAGTATCGGCCATATCCGAGACCTGCCCACCAGCGGTTCGGCGAGCGCCGCCAAAGAGCCAGCCGCCAAGCGTGGCAAGGCCGCTGCGGGCGAAGCCCCGGCCTTGTCGCCGAAGGAAAAAGCGCGCAAGCAGCTGGTTTCACGCATGGGCGTCGACCCCGAGCACGGCTGGAAGGCCAAGTACGAAATCCTTCCCGGCAAGGAAAAGGTCATTGAAGAGCTGCGCCGCCTTGCCAAGGATGCCGACACCATCTATCTCGCAACGGACTTGGACCGCGAAGGGGAAGCCATCGCCTGGCACCTGCGGGAAGCCATCGGCGGTGACGACAGCCGCTACAAGCGCGTGGTGTTCAACGAAATCACCAAGAAGGCGATCCAGGAAGCCTTCTCCCAGCCCGGCGAGCTGGATATTCATCGGGTCAACGCTCAGCAGGCCCGTCGCTTTCTTGATCGCGTGGTGGGCTACATGGTCTCGCCGCTGCTGTGGGCGAAGATTGCCCGTGGCCTGTCTGCCGGCCGCGTGCAGTCCGTAGCCGTGAAGCTGGTGGTGGAGCGCGAGCGCGAAATTCGTGCCTTTATCCCGGAAGAATACTGGGAAGTACACGCTGATCTGGGCACCGCCAAGGGTTCGAATGTGCGTTTTGAAGTGGCCCGTGAAAACGGCGAGGCCTTCAAGCCGCTCAATGAAACACAGGCCATGGCTGCCCTGGAGAAGCTCAAGGCTTCGGCCTATAGCGTCGCCAAGCGCGAAGACAAACCCACCAGCAGCAAGCCGTCGGCGCCATTTATTACCTCCACCCTGCAGCAGGCTGCGAGCAACCGCCTGGGCTTCGGGGTGAAGAAGACCATGATGATGGCCCAGCGTCTGTATGAAGCTGGCTACATCACCTATATGCGTACCGACTCCACCAACCTCTCGGCTGATGCCGTGGCGATGGCGCGGACCTATATCGAAGACGAGTTCGGCAACAAGTACCTGCCGGCCTCGCCCAACGTCTACAGCAGCAAGGAAGGGGCCCAAGAGGCGCACGAAGCGATTCGTCCGTCCGACGTGAACACCCATCCAAGCAAACTGTCGGGCATGGAACGTGACGCTGAGCGGCTCTACGAGCTGATCTGGCGCCAGTTCGTTGCTTGCCAGATGCTGCCGGCGCAATACCTGTCCACTACCGTCAGCGTGGCCGCTGGCGACTTCGAGCTGCGCGCCAAGGGCCGCATCCTCAAGTTCGACGGCTACACCCGGGTCATGCCGCAGATCAGCAAGCCAGGTGATGACGATGTGCTGCCGGACATGGCGCAGGGCGAAGTGCTGAAGTTGATCAAGCTCGACCCAAGCCAGCACTTCACCAAGCCGCCGGCGCGCTATTCCGAAGCCAGCCTGGTGAAGGAAATGGAAAAACGCGGCATCGGTCGTCCTTCGACCTATGCGGCGATCATTTCGACCATTCAGGATCGCGGCTACGTAACCCTGCACAACCGTCGGTTCTATTCGGAAAAGATGGGTGACATCGTCACTGAGCGTCTCTCCGAAAGCTTCTCCAACCTCATGGACTACGGCTTCACCGCCGGCATGGAAGAGAACCTCGATGACGTGGCCCAGGGCGAGCGCGACTGGAAGAACGTCCTTGACGAGTTCTACGGCGACTTCAAGAAGAAACTCGAAGTGGCCGAGGGCGCTGACACCGGCATGCGCGCCAACCAGCCGGTGATGACCGATATTCCCTGCCAGACCTGCGGTCGGCCGATGCAGATTCGTACCGCTTCCACCGGCGTGTTCCTGGGTTGCTCGGGCTACAGCCTGCCTCCGAAGGAGCGATGCAAGGCCACCGTCAACCTGGTGCCGGGCGATGAGATCGCTGCGGACGACGAGGGTGAATCTGAATCCCTAGTGCTGCGCGGCAAGCACCGTTGCCCGATCTGCAGCACGGCGATGGACGCTTACCTGCTGGATGAAAAGCGCAAGCTGCACATCTGCGGTAACAACCCGGATTGCGCCGGTTACGAGATCGAAGAGGGCAGCTACCGGATCAAGGGCTATGAAGGCCCGAGCCTGGAATGCGACAAGTGCGGGAGCGAGATGCAGCTCAAGACAGGTCGTTTCGGCAAGTTCTTCGGTTGCACCAATCCGACCTGCAAGAACACTCGCAAGCTGCTGAAAAGCGGCGACGCGGCGCCGCCGAAGATGGACCCGGTGAAGATGCCTGAGCTCAAATGCGAGAAGGTCAACGACACTTACATCCTGCGCGATGGTGCTTCGGGTCTGTTCCTGGCCGCCAGTCAGTTCCCGAAAAACCGTGAAACCCGCGCTCCGCTGGTGCTGGAGCTGATCCCGCACAAGGACGAAATTGATCCGAAGTACCACTTCCTTTGCGAAGCGCCGAAAAAGGACCCGGACGGTCGCCCGGCGGTGGTGCGCTATAGCCGCAAGACCAAGGAGCAGTACGTGCAGACCGAGGTTGATGGCAAGCCGACCGGCTGGCGTGCGTTCTACGACGGTGGTACCTGGAAGGTCGAAGACAAGCGCTAAGCACTGTTTGTGTCGAGGGGCTTGCTCCTCGATGTAGCGCTGTACAGGGCCGCATGATTCCGTTGGGAGTCATGCGGCCTTTCTTTTGCCTTGCGGTGCGCGGGAGTGATCCTTGAAACTGTGCCGTCCGCATCCGGTTCTCTTCTTGTAGTGGAGGCTGCCTACATGGCCCACGAGCTCTATACCCGTACCAATCAGAAAATCTACTTTGCCGGCCTGGCCCTCGAGTCCCTGGCCCGGGCCGAAGAGGGGCGGGCGATGAATGCCCAGGCACAGGTTCAGGCCGGGCGCGAATCGGTGCTGTTCCACCTGTACGGTGCCTTGCTGGGGCTATGCCACGAAATTGCAGGGTTCTACCGGCTGCCGCAGGCCAATGCTGCGCGGGTCGAGCAGATCCTGAGCCGTGAAGTGCTGGATAGCATTGCGATTCCCGAGCTGGCGGAGCTGGTGGAATTGGCGCAGAGCCCGCAGACCTGGCTGGCGCAACTGCTATCCGCTTACAGCGAACTCTTTCAACCACCGCGAGCGCCGCACAAGCCCAAGGGCGATGTGACCCAGCCGCTGATCGTGGCGGTCAATCTGGATGAGGAAGAGTCGGAGCAGGAACTGAGCCGGGAAGAGCTGGAAAGTTGGCGGCAGAATCTCAAGGCCCTGGCCATTCGTTTTCGAGATGGCTTGAACGAGTGTTGAGCCTGAGCGTCGCTTGATACGCGACGCGTTTAATTGATCAAGGAAGATTTATGTTGTTCTTCTTGCGTGACCAAGCGCTAGTTCGCCTGCTGAGCGATTGCCAGATGCGAGTCATCAACGCTCAGTCCAAGGCGGATCTGCTGGAGGTGCTCGACCGGCTGGAGATATTCCCCGGTGGCCTGGAATTCGATCATATGCAGTCAATAACGCTCCTGGTGCTGGCGTTTGCCGCGCTCGCGGCTGGGTTGTTGATGGATGGCATGGGCGGGATGTTCTGGGTGTTTGTGGCTCTTTGTTTCTTCAGCTACCGGGTCAGCAAGGGCGTCTCTGGGGCGTTGACGGATCTGGCGGCGAGCATTACCCGCAAGTGCATGATGTTGGGCAACGACTTGAGCGAATTCGACAGCAGTGCCGACTGGCGCCTGAAGAGACTGGACAACGAATTCACCGATTACCAGCGGGGCAGCGAGATTGAGCAGCGCCGTATCCTGGACTCGCTCCAGGGGGTGTATCGAGGAGAGCAGCATTCGCTGGCATTCGAGTATCACCATCTACGATATGTGATCTCCAGTCGCGAGCGTGAGGCCAGCGGAGGCTTCAGGACGGTTTACACGAACTACCACCGCTACAGTCTGGTGGTGGATTTCCCTTGGGTGAGAGAGATTGCGGTTCGATCCAGTCCCTTGGAAATACCGCTGTCTGGACAGCCCTTCAAGACCGACCGCGACGATTTCAATCAGACCTTTGTGCTGCGCGGCATTGACCCCGCCTGTTGCGAGCGCTTCGCCACGCCTGCGACGCTGGATCTGTTGATGGAGCTTTCGCGCCAGCTCCATGGGGTCAATCTGGAGTTCTCCAGCCAGGGACGGCTCTGCCTGAGCTTCAACAATGAAGACATCATGGCTTATGCCGATCCGGGGTTGCTGAGTGATCTGGCGGTCTTTCGTGAGCGGATCGAGGCTGGCATCGAGTTGCCGAAGTTGTATCCGTTGTTGGCGCAGATAGAGCGGTTGGCCCAGCAGCACGACGGTCATGTTGTTACTGCTGTCGTTCCACAGACTTCTGAATCCGGCGAATTGAGCAAGGAAGAATGATGCAGTTTCTCAAGCATGATGCCGAGCTGGTCCGCTTGTTGGCCAGCTGCGACTCGGAAGTCGCACGCGCCAGGTCAAACGAGGATTTGCTGAAGGTTATCGACAAGCTCCGCACCTTCAAAGGTGGGTTGAAATTCGATCATGCCCAGCCCCTGGTGCTGTTGATGCTGGCTATTGCTGCGGCCGTGCCTGCCATGGCTGGTGTGATCCCGATGGTGTTTGTCGCGGCGTGCCTGGGTTTTGCCAGTCTGTACATCTGGATGAGCCGTAAGGCGGCCTTTGACGAGCTACCGAAGAAGATAGCCCGTAAATGTTCGTTCCTCAGTAATGGTCTGTGGGACCCGGGTGGATCAGCTGATGAGCGTTTCAGGCAATTGAGCGGTGAGTTTGATGACTATGACCGTGGCAATGACAGTCGTCGTATCGAGGCTTCGGCCAAGGGGGTCTATCAGGGAGCTCGGCACGAGCTGTCTTTTGTCTTTCACCACCTGCGTTATGTGAACTCTCATATCAAGAGAAAAACCGATGGCGAGTCCGAGCGGGTGTATGAGAGCTTCGATCGCTTCAGCCTGGTGGTGGAGTTCCCCTGGGTGAGGGGTGTGGCAGTGCGTAGCAATCTCCCGGATAAAAAAATTACCAAGCGCAAGGTCTTCGAGACTACCTTCGATGACTTCAACAGGACTTTCATGTTTTGTGGTGAGAGTGAGCTGGCTTGCGCAAGGTTCGCAACGCCCACCACCCTGGTTTTCTTGCTGGGTCTTTGTCGGCGGCTGAAGAATGTGAATCTGGAGTTTTCCAGTCAGGGGCGCTTGTGTCTGAGCTTCGATGATGCCGAAGTCATGGCCTATCAGGACCCGGGAACCCTTGAGGACCTTCCGGGCTTCTACGCAAAGATCAAGCAGGGGCTTAAATTGCCGAACCTTTTTCCGGTTCTGGCCCTCGTGCATGAGTTGGCGGAGTTGCAGGACAACAATTTCGAGCTTCCGCTGACAGTCACCGATGATATGGAGCAGTAGGGTATGGAATTGTTGTTAGTGATTGCGATTGTCTTGGGTGTCCTTGCCTATGTGCACTACAACAAGATCGTCAGCGCTTATAACCGCGTGCAACGGGCCTGGTCAGATGTGCTCACCTACCAGAGGCAGAAGATCAAGGTGCTGGACGTGCTTGAGCCGCAAGTGGCCGGTTTTCAGGATTACGAAAGCCAGTTGCTGGAGAAAATAGTCGGGCTCCGTAGCGCCATCACCAGCTTGCCATCTGTGGCGGATGGCGAGGCGTTGAAGTCGGTGGATCGGGGGACCAAGGCGTTGCTGGGAGGGTTGAACCTGGCGTTTGAAGCCTATCCCGAGCTCAAGTCTGCGGAGCTGATGAACAACCTGATGCGTGAGGTAGCCGAGCAGGAGGGCAATGTCAGCGGCGCCATTACCCTGTTCAATCTGAATGTGGAGCATTTCAATAACAGAATTCAGTTGTTTCCCGGCTCGCTGGTTAATCGGTTGACCCTGAAAAAGTCACTGGTCACGCCGTTTTCCGACAGCCAGGCGTCGGCGGGTTTTGAATACAAGCCGAATTTCTGAGGGGCTCTGCTGCGCCTGTGTGGCGGGTTCGGCTTAGGGGACATCGGGTGGAGAAGGGAAGGTGGCGCGTCGAGCAGTAGCTGCTGCCATGCAAGATCCTGAGCGAGGTGGGGGTTATGACTGATATAATCCCCGCCTTTCGTGGAGACCAGACTTTTATGCCAACGTCCTTTCTAGAAATTGTCGAATTGCCAGACGGTCGTATTGAGCTGCGCAGAGCTGAGGACGAGGGTTCTCTGGTTACTTTGGATTTTTCCGAGGATGCCAAAGTCTTTTTGCAAGGTCAGCATGTGGAAGTTGCCAAGGCCATGTTGAGCGTCGGCGTGCAGATGGCCGGACGCTTGGTTGAAGGTGAAATCGACAAGGAAGACGGTCCGCGGGTTCTCCACTAAACCCGTTTATCGGTTTTCTTCCGGTTATTCGTCATATTTGTTCCGGCTTCTCAATCCTGGAGAAGCCTCGCGTCATTCAAGCGCATTTATTGTGGCTTCCCGGTATTTATCCCAGGCGAATATTCAGGCTTTGCGCATCACCCGTGCGTGCGGCACTGATCAATTGTTGCCGAGCACTGCCGCTTAGCGGGTTCAGCCAACTGACCACGGTATGGCTGCGGCCCAGTCTTAAGGCTTCACAAGCGAGCTGCTGCGGGCTTTGATTACCCCGTGGATGCAGCAGCAGGATGCGCTCGCGATTCAGTCCAGCCTCCCGCAACCAGCTTTGGGTCAGGCTGGATGGAGGGGCGATCAGGGTCAGCCAGCGGGCGTCCTGATCCTGACTCAGCTCCCTGAGGATGGGGGCCAGAAGGTTCAGGCAGTTCCCGGTGGCGCCGCGCAGCGACAGTTCACTGAAGGCTTCTGGATCGTTGTTCCAGGGCGATTCGACCGCTTCCTTGAGTACGGGCGCCAGTGGCTGGGCTAGGAACGCTTCGAACAGTGGTAGTTGTGCTTGCTGTGGTGTCTGGGGGAACTGCATGGAGCCTCCTTTAGCGGCGAATGACGCCGACACTCAAGCCTTCGATCACCAGTTCCTGATCTTTCAGGTTGACTTCGATAGGGGCAAATTCCGGATTCTCGGCGATCAGCCAGACCTTGCTGCCTTCGCGCTTGAAGCGCTTGACCGTGACTTCATCGCCGATGCGCGCGACTACAATCTGGCCATTACGAGCTTCGCGGGTGGTATGCACCGCGAGCAGGTCGCCGTCGAAGATGCCGATGTCTTTCATGCTCATGCCTTGGACCCGAAGCAAGTAGTCGGCGCGAGGATTAAAGAAGGTCGGGTTAATGTTGCAGGACTCTTCGATGTGCTGTTGGGCGAGAATGGGGGCGCCGGCGGCGACACGACCGATGATGGGTAGCGAGTCGTCGGTTTTGGCTTCAAAACCGGGGATGCGAATGCCGCGAGAGGCTCCCGGAGTCATCTCGATAGCGCCTTTGCGGGCCAGAGCCTTGAGGTGTTCTTCGGCGGCATTGGGTGACTTGAAGCCCAGCTCCTGGGCAATTTCGGCACGGGTGGGGGGATACCCGTTGTCTTCGAGGCAGCGTTTGATAAAAGCCAGAATCTCAGCTTGGCGTGGCGTCAGTTTTAGCATGTCGATCGCTCTGTCTTTTTATACAGTGACTGGGATTATATACAGTGAGTGTCACTTGGCAATCCTCCTTTTTCTGGGGGCTACCGGGCGGTCATCATCCTGATGCTGGAATCCGTTGCCGAAGGCTGGCTACAGAGGTCGGTAGGTATGATTAAATAGCGCGCCGTAAGGCCTCTGCAGAGGCCGGCAGGCTTGACATTGCAGAGCCTGAAACGTATGTTTCAAACAAGTGTTTGTCAGGCGGAGTAGCCATGGCCCAGTCGGAAACCGTTGAACGCATTCTCGATGCTGCCGAGCAGTTGTTCGCGGAAAAAGGTTTTGCCGAAACCTCGTTGCGGCTGATCACCAGCAAGGCCGGGGTCAACCTGGCGGCAGTCAACTATCATTTCGGTTCCAAGAAGGCGTTGATCCAGGCAGTGTTCTCGCGCTTCCTTGGACCTTTCTGCATCAGTCTTGATCGCGAGCTGGAGCGGCGGCAGTCAAAACCGGACAGCAAGCCGAGTCTTGAGGAGCTGTTGGAAATCCTCGTCGAACAGGCGCTGGTGGTGCAGCCTCGTAGCGGTAACGACCTGTCGATCTTCATGCGTCTGCTGGGACTGGCCTTTAGTCAGAGCCAGGGCCATTTGCGGCGTTATCTGGAAGACATGTACGGCAAGGTATTCCGCCGTTATATGTTGCTGGTTAACGAAGCGGCGCCGCGTATTCCGCCCATCGAGTTGTTCTGGCGTGTGCACTTCATGCTGGGTGCTGCGGCCTTCAGCATGTCCGGGATCAAGGCATTGCGCGCCATCGCTGAGACCGATTTCGGGGTCAATACCTCCATCGAGCAGGTGATGCGGCTGATGGTGCCGTTCCTCGCCGCCGGCATGCGTGCCGAAACCGGGGTCACGGACGAAGCCATGGCTAGCGCTCAGCTCAAGCCGCGTAGCAAGTCGGCCCCGGCAGTCGCCAAGGCTTGACCTCACGGGTGGGCGCGACAGCTTACATCCGCTAAGCTAGCCGCCCATGCCGATTCCCGTTTTACCCCTGTGCTTTCCTCTCGTCGATGTCGATTGGCTCGGCTGTGTTCCTCGTGGATACGGCCTTGTCTGCGTCGCCAGGAAGCCATCGCTGATGGCGCGCGTATTTGTGATTAAGGAAATTTTATGACCGTTGGCCTGCAAGGCTCCTTGATGGTGGACGTCGCCGGTACTTGGCTGACGGCTGAAGATCGCCAACTCCTGCGCCAGCCGCAAGTGGGTGGATTGATCATCTTTGCTCGCAATATCGAGCATCCGCGCCAGGTGCGTGAGCTCAGTGCGTCGATCCGCGCCATCCGTCCTGATCTGCTATTGGCGGTGGATCAGGAGGGTGGCAGGGTACAGCGGCTACGCCAGGGCTTTGTTCGTCTGCCGGCCATGCGCGCCCTCGCGGATAACCCGAATGCCGAATACCTGGCTGAACAGTGTGGCTGGATCATGGCCACCGAAGTGCTGGCTGTGGGCCTGGATCTGAGCTTCGCTCCGGTCCTGGACCTTGATCATCAGCGCAGTGCGGTGGTGGGTAGCCGGGCTTTCGAGGGGAATCCGGAACGTGCGGCGCTGTTGGCCGGTGCCTTTATCCGCGGCATGAACAGCGCCGGGATGGCGGCCACGGGCAAGCATTTCCCCGGGCATGGCTGGGCCGAGGCCGATTCCCATGTGGCGATTCCCAACGACGAGCGCAGCCTGGAGGAGATTCGTGCCAAGGACCTGCTGCCATTTGCGCGCCTGAGCAAGCAACTGGCGGCAGTGATGCCGGCTCATGTGATCTACCCGCAAGTCGACCCCCAGCCGGCCGGTTTCTCTCGGCGCTGGTTGCAGGACATCCTGCGTGGCGAACTGCAATTTGACGGGGTGATCTTCAGTGATGACTTGTCCATGGCCGGCGCTCACGTGGTGGGGGATGCCGCGAGCCGGATCGAAGCCGCTCTTGGTGCCGGTTGTGACATGGGCCTGGTGTGCAATGACCGTGCTGCGGCCGAGCTGGCATTGAGCGCGGCGCAGCGCCTTAAAGTGCAGCCGTCGCCGCGCATTGCACGGATGCGTGGTCAGGCGTTTGCCAATGTTGAGTACAAGCAGGACCCTCGCTGGCTCAAGGCCCTGGAGGCGTTGAGGGCTGCCCAGCTGATTGACTGAGGACGCCTGACTAATGGGCACCAGGAGCAATTCCCGGGTGCCCATATCGGGTCAGCGGCCGGCTTTGTTGTCCGGCAACGGTGCGAACAGGGCTTCGATGTCTTCACTCTGCAGCTTCCAGTCGCCGGCCTTGCGCCCGTCCAGTACGCCTGCCGCCAGGTCCGACTTCTCTTGTTGCAGGAGCTGGATCTTCTCCTCCACGGTGCCCCGGGCAATCAGCTTGTAGACGAACACCGGCTTTTCCTGGCCGATGCGGTAGGCGCGGTCGGTAGCCTGGCTCTCGGTCGCCGGGTTCCACCACGGATCGTAGTGGATCACGGTGTCGGCCTCGGTCAGATTCAGGCCCACGCCGCCCGCTTTGAGGCTGATCAAAAAGATCTGCAGCTTGCCGCTCTGGAAATCCCGCACCGGCGTGCGCCGATCCCGGGTCTGGCCGGTGAGCAGGGCGTAGGCGATTTTGCGTCGTTTGAGCTCGGCTTCGATCAGGCTCAGCATCGAGGTAAACTGCGAAAACAGCAGAATGCGCCGGCCTTCTTCGAACAACTCCTCAAGCATCTCCATCAGGCTGTCGAGTTTGCCCGACGAGCTGCCCCGCGCCAGGGGCGAGTCGTTGACCAGGCGCAGGTCGCAACACACCTGGCGCAGCTTGAGCAGGGCTTCGAGGATGATGATCTGGCTGCGCGCCACGCCCTTGCGGGTGATCTCGTCGCGGACTTTCTTGTCCATGGCCAGGCGCATGGTTTCGTAGACGTCCCGTTGCGCCTCGTTGAGTTCGACCCAATGGATGATCTCGGTCTTGGGTGGCAGCTCAGTGGCCACTTGCTCCTTGGTGCGGCGTAGCAGGAAGGGTTTGATCCGGCCGTTGAGGTGCTGCAGGCGCACTTCGCTGGCGTGCTTTTCGATCGGCACCCGGTAGTCGCGGTTGAAGCTCCTGGCATCGCCAAGCCAGCCCGGCAACAGGAAGTGGAACAGCGACCAGAGTTCTCCAAGATGGTTTTCCAGGGGCGTGCCAGACAGGCACAGGCGCTGCCGGGCGTTGAGTTCGCGTGCGGCTTGAGCGGCCTTGCTCGACGGGTTCTTGATGTACTGCGCCTCGTCGAGGATCAGTACGTGCAAGGGCTGCGCGGCCAGCAGTTCAACATCCTTGGGCAGCAGTGCATAGGTGGTCAGCAGCAGGTCGTAGTCGGCCAGTTGCGCGAAGTGTTTCTTGCGTCCCGCGCCATACAGCGCCAGAACCTTGAGTTGCGGGGTGAAGTGCGCCGCTTCGTCCAGCCAGTTGGGAATCAGGCTGGTGGGCATGACCACCATGCAAGGGCGGTCTAGGCGGCCGGCGTTTTTCTCGCTGAGGATGTGCGCCAGGGTCTGCAGGGTTTTGCCCAGGCCCATGTCATCGGCGAGGATGCCGCCCACTTCCAGCTGGCGCAGGGACTGCATCCAGCTCAAGCCTTCCTGCTGATAGGGGCGCAGGGTGGCATTCAACCCTTCTGGCACCGGCGCCGAGTAGTCCTTGATGTCGCGCAGGCGCTGGGCAAAGGTGCGGATATGCTCGCCACCTTCCCAGAGCAGTGGCAGGTCCTGCAGTGGGTTCAGGCGTGTGGCATCGGCACTGCTCAGGCGCAGGGCGGTTTCCCCGGGCTCCTGCAGATAGAACTCCCCCAGGGTTGCCAGCACCGGTTTCAGGCGGCCGTAGGGCAGCGCCACTTGCAGCGGGCCGTGCAAGGAATTGGGTCGGTTGGGAATGTTCACCAGGATCAACTCATCGTCACGGCGCCTGGCCAGGCGTTCCGGGTTGAGGAGTTCGGTGTGGGAGCGCATCAGGTTAAGTAGGATCGGCAGCAGGCTCAGGCGCTCGCCATTGACGATGATCCCCAGTTCCAGGTCGAACCAGTCGCGCCCTGGCGCTTCGTCGACGCTGGCGTACCAGTCGTCCACGGCTGTCAGGTCGAAGCCGAAGCCTTCGTCGATCTGCAGCTCCCAGCCCTGGTTGCGCAGCTTGGGCAGCTCATTGAGGGTGAAGGTCAGCCAGGCGCTGTCGTTGACCATCTCGAACAGCTCGCCGGCGCTTTCCGGTAATGCCTTGCTCTGCCGGGTGGCGATCTTGAAACCCAGGTTTCGCAGTTGCTCGCGCCAGCCTTGCTCACGCTCGGGGTGGCGCTTTATACGCAGGGTCTGATGTTCCTGGCGGATGATCACATCGGCATTCTTCTGGCCGCTGACGTGTTCGCCCATGTAGTTGAATGACAGTGCGGCGCGGTGCTGGATATAGCGCTGCATCTTGCCGTTGCGTGGTTCGAAAGCGCTGAATTCGATGCTTGCCAGCCACAGGCGCGGCACGGGTTGCACATCCTCCAGCAAGTGCTGTGGCAGCGCGGCGGGGCGGCGGCTGTCGAGTACCGCGGAGAGCTTTTCCAGCAGCTCGGCATCCTTGGCTGCGGCGGGATAGGCCAGGGTTTCTTCCACTTGCAACAGCACGGCGGCGATGTGTTTGCAGTTGCTGCGGACCGGGCAGGTGCAATGGGCGTCGATCAGCAGCAGGTTGCCCTTGCTCGATTCTCGCAGGCTGATGTGCTGCCGATAGACATTGCCACCGGAGCCTTCGCAGCTGGCAGTGATAGCGCTGTCTGCGGCGGTAACGATGCGTACACGTCTTTCCAGGGCGTAACGCCGGCCGCGCTCCAAGGTTTGTTCCTTGAAGCGATTGACCCAGGACGGGGCCAGGGGTTTGGTCAGGGGCGGGGTCATAGGGACTTCGATCAGTCCGGTATTTCAGTTGGAGCAGGGCGCGGCGCCGGTGCGGTGAGCGAGGTGATCTTGATCAGCAGCGCTAGGTGGCCGTTGTCCAGGTAGTTGAGCTGACCGTTTTTGGTGTGGCTTTGCTGCTTCAGGCGTTCGCTGCGGGTAACCAGGCCATTGCTGTCGATCTGGTTGATCCAGAAGTCTGCGTCCACATCGGTGAAGCGCCCGAGCTTGAGGTTCAGGGTGCCTTCGATGGGGAACTGGCCGAACAGTTCCCGCCCGTCGCTGAGGGCCACCTTGACCGGGGTTTCCCCCAGGGTCTGCTGCCAGGCCTTGTGCAGCAGCACGCTGTAGTTGCCACTGGCATTGAGCTTCTCGACGATCCCGCCCAGGGCGGGCGTGCGCTGGCTTTCCGGGCTCAGGCGTTGAGCGCCGGCGGCCCAGTCTTCCGGAGCGGCGCGGCTTATGATCTGCGGCTCGGCGTTCTGCCGGACAAGGATCATTTCCACCTGGTACAGATCGTCGGCAAACGCCATGGGCGCGACCAGGGTCAGGAGCAGGGTCAGGGAGCGGAACAGGCGCATGGGGCGTCCTTCAAGCAGTTTTCGGGGTGAGGCGTTCAAACAGTGCCTCCAATGTATTAAAGCGCTCTTCCGGGCGCTCCATCGGCACCATGAACTTGAACAGGGTTGCGCCTTCGAATTTGTAGCGTTTGGGTTGGCTCTGAATCAGTTTGATCAGTGCCAATGGGTCCACCGGCGTATCTGCGGCAAACTCGATGCGCCCGCCTTGCGGGCCGCCATCTACCTTCTTGATCCCCAGGGTTTCGGCCTGGAGTTTCAGCAGGGTCAGGCGGACCAGGTTCTTGGTGGGCTCGGGCAGCAGGCCGAAGCGGTCGATCATCTCCACTTGCAGGTCCTTCAAGCCGTCTTCGTCGGTTGCCGAGGCGATGCGCTTGTAGAGGATCAGGCGGGCGTGCACATCCGGCAGGTAGTCCTCGGGAATCAACGCCGGCAGGCGCAGGTTGATTTCCGGGCCGCCGCCCAGGGGCTGGTCGAGGTTCGGCTGTTCGCCCTTGCGGATGGCCTTCACCGCGCGCTCGAGCATCTCCATATAAAGGGTGAAGCCCACAGCCTGGATCTGCCCGCTCTGGCCGTCGCCCAGCAGCTCGCCGGCGCCGCGAATTTCCAGGTCGTTGGTGGCCAGCACGAAACCGGCCCCCAGGTCCTGAGTATTGGCGATGGCTTCCAGGCGCTTTTCAGCGTCCGGGGTGATTTGCTGGCGCGGGGGTGTCAGCAGGTAGGCATAGGCCTGGTGGTGACTACGGCCGACCCGACCGCGCAACTGGTGCAACTGGGCCAGGCCGAACTTGTCGGCGCGCTCGATGATGATGGTGTTGGCGCTCGGCACGTCGATCCCGGTCTCGATGATGGTCGAGGCGATCAGCACGTTGAAGCGCTTGTGGTAGAAGTCGCTCATCACCTGTTCGAGTTCGCGTTCGCGCATCTGCCCATGGCCGATGCCGATCCGTGCTTCGGGCACCAGTTCGGCCAGGTCGGCGGCGCATTTCTCGATGGTTTTCACGTCGTTGTGCAGGTAGTACACCTGGCCGCCACGCAGCAGTTCACGCAGCAGGGCCTCTTTGACCGTGCTCTTGTTCTGCTCCATGACAAAGGTGCGCACCGACAGGCGTCGCGCCGGCGGCGTGGCGATGATCGACAAGTCGCGCATGCCCGAGACGGCCATGTTCAGGGTTCGCGGGATCGGCGTGGCGGTCAGGGTGAGGATGTCGACTTCACTGCGCAGGGCTTTGAGCTGTTCCTTCTGGCGCACCCCGAAGCGGTGTTCTTCGTCGATGATCACCAGCCCCAGGTTCTTGATCTTCACATCGTCCTGCAGCAGCTTGTGGGTGCCGATGACGATGTCGATCTTGCCTTCGGCCAGGTCCGCCACCGCGGCGTTCACTTCCTTGGCCGACTTGAAGCGGCTCATCACCTCCACGGTCACCGGCCAGTCGGCGAAGCGGTCGCGGAAGCTGTTGTAGTGCTGTTGGGCGAGCAGGGTGGTGGGCACCAGGATGGCCACTTGCTTGCCGCCGTGGACCGCAATGAAAGCGGCGCGCATGGCCACTTCGGTCTTGCCGAAGCCGACGTCGCCACAGACCAGGCGGTCCATCGGTTTGCCCGAGAGCATGTCCTCGCGCACCGCTTCGATGGTGCTCTGCTGGTCCGGGGTTTCCTCGAAGGGGAAGCCGGCGCTGAAGGTGGCGTAGTCGGCCTTCGGATCGGCGAAGGCATAGCCTTCCCGGGCGGCGCGCCGGGCATAGATGTCCAGCAGCTCGGCGGCCACATCGCGCACTTGCTCGGCGGCCTTGCGCTTGGCTTTCTGCCAGGCTTCCGAGCCGAGGCGGTGCAACGGCGCCAGGGCGTCGTCGCTACCGGTGTAGCGGGCAATCAGGTGCAGGTTGGCCACGGGCACATAGAGCTTGGCGCCCTCTGCGTATTCCAGGGTCAGGAACTCGGCGGCCTGGTTGTCGATCTCCAGGGTCGCCAGACCCAGGTAGCGGCCGACACCGTGGTCGATGTGCACCACCGGCGCGCCTTCGCGCAGCTCGGTGAGGTTCTTGATCACTGCATCGTTATTGGCGTCGGCGCGTTTTTCCCGGCGCCGACGCTGCATCACCCGCTGGCCGAACAGTGGGCTTTCCGCCACCAGGGCCAGGGCTGGATCGTCCAATACCAGTCCCTCGTCCAGAGGGGCAATGGTGATTGCCAGGCGCTCCTTGCTGGCGACGAAATCCGGCCAGCTGTCTACGGTCTTCGGCCGCAGCTTGAGACGTTCCAGCAGCTCCAGCAGCACTTCCCGGCGGCCGGCGGATTCGGCGGTGAACAACACCCGGCCGGGGAACTCGTCGAGGAAGCCCGAGAGCGCCGCCAGCGGCTGGTTGGCCTTGGCCTCGATGGCCAGGTTGGGCAATTCGTGGGCCGGGAAACGCTCGCGGCCGACGCCGGTTTCGATGTCCTGCTGGCTGGCCACCACCCGTGGCCAGTTTTTCAGGCGGGCGAAGCAGTCTTCCACCGGCAGGAACAGTTCCGCCGGAGGCAGGAGCGGGCGCGATGGATCGACGCGGCGCTCTTCATAGCGGTTGCGTACATCGTTCCAGAAGTTTTCCGCGGCCTGTTCGATGCCCGGTAGTGAGAACACTTGGGTGTCCTGGGGCAGGTAGTCGAACAGGGTCGAAGTCTCTTCGAAGAACAGCGGCAGGTAGTACTCGATACCGGCCGGGGTAATCCCGCTGCTCAGGTCCTGGAAGATCGGGCAGCGGCGGAAGTCCACGTCGAAGCGTTCGCGAAAGCGCGCCTTGAAGCGAGTCACCGCTTCTTTCTGCAGAGGGAATTCCTTGGCCGGCAGCAGGCGCACCGAGTCGACCTTGTCGATGGAGCGCTGGTTCTCTGGGTCGAAGGTGCGCAGGGTCTCGATTTCGTCGTCGAACAGGTCGATGCGGTAAGGCAACTTGCTGCCCATGGGGAACAGGTCGATCAAGGCGCCGCGCACGGTGAATTCGCCGTGCTCATAGACTGTATCGACGTAGCGATAGCCGCTGGCCTCCAGGCGCGTGCGCATCTGTTCCACATCGAGCTTCTGGCCAACGTCCAGTACCAGGCTGCTGCCCAGCAGGAACTGGGTCGGCGCCAGGCGGTGCAGGGCGGTGGTGATGGGCACTACCAGTACGCCGTGCTCCAGCTCCGGCAGCCGGTAGAGGCTGGCGATGCGCTGGGAAATGATGTCCTGGTGCGGCGAGAACAGGTCGTAGGGCAGGGTTTCCCAGTCGGGGAAATGCAGCACCGGCAGATCCGGGGCGAAGAAGCCCAGCTCCTGTTCCAGCCGGTCAGCGCTTTGGCTGTCGGCGGTCAGCAGGAGGGTAAAGCGCTTGGCGGCGCTGGCGGCTTCGGCGATGGCCAGGCTCAGGGCGGCACCGGGCAGGTTGCCCCAATGCTGTTTACCGGCGGCGGCAGGGAGTAGCGGTAGACGCAGGACGGGCACGGACGGTCAAGCTCCAAGCGTTGCGACGAAAGTCGGTAATTGTAACGGCCCCGGGTGGCCACTGTCAGTGGCTGATGCGTCTATTACGCCGGTCAGGGCAAATGTAGTGGCTATGACAACAAAATGTGCTTTTTTGGCGGAAATGTAGTGCCGAATTTGCTCGGTGTTACGGAGGGTTACATACAGGTTGCTTGGCTGTCCAAAAAATTGACGCGGCTGGAAGCCACGGTTTTACTGGCCTCCAGCATAGTGGTGTTTTTTTGCAAGGGCTTTTTGTTACGTTCCGCACGACAGGCGCGCATTGCTACGAGAGGGACTCGGCGTCATAATGTAGCCCCTTTTTTCTGCCCCTACATGTGGAAGGTTCCCGTGACTCAGAAGCCCGACCAGTGTCTTGGTGAATGGATCGACCGTGAAGCACTCGCAGAAGCGATGATTCCGCTTATCGGTCAGCTCTACCGCAATAACAATGTGGTGAGCTCGATCTATGGCCGCAGCCTGATCAACCAGTCTGTCATCGCGATTCTCAAAGCTCATCGCTTTGCTCGCCATCGCTCCTCCGACGACAGCGAACTCTCCGTCCACGAAACATTCCCTCTGCTCAAAGCAATGAGCGAGCTCAAGCTCGGCGCAGCTTCGGTAGACCTGGGCAAGTTGGCGTTCAAATTCCGTAACGAAGGCAATGGCCGCAGCGCCGAGCAGTTCGTTCGCGAAGAAATGGCTGACGTGGTTGGCCAGCAAAACGCTTCGGCCCGCAAAGGCACTGACGTTGTCCTGTACGGCTTCGGTCGTATCGGCCGTCTGTTGGCGCGCATCCTGATCGAGAAAACCGGTGGTGGCGACGGCCTGCGTCTGCGCGCCATCGTGGTGCGCAAAGGCGCCGAAAACGACCTGACCAAGCGCGCCAGCCTGCTGCGTCGCGATTCGGTGCACGGTTCGTTCAACGGCACCATCACCATCGACGAAGAAAACAACACCATCACCGCCAACGGCAACCTGATCCAGGTCATCTACGCGAAGAACCCGACCGAGGTGGACTACACCCAGTACGGGATCAAGAACGCGCTGCTGGTGGACAACACCGGTGTATGGCGTGATGCCGACGGCCTGGGCCAGCACCTGACCTGCCCGGGTATCGACCGCGTGGTCCTGACCGCGCCTGGCAAAGGCAAGCTGAAGAACATCGTTCACGGTATCAACCACAACGAAATCACTGCTGACGACAAGATCGTGTCCGCCGCTTCCTGCACCACCAACGCCATCGTGCCGGTGCTCAAGGCGGTGAATGACAAGTTCGGCATCATCAACGGTCACGTTGAAACCGTTCACTCGTACACCAACGACCAGAACTTGATCGACAACTTCCACAAGGGCGATCGCCGTGGCCGTAGCGCCGCACTGAACATGGTGATCACCGAGACGGGTGCTGCTACCGCTGCTGCCAAGGCCTTGCCTGAGCTGGCCGGCAAGCTGACCGGTAACGCGATCCGCGTTCCAACGCCAAACGTGTCGATGGCCATTCTCAACCTGAACCTTGAGAAAGCCGCCACCCGTGAAGAGATGAACGAGTACCTGCGCTACATGGCGCTGCACTCCGATCTGCATAAGCAAATCGACTTCGTCAATTCGCAGGAAGTGGTGTCCACCGACTTCGTGGGTTCGCGTCACGCCGGTGTTGTCGACGCTGAAGCCACCATCGTTCAGGACAATCGCGTTGTTCTGTACGTCTGGTACGACAACGAGTTCGGTTACAGCTGCCAGGTTGTGCGCGTGATGGAAGACATGGCCGGGGTCAACCCGCCAGCATTCCCACGCTAAGCGACTGCTGAAATGAAAACGCCCCGACTTGTCGGGGCGTTTTTGTTTGTGGCTTTCGCCTACGAGGCCAGCGTCATTTGTAGGTGCCAACTTGTCCGCGCTGCTGGCTGTCAGGCGCTGCCAGCCGCCTGCGCTGTACGCAGCTCGTGGCGGTTGCCACGGAACAGCACCAGTGTCGCAATCAGCCCCAGCACCGCCGCGCCGCTGAGCCAGATGCCCGGTGCGGCCTGGTTGCCCAGAACGTGGATCAGGTAGGTGCAGGCCGCCGGGGTAAAGCCGCCGAAGGTTGCGGTTGCCAGGCTGTAGGCCAGCGAGAAGCCGGTGGTGCGCACTTCCACCGGCATGATTTCAGTCAGGGCCACCACCATCGCGCCGTTGTACGAGCCATAGAGGAAGGACAGCCACAGCTCGACGATCAGCAGGTGGCTGAAGCTGGGGTTGGCTACCAGCCATGACAGCGCCGGGTAAGCGGTGAAGATGGCCAGGATGGTGGCGCCCAGCAGCAGCGGTTTACGACCGATGCGGTCCGACAGCGAGCCCATGACCGGCAGCCAGAAGAAGTTCGACAGGCCGATGCACACAGTCACCAGCAGGGCGTCGAAGTCCGACAAGTGCAGCTCGGCCTTGCCAAAGGTCGGGGTGTAGGCGGTGATCAGGTAGAAGGACACGGTGGTCATCACCACCAAGGCCATGCCGGCAATGACGACTCCGAAGTTCTGACTGATGGAGCGGATGACTTCCTGCAGGGTGGGGCGATGTTTGCGGGCCTGGAACTCGGGTGTTTCCTCGAGAGAGCGGCGGATCATGAAGATTGCCGGAACAATCATGCAGCCCACCAGGAACGGCACGCGCCAGCCCCACTCACCCATTTGTTCGGGGCTCAGCCAGTGGTTCAGACCCACCCCCAGCAAGCCGGCAAACACCACGGCCGCCTGTTGGCTTGCCGATTGCCAGCTGACGAAGAAGCCCTTGCGGCCCGGTGTCGAGATCTCGGCCAGGTACACCGACACGCCACCCAGTTCCACGCCAGCGGAGAAGCCCTGCAGCAAGCGACCCAGCAGCACCAGCAGCGGAGCGGCGACGCCGAGAGTGGCGTAGCCCGGCACGCAGGCAATCAGCACAGTGCCCGCGGCCATCAGCACCAGGGTAATGATCAGGCCCTGGCGGCGGCCGTGACGGTCGATGTAGGCGCCGAGGAAGATCGCTCCCAGTGGACGCATCAGGAAGCCGGCGCCGAAAGTGGCCAGGGACAGCATCAATGAAGCGAAGGCGCTGTCGGCCGGAAAGAAGGTCTTGGCGATTGCCGTGGCGTAGAAGCCATAGACCATGAAGTCGAACATCTCGAGAAAGTTGCCGCTGACAACGCGAAAGATCGCCTTGCCTTTGCCCGTGGTCGTGGACATTTTTTCACTCACTTTGGCTGTTTTGTTATCAATCCCTGGTCAGTACTCGTCCTCACTGCAAAGGTGGGGCGCGAGGCGGCACGCTGAACAGTTTTGTAACAATATGTGTGCTGGTGGCGTCAGGCAACAAAAACTCTTGGGTGCTGCGCGATGGCTCTGGGTCAAGCTTCTGGTGCCGGCCAGGCTGGCAGGCCTGGCGCGCATGCCGCATCCGTCTGTCGCATAATGGCCATTCGCGTTGTCAGCTCGCCCTCTGGGGCAATTGATCTGGAGGGGAATCTTGTCGGGAAGGCGATGGTGGTGGAACGCATTGTGGGGCGCGATGGCGCTGTTGGCGGGCTGTGGTGGCGATCGCCTGCACAGCGTCTCCGGGCCGACCATGGGCAGCACTTACTCCGTTCAGTACGTGCAGCGCACCGGCGTGCCGGATGAGTCGCGGGTCAAGGCCGAGGTCGAGCAAATCCTGGCCGAGGTTGATCGGCAGATGTCCACCTACCGCAGTGACTCTGATATCGAGCGTTTCAACGCCTTGCCCGGCAACAGCTGCCAACCGATGCCTGAGTCGGTGCTGCACTTGGTGCGAGTTGGCGAGCAGCTGTCCCGGGACAGTGGCGGCGCCTTTGATCTGACGGTGGAGCCGCTGCTCGACCTCTGGGGCTTTGGGCCTCAGGGGCGAGAGGAAAAAATTCCCAGCGCGTCAGCCCTGGCCGAGGCTCGGCAGCGGGTCGGACATGGGCACCTGCATATCGAAGGCCAAGAGCTGTGCAAGGATGCGCCGGTGGAAGTGGACTTCAACAGCCTTGCCGCCGGTTACGCAGTGGATCGCATTGCCGCGCGGCTTGCGCAGTTGGGGATCGACAGTTTTCTCGCTGAAGTCACTGGCGAGCTCAAGGCCGTGGGCCGCAAACCGGACGGCGCGCCCTGGCGTATCGCCCTGGAGGAACCGCGGGACGACCAGCAGGTGGCCCAGCGGGTGATCGCACTGGACGGCTATGGTGTATCCACGTCTGGCGACTACCGTAATTACTTCGAGCAGGACGGCCAGCGCTATTCCCATACCTTCGATGCCAGGCTTGGCAAGCCCATCACTCACAGGCTGGCGTCGGTGACCGTGATTCATCCTTCGGCACTCATGGCCGATGGCCTCTCTACGCTGTTACTGATTCTTGGTCCCGAAGCAGGCTGGGACTACGCGCAAAAACACCGTATCGGCGCATTTTTTGTGATGCGTGCCGATAAAGGCTTCGTCACACGTAGCAACCCGGCGTTCGATGCGCTGTTGGCCGGACCAAAACAATAACCAGGCACGCTGTTGTGAATGCTGTAGTGCAGGCAAAAGTAGCCTACGACGCGACCAAGGGTTAATGTGCGCGGCGTTGACGCTTCTATAGACTGTGCCCGGGTTCGTAACCGAGCCAAATTGATCCTTCATGTCGCTGGCCGCGACATGATTTAGCCGGAGATGCCAGAAGGGCATCTCGGCCTGTTCTGAGGAGTACGCATGGCTGTCTACAACTACGACGTAGTGGTGCTGGGCTCGGGCCCCGCTGGAGAAGGTGCGGCAATGAACGCCGCGAAAGCAGGACGCAAAGTGGCGATGGTCGATAGCCGTCGCCAGGTCGGCGGCAACTGCACCCACCTGGGTACCATTCCGTCCAAGGCCCTGCGTCACTCGGTCCGGCAGATCATGCAGTTCAACACCAATCCGATGTTCCGGGCCATTGGCGAGCCGCGCTGGTTTTCCTTTCCGGACGTGCTCAAGAGCGCCGAGAAGGTGATTTCCAAGCAGGTGGCCTCGCGCACCGGCTACTACGCCCGCAACCGGGTCGATGTGTTCTTCGGCACTGGCAGTTTTGCCGACGAGCAGACCGTCGAAGTGGTTTGCGCCAATGGCGTGGTGGAAAAACTGGTAGCCAAGCACATCATCATCGCCACCGGTTCGCGTCCTTATCGCCCGGCGGACATCGATTTCAGTCACCCGCGTATCTACGATAGCGACACCATCCTCAGCCTCGGCCACACCCCACGCAAACTCATCGTTTACGGCGCCGGGGTCATCGGCTGCGAATACGCCTCGATCTTCAGTGGTCTTGGGGTGTTGGTGGAACTGGTGGACAACCGCGGCCAGTTGCTCAGCTTCCTGGACTCGGAGATTTCCCAGGCCCTGAGCTACCACTTCAGCAACAACAACATCACTGTGCGCCACAACGAGGAATACGACCGCGTTGAAGGTGTGGACAACGGGGTGATCCTGCACCTGAAATCCGGCAAGAAGATCAAGGCCGACGCCTTGCTCTGGTGCAACGGCCGTACCGGCAACACCGACAAGCTGGGCATGGAGAATATCGGGGTCAAGGTCAATAGTCGTGGCCAGATCGAAGTCGACGAGAACTACCGCACCTGCGTGCCGAACATCTACGGTGCCGGTGACGTGATCGGCTGGCCGAGTCTGGCCAGTGCTGCCCACGACCAGGGTCGTTCCGCCGCCGGCAGCATCGTCGACAACGGTAGCTGGCGCTTCGTCAACGACGTACCGACCGGGATCTACACCATTCCGGAGATCAGCTCGATCGGCAAGAACGAGCAGGAGCTGACCCAGGCCAAGGTGCCTTACGAAGTGGGCAAGGCGTTCTTCAAGGGCATGGCTCGTGCGCAGATTGCCGGCGAGCCGCAAGGCATGCTGAAGATCCTGTTCCATCGGGAAACCCTGGAGGTCCTCGGCGTGCATTGCTTCGGTTACCAGGCTTCGGAAATCGTCCACATTGGTCAGGCGATCATGAGCCAGCCGGGTGAGCACAACACCCTGAAGTACTTCGTCAACACCACCTTCAACTACCCGACCATGGCCGAAGCCTATCGGGTAGCGGCGTACGACGGCCTCAACCGGCTTTTTTGAGCGGCTCCGGCCGGTGGCCTGAGCCGGCCGGGGAGACCGATTTCAGTAATTCTCGAGGGTGGCGCTGGCCAAACCGGGAAAGTCTGTAATCAGGCTATCTACGCCGAAGTCGGCGAGCCTGCGCATCAGCGCGGGCTCGTTGACCGTCCACACTGACACATGCAAGCCCTGACGCTGCGCTCTTTGCAGTCGCTCCGGGGTGCACAGGGTCCAGTTCAGCGCAAGAATCTCGCAGCCATAGCTCTGGGCGACCTTCAATGGGTCGAGCCAGGCGTATTCGGCTACCAGTCCGCGAGACAGGTCCGGGGTCAGTTCGACTGCGGCTTTCAGCACTTCCCGCGAGCTTGAGGTCACGGTGACCTTGTCCAGCAGGCCGAAGCGTTGGGCCATTTCCCGAATTGCCAGCACCGTGGTGGCGGCGCGGGTGCGCGAGGCACTCTTGACCTCCAACTGCCAGTGTTCGAAATCGCATTTTTCGAACAGCTCTTCCAGGCGCGGAATAGGGCAGGGGCTGACCCAGCCCGGGCCGCCTTTGCGTGCGTCGTAGGTCACCAGTTCGGCGGCGGAATGCTCCACCACCTTGCCGCGCCGGTCAGTGGTGCGCTTGAGGGTCGGGTCGTGAATCACCATCAGCTCGCCGTCCATGGACAGGTGCAGGTCGAGCTCGCAGCGGCGCACGCCGTGCTTGAGACATTCCTGAAAGCTGGTCAGGGTGTTTTCCGGTGCTTCGCCTTTAGCGCCGCGATGGCCATAGATCAGGGTCACAATTGCTCCTTCACGGATGTTGTTCCTTAAGAGGGGGTCAGGCTTGCGGCTCAACCAGCGGCGGGGTCTGTCTGGTCCCGGGCCATGCGGCGTTGCTGAGCCTGTTTTTGCAGGATGTAGCGCGCCAGCAGTTGGCGCTGGGCATCGGTCAATGCTTCGAATTCGGTGCCGATCTCGAAGGTGCCGAAGCTCTGTGGCTCACAGTGGATGACCCGGGCTCGCAGTAGCAGGCCCAGGGCTTGCGGCATCAACAGCAGTTTCACCGCCAGGTGGCTGCCGCTGGGATAGCTCAGGTGGTGGTTGAACTCGATGCCGCCTTCGGAAAGGGTGACCCGCTGCGGCTCGCCGAACTTGCCGAACACGGTCTGCGCCACCACCTGGCTGAGCAGGTCGATGCGCTTGTTCATGGCCTTGAGGTAGCTGGCCAGGGTGCGATCGCGCTCGTTGACCTGACGCAGCAGGTGCTGGGATTCGAATTCGCTCAGGTGCAGTTCGCTGAGTAGATTGAACAGCGGAGACTCATCCTGCAACACTTCCTTGCTCGCCGCGTCGTGGGCGGACAAGGGGCTAATTTCCAGTGCGATCGTGTCCTCGATACGGTAGTATTCGCGGCGATCTTCTTCATCTAATGTCGACATGGCGAACCCATGGTAGAGGCAGTGGTCTGAGTGTAAAGCTGCTTACCAGGCCCCGCCACAAGGACGTCTTCTTTTCCTCTGCACAAGCCCCGACATGTTCAGACCTCTGTTTGCTTTTATCGGCACGCGTTACACCCGTGCAAAGCGTCGCAATCATTTTGTGTCATTCATTTCCCTGACCTCGATGATCGGACTCGCCCTCGGCGTGATCGTGATGATCGTGGTGCTGTCGGTGATGAACGGCTTCGATCATGAGATGCGCACCCGCGTGCTGGGCATGGTGCCCCACGCCACCATCGAGTCCGGTGAACCCATCAGCGACTGGCAAAGCCTGGCCGACAAGGTCAAGCAGAACCCGAAAGTGCTGGCGGTGGCGCCATTCACCCAAATGCAGGGCCTGCTGACCAACAACGGCCAGGTGCAGAAGGTGCTGCTCAATGCCATAGATCCTGGCAAAGAGCGGCAGGTGTCGATCATCGACCACTTCATGCAGCGGGGGCAGCTGGATGCTCTGGCGCCCGGTAGCTTCGGTATCGTCATCGGCGATAAGGCGGCCGCCAAGCTGGGTGTTGGCCTGGGGGACAAGCTGACCTTCGTTGCCCCGGAAGTCACGGTGACCCCGGCCGGCATGTTCCCGCGGATGAAGCGCTTTACCGTGGTGGGCATCTTTCATGTCGGCGCCGGCGAGATCGACGGCTACCTGGGCCTGACCAACCTGGAAGACCTGGGCCGCTTACACCGCTGGAAGTCGGATCAGGTCCAGGGCCTGCGGCTGAAGTTCGACGATCTGTTCCAGGCCCCGCGCACCGCTTGGGAAATCGCCCAGCAGTTGGGCGAGAACCATTTCTACGCCCGTGACTGGACCCGTACTCATGGCAACCTGTACCAGGCCATCCGCATGGAAAAAGCCATGATCGGCCTGCTCTTGCTGCTGATCGTCGCGGTGGCTGCGTTCAACATCATCTCGACCCTGGTGATGGTGGTGAACGACAAAAAGGGCGACATCGCTATTCTGCGCACCCTGGGCGCTACGCCGGGCACCATCATGGCGATCTTCATGGTCCAGGGCACGGTGATCGGTGTGGTCGGCACCCTGATCGGTGCGGTGCTGGGGATGCTCGCAGCCTTGAATGTCAGTGCTGCGATCTCCGCCCTCGAAGGCCTGATCGGCCATAAATTCCTGAATGCCGACGTGTACTTCATCGACTACCTGCCGTCGCAACTGATGGCCGAGGACGTGTTGATGGTCTGCGGCGCGGCATTGGTCCTGAGTTTCCTCGCCACCCTGTATCCAGCCTGGCGTGCGGCGCGCACCCAGCCTGCGGAGGCGCTACGTTATGAGTGAGTTGGGCATGAGTGAAAAAGCAATCCTGAGCTGCCGTGACCTGGGCAAGTCCTACGAGGAAGGTCCGGAATCGGTGGTGGTCCTGTCCGGCCTGCAACTGGAACTGCATCCGGGGGAGCGAGTGGCCATCGTCGGTACGTCGGGCTCCGGCAAGAGTACTTTGCTCAACTTGCTGGGCGGCCTGGATACGCCCTCCAAGGGCAGCGTCTGGCTGGCCGGCGAAGAACTCTCGGCGCTGGGTGAGAAGGCTCGCGGTCAATTGCGTAATCGCGCCCTGGGCTTCGTCTACCAGTTCCACCACCTGCTGCCAGAGTTCACCGCGCTGGAGAACGTCTGCATGCCGCTGCTGATCGGCCGTACACCGATTCCTGAAGCCCGTCAGCGTGCTACTGCGCTGCTGGAGCGGGTCGGCCTGGGTCATCGCCTGGAGCACAAACCGGCCGAACTGTCCGGTGGTGAGCGCCAGCGGGTAGCCATCGCCCGGGCCCTGGTGAACCAGCCGGGGCTGGTGATGCTCGATGAGCCCACTGGCAACCTCGACTCGCACACGGCCCAGGGCATTCAGGACCTGATGCTGGAACTCAGCACTTCGATGCGTACCGCCTTCCTGGTGGTGACGCACGATATGAACCTGGCCCGGCAGATGGATCGCGTACTGCACCTGCAAGAAGGTCACCTGGTCGCCATCTGATGCGGCCGCACGCGGTGTCGGCGGCTGGCCCGTCGACACCGGGTCATTAATTTTTCCAGGGTGCCTTGCCCATGTTCAGACCCTTATCGATCTTTATCGGCACGCGCTACACCCGCGCCAAGCGGCGCAATCGTTTTGTCTCGTTCATTTCCATGACCTCGATGATCGGCCTCGCCCTGGGCGTTTTGGCGATGATCGTGGTGCTGTCGGTGATGAACGGCTTCCAGCGGGAAATGAGCTCGCGCATCCTCGGTATGGTGCCCCACGCCACCATCGTCGGGGTCAAGCCCATTGATGACTGGCAACCAGTGGCCGCAGCGGCCCTGAAGAACCCGGAAGTCACTGCGGCGGTGCCCTTCACCGAGATGGAAGGCATGCTCTCCTACAAGGGGGCGATGCAACCGATCCAGATCAGCGGTATCGACCCGGCCCAGGAGGGCAAGGTGTCCATCGTCGCCCAGCATATTGTCCAGGGCAGCCTGCAGGACCTGAAACCCGGCGAGTTCGGTGTGGTGATCGGCGAGATCACGGCCCGGCGTTTCCGCTTGAATGTCGGCGACAAGCTGACCCTGATCGTGCCTGAAGTGAGTACGGCCCCAGGGGGTATCACCCCGCGTATGCAGCGCCTGAACGTGGTGGGGGTGTTCAAGGTGGGCGCCGAGCTGGATGGCTCCATGGGCCTGATCCATATGGCCGACGCCGCAGAGATGCAGCGCTGGCAGCCCAATCAGGTGCAGAGCGTGCGCCTGGCGGTCAAGGATCTGTATGCCGCGCCACAGGTGGCGGTGGATATCGCCAAGGGGCTGGGTGCGGACTTCCGCGCCGATGACTGGACCCACACCCAGGGCAGCCTGTTCAGCGCAATGAAGATGGAAAAGACCATGATCGGCCTGTTGCTGCTGATGATCGTCGCGGTGGCGGCGTTCAACATCATCGCCACCCTGATCATGGTGGTGAACGACAAGGGCGCGGACATCGCAATCCTGCGCACCATCGGCGCCACGCCGCGGCAGATCATGGCGATCTTCATGGTCCAGGGCACGGTGATCGGGATTGTCGGCACCCTGATCGGTGGGGTGCTAGGGGTCATTGCGGCGTTGAACGTGAGCGAGCTGGTGGGCTGGCTGGAGCGGATCAGCGGCCAGCAGATTTTCAGTTCGGATGTGTACTTTGTCAGCAACCTGCCTTCCGAACTGCAGGGCGGGGATGTGGCGCTGATTTGTAGCGCTGGGTTCATCCTCAGCTTCCTGGCCACTGTGTATCCGGCCTGGCGCGCGTCCAAGGTCGAGCCGGCTCACGCTTTGCGGTATTCCTGAGATCCGCTCTCGCCGGCAAGCCGGCTCCTGCCTGATTGGTGAAGGAGCCGGCTTGCCGGTGAACAGGCTCTCAACGCTTGCTCGGCAACTCGATCACGAAGCGTGTCCAGCCCGCTTCCGATTCGCAACGTATCTGTCCGCCATGGGCGCGAATGATCGATTGCGTGATCGCCAGTCCCAATCCTGCATGTTCACTGCTGCCCTCGCGTCGCGCCGGATCTACCCGGTAGAAACGGTCGAACAACCGCGGCAGTACCTCCCTGGCGATACCCTCTCCGCTGTTTTCGATGCTCAGGTTCAAGCCCTGTAGGCTGTCGCTGATCCGTACCTGGACCGATCCTCCAGGAGGTGTGAAGCGCAGGGCATTGTCCAGCAGGTTGGACAGCGCACGACGCAGCATGCTGCGATCGCCGATAAAGCCGGCATGGCCTTCACGGCTCAGGCTGACGTTCGCGTCTTCCGCCAGGGGGCCATAGAACTCCAACAGCATGTCGGTTTCCTCGGCCAGCTCCAGTGCTTCGCATTTCGGGGTCAGCAGCCCATGGTCGGCCTTGGCCAGGTACAGCATGTCGTTGACCAGTTGCGCCATCCATTGCAGTTCCTCGAGGTTGCTGTGCAGGGCTTCGCGGTAGTCCTCGATCGCTCTCGGGCGGGTCAGGGTGACTTGGGTGTGGGTCAGCAGATTCGACAGGGGCGTGCGCAACTCGTGGGCAATATCAGCGGAAAAGGCCGAAAGGCGTTGGAAGGATTCCTCAAGGCGGCCGAGCATGGCGTTGAAGCTGCTGGCCAGGTCGGCCAGTTCGACGGGCATCTGTTCCTGGGGCAGGCGCTGGGTCAGGGAACTGGCGGAGACTCCTGCGGCCACTGCGCTCATGCGTCGCAAGGGGCGCAGGCCGCTGCGGGCGGCCCAGGCACCAAGCAGGGCAGTGGCCAGGGCCGAGAGCCCTACTGTGAGCCAGATCAGGTGCTGCATGCGCTGCAGAAAGTGCTGGTGATGGGTGATATTCAGCAGCAGGGCCAGCTGTGGCGAGTCGGTTTGACCTGGCTTGAGTGGCGCGGAGTAGATCCGGTAGGCAGCACTGTTCAGATTCAGATTGTGCAGGCCGGCTTCGCTGGGCAAGGAGGCGGGCAGGGCGGGGGCACTGTTGAACCAGAGTTGGCCGTCACTGCCGATAATCCGCAGGGCCAGGTCCGGTTGATGGCTCAGCTCGTCCTGCAGCCGTGCCTGATACCGGGCAAAATCTCGGGCCTCGGTCACATCCTGCAAGACGCTGCGCAGGGCGATCAGCTTGCCGTCCAGCAGTTGCTGGTCCAGTTCGATGAAGTGGGCTTCGCTGGCGCGACTGAACAGCACCCCTGCAAATAGCGAGACCACGGCGGTGCAGGCGGCGAACAGCAGCGCCAGGCGTGCGCTGAGTGACAGGCGGCGCATCAGGCCGGACGCTCTTCGAGCACATACCCCATGCCGCGTACGGTATGGATCAGCTTGTTCGGGTATTCGTCATCGATTTTCAGGCGCAGGCGGCGGATTGCTACTTCGATGACGTTGGTGTCGCTGTCGAAGTTCATGTCCCAGACCTGGGAGGCGATCAGCGATTTGGGCAGGACTTCTCCCTGGCGTCGCAGGAGCATTTCCAGCAAGGCGAACTCCTTGGCGGTCAGATCAATGCGCTGGCCGCTGCGTTCTACCCGGCGGCGGATCAGGTCCAGGCGCAGGTCAGCCAGTTGCAGGCTGGTTTCCTGGGTCATCACGCTACCCCGGCGCAGCAGGCTGCGAACCCGGGCCAGCAGTTCGGAGAAGGCAAAGGGCTTGACCAGATAGTCGTCGGCTCCCAGTTCCAGGCCGTGGACTCGGTCCTCTACGGCGTCTCTGGCGGTGAGGAACAACACAGGGATGTCCAGGCCGGCGCTGCGTACGGCCTGGAGGATCTGCCAACCGTCGCGTCCCGGGAGCATCACGTCGAGAATCAACAGGGCGTAGTCACCGGTCAGCGCCAGGTGCTGGCCGGTATTGCCATCCGCTACCAGCTCGGCATTGAAGCCGGCTTCGCTCAAGCCTTGGCGCAGGTACTGGCCGGTTTTCGGCTGGTCTTCGACGATCAACAGTTTCATGGTGGTACTCGTGGCTTGTGTAACCCGGGCTTTATACCTTGCCGGGGGGCAGGGCAGATCAAGCTGACAAAGTTGTAATCTAGCCGTCAGCTGGCTGGCAGCGCTGGGCCGTTAGAGTTTGCCACATGCTCAATCCTGATCTTGTTGGAGCCTGACGATGAATCTGCAAAACCTGTTGTTGCGATGCCGCTCGGCCCTGGGAGGCTGTCTGATGCTGTTGAGCGTACCGCTCTGGGCTTCACCGGCGGCCTCTTATGACTTCGGCCAGCCGGCCGCGGCCGCCAAGGCCACTCGGGTGGTCGAGGTGGTGATGGGCGATATGTCTTTCAATCCCAAGGTCCTGGAGATCAAGGCCGGCGAGACTGTGCGTTTTGTGTTGATCAACAAGGGGCAACTGCTCCACGAATTCAACCTGGGTAACGCGGCGATGCATGCCGAGCACCAGCAGGAAATGCTCAAGATGCAGCAAAGCGGGATGCTTACGCCCACCGCAATGAAAACCATGGATCACGCAGCCATGGGCCACGGCTCAATGGCGGGCATGGATCACGGCATGCAGCATGACGATCCCAACAGTGTGCTGGTGGAGCCTGGCAAGCAGGCCGACCTGACCTGGACCTTCAGCAAAAGCGGCAGCCTGGAATTCGCCTGCAATGTTCCCGGGCACTACCAGGCCGGCATGGTCGGCAAGCTGACAGTCAGCCCGTAAGCGTTCGGGGCTCAAAGGCGGGAGCAAAGGCTGGTAGAATCCGCTGATTCTTCAGTCAGGTTTCCGCCATGCATCCCGCAGCCGAACATTCGCCGCTGGGCAAGTCCAGTGAATACGTTTCCACTTACACGCCATCCCTGCTGTTCCCGATTCCCCGGGCAGCAAAATGGGCCGAGCTGGGCTTGAGTGCCGATACCCTGCCGTATAAGGGAGTGGATTTCTGGAACTGCTTCGAATTGTCCTGGCTGCTGCCTTCAGGCAAGCCGGTGGTGGCCATTGGTGAATTCAGCATTCCTGCAGATTCGCCGAACATCATCGAGTCCAAGTCTTTCAAGCTGTACCTCAATTCGTTGAACCAGACCCCCTTCGCTGATCGAGCGACGCTTGAGGCGACTTTGCGTCAGGATCTCTCGGCCGCCGCAGGCAAGCCCGTAGGGGTGCGTATTCGCAGCCTTGGTGAGGTCGAGGCGCAAGGTGTGGTGGCACTGCCAGGCATCTGCATCGACGAGCTGGATATCAGTGTCGACAGCTATGAGCATCCGCGACCTGAGCTGCTGCGTTGCGATGATTCGCAAGTGGTGGAGGAAAGTGTGCACAGCCACTTGCTCAAATCCAATTGCCCTGTGACCAGCCAGCCGGACTGGGGCAGTGTCGTGGTGGAGTACCGTGGCGCGGCGCTGGATCACGCCAGCCTGCTGGCCTATCTGGTGAGTTTCCGTCAGCACTCGGACTTCCATGAGCAATGCGTGGAGCGGATTTTCCTTGATCTGCAGCGGTTGCTCAAACCCGAGAAACTCACCGTCTACGCTCGCTATGTGCGTCGCGGCGGGCTGGATATCAATCCGTACCGCAGTACCGAAACGGTTGAGTTCGCCAATCAGCGATTGGTTCGCCAGTAAGCAGAAGCCCCGCAAATGATGCGGGGCTTTGTTTTTATGGGACGGTGTTATCGGGCGCTATCAGATACCGATGTTGCCCAGGGTCTGGACGATATTGCGCAGGGTTCCGGCGATGGCCGGATGTTCCAGTTCGAAGCGTTCCACTGCCAGGTTGACGCCGTCGGCGAGGCTGGCGTCGTGGGTGCTGGTCTCCAGCTTGAGTTGCAGTTCGATCTGCTGCATCAGTTCCTGCAGATTGGCGCGCTCGGCTTCCGAAAGCGGTGGGTTCTGCTCCAATTGCTCGCGCAGGGTATCGAGTTGTTCTTGCAGTTCGCGGGCAGGCATGGCGTTCTCCCTTTATTGATAGGCACAGGGATGGACCGCGCGTTTGAGGCAAAGGTCCATGCCCACGGCTTAGAGTAATCCACTCCCGGGCACTGTGCATGATCCTGATCAACAGGCTTATGTCAGGGTTTTTCACCTTTGAGCCGGCGCAGTTCGATGTCCGCCAGGCAGGTGTTCAGGTCCCCCAGGTGATCGATGACCGAGTGCACCCCCAGACCGAAGAGTTGCAGGGTGGCCTTGCCGCGCTTGAGTTCGCGCTCCTGCTGGCTCAGGGCCTGCCATTCACTTGGCGTCAGGCCGCACAGGGACCCGCAGGAGGCCAGACCTATGGTCCAGAGACCGGCGTTGAGCCCAGACTGCAGAAGTTGCGGTTCGCCGCTGACCAGTACACAACCCTCGAGGCGGGACACCTTGAGGGTCATCAGCGCCTGCCAGCAGGCGTCAGGAGCGGGCCAGGGAGCGGGGGCGGCGGGGGTGGGTTTGATCCAGTCGGGCAGGGCGGCGGCCAGGTGGCTGCTGCTGGCGCAGGGTAGTTGCTCGAGCCAGGCGCAGGGAATGCCCAGTTGTTGCAGATGACGCAAGGTGTCCAAAGCTCCTGGAGTGGTCCGGACCTGTTCCGGGCCAGGGCGCGTGGTGGTTTGCAGGCGCGTGCGCGCACCGAAATCCACCAGGCAGCCACTGAGGCCGAAGAGCACCGCGGTCAATGGCGCTGCAGTCTGGGCTAAGGCATCGGCGTGGGGCATATCAACATCCTTGAAATTCTTCTCGAGGCTAGCCGGGGAAGATGACATGCAGGTGACAGTGAGGTGAATGCGAACAGGATTGAGTGACTGATGCCTCCAGGCTGCTTGCAGTGATGCTGCCTAAACAGGCCTATCCGCTTTATACTCCTCGACCTAACCTCAGGGCATAGCCCCACGAGAGAACAATCCAAGGAGTTTCCTGCTATGCGCTGGAGCCGTTATCTAGTTCCGCTATGTATGAGTGCCGGTGTGACGCTGGCTCCCCTGGTCGCCCAGGCGGCCGAAGAGGACCCGTGGGAAAGCATCAACCGTCCCATCTTCACGTTCAACGATACCCTTGATACCTATGCCCTGAAGCCGCTGGCCCAAGGCTACCAGGCCGTGACGCCGCAGTTTCTGGAAGACGGTATCCACAACATGTTCCGCAACCTTGGTGACGTCGGCAACCTGGCCAACGACATCCTCCAGGCCAAGCCTCGTGCTGCCGGTGTGGATACTGCGCGCCTGCTGATGAACACCACGTTGGGGCTGGCGGGCTTCTTTGACGTCGGTACCCAGATGGGCCTGCAGCGCAATGACGAAGACTTTGGCCAGACCCTCGGCTATTGGGGCGTGGGCAGCGGTCCTTACGTGATGCTGCCGTTACTGGGCCCTAGCACCCTGCGTGACGCGCCGGCCAAGTATGTGGACAGCTACACCTTGCCTTATCGCTACATGAACGACATCCCTGCGCGCAACATCACCATGGGCGTGAACGTGGTTGATACTCGTGCCAGCCTGCTGGCTGCGGACAAGCTGATTCGCGGTGATCGCTACACCTTTGTGCGCAATGCCTATCTGCAGAATCGTGAATTCAAGGTCAAGGATGGTCAGGTCGAAGACGACTTCTGATCGGGCGACTGTCTTGCAGAAACTGAAAAGGCGGCCATCAGGCCGCCTTTTTCATGGGAGTAAGTTTTACTTCATCTTAAGGATTGTAAGCCCAAGTTTCTGGCCGCCACCCTCCTGTGAGTTGACCCAGACCACTTCGGTCTCCGCTTCCAGGCCTCTGAGGGCTGCATGCTCCGAGTCGATACGCACACTCAGTAGGTCGCCGACCTGAAATGAACGGGGCGCCTGGACCTGCATGCCGCTGCTGGAAAGGTCAATGCAGACCGCTTCTATCACCTGTCCCTGGTGGATCAGCGTGACCTCGGCATCCACCCGCATACGGATGTAATCGCGCTTTTCACTGTAGTCACGCTGGTTTTGATTCATGGGTTCCATCCTGCGATTGAGTTGCGGTTTTAGCGGTTTTTATAACTCCCGGTGATTTGCGGTGTAAAGACGTCAGGCGACCATCGGCATGAGCTTGAAACGCCCCGCGGATGGGAGTACCGTCTGCGCCTTAGAAGGGCACCTCTGATGAGCGGGCGTGCAGGGCTGAAGGTCCTGGCTCCACTTCAGAGTGGCTAGAAAGCGAATCCAGTAGCGTGCGCCAGGCCTTGGGCCAAGCCACCTACGCCAACCTAATTCTGGCGCCGTTTGCCCACATGCAAAAAACCAGTGCCACGCTGCTGATAATCGATGACGACGAAGTAGTACGCGCGAGTCTCGCGGCCTATTTGGAAGACAGTGGCTTCAGCGTACTGCAGGCTGCTAACGGCCAGCAGGGTCTTCAGGTATTCCAGCGCGACAACCCCGATCTGGTGATCTGCGATCTGCGCATGCCGCAGATGGGCGGTCTCGAACTTATCCGTCAAGTGACCGAGTTGTCGCCGCAAACCCCGGTGATGGTGGTTTCGGGGGCGGGCGTGATGAACGACGCGGTTGAAGCGCTGCGCCTGGGTGCGGCGGACTACCTGATCAAGCCTCTGGAAGATCTGGCCGTGCTCGAGCACTCGGTGCGTCGAGCCCTGGATCGGGCGCGCTTGTTGCTGGAAAACCAGCGTTATCGAGAAAAGCTCGAAGCCGCCAACCGCGAACTCGAGGCCAGCCTCAATCTGCTTCGGGAAGATCAGAACGCCGGTCGCCAGGTGCAGATGAACATGCTGCCCACCAGTCCCTGGTCGATCGATGAGTTTAATTTCGCGCACCAGATCATCCCTTCGCTCTACCTGTCGGGGGATTTCGTCGACTACTTCCGCGTCGACGAGCGTCGGGTTGCCTTCTACCTGGCTGACGTTTCCGGCCATGGTGCGTCATCAGCCTTCGTCACCGTGCTGTTGAAGTTCATGACCACGCGCCTGCTGTTCGAGTCCAAGCGCAACGGTACCTTGCCGGAATTCAAGCCTTCGGAAGTACTGGGCCATATCAACCGTGGCCTGATCAGTTGTAAGCTGGGCAAACACGTCACGATGGTCGGTGGAGTTATCGACGAGGAGACTGGTTTGTTGACCTATAGCATTGGCGGGCACTTGCCGTTGCCGGTGTTGTACACACCAGACAGTGTGCGTTATCTGGAAGGGCGTGGTTTGCCGGTGGGGCTGTTCAACGAGGCTACCTATGAAGACCACATTCTGGAACTGCCCCCGGTGTTCAGCTTGACGCTGATGTCCGATGGCATTCTGGACCTTTTGCCCGAACCTACACTCAAAGAAAAAGAAGCGGCCTTGCCTGAACGGGTGAGAGCTGCGGGCGGCAGCCTGGATGGCCTGCGGCAAGTTTTTGGATTGGCCACGCTAGGGGAGATGCCGGATGATATCGCCCTGTTAGTGTTGAGCAGGAACCTTTAATGAGTACCGGTAGAATCCAGTTCGCCGAGCAGGACGGCACTTTTGTCCTGAAGTTCATCGGTGAAGTGCGCCTGACCCTGTGTTCGGCGTTGGATGCGACTATTGAGCGGATTTTCACTGCGCTGAATTTCTCGGCGATCGTGATCGACCTCACTGAAACCCGCAGCATCGACAGTACTACTCTGGGCCTGCTGGCCAAGTTGTCGATCCTATCGCGGCAGAAGGTAGGTCTATTGCCCACCGTCGTCACCACCCACGAAGACATTACCCGGCTGTTGCAGTCCATGGGCTTCGATCAGGTGTTCAACATCGTCGATCGTCCGATTCCTTGCCCGGAATGCCTGGCCGACTTGCCTTCCCAGGACCAGTCGGAAGAAGTGGTGCGGATTAAGGTCCTGGAGGCTCACAAGATCCTGATGGGGCTCAACGACTCCAACCGCGAAGCCTTCCACGATCTGGTGAACGCTCTGGAGCGTCACTGATTCGCTGAAACGCACGGCATAAAAAAGGGCGAACCTGTGAGGGTTCGCCCTTTTTGCGTTGGTACTGAGTAATCAGAGCTTGGCAGCCAGCAGGGCTTCGAGCTTTTCCTGGTCACGGGCAAACTGGCGAATGCCCTCGGCCAGTTTCTCGGTGGCCATGGCATCTTCATTGGAGGCCCAGCGGAACTGCGATTCGTTCAGGCTCTGACGGGCTTCGCCGGTCTTGCCCGGGCTCAGCTTGCGCTCTAGCTGGCCAGTGTCGGCTGCCAGCTTCTCGATCAGGTCTGGGCTGATGGTAAGGCGGTCACAGCCGGCCAGTTGCTCGATCTGGTTCAGGTTGCGGAAGCTGGCACCCATGACCACGGTCTTGTAGTCGTTGGCCTTGTAGTAGTTGTAGATGCGTGTGACCGACTGTACGCCCGGATCATCGGCGCCGGTGTAGTCGCTACCGTTGGCTTTTTTGTACCAATCGTAGATCCGACCCACAAATGGCGAGATCAGGAAGACTCCAGCTTCGGCGCAGGCCACGGCCTGAGCGAAGGAAAACAGCAGGGTCAGGTTGGTCTGGATGCCTTCACGCTCCAGCTTCTCGGCGGCACGAATGCCTTCCCAGGTGGAAGCGATTTTGATCAGCACTCGATCGCGTCCTACGCCAGCCTTTTCATAGAGTTCGACCAGGCGATGGGCGCGTTTGAGCATCGCGTCAGTGTCGAACGACAGCCGGGCGTCTACTTCAGTGGAAATACGACCGGGAATGACCTTGAGAATCTCTTGGCCGACAGCTACGCCAAAGCGATCGCTGGCCAGACCGACATCACCCTTGCAGTCGCTGACGCAAGCGTTCAACAGGTCGGCATAGCCAGGAATGGCTGCTGCCTTGAGCAGCAGCGAAGGGTTGGTGGTGGCATCCACCGGCTTGACCCGGGCGATAGCGTCGAAGTCGCCGGTATCGGCTACCACGGTAGTGATTTTCTTCAGTTGTTCCAGCTTGGAAGTCATGAGCGTGCTCTGTCCTATGGGTCTGATGACATTACCCGAGCGCTGTCAGGCGCTCAAGGGCGCGGAAGGCTTACAACGGCCCCAAGGGCGGCGGCCTGAAAACAGGTGTTTGAATGCTGGGGCGTGATTCAGGTAATTGAGATACCAAAAGCCAGATCAGGTTCAACCCGGCTGATGGTTAACGCCCTTCAAGCAGTTGCCCGGCCTGATCCAGCAGGCCCAGTGGGTCCTTGGTCTTGTGAATATCCACCGACAACAACTGGCGAAACTTGCGAGCCCCAGGGAAGCCCGTCCCCAGTCCCAGCACATGGCGAGTGATGTGGTGCATCGCGCCGCCGCAAGCCAGATGCTCGGCAATATAAGGTCGCAGCTGCGCCAGGGCCTCGGCCCGGGAAATGACCGGTGCGGTGCTGCCGAACAGCTGTTGGTCCACCTCGGCCAGCAGATAGGGATTGTGATATGCCTCACGACCCAACATCACCCCATCAAAGGTCTGCAGATGTTCATGGCAGGCCTCCAGGGTCTTGATTCCACCGTTAAGGATGACTTCCAGCTGCGGGAAATCCGCCTTCAACTGTGCGGCCACGTCATAGCGCAGCGGTGGAATATCCCGGTTCTCCTTGGGCGATAGCCCTTCGAGAATCGCGATCCGTGCATGCACGGTAAAACTGCTGCAGCCGGCATCCTGGACCTGGCCGACGAAATCACACAGTTCGGCATAACTGTCACGACCGTTGATCCCGATGCGATGCTTGACTGTCACCGGAATCGACACCGCATCGCGCATGGCCTTCACGCAATCGGCCACCAGCGCCGGATGCCCCATCAGGCAGGCGCCGATCATATTGTTCTGCACCCGATCGCTTGGGCAACCGACATTCAGGTTGACCTCGTCATAACCGTGCTCCTGGGCCATACGCGCGCAGGCCGCGAGGTTCGCCGGGTTACTGCCGCCCAGCTGCAGTGCCAAAGGATGTTCGGACTGGTGATAGCGCAGGAAGCGTTCATGATCACCGTTGAGCAGCGCACCGGTGGTGACCATCTCGGTGTAGAGCAGGGTGTGTTTGGACAGTAGACGCAGGAAGAATCGGCAGTGACGATCAGTCCAATCCATCATCGGCGCCACTGAGAAACGACGTGAAAAGCTTTGCTGTAGGGAGGTTTCGTTGTTCAAGGACATGAGGTTCTGCTTTGAGACGTTACGGCGGCAAATGAAGCAAGCTTCTTCGCATCGTGAACAAAAGATCTGATAGCGCGGAGTTTATCAGGAAAGCGCAGGGGCAATTTGTTTGTCCCCGGGATGGACGGGGGACGATTGGTGAGTCATCGAGTTACGCCGATTATCTGCCTCAAGCGCACCGCAGAGTAGTACCCCACGATTGCGCCGAACCTCAGCCATACCCCCGCGCAAATGCACCAGGAAAGAACCTTCGGATAATCATCACGAAAGAACTTGCCATAGAAGCGGATCATGCCTCGATGTTTATGCCATTCGACGAACAACGGGCGTGAGCGGCTGCAGGCGCCGGAAATGGCTTCGACGTTGGTTGGTTGGTTGGTTGGTTGGGTCGGCAGGGGCAACCTCGAAACGTTTCGTCCAAGAGTTGGCCTCGCGGAACTGCAGGGTATTCGCCAGTGGCTCGCTGAACGCCAGGGCTTGGCGCATCACTTGGGGAATGTCCGCGGCGGTATCGCTGAGAAAAACTCCCGGTGTGTGACGGTGAACACTCATTTCGCCAAAGTCGGTGCTGACCACCGGCAGGCCCAGGGCTTCGCCCTTGCGAATCTCCAGTGAGACCTCTTTCAATGTCCAGAACTCGCGATAGCGCTGTTTACCGCGAGGTAGCAGCAATTGCAGCAAGCGATCCCGAGGCTGGTCGTAGATCTGATAGCACTTGCCCAGGCCCAGGGTCTTGATCACAGGATCAGAGCACATCGGCAAACCCCTGGCGGCTCTTCTCGAACCACGCATGTCCGAGAAAAGCCACAGTGCTGGCACCCACCAGTTGGCCCAGCCATAGGCTGATATCGGGGACGACGCCCCAGCAGTACCAGGGGAAACAGCAAGGTGGTGAACGGTGGCAGGCCGAAGACCAGTAGATGAAAGATCAGCCAGACGATGAAACTCACCAGGGTATGGAACAGCACGGCCCCGAGTATCACGCCGGGCAGGAGGTCCAGGGGGAACACGACTTTCTTCACGTAGTTGGCGTTGCTCGGGATCAGGCCCGGAGCACGGCTGATGCATTCTGAAAACAGGTTGAAGACCATCATGCCGGTGAATACCAGCAAGGCGAATTGGCTTTTCGAGTCGCTGCCGGTGTCCCAGCGCACCTTGAACACCACGCTGAAAACGAAGGTGTATACCAGCAGCATGAGCAGGGGGTTGAGGAAGGACCAGAGCAGACCGGCGGAAACTGTCAGTCGCTCCACCGGTCTTTTTCGAGTACTAGGGGCGGCGCGCTGCCAGTTGCTCGGCCAGGCCGTGTGCCTGGCGCGCGGTCGCTTGCCGGGAGGCCTGGTCGATGTCTGGCCCGAGAATGGTTTTCTCCACCACCAGCGAGTGCTGGTCGGCAATGCCGATGAAGTTCAGCCAGGCCTCGATGTAGGGTTTCTGGAAATCGAACGCTTGGGCCGGAGTGTTCGACTGGGCTGAAAAATCCAGGCCGCGGGCGTAGCTCACCACCGCTGTCTTTTCGCGCAACAGGCCCTGCAGCCCGTGCTCGGGGTCGAAGCTGAAGAGGATTCCCTGGTGCGATACCAGGTCAATGAAATGCTTGAGCTTGTAGGGAATGCTGAAATTCCACAGCGGCACGGAGAGCACCAACAGGTCGGCCTGATGCAGGGGCACGGCGAGTTCCTGGAGTCGGTCCCAGGCGCTTTGTTCGCCAGCGTTCAACGGCTGGCCACCGAGTCGGGCGTACTTGGCGTCCATTGCAGTCTGATCGAGCTCCGGCAGTTCCAGGCTCCAAAGGTCCAGGGTGCTGACTTGAGTGTCGGGAACCTGTTGTTGATAGCGCTGGATAAAACTGCGGGCGATTTCCAGGGAGGCGGAGCGACGTAAGCGAGGCGAGCATTGGATGTGCAGGAGCCGGGTCATGAACGAATCTCTTGGTGGACAGGGATGACCGCTATTGCAACATAGCTTATTTATAAATATAAATTGTCGATCTAAGGCTTATTAATGGCGATATGAAATATGTTCGATGCCTTGCTGCTCCGTACCTTTGTCGCTGTTGTCGATGAACAGGGGTTCAGTCGTGCAGCACAAAAACTGCACTTGACCCAGTCGGCGGTCAGCGGCCATCTGCGGCGCCTGGAACAGCAGGTCGGCAAGCCGTTGCTGCAACGCACCACCCGCTCACAGCAACTGACAGCCGATGGCGAGCGGCTGATGGCCTACGCCCGAGCCATTCTGGCGTTGAATCGCGACGCCTGGACCGAGTTGACCCGGGTGCCGTTCCATGGGCGTGTGGGGATTGGATTGGCGGAGGATTTTGCCGAGCCCCGTCTGTTGCGTGCGCTTCTGGATTTTGCCGGGCAGTTCCCGGGTATCCAGCTCGATGTGCAGGTGAGCATCCCCGGTACCCTCCTGGATCTTCTGGCTCAGGGCAGTTTGCAGCTGGTGGTGGGGTCCTTGTGCGAAACAGCAGCGCCAGGCCAGTTGCTCTGGTCCGAACCTCTGGTCTGGGCCGGGCTGCCACAATCAGTGGCACCCTTGCCCGAGCCTTTGCCCCTGGCGCTGTTTCCTGAGCCTTGTCCTTATCGGGCGGTGGCCCTGGGGCTGTTGGCCAAAGCCGGCATCGCTCAGCGTACGGCCATGCTCTGCAGCAGCAATGGGGCCTTGCGTGCCGCAGTGCTGTCGGGCTTCGCCGTGGCGCCCATGGCGGTCAGTCAGTTGGGAGCAGGGCTGTGTGCACTGGGGGCGGAATACGGTTTGCCGGAGTTGCCTCAGGCCCAGTTCCGGCTGTTTACTGCGTCCGACGCGGACCCGGCCGTTGTGGCGACACTGACTCAGGTCATCGTCGAATATTGTTCCAGCCGACGATCCGCGCTTTAGGCATCGTCCTCTGCGGCCGATAACCCCTGCAAGGGGCTAGATCGGATGCGGTTGCGAGCGGCCCCTGGCCTGTGTTTGAACGCCATGGAGCCGATGTTTTACAGGATGCTGGTCAGTGAACCGGTCTCGAAAACAATCAGGGATCTGCCGCGTAGTTCAGGCTTTTCCCGTCAGGACGCCCCTTTTGCCTGTCCCCATTTACGACGCTCAACACGCCCCGGGTGGCACCTTGAAACGCTTGCCGCTGCTCAAGGCCGCGGTGGCCTTTATCGCCACGGTGTTCCTGTGCCTGTGCGGTTTGCTTTACCTCCAGCTAGAGCAGTCCTGGCGCCATGACCTGGCGCAGGCAGAGGTCAACTCCACCAACCTGACTCGGGCCATTGCCCAGCAGGCGGAGGACACCTTCATGGAGGCCGACCTGGTGCTGATGAGCCTGTCCGAGTGGATCCAGGCCATCGGCGAGGGCCCCGTGCAGCGGCTGCGCCTGCAACAGATCTTTGCTCGACGGGTACAGGCCCTGGTGCAACTCAGCGGAGTGTTTCTCTATGACAAGCAAGGCCAGTGGGTGGTCAGTTCCTTTAACGATTCGCCTCATGGCAAGGACGTGGCAGATCGTGACTACTTCAGGTTCCACCAGCAGAACGCTTCGCTGCAGGCCCATATCAGTCCGGCGATTCGCAGTCGCGCCAACGGCGAGTGGATCATTCCCATTTCGCGGCGGATCAATGACCAGAACGGGAACTTCCAGGGCGTGCTGATGGCCGGCATCAAGCTGGCTTACTTCGATCAATTCTTCAAAAGCTTCAATATCGATGAGCAGGGCGTGATGTTTCTCGCCCTGTCCGATGGCACCCTGATCGCGCGGCGGCCATTCGAGGAGCGGCAAGTGGGGGCCTCCCTGTCCCGTGGCGAGATTTTCAGCAAGTACCTGCCTGAGGCCACCTCCGGCAACGCCATGATCACCTCGATCGTGGATGGGGTGACGCGCTTGTATGGCTATCGCCAGTTGCAGGCGTATCCGCTGGTGGTGGCGGCGGCCAACTCCAAGGACTCGATTCTCAAGGGCTGGTACGCCTCGGCCTATCAATCCACGGCCATCGTTGCCCTGGTGCTGCTGGGAGTGGGGCTGTTCGGCTGGGTGTTTGTGAGCCAGGTGCGCAACAACGAGCGGATCGAAACCGATCTGCGCAAGGCCCAGGAGGCGTTGGAGGTGATTGCCACCCATGACAGCCTGACCGGTTTGGGCAATCGGCGGCTGTTCGAGCGCTCCCTGGAGATCGAGTTCGGTCGCGGGGCGCGGCAGAGCACGCCGCTGAGCCTGATCATTGCCGACATCGATTACTTCAAGCGTTACAACGATACCTACGGCCATGTGGCCGGCGATCATTGTCTGGCAGAGGTGGCCCAGGCCCTGAAAGGGTGTTGTCATCGCAAGACCGACCTGGCCGTGCGTTATGGCGGGGAAGAGTTCGCGGTGCTGCTACCCGATACCGATATCCACGGTGCCCTGGCCATGGCCGAGCAGATTCGCCAGAGCGTCATGGAGCGCAACATCAGCCATTCCGGTTCTCCAGTGGGACGCGTGACCATCAGTCTGGGCTGTTACTCCTTCGTTCCTACGGGGCGCGACAGCATCGAAGTCTTCATTGAACGGGCGGATGCAGCGCTGTATCAGGCCAAGGCCACGGGGCGCAATCGGGTGATGGCCCTGGCGGTGGAGAGCGCTGAGGATCTGCTGCAGCGCTCCGACCGTTGAGTCATTGTCAGGCTTTGCAGAAGATCTGATTGGCGTAGGTATTGCCACCAAGCTCATAGGGGGTGGTGCCTGCGGCGTCATATCCCTGGGCCCGGTAGAAGGCCCGTGCCGAATGATTTTTGAGCCACAGGCAGGACGCTCGCCGCGCCTGGGCGAGGCCGCTAGGGCGGTGGCTACTACAGAATCACCGTCAGCTCTTGGCAAGAGCCAATCCCGGGCCAATGCGATAAAAAATATCAGCCGAATCGATTGTTGGAATGCCCCGTTTCTGGCTTATACCTATCGTTGACCTGGCAGGGACCGGTGCTGAACAAGCGGATCGGCACAAGAGTCTCCGGAGCCCTGCGCGACACTCATTTCAAGGATTTGTGCATGAGCCAGCCGCACCTGATGAACATTGACCTCTATTTGCGCCGACTGGGTTACCACAGCGCGCCACCGCCGACCCTGGAAACCCTGCGAGAACTGCAATGGGGACATGTCTGCGAGTTTGCCTTCGAAAGCCTTTCTACCTTGTTGCGCCTGCCGGTGCCCATCGACCTGGGCACGGTGGAACGCAAGATTCTGCAAGAGGGGCGCGGTGGCTATTGCTATGAACTCAATCAGACGTTCCTGGTGCTGTTGCAGCATCTGGGCTATGAGGCGCGTGGCATTACCGGGCGGGTGGTCATGGGAGGGCCGGAGGATGCGCTCACCGCGCGCAGTCACAGGTTGACGCTGTTGCACCTAGACGGGCAGCGCTACATCGCCGATGTCGGCTTCGGCGGCATGGTGCCCACTGCGCCCTTGCTGCTCGATACCGAAGCAGAACAGGCAACACCCCACGAGCCCTATCGCATTACCGAGCGAGACGGTAGCTACACCCTGCGCGCCAAGGTCATGGATGAGTGGCGGGCCCTGTACGTCTTTGATCTGCAGATACAGGGCGATGTGGACTACGAAATGGGCAACTGGTACGTCTCGACTCACCGTGACTCGCCTTTCCTCGGTCAGTTGAAGGTGGCGCTGATAGGGCCGGGGGTGCGCCGAACCCTGAACAACGGCAGCTACGCTTTGCATCGCGTGGGGCAGCCCAGCGAGCGGCGGCAGATCACTAATGCGGGGGAGCTGATGCAGTTGTTGCAGGACGAGTTTGCCTTGCGTCTGCCGGAGCATCCCGAGCTGTCGCGAGTGCTCGAGCGCTTGCTGGAGGCCTGATCACCACCTGTCGCACCGGGAGCGGGAGCCGAATACGGAAGCACTTCCCGATTAAAATCCCAAGCTGGCGCTCCATAGAATCCACCGGCAAACCGGCAATTTTCTATGGAGAGAATCATGCAGAAAATACATCGATCCACGGTGTCCGGCAGTACCGCAACACCGCTGAGGCGTTTCAGGCAGGGGCTGTTCGCTGCACTGCTGGCAGTGGTCAGCCTGTGTTCCACCAGCAGCTTCGCGGTCCCCAACCCCGACGGCAACTACAACCTGAGCATGGACGCCCGGGCCGGGTCGCCCTATCCACCGTCCGACAACTACAGTGCCGATCTCAAGACGTCCGGAGTCGGGCCGGCGTTCACGGTGCCGGTGAGTCGACACCACATCATTGCCTACAACCAATTGCGGGATTTCTACATGTCCGTGGTGCAGCGTGGGCACTTGAAGGAGCTGAAGGGTTTCTGGGACGGCTTTGGCGCACGTTTCCTCAGCTATGGCCAGGACAATCGAGTCAACGTCACTGCGCCGGTGGCGGCGGATTATGACCAGGCCAAGACGTTGCTCGAGGAGATCGGTCGGGGCGTGGTGCGGGCCAATGCGGGCGTGCCGCCACGGCCCCTGGGTTGGGACACCTTCCATGGCTTCTACACCTGGATGCCCTGGAACCTGTTTCTCGGTCCGAACGGCCGCAATGATGATCCGGGTGAGCAATTCGAAACCAATGCCCAGTACATCATCAATAACAAGGACACCTGGAACACCATCATCAATGTGCGCGACAACATGCTCAGCTATCAGCGTGACGGCAACGTGAAGACCCTGGCCAACATCAACTCGCAGCTGTTGCGTTTGTCGGCGCGGACCCGGGTCTATCCGCTGGTCAGCGATCAGTGGATTCGTGTCGCCCCCAATGTGTACAAGATCCGCGTACCGGCCAACTGATTGGTCTTTTTGTGTGCAGCAAGGGCCGATCCAGCCAATGGATCGGCCTTTTTTTGCGTTGTGTTTCAGCGGGTGGGGTTGGGGCCGAGGATGTCGGCTTGCTGCACAGGTCCTGTCGGCCCGATGTGGGGCAGTGGCTCTGGGGCGGGCATTCAGGCTGGAAAAGGGTGATCCGTACGACCTGGGCGGGGCTTTTTATCGGTGAATCAGCAGGGGGAAGTGCCCGAAGATTGACCGATAAACTGTATACAATCCTATGGACAGTTGTCTTTGTTGTTGCATACAGTGTGCGCATAACAAAAACAGGGAACCCCACACCATGAATACGCCCCAGGTTTCACAGCAACGTCCCGAAGATGAAAATTTGGGTATTGCCGCGAATATGGCTTATGGCCTGCAACACGTTCTGACCATGTATGGCGGTATCGTTGCGGTGCCACTGATCGTCGGCCAGGCGGCCGGTCTGTCGCCAGCGGAGATCGGCCTGCTGATCGCCGCTTCGTTGTTTGCAGGGGGGCTGGCAACCTTGCTGCAAACGCTCGGCGTGCCGTTTTTCGGCTGCAAGCTGCCGTTGGTTCAAGGGGTGTCCTTTGCGGGCGTATCGACCATGGTGGCGATTGTCACCAGCAGCGGCGAGGGCGGCTTCCAGTCAATTCTGGGGGCGGTGATTGCAGCTTCGCTGATCGGCCTGCTGATTACGCCGGTGTTCTCTCGCATTACCAAGTTCTTTCCCCCGCTGGTCACCGGCATTGTCATCACCACCATCGGCTTGACGCTGATGCCTGTGGCGGCGCGCTGGGCCATGGGCGGTAACAGCCGGGCGGCGGATTTTGGCAGCATGTCGAACATCGGTCTGGCGGCCCTCACCCTGGTGCTGGTGCTGCTACTGAGCAAGATCGGCAGCGCGGCGATTTCCCGGCTGTCGATTCTCCTTGCCATGGTCATCGGTACGGTGATCGCGGTGTTCCTGGGCATGGCGGATTTTTCCGGCGTCACTCAGGGGCCGATGTTTGGCCTGCCCACGCCGTTCCACTTCGGGATGCCGACTTTCCATGTCGCAGCGATCCTGTCGATGTGCATCGTGGTCATGGTGACCCTGGTGGAAACCTCGGCGGACATCCTCGCGGTGGGTGAAATCATCCACACCAAGGTCGACTCCAAGCGCCTGGGGGATGGGCTGCGTGCCGATATGCTGTCGAGCATGATCGCGCCGATCTTCGGTTCCTTCACTCAGAGTGCTTTTGCCCAGAACGTCGGGCTGGTGGCAGTCACCGGGATCAAGAGCCGTTTTGTAGTGGCTACCGGCGGCGTGTTTCTGGTAGTCCTTGGCTTGCTGCCCTTCATGGGGCGGGTGATTGCGGCGGTGCCCACCTCGGTGCTGGGCGGTGCCGGTATCGTGCTGTTTGGCACCGTGGCGGCCAGTGGCATTCGTACCCTGTCCAAGGTCGACTACCGCAACAACATGAACCTGATCATCGTCGCGACCTCCATCGGCTTCGGCATGATCCCGATCGCTGCGCCGAGCTTCTACGATCACTTCCCCAGCTGGTTCGCGACGATCTTCCACTCGGGCATCAGCTCGTCGGCGATCATGGCGATCCTGCTGAACCTGGCGTTCAACCATTTCACCGCAGGCAACTCGGACCAGCAGTCGGTGTTCGTCGCTGGCACCGAGCGCAGCCTCCGTTTCCAGGACATTGCCGTACTGCGTGAGGGGGACTACTTCAGCGGTGGCAAGCTGCACGATGCCGAAGGCAATGAAGTGCCGCTGGTAGCTGAGGTTTCGGGGCAGTCGTCGAATCCGCTTGGGGACGGCTCGGCACCGAGCCATGCTCGAGGCAGTGCGCAAACCACGCACTGAGTGCAATCACTGCGACATAAAAAAACGGCGCCCTGAAGGCGCCGTTTTTTATGGGTGAGTCATTATTCGAGGTTGTTCAAGGGCTCCAGGGCTTGCAGGGCCTCGGGGTTGTCCTTGTACTGCCCGCGCAAGGTTGCGAGCTGGCGATCATGGCCAATACAGACGTCGTTAACGGCTTTCTCCAATTCGGCCCGACGCTCCTCGTCATACGCCTCCTCGCCGGCAAAGTGCTGGCAATCTTCGTGACGCTGGATAAAGGCCGTGACCTCGGCCGGCAGCTGTGGGCCGCCGTAGTGACCGCCCAGTTGCAGGCGTTTTTCCTCGACCCAGCCACTGTAGTCCTCACCGTTTTTGGCGATGTACATGACTTGGGCCCAGCCGCTGTCGCTGGAGGCGTACACGGTCAGGCCGTCGCCCGGAATCACATAGAGCTTCTGGTTCACGCAGGCGGCATTCGGCCCACTGTGAAAGTGCAACCGTCCTTGGCCTATGACCTTGGCTTCCAGGGGCGGCCGGTACTCGCCGGCTTCCAGGGAAGCGTTGTCGCTCAGGGTGGCGCAATCCACCGTGGAGGCGGCCAGGGCCTGTAGCGGTAACAGAGACAGCAGCCCCCACAGGGACAGGAGGCGCAGAGGTCGGTTCATTGCACAGTTTTCATCAGGGGATTCGGATGGCGCGATGGTAATGACAAAGAGGCGGCCTGTGAATGTTTCCAGGCCGCCTCTTTGTGAAGCGTGAGTTACTCCGTGACCTTGCTGAACTGCCCCTGGCGCACCAGGGACAGAGCCATTACCACCACCACGGCGGCGGCCGCCGACAGGGTCAGGGGCAAGCCATAGCTGCCGCCGCTCATGGCGGCGCCACTGAGCAGTGGTCCCAGCAGGCTGCCGATGCCCCAGAGCAGACCGGCGCTGGCATTGGCGGTCACCAGATCCGCTCCGCTGAAGGATTGCCCGATCAGCACGATCGCTAGGGTGTAGATGCCGCCCGCCGCCGCACCGAGGATGACCAGGCTCGGCCAGAGCAGACTGGGGGATTGCATCAACAGTGGCAGGCACAGACCGATCAGCAGAGCGATGATGCCGCAGCCGAGGTAGATCCCCGGGCGCCCCAGCTTGTCCGAGAGCCAGCCCAGGGGGAACTGGAACGCCGTATCTCCCAGGAGAATGATGGTCACCATCAGTGCCGCCAGTTTGATGCTGTAGCCATGAGTGGCCGCGTACACCGGAAACAGCGACAGCACGACGCTGTCGAAGAAGGCGAAGAACAATATGCCCACACACAACGCCGGGGCGATGCGGATAAAGCCCAGCACCGAGAAGGTCCGGCTTTCCTCGTGAGGACTTGGGGAGTCTTCCTGGGGCAGAGTCAGCCAGACCACGGCGATCGCCACGGCATAACCGAGGCTGACAATGGCGAGTACGAGCGGCCCCTCGGTGCCCAGCAGTGATACCAGGCCAGGGCCCAGCAGTTGGAAGAAGGTGAAACAGGTGGTGTAGACCGCCACCAAGCGGCCACGGCTGGCGTCTTCGGCCATTTCATTGACCCAGGTTTCCCCGAGAATGATGATCAGCCCGGCCCCAAGCCCCATGGTGACCCGGGCCAATCCCAGGCTGAAGAGGCTGGCGTCCGGCAGTTCCAGGGCTGCCACGCTCAGGGCGCAGAGGCTGAAACACAGCAGATAGATCTGGCGCCGGGTCAGGCGCTGGCACAAGGCATTGACCAGGAATGCCGAAAGCATCATGCCCGCCGCAGGCAGGGCTGACATGATGCCAATCTGATTGTTCGACGCGCCGGCCTGGTACAGGCGCAGGGCAAGGATCGGCACTGTGGAGCCGATGCTCAGGCCGACAATGGAAATGCCCAGGATCAAGGCAGCTAACAAGGCTTTGTTCATGATCAAGACTCGCGCCTGAAGCGTCAGGCGCTGAAAAATGGAGATGTTGCGGACGCCGCGTGACAGCATCCGCCGAGATACGGGCGAGAGCCGGGCCTGTGCCCTCGGCATAGGGGCCGGCTGCTGGCGAAGCGGTCATTGAATGGTGCGTTGCACTTCGAGACGTCTTCGCTGGCGAGCCAGCCTCTGCATCGGCGCCAAAGGTGGCGGGGCGGTGCCAGGCTCAATCGCGGTTAGCGACTGCCTTGGTGCGGGGAGAAGGTGAAGGCGAACAGGACGCTGCGGCGGCGACGGTTGATCGCGCAATCATGCTGGGCAACGGCCAGGGTTGCCGAAGGGCTCATCGAGGGGGAGAGGCACGGGGACTGTGCTGGCAGGAACATCGTTGTCTGACTGGCCGGAAAAATAGGCGCACAGCCTACGTCAGGCCATTGCGGCAAGGCAACCAGACCTTTGCCTGAGTCATTCGGCTCGCAAAGCACTTTATCCGCATGTCTGGCTGACATGCGGATCATGAAACTGATATTGGTTTTTTTCTGCTGATTTGCCAAAAGAGCAGGGCGCTCTTGCTGTGTTTGAGGCAAATCAGTGTAGGAATATGGCTCCACGACCTGGACTCGAACCAGGGACCCAGTGATTAACAGTCACTTGCTCTACCAACTGAGCTATCGCGGAATGCGCCGTATCTTACTGATTCAGAAAGGGAAGTCAACAAGCTGTGAATGTTTTTTTCAGTGCAGCGAGGTTCTGAATGATCTGCTGACATTACTTCAAGGGTTTTATCGGCTAGCGGGCCTGTACGTGATCCGATAGGGGCTACCATGGCTCCCCGGAAGTGGTTTCACGCGCTGCCGGCCTCAAGCCGCAAAGGTACGTTTTTATGATGCGCTTCGATTTATCCCAGGTTCCCACTCATTTTTTTGCATCGCGATGCGAGGTGCTGTCATGAGCATCGAGCAGATCAACCTGCCCAAGGGAGTCGGGCCTCAGGCCGACAAGTTGTGGGATGCCATTACCCAGGCAGCGGCAGCGGCGGATCTGAACCGCGCGGCGGGCAAGGCCGAAGGTTTTGTCCTGGGGCTGGAGAGTGCCAAGGCCATCAAGAGCCAGGTCGCTGAGGCGTTGTACGTGGCCTTTGATGATGCCGCCAGTCAGCGAATGCGTGAACTGGCGGGTTGAGTCGGTTCAGCCGCCGAAGGTCAGGGTGCCCAGCATCAGCTTGGCCATCAGCGATGTGGCTGCCAGTTGCACCAGCCACAGGGCCAGACCACCGAGGAACACGCCGAGGGCTATTTGCAGTACCAGGCTCTTTTCGCGTTTCTGCGAGCGGGGCAAGTAGTGCTCCAGTTCGTCGCGGTCGGCCCGCAGGTCATCGTTTTTCATCTGGATTCTCGATCGGCAAGGGAGGCGTGGCCTCAGTCTAGAGGATGCAGGGGCTGGACTGGGTATTAGCTGAGCGCGCACAAAAAAGGGGAAGCACCCTGGCTTCCCCTTTTTGCGCGACGGCCGTGAATCAGATCACCTGGAGGATGGCCTTGGTCACCACGTCGATGTTGTTCTGGTTCAGTGCGGCCACGCAGATGCGGCCGGTGTCCAGGGCGTAGATGCCGAATTCATTGCGCAGGCGGGTCACTTGCTCAACGGTCAGGCCGGAGTAGGAGAACATGCCGCACTGGCGGCCGACAAAACTGAAGTCGTGCTCAGGGGCGCCTTTGGCCAGCAAGTCGACCATCTGGGTGCGCATGCCGCGAATGCGCAGGCGCATTTCCGCCAGTTCCTGCTCCCACTGGGCGCGCAGTTCCGGGTTGTTCAGCACCGCGGCAACGATGGTTGCGCCATGGGTTGGCGGGTTGGAGTAGTTGGTGCGGATCACGCGCTTGACCTGGGACAGCACGCGAGCGCTTTCTTCCTTCGAGCTGCTGACGATGGACAGAGCGCCAACGCGCTCGCCGTACAGCGAGAACGACTTGGAGAACGAGCTGGACACGAAGAAGGTCAGGCCCGACTCGGCGAACAGGCGCACTGCGGCGGCGTCTTCGTCGATGCCGTCGCCAAAGCCCTGGTAGGCCATGTCGAGGAATGGCACGAGGTTTTTCGCCTTGACCACTTCCAGGACGTTTTTCCAGTCCTGCGGAGTCAGGTCGACACCGGTCGGGTTGTGGCAGCAGGCATGCAGCACCACGATCGATTGGGCCGGCAGGGCGTTGAGGTCTTCCAGCAGGCCGGCACGGTTTACGTCGTGGGTGGCGGCGTCGTAGTAGCGGTAGTTCCGCACCGGAAAACCAGCGGTTTCGAACAGTGCGCGGTGGTTTTCCCAGCTTGGATCACTGATGGCAACCACAGCGTTGGGCAGCAGTTGCTTGAGGAAGTCGGCGCCGATCTTCAGTGCACCAGTACCGCCAACGGCCTGGGTGGTGACCACGCGGCCAGCGGCCAGCAGGGGCGAGTCGTTGCCGAACAGCAGTTTCTGTACCGCTTGGTCATAGGCGGCAATGCCGTCGATCGGCAGGTAACCACGGGAAGCGTGTTGAGCGGCGCGAATTGTCTCGGCTTCGACAACGGCGCGCAGGAGTGGAATGCGTCCCTCCTCGTTGCAGTACACGCCCACCCCAAGGTTGACCTTGTTGGTTCGGGTGTCGGCGTTGAATGCTTCGTTGAGGCCCAGGATTGGATCGCGTGGTGCCATTTCGACAGCGGAGAACAGGCTCATTTTTACGGCGGCTCTGAATGGAGTGTGGAGGGACGTGTCGCGCTCCAGCCGAATGCACTAGAGCGGTGCACAAACGGGGAGCTAGTATAGAGGCCATCATCGCGGTGGGCGACAGTCGATTGACCTTTTGCAGCAAGTTTTTCGCTTTATTTTTCGACCGTTAGTCTTATTGCAACATCCTGGGTGTTAGCGGGTGTCAGGCCTTTCCCTTGAAAGCCGTAGTATTTGGCTCCACATCTAGCACATTCCCGTTTTTTCCCCGGCGACATGGGTCGTACGCGGTCTTTCTCGTTCCTGTACGGTATGGCCGCGCACGAATGATCCCAGAGGTAGGTTATGTCCGAATTCCAGCTAGTCACCCGCTTCCAGCCCGCCGGCGACCAGCCGGAAGCCATCCGCCTGCTGGTCGAAGGCATCGAGGCGGGGCTGGCGCACCAGACCCTGCTCGGTGTGACCGGTTCGGGCAAGACTTTCAGCATTGCCAACGTGATCGCCCAGGTGCAGCGCCCAACCCTGGTGCTGGCGCCGAACAAGACCCTGGCGGCCCAGTTGTATGGCGAATTCAAGGCCTTCTTCCCGAACAACGCGGTGGAGTACTTCGTTTCCTATTACGACTACTACCAGCCCGAAGCCTATGTGCCTTCCTCGGATACCTTTATCGAGAAGGATGCCTCGATCAACGACCATATCGAGCAGATGCGCCTGTCGGCGACCAAGGCGCTGCTGGAGCGCAAGGACGCGATCATCGTGACCACGGTGTCTTGCATCTATGGTCTGGGCAGCCCGGAAACCTACCTGAAAATGGTTCTGCACGTGGACCGCGGCGACAAGCTCGACCAGCGTGCCTTGCTGCGGCGCCTGGCGGACCTGCAATACACCCGCAACGATATGGACTTCGCTCGCGCCACCTTCCGTGTGCGTGGCGACGTGATCGACATTTATCCGGCGGAATCCGACCTGGAAGCGATCCGCATCGAGCTGTTCGACGACGAAGTGGAAAGCATCAGCGCTTTCGACCCGTTGACCGGCGAAGTGATCCGCAAGCTGCCGCGTTTCACCTTCTACCCCAAGAGCCACTACGTGACCCCACGGGAAACCCTGCTGGACGCTATCGAGGGGATCAAGGTGGAACTGCAGGAACGCCTGGAATACCTGCGCTCCAACAACAAACTGGTGGAAGCCCAACGTCTGGAACAACGCACCCGTTTCGATCTGGAGATGATCCTCGAGCTGGGCTATTGCAACGGCATCGAGAACTACTCGCGCTACCTCTCCGGCCGTCCCGCTGGCGCCGCGCCACCCACCTTGTACGACTACCTGCCGGCGGATGCGCTGTTGGTGATCGACGAATCCCACGTCAGCGTGCCTCAGGTAGGCGCCATGTATAAGGGCGACCGTTCGCGCAAGGAGACTCTGGTGGAATATGGTTTTCGCCTGCCATCGGCGCTGGACAACCGGCCGATGCGTTTTGACGAGTGGGAAGGCGTCAGCCCGCAGACCATCTTCGTCTCTGCTACCCCGGGCAACTATGAGGCTGAGCACGCCGGGCGCATTGTGGAGCAGGTGGTGCGTCCCACCGGCCTGGTGGACCCCCAGGTGGAAGTACGCCCGGCCCTGACCCAGGTGGATGACCTGTTGTCGGAAATCACCAAGCGCGTGGCGGTGGAAGAACGAGTGCTGGTCACCACCCTGACCAAGCGCATGGCTGAGGACTTGACCGACTACCTGGCCGACCACGGCGTGCGCGTGCGTTATCTGCACTCGGACATCGACACCGTGGAGCGTGTGGAAATCATTCGCGACCTGCGCCTGGGCACCTTCGATGTGCTGGTGGGGATCAACCTGCTGCGTGAAGGCCTGGACATGCCGGAAGTGTCGCTGGTGGCGATTCTCGATGCCGACAAGGAAGGCTTCCTGCGTTCCGAGCGTTCGCTGATCCAGACCATCGGTCGCGCCGCGCGTAACCTCAATGGCCGGGCGATTCTCTATGCCGACCGCATCACCGGCTCCATGGAGCGGGCGATTGGCGAGACCGAACGGCGGCGTGACAAGCAGATTGCCTTCAACCTGGCCAACGGCATCACCCCCAAAGGGGTGTTCAAGGATGTCGCCGACATCATGGAAGGCGCCACCGTGCCGGGCTCGCGCAGCAAGAAGCGCAAGGGCATGGCCAAGGCCGCCGAAGAAAGTGCCCGTTACGAAAACGAACTGCGTTCGCCCAGCGAAATCACCAAGCGCATTCGCCAGCTCGAAGAAAAAATGTACCAACTGGCCCGGGACCTGGAGTTCGAGGCGGCGGCGCAGATGCGCGACGAAATCACCAAGCTGCGCGAGCGCTTGCTGACCGTCTAACGGCGTTCGATCCCTCGGAGCCGGCTGGCCGGCGAAGAGGGGCTCAAGTCCTGTGCGGTGCTCGAGGGGGGGGGCTTCGCTGGCAAGGCAACTGCTGCAGGCATTTCGTGGGTCAGTGGGCTTCTCCTCCTTGGGCGATGCCGACAACCTGGAAGACGTCGTTGTGGGTCATGATCAGCGGCTGCCTCAGGGCGCGGATGATCTGGATCTGATTGCGCTGCGGCCCGGCGAGGTCCGGGTTGAGCACTCCGGAAGAGAGGCTCGCGAGCCCGAACAGGTCAAATCCCAGGGCGCACAGCCGCAACCTTGGCTTAAATGCCCTCCTTACTGGAGCCGGGCCGGGGTCGCCTGTTACCATTCGCCCCCTGTTTTATTCCTCGTTTTTCTATCTTTTCGAGATATGCCATGACCACCGTCCGCACGCGCATCGCGCCATCGCCTACCGGGGACCCCCACGTAGGTACCGCTTACATCGCTTTGTTCAACTATTGCTTTGCCAAGCAGCATGGCGGTGAGTTCATCCTGCGTATCGAAGACACCGATCAGTTGCGTTCGACCCGCGAGTCCGAGCAGCAGATTTTCGATGCCTTGCGCTGGTTGGGCATCAACTGGAGCGAAGGGCCGGATGTGGGCGGTCCCCATGGTCCTTATCGCCAGAGCGAGCGCGGCGATATCTATCAGAAATATGCTCAGCAATTGGTGGACCTGGGACACGCGTTCCCATGCTTCTGCACGGCCGAAGAGCTGGACCAGATGCGCGCCGAGCAGATGGCTCGTGGCGAGACGCCGCGTTATGACGGCCGCGCCTTGCTGCTGTCCAAGGAAGAAGTGGCCCGGCGTCTGGCGGCCGGTGAGCCCCATGTGATTCGTATGAAGGTGCCGACCGAAGGCGTCTGTGTGGTGCCTGATCTGCTGCGTGGCGATGTCGAAATTCCGTGGGATCGCATGGACATGCAGGTCCTGATGAAGACCGATGGCCTGCCGACCTACTTCCTGGCCAACGTGGTCGATGACCACCTGATGGGCATCACCCATGTGCTGCGCGGTGAAGAGTGGCTGCCTTCGGCACCGAAGCTGATTCTGCTCTACGAGTACTTCGGTTGGGAGCAGCCTCAGCTTTGCTACATGCCGCTGCTGCGCAATCCGGACAAGAGCAAGCTGTCCAAGCGCAAGAATCCGACCTCTGTGACCTTTTATGAGCGCATGGGCTTCATGCCGGAAGCCATGCTCAATTATCTGGGGCGCATGGGCTGGTCGATGCCGGACGAGCGCGAGAAGTTCTCGTTGCAGGAAATGGTCGATAACTTTGACCTGTCGCGGGTATCCCTGGGTGGGCCGATCTTCGATATCGAGAAACTGTCCTGGCTCAACGGTCAGTGGTTGCGTGACCTGCCGGTGGAAGAGTTCGCCAGTCGCGTGCAGACCTGGGCGCTGAATCCTGAATACCTGATGAAGATCGCGCCCCATGTGCAAGGCCGGGTTGAGACCTTCAGCCAGATCGCACCGTTGGCCGGCTTCTTCTTTGCCGGTGGCGTGACCCCGGACGCCAAGTTGTTCGAATCCAAGAAGCTTTCTGGCGATCAGGTGCGGCAAGTGATGCAGTTGATCCTGTGGAAGCTCGAGAGCCTGCGCCAGTGGGAGAAAGACAGCATCACCGCGACCATTCAGGCAGTGGTTGAATCCCTGGAGCTGAAACTGCGTGACGCCATGCCGCTGATGTTCGCTGCGATCACTGGCCAGGCCAGCTCGGTGTCGGTGCTCGATGCCATGGAGATCCTGGGGCCTGACCTTACTCGTTTCCGTCTGCGCCAGGCCATCGACCTGCTCGGTGGCGTGTCGAAGAAAGAGAACAAGGAGTGGGAAAAATTGCTGGGCGCCATCGGCTGACGGCGCTTCGCAGCAGGGGAGCTACAAGGCGCTACGGGCTTTTCGACTACGCTTGATTCTCAGGCGCCAGGTCGATTGGTCGCTGGCCAAGTGGGTTCCAGGCGGCTCGCGGCCCCCCGTTTATGGGAGTTGGCACGGGCCGCTAAGGCTGAAAAAGCCAGGGTTTTTGGGGCAGGGCGGTAAGTGGTTGTTATCCCGGCAAATTTTTTTTCAAAATACGGAAAAAAAATTGACAGCCTTCCGATCGCCCCTTAAGATTCGCCCCGTCCTCACCGACGAGGGGCTATAGCTCAGCTGGGAGAGCGCTTGCATGGCATGCAAGAGGTCGACGGTTCGATCCCGTCTAGCTCCACCAAATTTGCAGTTCAAGGTCTGGCCACACCGGCCTTGAATCGATCAGTACTCAGCACTGATCAGTTGTATAGAAGGGTTTGCGTCCCCTTCGTCTAGTGGCCTAGGACACCGCCCTTTCACGGCGGTAACAGGGGTTCGAGTCCCCTAGGGGACGCCAGTTTTACACAAGTGATGTTGCAAGATATCGCTGCGCCGCGAGGCGAAAATCCGGGGCTATAGCTCAGCTGGGAGAGCGCTTGCATGGCATGCAAGAGGTCGACGGTTCGATCCCGTCTAGCTCCACCAAATTTGCAGTTCAAGGTCTGGCCACACCGGCCTTGAATTGATCAGTACTCAGCACTGATCAGTTGTATAGAAGGGTTTGCGTCCCCTTCGTCTAGTGGCCTAGGACACCGCCCTTTCACGGCGGTAACAGGGGTTCGAGTCCCCTAGGGGACGCCAGTTTTACACAAGTGATGTTGCAAGATATCGCTGCGCCGCGAGGCGAAAATCCGGGGCTATAGCTCAGCTGGGAGAGCGCTTGCATGGCATGCAAGAGGTCGACGGTTCGATCCCGTCTAGCTCCACCAATTTACAGTTCAAGGCCTGGCCACACGGGTCTTGAATCGATCAGAACTCAGCACTGATCAACTGTTAGAAGGGTATGTGTCCCCTTCGTCTAGTGGCCTAGGACACCGCCCTTTCACGGCGGTAACAGGGGTTCGAGTCCCCTAGGGGACGCCACGTTTACCCGCTATGCGGGATTTTTAAGGGTCATTCAATTATTGAATGGCCCTTTTGTTTTTCTGGCGTCCGGCCAACTTTTACCCTCTTCCTCAGCCTGCACTTCTGACCGGCGGTCACACTGACGACTTGCGGAAAATTATTATGAGAATAATATTTTATCCGTAATATTCGGAGGCAACGATGAACGATAAAAAAGCTCAAACCCGCGAACGTATTCTCCAGGCTGCCAGTTCGGCGCTGATCCAGCGAGGCCCGGCCGAACCGAGTGTGGGTGAGGTGATGGGGGCTGCCGGGCTGACGGTGGGGGGCTTCTATGCGCACTTCGAGAGCAAGGATGCGCTGATGCTTGAGGCGTTCACCCAACTGCTCGCCCACCGACGTGGCTTGCTCGACGAGATGGACGCAGGCTTGAGTGGTGAGGAGCGAAGGGCGCTGACGGCAGCGTTCTATCTGTCGCGCAAGCACCGCGACTCCACTGAGCAGGCCTGTCCGATTCCGGCATCGGTGGGTGAGCTGGGGCGGCTTCCAGAGAGTTTTCGCAAGGCTTTGAACGAGCATATGGAGCTGATGGTCGCGCAGTTGGCCGCAAGCCCCGAGGACACGGACAAGGCGTTGGCGGATATGGCGTTGATGGTTGGTGGGCTGTCCCTGGCGCGAGCTCTGGGGCCGGGTGAATTGTCCGATCGTCTACTGCGTGCCGCCAAGTCGGCGGTTCTATGACCTGAAGTTCGGTTGCGAGGTGTTGGGCGATGAGCGGATTGAGCTGGATTCGTGGTGTCAATGGCACTCTGGGCTGGGTGGCTCCTCAGTGGGCGGCGAATCGGATGCGCCAGTTGTTCATGACTCCCCGTGAGCTGCCGCCCCGAGAGTGGGAGCTGCCCCTGCTGGAGCATGCTGAGCGTCTGACCTTGCGCTTTGGCCTCTCTGCCTTGCGTTGGGGGCAGGGGCCGACAGTGTTGCTGATGCATGGCTGGGAAGGGCGACCCACTCAATTTGCCAGCCTGATCGAGGCGCTGGTGGCGGCTGGCTATACCGCAGTGGCGCTGGACGGTCCCGCCCACGGCCGCTCTCCAGGGGAGGAGGCCAATGTGGTGCTCTTTGCCCGGGCGATGTTGGAGGCAGCAGCGGAATTGCCCCCCTTGCGCGCAGTGATTGGTCACTCCATGGGCGGTGCCAGCGCAATGCTCGCTGTGCAGTTGGGACTGCGCACCGAAACCCTGGTCAGTATCGCCGCGCCGGCTCGGATTCTTGGCGTGTTGCGAGGTTTTGCCCGCTACATGCGCTTGCCGCCCAGGGCGCGCTCGGCCTTTATCCGTCAAGTGGAGAAGGATGTAGGGATGCGTGCCGCGACTCTGGACGTGGCTCAGTATCAGTTGGAGATGCCTGGCCTGATCATTCATGCCGAAGATGATCGATTTGTACCGGTCAAGGAGTCGGAGTTGATCCACCAGGCCTGGTTCGACAGTCGCTTGCTGCGCTTGAGTGAAGGTGGTCATCAGCGAGTGTTGGCCGATCCCCGAGTGATCGACGCTGTGATCACTCTGGTCACCGGACGCCATCTGCAGGCGCGCCAATCTGCCTGAGCATCCGCTACACTGGCCCGGTCAAAAAATCTGACCGGGAGTTGGGCATGAGTTGGGATCTGGCAACGCCATTCGTTATCGATCTGCAGGTGGTGGCCGAGGATATCGATGGCTTGGGGCACGCCAATAATGCGGTCTACGTGACCTGGCTGGAGCGTTGCGCCTGGCGTCACTCGCAACGTCTGGGGCTGGATCTGGCCGAGTATCGTCGCCTGGATCGGGCGATGGCCGTGGTGCGGCACGAGATCGACTATCTGACCGCGGCTTATGAAGGCGATGAGCTGCAACTGGCCACCTGGATCGTCGATTGGGATCAGCGCCTGAAGATGACTCGACGTTTCCAGCTGGTCCGTCCGAGCGATGGCAGTACCTTGTTGCGGGCCCAGACCACTTTTGTCTGCATCGAGCTGTCCAGCGGCAAGCCCAAGCGTATGCCCGCCGAATTCCTTGAGGGCTACGGCCCAGCCCTGCAGGGCTCGTGATTACCTTGGCTCCTGTGTGGATACCGTCTTGCCAGCGAAGGCGTGTTCAAGGGCGCTGTCAGGCCCGAGAGCCCATTTTTCGCTAAGCACAACGCCGCTCGGCCGTTCCTACAAAATTCCTGTTATCGGGTGAAACCCAGTAAACTGGCGGACGTTTTTTCGCCTGATTTTTCGTTGAGTGTGTTTCATGCAAATTGCCCTGGCGCCCATGGAGGGGTTGGTCGACAACATCCTGCGGGATGTGTTGACTCGTGTTGGCGGGATCGACTGGTGTGTCACCGAGTTCATTCGCGTCAATGACCGTCTACTGACGCCTGCCTATTTCCACAAGCTCGCTCCCGAGTTGCTGCAAGGCGCGCATACCGCTGCCGGCGTGCCATTGCGCGTGCAGTTGCTGGGGTCCGATCCGGTGTGCCTGGCTGAAAATGCCGCGCTGGCCTGCGAGCTTGGCAGCGAGGTGATCGACCTGAATTTTGGCTGTCCAGCCAAGACCGTCAACAAGTCCCGGGGTGGGGCGGTGCTGCTTAAGGAGCCCGAACTGCTGAATCAGATTGTCGAGCATGTGCGGCGAGCGGTGCCTGCGCATATCCCGGTCACGGCAAAAATGCGCCTGGGCTTCGATAGTCCGGACGGTTCGCTGGTGTGCGCTACGGCGCTGGCCGAGGGCGGCGCGGAACATATCGTGGTTCACGCACGGACCAAGGTCGATGGCTACAAGCCGCCCGCTCATTGGGAGTGGATTCCTCGGGTGCAGGATGTGGTCAAGGTGCCGGTGTTCGCCAACGGCGATATCTGGAGCGTCGAGGATTGGCGGCGCTGTCGGGAGATCAGTGGCGTGGAGGACATCATGCTCGGTCGTGGGCTGGTCTCGCGTCCGGACCTGGCCCGGCAGATCGCCGCCGCTCGCGCAGGGGAGGAGGTGGTGGAAATGTCCTGGGCCGATCTGCAGCCCATGCTTCAGGACTTCTGGGCCCAGGTGGTGGTGCAACTGACCCCCCGTTCAGCCCCGGGGCGTTTGAAGCAATGGCTGGCCATGCTGACCCGCAACTATCCGGAGGCGGTTGAGCTGTTTACCGCTCTGCGTCGGGAAACCGATCTGGATCAGGTGGGGCGGCTGCTGGGCATGCCCCGCAGCGAAGCGGCGTAAAAAATTCAAAAAAAGCCTCTTGAAATGTCAGGAGCGGTCCCTATCTCTTGGGTACGCGACGCCGAATTCGGGTCGCGGAGATAACCACTCGCTGAAAAATCAGGAGATAGACCCATGAGTACTGCATTTTCCCTGGCTCCACTGTTCCGTTCCTCTGTTGGCTTCGACCGTTTCAACGACCTGTTTGAATCGGCATTGCGCAACGAACCGAGCAGCAGCTATCCACCCTACAACGTTGAAAAACACGCCGACGACCAATACCGCATCGTTATCGCCGCTGCCGGCTTCCAGGATGAAGATCTGGAACTGCAAGTGGAGAAAGGTGTGTTGACCGTGAGCGGTGGCAAGCGCGACGCCAATGAAAGTGTCACCTACCTGCACCAGGGCATTGCCCAGCGTGCATTCAAGCTGTCCTTCCGCCTGGCCGACCATATCGAGGTCAAGGCCGCGGCCCTGAGCAACGGTCTGCTGAACATTGACCTGCTGCGGGTTGTACCGGAAGAGGCGAAGCCAAAGCGCATCCCGATCAACGGTGCGCAGCAGCCGGCTCTGCAACACTAAGACCGCTGTAAAAAAAGGGCGCCCTGGTGGCGCCCTTTTTCGTGCCTGTCATTTCAGCAGCTTCTTGAATTCGCTCAGGGGTAGTGGCTGGCTGTGCAGGTAGCCCTGGTACAGATGGCATTCCAGCCCCTGGAGGAATTCCAGTTGCTGTGGGGTTTCCACGCCTTCGGCGATGACCTTCAGGTTCAGGCTGCGGGCCATGGCGACGATGGCCCGGATGATTTCCGCATCGTTGGGGTCGTGGGTGGCATCGCGGACAAATGACTGGTCTATCTTCAGGGTGTCCACCGGCAGGCGTTTTAGGTACGTCAGGGAGGAGTAGCCGGTGCCGAAGTCGTCCATGGCAAAACTGACCCCAAGTTTTTTCAGTCGACGCATCTTGTTGATGGTGTCATCCAGGTTCTGGATCACGATGCCTTCGGTGATCTCCAGCTTCAGCAATGATGAGGGCAGGGCATAGGCAGTCAGGCTGTGTTCGATTCGTTCGACGAAGTCGTTCTGGCGAAATTGCCGAGGGCTGATGTTGACGCATAGGCTGAAGTGGTGCGGGTCCACCAGGCCTTGCTCGATCAGTTGGCTGAAGGCCAGGCAGGCTTCATCGAGAATCCAGGTGCCCACTTCAAGGATCAGTCCGCTGTCCTCCAGCACCTTGATGAACTCCGTCGGTGATTGCGCCCCCAGCTCCGGGTGCTGCCAACGCACCAGGGCCTCGGCGCCGACGATGCGGTTGTCGCGGGCATCCACCTGTGGCTGGTAGTGCACGCTGAATTCGCCGCGGGACAGGGCCAGGCGCAGGTCGGTTTCCATGCGCAGGCGTTCGCTGGCGGCCTTCTGCATGGTGTTGTGGTACATCTGCGTGGTGTTGCGCCCGGAGTCCTTGGCGCGGTAAAGGGCAATGTCGGCGCGCTTGAGCAGGTCGGTGGGGGTCGAGCCGTGATCGGGAATCAGCGCCACGCCGATGCTGGGGGTGACCTGCAGGCGCTGGCCGTCGAGGAACATCGGTTCCGAGAGCAGCTCGCGCAGGGTCCCGGCCAGTTGCCGCACTTGTTCACTGACCTCATTGCGCGAGCCTTCCAGGCCGCTGAGCAGCACCACGAATTCATCGCCGCCCAGGCGCGCGACGGTGTCCTCCATGCGCACGCTGGCTTCCAGTCTGGCGGTGATGATCTTCAGTACGGTATCGCCCACCGGGTGCCCCAGGGAGTCGTTGATGTGCTTGAAGTGGTCCAGGTCGAGGAACAGCAGGGCGCCCCGCAGGTTGTGGCGCTTGAGCAGAGCGATCTGCTGGCTCAGGCGGTCCATCAGCAGGGCGCGGTTGGGCAGGTTGGTCAAAGGATCGTGGTAGGCCAGGTGGCGGATCTGCGCCTGGGCATTCTTCAGCAGGCTGACGTCCCGGGCCGTCAGCAGCAGGCACGGTGTTTCATTGAGGATGATCGGCTCCACCGAGACCTCTAGGGTGAGGATTTCCCCGCGCTTGTTACGCCCGAGCATTTCCAGGTGATGCACCCGGCCCTTGAGCCTAAGCTCCGCCAGCAGTGTGGCGAGCTGGGCTTCTTCGGCCCAGATGCCGACCTGGTACATGGTGCGGCCGAGCACTTCATCGGTGTGGTAGCCGGTCAGGCGGCAGAAGCCGTCGTTGACCTCCAGGTAGCGGCCGGTGTCGCGCTCGGTGATGGTGATGGCGTCAGGACTGGAGTGGAAGGCCTTGGCGAATTTCTCTTCGCTGGCCTTGAGCGCGGCCTCGGAACGCTGTTGCTGGGTGATATCCCGCAGCGTGGTGACGATGCACGGCTGCTTGTCGACGGTGATCAGGCGGCTGGAAATGATGCAGGTCAGTGCCTGGCCGTTCTTGTGGTTGACCACCACTGCCACGTTGTTCAGCGCCTGTTCGCGAATCACCTGTTCGATCCGCCGCAGACGCGGGGCGGGATCTGCCCAGAAGCCGATCTGCTCGGCGCTGCGGTTGATCACATCTTCCGGGGTCCAGCCGAAGGTCTGGGTGAAGCTTGAATTGATCTCGATGAACTGGCCGGTTTCCAGCAGGGTCAGGCAGATGGGGTCCGGGCTGACCTGGAACAGGCTGGCGAACTTCTCTTCCGAAGTGATCAGGCGCTGTTCGCGTTCCACCTGTTCGGTGATGTCCAGCAGCGTTCCGGCCATGCGCAGTGGATTGCCCTGCTCGTCGCGATAGAGGCGAGCGCGGCTTTCCAGGTAGCGCGAGCTGCCGTCCGCCAGTTGCACCCGGTAAGTCAGCTGGTAGTTGCCCGCCGGGCCTTCCCGCAGGCTGCGATAGGCATCGCGCATGCTGTCGCGTTCTTCAGTGGGGACGCCCTCGAAAAAGGCTTCGAAGGATTCATGGAAGGGCGCTGGCTCCAGGCCGTGCAATTGTGCGGCCCGGGCCGAGCCATAGAGCATGCCGCTGGGAATGTGCCAATCCCAGGTGCCCAGTTGCGCCGAATCCAGGGCCAGGTCGAGGCGTTCCTGGCTGTCTTTGAGGGCTTGTTCGGCTCTTTTGCGTTCGCTGGTATCGAGAAAGGTGCTGAGCAGGTAGGGCTTGCCTTCCAGTTCGATTTTCTGCGCGCTGAGAATGCCGTCGTGGATCTGGCCGTTGCTGGCGCGGAACTGGACTTCGAGGCTGGCGGCCTGGCCCTTTTTCTGCACGGCCTTGATCAGTTGGGCGCGCTGTTCGGGATTAACCCACAGGCCGATCTCCAGGGTAGTACGGCCTATCACATGTTCGGCGGGCCAGCCGAACTGGCTTTCGAAGTATTGGTTGGCCTCGCTGATCAGGCCATCTTCCAGGCGGGTCAGCAGCACCATGTTGGGGCACAGGTGAAACAGGGTGGCGAAACGTTTTTCCGAGCTGCTGAGGGCTTCCTCCCGCTGGCGTTGGTGAGTGATCTCGCGGATCACCCCGATCATTCGGGGCTTGCCATGCTTGTCCGGTAGCACGCTGCCGTTGATCTCCAGCCAGTGCAGGCTGCCATCGGGCCAGCGAATGCGGTGGTGCATCGCGTGTTCCAGGGGCGCTCCCGCCAGCACCGAATGAAAAGCCCGCACGGTTCTGGCCCGGTCTTCAATGGGGAGCAGATCGAGGTATTCGAGGTTTTCCGGCAGGGGTTGGCGTGGATCGAAGCCAAACAGTGCCTGGGTGCCCCGGGACCAGCTGATCTGCCCGCTTTCAATATCCCAATACCAGGCTCCCAGCCGCGCGCCATTGAGAGCGGCGAGCAACTGCGGTGCGCTTTCCCAGCTTTGTTCCGACTCCCTGGGGTCGACAGCATGGATACGCGGCATGGGTGGAATACGGTCAGCGGGTTTTGGCATGGGTGTCAGGCCTTGAGCTGAGTCATTCGTTTGGCGCGGGATACTCATGACAGTTCGGCTTGGCACGGGCAATACCCGGAAGAGCTATGCCGGGTTCCCTGGCCAATCGACTTGTGCATCCAGTAAGGCCATGAAGGCCCGCGCAGCATTCGACAGCGTCCGTTCGGTATGCAGGATATAGCCTAGCTGGCGTCGCAGTTGTATGCCCGGTAAAGGAATGCGCGCCACTTGATCGTCGAGCATGGTGCGGGGCAGGACGCTCCAGGCCAGACCGATGGAAACCATCATCTTTATAGTTTCCAGATAGTTAGTGCTCATGGCGATGTTCGGCGTCAGGCCTTGGGCCTCGAACAAGCGTTGGACAATATGGTGGGTAAAGGTGTTGCCGCCGGGAAAAACTGCCGGATGCAGGGCAATATCCGCCAGGCTGACCTGGCCGTTGCTGACCAGCGGATGTTCCGGGGCGGCGACAAAGTCCAGCGGGTCGTCCCAGACCGCGGTGGCCTTGATCAGGCTGTGGGGCTCGGGTGCCAAGGTGATCACCGCCAGTTCGGCGCGGCCGTGGAGGATTTCCTCGTAGGCCACCTCGGAATCGAGGAATTGGATGTCCAGCGCCACTTGCGGGTAGCGCCGGGTAAAGGCCCGCAGCAGCGGCGGCAGGCGGTGCAGGCCGATGTGATGGCTGGTGGCCAGGGTCAGGCGGCCGCTGACTTCCCCGGTGAGGTTGGTCAGGGCGCGACGGGTGTCGTCCAGCACGTTGATGATCTGATACGCCCGGGGCAGCAGAGCGCGTCCGGCCTCGGTCAGGCCGACCTCGCGGCCCAGGCGGTCGAACAGGCGCACATTGAGCTGCTGCTCCAGGCCGGCGATACGTTTGCTGATAGCGGGCTGGGTCAGGTGCAGGCGTTCACCAGCGCCGGAAAAGCTGCCGGTTTCGGCGATGGCTATAAAGGCATTGAGGTTGGCCAGGTCCATGATTGTATTCCAGTTGGTTATCCAAAGCATGAAAAATATGAATTTGAGTTATTTAATCTAACGCCATAGCATCAGCCTCACAAGCCAAGGGGTTATTGATCGGCCGACGGTCAGGGCCCGGGGCATAGAAACAAGCTGATGAGGAATGGTCCGATGGCCGGCAAGACGCTCTACGACAAGCTCTGGGATTCGCATTTGGTCAAGCAGCGCGACGATGGTTCGGCGCTGATCTATATCGATCGTCACATCATCCATGAAGTGACCTCGCCGCAAGCGTTCGAAGGCCTGCGTCTGGCCGGACGCAAGCCTTGGCGCATCGATGCCAACATCGCCACCCCGGACCACAACGTACCGACTACGCCTGAGCGCAAGGGCGGGATCGAAGCGATTGCCGATCAGGTCTCCCGGCTGCAGGTGCAGACCCTCGATGACAACTGTGACGAATACGGCATCGTCGAATTCAAGATGAACGATGTGCGTCAGGGCATCGTCCACGTGATCGGTCCGGAACAGGGCGCCACCTTGCCGGGCATGACCGTGGTCTGCGGTGACTCCCATACCTCCACCCATGGCGCCTTTGGTGCCCTGGCCCATGGCATCGGCACTTCCGAGGTGGAGCATGTGCTCGCCACCCAGTGTCTGGTGGCCAAGAAGATGAAGAACATGCTGGTGCGCGTGGAAGGCACCTTGCCCTTTGGCGTGACCGCCAAGGACATCGTCCTCGCAGTGATCGGCAAGATCGGCACCGCCGGTGGCAACGGCCACGCCATCGAGTTCGCCGGCAGCGCGATTCGCGACCTTTCCGTTGAAGGCCGCATGACCATCTGCAACATGTCCATCGAAGCCGGTGCCCGTGTCGGACTGGTGGCGGCGGACGAAAAGACCGTGGCTTATGTCAAGGGTCGTCCGTTTGCACCCAAGGGCGCCGAATGGGACTTGGCGGTCGAGGCCTGGAAAGACCTGGTGTCCGATGCCGATGCCCAGTTCGACACCGTGGTCGAGCTCGACGCCGCGCAAATCAAGCCGCAAGTCAGCTGGGGTACTTCGCCGGAAATGGTTTTGGCCGTGGATCAGCGCGTGCCGGACCCGGCCAAGGAAATGGACCTGGTCAAGCGTGACTCCATCGTCCGAGCCTTGAAGTACATGGGTTTGAGCGCCAACCAGGCAATCACCGACATTCAATTGGATCGCGTGTTCATCGGTTCCTGCACCAACTCGCGGATCGAAGACCTGCGTGCCGCGGCGGTGATCGCCAAGGGCCGTAAAGTGGCCTCCACTATCAAGCAGGCGATCGTGGTTCCGGGTTCGGGGCTGGTGAAGGCCCAGGCCGAGTCGGAAGGCCTGGACAAGATCTTCCTCGAAGCCGGTTTCGAATGGCGTGAGCCGGGCTGCTCGATGTGCCTGGCGATGAACCCGGATCGCCTGGAGTCCGGTGAGCATTGCGCGTCGACGTCGAACCGCAACTTCGAAGGGCGCCAGGGTGCCGGTGGGCGTACCCATCTGGTCAGTCCGGCCATGGCCGCCGCCGCCGCTGTCAGCGGTCGTTTCGTCGACGTCCGTGAATTGATCTAAGGAGCGCAGCATGAAAGCTTTCACCCAGCACAATGGTTTGGTCGCGCCTTTGGATCGTGCCAACGTCGACACCGACCAGATCATCCCCAAGCAGTTCCTGAAGTCGATCAAGCGCACCGGCTTCGGTCCGAACCTGTTCGATGAGTGGCGCTACCTCGACGTGGGCCAGCCCTACCAGGACAACTCCAAGCGTCCGTTGAACAAGGATTTCGTCCTTAACGCCGAGCGTTACCAAGGGGCCAGCGTGTTGCTGGCGCGGGAGAACTTCGGCTGCGGCTCGAGCCGTGAGCACGCGCCCTGGGCCCTGGAAGAGTACGGTTTTCGCAGCATCATCGCGCCAAGCTATGCCGACATCTTCTTCAACAACAGCTTCAAGAACGGTTTGTTGCCGATCATCTTGAGCGATGCTGAAGTCGACGAGCTGTTCCAGCAGGTCGAAGCCACGCCGGGTTACCAGTTGCACATCGACCTTGAGGCGCAGACCGTGACCCGTCCCGACGGCAAGGTGTTGAAGTTCGAGATTGATGCCTTCCGCAAGCATTGCCTGCTCAACGGTCTGGACGACATCGGCCTGACCTTGCAGGACGCTGACGCCATTGCCGCCTTTGAGGCCAAGCATCGGGCCAGCCAGCCCTGGTTGTTCCGCGACGCCTGATCGCCGGCAGCCGGCTCCTGCGGATTTGTGTTGCAGGAGCTGGCTGGCCAGTGAACGCCGTTCCCCCTGATCAAAAGGACCACAGCATGACCAGCAACGCCCATAGCCAGGTGGTACAGAAGCAATTCGGTGAACAGGCCTCGGCCTACCTGAGCAGTGCCGTACACGCTCAAGGCGCCGAATTCGCGCTGCTACAAGCCGAAGTGGCGAGCCAGGGTGCTGCCCGGGTCCTGGACCTGGGCTGCGGCGCCGGTCATGTCAGCTTCCACGTTGCGCCGCTGGTCAAGGAAGTGGTGGCTTACGACCTCTCCCAGCAGATGCTGGATGTAGTGTCGGGAGCCGCGCAGGAGCGTAATCTGCACAACGTCTGCACCGTTAAGGGCGCAGCCGAGCGCTTGCCGTTCGCCGACAGCGAGTTCGACTTCGTCTTCAGTCGCTACTCGGCTCACCATTGGAGCGACTTGGGCCTGGCCTTGAGAGAAGTACGCCGGGTGCTGAAGCCGGGTGGCGTGGCGGCGTTCATTGATGTCTTGTCGCCGGGCAGTCCACTGCTGGACACTTACCTGCAAAGCGTCGAAGTGCTGCGTGACACCAGTCATGTTCGTGACTATTCGGCTGGGGAGTGGCTGCGCCAGGTCAGCGAGGCGGGGTTGCATACCCGCAGTACCGCTCGTCAGCGTCTGCGCCTGGAGTACAACTCCTGGGTCGAGCGCATGCGCACGCCCCAGGTGCTGCGGGCGGCAATTCGCGAGCTGCAGCAGGCAATGGGCAATGAAGTGCGCGAATATTTTGAGATTGAGGCCGATGGTTCGTTCAGTACAGATGTACTGGTGCTGTGGGCCGAGCGATAGAACTTTTCCGGGCGCGCCTGCGGGTGCGCCGACAGAGCAAATGAGGAACGCATGAGCAAGCAGATTCTGATTCTCCCAGGTGACGGTATTGGTCCGGAAATCATGGCCGAGGCGGTCAAGGTGCTGGAGTTGGCCAATGACAAGTACAGCCTGGGCTTCGAGCTGAGCCACGACGTCATCGGTGGTGCTGCCATCGACAAGCACGGTGTGCCCCTGGCCGATGAGACCCTGGATCGTGCTCGTGCCGCCGATGCTGTGCTGCTGGGTGCTGTGGGTGGTCCGAAGTGGGACAAGATCGAGCGTGATACCCGTCCTGAGCGCGGCTTGCTGAAGATTCGTGCGCAGTTGGGTCTGTTCGGCAACCTGCGCCCGGCGATCCTCTATCCGCAACTGGCCGATGCCTCGAGCCTGAAGCCGGAAATTGTCTCGGGCCTGGATATCCTCATCGTGCGCGAGTTGACCGGCGGCATCTACTTCGGTGCGCCTCGCGGCACCCGTGAGCTGGAAAATGGCGAGCGCCAGTCCTACGACACCCTGCCGTACAGCGAAAGTGAAATCCGTCGTATCGCCCGGGTCGGTTTTGACATGGCGCGGGTGCGTGGCAAGAAGCTCTGCTCGGTGGACAAGGCCAACGTTCTGGCCTCCAGCCAGCTGTGGCGTGAAGTGGTCGAACAAGTGGCTCTGGACTACCCGGATGTCGAGTTGAGCCACATGTATGTGGACAACGCCGCCATGCAACTGGTGCGTGCGCCGAAGCAGTTCGACGTGATCGTCACCGACAACATGTTCGGCGACATCCTCTCCGATGAGGCTTCGATGCTCACCGGTTCCATCGGCATGCTGCCGTCGGCTTCCCTGGATGCCAACAACAAGGGCATGTACGAGCCTTGCCACGGTTCGGCGCCGGACATCGCCGGCCAGGGTGTTGCCAACCCGCTGGCGACCATCCTCTCGGTGTCGATGATGCTGCGTTACAGCTTCAACCTGAATGACGCGGCAGATGCCATCGAGCAAGCGGTGAGCCGAGTGCTGGATCAAGGTTTGCGCACCGGTGACATCTGGTCGGCCGGTTGCACCAAAGTCGGTACGCAGGAAATGGGCGATGCAGTAGTCGCCGCGCTGCGGAATCTGTAATCTTTCGGGCCCACCGCACAGACGGTGGCCCACTTTTGTAAAGGTGTAGTTGCGATGAAACGTGTAGGTCTGATCGGTTGGCGCGGTATGGTCGGTTCCGTGCTCATGCAGCGGATGCTTGAAGAGCAGGACTTCGATCTTATTGAACCGGTGTTTTTCACCACTTCCAATGTCGGTGGCCAGGGGCCGTCGGTGGGCAAGGACATTGCTCCACTGAAGGACGCCTACAACATTGAAGAGTTGAAAACCCTCGACGTGATTCTGACCTGCCAGGGTGGCGACTACACCAGCGAAGTCTTCCCCAAGCTGCGTGAAGCCGGCTGGCAGGGTTACTGGATCGACGCTGCTTCCAGCCTGCGCATGCAGGATGATGCGGTGATCATTCTTGACCCGGTGAACCGCAAGGTCATCGACCAGCAACTGGATGCCGGGACCAAGAACTACATCGGTGGCAACTGCACCGTCAGCCTGATGCTGATGGGCCTGGGCGGCTTGTTCGAAGCCGGTCTGGTGGAGTGGATGAGCGCCATGACCTACCAGGCGGCCTCCGGCGCCGGCGCGCAGAACATGCGCGAGCTGATCAAGCAAATGGGCGCGACCCACGCGGCTGTCGCTGATGACCTGGCCAATCCGGCCAGCGCCATCCTCGACATCGACCGTAAAGTGGCTGAAGCCATGCGCAGCGATGCCTATCCGACCGAGAACTTCGGCGTACCCCTGGCCGGCAGCCTGATCCCGTGGATCGACAAGGAACTGCCTAACGGCCAGAGCCGTGAAGAGTGGAAGGCCCAGGCCGAGACCAACAAGATCCTCGGTCGCTTCAAGAGCCCAATCCCGGTGGATGGTATCTGCGTGCGTATCGGTGCCATGCGCTGCCACAGCCAGGCGCTGACCATCAAGCTCAACAAGGATGTGCCGATCGCCGATATCGAAGGGCTGATCAGCCAGCACAATCCCTGGGTCAAACTGGTGCCGAACCAGCGCGACATCAGCATGCAGGAGCTGAGTCCGACCAAGGTCACCGGCACCCTGAACATCCCGGTTGGCCGTCTGCGCAAGCTGAACATGGGCTCGCAGTTCCTCGGTGCCTTCACCGTGGGCGACCAGTTGCTGTGGGGTGCAGCCGAACCGCTGCGCCGCATGCTGCGGATCTTGCTGGAGCGTTGATTCTCTAAGCGTTTGAAACAGCCCGCCCCTTGCACAAGGCGCGGGCTTTTTCATGCTCATGTAGCGGACTCGCCCGCGAAGAGTGCTTTAGCCCAACCAGCACTTTCCCCCGCGAATTGCCTCGTCACCCCGTGCCGGGTAAAGTGCCGCTCCCCCCGTTCCGCCTGAGGTAGCACCATGAACCCGTCCTTTGATATTGCTGTTATCGGCGCCACCGGCACGGTTGGCGAAACCCTGGTGCAGATTCTCGAAGAGCGTGATTTCCCCGTTGCCAACCTGCACCTGCTCGCCAGCAGTGAGTCGGCTGGTCACTCGGTGCCGTTTCGCGGCAAGAATGTCCGTGTGCGAGAAGTCGACGAGTTCGACTTTGGCAAGGTTCAGTTGGCGTTTTTCGCCGCGGGCCCTGCGGTGACCCTGAGCTTCGCTCCTCGTGCCACAGCGGCCAATTGCGCGGTGATCGACCTCTCCGGTGCCTTGCCGTCGGCTCAGGCACCCAATGTCGTGCCTGAGGCCAATGCCCAGGTGCTGGCTGGTCTAAAGAAGCCGGTGCAACTGAGCAGTCCCAGTGCTGCGGCCACGGCGCTGGCGGTGGCGCTGGCGCCATTGCAGGACGTGCTGGATATCCAGCGGGTTAACCTGACCGCCAGCCTGGCGATTTCCAGCCAGGGGCGTGAGGCCGTCAGCGAACTGGCCCGGCAAACCGCCGAACTGCTGAATGTGCGTCCGTTGGAACCGCGTTTCTTCGATCGCCAAGTAGCCTTCAATCTGCTGGCTCAGGTCGGTACGCCAGATGCCCAGGGACACACGCTGTTGGAAAAGCGTCTGGTGAGAGAGTTGCGGGAGGTGCTGGGGCAGCCTTTATTAAAGATTTCTGTCACTTGCATTCAAGCACCGGTGTTTTTTGGCGATAGCTATAGCGTGACTTTGCAGTCAGGTGCCGACGTCGATCTGGCGGCGGTGAATGCGGCGCTGGAGGCGGCTCCCGGCCTGGAACTGGTGGACGCCGGTGATTATCCCACCGCAGTGGGTGACGCCGTGGGCCAGGACGTAGTCTATGTGGGGCGGGTTCGTGGGGGCGTCGACGATTCGGCGGAACTGAATCTGTGGCTGACTTCGGACAACGTCCGCAAAGGTGCGGCCTTGAACGCTGTGCAGCTGGCTGAATTGTTGATAAAAGACCTGCTGTAAAAGATACTTGGCAACAATTTGCAGAATGAATCTAGCCGGGCGCTATGCTTGGCAAGTTGCTGGAGGTGAGTGGCCGTCAGGTGCTCCCGGGGCATGCAGTAAATAATCCCGCGTGGTGGTCGCTCATGATCCCGCGCAGTGCCTTATGGCAGCCGCTACAAAACCTTCTCGCTGGCCGAGGAATGTTCAAACAAAGGATGAGGCTATGGTTCAAGTTCGCAAACTGGTGTTAGCAATAGCGGCCGCCTCGGCGCTGTCCTCCGGTATGGCGCAGGCGCTTGGGCTCGGGGAGCTGACCCTGAAGTCGAGTCTGAACCAGCCTCTGGTAGCAGAAATCGAATTGCTCGATATCAAGGACCTTACTGCTGCGGAAGTGGTGCCCAGCCTGGCCCCGGCAGAAGAGTTCGCCAAGGCCGGCGTCGATCGTCAGGCCTTTCTCAATGACCTGAGTTTTACTCCTGTTCTCAATCCCGGCGGCAAGAGCGTACTGCGGGTGACCTCGAGCCAGCCGTTGTCGGAGCCGATGGTCAAGTTTCTGGTCCAGGTAATGTGGCCCAACGGTCGTCTGCTGCGCGATTACAGCGTGCTGCTGGACCCTTCGAAGTTTTCCCCGCAAGCCGCTGCTGCTGCACAGGCGGCACCGGTCAGTGGCCCGGCGGTGAATGCCCCGGTCACTCGTGCCAACAAAGTCAGCAAGCCTGAGCAATACACAACTGCGCCTCGTGACACGCTGTGGGAAATCGCCGCGAAGAATCGCAATGGCGCGTCGATCCAGCAAACCATGCTGGCGATCCAGGCGCTGAACCCGGACGCCTTTATCGACGGCAACATCAATCGATTGAAAGCTGGCAGGGTCCTGCGCCTGCCTGACGTGGTGCAGAGCACCGCGTTGCCGCAGCCCAAGGCCATTGCCGAAGTGGCTGCGCAGAATGCTGCCTGGCGTCAGGGACGTCGCGTTGGTGCACGGAGCCAGCTGCAGGTGGATGCGACTCGTCGTGCGGGTGCCGAAAAAGCGCCCAAGCAGGTCAATACCAAGGACAACCTGAGTCTGGTTTCTGCGGACAGCGGCAAGGCTGGTGGCAAGGGCGTCGCGGGTGATAGCAAGGCCCTGAACAACAAGCTGGCGGTGACTCAGGAAAGCCTGGATGCAACCCGTCGCGATAATGCTGAACTCAAGGAGCGCATGGCGGATCTGCAGAGTCAGCTGGACAAGCTGCAGCGCCTGATCGAATTGAAGAACAACCAGTTGGCCAAGTTGCAGGCTGAAGGTGCAGCCCCTGTCGCTCAGCCGGCAGCGGTGATGCCTGCTGAGCTGGTGGCCAAACCTGAGGCGCCTGCGGCGACGCCAGTGGTTGCGCAAGCTCCAGTCAGTGAACCGGCAGCCAATCCGGCTCCGGATGTGCCAGCGGCCCAGGCTGACGAAGACAAGTATGGCGACCTGCTGACCAATCCAATCCTCCTCGGGTTGGTAGGTGGCGGTGCGATAGTGGCGGTGTTGCTGCTGTTGCTGTTGCTGGCACGTCGTCGCAAGGCTCAGCAGGAAGCGGAAAAGCACCTGCGCATGGCTCGGGCGTTGTCCGAGGAAAATAGCGACTTCGCCGAGGAACTGGATCTTCCGGAAGGTAGCTTCGAAGGTCTTGAAGTCCCTCCACCAAGCGTCAAGCTCGCTCCAGCTCCAGCTCCAGCTCCAGCTCCAGCTCCAGCTCCGGTGGTGGCGCCAGTTCCGGCGGCGCCGGTTGAGCGAGCCACCGATGTGCTGGGGCAGGCGCAGAACCATATCGATGGTGGTCGCCTGAATCAGGCGGCAGCCATTCTTGAAGAGGCGGTCAAGCTCGAGCCGCAGCGCAGTGATCTGCGCCTCAAGCTGATGGAGGTGTATGCGCATCAGGGGGATCGCAGCGCCTTTGTCGCTCAGGAGCGGCAGCTGGTAGCCAATGGCGATAACCACGCTCAGGTCGAGCAGCTCAAGAGCCGTTTCCCGGCGATGGTGGCGGTGGCGGCGACAGCGGGGCTGGCTGCTGCGGCTGTGGCTGCGGAACTGGACGCTCAGTATGTCAAGGAGCTGCTGGATGAGCCTGAGCCCGCTGAGCCCGCGGCGCCTGTGGAAGGTCTGGACGCGGATTTCGATCTGAGCCTGGATGACCTCGAGGCAGCTTCGCCAGCGGTAGTGGCGTCTGAGCCTGAGGTTGAACTGGAGGAATTCCCTCTGGACGACGACCTGAGCTTTGGTTCGGTTCTTGAGCAGCAGACTGCGGCCCAGGAAAGCCTGGATGATCTGGGGGATTTCGACCTTGATCTCGGAGCGGACCTGCCGGCGTCGACCCAGAGTGACGACGACTTCCTGTTGAGCCTGGAAGACGATCTCAAGGATCTGCCGGCTGGCGATGTGCCTACCGTCACCGAGTCAACGCTGGATGACTTGGATCTGTCGGCGGACTTCGATCTGTCCCTGGCTGATGAAATGGATGCCGCGGCAGAGCCCAAGGACGCCTTTGCCTCCGAGCTGGATGATGTCAACGCCGAACTGGATCGTCTGGCCCAGAGTCTGGATCAGCCTGAGCCGGCTACGCCAAGCTTCACGGCTGAAGATGCTGCGGCTGCGCCTGAGGAAGCGGATTTCGACTTCCTCGCCGGCAGCGATGAAGTGGCCACCAAGCTGGATCTGGCTCAGGCCTATATCGATATGGGTGACAACGACGGCGCGCGGGATATCCTGGGCGAAGTGCTCAGCGAGGGTAATGAAGGACAGAAGAGCGAAGCGCAGGAAATGCTCGCAAGACTGGCCTGAAACAACCCGATGCTTGAGCAGAACGGCAGCCGATAAGGCTGCCGTTTTTGTTGGTGGCGCTTTTGGCGGTCATTCAGACCAGCAGGTCTTCGTAGAAGGCGCCAAAGGGGCGAGTAGGGTGGGCGATCTGGATTTCCAGGATCCACAGGCCCACTTGTGGGCAGTCGGCGAAGTCCCCCAGGTCTCCAGCGCGATAGATGGCGTGGGGGAAGTCGCTGACCCGATGCCCCTTGATCTCCAGGTTGAGCATCCAGCCCATGGCGCGGGCCTGTTCTTCGGCATATTGGTACAGTTCGGGGCCGGCCACTTGATGGGTTTTCCAGTGATCGTGCACCTGATCGAACAGGCTCTTGGCGGCCGCGGCACAGGCGTGCATTTCCTCGTCGCAACCTACGACGTAAGTCGCTCCGCAATCGCCTTCGTGGCGATCCCAGACGACTCCCAGGTCAATGAAGAACAGATCGTTTTCATTCAGTTGGGGGTCGCTGTCGGAGCGTTGCTTGAAGGTCTTAAGGGTGTTGGCGCCAAAACGAATCAGCAGTGGGTGCCAAATACGTTCCATGCCCAGCTCCTGTAATACTTGCAGGCCCATCTCCCTGGCGGTGGATTCGTGCATGCCGGGCTTGATCCGCCTGGCCATTTGCGCGATGGCCTCCCAGGTCATGCGCTTGGCGTGGAGCATGCCTTCCAGGCTGTAGGCCAGGCCCACGGCTTCTTTGTTGGTTGCGATCATTCGTCGGCTCTCGGTCAGGGTGTTTGTTTCTCTACCGCTATGTAGTTTGCTATATAGCGATGACCTGGCGGCTGATGCAATCGTTGTCGAGGTGAAGCAATCTGCAACTAAACCGCGGCAGTGCATGGCGTCTGCTCCCGCCAGCCTTATAATGAGCGCCTTTGCGCATATCAGCAGGCTGTAAGTTCTTGGCAAATATAGATAACCCGGCCGCCGAAATGGCGGCCGCAGGCTTTTCCCGCATCGCTCTGGGTGTTGAATACAAGGGATCGCGCTATCGCGGTTGGCAGCGTCAGGCTTCTGGTGTGCCCAGCGTCCAGGAAACCCTGGAGAAGGCCTTGTCCAGGGTTGCGGACTCTCCCGTGGTGGTGGCTTGTGCGGGGCGTACCGATGCCGGTGTGCATGCCTGTGGTCAGGTGGTGCATTTCGATACCCAGGCCGTGCGCTCGATGAAGGCTTGGGTCATGGGGGCCAATATCAACCTGCCTCATGACATCAGTGTCAGTTGGGCTCGTGAGATGCCGGCGCATTTTCATGCTCGGTTCAAGGCGATTGCCCGGCGCTATCGCTATGTGATCTACAACGATCAGATTCGTCCGGCCCATCTCAATGAGGAGGTCACTTGGAATCACCGGCCGCTGGATATCGAACGGATGGCCCAGGCTGCCGCGTTTCTGGTGGGGACCCATGATTTCAGTGCGTTCCGGGCTGGCCAGTGCCAGGCCAAGTCGCCGATCAAGGAGATTCACCACCTGCGGGTTACCCGGCACGGCAAGATGATTGTCCTGGACATTCGCGCCAGTGCCTTCCTGCATCACATGGTGCGCAATATTGCCGGGGTCTTGATGACCATCGGTGCGGGCGAGCGGCCGGTGGAGTGGGCGCGGGAGGTGTTGGAGAGCCGGATTCGCCGCACGGGCGGAGTCACCGCCCATCCTTTCGGCCTGTATCTGGTGCAGGTGGAATACAAGGACGAGTTCCAGTTGCCGGAGCGATACATCGGGCCACATTTCCTCACCGGTTGGTCTGAACTTGACGGCTGACGCCCGGAAAAGCATTTGCTACCATCCGGAACTTTCCGAATTTGCCCCCGAGGTTCAAACGACATGTCAGCTGTTCGCAGCAAGATTTGCGGGATTACCCGCATAGAAGATGCGTTGGCAGCGGTGGCGGCGGGGGCCGATGCCATCGGTCTGGTGTTCTATGCCAAGAGTCCCCGGGCGGTGAGTGTGCAGCAGGCGCGGGCGATCATCGCCGCCTTGCCGCCGTTCGTGACGACGGTCGGGCTGTTCGTCAATGCCAGTCGCTGCGAGTTGGGGGAGATCCTCGATGCCGTTCCGCTGGACCTGCTGCAGTTCCATGGCGATGAGTCGGCAGCGGATTGCGAGGGCTATCACCGTCCCTATATCAAGGCGCTGCGAGTCAAGGCCGGGGATGACGTTGCTGCTGCCTGCCTGGCTTATCCGCGCGCCAGCGGAATTCTGCTGGATACCTATGTCGAGGGTGTGCCGGGGGGAACTGGCGAGGCCTTTGACTGGTCCCTGGTTCCTCAGGGGCTGAGCAAGCCGATCATCCTGGCTGGCGGACTGTCAGCGCAGAACGTCGCCGAGGCCATTGCTCGGGTTCGCCCCTACGCGGTGGATGTCAGTGGCGGTGTGGAGCAGAGCAAAGGCATCAAGGATCCGGCAAAGGTTCAGGCATTTATGCAGGCAGTGCGTCGCAGCAACGAGTCGATGTGACGGCTGGCAGTCTGCCGCCGTCCATAACACCACTGTACAAAACAGGCAGGCGCCGCCTTAAGGCGGGGTCGGAATCGAGTGGCAACCGCTCTATTGCGGGTTGTCGGGATGGCTGAGGGGCGCTTCATTGCAGGCAGGTCGAGCCCGGTGCTGACCGCGGTAGCGAAGTGATCATCGCCGCACACATGAATTTAGCTCAAGGGCATACGCGGGGTTGCGAACCAGAGCGTTCGGGCCGCCGGTACTGGAGAAAGAAAGCATGAGCAACTGGTTAGTAGACAAACTGATCCCTTCGATCATGCGTTCCGAGGTGAAGAAAAGCTCGGTGCCCGAAGGTCTTTGGCACAAGTGTCCGTCCTGCGAGGCGGTGCTTTATCGTCCGGAGCTGGAAAAGACCCTGGATGTTTGCCCCAAGTGCAATCACCACATGCGCATCGGTGCTCGCGCCCGGATCGATATTTTCCTCGACGCCGAAGGTCGTGCCGAGCTGGGTGCTGATCTGGAGCCGGTTGACCGTCTGAAATTTCGTGACGGCAAGAAGTACAAGGACCGTCTGACAGCAGCGCAGAAGCAGACGGGCGAGAAGGACGCTCTGATTTCCATGAGTGGCACTCTGCTGGGCATGCCGGTCGTGGTCTCGGCCTTTGAGTTCTCCTTCATGGGCGGGTCCATGGGCGCCATCGTTGGCGAACGCTTTGTCCGCGCGGCCAACTACGCTCTGGAAAACCGTTGCCCAATGATCTGCTTCTCCGCCTCCGGTGGTGCGCGGATGCAGGAGGCGCTGATCTCCCTGATGCAGATGGCCAAGACCTCCGCCGTGCTGGCGCGCCTGCGTGAAGAAGGTATTCCATTCGTCTCCGTGCTGACCGATCCGGTCTACGGTGGTGTTTCCGCCAGTCTGGCGATGTTGGGTGATGTAATCGTCGCCGAGCCTAAAGCCCTGGTGGGCTTCGCGGGGCCGCGAGTGATCGAGCAGACCGTGCGGGAAAAACTGCCGGAAGGTTTCCAGCGCAGCGAATTCCTCCTGGAGCACGGTGCCATCGACATGATCATCTCCCGTCAGGAGCTGCGTCCGCGCCTGGGTAATCTGCTGGCCCAGCTCATGGGGCTGCCGACGCCTGAATTCGTGGCTGCTCCCGTTGAACCGATCGTGGTTCCGCCGGCTCCAGCAAACCTATGACCCAGCGTACCCTGGGCGATTGGCTCGCCTACCTTGAGCAGTTGCACCCTTCGGCCATCGATATGGGGCTGGAGCGCTCGCAGCAGGTAGTGGCCCGGATGGGGCTGGGCAAGCCGGCGCCTCGGGTCATCACGGTCACTGGTACCAATGGCAAGGGCTCTACTTGTGCCTTTGTCGCTTCCCTTTTGCGGGCTCAGGGCCTGCAGGTTGGGGTCTACAGCTCGCCGCACCTGCTGCGCTACAACGAACGGGTGCAGATCAATGGCGTTGAGGCCACTGATCAGCAACTGTGCGAGGCCTTTGTTGCGGTAGAGGCGGGGCGTGGTGATGTTTCCCTGACCTATTTCGAGATGGGCACCCTGGCGGCGTTCTGGCTGTTCCAGCGCGCGGCCCTGGATGCCGTAGTCCTGGAAGTGGGGCTGGGTGGGCGTCTGGATGCGGTCAATCTGGTGGATGCCGACCTGGCATTGGTCACCAGCATTGGTGTCGATCATATCGAGTACCTGGGGGATTCCCGGGAGTCTGTGGCTTTTGAGAAAGCTGGAATCTTCCGTGCCGGCGCTCCAGCTCTGTGTGGCGACCTGAATCCGCCGCAGCCTTTGCTGGACAAGGCGCGAGAGCTGGGTTGTCCGCTTTTCCTCCGGGGGCGAGATTTCGACCTCGGGCTCACCGAAGAATATTGGCAATGGCGCGGTCTGGATGCCCAGGGCAATCAGGTTGAGTTGCGGGATCTGCCGCTGCTCGATTTGCCCATGGAAAACGCGGCGTTGGCGTTGCAGGCCTACCTGCTTACCGGGTTGCCCTGGCAGCCTGAGCTGATCGGTGTAGCTCTGCAGCGGACCCGGGTGACCGGCCGTCTGGATCGTCGGCAGATCGAGTGGCAGGGCAAGCGTCTGAACCTGCTGCTGGATGTGGGGCACAATCCCCATGCCGCGCAGTATCTGGCCGAGCGCCTGGCGCGTCGACCTGTAGCCGGCAAGCGCCTGGCGGTATTCGGCCTGCTGGCAGACAAGGATCTGTCGGGAGTTGTCGGCAGTTTGCAGTCCTCGGTCCAGCACTGGGCGGTGGCTCCACTGGATTCGCCTCGGGCGCGCCCTGTGGAGGATCTGCAGGCCGCCTTGGAGAACCTTGGTGCTTCGGTAGCGTCTTATGCCAGTGTCGCAGCGGCGTTGGACGCGCAATGTGCGCAAGCGACTGCAGATGACGAAATTCTGCTGTTCGGATCTTTTTATTGTGTTGCCGAGGCGCTTGAGTGGCTCGCCCGGCGCTCCACGGAGGAAGCTGCACATGGCAATGCTGGATAAGGTCTACAAGCAGCGAATGGTTGGAGCGCTGGTGTTGGTGGCTTTGGCGGTGATTTTTCTGCCGATGCTGTTCTCGCGAGAGGATGAGCAGCGCCACGTAACGGTTGAAGCGCCGCCGGCGCCACAGGCCTCGGTCATGCCTCAGGTTCAGGTTGAGCCGGTGGTGGTGCCTGAGCCCCAGGTATTGCCCCAGGAGCCGGTGCCTGTCGAGGAGCCCGTGGTGCAGCAGGTTGCACCGTCGATGCCGATTGCTCCGAGTGCGCCAGCACCTGTAGTGGCCAGCAAGCCGGCGCCAGCGCCTAAGCCTGCCCCTGTGCCGGCCCCGGCCCAGCCGATTGCCGCAGCCAAGCCTGATACCGGTCAGAGTCGGATCGATGCCAATGGTCTGTCCATCAGCTGGTCGGTGCAGTTGGCCAGCCTGTCGAGCCGTGAAAGTGCGGAAAACCTGCAGAAAACCCTGCGCAGCCAGGGCTATAACGCATATATCCGTTCTGCTGAAGGCAAGAATCGGGTGTTTGTCGGGCCGTTGATCGAGCGTGCCGAGGCTGATCGCCTGCGTGACCTGTTGGGTCGTCAGCACAACCTCAAGGGTTTTGTGGTGCGCTTCCAGCCGGAGCGTGGCTGAGGCTATCTGGCTGATTTCAAAAGCACAGTGAATCGCAGCTTACCGACAGCCAAGCGCTCTGTTAAAATGCGCCGCCTTATCCGTCTGTAGGCTGCACTGTGCCATTTACCTGGGTTGACTGGGCGATCGTTGCAATAATCGCCATCTCCGCTTTGATCAGCTTGAGCCGCGGTTTCGTCAAAGAAGCCTTGTCGTTGCTTACCTGGATCATCGCAGGAGTCGTTGCCTGGATGTTTGGTGGCTCGCTGTCCGAGTACCTCGGCGGTTATATCGAAACTCCTTCGGCTCGCGTGATCGCGGGCTGCGCAATCATGTTTGTCGCCACCTTGCTGGTGGGGGCAATGGTCAACTATCTCATCGGCGAATTGATTCGTGTCACCGGTCTCTCCGGAACCGATCGATTTCTCGGCATGGCCTTCGGCGCGGCGCGTGGCGCGTTGCTGGTGGTCGTGGCCGTCGGGCTCTTGAGCCTGGGGCCGGTTCAGCAGGATTCCTGGTGGCAACAGTCGCGACTGGTGCCACAATTTCTATTGGTTGCAGACTGGTCCAAGAACCTCATTCTGGGGTGGAGCAGTCAGTGGCTGGCCAGCGGTATCAGCGTACCCGCTGAAATACCGTTCAAGGAGCACCTCTTACCGGCCAAAACGCCTCAGTAAGATGTGTTCAGTTCAGTTTCATTAAGTAGGGGTTGCGTCGCATGTGTGGCATCGTCGGTATCGTCGGTAAGTCGAACGTCAATCAGGCGCTGTATGACGCGCTAACCGTCCTCCAGCACCGCGGCCAGGACGCTGCCGGTATCGTGACCAGCCATGATGGCCGGTTATTCCTGCGCAAGGACAATGGCCTGGTTCGTGATGTGTTCCAGCAGCGGCATATGCAGCGTCTGGTCGGTCACATGGGTATTGGCCATGTGCGTTACCCGACTGCGGGCAGTTCGACTTCGGCCGAGGCTCAGCCGTTCTACGTCAACTCGCCGTACGGCATCACCCTGGCGCACAACGGCAACCTGACCAATGTCGAGCAGTTGGCCAAAGAGATCTATGAGTCCGATCTGCGCCACGTCAACACCAACTCCGACTCCGAAGTGCTGCTCAACGTGTTCGCTCACGAGCTGGCCCAGCGCGGCAAGCTGCAGCCTACCGAGGAAGACGTGTTTGCTGCGGTGACTGACGTGCACAACCGCTGTGTCGGTGGTTACGCAGTGGTGGCCATGATCACCGGTTACGGCATCGTCGGTTTCCGTGATCCACACGGTATCCGTCCGATCGTCTTCGGCCAGCGTCATACCGACGAAGGCGTGGAGTACATGATTGCCTCGGAAAGCGTTTCCCTGGACGTGCTGGGCTTCACCCTGATTCGCGACCTGGCTCCAGGCGAGGCGGTCTACATCACTGAAGAAGGCAAACTCTACACCCGTCAGTGCGCCACCAACCCGCAGCTGACTCCGTGCATCTTCGAGCACGTTTATCTGGCTCGTCCTGACTCGATCATTGATGGTGTCTCGGTGTACAAGGCGCGTCTGCGTATGGGCGAGAAGTTGGCCGAGAAGATCCTGCGCGAGCGTCCGGAGCACGATATTGATGTGGTGATCCCGATTCCGGACACCAGTCGTACCGCGGCGTTGGAGTTGGCCAACCATCTGGGCGTCAAGTTCCGCGAAGGTTTCGTCAAGAACCGCTACATCGGTCGCACCTTTATCATGCCGGGCCAGGCGGCGCGGAAGAAATCCGTGCGTCAGAAACTCAATGCAATTGAGCTGGAATTCCGCGGCAAGAACGTGATGCTGGTGGATGACTCCATCGTCCGTGGCACCACCTGCAAGCAGATCATCCAGATGGCCCGTGAAGCCGGTGCGAAAAACGTCTACTTCTGCTCGGCGGCCCCTGCTGTACGCTATCCGAACGTGTACGGCATCGACATGCCAAGCGCCCACGAGCTGATTGCTCACAATCGTTCGACCCAGGATGTGGCGGACCTGATTGGTGCCGACTGGCTGATCTATCAGGACCTGCCAGATCTGATCGAAGCAGTCGGTGGTGGCAAGATCAAGATCGAGAGCTTCGATTGCGCCGTGTTTGATGGCAAGTACGTCACTGGCGATGTGGATGAGGCCTATCTGAACAAGATCGAGGACGCTCGTAATGATGCCTCCAAGGCCAAGACTCAGGCAGTCAGCGCCATCATCGATCTGTACAACAACTGATCCAGAGCATTTAAGAAGACATTAGGAGTAGGCGGCATGAGTCAGGATTGGGATGCCGGTCGGCTGGACAGCGACCTTGAAGGCGTAGCGTTCGATACCCTGGCGGTGCGCGCCGGCCAACACCGCTCGCCGGAAGGCGAGCACGGTGATCCAATGTTCTTTACCTCCAGCTATGTGTTCCGTACAGCCGCTGATGCGGCTGCACGGTTCGCCGGCGAGGTTCCTGGTAACGTCTATTCGCGCTACACCAATCCGACGGTGCGCTCGTTCGAAGAACGAATCGCGGCGCTGGAAGGTGCGGAGCAGGCAGTCGCCACGGCTACTGGCATGGCGGCCATTCTTTCGGTGGTGATGAGTCTTTGCAGTGCCGGAGACCATGTGCTGGTGTCACGCAGTGTATTCGGCTCGACCATCAGCTTGTTCGAGAAGTACTTCAAGCGTTTTGGTGTTGAGGTTGATTACGTACCTCTGGCGGATCTGTCTGGCTGGGATGCGGCAATCAAGAGCAACACCAAATTGCTGTTTGTCGAGTCGCCATCCAATCCCTTGGCCGAGTTGGTGGACATCGCCGCACTGGCCGAGGTAGCGCATGCCAAGGGCGCGATGCTGGTGGTCGACAACTGTTTCTGTACCCCTGCGTTGCAGCAGCCGCTGAAGCTTGGCGCGGACGTGGTGGTGCATTCGGCGACCAAGTTCATTGACGGTCAGGGCCGTTGTATGGGCGGTGTGGTGGCCGGCCGCAGCGAACAAATGAAAGAAGTGGTGGGTTTCCTGCGTACTGCAGGGCCGACCCTGAGTCCGTTCAATGCTTGGATTTTCCTCAAGGGGTTGGAGACTCTGAGCTTGCGGATGCGTGCCCACTGCTCCAATGCCCTGGCCCTGGCGCAATGGCTGGAGCAGCAGGATGGTGTCGAGAAGGTGCACTACGCCGGTCTTGCCAGTCATCCGCAGCACGAGCTGGCCAAGCGCCAGCAGCGTGGTTTCGGTGCGGTGGTGAGCTTTGAGGTCAAGGGCGGTAAAGAGGGCGCCTGGCGCTTTATCGATGCCACTCGGCTGATTTCGATCACTGCCAACCTGGGCGACAGCAAAACCACTATTACCCATCCGAGCACCACTTCCCATGGGCGTCTGGCGCCTCAGGAGCGTGAGGCTGCGGGTATTCGTGACAGTCTGATCCGCATTGCGGTGGGGCTGGAGGATGTGGCTGACCTGCAGGCTGACCTGGCTCGCGGTCTGGCAGCCTTGTGATCGAGTTGTCCACGCCTCAGGGTGGCGTTAATGGTCGTGTTGCGCTGGTCACCGGCGCGGCGCGGGGCATTGGCTTGGGGATCGCTGCATGGCTGATCAGTGAAGGCTGGCAAGTGGTGCTGACCGATCTGGATCGGGAGCGCGGTTCCAAGGTTTCCAAGGTGCTGGGTGAGAATGCCTGGTTCATCACCATGGACGTGGCGGATGAGCAGCAGGTGGCTCAAGGGGTTGCCGAGGTGCTGGGGCAGTTCGGGCGCCTGGATGCCCTGGTCTGCAATGCTGCGGTGGCCGATCCGCACAACATCACCTTGGAAAGCCTGGACCTGGCCTACTGGAATCGGGTACTGGCGGTGAATCTTGGCGGCCCTATGCTGCTGGCCAAGCATTGCGCGCCTTATCTGCGTGCCCATGGCGGTTCTATCGTCAACCTGGCTTCTACTCGTGCTCGGCAATCGGAGCCCGACAGTGAGGCCTATGCGGCCAGCAAGGGTGGTTTGCTGGCCTTGACTCACGCCCTGGCAATTAGCCTGGGGCCGGAAATTCGGGTCAACGCCGTGAGTCCTGGCTGGATCGACGCTCGTGATCCAGCGGTGCGACGCGCCGAGCCGTTGTCTGATGCTGATCACGCCCAGCATCCAGCGGGCAGGGTGGGGGCGGTGGAGGACGTGGCAGCGATGGTGGCTTGGCTGCTGTCGCGCAACTCGGGATTCGTTACTGGTCAAGAGTTCGTGGTGGACGGCGGCATGACCAAGAAAATGATTTATCAGGGATGATGCGGTCTTGGCTTTTGCCTGAGCCTCACAGTGTGTCGCTTGCAGCTGTTTCTGAAAAAAACTTCAAGCCTGCTATTGACTTAGCTTCGGTACCTGCGTAAATTTCGCGGCCTCAGCGAAGCAAAGGGTGATTAGCTCAGCCGGGAGAGCATCTGCCTTACAAGCAGAGGGTCGGCGGTTCGATCCCGTCATCACCCACCATTGCTGAGAGCCTTTCGAGAGAAAGGCGGAAGCTTCCAAGGAAGCCTCCAACCGACGCGCAGCGGTAGTTCAGTCGGTTAGAATACCGGCCTGTCACGCCGGGGGTCGCGGGTTCGAGTCCCGTCCGCTGCGCCATATTTTCCAGATCAGGTTGACCTGGTTTGAGATTGAAAAGTCAAAAAGCTTTTTAGTCAGACGATTTAAACGGTTCACATGGACGCAAGTCCAAGCGATACGCAGCGGTAGTTCAGTCGGTTAGAATACCGGCCTGTCACGCCGGGGGTCGCGGGTTCGAGTCCCGTCCGCTGCGCCATATCAGTTTCAAGGACCACTGAACGCCTTGAAGCAACGAAGAAAGCCAAAGGCTTGATTCGCATAGATAGCAAAGGCCCTGGTCGAAAGACCGGGGTTTTTTGTTTTTGCAATGAGCTTGGTGCAGTTGTGCAATTTGAGTGGAAATGTCCGAGCATAAAAAAACCGCCTGTTGGGCGGTTTTTTTATGGTGGCAGAAAGGCCGTTTATCAGAGGCCGAACTTGTCTCGTAGACTGTAGTACCAGGCTCCTAGTGCAGTGAATGGAGTGCGCAGCAATTGGCCTCCAGGGAAAGGGTAGTGGGGTAGATCGGCGAAGGCGTCAAAACGCTCTGCCTGGCCTCTTAGGGCTTCTGCCAGGACCTTGCCCGCCAGGTGGGTATAGGTCACGCCGTGTCCACTGCAGCCCTGGGAGTAGTAGATGTTGTCTCCCAGACGACCAACCTGTGGCAGGCGCGACAGGGTTAGCAGGAAGTTGCCGGTCCAGGCGTAGTCGATCTTCACGTTTTGCAGCTGCGGGAAGGCCTTGAGCATCTTCGGCCGGATGATCGCTTCGATATTGGCCGGGTCACGGGCGCCATACACTACTCCGCCGCCGAAGATCAGGCGCTTGTCGCCGGAGAGGCGGTAATAGTCCAGCAGGTAGTTGCAGTCCTCGACGCAGTAGTCCTGGGGCAGCAGGCTGGCTGCCAGCTCATCGCCCAAGGGTTCGGTAGTGATCACCTGGGTGCCGCACGGCATGGATTTGGCTGCCAGCTCCGGAATCAGGTTGCCCAGGTAGGCGTTGCCGGCGACGATGATGAACTTGGCGCGGACTTTACCCTGCGGGGTATGTACCACGGGGCTGACGCCGCGCTCGATGCGTACCGCTGGGGATTGTTCGTAAATGGTCCCGCCCAGGGATTCCACGGCAGCCGCTTCACCCAGGGCCAGGTTCAGCGGGTGGATGTGGCCGCCACTCATATCGAGCATGCCGCCCTTGTACTGGTCGCAGGCCACGACTTCACGAATCCGCCGCTCGTCCAGTAACTCCAGCTGAGTGTGGCCGTAGCGCTCCCAGAGACGCTTCTGCGACTCCAGGTGACCCATTTGCTTGCTGGTCAGTGCGGCAAACACGCCCCCGTCTTTCAGATCGCACTGGATCTGATACTTGGCGACGCGCTCGCGGATGATACGGCCGCCCTCGAATGCCATCTGGCCCAGCAGTTGTGCTTGCTTGGGGCCGACAGTGCGTTCGATTACATCGATGTCGCGACTGTAGCTGTTGACGATCTGCCCGCCATTGCGCCCGGATGCACCGAAGCCGACCTTGGCGGCCTCGAGCACGGTCACCCGGAAGCCGTTTTCCAGAAGAAACAGGGCGCTGGACAGGCCGGTGTAACCTGCGCCTATCACGCAGACGTCGGTTTCAACCTCATCTTGCAATTGTGGGCGTTCCGGGGCCGCATTGGCGGAAGCAGCGTAATAAGACTGTGGGTAGGGAGTGTTCGCCATTCTGCGACCTCATGTGTTTAATATATTTTACGAGTGCGTCGATGCTACCTGAGTTGAAAATCCGCTACCAGACAGGAAGAAAAACTTCTTCGTGGCCGCGAAATTAAAAAATTCGCATATTCATAGGCTTAGCTGCAAAAAAGGTGTTGACACCCCTTTGGAATTCCGTAGAATGCCGCCTCACAGCAGGCACGTAGCTCAGTTGGTTAGAGCACCACCTTGACATGGTGGGGGTCGTTGGTTCGAGTCCAATCGCGCCTACCAAACAAAATCCGCTCTGCTGGGCGGTCTAAAAGGGGTTCACCGAAAGGTGAGCCCCTTTTTGCTTTGGGCGTTTTAATTGTATTGCGAGGCGCTCTTCAGAACTTCGGTGCGATCACTGTTTTTCCGCATGGCGCTTCTTGTCCTGATGGCGGCCGGAGTGTGAGCGGGCCGCTTGGGGATGTCGGGTCAGGGCGCTCGAATGAACTCCTTCCAGTGCGGAAACAACGCCGCGATATTGCTACTGGTCATCAGTGGCATTACCGCTTTTAACTGGTCGTCGCTCCAGTGCCTCCACGGCATCGCCAGAAGCCTCTCGATGCTACGTTCGTCGAGGCGTTTACGGATCGTCTTGAAAGGACTGCCGCCGACGATTGCCTAAGGTTCGACATCTCGTGTCACCAGGGCGCGGGTGCCTATCACTGCACCGTCTCCGATTTCGATGCCGGGCATGACAACCGCTTCGGAACCCATCCAGACATCATTGCCGATCACCGTGTCCCCAGCGGCTTCGTAGCCGTTTTGTGCGCCTGTGAACGCAGGCTCTTCGGACATCCAATAGAAGGGAAGGTGCTGATCCGCGCGTTCCTATGCCCTTGGTTGCCGGCCATTATGAATGCCGCCCCTGAGCCAACTGAGCAGAAGCTGCCGATAATCAGTTGGTCTGCGCCTTCATCATGAAGAAGGTCGTTTGCGCAGTCATTGAAGCTGTGATCGTGCTAGTAGCCGGAGTAGTAGCTGTAGCGGCCCACCTGGATATCCGGGTGGGTTACTTGCTGATCAAGGGGGATGCCTTTGAAGGGGCTTTCAAAATAGTTGTTCATCAAGGTTTTTACTCCGTGTTTTCAATTGTCCTGGTCGTTGCCGTCCACGGTTCTTGTTGTGGGTGGCGGTCCTGTTGGCGAACGGGTTGAGGATTTTTTACGTGCGGTTCCCTGTTTTCGTAGGCGAAGCTCGCCAACTTCTGGTGCAGGGAGCCGCCGTGATGGCCGGCTCCCGTGGCCGGGGGGGCAGTCTTGGGCTATGAACGCGTTGCCGTTGAAACTGCGTACCGGGTTGCCGCGCTCCACTCGGTGGTGGGCGTCGCGGCGTTGCAGACGCAGTGCTTCCTCGGATTGCTGTTGCCGATCCGCCAGACGCTGCAGGATCAGCAGGCGAGCAACGCGCTTGTTGTCGTGCTGACTGCGTTCGGACTGCACTTTCACGCTGATTCCAGTTGCCAGGTGCGTGGCACGCACGGCGGAGTCGGTGGTGTTCACGTGTTGTCCGCCCGGACCCGAGGCGCGCATGGCTTCAAAGCGGATTTCGCCGTCCATGCTGTCTTGTGGAGCCTTGAACAGTTGCCCGGCGAAATACCAGTTTTTGCGTTTGTGTCCAGGGCGACACGGGCTTTTGCAGGTCCAGAGCAGGGTGCCTGTCCAGCGTTCAGCCAGTCTTGCAGCCTGTTCGCCATCAAGGCTGATCAGGACCGACTTGTGGGTGTCCCGGGTTTGGCCGGGTACCTGTTCGACCAGGCTGGTACGTACGCCTTGTGCCTCGGCTTCGCGATACAGGAGGCGCAAGGCCTTGGTCACCGCCAGCTCGCACTCGGCAGGCCCCTGGGCAGAGGACAGCTGTAACAGCAGCATCAGCAGCACCCCCGGCGTTTGTAAGTCAGTACCGGCTTGAGCCGGGCGATGACCTTTACCAGGCCGGCGTCCCGCAGGCTGCCCACTACGCTGTCGATGCTCTTGTAGGCTTCGGGCGCTTCCTCGTACATCAATCCGCGGTCTTCGCAGATCACTCGGCTGCCCAGTTGCGTGCGCTTGAGCTGGTCGAAACTGAATCGGGTCGCCAGCCGGCCCTTGCAGTCGCTGCGCAGCCATTTGCGTCCGGCGCCGTGGGCCAGGGAGAACAGGCTGACAGGCGTCGGAGTGGGCTGTACCAGGTAGCTGTAGTCACCCCGGGAGCCCGGAATGACCACTGGGCCCTGGTCCGATGGTGTGGCGCCCTTGCGATGCAGCCAGCCCTCGACGCCATCGATATTCGCCGGGGACACCAGATTGTGGTTGATGTCCAGAGCGGCGTGCCCCCTGGCTCGCAGGTTGTGCAGCAGGCGTTCGGCAATCAGTCGTCGGTTGGCTTCGGCGAAGCGCAGGGCCTCATCATGCTCTTGCAAGTACTGGACGCCAGCGGCGCTGGTCATCTCCAGGCCGTTGTGCCCGTGCTGATCCACATGGCGCCGCAGTATGGCCTCTCCCAGGCCGCGAGAGCCGCTATGCACCAGCAGCAACAAGGCTTTCGGATTCAGTTCCAGAGCCGGCAGGGCTGCGGTGTCGTACACCTGATCGAGCTGTTGCAACTCGGCGAAGTGATTACCGCCGCCAATGGTGCCCAGTGAGTGCTCGTGACCGGTGAGGGGCAGGCCCAGCTGGGCACGTTCTTCATCCCACTGTTCATCCAGAGGGAGATCGATATTGCCGATTTTCTTTTCCAGCTTGTCGAGATTGAGGCGGCTGCTGGAGAGGTCGGTTTGCCACAGCGCCATGCCGCAGCCGATGTCGTTGCCCACCAGTGCCGGATAGGCCACCTCAGTGGAAAAAAATGCTGCACCCACCGGGTAGCCTCGGCCTGGGTGCAGGTCAGGCATGCCGACGACCTGGCGCATGCCGGGCAGTTGGGCGGTGGTGTGCAGTTGCTGGAGCGCTTTGTCTTCGATCCAGGTGGTGTCGGAGGCGATAAGAGAGACGCCATTCGACAAATGACGGATGCAAGTGTCCATGTCCAATTCCTGATTGGAAAAAAATATTCAGGTAGTGGCAGGACGGAGCGGGGTTAAGCGAAGGCGCTAACGGGTAGCGGGTACAGCGTTTAAACCAGGCACGTCCTGCAAGGGGTGATCAGCTGTTGCATGGTGGATCTCCTTGGCAAAAGTGTGGGAAGGGGCGCGAAGGTTAATCCTTTGCCTGAGGCCTTGCAATGGGGTTTGTAAACAAAAGGCAATTGGCATCGCGGCTTTTTTTCTTCTACTCAAACGCCTTTTCTCCGCCGTGTGAGCGATACTCTCGCGTTTTATGGACGAGGTGGCAGCATGCGGGTTTTGATGGCGGTGATGGTTGCGGTGTTGTTGGCCGGCTGTGCAAGTTCCACCATGGATGATGCCCGGACAAGAACGCCCAACAAGACCCTGACCTCGGCCAAGGCCGATCAACTGGTGGCGCAATGCGTACAGTTCGCCTGGCAGGATGAGGCGGTCTTTGGTGTGGATGCGGCTGCCTACCTGCAAGCTGGCAAGGTAGGCGGATATACGGTGTATACCCGTGCAGCTGAAGTCTTCGTGGATATCAAGGCCGAGCCCTCGGGCACCGCTGTCCACTATTACGCGATCGAGGACAGCTCTGTTTCGAAGCGTCGACTGGCGGCGTTGGCGACCTGTCTGTAAGCCCAGGCAGGGCTTCAGGTGTAGGCGCTCAGCCTTTCTGTCAGCAAACCCGGCAATCGCCGGGTTTTGTTGTTTCTGGGTGCCGTGTTTTCAACGCAAGTTGTATGGCTTGATATTTTCTCTCGGCAGAAAGTATGAGTTTTAGTGTAGAAAAGCGTGTAATACATTGACTCTTTAAAGTGTCAGTTCAAACAAAGAGGTCTAGTGTTTAATAGGGCTGGCGCTGAATTGTGTAAATTGTTCTGGATGGTTAGTTTGTGACGTGGTGAAAAAAATCGAGAAAAGTGCGCTAAGTTAAAGGTGCTCAACATGGAGCAAGACTTACTTAATCAATGGAGTGAAAGATATGAACAAGCCACAAGCTCAAGTTAAACATGGTCGCGTTGTTTCGCCTTCCAGTCGTGGTGCGGTTGCAGTAGAGCTGGGATTGCTGGGAACCTGGCAGGTGAATGAAATGGAAGGCGGGAAAAACTTTCCGGCTCTGACCGCCGGGCCTTTCCCGAAACCTTACGACAGCGATGTCGGGAGCGCGGTACCTCCCGCAGATGGCCACATTCTCAGTGGTGGCAAGGTGGATGAGCGCGACTGCATCAACTTCACCAACGAGGAAATGTCGAAGAAAATCAATCGTGCCTTCAGCTGGCCGCTGCTCAATGTGGACCCCGGTCAGGTATTCCGGGTGCAATGGGAGTACACCGCGCCTCACGTCACTCGTGGCTACAGCTGGTTCATCACTAAAGATGGTTGGGATCCGAAGCAACGCATCAGCCGTGCACAACTGGAGCCTCAGGCTTTTTATCAGGATTTTTATACCGAAGTTCCATTCGACAAGTTTGGCTCGGTATTGAAGGCCAAGACTAATCATGAAGTTGTGCTGCCAAAAAACAAGAAAGGCCACCATGTTGTGGTGTTGGTGTGGGTTGTCGCCAATACCGGAAACGGGTTTTATCAGGCTTTCGATCTGGACTTCAAGTAAGTCTCGGTCGTGCAGCCCCCTTTAACAGTTCTGAAGGATTAGAGCGTGAATAAAATCGATTTTGCATTAAACAAGAGTCAAGCTGCCGATGCGGCCTCCATGATGCCGAGTATTGCCGGCAAGAAGATCCTCATGGGCTTCTGGCATAACTGGGCCGCCGGTTCTGCCGACGGTTATCAGCAGGGGCAATTTGCCAATCTGAGCCTGCTGGATGTCCCCAAGGAGTACAACGTGGTGGCGGTGGCCTTCATGAAGGGCAACGGCATTCCCACCTTCAAGCCCTACAACCTCTCGGACACCGAGTTCCGGCGTCAGGTCGGTGTGCTTAACAGCCAGGGGCGCGTCGTGCTGATTTCCCTGGGTGGTGCCGATGCGCATATCGAGTTGCGCAAGGGCGACGAGCAGCCTTTGGCCAACGAAATCATCCGTCTGGTGGAGACTTACGGCTTCGATGGCCTGGATATCGATCTGGAGCAGAGTGCAATCGACTATGCCGACAACAAGAGTGTGTTGCCGGCAGCCTTGAAGCTGGTGAAGGATCACTATGCCGGTCAGGGCAAGCATTTCATCATCAGCATGGCGCCGGAGTTTCCGTACCTGACCAGCAATGGCAAGTACGTGGCTTACCTGCAAGCCCTGGAGGGCTACTACGACTTTGTCGCGCCGCAATACTACAACCAGGGTGGCGATGGACTCTGGGTGCCGGAGGCCAATGGCGGGCAGGGCGCCTGGATTGCCCAGAACAATGATCAGATGAAGGAAGACTTCCTGTTCTACCTGACCGACAGCCTGGCTTCGGGCTCTCGCGGTTACACCCGGATTGCGGCGGACAAGCTGGCAATCGGCTTGCCCAGCAACGTCGATGCCGCGGCCACGGGCTATGTCATCGATCCCGCGGCTGTGAGTAATGCGTTCAAGCGGCTGCAGGATGCTGGTCATGCCATCAAGGGCTTGATGACCTGGTCGGTGAACTGGGATGCCGGAGTCAGTCGGCAAGGCGTGCCGTACAACTGGGAGTTCCGCAACCGTTATGCGCCGTTGATCCATGGCGATGGCGCAGAGCCCGAGCGTCCCGGGGCACCTGGCAACCTGCAGGTGCTGGGAGCCACTCGTAGCAGTGTCACCTTGAGCTGGGGCGCCTCCAGTGGTGTGCGTCCGGTGGAGTTCTACACCCTGTATCGCGATGGCAATGCGGTGGGCCAGTCGACTTCCCTGGGCTTTGAAGACAAGGGGCTGAGTGCCGATACCCAGTACAGTTACTTCGTTACGGCCACTGATACTCAGGGTCGTGAATCGTTGCCCAGTCGCAGCCTGAGTGTCAGGACTGCGGGTGGCGCCGTCGATCCGAGCTTTCCTGAGTGGAGTAGCAGTCAACGCTATCTCCGGGAGGACGGAGTGAGCTACGAGGGCAATCACTATCTCTGCCTTCAAGAGCACACTTCAAACCCGGCATGGACGCCCTCCGTGGCTTTCACCCTCTGGAGCAAGGTGTTGCTGGAGCGTCATGGCTGAACAGTGACGTCGTTGTTTTTCTCAGCGGCAAGGCGGCCCGCACGGATGTTGTCGATCCGAATGCGGGTCGCCTTTTTTTCCTGAAGGCTGTCCATGGATGATCGGCGGCAGGTGGATGGGCGTGGCGCCTGGTGTGGCATTGGCTCAGTTGTAATCATTGGTAAGCGGGGCTGCACTTGGGATCGGCTTGAGCGTAGTCTCGCGGCTCGATCAATGAGCAATGGACTTTTGCCATGTTTCAAATGAATAACCTGGTTCCGGAAATGCTGGTCACGGACCTGGAGCGCAGTCTGATTTTTTATCGCGATACCCTCGGTTTCAAGGTGGAGTATCAGCGTCCGGAACACTTCTTTGCCTTTCTCTCCCTCAACGGCGCTCAGTTGATGCTGGAGCAGGATGATCAGGAGGAATCAGAGTGGCGCGTCGGCCCCTTGCAGGCGCCTTTTGGCCGAGGCATGAACTTGTCCATCGAGTGCCCGGACATTCGCCAGATGGCTGCCGCTCTGGCGCATGCCGGTATCGTCCTGCGCAGGGAAATCCAGGAGTGCTGGTACCGGCATGACGAGTTGCTGCATGGTGAGTTGAACCTGCTAGTGCTTGATCCGGACGGCTACCTGCTGCGGTTCACTGAGGATTTGGGGTTCAAGCCAGCAGTCAGCGCCTGACCGCCGAGCCCGGGTGCGACGCCTGTATTGCTGAGGCGCCGCGTACCGGGAGGCCGCGGTTGGTATTTGCCAGAAAAGGGCGATAGTCAGTGCTTGACGACAATCCAGTGGGCGGGAATCTGTTATAGCCGCAATCCGGTCAGGGCATGCAGGTGTTCTGTAGGAGAGGTTCAAGGCAAATAGGGCACGCGCCGCGCCAGCTGTTGGGCACAGGCAGGGAGCGGGTGCTCATTGGATTCATGGGGTTTCGCGTTTGTCCGGGGCGGTCAGTCCGGCTTGAATGCGTTGATAAATTTCCTCGCGGTGTACCGCGACGTCTTTTGGCGCGTTGATACCGATGCGGACCTGTTGGCCGCTGACGCCGAGAATGGTGATCGTAATGTCGTCACCGATGTTTATGCTTTCACCGACTTTGCGGGTGAGTATCAGCATGATCTTCTCCTTGATGGCTTTGTAGAGCACCAGATTCAAACAGTGCAGAGGTCGGTCTTAGGTATAGATTAGTGCGAAGTTCCACTGAGTGGGTGCCTCTTTCTGACGCGCAGACGATCTATTAATTCCCAAGGCGCAACTATACAGAGGCAATAAATATCATTCTTCCTGTTTCGGCCTGATTTTGTGACGAGGTCTCTTTTGTCTTGAGTGCTAAAATCGCTGCCTCAGACTTTCTAGGGGTAGGTTGTGCGCACAGTAGCGATGATGATGGCGGTGTTGGCGTTGGCCGGTTGCGGTGAAGGCAAGCCAGTCGAGGCGAACAAGAGCACTTTGGCAACGACGCAGGTTCAGCCGGTTCAGGCTTCTACCGCGCCGCAGTGGGATGTGTGGGTGGGCAGCGAACTGCCCCTGGCGGTCAGTGATCTCACAGGTTGGCTGATCGAGCACGGGATCATGTCCAATGTGGTGGCCGTGGAAGGCAAGAAGCGGGTGCTGCTCGGGCCTTTTGCGTCCCAGGCCGAGGCCGAGGCAAAAAAGACCGAAGTGGTCGAGAAACTCATCAAGGCCAAGAAGCGTGACATCGATGTCACGGTTATCGAGCACCAGGCTGCACAGTAAGTCTGCTCCCGCCATATCGAGAGGCGCCCATATCAAGGGGCGCCTCTGGGTCAGCCGCAGGCCTTGAGGTTGACGGTCCCGACAAACTCGTTTCCACGCCCCATCACGCAGGCCACGCTCTGATTGCGTTGGCGCTCCCAATCCTGCACCGGATAGGTTTTGTTCCAGGCTTCGAAGAGCTGTCGATCCTGTTTCGACAGGCGCAGACCGTATTGCTTGCTCATGTAGAAGTAGGTGCGGGCGATCATGCCGCGAATCGAGGGGCGGGGCATGACTTTCTTGGCCTTGAAGTCCACCTGGGTCAGGCATGAGCCATATTGCCCGGATTGCTCCGGCAGCCAGCCGAAACTGAAGTTGCTGCGGTCGCCATTCACTTCGCCAATGCTTGGTACCAGGTTATGCAAGTCCGCTTCGGCCCGCTGATAGACCGGGTCGGTACGGGTGCAATTCTTGCGTCCGCCTTGCTGCCAGCATTGGCGCTGATGACCGATCTGCCAGGCCGGCACTATGTGTTCCCATTCGATGCGCTCCGCACGCTTGGCGTTCTTGCGCGGTATATAGCCGCAAGCGGCGAGGTTTATCCGGTTGCCGTTGTACTTGCAGCCGCAGTAGAACTCGGTTGATTGGGGAGCATAGAGTTTCCAGGCGACTTTCTTGGCTTCGCTGAAGGTGCGTGGGGCATCGGCTTGGGCGGTGAAGGTGACGAAAAACAGCAGTACGGCAAAACAACGGACACTCATCAACTCAGTCTTCCTTCGGTACGACCCAGAAAATTTGCACGCCACCATCGTCGCGATAGGCGAGGGTGACGTTGTCGTTCTCGGCGATTTCCTCCAGCAGGCGTTCCCACTCGTCCTGGGGCTCATCGGCGAGGCGGAAGATCAGGGCTGCCTTGGCTTTCTGTGCGGTAGGGGAGTTGATGATTTTCTGGATGCGTACACCCAGGCGTTCGTAGGAGCTGAGGGGCGTTTGGGTCGTGGCCACGGAACAATCCTTAATAAGCTGTACGTGTATACAGTATTTAACTGTAAGACATTTCGCAACTGCTTAAGATTCAAGAAGTTCCTCTGACCATGCTTTACGCATTTGTCTCACGGATGAAGGAGATTTTTTACGGGGGAGGGCGCGACGAGGCTGTTAGGCGGGGGGCGGAACCACTCGCCTGGATGGGCGAGTGGTTGAAGCCTGCTCGACCGGAGTCGGTCGAGCGGAGGGCTGTCAGTATTCCCAGAACATGCGTTGCAGTTCTTTGCTGTCCTGAGTCTTGGTCAGAGCGACCATGGCCAGGATGCGGGCTTTTTGCGGGTTCAGGTCGTGAGCCACGACCCAGTCGTTCTTGTCGTCAGGCTGTTCAGCGTTGCGCAGTACGAAGCCGCCAGCATTGACGTGGGAAGAACGAATGATCTGCACGCCGTTCTTGCGCAGCTCTTGCAAGGCTGGCACTACGCGGGAGGACACGGAGCCGTTGCCGGTACCGGCATGGATGATGGCTTTGGCACCACCTTGTGCCAGGGCCTTGTAAGCGGTGTCGCTGACGTTGCCGTAGCCGTAGGCGATTTCTACGTCAGGCAGGCTCTTGATGTTCTTGATGTCGAATTCCGAATCCATGGTGTGACGCTTGGCAGGCAGGCGGAACCAGTAGGATTTGCCTTCCACTACCATGCCCAGTGGGCCCCATGGGCTCTTGAAGGCTTCGGTCTTGATGTTGATCGTCTTGCTGACATCGCGACCGGACTGGATTTCATCGTTCATGGTGACCAGCACGCCTTTACCGCGGGCGTTCTTGCTGCCGGCTACGGCTACTGCGTTGTACAGGTTGAGCATGCCGTCAGCCGACATGGCGGTGCCTGGGCGCATGGAGCCGACGACCACGATCGGCTTGTCAGTCTTTTCCACCAGGTTGAGGAAGTAGGCGGTTTCTTCCAGGGTGTCGGTGCCGTGGGTGATGACGATGCCATCGACGTCTTTGCTGTCGGCCAGTTCAGCAACGCGGCGACCCAGTTGCAGCAGGTTTTCGTTGGTGATGCTTTCCGAAGCGATCTGCATGACTTGCTCGCCACGCACATTGGCCAGTTGGCTCAGCTCGGGGATGCCGGCGATCAGTTGTTCGATGCCGACTTTGGCTGCTTGGTAGGTGGCGCTGTTGGCGGCACTGGCGCCGGCGCCGGCGATGGTGCCACCGGTAGCAAGGACCACAACGTTGGCGAGTTTTTGTTGGGTTTCAGCTTCTTTGGCCTGCACAGCTGCAGGCAGAAGCAGGAGGAGGGCCAAAGCGCCCGGAACGAAGGTTTTGAAGGCAGATTTCATTATTTTCTCTCTAGTAGTGAGACGGTGCTGATGCAGGTTCATCTAGAAACACCCCGACCGCAGATCTGTATGCGGTGAGGCAGTGAGGGTTGAGCAGGATCTGTACCAGCGCTACCTTGGTCTGATAAGTATTTTAAGTTACTGATTTATATCAACTTTATTCATTTTTATGACGGCGATGGAGTGGTGTGTGTCCGGGTTTCCGAACGTTTGCGCGGGTAGGCGTTCGGCAATCCGAAAATGCCCGTCAGCGGTTTGGTACAAAGGGGCAGGGGCCGTTATTAAAGAATGTCGCGAGATGGTCGATGACCCGACAGGATCTTTTTTTCAGGAGTTCATATGTCTCTGTCAGTCGGATTTCCTGGCGCAGGAGCGATTTTGATCAATGGCAAGTCACCGGCGACCATTGATGCATTGAGTAACGCCGCTGCCGAGGAGGCGTCCACGGCGCTGGGCACCGATGAGTCGGACACCCTCCGGGTGGGTTCCGGCAAGCAGGCGGAAAAGTCCGAAGCCGCAGACTCGGGTGGAGACAATCAGAGCATCGTCGTCAAGATGCTGCTCAAACGCATGCAAGAGTTGCAGGAGCAGCTCAAGCAGCAGCAACAGCAACTGGCTGCCGCCCAGGCCGCCGACTATCCGACCCCTGAAGCCAAGCAGACCGTGGTGATGGGCCTTCAAGGGCAGATCGCCCAGACCAACGGGGCCCTGGCCGAGGTATCGGGCAATCTGGTCCGTGAGCTGGCCAAGGACTCCTCCTCGGGCGGCCTGGTAAACACCACCGCATGACCCTCAGAGCCTGTTCGACGCTACGGTGCGGACAGGTTTCTCCTCTCCAGCAGTGGGGTTTTGCCCCCTGTCTGTCTGCTTTTTCCAGACACTGATCGGCGTTGACAAACTCTGGCTAGGTTCGCATAGTTCGTTTTACGCAAACGTTTGCGCGGCCTTTGGATAACGACAATCGTCTATCTTTCCAAAGTGCGGCACCGGCCTCCCATCCCTGCTGATGACGGCCTGCTCACCCTGCCGTGCGGACGCTGCTCACAATAATCATAAGATCGGAGTGAATTCATGAAGCTGCCCTTCGCTGGACGTCTACTCGCTGTCGCTGTTCTGGCTGCTGCATCCGCTGCCCTCCCTCTCTCTTCGGCCTATGCCGAGACCTCGCAGAAACCCAAGGTCGCCCTGGTCATGAAGTCCCTGGCCAACGAGTTCTTCCTGACCATGGAAGACGGCGCCAAGGCTTATCAGAAAGAGCATTCCGCCGATTTCGACCTGGTGTCCAACGGCATCAAGGACGAAACCGATACCGCCAACCAGATTCGCATCGTCGAGCAGATGATCGTCTCCAAGGTCAATGCCCTGGTGATTGCACCCGCCGACTCCAAGGCCATGGTGCCGGTGATCAAGAAGGCGGTGGATGCCGGGATCACCGTGATCAATATCGATAACCAACTCGATCCCGGTGTGCTGAAAAGCAAGAACATCAGCGTACCTTTCGTGGGGCCGGACAACCGCAAGGGGGCTCGCCTGGTGGGTGAGTACCTGGCCAAGCAACTGAAGGCCGGCGACGAAGTGGGGATCATCGAAGGGGTTTCCACCACCACCAACGCACAGCAGCGCACCGCTGGCTTCAAGGACGCGATGGACGCCGCGCAGATCAAGGTGGTCTCGCTGCAATCCGGCGACTGGGAAATCAATGCAGGCAACCGTGTGGCCTCGGCGATGCTCAGCGAGTACCCGAATCTCAAGGCATTGCTGGCCGGTAACGACAGCATGGCAGTGGGGGCGGTTTCCGCCGTGCGGGCCGCCGGTAAGGCCGGCAAGGTCCAGGTAGTGGGCTACGACAATATCAACGCCATCAAACCCATGCTCAAGGATGGCCGGGTCCTGGCCACTGCCGACCAGTTCGCTGCCAAGCAGGCGGTGTTCGGCATCGAGACCGCGCTGAAGATCCTCAAGGGCGAGAAAGTCGACAGCGGTGCCAACGGCGTGATCGAAACTCCAGTTGAGCTGGTCACCAAGTAGTCCTTCCGGCGGCACAACGGCGCTCGCCCGTTCGGGCGAGCGCATGGAGAGTTTCTTATGTCAGTTTCCGCTGCGAACGCTGTCCTCTCGGTCAGCGGTATCGGCAAGACCTATGCACAGCCGGTATTGACCGGCATCGACCTGACGCTGATGCGTGGGGAGGTGCTGGCCCTGACTGGTGAGAACGGCGCCGGCAAGAGCACCTTGTCGAAGATCATCGGTGGTCTGGTCAGCCCTACCACCGGCCACATGCAGTTCAACGGCCAGGACTATCGTCCCGGTAGCAGGACCCAGGCGGAAGAGGTGGGGGTTCGCATGGTCATGCAGGAGCTCAACCTACTGCCGACCCTGTCGGTGGCCGAGAATCTGTTTCTCGACAATCTGCCCAGTACCGGTGGCTGGATCAGCCGCAAGCAATTGCGCAAGGCCGCGATCGAGGCCATGGCCCAGGTCGGCCTTGACGCCATCGATCCCGACACGCTGGTGTGTGAATTGGGCATCGGTCACCAGCAGATGGTGGAGATCGCCCGCAACCTGATCGGCGACTGTCATGTGCTGATTCTCGATGAGCCGACGGCCATGCTCACTTCCCGTGAGGTGGAGATGCTCTTCGAGCAGATCACTCGCCTGCAGGCTCGGGGCGTGTCCATCATCTATATCTCCCATCGCCTGGAAGAGCTGGCCCGCGTAGCCCAGCGCATTGCTGTGTTGCGTGACGGTTGCCTGGTGTGTGTCGAGCCCATGGCCAACTACAACAGCGAACAGTTGGTGAATCTGATGGTGGGTCGCGAGCTGGGCGAACACATTGACCTGGGCGAGCGCAAGATCGGTGCGCCGGCGCTGACGGTGAATAACCTCAGTCGCTCGGACAAGGTCTGTGATGTGTCCTTCGAGGTGCGCAGTGGCGAGATCTTCGGTATCTCTGGCTTGATCGGGGCAGGGCGTACCGAGTTGCTGCGGCTGATCTTTGGTGCCGATGTCGCCGACAGCGGCAGCATTGCCTTGGGCACACCAGCCCGGCCGGTGAGCATTCGCTCCCCGGTGGATGCGGTGGCCAACGGCATTGCGTTGATCACTGAGGATCGCAAGGGCGAAGGGCTGCTGCTGACCCAGTCCATCAGCGCCAATATCGCCCTGGGCAACATGCCGGCTATTTCCAGTGGCGGCCTGGTCAATGGCCAGGACGAAGAGCAACTGGCCCGGCGACAGATCGATGCCATGCGCATTCGCAGTTCCAGTCCGGCGCAATTGGTGTCCGAATTGTCCGGCGGCAACCAGCAGAAAGTGGTGATCGGCCGTTGGCTGGAGCGCGACTGCTCGGTGTTGCTGTTCGACGAGCCCACTCGCGGTATCGATGTCGGCGCCAAGTTCGATATCTATGGCCTGCTGGGGGAGTTGACCCGCCAGGGCAAGGCCCTGGTGGTGGTGTCCAGCGACCTGCGCGAGTTGATGTTGATCTGTGATCGCATCGGCGTGCTCTCTGCCGGGCGTCTGATCGACACCTTCGAGCGTGACAGCTGGACCCAGGACGAATTGCTTGCCGCCGCCTTTGCCGGCTATCAAAAACGAGATGCGTTGCTCAGCGAAGCGACGCCTAGGAATGCATCATGAAAACTGCACCTGCAAGCGGCAAGCGAGGCGGCCATTACTACGGCCTCGGCACCTACCTGGGTCTGGCGGGGGCGTTGTTGGGGATGATCGTCCTGTTCTCCCTGCTCAGCAGCCATTTCCTTTCCTATGACACCTTCAGCACCCTGGCCAACCAGATTCCCGACCTGATGGTGCTGGCGGTGGGTATGACCTTCGTCCTGATCATCGGTGGCATCGATCTGTCCGTGGGGTCGGTGCTGGCCCTGGCGGCCTCGACAGTCAGCGTGGCGATTCTCGGCTGGGGCTGGAGCGTGGTACCTGCGGCATTGCTGGGCATGGCCTGTGCGGCGCTGGCGGGAACCATCACCGGCTCGATCACTGTGGCCTGGCGTATCCCGTCCTTCATCGTGTCCTTGGGGGTGCTGGAAATGGCCCGGGGCGTTGCCTATCAGATGACCGGCTCGCGCACGGCCTATATCGGTGATGCCTTCGCCTGGTTGTCGAATCCAATCGCCTTTGGCATTTCGCCGTCGTTTATCATTGCCCTGCTGATTATCTTCCTGGCCCAGGCGGTGCTGACGCGCACCGTGTTCGGTCGCTACCTGATCGGCATCGGTACCAACGAAGAGGCGGTGCGTCTGGCGGGGATCAATCCCAAACCCTACAAGATCCTGGTGTTCAGCCTGATGGGGTTGTTGGCGGGCATTGCAGCGCTGTTTCAAATTTCTCGCCTGGAAGCGGCAGACCCGAATGCGGGCTCCGGTCTGGAGTTGCAGGTCATCGCTGCGGTGGTGATTGGCGGCACCAGCCTGATGGGCGGACGCGGTTCGGTGATCAGTACCTTCTTCGGCGTCTTGATTATTTCCGTGCTGGCTGCAGGCCTGGCGCAAATCGGCGCATCAGAACCGACCAAGCGCATCATCACCGGTGCGGTCATTGTGATTGCCGTGGTGCTGGACACCTATCGCAGCCAGCGCGCCAATCGGCGGGTTTGATTCATGGCAACAATCAAGGATGTGGCAGCGCTGGCGGGGATTTCCTACACCACGGTGTCCCATGTGCTGAACAAGACGCGGCCGGTCAGTGAAGAGGTGCGGGTCAAGGTCGAGGCGGCGATCAAGCGCCTCGACTATGTGCCCAGTGCGGTGGCCCGCTCACTCAAGGCCAAGACCACCGCGACCATCGGCCTGCTGGTGCCCAACAGTCTCAACCCCTACTTCGCCGAACTGGCACGAGGGATTGAGGACTACTGCGAGCGCAACGGTTACTGCGTGATCCTCTGCAACTCCGACGATAACCCGGACAAGCAGCGCAACTATCTGCGTGTGCTTCTGGAAAAGCGCATCGACGGGCTGATTGTGACATCCGCTGGTGGCGACAGTGGTCTGGCCCAGGGTCTGGCCGGGGTGCGCACGCCGATGGTGATTGTCGACCGTGGGCTGGAAGGGGTGGACGCCGATCTGGTGCGTATCGACCACCATTACGGTGCCTACCTGGCGACCCGGCACCTTCTGGAGCTGGGGCACCGGGACATCGCCTGTATCGGCGGACCGGCCAATACCAGCGTGGCGCAGATGCGCCTGGCGGGGTTTCGCCAGGCGTTGCAGGAAGCCGGTGTCGAGGTGCCAGCAGGGCGCATCCTGGAAAGTGACTTCAGCAGCACTGGTGGTTATCGCGCTGCGGCGCAGTTGCTTGAGAGTCGCCCGCCAAGCGCCATTTTCGCCGCTAACGACATGATGGGCATCGGTGTGTTGCGGGCCGCGGCGGAGCGCAATATCCGTGTACCCAGTGAGCTCTCGGTGATCGGCTTCGACGACATTCTCATGAGCCGTTATGTCTACCCGGCGCTGACCACGGTGGGTCAGTCGATCCTGCAACTGGGGGAGACCGCGGCAGAGTTGCTGCTGCGCCGGATCGCTGCGCGGGAGTTGCCGGTCGACCAGCGCATCGTTACGCCGAATATTGTCTTGCGGGAATCGACTGCGCCGCTCAGTAGCGCATTTGCCGAGTACCGCTGAATCCAAATGATTGAGTATCGATGTATGCCAGCAAAAGTAGTGGTAGTGGGAAGCCTCAATATGGATCTGGTGACCCGGGCCGAGCGCTTGCCGCGAGGAGGCGAGACGCTGATTGGCAAATCCTTTGCCACGGTGTCTGGTGGCAAGGGAGCCAATCAGGCAGTGGCGGCCGCCAGGCTGGGGGCGCAGGTGTCGATGGTCGGCTGTGTTGGCGATGATGCCTATGGCGAGCAATTGCGCAGTGCCTTGCTCGCCGAGCAGATCGATTGCCAGGCGGTGAGCGTGGTAGAGGGTTCCAGCGGCGTAGCCCTGATCGTGGTGGATGACAGTAGCCAGAATGCAATTGTCATCGTCGCCGGTGGCAACGGCCTGCTCAGCCCCGAGAAGGTTGCGGGGTTTGATCGGGTGTTGCAGGAGGCCGACGTGATCATCTGTCAGTTGGAAGTGCCCCTGGCAACGGTGGGGTACACCCTCAAGCGCGGGCGTGAGCTGGGCAAGACGGTGATTCTCAATCCGGCGCCGGCCAGCGGCCCGCTGCCGGAGCAGTGGTACGGCTCGATCGACTACCTGATTCCCAATGAAAGCGAGGCGTCCGCCCTCAGTGGCGTGGCGGTGGACTCGCTGGAGAGCGCCGAAGCTGCGGCCGGTCGCTTGATCGCCGCCGGTGCCGGCAAGGTCATCATCACTCTGGGGGCGCAAGGTTCGCTGTTTGCCAATGGCCGTAGTTTCGAGCATTTTCCGGCGCCCAAGGTCAAGGCCATCGACACCACGGCCGCGGGGGATACCTTCGTCGGTGGTTTTGCCGCCGCCCTGGCTGCCGGCAAGAGCGAGGCCGAGGCGATCCGCTTTGGTCAGGTCGCTGCGGCGCTGTCGGTGACGCGCGCCGGTGCACAACCTTCCATTCCCACACTGTCCGACGTACAGGCCTTTGTCCCCTCATGAAAAAGACACCTTTGCTCAATATTGCCCTGTCACGTTTGATTGCCTCTTTGGGCCACGGCGACATCGTGGTGATCGGTGATGCCGGTCTGCCGGTGCCTCCTGGCGTCGAATTGATCGATCTGGCCCTGACCCACGGCGTGCCCGATTTTCTCGGCACGCTCAAGGTGTTGCTCAGCGAGATGCAGGTGGAGAGTCACGTGCTGGCCGAGGAAATTCTGCTCAAGCGGCCGCAGCCTTTGCTGGGGCTGGATGTGCTGAACCTCAGTGGCGAGCTGGGGGAGCGCAGACTGATGAGTCACGAAGATTTCAAGGTGCTCAGTCGCCAGGCTCGTGCAGTGATTCGCACGGGAGAGTGCCAGCCGTATTGCAACATCGCCCTGGTTGCCGGGGTGACTTTCTAAGCCGCTGTCCGGCTTTTCCTTACCTTGCACAAGGAGTGCGCCATGCACCGCTATGCTCTGCTGTTTCAACACTGGTTCCGGAGTCTGCTGCTCTTGTCTCTACTCACTGCTACCGGCGCTCAGGCGGCGGAAAAAATCGATCTGATCATCGACACCGACCCGGGGGCCGACGATGTGGTGGCTCTGTTGTTCGCCCTGGCATCGCCCGAGGAGCTGCATATTCGTGCCTTGACCACGGTGGCGGGCAACGTACGTCTGGACAAGACCTCGCGCAATGCGCGCCTGGCCCGTGAGTGGGCTGGTCGCGATGAAGTGCCGGTCTACGCCGGGGCGCCAAAACCGCTGCTGCGCACGCCGATCTATGCCGAGAATATCCACGGCAAGGAAGGCATTTCCGGGGTGACTGTGCATGAGCCCAAGGCGCCGCTGGCCAAGGGCAATGCGGTCAACTATCTGATCGATACATTGCGGGCGGCCAAGCCCCACAGCATCACCATCGCCATGCTGGGGCCGCAGACCAACCTGGCACTGGCATTGATCCAGGCGCCGGATATTACCCAGGGCATCAAGGAAGTGGTGGTCATGGGGGGCGCGCACTTCAATGGCGGCAATATCACCCCAGTGGCCGAGTTCAACCTGTTCGCCGATCCTCAAGCGGCCGAAGTGGTGCTCAAGAGTGGCGTCAAGCTGACCTACCTGCCACTGGACGTCACCCACAAGGTGCTGACCAGCGAGGCGCGACTGCAGAAGATCGCCGCCTTGAACAACAATGCCAGCAAGGTGGTAGGGGATATCCTCAATGAGTACGTCAAAGGCGACATGGAGCACTACGGTATTCCTGGCGGCCCGGTGCATGATGCGACGGTGATCGCCTATCTGCTCAAGCCTGAGCTGTTCAGCGGGCGTCAGGCCAACATGGTTGTCGACAGTCGTGAAGGGCCGACGTTCGGCCAGACCATCGTCGACTGGTACGACGGTCTGAAGCAGGAAAAGAACGTGTTCTGGGTTGAGAACGGTGATGCTCAGGGCTTCTTCGACTTGCTCACCGAGCGTCTGGCTCGGCTCAAGTAAGCAGCGCCCCCGCAGGCTCCTGCCTGCGGGGTTCTATTCCCGTTCCGGGTCCTGTGCGCCTGGGTGATCAGCAGGGTACTTCTCGAAAACCTGCTCAATGAACGCCCAGGCGGATTGGGTTCCCAGCTCCTTGACCAGCAGGTCTATGCCAATGATCGCCAACTCTTCCGGGCTCCCTGGGCTGTAGGAGCACTGGCCCTGGGGCCATTTGGCTTTGATGTCGGCGTCGATACTCACGGTGGCCATGAAAGTCTCACGAATTCGGATAAGGCGGGCGCCAGGGCCGGGCCTGGGCGGGTGTTTGCTGCGTCGCAGAGTTAACCATGTTGCCGAGCGTTTGGCACTCCGACTTAGGCATCAAGCGGGGGGCTATGCGACACTGGCGCTTTTCCTGCGCTCAAGGAAGCTTCTGTGCAAATCGATTTGAATCAGCCTGATGCCCTGACCCTGGAGGCGGTGCGCCAGCTTCTGGCTTCGGCCAGTGACAACGTGCATACCCAGTTGCGTGTCACCAGGACCGGGATTGCCTACATCTCTTCGGGAGTGGTGGGAGGTGTCGACATCGAGGGTTTGTTGTTTCGCCTGGAAACCTGGGCAGCCGGATCCGGCTATGTCGGCAACGTGGCGGCCAGTGATGAGGTCTGGGTAATGCAGATCTTCAATGCACTCAAGCAGAACTGGCCGAAACCGGCGTTCGACTACATCGATATCTATTGAGTGCTGTTCATATTCAGTGACGATTGTCCTGTGAAAGTGTCGCGATGCCTGAGGCAGACTTACTCGCTGTCCGTGACATAGGGCAAAAGGCCATTTTGTTTTGAAACCAAAAGCCAAATCGGCTGTCGCACGATCTCTGCTTAATTTTGAAAAGGAGGCTTCATGCCTTGGAAGCTCGCTTCATTCGGAACCTTGTTGGCCGCTGTTGTCCTCAGTGGATGCAGCACCACCGGGTCGACAAAGGAACCTGTGGCCTCTGAATCCGGGCACACGCGTTGTGAAGCAACAGCTGCCGAATTTGCCGTCGGCAAGAAGGCTTCTCCCGAACTGCTGGAGCAGGCCCGTACTCGCGCAGGAGCGCAATATGCGCGTTTCCTCAAGCCTAATGACATGATTACTCTGGAGTACCGCTCCGACCGCCTGAACCTCAATACCGATGCCGGCCTGGTGGTTACTCGGGTCAACTGTGGTTGAGGCTTAGGTTTTTTGCCCGCGCATAAAAAACCCCGTCACATGGACGGGGTTTTTTTAGCTCGCTGAAAACTTACTCAGGGCGAACTTGTGCAGCTTGCATACCCTTTTGGCCTTTCTCAGCCACGAAGGAAACGGTTTGGCCTTCTTTCAGGCTTTTGAAACCGTCGCTTTCAATAGCTTTGAAGTGTACGAACAGGTCGTCACCGCCACCTTGAGGAGTGATGAAGCCGAAGCCTTTTTCATCGTTGAACCATTTTACGGTGCCGGTTTGGCGATTAGACATGGTGTATCTCCAAGAAACATATATTTTCAGTAGTGCTGTGCTGCTCAGGCCAACTGGGCACACCGAGCTATCATAGTCGAAATGTTCGGCTTGGGAGCCCCCTGTAGGTGCTCTTTGCCCGATGTGTCCGTGTATTTTGCCGTTCGATTTGCCTGTAGACCCCGGTTTAAGGGGCTTTCGCGGAAAACAAACGGTGATAAAAAAACCCGTAAAAGCTGCGTAAATTGTGAAAAAAACCGCGTTTCAGGCCTGCTGACAGGCCTTGGTACAGCCTGTTTCGAGCGGTGGTTGGTTATTTGACCACTCGGCAAGCAGCGATGGCGTCCAGGGCTCGGGTTCTCAGTTCTGCACTAGGTTGCTTGGATTTACTCATCAGCTCCTTGATTTCATCGGTGGTGAATTTTTCATTCAGCTTCTCTGCACCGCAGGCGCAATGTTTCTCGGCGCTTTTGGCGTCGATGCTTTGGCTGGCTGCTGCAGTGCAATCCTTCATATAGTCGGCACGAGCTCCGGCAGGCCATGCAGCTTGTGCGCTCAAGGGCAGGAGCAGGGCGAGTGGGGCGGCAAGGGTAAGCAATTGGGTAAGGCGCATGAGTCGAGTTCTCCTGAGGTCGATAGCAAGGACGACGATTCTCTTGGTATTTGAGGTTCGGCGTACATCGCAAGTTCACTTTCTTCAATAAAAGACCGGAAAGTATCTTTTGGGAAACTTGCTGCGCGGTGCTTGCGATTTATCTGTGCTAGCATGCCCGGCTTGGGTGTTTTCAAGCTTTGGGTGTTGCACTTCTCCCTCGCGGTCTATGCCTCATTAATTTTGATTTGAACCCCAGTCACTCTGGTTCGGTTTCCCGGTTGGCCGCAAGGCTCTCGCCACTGTGAGGCAGGCGTTTGTTACAGAACGGCCGGACTGAATCGCGTACTGGCTCATCCCAACCCACGTGACCTTTGGTAGGGGTCACCACTAGGAGAGGAGGCGCCATGCCCACCATTACTCTTCCCGACGGCAGTCAACGTTCATTCGATCATGCGGTATCCGTAGCCGAGGTCGCTGCATCTATTGGCGCAGGTTTGGCTAAGGCCACCCTGGCCGGCAAGGTCAATGGCAAGCTGGTCGACGCCTGCGATGTGATCGACAGCGACGCAACCCTGCAAATCATCACGCCAAAGGACGAAGAGGGGCTTGAGATCATTCGCCACTCTTGCGCTCACTTGGTAGGGCATGCGGTCAAGCAGTTGTATCCGACCGCCAAGATGGTCATCGGCCCGGTCATTGATGAAGGCTTCTATTACGACATCGCCTATGAGCGTCCCTTCACGCCCGAAGACATGGCGGCTATCGAGCAGCGCATGCAGCAGCTGATCGAGAAAGACTACGACGTGATCAAGAAGGTCACCCCGCGAGCCGAAGTGATTGAAGTGTTCAAGTCTCGTGGCGAGGACTACAAGTTGCGCCTGGTGGAGGACATGCCGAATGAACAGGCAATGGGCCTCTACTATCACGAAGAATATGTCGACATGTGCCGCGGTCCGCACGTGCCGAACACGCGCTTCCTGAAGTCGTTCAAATTGACCAAGTTGTCTGGTGCCTACTGGCGCGGCGACGCCAAGAATGAGCAGTTGCAGCGGGTTTACGGTACTGCGTGGGCGGATAAGAAGCAGCTCGCTGCCTATATCCAGCGTATCGAAGAGGCCGAAAAGCGCGACCATCGTAAGATCGGCAAGCGTTTGGGCCTGTTCCATACCCAGGAGGAAGCTCCGGGCATGGTGTTCTGGCACCCCAATGGTTGGACTTTGTACCAGGTGCTCGAGCAGTACATGCGCAAGGTGCAGCGTGAAAACGGCTATCTGGAGATCAAGACTCCGCAAGTGGTCGATCGCAGCCTTTGGGAAAAGTCCGGGCACTGGGCCAACTATTCCGAAAATATGTTCACCACCGAATCGGAAAGCCGCGACTACGCAATCAAGCCCATGAACTGCCCGTGCCACGTGCAGGTGTTCAATCAGGGTCTGAAGAGCTACCGCGAGCTGCCGATGCGACTGGCCGAATTCGGTGCTTGCCACCGTAACGAGCCTTCGGGAGCGCTGCACGGCATCATGCGTGTGCGCGGTTTTACCCAGGACGATGCTCACATCTTCTGTACTGAAGATCAGATGCAGGCCGAGTCCGCTGCGTTCATCAAGCTGACTATGGATGTCTATGCCGACTTCGGCTTCAAGGACATCGAGATGAAACTTTCCACTCGTCCTGAAAAGCGCGTGGGTTCCGATGAGTTGTGGGATCGTGCGGAAAATGCGCTAGCTGCGGCTTTGGACAGTGCCGGGTTGCCGTATGATCTGCAGCCGGGCGAGGGCGCGTTCTATGGTCCGAAGATCGAGTTCTCGTTGAAAGACTGCCTGGGGCGTGTATGGCAGTGTGGTACCTTGCAGCTGGATTTCAACCTGCCGATCCGTCTGGGTGCTGAATATGTATCCGAAGACAACAGCCGTAAGCATCCGGTGATGCTGCACCGGGCGATTCTCGGCTCCTTCGAGCGTTTTGTCGGGATTCTGATCGAGCATTACGAGGGCGCGTTCCCTGCGTGGCTGGCTCCGACTCAGGCCGTGGTGATGAATATCACTGATAAACAGGCAGATTTTGCCCTTGAAGTAGAAAAAACACTCAATCAAAGCGGATTTCGTGCCAAGTCCGACTTGAGAAATGAAAAGATCGGCTTTAAAATCCGCGAGCATACTTTGCTCAAGGTTCCCTATCTCTTGGTTATTGGAGATCGGGAGGTCGAGATGCAGACTGTCGCTGTGCGTACCCGTGAAGGTGAAGACCTGGGCTCGATGCCTGTGGACCAATTCTCGGCGTTCCTCGCACAAGCGGTTTCCCGGCGTGGTCGCCAAGATTCGGAGTAATTATTATTAAGCGTGATATGAGACAAGATAAACGAGCTGCACCGAAAGCCCCGATCAACGAGAATATCTCGGCACGCGAGGTTCGGTTAATTGGCGCTGACGGCGAGCAGATTGGCATCGTCTCGATTGATGAAGCGCTTCGTATAGCTGAAGAAGCCAAGCTGGATTTGGTGGAGATTTCCGCCGACGCAGTCCCACCTGTTTGCCGGGTGATGGATTACGGCAAATCGATCTTCGAAAAGAAGAAACAGATTGCTGCTGCGAAGAAGAACCAGAAGCAGATTCAGGTTAAAGAAATCAAGTTTCGTCCAGGGACGGAGGAAGGGGATTACCAGGTAAAACTGCGCAACCTGGTACGTTTCCTGAGTGACGGGGACAGGGCCAAGGTATCCTTGCGATTCCGCGGCCGTGAGATGGCCCACCAGGAGCTGGGGATGGAACTCCTCAAGCGGGTTGAAGCTGACCTGCAAGAGTACGGTTCGGTCGAACAGCATCCTAAGATGGAAGGACGCCAGCTGATCATGGTCATCGCCCCGAAAAAGAAGAAGTAATCAACAGGGCACGGCAGGCCTTCTGATTATGTTTATCAACTGAATGCGGAGTATCCGAACATGCCAAAGATGAAAACCAAAAGTGGTGCTGCTAAGCGGTTTCTGAAAACTGCTAACGGTATCAAGCACAAGCACGCTTTCAAGAGCCACATCCTGACCAAAATGTCGACCAAGCGTAAGCGTCAACTGCGCGGTAGCAGCTTGCTGCATCCGTCTGACGTGGCAAAAGTCGAGCGCATGCTGCGCCTTCGTTAATTTTTGGATCAAGAATAGAGGAAGTAACTCATGGCTCGTGTAAAGCGTGGCGTCATTGCCCGTAAACGTCACAAAAAAATTCTGAAACTTGCTAAAGGCTACTACGGCGCACGCTCGCGCGTATTCCGTGTTGCCAAGCAAGCGGTAATCAAGGCAGGCCAATACGCCTACCGCGACCGTCGTCAGAAAAAACGTCAGTTCCGCGCTCTGTGGATCGCTCGTATCAACGCTGGTGCTCGTACTAACGGTCTGTCTTACAGCCGTCTGATCGCTGGCCTGAAAAAGGCGTCCATCGAGATCGACCGTAAGGTTCTGGCTGATCTGGCAGTGAACGAAAAAGCGGCGTTTGCTGCGATTGTCGAGAAAGCTAAAGCCACCTTGGCTTAAGTACCCCCGACAGTCATCCGGGCTCACCTTTCGTGGGCTCTGGTGTTAAACGTCATAAATAGGGGAAGAGCCTTCAAGCTCTTCCCCTATTTTGTATCTGGAGTCTGTACATGGAAAACCTGGATGCGCTGGTTTCTCAAGCACTTGAGGCCGTGCAACACGCTGAAGACATCAATGCCCTGGAACAGATCCGGGTTCACTTCCTTGGCAAGAAGGGCGAGCTGACTCAGGTGATGAAGACCCTGGGCAACCTGCCTGCCGAAGAGCGCCCGCAAGTCGGAGCGCTGATCAACGTTGCCAAGGAGCGTGTAACAGAGGTTCTCAATGCGCGCAAAATTGCTTTCGAGGAGGCGGAACTCAGCGCCAAACTCGCTGCCGAGTGCATTGACGTAACTCTGCCGGGCCGTGGCCAGACCTCTGGCGGTCTGCACCCGATTACGCGGACCCTGGAGCGTATCGAGCAATTCTTTACCCACATTGGCTACGGCATCGCCGAAGGCCCTGAGGTTGAAGACGACTATCACAACTTCGAGGCGCTCAACATCCCAGGCCATCACCCGGCCCGGTCGATGCATGACACCTTCTATTTCAATGCGAACATGCTGTTGCGCACCCATACCTCGCCGGTACAGGTCCGCACCATGGAATCGCAGCAGCCGCCGATTCGCATCGTCTGCCCAGGCCGTGTGTATCGTAGCGACTCCGATATCACTCACTCGCCGATGTTCCATCAGGTCGAAGGCCTGCTGGTGGATCGCGACATCAATTTTGCCGACCTGAAAGGCACCATTGAAGAGTTCCTGCGGGTGTTCTTTGAAAAAGAGCTGGCCGTGCGTTTCCGACCTTCGTACTTCCCGTTCACCGAGCCATCCGCTGAAGTCGATATGGAATGCGTGATGTGCAGCGGTAAAGGTTGCCGCGTCTGCAAGCAGACCGGTTGGCTGGAAGTCATGGGCTGCGGCATGGTTCACCCAAATGTGCTGCGTATGTCCGGGATCGACCCGGAAGAGTTCCAGGGCTTTGCCTTCGGCATGGGCGCCGAGCGTTTGGCCATGCTGCGTTACGGTGTCAATGACTTGCGCCTGTTCTTCGACAACGACTTGCGGTTTCTTGCGCAATTTCGCTAGTCGCGCGTCCGTAACGAATCTATTAGGAGAGCAGGATGAAATTCAGTGAACAATGGCTGCTTGGCTGGGTTAGCCCGCAGGTGAGTCGTGACGAGCTGGTTGCTCGTCTGTCGATGGCCGGTCTTGAGGTTGACAGCGTAACGCCAGCCGCCGGTGATTTCAGTGGTGTAGTGGTGGGCGAGGTGCTGAGCACCGAGCAGCACCCAGATGCCGACAAGCTGCGCGTATGCCAGGTCAGTAACGGCGCGGAGACCTTCCAGGTGGTTTGCGGTGCACCTAACGTGCGTCCAGGCTTGAAGATCCCATTCGCGATGATTGGCGCCGAGCTGCCGGGCGACTTCAAGATCAAGAAAGCTAAGCTGCGTGGTGTTGAATCCAACGGCATGCTGTGTTCCCAAGCCGAACTGCAGATTGGCGAAGGCAGTGATGGTCTGATGGAGCTTCCGGCCGATGCTCCAGTGGGGGAGGACGTTCGCGTCTATCTGAACCTGGACGATGCCAGTATTGAGGTCGATCTGACTCCAAACCGTGGTGACTGCCTGTCGCTTGCCGGTCTGGCCCGTGAGGTCGGTGCGCTCTATGCCGCTAAAGTGCAGCGCCCTGAAGTAAAAGTGGTTGCCGTAGTGCACGACGAAGTACGCCCTGTGGAAGTGCTTGCTCCGACGGCCTGCCCGCGCTATCTGGGTCGGGTTATTCGCAATGTCGATTTGTCCAAGCCGACCCCTCTGTGGATGGTTGAACGCTTGCGTCGTGCCGACGTGCGCAGTATCGATGCGGCGGTGGACATCACCAACTATGTGATGCTCGAACTGGGCCAGCCACTGCATGCTTTCGATCTCGCCGAAATCAACGGCGGTATTCGAGTGCGCATGGCCGAAGAGGGCGAGAAACTGGTACTGCTCGACGGCCAGGAAGTTACTCTGCGTAGCGATACCCTGGTGATTGCTGACCACACCCGTGCTCTGGCAATCGCTGGCGTTATGGGCGGTGAGCACAGTGGCGTTACCGCAAACACCCGCGATGTGTTTTTGGAAAGCGCTTTCTTCGACCAGATTTCGGTTGCTGGCAAAGCCCGTTCCTATGGCCTGCATACCGATGCTTCTCATCGCTATGAGCGTGGTGTGGACTGGCAGTTGGCTCGCGAGGCCATGGAGCGTGCAACTGGCTTGTTGCTGGAGATCACTGGCGGCGAAGCTGGTCCGATCATCGAAGCTGTCAGCGAGCAGCACTTGCCATCTGTTGCACCTGTGACACTGCGCGCTGAGCGCATCACCCAGATGCTGGGCATGGAAATCGACGGTCCCGAGGTCGAGCGTCTGCTCACCGCGTTGGGCCTGACAATCACTGCCGATGGTGCAGGCCAATGGCGCGTTGAAGTGCCAAGCCACCGTTTCGATATCAGCCTTGAAGTCGACTTGATCGAAGAGTTGGCGCGTCTCTACGGCTACAACCGTTTGCCGGTTCGTTATCCGCAGGCTCGCCTGGCTCCTCAGGCTAAGGCGGAAGCGCAAGGTGATCTGCCTGCCCTGCGGCGTCTGCTGGTAGCCCGTGGTTATCAGGAAGCAATCACTTACAGCTTCATCGATCCGAAATTGTTTGAGCAGTTCAATCCAGGTGTTGAACCGCTGCTATTGGCCAACCCGATTTCGGCTGACATGGCGGCCATGCGCTCTTCTTTGTGGCCTGGCCTGGTCAAGGCACTTCAGCACAACCTGAACCGTCAGCAAGATCGCGTCCGCATGTTTGAAAGCGGCTTGCGCTTTATCGGTCAACTGGAAGGCTTGAAGCAGCAGCCAATGTTGGCCGGCGTCGTTTGCGGCAGTCGCTTACCTGAAGGTTGGGCGCAAGGTCGCGACGGTGTCGACTTCTTTGACGTCAAGGCAGATGTCGAGGCAGTGCTGGGCCTTGCTGGCGCACTGGATGAATTCACTTTTGCTCCGGGCAAGCATCCTGCGCTGCATCCTGGCCAGACTGCACGTATCGAGCGTGATGGTCGTGAGGTCGGTTATCTGGGGGCTATTCACCCGGAACTGGCAAAAAACCTCGGCCTGGATCGTCCGGTTTACGTGTTTGAGCTGGTTCTGAGCGAGGTGGCTCAAGGTCGTCTTCCGAAGTTCCACGAGCTTTCGCGTTTCCCAGAAGTACGCCGTGACCTGGCATTGCTGGCGGATCGTGACGTGGCGGCGAGCGCAGTACTGGACGTAATTCGTGAAAATGCAGGCGAATGGCTGACAGACCTCAGGCTCTTTGACGTCTATCAGGGTAAAGGCATTGATCCGCATAGAAAAAGCCTTGCCGTCGGCTTGACCTGGCAGCATCCATCGCGCACTCTTAATGACGATGAGGTGAACTCCACGACACAAAACATCCTCACCTCGCTCGAACAAAGGTTGAACGCCACGCTAAGGAAGTGACGTATGGGGGCTCTGACGAAAGCTGAAATGGCCGAACGTCTCTACGAAGAGCTAGGCCTGAATAAACGCGAGGCCAAGGAATTGGTCGAGCTTTTCTTTGAAGAAATCAGGCACGCTCTCGAAGATAACGAACAGGTCAAATTGTCCGGTTTCGGTAACTTCGACCTTCGGGATAAACGCCAGCGTCCTGGCCGCAACCCGAAAACGGGTGAAGAAATCCCGATCACGGCTCGCCGTGTGGTCACCTTTCGTCCAGGGCAGAAGTTGAAGGCCCGAGTTGAGGCTTATGCTGGAACCAAGTCATAACGACGAGCTCCCGGTCATCCCGGGTAAACGCTACTTCACCATTGGTGAAGTCAGCGAGCTCTGTGCGGTAAAACCGCATGTGCTGCGTTATTGGGAGCAAGAGTTTCCTCAACTCAACCCCGTCAAACGCCGCGGAAATCGCCGGTATTATCAGCGCCAGGACGTGTTGATGATCCGGCAGATCCGCGCGTTGCTTTATGATCAGGGGTTTACCATCGGTGGAGCGCGCTTGCGCCTTTCCGGTGATGAGGCCAAAGACGACACCACCCAGTACAAGCAACTGATCCGTCAGATGATCTCTGAGCTGGAAGATGTGCTTGTGGTGCTCAAGAAGTAATTCATCGTATTAAATACTTCCACTTTTCAAAAGCTTGCGGTATATTCCTCAACGTTTCCTGAGAAGTGAAATAGGTTTCACGCCTAGTCGGGGCGTAGCGCAGTCCGGTAGCGCACTAGCATGGGGTGCTAGGGGTCGAGTGTTCGAATCACTCCGTCCCGACCATATTTTTCAATGACTTAGCCCAATCTTCACAGGTTGGGCTTTTTCATGTCTGGAGAATACTCCTACATCTCCTCCCGCATAGTTTTTCTTCGAGTTGCTGGTATACAGCTCTCTAATTAGGGTGCGGCTTGCTGTATTTCCTGCTCTTACTTCTGGTGGCTGCTCCAGCAACCGAGAAAGTTGAGGGCCGACTCACTGGGAAAAACGGCCTCAAGGATTGGAAGATCGTTGTTTATCGTGATAGCCCTTTGCTCGAGGATTGAATCGTCCCGAGTTTTGTAGACGCTTCTATGCCTTAGCCCGAGTGCGATGGCTTTCAGATTTGTCAGGGCTTCGGATAACTTCCTGGTAACAAGATGTTGTGATCAATTTGCTGTACATCGGTGTATCCGCAAAGTGCCAGGGTCAGGTCCATTTCTTTTGCAATGATCTCCAATGCCTTGGTCACTCCTGCTTCGCCCATTGCTCCCAGTCCATAAAGATGGGCACGTCCGAGCATGACGCCTTGAGCCCCCAGAGCCAGTGACTTGATCACGTCCTGGCCACTACGAATGCCACTGTCGAACCAGACGTCAATCTGTCCACCGACTGCTTGAGCGATGGCCGGCAGCATGTTGATGCTGGAAGGAGCGCCATCGAGTTGACGCCCGCCGTGGTTGCTAACTATCAGTGCATCTGCGCCACTGGCAACGGCCAGGTGTGCGTCCTCAACATCGAGAATGCCTTTCAGAATCAGTGTTCCGCCCCAGCGATCCTTGATCCACTTGATGTCGTCCCAGCACAGCGTTGGGTCGAACTGCTCGTAGGTCCAATCGGCCAACTGACGCAAGTCATCCACGCCGGCAACGTGTCCCATGATGTTACCGAAGTAGTGACGGCGAGTGCTCAGCATGCCTTTGATCCAGCGTGGTTTAGTCAGGATGTTCAAGAGGCTGGCGGGAGTGAGGCGTGGCGGGGTACTCAGTCCGTTTTTCAGGTCTTTATGTCGTTGACCGCTCAATTGCAGGTCCAGAGTTAACACCAGGGCATCGCAGCCTGCGGCTTTAGCCCGGTCAATCAGTCGGCCCACAAACTCACGATCGCGCATCACATAGAGTTGAAACCAGAAAGGTGCCTCGATTGCGTCGGCGACGTCTTCCAGTGAGCAAATGCTGACCGTTGAGAGTGTGTAGCGAATACCGGCCGCAGTCGCAGCACGCGCCGCAAGGATTTCACCATCCGCATGGATCATCCCAGCCAATCCGGTAGGTGCTATGGCCAGCGGCATAGCCATATCAATGCCCAGTCGATTAGCTTTAAGCGATCGATTTTCGAGATTTCTTGCAACGCGCTGGCGCAGTTTGATCTTTGCAAAATCGTCCTGGTTAGCGTGGTAGGTACTTTCGGTCCAAGAGCCTCCATCGACGTAGTCATAGAACATGCGTGGTACGCGCTGCTGCGCCATTTTGCGCAGGTCTTCGATGCAAGTAACGATAGGCAATTGGACTGCTCCCGAGTGATGTTCAGAGTCAGCCTAACCGCCTGATGCATCATCAGCAGGGAAAAAATTTCACATCTCGCGAGCCGGTTTTTCCTTAGTGCGGATCACTCAAGTAACGCTGCCCGTGCTCCACGGCCTCATGGCATATCTGTGTCAACCAGTGACTGAAGGCTTGTGCGGCCTCTGATCGCTGATGCATGTGCAGTTGGTAGTGGTAGGAAGGAACACTACGAACATTGCCGACCGCGACCAGTCGCCCACTTTCCAGCCAATCACGAGCCAGCGAGGGGCGCGCGAGGACGACCCCCTGAGCGTTGGCCGCAGCCTCTAGCATCATCCCCAGATCCAGTAAGGACGGTCCCTGGTCTGGCTCGTTCAAGGCCAGGTGCGCTTGTTGAAACCAGGGTTGCCAGGGCTCTAGCGGTGAGCGCATCAGCGGCAAGCAGGCGAGCTCCTGCGGTAGCCGTATGTCTGGGTAACGGCTCAGCAGCTCTGGCGCAGCCAAGGGCTGCAAAAGCTCGTCGAGTAGCCTGTGTTGAGGCTCCACGGTGGCGCTTTCTCCAGATACCTGGATGTCTCGCAGCGGTGCTTCTGTACCAGACATGGGAGCGCTTAGTTGAATTTCCAGATCGATGTCCGGGTAATGTTGGCTATGTTCTGCAAGGCGGGGGATGAGAATCTGACGGGCAAACGTGGGTGGACAACTGAGTGTCAGGCGCTGCCTGCGTTGTGCCGGGCGTTGATGCACCGGTATGGCGATCAGTTGAGTCAGTACGGGGGTGAGTTGTTCCAGGTACATTTGCCCCTGCGCCGTCAGCGCGAGGGTTCCGCCTTGACGATCAAACAACACCAAGCCAAGCAGTTGCTCAAGACCCGCTATACGTTTTCGTAGTGCGCTTGCGGTCAGCGACAGGGCTTCGGCTGCACGCTCAAAACTCTTCAACTGCGCGGCAGTCTGAAAGGCCAGCAGTGCATCGAGAGAGGGGAGTCGATAGTCGTTGCAGCTCTTCATTCTTCATGGCCTCCTAACGACCAGAGCTCGAACGATGGTTCGGTTTTCTAGCTTTGTTTAAGGTCTATTCGGGTTTCGATCTTACGGCCCCTGAGTGAGTTGAGTCGTTCTATCCGCACAGCGGCGGAGGAAAAAGATTCCCGCCGCTTGAGCCTTTTATTCCCGATAGCAGCTTGTCACCTTGGTTAGCATCCTCTTCGAGGTTTTTTAAACCAGAAAAAGGATGATCTGCCATGTTTAAAACTGCGATAGCCAGCCTGACCCTGGTCGCCCTAGGTACTTGCGCCCAAGCCGAGGCACTGACGGTCGTCTCCGTGGGTGGAATAAACAAATAATCTCAGCAGGAGGCGTTCTACACGCCTTTTGAGAAGCAGCATTCTGTGGTCGTGCGAGCAGCGCAATACAACGGCGAAATCGGCATGATCAAAGCTCAGGTGGATACCCGAAGCGTTACCTGGGATGTCGTTGAAGTTGACCATGCGGAGTTGCAGCGCGGATGCGAGGAAGGATTGTTCGAGCGCTTGCCGGCGATTCCCGGAGTGCGCAAGGAGGACTTCGTCGAAGACGGGGTAAGCGAATGTGGGGTCGGTATTTTTATCTGGTCTACGGCTCTGGTCTATGACCCTAAAGCGGTGTCGAAATCCCCAAAAGAATGGGCGGACCTCTGGGATCTGGAGAGCTTTCCTGGCAAGCGGGCTCTGCGCAAAGGCGCGAAGCTGACTCTGGAAATCGCCCTGATGGCCGACGGCGTACCACGTGATCAGGTTTATCAGGTGCTGCGACAACCCGGTGGCGTAGACCGGGCCTTTCGCAAACTGGACCAGATCAAAACACAGATACAGTGGTGGGAGTCAGGCGCTCAGCCGATGCAATGGCTGGCGGCTGGAGATGTCAGCATGACGTCTGTGTACATCACCCGGGCAATCAGTGCCCAAAAAGAGGGATACGACTTCCCGTTAGTGTGGAATGGCAGTCTCTATGACATGGATAGCTGGGCCATAGTCAAAGGCAGCCGGAACCAGGAAGCAGCGCTGAAATTCATAGCCTTCGCGAGCTTGCCGCAGCAGCAAAAGATATTCGCCGAAAAGATGTTCAACGGTCCCACTCATAAGCAGACCATGGAACTGATCGCTGCCGAAACGCGCAATAGTTTTCCGACCTCTGAGCAGAACATGGTTCAGGCCCTGAAGGTTGATAGCGGCTTCTGGATTGATCACGGAACAGAGCTTGAAGAGCGCTTTAACGCTTGGGCTGCGCGGTAAAGCAGACTGCCCGGCACTGAAGTGTCGGGCAGAGGATACGCACACAGAACAGTAAACGGTGCGTACAGCTCATGCCCGAGAGCTGAATTCCAGAGGGGATTTCCATGCTCACAGCTTTTCCGATTCATAACGCCATGGGCGAGCATGTGTTCAAGCCCAACATGTCGTTCACCAACGAGCCAAATCCATCGCTGTATAACGAGGGCTTCGGTATCAAGTTAGGCGATACGCTGCTCTGAGTCTGGAGGTCTCAAGCAGCTTGTCCACGTTGGCGCCTGAGCTGAGGATCAGCGACCGGGAAACCGTCTGATGGATATCGTTTGCGCAGTATCCTGCGTCAGGGCAATGTCCTTGCCTCATTGTGGGGCGCCTGATCTTGGCGCCCCACAAAAAAATCAGCGCAAGGCGCTGTATTCGCCCTGATCATCCCAGCGATACATCACGAAGTCAGGCGTCGCCAGGTCTCCCTTGGCGTCCCAGCGCTTATTGCCAGCAACGGTTTTTACACTGTTGTCCCTTAGCCACTGTCCCAGTACCGCGCCGTCATGGGATTGGGTGGCTTGCATGGTCTGAGCAATGGCTTCAAGCGCCGCGTAGGCATACAGCGTGTATCCCAGAGGTTCGAATCCCTCCTTGCGCAACGCGGCTACTGCCATCTGGCTTTCACTATTTTGTCGTGCGTCTTGGCCGAAGACCATCAAGACCCCCTTGATGAACTGCCCACCACCGGCCGCAACCGGAAAGTCATCGGAGGCGATGCCATCGCCAGCCACAAAGGGAGCGTCGACCCCCGACTCGCGTATCTGTCGGACCAGGGTGCCAGCCTCCACGGCGACACCACCATAAAAGACCGCGTCCACTTGCAAGCCCTTGATCTTGGTGGCCAGGGCATTGAAATCCTTCTCGCCGCGTGTGAGGCCTTCGAACAGGACAGGTTTGATCCCCATTTCTCCCAGGCGCTGTTGTACGGCCAGGGCTACTCCCATGCCGTAGGAGTCCTTGTCATGCACGATGGCGATGCGTTTGGCCTGGAGTTGTTCATGTAGATAATTGGCAGCAACCTCACCTTGCTGGCTGTCGCGTCCGACCATTCGGGTCACAGTGTCCAGGCCACGTTCAGTGATGGTGTTGGCAGTAGACGCAGGAGTCATCATCAGGATGTTGGCGTCCGAGTAGATCTCCGAGGCGGGTAGGGTGGAGGAGGAACAGACGTGGCCGATGACGGCCTGTACATGGTCGGTATCGATCATCCGGTTGGCTACCGCCACCGCTTGCTTGGGTTCGCAGGCATCGTCTCCTTTGACCAGGACAATCAATTTGCCGTTAATGCCGCCCGCGGCGTTTATCTGTTTGGCCGCTGCGTTGGTGCCGTTCCAGACCTGCGCGCCCAGCCTGGAGTAGCTGCCGGTGAAGGGGCCGGCTACACCTATGCGGATCTCCTGATCGGCATAAGCCGCCAGTGATGAACTGAGCATCATTACCAGAGCCGTTGCTCCTGCCATCGATTTCATCGTCATGCTCCTTGCTTGATGTATGAACTCAATACGCAATCCAAGCCGACATTTGTCGGCCGGATCAGGAGGACCAAGCTACGTAACTCGAAGGAATTAAAGAATGGCTCTTGTCTTACCTTCAGGTAACCAGAGGCTTACCTATCTAAGCCGTTTCTGATCTGTCTGCTGAAGCATGGCGACAAGGGCGGTGGCACCTCTATAGTGCCGGCTCGCTGGATGTTCTGAACCTTGTGGCTTGGCTGCGGAGGTCTCTTATGAGAGTGGGTCAGGTAAGTGACATCGATATTCGGTTGCTGCGGGTGTTTCGCGCGGTGGTTGAGTGCGGCGGATTTTCCGCTGCCGAGATAGAGCTGAATATCAGTCGTGCGGCTATCAGTTTGAGCATGGCCAATCTGGAAAGCCGTCTGGGTGTTTGTCTTTGCAAACGTGGGCGCAGTGGTTTCGCTTTGACGGTTGCCGGGCAGAGCATCTACGACGCGTCACTCCAGTTGTTCGCGGCCATAGGCAATTTTCGCACCCAGGTGAACTCCGCCACCACTCAACTGCGGGGGGAGCTCAACATTGGAATTACTGACAATCTGGTGACATCGCCTCACATGCGAATGACTGAGGCACTCAAGATTCTCAGGGCCAAAGGGCCCGATATTCAGGTCAATGTGCATATGACGACGCCAAGCAGCGTGGCCCGCGGCGTATTCGATGGTCATTTCCACATTGGCGCGATACCCACTACTCACAGAGTGAATGGCTTGGACTATCGACCCTTGTATGCCGAGGAGTCGCAGCTTTATTGCAGCCATGAACACCCTCTGTTCGGGGTTGAGGATGAAAGCTCGATCCTCGAACGCTTACCCCTTTGTGACGCGGTCACCATCGCTCAATCCCAGGAACCGGAGGTCATCAAGTACTCCAAGAAGCTGAAGGTAATGGCGACGTCCAGCGATCGCGAGGGGGTGGCGTTCTTGATTCTGAGTGGTGAATACATTGGCTATCTGCCCAGCCATTACGCTCAGCGTTGGGTCGATGCTGAACGCATGCGTGCTTTGTGTCCGGAACACTACCGATACTGTACTCAGCTTTCGGTGATCACTCGCCCCGACCAAGCAGGAAACCTGCTGTTGGATCACTACCTGCAAGCCTTGGAAAGCATTGCCCCCTAGCGTTCTAGCCACGGTCAATTATCTGGTTACCTGAAGGTAAGCTCTGTGAAATCGAATTGTCAGCTGGAGCTTGGTAGCGTCCGTCCTTAGTGACTGGTCCGGCTGTGGCCGGTGGGTCCCTATGGAGAACATGTCTGGGTGGTCCGCTTTTCTTGATGTTGACGGATACCCTTAATGACTTGAACAAGGATGCTTCGATGAACACTGCTCACGCTGACGTGGTTCTGTATTTCGTCAATCCTGGGTATTTGCCTTCTGCTAGTCGTCGAACACGGGAAGTTTTCGATCCGGCGACGCTGGAGCGCATTGGAGTCATCCCGTTATGTGATAAAGCCGACGTCGACGCGGCTATCGCCGTCGCCGACGCTGCACGCATCGAGTGGCGAGCATTCGACGGCAGGGCGCGTGGCCGGTTACTGCATGAAGTCGCCGAGACCATCGAGCAGTCAGTTGAGCATGGCCTTGAGGTTGCTTGCCTGATGGGGGCGGAGACGGGAAGATCATTTTCTGACGCTATGGCTGAGCTGGCCGGTTGTGCACGGGTTTTTCGACACTACGCCGAACTGGCCAGTGAAGAGTCCAATGACGTCCTCAGTAGTTTGCGGTCTCTGACGCTGCAACACAGGCACTATGAGCCTTATGGAATCAGTGTGCATATTCTCGGAGTCAGTCAGCCGCTGCTATTGATGTGCCGAACCGTAGCGGCGTCATTGGCCGCAGGTAACAGCTGCATAGTGAAACCTGCAGAGACCGCTGCACTCTGTACTTTGAAGTTCATGGAGTACTTCAGAGGATTGCCTTCGGGTTTGGTTTCCTGTCTTCCTGGGGATGGCTTAACGGCACAATTGCTGGTGCAGTCTGCTGCTACTCACGTTGTCGCCTTTAGTGGCGGTGCCGCAGCAGCTAGCGCCGTAGCCGTGACTTGTGCGGAGCTGATGAAACCTTGTGTCATCGAGACCGGATGCAGTGCTCCGGTGATCGTTTCGCGACACGCATTGCTGGATGTTGCAGCAGCCTGTGCGGTCACTGCCGCGTTTCGTCTGGGTGGACAGACCTGTACCTCGGCAAAACGATTCTTTGTCGTGGATGAAGTACACGACCCATTTGTCGAGAGGTTTGCAGAAGGTGTTCGTGCGCTGCGTACTGGTTACAGCCGTGGTTACTCGGAGATTGGACCGTTGGTAAGCGAGGAAGCACGAAAAAAAGTGATGGGCCTTGTGGAGGATGCATTGGCCAAAGGGGCGACACGAGTCTGTGGTGGACAGATACCCGCCGATCACCCTATTGGCTGGTTTTATGAACCAACCCTTCTTACCGAGCTCAGCGATGACATGGATATTTATCATGAGGAATGTTTTGGCCCAGTAGCCGCCGTTCGCCGTGTGCGGCACTTTGATGAAGCCCTGGAGCTGGCTAATAGTTCACCCTGCAAGCAGGGGGCTGTATTGTTTTCCGGCGATTTGGCCGAAGCAATCACGGCCGCAGATCGGCTTGAGGCAGGTCTGATCTGGGTCAACAACCCTTTGATTTACAACGAGGCGTTGACGGTTGATGGATGGACGTTGTCGGGGCTCGGAAGCGACGTAGGTCTGTGCGGGCTCAACGCCTTTCGCCGATCAAAGACCGTGTTCATCAACCATCCTGCTCGAGAGTGGCAGTGCTGACCCCGTCAGCGTGTTGGCTATCACGCAACTCAGGCTGCTGGACCCGACAACGCAAGCTGTCGGGTCACGTCAGAGGTTTATGGGGGGCTCAACGGTTCAAGGCTTTGCGTGCAATCCGGCACGCGGCCAGGTCCCACGCGGCTGCCATATCGACAAGAATCGCCAGGCGGCGGTGGTGATTGAGGTGCCGCAGCTGGCGGATTTCGACGAGTCGCTGTATCCGCGGCTTCGGGGGCACCCCGGAAGCGCTGTCCCTGGCGACGCTAGAGGTTCTTGCCCACCCCCTGGAAACCATCAGGGTCAGCCGTGACGACCTGTACCGCAGTTGGCAGGCACTGAACTCGGCCGATGATCGACAGGTGGACATCATCTCCCTGGGCAACCCGCATTTTTCCCTCGACGAGTTCAAGCGCCTGGCACAACTGTGCGCCGGTCAGCGCAAGCACCCGCAGGTCTCGATCATGGTTACCTGCGGCAGGACGGTGTTCGAGCAGGCCGAGGCGGCCGGTGCGATCGATGTCCTGGCAGCCTTCGGCGTGGCGTTCATGACCGACACTTGCTGGTGCATGATCGAAAAACCGCTGCTCAAGCCCAACGCCCGCTCACTGATGACCAACTCCGGCAAGTACGCGCATTACGGTCCCGGAATTTCCGGCTTGGGCATTCACTATGCGGGGCTGGCGACCTGTGCCGAGACCGCACGTACCGGTCTGGCGCCGGCTGCAGCTCCCGCCTGGATTCGTCCGTAAGTTGATGCAGTCCGTGGCCGTATTCGTTGGGATGCGGCCATCGTCACGCAGGCCCGATCGCAGGGTCGCAGCGACCCAGAGGGTTGTGCTGCGCCAGGATGATCGTATTCGCCTGGGTCAATGCGTTTTATTTTCCGCTCAGCCGCGAGTGCCTAAACTAGGGTCATAGGTCTTTCCCGTGTTTACTCGACAGTATTCGTCGCTGCAGAGCCGAGGGGTGTCTCGTGAGCCAAATGCAAAGAGCTGCTGATGTTTTAAGTGCGTCCAAGACAATCGTTTTTTTCTCGGGTGCTGGTATCTCGGCTGAGAGCGGAATACCGACGTTTCGCGACAAACTAACTGGGTTATGGGCGAAGCACGACCCTCAACGCCTGGAAACAGCGGACGCCTTTCGGGAGAACCCGGCTCTCGTATGGGGCTGGTACTTGTGGCGGCGGCACCAGGTCAGCGGGGCAAAGCCAAACGCGGCCCACCTGTGCATTCCCCGGTTTCAAGATGCCGGCTGGGAGGTGTCCGTCATTACCCAAAATATCGATGACCTGCATGAGCGGGCAGGTTCATTGGACGTGGTTCACGTTCACGGTAGCTTGATGGGCGCGAAATGCTTTGCGTGTCACCGGCCAGGCGAATTAACACCTGACCAGCTGAGGGTTTCTGAGGAAGGACAGTGGATCGAGCCTCCTCGGTGTGAGCATTGCAACGAAAGGCTTCGGCCAGGGGTGGTCTGGTTCAAGGAGAAGATGCCCGAGGACGCCTGGCGGTCCGCAGTACGGCTCGTGAGAGATTGTGATGTGCTGATTTCAGTGGGAACTTCCGGCGTAGTCATGCCGGCAGCTGGCATTCCGGAAATGGCGCTCGCAGCCGGGGCTGCGGTGATCCATGTCAACCTTGAGGAGGTTGGATGGGTTGGCGCGGACGAGATAATGCTGAAAGGAAGTGCTGGTGTGGTATTGCCCGAGCTGCTCCTGGCGGTCGGGGGAGGCGACAACGTCACAGCTTGATGGATCTATCTAGGAAACCAGGCACGAGACGAGCATGAGGCTTTCCAAACTGAACCGCTCCGCGCGGATTTATAGCCCTTCACCGCAGTTGTTTCTGCCATCGTGACTTTCCAAGTGACCCTGGCCTTCTTCCAGGCTGAGTCATTCATGTTGTGGAACGTCGTTTCATTCCCCTCGCCATCAGGCTTGCCAAGCGGGGACGCGTAGAGCGGATGCTTTCCGCGCTGCTTCTCGATTACCGACTTGGCCAACTCCCCGACCATGGCAAGGATGCTATAGAAGGGCATTCCAACTGGACGAGAAAGCCCTACGGAGTTTGAAAGACTGTCAAAGCATGGCACTCAGCACCCATCCGGCTACACCACCACCGATCACCACCAACCAGGGCGGTTGCTTCCAAAACATCAGCGCGACCAGGCACACCAATGCCAAACCGAAGTCCTGTGGCTTAAGGATCGCGCTCGTCCATACAGGCTGATAAAGCGCCGCTAGAAGCAAACCAACCACCGCCGCATTGATCCCAAGCAACGCCGCTTGGATATGTACGCTGCGCCGCAGTTGTTCCCAAAACGGTAACGTACCAACGATCAATAGAAACGACGGCAGAAAAATGGCTAGCAAACAAATGAACCCGCCGACCCAGCCAGAGGGTTCGACGCTCATCGAAGCACCTAGAAATGCCGAGAAGGTCAAAAGCGGCCCAGGAACAGCCTGCGTTGCACCATACCCGGCAAGAAAGGTTTCATTGCTGACCCAGCCTGAAGGCACTACTTCGGCCTGCAACAATGGCAACACCACATGACCACCACCAAACACCAGAGACCCGGAGCGATAAAATGCATCTACCATGGAGAGCGTCTGACTGAGTAGCATCTGGCTCATTATCGGTAAGCCGACCAGCAAAGCGAAGAACAGTGATAACCAGAACAAACCTGCTCGGTAACCGACCTTTATAGGCAGTGGATCATGTTCGGCGGCGCGAGCTGGTTTGAATAAAAGCACGCCGGCAAAAGCCGCGACAACAATTGAGCCGATCTGCCCCCATGCAGACGGAACCAACAGCACCACACACGTCGTAATCGCCATGATCGTGATACGCAACGCATCTGGGCATAGATTCCGTGCCATTCCCCATACGGCTTGAGCGACTACCGCAACGGCCACGACTTTCAGGCCGTGCAGTACGCCAGGCGCGATGATATCGCCATGGTTGGAAATACCTAACGCAAACAGGATCAGAAGGATGGCCGAGGGCAGCGTGAAACCCGCCCAGGCGGCCAGCGCCCCAGAGTAGCCCGAACGGGAGAGTCCCAGCGCCATACCAACCTGACTACTCGCGGGGCCTGGCAAGAACTGGCAAAGTGCGACCAGGTCAGCATAGCTACGCTCAGTCAGCCATTGCCGGCGCGTGACGAACTCATCGCGGAAATACCCCAAGTGTGCGATGGGGCCGCCAAATGAGGTCAGTCCCAGGCGCAAAAAGATGAGGAATATAAAAAACGGTCGACGGTCACCTTTGCTGTTTATGTTCATGCACACGTTTTCTGCATTTAATTAGACATTGATGACGATGAGGAAAAGAGGGCTGCAAACGGGTCTGCGTCTACGAAAGCTGGGGGCGGAAAAAAGGTCGTGAATCTTCATGTCGTGGTTTTTCCTTGCGATTTGCGCCGCGTAGACCAGGGGGCGGTAGAGATACACCTCGAATCTGAGCGCCACCATAGCGTTCGATTGAGGTGTCAAAACTCATTAAGCCAGTTCATACGAACTCGTTGTACCTTGAAAGTCTTACAGTGGCTGCCATGGCATGAAAACAGAAGAGGGTATTCCTCCTTCAACCGCCTTTGTGCTGATGATGCCTACGTGAACCCTGGACAGGGTGCGTAGGTGTGCCTCCCTGTCCGCCAATTTAGGGCAGGATGGTGACTCAAAACCTCATATCAGCTCCCTGTCTTAGTACGCGGTTATTCGCATCTCCTCGGCCACTTCAGCCCAGAGGAGACACGCAACCATGTTGAAATCACTTCTAGTCATTGCTCTAGGCGCATCAGTGGGTGCTTGGTGGCGTTGGCTTTTGGGCATGAAGTTAAACGCCCTGTTTCCCTCGATTCCGCCAGGCACTGTGGTCGCGAACATGGTCGGTGGCGGCATCATTGGCCTGGCCATCGCGTTTTGGCCACATCCCCCTAAGCCCTGAATGGCGCCTGCTGATCATCACGGGCTTCTGTGGCGGCCTGACCACCTTTTCCACATTTTCCGCCGAGACAGCTGCCCTGATTCAGGAGGGCAAATGGCTGTGTTCACTCGGCTCGGTTTCATTGCACGCCGCAGGACTTCTGTCCTACCAAATGACCGGTACGCGCTGAGGAAGTGAAAATGGAAGGTTTTCTGGTGATTTTCTTTACCCAACAGAAGCGTCGTTATCACAGACCACCCAAGGGGCAGCGCAAGTCCGCAACTTGGGTCAAAACCACATCAGCACTAACAGCCGGCTGCGATAGTGGCGGTTTTTTCGTTCATTGATCCGCTTCTCCCGTGATGGCCAGAACGCTGCACGGCACCTGATGCAGAACATGCTCCGTAGTACTGCCAATAAGCTTGTCCACCCCTTTGTGATGGGTATTTCCCATTACGAAGACATCTGCTCGAGTATGAGTGGCAAATTCGGCCATCGCTTTGGTTGGCGGCCCCGCAATGAAGTGTCGCCGCTCAGGTGGCACGCCATGGCGTTCCGCCAAGGCAATGAAGCACTTTTCAAGTGACCGGCGCACGTCGTCGCTGAAGCCTGGCATCGTCACGGCGCCGGCACCCGCATCAGAGAAATGTGTGTGTGTCAGTTCATAGGCATACAGCATGTGCAATTCAGCCTCACATTGCGTCGCCAGTTCGTTCGCCGCCTGAATGATGCTGTCGTTGATTCCGCTGATCTGACCCTCTGGATGCGATGGATCAACCGCCGCCACAATCATCCGAGGAAGCGGACACCTGACTTCGCTGACCAGATGTAAGGGGGTCGGACATTGACGCAACAACTGCCAATCCAAAGGTGTGACGAATACGCGTTTGAGCGCTGATTCATGATGTACGTCCTTGATAATCAGGTCCGGCTGCATTTCAGCCACATGCTCAAGGATTGCTTGCAGCGGGTCACGGGTCACTGCAACTTCGGTGGTCACGTTGATGCCCTGCCTGCGCATGAGTTCGGCCTCATCCGTCAACCACTGCAGGTTCTCCTGCCGGCAACTCTCACGAAGTTGTTCGCTGTTGCTCATTAACCGCATAAGGTCGAAGTCTTCGATGAACACTGCGATATGCAGCGCGGCGCCCGTAGCGTCGGCCAGGGCGATTGCTCGCTCCATCGCCGGCGAGTGACGCATGGTGGGACCTGCGATCAGAAAGAGTCGTTGATATTGCCTCATGTGACACCTCCAGCGTTTCGGGTTATCCGCTAGCGCCCCCAGCACTCTCGCTTGTCCCACCATTGGCGACCTTTTATCGCCTCAACTACCTGGATCGACACTATCAATATACGCCTGCATCAGCGGCTGACCAGTTGCCAAGACTGTCGAAGTGTCTAGCAGACCTTTGCAGGTGCATGCCTACAGCAGAGAGTTCGTGGGCAGCGACGTCAATGGCAACGATCTGCTCATCGCTGGAGGTGGAGCAGAGGCCCGGGTGGCATGCCGCTAGCGCCCACAGATTGCGGTTGCGCCTGGAGCAATTCGTCGAGCACCCCCATGAAGGCGTCCACCAGTTGGCTGCGCCCCTGCTTGCGGGTCAGTACCAGCAGTTGCGCCGTGGCGCCGGGGTCCGTCAGCGGCCGGTAGGTCACGCCTTTTTTGGCCAGGGTCTGGGTGCAGCGGGGCACCAGGGCAATGCCCCGGCCGGCGGCGACCAGGGCGATGATCGAGGTGATCTGCCGGCCGCTGGGGCCCGGTCGCAGGGGCAGGCCGTTGCGTCGGTAGAGCTGTTCGATCGCCTCGTTGAGCCCCGAGCCGTAGTCCGCCGGAAACAGGATCAACGGGTGTTCGCTGAGCTCGGCCAGGGTCACCTGATCCTGGGCAGCCAGGGGGCTGTCGCTGGAGATGGCCGCCACCAGGGGTTCGTCCCCCAGGGACAGGGCCTGGATTTCGCTCTGCTCGCTGGGTGGCTGCATCCGGCTCATGCCGATATCGATTCGCCCGTCGACGATCTGTGACCACTGGCTGACCGACGCGCCCTCGACTAGGGTCAGCTGTACGTCCGGGTAGCGCTGGGCGAAGGCCTGGATCGCCTGGCTGAACAGGTCCGACAGGGCGATCGAGCTGGCGTAGCCCAGGGCCAGTTGCCCGGCGCTGCCCTTGGCCAGCTTGCTGGCCATGACCTGGGTCAGGTCCACCTGTTCCAGCACGGCCCGGGCGTAAGGCAAAAAGTGCCGGCCCTGGGCGGTGAGGGAGACGGTGCGACTGGTGCGGTCGAACAGGCGAAACCCCAGTTCGGCTTCCAGTGCCGAAATCTGCCGGGTCAGCGGCGGTTGCGCGAGGTGCAGACGCAGGGCGGCACGGCCAAAGTGCAGCTCCTCGGCGACGGTCAGAAAGTAACGCAACTTGCGTAGATCGAGCATCCTGTTCCCTGGGTATTGATCGGTCGTAAATCGGTATTGGTCTTGGGGTCGCGGGGTATTTTATAAAGGCCTTTCGTCATAAAACGAGAGGTTTCATGAATCCGCGCCAGCATTGTGCTCGCATCGCCCTGTTTTTGTGCGGTTGTGCGGCCTTTCTCAACCTGTATGCAACCCAGGGCATTCTTCAGGAGTTCGCCCAGAGCTTTCAGGTGAGTATCAGGGACGCGGGCTGGAGCATCACCGTGACCACCCTGGCGGTGGCCATCACCGCACCTTTTGTCAGCCGTTTCACCGGCCGTTTCCAGCAGCGCTCGGTGATGGTCCTGGCGTCCCTGCTTTTGGCGCTGCCGGCGCTGCTGGCGGCCTGTGCCGGCAGCTTTGCCCAGTTGCTGTTCTGGCGCTTTATCGAAGGCATGCTGATCCCGGTGGTGTTCGCCACCAGCGTGGCCTACATCGGCGATCGCTGGAGCGGCGGCACCGTCACCGAAGTCACCAGTCTCTACGTGGCCGGCACCGTGCTGGGCGGTTTCGCCGGACGTTTCGTCACCGGCTTCATGACCGAGTACGTCGGCTGGCGCGAGGCCTTCGCGCTGTTGGCCGGCCTGAGTCTGCTGATCGGCGTGGCCATCCATTTCCTGCTGCCGGCCAATGCGCCCGTGGTCAGCCGCCGTGCACAGAACCGCATGCGGGATCTGCGCGAGCTGTGCAGCCGGCCCTTGCTGGCGGCCTATGGCGTGGGCTTCTGTGTGCTGTTCTCCCAGGTGGCCACCTTCACTTACGCCGGGCTCTACCTCAGCCTGCCGCCCTTCGACCTGGGCGCCGCGGCCCTGGGCGCCATCTACAGCGTATTCCTGCTAGCACTGGTGGTGATTCCCATCGCCGGCCGCCTGAGCAAGTCCCGGCCCCAGGCCGAGTTGCTCAAGGTCGCGGCCCTGCTCGGGGTCGGCGGCTCGGCCCTGACCCTGTTGCCTTCGCTGTGGCTGATCGTGCTGGGCCTGGCCTTGAGTTCCACCGGGGTGTTTATGGCGCAGGCCGCCGCCAACTCCTTTACCACCGCCACCGCCCGCCACAACAAGGCCGGGGCGGTGGGGCTGTACCTGACGTTCTATTACCTGGGAGGCAGTTTCGGCGCTGTGGTCCCGGCACTGCTCTGGAGCCATTGGGGCTGGCAGGGCTGTGTGGCGCTGATCGTGGTGTTCCAACTGCTGTCGCTGCTGATTGCCTGGGGCGGCTGGAAGCCCCTCGAACCCGAAGCACCGGTCGCCGATCCCAGGCTGGTGAACCCCCTAGATGCATCATCCAACAAGGAATACGTGAGGTGACCATGAATAATGTACTGACCCGGCAGAGCCAGTTGTTGAAGATTGTCGAACCTGTGTTGAACGACATGCCGGCCAGTGTCTTGAAGCATGCGCTGTTCGAGGCGTTCTGGAGCGAAGAGAACGCCCTGGTGGACATCGAGAATGCCTTCGAGAAGCTCACCTCGCGCCGCCACGCGCCTGCCGTGCTGCGCAAGTTCTTTGCCAGCTGGTCGAAGACCAACAATTCCGCCACCAGCGTTTCCGGCCTGGCCAACCGCATCACCTTGCTGGCCCGCTCGGGGCAGGGTTCGGCAGCCGCCGACGGCCTCTATCGTGCCTGCGGCAGCCTGCAGCGCATTACCGATGAAGACCTGGGCGCTCTGGGCAACACCCTGCATTCAGACCTGTTCTACAACATGGCAACGCCCATTTGCGGCGACGATCAGTGGCTGCTCAAGGAAAACTGCCTGCCCTCGGCGCAAGGCTTCAAGGACTGGACCGACTTCCGCCGTCTGCGCGACCGCGATCTGCTCCAGGGCCTGCTGACCACCCTGATCCACGAGGTCTATACCCACGGTGAAGTGGAGTTCATCCACCCGCTGTACAAGCAATGGTTCGTACGCGACATGGGCGTGCCGGCGGAAAAGGCCCGGACCACTGTGGCCTGGGTCACGGTGCACACCGGCGGCACCGAGAGCAACCACTTCGCCCATGCGGTGGCGGCGGTCGAGGAATTCGTCGATGCCATGCAGGTGCGTGTCGACCCCAACGTGGCGCGGGAAATCTTCTGCGAATACCTGCAGCGCAAGGCCCGGGTGATGCGCGACTGCACCCAACTGTTGCGCTGATGGCGTGCGGCCCGGCCCTGGCGACGGGGCTTGTGGCTGGCCCAGGCTTGCCTATCCTGTGACTGATTCCTATCCCTTCGACCTCGCAGCCCGCCCCCAAGATGAATGACCTGAAACACAGCGCCTCCCTGGAGGCCATGCCGGCCACCGACACTTCGGTACGCCGCCGCTCCCTGGTGGCCGGTTGCAGTGCTCATGCGGTACACGACGGTCTCACCGATGTGATCTACGTGCTGCTGCCGATCTGGCAGGCGCAGTTCGCCCTGAGCTATGCCCAGATCGGCCTGTTGCGCGGGGCCTATTCCGGGATGATGGCCGGGTTCCAACTGTTGGCCAGCCGTGCCGCCAAGCGCTGGGGCCGCGAGCGCCTGCTGGTGGGCGGCACGGCGCTGGCCGGGCTGGCCTACCTGCTGGCGGGGCAGGCCGGGGGCTTGAGCGTGTTGCTCCTGGCCCTGCTGCTGGGCGGCCTGGGGGCCAGTACCCAGCATCCGCTGGCGTCTTCCTTGATCACCGACACCCATGAAGCCGGAGGCGGGGTCAAGGAGGCCCTGTCCCAGTACAACTTTGCCGGGGACATCGGCAAGACCCTGATCCCCGGCCTGGTGGGCCTGTTGCTGACGGTGATCAGCTGGCGCGCCAGTGTCACCCTGATCGGCCTCCTGGGGCTGGCCGCCGCGCTGTTGCTGTGGTGGCTGATTCCCTCCCGGGCCGTCACCGCGGCCATGAGCGAGAAGGCGCCCAAGGCGGTCAAGGGCCAAGGCTCGGCCAGCGGAATGCGTGCGTTGATCCTTACCGGCACCCTGGACAGTGCGGTGCGCATGGGCTTTTTGACCTTCCTGCCGTTTTTGCTCAAGGCCAAGGGCGCCGGCACCGCGGGCATCGGCCTGGCCCTGACCCTGTTGTTTGTCGGCGGCGCCTTCGGCAAGTTGCTGTGCGGTTACCTGGGGGCGCGCATCGGCATGATGAAGACGGTGTGGATCACCGAATTCACCACCGCCAGCCTGATCGTGCTGGCGGTATTTCTGCCCTACAACGGCCTGATGCTGATGTTGCCCCTGCTGGGCCTGGCGCTGAACGGCACCTCCTCGGTGCTGTACGGCGCGGTGCCGGACCTGGCGGGGGCCGGCAAACGCGAGCATGCGTTCTCGTTGTTCTATACCGGCACCATCGGTGGCGGGGCGCTGGCCCCGGTGCTGTTCGGCAGCCTGGGGGACGTTACCGGGATACCCCTGGCGGTGATGGCCCTGGCCGCCACGCTGCTGCTGACGCTGCCGCTGTCCTGGTACGTGCAGCGCGGCCTGGACGCCGATGCTCGGGCATTGTCCAGCCCTGGCTGATGCTTGCTGTCGACCCTTGAATCATCAGGCCCGGGGCTGTTCTGCCCGGGCCTGATGCGTTCTGCGCCCGGGCTCGCGGCAGGGGCCTCGCGGCCATCAGATATTTCTTACTTTTGCAGTATCAATCACGACGCAAACGGTATTGGCCGGACATTCTGACTGTCATCAGAATGTAAGAAGACTTGGCTGGAGCCCCCATCCAGGTTGGCTGCGCAGGGTGTTTCCCGAATTCGGGGCGCCTTGTTTCCAGATCGTTTTCGCAGGTAAGAACATGAATAACAGCGAAGCCACTGCAAGCCGATTTTCCTTGTCCAAGCGTGCCCTGGGCCTCAGTGCCCCCGGTACGTCCAGCATGCGCAGCAAAGCCAACGCCCTGAAGGAAAGCGGGGTCAAGGTGATCAACTTCGCCGCCGGTGAATTGTCCTTCGACGCCTGCCAGGACATGCGCACCGGAGCCATTGAAGCCATCGAAAACGCGCGCAACCGCTACACCCCGCCCATTGGCCTGCCGGCCCTGCGGGAAAAGCTCGCCCAGCAGGTCAGCCAGCGCACCGGCGTGACTTTTGCGGCCAATGAAGTGGCGGTGACCGCCGGGGCCAAGCAGGCCCTGTACAACGCCTGCATGGTGCTGCTCAACCCCGGTGACGAGGTGATCGTGCCGACCCCGTACTGGGAAACCTTTCCCACCCAGATCCGCCTGGCGGGCGCCACGCCCGTGTTGGTCGAGACCCGGGGCGACGACTACCGGCTGACCCTTGAGGCGGTGCAGGGCGCGCTGAGCGAGCGCACCCGGATGATCGTCATCAACACCCCCAACAACCCCACGGGCACCGTCTATCAACGCCAGCAACTGCTGGCGATCGCTCAGTTGGCCTTCAACCAGGGGCTCTGGGTGATGTTCGACGAGTGCTATCGCGGCCTGGTGCGCGAGCCCCATGAGCATCACAACATCCTTTCGCTGTTCCCGGCGCTGAAACCGCAAACCGTGCTGATCGACTCCTTTTCCAAGAGCCAGGCAGTGACCGGCTGGCGGATCGGCTACGCCTGCGCCCCGGCGCCGGTGATCGCGGCCATGCACAACCTCCAGGGCCACACCACCTCCAACCCCAGCAGCCTGTCCCAATACGCCGCGCTCAACACCCTGAACGCCGATTCATCGCAGTTCGCCGACCAGGTCAATCCGTTCCTGCAACGGCAGCTGCACGCTGCCCGCACCTACCTGGATCGCCTGGAAGGCATCAGTTACGCACCACCGGAAGGGGCCTTCTATCTCTACCTGGATGTCTCCTCCCGCCTGGGGGGCTACTACCGCGGCGAGCAGGTGCGGGATGTCGAGCACCTGGCCGACCTGCTGCTGACCGAGGCGCATATCGCCGTGGTCCCGGGCTCGGGGTGTGGCGACCCGCATTGCATCCGGATTTCCTACGCCGTCGAGTACCAGGAGTTGATCGAGGGGCTGGGCCGTTTCAACCAGTTCATGTCGGCCATCGTCATGGACTGACGGCGCTTCAAGTCGCCCGCCGTTGCACCGTCATCACCGCTGTTCCCGCGCCCCTGTGGTGGCCCGGGTGGCGTCGCTCGTCTTGCTGTCCGTGAAGTGAACAATAAATACAGGAGAGAAACATGGAGAGTTCCCGCAAAGCGTTCATCGGCTACGTGCACCAGGCCCTGGTGGATGTCGAAGACCGGAATCTGGTGGAGGCCCTGCTGACCGGCTTTGAAAACCATCCCGACAAGCTGGACGGCTACTGCCAGACCTATCAGCGCATGACATCCAGCCGCTGGTCCGAGGATTCGCTGTGCACCTTTTTCTGCGGCTGGCGCAGCCCTGATGGCGCGGCTCACGCCGTGTCCAGCATCATCGTGCGGCTGTTGCAGGAGTCCGCGGACCTGCCCGGCGACGACAACAAACTCAAGCTGCTGGAGGCCGCCCGGCATTGCGGCGAGATCATCGTCGAAGATGTCGGCCTCGGCGAAATGCACGGCCATCCCCACCATTCCAAGCTGTACCACCGCATGGCCTCGGCCATCTGCGGCTCCGACAACTGGCGCCTGCAGGACAAGTACCTGAACCCCATCACCAAGGAGTTCTCCACCTGGGTCGGGGAGAAACGCCCCCTGGCGCCGAACCTGGTGGAAGCCCTGGAGATGATGGCCCTGACCGAGCTGTTCAACACCGGCGAATACAACCTGATGACGCCGCTGTGGAAGAACTGGCTGCGCGAGTCCTGCGGTTATCCGGCGGGGGAGGCCAACCGCATCGCCGGCTTCCTCAGCGTCCATTGCGGCGCCGTCGAGGCTCGGCATTTCCGCCACGCCACCGACGCCCTGAAGCTCTACACCCAGGCCACCGGCCAGCAGATCGACTACCGGCGCATCGCCGCGCTCTCCGACGAGTACGTGGTGCGGGCCTGCGCGCACCTGGAAAAAATGGCCTCCGTGCTCAAGGCGTAGGGCCCCTGCAAACCGTGCCGGGCGCGGCGACGGCCCGGCCTCCCATGACTGACTGTGCTGCATAGCAAAGACTGGAGAACCATGAACATGCGTCTTGAATCCGACTCGATGGGTTCCATTTCCGTACCGTCCAACAGGTACTGGGGGGCTCAGACCGAGCGCTCGATCCTCAACTTCCCCATCGGCCGTTCGCGCTTCCAGTGGGGCGCACCGATGATCCGTGCCATGGGCATCCTGAAAAAGGCCGCGGCCCTGGCCAACCTCAAGCTTGGCGAACTGCCTGAAGCCATCGCGCTGCCCATCGTCAAGGCGGCGGACGAAGTCATCAGCGGGCAGTTGGATGATCACTTCCCGCTGGTGGTGTTCCAGACTGGCTCCGGCACCCAGTCCAACATGAACGCCAACGAAGTGATCGCCAACCGGGCCATCGAGATGCTCGGCGGCGAGCTGGGCAGCAAGAAGCCCATCCACCCCAACGACCACGTCAACCGTGGGCAGTCGTCCAACGACACCTTTCCCACGGCCATGTACATGGTGGTGGTGACGGAAATCTTCGAGACCCTGCTGCCCGGGGTGGCGACTCTGCGAGACACCCTGTTCGAAAAATCCCAGCAGTATCGCGACGTGGTCAAGGTCGGCCGGACCCACCTGCAGGACGCCACCCCGATCACCCTCGGCCAGGAAATCGGCGGCTGGGTCGAACAGATCGACTACGCCCTGGGGGCCATCGAACTCAACCTCGGCGGCCTCTACGACCTGGCCATCGGCGGCACGGCGGTGGGCACCGGGCTCAACTCCCACCCGCAGTTCGGCGACGAGTGCGCGCGAATCATCGCTGAGCTCACCGGCTACCCCTTCAAGTCCTGCGCCAACAAGTTCTTCGCCCTGTCGGCCCATGACGCGCTGATCAACACCTCGGCGGCGATCCGTACTCTGGCCATGGCCCTGATGAAGATCGCCAACGACGTGCGCTGGCTGGCCAGCGGCCCGCGCTGCGGCATCGGCGAGATCGACATTCCCGAGAACGAGCCGGGCTCTTCGATCATGCCGGGCAAGGTCAACCCGACCCAGTGCGAGGCGCTGACCATGGTCTGTGCCCAGGTCTTCGGCAACGACGCCAGCGTGGCCTTCGCCGGCAGCCAGGGCAATTTCCAGCTCAACGTCTACAAGCCGGTGATGGTGCACAACGTGCTGGAAAGCATCACCTTGCTGGCCGAATCCTGCCGCGCCTTCAACGACCATTGCGCAGTGGGCATCGAGCCCAACCGAGCGCGGATCGAGGCCAACATCGAGAAGAACCTGATGCTGGTGACCGCCCTCAACCGGCACATCGGCTACGACAAGGCGGCCATCATCGCCAAGACCGCCCACCAGGAGGGCAAGTCCCTGCGGGAGGTGGCGCAACAGCTTGGCTACGTTTCGGCCGCGGATTTCGACCGCTATGTGGTGGCCCTGGACATGACCCATCCCTGAGCCCTGGCCGCCGCAGCCAACCCGCTGTTCCTACTCACAAGAGGCGCGTGAATCCCATGCAGGACGCTGATATTCGCCGAACCCACCTCAGCCAGTTGCTGCGCCGCAAGCGCTGTCTGCGGGTCCTTGAAGCCCACAGCCCGATCTCGGCGCTGCTGGCCGAACAATCCAGGCTGGAGCGCGGGCCCGGGCCCAGCCTGAGTTACGACGCCATCTGGTCCAGTTCCCTGACCGACTCGACCCACAAGGGCCTACCGGACATCGAGATCCTCTCGCCCAGCAACCGCCTGCACGGCATTCGCGAGATCTTCGATGTCTGTTCGCTGCCGATGATTTTCGACGGCGACACCGGGGGCAAGGCCGAGCACTTCGCCATCCACGTGAAGATGCTGGACCGGGCCGGGGTCTCGGCGGTGGTCATCGAGGACAAGTGCGGGCTGAAGAAGAACTCCCTGTTCGGTACCGCCGTGAGCCAGGTCCAGGACAGCATCGAGGAATTCTGCGAGAAGATCCGCGTGGGCTGCGCCAGCCGCAGCCATGCAGAACTGCTGATCATCGCGCGCTGTGAAAGCCTGATCCTCGACAAGGGCATGGACGACGCCATCGAGCGCTGCCTGGCCTATGTCGCCGCCGGCGCCGACGGGATCATGATCCACAGTCGGAAAAAGGACGGCCTGGAGATTCTCGAATTCGCCCGGCAGTTCCGTCGCCAATGCCCGCGGGTGCCGCTGATCTGCGTACCCACCAGTTATGCCCACTTGAGTTTCGACGAGCTGGAAGGAGCCGGCTTCAACGCGGTGATCTACGCCAACCACATGCTGCGCAGTGCCTACATGGCCATGCGTGATGTGGCGGTGGGCATTCTCGAACATGGCCGGACCCTGGAGGTGGAACCCCGTTGCCTGGGCATCGAGGAGATCCTTGATCTGGTGCCGGGCACCCGTTGACCGCGGGCGACAGCGGCGGTCCCGAGCATTCTTGGAAGATTCTGGTTTTATCCCCGTCGATTGCGCGACTGAGGATATGCAGGAATAAGAATTTTCTTACATACGTTGCCAGGACCGCTGCTTAGAATTGCCCCGTTCGCCCGGCCAGCCACCACAGGCTCCATGCCCAGTGGTGGTTTCTGGTCAGGGCGGGCTGCAACATCGCAATACCTGCCTGCCCGGTCCGTGTTCTGCCTACTGCCCTTGGTTGGCCGGGTCGGCACTTCAGGTTCGATGCGTTCAACATCCCCCGCTAGCCGCTACTTCCCCCTCCAACCTAGAATCTCAATTCGGACCTCAAGCCGAGGACCGCGTCAGGGTTGTGCCTGGGTGCCGGCCAGGCTCGGTGCTGCGCTCCAGGCGCCCCCCAGGGCCCGGTACAGGTCGACCTCGGCCAGCAGCTGCGCCAGGTGGTCGTTGATCAGGCCCTGCTGGGCGCTGAACAGCGAGCGTTGGGCATCGAGGAACACCAGGTTGCTGTCCACGCCGATGCGATAGCGATGCTCGGCCAGGTTGTAGTAGTCCTGGCTGGCCTGCACCAGATTGCCCTGGGCCATCAATTGCTGCTGATAGGTCTGGCGAGCGGCCAGGCCGTCGGCTACTTCCTGGAAGGCGGTCTGAATCGCCTTTTCATACTGGGCGACGCTGATGTCCTTCTGCAGCCGGGCGTAGTCCAGGCTGGCGCGCAGGCTGCCGGCATTGAAGATCGGCAGGTTGATCTGCGGTTGAAAGGTCCAGCCGCCAGCCCCTCCCTTGAACAGCCCGGAAAGCTCCTTGCTGGAGCTGCCGGCATTGGCAGTCAGGCTGACGCTGGGGAAGAACGCCGCTCGGGCCGCGCCGATGTTGGCGTTGGCGGCCTGCAGTTGGTACTCGGCCTGGAGAATGTCCGGGCGTCGCTGCAACAGGCTCGAAGGCAGGCCCGCGGGCACCTGGGCCAACATGCCTTCGGCCAGCCTGCGCTGGGGCAGGTCGGCGGGGAGGGGCGCCCCCACCAACAGGGTCAGGTTGTTCAGGTCCTGGGCCACCTGGCGCTGGTAGCGGGCCAGGTTGGCCCGGGCGCTGTCGACGCGGGTGCGGGCCTGGGCCACGTCCAGGGCCGAGATCTTCCCGGCATGGCCGTTGCGGGCGGTCAAACGCAGGCTCTGCTCATCCGCGGCCAGGGTCTTGCGGGTCAGCTCCAGCAGTTCCTGGTCGGCGCACCAGGTCAGGTAGGCACTGGCGACATTGGCCACCAGGCTCAACTGCGCGCTGCGCCGGGCTTGCTCGCTGGACAGGTAGGTCATCAACGCCTGTTGGCTGAGGCTGCGGATGCGGCCGAAGAAATCCAGCTCGTAGGCGCTGATGCCCAGGTTCGCCCCATAGCTGGAATTGATCAGCGCCTTGCCACCGGTCATCTGCTCGGGCAGCCGCTGGCGCTTGCCGTTGACATTGGCCGACACCGCCGGCAGCAGGTCGGCGCGCTGGATGCGGTACTGGGCCTGATAAGCCGCGACGTTCAGCGCCGCCACCCGCAGGTCGCGGTTGTTGTCCAGGGCACTGTGGATCAACTGTTGCAGCAAGGGGTCCTGGAACAGGCCGGACCAGTCGGCTCCCGCGGTGCCGGCGGCCGAGGCGTAGGCCAGGCCTTGAGGGTAATGGGCAGCAACCGGCGGCGCTGGGCGTTGGTAGTCCGGGATCAGCGAGCAGCCGCCGAGGGCCAGGGCCAGGGCCGCCAGGATCGAAGGGGAGGTACGCATATCAGCCTCGTGACAAGGACATCCTGAAGGTGGACGACAGGGGCGCAGCAAGCGCGCCTCAGGCGCCGACCATCCACTTGGCCAGGCCGTGGCGGCCACTGACCCCGAGCTTGGCGGCGGCACGCTTGAGGTAGGTTTCGATGGAGCTGTTCTTGACGCTCAGGCGCTGGGCCATTTCCGGCACCGTGCCTCCGGTCAACAGCCCCAGGCAGACTTCTTTTTCCCGTGCCGAAAGGCTGATGTCCCCCAGGGACAGGCGCTCGTCGAACTCCCGTTGCAGGGGCGTCTGCTGACGCGCATCCAGGGGGCGGCTGCTCCAGCTGCGCAGGTTCTTCAGGGCCTGTTGCCGGTGCAGTTGGGCATGGCGCTCCAACAGCGGCAGCAGGGTCGCCGACAGGCTCTTGAGAAAGGACAGTTCGGCCAGGGAAAAACCGCCCTGGGAGGGTTCGCGGTAGAGGGCGATGACACAGCGGCGGTTGGCTTTGCGCGAGACCAGATGGCATTGGTGCGGGGTGTGGCGTGATGTTCCGCCCTGGGCCTGGGCATTCATCTGAATCAGCAGCGAGTCGTCCATTTCCAGCATCTTGTGCAGCAGCGGATCATGGCGTCGCGGGGGCTCCGGCAGAGGCAGGTCCTCCTGCAGCCCGGCCCGCCCCAGCAAGGTGATTGCCAGGGAGCTGGCCTGGCGTTCGTCGAGGGTCCACTCACTGAGCAGCAGTTGGCTGACCGGCACCAGCTTGTCCACCAGTTGCAGCATGTCCCTGGCGAATCCGCAATGGCCGGTACTGGAGATCAACTGCCCCAGTTCGAAGTAGAAGGGTGGAGTTTCCATGTTGGCGATACTGCTGGTCAGACCCATATCCTTATCATCCTTGATCGAGACAAATCGCTGATCGAAACGCGGTCGCCACGGTGGCCCGCAGCACAGTGTTCATGTACCTGATTTGGTCGGAAAAATCTGATTTAAGCCTAAGAATTTACTTCGCGTCTGTAGGGGTAAACCGGGACACGCAGGCCGCATCAGAGCGCTGCCGGGCTGTCCCCGTGGGCCGGCAACAGGCGCGCAATCCCCGCTGGCGTTCGTCCTCGCGGTTGTGCAAGGCGCTGCCGGCACAGGCTCATCAGGCCTTGGCGGCAAGGCAGGCGAGGCCAGGAGCCTCATGTACGGGTGGTCAATGTCCTACAGCTATTTCAGCCGATCCGCAGCAGCGTCCCGGCGTTGATGGTGCCTGCCCGGGGGCTTGCCTGGCGGCCTGCCAGAGCCGTTCTCAAGGCCTTGAGCCTGCTCCGACAGGGCCCAGGAATGTCCGGGTTTCGGGTGACATACAGGGTGTGGGGCCGATGCTTAAATCCGCGGACGCTGGTGCCCGGGCCCATCACATGAGAAGGATCTTATGATGCGTTTTTCTGCCTTTGCCGTGGCCGATCTGGTCGCGCCAATCACCCTTGTCATCCACGGTGCGCTGCCTGCTGGACGTTCAGCGCCGGTGATGGCATGAGCGCCGGGGCGGAGCAGGCCCAAGGCTTGCCGCTGACCACCGGGCAACGGGATATCTGGCTCGATCAACTGAGCCGCGGTGACTCGCCGCTGTACAACATCGGCGGCTATGCCGACCTCAAGGGACCGTTCCAGCCCGAGCTGATGCAGCGCACGGTGGAGGCGCTGGTGCGCAAGCATGATGTGCTGCGCACGGTGCTGTCCCTGGAGGGCAGCAGCGACGGCTTGCCGTTGCAGTACTTCGACCGCGACTGGCCGGTGCAGTTGGTATTTCACGACCTGTCCGCCGAGGCCGACCCGCTGGCCACTGCCCTGGCGCGGATTCACTGGCAGATGCAGCAGCCGTTCAAACTCAGTGGCGAACGCCTGTGCCGTTTCTCGCTGTTTCGCCTGAGCCCCGAGCATCACCTGATGCAAGCCGAGGCCCATCACCTGATCCTCGACGGTTGGGGCTTTGCCCAGTTGTCCCAGTCCTTGGGTAGCCTCTACAGCGCTTTGGCGCGGGGCGAACAACCCGGCCCTGGCGCACCGTCCTTTGTCGATTTCATCGAGGACGACGCGCGCTACCAGCAGTCCAGCCGTTATGCCCGGGACCGCGACTACTGGCTGGCCAAGTACCAGAGCCTGCCGGAGCCGCTGCTGCGCCCGCGCCATCGTCCGGGCCAGGAAGCCGGGACGCCCGGGGCGACCCTGGTGCAGGCCTTTCCCGCGGCCCTGCATGAGCGGATGAAAGCCCTGGGCACAAGCATCGGGGCTTCGGCCTTCCACGTGCTGCTGGCGGCCTTGCATGTGTATTTCGCCCGCACCGGCCAGCGCGACCAGTGGGTCCTGGGCATGCCGGTGCTGAACCGGCCCAACGCCGCCTTCAAGGTGACCCTGGGCTGTTTCACCCAGGTCAGTGCGGTGCACATGGACTTCGGCCGCGAGCTGAGTTTCGAGGCACTGGTGGCGGCGGTGCGGGACGTGCTCAAGCAGGATTATCGCCATCAGCGCTTTCCCCTGAGCGAGCTCAATCGCGCCCTCGGCCTGCTGCGTGAAGACCGCGGGCAATTGTTCGAACTGACCCTGTCCTATGAACTGGAGGACCTGCAATACCGCTACGGCGATGCCGTGGCCTCGTCGGTGAAAGTCTCCAATCGCCACGAGCCGACGCCCCTGGCCATTCACCTGCGCAGCAACCGTTTCGACGACAACGCCTGGATGCATTACGTCTACGACACGGGGTATTTCCAGCCCCATGAGATCGAGGCCCTGGCCGCTTGCCTGATCCATGTGCTGGAGCAGGGGTTGGCAAACGTGGCCTTGCCGGTGCAGCAGTTTTCGCTGCTGAGCGCAGAGCAGGGCGCGCGTTTGCAAGGGTGGAACGCCACCCGCCAGCCGCTGGCTGCCGAGCAGCGCATCCACAAGCGGGTCGAGGCCTGGGCCCAGCGCACTCCGGGCGCCGTGGCCCTGGTTGCCCAGGGCCAGCAGCTGAGCTACGACCAGCTCAACCGCCGGGCCAATGCCCTGGCCCTGCACCTGCAAGGGCTTGGGGTCGGTCCCGATCAGCGGGTGGCGATCCTGGCCCGGCGCAGCCTGGAGACCCTGGTCGGCCTGCTGGCGATCCTCAAGGCCGGCGCTTGTTACGTGCCGCTGGACCCGGCGTATCCCCCTGAGCGACTGGCCTACCTGCTGGAGGACTGCGGGCCGGTGGCGCTGCTGACCCAGGCCGGTTTGCGCGAGCGCCTGCCGAGCCTCGCGGTGCCGCTGATCGAGCTGGACGATCAGCAGTGGCAGTCAGGCTCGGCGCCCGGTCCTCAGGTGCCCGGGCTGACGGCGCAGCACCTGGCCTACGTGATCTACACCTCCGGCTCCAGCGGTTTGCCCAAGGGCGTGATGGTGGAGCACCAGAGCCTGTCCGCCCTGGTGGACTGGCATTGCCGGGCCTTCGAGCTGCAGGCCGGCAGCCACACCTCCTGCCTGGCCGGCTTCGGTTTCGATGCCATGGCCTGGGAAGTCTGGCCGGCCCTGTGCGCCGGGGCGACCCTGCACCTGGCCCCGGCCAGTGACGGCCCCGAAGACCTCAATGGGTTGCTCGCCTGGTGGCGGGCCCAGCCGCTGCAGGTGAGCTTCCTGCCCACGCCGGTGGCCGAGTACGCCTTGAGCCAGCGGCTCGGTCATCCGACCCTGCGCACCCTGTTGATCGGTGGCGATCGCCTGCGCCAGTTACCCGAGGCACAGCGCTTTGCCCTGATCAACAACTACGGCCCCACCGAAGCCACGGTGGTGGCCACCTCCGGGAGCATCGAGGCCGGGCAGCCGCTGCATATCGGCCGGCCCATCGCCAATACCCAGGTCTATCTGCTGGATGAGCGACAACGCCCGCTGCCCATTGGCATTGCCGGCGAACTCTATATCGGTGGCCACGGGGTGGCCCGGGGCTACCTCAATCGTGACGAGCTGACGGCCGAGCGTTTCCTCGACGATCCCTTTAGCGACCGGCCCGGTGCGCGCATGTACCGCACCGGCGATCTGGCTCGCTGGCTGGAGGACGGCCGCCTGGAGTACCTGGGGCGCAATGACGATCAGGTGAAGATCCGTGGCCAGCGCGTCGAGCTGGGAGAAATCGAAACCCGCCTGGGCGCCCATCCCGCGCTGCAGGAGGTGCTGGTCCAGGCCCGGGACGGCCAGTTGGTGGCCTGGTTCACCGCCCGCGAGGCCGTGCCGATCAGTGATCTGCGGGACTTCCTGCGCCGGCAGTTGCCCGACGCCCTGGTGCCCGTGGCCTATGTACGGCTCGAGGCATTGCCCCTCACCGCCAACGGCAAGCTGGACCGCCAGGCCTTGCCCGCCCCCGGGCCCGAGGCCCTGGTCAGCCGCGAGTACCAGGCCCCCCAGGGCCCACTGGAAACCACCCTGGCCCAGCTCTGGGCCCAGGTGCTGCAGGTGCAACAGGTGGGCCGCCACGACCATTTCTTTGAACTGGGCGGCCATTCGTTGCTGGCCCTGGAACTGATCCAGCGCATGCAGGAGCAGGGGCTGCATGCCGATGTGCGGGTGCTGTTCGGCCAGCCGACCCTGGCCAGCCTGGCGGCGGCGGTGGAGGGCCGGCAGGACGTGGAAATCCCGGCCAATGGCATACCTGCCGATTGCCGGCACATCACCCCGCAGATGCTGACCCTGGTGGACCTGGACCAGGAGAGCATCGACCGGGTACTGGCCACGGTTCCCGGCGGCGTGAGCAACGTGCAGGACATCTATCCCCTGGCGCCGCTGCAGGAGGGCTTGCTCTACCACCACATGACCTTTGCCGCGCATGACCCGTACCAGCAGCACGCGCTGCTGGCCTTTTCCCGTCGCGAGGACCTGGACGCCTTCGCCCAGGCCTTGCAGGCGGTGATCGAGCGCCATGACATTCTGCGCACCAGCCTGGTCTGGGAGGCGACAGAGCAGCCGCTGCAGGTGGTCTGGCGCCAGGCCCGGTTGCCGGTGGAGCAGTGGCAGCCGACGGCCGAGGGCGGCTCGCTGGCGGAGCAGTTGCGCGAGCATTACCACCCGCGGCACAACCCGCTGGATATCCGCCAGGCACCGCTGCTGGCCCTGGCCTGGGCCGAGGACCGGCCGAACCAGCGCTGGCTCGCGCTGCTGCGCTTTCATCATCTGGTCAACGATGCCACGTCCACGGCCTTGCTGATGGCGGAAATCGCCGCCCACATGAACGGCCGGCAACAGCCACTGGCGCCAGCCTTTGCCTACCGTGACTACGTGGCCCGCACGCGGTTGGGGCAGGCCTCCCATGCTGCGTTCTTCCGTGAATACCTGGCCTCGGTGGACCAGCCGACCCTGGCCTTCGAGTGGCAGGAGCGTGCGGGCGAGCCGGTGGATCAGCAGCATGCCAGTGCTCTGCTGGATCACGACTTGAGCCTGCGCCTGCGTCATCAGGTGCGGCAGTTCGGGGTCAGTGCCGCCAGCCTGTTCCACCTGGCCTGGGGCCTGGTGCTGGGACGCTCCAGCGGCCGCGAGGACCTGCTGTTCGGCACGGTGCTGCTGGGTCGCTTGCAGGCCGGTGCGGGAGCGGACCGGGCCCTGGGCATGTTCATCAACACCTTGCCGCTGCGTCTGGAACTGGCGGGGCTGACGGTGGCGGCCGGGTTGCGCCAGACCCAGGAACGCCTCAGCGCGCTGCTGGCCCATGAGCAGGGGCCCCTGTCCCTGGCTCAGCGTTGCAGCGGCGTGGCGGCGCCGACGCCGCTGTTCAATGCCTTGCTCAACTACCGGCACAACGTCGCCGCCGACGCCCAGGCCCTGTTGCAGGGGGTGCCAGGGGCGCAATGGCTGAGCAGCGAAGAAGTGCTCAGCTACCCCTTGATGCTGGCGGTGGACGACCTGGAACCGGGCTTTCGCCTGGGAGCCCGGGCGCCCCGGCGGATCGGCGCGCAGCGCCTGCTGGACTACCTGAGCTGCGCCCTGGAGGGGCTGGTCCAGGCCTTGGAACAGGCACCGCAGACCTTGCTGCAGAGCCTGTCCGTCCTGCCGGCGGCGGAGTATCGGCAGCAGATGCTGGCGTTCAACGCCACCGCGTCCGACTACCCCAGCGAGCTGACCCTGCACGGGCTGTTCGAAGCCCAGGTCCGCCGCACGCCCCAGGCGATTGCCCTGCAGGCCGGCGAGCAATGCCTGAGCTACGCCCAGCTCAACCAGCGGGCCAATCAGCTGGCCCATCACTTGCGCGAGCAAGGGGTGGGGCCGGACGTGCGGGTCGGGCTGTGCGTGGAGCGCGGCCTGGAAATGCTCATCGGCCTGCTGGGCATCCTCAAGGCCGGTGGCGCCTATGTGCCCCTGGACCCGGAGTACCCGCCGGAGCGGTTGAGCTTCCTGATCAATGACAGCCAGCCACTGGCCGTGCTGGTGCACCAGCCCACCCGGGCGCTGCTGCAGGCCCAGGCCGTGCCGCTGATCGATTTCGACCGCGACCACTGGCAGCACCCGGGCCAGGATGACCCTGTGGTGCCGGGGCTCGGGGTCAGGCACCTGGCCTATGTGATCTACACCTCGGGCTCCACCGGCAACCCCAAGGGGGTGATGGTGGAACACCGTGGCCTGGGCAACCTGATGCACTGGAGTTCGCGACTGTGTGGGGCATGCCCGGGCGGCACCTTGCTGCAAAAGGCCCCGTTCAGTTTCGACGGCTCGGTGTGGGAGCTGTTCTGGCCCCTGGTCAGCGGCATGCGCCTGCTCCTGGCGCGGCCCGACGGCCAGCGTGATCCGGGCTACCTGGCGCAGCTGGTGCAAGCGCAGCAGGTGACCATGATCAAGTTCGTGCCGGCGATGCTCCTGCAGTTCCTGCAACTGGAGGAGAGCGGACAGTGCCACAGCCTGACCGACGTCTTCTGCGGTGGTGGCGAGCTTACCGAGGCCATCGCCCGGCTGTTCCAGCGGCGCCTGCCCAAGGCCCGGTTGCACAACGTCTACGGTCCCACCGAGGCCACGGTGGACAGCAGTGCCTGGACCCTGGAACCCGGGGCCCCTGTACCGCCGGTGCAGTTGCCCATCGGCCGGGCCATTACCAATACCCGGCTGTATGTGCTCGATGCCCATGACCAGCCGGTGCCCCTGGGGGTCAGTGGCCAGTTGCATATTGGCGGCGTCGGCGTGGCCCGGGGCTACCTGGGCTTGCCGCAGTTGCAGGCCGAGCGCTTTATCGACAGCCCCTTCGTGGCCGGTGACCGCCTGTACCGCAGCGGCGATCTGGTGCGCTACAACGCCGACGGCGACCTGGAGTTCCTCGGTCGTAACGACTTCCAGGTCAAGCTGCGCGGGCTGCGCCTGGAACTGGGGGAGATCGAGGCACGGCTGGCGCAACACCCGGCCCTGCGCGAGGTGGCGGTGCTGATGCGCGATGAGCGCCTGGTGGCCTATTTCAGCCTGCACCCGGATCAGGCGCCGCCGGGTATCGAGGCACTGCGGGCCCATGTCCTGGAGCAGTTGCCGGAGTACATGGTGCCGGCCGCCTATGTGCGGCTGGCATCGCTGCCCCTGAGCGCCAACGGCAAGCTGGACCGCAAGGCATTGCCGGAACCCGGGGTGGACGCGGTGCTGAGCCGCGAGTTCGAGGCGCCCCAGGGCGAGCTGGAAACGACCCTGGCGCGGCTCTGGGCCGAGGTGCTGCAGGTCGAGCGGGTGGGGCGCCATGACCATTTCTTCGAACTGGGCGGGCACTCCCTGCTGGCGGTCAGCCTGGTGGCGCGCATGCGCCAGGAGGGCCTGCATGCCGATGCCCGGCTGCTGTTCAGCCAGCCGACCCTGGCGGCCCTGGCGGCCCATACCCAGTACCAGTTGCAGCGCCTGGAGATTCCCGCCACCACCATTCCCCAGCTCAAGCGCCAGCGGCGTCTCTGAGCCCATCTTCGGCCTTGCAGGTGCGCCCGCCCCCCGGCCCCCCCACCCCCCGGGCGCCCCCCCCGTCCCCCGCCCCGCGGGGGCCGCCCCCCCCCCCCCGCCCCCCCCAGCCCGCATTCAGACGGCGCCGAGGGGACGCAGGCGATATTGCGGTGGCAGTTGTTCGAAACCGCTGATGGTCGTGTCCAGGCTCTTCCAGCGACCGTCCTTGATCCCGTAGATGCAACCGTGGATCGACAGGCTCTGCCCGCGATGCCAAGCGTTCTGCACGATGCTGGTATGGCCGACGTTGGCCACTTGCTGGATCACGTTCAGTTCGCACAGGCGGTCGACTTGTTCTTCTTCCGTGGCCAGTTGTGCCAGCGCCTCGCGGTGCTCGTAGTACAGGTCACGGATCGAACGCAGCCAGCCATCGATCAGGCCAAACTGGCGATCCTGCATCGAGGCGCGCACGCCGCCGCAACCATAGTGGCCGGTGACCAGGATGTGTTTGACCTTGAGTACATCCACCGCGTACTGGATCACCGACAGGCAATTGAGGTCGGTGTGCAGCACGACGTTGGCCACGTTACGGTGCACAAACAGGTCGCCCGGCAACATGCCGACGATCTCGTTGGCTGGCACCCGGGCGTCCGAGCAGCCGATCCACAGGTACTCCGGAGTCTGCTGGCGGGCCAGCTTGGAGAAGAATTCCGGATCTTCCTGCTTGATCGCTTCGGCCCAACGCGCGTTGTTATCAATCAGATCTTGTAGTTCGTTCATGCTGTGAAGCCTCAAGAATGATGCGCAGCTTTGACAGACGAGTGCCTGTCGAGGTCACGCCAATAACGGCAGATACCGGTTATCCCTGCCGGGGAATCTTCACCGGGGCTGTGGGTCCACCCTGCAAGCCCCTAAAAGTATGAGCAATCGCCATGACCGAATCACGACGCCCCTTCAACGCGCCCCAGCCCGAGCCGATCGACGATGATCAGGATCGCATGGGGTCCATGGAGGAACTGCATTTCGATGACGACGAACCCGGCGCCCTAAGCAGCACCGGCCTCACCAGCGACGGCTCCAGCGACGACGACCTGAGCCCGGAAACCCTGATCCGCGAGGATGGGGCCCGTTCTGCCCGGGAAATCGGCACCGATAAACCGGCGGACTGGGATCTGAGTATTGTCGATGCCACGGACATTGGGGGTGGCAGTGGTCTGGATGAAGCCGAACTGGCACGTCGCGACCCGCTGGACGGCAAACCCTGAGCTCGGCGCCACATTTAATGACGCCCTCTCCCGTAGGAACCGGCTTGCCGGCGAAGAGGCCCTCAAGCCATACATCGCCGCGAATGGCGTCTTCGCTGGCAAGCCAGCTCCTACAGCTGCCTGCGTGCTGGTTGAAGGCTCAGTCGACCAGGGTGCAGGCCATCACCAGGGCGTCTTCGCGACCACCCACCGCCGGGTAATAGTCGCGGCGGCGCCCGACTTCATTGAAGCCATAACGCTCGTAAAGCCGATAAGCGGTCTGGTTGCTGGAACGCACTTCGAGGAAGCATTCGCGCGCGTCCTTTTGGTAGGCGCGCTTCATCAGTTCTTCCAGCAGCCGCAGGCCCAGGCCGCGGCCCTGGCTTTCCGGCTTGACGGTGATATTCAGCAAATGCGCCTCGTCAATGATCACCTGGATCACCCCGTGGCCCACCTGCTGACTGCCTTCGAACATCAGCCAGACTTCGTAGGACTTGAAGGCATCCATGAAAATGCCCCGGGTCCAGGGGTGGCTGAACGCGGCATATTCGATTTTCAGGATGGCATCCAGGTCCGCCTCGGTAGCCAGGCGGAAGGTCAACGCGTCACTCATTGGTCATTGTGCTCATCAGTGCTTTTCCAGCGCGTCATCAATCGACGCATGGCTTGCCAGACATCAGCCTTACGCTGTGGCTCTTCCATTAATAGTTCCAGGCCGGGCAAGGCCCAGGCCGAACCCAGGCCTTCGACCTGCAGTTCACGGTTGTAGGATTCAGCGTTGGCTTCCCCGGCGAAACGTACGGCCGGCAGACCGATCAGCCACAGGCAGACGCAGGGCTCTTCTTCGATTCGCACGCCGACAAAGGCCTGGACGAAGTCCCGGGCGGCTTCCGGCCCTTGGTCGAGGTTGCCCCGGGTCAGCATCGGCCAGCGCACCGGCTCGGCGAGGATCTGCGGGCTGTCCGGCAGGCCGGCGGCGCGCAGCATGTCCTTGAGCAGCAAGTAGGCCGGGTCGCGGCTCTGGAAGGCTTCGCCTGTGGGTAACTCCACCAGCAGCAGGCAACGGCCGGCCCGCAACAGCTGCAGGGCAAAGCGCGGCGGAGGAACCACCGGCGCCTTGACCACCGGAGCCGGGGCTTCTTCGCCCTCGGCCACTGGCTTGCTGGCTGACTTTGCAGGCGTGGTGGAAGGACGCGGCACCTCGATCTTCGGCCGCTCGACGGTCCTTGCAGCCGCCGCCGGGGCCTTGGCCTCGACCACAGGGGCAGGCGGCGCCTGCACCTCAGGTTCCGGCAAGGCCAGCAATTCAGGACGCGAAGGGGCGGCAAAGGGCAATTCGCTGCGCGGCAGCCAACTGACCACCTGCATGGCGGACAGATAAGCGCGACGACGGGACTCGATAAGCAAAGGTCGGCCACTTGTGGATAACTGAGGTGGGGGATTCTACCGTCCTTCGCCAAAGATCGCCTGCTGTTGATTGCGCGCAAAAGCGACAGTCCGTCTCATACCTGGACCTGGGGGTGAATCGTCGGCCCCCTGATGCAGTACAATCGCCGCTTTTCATTGCCAACCAGCCGGCCATTCCGATGATCGAACCCAAGCGCGTCTTGCGCGCCCTCGCCGAACACTGGGCACTTCTGGAGCCGCTGTGCGAGCACTTCGACCAAGGCACCCTGAGTCTTGCCGAACTGCGTTCACAGCTGTCTGCCCAACAACTGGACAGTACGCCCCAGGACATCACCCACCTGCTGGACGTATGGATACGCCTGGACATCCTGGTCCCGGTGGCGAAAAGCCCGAACCGTTTCGAGCTCAATGCGCAGATCCACGACTTCCTCGCCTACCTGCGCCGTGAACACCGCCTGGGCCTGTGCCTGGAGATCGAAGCCTACCTGCGTCACCTGGAGCGCCTGGCCGGTTACATCCAGGACGCCTTCGATGTGCGCGACGGCAACGACCTGGCGCGCCAGTTGCGGCTGCTGGACATGCGCGTGCGCGATGTCCTGAAGAAGCTCGCCAACGACGAACAGGCCCTGGTGGCCGTGGCCGAGCGGGCCAAGACCAGCGACCGGCAGATTCCCCTGCGCCAGCGCTACGCTGAGGTGCTGGCCACCTGGGACGAATACGTCGAGCCGATGATTCAGTTGGTGAACGCCGACGGCGCCTTCGAACAGGGCGTGCGCAAGGTGGAGAACGTCCTGCTGCGCCTGCTCACCGAGCAACAGCGCCTGGGCCATCTGGTGGACGACGACATGCTGTTGCGCACCCACGCGCGCATCCTGGAAATGCAGACCAGCGCCCAGTTGACCCTGCGTCACGCCCGGGAGCTGCTGCTGCCGTTGCGTGAGGAAGCCCGCCGCCACAACGCCGTGACCCGCGGCGCCGCCCTGGCCCTGGCGGCCATCCGCCGCAAGGGCATCGACGCGGTGCCCCAGGCGGCGATGCCGATGTTCACCCGTCCGCAGAGCACCTTCCTCGGCAGCTCCGGCCAGGTGGAAGCCTATGTCTACGCCCTGGCCCGCTTCGAGCCCAAGCCGGCGCGTTTCCCCAAGGCCCACAAGACCCACAAGGGCCTGGCCCCCAAGGCGCCGCGCACGGTTCGGGAAATGCTCGAGCGCTGCGAAGACGCCCTGCCGATGCCGGACCTGATGAGCTGGCTGCTGGACCAGGAGCCGGATGGCGCCACCGACGAATTGCTGTACTGGTTCTCCCGCCTGTCCCGGGAAAAACGCTTCAAGCGCGAGCGCCTAGAACGCCGCGACTACCACACCCAGGAGCACCAGGTCAGCCTGCGCTCCTTCGCCCTGCTCTCGGCCCGCGATGACACCGCCGAGCATTCTGCGAGCAACGCCCATGCATCTTGATCTTTCCGAACTGTCCCAGCTGGCGCCGATCTTCCGCGAGCTGTTCAAGGGTTACCACGTCAGCCGCCGCGACCCGGAGCTGTACGCGCAATTGTCGAACTTCCAGGACCAGTACCGCACGCTGTTCAAGGCCCTGGGCTTCGAACTGGTGTGCGACACCCGCGGCTTCTACTACTTTGTCCCCGACAACGCCGCCGCCCAGGTGAACAAGACCGCCCAGCGCCTGGCGCTGTTCACTTTCATCCTGGTGGAGCATCTGGCCGACCAGGGCCGCGACCCGATTGCCGTGCTCGATGGCGGCAGCCTCGGCCGTGACGAACTGCCGTCCTTGCTGGAGAAATACCGCGACCTGTTCATCCAGGCCGAAGTACAGACCCAGGAAGAGCTGGAAGAGAAAATCATGCGCCGCATGACCCAGCTGGGTTTTGCCGCCGAGGAACCGGGGATCTACCGCTTCCTGCCGCCAATGCACCGCTTCCTCGACGTTTGCCTGTCGGTGCAGCAGGACCGCGACCTGGCCGCCAGCCTGCACAGCGTGCTGCCGTTGCCGACCCCGGTGCTGGTGGACAACGACAGCGACGAGAAACTGCTGCAGACCGATGACCCGCTGGACCTGAGCGAATTCGACGAGTCCGAAGAAAGTGAAGAAGACGCGCTGGCCCGGGCCATCGCCGAAGAACAGGAGCTCGACGCATGAGCAAGGAACGCTACGGCATCCGCCGCTTTGCCCTACTGAACACCGCCGGCTACAGCTTGGGCCTGTTCCCCCTGGAAGAGCCGCTGTCGGTCTACGGGGCCAACAACCTGGGCAAATCGGCGTCGATCAACGCCCTGCAATTCCCGATCCTGGCGCGTATGTCGGACATGAGCTTCGGCAAGTACAGCCTGGAACAATCCCGGCGCTTCTACTTCGCCTCGGACACCAGTTACATCCTGGTGGAAGTCTCGCTGCCCCACGGCCCTCATGTGATTGGCGTGGTCGGGCGCGGCCCGGGCGGCGGTTTCGGCCACCAGTTCTTCGCCTACGCCGGCCAGCTGGACCTGGCGCATTACCAGAAGGACGACACCTGCCTGCGGCAGAAAGAGTTGTTCACCAACCTGGAACGCCAGGGCCTGAAGGCCTATGAACTCAAGCCGGATGAACTGCGGCGCCTGCTGGTAGGCGGCCACACCTCAATTCCACTGGACCTGACCCTGATCCCGCTGCGCTCGACCAGCGAGCAGAGCCTGAAGACCTTCCGCGCGCTGTTCATCAACCTGCTGCACATGCGCGAGATCACCGCAGCCAAGCTCAAGCAGCTGTTCCTCGATGCCTTCGAGCACAGCCTGCGCTCCGGCAGCGTCGACTACATCGCCGCCTGCGACGAAGCCTTCCGCGATGTGCGGCGCATGGAGCAGGACTACAACTCCCTGGTGGCCGCGGGCCCTCTGGTGGAAGCCCTGGCCAACGGCGTGAAGCAGCGGGACATTCTGCGGGGCAAGCTGCATCGCCTGTCGCCCCTGCTGGATTCGCTGCTGGGTACGTGGTCGGACTACGCCGGCGCGCGCAAGGAAGAGCTGACCATCCAGGCCGAGCACTACCGTAATGAGCAGGACGCGCTGCAAAACGACCAACGCAGCAGCACCCAGGAAATGATGCGCCTGGAACGGGAAATCACCGGCACCCAGCGTTGGCTCGGCGAGCTGTCGGTGCTCAAGCACCGCTTCGCCCTGGTGGATGACGTCAAGGTCCTGGAACAGCAACTGCTGGCAGCCAAGGATGCCCACGATGAACTGGCCGGCGCCCTGGCCCAGTCCCGGCAGTTCTCGGCTGAAGATTTGGAAGAACGCCTGCGGGATCTGGAAAAGCGCCTGAAGTCGGTCAAGCAGCAACTCGATCACGCTGACAACAACAGCTATGCCCGCCTGCGCGAGGAGTTCTCCCAGCAGGACGTGGAGCGCCTGATGCGCCTGTTCAACAGCGCGCTGTTCAGCCTGCCCCTGGGCGAGCACGGCATCGCCCTGGACGACAACGGCGAGTGGGTGAAGTCGGTGGAGCTGATCCTCGATGGCTTCAAGGGCGAGCGTTTCGAAGTGCCAGGGTTGACCATCGACATCTCCCACATCGAGCCGCCAGCCCTGCAGGCCCTGGCCGACCGCGCCGCCCTGCGGGATCAGAAAGAGCGTCTGGAAAAAGAACTCAAGCAGCTCAAGACCCAGGCTGCCGTGGCTGCCGACCGCGCCGCGAGCAAGACCCAGACCGAAGTCCTGTACCAGCAGGTACTGGATGCGCAGAAGGCCCTGGAAGACTTCCGCCGTGCCCAGACCCTGAGCGCCGAGGAAGGCGAGAAGCTGGAGCAGCTGGCGCAGATGGAAGCGGCCCAGGACGAACTCAAGCGTTCCAGTGATGCCTTCACCGAACGCGTCCAGCAACTGTCGGCCAAGTTGCAACTGGTGGGCCGGCAGATCGCCGACATGGAAGCCAAGCAGCGCACTCTGGATGACGCCCTGCGTCGCCGTCAGTTGCTGCCGGCAGACCTGCCGTTCGGCACGCCGTTCATGGACCCGGTGGACGACTCCATGGACAACCTGCTGCCACTGCTCAATGACTACCAGGACAGCTGGCAGGGCCTGCAACGGGTCGACGGGCAGATCGAGGCGCTGTATGCCCAGGTACGCCTCAAGGGCGTGGCCAAGTTCGACAGCGAGGATGACGTCGAGCGCCGCCTGCAGTTGCTGATCAACGCCTATGCGCACCGCACTGACGAAGCCTTGACCCTGGGCAAGGCACGCCGCGCCGCGGTGACCGATATCGCCCGGACCCTGCGCAATATCCGCAGTGACTACGACAGCCTGGAACACCAGCTGGCGCTGTTCAACCGCGAGATCAACAAACGCCAGGTGTCCAACCTGCAGAGCTTCCGCATCGTCCTGGCGCCGAACAAGGAAGCCCTCAAGCACATCGACCAGATCATCCACAGCGCCGGCCAGTACGAGGAAGGCGAGACCCTGTCGGTGTTCGACCTGAGCCAGAGCGCCGAGCAGGACAACAAGAACGAAGAGGCCAAGGAGTACCTGGCGCGGTTGGTAGCAGCCAACCACAACCAGTTGGGCCTGAAGGACTTGTTCGAGCTTGCGTTCGAGATCACCAAGGTCAACGGCCAGCCGGTGATCCACACCGACATCGATGGCGCGGCGTCCAACGGCACCACCATGACCATCAAGGCGCTGACCAACATGTACCTGTTGCTGCACTTGATGGACCGCGACCAGGCCGGACGCATTCGTCTGCCCTATTACCTCGACGAGGCAGCGGACATCGACGAACGCAACCAGGCGGCGCTGCTGGAAACCAGCCTGCAGCTGGGCTTCGTGCCGATCCTGGCCAGTGTGAAGCCGCAGGTGTCGGCCCAGGTCGCCATCGACCTGGAAGGCGGCAGCGGACCGAACGGCATCTACATCGACGAGGCGGACTGGAAGTTCATCCGTCGTCACGATCAGGTCAAGGCGACGCTGAACGTGGAACCCGAAGCAGAAGCGGAACTGGACGAAGTCTGATTTCGTAACGCTGCAACGAAAAAGGCCGCGCTCTTGGGAGCGCGGCCTTTTTATTGGATAGCTTTTGTAGGAGCTGGCTTGCCAGCGAAGGCGTCCTCTAGAAGAACGCAGGACTTGAGGGCCTCTTCGCCGGCAAGCCGGCTCCTACAACAGGGTTACTTACCCAGGGGGATCTTGGGAGCCCAGGTCAGCCATTCATCCTCGAACTTGTCGAACAGCGGGAAGGTCTGCTGGGGACGGGCCGGGTTGCCCATGCGTTCGCCATCCGGGGTGGCGAAGGCAATGCCGCCCTGGATCAGGGTTTCCAGGGATTCGGTGCGCACTGTGGCGCCCTTGAACAGGCCAAAGTCCACACCAAATCCGCTGCTGTTCCAGAAGCGCGTGCCACCACGAATCAACGGCGCGTACTTGGGTTCGATGAGGATATGGATCAGTACCCGGTCGGCGGTCTGTCCCAGTTCGTAGCCGGTGACCTTGCCCACGGTCACTTCCCGGTAAGTCACTGGGACACCCACCTTCAGCGAACCACGGCGAGCAGCACTCAGCACCAGGCTCAGACCCGCTTCCTGGGAGCTGGCTTCCGGTGGCTGCGGCAAGGCGACAAAGCTGGTTTGCACGCCCTGGTTCTTCGCCGCGGGCTGAACTTCGATGTATTGACCGGTCACCAGGGTTTCCAGGTTCGAGGTCTTCATCAGCCCCAGTTCCGGCTTGACCACCCAGAACTGGCTGCCGACCCGAGCAATACGTTCCGGCACTTCGGTGATCCGCGCCTTGAGCATCACCGATTGCAGGTCGGCGCTGAGGGTCACTTCTTCCAGTTTGCCCACATCCAGGCCCTTGAAGCGCACCGGCGTTCCGGCGCGCAGCCCGTCGGCGCGATCAACCTTGATGTTGATCAGGGTGCCACGCTGCGCCGCCTCTTCCTGATTGGCGAACAGACGGAAACGCGGAATGCGTTTTTTCAGTGGCACGTTGGGCAGCGGCGTCTCGAAGGCGATACCACCGGCCATCAGGCTTTGTAGCGACTCACTCTTGATCTGGATACCGCCAGTGAGACCGCCCGTAAGGGTTATGCCACTGACGTTCCAGAAGCGCGTCGAGCCGTTGACCAGTCCCTCGTATTCTTTCTCGATATGAACACCGATCACCACTTGCTTGCGGGTGTGGGAGAACTGGTAGCTCTGCACCGAACCGACCTTGACCTGTTTGTAGAGAATCGGGCTGCCCACCTCCAGGGAGCCGAGATTGTCGGTAAACAGCACCATGTGCAGGCCGGGTGCCCGCAGGTCCAGGGGCGGGGCCTTGGCCCGCGCCTCGAACTCGCGCTGGGGGGCGGCGCCCTTGTCACCGGGGCGAATGGCGATGTAGTTGCCTTTCACCAAGGCCTCGAGCCCCGTGATACCCGCCAGGGAGATCGAGGGTTTGACGGTCCAGAACTGAGTGCCCTGGACCAGATAGTCCTCGGCCAGTGGATCGAGGGTCAGCTCGGCGGTGGCACTAGTCAGGTCGGAGTCGACCTTCAGTGCTTTCAGGCTGCCCACCTGGATGCCTTTGTACATCACAGGCGTGCGCCCTGCCTGCAGGCCTTCGAAATCGGTGAGTTTGACCTTGACCCGGATGCCCGCCTGGGCGGCATCGAAATCTTCGTATAGGCGGAACGGCAGGCTCGGGTCGGTGGGCGGGCTGTCCCTGCGATTTTCCGGAGTGGCGAACGCGATACCGCCGGCCACTATGCTGGACAGGGACTCACTGCGCACCTTTACCCCGGACAGATTGGCGTCGATGCTGATGCCGCTGGCGTTCCAGAAACGCGTGTGTTTGCGCACCAGATTGGCGTAGGTCGGTTCGATGTAGACCTTGAGCTCGACTGTGTTCTGATCCTCGGAAAGCAGGAAGCTCTTGATCTGTCCGACCTGGATTTGTTTGTAGAAGACCGGACTGCCGCGGCTCAACGACCCCAGGCGTTCGGCCTTGATGGTCAGGTGCAGACCAGGCTTGGCATCCGATAACGGCGGCTCTTCAGCCAGGGCCTTGAACTTGCGCGTGGGCTCTCCTTCTCCGGGATTGACCGCGATGTAATTGCCTGAGACCAGGGTTTCCAGACCGGTGATCCCGGCCAGGCTGACACTGGGCTTGACCAGCCAGAAGCGGGTGTTGGTCTTCAGGTACTGTTCGACATCCTTGTTCATTTCGACCGTGGCAATCACCCCCTTGGAGTTGCCCTCATCGTCCAGAGCCAGAGTCTTGACCTTACCCACAGGCATGCCTTTGTAGACCACTTCGGTCTTGTTGGCCTGTATTCCTTCGCCGCTTTCAAAGCGCAACTGGATCTCGATACCGGTCTGGCTGTAGGCACGCCAACCCAGCCAGCCACCGATGATCAAGGCAATCAGGGGCAGCACCCAGATGGCCGACCAGTTGGAGGCCGGGCGGGTTTTGGCGGTAGGCAAATCACTCATGGTCGTCGTCCGACTCCGTGTTATCCCAGATCAGTCGGGGATCAAAAGTTACTGCGGCCAGCATGGTCAGGATCACCACGCTGGCAAAGGCGACCGCACCGAGATTGGCCTCGATACTGGCCAGCCGGCCAAAGTTGACCACCGCCACCAGAATGGCGATGACGAAAATATCCAGCATCGACCAACGACCGATGAACTCGATAAAGCGGTACATGATAATCCGTTGCCGCGCTGACAGTGGCTGGTGACGCTGCACCGAGAACAGCAACAGGGCAATGCCCACCAGTTTGAAGGTAGGCACCAGAATACTGGCGACAAACACCACGGCGGCGATGGGGAACATTCCATGCTGCACCAGCTGGATCACCCCGGACATGATGGTGCTCGGGTCGCCCTGGCCCAGCGAGCTGACGGTCATGATCGGCAGGACATTGGCGGGTATATAGAGAATGGCGGCGGTAAGCAGCAGGGCCCAGGTACGCAGGATGCTGTTGGGGCGCCGTGGGTATACCGAAGCTCCGCAACGAGTGCAGGTCTGCCCGTCGCTGTCAGCCTCCTGCCGGTTCAATTCATGGCATTCAGTGCAAATCAGAATGCCTGCATCAATGGCCCGCATGTATGTCTTCTCCCGATAGCGCCTGCCAGACCTGATGAGGCGACATCACCACTTCCAGCCAGACCTGCACCAACAACAGACTGATGAAACACACCAGCCCCAGGCCTACGGTGATGGAGGCCATGTCGGCCAACTTGACGATGGCCACCAGTACGCCCATCAAGTAGACCTCGAGCATGCCCCAATCGCGCAAATGGTGATAAATGCGATAGAGCAGCAAACCGTAACTACGGCCGATGTTCCAGCGGATACTTAGAAGCACCAGAAGTTGGCAAATCAACTTGAGCAATGGAATGCCCATGCTGCACAGGAATACCACCAGCGCTACGCCTTCCATGCCGGTATCGAACAGGCCTTGTACCCCACTCCAGACCGTATCTTCGGAAGACTGTCCCAATAGATTGAGCTGCATGATGGGTAGAAAGTTCGCCGGCACGTAGAGCAATAAGGCGGCGATTACCAGAGCCAGGCTGCGTTCGACCACATTGTGCCGATGGGCATACAGCTCATAGCCACAACGCGGGCACTGGGCTTTCTCGCCAAGGGCGAGCGTTGGCTTGCGCATCAGCAAGTCGCACTCATGGCAGGCAACCAGGTCGTCCAGTGGTAGTTCTGACAACCCGGGGGCGTCAACCGGATCTGGCATAGAGGGCTCTGGAATTGGAAAAAGTAGCGGCTATTCTAGTGTTCCAATTCGAAAATAACTGTGCAATTTTGTTTGCGAATAAGAGCAATTTTTCTCCACGCAAAAACAAAACCCCAATTGCTTTCGCAATTGGGGTTTCGGAATTTAATCTTGACGATGACCTACTCTCACATGGGGAAACCCCACACTACCATCGGCGATGCATCGTTTCACTTCTGAGTTCGGGATGGGATCAGGTGGTTCCAACGCTCTATGGTCGTCAAGAAATTCGGTAGCCAGTCCGTTGCTGATGCAACGTGCCAGCGAATGGGTATGTAATAGATTTGTGTGTTGTGCAAACTTTCGGTTTGTTTCGTCTTCACACACCGCAATCTGGTCTCTTTCGAGTTCGCAAATTGCTTGGGTGTTATATGGTCAAGCCTCACGGGCAATTAGTATTGGTTAGCTCAACGCCTCACAGCGCTTACACACCCAACCTATCAACGTCGTAGTCTTCGACGGCCCTTTAGGGGATTCAAGATCCCAGTGAGATCTCATCTTGAGGCAAGTTTCCCGCTTAGATGCTTTCAGCGGTTATCTTTTCCGAACATAGCTACCCGGCAATGCCACTGGCGTGACAACCGGAACACCAGAGGTTCGTCCACTCCGGTCCTCTCGTACTAGGAGCAGCCCCTCTCAAATCTCAAACGTCCACGGCAGATAGGGACCGAACTGTCTCACGACGTTCTAAACCCAGCTCGCGTACCACTTTAAATGGCGAACAGCCATACCCTTGGGACCGGCTTCAGCCCCAGGATGTGATGAGCCGACATCGAGGTGCCAAACACCGCCGTCGATATGAACTCTTGGGCGGTATCAGCCTGTTATCCCCGGAGTACCTTTTATCCGTTGAGCGATGGCCCTTCCATACAGAACCACCGGATCACTAAGACCTACTTTCGTACCTGCTCGACGTGTCTGTCTCGCAGTCAAGCGCGCTTTTGCCTTTATACTCTACGACCGATTTCCGACCGGTCTGAGCGCACCTTCGTACTCCTCCGTTACTCTTTAGGAGGAGACCGCCCCAGTCAAACTACCCACCATACACTGTCCTCGATCCGGATAACGGACCTGAGTTAGAACCTCAAAGTTGCCAGGGTGGTATTTCAAGGATGGCTCCACGCAAACTGGCGTTCACGCTTCAAAGCCTCCCACCTATCCTACACAAGCAAATTCAAAGTCCAGTGCAAAGCTATAGTAAAGGTTCACGGGGTCTTTCCGTCTAGCCGCGGATACACTGCATCTTCACAGCGATTTCAATTTCACTGAGTCTCGGGTGGAGACAGCGCCGCCATCGTTACGCCATTCGTGCAGGTCGGAACTTACCCGACAAGGAATTTCGCTACCTTAGGACCGTTATAGTTACGGCCGCCGTTTACCGGGGCTTCGATCAAGAGCTTCGCGTTAGCTAACCCCATCAATTAACCTTCCGGCACCGGGCAGGCGTCACACCCTATACGTCCACTTTCGTGTTTGCAGAGTGCTGTGTTTTTAATAAACAGTCGCAGCGGCCTGGTATCTTCGACCGGCATGAGCTTACGGAGCAAGTCCTTCACCCTCACCGGCGCACCTTCTCCCGAAGTTACGGTGCCATTTTGCCTAGTTCCTTCACCCGAGTTCTCTCAAGCGCCTTGGTATTCTCTACCCAACCACCTGTGTCGGTTTGGGGTACGGTTCCTAGTTATCTGAAGCTTAGAAGCTTTTCTTGGAAGCATGGCATCAACCACTTCGTCACCTAAAAGGTAACTCGTCATCAGCTCTCGGCCTTAGAACCCCGGATTTACCTAAGATTCCAGCCTACCACCTTAAACTTGGACAACCAACGCCAAGCTGGCCTAGCCTTCTCCGTCCCTCCATCGCAATAACTAGAAGTACAGGAATATTAACCTGTTTTCCATCGACTACGCTTTTCAGCCTCGCCTTAGGGACCGACTAACCCTGCGTCGATTAACGTTGCGCAGGAAACCTTGGTCTTTCGGCGTGGGTGTTTTTCACACCCATTGTCGTTACTCATGTCAGCATTCGCACTTCTGATACCTCCAGCAAGCTTCTCAACTCACCTTCACAGGCTTACAGAACGCTCCTCTACCGCATCACTTACGTGATACCCGTAGCTTCGGTGTATGGTTTGAGCCCCGTTACATCTTCCGCGCAGGCCGACTCGACTAGTGAGCTATTACGCTTTCTTTAAAGGGTGGCTGCTTCTAAGCCAACCTCCTAGCTGTCTAAGCCTTCCCACATCGTTTCCCACTTAACCATAACTTTGGGACCTTAGCTGACGGTCTGGGTTGTTTCCCTTTTCACGACGGACGTTAGCACCCGCCGTGTGTCTCCCATGCTCGGCACTTGTAGGTATTCGGAGTTTGCATCGGTTTGGTAAGTCGGGATGACCCCCTAGCCGAAACAGTGCTCTACCCCCTACAGTGATACATGAGGCGCTACCTAAATAGCTTTCGAGGAGAACCAGCTATCTCCGAGCTTGATTAGCCTTTCACTCCGATCCACAGGTCATCCGCTAACTTTTCAACGGTAGTCGGTTCGGTCCTCCAGTCAGTGTTACCTAACCTTCAACCTGCCCATGGATAGATCGCCCGGTTTCGGGTCTATTCCCAGCGACTAGACGCCCTATTAAGACTCGCTTTCGCTACGCCTCCCCTATTCGGTTAAGCTCGCCACTGAAAATAAGTCGCTGACCCATTATACAAAAGGTACGCAGTCACAGAACAAAGTCTGCTCCCACTGCTTGTACGCATACGGTTTCAGGATCTATTTCACTCCCCTCTCCGGGGTTCTTTTCGCCTTTCCCTCACGGTACTAGTTCACTATCGGTCAGTCAGTAGTATTTAGCCTTGGAGGATGGTCCCCCCATATTCAGACAAGGTTTCTCGTGCCCCGTCCTACTCGATTTCATGATTAAGAGATTTTCGCGTACAGGGCTATCACCCACTATGGCCGCACTTTCCAGAGCGTTCCGCTAATCTCAAAGCCACTTAAGGGCTAGTCCCCGTTCGCTCGCCACTACTAAGGGAATCTCGGTTGATTTCTTTTCCTCAGGGTACTTAGATGTTTCAGTTCCCCTGGTTCGCCTCTTGCACCTATGTATTCAGTACAAGATAACCATCTTATGATGGCTGGGTTCCCCCATTCAGAGATCTCCGGATCAAAGTCTGTTTGCCGACTCCCCGAAGCTTATCGCAGGCTACCACGTCTTTCATCGCCTCTGACTGCCAAGGCATCCACCGTATGCGCTTCTTCACTTGACCATATAACCCCAAGCAATCTGGTTATACTATGAAGACGACATTCGCCGAAAATTTGCAATTTAACTCACAAATTTTACCTTAGCCTGATCCGTTACCAGTGAAAGTAACGTTCAGTCTATCTTTCTATCACATACCCAAATTTTTAAAGAACGATCTAATCAAAAGACTAGAAATCAACATTCAAGCAGAATGCTCATTTCTAAGCTTTCAGAAGCAGTTTATGGTGGAGCCAAGCGGGATCGAACCGCTGACCTCCTGCGTGCAAGGCAGGCGCTCTCCCAGCTGAGCTATGGCCCCATAACAAAATTGGTGGGTCTGGGCAGATTCGAACTGCCGACCTCACCCTTATCAGGGGTGCGCTCTAAC